>NZ_JBCMUN010000048.1:0-7489 GCF_050467285.1 Paenibacillus oryzisoli | reverse complement strand
GCTGAATAGCTCATTGACTTGCTAGCGAGATTTTTCAATCTCATTAATGTCGATTACTCGACTTGCTTACTCACTCGTTGTTCAGTTTTCAAAGATCAATATCTTTCATTTCCGCCCCGCTCTCGCGGCCGGAATTACAATATAGCATACTCGCCTAACCAATTGCAAGCTTTAATTTTACGTTTTTCGCTAAAATTTTCAGCCCGTTTTGGCCGGAACCGTAATATATCATGGCGGCCGAAAGAATGCAACCTTTTGCCCATAAAAAATCAAGAATGCCCGGGATGATCCAAAATCCGCCCAATCAGATCCAACTCAAACTGCTCCTTCAGCGCATCGTTGCTTGTCCCAACTTGCAGACCAAGTTCATGGAACTCACGGATAACGTTCTGAATCTCGGTCAGCATTCCTTCCTGCGCGTACTGCTCCGTCTGATAAATAACATGGAAAGCCGTCGCTTGATACGCATCCGTAAAGCTTTGATCGACGCCCGCTCCCTCACGATAGTCTTCATAATACTTTTTAAACGTGGATAATAAAGAATCATTCATTTCCATCCGCTGACACTCCCCTAAAAAAAGATACCCCTAGCATCCCTCTCCGCTTTCCAAACTATGCGAAGGGCAACGCACAACAGACCCTTGCTTGTGCAAGGGCCTGTGTGCTAATCTAACCTTTTTCTATTTATAATCGTCTAAACGGTAACTACCTTATTTGACATCGATCGCAGAAACGATTTGGCCTGTTCCTTTCAATTGCACCACATGCCCTTGCGTGAAGGAACCGAGGTTGCCTGTCAATGCAAGCGTGGAAGCTACATTATAGGTAACCACTTGACCTGTTGTCGTGTTAGTGATGGTAACGGAAGTAATTTTACCTGCAGAATCAAGCGTTGTACTGTTTAAAATACCTGTCACATCCAGCGGCTGCTGCGTTGCGGAACCAAGGCCTGTCACCTCTACATAAACAACCGTGTTGTTGTACATACGGAATTTGACAGTATCGCCAACAAGCAGTTCAGAAGCGGCAACTTTCACACCGTTACGCAGAATGAAAGCGTCTGGATGCAAGTTGTACGAAACGCTCGAACCGTTTTGCGTTAAAATCAGAACATTGTTATACACGGCTGCGCCGACAGTACCTGTGTTCACATCTTGGTCAGGCAGTTGGTTGCTTGTGCGGTCAAGGAGCGCTGCAAGTTCAGCACGCGTGACGTTTTGGTTCGGACGGAACGTGTTGTCCTCGAAGCCGTCGACCAGCTTTTTATCCAGCGCTTCTTGTATGTAGCCTACGGAACCTGCCGGAATTTGCTTCGCATCTTTAAACGGCAGTGTGGAATTCATTTTCGCTTTCGCTTCGCCTTCCAGTTTCAACGCTTTGACAAGCAGCGTCGTTGCCCAGAGGCGGTTCGCTTCTTGGTTGGGTTGAACGGAATCTTCGTTCTCGGAGAAGAGATCGTTCTCAAGAGCAACGGCTACGTAGCCGACAGCCCATGCAGGGATTTTGTCCGCATCTTTGAAGTTCAATTTAGTTGCCATTTCTTCAGCGGATTCCGCTTGATCGCGAAGCCCCATCAGACGAACAGCCGCTGTAATCGCTTCGATACGGGATACGGATTGGGAAGGTTTGAAGGAACCGTCTTCATAGCCTTCGAAAACGCGTTTGGAAGCCAGACTTGCGATATATCTCATCGCCCACTGCGCATTTTTCATATCGTTGAAGTTGATTTGAATGATATTGACGTTATTGTTATTCCCCTGAATTGTAGGAACCGGTTGATACTTCTGATTGTAGCTGTTGCCGTTATTGCGGCCGTGATCATCGTTTTTATCATTGCCTTTTGCAAATGCTGCGGAAGCGCCGCCTAATACCATTGTACAAACAATTCCTGTTGCTACGAATTTTTTCATCATATTTTTTTTCATTGTCACTACTCCTTATGGATTGGATAATTGGATTTTAAAAATGGTATGGAGCCTTCGCGAAGGGTTCCTGGTTATGCTACAAGGATTCGACCTGCCCACTCCATATATGGGGGTGATCCTACAAAATCTTTTAATTAAATGTGTGAACTCTATTAAAACCGTGTCGAAACTGCTAAACTGAGAGCATAAATTCATAGAAAAAGGGGCTACTGTATGCGTTTACAAAACAGGCGGGTACAACTCATCATTCTCGGAGCGCTAATCCTGATTATTGCACTTATTACCGGCAGCACGCTGTATTTGAAAAGCGGGACAAACCAGGTTGCGCCAGCCGATGCCCCTAATCTTCCGCATCCAGATGTGCCGATAGCGACAGAAGCGCCTGCAACCGCACAGCCGACGCCAACCGAGACATCGCCGCCCGCCTACCCTTCCGAAAATGTGGATGTTGTGCTCATTGGCAGCGAACTCGAAGGACTCTACTTGGCCAGAGCCGCCGCGGACGAAGGGTTGACTGTCAAAATTCTCGATCCTCACCTCGCATTCGGCGGACAAGTGCTGCAAGGCCAGATGCTGTTTCTCGACGAGACCCGCGACGATCAAGGGCACCTGCTGGTTCAAGGCCGAGCGACAGAGCTGTTCGACGGCTTCCGAAACGGGAAAATCCGCAAACTCTCAGAATTCACTTCTTATATGAATAAACTCGGCAAAGACATTCCAATAGAATCGGGCATTACGATTAATAAAGTAGAAGAGCAAGAAACACCGGATCATTTACACAAGATCGCCTCCATCGTCTATCAAACGCAGAAAAAAGAAACCAAACGCATCTCCGCCACCTACTGGGTCGAAAACAGCGACTTCGCCGCGCTCATCTCGCAATTGAATGCGAAAAGGCTGCCTGGGCTTGAGAAATTTTACGGGCAAAAAGAGATTGAATACATGAGCGCCGGCATGATGATGAAGTTCAAGAACGTCGATTGGAAAAAGTTCAATACGACATTCAACGCCTATAAACCGGAAGAAAAATCCAAACTCTTTGGCGGCGGTTATGTCAATGAGTCGTATGCGATCGGGCTCAGCGGCATGACGAAGGCGTACCATCCGTCCAATGACCGCGTCTTCCTGCGCGGCTTAAATGCGGTGAATCAACGTGACGGCGAAGTGCTCATCAACGCGCTGCTCGTCTATACCGTAGACCCTGCCAAGCAGGAATCCGTGCAAGAAGCCGTGTATCTCGGGAACAAAGAGACGGGACTGATCCTGAATCATTTCCGCAAAACGCTGCCAGGTTGGGAAAAAGCCGAGCTTGGCGAGGAACCGAAGTATCCGTATATCCGGGAATACAATCACTATGAAATGGACTATACCTTGAAGCCGTCCGATCTGCTGTCCGGGGCGATGTTCTGGGACAACGTCAGCATCGGGGGCTACCCGCTCGATCTCCAAGGCACAAGCGCCAACAAATGGGGCATCGAAATGGGGCGCCCGGACAAATATGGAATGCCGCTGCGCAGCTTTTTGCTGAAAAACTACGAGAACGTGATCGCGGCAGGCAAAAATGTTGGATCCTCCGCCATCGCCTACGGCAGCACGCGCATTCAGCCGAATACGAGTATGGCCGCGGAATCGATCGGCGTGATCTTGGGTCAACTGCATGGCAAACATACACTTCGTGAAATAACACCGGATGAGATGACTACGCTGCATCAGTACTTAGCTTCACGTTATCACATCAAACTGACCGGAGTGACTGGCAAAAACAAGATCAGCGGATGGAACGAAGAAGAAATCCGCAAGCTCGATGCCGGTGAAATCACGTATCCAAGCTATGTACAGACCCGCAAACCGACAACCAAATAGCGCAACCTTCCGCCGTGCTCTCGTTCTGATTCGAGCGAGATGCACGGTTTTTTATGCAAAAATAAGGATTGAAAGATAAGGAAAGAGCATCTATAATAAGCACTATACTTATAATTACTTATAAACACGTAAGTTAAAGGAGCGTGATCGTGCGTGTTTCAAGAGGAACGCTTGCAGGCCATTCTTCAATACTTAGCCACCAATAAACGCATCACGGTGGATCAGATCTGCGAGTTGTACGACGTTTCCCGGGATACCGCCCGGAGAGACATGGTGAAGTTGGAGGAGCAAGGGACGATTGTCCGTACCCGTGGCGGGGCGATTCTGCCTACGTTATCCAAAGACATCGGCAATTATGAGCAGCGCATGCAGGAAGCATCCACCTCGAAGCTGACGATCGGGAAGACGGCGGCCAGTCTCGTGCAGGATGGCAATTATCTCATGATGGATGCCTCGACAACCGTTCTCCATGCAGCGGCCTCTCTGCGTTCGAAGCATAACGTCGTCGTCACGAACTCCATCGAAACGGCGGCGGTGCTGACGCGCAACGAGGAGATTACGATTCACATGCTCGGCGGCGTGCTCGATAAGAAGCACCACCGTGTCTGGGGAGCCAAAACACTCGAGATGATCCATGACTATCATGTCGATAAGCTTTTTATCGGGACGTGCGGCATTACGGAAGACGGCCTCTCGGCGCCCGACGAGGAAGACAGCTATATTGTTCGCACCATGATAGAGCACGCGGATCAGGTCATCGTGCTTGCTGATCATTCGAAGTTCGGGAAAAGACTTTTTCACCGCGTCGTTGGCTTTGATCGAATTGATGTCCTGATTACCGATCAGGAAGTGAGCAGCAGCATGCGCGAGCTGCTGAATGCGAATGAAGTGAAACTTGTTTTAGCAGGAGGAGAAGACAGCCATGATTAAACTCATCGTAAGTGATTTGGACGGAACGCTCTTGGACCATGATAAAAAAGTCGCACAACGGGAAAAAGACGCGCTGCTGCACGTCAAAAATTCCGATGTACAGCTCTGCCTGGCATCAGGAAGAATGCACGCGGAAATGCGTCAGGTGTTGGAGGAAATCGATCACGAAGCTTATATCGTCTCGCAGAACGGCGCTTTTATTCACTTGGCGGATGGGGCGTTGCTGCAGGCGAAGTATTTTGAGACGGCGCTGGCCCAGCGGGTCTTCCGCATGATTCAAGAGGTCGAAGCGGTGAAGCTGTTCTGTTCCGGCGAAGCGAATCATATCGGCCAGCTCAGCCCCGCTTCCGATGCGATTCAGGCTCGCATGTTCGAGCAATTCGTGCTCAACGAAGCGTTGGCAAATGAGCTGCATGAAAGCTTTCCAATCTGCAAGTTCTCCCTGTTCGGGGAGCTGGGGCCGCTGCTGGCGCTCAAAGATCAATTGCAGCAAGAGCTCGGCAATCTCGTCGATGTGTACATCGCCGACAAGGACTGCCTCGACATTATGCCGCGAGCGGTATCGAAGGGAACTTCCCTGCTTGTACTCGCGAAGGAGCTCGGCATTCAGGCAGAGGAAATCGCCTGCGTAGGCGACTCTTTCAACGATGTCTCCATGTTCGGCATTACGCCCCACAGCTTTGCAATGAGCTCGGCGCATCCCGATGTGAAGAAGCAAGCCGGACGCCAGGTTGAATCCGTCTCTGAAGCGATTCATTATGTCTTGACTTACAATGAAAATAAGCAGAAAGAGCAAAGAGGCAGCGCAAAGTCATGAAACGATTGCTCTTTATGGGATGCCTGTCCTACTTGTTGACCGGCTGTACACACGTAATCCTGGGCGCCGTGCTTCCCGAATTGCTTCATCATTACGGACGCAGCTACAGCGCCGGCGGCACGCTCGTCTTCCTTGAATTCGGCGGCTTTCTTCTCGGCGTGCTGGCGATGCCATGGTCCGTTCGCTATCTAAGCCGCAGGACGATGATTACACTGGCGTTCGGTTTACTTTTTCTGGCGATGACGATGATTGCCCTCCTCCCGCCTTGGACGCTTATGGTGCTGTTCACGTTCATCGCAGGCGTGGCGTTCGGACTGGTCGAGTCCGGCATCTCCACCTCCGTGCTGCTTGCAGCGAAAGAGCAGCAAGCGATCGCTTTCAGCAAGCTGGAGGTGGCCTTCGGACTCGGCGCGCTCTGCATGCCGCTGATTTCCAGCCTGCTCATCGCGGGCGGCGTCTGGCGCATGGCTTTTCTGCTGCTGGCCCTCAGCGCGCTAATGACCGGGGGTGTCTGGTCCAGACTTTCTTTGGGCGAGCATGACAAGCTGCTCGGCAATAAAGCCGATCGCTCGCAGCCAGGGCAGCGGTCATCCGCTTTGAACCGGAAATCGCTTGCTTTTCTCGGCTTATTCATGGTCGTATTCTTTCTCTATGTCGGTATGGAGAACGCCATCGTCAATTTCTTACCCTCGATTTTCAAAGACGGGCTTGGCGCTTCCAGCTCCGTTGCTACGCTGGCGGTGACCGTTTTCTGGATTGCGATGGTAGGCGGACGCTTGTTCGCCGGCAGATTGGCGGAGAGTATGACGTATTACCGCTATTTGATCGTTTCTTTTGCGGGGGCGGTTGTCACCGCGTTGGTGTGGATCTTTAGCGGAGAAATGTGGAGCTCATTCGCTTTGGTACTGATTCTCGGCCTGTTCATGGCCGGCATGTACGCCGTGGCACTGATCTATGCGAATCAGCTGCTGCCGGGCCGAACGGAACAGACGACCAGCGCGCTGATCGCAGCCGGCGGTTTTGGGGGATCGGTTTTGCCGCTTGGCGTCGGCTGGGGCATGGATCACTTGAGCCTCGACGTGGCCATCTGGTTTGTTGCGGCGGGGATGTGCGCGGTGTTTGCTATTATTCTGTATTCGCGGAGATCGCGGGTGGAAATTGCGAGAGAACCTGAGGGGAACGTGGCGTAACCCCTCTTATTGAAAAGCCTTGAACTGCACGACGACGGCGTCCTTCTCAAACGTCACGGCGCGAATGCCGATCAGCTTGGGCAGGTAGCTTTCCAGCGGAATGACCGTCTGGGGAAGCGTTAACCAGGAAGCCGGCAGCAGCTTGCCGCGAATGTCCGCTTGCTGCGGTGTAATGACCAGATTCGGCGGCTGCCAAGCTAGCGAGAACACCATATGTACGCCGACCGGAATCCGCTCCTGCCAAGTGACATTGACGTCGGCATCCAGCCGGCTTCCATCCAAATGCAGCTTGGCGCCGTCAATTTCAAGGTCGTGCGGAAGCTCGCGATGCGAGGATAATTGCTTTTTGACTACATCATTAATTTCCGACTCAGATAGTCGGACTTCCAGCTTACGATTGACCAGCATCGCCTCCAGCTTGCTGACGATGGAAATATCCTGATAGGCCAGGTCCAACGTCTCGGCCGGCTTGACCCAGCGGATCAGCAGCACCGCAAGGAGAACAAGACCTGCCATCAGCACAAGTAAGCTGATGCCTATACGTTTGAGCATGTGGGCAACCTCCTGCTCCAGCATTGAAAAACGGCGGTGGACGCCCATGCCCACCGCCGTTTATTATTGACAGAAGCTACTCCGTCGGCTTCTGTTTGTCTTTGAGCCAGCGCGGCGCGCCCTTGTTCTTGCGGTCGCGCTCGCGCTGCGCCTTGCTGACGGCTTTGCCGCCGGCAGCAGGCGGCTTCGCGGCCGGGCGCACCGCCCCGGCC
>NZ_JBCMUN010000047.1:0-1373 GCF_050467285.1 Paenibacillus oryzisoli | reverse complement strand
AATTACGGTAAACACAGCTGGCGCGGCTGCAGGAACTAGCTTGGATATGAAGTTTGAACTGCGTAAGAGCGAAGCAACCCACACAGGTGCAGTAGCAGGTACCGTAGTGGATCAAAGCGTAGCGAGCCTTGCGAGAAAAGTAACCATCATTACGGAAGATGAAGCGAAAAACTTGACTTACAGCTTGAACACTGTAGGCAACCTTTTCAATACACGTGATGATGCAACTTACGCTGCAACTGACGCAACAGAAAGTGACGCGGCAACAAGCAAACTTGCGAAAGAACTGATCGTAAGCGCGAAAGATGCTGCAGGCAATGCGGTGGCTGTTCCAAAAACAATTACATCTGTAACATCTGATGTTTATACCGTAGCGCAAGTTAAAGAAGACGGTGCAGATCCAGAAGCAACAGGCTATGTCATTGGTAACAAAGTAGGTACAGCGAACGTGACTGTGTACTTCGTAGCAGCAAATGGTGAAACGAAGAGTGTAAGCGGGCAAGTGAATGTTACAAATGAAGCGAACCGCGTAGAAACAATTGCAGCCGGTTCTACAACAAAAACATTTACAACGGCGCAAGCAAACAACGAAAACATCTTCTACCTGATGAACAAAGTAACGGTAACAAACCAATACGGAAACACATTCAAAAGTGAAGGATCTACAAAAGATTCCTCGACGAAAGATGTATTGGCAGCGTACGATAACTACCTGCAAGTACGTTACACAATTACAAATGTGACAGACGGCTTGACAGTAACATTGAAAGCTGACAACACCGTGTCCGTAACTGGAACAGGCTCCTTCGTAGCAACAGCTATCGCACCAAATGGCAAATCTGTATCCACAACAGTTGTGGTAACTGCAACTCCTTAATTACTTCTCACCTAGAGGCCCGCAAGGGCCTCTTTCTTTTTTGTAAAAATGGAATGTGGGCTTGTTGTTTTCATCAATTTTTCAGTCAACATTTAGTTTCTATTAAGCTTTACTTCTAATTTCCTTTACAAACGGCCACTACAATGGACTTGTAAGTAATCCGATTGAGTGCTCAAGGCAGAGACGCTCACTTGGAAAATACTTAGCAATGAAAGAATGAATAGAGTATCGTATACTAAGTTTGTAGCCGAGATGATAGACGCGAAGCTACACGATGATCTATCAAGTGAATCCGAAGTGATTCAGTAGTCGTCCCATTGGTTATAAGTTTTTATAACAAAAAACTTCAAAATACAGGAGGAAACACACTCTTATGAAGAAAACATTATCCGTAGTTCTTACTTCTGCTATGGCATTCTCGATGTTCACCGCAGTTGCTTTCGGTAAAAACTCCGATGACTTCACAGATCTGAAAGATCTTGACGCTGCAACGAAG
>NZ_JBCMUN010000046.1:0-3402 GCF_050467285.1 Paenibacillus oryzisoli | reverse complement strand
AGAGTAGAACGTTGCCAAGCAGTCTTTTTTGCAATTTAATTGGGGCCATAGCTCAGCTGGGAGAGCGCCTGCCTTGCAAGCAGGAGGTCAGCGGTTCGATCCCGCTTGGCTCCACCAATGTTCCCTGATAGCTCAGTTGGTAGAGCACTCGACTGTTAATCGAGTTGTCACAGGTTCGAGTCCTGTTCGGGGAGTAACCGCTCTCAAAGTGGGGAATAACATTTTGAGAGCACCTTTTCAACTGAGAAGTCTAGTATGGCGGCGTAGCTCAGCTGGCTAGAGCGTACGGTTCATACCCGTAAGGTCGGGGGTTCGAGCCCCTCCGCCGCTACCAAGCCTATTGGAGAGATACCCAAGTGGCTCAAGGGGACCCTCTGCTAAGGGGTTAGACTGCGTAAGTGGTGCGAGGGTTCGAATCCCTCTCTCTCCGCCATAGTTTTTCCCACAGCTTTTAGAATGGCTGATTTTTGAGGCCCGTTGGTCAAGTGGTTAAGACACCTCCCTTTCACGGAGGTAACAGGGGTTCGAGTCCCCTACGGGTCACTTCTTCTAATATCCCATGGAGGCTTAGCTCAGCTGGGAGAGCATCTGCCTTACAAGCAGAGGGTCGGCGGTTCGATCCCGTCAGCCTCCACCATTTTAGATTAATGCGGAGCCGTGGTGTAGAGGCCTAACATGCCTGCCTGTCACGCAGGAGACCGCGGGTTCGAATCCCGTCGGCTCCGCCATTCTTTTCATAAAATATGCCGTTGTAGCTCAACTGGTAGAGCAACTGACTTGTAATCAGTAGGTTGGGGGTTCAAGTCCTCTCGACGGCACCACATATCTTCATGGAGGCTTAGTGAAGTGGCTAAACACGGCAGACTGTAAATCTGCTCTCTCCGAGTTCGGTGGTTCGAATCCATCAGCCTCCATCCTTTTTTTTGCATATTGGGGATTAGCCAAGCGGTAAGGCAACGGACTTTGACTCCGTCATGCCAAGGTTCGAATCCTTGATCCCCAGTATCACCCCTAGACAATCATTATGAGTCATTAGCTCAGTTGGTAGAGCACCTGACTTTTAATCAGGGTGTCGTAGGTTCGAATCCTACATGACTCACCACTTTACCCTAAGAAGTGAAGTATCAAGCATGCGCGCGTATGGCGGAATTGGCAGACGCACTAGACTTAGGATCTAGCGGGCGACCGTGGGGGTTCAAGTCCCTCTACGCGCACCAGTATATGCGGAAGTGGCTCAGCGGTAGAGCATCGCCTTGCCAAGGCGAGGGTCGCGGGTTCGATCCCCGTCTTCCGCTTTTTTGCTGTTTATTGGCCGGAGTGGCGGAATCGGCAGACGCACAGGACTTAAAATCCTGCGGTGGGTGACCACCGTACCGGTTCAAGTCCGGTCTTCGGCATCAGAATTAGCATAGCTAATCATATTTGCAATTAGATGAATGAGTCGCCTTTGGGGCGGCTTTTTTAATTTATTTTTTTGCAAAAAGGTCTACTCAAATGAGAGTAATAGCCGATCTAGCTATTTCGTTGTATACTGAACATTACAAGCAGGCCGCAGGTGTAAACGAATGTTGGTAACTGGGGTGTAATGATGAATCTATTCACGGGACAATTAAAATATGAAAATGCTTTCACAAACGAGCACGTCTGTGAGATCTTCGATAAATCCGCCATTGCGATGATCATGATTAATGCTTCAGGGCTTATTTTAAAAGCAAATGATATTTTCGCAGAGATGTTAGGGTACACCGTGCTGGAGTTAGAAGGTAGATATACGGTTGAATTTACGCATCCGGATGATGTTCAATTTAGTCAGAGCGTTTTGCAAAGAATTGCCCTGGAGACTGCACCACTGCAAGTAGAGAAAAGATACGTTCATAAGAATGGGAATATTATATGGGGGCTTGTGCTTGGTTTTCTGAATGGCGTTTACGAGAATGAGCCTTATTATGTGGCATGTATACAAGACATGACGCGTTTCAAGCAGCAGGAAAAAGAGCTTGAAAGTAAAGACAGTCACAACAAGTATCTGGAAACCTCTTTTCGGCAGCTCATTGAAAATTGGCCCGACGGTTTTGTGATTATACAAGATTATAATATTGTCTATAGCAATCAAGCCGCTTTAAAAATTATCAATGCTGCGAGGATGGAACAGATTATCGGGCGTCCTGTGTTTGATTTTATAGCGGAAGATAAGCACAGTATGATTAGGGAAAAAATATCTCAAGTCTATGAAGGATCCATAAGCAAGGGTGTGATGGATCAGTTGATTCGTCTGGATGGACGAACGATTGACGTCGAATTTACCGCAATTCCTGCTCATGATAATTCAGAGCGGGCCATGCATTTGCTTTTTCGCGATGTGACGGAACTTAAACGTACGGAAGATCTTATGCGAGTCTCGGACAAATTAAATGCGGTGGGTCAACTGGCTGCAGGCATCGCACACGAAATTAGGAATCCGCTCACGGCGATCAAAGGTTTTATTAAACTGGCTCGTGAGAAGTATCCTGAATCCCCGCACTATTTTGACATTATCCGTACGGAACTTGAACGCATTGAACTGATTACAAATGAACTGCTCTTATTGGCAAAACCCGGCCAGAGTACGATGCAAGTTTTGGATGTGCGGGACATTTTGGGCCAAGTAAGTGTATTGCTGGAAACACAAGGAGCGCTAAACAATGTACAAATCAGCCAGTCTTATACGAATGAAGCTCCGCTGCTGCTCCACGGCGATGGTAACCAGTTGAAACAGGTTTTTATTAATATTTTGAAAAACGCGATTGAAGCCATGCCCAAAGGTGGAGAGATTCAGCTAGAGGCCAGGATGGAGCAAGAAGAAATACGGATCGATATTTTAGACCAAGGACCAGGATTGACAGAGGAGCAGCTTAAGCGGATCGGTCAACCTTTTTATACAACTAAGGCTACAGGAACGGGGTTAGGATTAGTCGTCAGTTATAAAATCATTCAAAGCCACGGCGGCAGAATTGCCGTCGAGAACCGTTTGGAGCTGGGGGCAAGGTTTACTATCCATTTACCGCCTGCACCTGCTTTCTTACAGTAATACATAGGAATAAGGTTATGAAAGAAAGATCGACCGCAAGTTGCAGGGAGATCTTTTTGTTCTTTTGAGTTGCATTCTTGCCAAGGCTATGCTATATTATGATTCTTGTCTCAGACGGACAAGCGTTGCAGGTCAACTAGTTATGTTGTTAAGTTTCACAAACAAATAAAAGTGCTTGCATTCGAAAAAACAATATGGTATATTACTACTCGCTGCTTCGGAAACGCGGCAGTGCACGAAAGACATTGATCTTTGAAAACTGAACAACGAGTGAGTAAGCAAATCGGTTAGGTAACTAACCATTAATGAGATTAACAATCTCGCTAGCAAGTCAA
>NZ_JBCMUN010000045.1:0-34823 GCF_050467285.1 Paenibacillus oryzisoli | reverse complement strand
AAAGAAGCTCCCCCGGCCCTGCCGTCCGGGGGCACGACCGCTTCGCGCCGCGCCGTGCGGGCGGCGCCGGTGCGCTTGGCGCGCTGCGAGCGCCCCTGGGCGAGGGCGAGCGCCTGATCGGCGGCATCGCCCTCGCGGGGCGCCGAACCCTCCGCGGCGGTCCGGGAGCCGCGCTCAAGCTCGAACCGCAGCAGCCCCGGGCTGCGGTCCGAGGTTTCCCGGTGCCAGGTTGGCATACGCTCCTGGCCCGGCAATTGCCGCTCCCCGTCCACGTCGGGGAGCACCGCACTACCGGCGAGCGGCTTCGCCCGCTTCAGCTCGCCGCGATAATCGGCAGGCAGCGGCTGCGCCGCCCCGTTGCCCACCTGCACCCAAAAATACGCCGCAGACGCATCCGCGCCCACAAACGGCGTCAACAGCTCCAGCAGCAAGCGGCACACCTGCGCGACATCCTCGGTATGCTGGGCTTCTTCCACCTGCTCCAGCAATGGAAACGTCCGCGCGATTGCGTCAGCCAGCGCGCTGAACTGCCCCGGCAGCTCGCCGTGCCACGCTTGGCCGGTAAACCAACCGTACAGCAGCAGCACCGCCGCATCGGCCAATTCCCCTTTGCGCAAATGTACCTGCAGCTTATGCGCGTAGTAGCTAGCGAGAATCCGGTGCCGGTGTGCGAAGACCGCTCCCGTCCCCGGGCGCAGCCGACGGCAAATGCGCTCCAGCCGCATATCCTCGCAGAGCGCAAATACGCTATTCGCCAGCTTGGGCATCGATGTACCCGAACTGTAAGCCAGATACCCGCGAACTGCCGCCGCGCCAGTAAACCAGCCGCTGCCCAGCGCGCGTAAATACACATCGGTTTTCATCCCGGCCGTTTTATCCAGCAAGCCGTAATCCCACCAAAATTGGCTCACGGTTAATTTCCGTTCATCCGATGCGTAGTGCGCGTGATAAGCCGCCTCCACCTCGAGCTCTTTGCGCCCAGTAAACAAACGCGCCAAATCCACCAACTGCATATGCAGCTTGGCATCGATTTTTTCGTCCAGCAGACTCAAGCTTCCTACAAACATCGCCTTATAGCAACGTCTCGGCAATATTCATAACCGCCGCACGTTCCCTTTCATCTTCCAATTTATCCGCAATCGCGCGCTGCACCGCACGTCTCGGCGGGATATATGCCGCCAAGTCGCAAGCATCGAGCAAGGCGCGAATCGAACCGGCCTCATCCGGCAGTTGGCCCATTTCAATCAGCGCAAGCAGGTCCGCCGATAGCTGAACGAACGTTCGCAGCAGCTTCTCGTCGCGCAGGATCGAATTTTTATGCAGCAGCATGTGCAGCCCTTCTCCTTGCAGATATGGAACGTCAACTGTCACAAAACGGTTTTTGAGCGCTTCATTCATCGGCACCGTGCCCACGTAGCCTTCGTTAATCGCCGCAATGACGCGAAAATCAGAATGCGCCCTGACCACTTCCCCCGTGAACGGGTTCGTAATCGACCGACGATGGTCCAGCACCCCGTTGATTAACGGCAGCGTCTCCGGCTTCGCCATGTTGATTTCGTCAATATAAAGCAGGTGACCCTTGGTCATAGCCTGCATAATGGGCCCAGGGATAAAAACAATTTCACTTTGCCCGAGCGCATTGAACTGCAGTGTTTTGAACCCCAGCAGCGCTTCGGCATCCAAATCCGTCGAACAGTTGACAGCGTGCATCGGCAGCCCGAAAAGCGCGGAAATATGCTCGGCGAGCTTCGTTTTGCCTGCGCCTGTCGGTCCTTTGAGCAGCACATTTTTGCCCAAATAAATCGCAAGCACGGCATCCGTCACAATATCCTCCGAAGGCGCTTCGTACCCGGCCGTCCCGATCAACCGGCGATCTTCCGGGCTAAGCACCACGGTTTGTTTGTGCTCCAAATGCTGCCTGACTTCTGACGGGAATTGCTTATGCATCATAACGAGCAAAATCCTCTCCTGAAAGGTTATTCCCTAACTATTCTACAGGAGAGCACAGCTTGTCAAGCTCAAGCGTTCGGCCACGGCACTTCAAGCACGCTATGCGCATAGAACGTCATTGGCTGTCCGCAAGACGGACAGCCCGGCTTAGCCGGATAAGCATTATAGGCAATCGCGAGACTGAACGCCGATTCGTAGTTAATCGCGGTCATCACATCCTCTTTATGTACATAGTCGCATGTGCGCGAAGAGCAATACGCGCGAACCTTAAATCTGTCTCCCATACATCCTCCTTCTTTTCCCCCAGCACGCGAAAAATACCGAACGCGCTTCGGCAAATGGCAAAACCCCCAGCTTCAGCTGGAGGCTTTCTTGCTTCCGTCTCCGGCCGCTGCCTGCATCAAGAGGCTCCGTTCGGAAATACGTACTGCACCATCGTATTAAATTCATTGAGATAAGCGTCCATTCGCTTGTTACCCCGCTGCTGCATGTCATAGAACATAAAGCGGTCTACAAAATTCGCGTTCGTGGAAATATAAACGCGGGAATCGGGATAAATGCGCGTCAAAATCCGCTTAATCCCGTTAAGCGTTTCAGGTGCCAGCGGCTTCGCTGTCCGCCAGTCCATTTGCGCGCCAGCGCCAGAACCGAACAAGCCCGCGCCTGTTACCGCGTCCTGCTTGCTCAAGGCACTTTCTTCCCCTTTGCCGGCCTTCGAGCCACCCATGTCCACCGCTACGTAGATGCAGTGATCCGTCATCGCCACATACGTCGAGCCCAGATGCACTTCCTGGATCAACTGGTCGGCCAGCTCCCGATTCATCGCGATTTGCGTATTGCGGTGATTCTCGCCCTCCATCGCCACACTGGTCTGCATCGTCTGCCCCGCTGCTATGTGATGGGCAGACGCTTGTCCGGTTTGCTGCGGGTTCGGGTTCGGCTGCGGCGCTGCCCCTGCGCCAGCATCGTGATGGTCGCCTGCCGCATGGTGCTGAAGCGATGTCCCTGCTGAGGAATGTACTGCGGAGCAACCTGTAAGCGCCATGACACATGCCATTGCCGCTGCACTTTGCTTCATTCTTCTCCCTATCTTCACGTTTAAGCCCCCTACATCGTCATCTATCCGCTCTGTTCTTGCGGTTCTTTGGTATAAGCAATTAAAGCAATTTCGACGCCCAGTTCTTCGTGCATCCGCGATTCCAGCTTTCGCAGATCCGCCAGCAGCTCTTCATGCACATCCAAATTGGCAAATTGATACAAGCCCATTTCCACCGTGCTCTCCCCCTTCTGGTCATCTATTGTTAATATGAACCAATTCTTCGCATTTTAGCCGCAGACGCAATCCCGCTTTTACGATCGTATAAACCAGAGGTAACGCGGAAAAGATGGAAATTAGAACTCATCTGTTTTATCAACAAGGAGACTATTTCGCATGAGGGTTATTATCGCTTATTTCACAATCTTTATCGTCAGCCTGTCGTTCCTCGTCATCACAGATGTCGTAACCGGTATGCAGCTATCGGAAGCTCTGGATGTGCTAAAGGAATCCTTCGATGTATTTGCCCCAGGTGAATATTGGATCATTGGGCTGCTTGTCCTATTCCCGATCCTCCTGGTCATCGCGATGAAATTCAAAAAGAATCCTAACTAAACTTTTCGCATCACAGACTCGATTGAGCACTTTGTGCGTTATCTTTTACTGTTCAAAGAAGTACGGCTTGGTTCGCATCCCGGTCCTTCGGATAAACGCCTTGACCTCGACTTCAACTTTAATTTCTTCAAACTTTTCCGGCCAGACATCTTTCACCTTTTTCCAGTAGGCGGGGTATTCTCGATTAAGCACTTTGTCAAATCCAAGAATATCGCTGCCCGAACGCTGTGCCGTCTTTATCGTTGCTATAATTTCTTGCTTCGTTTCATTCTCCCAATCTTGTTGAATATGCAAAATTTCAGCACGTTTGCTCGGATTCACCTTGCAATGAACTTCTCCTAAACTGCCTTCTTCATCAACTTTTACCTGAAAAATGGGCTGATCTTGTACTATCCGAACCTTAATTTTCGTTTTGGACCGCGTCAATTCAACGGAAAGACCGTTTTGCTTGTTTTCACAAGCTAAATTTGTAACCGTGTTTTTCATTTGATTCTGGACCCAAAGAACCCCCCGCGCTTCTTTTCCATCGAGCCATTTCAGGAGCTTTTTGTTTTTAAACATCGCAATGCCCTCAATTTGAATATAATTCGGCAGTTTCATGTGCGTCAGATTCTCTTTCCCGCTTATTTGCTTAGGCTCCCCGGTGATTCCTACCCCGCTAATTGCCGCCTCGCCGCTGCCAAACAAAGCTTTCAACACATCCGTTACTTTCGTATCCAAGTTTTCCGCATAGATTTTGCTGGTTAACTCCAGTCGCTTTGCAATGCCTTCGGCGGGGTTTTTCTCCATAGGAGTTAAGACGCGAAGAACCTTTTCAGCCGTCGTCCCTCGTGCAATGAGCACATGTGAAGTCAACCGAAGCTCGTGGGATCTTTCGAAGAAATCAAAGAGATCACCAATACCACTCTTCGCTAATTCTTCACCAATCACAACTTGCTGAATATGGGCAAAAAATAATTGTCGGGGAACAAGCTTGGACGTTTTTCGCAATGCCCCGAATAGTGTAGCATCCGAAGCCGTATGAATCACAACCGGCAATGTTGTCACACCGCCTCTAGTTCCAACTGCCGCAGAGTTGGGAATAACCACTTGAAAGGACAATCGGTATTCATCAGTTTTTGGATTCTTATCAATGCCCATCCCGACAACAACCGAAATATTATGAAGTTCTCGTCCATTCCAACATCCGGTGAGCAAGCAAAGCGAAGATAGACACACAAGGATGACACCTTGCTTCATCTTCCACATGTTAATTCCTCCTGGCCGGCTCCTGAGATGACGCCGATGTCGACTCGTTATTATCCATTTGTTGTGGAGGGCTTTGACTGATTAAATGGGGGCGAGAAAAGTACTGCTTTAAAGGAAACTTGAAAAACGTGTCTGTTTGGTCTTCAAGAATAAAGGGGCCGATCGGAGCCATGTAGGGTATGCCAAACGATCTTAATGCGCACATATGAGCTAAGATTATGATACTAAGAATGGTAATGGCATAGAAACCCAAAATGCCCGCTGCTATAATCATCGCGAAACGAAGCAAACGTACCGCGAGTGCCATACTGTACGCAGGTGTGGCAAAGCTGGAAATTCCTGTAATTGACACAACAATCACCATAGCTGGCGAAATAAGTCCTGCTTCTACGGCAGCTTGTCCGAGAACCAACGCACCGACGATAGACACCGCTTGACCGATGGCTCGCGGCATGCGAATACCCGCCTCACGCAAAATTTCAAATGTCACTTCCATGAGAACAGCTTCAACAAATGCAGGAAATGGAACACTTTCCCTCTGGGCCATCAAACTAATAAGCAGCGGCGTTGGAATCATTTCTTGATGATACGTTATGGAAGCAACGAAAATGGAAGGAACGAATAGGGATATTAACAACGCTCCAAATCGTAACAGCCTGATTGCAGTTGCAACTTCAAAGCGCTGGTAGTAGTCCTCCGTGGATTGAAAATGCATAAAAAAAGTGACCGGTGCAAGCAGCACGAATGGCGTTCCGTCTACGAAAATTGCAATTTTCCCTTCCAGCAGATTACCCGCCACCGTATCCGGACGTTCCGTATTATAGAGGGTTGGAAAAATCGTCATCGTTCGATCTTGGATCAGTTGCTCAATGTAGCCCGACTCCAGAATGCCGTCAATATCGATCTTATTCAATCTTTGTTTAATCTCCCCGACGATTTTCTCGTTTGCAAGCCCTTTAATATACATGATGGCAACGTCGGTTTGGGTCACACGACCAAGTTTCATCGCTTCAAGCCATAAATTTGCACTTTTAATTCTTCTTCGAACAAGCGCAACATTCGTTCCGATAGACTCTGTAAATCCTTCCTTGGATCCGCGAATCACGACCTGTGTTGAGGGCTCACTAACGCTCCGTGTCTCTCCGCCTCTGGTTCCACAAGCCAAAACATTCAAACTGCCATCAATAAAAATGACAGTGTCTCCGGATAAAATGGCAAGGATCGCTTGATTCCAATCATCCATAGGTTTGACTTCGCCAATTGAAAGTACATTGTCCCTTATGAGATCAACGGTACTTTTTTCATTAAAGGATCCATCCACCTGGTTTATCTGCGATTCAATCATCAGCCCGTGAATGACTACCTTATTCACCAGTTCTTTGTCAATGACCCCATTCGTATAGACTACGGCCACTTGCGTATTTGTCGCGCTGAAGGTCAATTGGCGAATGGTGATATCCGGACTATGTCCGAGCAGGTTTCTGATGTATGTGAGATTTTCCCCCAGGACTGATGAGAATGGTAGGTTCTCGCTGTCACTTGCAACGGATGTCCCCCCCGTTTTCACATATCCAGCGTTTTGACTTCGAAATTTATTCCAAGGAAACATTGATTGCCCCCCTTCCTCGAAAGTAGCTATCCTCAAACTCCATTCATCCGGTACCGATCAATCCATTTCCGGATTACGACTATGATAAAGATCAGGATAGGAAGGTAGGTATTGAACAAAGGTTGGATAAACAATTCCGATAAATTCCCCTCTTCGCCATGTTCTGGAAAACTCCAGGCTGACATCATGGAAATAAACAAAATAATAATTCCAATGGGATACGCCATTTTCCGTTTCTCGTCAATACGAAAAATATCTGACGCTACACTGATTGCTGCATAGGCATAGACCGTCATTTTAAAGAATACGCCGATAATTAACGTTAAAATGACCATGGCATCTAGTCGCTGTATAAATTCCGCGATATTAACAATACCTATCATCGTGAGAAGTGGAAACACAGCACGCCCATAAATATCGGGACCGAGCACCGCAATCTCAATTGCATGCGTGTAACTTAACATTATTCCGCTGAAAGCCATTGCCGCGATTCCTGCTTTTTTCGCTAACTTGGCATTTTTCATATGGGGCAGGACCGTTGTGAAGGTGATCACTTCCGCAAATGGAAATGAAAACGTAAACGGAAAAGCCGCATGCAGAATCGCTTTCCACCCTCCTGCGTTAATCGGCAGTAAATTTTTATAATCAACGAGCCCGGAGATTAAGATCATAATATGGCTGAATAATCCCAAGCATAAGGTAATGATTAAATAGATTTCTCCGAGTCGAAACAGCACTTCAAGCCCTTTGCGCAAGACATAAATTACACCGATGATCATCGTCAGATGAATGTAGAAGATTGGCGTCATATCATAGGACGTTGTAATCAACAAATCTCCAGCTTCCCGCAAGTTTCTTGACCCGCAATAGATGAAAAAGGAGATATACAGCAAGCTGAGAGGCCACCCGACATAAGCACCCACGATTTTGCGGATATATTGACTCAAAATCATCGTGGGATATTGACGATACAAATAGTCAAATATCAAATACAACACAATACCCGCCGGCAGCGCAATTAGAAGAGATAACCAAGCACCTTGTTCTGCCTGTAATCCCGTAGGGAGTACTAGCGAGGTGCCAAATTCGAATAAAATGATCATCGCGAACAGTTGCTTCGAGCTGATCACCGTTTTATCCTTCATGCTGCCCCTCTCCTTTCTGCCGAAAACTAGATCTGCTTATGCAAGTCGAATGTTACCTTATTATGGCTCAAAGGAGTGGAAACCATTACTATAATCCTGAATCCTTGAAATCAAAAAAAGCCCGACAACCGTCACACGGCCATCGGACTTCTTCCAATGCTATTCTTTTTCTTTATCGCGGGTTTCGTCTATGTCTTGAAGCAATTTCTTTACCGATTCCGGATCGACATGTCCCTGCTCGCGGAACGCCTGCAGCTTGCTCAGCAGGTCTGCTGCAAACGCTTCGTCTTCGTCCTGCTGGGCTTCATGCGAAGGGTCAAACCAGATGTAGAACCCTTCCGGCCCATTCCGTAAAAAAGAGGATCGCCAATGCTCCGGATACGCATACCCCTGCTCGCCGAAAATCATCCCGAGCACATCGTCACTGTCGATCGGCAGCAAATAATGAAACGATTCCGGCTCCCCGGTATTCGTAAAATCGCGATGCATGTACGCATAATGCAAATAATGCTCGCCCGTTTCCGAGTCTTTCGCAATTTCATACAGATCCAGCTCGGTTTGCAGCAGTTCTTTCACCGATACGATGCGTGCCGCGATCGTTTCAGCCGCAATTTTCTGCTGCGCCGTGAGTGAATTATCCATATGAGCCACCTCCTTTCCTATTCAGCCGCCCGCCGCTTGCTCTTGGCGTTATTCGCCGATCGCACCGCGCAGCGAACGCTTCGGCAGCTTCCATTTGTAGAACACGGACAGCATCCGCAGCGTAACAATCAGGACGAACAGCCCTGCCAGCGCGAGTCCTCCCTGCGACCAGCCGAGACCGATCAAGGCGCCGGCGAGCATGCCCCATACCGCATAGATTTCATCCTTGAGCACCATCGGCTTCCGCCCTGCCAACACATCGCGGATGATACCCCCGCCGATCCCGGTCAAGACCGCCGCGACGATAATCGCGCTAAGCGGATGGCCCATATTCGTCGCGTAAAGCGCACCCTGGATGGAAAATGCCGCCAACCCGATCGCATCGAAGAACGCTTCCCACGTTTTCCACAGTCGAATAAACCGCACGGGCAGGAAAAACACAAGCGTCATGGCAAACAATGCAATTTGAAAAAAGAGTCCTTGATCCCACAGAAGTACAATGGGTTTGCCAATCAGCAGGTTGCGCACGATCCCGCCGCCAAAAGCCGTGACCAGTCCTAATACATACACGCCTAATATATCATATTCCTCTTCCATCGCCACAATCGCGCCGCTCACGGCAAACGCGATCGTCCCGATGATACTGAATAACTCCCAATTCACGCGCCTCGCAACTCCTGTCTCTACTCGATGTCCCAGTTCAACTTGATTTCGTCGCCTGTTCGGGAGGAACGGTAAATCGCGTCGAGGATTAAATTGTTCGTATACCCCGTCATGACGGACGTCATCGGCGTCTGGCCAGTGCGGATGCAGTGAAGGAAATGCTTCACCATATTCACGCGCGGTTCATCGTTATCAGGAGCCGGCAGCTCAATATCGACCTTCCGATCGAATTTCTCAGCAAGCAGCTTGCCTTTGTTGCCTTTCAAATAGGCGCCGCCTTCTGTTCCCAGGAGCTGTACGCTCGGCAGGCCGTCGTTTTCCAGCAGCCCTGCCCACGATACGTCAAGGGAAAGCGTTTCGCCGTTTTCAAATTTAATCAGAGCCGTCGCAAAATCTTCGACATCAAAATGGCCGTTCCAATTTGGTGCGCCCCAGGTACCGATACCTTGCTTGCGCGGTCCAAATTCCGAGTACGTCGCGCCGTAGACGGACACCGGCTTTGGATTGCCCATCAAGTAGAGCGTCAGATCCAGCATATGTACGCCAAGGTCGATCAGCGGGCCGCCGCCGGACTTGTCCATTTGCGTGAACCAGGTGCCCCAGCCCGGAATGCCTTTTCTGCGCAGGTACGTTGCTTTGGCATGATAAATATGGCCGAGCGCGCCCTTCTGGGTCTGCTCCTTGATCGCCAGCGCGACGGCATCCCAGCGGAGTTGATGCGGGATCATCAAGATTTTGCCGGACTTGCGCTCCGCTTCCACAATGCGTTTGGCGGACGCCAGATCAATCGCCATCGGCTTCTCGAGCAGCACGTGCTTGCCCGCTTCCAGCGCTTGCACCGCAATCGGCGCGTGCCATTCATTCGACACCGCGATCACTACCGCGTCAATCGAAGAATCGGCCAGCATTTGATCTGCGTTGTCGTACACACGTTCAATGCCGTGCTCTTTCGCTCTGGCCTGCGCCAGCGGCAAGTAGGCATCGGTCACTCCTGCCAGCACGAAGTCAGGTACAGCTTTAAATGTTTCCATATGGACGTTCCCGATATTCCCGGAGCCGATGATGCCGATACGGATTTGTTTGTTGTCAGTCATGCGAATGGACCCTCCAGAACCTGTTTTTCACCAATCTTATTCATTATAGATGGGGCTGTTCATTGCTGCAACGAGTTTTTAACTGTGATGAAATTTATCTTTTGGGAACTAGCCCAGTATCGTTATTATTTACATATACTGTATTGCTAAAACTTTCTTAATAGTTGAGCGCAAACATCTTTAACATTTGAAATGTATCCTTAAGACATGAGCAAGGCAGTTAGTAAAGGAGGTAAGCACTATGCAAGCAATCACGATTAAGTTTAAAAACAAACTGATTCCGGTTATGAATTTCACTCATAAACGATCCCATATGGAGCTGCTCTCAAGCAAGTTAACGGAGCTGGAGTTCAATTTCGAGTTTCGCAGAAAATTAAAAATGATCTCGATGATCGAGATCATTGGGGATGTTGCGATTTTTAAATACAACGACGGCACAAAGCTGTACCTCGAAGTTTCTTAACATTTTCAGCATTAATTGACGCTTGGAAAATAATCTTGGTGAAGCTGCTCCAGCTCTTGGAGCGAACGTTTCGCCCACGCTGCGTATTCCGGTTTCTTTTCCAATTCGGCAAGCTTCGCCATCTGATCCTGCAGCGCGCTGTGCAGCGACGCCTTGTAATCGGGAACCGCACCTGCATACGGACGAATCGTCGACAGCGGCATCAGCGCGATTTCCTGATGGGCCAGTGCACGTCTCTGATGGAAAAACGGAACGCCGGGATCCATCGGGTTGTGCAAGTCCCCCTGTGTCGGATGAATGTTGACGGCGAGAATTTTCACTGCCGCTTTCATGCTGTTGGTCAACTCTACGACTTCACCGTAGTACATACCTGTTTTGTATTCGGCAGTAACCAAATCGCCAATTTGAATGCTCATGTAGGATCGACCTCATTTTCGGGTGGGCTAGGCTGTAAGAACATGGTAAGCCTGCGATATAGTTCATCGACGGATTGCATCCGGTAAAGCATCTGTTTCTCCGCTCCCGGCCGAATCATGGCGATGCAGGGAACGCTTGTAATCTGCCACTGGGTGGTCACGAGCGGCATATAATTGATGTTGCCTTTGACGATCGGCAGCGATGGATTCATGGTCAAGAGAATCGTCAGCATCCGCTCCGTCAATTGACAAGTGCCGCACAGCGGCGTATATAGCAGAACGGCGAAAGGCTGCAAGCTCGCATCATCGGCGCGGGTAAGCAGCTCTTTTTGCGTCAGCTCTTGCATAGGGCTATTCCTTTCTCTCATCCAGCCAGATCAGGCTTTCGAGGGCGTGCGTGATCAGATCCGGAAAATCGTCCAATTGACTTTCATCGACCTTGCGTCCGAAGGACAGTGTAATCTGGTTGCGGTAGGTTTTCTCCGGCTGGCCGTACGTGTACGAAAGCTGCTGGGTAATTTGCGGCCGGTGCGCCCAGATTGCGCTTAACCCTGCGTCAATCTTCGGGCAATCGCGATCAGGCTCGTTTATGCTGGCGTAGAACTTAATCAGCAGCGTGCACCCCGGCTTGGCGTTCGGATTCTCGAGAATTTCTGCTGCCAGGTCGCTGAGATGGACATGCAAATAAATTTCCGCCCGGCTGGGCTTGTCCGCACTCCTCGCAAATTCAATCGCAAACGTGCGCGACATCGAGGAGAGATCAATGCGGTCCTCCCTGCGCGTAATGATGATTCTGCCTTCCAAATCGTAATCGTAGACAGCGCCTTCCAGTACGACTTTGATGTTGTCATAGATCGTTGGATCAAACACCTGCGCACCTTCTTTCATCTTTCCTTTGATTCGATTATACTATAAGCATACCACGTAAAAGAAGGTGTTCCTATGTCAGACAAGCCGTTAGAAGGGCAAGAGCAAACCCCTGGGGTTAAAAAGGTCAGCCTGGCCGAAGCCATGAAGCAAAAGCTCGCCCAAAAGAAAGCTGATCAAGCTGCAGCTCGTGCAAATCCTAAACAAGCAGGCGGTATGAACCAAACCGCGAAAAGCCAAATGACCAAAAAAGTCAACAATCAACGTCGCCGCACAGGCGGCAGCTAGAGCACCACGTCCGCTGCCGGTTCACGGCAAGCAATGCAAAATCAAAGCGCCCTGCACATCATGTGCCAGGGCGCTTTGCCGTTATCGTGCCTGCAACAGCTTACGCATAGTGCGCTTCTTGCTGCTTTTTAATCTCGTCGCTCTCCAGGTACTCGTCGTACGTTATCATCTTGTCGATGATACCTTTCGGCGTCAGCTCCATGATGCGGTTCGCAATCGTTTGGATGAACTGGTGGTCATGGGAAACGAACAGCATCGTGCCGTCAAAATCAACAAGACCGTTATTCAGCGCCGTGATGGACTCGAGATCCAAGTGGTTCG
Organism: Paenibacillus oryzisoli; assembly: GCF_050467285.1. GTDB lineage: Bacteria > Bacillota > Bacilli > Paenibacillales > NBRC-103111 > Paenibacillus_E > Paenibacillus_E oryzisoli_A. The sequence continues at coordinate 22,466 of NZ_JBCMUN010000045.1, read as the reverse complement.
TCGGCTCGTCGAGAATCAGCACGTTCGCGCCGCTCAGCATCATTTTGGAGAACATGCAGCGTACTTTTTCGCCTCCGGACAGAACGTTCGCTTTTTTGAGCGCCTCTTCCCCGGAGAACAGCATACGGCCTAAGAATCCGCGGAGGAATGACTCATCCGGATCTTTGGAGTACTGACGCAGCCAATCTACCAGCGATAAATCGGAGTTGAAGTAATCCTGACTGTCTTTCGGGAAATACGCCTGCGACGTCGTGACGCCCCATGTATACGTTCCGCTGTCCGCTTCCAGTTCGCCCATCAAAATTTTGAACAGCGTCGTTTTCGCGATACCGTCCGGTCCGACAAAGGCCACTTTATCCCCTTTGTTCAGGGTAAAGGACACGTTGTTCAACACTTGCACGCCGTCAATCGTTTTGGAAATGCCTTCAACCGTCAGCAACTGCTTGCCGGCTTCGCGCTCGCCTTTGAAATGAATGAACGGATATTTGCGGGAGGATGGACGAATATCTTCAAGCGTAAGCTTTTCCAGCTGCTTTTTACGGGAAGTCGCTTGCTTCGATTTGGACGCGTTCGCACTGAAACGAGCGATAAACGCTTCGAGCTCTTTCCGCTTCTCTTCTGTTTTCTTGTTGGCGTCGCGCGCCAAACGAAGCGCCAGTTGACTGGATTCATACCAGAAATCGTAGTTGCCGACATACATTTGGATTTTGCCAAAGTCAATATCCGCGATGTGCGTACATACTTGGTTCAAGAAGTGACGATCGTGAGATACGACGATAACGGTGCCTTCAAAGCGGGAAAGGAAGTTTTCCAGCCATTTAATGGACTCCATGTTCAAATGGTTGGTAGGCTCATCGAGGAGTAGAATGTTCGGGTTGCCGAACAAGGCTTGTGCCAGGAGAACGCGGACCTTTTCGTTGCCGTCCAGATCTTTCATCTTCGTATCATGCAGCGATGTCGGAATACCAAGGCCGATCAATAGCTCTGCCGCATCGGATTCCGCTTGCCAGCCGTCCAGATCCTGGAATTCGCCTTCCAGCTCAGCCGCGCGCATTCCGTCTTCTTCAGAGAAATCTGCTTTCGCATAGAGCGCGTCTTTCTCTTCCATAATTTTGAACAGTCTCGCATGACCCATGATGACCGTTTTGAGCACTTCGATTTCATCGAATTCGTAGTGGTTTTGTTTCAGGACCGCCATGCGCTCGCCGGGCGTAATGTTGACTTCGCCTGTATTCGGTTCAATTTCACCGGACAAAATTTTCAGAAATGTGGATTTACCCGCACCGTTCGCTCCGATGAGCCCGTAGCAGTTGCCCGGCGTGAATTTAATGTTGGCATCTTCGAAAAGAGCTCTCTTGCCGTAACGAAGCGTTACGTTATTTACGCTAATCATTGAATGAAATACCTGCCTTTTTGCTTATTTTCTCTATCATACCTTATTTCGCTCTATTTCTTCTACTAACTCGGATAAATAAGTCCATCTTTCCATCGCCGCTTCGAGCTCGGCTGCGGTTTGCTGCTCTTGCTCGTAGAGATCGCGCACACGGTCGTAGTTCGTGCTGTTGGCCGCGCTCTCCGCTTGCAGCGAGGCAAGTTTGTCTTCCAAAGCGGCAATGACGCTCTCGATTTCGTCCCATTCCTTCTGTTCCTTGAAGGTGAGCTTCTTCGGGCGGGCGCTGCCGGAAGTCGCGGAGTTCTGCGGCGCTGCGGAAGCTTTCGCTGCGTCGTTCTTTGCGTTGCTCGCTTGGCGAAGCCGTTCTTTCTCTGCTTGCTCCGCTTCCTCCTGCTCGCGCAGCTCTTCCAGATAGTCCGAATAGGTACCGAAATAGGGCTCTATCCTACCCTTCCCGTCGAAAGCAAACAGATGTGTGACGGTCCGATCCAAAAAGTAGCGATCATGGGACACCGTGACGACGGCGCCCGGGAACGTATCGAGGTAGTCCTCCAGGATCGTCAGCGTCTGAATGTCGAGGTCGTTCGTCGGCTCATCAAGCAGCAGCACATTCGGCTCGCCCATCAGCGTGCGCAGCAGGTACAGCCTCCGGCGTTCACCGCCGGACAGCTTGCCGATCGGCGACCATTGCAGATTCGGGGAAAAGAGGAACCGCTCCAGCATCTGGGCAGCGGAAATCGTTTCGCCGTCCGCGGTGCGGATCTGCTCCGCGCCTTCTTTAATATACGCAATGACCCGCATGTTCGGGTCCATTTCGATGTTCTCCTGCGTGTAGTACGCCAGCTTCACGGTTGCACCGGTTTCGATGACGCCGCTGTCCGGCAGGATGCGGCCCGCGAGCATGTTCAGCAGCGTCGATTTGCCGCTGCCGTTCGGCCCGATGATGCCGAGGCGATCCTTCGGCATCACGATGTAGCTGAAGTCGCTGAGCAGCGTCTTCCCTTGGCTAAAAGATTTGGAGATGCCTTGCAGCTCCATCACCTTTTTGCCCAAGCGGCTGCCCGCCAGCGCCATGTCCAGCTTATCCGCGGGACCGTCGACCTTGCGGTCCCTTAAGTCTTCGGCGCGCTGCACGCGCGCCTTCTGTTTGGTCGTCCGCGCCTTCGCACCGCGTCGCAGCCAAGCCAATTCGCGGCGAAGCAGATTCTGCCGCTTATCTTCGGAGGCGGCTTCGGACTCCATCCGCTCCGCCTTTTTCTCCAGGAACCACGCGTAGTTTCCTTCATAGCTGTAGACCTTGCCCCGGTCGAGTTCCAGGATGCGCGTCGTGACGCGCTCCAGGAAGTACCGGTCATGCGTCACAAGCAGCAACGCGCCGCGCCATTTGCTGAGGAACTCCTCGAGCCAGATCGCGGTCTCGTTGTCGATATGGTTCGTCGGCTCATCCAGAATGAGCAGATCCGCCGGCTGAATGAGCACGCGTGCCATCGCCACGCGTTTGCGCTGCCCGCCCGACAGGAGGCCGACGGGCTTGTCGAACTCGCTGATGCCGAGCTTCATCAGCACGGTTTTGGCAATGGTGCCGGCTTCCCAGGCACCTTGCTCATCCATGCGCGTCTGGGCACGGAACAGACGCGTTTGTTTGGCTTCGCTGGAGGGGTACGCCTCCAGCTCCGCAAGAGCCCGCTCATAGTCGCGGAGCGTGACCATGAGCGGGGAGTCCCCGTGGAATACTTGCTCAAGGACCGTGGAGTTCGGATCGAACTCCGGGTTCTGCGGCAAGTATTCCACCCGAAAATGGTTCGCGTGCACAAGCTTGCCGCGATCCGGGGATTCCAGCCCTGCCAGCAGCTTCAGCAGGGTCGATTTGCCCGTGCCGTTCACGCCGATCAGGCCGATGCGCTGTTTTTCGTTGAGCGTGAACGAAATGTTGTCCAGGAGCACTTTGTCTCCGTATGATTTGGTAATGTCGACTGCACTTAGTATATTCATTGCACCGGCTCCTGAATGTACGCCGCAAGCAGCGCAGCCGTATTCACGACGGCATCCATATGGGTTCGTTCCATGCTATGCGACGCATGCACGCCCGGTCCCACCAACGCAGCGCGAATATCGCGGCCGCCGCGGAGCGCTGCGGAAGCGTCCGAGCCGTAGCGCGGATAAATATCGACCGCATAGCCGATTTCCAGCTTTTCCGCCAGTTCAATCATGCGCGTCGTCATCTGATAGTCGTATGGGCCTGACGAGTCCTTGGCGCAAATCGACACATCCAGCTCGCTGCCGCTGAGATCGTCGCCGAGCGCGCCCATATCCACCGCGATGAAATCCGTAATATCCTCTGGAATAAACGCCGAGCCGTGGCCGACCTCTTCGTACGTAGAGAAGAAGAATTTCACCGTATAAAGCGGTTGAATCCCTTCCTCTTTGATCAGCCGAAGCAGACCGAATAAGGAAGCAACACTGGCCTTATCGTCCAAATGCCGTGACTTGACATATCCGTTCGCCTTCACCTGCACACGCGGGTCGAACGAGATGAAATCGCCGACGCGAATGCCGAGCGCCTGCACATCCTTTTTCGATTTGACCAGCTCATCGATCCGCACTTCCATGTTCGCTTCATCGCGCTTATACTCACGGGCATCTTCGTACACATGCACGGACGGCCGCGAAGTTAGAATCGTGCCGTCATACATACGCTCGTCGCGCGTATGAATCTGCACGTATTCGTTTTCAATTGCGCCCATCATAAAACCTCCGAGCGATGTAATCTTGAGCGTGCCGCTCTCTTTGATAGAGCGCACCATAGCCCCCAGCGTGTCCACATGCGCGGAAATGCCAATGACCCGCTCCGAGCGGCTGCCCGGAATCGTGACGATGCCGCACCCTTTATGGGTGTATGTCAGCTCGAGCCCCAGCTTGCTCACTTCCTGCTCGACCTTTTGCATAATGTGATGCGTATACCCGGTCGGGCTTGGCGTCCGCAGCAAGAGCTCCAGAATTTCAGTCATATATGCTTTGTTTAATTTCGATTTCAAACAGGAACCCTCCCTTTTCTAGAGGTCATTCTATAAAAATAATCTTTCGCGCAAACACACAAAGAACAGTGCAGCCGTTAGAAAATTGCTCTTCTAAGGATACTACACTGTTCTCCTTGGTTTTTCAAACTTAGATTAGCTGATAAAGTCAACGCAGATGGAGGTGCCGTCCAGCACCGTCTTCATATGCGCCTTAACGCCCTCATGAATCGGATGCTTGTCGTATACTTTCAAATCGTCCAACGAATCGAATCTCGTAATGAGCGCGATATCGTAGGAACGCTCCGAGTGAAGTACGTCTGTCCCCACTTCAATCGACTTTAACACGGGGATTTTGCCTTCCATGTTCGTCAGCACTGCTTTCGTTGCTTCAATCGCTTCCGGGCTGCGATCCTTCAATTTAAAAAATACAACGTGTGTCAACATGTGAAAAGCCTCCTATTTTGTAATTGCCGCCGACCAAGCTTCGACATCCCAAATGCGCGATACCCAGCCTTCGTAAAACTCCGGCTCATGGCACACGAGCAAAACTGTGCCTTTGTACGATTTCAGCGACCGCTGCAGCTCCTCTTTGGCGACGACATCCAAGTGATTCGTCGGCTCGTCCATCAGCAGCCAATTGCTTTCCTTCATCAGCATTTTGCATAAGCGGACTTTGGCTTGCTCGCCCCCGCTCAGCATGCTCATGGCACGTGTGATGTGCTCGTTTTTCAAGCCGCATCTGGCGAGTGCGCCGCGCACCTCATTCTGCGTCATGGACGAGTACTCGTTCCAGACGTCCTCAATCGGCGTCAAGCCCGGCGCCTTGACTTCCTGCTCGAAGTAGGCAGGACTCAAGTAGTCGCCCAAGTACGTCGTGCCGCTGAACGGTTTAATTTTGCCCAAAATCGTCTTGAGCAGTGTCGATTTGCCGACACCGTTGCAGCCGACGATCGCAATTTTCTCTCCCCGCTCGATCTGCACGTCCATCTGGGGCAAGAGCGGCCGATCATAACCGATTTGGAGTCCGCTCGCTTCAAATACGATTCTACCACTCGAGCGCGATTCTTTGAATACAAAAGTAGGCTTCATCGCCGTTTCCGGCTTATCGATCCGCTCAATTTTCTCCAAATGCTTTTGCCGGCTCTTTGCGCGGGTCGACGTCGACGCTCTGGCCTTGTTGCGCGCGATAAAATCTTCCTGCTGCTTGATATACTCCTGCTGCTTCTCGTACGCTTCCAAATGCTGCGTTTTATTCATGTCCGCCATCTCCAGGAACTTCTCATAGTTCGCCGTGTAGCGGGTTAATTTCGTAAATTCGAGATGATAGATGACGTTCACGACTTCATTCATAAATTCCGTATCGTGAGAAATGAGCATGAACGCATACGGATACTCTTTCAAATACTGCTTGAGCCATTCGATATGCTCGACATCCAGGTAGTTGGTCGGCTCGTCAAGCAGCAGCACCTGCGGCTTTTCCAGCAAAAGCTTGGCAAGTAGCACCTTCGTCCGCTGCCCGCCGCTGAGCGAAGTCACGTCGCGGTCGAGGCCGATGGCGTTCAAGCCGAGCCCGTTGCCCATTTCTTCCACTTTCACGTCCAACATATAAAAATCGCCGATTTCCAGCTTCTCCTGAATTTCACCCATCTGCTCGAGCAGCGTCTCCAGTTCCTCCGGCGAAGCGTCGCCCATGCGATCGGTAATCGCCATCATGCGCTTTTCTTCTTCATACAGCGGCAGAAACGCATCCCGCAAAATATCGCGAATCGTCTTCCCCGCTTCCAACACGGAATGCTGGTCCAAATAACCGTAATGCACACGCGGTGTCCATTCGACTTTGCCCGTATCTTTGAGCAGCTTGCCTGTCAATATATTCATGAGCGTAGACTTCCCTACGCCGTTGGCTCCTACGATGCCGACATGCTCTCCCGCCAGGAGGCGGAAAGAGACATTTTTAAATAACGTGCGATCCCCAAAACTATGGCTGAGCGCATCAACCGTCAAAAGACTCATTCTGTCAAACAAACTCCCGTCTCATTCAAACTGCGCGCAAATTGCACGCGACTCCTTATTATATCACCCCCGCCGCATAAGAGGAAATGATCTTTATGACGAAACCCGAAACGTTAGCTCGACTGAAACGAGACGAATCACATCCCCCTCCTGCAGCGGATATGGCTGGTAAGCGACCAACGGCTTTCCGTTCACCTGCGTCCCGTTGGTTGAGCCCGTATCTTTCATCGCCAACTGACCCTCCTCGCTCCGGATGATTTCTGCGTGAATTCGGGAAATGCCCGATACATCCAGCACCAGACTGACCGCAGATTTAGCCTCACCCCGCCCGATCGTAAAAGGGAAAGAAGTTACCTCTGCGGACAGCGTCTTGCCATCCAGAACGTAATCTAATCGCGGACCTTTCGTTTGCCTGCTCATCCCGCCAAGAAAGACGGTCGCCTGCATATTCCCGCCTTGTCCGAGCATTGTTGTATGAAGCGGAAGATTGCGATAATAGTCCTCTACGTTCATAGGAGCTCGAGACAGATGAGCTTCGCTTCCATCTTGAAACGCTGTCGCCGCTCCATGCGGTGATGGTTCCTGCCGCTCTGCACGCGTCTCTTTAGCCAGCCTCGGGAAACCTCGAATATGCAAGATGAGTGCCAGGACGGCGAACAGGATCGAACAGCCGACCGCAAATTGAAACTGAGCTGTGCCCCTCTGATCCAAGTATTGGCTCCACACGTATGCGCAGACGATCAGCATCGCACTAGTCCACATCCAACGAGCACGGCTGCTTAGCGGTGTAAACAGAAGCTGCCTTTTGGCGTCACCGGTTGTCACGTTCGGCAGTAAGAGCTCCCTCGGTTGTTTGGTCTGCCGAACGGGTCCAGGCAGGGCGCTTGCGTACAAATCCGAGATAGAATCCATTGACGCATCACGACTCGTTGATGCTGATCTTTCCTCCATGCTGGACTGCGCGCCTCCCCCCGCCTGGTCGGGAGCAGCGGCAAAGAATCCGTCTTCACCTCGAAGAGAAGCTTCGCCAGGCTGACTGTTAAGCTCACTTAATGCATCACGCAGCGCCTTTAAACTCGTCTCCGTGCCATGTTTCTCTAACCACAGCTCAAGGTCAGACCGGTCACGATCGACCACATACTGCACAAGCCGCCGAAAAAAGTCCATGACCGTGTCGCTTCCTTGCGTCGTATCGCCGTTTTTATCTGCTTCCGCTATCGGCACATACGTCAAATAGACGTCCGACCATTCTTTGCCCACGAACATGAAGTGCTCATTCAGCACAAATTTCGGTTCATCCAACATATAATTTCCACTTTCCAGCAAGGCTGTACATATCGAGGTCATCAGCTTGCTCACATGCTGCAAAGACAGCGCCTCCACTTGAACCCATGAGGCCAGCATACGTGTTGAAGCAAGCTCGTAGTATAGGCGAATGCACTGGTCCACCTCCTGAATGCGAAAAGGAAGCAGAAATGGCGCCGGATTCGCTTCAAGCATCTTGACCTGCAAAGCGTCCAGATCCGACCATTTCAGCCCATCCTCCTTATAGAGCTCCATACAGTGGCCATACTGGCTGCTAAATTGTACCTGTAACCCATAAACGGATTGCAACATCATTCCTTCACCCCATCTACACGAACGAATAGTACCAAGCCATTGCTACTCCGGGAACAACGGCGTACATAAAAGGAAACTTCAGATTAGGCTGTTTCTGCAATTCAAATAGCCCCTCAATGCGTCTAAGCGCGACAAAGGTGAACAGCCATCCGGTCAGCCGAGCGCTTGTCGCCCGTACTTTTCTGCGGACGATAAGGAGGAAGGCGCCTATGACGCCCGCGCAACAAATCGCATATACCCCCGTTTGCAGGACAAAGCCCGTCCCCATCATCGCACCGATCGCCGCAAACAGCTTCACATCCCCTGCGCCTAAAGCGCCAATGAGATAGAGCAGCAGCATCGCCATAAACCCTGTCAGGCTGCCGGTCACTGCGTACCCGATGCCGCTCCACCCCTCTATCGCTCCGTGATACCCAACACCCATGAGGGTTCCCAGTAGTGTCAAGGCGTTCGGAATGATCGCTTTGCTGGCATCCAGCACAAACGCAATTCCAATAATCAAGAAAAGCATGATATGAACCACCTTTTTCCCTCCCCGCTATTTTCTAGCCTGATGCGCCAATCCATGTGCGTTCCATCGCTCGCTTGCGTAAGATGACGGTCCGGCTCATAAAAGGAATCGGCAGCCGGTACGTAAGCTGCGCTTCAATGACGAAATTGGCATTTCCGTCTTGCGTCAAACTCGGGAGCTGCACATCCGTTACCTGGAAACTTGCTTTATCAACCACAGCCTCATTGCAAAACCCATAAACAATCGGTGTAAACGCCGCCAGCATCCGCGATTTCACTTGTTCGTCCACGAATTCGTCCCATTCTCCTTGGAGCGCAGCTTCGCCAGATTCCCGCTTCTCCTTCTCCCAGCGTACAAGTTCCAACACCGCATCCGGAATATAAGCCGCATAGTCGTCAGCAAGCGACTCCGCTGACGTCACGCCGTTTCTCGCCGCCTCCACCTTGTCAATGGCGCTTTGAATGGCCGACGCTGCGCTGCTTTGATTCCATTTTTCCGCCGCCTCCTGGACGAGCAGTCTCACCGGATAAATTTGTCCGGCAATCGTTTTTGTTGCTTCAGAGACGCCGACATTCAGTGCCATTTCCAACAGAGCTAACTGAACACAGACGACCAAACCCATGACAAACGCAAGAAAGAATGGCAAAATCAGCGCTGCCTCGAGCACAATTCCCCCGGAGCGCTCTTTCATTAACTTTATTAGCAACCCGCTCCCCCTTCCGGCGCTATCAGATCAAGTTCAATAAGAAACGACCGTCGATGTGTGAAATTGACAGCTAGTTCCTTGAACTTTGCAGGTTAAAAGACCGGTGCCATCCAGCAGCTTCATGACCTGCGGAATAAACCAGAGCCTGAGTTCGCTAACGGCATTCGCTTGCAGATAGGTCGTCGTCTGCGTCAGATCGACTCTGCTGTTTAGCTCAATCAGCGACTGCATTCTGGCAAGCAGCTTGCTGTTGTTGCTGTGCAGCATCATGAAGATGCGCAGATAGTCTTTATACGTCAGCGTCAGCGCTTTACCGCCCAGCTTGGCTGACAATTCCACCGCTTCCCCTTTCACGAGCTGGCTCATGTCCTGATAAGCTTTCACCGTTCCTTCAGCTGCAGCCACTAACAGAACAAGCATCGGCGAACCGATATTCAGCAGCTCCTTTTTCGGATCCAGCAGCGCTTCCAGCGTCCGAATGGCCGCACGGAAAGCGAACATTTCGCCATACGCCGACGCCATATTGGCCGTGCAGGAAGAGAAGCCGTAGAGCAAATACTCGGCCTCCTGCGCTGCCAAGGCGTGCGCGGCAGGATCTGTCAGCGCGTTCGCTTTTTTCACATCGCCGGAGCGGTCTTTCTCCAGCCCATAGGTTCTGTAATTAAATTTAGTCAGCCCATATTCGTTCAAGTAAAGCTCGTCACGAACGACTGCCGCTGCTTGATTGAAAGCTTCGAGCAGGCTCATGGCGTGCAAGGCAAATGGCTCGGCTTTCTCCGTCTCTACCGGTATTTCACTGCCGAACGAAGCCGTTTGACGATTAACCGTCATGTATTTCTGAAAAAAGCCGTTCGATTGTCCTTCGCCCTGCAGCTTGTCGTAAAGGTCGCTGTCTCCATCTGCAACCCCCGTAATGGAGCAGCCACCGATCGCCTGCTTGGCTTTATCAAGTACATTCTGGATCTTGCTGCGCTGATCGTTTTTCTGACTTTGGGCCGCCTCGTTTGCGCCAATTCTAGCTTGTTCCAAGGGCTGCTGCTTCGCATAGAAGCTTGTCGATGCGTCGCCATAGGCATCATTCGCCTGATTCGCTTCCGCAGTCTTATCCCCAGTAAACAAGTAAATATTTGCCATTTTGGCTTCAAACGCGGCAAACAGCGCCGTCATCCCGGCTATCCCCGTCTGATACTCGTAAAAATATGCCTCCCCTAGGACCGCAACGTGGGAAAAGACATCATTCGCTGAATTCGCTGAGGCTTGTCCGGCAGCTCCTACTTTGGACCGGATATCTTCATTGATCGTCTTAGCTTCCCTTAACAGCCCCTCGACCTCTTGCTGCAATTGCTGAACGACTTTGACCTGGCTGCTTGCTTCTAGCTTTGTTGCCGCCAGCAGCGACGCATACGTCACAATATCTTGAAGCAGTTGCTCCAGATCGTTCATTTTTTGTGAAAGCTGGCTCACCTGATTCGCGAGCGTTTGCTTGGAAGCTGTGAGCGACTGAATGCCGGCAGCGGCAGCTTCACCCGCACGAGCAAGTGAAGCGATCGACGCATCAATGTCGCGCATCGATGCATAGAGCGATTCCAACTGCGATCTGACATTCGCAATTTCACTCCGCACTTCATCGGCGGTATGCAGGCCAATGCGCGATGCCAGCGCATCAAGCTCGGCAATTCTTTTCGCATAATCCGTGTGATAGCCGGCAAGCTTTTTGTATAGCTTTTCCGATGTGTCCCAAGCTTCGTCTAGCTTCTGCTCCCGCTCCTCGATTCTCCTCTCGATCTCCGCCGCTTTTTGGGTGAAGCTCGATCCGAATCGAAACGGTTCCGTCATGCCTTGTTTCGTAAATTTATCCGCGATTTCGAGCGTGAACTCGATCGGCGCCTTAATTTTCATGTCTTCCAACACTTGCTGTTTGAATACGACATGGCTGGACAGCGCGTACACCGGCGTCAGTCTCAGCGTGCCGTCTACTGGCTTCGTATCCGCCCAATGAAGTCTGGTTGCGGTAACAGCACCAGATAAGTTATTCGTGAACATCTCCTCGAAAATCGCCTGGGATTCCGGTTGAGGCTGTGCGACAGCGTACAGACCGTACTGCTGAAGCTTCGGGTCGAAAGCCGACAGCACGGACCTGGCTGCTGCGTCAACCGCAATTTGCGACTCTTGGCTTGCCGTTTGTATTCTTGCGAAATCAATTAGCACGGCTTGAAAAATGAAAATCGGAACGATAATCAAGATGAGATACACCGATACCGCCCCGTTAGCGGAATAAAGAAAACGCCTCAAAGGTTCTCCCCTTTCTAATTATGAATAACGACAACGATCCCTTTCCGTTCAAGCTCCTTGCGAAAAGCGTCAGAGGGCATTCCTTTTCCGCTGGCATCCTTTTTGAAAAAGTGCCAAACAACCCCCTTAACAGTCGCCCCCTGCTCCAGCAGCTCCACATCCTTGGGGAGTTGCTCCGCACGCAGCTGGCTTTCCGTCATGCTGTAAAAGGCTTGGTGCGCAATCCCGCGACCGTCCAAGGCGTCAATCGTTCTGCTTTTGCCGGACGGGGTCGTCAGCACGACCTCTGAGCCGCCGACGAGCGACCTCAAGTACGTGGAAGCCTGCCGTTCGGACTGAATCGAGATGCTCGGTCCCGACAACTCCTCGTGCGCAGGTTCAACCAGCGCCTCCTTCGCTTTTGCTGGCGAAATGCGATCCTTGATTGCAGAGAAATAGGTGCGAGTGATATCCGTCAGTCGAATTAATTCCACTGCATCCACAACATGCGTCACGGCCTTGCCACTGGTGCGATCCCCATTCAACCATTTCTGAAACACCGGCGGCGCCATGAACGATTTCTCAAGATCCACTTCGATCTGGCGATCCACCAACAGATTGCGATAGCTTGCCGTTCCTTCCACGCCGCGAGGGAGCAGCTCACCGGCTCTCACCAGCTTGCGCTCGACCAGATTTGCCGGCTGTGATGCAGTCAGAGCGATCGTCGTCTGCCCTTGCTGGAACAGCATGCCGAATAAGTCGAGCACATGGTCGCTAGACAGCCGCCAGTACAAGCCGTCCGATTCACCCGGCGAGTAGCTGCCGGACGCAATGTTTTTGCGGCTGTTGTCCCACGTCGCTGCAAGCCGCTCGGCGGCCGTTCCCGCCCGCTCCGCGACAAATACGCGCTGATAGGCATACAGGCCCGCAAACAGAAGCGTGATCGTGCACACCAGAATGAGCGGAAAAACAAGCGAGGCCTCTATCGTGTAACTGCCTCGCTCGCTGCGCAGCAAAGTGAATCGGATTTTACGGCGCACAGCTTGTCGTTGGGCTTGGCGCGCACGGAGCGACGGCGCTGTTGTCTTTCAAATCCGAGTTGGCGTCCCCGATCAGCTTTTGAAACCAAGAAACGATCCACTTTCTGAAGATAATGGCTATGGCAACCAACACTGCGACAATCAACAAAATTTCGAGCGTACCCAGCCCGTCCTCCTCTTTCCAAAAACGCCTTATTGCTTGTTTATATGCAGACATGTCCGCACCTTCCTTTACCAGTTTATTGATTCATGATGAGCAGCGCAGGACTCCCCACAATGACCATCACGACGATAAAAATAACGACCATTGGAAACACAAGCTTCGACGAAGCTTCTTCTCCCAACGTTCGCGAAACCGCTTTGCGCCGCTGCCACAGCTCAAGAGAGAGCGCTTGGAGCGCGTTCACAAATTCGCTGCCGCCACGCTTGTGATTCAGCAGCAGCGTCGAAGTAAAGAGGGAAATTTCATGCAAAGCGCAGCGCTTGCTGAATTCCTCCAGCACTTTGCCGAAGGAAGCATTCATTTCCAGCTCGTGCACGGCGATCAACAGCTCTTTGTATAACGGGGATTGCGCCTTGTGCGGCTTCGCCCTGACAGCGCGAATCCAGGCACGATTCACGGTCTCGCCGGCGTTCACGAGCAGGATCATCGTGCTGAGAAACTCCGGCAGCTCGATGATCATTTCCTGCTGCTTGCGGCGTATTCTCGCATCCAACTCGCGAATCATCAGCAGTGGAGTCACAGCCGCAGCTAGCACTCCGAGCAAGAGCAAGCTGATCTCCCCTCCGGCAAGTGTGAACAGCAGGGCAAACACCGTAAGACTTAACGCGCCTGCTGCAATCGCCTCGGCCAGAAATAATTTGGCCCCTTGCGCCGCAAAGCTTCTGCCATGCAAAACGAGCCATTTATGATGAATTTTGGCCGTCAATTCCGGTAATTTCTCCATTATGCGCAGCTTATCGATGAGAAACAGGCTGAAAGGAAACAACCACGTCAACCGGAACTTCTCAGCTTCCTCCTTGGGCAAAGGCTGGCGGGTACTATGCCCGCGCCCGATCCCCCATACCAGGCCGATGCCGGCCAGCGGCAGCATACCCATCCATTGCATCCACATGGTTACACCTGAATATTCATAATTTTTTGAGTGGCGGCGTAGCACACACCTAGAGCAAGCAAAGCTCCCGTCATAATGAGCAAGCCCCCTCCCCGGTACAGCGGAACCATATAATCCGGCGAGGAGAACGCCAGCACCGCCACAATAACGATCGGGGCAAAAAGCAGCACCCGGGCTTCAAATTTCTTTTGCGCAACCATCACGGAAATCTCCTGCTGAATCTCAAGTTTTTCGCCGATGATCGCCGCCGTACGCTTCATCACCTCAATCAGGTTACCGCCGGTTCGCTTGCAGGTTAGAAACACATCCGTAAAATTACGAATATCGTCAACATGGCTCCGCTGAGCAAAATGCAGCAGCGCTTGTTCGATCGGCTCGCCGGTTTCAACCTTGCGGCAGATAAGTCCAAACTCCTGAACAATAAAGCAGCCGTGGTCGGGATACAGCAGCTTCAAATCCTCCCACGCATCGCGAAAGGCCGACTCTACGGATTTCCCAACTGTCAGCGAAGACGACAAACAGCTCAGCGCTTGCTTGAATTGCACATACAGCTTCTGCTGCTGCCGGGCAATAAGCTGTTTTCTCCTGTAACGCGGGAACAGTGCTCCGCTTAACGAAAGCAATGCGGCGAGGGGCACGCTTTTATAAAATACATATCCCACCGCAAAAGCCGGGATCGCCAGCATCAGCACCGCTGCCACTTTTTCCCGCCTGGAAAGATCATACTCGTTGTAGTTTCGATAAATGTGAATCACACCGCTTCACCTGCTTTGCTATGCGTTTGAAACCATGAAGGAAGCATTTTGCCGGCCATGCGCAGCTTGGCTTCATTCCACAGATTTTCTCCGGTATAGACCAGCTCGCCAAGCACCTTGCCTTCCTCCGTCTCACCTCTTTCAACGAAACGAAATAGCGGCTGCAGCTCGACCTCACCTTCCTTCAAGCCGACCACCTGATGAATCTCCGTAACTTTGCGCGTACGGTCCCGCATCCGGGAGATGTGAACGAGAATATCGAGCGCAGACGCAATCTGCTTACGAATAACCTCAATCGGCAGCGGCGCAGCGCTAAGCACCATCGTCTCCAGGCGGCTAAGCATATCCTTTGAGGAGTTGCCATGGCCCGTGCTAAGACTTCCGTCATGTCCTGTGTTCATCGCCGAAAGCATATATATATAATAGGTTATATTTATTATTCTAATTTGCAGGAATCTGTTTTCATATGTGGAGGCGATGTGACATCCCTGTCCAGTCTTCTGCGCCATCCCAAACCAGCATTCGAAAACCGTCTCTCACGCTGCTTCTCCCAAGAATTTGACATTATACATTCAAGTGATAATTCATACGTTAATCCTTCAAATTTATTCAATGACGCAATACTGTTGCGAGATTTGGATAAAAGAAAAGGGATGCTACTATTGCATCCCTTTTAAATCTTGTGTAATTTTGTCGATGATACTTTTTTTAATGAAAATATCACCTGCATAATATGTTGATATATCGTTATCTACATAGTTGTAGATAATTTTTCCATTAGCAAAACTAATAGTCTTGTTAGTCAAATTCGTTTCTACTGGAAAAAGGCTGGTGTTGAAAGTAGTTCTAAATAGAGAAACATATGGAACACTATCTATCAACAACTGCTTGTTGTCATTATCAAAGGTCATATGTTCATCTATTACCTGCAGGTCTGACATGATATTACCCCTTTCTTTAATTATAGAATCACTATTTACACTTACTGCCTTACTACCCAATTCAACTGTTTTTGTAGAATCATTCCAATTAACATCTTTATTAAATGTAGTTGCAAAATCTCTTAACGGTAAATAGGTAGTTCCATTATAAGTGATTGGTGGATTTTGCAATTCTAATTTAGTTCCATCTAATGTAATAGGTAGTGATGGATTCAAATATGCTTCAATTTTTTGTAAAGTTGTGTCTGCGGCAACAGCAGTTGATGCTGTCAAAGCACTCCCAATTATGATTCCAGTTATAAGTTTTTTCATATTTTGCTCTCCATTCGATTAATATTCATCATACTCTCTATTAAACATAATACTTACAGCTACATTTGAACTCTCATCCACTCGCATTCGTACTCATGCAATGAATCATTCTTACAAACCGTTGAAATTTATTTTGAAATTTCTATTTAAGACAATTCCGAAAATTTGCTCTAAAATGATTATTACTTGTTCCTCAATCTTTGCGTTTGATTGTGAGTACGTAATTATGAAATGCAACCATCCTTTCGCTTTTAATCTAACTGCTTTTTCATCATCACGCTGTATGGCTCGATTAGTAGAATGAACATATTCACCATTAAGTTCAATTGAAAATTTGTAAGTAGATTCTCCTTTGAAAATCACAATTGGAATGTCTACCTCCTTGTCCCCTAAAATACCCATTTCATCAAATCCTAAAATCACTTCTATCTCGATAATATTCAGGTTGGAAATGATTCTCTCAATATGACTTTTAAACATGTATCGAACCATATCTTGAGAATTAGAGAATGAGTTTGATTTTCTCCTTGTTTTCCTAGAGTTAGCCACTATTTGTTGATAGTTAATTACTCCGCTTCTTACTGAATCCTTTCTAGCTTGAGCAGGTGTTTTCGAAAATCCAAAACTTTTAATATGCCTTTCAATTTTTTTCTCATTTTGCCCAATAATACTAGCAATTTGGGCTGCTGACATGCCATCAATAATATACTTTTGATGTATGAAATCCTTATATTCAATGCCAATAACTTTTGGACAAAGAGCAATTAAATCTTTTGTGCTTTGATCAACAAATTCAGGAAATAAGATGTTTCGCTTATCTGCTAACCTTTCTTTGTACAAACTCGCTTGGACTGGATCTGAACCTCTTAAATGTAATTTTTGGGCTATTTCTGTAGGAGATAACCCCTCACTAATTAATTCTTTGCAAATGTCAACGAACCGTCTACCAGTTTCTTTTTCAATTTGCTTCGGTGTTTTCGTGTAGATCAAGAATCTCCCCTCCATTCGTGACTATAGTCTACGTATTTTACCACAAATCACCATATGTAGACTATAGTCCGTAGAGGTTACCCCTTCTCAATTCAATAATGGTCTAAAAAGGAGTTTATTCCTTTGACCATCCAATACATATTCGGAAATATTTTGAAGCAAATAAGAGAAAACAGAGGAATATCACAGGAAAAACTAGCCTTTGATTCCAGTTTAGATCGTACTTATATAAGTATGCTTGAGCGTGGTAAGAGAAAGCCCACAATCAACACGATATTTTCTATTTGCAATGCACTGCATATGAAACCGTCAGAATTGTTGCAGCTAGTTGAACTAGAATTTGATAACCAACCCCATTAGCCAACACTAAAAGACCCCTCAGAAGCGATTCTGTAGGGGTCTGATTTCGTTCAATGCGGTTACTTAAGCCTTACATAAAAGAAGAATTTTATGGAAGGTACTTTTGGGTCATTTACGAGTCATCTTATCTAAAGAATAACTTCAAGCGAACTTATCAGCCTTTCAGGAGTAACTTTAAATCCAGACCATTTGTCATTACTTACTTCGTTTCTATTCGCTACAATCCTAAAATGTAATTCCAAAGAAACGGATTGATTTTTCACTTCAATTGATGGTATCAACCACATTGTATCTATTTCGTTTTTGGCTTGGTCAAAATAAACACACAATATATAAAAGTTATCAGAAACTTTGAATGAACTCTTTTGAACCTGAAAATCCAATCTGTTTTTGAATCCACTAGTTGTAACAAACCTTGATTTCACTTGCAGGAATACAACATTAAAGCATCCCTTACGATTCACCAATAAGTCGATACCGTCATCATCAACTATTGGAATACTTACATTGATTTGACCGTCTGATACTAGAGTCAGCATGTTAGCTATTTGGGATTCGATAAGCTTTCCCTTTTGGACTGAAGAAAGTAGCATTGTTCCTCCATATGTCTAGCTATCTAAAGCCATTCTTAATGAGAATTGCCTTAACAGCTCGTACTTCTGCTTCTTTTGTTTCTATTTCCTTAAATTTCAAGGTGATTTCCTCGTTTGATACCTCCAAAATATCCACTATCTTTTTAACAAACTGTAACCTAAATAGGTCTTGAAGGTATTCTTGTACATTCGTGCAGTGCTTATAAAACGTGGGTAGTGAAATTCCCAAACCTAATGTTGAGGATAGTCTTTCCCAAATTGCTTTCTTAGACCTTAAATGTGTGAATGACTGTAACCATTGATCTA
The DNA here is from genome assembly GCF_050467285.1 of Paenibacillus oryzisoli. GTDB lineage: Bacteria > Bacillota > Bacilli > Paenibacillales > NBRC-103111 > Paenibacillus_E > Paenibacillus_E oryzisoli_A. Next base: position 4,523 of record NZ_JBCMUN010000045.1, on the reverse strand, counting down.
AGTAACACTCTTTTAAGAAGTTTATAGTATCTTTTTGTATCTTGCTAAAATCTTCAACGAGTGTTTTGTAGTTTTGTAATGATTGTTGAGTTACCCAAAAATTTGATGATACTGATAATCCTGAATCATAGTAGTCGTTTGTGAAAAGGACATGAGTTTGATTACAAATATGGCAACTCATAAACCATTTTTCTTCATTCCTGCCCCAATCATCTGAATAACTTTCAACGGTATATGTACTTCCACCACAAGGACATGGATTTTTCCTCTCAAAGTCCTTATCCCAAGACATTGCCCTTCCTCCTTGCTTAATTATATTCCATGTGGATTCCCATATTGCCCATACATTAAAATCCTGGCTGTTTAATGCTATTTTCACCATTAAATATCCCAAAAATAGCAGTACCATATTTCTCAACTTAACTTTGCTAAACACTTTCACTTCAAGAAGTTCCGCTTACGTACGTGGATATTTAGCAATCATATCTTCCATCTCAGCGTTATTATATAAGAAATAAGCTTTGATTTGTTCTTTTGCCAAATATTTTGTTGAATAATGGCATTTCTAAGTTCTCTTGACTCTTCAAGTTTGTTATATGGTAGTTCAATGGTTTACATTTATGTTAATAGTCGTATCATACCATATCCAACCAATTTTGCATTCAATTTAAGACTTACTTCACCAGTTTAAGATGACTTCCCTTAATCTTCAAAACACATTTCTCCCTTATAAACGTTACTCGCTCAATCACTACCATTTCACCATCAAATTTTTTAATCTTAGACACACAATCCAACACTCCACCATACCATACCTCAACTTCCAAATTAGCGTTAATGCAATTTTGAAGTTGCTCATCCGTTTTAATAACTGTTCTGTTTCTCATCATCATCTCTCCTTTTGGGAAACAAAAAAGCACGTAGAAATAAAGGCTTTCGCCAATATCTCCACGTGCTTCGTGGTTTCCGTTCATATGATTAATAAGTACAATGTATACCACACGAGGAGTTTTGTAAAGCTATTTTAGATATTCGCATTCCTCTTTATATCATCTAAATTAATAGCGAATCCATCTTTAACTATTATTTGACCTTATAAAGACATAAGTTCTTTTCGCTAACTCTTTAGCTTCTTCACTAAGATCATCATAACTTGTAATATGCTTTATAGCTTTTTCACAAAACTTAACCTTATCTTTTATTGTCCCTGATTCTTGAGCGTAGCTTCCTCTCCTTTGTTTATTTATTAATTTTCCTTCTATAAAACTTCCTAAATATTCATTTTTATAGTTGTCTTCTGTAAAAACAGATGTAAATTCTAATTCTTCTATTTCCAAGTATTCATATTCAGCAATGACTTTTTTTAGCACATCGAGTTTTAATAAATTCTCTATCTCTTTGCAATCCAGGCAATAATATCTTTCTTGTAATTTTTGCTCAAGTTTTTTCTGTCTACTCAATTTCCTTTCACTATCTTTATCAGTAATCAGAAATAACTTACTGCAAAGTTTTCCAACATCCATTGATTTGAATGCCCCATCTTCATCTGTCTCGTCATCTAAAAATGACCAATGGGTAATGTTATTTCCGCTATACTCAACAAATGAAAAATGATAGTCCTCTCTGAGTATTTCCTTCTCTCCAAGTTTCAAATATTCTTGATACAATTTCAGGTAATGTCTTACATAATATCTATCTGTAATTCCCTCTACCCAAATTGTACAGTTAGATAAAAAAACAGAAGAGTTTTTAACTCCAAGTATTTCTAATGCACTATGGTTTTCATTACTAACATTCTCAACAATAAAATTTGATGGAATCTCCTTCCCTACTTTCTCACCAAGCAATTTTCTAAAAGTATAGACTGATATCTGACTATAATCTAAGGTTAAATCCAAAAAATGATTCGAATGAGTAGTAAAGAAGAATTGAGTATTTTTAAACTCTTCGCTATTATATAAAATCTCTATAAGTCTCCTTTGCAAACCTGGATGTAATGAAATTTCAGGTTCCTCAATGAATACTAGCAATTTTTCGTTTTGATAAATGAACAAAGGAAAAGTAAAAATTATGATAGTTTGAATTCCATCACCCAAGTTATAAATAGGCTGTTCTTTTTCATCACCAATTTTTATAAGAAGTACGTCAGAATCACGATCAGCGGTAAGTTCAACTTTCTTTCCACCAAAAAATTCCTTACTCAAAAAGACTTCGTATCTATCTAATCTTTCCCTTTTCTCATATTTACTCAACCTCAACTCTTGAATCCAGTCATACATTTTATACCCAGAAAATATTGATAACCTCTGAAACATCTGAAAAAAATCTTTATCAAAATAATCTTTATGTGTTCTTTCCAGGTTCAAATCATTGGTCTTAGAAAGTGGCCTTAGCCCTCTTAAAGATGGGAAATAAATCCTTCTAAAATCAAATGAAATTTCCTCTCTATTTTCTTGCAACTGATATTTTAATGTGTTTCCTAGGTTCTTAATCTTCTTCACTAGTTCATCTTTATTTCCAATTGGTAAGTCTCTTACCATAGCACCATTATAAAAAATCACTCCATCAGGAGAAGGTCTTTCTAATTTGCTAACCACATTCATTATTCGTGTTAAGTGGTCTTTATTAATATCTATTTTTTCAATCTTTTCTATAAAATCTATACTTTGTTTAATACCTTCATAATCATCTATTTTATATTCATTAAGTATTTGAACTACTTCATCTCTCATCCGTTTCTTAAGTTCATTGATAGAATCAATAACAATGGTACTTGGATAGAAAACTAAATCAGTTAAAGAAAACAACTTTCGTAAAAAAACACTTTTTCCTGAGTTATTTTCTCCAACAAAAATATTTATTTTGGATAAGTTTGGTAATACCTTATTTCTTCGATCATCAATATTATAATTTACGAACATTGTTTTAGATAGTACAATATCTTTTATAAAATAACTCATATTACCTCTCCTAATTTAATTTGTTGTTCAGTTCATTTTTTATTTTTCTAAATAAATGAACATGCCCATCAAAATACAAAGAAAAAGCCACCTTCTTTGAGGTGGACGTCCTAAAGCTCCAAGATGATATTATACTAGAAATATTAAAAGTATTGGAAACAGTAAAAGCAATCCAATAAATAGCCACTTAATAAATCGTTTGGTATTATATTTGAAAATTAATGTTAAATTTATTCCTTTTAACTTTCTTCCAATTACAAGTCGTTCAAAATCTACATTGTTATGATTATCAGTCAAAGACAAAATATCATTATATTTTGTTTCAAGTACATATAACTCATCAATTATTTCTATTTTACTTTTGAACTCAACTTTCCTTAGCAACAGCTTTATTTCATTTTCTAAACTATCTAGTTTAAGATATGATTCTTTGAATTGTAGTGCTTTTTGTTTAAAGCCAATTGAAGACATTACTAGTGTTATACCAAATAAACCAACGGATAAAATTACTGTACTAAGTGCAATATGCTTTGTTTTATCACTGTTGGGGTCAAGAACAAGCGACCAAATTGAAAATGCTAATAATGCGAATGTATAATAATTTATGATAATATCAGAAAGTACGTTATTTAACTTTAACCTCGATTCAGCTTCTATTCTTGTTTTTTTTGTTTTCCACACTCGTTCATTTAATAAATGCTCAATTTCTCCTATAAGTTTATCCATTATTCACTAGTCCTCACTAAAAGATTTCAAGAAATAGACTGAACATCTCGCTCCAATTCCTTAACGGAAATATACATTTTATTTTTAAAAGCAATTCTAATTTGTTCATCAGATAAACTCTCAATTGTATTTGAAGTAAACTCAAAAACATCAACTAAAATACGTTTTTGCTCAGAAATCGAAAAATCTTCTGCTCTAGGAATATAATTTGATCTCCCACGCTTTTTTATAATTTCAAAATATGTGGTAACGAATTTTTTAATTCTTTTTTTTACATTAGGCTTAATGTTATTAATGGTACACAACTTATTATTAATAAACCAATCCAAATGATAAAGTATTGATAAATCGTCTATTTGAGAGTAGAAAAATAACCATCCATATTTTTTGTTATCTAAGATAAACCCAGTAATTCTCAGATTTAACTTCCATAGAAAAACTTGCCCATTTTTATTATTTTTATAATCAGAAAAAATTTCAACTAATGAGTTTTCTAATTTTAGTAGATTTCTATTTTTCACGCTAAAACCGTAGATGTTTTTTATCTTGTTTATTTTTTTATACTTATAACCAAGATAGTCAAACCCTTTTGTGATTAGCCCTTGATCTTCCTTTTCATTCACTTCAAGCTTTAATTTATCTTTAAATTCCTTTTTAATTGAGTTCATGAGTCGATGCTTATCTTTTTCATTACACAATATCAAAATATCATCGACATATCGAAAATACTCAACATTCTTTTTTTGTAAAAATTTTTTATCTGCATCAGATAAATAAATATTTGCAAGAATACTAGAAATAGAGATCCCTTGGGGACAATGTCATTAAGATAAGGCA
>NZ_JBCMUN010000044.1:0-1070 GCF_050467285.1 Paenibacillus oryzisoli | reverse complement strand
AAGCGGATATTCCATCCGCTTTGTTTGCTGTACGCTTTTTTCTTGCTTGCGCATAAAAACAAACGGCACAGGGCTTTTTCCCATGCCGTTTCAGATTCCATTTTTAATCCCAGTCTTGTCTTCAAGCGTAACTTAATGACATTGCCCTTGGGGAACTCCTTTTTCAGCTTCTTTCTTTTCTGCACCAGCTATAATAGTTGGATTCTTTATCGCATTTTTGATTAAATCCAAAATTTCTTGCTTTTTTATTCTTTTTTTTATTTTCTCCAGTAATATATCCTGCACTATATTGTCATAAAATGCCGTAATGTCAATCTTAATAAAGTAGTTATATTTACCTGAATCAATTGCTTTTTTTAGATCATCAATAATATTCTGGGTTAGTCTAGTTGTTATCTTATGTGAAAAAGCAGTAGTTAAAATTTCGTTCAAAATATTTAAAGTTACTTTATCCCTGATCGTAGGTATAGAGACTACCCTTGGATATTTTCCTTTACCCTTTGGGATTAGTTTTTCTTTATATGCAATGAACTTATAGTTTCCTTGAACAACTTTTTTTGAGATGTATTCGATGTTTTCATTGATGTTTTTTTCAAAAACCATTCGATGAACCCTATCAATGCCTGGTGAGGTTTTATGAGCAATTTTAACATAGTATGTATTTTTCAAATTTTCCTTTTGGAAAAGTTTATTAAATACTTTTGAAACTGTAATTTCAATCACCACCACCTAATTAATAGCAGAGTCCCTGAAAGATTAGATTATTACCCAAAGGGTCATAAATAGGAGATCTTTCCTATTCATAGGCAAAATCAACTTAAAAGCCTTTTAACTAGAACTACTTCTGAAATACCAGAAGTCCACCAATAGGTGCAAAGTCAGGGACTCTAGCTAGTTCTATTTTCCCATAATATTTGACAAATGTCACCAAAATTATCATCATAATTTATAAAAGATTCGTTTTCCCAAGGAGGATTCTAAAGATCTATGAGAATACAACTGTTTTCGATTTCGAAATTACTGGATTCGATAGCGAAATGATAAGGTAATAGTAGAGTAAGACGGGGGAT
>NZ_JBCMUN010000043.1:844-1455 GCF_050467285.1 Paenibacillus oryzisoli | reverse complement strand
TGTTTTTATGCGCAAGCAAGAAAAAAGCGTACAGCAAACAAAGCGGATGGAATATCCGCTTAAAAAATGTTCATTTAAGCCGAATTATGCTACTCTGTAGACGAAGCTAACAGCTGATTTATAGCGGGTTTTGCGCGTATTCTGCTGTCCTGGGCGGATGGGTCGAATCGGCAAAATGTTTTTACGAATCAGCGCTTCAACATCGGGCGGGGGTTCATCATCTTTTGAGCGCAGGAAATGTCTACAAACGTGAACGGCAACTGTGAAGTTGACTTGGTAGTGGTGCCGTTTATCCATTTGCGAAATGACGACGTGCGAGGTCATCATTTCAGCGAAATTGTACATGATCATTCTTGCGAAAATCTCTTGGATGATGGACTCTTGTTTCTTCGCGTGAAAACTCGTCAACCCGACGGTGTATTTCAACGCTCTAAATGAGGTTTCAATGCCCCATCGCATGTTATAAATAGACTTCAGTTCATCGGGTGGGAAATCTGCAGCAGAAAGATTCGTAATGACAGTTTCATAAGCGCCACTTGGCAGGACGAAACGAACTACCCGAAAGGAAATCGGGTAAAATAAGTTCTCATGCAAATCCAAAAAATCAAATG
>NZ_JBCMUN010000043.1:0-836 GCF_050467285.1 Paenibacillus oryzisoli | reverse complement strand
CCGCAAGCCCGAAAGAATACCGCTAGAGCCCAGATCCTTTACCCGTATGACATAGTTCCAACCCTTGCGTTCAATATGCGCGAAATTGTTGTAACTTTCATAGCCTCGATCGGAAATAACAATGATTTTGCCTTTGATGGGGGAACGATCAACCATAGCTGCTAGTGCTTTTCCCTCGTTACTTAATCTTCGTGGCTGAACAAAGGCATCCACGTAAAGTTTGTTGCAGAGGTCATAGGCTGCGTTCAAATGCAAAAGATTGTAGCCTTTCGTGTTCGGTTGACTTTGAAAATAGGTATCCGTGTCTGCAGGGTCCGTTGCGATATGTAAATCCGAACCGTCAATCGCAAGTAATCGATACCCGCGGTAGTCCTTGATATTCGTATACGATTTCGTAAATTCGTGAAACAAGAATTCCACAGCTGACGGCAGGATCTTATTTCGCTGTTGGACAAAAGCAGACGTGGTTGCGGTATTTACGTCATAGCCCTGCGATTCCAAAAGCTCCTTATATAAGCTGTTGCCGCCCATTGAGATCAGGAGCTGCATGACCGTTTCAAAGGGCAACTTTTTCTTTCGAGTAAAATCTCTTTCAGGGTTTTTGACATAGGGTGCGGGTAGCGCTGACATTTCTTGTATGAGAGATGTCAGCGTTTCTTTTAGCAAATTCGCGTACTCATTCATAGGGCGTAACCTCCTCGGTTTTTCAAGGGGCTTCGCCACATACTTCCAACTTTTTGTCAAGTCCTATTACTCATTTTTTGCACAAAAAAAGAGCCGGCTATCATTTCGATAACCTGCTCTTTCTCTTGCTTATTAGCACTATGCCTTATCTT
>NZ_JBCMUN010000042.1:0-21061 GCF_050467285.1 Paenibacillus oryzisoli | reverse complement strand
GCCTGGGCCAGCTGCCGCGCCGCGGCGGCAGCGGCTTCGGCGGCGGCACTGGCGCGCTGCGCCGCTTGGGACTGCGCCGCTTGCGCAGACGCGTGCGCAAGCTTGGTCGCCTGCGCACGCCGGCGCAGACGCTCGAGCGCGGCAGTCGCCTCTGCAATCAGCGGCGCCACGTCCGCGCCGCCAGTGCGCGCTTCGAGCTGCCGCGTCTTATCAGCAGCCAGCTGCGCAAGTCCCTGCAAGCGCTCATCCAGTTGGAGCGCGAGGCGGTCCTGCTCCTGCGCCGCACGCTGCAAAGCCTCAAGACTCGCCTGCAGCTCCTCGAGAAACGGCACGCTTTTCTCAATCCGTCCGCGCAGCTCCTCAGCCAGCCGCTCATTGGCAAGCAACCCCTCCAGCTGCTGATCCGCCTGCTGCCAGTCCAGACCCGCATACGTCCGTGTCCACTCGCTGCGCTGCACCTCCATAGATGCCCGAATGCGCGAAGCCTTCGCTTTCGCTTCTTCCAACACAGCCAGCGCTGTCTCCTTTTGCGCTTGCAGCAGCACGGCTTCCTGTTCCATCGTTCGCTGCATGCGTTGAAGCTCTCCGAATGAAGCTTCCAGTTGTTCCCAGACATTGCCCAGATCGCCTAATTCCAATTCAACAGCCTGCCAAACGCGCTGCCACGCCGCAACCGAAGCGACCTTCGCTTCCGGCTCGCCGCTGACAGACGCCTCCTCCAAGTCCGCATGTCCCGCCGCAGCTTCACGCAGTGCCAACAGCTCATCACCAGTCACCGAAGCATCCACGTTGTTCTCCCAACGCATGCCCAGCGCAACCGCCTCTTGCCATAATGACGCCTGTTTCCGATCCAATTGAACGGCTGAATACTGCCCTTCCCTCACCCGAAGCAGCAGTTGCTCGGCAAGCTGGAGATCATCTTCCCGCGACGATTCCCCCATCACACTGTCATGACCACCCTTAGCAGGATGATCGAGCGAGCCGCACACCGGGCATGCCTCGCCATCTTGCAGTTCGCTGGCCAGAAGTTCAGCCAGCGCTTGGCGCTCCCGCTGCTTCCAGCGTTTGCGTTCCTCATCCAGCCAGGTCTGAAGTCCAGCCAATTGACGGGCAACCTCTCCAAGCCCATTTTGCATACGTTCCCGAACGGCGACCGCCTCGCCCCGCCAGGAAGCAAGCCGGCAGCCCATGGTACCCCGCTTCTCCCCAAACGCAGCTTCTCTTGCCAACACGTCTTCAAACGCCTGCTGCTTCGCAGCCTGATGCGACTCCGCTTCCAGCTTCTGCTCATTCTGCTGCTCAATCGCGCGCTTCGCATGAACCGCCGCTTGCAGCGTCTGACGGACCGCCGCATTCGTGTCAATCCCGCCAAGCTGCGCCTTGAGATCCGCTTGCTTGACGAGCGCTTTTTGCTTCGTCTCCTGCGACTTGGCGATTTCCGCTTGGAGTTTATCCCAAGCATCGCCGGCTTCCTTCCGCTGCGCCGTTACCGTCTGCATTTGCTGCTGCAAACCGCTCAGCTCTTGCGCCAGCACGCGCGCCTGCTCCAATTGATCCAGACGCAGCAGCAGCGGGCCTTCCTGCGCGCTTAGCTCCTGCTGTGCCTGCTCTGCTGCCTGAGCAGCGACAGTATACGCCAGCTCAGCCTGCTTATGAGCATCAGCCGTCTCAAGCTGCTTGGCTTCGGCCGCCGCAATCTCCTTCACCGCCAGCGCATGCTGCGCCAAGAAGGGCTGCACCTGTTGCGCCTTCTCTGCGAGTTGCAGCAACACTTCCTTTTCCTTTATAGACGGCTCGCTCTCCTGCAGCTTTCGCTGCTGAGACTCCAAGCCCTCGGCATCCGACTGCCAACCATGGATCAGCTTGTGTTCCTCATAAACACGTTCTTGCTCTGCCACACGATGGCGGCTCTGAGCCTCAGCCTGCTCGGCTTCCTCCAGCTTGCGCTTGGCATCTTCCATCGCCTGCGCAGACGCATCCCCAAGCCCTTGCTGCTCGGCAGCGAGCTGCTTGACGCTGCTGTCCGTTTCTTTTACCCTGGAGCTCACTTTCTGACTCAATTGGTCGCCGTAGGACTCCAAATGGAACAACCGCTGCAGCATTTGCCTGCGGTCTTTGCCCGTCAACGTCAGGAACTCGGCGAATTTCCCCTGCGGCAGGACAACGGCTCTCGTGAAATCCTGCATCGACAACCCCAAAATATGCTGGACCTGCTGGTTCACCTCACCCGCCTTATCCGCCAGTACAACGGTCTCGCCATCCGCAATGCGGACAAGACGCGCAATCGTGCCGTTAATCGAAAGTTCCGTTCCCCGCTTGAATTGGCGCTCAACCTTGTATCGCGTAGAGCCCGCCGCATTCGTCAACTCGAAAGTAAAAGAAACGAACAACGCCGTTTCCGCATGGTTCATAATCGCCTGCGTACCTCCGCTCGCCCGCTCAACCTTCCCGTAGAGAGCAAGCGTAATCGCGTCGAGAATCGAGGACTTGCCGCTGCCCGTAGGTCCGAAAATTCCGAATACCCCCGCATCGATCAGCCGGCTAAAATCAATCGTCTGCAGCTCCCGGTAGCTCTGTAACCCGGACATTTGTAATTGAACCGGACGCATGGCGTCCCTCCTTCCTTTCCATTCATCCCGCTTTTAGGCGCAAAGTTATCCACAATCATCCCTTTCGAATAACTTTCCTACTCGCCGGACGCTTCCTCCCGTTCTCCATCTTCAAGCAATTCCAGAAACAGCCGTACCAATTCCGGCTCAGGCTGCGCACCACCTGTCTGCCTTGCATAGAAACGCATAAAATGCTCCTCCATCGAGAGCGCCTTCTTCGGCAGCGCAATCCGCGCCGCTTCCATTTCCGGGTAGATCGGACGAATATGAATGAAGCCGTCATACGCCTTGCGCAGCGACTGAATCTGTTCCATCGACATCGCCGAGGTCATTGAAATCTCCAAATCAATCCAGGCATTGGCATCGCGTTTCTCTTCCAGCCATTGATAGACTTGGCCAATGCCTTCTTTCGCTTTCCAACTGACTAAGGGCCTGCCTGAGGTTAAAAAAATCTCCTGCGGCTCAGCTGCCTGCCCCGGCGCCAAATCAAGCAGCGTCACCGACTTTGCCTGCCCCGCTTCCGAGAAGCTGTACGCCAGCGGCGAACCGCTGTACCGCATGGGCGATGCCGCTTTCACCATTTGCGGGCGGTGCAGGTGTCCCAGCGCAACATACTGTGCGCCGCAATTCAGTGCCGTCGTATCGACGGTATAGGCGCCGCCGACTTGGATCGGACGCTCCGATTCCGTCTCTTGACCGCCCAACACATAAAGATGGCTCATCAGCAAGTTGACCGTTCCCGCTTCAAAAGAAAGGGCTTGCCTGCGAATGAGCGAAGCCACTTTGTCAGAATATTGGCCCCGCAGCACTTCTTCATCGGCAACGTCGGACAGTAACTCTTTCAGCCGGGATTCCGAAGGATACGGCAATGCAATCACGCGCGCGAGCTCGCCGGTACGGCTGACGCCGATCGACAAGCACTCGGCGATTGGCGAGCCGACCAGTGTAATCCCCTGCGCAGCGGCAAGCGGCCCCGAAGCCGCAAGCCGATCCGGGTGATCATGGTTGCCGGAAATGACAGCGACCTGTCGCTTGCCGCCATCCGACAATCTCGCGATGCCTTCATAGAACAACTGCTCCGCTGCCGCCGGCGGGTTGACGCTGTCGTAGATGTCGCCTGCAATCAGCACAACATCGATACCCTCATCCCGCACAACATTCACTAGCTCGTCCATAAAAGCGACCTGCTCCGTCATTCGGCTGCGGCCTTCCAGCGATCTGCCAAAATGCCAGTCCGCCGTATGTAAAATACGAATAGCCTTCTCCTCCTTTTTGAACAACCTTTTTACATTTCCAGCAACTTCGCACCGTCAAAAAAGTATAGAAACCTGTCGCGTACAGGTCGCTTCAAAATCTGTTCAACCGCGCGCGCGTACAGTGAAATCTGCTTCTCATACCGCTGCCTGAGCTCTTCGTCGCCGCTGCCCCGAACCGCATCCGTCTTGTAATCGACGAGCGCGAGTCCCAGCTCATCCTCGAATAGACAGTCAATGACCCCTTGAATCAGGACAGTTTCTCCTTGAAAAGACCGATCGTCATCGCCGTATACTTCCTCTGCCGGCAATCCGTAGCTAAACGGCACCTCGCGCTGCACGTTCCGAGCAGCCAGCATTCGCTTCCCAACCGGCGTATCAAAGAACGTCAGCATAACAGGGATGTCGACCACTTCCCGCTGCGCAAGCGTGAGCGTCTGTTTGCGCAGCATCCCGTCCAGTGTTGCTTCAATGCTTGCTTGCGTCGGCTTGCTGTCCAGCGCAAGATTTTGCATCACGGCGTGCACCACCGTACCGATCTCCGCAGCCGTCAGCTTCTTGTCGCTCATGAATTTAGGTCTTCGCCAAATCGTACCCGGCTTCCTGCTCTTGACATCTGACGCTTCCAACTCCTGACCAAGCGCCGCTGGAAACTCCAGTTCGCTGGAAAGGCGATTCAGCTCCGAGAGCCGCTTCATTTCGGAAACGGTCGTCTTGGCAAACCGCTTGGACGCCTCTGAGAACGCATATTGCCAGGAAAGGTTAGCTTCAAGAAGTGCCTGCCATTTCCCCTCAGTCAGCACATGCTCCCCGGCTCGAAGTGCTTCCAGCCGTAAAAGATCAGGGACATCATCAGCTTCAGCTGCCTCATCCTCGAATAGCAAGCTCTCCGGCGTGTGGACGGACACGCGCCACGCCGAGCCGTCCTCCAACAAATTGACGCCTGAAGCATCGTTCGTGATGCTGATACGCTCGCGCCACGCAGCCGCATCCGGATGCCGCAGCACGGCTGGTCCTACCCAGTCCAGATAGCTTTTCGCTTTGGCAAGCTCGAAATCCGGCAAATACCACCCACTGCGGCTCAGCATCCGCCCCCAATTCCGCAGCAGCTTGTCCAGTGACTTGACGGTGCCGACGAGATACAGTTTCTCCCGCGCCCGCGTCAGGGCAACGTAGAGTACGCGCATTTCTTCTGCCAACATTTCCAGCTTCAATCTTTTCTTAATCGCAAGTGATGGAAGCGTCGGGTAGCTGACACGCAGACGTGTATCGACATAACGGGGACCGAAGCCCAGCTCTTTATGAAGCAGAAACGGCTCGTTCAAATCGCGCTGATTAAACATTTTGGACATGCCCGCCACAAAAACGACAGGGAATTCAAGCCCCTTGCTCTTATGAATGGACATAATGCGCACAACGTCCTCTTGCTCACCAAGCGCCCGTGCCGTACCCAGATCGCCGCCGCTTTCCTTCATTCGCTCAATAAAGCGCAGGAAGCGGAACAAGCCGCGCAGCGACGTGCTCTCATACTGTTTGGCCCGGTCATACAGCGCTCGAAGATTCGCTTGCCGCTGATTGCCGCCAGGAAGGCCGCCAGCATAGTTGTAGTAACCCGTCGCCCGGAAAATGCCCCAGATCATCGTCGCCAGCGAGCCCTGCCGCGCTTCATCGCGCCAAGCTTCGAGCTGCACGAGGAACGAGGTCACTTTCGTATACAGCTCTCCCTGTTCTTCCTCAGCGCCCTGCTTCACCCAGCGACAGACCGACTCATAGAAAGGAACGGATTTGTCGATTGCCCGAATCTGCGCGAGCTCCTCCGCATGCAGTCCAACGAGCGGAGAACGCAGAACTGCGGCAAGCGGAATGTCCTGAAAAGGATTGTCGATCACTTTAAGCAAGGACAGCATCACTTCCACTTCCGTTGCCGCAAAGTAACCGGTGCTCAGCTCCGCATAAGCTGGAATTCCTTGTTTTTTGAGCTCATCAATTAGAATTGGCGACCACGCTTGCGTAGCGCGCAGCAAAATCACAATATCCCGATACGTAGCCGGACGATCTCCGCCGATTCGCTTATCGAACACCTGGAATCTTGTCCCGCCATCTTGCCCAAGCAGTTCTTTAATCTGCTTCGCAATAGTACGCGCCTCGAGCTGCGCCGTCTCCAGCTCCTGCGCTTCCGCAGCCAGATCGTTGGCATCATCCTGACCATCGCTCGCTTCATCGCCATCTTCAGCGCTCTCCTGCTCTTTCTCTGCTCCCGCATCCAAACCGCGATCAATCAACATAAGCTCTACCGCACAATCCGAGGCTGAAGGCGGATACCCTGCGCCATAAACCAATTCCGCACGCTCATCATAGGAAATTTCGCCGACGGTCTCATTCATCACTTGCTTAAAAATAAAGTTAACCGCGTCCACCACTTCCACCCGGCTGCGGAAATTCCGCGCGAGATCGATTCGCCCGCCCGCTGCCGCCGGGAGCTTCATCGCACTTTTATCCGAGGCGTACGCCTTGTATTTCTCCATAAAGAGCCCCGGCTCCGCCAACCGGAACCGATAGATGCTCTGTTTCACATCTCCGACCATAAACCGATTCCCCGGCTTCCCCGTCGAAATCAGGTCAACGATCGCTTCTTGCACTCGGTTCGTATCCTGATACTCGTCGAGCAACACCTCCGCAAACTGTCTGCGGTAGGCTTCCGCCGCCTCGGAAGGAATTAATTCTCCCGGCAGCGAGCCTGGCGCACTAAGAATTTGCAAGCAGTAGTGCTCCAGATCGGCAAAATCAATAAGCCCTTTCTCGGCTTTCGCCTGCTGATACCGCCCGCCAAAATCGACGACCAAATCAACAAGCGTATGAAGCAGCGGCGCCATATCCGCCACTTCCTGCTGGAACTGCTCCGGCGTTCGGCCGAACAGCTCTTCTTTCAGCTTGTTGATCCCGTCTTTGGCTTTATTGCGAAGCCCCTTGACTTCCTCTTGCATCGCTTTGTCGTAGCCATCGCCCTTGCAGGCTTTCAATTTACCGAATTCGACGGTCTGAAAACCGCGATACAGAACGGACCAAGGATATGCGATCGTTTCCAACAAATTATGAACGAGTTCCAAATCCTCGCGCAAATTGTCCAGGTACGGTGCAGGCCCGCCCGGACTGTCGGCGATCGCCTGCGCCTGCAGCAGCAGGTCCGCCGCCCCTTGCAGTTCCAGCGACAAATCCCGCTTAAGGCTATTTTCCCACAGCTCGAAATCAACGGTCGCCGAGGATGCCGCAACGAGCGGCAGCGCCTCATGAAGCCCTTGCTCGGCTTGCACACTCTCTGCACTTTCCGGAGCCTTCGGCGGACCAAACATCGAAGCCGTAGTCCGCAGCCAATGCTCAGGCCAAGGATGGCTGCGCGATACATCGTACAGCTTCTGAATCAGCTGCATAATGGCGCTGTCGTTCCGTTCACCGCTGAACGAATCGACTAACCGCCAAAACGCGCTGTCTTCGCCGCTCACGGTGTAGTAAGACTCCAGCATCTCGCCGAGCAGATCCTGCCGGAGCAGATCCGCCTCCGTCTCATTGGCGATGCGAAAGCCCGGATCCAGCTGAATCAAGCTAAAATAACGCTGAACCACCTCAAGACAGAACGAGTGGAGCGTCGTGATCGACGCCTTGCCCATTAGGGCAAGCTGCTTGCGCAAATGCTGCGAGTTTGGCTGCTTCACCAGTTCTTTCTCGAGCGCTTCCCGAATCCGGTGCTTCATCTCCGAAGCCGCCGCTTTCGTAAAAGTTGCGACTAGCAAACGATCCACGTCCAGCGGCTCCCACTCATTCGAGATACGGCGGATAATGCGCTCAACCAGCACCGCCGTTTTGCCGGAGCCGGCCGCCGCCGCAACGAGCATATGCTGACCTTTTAACGTAACCGCGTCCCACTGGTCGTCCGTCCACGTGCTTCCCGCCGGTTTAGGCTCTTGAACTTGATTCATCCGCTACTCCTCCTTCCTGCAAAGCTGAATGGCCGCTCCTGCTCGCCATATCGGCCCAGAGCTGATCCTTGGACGGCTGACGCAGTACCTGAATGTCGTTGCCTTCAAACATAGGATCAATTTGGCAAATTGAAGCATAATCGCAGAACGTGCACGCCGTTTTCTTCCCTAACCGAAATGGCGCAATCTCAACGTGACCGTCCGTAATATCGGTGCCGATCCGCTTTACCTGCCCGCGCACATAGTTGCGCAAAGTATCCCACTGCTCTTCCGTCGCCACGGAAGAAGTCGAATAGAAACTGCCGTCTTTCTTGAGCGCCACCGGAATAAGCCGGGAATGTCCGGCTTGCACCGTCAGCTCATCATCCATCAAACCCGCCACTTCGGCATCCGCAGTGACAAGACCTTTCATTTTATAACGTTTGAACAATTCCTTCTCAACCTCGTCCGGATCGAGCGCATTTTTACGTTGCAGCATCGGGTTGTGCACATGGAAATAAAGCACTCCGGCCGGCTTTGCTTCTACGCCCAACCACGTCTCGGCATGGGTTAAAATGACATCCAGATACGTCAGCATTTGCAGCGACAGCCCGTAGTACACTTCCGACAGCTGCAGCGCCGTCTGGCTCGATTTATAATCAATAACGCGCAAAAGTACGCCCTGCTCGCCTTCCGCGCGGTCCACACGGTCAATTCGTCCAATAATTTCCATCGTGCAGCCGTTTTCCAGCTGGAACGTGAGCGGCGGCAGCGTTTTTCCCGGCCCAAAATCAATTTCAAGTCCAAGCGGCGCAAACTTGCCATGTTTGGCATGCTGGCCCAACATCACAACGGCTTTGCCGACCACTTGCTTTAACTTTCGAGCAATATACCCATAACGGCTGGAGCTGAGCAAAATCTCGCTTTGCAGACGTGGCGTGAGTTCGTCCACGACAGCCGCCGAACGCTCCATACATGCCTCCGCCGAAAGTTCGCCCCATGCCAGCTGATCCTGCTGCAGCCCTTGTACAAAACGATTAAGCGCTGCGTGGAACAACTGGCCGATGTCCGGCGCTTCCAGCCGGTACACGTGGCGCTCCTGCAGCCTAAGACCGTGAGAAACGAAATGGGAGAACGGACAGGCCACATATTTCTCCATTCGCGACACGCTCGCTCGCAAATGCTGTCCGTACAGGAGCTTGCTCGTCGGCGCCGACAACCGCTTCTCCGCGTTCGTATAGTGCAGCGCCTGAATCAACGTGTGTAGCTGCGGACGCCACACCGGATGATCGGCATACCAATTGTATGCCTCCCACCACAAGTCGGGCAGCTTGCCGCCCAGCATCCAATGTTTGAGCCTTGTCCCCAGATAAGCAATCGCAGGAACCGGGTGAGAGAGGTACTCAGCTTGCTCCTCAAGCGGCAGCTCCAGTGAAGGCTCAGCCAGCAGCAGAGGCGCATCCGTCCCCGGAAATAAAGTGCGCATTTGCTTGATCAGCTCGGAAGGAAGCAACGATTTGCCCTCTTCGTCCGCAAGCGGGTAGCTGAGCCAGAGCCGGCGCCCCGGCACGGTCAGTGACGTGTAGATAATAAATTGCTCGTCCAGCAGCTTGCGCCGACTTCCGTCGGCCATCGGCAAGCCGGAAGCGAGCAGCGTTTCGCGCTCAGCTTCGGTCAGGACGCCTTTTTCCTCCATCTGAGCAGGAATGACACCGTCATTAACCCCTAAAATATACGCATAGCGAATACCGCTTGAGCGCGTTCGATCCATGCTGCCAATCAGAAGTTGATCCATCGATGGAGGAACAAGTCCGAGCTTCATGCTTTCCATGCCGGTTTCAATCAATGAGCTGAACAGCTCGGCCGACACCTCGTCTTCGCCCATCGTTTCGACCAACTGATCGAACATATCCATGATGGAGCCCCACATTTGGCTGTGCTCGCGCGCTTTCTCCGGATGCCCGGCTTCCGTCGCTTCCTGGCCCCAAATCTCCAGCTTGTCGGGTGCATTCACGTCAACGAGCAGCTCATATACAGCCTCGACGCGCTGCTTGACCGTGCGTGCCTGTCCCAAGCGTTTGGCAAACGCCTGCAGCGGCTGAGCCACCCAATTGCGGCTGCGGTGGATCGCCTGATGCGCTTCAATATCCGAAATCTGCGGCTGCTCCTCCTGCTCCAAATTAGCGCGCAGGGAATACGTCCAAGGCTTGTTATCCGTCCAACGGTAACCTTGAATGCCGAAAGCCAGTACATAATTTTCCAGTTTGTCCATGTCTGCTCGATGATCCCGTGCTTCGAGAGGCAGCAGCAAATCCGTCTTAATACAGCGGAACACGGCATCATAATGCCAATTGTGCATCACGACCTCAAGCGCCGACCGAATAAACTCGACGAGCGGATGATGCAGTACAGAACGCTTCTGGTCAAAAAAGTGCGGAATTCCTTGATCCGTCAGCACCATGTCCAGCAGATCCTGATACCCTTCCATGTTCCGCACCATGACGGCCATTTCGCGCCAGCGAACGCCATGTTCACGAACGAGCCGCAGCATATCGCGAACCGCTCCCTCGACCTCTGCTCGCCGATGCACCGCTTCCCGGATCACCAGCTGATCGCTCAGCTTCTCGCCTTCCCGCCCTTTATATTTGGTGGCACGACCGCCAATACGGCGGTCGAACTGCCGCTCCAGGTACGCCAGCGCGGGAGCGTTTTCGTAACGCGGAGATACTTCCGGCTCTAGCACCATCACCTCCGGCGCATCCAGACCGAGCTGATGGATCAGCTCCTGCAGCCGCACCATCGTCTTCGCTGTGCTATGAAATAAATCCAGTTCATCCGGTGTATCCCCGGCCTGCAGCTCCCGATCGAGGCAAAGGGTAATTGTCACTTGCGTACACGCCGCAAATAACGCACCTAGCACCTGGAATTCCTGCGGGGTAAACCCGTGAAAACCGTCGATCCAAACTTCGGCGCTGCGCAAATAGGACGATGCCGGAACCTGTTCAGCCAGCAGGCTCAAATAATCCTCGCCGTCCAAATACTGCCGGGCAAGCTCCGCTTCAAACTGCCGATAAATGAGCTGAATATCGTGCATTTTGCTGCGCAGCAGGCCGCTCTCGCCAGCCGACGCCGCACGTCCGCTTTCATGCTTGGCCAAGTGCTCAGCGCTGACGCAGTACCGCTTCATTTCCGTAAACAGCTGGTTCAACCTGTCGACAAAGCCCATTTGTTCGGCGGTATGGCCGAATAAGCGCAGCTCGTCCTTATATGTATGTAAAATGCTGGTCAACAGCAATTTCTTGCCTGTATCATCAATCGGCAAACGCGCCGTACCGCCTTCTTCCTGCATGACGCGCCACGCCAGCCGGTGAAAGCTCAGCACCTGCGCGCGGATCATGCCGCGAATCGCAGGATCGGCTACAAGCGCATGCTCCGCTTGAAACGTCGCTTGCTCCGGCACGAGCAGAATGAGCGGCGCTCCTTCCTGCGACGCAGCCAACTGCCGCTTCATTTCCGTCAGACAGCGTTCGCTTTTCCCGCTTCCGGCTCTGCCGATCACAAATCGTATAGACATACAGCGCCTCCTCTATCCTCGCATCAACCGCGATGCATGCTTGCCATCCACGGCCATCATCAGATCACCATTATATCAATTCTACCATTCTATCATAATTCACAACGGAACTAAGCGTGGTAGATGATGGGGAAATCCCAAAAATAGGAACATATATTCTATTCTACCATTGAAGCGCAAAAAAGCAAAGCTCGAAATAAGAGCTTTGCCCGTTCATTGATAGCCCATTGCTGCCAACAAACTTCACCTATAGCTACGCCTTGCTGCGCACCTCAAAAATCGCAAACTTCAAATAGTGCCCCTCATCCACACCCAAAATGCGCGGGTGGTCCATCCCTGCTGCGCGAAACTCAACGAGACGCAGAATTTTCCCGGCATCTGTCGCGGCGGCATGAATCGTTTCCAGGAACAACTCCGGATGCATGTGGTAGGAGCAGCTCGCCGTCACCAGATAGCCGCCTTCATTCACAAGCTTCATGCCGTGCAAATTAATATCTTTATAGCCGCGGCATGCGCCTTCGACCGCGCTCCGTGTCTTGGCAAACGCCGGCGGGTCCAGAATGACGACGTCCCACGTCCGGCCGCTGCTGGCGATCGGCTTCGAAGTATCGACCTTTGCGCTGCCTGCTGTTCCCGCTGCCCCGCGCTGCTTGCGCTCGTCCAGCCCTTTGACCTGCGTGCGCAAGTAGTCAAACGCATCCGCCACGACGAACTCGACACGGTCTTCAAAACCGTTCAGCCCGACGTTCGTCCTAGCGCTTTCAATCGCATGCTCGGAAATGTCGAGGCAGGTGACCTTTTTGGCTCCGAACTTGCACGCATTAAGCGTAAAGCTGCCCGTATGCGAGAAGCACTCCAGCACTGTCGCGCCGTCCCAATACGGGAACGTGACGACTTTACCGTTGGCATTCACAGGCTGCAAGCCAGCGCCTTCTACCTCTTGCAGCGCAATGCCGCTGCGGTGTCCCCAGCCGGTCATCAGCGGCGCAATCGCGGCGCGATTTTCACGCTGATCGAAGAAATAGCCTGTCTTCTGTCCTTCCTCAATGTCCACTCTGATACGCAAACCATTCTCCAAAATATCAACATGGCGCTCACACGTGCCGTACAGCAAGCCTTTCGTCTGCTGCAAACCTTCTAGCTCCCGAACCGGCACATCACTGCGCTCATAGATGCCTTCCGGCTTCATAACGGCCGCCAGCGCTTCAACGATACGATCGCGGCAGCGGTCCATGCCAAGCGTAAGAATCTGGACGACGAGCGTCCCTTCAAATTTATCCACAATCAGTCCCGGAAGGAAATCCGCTTCACCGTACACGAGCCGATACGATGCTGCACCTTTCACAAACCGTTCGCGGTGTGCGAGGCATTGCGTAAACCGCTCGATAAAAAAGTCGGTCGTCATCTCTTCCAGCGGGTGATAGGCGACAACGCGCACCGTAATTTGCGATGCTTCGTTATAATAGCCTGTCGCCACATATTTGCCTGTATGGGTGTGGACCGCAACCAATTGCCCAGGAGCGATTTCCCCTTCTACACGCTCAATTTCGCTTTTATACACCCAAGGGTGTCCCTGCTCTAATCGTGGTTTGCGCTTTTTATGTAAAAATACTGCTGACATAAGATTTGAGCCGTCCTTTGCATGAAGGCAGGCAGCCGCCGCCATGATAGCCAATCTTCCCAAGACCGGCTTGTCATGCTCGTCTACCCGTTCACATATATTGATGAAAACCGAAAAATCCGACACGCCTTTGAAAAGGAGAATTTCGCCATGATGCATGCGATTATTCTGCCTGTGCTCGCAGGCTTAGCTTTGTTTCTGCTTGGCATGAAGCTGATGGAAAACGCGCTTCAGTCCTGGGCAGGCCCCCGCCTCCAGCAGTGGCTGGAGCGGTTCACCCGAACGCCGGTCCGCGGCCTCGCCACCGGCACCGTGCTCACAGCGGCGCTGCAAAGCAGCTCCGCGATCACCGTCATCGCCATCGGCCTCGTCGGCGGCGGCGTCCTTTCCTTCCCGAGAACGCTCGGCGTCATTCTCGGGACGAACATCGGCACGTGCCTCACCACCGAGCTGATCGGGATCAGCCTCGGCGGCATCGGCGTGCCGTTGCTCCTCGCGAGCGCCGGCGTCTGGCTCGCGAGCTGGATCGCCGGTCCGCTGCCGCAGGCTGGCGGACCCGATCGCTCCGCCGCCAAGTCCGGCGCGGCGGCGGTAACCCCCGCGGCCGCCTCCGCAGGCAGCGGCCGACCCTGGCTCCGCGGCGTGCGCTACGGCGCGCTCGCGGCCAGCGGTTTTGCTCTCGTGCTGCTCGGCATCGAGATCATGCAAACCATCGGGCCTGCGCTGCAGTCCCGGGGGCTTTTCGCCTGGTTCGTGCTCCAGGCGCAGTCCAGCCTGCTCTGGGGCATCCTCGCAGGCGCAGCCGTCACAGCGCTCGTGCACAGCAGCGCCGCCGTCATTGCGATGGCGATGGGCCTCGCCGCCGTCGGGGGCATCCCCGTCGAGCTCGGCGTCGCAATCACCATCGGTGCCAATGTTGGCACCTGTGTGACCGCGCTCATCGCCGGGATGAGCTCAAACCGCGCCGGCCGCTACGTCGCGTGGTCCCACATCCTCCTCAACGTCGGAGGAGCGGTCCTTTTTTACCCGTTCATTCACCAGCTTGTTGCCGTCTCCGGGCTGTGGGCCGCCGACGCGTCCTCGCAAATCGCGCGGTCGCAAACGATTTTCAACGTCGTCTGCTCCCTGATCGCTTTGCCCTTGTGCTATCTTAGGCGACTTTCCGAAATAAAGTAGCTTCGGAAAGCGCCATTAATACGTGGAAGCGCCTTGCGTTCCGTTCACAATAGCGACACCGGAGCTTGTGCCCAAACGCGTTGCGCCCGCTTCAATCATCGCAATCGCCGTTTGCAAATCGCGCACGCCACCGGACGCTTTGACGCCGATATGGCCCGATACGTTTTGGCGCATTAAACGAACGTCTTCTACCGTCGCTCCGCCAGGACCGAAGCCTGTCGACGTTTTCACGAAATGGGCCCCGGCTTCTTCAGAAAGCTGGCAGGCTTTGATTTTTTGCTCATCCGTCAAAAAACCTGTTTCCATAATCACTTTCACAATCGCCTGGCCTTTCACCGCCTCGA
The DNA here is from genome assembly GCF_050467285.1 of Paenibacillus oryzisoli. Classification (GTDB taxonomy): domain Bacteria; phylum Bacillota; class Bacilli; order Paenibacillales; family NBRC-103111; genus Paenibacillus_E; species Paenibacillus_E oryzisoli_A. The sequence goes on along the minus strand of NZ_JBCMUN010000042.1, from coordinate 6,531 downwards.
CGACATGCTCGATATCAGAGCGCACTGCATCATAGTTGCCTTCCATCAGCAGACCGATCGGCAGCACCGTATCAATCTCAACGGCGCCACTTTCCACGGCTTCGGCCGCTTCAAACGCTTTAACCTCACTAAGGCTCGCGCCCAGTGGAAAACCGACAACCGCCGCTACCTTGACACCCGTACCTTCCAGCGCTTTGGCCGCCGTTTCTACGAATTGCGAGTTCACGCAAACGCTGAAAAATTGGTGCTCCGCCGCTTCCGCGCAAAGCTTTAAGATCGCTTCTGTGCTGGCATCGGCTTTCAGTAAGGTGTGGTCGATATAGGATGCGATTTCTTTGGCGCTTAATGTCATGGTTGTTAATCTCCCTGTCGTTTTATTGAATAACCGTGAAAACCTCTAGGCCAGCCCTGACCCGCAGCGACTTCACCTAGAGGTGCATACCGTCCCGAGGGACGTCTGTTCTTACAAGTTTACAACAGCCGCAGGCGCCATCACGCGAACCAGTTGGCCTTTATTTTCATTGACGCCGGCTTCCGTCACTTTCACACGGCAGACTTCGCCGATCATATCTTCCGAACCTTCAAAGACAAGCTGCATATAGTTGTCCGAATAACCCATGTACAAGCCGCTGTTCTCGGCGCCTTTATACGCGCGTTCCGGAATCACCTCAAGCACTTGACCAACGAACTTTTGCGCATAAGCGAGCTGCATTTTCTCGGAGAGATCGATCAGCTCATGTACGCGCTGGTTCTTGATTTCTTCGTCGATCTGGTCTTCCATCCGCGCCGCAGGCGTGCCCGTCCGCTTGGAGTAAGGGAAAACGTGCATCTCGGAAAACTTCATGCGCTCCATGAACGCATAGCCGTTCCGGAACATCTCTTCCGTCTCACCCGGAAAACCAACAATGACGTCCGTCGTGATCGCGACATCGGGCATAATTTCGTGCAGACGCTCAATTTTACGCGCGAATTCTTCGGTCGTGTATTTTCTGCGCATGCGTGCGAGCACCTGATCGTCGCCAGCTTGCAAAGGAATATGCAAATGGCGGCACATTTTATCCGAAGCTTTCAGCACCTCAATCACTTCGTCCGTAATTTGACTCGCTTCAATCGAAGAAATCCGAATGCGCTTCAAGCCCTCCACTTTATCAAGATCCCAAAGCAGCTTCGCAAGGCTGTAGTCTTCCAAATCTTCGCCGTATCCGCCGGTATGAATACCCGTCAGCACGATTTCCTGATAGCCTGCGGCTACGAGCTGCTCAGCCTGTGCAATCACGCTCTGCGGTTCACGGCTGCGCATCAGACCGCGCGACCAAGGGATAATGCAGAAGGTGCAGAAGTTGTTGCAGCCTTCCTGGATTTTCAGAAATGCTCGTGTCCGATCTGCAAAATCCGGTACGTCCAGTTCTTCGAACTGGCGTGTTTTCATAATGTTGCGCACCGCGTTGATCGGCTGGCGGTCCTGTTCAAACTGCTTAACGAGCGGAATGATCTTGTCCCGGTCCTGCGTCCCGATGACCATATCCACGCCCGGAATTGCCAAAATTTCGGCTGGCGACGTCTGCGCGTAACAACCTGTCACCGCAACAATCGCTTCCGGATTGCGGCGAATTGCCCGGCGAATCATTTGCCGGCTCTTCTTATCGCCTGTATTCGTTACCGTACACGTATTCACGACATATACATCCGCTGTCTGCTCAAAATCAACCTGCTCATAGCCCTCGTTCTTGAACAGCTGCCAGATCGCTTCCGTATCATAAAAATTCACTTTACAACCCAAAGTATGAAACGCTACCGTTGCCATCGTGCTTATCCTCCCATTTCTCCGGTTTCATATAACAGGCAGGTCAGCCCCACCATCGCAGCCGTTTCCGTCCGCAAAATGCGCGCGCCGAGCGACACCGAGCGAAAGCCCGCGTCCTCAGCTTGCTGAATCTCCTGCTCTGTAAATCCGCCTTCCGGCCCTACCGCGATCAGAACAGACTTGCCTGGAGCGAGCCGCCCCGCATCCACTGCCGCCTGAATCGCCGGCCGGAGCTGCTGACCGTCTTCTTTTTCATAGCATATCCAAGCGACGTCCGCTTCCTTCGCCCGCTGCAGCAATTGTTTCCACGTATAGACGGATTCAATCTGCGGCACGCGATTGCGATGCGCCTGCTCCGCGGCTTCTTTGGCGATTTTTTGCCAGCGCTCTGTCCGCTTCGCTTCTTTCTTCGCATCGTACTGAACGATCGTTCGCTCCGATAAAAAAGGAAGAAACCGGGCTGCCCCGATCTCGGTCCCTTTCTGAATAATGAGTTCCATCTTATCGCCTTTGGGCAGGCTTTGCGCGATCCACACCTGAACCGCCGCCTCCGCATTCATCGGCAATTCCTGAACGACCGTTCCAGTTACTCGCCCCTTATCCAGCTCCGTAAGCCGAACGAGCACTTCACGATCCAGTCCGTTGCTGCAAATGACTTCGTCGCCTTCTTCCGCGCGCATCACCCGCAGCAAATGATGGGCGTCGTCGCCCTCAATCGATACGGTAAGTCCGTCCGCAGAAAACTGTTCAGGCGGTAAAAAATAACGCTGCATGTACAAGCCCCTCTATCTGCATTCATGTCATTCGTTCAAGAATCGTGCGTTGTAAAACGTCCACTCACCATCATACCTTGTTTGTCTCAGAAAAGCTATATGGGATTGGGAGGTTGGCGATTTTCCCCCTACATACCGAGCATAAAAGCAATTGGCTTTGCAAACCAGCGAACAATGTCATTCCCTAAACTTAAATACGGATCAAGCGTCACCTGTCTAAGCGGTCGTATAAAGACGACCAAAAGGAAAATAACCGAAGCCCATTGCTCAAACTTTTGCAGTCCTTCCGAGTACTTCAGATCAACCAAATCTTGAATGATCCGGTAGCCGTCGAGCGGCGGAATCGGGATCAAGTTGAACAAGAACAAGGTGAGGTTAATGCTCAGCATCAGACTTAGGAAAATCTGGATGGCATCGCCGCTTCCCGTCGACAACCCTTCATACCAGCCATTCTTATGAAATAACGCCAATATGAACATCGAAATAAAAGCAAGAATCAAATTGCTAATCGGTCCCGCAGCCGTTACGATAATCCCGTACAGACGCGGCTTTTTGAAATTCCCCCGATTCACCGGCACCGGCTTCGCCCAGCCAAACCCCGCGAGCAGCAGCATAATCGTACCGAATAGGTCCAAATGAACCATCGGGTTCAGTGAAACCCGGCCGAAATGCTGGGCAGTTGGATCTCCCAGCTTGTACGCACTGTATGCGTGCGCAAATTCATGCACCGTAAATGAAATGACGAGCACCAGAATCACAAACGGCAGCGTATTCCAATCGTAAAACAGTAAGCCTCCCATGTGCGAACCACCTACATCTTTCTGGCTACAATCACGACCCAGTTGTTCTCATAGTTTTTCTCTACAATCGTAAACTGAGCGGCGACAAGCGCTTTTTCTACTAGCTCTTCTTTTTCTGTAATAATGCCTGACGTGATGTAGTAGCCGCCTTGCTCCAGCACCTCATAGACATCGGAGACGAAGGTAACAATTACTTCCGCCAAAATATTCGCCACGACCAGCTGCACCGGTATCGTCACGCCAAGCTGCGAAGCACTGTCTGTCTCGCTCTCTTTCAATACGCCAAGCAGATCGCTTTGTTTCACCGTAATGAGGTCTTGCAGATGGTTCTGTACCGTATTCTCGTTGGCACTATCCACGGCAACCGGATCGAGGTCAACCGCCAATACATGCTTCGCGCCAAGCTTCGCCGCCGCAATCGCCAAAATGCCGGAGCCCGTGCCGACATCAATCACGTCATCTCCGGACTTCAACACTTTTTCCAGCGTCCGCAGACAAAGCGCCGTCGTCGCATGCGTCCCGGTGCCAAACGCCATGCCCGGATCAAGCTCCAGAATCAACTCTCCTTCGGAAGCCTCATAATCCTCCCAGGTTGGCTTAATCGTCAAACGATCTGTAATGCGGAACGGTTTAAAATACGCTTTCCACGCGTGCGCCCAATCTTCATCGTCCACTTCCACAACCGCAAACGTTGGGTCTCCTGTATCGATGTCGAACGTGCTGAGCTCAGCGACGGAAGCCTTCAAACTCTCGAGAATAGGCTCCATCTCTGTCCCTTGATAAAAGTATGCCTTAATGACAGCCCGGCCTTCCGGAATATCGTTCAGCGGAGCTTCGTACAACTGCCCATAGGACGTGTCCCGCTCTTTATTTAAGGTGCCGGACTCTTCGATGGAGACGCCTCCGGCTCCCAGTTCGTGTACAAAATTCGTAATCATTTCAATCGCTTCTTCTGTCGTATGTACGGTTAATTCCTGCCAAAGCATAAGTACAGCTCCTTCTATAAATAATCGCCTGTGAAGCTATGACCGAAACGGGCCTATTTTCACAAAGACCATTGTACTACACTTCGGTCATCGGGTAAAATAAAGGAAACATGTAAGCGTTTTATTTTTCCTGAAAAAACTAAATCTTTTCTAAAACTTTTTTGCTACGATTCGCGTATAGAGTTTATCCATTACCCCTGAGAGAGAACGGTGACACACGTATGAACAAATTATTATCAGCCCTTTTCGTTGCGCTTTCCTTGCAGCTTGTTGTTCCTATGTCTACTCAAACGATGCTGGCTGATAATTATAGTCAAGTGACCGCCCATCGCGGCAGTTCAGCGGAAGCTCCTGAGAATACGATGGCCGCTTTCCAGCAAGCGATTAAAGACAGAGCCGGCCTCGCCGAGCTTGACGTTCAGGAAACATCCGACGACGTCGTGATGGTCATGCATGACGACAGTGTGTACCGAACTACGGGGATTCGCAAAAATATGTGGGAAGCCACTTCGGCCGAGCTGAAAGCTGCGGATGCCGGCAGCTGGAAAAGCGCCAAATACAAAGGGGAGCACGTCCCTACGCTGGAAGAAGTCATTCAGGCGGCAAAGGGACATATGAAACTAAACATCGAGCTCAAAAACAACGGCCACAGCAAGCGGCTTGTCGAAAGAACCGTGGCGTTGATCGAAGCGAATAATTTTGTGAATGATTGTATCGTCACCTCCTTCGACGCGCAGTTTCTGCAACGGGTGAAAGAGCTGAATCCCGCCATCAAAACCGGACTCATCGTCGGGCAAAAGCCCTCCGACTGGGAGCCGATCCTCAGCAGCACCAATTATGATGTCATTTCCGCCGCCTATACGCTTGTGAATGGCCGTTTCGTCGACCAATGTGCGGAACATCGCAAAGAGGTCTACGTTTGGACGGTCAACGATGCGCGCATGATGAGGCAGATGCTGGCGCTCGGGGTGGCGAGCATCATTACGAATGAACCGGCTAAGCTCACAGATTTGATGAGTCAGGAGTTATGACAAAAGATAAACGGCTCCGCCGTCCTTTCGAGGACGGTAGCGTTTACTGAAGACATGGAGCTGCTTCGAGGATATACTTTCTGACATGTATAAAAAGCACCGGCCCTGCGCGCCATCAAGGCGATCCGCAAAGCCGGTGCTTTTTTTCATATTTTGCCGCCTGCGTCTTCGATGACACGTGCCGCCTGCTCGCGGGTCTCCGCATGAACGACGGCAGTCAGTACTATGTCCAGCCCGACCGTATCCACATCGTGATCGCTGCTCACGATGCTGTCCGCCATCGCATTCTCGAGCTCGAAGCCGAGATTGTTGGAAAAGCGGTCAACTCGCACATCGATGGCGCGTAAAGCTTTCAGTTTGGCTGCCGCACCCTCTGCTTGCTCCGGGGAATGAAAATAAGCTAAAATCGCGACCTCAGCCATTTACTGCTCTTCCTGCCGAAAATCGGCTTCCTGCGCACGCTCCGCTGCCTCAAAATCGTCGGCGTCCGCTACCTCAGCGGAAAACTCGACATCCTCATTTTTCGCAACGGGCAGCTTATTTGTCGTTGTCTCGCGATCAGGTTGTTTCATGGGTATATTCCTCCTGCTGTCTGGTTTTAAACCATTTAGTATTGTGCCTAACCAGGAAGGAATTATGCTGACAACCCGCCGTTATTCCTTGATCTTCTCGAACGAAGCGTCGTACAGCCGGAACATCGTTTTGTAGCCGGATTCGTCGAGTTTGATGCCGACGTCCAGCCTGCCGGTGATTTTCAGCGGTCCGGACATGTATCGCAGCTTCACTCCTTCCGGCACGAAGACGATCATAATTTTGTTCCAATACGTCTCATCCCCGTTATCGAACGGGCACTCGGCGCCGGGCTTTGGAATGAGCAGGAACCAGTGCTTGTCAAAAGAGAGCACTTCGCCCATGAAGCCTTTAATTTCGACGGTTTTACCGCTCAAATCCCAGAAGCGGTTTGAAGGCGTATCCTGCTTCTCCGAGTCAAAAAATTGATCCCACGTGATCTCGTTCCCCGTGTAGGCAGGCGCAGCCGGCACAGGTGTCGCCGCGGGCGAAGCCAACGGCTTGCTCGTCGGCGCCGCTGTCGGCGACGGAGCCGCCGCCGTGCCGGCCGCGGGCGCCGGGCTTGCC
>NZ_JBCMUN010000041.1:0-12171 GCF_050467285.1 Paenibacillus oryzisoli | reverse complement strand
CTTATCTTAATGACATTGCCCATAAGGGCGGTGCTTTTTACTAAGAAGCCCTAAGCTTCCATCGCGCTTAACGCTTTCTCTTCGCACTCCGCGGAGCAGAAGCTGTTGTGCTCCTCTTCGCACGCTTCGCAGCAGATGTGCTTCAAGTGGCATAGATCGTTCGCACAGTTGATGTAGCGATCCTCAGGCTTGCCGCAGTGGTAGCACTTGCCGACGATAACATCTTCCTCCGTCCGATTGATCGGCACGGAAATGCGCTCGTCGAAGACGTAGCATTTGCCGTCGAACAAGCGGCCTTGGACGTCTTCATCCTTGCCGTAGGTGACGATGCCGCCGTCCAACTGGTACACGTCCTTGAAGCCTTCGTTGATCAGGAAGCCGGACAGTTTCTCGCAACGGATGCCGCCGGTGCAATAGGTCAGAATCGGACGGTCCTTGTAGTCGGCCATGTTGGTGCGAATCCACTCCGGGAACTCGCGTGTCGTTTCCACTTCCGGACGAATCGCGCCGCGGAAATGACCGATGTCGTATTCGTAATAATTACGTCCGTCGAGCACGATCACATCGTCGCGCTGAAGCATTTCATGCCATTCCTTTGGCTTCAAATGTGTGCCCGTTAGTTGGTTCGGATCCACATCCTCTTCCAATCGGAAGGTGACGAGCTCTTTTTTCGGACGGACAAACAGTTTCTTAAACGAATGGTCCTGACTTTCATCGATTTTATAAACCATGTCTTTGAAAAGCGGCATTTGCCGCATCATCGCCATATAGGCGTCGGTTTGCTCAATCGTTCCGGACAATGTACCGTTGATACCTTCCGGGGCAATCAGAATGCGGCCTTTGATGCCGAGCTTCTTGCAGAACGCCAAATGCTCGCGGGCAAGCGCCTCATGGTCATGAACGCGAACAAATTTATAGTACAACAATATACGAAATGGAGCGCTGGATGCTGTCATAGAAAAAAACCACCTAACTCAAATAATTACGCGTCTCCTGAAAAAAGACTCTACGCATATCTTGACATAAAAATGCGTTTTTTTCAATCGGACAGCAATTTTTGGAACGTTAGTCTGACGGCAGTGGACTTCATTCAAAAAGGATTAGCAAATCTCACACATTTATAAAGAAAAGTACATAAAAGTCCTAACGATTATAACTTAAGATATGACCAACAGATGAATTGCGTATACCGCAGCGTCCAAATCATAGATGGAAGTAGAGGGATTTTGTAATGAAATTAAGTGTACGCTTAAAATTTGGTGTGGTATTCGGTGTCATCGTGCTTATGTTGGCCGTCATGTGTCTCACGGACTTAACCCGTATGCATTCGCTGAAAGATCAGAACGAGAAAGTCGCCAACGACTGGATGATGGGGATTCAACAGATTGAAGAAATCAACTATAATTCCGAGCATCTCTTGATGCTATATTATCAGAAGAAATTAGAGCCGGATGTGAAGAAGCAGGAGCCGATTGACGCCAAAATTGCTTCTACGATTGAAAGTATCGATCAATTATTAGGAAAATATAAGGAATCTATTGCGAATGGGGACGATCAGGCGCATTTTGACCAGTTGACTCAGGATTGGACGGCGTTCAAGGATGCCTTTGCGGTCAATAAGAAGATGTCGGCCGACCCCACGAAAGTGAAGGAAGCGGCGGATAGTTTGGCCGTGATGTCAACGGCGTTCGGCAACGCGCAAAAAACGATGGCGGAAATGGTGACGTTTAACCAGGAAGGCGGTCAGCAAGCCGTTCAAGAAAGCAACGAATTGTATCGTTCCAGTGTGGTGACTTCCGTTGTCGTCGTGGTCATTCTATTGCTGATCATGCTGGCTGCCGGTTTTTTGGTGGACCGCCTCATCGTGGTGCCCGTGCGGAAAGCATCGCAAGCGCTGAATCGCATTGCAGAAGGCGATCTTACTGTGCAGGCCATTTCGGTTAAAAATAAGGATGAAATCGGCGCGCTGATCGGGTCCGTAAATCGTATGGTGAGCCAGCTGCGCCTTTCGGTGGAAAAAATGCTGAACGCCTCGAACAGTGTGGTGGCTTCTTCCCAACAGCTCTTTGCAAGCTCCGAGCAAAATACATCCGCTTCCCAGCACGTAGCCATCTCTGTGCAGGAATTTGCGAGCGGCGCCGACGTCCAGGCGCAAAGCTCCGAGGAATGCGGCAGAGCGATGGAAGAAATGGCGGTGGGTATTTCCCGGATCGCCGAAACAACGGCGGACGTCTCCGAATTGTCGATGACGGCGTCGCAGCTTGCCGATCACGGCACGCATGCGATGGAACGCGTCGTGAACAAGATGCAGGCGGTGAACGAAGCGGTGAATGCAGCGAATGGGGTTATTCGAGAGTTGGATAAGCATTCCCAAAGCATCAGCCAAATTTCCACGCTGATCGGCGATATTGCGGCTCAGACGAATCTGCTTGCGCTGAATGCGGCGATTGAAGCGGCGCGGGCTGGGGAAAGCGGCAAAGGCTTCGCCGTCGTGGCGGGTGAGGTGCGCAAGCTGTCGACGCAGACGGATGATTCCGTCCGCAGCATTTCGGCGCTCATTTCGAGTATTCAAACGGATACGCAGCGTGCTGTCGCCGTGATGAATACCGGTTTGAGCCAGGTGCAGGACGGGTTGACCGAGGTAGGTACGGCGGAGCAGGCGTTCGATCAGATCGTGCAGGCGTCGCAAGAGGTTGCCGGCAAGATCCAGGAAACGGCCGCAGCCGCGCAGCAAATGGCGGCAAGCACGGAAGAAGTCGCCGCCACCGTGGCACATGTAGGCAGCGTCGCGAAAATGACGTCGGGCACGGCGCAATCCGTCGCGGCTGTCACGCAGCAGCAGCTTGCATCTGCGGAAGAAATTACGTCCTCCGCGAAGAGTTTGGCGGACATTGCGACGGATTTGAATGCCGTTGTGAACGGCTTCCGCCTCGCTTAGATAGCAGACAATAAAAAAATGTCGATTCAAGCAAACTTTTTCACCGGGCATCTGCGTCTTATGTTCATGAAGGCAAACAACAAGCCCCATTCATTCATGAATCGACAAGGAGTGTATGTCTAATGAAAAAGAAACCTTTTATGTTGCTTAAAATGGGAATGATTTCCTGCGCCCTGTTCGCAGGTGTTGTGGGGGCCGTACTGCCAGCAGCGGCGGAATCCGCGGATGGGTCGGCACAGACGGTGAAGGCGCAGCCTGTGTCTTCGCCGATTCAAGCGGCAGCGTCAGTCGCGGTGAAGGAAGTGGTGCTGACAACGTCCAGCGTGAACTTGAACGCGGACGTCAAAGTGCCGCAGCTGACGGGCCTGGCGGATACGCAGTATCAAGATAAGCTGAATGACATTATCATGACGAAAGCCAAGCAAGACCTTGCGAGCTGGGAGAAGGATGCGGAGAAAGATTCGCAAACTGCGAAGGATCGCGGCTATACGTTCCGCCCTTATATTTTAAAAACCGTGTATGAGTTAAAATCCGATGGTAAAGGGAAGCCAGCTGGCGTCGTCTCCCTCGTTGTGACAACGTATGGTTCTTATGGGAACACCGGCATGCCGCGCGTCGACGCGTACACGTTTCTGAACACGCCGACGGCTCGGCTTGTCAAGCTGAGCGATCTGCTTGGCGCGGATTACAAAGCGACCGTGAATGCCGGCGTAAAAGCGAAAATCGCCGAGCATCCAGAGAACTATTTTGCGGATGAGTTCAAAGGAATTGCGGACGAGCAGACCTTCTATGTCGCGGGCAATGAAGCTGTCGTCGTGTTCTCGAAATATGAAATCGCCCCTGGAGTGATGGGGACGCCGGAATTCCAATTTCCGCTGCCGGCCGATCTCAAGGTAGAGCCGAAGCCAGTGGAGCAGACTTCCGATAAAAAGCTGAGCGTGCAATTGGCGGCGGACGATCTGACTTCGAATGAGTATGGGGCACAGCTGATCCCGCTGCGAAAAGTGGCCGAGGGACTCGGGTATACGGTGAAATGGAACCAGGATACGTATGCAGCCGAGCTGAGCAAAGGCGCAGAATGGACATCGGTGAGCGTGGGGAAGGACAGCTATTTCTTTGCACGGATGGCGCCTGTTGAGTTAGGTGCAGCGCCCGTGATCAAGAACGACACGCTCTATGTGCCGCTGAAGTTTGCTTCGGACATTTTGAAGGCCACTGCGAAGGTGGATGGCGTGAACGTCACCATTGAGCAATAGGATGAGCTTGAGATAGAAAAAGGTGCGAGAACTATGCAAAAGCCTCTTTTTCCGCTATTGGGCGGGGGAAGGGGCTTTTTGTCGTCACAAAGTTGTAAGCGGTTGCATATAATAGAACATCCTTGTTTTCGGGAGGTGGTCTGGATGTATCTGAAAAACGTGTTATCCGCATGCCTCGCGCTCTGGTTTGCCGTCAGCCCGTGGGTGTTCGATTTTCGTCATGAAACGAATGCGATGCTCATCTGCTTGGTGCTCGGCAGCCTGCAGTTCGTCTGCTCGATGCTGGCGCTCGGGAAGTCCGGGAAGCAGGTGTGGCAAAACTGGGTGTGCGTGTGCTTCGGCGCGCTGTTTATCGCGGTGCCTAACGTGTTCGAGCTGCAGCTGAAAGCCTTTTTCTCTTTTGTTGTGCTGGGGTTCTTGACGATGCTTCTGAATTACGCCAATTTGTATCCCGAATCGGAATCTCAATCCGAACAAAGTTGAACGGCTTCGCGATCTTTGCTGATCGGTGCGTTTGGGGAGGACATAGAGCGTTTCGAGGGTACGTTTCCCGATATGCTAAAAAAATTTCGTCCCCCTCTTGCCAGATGGATTTAAGTATGTCATAATGAGAATATCAAAAGAGAGCGATAAAGGAAGCTGAGCTTCTTCTTTTTTTAAGTATTGATAATGTCGTTTTGATAATATTAAAAGATGGAAAGGAGATCTTCACATGACACGTAAAGCCTTGATTGTCATTGACTATACGGCGGATTTTGTAGATGGCAAGCTGCCGGTTGGGGAGCCTGCGATCGCGATTGAAGATCGGATCTGCGAGCTGACGAATACGTTTGTGGATGAGGGAGAGTTTGTTGTGATGGCGGTGGATCTGCACGAGGATGGCGATCCGTTTCATCCCGAGACGGGGCTGTTTCCACCGCATAATCTTCGCGGGACGGAGGGACGAGAGCTGTACGGGAAGCTGGGGCAGGTGTATGAAGCGGAGCGAGAGCGGATCATGTGGATGGATAAAACGCGCTACAGCGCTTTTGCCGGGACGGATTTGGCGCTTCGGCTGCGAGCTCAAGGCATCACGGAGCTACAATTGATCGGCGTGTGCACCGACATTTGCGTACTGCACACCGCGGTCGACGCCTACAATCAAGGCTTCTCGCTTGTGATTCACGCGGATGCGGTCGCTTCGTTCGATCCTGCGGGGCATGACTGGGCGTTGCGGCATTTTGAAAGAACACTCGGGGCTAAGGTTGTCAGAAAAGGGTAAAATGACGCTAAGGGCGTATCGCGCGCAGGAGGATGATGGAGATGAACGATCACGCATTAACGCTGCATACGGATAAATATCAAATTAATATGATGTACGGTTATTTTCTGCAAGGGACGCATACGAAGCGGGCGGTATTCGAGGTGTATTTCCGCAAGCTGCCGTTCGGCAGCGGCTACGCGGTATTTGCTGGGCTCGAGCGCGTCATCTCGTATCTTCAGCAACTTCGCTTCGGGGAGGCAGAGATCGCATACTTGCGGACGCAGGAGGAGCAGTACCGGGAGGACTTCCTGGACGCACTTCGCGCCTTCCGTTTCCAGGGCGACCTGTACGCCGCGCCGGAAGGCACGCTCGTGTTCCCGAATGAGCCGATCGTGCGTGTGGTGGGCACGATTTTTGAAGCGCAGCTTGTCGAGACGGCCATTCTCAACTTCGTGAACTACCAGACGCTCATCGCTACGAAAGCCTCGCGCATCAAGCAAGTGGCTCCGCACGATGTGCTGCTGGAGTTCGGCACGCGGCGCGCCCAGGAGGCGGATGCCGCCATCTGGGGCGCCAGAGCCGCCTACATCGCGGGGTTCCACGCGACGTCGAACCTGCGGGCCGGGATGCTGTTCGGCATCCCGACGAAGGGCACCCACGCGCACGCCTGGGTGCAAGCGCATGACACGGAACTCGATGCGTTCCGTGCTTATGCCGCAGCAGTGCCGGACTACGTCACGCTGCTCGTGGACACCTACGACACGCTGCGCAGCGGCGTGCCGAACGCCATAACCGTGGCGCGCGAGATGCGGGGGCGCGGCCAGGAGCTGGCCGCCATTCGCCTCGACAGCGGCGATTTGGCGTATTTGTCCCAGCAGGCGCGGCGCCTGCTGGATGAGGCGGGCTTTCCCGAGGTGAAGATTGTGGCGTCCAATGACTTGGACGAACACATCATCGAGGGGCTGAAAGCCCAAGGCGCTTGCATCGACAGCTGGGGCGTCGGCACCCAGCTGATTACGGCCGCCGACCAGCCGGCGCTGGGCGGGGTGTATAAGTTGGTTGCCCGGGAGAAGGATGGCCGGTTCGAGCCGGTCATCAAGATTTCGGGCAACCCGGAGAAAGTATCGAATCCGGGCTACAAGGAAGTGTACCGGATTATGAATAAGAAGACGGGCAAGGCGGAAGCGGATTATTTGGCCTTGCAAGAGGAGACGGACATCCGCGAGGGCCGGCGAATTAAGCTGTTCGATCCGGTGCATCCGTACCGATTCAAATATATTGAGGACTATGAAGCGGTGCCGCTGCTTCAGTCGATTTTTGCCGGCGGGGAATTGGTGTATGCACAGCCTACGCTGGAGGAGATTCGCGCGTATCACGCCGAACAGTTGCAGACGGTGTGGCCGCAGTATTTGAGGAAGCTCAATCCCGAGGTGTATCGCGTGAATTTGAGCCGGAAGCTGTGGGATTTGAAAATGGCGCTGATTCACCGCTACCAGGAGTAGCCTTTCGCGCGATTGGCATTCCGTTTCCCGAACATGCTATGATAGGAGGGACAGTCCGCGCTGCGATGCAGTGCGGGCTTGCTCGCGATTTTTCAAATTTGGTTGGGAGGTTGAACGGATATGTCCACGCAAGTATTTACGGAAGGCGTCAAGCTGAATAACGGCATCCATATGCCGTGGCTCGGACTCGGCGTTTGGAAAACGAAGGAAGGCCCGGAAGTCATCTCGGCTGTCCGCACAGCCTTGGAATACGGCTACCGCAGTATTGATACGGCGGCTGTCTACGGCAACGAAGAAGGCGTCGGCCAGGGGCTGCGCGACAGCGGCGTGCCGCGTGACGATATTTTTGTAACGACGAAGGTGTGGAACGCCGATCAAGGCTATGAGTCCACGTTGAAGGCATTTGAAGCGAGCCGCAAGCGTCTCGGTCTCGACATCATCGACTTGTATCTCGTCCACTGGGCGGTGACGCCGACTTATCGCGAGACGTGGAAAGCGCTCGTTCACTTGTACAAGGAAGGTTATGTGCGCGCGATCGGCGTGAGCAACTTCCAGATCCACCACTTGAAGCAGGCGATCGAAGATACCGGCGTCGTGCCGACGGTCAATCAAGTGGAATTGCATCCGGAGCTGGCGCAAAAAGAACTGCTCGCTTACGCCCGTGAAACCGGCGTTCGCGTTGAAGCGTGGAGCCCGCTCATGCAGGGCAAGCTGGATCATCCCGTGCTGCAGGGCATTGCCGGCAAATACGGCAAATCCGCCGCGCAGGTCATTCTGCGCTGGGACATCCAGAACGGCGTCGTGGTCATTCCGAAGTCGATCACGCCGCAGCGCATTCTGGAGAATGCGCAGATTTTCGACTTCGCGCTGAGCAGTGAGGATATGGCGCAGATCGATGCGCTCAATTTGAATAAACGCATGGGTCCGGATCCGGACAATGTGACATTTTAATGTGAAGAGGAGCAAAGACGGCTGAATGGTTGTCTTTGCTCCTTTTGTGTGCGTGTCAAAGTACCGGCCAAGTTACGGAGAAAGTGTTACCAATGAACTGCCAAGTATCTACCGCCAAAGCCCCGTCAGTCCCGCAAAGCCCCGCCGAAATATCCCGAGCCCCGCAAGAGTCACCAATGCCCCACAAATGTACCAGCAAAGCACCAACAAATTACCGCTCTGCCCTCCCTGCCACGCCAACTTGCAAAAAATGCAGGTAATCCCGACGTTCAGGTGCAATCTCCGGGAAATCCTGCAGAAAGTACAGTAAATTTCAGCGATTTCTTGAATGAAAGCGGTTGCAGCCAAGTTTATCCGAAATTTACCTGTAGGAAATACAGGATTCTAAGCATTTCGTCCCTTTTTCTCCGAATTAACTGCAGTTTTTACAGTTGCTGCTTGGAGAACACTCCTCATCCCGCTCGTCTCCGCCGTCCCGCACTTTTCCCGCCCGCAAATAAGAGCGGTCAACCACGTCTAAACGGCATTCTCTGCTCGGCTGCTCAGAAATAAGCGTGGTCAACCACGCTTATTCTCTAACCAACTGACCAGTTGCGAGAGAAGTTAGCCCAATAAGCGTGGTTCACCACTTCTATTTCCCGCTCAGCGCGCCAAAATCAAGAAATAAGCGTGGTTTACCGCTTTTATTCACCCCACCATCACGTCACCAAGCCATGCCGCGCTATGACAACGCACTCGACGCTCCCTCCCCCTCCTACTTCAGCAGCGAGATCATCTGATACACTTCCCGATGATCACCCGGCAGCAGGAAGTTCTTGACTTTGAGCTGCGACGAGCCGTCCCCGTCCAGGAAAAGACCGTCCACTAGCGCCCCGTCCCCCACTTGCTCCATCACGGCAGAGCGGAACGCCTCGCCGGTGCAAGGCGTAGGTGCAACGACCAGGTACAGCCGGTTGTACCGATCGTACACGATGCCGGAGCGCATGCGCGGCTCGTCGATCACCGGCATTTCTTCCGAAATGGCCTGCTCTACCCAGCCCTGAGGGTTGGCAAGCCCCATGCTGACGCCGCCCTGCGCCCAATAATGGGCGCGGTCCGATACCTGCAGCTCGCTGGCATTCTCCACGACTTGGATGCTGAATGTTCCGGCCAGCTCGTCCCACACCAGTGTGCCGCGTTTGCGGTCCGTATTGAACCAACCGGAGCCGTAGTCGCCGGGTGCGCCTTTCACGGGCTTGTCATTTTGAACGGCGATGCTCAGCAGATAGCCCTGCCAGAAGAACCCGCCATTAATGCCGTTATCCATTAAATCCGTCACGTTCGCCGCGATCGCCTTCAGGCCGATGTTGGACGGCAATGTCTGAATCGTATGCAATCTAACGCCGTTGGAAGCTTCAAATACGCTGTATTTTGAAATCGTAGGGAGCGGCGGTTTATTGTCTAGCAGGTGCAGCCCCCAGATCAGCGTCCATAGAAAACTAGCACATGCAACGAGTAAGAAAATCAATAGACGGAGAGGGGGGATTTTCTTTTTCATAGGGGGAGTAATTGTGAACATAGGCGTCTCCATCCTGCAGATCGGCTGCGATTGGAATTGCGATCTTTTCTATCAGTCTATGAAAAGAGTAATGGATTTATGCGCGAAGACGCAAGAAAAAAACCATTCTCCGCGTAATTCTACTACGCAGCGAATGGCTGTTTCTCTATCGTAATCGCTATCATTTTAAAAAATAGGAATCCGTGCTTTATTACCGTCTGTCGCATATAAAATCGCTTCGGAGCTGAACAAATCGACACGTTCCAAGGAGTTCACCAGGTTCATCGTCGTAAATTTGTTATATCGAAGAGCGTTGAGCAAAGAGGGAATCAACTTGTGGTCCGTTCCGACAAAATTGACAGAGATCGGTTTCTTGTTAAATAGAATATTCATTCGCACTTCAACACATCTCCTTCGCGTTATGAATTCGTTTATTTGGTCTGTTGAGTCTTAAGATTATCATATCTTTCTCAATTTATTCGTCGATTCGCGTTGTCGGAATGCCACTACTTCTGTCGTTCATGCATATGGAAAAAAGTGGGTTGAAAACCGTCTGCAGGAGGATGCAAACCACTGCCCATTCGGTTATGATAGAGAAGCGCTTATGAAATGATAAATTTTGGAAGATAAGGGTGTGACATTGTGGACTCCTCTCAAGTTGTTATTGAGGCGGACGGTTTGGTGAAAAGCTATGGCTCTTTTCAAGCGGTTCGCGGAGTGAATTTCAAAGTTTTTCAAGGAGAAGTATTCGGTCTGCTCGGGCCTAACGGCGCAGGCAAAACGACAACGATGGAAATGATAGAAGGCCTGCGCAAACCGGACGGCGGACGCGCGATTGTGGCTGGGTACGATACGCAGAAAGCGTTAATCAAAGTCAAAGAAGTGATCGGTGTTCAACTGCAATCGACTTCACTGTTCGAGTTGCTGACGGTGGAGGAAATTATGCAGATGTATGCGAGCTTTTATCCGAATGCGGTGCCGATTGAGCCGCTACTCGAGGACATGACGCTGACGGAAAAAAGAAAAGGCAGGGTCAAGCACCTGTCCGGCGGGCAGAAGCAGCGGCTGGCCATCGGGCTCGCCCTGCTTAACGATCCGAAGGTCATCTTTCTGGATGAGCCGACAACAGGTCTCGATCCGCAGGCGCGGCGCACACTCTGGGACATTATTCTCCGACTCAAAGAACGCGGCAAAACGATCGTCCTCTCCACACATTATATGGAGGAAGCACATGTGCTCTGCGACCGGATCTGCCTGATGGATCAAGGGAAAGTCGTGGCACTGGACACACCGCGGGAGCTCGTACGAAGCTTGCAATCCGACAGCGCAATCGAGTTTCGCTTGCAAGGCGCGGACGAGAGCGAAGAGGGACGCACCCGTATTCTGGAGGAGCTGCACAGCATTCGCGAGGTCAAAGGCGTGGACATCCGCAAGGATGTGTATGTGCTCTACACCGACAACCTGCAAACCTCGCTCATCGATCTCGTCGAGAAAAGCGCGGCCGGCAGCCTGGAGCTCGCTGATTTGCAGACGCGTACGGCGACGCTCGAAGACGTGTTTATTTCGATGACGGGAAGGAGCTTGAAAGAAGAATGAAAGCTTATCTTCAATTGACGCTGAGTCAGCTGCGTTTTTTTGTGCGGAATCGGCAGGTGCTGTTTTTTACACTGTTCATGCCGTTGTTTTTCATGATTATGCTGGGCTCATTTCTGGGAAAGGGCACCGACGTCGATTTAAGCGGCTCGCTCATCGATCAGGATAACAGCAGCGCTTCCGCGGTGATGGTGGAGGCTTTGCAGGGCAACAGCGCGCTGAAGCTGAAGAAAACGGACGATCTGGATAAAAGCCTTGAGGAGCTGAAGCATGGCGACCAGAAGCTGGTCGTGGTGATCCCGAAAAACTATGGCACAGCAGTAGAGCAAAAGGGAGCGGATAACAGCAAGGCACATCTCTTACAGGTGTACTTTGATCAGACGAATCAAATGAGCTCCAGCATCGGCGTGCAGGTCGTTGGGCAAGTGGCGGACGGCGTGTCCAAAAAGCTGACCAACTACGTGCCGATCGTAGGGATTGAGCCAGTCGGCGTGCAGTCGCTTGATCTGCGCTATATCGATTTCCTTGTACCGGGTATCCTCGCGATGATGATTATGTCGAACAACCTGAACGGGGTTGCCGGTCAAATCGCTTCCTGGCGCGAGCGCGGGGTGCTCCGCCGGATGCAAAGCACGC
Source organism: Paenibacillus oryzisoli (assembly GCF_050467285.1). GTDB lineage: Bacteria > Bacillota > Bacilli > Paenibacillales > NBRC-103111 > Paenibacillus_E > Paenibacillus_E oryzisoli_A. The sequence continues at coordinate 515 of NZ_JBCMUN010000041.1, read as the reverse complement.
CGCTGACCGCTTCGACGTTCATCGCGGCGCAGATCACCGCGCGTCTGATCCTTAGCGTCATTCAGTCGTTGATCGTGCTGCTCGTCGGCGCGCTGATCTTCGGAACGCAGATGAACGGCGCCTGGTGGCTCATCTTCCTCATTATCGTGATGGGCACGCTGACGTTCATGTCCCTCGGCTTCATCATCGCCGGTGTAGCGAAGACGCCGGAGAGCGCCGGACCGATCGCGGGTATCTTGTCGTTCCCGCTTATGTTCTTGGGCGGCGTGTTCTTCCCAGTGTCGAGCATGCCGGAGTTCCTGCAGCCAATCGTGAAGTCGATTCCGATCACGCAGCTAAGCACGGCGCTCCGCCAAGTGATGAACGTCGGCGCGGGCATCGGGGAGCTGTGGCCGCAGCTTGGGATGCTGGCGATTTGGCTGGTTGTATGTTTCGTCATTTCGACGTTTACGTTTAAATGGGAGTAAAGGGAAGGCCGCTCAGCCGATGAGCGGCTTTTTTCAGTGCGCCTCACA
>NZ_JBCMUN010000040.1:0-1182 GCF_050467285.1 Paenibacillus oryzisoli | reverse complement strand
AACGGCGTCGAGGAGTCCAAAGTGACCGGCGAAGCGAGCGATTATGAGCGTTTTGCGGCTTGGGCGGCGACCGTTCCGATGGCGATTGGCAATCCGCTGTACCACTGGTCCCACATGGAGTTGCGGACATTTTTCGGTGTAAATGAGCTGCTGAACGCGGAGAATGCCCCTGTCATCTGGGAAAAAGTGAATGCCAAGCTGGCGGAAGGCAAATCCCGCGCCCGCGATCTCATTACTAATTCCAAAGTGACGGTCATCTGTACAACGGACGATCCGGTGGATTCCCTGGAATATCACATTAAAATCAAAGAACTTCCCGACTTCAACACGCAAGTGCTGCCGTCTTACCGTCCGGACAAAGCATTGGAAATTAACCGTTCAACGTTCTTGCCGTGGATTGCGCAGCTGGAGAAAGCGACAGGTACAGCGATTCGTTCTTATGACGACCTGCTCGCAGGACTGGAAAGCCGGGCGCAATTCTTCGACTCCGTCGGCTGTAAAGTATCCGACCATGCGCTTGACTATGTACCTTTCGCTGAAACGACCAAAGAAGAAGTGGATGCGATTTTCGCAAAAGGACTGGCAGGACAAGCCGTTTCTCTGGAAGATGAGAAAAAATACAAAACTTACACGCTGCTCTTCCTTGGCGGCATTTACAAAAAGCTCGACTGGGCGATGCAGTACCACATGAACGCGGCCCGCAACAACAACGCGGATGCGTTTGCGAAGCTCGGTCCGGATACTGGCTTCGACGCAGTTGGCGACAGTCCGGTAGCGGTTGCGCTGCAAGGTCTGCTGTCGTCACTCGCTGTGGCGGACAATCTGCCGAGAACCATTCTGTACTCACTGAATGCACGCGACAATGAAATTCTGGCGGCGCTTATGGGCTGCTTCCAAGGCGGCGGCACAGCAGGCAAAATCCAGCTCGGCGCAGCTTGGTGGTTCAACGATACGAAAGACGGCATGATTTCGCAGATGAAATCGCTCGGCAACTTTGGCTTGCTCGGTCGTTTCGTCGGCATGCTGACGGATTCCAGAAGCTTCTTGTCCTACACACGACATGAGTATTTCCGCAGACTCTTGTGCAACATGATCGGCGAGTGGGTGGAAGCGGGCGAGTTCCCGAACGACGAGGCGCTTTTGAAGCAACTAGTAGAAGGAATTTCGTACAATAACGCGAAA
>NZ_JBCMUN010000039.1:0-827 GCF_050467285.1 Paenibacillus oryzisoli | reverse complement strand
GTATCCGACAGCGTACCGTTCGCTCCCGCTGTGTAGGTCAAGGTATATTCGTTAATGGCAAAGTTGGCCGTTACGCTCTTGTCCGCCGTTACGTTCGTATCGGTGCGCGTCGCATCCGTACTGCCATCGCTCCAGTTCACGAAATGGTAGCCGGTGTTCGGCTCTGCGGTCACGGCCGTCCCGCTCAGGTTATAGCCGACCGTCTGCGGAGACGCACCCGTTATCGTGCCGTTCGTTCCCGCCGTATACGTCAGCGTGTACGTGTCCAACGCGAAAATCGCCGACACATTCAAATCCCCTGTGACCCCAGTGTCGGTGCGCATTGCCGTCGTTACATTATCACTCCACTTCACGAAGTGGTAGTGTGTGTCCGGTATGGCGGTGACTGCTGTGCCGTCCGAGCCGTGTTCAACCGTCTGCGGGGTCGTATCCGACAGTGTACCGTTCGCTCCCGCTGTGTAGGTCAAGGTATATTCGTTAATGGCAAAGTTGGCCGTTACGCTCTTGTCCGCCGTTACGTTCGTATCGGTGCGCGTCGCATCCGTACTGCCATCACTCCAGTTCACGAAATGGTAGCCGGTGTTCGGCTCTGCGGTCACGGCCGTCCCGCTCAGGTTATAGCCGACCGTCTGCGGAGACGCACCCGTTATCGTGCCGTTCGTTCCCGCCGTATACGTCAGCGTGTACGTGTCCAACGCGAAAATCGCACTTACATTCAGATCCCCTGTGACCCCAGTTTCGGTGCGCGTTGCCGTCGTTACATTATCACTCCACTTCACGAAGTGGTAGTGTGTGTCCGGTATGGCGGTGACCGCCGTGCCGTTCGA
>NZ_JBCMUN010000038.1:0-82965 GCF_050467285.1 Paenibacillus oryzisoli | reverse complement strand
TCGGCTTAAATGAACATTTTTAAAGCGGATATTCCATCCGCTTTGTTTGCTGTACGCTTTTTTCTTGCTTGCGCATAAAAACAAACGGCACAGGGCTTTTTCCCATGCCGTTTCAGATTCCATTTTTAATCCCAGTCTTGTCTTCAAGCGTAACTTAATGACATTGACTCCACAGTGTGCCTTCTCCGACATATGTAACCTCATGAACTCATTCGGTTATGCTGATACTGCTCGAGGGATATCAGCACCTCGCGCGGCTTGCTACCCTCGTACGGGCCAACGACGCCTTTGGCTTCCATCGCGTCGACCAATCGCGCAGCGCGGGTATAGCCGACGCGCATGCGGCGCTGGAGCAAAGATACCGAAGCTTGCTTCGCTTCCAGCACGATTTGAACGGCTTGATCGTACAGTTCGTCCTCGATCTCGTTCTGCTGCTCAGGCGCTTCCTCTACCTGCGGAACCAGTTCCTCACGATAGTTGGCCTGTTCCTGCGTGCGTACAAAGCTCACGACCTGCTCGACCTCCTGGTCGGACAGGAACGCCCCCTGCACACGCACCGGCTTGGACGCGCCGACTGGCAGGTACAGCATGTCGCCACGGCCAAGCAGCTTCTCAGCGCCCACCATATCCAGAATCGTCCGGGAGTCCACCTGAGACGATACCCCAAAGGCGATACGCGACGGAATGTTCGCTTTGATGACCCCGGTGATGACATCCACCGATGGACGCTGCGTCGCAATAATCAAATGGATGCCGGCGGCGCGCGCCATCTGCGCCAAGCGGCAAATCGAGTCTTCGACATCGTTCGCCGCAACCATCATGAGGTCGGCGAGCTCGTCCACAATGACCACGTAATACGGCAGCGGCGCAGCCGTTCCGGTTTCCAACAGCATCGCGTTATACCCTTCGATGTTCCGGGTTCCGCTCTTGGAGAACAGCTCGTATCGTTTCTCCATTTCCACAACGACTTTCTTCAGCGCAAGCGACGCTCTGCGCGGGTCGGTGACCACTGGCGCCAACAAATGCGGAATGCCGTTGTAGACGTTTAGCTCGACCATTTTCGGGTCAATCATGAGGAACTTCACTTCGTTCGGTTTCGCTTTGTAGAGCACACTCGTAATAATGCCGTTGATGCAGACCGATTTCCCTGAGCCCGTCGCCCCCGCAACCAACAAGTGCGGCATGCGCGCAAGATTGCCGACAATCGGCTGACCGGAAATATCGCGGCCCAGTACGACAGAGAGGCGGGAACTTGACTCTTGGAATGCCGATGTCTCCATAACCTCGCGCATCGTCACAACCGATACTTCCAGATTCGGCACTTCGATACCGATAGCAGATTTCCCTGGAATCGGCGCCTCCATTCGAATGTCTTTTGCTGCGAGCGCCAACGCAATATCGTCGGTCAACGACACGATCCGGCTGACTTTCACGCCGACATCCGGCTGGATCTCATACCGGGTCACAGCCGGCCCGCGGACTACCTCCAACACTTTGGCCCTCACGCCAAAGCTCTCCAGCGTCGCCTCCAGCTTTCTTGCGTTGGCCTTGTAATCCGCCAATTCACTGCCTTTGCCGAGCGCAGGCTTGGCGAGCAGTTCCAGTGACGGCATCTCGTACGGCTTCGTCATGACAGGCGGTGCTTCGTGAAACTCGACGTTAACCGGTTCGATCGATTCACCGTCCTCCTGCGCTTTCGCAAGCGGAGCAGCTACTGCCACTGGCACAGCGGCCGGGCTCGAAGGCTGCGTTCTTTCCGCCTGCTGAATGTCCTGCATCACTTGCTCCTGGAAGTCCCGAATGATTGGGTCTAGGCTTGGCGCAGCCACTTGCGGCGCCTCCGGCTCACGCTCGTCACCCGCTACCTTGTACACGACTTCCTCTTTCGCGGATGGAGATTCGTTTGTAGACTGCTCGTCCAAATCGTCCTCATCCTCATGCGAACCGGCACTCACAGCGACCTTCTTCTTCCGGCCTTCTTTTATCGGCTTGATCAGCTCCATGAACAGCGGCGTCTTCTTCGCCCGTTTCACCGGTTGGAATACTTCTTCATCAAACTCATCGTCAACCGGCACATAGACCGGTTTCTTGGCTCTCGTCGCATTGCCGCTTGCGGCGCTCGCCGTCTGCGGCGACCTGGACTCCCTATCGTGCAGCCATTCCTTCATGCGGTCTTTAAAGTTTTGCCCCACATTCTGAAACCGCCCCTTTACGATATTCCCTACATCGATGTAGGAAATGCCGGTAGCCAGAATAAAGCCCATCACGAACAGCATATATTGAATTAATCTTGCACCGAGATAGTCAAACAGGAAATACAAAATGCTGTACAGCAATGCGCCAATCATACCGCCTCCGCTGCCGTGCTCGATCGCTTCACGCCCAGCGTCCGTCGGAGCCAACCCGCCCAGCATCACGTCCCACGTCGACGAAATGATTTTACCCGAGGAGAAATTGTTATCCGGGTACAGCTGGGTAAACAGATCGATATGATTCTTGATCAGCAAGCCTAGAATAAGCAATAGAATACCTAGCTTTTTGGGGGTTACCATCGGCGGCCAATCCCGCTTAATCATGGCATACAAGCCGACATAAATAAAGATTAATGGGATTAAGGAATACCAGCTTCCCACAAAAAAACGAAATAAATAATAAAGCGAGTTCCCAACATGCCCTTGACGGGCAATCGCAATGACGGAAAAGATCAAGATGAGAATGCCGTACAGTTCAAACAACAAACTTGTTTTCACCGGTTTCGTTTTCTTCTTGCGTTTTGCCAACACTTTCACCCCCAAGTCCATATTATACCATAATCCTCTCATGGTAAGATACGGGAACAAGGGGGTGTCTGTCAATTCGTCTATAGGCCCGTATTGTACGAAATAATCGTCCCGGGAGCATATTTGGCATTTAAGTAGTCCTGCGGATTGCAGCTGTAGAGCCTTACGATCTTGGCTTGAAAGCGGCCTATCGGTTCAACCTGCATGGACATGCCATCCTGCTCAATGTCCACGAACTCCGGCGCATACGATGACATGCCTTCAAAAACAACGTCCATAGGGAGCACCGAGTAGTGAATCATTGGACAAGCCCTCCGGTGTCCGAAGCTTTCTTCTCGTCTATTCGCTTATTCAGCTCGCGAATCGCATCGCCGATGCCGCCTACTTGGTTGATAAGGCCGTACTTCACGGCGTCGGCACCGATAACCGTCGTCCCAATATCTCGCGTCAGCTCGCCTGTTTTGAACATCAGTTCCTTGAACTTTTCCTCCGCGACGTTCGAATGCTTCGTCACAAAGCGAACGACACGCTCCTGCATTTTATCCAAATATTCGAACGTCTGCGGCACCCCAATGACGAGCCCGTTCAGCCGAATCGGATGAATTGTCATCGTTGCTGTCTCTGCAATGATCGAATAATTCGCAGAAACCGCGATCGGAACGCCAATGCTGTGACCGCCGCCCAGCACGAGCGTGACCGTTGGCTTGGACAGCGTAGCAACCATTTCCGCAATCGCCAGCCCCGCTTCCACATCGCCGCCGACCGTATTCAGAATGATCATAACGCCTTCGATTTTCGGATTTTGCTCAGCAGCGACGAGCTGGGGAATCAGATGCTCATATTTGGTCGTTTTATTTTGCGGAGGGAGTACGATATGGCCCTCCACTTGTCCGATAATCGTCAAACAAAAAATGTTTGAAGCCTCGCCGGTAATCGTATTCGTCTGGCCGAGCTGCTGAATGTTTTCAACCACCGGATTTTTTTTGATTTCTTCCGCACCTGGTTCTTGCTCTTTCCCGCTGGGCGCGGATGGATTCGTAGGTGTAGGCACTGGGGGTTCCCCTTTCCAATATACAATAGCTTGCCAAATCTCCCATAGTATGAGGTTGGGGGCGCACTTTCATGCATGCCGTCAATGCTGAAAAAAGCTCCCCCCGCTTACGCGAAGAGAGCTTTCCTATATGCATAGGTTTAAGTGACTGTTCAAATTCCTAGACTTCCATGATAATTGGAAGAATCATCGGTCTTCTTCTGGTTTGTTCATATAAAAAGCGTCCGAGCACATCTTTTACATTTGTTTTGAGCGATGCCCATTCGTTGACATTCTCGTTCATCAGCTTTTGTAGTGTATTGGTCACGATGCGATTTGCTTCTTCAAGCAGACCTTCGGATTCACGCACATAGACGAAGCCGCGGGAGATAATATCCGGACCGGACAAAATTTTCCCATCTTGCTTGCTGAGTGTCACGACAACGACGAGGATACCGTCTTGGGAAAGCAGTTTGCGGTCGCGCAGGACAATATTGCCCACGTCGCCTACACCCAACCCATCAATCAGAATGTTGCCGCTTTGAACTTTAGAGCCTTTGCGGGCAACTCCGTTCTGAATTTCGACTGTATCGCCGATGTCGCAGAGGAAAATATCTTCTTTTGCAATGCCGACGGATTCAGCAAGTAATCCATGCTGACGCAGCATCCGATATTCCCCGTGAATCGGGATGAAGTACTTTGGCTTCATCAAGTTGAGCATCAGCTTCAACTCTTCCTGGCTGCCGTGGCCGGATACGTGTACGCCTGTTACGGAACCTGGACCGTAAATGACGTGTGCGCCAATGCGCATCAATTCGTCTACGGTACGGCCAACATAACGCTCGTTCCCCGGGATTGGCGTCGCCGCGATAATGACCGTGTCCCCTGGCAAAATATCAATTTTGCGATGAGTGGAACGAGCCATTCTCGTCAGAGCGGACATTGGCTCGCCTTGGCTGCCTGTCGACAGGATGACGACGCGGTCAGCGGCCATACGATTGACTTCCTCTGGCTCAATCAACATGCCATCCGGAATATGCAAATAACCGAGCTCACTTGCGATCGACACAACATTCACCATACTGCGGCCGATCACTGTTACTTTCCGGTTTGTCGCTGCAGCGGCATCAAATACCTGTTGAACACGATGAATATTCGATGCGAACGTTGCAATGACAACTCTTTGTTTCGCCTTGCGGAACACTTCTTCAATCTCAATCCCTACGCCGCGTTCGGAGCCTGTATAGCCTGGACGCTCTGCGTTTGTGCTATCGGACAGCAAGGCCAGTACACCTTTTTTGCCGATTTCACCCATGCGGTGGAGATCTGCGTATTGATCGTTCACTGGCGTTTGGTCGAACTTGAAGTCACCCGTATGAACGACGACACCTTCCGGTGTATCCACAGCCACACCCACGGAGTCTGGAATACTGTGATTCGTTTTGAAGAATGTTGCTGTCAGCGTCCCAAGAGAAAGGACGGAATCTGCATTAATCAGAATGCGGTTCGTTGTACCGAGCAGATTCGCTTCCTTCAGCTTCGCCTCGATCAGTCCCATCGTCAGCTTAGTTGCATAGAGGGGAACATTGAGATGCTTCAGCACGTAAGGTAAACCGCCGATATGATCCTCATGACCATGAGTAATGATGATGCCGCGTACTTTATCCCGATTCTCCGTTAAATAGCCAATATCCGGAATGACGATGTCGATCCCCAGCATGTCCTCCTCTGGAAATTTCAAACCGCTGTCAATGACGACAATATCGTTCCCATATTGAATGCAATACATATTTTTTCCGATTTCGCCCACGCCGCCAAGAGCGAAGATCAAAACTTTATCGTTATTTTTTTTGGACAAGATTATACCTCCTTATTAGATTGGACGACGAATTTTAAATGAAAAACCGAACGAGTCACTTGCAACCATTATACATGATAAAAAACAGCAAACACAAGTTAATCTGAGTAACCTATAGGTTTCCCTAAAAAAAGAAAACCGATGCCAAGGGGGCACCGATTCATTAGGGATGATCATTCAAAAAGTGATTGGATGAATTGTCCTTCTTGCTCGGATACGCGCACTAGCGGTAATCTGACTCCACCTGTCTGGATACCTTTCAGCGCTAGCGCATGCTTGATTGGAGCAGGGCTTGGCGCGCAGAAAATGCCGGTAAATACAGGATGGAGCTTGCGATGTAGTTCAGCTGCTTGTTTGATGTTGCCTTCCAGATAATACTTTATCATAGATTGCATTTCTTTTCCAATCACATGACTCGCGACGCTGACAATGCCTTCGCAACCGATGGATAACGCCGGCAGCGTTGCGCTGTCATCCCCGCTGTACACGAGGAAACCAGGAGCCGCATTGTTCAAAATACGTGTCATTTGATCGGTATCCGAGCAATCTTTGGTCGCCACAATGTTAGACACATTCGAAAGGCGAACCGTCGTATCCGCATCCAGATTGACGCCTGTACGGCCGGGTACGTTATACAGTATGCAAGGTACTTCGACGGACTCGGCAATCGCTTTAAAATGCTGGTACAGCCCTTCTTGCGACGGGCGGTTATAGTAAGGCGCGACCAGAAGCAAAGCGTCGACACCCAATTTTGCAACCTTTTGCGAGAATTCAATTGTATGCGCTGTATCGTTGCTGCCTGTGCCCGCGATAATCTTGCAGCGGCCGCCGGCAATGCGAACGGCAAGCTCAATGAGCTTTAGCTTCTCTTCTTCACTTAGCGTTGGCGATTCTCCTGTCGTCCCGCAAATCACAAGGCTGTCGGACTGTTGATCCTCGATCAAATAATTGACTAAATCTTCTACCTGTCCCCAATTAATCTGCAATTGCTCGTCAAATGGAGTAACCATGGCTGTGACAACTCTTCCAAAACTCACGGTGACGCCTCCTGCTCTATCATGTCATTTGAATAATTGAAATCTTCGATGAAGTGCTCTAACGGATGAGATCATGTCTTCGCCCTGAACGAGCACCCAGATGGTGGTATTGGAGTCCGCCGATTGCAAAATGCGAATATCCTCCATCGTCAAGGCCTCGACGATATGCGCCATAATGCCGGGAACGCCGTTCATACCGCCCCCAATGACGGAAACCTTGGCGCAGCCTTTGGCGAACTTAGGCTCGTAGCCTTGCGCCTCCAAGAGCTTGACAGCTCGCTCTGCTTCATGGTCGAAAACCGTATAAATGACCCCCGAGGGGTTCACGTTAATAAAGTCAACACTGATCTGATGCTGGGCCATCGTCTTGAACACGCGAAGCTGCAGATCAAACTGCCCTTCCACGGCAGACACCTGGATCTGGGTAATGTTCGGAAAATGCGCGATGCCCGTTACGAAACGGTCCTTCACACGGCCCGTTTCCGACGACGCCGGATCGGCTGCCGTTACAAGCGTTCCCGGATCCTTGGTGAATGTGGAACGCACCCGGATCGGAATATTTGCCTGCATCGCGACTTCGACCGCACGCGGATGAATCACTTTGGCACCGTTATGCGCCATATTGCAAATTTCCGTGAAGCTTACCCGCTCTAAGGGCTTGGCATCTTCTACAATTCTTGGATCCGCTGTCAAAATGCCATTGACGTCGGTGAAAATATCGACGATCTCCGCTTTCAAAGCGGCGCCGAGCGCCGTTGCCGACGTATCGCTGCCTCCGCGTCCGAGCGTCGTCAGTTCACCTTCTGCCGTTTTCCCTTGAAAACCGGTCACAATGACGACCTGATCCTGCTCCAGATGAGCCAGAATGCGCTCAGGCTGCATCGCCACGATCTGCGCATTACCATGCGCGTCATTCGTGATGAGCCCGGCTTGCCCACCTGTCAAAACCGTTGAACGAATGCCCTTATCTTGCAATAAACTGCACAAAAGCACCGCAGAAATCAATTCTCCGCAGCCCATCAACATATCGAGTTCCCGCAGCGGCAACCCGTTCCCGTTCTTTCGAACAAGGTCCAGGAGCGTATCCGTCGCATACGGTTCCCCTTTTCTTCCCATCGCAGAAACGACAACGACTAATTTGTACTGTTCTTCTAGTGCATCTTGGATATGACTGATCACATGATCTCTTGCTTGTGCGGTGGAAAGCGAAGTACCTCCAAATTTCTGGACAAGAATTCGCATAAATTTCCCCCAATTTCGCCGCCGTGTGTCAGCAGCCTGCTGGATGATTGCCTATTAGCAATATATTCAGCAATGTGTACAGCATGCCAAGCGGCACCTGACAGTAAATATCTGAAACAATCCGCAGAGAGAATCCCAGGACTGTTAAGATCGTTTGAAACTAACTTCTTGACGGAGAAATGCCAGCCCCTCGTTCATTCAGCGGCCAGCTTCTCCCCTTCAAGAAAGAAATTATATGTTTAGTAATTAAATCTCTCAATAATCATCGGCTGAAGCTGCTTGCCTTCAAGCGCAGATTCACAAGCCTCCACGATCAAGTCCATACGAGCGACCAACGAATTTGGCTTCGCTCCAGGAGCATCTTGACCAAAAGGCACAAAATAAATATTTTTCGTAATCAGCAGCTTTGCAATGTTCATCGCATTCAGACCAAGCCCGTCATTCGTAGAAATCGCCAGAACCAACGGTCTGCCATTTCTCATCTGCGCTTTGGCCGCCATGAGCACAGGGCTTTCCGTCATCGCATTCGCAAGCTTGCTTGTCGTATTGCCCGTGCATGGCGCAATGACCATCACGTCCAGCAGCTTGGAAGGCCCAAGCGGCTCCGCATCGACAATCGAGGAAATGATCTCATTTCCCGTAATGTCCTTAAGCATTTGCTGCCAATCGGCCGATTTGCCGAAGCGTGTATCTGTCGTCATCACCGTGTTCGAAACTATTGGAACTACGCGCGCTCCCGCATCTACGAATCTCTTAATTTGGGGCATGACTTCTTCCAATGTACAGTGAGAGCCCGTCAGGGCGTAGCCGACCGTTTTTCCTTGCCAGTTCATTCCACATCGCTCCTGTCGTTAAAGATTTCCTCGATCAGCTGACTGAGCGTGTTCGCCATGATACGGCCAGCTGTTTTGGGGGCGACGATTCCAGGTAACCCGGGCGCTAGCATCGCTTTAATGCCTCTTTTCTCCGCAAAACGGAAGTCCGTTCCGCCGGGTTTCGAGGCCAAATCGATAATAAGCGCACGATGTGGGATGTTGGTAATTACTTGTGCTGTGACTATCATAGTCGGAATTGTGTTAAAAAGCAAGTCAATATTCGACACTTCCGAGTATAGATCTTTCGTATAAAAAGGCTGAAAACCCATCTCCCACGCTCTTGCAAAGTGCTCCGGTTTCCTAACGCCAACCTTGACTGTTGCCCCTAATCCTTGCAGTGTTTTTGCCATCGTGAATCCGGTGCGGCCGAAGCCGAGCACCATACAAACGGAACCGTGAATGGTAATATCCGTGTTCTGAATGGCCATCATCAATGCGCCTTCTGCCGTCGGAATCGAATTGTAAATGGCAATATCATCCCTTTCCAGCAATTCGACAACTTCAATGCCGTGCGCTCTGCCAATCTGCTTCAAATAACTTTTCGCCATTCCCGTGTACACTTTGGCATGCTTCGGCAACGACGAAAAAAGCTCATCCGTCAAAACCAGCTCTTCGCTGGAGAAAATGGATTCCACATGGCCGGCATCATCCGTGCCTACGACTGGCAATATCAGCACATCGACATGTTGAAAAACGGTGCTATCCAGCTTGGCATGCGTAACCCCGTTAAACTGTCTCCCAAGGTTGTCAAAACCGAGCAACGTCACAGTGGCATCTAGCTCCGTAAATTTCTGAATCACTTCAAGCTGCCGGGCGTCTCCGCCCATAATAGCAACCGAAATTCCAGTAAGCATTTCTAGCTTACACCCCTTCCTCGGCCCTTTCGATACGTTATAGTATGCGTTCGCCTAAGGATGGGTGACTTTCTGAATCCGCTCGCATGAAAAGCAAAAAAAGAGCATCTCCCGAAGCCGCTGTATACGGCAAAACGGGACATGCTCTTGCTTTACGCTGCCACTTTGGTGTCAGCGGCCGGTATGGCCGAAACCGCCCGCGCCGCGAGCCGTTTCGGTCAGCTCTTCAACTTCCCGCAATTGAACTTGCGGAACGCGCTGGAACACCATTTGCGCAATGCGCTCATTGCGCTGAATCGTGAACGGCTCCTGCCCATGATTGATGAGCAGGACTTTCACTTCGCCGCGGTAGTCGGCGTCGATCGTGCCCGGCGTATTCAGCGACGTGATGCCGTGCTTGAACGCCAGCCCGCTGCGCGGCCGGATCTGCGCCTCCAGCTCGTCAGGCATGGCAAGCGCGAATCCGGTCGGAATCAGCTTCCGCTCGCCAGGCGCCAGCACGACCGGCTCGGTGACAGCGGCATGCAGATCAAAACCGCTTGCCGCGTCGGACATTTTTTGAGGAAGCTTCACATCTTCGTTGCCGGGAAGCCGTTTAATTTGAACGTCAAACTCATAGCGAGACAAGCTGATCCCTCCTGAAGCTGTGAATGGCGTTATCCGAGCTGCCGACCATCGACAGCGCAAATGGCGTACTGAACAGCGATTTTGTGAGTTGACGAATATGCTCCATCTGCACGCTCTCAATGCGGGCCAACATTTCGTCCAGACTGTAGTGCTTGCCGGTCATGAGCTCATTTTTCCCAAAACGGTTCATCCGGGAGCTTGTGCTTTCAAGACTCAGAATCAGGCTTCCTTTGAGCTGTTCTTTGCCTTTTTTCAATTCATTGTCTGTCATACCATTGACGACGATATCATGCAACAGCTCCATCGTCACATTCAGCACTTCTTCTGTCTGCTTCGGCGCTGTGCCGGTGTAGATTGTAAACATGCCGCTGTCGATGTGGGACGTGTGGTAGGAGTACACGGAATAAGCAAGTCCACGCTTCTCGCGGATTTCCTGGAACAGCCTGGAGCTCATGCCGCCGCCGATCGCGTTATTCAGCAGCACCATGGGATACAAGTTGTCTTCCTGCAGCGATAAGCCCGGAAGCGACAAGCAGATGTGATTCTGTTCTGTCTTTTTGGCATGATAGATCAGCTCGCTCAAGAAGTCAGGCGCATGATAGGACGTTTCCTCGCCGGACAGCGCAAAATCGCCAAAATGCTGCTCAATCAGCGCTTTCACATTGTCGTCAATATTGCCGGCGATGCTGAGCACCGTATTTTGAATATTATAGTTCTCCTTCATATAAGCGCGCAGATCGTCCGAGCTCATGCGGGACAGATTCTCTTCGGTTCCCAGAATCGTATAGCCCAGCGAATGCGAGCCGTACGAAGCTTTGGCCAATAGATCATGGACGAGATCATCCGGCGTATCCTCATACATCGAAATTTCTTCGTAGATGACGTTTTTCTCTTTTTCCAGCTCTTCCGTATCGAACGACGAATGAAAGAACATATCCGACAGCACGTCCATCGCGAGCGGCAGATGCTCATCCAGCACCTTGCAGTAATAGCACGTATATTCTTTGGACGTGAACGCATTCACGTTGCCGCCGATCCCGTCGAAAATCTCCGCAATATCTTTAGCGGAATGACGAGCCGTCCCTTTGAACAGCATATGCTCAATAAAATGGGAAATCCCGTTCATTTCCTTCGACTCATTGCGAGAACCTGTCTTCACCCAGATTCCGAACGTCACGGAACGAAATGTCGGAATTTGTTCCATGACGACTCTCAAGCCATTATGCAAGCGATATTTAATCACCCAGGTTCCTCCTCGATAGTAACTCCTAATTTCCCTATTCTCCCATTATACTTCACCAGTCTAACAAAAATGTGCCGTCTCCTCAACTTTGCGGACCGTTTTTCGGTTATTTGCCATTCGTCTGTCCTTCTGCCGGGATGCGTTTGGAGGAAAGCACTTCGGAGACCGTTCCTAATGTCAGTCCTTTGTTCTTAATGGTCTTAATCATTCCCAGCAAAGCATCTCGGGACGAAGATGTGGGATGCATCAGAATCAGCGTGCCTGGCTCCACATTGCTCGAAAGGCGCTGTAAAATGCGGTCAGCCCCGGGATTTCTCCAGTCGATTGTATCAAACGTCCATAAGACGGTCTGCAGTTTGAATTCCGCGGCCACTTGCACCGTTTCTTGCGTAAAATAGCCCGAAGGCGGGGCAAACAAAGTATTTTTGACCCCTAGTTGCTTTAGAAGCTCTTCGGTCTTCGAAATTTCCTCCACCGCTTTGCTGCGGGAAATCGTCCGCATATCTTTATGCGAATACGCATGATTGGACAATTCATGACCCTCGCTAAGAATTTGCTTCGCCATATCCGGATTTTTCCGAAGCCAAGTCCCGTCCAAAAAAAATGTCGCGTGTACATTTTCTTTACGCAGTGTATCCAATATGGGCGTCAAGTACTCGTTGCCCCAGGCGACATTAATCATAAAAGCCGCCATCGGCTTTTTGGGATTCCCTTTATACACGGGGCTTGGCCCCAAATCCTTCAACTGAATGCTCGGCTCGACTTCTTTCATGACGTAATGTATTTGATTTGGCGAAATTCCGTGCTCCGCCAACTTGAACGTCTCGTCGATGTCCACTTCCAGTCCGTTATAACCCGGAATGGCCTTCCATACCGGATCGATTTTGGCATTAATCGGTGCAACCCTGCGCTTCGCCGCCTCCTGCGTAATTGTATCGAGCAGAACGCTTTGTTTGTCCGAACGAGCAAGTGCAAATACAGGGCGAGCTTCGCCCCCCTCTCCTGCGCGCTGCGCGGCAGACGAAATCTTTCGATCCGCAATAAATGTGCCAATACCAGGGAGCGCCTGCAGCCCGACCAGAACCATAGCAAAAAAACTCCCTATGAGCAGCCATTTTTTATGGAGCATACTTAGGTCCCCTTTCCTCATCTCCTGAATGTTATGCGAAAGAGGACAAGAGTAGAACCTTTGCCTGTCCGGCTCAGCCTTCCTAAGAAAAGCAAAAAAGAGACAGACTCGTCTGACTCTTTATTCAAAACTATGCATGGCGTTAGAGGCCAATGTTGTTTAGCTTTGTGCTGGAACTTGTGCGGTTAACGTCGCTTTGCGGGAAAGGTTGACGCGGCCTTGGTTGTCGATTTCCGTGACTTTCACCGTGATTTGATCACCGATGCTCACCACGTCTTCCACTTTCGCTACGCGCTCTGTGGAAATTTGGGAAATGTGGACAAGCCCTTCTTTCCCAGGCAAAATCTCAACGAATGCGCCAAACTTCTCAATGCGCTTCACCGTACCCAGGTAGGTCTCGCCGACCACGACTTCGCGCACGATGCCTTCGATGATGGAACGCGCTTTTTCGTTCATCTCCTGATTGGAGGAAGCGATGAATACGCGGCCGTCTTGCTCGATGTCGATTTTCACGCCGGTTTCTTCAATAATTTTGTTAATGATTTTTCCTCCGGCTCCGATGACGTCGCGGATTTTGTCCGGATTGATATTCATTGTAATAATTTTCGGTGCGTATGGCGACAACGAAGTTTTAGGCTCTGTAATGCGCGACAGCATTTTATTCAAAATGTACAGGCGGCCTTCCTTCGCTTGCTCTAGCGATTGCTGGAGGATGCTGCGGTTGATGCCGTCGATTTTAATATCCATTTGCAAGGCAGTGATGCCTTGTGCCGTACCGGCCACTTTAAAGTCCATATCGCCGAGGTGATCTTCCATACCTTGAATATCGGACAAAATGGAGAAGTGGTCTCCGTCTTTGATCAGACCCATAGCAATACCGGCTACCGGCGCTTTGATCGGCACGCCTGCATCCATCAGCGCCAATGTGCTTGCACAAATGCTCGCTTGGGACGTAGAACCGTTCGACTCGAGTACTTCGGAAACAAGACGAATCGTATATGGGAAGCTCGTTTCGTTCGGAATGATCGGCTCGAGCGCGCGTTCGCCGAGTGCACCGTGACCGATTTCGCGGCGACCTGGCGGACGAAGCGGTCTCGCTTCACCAACGCTGAATGGCGGGAAGTTGTAGTGATGCATGAAACGCTTAGTTTCCGTCAAATCCAGGCCGTCCAAAATTTGCACATCGCCCAGCGCACCAAGTGTACATATGCTAAGCGCTTGCGTCTGACCACGCGTAAACAAGCCGGAGCCGTGCGTCCGCGGCAGCAGGTCGATATCACACTCGATTGGGCGAATCTCTTCCAGCTTCCGTCCATCAGGTCTTACTTTGTCGTGCGTGATTAAGCGACGTACTTCTTCTTTGACGATGTCGTACAGTGTTTCTTTCACGTCCCCAAGAAGCTCAGGCGTTTCCGCATACAGTGCTGTAAAATGTTCCACAGCTTCCGCATTCACCACATCGATTGCTTCTTGTCTTGCGTGCTTCTCGGAAATTTTGATCGCATCGATCAGTCTAGCTTGTGCAAACGCGCGAACCGCTTGGTTCACTTCTTCGTTCACCGCGTGCAGCGTCACTTCCATTTTCGGTTTGCCCGCTTCGACGACGAGCTCTTCGATCAAGGCAACGATTTGACGAATCACATCGTGACCGAACATGATCGATTCCAACACAACTTCTTCGGAAACTTCGTTCGCGCCAGCTTCTACCATCATGATGGCGTCTTTCGTTCCTGCTACAGTCAAGTGCAGGTCACTCTTCTCCGCGACTTCGCCTGTCGGGTTGATGACGAATTCGCCGTCAACGCGGCCTACGATAACACCGCCGACCGGTCCATTAAAAGGCACATCCGAAATCGCCAGCGCAGCGGACGTACCGATCATAGCCGCGATTTCCGGCGGGCATTCCTGATCCACGCTCATCACGATGGATACGATTTGCACGTCATTCCGGAAGCCTTCCGGGAACAGCGGACGAATCGGACGGTCTGTCAGGCGGCTCGCAAGAATCGCTTTCTCACTCGGACGACCTTCCCGTTTAATGAAGCCGCCGGGAATTTTACCTACCGAATATAATCTTTCTTCATAATTCACGGTCAGCGGGAAGAAATCCAGATCCTTCGGTCCGCTGGAAGCCGTCACCGTGGACAGCACGACGGTATCCCCGTAGCGAACGGTGACAGCGGCGTTGGCTTGTTTGGCAAGTCGGCCTGTTTCAAGGATGAACGGCTTACCGCCAAGTTCCATTTGTACCCTTTTCTCCATGTTATCCTCCTAAAGGAATTGATGATCTCAATTCGTATGTAATGACTCCTCTAATTCTGCGCTATGTTTAGTATTTCCTGCTTTTACCGTTTTAAAAATACACAAAGATATGAAGAAAAAGCAACCTTGTGCCGCTCTTCGCCAAAGCTTTATTCAAGCCCAGCAAAGGAGCAACAGGTTGCTTCTCGTTGTCGGTTTTATCGACGCAAACCAAGCTTCTCGATCAATGCGCTGTAACGGTTTACATCTTTGTTCTTTACGTAAGCAAGCAACTTACGACGTTGACCAACCATTTTCAACAAACCACGGCGGGAGTGGTGATCTTTTTTGTGTGTGCGAAGGTGGTTTGTCAAGTTAACGATGTTCTCAGTCAGGATCGCAACTTGTACTTCAGGTGAACCTGTGTCTGTGTCGTGTACCTTGTGAGTTTGAATCAGTTGTGTTTTGCGCTCTTGTGTCAATGCCATTGTGTTCATCTCCTAAATTCTTGTAGTATCCCCGTAAGCCTAGAAAACGCCGATGAAAGCGACAATCCAAGCCAAGGTTCATGCCAAAAGGAAGTTTCCTTCAGGCAACATTGAACAGTATATCATAATTGCCTAGGCAAAGTAAATGCTTGCTACAGGTTTTCCGCCAATTTCTGCTTCGCATGCTCGGAATCCCGCTTAATTTGTGCGACTAGCTCATCAAGGGAACTGAATTTACGTTCGGCACGAAGGAATGAAATGAGTTCGACAGTCACTTTCTCCCCATAGATGTCTTGGGCAAAATCAAACAAGTGGGCTTCATAAGACGGTTTGAGCTCGCCTGTCGTAAAAGTCGGCTTCACACCGATGTTCATAACGCCTAGATAGGTTGCCCCGCGAACTGTCGCTTTAATCGCGTAGACGCCGTTGGACGGGTTCACATAAGGTTCATCCAATTGCAGATTGGCTGTAGGGAAACCAAGCTGTCTGCCTCGCTTCTCTCCATCGACAACCGTTCCTGAGATGCTGTACGGACGCCCGAGTAGACGGGCTACTGAACCCAAGTCCCCTGTCTGCAGCGCTTCGCGGATGCGCGTTGAACTTACTTTTTCTCCATTCATATGAAAAGGTCTCACCACTTCAACTGAAAATTTGCCATGGCTGAGCTCACAGAGCGTATCCGGCGTGCCTTTACCTTGGAAGCCAAACGTAAAGTCAAAACCGCAAATCACACTCTCTACGCCAAGCTTCTCCAACATGTGAGCCACAAACTGCTCCGGCGAGAGCCGCATCAAGGAAGCATCGAATGTGACCACATAGGCATGATTGACACCCATCGCTTCGAAAATTTCCATTTTCCGCTGCAGCGGCGTAAGCGCTGCTTCGTACTTCTCTTGCCCCATCACGGCCCGCGGGTGCGGATGGAAGGTCATAATGGCGGACGGAAGTCCAAGCTTCTCCGCCGTGCTCAGCGCACGTCCGATCACTTCTTGATGGCCTAAATGCACACCGTCAAAATCGCCGATCGCGACAACTTGCTTCCCTTGGAAAAAGCCGACTTCATCCATATTCAAGGGATATGCGATTGGTACAATTTTCATTAAGAGAGTTCACCTACCCGTTTCAACCCGTCCCTGGACGTCAACATCAGAGAAACACTTTGGCCGGGACCAAGACACGGTTTTTGCTATGCCATTCGTATAATCCCAAAAACCGGGCATCCGGCGCATATGCGCGATACAGCGGTGTGGGATCGTCTTTCACTTGCCCAATTCTTGCGCTATCCAGCCGAACATGTTTGCCCTGCTGTGCGCTCACGGCTTCTTGCTCCGTCAACGCAACGCTGGGCAAATGCGCAATCGCTTGATCCATGGGAATCATGCGCTGCTCCAATGTCCCGTCTGCCTTCATCTGTTCAATCTGTTCGAACGTAAAACATTGCTCTTGACGGATATTGCCGGTTGAAGTTCGAATCAAGCTGGCCATCGTTGCCGGGTACCCGAGCGCCCGTCCAATATCGACGCAAAGCGTTCGTATGTACGTTCCTTTCGAACAGAGAGCCCGATAACGAATGACAGGATGCTGCGCGGCGAGATCCATCTCGAGAACCTCGATCTTGTAAATCGTCACTTTCCGCGCTTTGCGCTCCACTTCTTTCCCTTCGCGAGCCAGCTCGTAAAGGCGCTTGCCGTCAACTTTGACAGCCGAGTACATCGGAGGCACCTGCTCGATTTCTCCAACGAAAGCTTGAAGCGCCGAGCGGACCTGCGTCTCCGTCAACTTCACTTCCGCGACTTCCTCCAGAACGGTTCCCGTCGCGTCCTCCGTGTCGGTAGAGACACCGATCCGCAGTTCAGCTTCATACTCCTTCGGCAAATCCTGAATAAACTCGACCATACGGGTTGCTCGTCCCAAGCAAAGCGGCAGCACTCCTGTAACTTGCGGATCCAGCGTTCCCGTATGACCGACGCGTTTCATCCCCACGATGCGTCTGACTTTGGCTACAACATCGTGCGAGGTAAAGCCCGCCGGCTTCCATACAGGCAAAATGCCTTCTACCGTCATATCAGCTTGCTCCCTACTTCCTGGATCATTTTCACAACGGCATCTTCCAGTGTACCGTAAATCGTGCAGCCGGAAGCTCTGACGTGTCCGCCTCCACCAATGGATTGCGCAACCGCAGCGACGTCAACCAGCCCGGATGAACGCAAACTCACTTTGATGACGCCAGGCGCTTTTTCCTTGAACAGCATGCCGACCTCGACACCTTCCACATTGCGCGGGTAGTTGACGAGCCCGTCCAAATCTTCCGATGAAGCGCCGGTTAACGCGAGATCGTCCAAGGAAACCGCAAGCCAGGCGATCCTCCGATCATAGGCAAAGGAAAGCGTGGACAACGCCTTTTGCAAAAGCACGATTTGCGGATAGGTCATGCGCTCAAGCACTTGCTCCGCAATTTCCGAGCCTTGCACGCCAAGCGTGAGCAGCGAGGCCCCAATTTGGAGCACCTCCGGCGACGCATTGGAGTAACGGAACCCGCCTGTATCTGTCAGCAGACCCGTGTAAATGTATTCACCGAACGTTACCGTTGGCTTCAGCTTCATAAACAGCGCTAGATCGTACAAAATTTGCACGGTAGCCGCGGCATCGAATTTGAGCAAATGGCACGTTCCGAAGTAATCATTCGTCGGATGATGATCGATGTTCAGCAACTGCACATCTTCATCAAAAAGAGTGCTGACCCTTCCGATTCGGGAGAAATCAGCACAATCCACACTTATAACCGCTTTATATCGGCGATCAGACGATTGATCTTTTAATTCCAAGCACGTTTCACTCTGTTTCAAAAAGGAAAACTTGGAGGGCATGGCGCCCTCGTTAATCAAGGTGAACGATTTGCCCAGTTGGGTTAACATCCACCCCGTCGCGTACGTTGAGCTGGCCGCATCCCCATCCGGCTGGATGTGGGAAACGACCAGGAAATCATCATGCTGCTCGATAAAGGCGGCAGCCAAAGCGAGCTGCCGGTCATACTCGGTGGCATGGTTCATTCCATCGCTCATACGTTCGGATTTCCTTCCTGATTGAGTTTATGAAGCAGCGACTCAATGTGGCTGCCATAGTCCATAGAACTGTCAAACTTAAACTGCAGATCCGGCACCTTCCGAAGACGAATCCGTTTGCCAAGCTCAGAACGAATGTAGCCGGAGCCGGTATTCAGTGCCTTCAAGCTCGCAGCCTTCTCCTCATCCGTTCCCAGTACGCTTAGAAAAACGCGCGCCAAGGATAAATCGTTCGTGACCTCTACACCCGTCACCGTCAAGAATCCGATACGCGGATCCTTGAGCTCGGACTGCACAATCTGACTCAGTTCTTTCTTGATTTGCTCACCTACGCGGCCTACGCGAACTCTAGCCATGCGTTATCACCTCTCCACAGTTTCCATAATGAAGGCTTCGATAATGTCGCCCTCTTTAATATCATGGTATTTCTCCAGAGATATACCGCACTCGTAGCCTTGTGCAACTTCTTTTTGATCGTCTTTGAATCGTTTCAAGGAATCGACCTTTCCTTCATGCACGACAATGCCGCTGCGGATCAGGCGCATTTGCGCATTCCGGGCAATTTTGCCATTGGTAACCATACAACCCGCGATAACGCCGGCGCCGGTAATTTTGAAGACGTTGCGCACTTCAGCCGTACCGATAACGACTTCTTTGAAGACCGGATCCAGCATGCCTTTCATCGCTTGCTCGATTTCTTCAATCACATTGTAAATGATGTTGTGCATACGAATATCGACTTTTTCCTGATCGGCTGTCGCTTTCGCGGCAGGCTCCGGACGCACGTTGAAGCCGATAATGATCGCATTGGATGCGGACGCCAGGGCGACATCCGTTTCCGTAATCGCGCCAACGCCGTGGTGAAGGATTTTCACGCGAACGCCTTCCACTTCGATTTTCTCGAGTGAGCTCTTCAGCGCTTCAACCGAACCTTGAACGTCCCCTTTAATGATTACGTTCAGATCTTTGATTTCGCCGTCTTTAATATGCTTGAACAGGTCATCCAGCGTTACGCGGGAATTCGCTGACATTTCGGATTGACGCAGCTTGATCGAGCGGCGATCTGCGATGTCTCTCGCTTTGCGCTCGTCTTCGTAAGCAAGGAACGGATCCCCCGCTTGCGGAACCTCAGTTAGACCTGTAATTTCCACTGGCGTAGACGGTCCAGCTTCTTTCACGCGCTTGCCTTTGTCATTGACCATCGCTCTGACACGACCGAAACATACGCCGGCTACAAAGCTGTCGCCGACTTTCAGCGTACCGTGCTGAATGAGCACGCGAGCTACCGGACCACGGCCTTTATCAAGCTCAGCCTCGATGACAGTTCCTCTTGCACGTTTGTTGGGGTTCGCTTTGAACTCTTGAACTTCTGCAACGAGCAAGATCATTTCAAGCAGGTTTTCCAAGCCGATACGTTGTTTCGCGGAAATTTCGCAGAAAATCGTCTCGCCGCCCCACTCTTCCGGTACAAGCTCATAAGCGGTAAGCGCCTGTTTGATTTGATCCGGATTCGCGCCTTCTTTATCGATCTTGTTGACTGCCACGATAATCGGCACGTTAGCCGCTTTCGCATGGTTGATCGCTTCTACCGTCTGTGGCATAACGCCATCATCAGCCGCCACGACGATAATCGTAATGTCCGTTACTTGTGCGCCGCGGGCACGCATCGTGGTGAACGCTTCGTGACCAGGCGTATCGAGGAACGTAATTTTCTTCTGATTGACTTCAACCTGGTACGCACCGATATGCTGCGTGATGCCGCCGGCTTCGCCTTCGGTTACGCTTGTTTTGCGGATTGCGTCTAGAAGCGTCGTTTTCCCGTGGTCGACGTGTCCCATAATGGTGACGACCGGCGGACGCTCGAGCAGATCAGCCTCATCATCGACTTCTTCGAACGTTTCGAAGTTGTCTTCTTCGACTTTGATCTTGATTTCCACTTCAACGCCGAATTCTGACGAAATCAGTTCGATTGCTTCCAGATCGAGCTCTTGGTTAATTGTTGCCATCGTGCCGAGCATCAGAAGCTTTTTAATGACTTCGGAAGCATCTTTATGAAGCAATTTTGCCGTTTCTCCTACCGTCATTGTACCGCGGACGATAATTTTCTTCGGCGTATTGTCGATTTTCTCTTTCTTGACCGGCTCCTGTTGGTAACGACCGCGATTGCCGCGTTGGTTCCCTTTGTAGCCGCCTTGACTCCGGTTGCCGCTTTGACGGTTATCGTCAAAACGCTTCGGTGAAGGCTTGGATTTCTTCGTCGTAATAACCCCTGCGCGTGCCGCTGCATCATCAAGCTCCGCTGCGCTGGCGCCGACATGGAATTGCGGCTTCGCTTCCTGAACAACAGGTCTGCCGCTTTGGTTATGGTTACGGTTCTCGTATGGCTTGTTTTGGCGATTAGGGCCAGCGCCGCGGTTAGGGCCTTGCGGACGACCGGTTGATGCCGCAGGCGTTATGCCAGGGCTCGGTGCTCCGCTTGATGCTGGGCGTGAACCCGAAAAGCCGCCACCTTCTCTGCGCGGACCTGAATTTCCACCGCCTTGACCGCCTTGGTAGTTCCCTTGGCCGCCGGAGCGTTGATTGTTGTAACCGCCGCCGCCGGATGGACGGTTGTCGCCGGAACGGAACGGTGGACGGTCGCCGGAGCGTTGACCACCTTGGCCAGATCCTTGGCCGCCTTGACCTTGATAGCCGCCACCGGAGCGGTTGCCGCCTTGACCCTGATACCCGCCGGAACGCTGACCGCCCTGGCCGGAGCCTTGCGGACGCCCGCCTTGACCTTGGCCTTGGCCTTGATAGCCGCCAGAGCGCTGACCGCCTTGGCCGCCGGAACGATTGCCTTGGTAGTTGCCTTGACCGCCGGAACGCTGATCGCGTCCTTGATAATTGGAACGTTCATTGTTGTGGGACGACTGTCCTTGGGAAGCGGAAGTGCCGCCTGTAGCTGCCTGTTGGCTGGATGTCTCGGAAGCAGTCGGCTTCTGGGCCGCTGCTGCACCTTTATTCTCTTGTGCTTGAGCCTGCGATGCAGGGTTCTGATTCGTCGTTGTTGAACTCACATTTCCTCCGTCCGTAGCTGCTCGCTTGGCAGCCGCATTGGCTTTAATATCTCTAAAAAACTTTTCAACCGAGTTTACCGCATCATTTTCCATTACGCTCATATGGTTGTTAACAGGAATATTGAGACGCTTGAGAATCGTAATAATCTCTTTGCTGCTCATGTTGAGCTGCTTGGCGTATTCATATACGCGGGTTTTATTGTCTTTATTATCTTGATTATTGGTCAATATGTTTCACCTCCGCAGGAATTTCTTGACTCTTCTGCAGCATCTGCGCGAAGCCTACGTCCGTAACGCCGATGGTGACACGCATTTCCTTCCCAATGCTGCGACCCAACTCGAATTTCGTCCCCGTTTCCATGAGAGGCACCCCATAGAACTGGCACTTATCCTGAAACTTTTTCCGCGTATTGGCAGATGCATCAGCCGCCATGACAACCAGTTTGGCTTCTCCCGAGCGAATGGCCTTCAATACGCCTTCATCGCCGGTGACAAGTTTGCCCGCCCGCATCGCAAGTCCCAGTTGATTCAGCAGCTTAGGATTCATCTTCGTCGACCCCCTCCGCTTTCGAAGAGAGGAACTCGTCTTCCACCCGAATAAAGTCTTGTTCGAGCTGATCGTAAATATCAGGCCCCACCGTATGCTTAAGCGCACGATCCAGGGCTTTGCTCTTCTTCGCTAGTTTAAAACACGAAACTTTCCCGCACAGGTAGGCGCCGCGCCCGGACTTCTTCCCTTTCAGGTCAATGAGAATGTCATCCTCAGGCGTCTTAACGACGCGGATTAGGTCCCTCTTCGGCATCATTTCCTGACAGGCTACGCATTTTCTCAGAGGGATTTTTCTCTGCTTCATTCCGCTCACCCCTTGCTTCCGGCACTTCCTTAGTCAATGCTTACGGAATCCTGATGCATTTCTCCGGTATACGTTTTCGCTCTGCCGAATTCTTGCTCGGCTTGTGTCTCGCTCTTGATGTCGATTTTCCAACCGGTCAGTTTGGCGGCCAGCCGCGCATTCTGACCTTTAATTCCGATCGCCAGCGAAAGTTGATAATCAGGCACGATAACACGCGCCATCTTCTCATTCTCGTGAATTTGAACTTCCAGCACTTTGGAAGGGCTCAGCGCATTCGCCACATACTCTTCCACGCTTTCCATCCAGCGGACGATGTCGATTTTCTCGCCGCGAAGCTCTGTCACAATCGTTTGGACACGAAGTCCTTTCGGACCGACGCAGGAGCCGACCGGATCAACTTCCGGATTGCGGGAATGCACGGCAATTTTGGAACGGAAGCCCGCTTCGCGCGCGACGGAACGAATTTCTACAACGCCGTCGAAAATCTCCGGCACCTCGAGCTCGAAAAGACGCTTGAGCAGCCCCGGATGCGTTCTCGACAGCACAATTTGAGGACCCTTTGTCGTATTTTCCACCTTGGTGATATACGCTTTGATACGGTCTCCCTGTTTGAACTTGTCAGTTGGCATAAGCTCCGTCAGCGGGAGCACCGCCTCCACCTTGCCCAAGTCCACATAGATGTTGCGTTGATCTTGGCGCTGAAGAATACCGGTCACGATATCCTCTTCCTTGTCAATGAACGCATTGTAGATCAAGCCGCGCTCCGCTTCGCGAATCCGCTGCGTAACAACCTGCTTCGCCGTTTGTGCGGCGATGCGGCCGAAGTCGCGAGGTGTCACTTCAATCTCCACAATATCTTCCATTTGATAGTTCGGATTAATTTCACGTGCTGCATCCAGCGATATTTCCAAGCGCGGGTCAAGCACATCTTCCGATACGGTTTTACGTGCATAGACTTTGATGAGACCCGTGTTCCGGTTAATATCCACGCGCACATTTTGTGCCGTATTAAAATTGCGCTTATAGCTGGAAATCATCGCCGCTTCGATGGCGTCAATCAATAACTCCTTCGAAATCCCTTTCTCACGTTCAATTTCCGACAGCGCTTCGATAAAATCTGAATTCATTTGAACTGAGTCCCCCCTTTCAATAAATGCAAAACCTAAAAGACAATTGCCAGGCGCGCGCTTGCCAGTTTGGCAGCCGGAACACTGACTTTCTTTTTGCCGAATTCGATAACGAGCGTTTCTTCATCATAGGACAGTAACCGTCCTTCGAACTCTTTAGCGCCGTCGATCGGCTCATAGGTCGTCACAAAGACATGACTGTTTACGGCTTTATAAAAATCTTGCGGCTTCTTAAGCGGTCGTTCCGCCCCAGGCGAAGAAACTTCCAGGAAATACGCATCCGGAATCGGATCTTTCTCATCCAGCTTCCCGCTTAAAAATTCGCTGATGCGGCCGCAATCATCTATATCAATACCGCCTTCTTTGTCTGCGTAGACGCGAAGGAACCAATTGCTGCCTTCCTTGACATACTCGACATCCACGAGCTCAAATCCGTTGTCCTCGAAATATTGCTTCAGCATGTCCTCAATAATGGATTTGATTTGCTCTTGCGTAGCCAATGGCCATGACCCTCCTAAATTTGACTTTCTCTCGATGCACCCGAAAAAGTCCTATATCAAAATGTAAAGAGTGGGTTGCCCCACTCTCTAATCACAAGATGATAATCCTCATTATTGCCAAGAAAAATTATACCATAACCTTGTTTTGCATTACAATAGCAAACTTGTAAACGATTTTCACTTGACAGGCGCTAAAACAAGGACAATTGATTCGACTCCGGCAGTCCCCGGAAGCAGCCCATACTGCTCAGCATTTCGATGACGGTTTTGGACGCTTTCGACCGATTCTGGAAATCCTCGATCGAGAGGAAATCGCCGCCCTCTTCCTTTGCCGCAGCAATGTTCTTCGCCGCGTTCTCGCCGATGCCGGACAGTGCGGCAAACGGGGGAATCAGTGAATCGCCGTCGATGATGAACTTTGTCGCATGCGAGCGGTAAATGTCGATCGGCTTGAAGCTGAAGCCGCGCGCCGTCATTTCCAGCGCCATTTCGAGAATGGAAATCATCGCTTTTTCTTTCGGCAACGCCTGGAAGCCTTTCTCCTCGATTTCGATAAGCCGCTTCAGAATCGCATCGTAACCTTGGCACAGCAAGTCCAAATCAAAGTCCGCCGCCCGAACGCTGAAATATGTCGCGTAGTAGGCAATCGGGTGGTACACCTTGAAATAAGCGGTACGCACCGCGGAAATAACGTAAGCGGCGGCGTGCGCTTTCGGGAACATGTACTCGATGCGCTCACAGGATTCGATGTACCATGCTGGCACGTTGCAGCGCTTCATCTCTTCCTTCCACTCGTCGGTGAGCCCTTTCCCTTTCCGCACGCTTTCCGTGATTTTAAACGCCAGACCCGCGTCCATGCCGGCTTTGTAAATCAAGTAGAGCATAATATCGTCACGACAACCGATTACGGTCTTAATGTTGCAGATGCCTTTTTTAATCAGTTCCTGTGCATTGCCGAGCCAAACACCTGTTCCGTGAGACAATCCCGAAATCTGGAGCAAGTCGGCAAACGAGCTTGGCTGCGTCTCTTGAAGCATTTGACGCACGAATTTCGTTCCCATTTCGGGAACACCATACGTCGCTACCGGCGAACGGATTAGATCCGGCGTGACGCCGAGCGCTTCCGTCGAGGAGAAAATGCTCATCGCTTTCGAATCATTCATCGGAAGCGTCGTCGGATCGATGCCTGTTATGTCCTGCAGCATCCGCATCATCGTCGGATCGTCGTGTCCCAGAATATCGAGTTTGAGCAGGTTCGCGTCAAAGGCGTGATAATCGAAGTGGGTCGTCATCCACTCGGAATTTTTATCATCAGCCGGAAATTGCACCGGTGTAATGTCGTCGACTTCCATATAGTCAGGTACGACGACGATCCCGCCGGGATGCTGGCCCGTACTCCGCTTAACGCCGGTACAGCCGCCGGCCAATCGATTAAGCTCAGCGCCGCGCCATTTTGCGCCGATTTCTTCTTCGTATTTTTTAACGAAGCCGAACGCCGTCTTCTCCGCTACCGTACCGATCGTTCCGGCACGGAATACGCTCTTCTCGCCGAACAGCACTTTCGTGTAGTTGTGCGCCACAGGCTGATATTCGCCCGAAAAGTTAAGGTCAATATCGGGAACCTTGTCCCCTTTAAAGCCAAGGAACGTTTCGAACGGAATATCATGCCCATCGCCTTTCATCGGCTCGCCGCAGTTCGGACAAATTTTGTTCGGCAAGTCGAAACCGCTCGGCACACTGCCGTCCAGGAACCATTCGCTGTGCTGGCAACTGTAGCAAATGTAATGGGGCGGCAGCGGATTAACTTCGGAGATGCCGAGCATCATCGCAACGACGGATGAACCTACGGATCCCCGGGACCCTACGAGGTAGCCGTCCGCATTCGATTTTTTTACGAGACGTTCGGAAATGAGATAGTTCGCGGAGAAGCCGTATTTGATGATCGGCACAAGCTCTTTTTCAAGCCGCGCCACGATCACTTCCGGCAGTTCTTCGCCGTAGATGCTTTTCGCCGTGTTGTAGCAGGTCGTCCGAATTTCATCGTCCGCGCCGTCAATAATCGGTGTAAACAGCTTGTCCGGGAACAGCTCGATCACTTCGAAGCGGTCCGCCAACTCGTTCGTGTTGCGAATGACAACTTCATGCGCTTTCTCTTGGCCAAGAAACTTAAACTCCTGGAGCATTTCCTTCGTCGTCCGAAAATGTGCATCAGGCTTTTTGGTGCCCTTGAGCGGACTAAAGCCGGTAATCCCGTTAATCGTAATGTCTCGGCACATTTTTTCTCGCGGATGCAAGTAGTGCACGTTGCCAGTCGCAATCACCGGCTTGCCGGTTTTGGCTCCGATTTCGCACACACGTCGAACGGCGTTTTCCAGATCTTCGGCACTGCCGACGAGCCCTTTCTCGACCAAATGCATGTTATAGCTGACTGGTTGAATCTCCAGAATATCGTAGAACTCGGAAACCTGTTCGGCCTCCTCGACCGATTTGTTGAGCACAGCCTCGAAAAACTCGCCTTTTTCGCAACCGGAGGTAATCAGCAGCCCCTCTCGGTGCTCGACGAGCACACTTTTCGGAATCGTTGCGGAACGCTGTAAATATGTTGTATGAGATAATGAGATCAGTCTGAATAAATTTTTCTTCCCCGTCGCGTTCAGTGCATAAATACAACAGTGGAACGGGCGCTGATTCGACAAATCCTTGCCGACATAATCGTTGAGTCTCGCCAAGGAGACGATTTGCCGATCGTAGGCTTCATTGATCAGATGGAATAAAACAAAACCCAGCGCGATCGAGTCGTCGATCGCACGGTGATGATTGTCAAGGCTTACCTTGAACTTGTCCGAGAGCGTGTTCAACCGGTGGTTTTTCATCGCCGGGAACAGGAAACGAGCAAGCTCCAGCGTATCGAGCACGGCATTATTCACTTCCGGCAGCCCCATGCGCTTCAGGTTCGCTTGCAGAAAGCCCATATCGAAGCGCGCGTTATGCGCAACTAAAATGCTGTCGCCGACAAAGTCAATGAACTTCGGCAGTTCTTCTTCAATATCCGGCGCATCCGCGACCATTTCATCCGTAATGTTTGTGAGCTGCTGAATGTTATATGGAATTCGCTCATGCGGATTAATAAACGTTGCAAACCGGTCGATTTCTTTCCCGTCCTGCATTTTGACGCCGGCGAGCTCGATAATTTTATTATTCGTCACCGAGAGCCCCGTCGTCTCCACGTCGAAAATGACATACGTGCCTTGCTTCATTTCGATATCAATTGGATTCATGACAATCGGTACCGCATCGTTCACGACATTGGCTTCTAAGCCATAGATAACTTTGATGCCATGTTTTTTTGCTGCTTTACCCGCATCCGGGTAGCATTGAATGTTGCTATGGTCGGTAATCGCAATCGCTTTATGGCCCCATTTGGCTGCCGTCTTCACGAGTTGGTCCACAGGCGTGAGCGCATCCATCGTGCTCATATTGGTATGCAAATGGAACTCGACCCGCTTCTCCTCGGCATCGTCCATGCGGTCCTTCGGTGCCATGACTTCCGTCAAGTCGTTCGGAATCATAACCAGCTCAGGGACTTGCATAAAGCGGTCATACTCGACCTTCCCTCTTGCGCGCACCCATGTCCCATTCGACAGAAGGCTGAGAATCTTGACGTCTTCCTTCGTCTTCGCGAACATCTTCATCGCCATGGAATCGGTAAAGTCGGTGAGGTTAAAGGAGAACAGCGTATTGCCGTTCCTCAGTTCCTTGACTTCCAGACCGAAAACCATTCCTTGCACGGTAATTTTCTTTTCTTCTTCCTGAATGTCTTTGAGCGGTGTCGGAACCTCCTTGATTTCGTAGCCCATGACCAGCTTCAGCTCGTCATCCGAAACAAGGGTATCCTCGTCTTCCATCTCAATCGACATCATGATCTCTTGCGTGAACGATTTTTCCCCTTCGGCACGCTGTTTGGCGAACTTCTCATATTCCGCTTCGGTTTCAGAAGCGGCGCCGAGCGAATATTTGACAGATAATTCCATTTGAAAATAGTTATGAAAAAAGTTCCTAACATACATGTCGATATTTTTCTTCCGGGCCAGCTCAAGCCCAATGTTGTCGAGCAAAATCAACGAAAGCTGCGTACCCTGCACGTCAACTCTCGCCTTGGCCATCCATCCGTTGATAGATGGGACCTCCCGCTGCAGCCACTCCATGAAGAGGCTCCAATATTCGGCGACCAAGGCGTCCGCACCTGCCTGCTCAAACTTCCAAATGAATCGGATTTTGGCAATGGACGCGAACTTCTCTTGAATCATTTTGCAAAACGAACGGTAAATCGGCTGAGGGACGAGTTCTTCCTTCACCAAATAAAACGTCCAGTCCCGATTCTTACGACTGATTTCTACTTGATCGATATAACCGTCCGTAAAATAGGTCCGCACCATATCGCCTGGAATCTCGGCTTGCTGCATCAAAAGCTCAAAGCGATTCCGTTTATCAGCCAGATTACTCATGAACAGCCTCCCCATAAAAAATACGAAGGGCAATGGAGCCTAGACTCCAAGTGCCCTGGATTTGACAATTAATAGCTTCGACCAAAAACAACCGTATGCTTCGCGGCTTCCCCGCAAATGAGACATGTCGACTTCGTTTCGGACGGTTCGAAAGGGATGTTGCGGCTTGTCGCCCCAGTCTCTTCTTTGACCTGCGCTTCGCACGCATCCGAGCCGCACCAACCGGCTAACGCGAAACCGCGCTTCGTCTCGAGGAACGTTTTGAACTCGTCGACTGTATCGACCGCAATGTAATGTTCATCGCGGAATTGCTTCGCTTTATCATACATCTGCTGATGAATCTCGGCAAGCAGATTTTGCACTTCTTCTACAAAATTCGCCTGCTGCACGACTTTCTTCTCACCGCTGACGCGGGAAACGAGAACAACTTGTCCGTTCTCCATGTCGCGGGGTCCAAGCTCAACACGAATCGGAACGCCGCGCATTTCGTATTCATTAAACTTCCAGCCCGGGCTTTGATCGGTGCGGTCATCCACTTTGACACGAACACCGGCTTTTTTCAGTTCCGCGTACAGCTCGTCCACACGTCCGATGACTTGTTCACGCGTTTTTGGCGGTCCAATCGGAATCATGATGACTTGCGTCGGTGCAACCTTCGGCGGCAGTACAAGACCACGGTCATCCCCATGAACCATGATCAAGGCGCCGATCAGACGAGTACTTACGCCCCAAGAGGTCGTATGCGCGAATTGATGCTGATTTTCACGGTCCAGAAATTTGATATCAAACGCGACTGCGAAATTAGTGCCCAGGTAGTGGGACGTTCCGGCTTGCACCGCTTTGCCATCCTTCATCATCGCTTCAATGGAGAATGTATCAACCGCCCCTGCGAACTTCTCGGAAGGTGTCTTCTGACCGACAATTACCGGAATCGCGAGGAACTCTTCGGCAAATTTGCGGTACACTTCCAGCATTTGCATCGTTTCGCGGCGTGCGTCCTGCTCGTCTTCGTGAGCGGTATGACCTTCCTGCCAGAGGAACTCGGTTGTGCGCAGGAACGGCAGCGTACGCTTTTCCCAGCGAACAACGTTTGCCCATTGGTTAATCAGCAGTGGAAGATCGCGGTAGGAGTTGATCCACTCGGCGTACATGTGGCCAATCATCGTCTCGGAAGTCGGACGAATCGCTAGGCGCTCTTCCAGTTTCTCTCCACCTGCTTCTGTCACCCAAGGCAATTCAGGGTTAAAGCCTTCAACGTGTTCTTTTTCTTTCTGGAAAAAGCTCTCCGGAATAAATAGTGGAAAGTACGCATTGCGGTGTCCCGTCGCTTTGAACATGCTGTCCAATTCGCGCTGAATATTCTCCCAGATTTCAAAGCCGTCCGGTTTGAACACGATACAGCCGCGAACCGGTGAGTAGCTCATCAGGTCCGCTTTCTTGATAACATCAATATACCAGCGGGAGAAGTCCTCTCCCTGCGGTGTAATTTCTCGGACAAATTGTTTATCGTTCGACATAAATCCTCCCACGATTCTCGGACTACCCTTTGATTAATCGTAAAATATCATTGTAGGTGACAGCCACCATTAACAGCATGAGCAGCGCGAAACCGACAAAGTGAACCAGACTTTCGCGGTTCGGATCGATCGGCTTGCCGCGAAGCGCCTCCAGCCCCATGAAGAGTAGACGGCTTCCATCTAGCGCCGGAATCGGCAGCAAATTAAAGATCCCCAAGTAGAGGCTCAGAGTAGCCGCCCAAGAGATCAGGTACGTAATCCCCATCTTGGCAAACTCCGCCGACACTTGCGCCGTTCGTACCGGTCCGCCGAGATCGTCGAGCTTGAACTGCAGCATGACAAGCTTCTGCAAGCCGGTCACAATGCTAATGGTTGTTCCTACGACTTGGTCATATGTACCGGTGATTACTTCTTTAAATGTTGCACTGCGGCGATCCCCACTGATGACGACACCTAATTTGCCTGTTCCTGCTTCGAGTTCAGGCGTCACTTGCAGCGTTAACGGCGCCCCCGCACGATCGATGACCCAAGTCATCGTTTTGCCAGCAGAGGATTGAATCGCCGTTACGAGTTTCTCACGATCGTCACCGATCACCTGATTATTGATGGAAATGATCACATCGCCTTTATGCAGTCCAGCTTTTTCACCAGCTCTGCCAGCCTGAACCGTATCCAACTTAACATTCGTGAAGACACCGGACATGATGACAACGATGAGGAACAACACGATGGCCAGCACAAAGTTCATCACAGGCCCCATCACAATGGCTAGCGCACGCTTGCCAACCGGCTTGGAACCGAATTGACGATCATAAGGCGCAATTTGCGTCTCTGTCCCTTTGGTCACCATCAGCGCTTGCGGATCGATTGGGAACGTTACTTTCTCTCCGTCAACTTCCAGGGCTACGCGGAGCTCGCGTTCCAAATCGATCGATTCAACAACACCGAGGATAACGTTAGAACGACGATCTAATTGATCGAGGTACAGATGCGTGACTTGATTCTGCTTATTCACCTTAACGGCAATCGTCTGACCGGGATTCACCTGAACGATTTCGGGATCCTCCCCTGCCATCCGCACAAAGCCGCCGATCGGCAAGATGCGCAGCGTATAGCGGGTCTCGCCTTTTTTATATGAGAAAATTTTCGGTCCAAATCCGATGGCAAACTCGCGCACCAAAATGCCCGCCCGCTTGGCAAAGTAAAAATGGCCCCATTCATGAATCGTCACAAGGACGAAAAACAGCAAAATCACCTTTAACGCAACTTCAATAGCCGACAAGTCGTATTTCCCCCTTCGGGTTATCTTAGAAACTGTCCTATGTAGAAAGGAGAGCGTATTCTTAGATTACCACTATTGAACCGCGGAATACAAGCTATGCGCACTCAGATCAGTATACGAACCAGGAGGACGAATTAGACGTTATTGCTAGCGCACCCGTTCCATTTAAAACGTCATCGCGGCTGCAACCTGTCTCGCCCATTGATCTTGTTCATGAATGAGTTCAATTGGAGGATTTGGATAGGATTCATGCTTTTGAAGCGTTGCTTCGATAATGGATTCGATCTGGAGAAACGTGATTTCGCCTTTTAAAAAGCGTGCAACCGCAACCTCGTTGGCTGCGTTGTACACCGTCGGCGTCGTGCCGCTCTGCCTGCCGCTTTCAAACGCCATGCGCAAGCACGGAAACCGCTCGTAATCCATTTCGCGGAAGTTAAGCTTGCCGATGGACGCTAAATTCAATCGCGTTGTCGGTGTCGGAATCCGATCCGGATACGTCAGCGCGTAGGAAATCGGAATCCGCATATCCGGATTGCCAAGCTGAGCGATGACACTATGATCGATGAACTCGACGTAGGAATGGATCACGCTTTCGGGATGAAGGATAACATCAATATGATCGTAATCCAGACCGAAAAGCCAATGTGCCTCAATCACTTCAAGCCCTTTGTTGACCATCGTCGCGGAATCGATTGTGATTTTGGCGCCCATGGACCAGTTGGGATGATTCAGCGCTTCCTTGACCGTCACGTCTTCGAGCTCCGCGCGTGTGCGATCCCGGAATGAGCCGCCTGATGCGGTCAATGTAATGCGCTCGATTTGCGAAGGTTTCTCACCGTTCAGGCATTGAAAAATCGCAGAATGCTCGCTGTCCACCGGTAAAAGGGCAACGCCTTTGCGCTTCGCCGCCTCCGTCACAATGTGACCGGCACTGACGAGCGTTTCTTTGTTGGCAAGCCCGATATGCTTGCCTGCTTCAATCGCAGCCAGCGTCGGTTTCAGGCCTTGGCTTCCGACCAACGCAGTCACAAGGATGTCCGCGCCGCTTTCCGTCGCGACCGCCATTAAACCCTCCTCGCCGTGAAGCACACGAGTGCCAGCAGGTACATGCTGGGCAATCCTGTCCGCGAGCTCCTTCGTTGCCACGGATACCAGTTGTGGGCGAAACCGCTGCGATTGTTCAATGATTAGTTCGCTGTTAAAACCACCTGAAATGGCGGTCACTTGGAACTGTTCGGGCGCGTGCGCCGCAATATCGAGCGTTTGCGTACCGATCGAGCCGGTGGAGCCGAGTATGGCTATTTTCTTCATGATTTGCACACCCCACAGGTAGTCATTATTGCGGAATTAAGCCAAGCAAATAAACAAAAGGAAACACGATCAACCAACTGTCCATGCGATCCAGCACACCGCCATGACCCGGAAGCAGCGTCCCTGTATCTTTAATTCCTTTTACCCGTTTATAAGCCGATTGGATGAGGTCTCCCACTTGTCCCACAACTGCGATGACAAGACCTAAAAGAAGCGCCTGTGGGATGCTCAATAGTTCCGGAGAAGCAATGGCAAAAATAATCGCTGCAATCACGGAAATAACGATGCCACCAATGGCGCCTTCAACGGATTTTTTAGGGCTGATTTGCGGCCATAACGGCGTTTTACCAAGCTTGGAGCCAACAAAATAGGCGCCTGAATCGGAAGCCCAGATGCAGACGAAAATCAAGAACGTCCAAAACAAACCGTGTTCTCCAAGCCTAGCTGCGATCATGTAATTGAAGCCAAGGCCAATGTAAACGACGCCAAGCAAAATGACCGATACTTGATCAATCGTGATTTTATTCTTCGACGCGACGGTAATAAATAGCAGCAGAAACATGCCGAGCCAGATGACAGCTGTAGTCGAGAGAGGGAACGAACCTCCGAACTGTTCTTGTTCCCAAGGAATCGTTAAAATGAGCAAAGCAATCAGTCCGATGCCCGCCGTCAGTTTGAAAGGCATGTACCCGTTCATTTGCAAGTATTCGCGATAGCCGATAATGGACACGAGCACGATCAGCCCTGCATACCAGTAGCCGCCTAATACGAGCAAGGTAAGGAACACAATAGCGGCGATAATGCCGGTTATTAATCTCTGTTTCAAGGTGAATCCCCCTAGATGACATCTAAGCTTTAAACTCCGCCGTATCTTCTGCC
The DNA here is from genome assembly GCF_050467285.1 of Paenibacillus oryzisoli. Taxonomy (GTDB): domain Bacteria; phylum Bacillota; class Bacilli; order Paenibacillales; family NBRC-103111; genus Paenibacillus_E; species Paenibacillus_E oryzisoli_A. The sequence goes on along the minus strand of NZ_JBCMUN010000038.1, from coordinate 49,465 downwards.
GCGGCGCTGATATTCCGCAATCGCTTGATTGAACAAGTCTTCCGTAAATTCAGGCCAGTATGCGTCCGTGAACCAAAGCTCGGAGTATGCCAGCTGCCACAGCAAAAAGTTGCTGAGCCGTTGTTCTCCGGAGGTTCGGATCAGGAGATCGGGATCTGGCAGATCTGACGTAAGCATATAGGATGAAATTTGCGTTTCGCTCAGTTCATCAGGATTAATCTTTCCTTCCTGGACGTCCTGAATCAAGTGCTGCACACCGGTAATAATTTCCTTGCGGCCGCCATAATTCAAAGCAAAATTCAAAATCAAACCTGTATTATGCTTCGTCCGTTCAATCGCACCTTCAATTGCGTTCAGCGTGTAGTCGGGCAGCCCCTCTTTCCAACCGGTCATCCGAATCCGCACGTTGTTCTGAATCAACTCTTCAATTTCCAAAGGAAAAAACTCCTGCGGAAGCTTCATGAGAAACTCCACTTCTTCCTTCGGTCGCTTCCAATTTTCCGTAGAAAATGCATACATAGTCAGCACTTTCACACCGATGTCATTGGCCGCCATCGTTATTTTTTTCACATTTTTCATGCCGGAATGGTGTCCCGCAACGCGAGGCAGCCCTCGTTGCTGCGCCCACCGCCCGTTGCCGTCCATAATGATCGCCACGTGCGCCGGGACTTTATCCAGCTCAATCTCCGGCAGGGATAAACGAGCAGGCTTGCGATTGTTACCGAACCAATTCTTGAATAGCTTAAGCACTGTTGTTCCTCCCAACTAGGGAAAGATGAAAAGCCCCCAGTGATTACTACCCGGGGGCGCATATCTATCGCTAAACTTCCATAATTTCCTTCTCTTTCGCTGCCAGCACTTTCTCAACCTCGGCTACGAATTTGTCGGTAAATTTCTGGATGTCCTCTTGATGTTTGCGGGACTCATCCTCCGAAATTCCGGACTTTTCGAGCTTCTTGATGTCGTCGTTCGCGTCGCGGCGAATGTTTCGGATCGCAACTTTCGCTTCTTCACCGAATTTCTTCGTCATTTTCACGAGTTCAGCACGACGCTCTTCCGTCAAAGCTGGGATGACGATTCGAATCACGGAACCGTCATTGGAAGGCGTTAAGCCAAGATCTGACTTCATGATCGCTTTTTCAATAGAAGACATTGAGCTCTTGTCCCACGGCTGGATCAGCAGCGTGCGGGAATCCGGTGTTGTCAAGTTCGCGAGCTGATTGACCGGTGTCATCGCACCATAATATTCGACTTGAATACGATCCAGCAGCGATGGCGTTGCGCGTCCGGCACGCAGCGTCAGCAAATCTCTCTTAAGCGCGCCGATCGCTTTCTCCATCCGGTCTTCTGCGTTCTTTTTCACTGATTGCGGCATCGATTATACACTCCCTTTAACAGTCGTACCGATTTTCTCACCAAGAACAACGCGTTTGATATTGCCTTTTTCCGTAATATTAAACACCACTAGCGGGATGTTGTTGTCCATACAGAGGGAAGAAGCCGTTGAGTCCATAACGCCAAGGTTATTGCTAATGACTTCCATATAAGTCAGTGTTTCGAATTTTTTAGCTGTCGGATCTTTGAATGGATCAGCGGAGTATACACCATCAACCTTGTTTTTGGCCATTAAAATAACTTCAGCTTCAATCTCTGCAGCTCGAAGCGCAGCCGTCGTATCTGTCGAGAAGTATGGATTGCCCGTACCCGCTGCGAAAATCACGACTCTTCCCTTCTCCAGATGGCGCATCGCTCTTCTGCGGATATACGGCTCAGCCACTTGCTGCATCGTAATCGAAGACTGAACGCGTGTCGGCACGCCGATATTCTCAAGCGCATCCTGCAGCGCCAATGAGTTCATAACCGTCGCAAGCATACCCATATAGTCTGCCGTTGCACGGTCCATCCCTTTTTCGCTGCCGGCAATGCCGCGCCAAATGTTGCCTCCGCCTACAACAACAGCCACTTCAACACTTAATTCTACTACATCTTTCACTTGCTGAGCAATGGAGGTAATAATTTCGGAATCAATGCCGTACCCTTGTTGTCCCGCCAAAGCTTCCCCGCTCAATTTCAGCACAATTCTTTTGTAAAAAGGTTGACCCAACTTGTATACCTCCGTTTCCTTGCAAACCGATCAAGTTAAGGGCTAAAAAAGAAGGAACACCAAGTGTTCCAACTTTTTGTCGCTGCTTATTATAGTTTCACTTGGGACATAACTTCTTCCGCAAAGTTTTCTTGTTTCTTCTCAAGACCTTCACCAAGACCAAAACGTACGAAACGACGAATGGAGATGTTCTCGCCGATCGTTGCAATTTTTTCGTTCAGCAATTGCTCGATCGTTTTGTCTGGGTCTTTCACGAAGGATTGCTCCATCAAGCAGTATTCTTCGTAGTATTTGCCGATTCGACCTTCAACCATTTTCTCAACGATTTTTTCAGGCTTGCCTTCGTTCAACGCTTGAGCTTTAAGGATTTCTTTTTCTTTCTCCAAAGCTTCCGTTGGCACTTCATCACGGCGCACGTACAGCGGACTAGCTGCTGCAATGTGCATTGCGATGTCGCGGCAGAATGCTTTGAATTGGTCCGTTTTACCTACGAAGTCAGTTTCGCAGTTGATTTCAACCAGAACGCCAACTTTACCGCCAGCGTGGATGTAAGATTCAACAGCACCTTCTGTTGCGATACGGCCCGCTTTGTTTGCTGCAGCGGAAAGACCTTTTTCACGAAGAATTTCAGAAGCTCTTCCTACGTCACCGTTTGCTTCTTCCAGCGCTTTTTTGCAGTCCAACATACCTGCGCCTGTTTTTTCACGTAGTTCTTTTACTTGTGCAGCTGTAATTGCCATGGAAAAGAAACCTCCTAATTGGATTAAGTAATATGTAACGCCAATGTTATTCTAAAAAAAGGGTGGTGACAGGCTGTTACACCTTCCAACCACCCTTTTCACATTCATATGGATTAAGCTGTTGTTTGCTCGCCTTGGTGTGCTTCGATAACTGCATCAGCAATTTTCGCTGTCAGCAATTTCACAGCGCGGATTGCATCGTCGTTACCTGGAATCACGTAATCGATTTCGTCCGGATCGCAGTTTGTATCAACGATACCAACGATTGGGATACCCAATTTGCGAGCTTCTGCGACAGCAATACGCTCTTTACGAGGGTCGATAATGAAAAGTGCGCTTGGCAGGCCTTTCATGTTCTTGATGCCGCCCAAGAATTTCTCAAGACGCTCTTTCTCTTTGCGGAGAATGATAACTTCTTTCTTAGGAAGAACTTGGAACGTGCCATCTTCTTCCCATCTTTCAAGAGTTTTCAAACGGTCGATACGTTTTTGAATGGTAGCGAAGTTTGTCAGTGTACCACCCAACCAACGTTGGTTGATGAAGTACATGCCGCAACGTTCTGCTTCTTCAGCAACGGAATCTTGCGCTTGTTTCTTAGTACCTACAAATAGCAGTGTACCGTTCTCTTCTGCAACGGATTTAACGAAGTTGTAAGCTTCCTCAACTTTTTTAACCGTTTTTTGCAAGTCGATGATGTAGATACCGTTTCTTTCAGTGAAAATGTACTTGTCCATTTTCGGGTTCCAACGACGTGTTTGGTGACCGAAATGTACGCCAGCTTCTAAAAGCTGTTTCATGGAGATTACTGCCATCCCCAATCCCTCCTCAAAATGGTTTATTTGGCATCCGCCGCCCCTCGCATCTTTGCATAAAACTTACATTTGTAAGCACCATTATGCAAATTGACGGGCGTGAGTTTTTAACACCGTGAATAAATATACCACAACTGAAAATCGGTTGCAACTTTTTCTCCCCAACGAAATTTGCCCGTTTCAACAAAAAAAGATCTTTCTATGAAGATCTTTTAGCGCACTTTATTTCGGCGGTTGTGTCAGCAAATTGGCCACGATTCCGGCCATATCTTGAACGCCCTCGAAGGCGTGGAAGCCGACCTGAATCTTGTAGTTGCCCCCCTGCTTGGCAAGCTCCGCTGCAAACGCGTTCCGATCCGTAATCACGCCGGATTGAACGAGGAGATCTGCAACCGCCGTCGCATCAAGGCTCGGCTGGACGTAAATCACGATTTTCTGCGGCGGTGCTTTGGTCGGCTGCTGCTCCGGCTTCGCTGCAGCTGCCGCTTTGTCTTCCTCTTCTTTGATTTTCTTCTGCACAGCTGCGTCAAGCTCGGCTTGGGTAAACATTTTCACATTCAAATCGTAGACTTGAAAATATTTAGAGGCTTCCTGCTTCAGCTTCTGCGGGTCCATCTCCTCCAACGAAATCGTGCCGGAAGGGTCAGTATTTGGTGCCGCACTCGGTCGAATAAGCATGATTTGCAACAAAATCGCCCCGACGATGACGCCGATGCCAAGACCTGAAACGAATATACGATTCTTAAACATGCGTACGCTCCTCCTGTCTGGAGAGTTGGAGGATTAAATTGACTTCGCCTTTGTTCATGTTCAGCTTTTTGGCAATGGCCTCAACGCTTTTGCCTTGATCATGCAAAGCAAACAGATCCGAATAGCGCGTTCGCATGCTTAACCCTGTGTAAGCGGGTTCTGGATCGGGCTGCGCCGCCTGGTCGGCCGCATCATGACTTTCCGCCGCATTCGGCATCGCGCTGCCTGCCTGCGCTTCTTGCGGACTGACAGAGACGGCCGTCTCCGCCATCGTGGTACGATCCGCTCCAAGTTCAGCTGCCGACTGCTTGGTCAGCTCGCGTGAAAGTTCTATTTTTTGGCGCTCCAGCGACTCCAATCGCCCTGCCAGCTTGGCTAGCTCCACTTCGTAGTCATGTTTCGTTTTGGTAAAGAGATCGAGCATGGCCTGATTTTGTTCATCCATTTCCGCCGCGAAATGTTCGATTGTTTCCTCGATCTCCTGAACGGCCGATTTCGCCTTCCCCGCTCCAGCTGAAACGGTTTTTGGAAGAAACCGCGCATAGACGATGAGCACTAGACCGAGCAAAATAACGTATGCAAATGGCGGCATTGCCATGAGTTTCACCTTTTTCTTATTACAAATTAAAGAGATAAATCAATATGATGCCCTTTGTAGGGATGCGCGGGAACACGCACGCCATCCTCTGGCGCGGCGGCCGATTGCCCGGAGATGGTGCCGCGTGCTTTGCGCTCTTGAGGAGCGCGCTTCTGCTCATGCTTGTCTTTGAGATCCGGGCGTGCGCTCTCCTCCAGCTTGGCGCTGCGATGACGATCATGATTCGTCTCCAGCAAGGCATGCTGCTCAAGCACGACTTCATCGTGCCGTGGCTTCTGCATCAGTTGGTTCTGCTTGATTCCGGCCTCATCGTTTTTGTGTACGGCGAACTGTAAATCGATGGCTTTAAAACTCATCGCTTACCCCACCTCCATTTACACATTAGCACTAAATGAAATATCTCCGTCGTGAAGACGATAAGTAACGCGATTCGCCTGATCTTTGACGAATTTGGTATTGCGGCCGATCACGAGTTTCGTCCCGCCATAGATCGTCGAGATGACTTGAACCTTGGCATTAGAGGAATCCTCGAGCGACTTCTCGATTTCAAGCATGCGATCTTTGAGCACGTTCTGCTCTTCAATCGCCTGCTTCTTCGTATGATTCAGCTTAACGCGCATGCCCACTTTATCAGGCGTCAATTGGCCTGCTGCGGCCAGTTGGTCCAGGATCGAAAGCGCTTTGGTCGTCTTGTCAAAATTGTCCATATGTGTGCGAAGCTGTGCGCGAAGTTGAACCAGTTCGTTGCGAAGCTCCGGCAGCACGCCGACTTCAATAACGGTCGTCGTTGACATGGAATTGCCGATCGTTCTCGCTGTCACCTGTTCGCCGGCTTGAATCGTTCCACCGACAATGAGTCCTTTGGAACCGGCACAGATCACATTTTTACCAGCGCGCACTGTCGAGTGCATAATACTTTGCGAAACCGTTAAATCTCCCCCCGCTTCAATGGTTGCATCTTGGATAAATGAGCTTTTCACATTGGAGCCGGCTTTAATATTCGCTTTATTTTGCCCGACAATGCCTGCCGTAATCTCGATTGACCCCTCAGCTTCCAATTCGGCCGCTTCGACGCCCCCAATGATACGAATATCACCGGCCGCGCGAACTTTAAAGCCTGGAAGAACATTGCCGCGGATGACAACTGTACCGATAAAATCAATATTTCCAACACGATAATCGACATCGCCGTTGACTTCATAAATCGGAAATACGTTGATTTTCTCTCTGTCGGTTTTGACCACCATGCCGTCAATTGTGGCATATAGCCCCGTAGCTTCGCTATCAGCCACGACGTTTTTCCCCATTTTGAAACGGGTTTCTTTCCCTTTTTTAAAAGGCAGCATTTCACCGGTTACTGCTCGGCCAGGCATACCTTCCGTCGCCAAGAAGCGCTGTCCGATTAACTGCCCTTTTTTCACATTATGCAAGGAGATGACTTCTTTGAAATTGACTCGTCCGTCTTCTTCCTCGATCGCTTTCTTATCGTCAGCGTCCATATCGAACAAGAGTTTCACATAACCATTTTTCCCGTCAACGGACGGTGTACCTGAAGCAATCTCCGTTTTCCTGTGCGCATACGACTGGGGATTGGCAGCAATGGCTGCCAAGACCGATTCATCTACGCCGTGAACGACTTGATGGGACTGAAGAAGACCTTTCAGCTGCCCCAGCGTTACCGTAAAATTGTCGTCCAGATTGGAAAGTAGTGCATGTGCCGACAGCTTATCATCCGACACTGAGATTTGAATGTAATACTCCAAAGGCATGTTCCCCTCGCTCATGGACATACCACCTTTCATTTCGTTCAGAATGTGTTAGCTATCTTGGAATAGTTGATTCTTAAAACGTCCCAGCACACCTTTCAACCTAAGAATCGCTTTAGAATGCAGTTGGGAAATGCGTGACGGCGATAAACACATCACCTCGGCAATTTCACTCAAGGACAACTCCTCAAAATAAAACAGCGAAACAACCGTTCTCTCCTTTTCAGTCAAGCGCTCGATCGCTTTCGCCAAAGATTCTTTTAAATAAAATTCATTCACCTGAACTTCAGGGTTTTTCGCTTTTTCGTCTACAAGTAAGGAAAGCCTTGTTTCAGACTCTTCTTCCCGAATCGGATCATCGATGGAGCAAACGGTCGTAATCGATATATCCTGGAGCATTTGTTGAAATTCCTGCTCGGTAATTTGCAAATACGCACTGATCTCCGAATCCGAGACGGAACGCAAGTACTGTTGTTCAAGCTTCTGATAAGCATCCTCGATCTTTCTAGCCTTCTCCCGAACGGATCTCGGCACCCAGTCACCTTGCCGCAGCCCATCAATGATGGCGCCGCGGATGCGCCAGGAGGCGTACGTTTCAAACTGCAGTCCTCGCTCATAATCAAACTTCTCTATCGCATCGATCAAGCCCATCACGCCAAAACTGGACAAGTCATCTTTCGAAACCGTTTTAGGGAGACCAATCGCCAGACGCCCGGAGACATAGTCGACAAGCGGCAAAAAACTCTCGATCAGCGCCTGTCTAGCGGAGATCTGGCCATGTTCCTTCCACTGCTTCCACAAGTCAATATTAGCAAGATGCGGTTGTTTTTGTTCAATCATGGTTCTAAACATTCACCATCCTTAATCTTCGGACATTCGCCTTAGTGCACCCGCCAGTTGTTCAGGGTCCAATTCTTTCTTGGTGACTAGCTTAGGTGGATTCAGTGGTGAAAATTGCATGTCTGACAGTGAAGCAGCATTCTGGTTTGAAAGATTCGGCTTCATAAGCTCAAGCGTTTCGCCGTCCTCGTTCGGAGTCACCATATCTAAATTCTGTCCCAGCTGCGCATTCTCCTGCATAGGATCGGCCGAGGTCTTGGCCGAGGCTTCTCCCGCTCCCGCAACCAGACCCAGCACCCAACGAAAACCGAAAGTAAGAACGAATAAAATAAGAAAAGCATACGCGCTTTTTAGCAAGGTCGACAGCAGCAAATTGTTGCCGATCGATAAGGCAAAAGTGAATAAGCCCGCTAGTGAAGCTACGATGACGTTAATTCGCATTGTACCAATCATGATTAAATTTCCTTTACGCCTAATTGAACGCTTCGGATGACCAAAATCCCCGTCTCACAGATAAACTCGATTGTGCGACCGTAATTGGCCCCCGTGTCCTCCGCTATAATCGGGATGCGATACTGACTAAGCATTTCTTTGCAGGATTCCACATTGCGCGGACCGATTCTCATGGTGTCGTTGTTACCGGCAAATGCAAACATTTGAGCACCGCCGGCAAGCTTAGCCTCAAGCTTGTGAACATTGGCGCCTAGCTGCGCCATTTTGGCAATTAATTCCGGAATAGCGGTATCCGCATATTTAGCGATATTGAGTGACCCTTCACGGGCGATTTCAGAAGAAGGCAGCATCACATGCGCCATTCCTCCGACCTTCGTCCGGCTGTCATAAAGTGTTACGCCTACACATGAACCCAGGCCTGTAGTTTTTAAGACACCACCGCGTTCTGCAACATTGAGGTCAGCCATGCCTACTTTTATTAGACTATCCTGCATCATCAGAGACTACCCCTAGTGCGGAAAATATTTTACCAAACGATTCCGGATCGGGGATCAAGAAGAAGTGCCCCTGCACTTCATTCTCCCCTTCCAAAAATTTGGTATCAATGAGAAGGGCCTGGTCTCCCATTTGACCAAATTGCAGTAAACCATAACTCAAAATTGCGCCGGACATATCGATCGCCAGAGATGGGACCGTCGGCTGCAAATTCAGGTTTGTAAAATCAGCAAGCGAAGACAAGTACGAGCCGGCCAGAATGTTGCCGATTTCATTCAGCGCAGACAATTCCAACTCGGAGTACTCCCCCTGCTCGTCCGAAATGTGAAGACCAATGAGATCGCGCAGCATATTTTTAGCCGCGTCCAAATTCAAGATGAAAAACATATTGCCCGGTGCATCCCCTTCCACTCGCAAGAAGATGGCCAGTACAACGGTTTCCGCGCCGCCGACGCTTTCGCAAATTTCTTCAAACGGCAGCATTCTTACTTTTGGCACGAGCATGTCGATCGGCTTATCCAGCAAAGTGGAAAGCGCAGTTGCAGCATGACCCGCTCCAATATTGCCGACTTCTTTGAGGACATCCAACTGAAACTCTTCCAATCGACCGAATACATCCACTAGCCTAGTCCTCGAGTCTTTCTAATTGCGAAATCTCGCTTTTATTGAGCACTTGCTCCAGGTTTAATAGAACGAGAAGTCGATTGTCCCCAACGCGTGCAATACCGTCCAAGTACTTCGCCTTAATACCGCCGACAATTTCAGGCGGTGTGTTGATGTTGTCCGTATCAACGTCGATCACGTCATTGGCGGAATCTACGATCAGCCCTACCTCAAAGTCGCCGGCCGAAACGATAATAATCCGTGTAGTATCCGTGCTTTCGTTCTCTTCCAGCCCAAATCTAGCACGCAGATGAATGACAGGAATGACAACGCCGCGCAAATTGATAACGCCTTTGATAAATTCCGGCGCCTTCGGCACACGCGTCATCGGCTGCATTCTTTCAATCGTTCTTACTTTCTCAACTTCAACCCCATACTCTTCCGATCCAAGCGTAAAGACAATGACCTTTTTTTCTTCTCCCATGGTGATAGCCTCCTTAGCGAATATGGTTTATTTAATCAGTGCGTTCGTATCAATAATCAGGGCCACTTGACCGTCGCCCAGAATCGTTGCGCCGGAAACCGCGAAAACGCCGGTTAAGTATTTGCCAAGCGGCTTCAGTACGATCTCCTGCTGGCCGATAAACTCGTCCACCATCAGCGCTACTTGCTTGTCGCCTTTGCGGACAACGACGATTTCAGTTTCGGTTTCCTTATCTTCATTGTAATCCGGCACCTCAAACAATGTGCTCAACGAGACAACCGGAATGATGCTGCCCCGATAATCGATCATCAGATTGCCGTGAATATTGCGGATTTGCGATTTCTGGATCGCCGACGTTTCGACGATGGAAGAAAGTGGAATCGCGTATTTCTCACTGCCTAGACGAACAAGCATGGCCGAAATGATCGACAGTGTCAGCGGCAATTGAACCGAGAATTTGCTGCCGAAACCAGGCTTGGAATCAACCTGCACGTGGCCACCCAGTGTTTGAATTTTCGTTTTTACAACGTCGAGACCAACACCGCGTCCGGAAATATCGGAAATTTTCTCCGCTGTGCTGAAGCCCGAAGCGAACAATAAGTTGTACACTTCGTGGTCGGTCAGTTTCGCAGCTTGCTCTTGCGTAACAAGCCCATTTTTCAGCGCCGTCTTTAGTACTTTGTCTCTGTAAATGCCGCGGCCGTCCTCTTCGATTTCGATGAACACATGGTTGCCGCTGTGGAACGCGCGAAGGTAAATCGTGCCGTGCTCGGGCTTACCCGCAGCCAAACGGTCGCTGATCGGCTCAATGCCGTGATCCACCGCATTGCGCAGCAAGTGAACTAACGGATCCCCAATCTCGTCAATGACCGTGCGGTCGAGTTCTGTTTCCGCACCTGTGATGACGAGTTCAACCTTTTTATCCAGCGATTTCGCCAGGTCTCGAATCATCCGCGGGAAGCGGTTGAACACAGAATCGACCGGCACCATGCGGAGTTTCAGCACGATGTTTTGCAAATCGCTGCTGACGCGCGACATATGCTCCACGGTTTCCGTCAAATCGTTGCGCTTCACTTCGCTCGCCAACTGCTCCAGACGCACGCGGTCGATCAGCAGCTCGCTGAATAAATTCATCAGCGTGTCCAGACGATCGATATCCACGCGAATCGTCCTGCTTGCGACAGGCGCTCCACCTGCGCTGGCGGCCGGCTTGGCAGCTGCCGCAGGGACAGGTGCCTCCGATTTTGCGGGAGCGGTCGGTGCTGGTGCAGCAGGAGCTGCTGTTGCTGCAATTTCTTTGCTGGCCGCATTCACTTCAGCTGCAGCGGGGCTCGACAATTCGGCCAATGATTCCGAATCGACCGTGATAATGACAGCGGATGCGATTTCGGAGACGTTCAGGATTTCCTTCTCCAACGTGGCTTGATCCACTTTGGAAATAAAATAGAGGGAGAAGGAACGATCAAATTTTTCTTGTTCGATTTCTTGAACAGATGGCGTCGATTTGACGATCTCGCCCATTCGTTCCATCGCATCAAATACCATGTAAGCACGCGCCGCTTTTAAAACACAGTTCTCGTTAACGGTGACTTCCACATAGAAAACGAGGAATCCGGATTCAATCGACTGTTGCAGGATAGAATATTGAAATTCATCCACTTCAATGCCGCGGGCTGGCGCTTTAGCCGGAGCGGCTGCAGCAGGCGCTTCCGTTTTCAGGTAATCACCGGAGACGATTGAACGCAGCGAAGCGACGATCGCAGAAACATCGGCGCTTCCGGTTCCGCCTTGGATGATGTCCTCAACCATCGTTTCCAGGGAATCCAAGCTTTTGAAAATGCAATCGAAGATGAACGGGTTCATTTCAATTTTACTGTTCCGAACGAGATCGAGCACGTTCTCCATATCGTGGGTCAGCGCTGCGATGTCTTCAAACCCCATCGTCGCCGCCATCCCTTTTAACGTGTGAGCGGACCGGAAAATGTTATGTACAATGCTAATATCCTGAGGATTCCCTTCCAAACTCAAAAGGTTTTCATTAAGGGCTTGCAAATGCTCTTTGGATTCATCGATAAACATTGATAAGTACTGACTAATGTCCATATTCAAACACCCCCATTAGAATCATCCTGCACCTGACATTGACTCGATTCTGCTCATCCATCCTGCAAAACGCACCGCGCAATCCTGCCTGCGATTTCTTGCTGCGGAAGCACCAGCATCGCGGCCTGACTTTCAACCGCCGCTCGCGGCATGCCGTAAACTACGCATGTTTCTTCCGCTTCGGCAATCGTCGTGGAACATCCGGACTGCTTGAGCGACAGCATGCCTTTCGCCCCGTCGCTGCCCATTCCCGTCATAATGACGGCGTGGCGTTTGAGCTCCGGTGCACCAAGCAAGGATTCAAACATTACATCCACGGAAGGTCGATGCCCTGACCGTGGTTCTTCCTTTGTCAAACGAATTTTATAAGTGCGATTTGGTTCTTTTTCAATCAACATATGCCAGCCGCCGGGCGCTACGTACGCTGTTGCGGTTTGGAGGATATCCCCTTCCGCGGCCTCGACGACTTTGATCTGCGAGATGTCATTCAAGCGCTGTGCGAGCGATTTCGTGAAATTCGGCGGCATATGCTGGACAATTAGTATTGGTGCAGGAAATCCCGCAGGTATATGGGAAATCACTTGGTGCAGCGCGCGCGGTCCGCCCGTTGAAGTGCCGATCGCTACGATATGTTCAAAATGCGATGACCCGGGATTAACCGATTTCACCGGTGCTGCCGGCTTTGGCGGCGGAACGGCGGGTGCGCTTTTGACTGCTGATGTTGCTGCCGTCTGCTGGACAGCTCCTTGCGCATTATCCGGCTGAAAACCTTTTAACTTTGTCCGAACAGCAATTTGCAGTTTTTCAAGCAGTAACTGTTTGACTTTGTATAAATCCAGCGAAATGGAACCCGAAGGCTTTCGAATAAAATCGACGGCTCCCCATTCCAATGCTTTAATCGTTTCGGCCGCGCCTTCCTGCGTGAGCGAGCTTACCATAATGACAGGTGTAGGCTGTTCGCGCATGATTCGCTGTAAAGCTTCCAAGCCGTTCATGACAGGCATTTCGATATCCATCGTAACCGCATCGGGACGCAGCAGCTTGACTTGCTCAATGGCCTCTTGCCCGTTTTTGGCTGTTCCAACCACCTTGAATTGCGGATTTTCCGAAATCAGGTCACTGATGATTTTTCTCATAAAGACGGAGTCATCGACAACAAGAATGTTATAAGATGCCATAGCTGTTCCCCCCTCTTTATGTGTTATTCGACATGATCTGCGAAATTCCTATTTCAAAAGTCTCATCATTTTATTTAGAAAGCTTTTGACGCCGGAAGACGGCGTGTGGCTTGTACGGTAGCCGCCTACGAAAGCTTCGGAGATCGCGCGAATGTTCACGGCCGCAGCCGAATTGGGAAAAGCGAGAGAGAACGGAACTTGCTTTCTTACTGCTTTCGACACCGCCGCGTCATCCTCAATGAACCCCAATGTCGGAATTTGAAGATCCAAAAATTGATGAGCAACCAATGATATTTTATCCGCCGTCTGCCTGCCTTCCTTCGCGTCGGTCACCCGATTGATGACCAATTTAAAGGATACCTGATGCCCCATAGACGTCACCATTTTAATAATCGCATAAGCATCCGTGATCGACGTCGGTTCCGGCGTAGTCACAACAATCGTTTCTTCCGAAGCGAGGATGAATTGCAGCGTTTCTTTGGAAAGCCCTGCGCCGGTATCGAAAATGATAAAATCCGCGTATCCGTGCAGCTCGCTGATCTGTTCGGAGAAATAATTCAGCTCTTCCTCTGTCAATCGAAGCAAATCCGTAAATCCAGAGCCGCCGGCGATAAATTCCAACCCATTGGCGCCTTTTTGAATGATTTCCCAGATCGTTTTTTCCCTTTTCAAAAGGTGGTACAAATTGTATGACGAGGGTACGCCCATCAACACGTCGATATTGGCAAGCCCGATGTCAGCGTCAAAAACAAGCACCTTGTAGCCCTGCGCTTGAAGCGATAAAGCGAAGTTAAGCGTAAAGTTCGATTTGCCGACCCCGCCTTTACCACTGGTCACGGTAATGATCCTGGTCTGTCGTATACTTCGATCTTGGTGAGTTTGAACCAGATGCCGTAACCCTTCTGCTTGATCCTTCATGTTTGCGGTTCCTCCAATAACAAATCGATGACTTGCCACTCATTCAATTCCACAATATCGTCCGGGACATTTTGACCGGTGGTCACGTAAGACAGCTGCAATGAGAATTCATTGACGACATTCACGATCGCCCCATAGGAATCGGTTTCATCCATTTTCGTAAACAACACTTTATCGAGCTTGAACTTGCTAAAATTGTTCGTAATCGCTTGAATGTCCCGATACTTGGTCGTCAAGCTGAGCACAAGAATGGTTTCGCTTTTGCCTTGTGTTTTCAGAAGAGAATTCAGTTCCGAAACGTACATTTCATTTCGGAAATTGCGACCGGCCGTATCCATAAAAATCACGTCGCAGTCCGCGAGATTCGTGAACGCTTTCGCTAGGTCTTGTGGGGAGAATACGACTTCAAGAGGGACATTTAAAATCGTCGCATACGTTTTAAGCTGCTCGATCGCAGCGATTCGGTAGGTGTCGGATGTAATGAAGCCTACCTTGCGGTGATACTTCAGCACTTGATCCGCTGCTAGCTTGGCGATCGTCGTCGTCTTGCCGACTCCCGTCGGACCGACGAAATGAACGACCCTCGTCTGATCGGAGATGTGCTTGCTTTGTTCGGAATGGAGTGTTTGCCCCAGCTTCGCGCGCACGAGCTGTCTCGCATTCTCTTCCGTAATCGGCTCGCCCGCGGCTTCCAAGTCGCTCTGGACATCCTCCATCATACGGCGGACGAATGAAGGGTCTACCTCCTGCGCGCAAAGCAGTTGTTCCAGCTTCTCCAGCGGTTCCGGCATGCGGTCCGGCTCAGCGGTTGCCGTCAGTCTCTTCATCATTTCTTTCATCTGCTTCAGCTCGTCCATCAGCTGATTTTCATTCAAAAGAGGCTTTGCAGGAGCTGACGTTGGAGCAGGCACAGTTGCCGTAGCCGTAGTTGCTGCCGGTGCCTGCACTTGTGCAGCGACAGGCGCGTAGGCTTGCTGTTGGCGTTGGCGAAGCGAACCCTCAACGACAGGCTGCGGCGTCGCAGCTTCTTGCTTCAGTGCAGACGGAGCCAATACGTCCGGCACCTCGGGAAAATCGGATTGATGCGCTCGTGCAGGCGCTTGCACATTCGGCATGATCGGCTTCTGTGCCTGCTGCGCAAACGACGGTGCCGGGCGGCTCGATGAGCCGCCGGAAGCGGCGGCAGCCCCATCGATCGCGGCGATTACTTCGATTTTCTTTTTGCCGAACATCCCTAGAAAGCCGCCGGTGCGGATCTCCTTCGTATTGAGAATGACCGCATCCTTGCCCAAATCCGTTCGGATCTTCTGCAAAGCGTCCGGCATGGAATCGACAACATATCGTTTTACTCTCATAAATTGACTACCCCCATGCTTTGAATTTCAACGCTCGGCTCAAGCTCGCTGTAAGATAGAACCGGAATGTCCTGCAACGTGCGTTCCAGCAATTGTCGTACATACATGCGAATCGTAGGTGATGTTAAAATAACCGGCTGCTGCCCCGATTGAATCAATTTGGACACTTGCTCCGTCACGCGGTGATGAATAATTTGGGAAGACGACGGGTCCAGGGCCAAATAGCTCCCTTGATCCGATTGTTGAACGGATTCCGCGATTTTTTTCTCTACGGAAGGACCGACCGTGATGACTTTCAACGAATCCCCGATGGACGTGTATTGCTGCGTGATTTGGCGAGACAGTGCTTGTCTCACGTATTCCGTCAATATTTCAGGATCCTTGGTATATGTCCCGTAATCCGCCAACGTCTCCAAAATGGTAACCAGATCGCGTACGGATATTTTTTCGCGAAGCAGCTTGGCGAGCACTTTCTGCACGTCCCCTACGTTCAGTACGGAAGGAATGAGATCGTCCACAAGCGCCGGGTATGTTTCGCGTACATTGTCAACGAGCGCTTTCGTTTCTTGACGTCCAAGCAGCTCATGAGCATGTTTCTTAATAATTTCCGTCAAATGCGTTGCGACGACAGACGGTGGATCGACCACGGTATACCCGGAGAGCTCGGCTCGCTCTTTGTTCATCTCGTCGATCCAGATGGCAGGAAGTCCGAACGCAGGTTCGGTTGTCTCGATACCGGAGATCGAATCGTCATCAATGCCCGGGCTCATGGCCAAGTAGTGATTGAGGAGCAATTCGCCGCGGGCGACCGTATTGCCTTTTATTTTGATGATATACTCGTTCGGCCGCAGTTGAATGTTGTCGCGGATCCGGATGACCGGCACGACAACCCCAAGCTCTAATGCGCATTGGCGCCGGATCAGAATGATCCGGTCCAGCAAGTCTCCGCCTTGCTGCGTGTCCGCGAGCGGGATGAGCCCATAACCGAACTCGAATTCGATCGGGTCCACCTGCAAAAGCGAAATGACGCTCTCCGGACTCCGCACTTCTTCGATCTGCTGCTCCTCGACCAGCTGTTCCTCTTTAATCGCCTCGCGATCCAGATTTTTCTGCATTCTGTAGGCTGCGTAAGAAAGCAGACCTGCAATCGGGAACGTTGTAAACCAGTGAATCGGTGTAAAAACTCCCAGAACCACCAACGTACCTGCGACGATATACAGCAGCTTTGGCTGAGCAGTCAATTGTTTCGTGACATCATGTCCCAGATTGCCTTCCGAAGATGCTCTGGTGACGATAATACCCGCAGCTGTCGAGATAAGCAGCGCCGGAATCTGGCTGACCAATCCGTCGCCAATCGTCAGAATGGAGAACGTTTGGAGCGCCTCGGAAAAATCCATCCCTTTCATCGACATGCCGATAATAAAACCGCCGATCAAATTGATGACCAGGATGATAATCCCTGCGATCGCATCCCCTTTTACGAACTTACTGGCACCGTCCATCGCTCCGTAAAAATCAGCTTCACGTTCAATCTTCTGCCGGCGCTCCCGCGCCTGGACTTCATTAATCATGCCGGCATTGAGGTCGGCGTCGATACTCATTTGCTTACCTGGCATTGCATCGAGCGTAAACCGTGCCGCAACTTCGGCCACGCGCTCAGAACCTTTGGTAATGACGATAAATTGTACGAGGACCAAGATCAGAAAGACGACGAATCCTACGACAATGTTGCCTGCGGCAACGAAAGAACCAAAAGTTCTGACCACGTCCCCTGCTTCCGCGTGAGACAAAATGTTGCGTGTAGTGGATACGTTGAGTGCCAACCGGAATAAGGTCGTAATGAGCAGCAAGGAAGGGAAAATCGAGAATTGCAGCGCTTCCTTTGTATTCATCGCGACCAGAATAACCATTAGGGCAATAGAGATATTGATAATGAGCAAGAAGTCGAGCAAAGGGATTGGAACAGGTACAATCATCATTAAAACGATGCAGATAATGCCCACAAGTACAAATAAATCTTTGACTTTCAACGGATTGCACCTCCCTCTTTCGTTAGTTCGTACGGCCTTTCATCTTATATACATACGCCAGTACTTCCGCAACAGCCTGGAACAATTCGGCAGGAATCGCTTCACCGATTTCCACTTGGGCATAAATCGCTCGAGCAAGCGGCTTGTTTTCCATCGTCATAACGCCGTGTTGTTTCGCTACTTCTTTAATTTTCAGGGCCATATAATCGGCGCCTTTGGCAATTACCGTCGGCGCTTGCATATTTTTCGAGTCATACTGCAAGGCTACGGCAAAGTGAGTTGGGTTCGTGATGATGACATCCGCTTTAGGAACTTCCTGCATCATGCGCTGCATAGCCATGGCCCGCTGTTTCGCCCGAATTTTCCCTTTAATTTGCGGGTCGCCTTCACTCTTCTTATACTCATCTTTGATGTCTTGCTTCGACATGCGAAGGCTTTTCTCGTATTCATACTTCTGGTAGATGTAGTCAAAAATCGCCAGCACGACCAGAATCGCGCCAATTTTAATCCCTAAGCTGAGCGTGACGGAGCCGATAAAAGAAAATGTGCTTTCCAGCGGAACGTGACCTAGCGCCAGTAGCTTCGTCTTTTGCCCCACTAACGTCGTGTATACGACGATGCCAATAATGAGTAATTTAAAGGTGGATTTCAGAAAATCCATTACCGTACGCAGTGAAAACATGCGCTTAAATCCCGCAAGCGGATTGATTTTATCGAATTTAGGCATCAGCGGCGCACCAATGAACATAAAGCCGATTTGCGCATAATTGCCGATGATCGCGATCAACATCACGAGAATGAACATCGGAGCCAGAATAATCAAGCCTTGCATCATCAGATCGTGAAACAGCGCTTGAACATTGCTGCTCGTTACATCCATAGAGAGCTGATTTTCATACACCTTCCGAAACATCAGCATAATCCGATCTTTCATAAAGGAGCCGAACATCATGAGCGTTACGAAAGAAAACAACAGAATTAGCGCCGCGGGCACATCCATGCTCTTGGCAACTTGTCCTTTCTTCCTGGCCTCCTGCCTCTTCTTCGGCGTCGCGCGTTCCGTCTTCTCTCCGGCAAACCATTGCAAATCGAGCTGCAAACGAAATCTTTGAGCCACGAGACTCCTCCTGCTTATGGGGCTGGCGAACTTCCACCGCCGATGAGCTGCAGCATTTTCCCCACATAATCAAAAGCTGTACCGAACAATTGCTGAAACTGAGATATCAATTCCGGGAACAAGAAAATCAGAATAAAAAATCCTAAAATCATTTTCAGCGGCGCCCCAACAACAAAAATGTTGAACTGCGGTGCCACTCGGGTCAGCAACCCCAGCCCCAAATCTGTCAGAAACAGCGCGGCGACTACAGGTGCAGCCAGTTGAAAGGAAAGATAAAACATTTTAGATAACGATTGAAAAAGAAAATCCGAGACCTGCCCGTTGTAGATCCGAGCAAACATCTGATTGTCGAGCGGCACCCATTTGTAACTGTCGATAATCGCTTTAATCAAGTAATGGTGTCCATCAAACGATAAAAACAAGAGCACAGCGACCATATACTTGAGATTCCCGAGCATCGGATTCGAGGTACCTGTCAACGGATCGATGACGCTTGCCATGCTGAATCCGATCTGCATGTCCATAAATGCGCCTGCAGTCTGAATGACCGTAAAGAAGATATAGACAACAAAGCCAAGCGCGACGCCAATCAGCATTTCACGAATGATCATGAGCACATAGACGCCATCCATCGGAATTGTCTGGTTCCAGCCCACTATCGCAATCGTGACCAGCGAGATGAACATGGAGATGCCGATTTTGAACATCGCGGGGATGTTTCGGGACGATAAGACAGGCACCACGACAAAAAACGAAGTGATTCGACAAAAAATAAGCAGAAAGACAGGAAGCGCTTGAAAAAAGATGGCCATTTCGTTCACAACCTATCCAACGAATTTATACAGATTGTTGAGCAGGCTGTACGTAAAATCAACCAATGTATTCATAATCCAAGGCCCAAAGATCAAGATGGACAGCAGCACCGCCACGATTTTCGGAACAAAGGCCAAGGTCTGCTCCTGAATCTGCGTCGTTGCCTGAAAAATGCTGATGATCAGTCCTACGACGAGCCCGATAACCAACATTGGCGCGCTGGCTTTAAGAACGGTGTATACCGCCTCTCCTGCAATTTTAATAACAAACTCCGAACCCATGAAGGTCTCCTCCGTTATGATCTTCGTCAACTATAGCTCAGAAGCAATGATCTCACGACAAGATACCACCCATCCACCAGGATAAATAGGAGAATCTTGAACGGCAGTGCAATCATAACCGGCGGGAGCATCATCATCCCCATGGCCATTAAGGTGCTCGAAACGACCATGTCGATAACCAGAAACGGTATGAATATCATGAACCCCATCTGAAACGCCGATTTCAGTTCACTGATCGCATAAGCCGGGACGAGCGAAGTAATGGGAATATCCGCAACGCCTGTCGGTGCTTTCGCTTTCGTGTAATCCAGAAACAGCTTTAGATCCTTTTGACGCGTATGCTTGAACATGAATTCTTTCATCGGCAGGGCCGCTTTCTCAAAAGCAACCGTTTGGTTGATTTCTCCTTTAAGATAAGGCTGAAGCGCCACATTATTAACTTCTCCTAAAGTTGGAGACATAATAAAAAAGGTTAAAAACAGAGCGAGTCCGATTAGAACCTGATTGGGCGGCATTTGTTGAGTTCCTAACGACGTTCGAACAAATCCAAGCACGATGACGATTCGTGTAAAGCTGGTCATCAAGATTAAAAAAGAAGGTGCCAAGCTAAGCACCGTGAGCAGCAACAGCAACGTAACTGTATTCGCTGATCCCCCGGTTGCCGTGCTTGTGCCAATGTTCACATTAAGTCCCGGAATCGGATTGTTCGGATCCGGCTCCGCTGCCGATGCCGTCATGGCAAACGCTAACAAGAAGATACTTACAATGACGAGCAGTAACGCAAATTTATTTCGTTTCATTCATCATTCAACCGATCTGTTTGTTTTTGATCCGAAAGCCATTGCTGCGCTTGCTTATTGCGCGTAGACACCTGTTGGATCTTATTGTGAAATACTTGTTGAAAAGAAGCCGTCAGTTCGACTTCCTCTTCTTCAACCGTCTTTTTACCTGACAACTTACCCATCCACTTGCTTACGGAAGCCAAGCCCATCCTATCTTCTTGCGACTGCTGCAACAAATCCGTAATGTACGCTATTTCTTCGGCGTCCGTAATTTTATCCAGCATCTGAATATTATCACCAACACCCACGACCAAAATCGAATGGCCGATCTCGACCAATTGAATGGATTTATTGGGACCAAGCGGCACGCCACCAAGCGAGCGAATGGAGCTTCCGAACATCGATCCCCTGTTCTTTCTTGCCAAATAGCGCATCAGCACATAGAAGAGCACAATGATCAGCACCAGAACAATAATCACCTTAACAATCATAAAGAAGGAGCTGGCTCCCGTTAGAGTTGAAGGAAAATCCGCTGGTGACTGATCGATTGTGTTGTCTGTTTCCGCCATCGCCAATTGGCCAGTTGTCAGTAATGAACTAAAGAATAATAACGTTGTCTTCCCTAACTTCGATTGAAGTCTTTTCATAAAAACAACCCTTTCGGCATATGTCGGACTCAACCGAAGGTTAACACTTAACCCAGAGTCTTTTTGATTGCTTCGATAACGCGGTCAGCTTGGAACGGCTTCACGATGAAGTCTTTCGCGCCCGCTTGAATCGCGTCGATAACCATCGCTTGCTGTCCCATCGCAGAACACATAATCACTTTAGCATTAGGCTCAATCTTCTTGATTTCTTTCAAAGCTTGAATGCCGTCCATCTCCGGCATCGTGATGTCCATGGTGATCAAGTCCGGTTTTAACTCTTTGTATTTCTCAATCGCTTGCGCGCCATCGTTCGCCTCGCCGCAAACCTCATATCCATTCTTTGTTAGAATGTCCCGAATCATCATTCTCATAAAAGCAGCATCGTCCACAATTAGAATACGGTTAGCCATTTCAAAAAATCCCCCTTAAGTTATTGTAGCTTTTGAATTCGTTCCCATTGATTGACAATGTCCGTTACACGAACGCCAAAGTTCTCGTCGATGACGACAACCTCGCCTTTAGCAATCAGTTTATTATTGATCAAAATATCCACGGGCTCACCTGCAAGCTTGTCCAATTCAATAATAGAACCTTGCGACAGTTCTAAAATGTCTTTGATCACTTTATGCGTTCTCCCGAGTTCTACCGTTACCTTGAGCGGTATATCCAACAGCAGGTTCAGGTTCGTATCGTCCGCATGTGTCATAGACCCCGACTGCAAGTTGCCGAATTGCACCGGCTGAACATTCACATTGCGATTAGGCATGCCGCCATACGCAGCCGGAGGCTGCTGATACATCGGTTGCTGCGGCGGGTACATCGGCGGCGGCTGTTGAGGCGGATACATCGGCATCCCCATTGGCGGTTGCTGATACATGGGCTGTTCGTAAGCAGCAGGCGGCTGTTGGTACATCGGCTGCTCGTAAGCAGGCGCAGCAGGTTGTGACTTAGGAGCCTCTTGCACGGGAGGCGCTACTGGAGCAGGCGCTTGTGCAGCAGGTGCCGCTTCCATAGCAGCATCGGAATCACCACCCATAAGGATTGATACCATTTCTTTCGCGAATGGAACCGGCAGCAATTGCATGATATTGGAATCAATCAGGTCGCCAATCGTGAGTCGGAACGATATTTTAATAAATACGTCCTCATCAGGCAGTTTTCCTTCTCCTTTCGACAAATTTAATATGTCGATTCCAGGAGGAGAGATATTGACAAACCGATTAAAGATGGTAGACATCGAAGTTGCCGACGATCCCATCATCTGATTCATGGCTTCCTGCACCGCGCTGATGTGAATTTCAGATAAGTTCTCATCGCCGCCCGTGCCGTCACCACCCATCATCAGGTCGGCAATGACTTGCGCATCGCGCGTCTTAATTACGAGCAAGTTAATGCCGTCGAAACCGTCGACATAGTTTACGTGAACCGCAACGTGCGGTTTAGGAAACTGCTCCTCCAGCTCTTCTTTGCCGATCACAGAAACTTTTGGTGTCGTAATATCGACTTTTTTACCAAGCAAGGTCGATAGTGCGGTTGCAGCGCTGCCAAATGTAATGTTTCCAATTTCGCCAAGCGCATCCTGCTCAAGCGGTGATAAAAAGTCTTCAACTTTTGGAGGCCCATGCAAAGAAGAGGCTGAACTTTCTTCCGAAGATTGTCTCAATAAAGCATCGATCTCTTCCTGTGACAAATAATCTCTGTTATTCATCATTTTCTTCTTCACCTTCATTCACGATTTCTGTGATTTGTACAGCCATCTTCCCTTTTACGGTACCAGGGCTTCCGAGATATTTCAGCTTCTCGCCGATTTTGACTTGAAGCGGATCTTCGACGGATTTTTGCAGCGGAATCACATCGCCGGCGGTTAAACCCAAGAAATCTCGAATCGAAATTTCCGATGTGCCCAATTCTGCAATGAGAGGTAGCTTGGTTTTTTCCAAGCGGGATTGAAGTGCTTCCACTTCCTCAGGAGCTCTCGTCTTCTTCTGCGACACAAACCAGTGATGCACAGAAAGGCGAGGCATGATTGGCTCGATGACGACGTGCGGGATACAGAGGTTGATCATCCCTGTCGTATCGCCGATTTTGGTACTTAACGAGATGAGCGCTATCGTTTCATTCGGGGAAACAATCTGCATAAACTGCGGATTCGTTTCCAGTGCCTCGAGTCTTGGCTGAATATCGATGACGGTTTTCCATGCTTCCTGCAAACTGTCGAAAGCTCTGCTGAAAATGCGTTCCATGACAATCGTTTCAATTTCCGTCAATGCGTTAATTTTCGTAGGCGTCGTACCTGCCCCGCCGAGCAAACGGTCGAGCATCGCGAACGCTACATTGGGATGAACCTCCAGCACCATTCGCCCCTCTAAAGGTTCCGCTTCAAAGATGTTCAAAATGGTCATTTTCGGGATCGATCGAATAAATTCGTCGTAGGGCAGCTGTTCGACCTGGACAACGCTGATTTGTACGAACGTACGCAGCTGTGCCGAAAAATACGTTGTTAAGTATCTCGCAAAGTTTTCATGAATCCGGGTCAAGCTTCGAATATGGTCTTTAGAAAAGCGGACTGCGCGCTTAAAGTCATACGCCCTTACCTTCTTTGTTGTCTCCTCTTTCTTCAGTTCATCGGCATCCATCTCCCCGGAGGATAACGCAGCGAGCAAGGCATCGATTTCATTCTGCGATAATACATCAACCATTCGAGTCACCTCCTTAAGCAAAATTTAGATTGAGTTACTGAAGTACTTTGTCGGTTATCCAAATTTGTTTGATCTTGCCTTCATGCAGTTGCTTATTCAGCTTGTTCATCAAAGTCGCAATCAAGTTGTCGGAGCCTTTGCTGCCTTCAATTTGATCCATGGTCAGATCGCCAAGCGTCTGCACGATAATGCCTTTCACCGCCGAGTCCAGCAAGCTATCAAATTCGGACTTGGCTTTCGAGTTTTCCATTTCAAAAGCAAAACTGATTTTGATGAAATTTTGGCTGCCGGAAAGGTTGGTCAGCACATCTTTCACGATAGACGTGTTCGCTTTGACGGTTTCAGCCGAAGGTGCTTTGGTCGGCTTGACATTCGCGACAGATTCTTGCGCTTGCACCGCTGGATCCGAGGATTTACTGCCTTTCTCCATGAAGTTCCAGAGAACAAAGGCAGCCGTCAAAATAAGCGTAATAGCAATCAGAATCGACACAATAAGCACAAAGATTTTATTCTTAAACACCTACGACTCCTCCGTTTCCTTAGACTTGATTACCGCCCGAACGGAGCCAATTTCTTGCATGTAGGTCCGAACTAAGCTTACCACAACCTCTGCCTTCTCGAGAACTGTGATTTTCTTGCCTGTCGTCAACGTGATCATCGTATCGGGCGTTTCTTCGATCAGCTCGATGAGTATGGCGTTTAGTATAATGGGTCTACCGTTTAAACGAGTAAGAGAAATCATCTTTCTCCTCCTGAATTAAGGTGTGGGGAGCGTAAGCTCCCCTAGTTACTTAACGATTAGCGTTTCAAGTTGACGACTTCCTGCAAGACTTCGTCGGATGTTGTAATAATACGGGAATTTGCTTGGAAACCACGCTGCGCGATGATCATTTCTGTGAATTCACCGGTCAAATCAACGTTCGACATTTCCAGTTGGCCGGAAATAATCGTGCCTGTTCCCGTCTCAGGATCTCCCGCGGACGTTACTTCAAACTCCCCGTCGGGATTCGCATTCGCAGTCATTTGATAAAGATTGCCGCCGAGCTTCTCAAGACCGGACGGATTGACGACTTTCACGACGCCGACCTTTTGTCCTGTGTCGACAGTCTCACCGTCGGCATTAACGCCGATAATCGAGCCGTTCTGGGAGATCGAAAAGGCGACGATGTCATCCGGAACGACGATCGGTCCCGCACCGTCAGCGCCCATCACATGCAAACCTTCGGCATTGACCAGATTGCGGTTCGCATCCAGCGTAAAGTTGCCGGCACGCGTCAAATAAGGAGCATCGACTTGGTCGGTCGTTCCGACAGCGAAGAAGCCGTCGCCGTTAATTCGCAGGTCCGTAGTGACGTTCGTCGTCATCGCGCTCCCTGCTGTATGTACAGTGTCGATAGCAGCCAAGCTTACTCCAAGGCCGACTTGCTGCGCATTGACACCGCCGCGGTTTTCATCCGCCGCACTGACGCCGGAAACCGTCTGACTCAAAATATCTTTAAACATCACGCGGCCACCTTTAAAACCGATCGTGTTCACGTTCGCGATGTTGTTCCCAATCACGTCTAACTTCGTTTGAAAGCCGCGCATACCGGAAACACCGGAATAGAGAGATCTTAACATGAATTGGCCTCCTATATGGATCGTTAAGTTTGGGGCGAGCTGCTTCCATCGTTCCACAGCTCCAGGCTTCCTGCTCGGTCGAGCCTGTGTATTACGAAATAATCATGGCACTGTCAATCTGGGTAAACACATGTTCGTTCATGGCATTTTCATCAAGCGCAGTAACTACAGTGCGGTTGGGGACGTTGACGATGTAGCCGTTGCCGGCCATAATCATCAAAGCATCTTTGGCTCCTTTCGAAGCCGCTTTATCAATGGCCGTGTTCAGCTTTTCCAGTTGCTCTGGCTTCAGCTGGATGCCGCGTTCGCGCAATCGGACTTCAGCGTGATGGCTAAAGTGCAGAATCTGCTTTTGAAGCAGCTGCTCAAAGCCTGAATTGCGAGGTACGCCAGCTTGAGGCTGATTGGCAATTCGTCTCGGTGATGCAGGAATCGTGCCTGCATTCGGATAAAGCTGGCCGATCGAGACCCGTTCGGTCATTGTGCCTCTCCGGCATCTTCAATCTTCGAAACTTTGTCAAGCGATACTTCTTTACCGCCGACGTTCGCATATTGGTTGCCGTCTTTAAATGTAATGGAATCTACGATACCGGACGTTTCAACAGAAGCACCAGAGGAATCTATATCGGTCCAAGTAATCGATTTGCCGATCAATCCGGAAACGAAACCAAGCGATTGCCGCATAAGCTTCATCTCGCTCGCCATATTCGTGAGCTGCTCAACCGATGTAAATTGGGCCATTTGCGCAATAAATTCTTTATCTTGCAAAGGCTGTGTGGGATCTTGATTTTGCAACTGGGTAATGAGAATTTTCAGAAAGTCATCTTTACCAAGTGTATTATTGTCTTTATCTTTCGTTTTCGTAGTCTGGCCTGCGTTAATTAAATCTGTAACGTTGCCAATCGGACTTGTAGCCATCCTTTCACCTCCAACTGAAGTGCGCGATAGAAGAGCTAGGCCGTAGCATTAAAAGAGTTGCCCTGCAACTGCGTACGAACTTCCGCCACCTGCTCCATTTCTGGGTTAAACTCCACAGAATCCGTTTCATAACCTTCGGATTTGTGCTTATTCTGCTGCTGGGACTGTTGGAAGGATTGCGGTTGACGCTGATCCTGGAACATACTCGAAGACATGTTCGGGCTTTGCGTAACTTCAATTTTCTCAACCTGAAGGCCTTGCGTCTGAAGCGCTTGTCGCAATTGTGGCAGCTGGCTTTCGAGCATTTGCTTGCCTGCCAACGTATCTGCGGCAAATTGTGCAATGACTTGTCCGTCGTGCATGGAAATTTTCACATCAATATGCCCCAGGTTTTTAGGGAACAAGCTCAGCTTGGCCTCGGAGAAGCCGTCTGTCATCGTAATCTTCATGTTTTTCAGCACATGAGACGCCATCTCTTCCGTAAAGTTCGCTGCGTTAATCACAGGTAATTGCGCTTTATCTACGCTTACAGGCGCTTGCAGCTGCTTTTGAAGTTCACCCACGGTCAGCGTTGGACTGACAACTGGCTGGTCATCTAGTGGAAAATCAACAAGTGGCAACGAGGTCTCCGTGCTTGCAGCTTGCTCTGCCGACGTACCTGCAAGCGGTAAGTGGCGAAGTGCAAAAGGCTCAGACTTCTGTACCCCTGTCTGGGAAGCGACGATACTAGCCGCAGCAGATGCTGCTGTGTCCCCGCTGCGGTTGCTGCCGAGATGCTTCGGATGCAGACCTTTGCCGGCCGGAAGCACGCTTTTCTTGTCCGTTTCCTTAGCGGCAGGTACGGCTGTCGCCTCTGCCTCGTTCGCAAGCGGGACTGGGTTGGCAGGATCCGTTACTGGCTTAAGCGCCGCCATAATTTCCGGCAAGATCGGTTGAATCGCAGCCGTCAGCTCTTGATTCAAGTGCTGAAGAATCGGATTTTGCGGATTTTGCTGCATCATGGTGGATAGCGTCAGCAAGGTGTTTTGTGCTTTTAGGCTGTCCACATTCGCGGAACTTTGCGTCAAGTTGAAAGGAAGCGCAGCGAAAACTTCTTGCGGGGTATTGCCAAGCACACTGAGCAAATCTTCGGCTTGTTCAAACCACGTTTTGACCTTCGGATTCTGCATCAGCGTTTGAGCGAAAGCAGGGTTGCTGTTCATCGCTTCCACAAGCAGTTCAGGAAGCTGCTGCTCTTTATTCGATGCATCTTCTGCATTAACCGGAATTGTGCTGCCCTGTACCGGGGAAATAATACTTTGCAGCATTTGCAGAAGCATCGACATCGACAATTGAATGTCCGAAGTATTCGAAGCATTCGTGCCGTCGGTCGCAGTCCCTCCTTGCGCCCCGCCTAAAATTTGCGCAAAGGCGTCTTTGGACGCTGTTCCTTTCGCCGTGCCTTTAGCCGCACTTCCGCCGTTAGCCGAAGGTTGACCAGCACCGGGAACAATCATCATTGGCATATCCATTTATGTATTCACCTCCTTTCAAATCCAAGCATTATGGAGCCAACTTTGTGGTAATTGCAGCGGCTGTTTCTTTATCGGCATCCGTTAACGCCGACATCACTTTCGAACGGGAAGCATTATCCATGCCGCTCAAAATGGCAAGCACTTTCGTTGGACTCGACTTGTACATCTCAATCAACACAGAAGCTGCGCTTTTCGGCACCATGTTCGCAAACGTCTGACCAAGGTCCGAAGAACTGACCGTTGTTGACGCTGTCGTATCCACTTTCGAACCGTTCGTAGCCAAGCGTTCTTGCAGTGCGGCGATTTCTTTATCCCGCAGCGGTGTAACGTCTTTGAGACCAATAGAGGCAACTGCAGCCTTGGACGCGTCCATTTTCTCCATAATCGCTCCGCGGCTGTCCGCCTTCATCATCGAGAAGATGAGCACCATTTCTTTAGGGGTCAACGCTTCGATAATCGGCGCCGCCTTGCTTGGCGTCATTTTCGCGTACATATTGGCCAGCTGCGTAATTTGATTCGCATATTCCTCGTCAGTTTGTGTCTTATCCTTCAACTTTTCCTCAAGATCGGCAGCTTTCGCTTCCGCTTCTTTAAGCGAAGAATCCTTCGCCGCGGCATCCGCTTGCGCTTTTTGCAAAGCCGCTTGCAAATCGTTCACCTTAGCGGTGAGCTTTGCAACATCGTCTTCTTTTTGCTTCAAGCTTTCTTCCGGCGTCTGCGCTTTGCCCGTTTCCGTTACAGTTGCCGTTTCCTTTGGAGCCGGAACGATCATGCCGATAACCGGTGTATTGTGCAGCGCTCTTTGAACGTTGCTCTTGATGTCGTAATCAAAAATCGAGAGCAGTACGAAGAGCAAAACAGCCGTAAACACAAAAGGGATGACAAACCATATGAGAAACCGCTCCATTGCACTATACGATGCGCCCTCAACGCCTGTATCAGCCATCTCCTTTTCCCTCCTTTAACCTTTAAAACGATGCCCGCTTGTAACGATTGGTCGCCATCTCGTCGAGCGCATCCTGCTCTTTTTTGGCCATCATCGCTTGAAAGTGATCGTATGCCTTTTCTCTTGCCTTAGTCCACACTTTTTCGTCCATCATCTTTTCCGAAAGATGCGCTTGCTTCTGCGTCACGACAACGCGCGCTTGCTGAACATCCTGATGTTTGCGTTCAATTTGTTTGTCTACATGATTCAAGTAGCTTTGCATCGTCAGCATACTTGAAATGGACACGGACTGCATGGAAGCTTTAACCATTTCCTGGTGCAACCGTTCTTTTCGCTCGAAAAGCCCGTGCAGATCCGTCTCCTCGTTCCTGAGCTGACCCATCGCTTCGGAAAGCACCCACTCCGCTTGCGTGCGTTCGTTATTTTTCAAATCAACAATTTGCTGAAAAGAATAGCGAAAACTCATCTAGAACCCTCATCCCTTATAAAATTCGTGAAGTAAACGTTCTTGAGCCTGCTCGTAGGTTAGTTTTTCTGATGTTTTTTGCTTCGTATAGGACCAAATACTTTCGATATGATCCATCGCTTCGTCAATATTGGGATTGGATCCCTTTTGGTACGCCCCGATATTGATCAGATCTTCCGAACTTTTGTAGATAGAGAGAAGCCTCTTCAATTGATCGGCTGCTTCCATATGCTCAGAAGGCACAATTTCCTTCATCACCCGGCTGACGCTGGCGAGAACATCGATGGCCGGATAATGCCCGCGGTTCGCGATGACACGGTTGAGCACGATGTGACCGTCCAAAATGCCTCGAACGGCATCCGCAATCGGTTCATTCATGTCATCCCCATCGACAAGCACGGTATAAAAAGCCGTGATCGAGCCCTTGGGCCCCGTTCCCGACCGTTCAAGCAGCCTTGGCAGCATCGCGAAGACAGACGGTGTGTAACCGCGTGTCGCTGGCGGTTCGCCAACGGCAAGTCCGACTTCCCGCTGCGCCATGGCAAAACGTGTAACCGAATCCATCATCATCATCACGTTGAGGCCGCGGTCACGGAAATATTCGGCGATGCTCGTAGCGATCATCGCGCCTTTAATCCGGACAAGCGCCGGCTGGTCGGAAGTTGCCACGATGACGACGGATCGAGCTAGTCCTTCCGGACCCAGATCCCGTTCGATAAAATCAAGGACCTCGCGTCCCCGCTCCCCGATGAGCGCAATTACGTTCACGTCAGCCGACGTATTTCTGGCGATCATACCCATCAAGGTGCTTTTCCCGACGCCGGACCCGGCAAAAATACCGATCCGCTGCCCTTTGCCAATCGTCAGCAAACCGTCAATGGCACGGACGCCAACGGAGATCGGATGTAAGACGCGCGGTCGCGTCAAGGGGTTGCCCGGTGCATTATTCGTAGAATACTGCGCCATCCGCGAAGGAAGAAACGAACCGTCGAGCGGCTGGCCCAACCCGTCGAGCACTTTGCCAAGGAGCTCATGACCGACTTGTACGGTCAGCGGCTTGCCTGTCCCGACAACATCACAGCCAGGCCCGATGGCATCTAGATCGCCAAGCGGCATCAGCACCACTTTGTTGCTGCGAAAACCGACGACTTCAGCTTTGAGCGGTTTCGTCGATTTATGTGGATAGATATAGCACAAATCACCGATACTAACGTCCGGTCCCTCCGATTCAACGGTAAGACCGATAACCTGTGTCACCTTGCCGTTAACCCGGATCGGGTCGAGGGTTTGTAAATGCTCTTTATATTTAGCAGCCTTCGGCAGTGGAATTGTCATCCCTATGCCTCCTCACTTTGCGTAGCAAGCTGCTGTAATGCCGTTTTGATTTCTTTCAGCTGCGTATCGATGCGAGCATCGATGCTTCCGAAGGAAGAACGAATCACGCATCCGTGATCTTGTACTGTTGAATCCGGAATGATCTCCAATTCCGCCTGTGAGTCAATCGAAGTCAGGAGTTCTTCTCTTGCGTCTTGAATGTACGCAAATTGGGATGGCGATACGCACAATGTAATAATGCCTTTCTCCCGTCTGCGCATAAGCACGCTCTGAATGAGCTCAATGACCCAAGCAGGCTCAAGCGAAAGCTGACGGCCAACGATTTTTTCAGCGATCGATGTGCTAAGTTCAATCAGAAATGGCTCGGATTCTTGAATAATCTGCTGTTTCAACTGATAGGACTGCTCCAGAATCGAACTCGCTTCAGCCAGCATATCGGCATAAGCCTGCTTCACCGACGTTTCTGCCTGAACCATGCCGGTCTGATAACCTTCCGCAAACCCAGCTTCCCTGGCTGCATCCGTAATGGCTGCGTCTTCCGTTCTACGAGTGTCCCACCATTTGGACATCTCTTCCTGGGTCTGCTCCCGAAGGGCTGCGCATTCCTGCATCGCCTGCTGAATTTGTTCATTGGCGAAAGCTTCCGCATCTTCGAGAATTTGATTTTTGAGTGTCGTCGCATCCGAAATTTCTTGATGCATTTCCGGTGTCCATGGATCTTCCGGCGTCAGATTTTCCGTCAAGTGCTTGAAGACCGCCGCGGTTTCTACAACTTTTGTCTCATCAACAGGGAAGTATGCGAATGATTTAATGACATTAGACAATAATATCGTCTCCTCCGCCGCGTGCGATGATGATTTCACCCGATTCCTCTAAGCGACGAATCGTGGCCACGATCCGAGTCTGTGCTTCTTCAACATCCCGTAAGCGGACAGGCCCCATAAATTCCATTTCTTCCTTGAATGTCTCCGCCATCCGTTTGGACATATTCTTGAAGAGGACATCGCGCACTTCTTCGCTAGCCACTTTGAGCGCAAGCTGCAAGTCGGCATTCTCGATGTCGCGAATAATCCGCTGAATGGAACGATTATCGATATTAACGATGTCTTCAAAGACAAACATTCGTTTCTTGATCTCTTCTGCAAGCTCTGGATCTTGAATCTCGAGAGAGTCTAAAATGGTACGTTCCGTACCGCGGTCGACCCCGTTCAAAATTTGAACGATCGACGTAATACCGCCGGCATTCGTGTAATCCTGTGTAACCGTGGAAGACAACTTCTGCTCCAGAACGCGTTCCACCTGCGAAATAACTTCCGGAGACGTGCTGTCCATCAACGCAATCCGCTTCGCCACATCCGCCTGTTTATCTTGCGGGAGCGAAGACAAAATGATGGAAGCTTGTTCCGCTTGCAAATAAGAGAGAACGAGTGCAATCGTCTGTGAGTTCTCGTTTTGGATAAAGTTCAGAATCTGCGCAGGATCGGCTTTACGTGCAAAATCGAACGGTCTCACTTGCAGCGTTGCTGTCAAGCGATTAATAATATCGAGCGCTTTTTGGGAACCGAGTGCTTTTTCCAGAATATCTTTGGCGTAAGCAATACCGCCCTGCGAAATAAATTCCTGTGCCAGACATATCTGATGGAATTCCTGCAAAATCGCATCTTTCTCCAGCGAATCCACTTTGCGGACATTCGCGATTTCCAGCGTTAGCTGCTCGATTTCCTCTTCACGCAAGTGCTTAAAAATTTGTGCTGACACTTCAGGGCCTAAACTGATCAAAAGAATGGCTGCCTTTTGTCGTCCGGTTAACCCGTTCATTGTAGCTCTGGCCATGCAGGCGCACCTCTATTCATCTACTAACCAAGTACGCAGCAGATTGACGAAATCTTCCGGACGTTTTTTCGCAAGTGTTTCGAGCTGCTTACGCACTTGATTGTCATTTGTTACATTTTCAATGTCAATTGTTGGAAGCTCCGCTTTGTTCGCCGAAATGCTGAGATCTTCTTCCAGCTTCGCTTGATTCGCTTTTCTGCGTCTGCGGATCGCGTAGCCTGCAATGCCACCGATCGCCAATGCTGCCAGAGCAAGACCGCCGTACAATAAGTAACTGGATGTATTAGAAGCCCCGCTGTCATTCGTTCTAGCAAAAGAATGTGCAAAAACTGTAACTTTTTTCTGCAATTCATCGTCTGTATAAGTGACCTTGTTATCCGCGAGTGCCGTCCTGACAATATTGACCAAAGCGTTTTGAATCGCAGTCTTCGTTTCAGCCGTCAATGAATTCGGATCGTCGCTGACAGGCGGCTCGATGCCGACATTAATGCTCAAATCTTTTACAACATAAGGCGTCGCAATAATATCGTTCGTAATGCGGTCCACTTCGTAGTTAACCGTTTTACTTGTTTTCTCGGAGTTGGAATTCCCGGAAGTCGAAGATCCCGGATACCCCGGCACATCCGTCTCCCCTGTTCCAGGCACACCGCCTGAGTCCGCCCCTTTATTCTGGTATGATTCACTGGCTTCCTGCAAAGAAATTTCCAGACCCTTCTGGTCCACCTGATTCGGTGCGCGTACAAGCTGCTCTTTCGTTTTTTTCTGATCGAAGTTCATCGTCGTAAACACGCTGACGCTGACTTTATCAGGCCCGAACATCCGACTGAGCATTGCGGAAATGTTCTTTTGCAAATCGCTTCGGAACTGGTTGTTAATCTCTGTTTGGCTCGTCGCAAAAGAGGACGACGTGTTGCCCGCCGCAAGTTGAGAAGAAACCAAACTTTGACCGTATTGGTCAGAAATCGTAATGTTTTCCAACGGTAAATTTTTCACGCTGTGGGAAACGAGATTGTAGACCGTATCAATTTTGGCTTGATCGAGCTTGTAGCCTGGCTTGACTTGCAGCACGACGGAAGCCGATGCTTTCTCTTCCTGCTGTTGAAGGAAAGGTCCCTCTTCCGGCAGGTTAATCAATACTTTTGAACTAGAGATTGCTTGGTTAGCATTAATGAGTTGTTGAAGTTCGCCCTGAATGGCGTTTAAATATTTCACTTTAAATTCGTTATCGGTAATACCAAACGAGCTTCCGCTGTCAAAAGCTCCGAATCCGAGCGAACCGTTTTTATTCAATCCTTGGGATTCGACTGCTAATTTGACGTTGGCGACCTCGCTGGTCGGCACTTCGATGCTCTTTCCGTCTGCGCTCAGCTTGTACGGAATTTTGGCTGTATCCAGGTAAGATTTAATCGAAGCGGCATCGCTCGGTTGTAAGTCGGTATAGGCGAGCGAATAATCCGTCTTGGATAAATTAATACTAATGATCGCTGCGGTCAGGATCAGGAGCAGCACGGTTGCGATAAATGTTATTTTGGTCGTTCGATTATAACGATTCCAGTATTGCTTCACCTTTTCCCAGTACTGGAGCAGGTTCTCGTTCACTCTGTCACCTCATTGAACCAAATTTAGCAGCATCTCTAGAAACTATAGCTGCATTCTCATCATTTCTTGATAAGCTTCCAGAACCTTGTTCCTGACTTGTACAGTCAGTTCCAGCCCCAGGGACGCTTTCTCAGAAGCAATGGTCAATTGATGTACATCAGAGAGTTCACCTTTGATGAAGCTTGTATTGAGTTGATCCACTTGCTGTTGCTGAACATTTAAATTCGTGATGGCGTTATTCAAAAAATCGCCAAACTTTTTACTTAAGTCCGCGGCACCTTCGCCGGAGTTGTCTTTCGGCTGAACGGAACTGAGCACATTCATCGGACTATAGCTGATTTTGTCAATCATTTAGGAAACCTCCCGGTCGGATTATCTGCCAATTTCAAGTGCTTTCGTAATCATCGATTTGCTGGCGTTCAGGGCCGTTACGTTAGCTTCGTACGATCTCGTCGCGGAGATCATATCCACCATTTCTTTCAGCACGTCCACGTTCGGCATGTAAACAAAGCCATTGCTGTCGGCATCCGGATGACTTGGGTTGTATACCTGCTTAAACGGAGAATTGTCTTCGAATATTTTATTAACACGAACCCCTTCACCCGTGCCGTCGGCCATCGCCGAATCCAGCGTCTGCGCAAAGCTCGGCTGTGACTTCGTTTCAAACGATACCAGTTTTCTGCTATAAGGCACCCATTTGCCGTCAACAAATTTCGCTCTCGTCGTATCCGCATTCGCAATATTGGAAGAAACAACGTCCATCCGCAGCCGCTGTGCCGTCAAAGCAGATGCACTAATATCAAATCCGTTAGTGAGTCTCATCGGTTATTACTTGCCCCCCAGCACTGTACGTAATTTTTTGAACTCACTGTTCATCTGTTGAATCATCGTGTTGTATTTCAATTGATTTTTCGCCATTAACGACATCTCGTAGTCCATATCTACGTTATTCATGTTATTGTTGATTGCCGTCGACTCATCGGTTTTAACCTCGGAATTCGGCAAACTGGTTGATTGGCCAATGACAAAATGACGCGGATCCGTTCGTCTTCCTTCTATAGAAGGCGTACTTCCATTCAATTGGTCCTGCAACAGTTCTTCAAACAAAACATCGGCGCGTTTATAGTTCGGGGTATCCACGTTGGCAATGTTATTCGCTACAACCTTTTGCCTGAGTGCGGATGCATCCAGCGAACGCTCCATCAAATTCCAACTGGGTTTGTCTAAAAATGACATCGCGAAATCCCCTCTTTTTTCGATTGCATTACTACTACTTCCACATAAAAAGCGCGATTCCTTCTTATTTCGACACATTCTACAAATTTCTGGCCAGATGTGAAAAATTGTAGAATTTTGTAACTACCGAATTCATATAACCTATCATCTAAGAAATTAGCCTACCTGACAATAAGAAAAAAGCCCTATCTTTTTTTCAAAGACAGGGCTTTACAAAAATCAAAAATATCCAATCAAAGCTTCGTTTTGAGCTGCTCAATGCTGTGAATTAGCTGTTCTTTGAGAATACGGATATAAGTGCCTTTCATCCCGAGCGACCGCGTTTCAATCACGCCTGCGCTTTCCAATTTCCTGAGCGCATTGACGATCACGGAACGGGTAATGCCTACGCGGTCCGCAATTTTGCTCGCGACAAGCAGCCCTTCCTTCCCTTCCAGTTCCTCGAAAATATGCTCAACCGCTTCCATTTCACTAAACGACAGCGACCCCATCGCCACTTGCACGACAGCTTTGCTGCGTGCTTCCTCTTCAATCTCTTCCGCACGCTCTCGTAAAATTTCCATCGCAATCACGGTAGACCCGTACTCAGCAAGCACTAGATCGTCATCGATGAAATGACCTTCGTTGCGACTTAAAATCAATGTGCCCAATCGGGAGCCCGCACCGATGATTGGTACTAAAGTAGTGTAGGTATAGGGAAACATATCCTTCATTTGTTCCGTGTAGTAAAAATACGGGCTATCCGGCTCTGAAGTCGATGCCGTCTCTTCAATTTTGAGCAGCAAATTGTTGGATTCTGTCGGAAACCGACCTTCAATTAGAATCGTTTGGTCCATTTCCGGGTTAACGGGATCATTCGTAACAGCGTAACCCAGAATCTTCCCTTTGCGACTCACTACGTAAATATTGGCGATAACGATATCCCGCAGTACTTCCGCCATATCCATAAAGCTAACGGCGTTGCCCGCTTCCTTCTGCAGCAAGCGATTCAGCCTTCTTGTCTTGTTCAATAAACTCATGTAACTGCCTCCTACTACCTTCACCTTGCAAGAATCTATTTATAGAATGTACTGGCTCAAGTCTTTGTTCTTCACGATGCTGTTCAGTTTCTCGCGCACATACTCCGGATTGATCACAAACGATTCCAGTGTAATTTCAGGTGCTTCATAAGACAAATCTTCCAGCAGTTTTTCTAAAATGGTGTGGAGTCTCCGCGCCCCGATGTTTTCGGTTTGCTGATTCACTTCCACGGCAATCCGAGCGATTTCTTGAATCGCTTCGTCAGAGAATGCAATCGATATCCCTTCCGTTTCCAGAAGCGCGGTATACTGCTTAGTCAGCGCATTCTTGGGCTCCGTCAAAATGGACACAAAATCCTCCAGCGACAAATCGCTGAGTTCGACCCGGATCGGGAACCGGCCTTGAAGCTCCGGAATCAGATCCGAAGGCTTTGCAATATGAAACGCTCCGGCGCCAATGAACAGTACATAATCCGTTTTGACCGGGCCGTATTTGGTCACAACCGTCGAACCTTCCACAATCGGCAAAATGTCGCGCTGCACGCCTTCGCGGGAAATATCCGGCCCGCTGCCGCCGCGGGAAGAACTCGCCACTTTATCAATCTCATCGATAAAAATAATGCCGCTTTGCTCCGCGCGCTGCACGGATTCCTGGATGACGTCGTCCATGTCGATCAGCTTTTGCGCCTCTTCCTGCGTCAGCACTTTTCTCGCTTCTTTCACCAACAGCTTGCGCTTCTTCATTCGCTTCGGCAACAGGCTGCCGAACATCTCCTGCATGTTCATGCCGGCCTGTTCATTGCCGCCCTGCCCGCCTAGCATATCCAGCATCGACGGCGCATTGTCCTCGACTTCGATCTCGACGGTTTCATTCTCGAGCTTACCGCTTGCCAACTGCTCAGCGATTTGCGAGCGTTTCGCGCTAATCGAAGGATCCGGCGCCGGCTCTTCCTGTTCAGCCTGATTTTGACCGCCGAAGAGCATTTCAAATGGATTCTTCTGCGACTTCGCGCGAACCGGATTCGGCGCTAGCAGCGCGACGAGCCGCTCGTCAGCCAGCTTCTCCGCGCGATCCTTCACCTTCTCCATCCGTTCTCCTTTGACCATGCGGACCGCAACTTCTACCAGGTCGCGAACCATCGATTCCACATCACGCCCGACATAACCGACCTCGGTAAACTTGGTCGCCTCCACTTTAACAAAGGGAGCGCCCACCAACTTGGCAAGGCGGCGCGCAATTTCGGTTTTCCCGACGCCCGTCGGCCCGATCATCAGGATATTCTTGGGGACGATTTCATCCCGTATCACTTCGTCGACGAGATTTCTCCGGTAGCGGTTGCGAAGTGCAATGGCTACCGACTTTTTCGCTTTCTTTTGACCTACAATATATCGATCCAGTTCCTGAACAATTTGCTTGGGAGTAAGGGAGCTAATCGCCATTTCGGTAACCTCCTTCATATGTTCAAAGACAAACGAATTCTGCGCACTACTCAATCTCTTCAACTATAATATTATGATTGGTAAAAACACAAATTTCAGCAGCCGTCGTCAAAGCGGCATGCGCAATCTCCTTCGCGCTGAGCTGAGGTGCGTGACGATGCAGCGCTCTGCCCGCCGCCAGTGCAAAGCTGCCGCCCGAACCGATCGCCAGGATGCCGTCGTCGGGCTCAATCACTTCACCATTACCGCTAAGCAGCAAAAGGCCGCTCGCATCCATCACGATCATCATCGCTTCCAACCGGCGAAGCACGCGATCCTGGCGCCAATCCTTCGTCAGCTCCACTGCGGCGCGCTGCAGGTTGCCGTGGTGCTCCTCCAGCTTACCCTCAAATTTCTCAAACAGCGTAATCGCATCGGAAACGGAGCCCGCAAATCCGGCAATCACTTTCCCTCTATATAAACGCCGCACTTTCTTGGCTGTGCTCTTCATGATCATGCTATTGCCGAACGTCACCTGACCGTCGCCTGCAATAGCCCCCTTACCCTGATGACGGATAGCAAAAATCGTTGTTGCATGGAACGTAGCTTGACTTGGATCCATCCCTATTCACTCCTTGATCAGATTTTTGCCGGGCTTATGTGCGCATACCTGAATGTGTCTTTAAAATGAGAGAAACCTCTAGCGAGGCCTTCGGAATCGAATGACCGCATCTAGAGGTAAATGTATGATCAAACCCATGAAAAATGCAACAAAACATAATTATATTAACACACGGACAATTACGTTGACAACTTATTCGGAAATTGTAGTCTTAAAATTCTGAATACTTTCCAGCGCGCGGTTAGCCAGCTTTTCGTACTTTTCTTTTTTGTTGCGAATACGTTCCGGCAATTGCGGCAGCAAACCGAAATTTGCATTCATCGGTTGAAAATGCTTAAAGTCCGCCGTCGTGATATAGTTCGCCATTGAGCCCAACGTTGTCTCCGGCGGCACAACCACACATGCGAGGCCTCTAGCCATGCGGCCAGCGTTCAAACCTGCAATCAAGCCCGATGCCGCCGATTCCACATACCCTTCGACGCCGGTCATTTGGCCTGCGAAGAAAAGATCCTCGAGCCGCTTGTATTGGTACGTCGCCTCTAGCAGCTTCGGCGAATTGATGAACGTGTTGCGGTGCATCACGCCATAACGTACAAATTCCGCATTCTCAAGCCCTGGAATGAGCGATAGCACGCGTTTCTGCTCGCCCCACTTGAGATGGGTCTGGAAGCCGACCAGATTGTACAGCGTGCCCGCAGCGTTGTCCTGGCGAAGCTGAACGACCGCATGTGGCATTTTGCCTGTGTGCGGGTTGAGCAGGCCAACTGGCTTCATCGGACCGAACAGCACCGTCTGCCGGCCGCGCTTGGCCATCACTTCGAGCGGCATGCAGCCTTCGAAATAAATTTCTTTCTCGAAGTCCTTGAGTTCCGCGACCTCGGCTGTAATCAACGCTTCGTAGAAGACGTTGAACTCTTCCTCCGTCATCGGACAGTTCAGGTAAGCGGCTTCTCCTTTATCATAGCGGGAAGCGAGGTACACCTTGCTCATGTCGATGGAGTCTTTCTCGACAATCGGCGCCGCAGCATCGTAGAAGTAAAGATACTCTTCGCCCATCAGGCCTTTAAGCGCCGCTGACAAATCCGGCGACGTCAGCGGG
Organism: Paenibacillus oryzisoli; assembly: GCF_050467285.1. Lineage (GTDB taxonomy): Bacteria > Bacillota > Bacilli > Paenibacillales > NBRC-103111 > Paenibacillus_E > Paenibacillus_E oryzisoli_A. The sequence continues at coordinate 10,271 of NZ_JBCMUN010000038.1, read as the reverse complement.
CCCGACGCGACGACCGTAATGCCCTCCGGCAGCGCCTGCACCTCTTCGTTGCGCACCTCGATCAGCGGGTGGTTCCGCAGACGGCTCGTGACCGCCTGCGAGAACCCTTCGCGATCTACCGCCAGTGCGCCGCCCGCAGGTACCGCATGCTCATCGGCGCACGAAAGGATCAGGGAATCCAGACGCCGCATTTCTTCCTTCAGAACGCCGACTGCGTTCGTCAACCCATTGGCTCGCAGCGAATTACTGCATACGAGCTCAGCGAATTGATCTGTAATGTGCGCAGGCGTCTTTCTGACATTGCGCATTTCGTATAACGTAACGGGCACGCCTTGACGCGCGATTTGCCAAGCAGCCTCACTGCCTGCCAGCCCTGCGCCGATAACCGTCACCCTTGTTGTTTCCGACAAAATCGTACACCTCTAATCTTCGATTTCAAACGACTGGTCTTCCGCTTCAGCCGCTTCCTCTTTATGGTCACACTTCGTACATTGGAGCGTCGCTCCGCTCTTCGTACGTTTCTCAATCATCAGCGAGCCGCATTCCGGACACGGACGGCTGGCCGGTTTATCCCAAGACACAAAGTCGCAGGTCGGATACTGATCGCATCCGTAGAAGACGCGGCCTTTCTTGCTTCTGCGCTCGACGATTTTACCAACATGACACGTTGGGCACGTCACACCGATATCTTTAATGATCGGCTTCGTGTTCCGGCAGTCCGGAAAGCCCGAGCAGGCCAGAAACTTGCCGAAACGCCCCATTTTATACACCATCGGCTTGCCGCATTTCTCGCACAATTCATCCGAGACTTCGTCTTGAATTTCAATCTCTTTCATTTCTTCTTCGGCAAAATGCAATCGTTTCTCAAACGACTCGTAGAACGAAGACAAGACTCGAACCCAGTCTTCCTTCCCTTCTTCCACCAAGTCCAGTTCTTCTTCCATATGCGCGGTGAACTCGATGTCCAAAATTTCCGGAAAAAATTCCTGCATCATCTGATTAACCAGCTCACCTAACTCCGTAGGCACGAATTTCTTCTCCTCGATTGCCACATAACCACGTTTCTGAATGGTCTCCAGCGTCGGCGCATACGTACTTGGACGGCCAATACCCATTTCCTCGAGCGCACGAACGAGACGGGCTTCTGTGTACCGTGGAGGCGGCTGAGTAAAGTGCTGCTTCGGCTCGACGCTTTGCTTCTGCAGCGAATCACCTTTAACGAGCGGAGGAAGCAGCTTGTCTTCTTCCGTCGTGCCATCGTCGTTACTTTCCACATACACCTTCATGAAACCGGGAAACTTTAATTTGGAGCCATTCGCGCGGAATACCGTATTGCCTGCCGTAAGATCAATCGTCATTGTGTCCAGAATCGCGGAGGACATTTGACTGGAGATAAAACGGTCCCAGATCAGCTTATACAATCGATACTGATCCTTGCTTAAAAACTCCTTCATCTGATCCGGCTCGCGAAGGACGGACGAAGGACGAATACCTTCGTGAGCGTCTTGCGCGTTGGCATTCTTACGAATATATTGGCGAGGCGTTTCCGGGTAATAAGTCGGACCGTACTTCATCATGATGAACTCTTTCGCTTCTTCTTGCGCAACCGGCGAAATTCGTGTCGAATCGGTACGCATATACGTAATCAAACCGACAGTTCCCTCTTTCCCAAGATCGATCCCTTCATAAAGCTGCTGAGCGACTGACATCGTTTTAGATGCGCGGAAATTTAGCTTTCTGGCCGCTTCCTGCTGCAAGGAGCTTGTAATAAAAGGCGGGGAAGGGTTACGCTGGCGCTCTTTCTCTTTTACTTCACTGACTGTAAAATTTTCCGAGCCCATCGCAGCAAGTACGTCATTGACATCATCCTGCGATTTTAACTCTTTTTTCTCACCGTTCAGGCTGTAATACTTCGCTTCAAACGAGGACTTGCCGGCGGCCAAAATTGCTGTAATTGACCAATATTCCTCCGGAACGAATGCGTCGATTTCATTCTCGCGATCTTGAATCAGTTTGACTGCCACAGATTGTACACGACCTGCGGATAAGCCCTTTTTCACTTTTTTCCACAGCAAAGGACTGATTTTATAACCGACAAGCCGATCCAGAATCCGACGAGCTTGCTGTGCATTTACCAGATCTTGATTAATGCGGCGAGGTGTCTTAAAGGCATCCTTAACGGCATCTTTCGTAATTTCATTAAACACAACACGACAAGCTTCATCCGACCCTACATCCAAATAGTGCGCCAAATGCCACGCGATCGCTTCCCCTTCGCGATCCGGGTCAGCCGCCAGATAAATGCGCTTCACTTTTTTGCTCGCGTCTTTGAGTTCTTTCAGAATGGACCCTTTTCCACGAATCGTTATGTATTTAGGCTCAAAGTTTCGTTCCACTTCTACGCCAGTTTGGCTTTTCGGAAGGTCGCGAATATGACCCATCGAGGCTTTCACGATGTATTTGCTGCCTAAATATTTTCCAATGGTTTTGGCTTTGGCGGGTGACTCTACAATAACTAATGAATCTGCCATGGTCCGTCCTTCCTCCCTTCATCATTTCAAAGGTTAAAGTTGCTTGGCGAGAAGAAAAACTTCGTGTTTTGCCTATGCTCGAATGTATGATGAACCCGGAAGCTGTTTAATCGCCTTTTTCAAAACTAAAGATAACAGAACTCCATGCAAATGTCCAAACGTAAATTGCGTTGCTTCTATTAAAGTGTCAATGGAGACCGGCTCCTCCGACACAATTCGGTAGATTTCGAGCTCGTCCGGCGTCAAGGACAAGACCGGATTTGCCTTGCCAATCACGCTAAAATCAGCCTTGCCAAGCAAGTGTTTATATTCTTCGACAATTTCTTCGACCCGCGTAACTAATTTAGCCCCGTCCTTTAAAAGCTTATGAACACCGCTGCTCTGCCTGGAATGAATCGGGCCCGGAATCGCAAACACATCGCGAGACGCGTCAAGCGCATGCTCTACGGTAATGAGCGATCCGCTGTCTTCTGCAGCTTCCACCACCGTTACCCCGATAGACAGTCCCGCAATAATGCGGTTGCGCTGCGGAAACATACCGGGATGCATCCCGCAGCCGATGGGATACTCCGAAATAATCACGCCTTCCTCTTCAATCCGGCGGTACAGCAGTGCATTTTCACGCGGATAGATTTGGTTAATTGCGCAACCCAGCACAGCCACCGTACGCGACGGCCCTTGCAGCGCGCCGACGTGCGCCCGACTGTCGATGCCTCTGGCGAGACCGCTTACAATGCCAAAGCCAACCCGCGAAAGCGCGCCTGCCCATTCTTCCGCGATCTTTTTGCCATACAACGTCGGCGTTCGGGTCCCCACCATGCCAAGCAGATGCTCCTTGAGCAGGGCAGTGCGTCCCTTCGCATACAACACCCATGGCGGCCCAGCGATTTCATTCAGTATAGCCGGAAATTCGGCATCCATACGTGTCACGATCTGTATGCCGTGCTTGTTATATAATTGAAGCTTCTCTTCAATGAACGATGGCGTCAGCTTCGCAGCAATTTGCTCCGCGACCGCGCCGCGCAGTCCAGCAGCCCGAAGATCGCCTGCGGAAAGCGTCAGCAGCACCCCAAGCTCAGGAAACTTCGTTACCACCTGATCAATCGTTTTCCAGCCAACACCCTCAAGCTCGTGTAGACCTAGTAGTACATCGCGATTATTCATAAGTATATACACTCCCTACTCGAATGACAAATTTGCCTGACATAGCTCAAAACAAAAAAACCTCCCAAAGCCCTGAAAATCAGGGCCATGGAAGGTTGCTTACCTTCTATAGCGTTACTTATTTTTTAGTGATCACTTTGTCCAGCAAACCTTTTTCTTCCAGAACGGCAACCAGTGTGGAGCCCATTTCGGAAGGTGTAGCCGCTACGCGGATACCGCATTTTTCAAGTGTCGCCACTTTTTCAGCTGCAGTCCCTTTACCACCGGAAATGATGGCGCCAGCATGGCCCATACGTTTTCCCGGAGGCGCCGTTTTACCGCCGATGAAGCCGACAACCGGTTTCGTCATGTTAGCTGCGATCCATTCTGCCGCTTCTTCTTCCGCAGTACCGCCAATTTCACCAATCATGATAACCGCGTAAGTGTCTGGATCTGCTTCAAAACGTTTGAGGATGTCGATAAACTCGGAGCCTTTAACTGGATCCCCGCCAATACCAACTGCGGAGGATTGTCCGATGCCGCGAGTTGTCAATTGGTGAACAGCCTCGTAAGTCAGGGTTCCGGAACGGGAAACAACGCCTACGTGACCTGGTGTATGGATGTAGCCTGGCATAATGCCGATTTTGCACTCGCCTGGTGTGATTACGCCTGGGCAGTTTGGCCCGATCAGCACGGTATTTTTGCCTTCCAGGTAACGTTTTACGCGCACCATGTCAAGGACTGGAATACCTTCTGTAATACAGATAACGAGTTCCAGCTCAGCTTCGATCGCTTCGATAATGGACTCAGCTGCGAAAGCCGGTGGTACGTAGATAACGGATGCTGTCGCACCAGTTGCGTTTTTCGCTTCAAGAACTGTGTTGAAAACCGGAAGCTTCACAAGCTCGCCGTTTTCCAAAGTGATATCAACAGTAGTACCGCCTTTACCTGGAGTTACACCGCCAACCATTTGTGTGCCGTAATCCAAGCCGCCTTTGGTATGGAACAAACCCGTAGCGCCGGTAATCCCTTGAGTAATGACTTTTGTATGTTTATTAACCAAAATACTCATGATCTATGGTTCACATCCCCTATATTAGTTGAAAAACCGTTCAAATCTTCCTTATTTCACAAGTGCAACGATTTTTTGCGCGCCGTCAGCCATGGAATCTGCTGCAACGATGTTCAGGCCGGATTCGTTCAGCAATTTTTTGCCGAGCTCAACGTTAGTGCCTTCCAAACGAACAACGAGCGGACGGGAAAGACCAAGCTCTCTAGCCGCAGCGATAACGCCTTCAGCGATAACGTCGCAACGCATGATGCCACCGAAGATGTTAACGAAAATACCTTTAACCTGCTCGTCCGACAAGATGATTTTGAAAGCTTCTGTAACTTTCTCTTTCGTAGCGCCGCCGCCTACGTCCAGGAAGTTCGCAGGGTCGCCGCCGTAGTGCTTGATGATGTCCATAGTTGCCATCGCAAGGCCCGCACCGTTAACCATGCAGCCAATGTTGCCGTCAAGGGCGATGTAGCTCAAATCATATTTGGAAGCTTCGATTTCTTTCGCGTCTTCCTCTTCCAGGTCGCGAAGCGCAACGATGTCTTTGTGACGGAAAAGTGCGTTGGAATCGAAGTTTAATTTCGCGTCAAGAGCCATTACATCACCAGCGCCAGTTACGACCAGCGGATTGATTTCTGCAATGGAGCAATCTTTGTCAACGAATGCTGTGTACAAAGCCAACATGAACTTCGCCGCTTTATTCACCAGTTCGTTAGGGATATTGATGTTGTAAGCAAGTCTGCGCGCTTGGAAAGCTTGAAGACCAATTGCAGGGTCTACGACTTCTTTGAAAATTTTCTCAGGCGAATGAGCCGCAACTTCTTCGATCTCCGTGCCGCCTTCTTCGGAAGCCATCATGACAACGCTGCCTGTCGCACGGTCTACGACAACGCCAACGTAGTACTCTTTCTTAATATCGCAGCCTTCTTCGATCAGAAGACGCTTCACTTCTTTACCTTCCGGGCCTGTTTGATGCGTCACAAGCACTTTACCCAGAATTTCGCTTGCATATGTACGAACTTCATCGAGGTTTTTAGCTACTTTAACGCCGCCCGCTTTACCGCGACCTCCGGCATGAATTTGCGCTTTAACCACGACGACGGACGAACCGAGTTCTTTCGCTGCTTCAACAGCCTCGTCTACGGTGAACGCAACCTTTCCGTTAGGAACGCTGACGCCGTACTGTCTCAGGACTTCTTTTCCTTGGTACTCATGGATATTCATTTCCTAAAATCCTCCTATCAGTATGGACTTTCTATACGTGCTATACAGGGAAAAGTGTAATTTCCAAATTGCGTTAGGCACGAAAATCGATCTTGCTACCGGAATTAGTATCACACTTCTTCGCAAGCCCTAACCATTGTATCACATTATTTTCGACAGTTTCCTTATTTTTTTCATGAAGCCCTTCAAACTTTCCTTTCACAGTGAAAAACTTTAGCTATCACCCCGAAAAATTCTAAAAAGACCTGCTTTGAAAAAAGGAGAAGCCGCATTTCCATTTCTGAAAATACGGCTCCTGCTTTCGATTAATATGGCGCCATCGTCCCGCTATCGCTGCGCGGTTCGCGTTCCGCCTGCTTGATAAAGCGCATTTCATTGCCGGAAAAAGAACAGATCAGACACTGAATGATCGGCTCCTGCTCCGCAATCATATTCGGATCTGTAAACTCCGTAATCATTCCAGAATGGGCATCCTTCAAAAAAGACTGCGCATAGCTGGTGATTACATTGAATTTAATCCGATTCGACCGGCAATTTGGACAAAAATACGGTTTTTCTTGCATACCTACCATCACCTCTTTTTTACATTATGGGCAACGCAAGGAATTTTAATTCGTTTTTGCAGGCTTGCATTGATTTCCCATTTTTTGCTATGATGTGGATACATATCGGAGGCATGAGGAAGCACCTCGACTCCTGTTGCACACAGGCCGCCAAGTCGGCTTGATTACCAACGGAGAAAGGGTGTTTTTGCAATGTACGGAAAAGTAATGAGCGCCTGCCTGCAAGGCATTGACGGACAATTAATCGAAGTCGAAGTCGATATTTCGAGCGGCTTGCCGCAGATCAATGTCGTCGGATTGCCTGACTCGGCGATCCGGGAATCGGTCGAACGCGTCAGGTCCGCGATCAAAAATTGCGGCTATACGTTCCCGATGGACCGCATTACCGTTAACTTGGCCCCTGCGGATTTGCGGAAGGAAGGATCGTCCTTCGATCTCGCCATAGCCATGGGGATCCTATTAACATCTGGTCAAATTGATCAGCAAATGTTGTCACAACAGACACTTTTTCTCGGTGAGCTCGCATTGGACGGTTCCCTCCGCCCTGTTCCCGGTGTACTGTCGATGGTCCATGCCGCCAAGAAACTGGGCATCTCGCATGTCTGTCTCTCCCGGCACAACGCTGCGGAGGCCGCCTTAATCGAGGGGCTGGCGGTATGCACGATTGCGAGTCTGGCGGATTTTAAAAGGAATCGTCCGTTACCTGAGTATTTTGCGGAAACCAGGGATAACGATGACAGCTCCGCTGAGAGTCCGGCTGCCGGGACTTCTAACGGATTTCAACTCATGGAAGATTACGCCGATGTCAGCGGGCAGCATCAGGTCAAACGCGCGATGATGATCAGCGCTGCGGGCATGCACAATATTGTTCTTCTGGGGCCGCCAGGAACAGGAAAAACGATGCTGATCAAGCGGCTCCCCTCCATTCTGCCGCCGATGTCGGACAAAGAATCGCTTGAAGTGACGAAAATCTACAGCGTATCCGGCAAGCTCGCAAGCCGTTCTTCTTTGATTCGCACGCGCGCCTTCCGCGCGCCTCATCACTCGATCTCGCCGGCCGGACTCGTTGGTGGCGGCTCCATCCCGAAGCCCGGAGAGGTCAGTCTCGCGCATCGAGGCGTCCTGTTTCTGGACGAGCTGCCTGAATTTACGCGCGGCGCGCTCGAGGTGCTCCGCCAGCCCTTGGAGGATCGCCATGTCGTCATTTCCAGAGCTCGGGCCTCGTATACGTTTCCTTCGCAATTTTTGCTTGCCGCCGCCATGAATCCATGCCCTTGCGGGTACTACGGAACGGCTACCCCAACCCACATCTGCACCTGCTCCCTCGCCAAAATCGTACACTACCGCTCCAAAATATCCGGTCCGCTCCTCGACCGCATCGACCTGCATGTGGAGGTGCCTAAGCCGGACTACGCACACCTGCGGGATAAATCCAATCAACTTTCCTCCCACGAAATGCGGGAGCGGGTTATGCGTGCCCATCGTCGTCAGCAGCTGCGCTACGCCGGAACGCCAATTAGCCATAATAACGAGCTAGGCGGGAAGCTGATGCGGCAGGTTTGCAAGCTGCCTTCCGAAAGCGATGATCTGCTTCGCGCTTCTTTTGAAGTTCTTGGCATGAGTGCGAGGGCTTATGACCGCATCCTCCGGTTGGCATTGACCATTGCGGATTTGGAGGAAAGCGATACGATCAAGCCTGAACATGTGGCGGAAGCGATTCAGTATCGGAATTTGGATCGGAAGCAGCGGTTGGAGGAGATGGGGGTTTGAGGGAATGAGCGTATGTTGTCAGGATACGCACGTAGGCGCTTAAACAAACGGGGTACTTTGGTAATTTGTCTTCGTAAACCAAAAGGTACTCAGTGAACATCAACGATTTGAAATACCAATGTCTCGTTCTTCCCACTCTCCTCCATCCGCCCCGAACTGGAATTTTCCCATTCATTTTCTCACTTTTGCCCAATTTGGGGAGCTGAACTGGAATTCTTCCAGTACATTTGCCCGTTTTGAAGCCTTTCTTCGAAGAAGACTGAAATGAACTGGAGCTTTTCCAGCCCAGCTGGCACGGGAGTCGCATCCAGGCGAAATGAGATGGGGGTTTTACCGTTCATAGAGGGAACTCGAACAAGTTGGCTAATATAACGCGATTGAATGTACGCCGCCGTTCTCCCTCTACTCCAACGTTGCTCCTCCGAGATGTATCCTTTGTGCCGCATACTTAAGAAGCCTTCCGACGCAAGAATGATAGACATTCTCGGCGTTAGAAGGCTCCTTTGATGTGAGTGAGCACCGGCTCTTCCCTGTCGGCGAAAAACTCAACCGTCACTACGTCGAACCGAACGGGACATTCGTATTGCCGTTTATAGTGGAGATACATTTGCGCAGTTTCGCGCACCTTTGCCTGTTTGCGGAAATCGACGGATTCGGCGGCGCTGCCAAATCTGCCGGTCGCGCGCCGCGTCCGCACTTCGACGAAAAGGAGGGTTTGCTGTTCTAGAGCAATAAGATCGATTTCACCCGAACGGCAGCGCCAGTTTGCAGCGACGATTTGACTGCCATGCTCTTGCAGATAGACGGCAGCCAATGCTTCTCCCTGCTTTCCTAACGTCTTGCGGTGATTCTTGGCATTCGTTATGGCTGTCCCCTCCCAACGATCGACCGCATACGCCCATCTGACCTATAGATGAAACTGAGCACCTCCGCTACAAGCTGATACAGCTCTGGTGGAATTTCCTGATCCAGCTCAAGCTTGGACAATACTTCGACCAGGGAAGAGTCCTCTTGAACCGGAATGCCGTTTTCTTTGGCTTTTTGCAAAATCGACTCCGCAACTTGCCCCTTGCCTTTCGCGACAAGGATCGGCGCTTTCGATTTTTCGGGCGCGTATTTCAAGGCTACAGCTTTTTTGATCGGCGTCGCGGGCTGCGACTGCGGCTTATCCGAGTTGGACTTCATGCGCGCACATCGACTCCTTTATACGTCAGCGGTTGATAGAGGGATTTCAAATCCGCACGCCCTGCCAAGTCGCCGTCCCCTGGAGCCGCTTCCGCTGCCACAGGCTTGGGATAAGGCGAGCATTTCAGCGAAATAAACTGATAGCCGACGCGGTTCAACGCCTCCGATATTTCCTTCTTTGATGTCTCCATGAGGGCGCCAATAGCCGGATGATCATTGTGAATCGTGAGCGAGACAATTTTATTGACGACCGCCACGTCCAGAAGCGTGTTGCCCATCGCTTTCATCTGCAAGTCGAACAAAAGGCGGCAGTTATTGGCATCCACTTGACCGCGGCTGCCCTTCCGCGACTGAATATGAATGGCAGCCGACTGCTCTCCGCTTCCGTTAACAAACGGGATGAACAACGTCATCTGTGTGAACATGGCCGTTTTATCGTTGGTCAGCATCAACTGCTGTCCCGTAATCTGTCCCAACGCCTGCTGCGCGGCTTCCTTGAGCGGCGCCGGCGTGTCATCTGAAGCCGTTAACTGCAGCAGCAGGCTCTTGAGCGTTTCCGCTGCGGCCGGTTTAACGGCTTCATTCGGTTGGTCGGACGCAGGGTTGGCAAGCGCGTTAGCGTTCAGATCAACCCCATTCTTGTCCGGCTGGCGGGCGGCGAGCCTGTCATCGAGCTTGGCGGCGAGATGATTCTCGTGCTCCACGCCGACGGCTTTGAGCAGCTTGCTGATCCAGTTCCCTTCGGGCGGATCAGCAGGCCCCGACAGAGGCGCTTGCCCGCGCGCCTCTGTCGGG
>NZ_JBCMUN010000037.1:0-16077 GCF_050467285.1 Paenibacillus oryzisoli | reverse complement strand
CTTATCTTAATGACATTGCCCCCAACCGGGAGCAGCTTCAATTTAAACTGAAAACGAACTCTTCAGCGAAACAATCAAGTTAAACACGAGGTGATCCTCGGTCGTGTATTTCGGATCCACGTTAAAGTACCCGTGGCGGAAAAACTGGAACTTGTCTTGCGGCTTCGCTTCCTTCATGTTCGCTTCCACAAAACCTTGTACGATTTGCAAGGAGTTCGGGTTCACCTTGTCCAAGAAGGAGACTTCTTCCTCGCCTTCCTCATCGTCCAGGATCAGCGGCTCATACAGGCGGAACTCCGCCGGTACGGCGCTTTTGGCATCGACCCAGTGGATCGTGCCTTTCACTTTACGGCCGGTGAAGCCGCTGCCGCTCTTCGTCTCGGGATCGTACGTGCAGTGAAGTTCCACTACGTTGCCATCGGCGTCTTTGATGAAGTCGTTGCACTTGATGAAGTAGGCGTTTTTCAAACGTACTTCGTTGCCAGGGAACAGGCGGAAATATTTCGCCACCGGATTCTCCATGAAGTCGTCTTGCTCGATGTAAATCTCACGCGAGAACGGAATTTGACGGGAGCCCATTTCGGGGTTCTCCGAATTGTTCTCGGCTTCCAGCCACTCCATACCATCCTCCGGATAGTTGGTGATGACGACTTTCAGCGGGTTCAGCACGCCCATCGTGCGCAGCGCCTTCAGCTTCAAGTCCTCACGGATGAAGTGATCCAGCATGCGGGTATCGACGACGCTGCCGCCGCCGCCCTTGGATACGCCAAGCTCGCGGACAAAATTACGGATCGACTCTGGCGTGAGACCTCTCCGGCGCAGACCCGAGATGGTCGGCATACGCGGATCGTCCCAACCGTCAACGGCTTTCTCGTCGACGAGGAGTTTCAGCTTTCTTTTACTCGTGACAGTATTCATCAGGCTAATGCGGGCAAATTCATACTGCCTCGATACATTTGGCATTTCGCACTCGCGAATGACCCAATCGTAGAACGGACGTTGATCTTCAAACTCGTTCGAACAGAGGGAGTGCGTGACGCCTTCGATCGCATCCTCCAAAGGATGCGCGTAGGTATACATCGGGTAAATGCACCATTTGTCCCCTGTATTGTGGTGATGTGCGTGAAGAATCCGGTAGATGACGGGGTCACGCAGGTTAATATTCGGAGAGGACATATCGATTTTGGCACGCAGCACGCGCTCGCCATCTTTAAATTCACCCGCCCGCATCCGTTCGAACAGGGACAGATTTTCCTCAACGGTACGATCGCGATAAGGGCTGTTCGTGCCGCCCTGTGTCAGCGTTCCGCGCGTTTCACGTATTTCGTTCGCCGATTGATCATCTACGTAAGCTAGTCCTTTGCGAATCAAGACCAGCGCCCGGTTGTACATTTCTTCGAAGTAGTCCGAAGCAAAGAAAAGACCGTCCCATTGATAGCCGAGCCAAGCGACGTCTGCCTTGATCGACTCCACGTATTCCAAATCTTCTTTAACGGGGTTCGTATCGTCAAAACGAAGATTGGTCAACCCATTAAATTCATCCGCGATCTCAAAATTCGTGCAAATCGCATACGCATGTCCAATGTGCAGATATCCGTTCGGCTCCGGGGGGAAACGGGTCACAACCTGACTGGTTTTGCCTGATTTCAAATCTTCGATTACAATGTTCTTAATGAAATTGGATGGTGCTACCACCGTGTCTTTCGTTTCCATCTGTGACCAGCCTTTCTCCCGCGGGGGTTAAAGATTTATTTTCTATCATACACTAAATGGTACTCAAATATAAAGGAGCAGCGACTATGGAAACCTTCGAATATTATTTGGACAAGTATGCGGAGCTGGCGATCCGTGTAGGCCTCAATGTGCAAAAAGACCAAACGGTCGTCATCATGACGCCAATCTCATGCGCAGACTTTGTGCGGAAGCTGACTAAAAAAGCTTATGACGCCGGCGCCAAAGACGTGGTCGTCGACTGGGACGACGATGAAGTAAAGGCGCTGCGCCTGAAACATGCGCCAGAGCAAACGCTGCGCGATTATCCGATGTGGCGGGCGAAAGGCCTTGAAGAGCTCGCAGAAGGCGGCGCGGCATTCCTGCAAATCTATGCGCCAAATTCGGACTTATTGAAAGATGTCGACCCGCAGCGCATCGCGATCTCCAGCAAAACCGCCGCCGCAGCGCGCGAAGGCTTTCTCAAATACTTGCGCAGCAACCAAGTGAACTGGCTCATGGTGTCGTATCCGACAGCTGAGTGGTCGGCCAAAGTTTTCCCGAACTTGGATGCAAGCGAACGCATCATAAAGCTGTGGGAACAAATTTTCAAGCTGACCCGCGTCGACAAGCCGGATCCGGTCGAAGCCTGGAGGCAGCACATCGACACCCTGACGTCCAAAATGAACGGACTCAACGAGAAAAAGTACAAGCAGCTCCACCTTCGCGCACCTGGAACCGATTTAACTATTGAGCTGGCGCCCAAGCACCTCTGGGTGGCAGCCGGCAGCACCTCCAAGGCAGGCACCTTTTTCGTGCCAAACATCCCCACGGAGGAAGTGTTCACGATGCCAGCCCGCGGCGGTACGAACGGAACCGTTCGGAGCACGCTGCCGCTGAGCTACCAAGGCTCCCTCATCGAAGGCTTCTCCCTGACGTTCAAAGACGGCCGCGTCGTCGAAGCCAAAGCTGAAGTCGGACAAGAAGTGTTGGACAACATGCTGAACATGGACGAAGGCTCCCGCTATTTGGGCGAAGTGGCGCTGGTGCCATTCGACTCGCCAATTTCGCAATCCGGCATCATCTATTACAACACCTTATTTGACGAAAACGCCTCCTGCCACGTCGCGCTCGGCAACTCGTACCCGTTCACCATTGAAGGCGGTACCGAGATGTCACCCGAAGAGCTGGCGCAGAACGGCTATAACAAAAGCCTCATCCACGTCGACTTCATGATCGGCTCCGCCGAGATGGAGATCGACGGCATCCTCGCGGACGGCACGCGTGAGCCGCTGTTCCGCAAGGGGAATTGGGCTTAAACCCGGCGTACAGCCCACATTTTCGTTGACGGAACTCCAGCGGTCAGCAACGAAGATTGCTGCTCTCAGGCACCTATCGGGAGGGGAGAGCGGTGCGCTGCGAATACCTGCAAATTAGCAGGCATTTTCCGCAAAAAAGACATTTTCAGCAAAATGCCTGCGATAAAGCAGTTTTTGGGGCTGGATCCGCTCGAAACGAGCATTCTCACCACAAATACTTGCCAAATTGCAGGCATTTCTTCAAATCAGCTAAGGATCGAGGGAGATTCCTGCTTTTTTGCAGGCTTGATGCCCGATCCGATCGATCTAACCCGACCCGAATGAGCCTCCTTCTGTTCTGCCTCATTAACCGATTCCGCTTGTACCACCTGCGGAATATTCAAATGCAAAAAAAGGTGTCCTCCGCCATAACAGCCGAGAGACACCTTTTCTTCACCGCTCCGCGCCGCCCGCCGCCCGATGCCAACCATCCCGGCCCGCCAGCACGCGCTCCACCGTGTAAGCCGCCGCCTGCTCGGCGGTCAGCTGCCGCGACCACGCCTCGCGCTCGCCGGCCCGCGCGCCCGGCCCCGTGCTGCCGTGCTCCACAAACCGCACGGCTTCCACGGGCTCCCGCTCGTTCCAGCGGTCCCAGCCGCCCCGCTTCACGTGGGGCCCAAGCCAGCAGTGCAGGAAGGCCACATGCGCCTCGTTGCGCCATGGCCTTCCCAGCCCAACCGTCTCTGCTGCGGCTTCGCCCGTTAACCGGCAGCCAATAAATACATACCCATACGGCACGCCCTCCGGGGTCGATGCCGCCGTTACCCAGCCGCTGCCGGAGGAGACGATGTCGCAATGCAGGAAGACGGCCGTCGCCGAGCCGAAAATAAAATCGACATCGCCCTGAATATAGCAGCGCTCATAGTACTGCCGCACTGGCCGCGGCGGCACGCCGTCGCGGGGACCGCCGAAGGTCGCGCGATCCCGCGGCTTCGGCGGCAGCGGCCCAGTGAACAGCGTGTCCTGATGGCCGAGGAACCGGCAGTGGCGGAAGCTCACGCGGTCGCCGTCCACGTAGGCGGCAAGCGCTTGGCCCACGTCCTCGCCTTTGCCCGCGGTATTCTCGAACGTCAACCCTTCCACCGTCACGTCATCCGCACCGATGAACGCGGTGTAGGAGTGGAACGTATGGTAGAGCTCGCCGTTCGGGAACTCTTTATTCGCATAATCCCCATAGGTGATGATGGTTGTCTCGACCGACTCCCCGATGAGGCTGACGTTCGGTCTAACGAGGTGCAGCTTCTCGGGATAGATTCCTTTTTTTATCGAGATAACAATGTGCTCCACACCAGGTGCCCCTGTAACCTGATCAATAGCATCCTGAATGCGGATGAAATCCCCGCTCCCATCCGCCGCTACCGTAATCATGGCTGATGTCCTCCTCCTTTGGCCCGATACGCATCGAACTGTTTCTGAATCTCCGTGATAACGTGCTGGATGCCCGCATCCTTCAGCTTCTGGCGGAAACCGGCCATCTCTTCATCCCAGTCCACCTTAGCATCATATAGACGCGGTAAATACTCCGAAATAATAACGTTGAGCTGCGCAATCTCCGACTTGATCGGCGACAGATCTGGCACGAAGCCCAGCGTTGGCGAAGCGACGGCCTCTTTGTCCCAATTGCGCAGCTGCTGGCTGTAGGCGGGCGAAATATATTTGCTGAACCGGACGAAACGAATATCGTTCCAGGTCCAGGAAATCGGCATGTACTGTTTCTCCGGCGCAATCCCCTCGTAATCGACGGCACCGTCCGAAGTCAGCTTATAATTCACATCCTTGATGCCGTAGGTGAACAAATCGTAATTTTCCTGGCTGCTTCTCAGCCAATTGAGGAACGCGACCGATTCATTCACATGCTGGCTCGTCGAGAGCACGGACAAAATATTATCCGCGCCGGTAAACAGATACTTCGGCTTCTCCGGGTGCAGATACACATTCTCCAACTCTCCCTCCGGGTTCATCGCCTTGAACGCATCGATGCGCTCCGTCTGTTTCAGCACCACGCTCCAGGTCGCCGCCACTTTCCCCGAGTTAAAAGCGAGCTCCGGATCCGGATAACGCGACGTATCGGAGGGGCCGTACGGCACGTAGCCTTTATTCTGCCAGTCGTGCATTTTGAACATGATGTTCCGGAAAAAATCCGACTCATACGTATTCCTCACCTTAAGCTGTGGGTCGGCGGGATCGATATAAACGGGCGCGTTCAGATAGCCGCCGGCAAAGAACGCGACATCCCCGTACTCCCGGAGCAGAAAGCGGCCCGTATCATAGAAGTATGGCGTGATGCCAGGCTCTCGCTGATGGATCGTCTCCAGATACAGATCCATGTCCGCCACCGTCTTGATCTCCGGCAAGCCGTATTTCTTTCGCAAATCGCCACGGATTTGCACGAAGCTCTGGAACTCCGAGATCGGCATGACCCTTGGAATGCCGTAAATTTGGCCGCCAACGGTCACACCCTGAAACGCGTAATCCGGCGTGCTCTGCACAATCGCTTGGCCGTAATCGCGCAGCGCAGTGTCGAGGGGTGCCAGCACCTTTTTGGCTACGAAGTCTGAAATGTTGGAGAACGCCGTCAGGGCAATGTCGTAAGGCTCTCCGCTCGCCGCCGTCAGCCAAACCTTATTCCAATATTGGTCATAGGGAATGTAGGTAATGCTCAGCTTGATCGGCAGCCCGTCCTTCGCTAGCTTGGCCTCCACCGCTTGTACCACCTCGTCCTGCGCTGCCGGCTTTTCCAGCGGAAACAGCAGCTTTAGCGTGACCGGCTGCAGCGGCATTTTCGCGGCTTCCGAGAGGACCGCGCCCTGATCATCATTAACTCCCTTGGAGCAAGCGCGAAAGGACACGACGATGATCACCGCCAATACGATCATCAGTCCGACAAACCCTGCCTTTTTCATTCCCCTGCCACTCCTTTGCGCACCCATTTGTCTGTATCTATTGTACGCGAAGATCATTGATACCGCTGCCATACTTTTTTGCTTGAAAACAGGGGAACACAGCTGGCCCAAAAGCCGCTGTGCTATCCAATGGAGACTTTCCGAAATAGAATACCGCTAAGTTTCAGACAAATCTCTGAGGGTTCTGGAGAACTTGTCTGAAACAGTGGGCGGTAATTTCGGAAAGCTCCCTAATGCCTGCTATTTCTTGCTTGCCGCCAAATAACGGTCATACTGTGCCTGTCTGCCTTTGATGACGTCCTCGACGCCCATGCTTTTCAACGTTTTGATGTAGCTGTCGAACTTATCCAGGCTTTCCTTGCCCGTAATGAATTTGATGTTCATCTCATTCACGTACGTGTTGATGTCAGGCATCACGGTATTCTCCGTGCTGGCTTCCGCCGGAAGCGCGTACACGAACGGGAACGGTGCTTTGATGTACTTCTCCATCTCCTTGTCGATCTTCGCATGCCACGGTGCTACGAGCACATCCGTCGCTTCGACCGACTGCTCGATCGGCAAGTTGGTCGGGTTGATGCCGAACTTTTGAATAAAGTCGTTGTCCTTGCCTTTTTCCGTAAACTGCTTCTTGCCGTTCACTACTTCATAGGTTTGGCCTTCCAAGCCCCAGACATACAGATCCTTCGCTTCGTCGCTGCTTGCGTAGTCGAGGAACTTGAACGCCGTCTCCGGATCCTTCGCATTCTTGGAGATGCCGAAGATGCCCGTGATCGGGTTGCGGCCTACGTAGAACTGATCGCCATGCGGCCCTTTGAACGGCGCGATGCCTTTAATGAGCGGCTTGGACGGGTCGTAGTCCTTATACAGCTTGCTATACACCATGGAGGTATACCAGCTGAAGTTGAAGGTAACCCCGCTAATGTCCTGGGAGAACTTCGACGTAATCTGATCGGCGGTGACCGATGCGAAGTTCGATTCCAACAGCCCTTCCTTATACAGCCCGTTCAGGTAGGTCAGGTATTCCTTGTAGTTCGGCTCGTAGTAGGAGTAATGCACTTTGCCGTCTTTATCCGCAAAGAAGTTGTTCGCAAGATCGAGGCCGAAGACCGGTCCAAAAGCGTTGCCTAGCTGATTCGGCGCCACTGTAAACGGAATTTCATCCGCCTTGCCGTTGCCATTCGGATCGCCGGTTTTCATCTTGCGCAGCATGTCCGTGAATTCGTCCAGCGTCGTCGGCTCCTTCAGCCCAAGCTTCTCCAGCCAGCGTACGTTCAACATGAACGTCGGCATGTAGTTTTTGGTGACGGCGAGCTGCGGCAGGTAATAGATTTTGCCGTCCGGCGTCGTGAGGCTGGCCTTCAGGGCCGGGTATTTCTCGAACAGCTTTTTGATATTCACGCCGTATTTATCGATGTAGTCGTTCAGCGGTTTGAACAGGCCACCTTGAATGTTCTTCATCGTCTGATCCTGGTCCAGCTGATAGATGACGTCGGGTAGGTCTGAGCCCGCTGCTAAGCGAGGGGCGATCGCATCCTGATAAGTCGACGGCGGCAGCAGTTCCCAGTTCACCGTGATACCGGCCCGCTTACTGATTTCCTGTACGATCGGCGCTTGGTTCAAGTCGACGTTATTCGTCCAAGCATTCGTAGACAGAATGCGCAGCGAAGCCGTTTTATCCGTAATCGGGCCTTTGCCCGTATACGTGAACCCTGCCGGTGCAGCCGAAGCTCCTGCGGCCGTGCTTTTCGCTCCCGCGTCGCTCGCCGCCGGCGTGCTTGCGCTTTCTCCACTTGTACAAGCTGCCAGCACCAGCGTGAGCAGTGCCGTAACCAGTGTGCCGCTGGCCGCGGTTTTGAACATTTTTTTCATAATCAACGCCCTCCCTAAGATTACTTATAGTGAACAGGGTATTGTTGTTACTACCCTTTTACTGCCCCTAACGTAATGCCGCGCACAAAATACTTCTGAATGAACGGATACACCGCGATAATCGGCAAAATACTGACGACAATGGACACGTAGCGCACCTGCAGCGTCGACACCGCGAGCGCCTTGGCAGCTGTCTCTCCGCCCATCTTCTGCATAATTTCCGGCGACGCCATAATGAGCACCCTGCGCAGAAAAATTTGCAGCGGTTGCAAGTCCGCCTTCCCCAGATAGAGCAGCGCATTAAAGAAGTCATTCCAATGCGAAACGGCATAATACAGCGTCAGTACCGCCAGCGTCGGCTTCGTCAGGGGCACCGCGATGCGGAACAGCAGCGTGAAGTCCCGTGCGCCGTCCATTGTAGCGCTTTCAAAAATCTCATTCGGGATGTTCTCAAACGCCGAACGCAGAATCATCACATTAAAGGTGCTGACCAACACCGGTAAAATCATCGCCCAGCGCGTATTGTAGAGGCCAAGCTCCGTAATAATCATGTAGAGCGGGATGAGCCCCCCGGAGAAATACATCGTAAACGCGATATAGAAGTTCAGCTTCCTTCGAAGAAAGAACTGTTTTCGCGATAGCGGGTAAGCCGCTAAGCACGTCGCGACGAGGTTAAAAACCGTTCCGACCACCGTATACCAGATCGTATTGTAGTAAGATCGCCACAGCTCGCCGTAGCCCAGCACCATTTTGTACCCGTCAAAACTTAGATCCACCGGCAGCAGCGTCACCATCTGTTTGTCAATCGCCTCGACAGAGCTCATGGAAATACTGACCACATAGATGAAAGGATACAAGGTCACGAGAATCGCGATCACGACGATACTGTAAATGAGCACATAGAAGCTTCGATCCGACCAGGATTTGACCATCCTTTTCCCTCCTTTCGTTACGTTCTTTCCGCAGCCAGAGCTACCAGAGCGACATATCGTTCACCCGGCGGCTCGCCTGATTCGCGATATACACCAGCACGAAGCTAATGATGGAATTAAACAACCCAACCGCTGTGGCAAAGCCAAAATTTTGCGACTCGATCCCTTGCCGGTACACGTAAGTCGAGATGACATCGGCCGTTTCATACGTTGCTCCGTTGTACAGCAGATACACCTTCTCGAAATTCACGCTCATGATGCCGCCTATCGAGAGCAGCAGCAGAATGACGATCGTCGGCTTCAGGCTCGGTAGCGTCAGATGCCACACCTCCTGGAACTTGTTGACACCGTCAATTTTGCCGGAATCGTACATTTCCTGATCGATGCCCATAATCGCGGCAATATAAATGATCGAGCTGAACCCAAAGCTTTGCCAAATCCCCGATACCGTGAAAATCGAGCGAAACCACTCCGGCGCCATCATGAAATTGATCCGCTCCAGTCCAAGTGAGGCGAGAAGCGTATTGACGATGCCGTCCGTCGGCGACAGGAAGTTAATAATCATCCCGGCGATCACGACCGTCGAGATAAAATGCGGCAAATACGTCACCGTCTGCGTAAAGCGCTTCAGCACGCTGTTCTTGATTTCAACGACGCAGATCGCGAACAGAATCGGAATCCAGAACCCGATAACGAGCGGGTAGAAGGCCAACAGGAACGTGTTGCGAATCAGCCGCCAGAAATACCGGGAGTGCACGAACTGATCCAGCCATTTCAGACCGACCCAGTCGCCTCCGAAAATGCCGTGCCCCGGTGTAAAATTTTTAAACGCAATCAGAATCCCCGGCATCGGCAAGTAACAGAAAATCAAATAGTACAAAAATACAGGCAGAAACATCAGCAAGAGCCATTGATCTCTGCGCACCAGCTTGATGAGCGGCGTCTTGTTATCCCCCAATCGTTCCATCCCCTTTCGCTCAGCAGCGCCTTGTAATCTCATTCTAGCAAAGGGGGAGAACGGCCTAAATCCAACATTTTTTCGATATGTAACACTTTTTTACGGACCTTTTCCACTTGTAAAAATGCAAAAAAACACCCGCCCGCAAGGCCCTCGCCTTGACTAGACAGGTGTTGATTTGGATAGCGGCTGAGCCTCCGCTTGATACGCCGGAAACGTCATGGTGACCGTCGTCCCCCGGCCCACTTCGCTTTCAATCCGCAGGCCGTAGGGCTGGCCGAACCGAATCTGAATGCGCTCATGCACATTCTTGAGCCCATACCCGGCCGTCTGCAGCTGCAGCACTTCCTCCGCCCGCTCCAGGGTCATGCCCGGCCCGTTGTCGGCAATGCTGAACTGCAAGTCACCGCCGACCTGACGGCCCCGCAGCTCGATGCGGCCACGGCCCTCACCCTTGCGCAGCTGATCGATGCCATGCTCCAGCGCATTCTCGAGAATCGGCTGGAACACGAGATTAATCATGTCGTAGCGCAGCAGCTCTTCCTCGACATCACAGACAAAATCAAACGAATAATTATGCATAATGCTCTGAATCTGCATGTAATCCTTCGCATTGTCGAGCTCATGCCGCACCGGGATGAAATCGCGGCCTTTGTTCAGCACCGTACGGTAGAACCGAGAGACAGTGTTCGTAATCTGGCTGATCTCCATCGCGTCGATCTCCAGTGCCTTCCAGTTAATAATCGACAGCGTATTATACAGAAAATGCGGATTGATCTGCGTCTGCAGCGCCTTTAGCTCCGCTTCCTTTTGCGTGATTTTGCTCTGATACACTTCCTCAATGAGCGTGTTGATGTTGGTAATCATCTGGCCAAAACGATTCGTCAACTGGCCGATTTCATCCCGGGATTGGCTGGACACGTCGATCTTCAGATTCCCTTTTTCAACGGTCATCATGTTCTTGTTGAGCTTGATAATCCGCTTCACGAACGTATTCGAGAACATCCAGATGATGAGCAGGAGCACCGCGAGACAAATGACCGTAATCAGCACGGTGGCACTGACAATGCTCTTCGCGTTAACCGAGATTTCCGCCTGTGGCGTCAAATAGACGAGCTGCCAGCCGGTTTCCGGAATGTTCTGAGTAATGTACATATAATCCGTGTGATTGCTGGTCAGCGAGCCGACACGAGTGTCCGGATTCAGCGCCAGATCGACGGAGGTCGGGAGCGGCGACGTCAGGCGAATGCTTTTCGACCACAAGGGTGTCCCCTGTTGATCCACAATCAGGACGCCGTAGGCATCCGTTTTGATCTCCGCCAAATCCTGAAACATCCGGTCCGCATCGATGCTCAAAAATAAAATCGCCGACGGCTTCCCCAAGGATGCCCCCTCTTCGCCGATAAAAGGGCGCGTGGCGTAGAGCTTGCCGTTCTGAATATGCCACTGCGTCTGCGCCACCCCCGGCTGTTGCTTCGCCCACTGCGCATCGCTCGTCAGCCCGATCGGCAATATATACTCGCCCCGTAGAATTGCGGGATTATCCGTAAACACGGAGATTTGCAGAATATCTTTATTAAAATCCAGAATGTTGCTGAAAAACGGATCCACATAATCCCGGTAAAGCACGGGGAAATCGCCGTCGCCCGCGACGAAGATCCGCTTGAACACCACATTTTGCGTAATGGAATTGATGATCGCTTCATGCTGCTTCGCCCGGTAGTTAATCGTATCCGCAATTTGTCCAATCGCCCCGTCGAGATTCTGCTTCGCTTGCTGGAGCAAGAAGCTGCCAGCCTGATGGTACGAGAACAGCCCCAGTACAAGCAGCGGAATAATGGAGACGACCATGTAGGAGATAAACAGCTTTTGCTTAAACCGCAGGTTCTGAAAATAAGCCAGAAAAGTTCTCATCTATCCCGCCGCCTCGCGGAATTTGGCCGGGCTGCAGCCGTGGTAGATCTTGAACGTTTTGCAAAAATACGAATTGTTCATAAAGCCCACCTGCTGGCTAATCTCTGCAATCGTCAGATGCGTATCCCGCAGCAAAGCCGCCGCCTTCTGCATGCGAACGAGCGTAATGAATTTAACAATCGTCTGTCCCACTTCCTTGTGGAACAAATAGCTTAGGTACGTCTGGGTGAGAAATACGCGATCCGCCAGCCATTTCAGACTTATATCGGACATATAGTTGTCTTCAATCAGCTTCAAGATGTCCTTAATGACCTTCTTCCCCTGCTCCGAGCTCGGCTCTTCCGCTTCCTTCCCCAGCATCGTCATCACCTCGTGCACTTGTGCTTTCAGCGCCGCCAGCGACTTGCTGCCGAAAATGCCTTCCACCATCCCCCTGAACGCCTGACCGTCATCCCGTCCGGACGTTTCCCAGACCTTGCTGACCAGCTGCGTGCACAGGTACTTGATATAAATCGCGGAATGCTGTCCGCTCCCGTCGACCGTCTTAAAGAACAACTCCACGCCCTTGCGGAAGCCGTAATCATCCTTCATCTCCAGATGCCAATACACCGTATCCATCAGCTTCGAAATCGTATCGGAGAGCTCATCCTTGCCTTGGCTTCCGTCCGTATACAGCACCGTGCTTTCCTGATAAAAGAATTTATCCTCCAGCACGCTCTCCATCAGTTTGAACTGGGCAGCTAGCTCGCTCTCTTCGCTAAGGAGGCTTCCCGCAACCAACGTCACTCTCCCATCGTCTGCCTCGATGAGCCTTTCCAGCAGCTTGGCCGCCGGTTCGAGCATGGGTACTGGCCCCCTCCGATCATAGATGAAGAAAAGCAGACTCTGGTGCTCATTCAAATTCACATATTCAAAAGGCGTCGCCACCGCCGACTTCACCAACGCCGGCAGGCGGTCCTGCTCCGCATCAAAAACGGGGCGGTCGTAGTCGATCAGCACCATCTGCACGCGGTGGCGCGCGAAATCGATGCCCGAGGTTACCGCGCCCCCCGGCTGCAGCGCCTGATGCTGGTGCGCATGGATCAGCCCGAGCAGACGGTGCTCCTTTTCCTGCTCCTGATCCTTCTCGCACAGCTCAATCACTTGCGTAAACGCCTGAATAAACACATTCACATCAATCGGTTTCAACAAGTAAGAGAAAATATGATAATCGATCGCCCGCTGCGCGTATTCAAATTCGCCGTACGCGCTTACAATCATAATGGTCAGTTCAGGAAGCAATTCCCGCGCCCGCTGACATAATTCGAGACCGTCCATGAACGGCATTTTAATATCCGTCAGTAAAATATCGACAGGATGCGCGCGCAGCAGCGCCAGCGCCTCTTCCCCGTTCTCCGCTTCCAGCACGGTCAATGGCAGCTTATATTTCTGAATCAGCCGCTTCATGCCCTCCCGCTCGATAAACTCGTCATCCACGATAAGAATCTGAAACATAGTCGTCACCTCCAAGCAGGCTTGTTGCCTCTAAATTTTATCAGAGAACCGTCGGGGTGAATATTCAACATTTTTGCGTTCCATAACACGATTTTATGAAAAAAAGAGCGCAAGCAGGATTCCCCCTACCCGCGCTCTATTTCGCTAATCCTCATCATGCGGATTCGGCGCATGCAGCATGCCCGTCCGCAGCGTCTTCGTGACAGCGGCTTCGCCCAGCTTCCACTTGTCCTTGCGCCATTTCCACACGGAGGTTACATACCCAAGCGTATCGGCATTCGCAATGCCTGTGATCCGCTGGACGCCTTTCAGCTCGCAAAAGCCGTCCCCATCCACGTCAACGGGCTTCAGCAGGCTGTAGGCATCCACATTCACCATCAGCGGCTTCACAACCTTGCCGTCCTTGTAAATGCCAAACTGCTCGTAGCTATCCTTGCGGTCTGCAATGTCGAACGTAAAGGACTTCCATGTCTCCTGAATTTTCATCTTGACCTTGTAATTGTTCTTAAACGTCGCGTTAACATGCAGTGGCTCCGGCATCGGAATCTCCGTGGGAACGTTATTTCTCAGTGAAAAAATCTGATTCGTCGTGAACCCGCCCGAACCGCCCGTATCCGACGTCACGTAGATTTGCGGCAGCTTGTCATGGATAAAATCGCAAAAATCCATCCGCGGATTGTAGCCGCCCTGAAGTGGAATGACCACTTGCGCTTGTCCCTCACCTACGGATGTCAGAAATAGCTTGTCGTAATACGGGCTGTTCATATCCATCTTCGAACCGATGAGCGACACGACCTCAAACTTGCCGTCGCCGGTCACGTCGATTTCGCGCGTTTGAATAAGCTGCCCTTGCTCCGCTTGCGGCGAAGGCTGCGGCGGCAGTTCCTCCGCCGCCACCGCGCTGCTGAATAGCAGCAGCGACATCCCCATACTGATGGCTGCGGTGTGCAGCGTCATCTTGAACTTACCCGGTTTCCGTAACATAAGCGGCAATCCCCTTTTTTTGGCACTTGTTTTTGCTTATTGTGTCAAAATCCCCCACGAGATATGCAGCCGCTTCCCCATTCATGTTACACTGATGCTGCGGGCTGAGGCCGACTCAGCCACCGGAAGATCACGCGATAATGAGGTGCTTTTTTTGAAAATAGATCGATTACTCGCCATCACCATGCTCCTGCTCAATCACCGCCGCATCAGCGCGAAGGAGCTGGCGGACCGCTTTGAAGTGTCGCTTCGTACGATCTACCGGGACGTGGAGGCGAT
This sequence comes from Paenibacillus oryzisoli, assembly GCF_050467285.1. Taxonomy (GTDB): domain Bacteria; phylum Bacillota; class Bacilli; order Paenibacillales; family NBRC-103111; genus Paenibacillus_E; species Paenibacillus_E oryzisoli_A. The sequence goes on along the minus strand of NZ_JBCMUN010000037.1, from coordinate 1,676 downwards.
TAACCAGGCCGGCATCCCCGTCGTTTCCTATGCCGGACTAAGCGGCGGCTACGAGATTATGGAGCAGTACCGTCTGGACCGCCAGTTTCTGTCCATGGAAGAGCTGCAATCCATCATCGTCGGCCTGAAAGGCATTCAGTCGACCGTCGGCGATCAGGAAATCAGCACCCTGCTCGACAAAGTCGGCGCGCTGATCGGCAAATCCGAGCAATCCGCCGTCCAATCGCTGAACAACCAGCTCGTCATCGATATCAACCCTTGGCACGCAGGCAATCAAAATAAAGCTCAGCTCGCCGCCCTCAGGTCCGCCATTCGCGACTCGTGCCTTGTCTCTTTCGCCTATATCACCTCGCAAAGTCAAACGTCCGTCCGCACCATCGAACCGATGGGCATCGTCGTCAAAGGCTTCGGCTGGTACCTGTACGGCTACTGCCGATTGCGGGAGGACTACCGCGTGTTCCGCTTGTCGCGCATGAAGGACGTGCAAGTCCTGGAGGAAACATTCGAGCGCAGGCCCGAAACATTGGACAAGCTCGACTATGGCTGGGGTAAAAGGGACCCTTCCCGCCTCATCACCCTCAAGCTGCTTGTGCAGCCAGGTGTGCGAGCAAAGGCGGAGGATTATTTTCATCCGGAGCAGATTCAGATGCAGGAGGACGGCACGCTGCTCATCACATCCACACAGCCCGACGAGCCGTGGCTCTACGGCATGCTGCTGAGCTACGGACCGCAGCTGCGCGTGCTGGAGCCTGTACACGTGGCGGCGAAGATGAAGGAGCTGGCCGAGGAAATTGTGCAGGTATACGCCAACACTGACAGACTGTTGTCAGCAGAGCGTGTCTATACTAGGGGGTAGAGAAAGCGAAGGCCCCTACTTCCGATGCCAGTTTTTTCTGGCGAAAAAACTTTTAGGAGGATCCCCCATGTTCCATACAATTGAGGAATTTGTTCATGAATGGAAAAATGAATCACAGGCGACGCAAAATGTATTGAACACCCTGACCGATACCTCACTGAATCAGCGCATCGCGCCGGATTTCCGCACGCTGGGCCAACTCGGCTGGCACATCGCAACGACGATCCACGAGATGCTCTCCCGGACGGGGCTTGAATTCGCTGCGCCGGAAGGCGGCGAGCTCGCGCCGGCTTCCGCCAAGACGATTGCCGATACCTACCAATCGGCGGCGGCAGCTCTCACTGCGGCGATCCAGTCGCAGTGGACGGATGCGAAGCTCGCCGCAACGAGCGATATGTACGGCGAACAGTGGGCGAATGCCGCCACGCTGCGCATGCTGATCTCTCACGAAATTCATCACCGTGGGGAGATGGTTGTCCTGATGCGCCAGGCCGGTCTGCGCGTGCCGTTCCTTTACGGTCCGACGCGCGAGGATTGGATCGCGCAAGGGATGGAGCCGCTCGTGTAGGGCGCTGACTGCAGGAGAAGCAACGATGAACGGGGGATTTCCCGGCTCAAGCCCTCTGTGAAAGACAGCAGCATTACGGATGGCATGGAGTCACTTCGAGGAATGCTTTGGAATAGACGAGGGCTGCTGCTTACCAGATAATATGGCGAAGATGCTGCGGGGAAAATAGGGTGAAGGGCTATAACGGGCGCCACCGCGCTTATTGTCCCGAAAAGCGGCCCTTTTGATGCTATGAGACTGTCGATTAATTGT
>NZ_JBCMUN010000036.1:0-2225 GCF_050467285.1 Paenibacillus oryzisoli | reverse complement strand
ACGGTACCTGCTACTGCACCTGTGTGGGTAGCTTCGCTCTTACGCAGTTCAAATTTCATATCCAAGCTAGTTCCTGCAGCCGCACCAGCTGTGTTTACCGTAATTTCTTTATCGCTAAATGCGTTTAAAGCAATTACATCGCCATCATTGATGGTGCCTAGACCGTCTACGCTAACCGTGAAGTGATCACCAGTCAGGTTTGCTACAACATCATACGTGACAACTTTGTTGTTTTGTACAATATCAACCGTGTTGTTGTCGGATGTTTTCGAGAAAGCAGTCATTTTCTCGCCGTATTGGTCAAATACTTGGAATTTTGGCTTCGTTGTTGCAGATGCTACTGCTTTTGTCGCTACATCGGTTACCACACGGATGCTGTCTGGGTAACGAACATCGGAAAGTGGAATGTTAATTTGTGCATTGCTGTTTACACCATTACCGTAGATTGCTACGAAGATATTGCCTTGACCTTTGGCATCTACGTGCGCAATGTGCAGTTTACCTTTGTTAGGGCCAGCTTGAACAATTTTCAGATCTTGTGCATCATCTGTCGAGTCAACCAACATCGCCGCTGGTACATCTGTCGTGCCGCCTGTAACCAGGTTGCCCGAAGTTGTGATTTTAAAGCGGCCTGCTTTCGCATTATCTACAATGTCGTCTGCACTCAGTTTGTTGCCAGCTTCATCATAGGCTACGATGTCAACATATTTGTCGCTATCACCGTATGCAAATGTTGTGGATGGTTGAACAAGCTCAACTTTTGCAGCAACTTTCGAAGATGTTGCTTTTACTGTCGCTGTTGCTTGGGAACCGCCGCCGAATACGGTTACTGTGAAGTCTTGAGATTTATCTGCATTCGCTCCAAGTGTAAATACAACGTCATCTACGTTATCGTTGTTATCATCTGCAATAACAGCCGGTGTATTACCTGCATATTCTGCATATGGCGTTACGAATACAGTTGGTGTAATCGCGGAGCCGGATTCTTTCGTTACTACGCCGCCATATTGGTCATATTGCGTCAATTTCACTACGGCTTTTTCACCCGCAAGAGACAAGGAACCTTTACCGTTTTGGTAAGTCACATCGCCCAACTCTACTTTTGTTACATATGGCGTATCGCCAATTTTGAACAATTTCGTTGCAGAAACGTGCTGATCGTTATCATAGATGTTAATCGATACTTGACTGCTGTTTGGAATCACGCCTGTGTAGTTTGTGTCCAGGTTTACATACAGTTTGCCGTCATCCGATTTCGTCAGTGTCGCTGTGTCAGGAGTTGTTGCATATACGGTGTAGTTACCCGCGGAGAAGGATGCTGTTTCGCCGTATTGGTTCACAGGTTGAACTTCTACTTTAGCTTTGTCAGACTTAGCAATTGTCTCACCAGCGGTTACAAATTCAATCTTTGTAACTTTCTCATTCTCAGCTGTAAACTTCGCTGTTGTAGTTCCAACGCTAGCTGCATCTAGACCGGAAAGCGTTGCGGTGTATTCACCTTCACTTACTTTGGAGTCTGTCAACGTCAGTACAGCAGATTTTTTATCTTCAGACCATGCTGTTGTTGTGTTTACAGCCGCGCTACCTTTTGTCAGCGCTACAACTGCTTTTGTCGTGTCAACTGGCTTGTTAAAGCTTACTGTTACTTTTTGCGCGCCAGTCGCTTTTGCTTCTGTCATGGATACTGCGCCAGCCGGTACGTATTGCTGTTTCGCTTCGTATGCACCTGTTACAAGCAGATCACGTGTTGCGTTGCTCATGCCGCCGAAAGTACCATCTTCATTGTTAGAAAGAACTTTCAAAGCAAGGGCTTCCGCTACATAGCCTTGCGCCCAACCAGAAACAGTTGCGTCTGTACCTGTCAGTGCTTTTGCTTCTGCGTCTTTACCAAGTACACGCACCAAGAAAGTAGCCAGTTGTTCTTTGGTTACTTTACCTGCTGGGTTGTACATGCCTTCTGCGTAGCCGTCAGTCACGCCAGCTGTTTTCAAAGCTTCGATGTAAGGCAGTGCATAACCGTTTGCTGGGTCGGATACACTAACGTCAGTGAAGCTGGATGTTTGCAGGTCTTTGTTGATGTCCAGACCCATGATCAGGGCTGCTACTTTCGCGAATTGTGCGCGGTTCATTTCGTCTTTCAGACCAAATGTTGTATCGCTCACACCGTCGAAGATGCCCGCGGAGATCATCGCGTCAAACTTCGCCTTCGTTGCAGCGTCAAGATC
>NZ_JBCMUN010000034.1:0-60317 GCF_050467285.1 Paenibacillus oryzisoli | reverse complement strand
TTCATGATTCTCTCATGCGAGAAAACCAGCTATCCGGTCTTAGCTATCGTTTCCGATAGTTATCCCAGTCTCAAAGGCAGGTTACCTACGTGTTACTCACCCGTCCGCCGCTATCCCCGAAGGGACCGCTCGACTTGCATGTATTAGGCACGCCGCCAGCGTTCGTCCTGAGCCAGGATCAAACTCTCCATAAAAGAAAAGCTGAATAGCTCATTGACTTGCTAGCGAGATTTTTCAATCTCATTACAGTTGATTGCTCAACCGATTTGCTTACTCACTCGTTGTTCAGTTTTCAAAGATCAATGTCTTTCGCTCGCTGTAGTATCACCAGCACAGCGAAATTTAATTTACCACAGAACGCTGCGTCCTTGCAAGTGTTTTTTTGTCACTTCATGTCGGGTTCTGAGGGATTTCATTTTACCACACGAAGCTGCTCAAAAGCAAAACCGTCATCTTCGCGCCGTGTTCTTTCCGAACAACGTTGACTAATGTACCACGGACAAGCAGCATTTTCAACCCCTTCGAAAAAGTTCTACAATTGCCACTCTTTTGAATGTTGATACAAAAGGGCGCATCATCTGCGCCCTTTCTACTCAGTATTCCATTGTAATGAGAGGCGTCCCAACGGTGACCCTCCACTCGCCCGAGGTCGAATCCTGATGAAGCGCGACCTGCGCATTCACAGTATGCTCGCCGCTTTGCACGGAAGCTTTGAACGCTCCAGAAACCATCGATCTGCTAAACGTATGCGCATCGGAGTAGCTCTCGACAACCTTGCCGCCACAAGCAAGGACGATGTCATCAAGCAGCCGCTCCGGGCTGTCGGCCATCTTTTCAGAAGAGACATAGCCTTGCACCATCACGTTCCAATTGCCTCGAACGCCTTGTTCTTGCAGCTTGCCATCCATCTGTTCCTGCCAACCGAGCAACTGCGACTCGTCCACACTGCCCGCGGTATCCAGGCGTACCACGGCATAGCAAGCTTGCTGACCCTCAGGACTTGCAACAGTGAGCGAAGCTTCGGCATTCGCCACAATGGTCATCCGACTGCTATAGATCGAAGCGTCAGCACCGCCCGCCGCCCCCGGAAAGCCCAGCGCATTCGCCAAGACTGCACCTGCCTTTTGAACATTGGCATCGGTACCCTCGCAAGACCCGAAGTAGGATGTATATTTGAACGTAATTATATGATTGCTGTTAACAAAAGGTCCGGCAGCGGCAAGCAGCTTGCGCGCATCTTGTCCCGTTTCCGCCTCGGCGTGGCGAATCCAGCCAAAGGAGAGGAGGACGATCAAAACCATGATGATTGCTTGAACCCAGCGACCCTGACCTCGCATAAAAAAGCACCTCTTTAACTAGAATCTATCAATCTAGTAAAAGGATGCCCGGTTTGGAGCTGATATAAACCTAACCTCGCGTCGTTTGGAAAAATTCAATACGCTCGCCGTCCAAGCCATTGAAAAAGAAGTACCGCGATCCGTTCGGCAGCGTCACGATCTCTTCATCCAGTTGCTCCACAGACAAGCCCTGGATCCGCGCATATTCCGCTTCAATATCATCCACGGTGAAAGCCAAGTGATGCACTTTGCCTTCTTGCGGCAAGCCCGAATTGTACCCTTCAATCAGTTCCACTTCGGTTTCGCCCTGCGCGCCAAAGCCCAGAAAACCGAGCCGAATCACACCGTTCGCATGCAGGAGGGTGCCTTTGTGCGTTAAGCCGATCACTTTTTCATAGAACGCGATAGAAGCCTCCAGGTTCGCTACCATCACGCCGACGTGCTCCAATCTTTTTACAGCCATATGTCATGAACCTCCTCACTCAATTTCCTCCTCATTGTACCGAAAAGAGCGAGAAAGAGCCAGTACGACTAGGCCATCAGAATCGTTTCCATGTCCCCGTTCAACGAGTACAGCGTAACTTCCTTGTTCGTTGTATGGATTAACCCCAAGTTATCGAAAATCTCCTTCACCTGAGCGTTCGCTAGATGACTTTTGACCGTATCGATCGCCCGCTGAGCGTATTCCTGATACATGGCTTCAAAGAAAAGCAGCACTTCTTTTTCAGCAATCAGCACTTTTGTGTGCACCATTGACAGCACCCCCGATTCAGATAAGCCTATTGTATATTCGGGAAGCTAGAAAAGTGTGAGGACATTATTAGGTTTATGTTAGGTTTTTCTAGCTTCGCAACAGGAGTTCGGAGGGTGTATAATAGAGAAGACGAATGAACAAATGGACGACAACAGACAGGAGGCATCGGTGTGAGATTGTTAAAGCTTCTGCAAATTTACGAGGTGGACGGGATTACACCCAAGCACCAGTCGGAGCGATTTAATTTTGATGAAATTCAGGGGCAGACGTTCCGTGAAATCAGCCCGACGGAGGTCGGACGGCCCATGACGCTGACAGCCGTGCATGTCGATTCCCCAATTAAAACGACGCGGGTTCAAGCGATCGACCAGGAAGGCGTAGACTTTCGCGTATTGACACGAAATACGATCTATCATTTTGAGATCTATGGTAAAAAAGACCTTTGACTCCGCCGGATAACTGGCAGGTCAGAGGTCTTTTTTCTTAGCGCGGTTGATTAGCTCAGCCACACTCGCATGAGCGAGAACAGCTGACTGAGGTTCAGCGGTTTGGAGATGTAGTCGGAAGCGCCTGCCTGCAGGCAGATTTCCCGGTCCTGCTTCATGGCTTTCGCTGTCAGGGCGATAATCGGCACCTCGGCGTAGCGCTCGTCCTTGCGAATGAGGCGAATCGCCTCGTAGCCGTCCATCACCGGCATCATGATGTCCATCAGGATGAGCTCAATATCCGGGTCCTGCTGGAGCAGTTCGATACATTCCTGCCCGTTCTGTGCGACGCTGACCCGTATGCCTTCTTTTTCAAATGCGTTGCACAAGGCGTAGACGTTGCGCACATCGTCATCGACAACCAGCACTTTGCGGTCCGCGAAATTGTTCTTCGCCTCGATGGCAGACGCTTTCTTATACGCATCGCGCAGCAAGTACCCGCTGATCGTCGAACCCGAGGAAGCCGCCGCCTCCAGGGAGGCTTGGTTCATTTCCTCCATTTTATGCTGAATGGAAGGTACGTAGAGGGTGAAGCGACTTCCTCTGCCTTCCTCGCTCTCCATCACAATGGCGCCTCCAAGCAGACGCGCAAGCTCGCGGGAGATCGAAAGGCCCAGTCCCGTGCCGCCGTACTTCCGATTCGTCGTACCGTCCGCCTGGGTGAAAGGCTCGAAGATAAGCTGCTGCTTATCAGGCGAGATGCCAATCCCCGTATCTTGAACGGAAATGGCAATCGCGAGGCCGCTATGCTTAACCGTCGGTACAACACTGTCCATCTCGTCGGGCAAACACTTGCGGATCGCAACCTGAACCGCGCCCTCATGCGTGAATTTGAAAGCATTGGACAACAGGTTTTTGACAATTTGACTAACTCTCTGCTCATCCGAATAAAAACTGGCCGGCACGTCGGCATCAATCGCTATGGTAAAATCAAGGTTCCGCTGCTCCGCCACTTTGTCAAACTGACTGCGGAGTATGTCAGGGAGCGTAAAGAGGTTCATTTCGCCAACATGAATGTCAAGCTTGCCGGCCTCCACTTTGGATAAATCTAAAATATCATTAATCAAATGCAAAAGATCGTTGCCCGAGGAATGAATGACTCTTGCGTACTCCTGCTCTTCCTTGGATAGGGAGCCATTCCCGTTCTCGTGCAGCATTTGGGATAAAATGAGCACGCTGTTCAGCGGGGTACGCAGTTCATGCGACATGTTAGCCAAAAATTCGGATTTATAGCGGGAGCTCTGCTCCAACTGGATCGCATACTCTTCAAAAGAAGCTCGCATATGCTCAAGCTCTCTCGATCGTTCGTCCGCATAGCGGTTCCGCTCCTCAAGTTGTTCATTCGTAATATGTAGCTCTTCTTGCTGTGTGCGGAGCTCCTCTGTAATCACCTGGTATTCTTGGAGCAACTGCTCGAGTTCCACGCGCGTTTGCACGCTATGAATAATGGTGCCGAGCATTTCAAGCGTATCGTGCAGCAGTTCAAGCTGCATGGACGTGAAGCGTTCGAGCGAAGCAAGTTCGATGATCGAAATCACTTCATTGTTATGTAAAATAGGTACGATGAGCACGCTTTGCGCCTTTGCCGCGCACAAACCGGTCGACAGCGTAATATAAGCGTCCGGTACGTGGGTGAGGTGAAACATCCTTTTTTCCAAAACGCTCTGGCCTACGAGTCCTTCGCCAACGGCGATATAAGGCTTGCCTACCTCATCGCCCGCCGGTACGTCGGCATAGGACGCCAGCTTCATCAGTACATCCTTACCATTCACGGTACTTCTGAAATAAAATACGCCGTACGAAGCCCCGAACATATCATAGGCTTGTCCAATAATCATCGCGGCTAACTGTTCCAAATCCGGGATGCCTTGCAGCAATCGAATAAGCTCGGTCAACTTTCGCTGCTGCCATTCGATTTCCTCCTGATTCTCGAGCAGCGCATTCGTTGCCTCCGCCAAATCTTTGACTTCATCGTTCATGCGGACATAAATGCGTTTGGAGCGGTCCCTTTTCATTGATGTCAGCTTAATAATGCTCCGGGTAACCTGCTTAAGCGTGCCGACAATGGAACCGGAGACCAGCACGGCCGCAATCAAGGAAAAGAGCAGCACTAATCCGAGCATCGCAAAAAGCGAGTGCGTGAGCATCTGATTCTGAGCATCCAATTCCTTGGTCCGCGACGTCAGGTACCCCATCTCCATCGTACGGAATCTCCCTAACTGCGCGCGAATGTCCAATATATCCTGGTGCGCTTGAAAAAATGAAACATTGAATGCGCTCGTATTCGAAATCTCTTTCCGAAGCTGCATCATGGCAGCTCCGCCAGACTGTATAAGCCAATTTTCAATGGAAGATTTGATCGACGCCAAATTATTAAGCTGAACAGCGTTTCCGTAGGAGAGCTCTAGAAGTCGCATGTAGGCATCTCGCCAGTGGCTCTCGGCAGAATTATAGGGCTCCAAGTAATTGGATTCCCCCGTAAGCAGGTAGCCTCTTTGCCCGATTTCCATGTCCATGACGTATTTCTCAAGACGGTTCGTTTCATTACTAATGGCAAAATCATGCTCAATGACATAATTGCGATCCTTCTGCATGATCATTAATTCTCGATTGACCAGTACGAAGGAAATGGTGATACAAATGATGATGAATAAGTAGCCGATCATAATTTTGGCGCGAATGCCGAATCTCATTTTCCCCATCGTGCTGTCATCCTTTCACCACAGTACAGTCCCCCTCTTATTATCATAACTCAAAATCCCAGTATCTGGGTATGATTATTTTAAACTTTACTACTTTACCGAGTTAATGTATTATCTAGATAAAGAAATTCATCTTTCCTTATAAAAGGAGCTGGTAACATGAAGAAAGGCCCTGGTATTTCCAATATTACGTCCAGAAGTATTTTATCCCGCATGCAGCCTTATTCGCCGGGCAAGCCGATTTGGGAAGTGCAGCAAGAGTTAGGGATTGAGCGCGTTACGAAGCTGGCTTCGAATGAAAACCCGATCGGCCCGTCCCCTATGGCGTTGGAGGCGATTCAAGCTTATCTGACCGAGATCAACCGCTACCCGGATGCCGACACGGTACATCTTCGCAAAGCGATTGCAAGCCACTACGCGCTGGAGGCGGAACAGGTGCTGGTAACCAATGGCGGAGATGAGCTGATTACGCTGCTTTCGGAAACATTTTTGGAGGCGGATGATGAGGTGATCGTTCCTTCTCCGACGTTCAGCGAGTATGAATTCGGCGGCAATCTGTTGGGAGCCAAAGTCGTACCCGTTCCGCTTCGCGAGGGGTTCAACTATGATGTGGACGATTTGCTCGCCGCTGTTACGGAACGCACCAAGCTGCTTTATCTCTGCTCGCCTAACAATCCGACAGGTACTTATATGAAAAAAGAGGAGCTGCACCGGCTCGTTGCCTCCCTCCCCTCTCATGTACTCGTGGTTTATGACGGTGCGTACAGCCATTTTGTGACGGCGGACGACTACTGCGATGGCATCGAGCTTGTGCGCAGCGGCTTTCCAATTGTCGTGCTGCAAACTTTCTCGAAGCTGTATGGGCTGGCTGGCATTCGTGTCGGTTACGGCCTTGCAGACCCGGGCATTATCGCCCGCATACGCCAGGTGAAAGAGCCGTTTAACGTCAATATGCTGGCACAAGTAGCCGCTGCCGCTGCCATTGGCGACGAGGCGCATGTAGAAGCTACGCGCACTTTGAACGAACAAGGCCGCAACACGCTGTATGCGCAATTGGACGCTTTGAAACTGGGATATACGCCGAGCATGAGCAATTTTGTGCTGGTAGAGCTTGGTCCCGATGCTAAAACGATCTACGATCGCCTGATGCAGCGCGGCATCATCGTTCGCTACGCGGGAAGCTGGCATTTGCCGAATCACATTCGCGTCTCTATCGGAACCGCCGAAGAACAGGACCTGTTCATTCAGGAGCTGACTGCCATTCTAGCCTCCCTCGCACAGCCGAGCACGTCAATCTAGTCGATTGTCCGACTCTATGAATTATGGTACAATGCTACCAAATTACGTGCAGGTGGAGGTAGGTTATGTTAAAGGAATTTAGAGATTTTGCTTTTAAAGGAAATATGATCGATCTCGCTGTCGGGGTTATCATCGGCGGTGCCTTCGGGAAAGTCATCACGTCGATTGTGAGTGATTTGGTGATGCCGCTTGTCGGGTTGGTTGTTGGCAAAGTGAAGTTTAATGACTTGTTCATTTCCTTGAACGGTGAACATTACGATACGCTAGCGCAAGCCGCTGAGGCTAGCGCACCAACATTTAACTACGGTCAATTCCTTACCGTATTCCTCGATTTCCTCATCGTGGCCTTCGTCATCTTCATGGTCGTGCGTCAACTGCACCGATTCCGTAAAAAGGAAGCGCCGAAGGAAGTGACGACCAAGACGTGTCCGCACTGCGTCTCGGAAATTCCGATTCAGGCGACGCGCTGCAAGTTCTGTACGTCGGAGCTGGCGACCGGGACAGCGAGCGGCGGGATTCAGTAGGCAAAAAAGCCCTTTGTGGGGCTTTTTTTTCGTTAGCGGGCGCGGCTGCTGGCAGCCCGCTAAGCTTTGGTCCGGAGGTCGGCGATCTCGCCGGACTCGAAGGCATTTGCATGCAGCAGGCGAAGCAGCTGCGCGGCGGTATCCGCAGGCGTGCGCAGCTCGCCCTGCTCCTTCAAAGCGACGAACCGGCCTACCTCCGGGAAGTCCGTTTGGGATGCAGCGCGAATCTCCTGCTGCATGTCCGTGTCGACCACACCCGGTGCTACGGAGATGACGTGCACCGGGTGTGGCTGGTTCGCCTGCTCGACGCTCGCGCAGCGCGTCAGCATGTCCAGCCCGGCTTTGGCGGTGCAGTAGGCACCCCAGCCGGGGTAGGGCTTGCGGCCCGCGCCCGAGGAGATGCCGACGACCCGCTTCAGGACCGGCCACGCCTGCGTGAGCCGGATGAAGCTGTTCGTCAGCAGCGCGGGCGCGATGAGGTTGACCTGCAGGCTGCGCTGCAGGTCCTGCGGGCTTGCGGCGCCGAGCGGCTTCATCGGCGCGAGCGTGCCCGCGTTGTTGATCAGCGTGATCGAGGTCACGCTGGCGAGGGGGGCGATGATTCGCGCCATGAGCGAATCGATGCCTTCGGTCTGCGCCAGGTCGTAAGCGTGAAAGGTGAGTTCACCTTTCGCGCTTTGCGCCGTTTGGCGCAGGAGCTCGCTTTCGCTGCGGGCGATGCAATGCACCGCAGCGCCTTCTTGCAGGAGCTGCGTCGCGAGCGCAGCGCCGATGCCGCGCGTGCCGCCAGTGATAATGTAGACGTCCATGATCGTTGAGGCCTCCTTGTGATGGTCTTTTATTCGGTATTTACATACTATTCCCATCGCTCAGAATGTCAAGTTGCTGAACAGCCATTTCAAAAGATGCGTTCACTCCAACCACCACTAGCTTTACAAGTTAGCCATAGCCTTTGAAGCCCCTCCTCCGAACCATTCCTAAACCTGCAAAAAAGCAGTAATTTCACTCCACACTCCACAATTTCAAGAAAATGCCTGCGATTCGGCAGGTATTAATGGTACTTTCATCCAAAAACGAGAAAATGCCGCTAAAAACCTGCCTATTTGCCTATTTGCAGGCATCCCCCTCAAACTGGACGCTTACTCGAAAAAAACTGCATAATCGCAGGCATCGGAGAGTTGCTGAACCATCTGGCCAATCAGGTGGCAAGCAGCAGGATGATCTAGCGTTCACACCTGCGGCATTGCAGGCACTGGAGGCTAATGGACACGCAAGCCTATCGAAGCGATTACTGCTCGAGCCCCTTGGAACGCGAAGTGCTATGCCGCTTCTCCCCGCAAACATTAGAGGATCGAAAAGACACTATTATGCGTTTTTTTGCGTTTAAACGCGAGATGCGGAACGAGGAGGCGCTATTCGGGCTCCAAACCACCGGAACGGGGAAAAATGGCACAAATAACATCCTCTCGTTCCCCTCCCCAGTCCTAAAGGGGTGCTTGGGCTTAAATAGCGGCTCTGCGTTCCTCTAGCACAAAAGCCTCGAATCCCACAGCGCCGAAGGTAATTCCAGCGGCATCAGCCCACTGCAGGGTACTTCAAGCCCGTGGTATTCGAGGCTTCTTACTTCAATTATAGACGCCCAGGCTGCTCAGTTCCGCTTTCATCTCGTTGCGGAATTGCGCTTTGTCGGACTTGGGCATAAAGGCGGCTTCCACGCCGTTCATGATGAGTTGTGCCAGTTCCGGCGGCGAGAAGCCGAAGTTGTCTGCGAGCGCTCTGTACTCGTTGGTGATGTTCGTGCCCGACACGCTGGGATTATCGGTGTTGACGGTCACGATCAACCCTTGGTCCATGTACTCCCGAATCGGGTAGGCGTCCCAGGAAGCGACGGCTTTGGTTTGGATGTTGGAGATCGGGCACATTTCCAGCGGAATCCGTCGGTCTTTCACCATCCGCAGGATGTCTTCGTTCTCGCGCAGGCGGACGCCGTGGCCAATACGTGTAGCGCCTAGCCATGTGACGGCTTCCTGCACGTTCACTGCTCCGCCCGCCTCGCCCGCGTGAATGGTAACGGGAATGCCGTGTGTATGGGATTTCGCGAATACCTCGCGGAAAAACTCCGGCGGATACGTCGCCTCATCTCCTGCCAAATCGACGGCGACGACCCCCTTGCCAGCATACAGTGCAGCCGCCTCAATCACTTCCATATTGCTGGCGCAGGAATGATTGCGCATGCAGATGGCGATAACGCCGAATCGGGTGCCGTAATCATGCTGCGCACGCCGCAGCCCCATGATGACATAGTGAAATGTCTCTTCGATCGACAATCCTTGGCGTCGATGAAGCTGCGGCGCAAAACGCACCTCCACATACCGGCAGTTATGTTCCACGGATTGCTCGACGACTTCGTACGCAACCCGCTCCAGCGCCGCTCCGGTTTGCAGGAAACGCGTCGTAAAGTGAAATTTCTCCAAATATTCAATAAGGCTGCCGCAATGCTCCGTGACCCGCATGTATGGAATCAGCGTCTGGGTCTCATACGCAGGCAATGGAATGCCTTGCTCCCGCGCAAGCGCCACAATCGTCTCTGGCCTCACACTTCCATCCAAGTGCAGGTGCAAATCCACTTTCGGCAATTTCATTAACAGGTCATGTGTACGCATAGGAGCCACTCCGATCTTGTGAATTTTCAATTACTTTATATGAGTGTGATGAATATGTCAATATATATAACACACAATTATGATACTAATATATGCGTCACATTAAATAACATCAACCTCACTTTTACGAAAAACAAAAAATCCGCAGCAAGCTCACCGCCCTGCCACGGATTGGTCCAAGCCACGCACTAATTTCTAGCGCGCGCCAATAAATATAGAAAGTACGGCGCCCCGATGACCGCCGCAACAAGCCCCGTCGGAATTTCCGTCGGCTGAAACACCCATCGTGCCAAGGTGTCGGCAAGAATCAGAATCAAGCCTCCGGTCAGCGCAGACGCGGGCAGCAAGTACTGATGCTTCGGTCCGACAAGGCGTCTCGCCAAGTGCGGGCCGATGAGCCCGACAAAGCCGATGCCGCCGCCGACGGCCACGCAAGCGCCAGCCAGCGCCACAGCTGCTGCGAGCAGCCATCTGCGCTCGCGCTCGAGCGCGACGCCCAGTCCTAGCGATGTATTTTCGCCAAGATTAAGTACGTTAAGCACATTCGCCTTATACATCACATAAGGAAGCAGAATAATCAGCCACGGAAGCAGCGCCAGCACGAACTTCCAGTTGGTTCCCCAGATGCTGCCGGCCAGCCAAATGGATACGAACTGAAAATCGTTCGGGTCCAGCCTGATGCTGAGCACGACCATCAAGGCGGCGATGCCCGCCGATACACCGATGCCCACAAGTATAAGCCTGGAGGAGGAGATGCCTTCCCCTCGAACATAGGACATGCTGTAAATCAGAATCGCCGCAAGCCCCGCTCCGGCCATTGCGATGATCGGCATGAGGAACAGTGGGCCTGCGAGATTATTTTTATAGAAGGAAACCGTCAAAATCACGGCTAATCCTGCGCCTGCGTTAATCCCCAGAATCCCCGGATCGGCCAGCGCGTTGCGAGAAACTCCCTGCAGAATCGTCCCCGACACCGCAAGGCCCGCCCCCACAAGAATAGAAATGACGATACGCGGAAGACGAAATTCAAATAAAATGAGATGCTGCTTATCCGTCCCGCCGCCGAACAGCGTCCGCAGCATGTCCCCCGGACTGAGCCGGATAACACCTGTGTTCATACTCCAGATAAAAATAAGTGCGATCACGATAGCCAGTATGGACATGACAGTGACAGCCCGCGTCGTTCTTGCTTGCGTCGAGATGCCTGTTGCTTTCATTACGATCTCCCTCTCTTTCTGCGTGCAAGATAGAGGAAGAACGGCACGCCGATGAGCGCGATGATCGATCCGATCGGCGTCTCAAACGGCGGGTTGACCATGCGTGCGGCCATGTCGGCCACCACAACGAGCAGGCCGCCGAATACAGCCGACGTTGGAATGATCCAGCGGTAATCGACCCCCACCAAAAAACGAACGATATGCGGCACGATGAGCCCGATAAAAGCAATCGGTCCAACCGTGGATACAGCGGCTCCCGCCAGAATAAGGACTAACGTGAAAGCGATGAATTTGACGCGCCCCGTCCGCAGCCCCAAACCTATGGCAACATCCTCGCCCATGCTCAGCACCGTAATCCAGGGCGAAATCAACAATGCGCCTAACACCGCTCCTGCAACCCACGGGCCCATGATCTCGATTTGCATCCATTTGGTACCCGCGATCCCCCCGGCGAACCAGAAGGCAATATCCTGCCCAACACGAAACGTAATGGCGATGCCTTCGCTCAAAGCAACCAGCAGCGCGCTAACCGCAGAGCCGGCAAGCACGATGCGAACTGGCGTTACGCCACCCCTCACCATGGCGGTAATCCCATAAACCAACCCCGTCGCAACCGCCGCCCCAATAAATGAAAGCAGAATCACGTAGTGGAACGGCAGCCCTGGAAAAACGGCAAAACACAGGGCAAGCATAAGGCCTGCTCCTGCGTTAATGCCCAGAATCCCTGGGTCCGATAGGGGGTTGCGTGTAACGCCTTGCATAATCGCACCGGCCACGGCGAAAGCCGCACCGACCAGCACGCCGGCTACTGCACGCGGCAGTCGAAGCTGCCAAATAATGAGATGCTCCGTAACCTCGGCATTATAATGGAAGATCGCCTGCCACACTTCCTTAAAAGAAATATCCGCCGCTCCGACAGAGATCGAAGCGATGAGGGAAATGAACAGCAGCATCAATCCGCCGATAATCATGCCGGACGCTGTCCAAGGGCGCGATGTCATCGCGGGTACTTGAGGTGAAGCTTTGATCTCGGAACCCATGTCTAGCTCGCTCCCCCAAATATTATTTAACAGAAACCTTAAGAATATCGTCCATCACTCGCGTGCCGGCAATGACACCGTTATACAACCATGAGCTTTGCTTATCCATGTCATAGACACGATTAGATTTAACTGCCGGAATATTTTTCCACAAAGGATCTTCCAGGTTGCCCGCTTGTCCTTTATCGCTGTTCACGAGGAAAATGTAATCCGCATCAAGCTGAGCCAGCTTCTCGAGCGAAATCGGCACCCAGTTCGCCTTGGCATCCGGCAGCACTGCCAGAATGTTCGGCATTTGGAGGCCAAGATCGCCGTACACAACCGCGCCGCTCGCCACTTTACCATTAACGACATAAAAGTTTTTGTTCGTTAACCAAAGGATGGCAACCTTTTTATCGCCGATAGTGGAAGCAAGCTTCGCTTTGGTATCCTTGGCTTTCTGATCGTAATCCGCAAGCGCCTTGTTCGCTACGTCAGTTTTGTTCAGCAGCTCACCCATTTTCAGCAGTGTTTTGCGGAAGTCACCTGTTGTTTCCGTGCCAAGCACGTAGGTAGGTACAATTTTGGAATACTGGTCGTACAACCCTTTTTCCACTTGGGACTCGCTGCCCACGATCATGAAATCCGGAGCCGCCTTCAGTACGGACTCTACTGGCAAATCGCTAGGAATGATCGGAACGCCATTCAACTGCGTTTGCAGATAATCCTGCACCGACCCTCCTTTTACCGACCACTGCACAGCCGGCTTAACGCCAAGGGTGAGCAGCGGATCTTCTAAATAGGAAGCAATGACCGTTTTCGGATTCGCAGGCACTTTCACGTCGTGCCCCATCGCGTCTTTCAGCGTGCGCTGGGCAGCAGGAGCTTGCGTTGCCGCTGCAGTCGCCGCAGGTGCCGTAGAAGCTGCTGCGGACGGGGATGTCGTGCTGGCTGCGTTTTTGTCGCTGCCGCACGCTGTCGCCAGAAGGGCTGCCGCACAGATAGAAAGCACGGTGAATGTAAGTTTAGTCGATTTCTTGTTGGGTGTAGACAAGGAAAACCCTCCCGATATTTTCATTATAATACGGTCTATCATAATGAAAATGATTCTCAATGTCAACTAATTTGACTGAAAATCGGAATGGGATAATCTTTCCTTCTATTATATATGCTTCAGTGCCTCGCGTACGCTAAGCGGTGACAGCTCCGTCTGTGCAACGAACGCCCCCACCGCCTCCGCATCGGTCTTGGCATATTCGCGCAGCGCCCAGCCGATCGCTTTGCGGATGAAGAATTCTTTCGAGTCCGCAAGGCGACTGATTACAGCAAACAGCTGCGCCGTGTCGGTTTTCTTTTTATATTTGAGCTGAAATAAAATCGCCGTCCGCTGCAGCCACATGTTGCCGGAGATCAGCCACTTCTCGACATAATCGGGAATGAGCTCGGGATAGCGCTGCAAATGGTAACCAATCAGATGATCGGCGATGGTATCGACTGTATCCCACCAGGACTTGGTGACGATGTACGTCTCGAGCGTATCGATGTGCGCCGCCTCCGCCGTCTTCCGCACTTGCATCAGCATGAGGATCGCCGTGTACGCAAATTCGCGTTCGGGAAGCTGCCACAGCGCCTGCGCCGCCTGGACCGCCTCCTCCCCTTTCGGCAAACCATGCGCTTTCGTAAACTGCTTGGTCAGTTCAGTGCGCTGCGGATTGCGGATGCCCAGAAAAGGAAACTGATTCTTCATGTACGCCTCCATTTTTCGGGCGTTTTCTTGGTCGCTGTGCGCTCTAAGCATCTTTTCCAATTGCTGGACATATGCGGTTGACATCGCCGGTTCCTCCTCGTATTCACTTCTTTTCTATGACTCTCATTGTAGCAATTCCTTGGCAGTTGGGGTATGCTTATAGCAGCATTTTTATAGTAGATATTAGGATCGGAGAGAACAACATGACGACATATAAGCTAGTTGCTGCAGACCTGGACGATACGTTGCTGCGCGATGATTTGACGATTTCTGAGGCGACGATCGCTGCTATGCACCAAGCGGTTGCCAAGGGCGTAACTGTCACGATTGCGACAGGACGAAGCTTCCCTTCGGCCGCCAAAATCGCCAACCAAATCGGACTCAATGTGCCGATCATTACGTACCAGGGCGCGCTCATTAAAAATTTGATCGACGAAGAAGTCATTTACGAACGTACCGTGCCTGTCGACTGCGCCCGTTATTTGCTCGATTACTGTGAACAGCGCGGGCTTCACCTCCAGCTTTACCATGGCGATGAGCTTTATGCAGGCGAGGATAACGACAAGGTGAAAAAATATGTACACCTGACGAAAACGCCTTATATCGTCGGCGATTTGCGCCAATGGATCGACATTCCGCAGCCGAAAATGCTCATTATCGACGAGCCGGCCGTCTGCGATCAGATCCGCGAAGAGCTGCTGCCGATTCTCGGTGACCAGCTCCACATTACGAAGTCCAAGCCGCATTATTTGGAATTCATGCACAAAGAAGGTACCAAAGGCCATGCGATCACCTTCCTGGCCGAGCATATCGGCTGCACACTGGAGCAAGTCATCGCCCTTGGCGATGCGTGGAACGACCGGGAAATGCTGGAGGTTGCCGGCCTTGGCGTAGCGATGGACAATGCGCTGCCGGAGCTGAAGGCGCTGGCGAATTATGTGACAAAGAGCAACAACGACGACGGCGTGCGGCATGTGCTGGAGACGTTCGTACTGGTGTAGTTGAGGGGCCGGGCAGTGGAGCTGTCCGGCTTTTTGGCATGTTGGGGGCGGCTGACTCCTTTGATGAGTCGAGTGTTCAGATACCTAGCGGGATGGCGTGGAAAGCGGCGGGCGCACGAATTCCTGCAGTAAGGCAGGAATTTTCAGGGGGAAAGATCGTTTCTAGCCCGATTGCTGCGAAAAGGCAGTTTTTTCCGTGGATTCCGTTCAAAAAGAGGATTCTCGCCAAATATGCCTGCCGATTCGCAGGAATGTAATGAATTCGAGTGAGGATTGAGGGAAATTCCTGTCTGTAGGAATCAAACTCCCCCCTTCCACCTCTTGGACAAGCGCCTAAGCAGCTCATCACTCCCTGCTCGGTACCACAAACGATGAAAATAGCCTGGGCGACTGCTCGCCACCGAGGTATTTCCGGGGTAGTTCACCTTGTACGGGATTAACCATCCGCGTATAATATTTTTGAAAGCGTATACATTTTAGCGGGTTTGCATTTAGCCCCCTGCTTGTTTCATACGATTGAACAGTAAGCCCATGACTGATTCACGAGGCGAATTTGATTAAGCGAATGGGAGTGTGCGGCGATGTTTCAGGAGACTTTGCTCCAGGATAAAATCATTCTCATCACCGGCGGCGGCACGGGGCTCGGCCGTGCGATGGGCGAACGCTTTCTCGCCCTCGGCGCGAAGCTCGCCATCACCTCGCGGCGCGAGGACGTGCTGGCTGCGGCGGCAGCCGAGATGAGCGCGGGCGGCGGCGAGGTGTTCTACGCGCCGTGCGATGTGCGCGACCCGCAGCAGGTCGCGGCGATGTTTGACGCCGTCTACACCCGCTTCGGGCGCGTTGACGTGCTGGTCAACAACGCGGCGGGCAATTTTGCCTCGCCGACGGAGCGGCTGTCCCCGCGCGCGGTGGACGCGGTGTTGAATATTGTGCTCCACGGGACGTTCTACACTACGCTGGAGCTGGGGAAACGGTGGATCGACGAAGGCGCAGGCGGCACGATGCTGAACATCGTGACCTCCTACGCCTCGACCGGATCCGCCTATGTGGTGCCGTCCGCCGCCGCGAAAGCCGGCGTGCTGGCCTTGACCCGCTCCCTCGCGGTGGAGTGGGCCCGGTACGGCATCCGGCAGGTCGCGATCGCGCCGGGGCTGTTTCCGACGGACGGCGCGTGGAGCCGGCTCGCGCCGACACCCGAGCTGGCGGAGCAGCTCGTGGGCCGCGTGCCACTAGGGCGCGTCGGCAGTAAAGATGAGCTGGCGAACCTCGCCGCTTATCTGATCTCGGACTTCGCCGGGTTCATTAACGGCGAAGTGGTTACGATAGACGGCGGCGAGTGGCTGCAAGGCGCCGGCCAGTTTAATGAACTGCGCGAGGTGACCGATTCGCAGTGGGATGCCCTGAGCGAGCTGACGCGCAAAGGGAAGTGAACCCGCCGCAGCCTCAAGCAGCGCGCGTTGTCATGACTTTGAAGTAAGCCTTCCCGGCTGCGGGAGGCTTATTTTTTCGTTTGCGCTGATTTGAGCTCGGCCAGCTCGAGATTTTCCTGCACGCGGAATTTCACGATACGGCGGATCAGCTCATACGGAATCGGCTGCCCGAGCGGGAATTGAATCGTGCCTTTGGAGACTTTGTAGTGCGGCGCCAATTCTTCCATGAATGCCTCCATCCCCTTGCCCGTCGGATAAAAGCCAATGTGCTTCTTGAACGCCGCGAAGTACACGAGCGCGCCGTGCAGCGCGTAGCCGGGCATGCCATAGCTGATCTTTTCCGCAGCCTGCGGCGCTTCTTCCTTCACGACGGCACGAATCTGATTCAAAATCTCCTGCACCTCCGGCGTCTGGCCCGCAATGTAAGCCTCGACCGTTTCATAAGCGGCTTTCGTTGAATCCACGGCAAACTCCTCCTTTGCGTAACGCATGTACCCAAATCGTACTCGATTCCAGCTGAAATAGAAAGAGCTTGGGCAGCGTAGACAAGCTTCTTTATTTTTGTGTTGACCATATACTGTTTATGTAATATACTAATTTCAACAAATACAGTTTATACAATAAACAGTAACGAAGGAGAGGATTTCAAATGAATAAAACCGCTAACGCGGCTCCATTGGCCGGCCGCAAAGAATGGATCGCCCTTTGCATCTTGTGTCTCCCGCTGATGGTCGTCTCGATGGATGTCTCTGTCTTGTTTTTCGCCGCACCGGCCATTGCTACAGATTTGCTGCCAACCGCCACTGAACAATTGTGGATCTTCGACATTTACGGCTTCATCCTCGCCGGCCTGCTGCTAACGATGGGCGCCGTCGGCGACCGTATCGGACGCCGCAGACTGCTTATGATCGGTTCCGTCGGATTCGCCCTGAGTTCCTTGTTCGCGGCTTACGCCCATTCGGCCGGAACGCTGATTCTCGCCCGCGGCATTCTCGGGGTTGCCGGCTCCACCCTCATGCCGTCGACGATTGCGCTCGTTCGCACGATGTTCCAAAATCCGGCGCAGCGGACGAAAGCCTTATCGATCTGGAGCGCCGTCATGGCCAGCGGTGTCACCGTCGGGCCGATTATCGGCGGTCTGCTGCTTGACCATTTCTCTTGGGGCTCCGTGTTCCTCATTAATATCCCGGCGATGGCGCTGCTGCTGGTGATTGCACCGTTTCTCCTGCCCGAATCCCGCAGCGCCGAACGGAGCCCGGTCGATGTATACAGCTCGATCCTTGCTCTCGCCGCAATTCTTCCGGTTACTTATGGCGTCAAGACACTCGCTGAGCATGGCTGGGCGCTGACTCCCGCCACACTGCTCGCAGCCGGTCTACTCATCGGCATCGTCTTCGTACGCCGCCAGCTAACGATCCAAAATCCGCTGCTCGATATTCGTGCGCTGCTGGAGCGGCGTACCGGCGGCTCGATTCTCGTCAACTTTATCGCAACGTTCGCGTTGATGGCGAGCGCCCTCATGAATACGCAATTTCTCCAGTCCGTGCTCGGTTATTCGCCGTTTGTCGCGTCCCTCTGGAGCGTGCTCCCTTCGATTGCCGTCGGGGCAGCGGCGCCGCTCGCGGCTAAGCTGTCGCAAACCCAGGGACGGCCGCGCATCATGGCCGGAGGCTTCCTCTTGGCGGCGATTGGATTCGGCATACTGACCCAAGTTCGTCTGGAAGGCTTCTCGCCGCTTGTCGGAATCCTCGTCGGAGCCGGATTGGTCGCAGCGGGCATCGTCTCCGTCATGACCCTCGTCACCGATTATGTCGTGGGTGTCGCCCCGGCCGATCGCGCAGGTGCCGTCGGAGGCCTGATCGAGACGTCCAGCGAACTCGGCGGCGCATTCGGTATCGCCCTGCTTGGCTGCGTTCTTGCTGCCGTCTACCGCCATGCCGTCTCGCCTCACCTGCCTTCGACGCTCGCGCCGGAAACGGCTCTCTCGGCTGGGCAAACCATTGCCGGCGCTTCGGCCGCCGCCAGCCATTTGCCTGCGGAGGCCGCATCACAGGTGATGGACGCTTCCCGCGAGGCGTTCATGACCGCGATGCACGTCACCTGCCTCGTCTCCGCCGTCATCCTCTTACTAGCTACGGCGGTCACGCTCGTGCTGCTCCGCGACAAAAAAGCCGTCGTTGACGTCGCGGCATAAAGATAAACGGCTTCGCCGTCCTTTCGAGGACGATAGCGTTTACTGATGACATGGAGCTGCTTCGAGGATATACTTTCTGACATGTTAAAAAAAAGCCTGGCGAATTTAGATCGCCAGGCTTTTTTTGTGCGTTCAGTACCGGTCACGCCCGCTTCAAATAATGTTCAACACCGTCCAAAATCCGCTCCAGACCGAAGTCCAGATCGCTCCCAACGGTGTTCTCTTCCTCATTCTCACCGGTGTAGGCGCCGGACATGATGAGCGGGTGCAGATTCGGGAATTGCTCCGGTTGAACTAGAACGCGAAGCGCCGCCGAATAATTGATTCCGCTGAATTCCTGCTCGCTCGAGCCCTCCTGAATCGCGCTGTCGATGTCTCTCTGAAGCATCCCGCAGGAACGGGCATAGCCGCTCAGCAGAAGAACGATGGACATCTTCTCAAAGTCGTTCAGCGGCATGTCCCGCAAAGGCCGAAGCGCCCAGTCCACGATGCGCAAATTATTAGGCGCGATGGGAATCCCGAAGATCGGGATGTCCGCATACCACGGATGCTTGCGAAAAACATCGATCGTCCCCATCACATACTCGCGCAAGCCCTCCCGCCACTCATGCGGAGGTCTCTCCGGCGGCATCACAATGTCGCAGGCCGCGTCCTGCATGAGCATGAGCAGGTCGTTTTTACTCGGAATGTAGCGGTAGAGCGACATGGCGGTGAAGCCGAGCTCTGACGCTACTCGATTCATCGAAACCGCCGCGATGCCATCCGCATCGGCGATGTCCATCGCTTTTTTCACGATGAGATCAATGCTCATCTCTCGCTTGGGCCCGCGCTGCGGCGACTTCACGAAGCCCCAGCTTAGCGCCGCTCCCGCCGGCAGCATCTCCGCCGCCTCTTCCCGCGTTATGTCTTGATCGCTCATTCGAGTTACCCCCTGGTCGTCTGAATCTGCCTTACACAAAATGTATACATCATAAACAGTATATCATAATTGAGCAAGATACGAAAAGGATAAGGAGGCGCACAAAAACCCCTCTCATACAGCCAAACTCCGTTATTGGAGCCTGCTGTTGGGAGGGGTTTGGGTTTGGACAGCCGTTAGTCGATGATGCTGCGTACTGGTCGGGGTGCGAAATCTCACTAACGCCTACCCCTTCACCGCCCCCGCTGTCATGCCCTTCATAATCTGTTCCTGGAACAGCAGGAACACGATGATCGTCGGGAGCACGGCGATGGCCAGTGCGGCCATGGTTAGCTCGTAGTCAGTCATGTAGCCGGTGGCGAAGGACGACAGGCTGAGGGGCACGGTTTTGAGCGACGGCTTGCTGATGAAGACGAGCGCGAAGGCGAAGTCGTTCCAGAACCGCAGGAAGCCGAGAATGGCGACGGTGGACAGCGCCGGAACGCTGAGCGGCATCATCATGCGGAAGAAGATGCCCCAATAGCCGGTGCCGTCGATCAGGGCGGCTTCCTCGATTTCTTTTGGAATGGAGATGAGGTACGCCGCCACCACAAAGATCGCTAACGGCAGCTCAAACGCCGTATACGGAAGAACCAACGCGCCATAGGAGTTGAGCAAGCCTATTTTTTTCATCATAATAAAGAGCGGCACGAGGGTGCTGTGAATCGGAATGAGCATCCCGAGCAGAAACAAGCCCATCATGAACCCCTTCAGCTTGAATTCGAACCGAGCCAGCACAAAGGCCGCCAACGCACCGAGCACAAGGGTCAACACGAGCGAAAGGACCGTGACGACCGTTGAGTTCCACAGCGAAAGCCCCATCCCCGACACTTTCCAAGCCCGGACGAGATTGTCCCACTTCCATACCGTAGGCAGCAGAAACGGCCTCGAGTAAAATTCTTCATTAGATTTAACAGCACTAATAAATAACCAGATTAACGGATAGACGGTGACCAGCGCATACAGCGACAGTCCTGCATTAACAACGCCGCGCCCCCACCTTTTGCGTTTTGAAGCTCCTGCGGGCATACCCGCCGATATCGCTACGGCCTGCGCCATGCCGATCCCTCCCTGACAAGTTTATCGATAATCCCGCTTCATTACATACTGGCTGCCGACAATCAGGATCAGGCTCAAAATAATGATCGCCGTCGAGATCGCGCTGCCGAAGCCAAAGCGGTATACATTGAATGTGGAGTTATACATATAGGAAGCGAGCAATTCGGTCGAATGCGCCGGGCCGCCGCCGGTCATGATATAAATCAGGTCGAACGCTTTGAGGCTGCCCGAGATACAGAGCACGACCGCCACCTTCACCGTATCCCAGATCATCGGCAAGGTGACAGCGAACAGCTTGCGCGCCGATCCCACCCCGTCGAGCTGCGCGGCGTCTTCGATTTCAGGCGAAATATTTTGCAACGCCGCGATGAACATAATCATATACGGACCAATATAATTCCAGATGATCGGCACCATGAGGGCGAACATCGATACTTTCGGATCGGAGAGCCAAGCTTTTTTCCAGCTATCAAGTCCAACGCCATCCAGCAAAAAATTCAAAATCCCGATCTGCGGATGATAAATATACCCCCAAATAATCCCGACAACGAC
The DNA here is from genome assembly GCF_050467285.1 of Paenibacillus oryzisoli. Taxonomy (GTDB): domain Bacteria; phylum Bacillota; class Bacilli; order Paenibacillales; family NBRC-103111; genus Paenibacillus_E; species Paenibacillus_E oryzisoli_A. Next base: position 39,376 of record NZ_JBCMUN010000034.1, on the reverse strand, counting down.
GGATGACAGCACCATCGGCATAAAGACGGACGCGCGGATCACGCGTTGAAACAGTGTGCTGCGGGTCAGCAGCAGCGCCAGTACCAGGGCGATCGGCACTTGCCCGAAGACCGAGGCGGCAACGATGTACATGTTGTTTTTAAAAGCTTTCCAGAAAATCGGGTCCTTCACGACCTCCAGATAGTTGTCGAAGCCGATGAACTTGGCCGCGCCTATCCCTTTCCAATCAAAAAAACCATAATACGCCGACCAAAAAATCGGCACGATGACGAAAATCAAGTAAACGACCAAGGCGGGCAGGAGCCCTAGGGTAATGAATCCTCTCAACCGTGCGGATACGCTCATGACGCTCCTCCCTCTCATGCTTGTTGGAAAAAAGTCCCCAGCCCTGCCGGAGCTGAAGCTGGAGACTTGGTACAACCGATGCTACTCTCGATGCTATTGGCCGGAAGCCTTCACATGCGCATCTTGAATCCTCTTCGCGATGTCTTCCGGCTTGCCGCCCATGAGCAGCTCTTGCAGGCCGTTGTTCACCACATCCGCAGTCGCAGAGGTCAATTTGCCGTCGTAAACCGGCGTCATTTTCACACTGCTCATCAGCTTATACACTTCCGCAAAGATCGAGGTCACCTTGGACGTATCCAAGTTCACATTGTAAGAAACAAGCTGATTGCTTTCCAAAATCGCTTTCTGCGCTTCCGGACCGGACAGCGCGTAGATCAGTTCATATGCCGCCTGCTTCTTCGCGCCCGTCACGTTCTTGCTCATGCCAAGCCCTGTGCCCACGACGCCGGACAGTGTGTTCGGATCGCCCTTGCCGTTCGGCACGGAAGGCAGCACCGTCACCGCCATATTCGCCAGCGCTTCCTTGGAAGCGGAAGCCGCGAGGTTCGTCAGCGCCCAGCCGCCGTCGATCATCATGGCTGCTTTGCCCTGAGCGAACATTTGTTCCATTTGCGTATTGTCGATGGCATTGAAGCCGTCCTGGAAAGCGCCGGCTTTGCCGAGCTGCTGCAGGTACGTCAGGGCTTGGACGAATTCCGGGTCCGTGAATTTGGCGCCTTTTTGATCCACCGCGTTCAGGAACCACTGCGTGCCCGTCACCCGATCGGCCAAAGAGGAGATAATCGAGGACTGCGCCACCCACGCCGCTTTATTGCCGAGCGCGATCGGCGTAACGTTCGCCTTTTTGAACGTATCCACCAGCTTCATGAGATCGTCCCATGTCTTTGGCGGCTGTACGCCGTTCTTTGCAAAAATTTCTTTATTATAGTAGAGGATCGAGGTTGGCGATAAGGCCATTGGAGCGCTGTATGTTTTGCCGTCTAGGGTGAAATCGTCAAAGGAACCTGGCATGAAGCCCTTCTTCCAATCCGGCTTGCTGTCCAGCAGCTCGTTGATCGGTTGAATCAGGTCGCCCCCGACAAATTCCTTCGTCATGACGCCAGGCCACATCACAAACAAATCCGGCATTTCGTTCGCCGCAGCGACGGTTTTGAGACGCGGACGGTAGCCGTCCGGTGGAATCGCTTGAATGTCCAGCTCGACGTTCGGATGATCTTTCTTAAACTTTTCCATATAGTCGCGCATCGTTTTCGCCCGAAGATCTTCGCCGGTGTAGTTGTGCCAGATCGAGAGCTTGACTTTCTCCGCTGGTTTGCTGGCGTCCGTTTTCGGCGCTTCGCTCTGTACAGTCCCTTCGGTTGTCCCGTTCGATCCACAGCCTGCCAACAGTGACAGCGATAAAGCCGCCGCCATCGTTACGATCCATGATTTTTTCATAAATTCGACCTCCTCGTAAGTTGCCTGCCCGATTCCCCTGTAAGGTTCCTTGCTGCTTGCTACATGTTCAGTATAGGGGACATCCGCCCGAGGGGGTACGGGAGAGACTTCGGCGCGAAGGGGGTCATTTCTCAGTCTTTCCGCATTTGCCGGAATTCCGACGGGGTTTGTCCGGTGTGCTTTTTGAACTGCTGGGTAAAATATTTGATGTCCTCATAGCCCACGCTCTTGGCCACGTCCGCTACCTTCGTCTGCGTTTCGGACACGATCTCGATGGCCCGGTTCATGCGCTCCCGCGTGACAAATTCGAGGTAGGTGCAGCCTGTTTCCCTTTTGAACACCTCGCTAAAATGGTTCGGATTCACGTGCACGTACCCCGCCACCTGCTGGAGGGAAATCGGGAGATGCAGATTCTCCCGAATGTACGCAATCGCTTTATGAATATACGCGTACCGCCCCTGCTCAACCCCTTGATGGAACCGCGTCATCACCGCGGACAGCGCCTTAAATACATCTTCCTCCGGCTTGCCGTCGCCCTCGAACGTCGGCAGGGGCGGCGGCGTCAGGTCGCTTTGGGTGCTGCTCGCCCGCTCCAGCCAGCGGTAGCCGCTGATGACCATCGATTGCAGGTAGCCCTGCACCGACAGCGGCGTCGCCGACGCATCTTCGAGCTGCGCGCGCACCTTCTGGTTCACCCAGTGCCGCAGCTCCGTGGCATTGTCGCTCATGAGAATGGCGGCGAGCTCCTTCTCTTCCTTCTCCGTGCACACCGTGCGGCTGCCGCTGCGCGCGGCGATGTCCTCCGGCGTGTAAAGGCCCTGCTGGGGCAGCAGGCCTTGAAACGCAAACACCTCCTGCGCGGCCTTGTACGAGTCGCGTAATTCTTCCTCGCTGTGCGCGGGCGTGCCGAGCGCTGCAAATGCGGAGCATTTCAGCGTCTCCGTCACGCGCTTCAGCGCCTTGGTCAGCCCGGCCTGGTCGGTCAGGCCGGGTTGAATGCGAAGGACGAGCAGGACGTAGTCCTTCGTCTGAAGCGTGATGCACGGCAGCAGCTCGTGCAGGATGTTCTCGCCCGCGCCGATCAGCAGGTCGGCGATCGGCGGGTCGCCCCAGCCGCTGAGGGCGACGAGCAGGACCTGCTTCGGCGCAGCGAAGCTGGGTGCAGCGGGCGACGGCGGCGTGACGGCGGCGCTTGCCGACGGCGCGTGGGCGGATGGCGTGCCGATGGAAGCAGCGCGACCGGTCGGCGGGGCTGCGGGCGAGTTTACGGCCGCGGCGGACTCTACGCCGTTGCGGACGAGCCAGGCGTACAGCTGCGCCCTCGCCGTCTCGTCGTCCTGCAAGCCACGCTCCAGCACCCGTTCGAGGAGCTGCCGACGCAGCGCAGCCTGCTGCAAGTGATCCTGTTTTACCGTGGCCCATTTGTCCAGGATATTCATCTTCGCCTTAAGCGCAGCTTTCATAATCTCCTCCGGACGGCTCGTCTTGAGGAGATAGTCCGTCACGCCGCCGCGCAGCGCTTGCTGCGCGTAGCTGAAATCGTCATAGCCCGTCAGGATAACGACCTCCGTATCGGGCAGCAGCTTTTTAATCTCCGCCGCCAGCTGAATCCCGTCCATGCCCGGCATCCGAATGTCGGTCAGCACGATATGCGGCTTCTCCGCCAGGATGCGCTCCAACGCTTCTTCCGCCGACTCGGCGGCTGGCAGCAGTTCGAGCCCCAGTTCCTTCCAATCTATTACCGTGCACAATCCTCTGCGGATAATTACTTCATCGTCTACAATAAGCAGTCTCATGTCGTTTGTTCGCCCCTTTCGTAAGGAATCGTGAACGCAATACGCGTACCTGCGCCTTGTGTGCTGTCGACCGTGAGGCCGGACTGCTGTCCATAATGCAGCAGCAAGCGCCGATGGACGTTGACGAGACCGTAGCTGGTTACGGTGCGCACCGCTTCCCGGTCAGCCGCGTTCCGCAGGCCCAGCTCTTGGCTTGCCGCCGTCAGTACAGCCTGAATCTCGCGCAGCTTGAGCTCGTCCATGCCGATGCCGGTGTCCTCGACGACGAACTTCATTTCCGACTCGCGCAGTTCGCCGTGGACATAGATGTGGCCTTTTGCTTTTTTCTTCTGGATGCCATGGATCATGCTGTTCTCAATCAAAGGTTGAAGCAGCAACTTAAGCATCGGTAATTGAAGCAGCTCCGGATCGAAGAAAAACTCGATCTCGAACTGGTCGGGAAAGCGAATCGCCTGGATGTAGGCGTAGTTCTGCGCATGGGCGACCTCCTGCTGCACGAGGCAGAACTCCTCTCCTTTGTTAAGGGAGAAGCGCAGGAAGTCACTGAGTGCGCCAACCATTTCAGCAATCTGCCGGTCCTGGTTCATGAGCGCGATCCAGTGAATCGAGGACAGCGTGTTGTAAAGGAAATGCGGATTAATCTGCGCCTGCAGCGCCAAAATATCCGCCTCCTTCTTCATCGCTTCATTCAGCTGCACCTGCTCCTTGAGCCGGCCGATCCGCTCGCTCAGCTTGTTGTAGCTATGCACGAGCAGCCCGATTTCGTCGGTGCTCTTGACCTCTATGGTCGGCGTCGCCTCGTCGGGGTTCAGGTCTTTAAGCGACTTCGTCAGCTTCATTAGCGGGTTCGTGACCCAGCGCAGGAAGTACAGGACAAGCCCCATCGCAATAAGCAGCGCGATCACGACGGTCACCGCCGTTACGTTGAGGACGAAGCGGTTCTGTTTCTGGTAAATCTCGGTCGGAATTAAGCCGACCAGCTTCCACCCAATACCCGGCAGGGTATTGTACAGCACGGTGTACGGGGTCAAGCCCTGCAGGACGTTGGACACGCCGCTGGCGCTTGAAAACGGATTCATACCGGGAAACACGTCGGCGATGTCCCGCATCTGCCAGCTCGGATCGCCGCCCGCGATGATCTGATTTTCGCTGTCCAACATGACGACAAAGCCGCTCGTCTCCCAGCCTGCGGTGGTCAAATAGCTCGCTAGTTCTTTTTGATCCAGAGAGAACGACAGCGTGCCCAGCGTCTTGAATGTGCTGAAATCGCGGATCGGCCGCACGAGTGAGATCACCTTTTTCGGACCGTCTGTCGTTTGAATCTCATACAGCGGAGACCACCATTTGGGCGCGGATTGGATCGCCTTGTCGTACTGCTGAATGAGCGGAGTCAGACCGGATTTCGTAATCGTCGTTGTGCTCAACATCGGGTTGTTATTGCGAGGGGCGATCGTGATATTGGCGATATATTTTTTGGAGGAGGACAGGTTCCATAAGGTGCCCACGATCAGCGAATAGCTGTTGACGTCACCTTCCTCACTGCTGAGGTAGTTCTGAATATCCTTCTGCCCGATCAGAAACATCGACATATTCTCCACGTCTTGAATGACGAAGTTCAGCTTGTCGGAAATCTGTCTGAGTGTCGTCAAGCCGGCACTTTTGGCTTTATCCTCGGTTACGGACGTCGCGATGCCGTAGGATACGAAGCCGAGCGAAACAAGCGGCAGGATGACGGCGAATAAAATAAGCAGCGAGAGCTTGCGGTTAAGCGATTTGGTGAACCAGCGCCTCATGTTCTTTGCCTCCGTATGCGGTGTGATGATCTTGGTATCATACTATCACGATTGGAGATGGAAAATCATACTTTTTTTCAGCACACCAAACTTTTTGTTTGATTTTTTAAAACTTTGTGTTAGTATGGGCTCAATATCATCACGATGCTCAACAAAGGAGGAGACCCGCTCTTGGAATCGATTCGGGATGAATTTGAGTTTTTGACAGGGCTTGTGCACGGCCTTGCCGCACAGTTCGGCGAGAACTGCGAAGTTGTTCTCCACGACTTGACCGGCTCATACGAGAGCACGATTGTCGCCATCGCCAACGGCCACATTACCGGGCGCAAAGTCGGCGATCCCGGCACGAATCTCGGCCTGGAGCTGCTGAGGGGCAACCACGACAACGACAACGGCAACCGATTCAATTATTTGACCCAGACGAAGGAAGGCCGCATCCTGCGCTCCTCCTCGATGTACATGAAAAACAAAGCCGGCGCGATCATTGGCTCGCTCTGTATCAATTTTGACATCACCGAGCTCATGGTGGCGGAGAAAACGCTGCAAAGCCTCATCTCCCCCGGCGGCGCCGAGCAGACGGAAGTCAAGGAATCGTTCGTGACGAGTGTCAGCGATTTGCTCGACGCATTGATTCAGGAGGCGCAGGAGATGATCGGCAAGCCGGTCGCCATGATGACCAAGGAAGATAAAATCCGCATGATTCAGCTGCTCGACGCCAAAGGCGCGTTCCTGATCAAAAAAGGCGGCGAAAAAATATGCACATATCTTAATATTTCCAAATATACCCTGTACAGTCATCTGGAAGAAGGCAAAAGCCTCGCGAAAGAGAGTGATCCTTCATGAGCATTCGGTATCCGTTAGAAACCCCTTGCGTGCTGATCGACACGGAGGTCATGCAGCGCAACATCACGGCGATGGCGGCTGTGGCAGCGAAGCACGGCGTCAAACTGCGCCCCCATGCCAAAACACATAAGCTGCCTTCGGTGGCTTTGCGGCAAGTCGCGGCTGGCGCCGTCGGCGTAACGGTCGCCAAGGTGTCCGAAGCCGAGGTCATGGCAGCCGGCGGTGTAAGCAGCATTTTTATCGCGTATCCGCTCGTGACGCCGGGCAAAATCGAGCGCGCCGCCCGGCTCAGCCAGCAGATCGAGCTGATCGTCGGCGTGGACAGCCTGGCGGGGGCGCAGCTGCTGGAGGAGACAGCTGCGCGGCTGGGCGCGACGCTGCAGGTGCGGCTCGAGATCGACACCGGGCTGCGGCGCACCGGGGTCGGGTTTGAGTCGGCGCTCGGGATCGCCGACGGGATTGCGCGGCTGCCGCACCTGCGGCTGACCGGCATTTATACGTTCCGCGGCGCGGTGCTCTCCGGCAAGCCGACGCTCGATCTCGAAGCCGCGGGCTTCGAGGAAGGCACGGTGATGGCGCTGCTTGCCAAGCGCCTGCGGGCGCACGGCCACGCCATCGCGGACGTGAGCGTCGGCTCGACGCCGACGGCGGCGTACGCCGCGGCGGTGGACGGCGTGACGGAGATTCGCCCCGGCACGTACGTGTACCAAGACCGCATGCAGGCCAAGTTTGGCGTATGCGGTCTGGACGACTGCGCCGGGAGCGTGCTCGTCACGGTGGTGAGCCGCCCGGCGGCGGATCTCGCGATCGTCGACGGCGGCAGCAAGACGTTCGCGACCGACGTGCAGCCGGGCACGCAGCCCTTGCAGCTCGCGGGCTTCGGCCACGTCGTGGGCCTGCCGGACGCGGTGCTCGCCCGCATGAACGAGGAGCACGGCATGCTGGAGCTGGGGCCTGATGCGCAGGCAGCGGACCTGAAGGTCGGCGACCAGCTGCGCATTATTCCGAACCACATTTGTTCCACGGTGAATTTGCATAATGGGGTCGTGATGGTGCAGGGAGATAAGTTTGAGCGCGTACCTGTGTCAGCAAGGGGAATGCTGGAGTAATTGGTTTCCCGCACGCAGCTGTTTGGTGGCGACTGGTGGTGGCTAGGGTGGGTTGAGTAGCTTGGGTGACTTAGGCTCTCTCCCCTTCATAAAAGTCAGAATAATCCGACAACAATATGACTGGTTGCGCGAAACTAAGCTTGAAACCTGCAAATACGCAGGAATTTTTCGATTTCCCTTTGATTCCGGGCCAAAGCCTGCGAATCTGCAGGAATTATCATTCGAAAAGGCCTGGTTTCAGCAAATCCGAGGAAAAAACCTGCACTTTCGCAGGTTTCCCCCTCTATACGATCAATCGGGTGGCTTCGGGGAGTTACTATTCAGGAGGGTGATACTCAATGTTGGATCTGCTGCTCAAAAACGGCCGCATCGTCGACGGCACCGGGAATCCCTGGTTCGCCGGCGACGTCGGCATTAAGAATAACCAAATTGTCGCCGTAGGTCATCTGCATGACGAAGCGGCAAAGACCATCGATGTCGGGCGTCAAGTGATCGCGCCGGGCTTTATCGACGGGCACTGCCACTCCGATCTGATGATTTTCGACCATCCGCATAGCGAGATCAAAATGCGCCAAGGCGTCACCGCCGAGGTCGTCGGCAACTGCGGCCTCGCCCCTGCCCCGTTCGTGCCGGCGCAGGCCGAACTGCTGCAAAGCTACGTGCAGCCGGTACTCGGCCGCACGAATTGGCCGTGGCCGTGGGAATCGGTCGGGGACTATATGGAAGCGCTGTCCGCTTCCCGCCCGTCCGAGCATATGGCCACGTACGTCGCGCACGGCGCGCTGCGCATCGCCGTGATGGGCTTCGCAAACCGGGCGGCGACGCCGGTAGAGCGCGCCCGCATGAAAGAACTGCTCGCCGAGGGCATGAAAGCCGGCGCGATCGGGCTCTCCATCGGGCTGCTCTACGCGCCCGGCAGCTACACCACGAAGCAGGAAATTGCCGAGCTCTGCTCGGTGCTCCCTCCTTATCACGGCCTCCTCTCCACGCACATCCGTGGAGAAGGCAACAACCTGCTGCCTTCGGTCGCAGAGGTGATCTGGATCGCCGAAAAAGCCGGCGTCTCCCTCCACATCTCCCACCTCAAAGCGGCCGGCAAGCGCAACTGGGGGCAAATCGAAGACGCGCTGAGCCTCATTGAAGATGCGCGCGCCAAGGGCATGGATGTCACCTGTGACGTCTATCCATATAACGCAGGCTCCACGACGCTGACGACCATCCTTCCCCCATGGGTGCTGGAAGGCGGCATCGCCGCTGCGCTTGAAGTCATGCGCGATCCGGCTTTACGCGCCCGCATCCGCAAAGAACTCGGCGAGGAACAAACGGAGTGGGACAATCTCGTCTGCTCCACCGGCTGGCAAAGCGTAATCGTCTCGGCCACGCACACGGAGGCGAACCGTCATCTCGAAGGTATGCACCTTGCCGAGATCAGCGAACTGCGCGGTCAGCATCCGGCAGACTGCATGATGGATCTGCTGCTGGAGGAGGAGGGCCGCATCTCCATCGTTTATTTTCATATGTCGCATGACGATGTGAATCAGGTTGTCGCCTACGACAAATCGCTGATCGCTTCAGACAGTCTGACGTGCGATACCGGCAAGCCGCATCCTCGTCTCTATGGCACATTCCCGCGCGTGTTCGCGACGTATGTGCGGGAGCAGCGCATTTTGACACTGGAGCAAGCCGTCCGCAAAGTCAGCTCCTTCCCTGTACAGCGCTTCAAGCTGGGCAAACGTGGACTGCTGGTGCCAGGGTACATCGCGGACATCGCCGTTTTTGACCCGGATACGATTCAAGATCACGCTACTTTTGAAAATCCGAGACAGTATCCGAGCGGCATCTCACATGTCGTAGTGAACGGCTCGTTGACGTTGGAAAACGGCTCGCACACTCACGCACGTGAAGGCTCCCTCATTCGGGCGCAGCATTGCTGTCATCACCATTAGCCAATTGCCTCGGCGGCGGCGGTATAGGAAGCGGTGACAGCGGCGGTCCCAGCAAACGTTGGTGCACGGCAGCGGTCCGATCCCGCTTTTGCCCATTATCCCGTTGACTCAGGGGCAGCACTCATTCACTCTCTTAACACCATTAACTATTCGGAGGTCATCTTCATGTCACTAATCGAACAACGTCTACAAGAACTCGGTATCACGCTTCCCCCGTCACCGGAACCGCGCTTCACGTACATTCCTTGTAATCAGACCGGCAATCTAATCTACTTGTCCGGCCAAGATTGCCGCATCAACGGCGAGCTCATGTATGAAGGCAAACTCGGCCTCGAAGTGACCATCGAGCAAGGGCAAGCCGCTGCGCGCCAAACGATCATCAACTGCCTTGCTGTGATGAAAGGCTACCTCGGCGACCTCGACCGTGTCGTCAAAATCGTCAAGCTGCTCGGCTTTGTCAACAGCGCACCAGGTTTCGGCGATCAACCGTACGTCATGAACGGAGCTTCCGATTTGCTCGTCTCCGTTTTCGGCGAGAACGGTAAACATGCCCGCTCCGCCATCGGTACCAGCGACCTTCCCTTCCACACGCCGGTGGAGATCGAGCTGATCGTAGAGATTCGGGAGTAGCGGAAAAGTAGTGCCATGTATTGACTTTTGTGCGCTAAGGTGTGTTACAATATAAGTACATGTGGGGCAATTGTTTCTTTGCTTCTTGGCTTGGACATAATAAAAAGACCGCAGTGTGCGCTAACACCTGCGGCCTTTCAGACAACGAAGCTGTGGACACCCACGGCGCGCATAGTTAGACTAAGCGAAAACCACCGATCAGGGTCTGCAGCCTAATGACGGTGGTTTTTTCGCTTGTTATACTTCCTTTTTATCCATTTGAATAGCTTTCTGGAACTAAACCATAGGCTTAGCAACGTCGCAATCCATTTCAGGACATCAAGTAGCGTCACAAGTGTGACCAGGGCAATCACCTCCTCCTTTGGAGGGCTGCGCCGTGGTCAAATCTTCCACCGTTTCGTCATCACTCAAAAATTATAGCATATTTTGGTATATTTTGTCTTCAAGTATATCCTGTATCCCCGAAAATTGGCACGGAGGCTGAGCCGAAATAACATCGCCCAATCCGCCTCCTGCAAAAACTACAACAAATTCCCGATAAAGCACCCATTCGAAGGCAACAACCTGCAGAAACTACAGTAAATTATCCGCATTCTCGCCCATTTCCCGCCTTTCAGCGGGAGTGGGCCATTTTTTGATGTAGGAAATGCAGGTTCTTCCTCAAAATTTGCGCTCTTCCCCGATATTTGATGTAGGAAATACAGCAATACTGCCCGGCTGAACTAAAGGAGGGAGCTGCCCCTCCACATTACACACGCCATAGCCACACTCCACACCAACTCCCAAAACCGTTATCTACTCCTACACCCCTTGCCCTTCCGCATCACGCTAACTCTAACGACACTCCCCGCGCTCCACCTACACCCGAAACTGCCCGATCCGCTCCTGCAGCTCGGCGGCCATCGCGTTCAGCACCGCGGCGGCGGAGACGATCTCCTCCATGCTCGCGTGCTGGCCTTCCATGCTCGCCGCCACCTGCTGCGCCCCGGCGGCGGTTTCCCCGGCGATGTCGTCGATCGCCCGGATCACCCCAACCGCCGCGCCTGTGCGCGCGGCGATGCTCGCAGCACTCGCCGACACCTCGGCGATCTGCTGCGCAACCCCGTCCATCGCCCCGCGAATGCGGGCGAAGGTGGCGCCAGCGGCGCTGACCACGGTCAGTCCCGTGTCCACTTCACGGCTCCCCGCCTCCGTGGCGAGCCGCACTTCTTCCGTTTCGCCCAGGATGTGCGAAACGAGCTCCGCCACCTCGCCCGCCGCCGCGCTCGTCTGCAGCGACAGCTTGCGCACCTCGTCGGCGACGACGGCGAAGCCTTTGCCGGCGGCGCCGGCCCGCGCCGCCTCGATCGAGGCATTCAGCGCGAGCATGTTCGTACGCCGCGAGATCGCGGCGATCATCGCATTCGCGCTGGAGATGGACTCCACGCGCAGGCCGAGGCGCTCAACAGACACAAACAATGCCTGCATGGTGCGGTGGATGGCCTCCATTTGCGACACGGCGCGCTCCACAGAAGCCGTGCCATCACCAGACTCCAACTGCGCCCCAGCCGCTACCTCCTTGGCCGATAAGGCAACCGCCGTGATCTGATCCACCGCGGCCGCCATCTCTTCCATCATCGCAACACCTTCCTGCACGCTGCGCACCTGATCCCCCGTACCTGCGGAGATAAGCTGCACCGTCGCAGTGACGCGCTCCGACATTTCGCTGACGCCGCCGGCATTGGCGCTCAATTCCTCCGAGGCGGCAGCAACCTGGTCGCTGCTGAGGCCTGCCGTTCGAATCAAGCTGTGCAGATTGCCCTTCATCGCATTAAACGCGGCTGCCAGCTGACGCAGTTCGTCGCGGCTGCTCACCTTCACATCGGGAATCGTCAGATCCCCATCCGCCATCGCCTGCGCCGCGCGCACCAACCGCTTCAACGGTCCCACGATCCCCCGCGCAAGCAGCAAGCCGATCACGGCAGCAAGCACCAACGCCGCTGCACTCACGCCAATGAGCGTCCGCATCGTAGCCGCAACAATCTCGTGATTATGCACCGTAGCCGCAGTCTGCTCAACAGCCGAAATCTCTTCAATGCGGCCCGCAGCTTCCTTTAGCGTTTCCGTCGTCGGAATTGCCCACTGCATCGCTTCCGCTTTTGCGAGCCCCACATCGCCTTTGCTCGCATAGTCGACGACTTTCTGGACGAGCCGGGCGAACGTCTGATTCGCATCCATCATCGCGGTGATGGCCGACTGCTCTTCCTCTTGCCCGGCCGCCTTACCCATCTGCGCGATCGCAGCTGTTAACGCCGCGTTCGTTTCCATCAGCAGCTGCTGCTTGTCCTTCGTCGGATCCAACACGTAACCGAACAATAAGCTCGTCTGCAGCAAATTTTTCTCCTTAATGTCGGCTACCTGCTGAGAAGCGCTCCGCTCTCGTTGCAAAAGCTCTGTATAGGTGCTGTCCACCTTCTGCAAGTACGTGTACGCTAAACCCGACGTCATGGCCACAAGCAGCGCCACAAGTACGAAAGCTCCCGCTAACTTCAAGCGCAGAGACACGATCCGCCCGGGCTGTCTCTTATTTTCCGCCATTTCCTTTTTCCCCTCTCCTTCATTTCGCCAAAAAAGAAAACGTTTACAACCAATCCGCAAGAAAAAGCCGCCGAGCACGTCGACAGCCTTTTCCCTTCGAACCTTACTTGGATTGCATGCAGTTTCTCGTCTTACTTGGAATTCATATATTTCCGCATATCGAAGGCCACCGCGGCAACGATAATAACGCCTTTGATAATCAACTGCCAGTAAGGGCTAATACCGATAAACGTCAAACCGTAGTTGATAACGCTGAAAATGAGTACCCCAGCCAGTACGCCAGGCACAGTACCGATCCCACCGGATGTCGACACCCCGCCGACAACGCACGCCGCGATCGCGTCAAGCTCGTACATGTTCCCGTAGTTGTTCGTTGCGCCGCCCGTTCTTGCGGCTTCCAGTACGCCTGCCAGACCGTAAAGCGCACCGGCAATCGCATAGATGTAAATCAGATATTTATTGACGTTAATCCCGGATACGATCGCCGCGTGAATGTTGCCGCCAATCGCGTACATGTATTTCCCGAGCTTCGTTTTATTGAACACAATCCACACGATAATCGCAACAATCAGCGCGAAAATGACGATATAAGGAACGGAATACGTCGCGCCGGAACCGATAGCCCCTGTTCCCAGCTTGGAGAAATCAGGACGCAAACCGCCGATCGGCTGGGATTGGTTCGGTTTCATATCAAAGTACAAGGAGTTTGCTCCGTACACGGCAACCATTGTACCGAGTGTGGCGATGAATGGCGGCACTTTGAGCTTCGCCACGACAAGACCGTTAATTAACCCGATTAACAAACCTACCACAATCGCGATCAGGATAGGTACAATCATCCACAAATGCGGCAGGTCCGGGAAAAATCTGCGGCCATATTCCTGCGTTTGCAGCATGGACGCCGAGATAACCGCGGTCAGACCGACAATCCGGCCGGCCGAAAGGTCCGTACCGCCTGTGATCAGAATAAACGCGGCGCCAAGCGCGATGATGACACGCGTTGAAGACTGCAGCAAGATGTCGCGCAGAATGCTTACGGACAAAAAGCGAGGATCATATATCGCGATCCCGACGACCAGCACCACTAACACGATGTAAATCGCATATTTGGTGATGAACCCGCTCACGTTATTGGATTTTACTGTTTCTGCTTTCGTACTCATGGTTGATAGTCCCCTCCATTATGCCATATGCTGTGCAGCAAGGCGCATAATCTCTTCTTCTGTTGCTTGTTTTCCATCGACAATACCGGTGAGACGTCCTTCGCACATGACCATGATTCGGTCTGACATCCCAAGCAGCTCGGGCATTTCAGAAGAGATCATGATAATACTTTTCCCCTGCTTCGCCAGATCGGCAATGATGGAGTATATCTCGAATTTGGCGCCGACATCGATGCCCCGGGTTGGTTCATCGAGCAGCAGCACGTCCGGATCAGTAAGCAGCCATCTCGCTAACAGCACCTTTTGTTGGTTGCCGCCGGAAAGGTTTTTGATCAGCTCGTACATATGAGGCGTTTTGGTGCGCAGCTTCTCAATGCTTTCTTTCACTTCTTTTTTCCGCTTCGCTTCCTGGATGAAACCGAACTTCATATAGCGATCCAGATTGGCGATCACCGTATTCTCCAGAATGTTCAGCACCGGGAAAATCCCCGTGACGCGGCGCTCTTCCGTGAGCAGCGCGATTTTATGCTTAATCGCATCGAGTGACGACTTGATGCGCACCGGCTTGCCATGAATCGATATGGATCCTGCGGATATGCCGCGAAGCCCGAAAATCGCTTCGACCAGCTCTGTCCGCTGAGCGCCGACCAGACCTCCGACGCCGAGAATCTCCCCTTTTCTCAGCTCAAAAGACACATTCTTAAAAGATTTCGGCACAACCGATGTCAGATCTTCCACCTTCATCAGTACGCCGTCAGGCACGTTGGTGCGCTCAGGGAAACGCTCCTTCAGGTCGCGTCCCACCATTTTCGAAATGATCATATCGGTTGTTAGCTCCGCCGATGCCCACGTACCGATTTTCTTTCCGTCGCGCATGATCGTCACTTCATCCGAAATTTCCAGAATCTCTTCCATTTTATGTGAAATATAGATGATCGAAACGCCGCGGCTTCGCAGATCGCGAATGATCCGGAACAGTTGCTCAACCTCATTGCCCGTCAGGGAAGACGTTGGCTCATCCATAACAATAACTTTCGAATTGAAGGAAACGGCTTTAGCAATTTCAATGGATTGTACTTTGGATACGGACAGATCGCCCACAAGGCTATCGGAATCGATGTCCATTTGCAGCTGCTTGAACAACGCTTCCGTGTCCAGGCGCATTTTTTTATGATCAATGAATTTCAGCGGCCCGACGCCTTTCATCGGAAACCGGCCCAGCCAAATGTTCTCCATCACGTTGCGATGAGGAACCGGGTGCAGCTCTTGATGAATCATGGAAATGCCGTTTGCTAGCGCATCGTTTGAATTCGCAATCGTTACCGTCTGCCCGTTCAGTTGGATCTCGCCGCCATCCGGCTTATAGATCCCGAACAAGCATTTCATCAGCGTCGATTTCCCTGCGCCGTTCTCGCCCATCAGCGCATGCACGCTGCCTGGCCGTACTTTGAGGGTGACGCCATCCAGCGCTTTGACGCCGGGGAATTCTTTGGAGATTTCATTCATTTCCAGTAAATACTCATGTACAGTCATGGTAACTCCCCCTACAGCTCACGATTCCCCACGAAGCCATATTTTTAAAAAAGGAGGCAAAAGCGCGAGCGTTACGCACACATCGCCTCTCTTGCCTGCCTGCTTTCTCTTACTTCGCTTCGTTCATGTTCTCTTTGGTGATTTTTTTGTAGGAAATCCAGACGTATTTCCCGTCAGTTACATCGTAACCTGTTGTTTCTTTGCTTGGTACAAGGCCGTTAGCAAGCGCTGTTGCTACGTTAGTCGTTGCTGCACCTTGGTTTTTCGCATCGTTCAGTACCGTTCCGAGCAGTGTGCCGTCGCTAAGTGCTTGCAGCGCTGGAGCTGTTGCGTCTACACCAACAACCGGCATAAATTTATTGTCTTTGAAGTAGCCTTTCGCTTTCAAAGCTTCGATCGCGCCAAGCGCCATGTCGTCGTTGTTCGCGAGAACCGCTTCGATTTTGCTTTCGGAGGAAGCCAGGAATGCTGCCATTTTCTCTTGGCCTTTTACGCGATCCCACATTGCTGTATCTTCAGCGACTTTTTCTACACCCAGACCTGCATCAGTGATTGCTTGAATGGAGAATTTCGTACGCAGCTCGGCGTCTTGGTGACCAGGCTCGCCTTTGAGCATCACGTATTGGATTTTGCCGTCTTTGTTTTTGTCCGCTTCTGGATGCGCTTTGAAATAGTCAACCAGCAGCTGACCTTCCATCGTACCGGATTGCTCCGCTTTCGCACCTACGTAGTAGACTTTATCCCATTTCTTCATATCGTCAGCCAAAGGCTCGCGGTTCAAGAAGACAACCGGGATGTTCGCTGTTTTCGCTTTGTCGATGATGACGCCTGCCGCTGTACGGTCAACCGCGTTGATCGCCAGTGCGTTCACTTTTTTCGTGATGAACAGGTCGACTTTATCGTTTTGCGTAGGTTGGGAGTTTTGGCTGTCTACGATATCAACCGTCGCTTTGTCTTTCGCTGCATCCGAGATCGCCGCGCGAACGCCGGACATGAACGTATCGTCAAATTTATAGATCGCTACACCGATCGTTGGCTTTTTGCCGCCTGCTGCAGGAGCTGTCGTTGCCGCTGCGCCCGCGGAAGCCGCCGGGGAAGTTGAAGGTGTTGTTTCTGTTTTATTTCCGCAAGCGGTTACGCTCGCAACCAAGGCGCCTGCTACGGCAAGTGTAAGAAGTTTTTTCAAAACGAAGACCCTCCCTAAAAGGTTTGTGTTTGATTACATTACTTAATATACTGCTTCAAACCTTTGAACGAAATGCAATATCCTCATCAGTTCTATCGAAATTCTCATACGTTTCCAGCAGAATTTCATTATTTGATAAAAGGAAAGAGCAGTTTCTGATTGTCAGACCAAAACATATTGGTAAGGTCGATCGCTTTAATCTCCGTCTTGGTACGCTCCGGCAGCTTATGGCCGTTCGACGCTTCCGCCGCCTGCTTCACGCCCAAATAGCCGATGGAGAACGGGTTTTGGACAATCGCCGCCTGAATGACACCTTCCTGCATTAGCGCCAATTCCTCGGGCGTGCTGTTAAACGTAATGATTTTGACCTTCTCCTGCAGATTGCGGCTTTGAATGGCGCTCGCCGCGCCTAGTGAGGCGTTCTCCGTTAGCGCCACGATCCCGCTGAGCCCCGGATGATTCTTGAGCACCTCTTCGGTCAACTGGACGGCCAGCTCCCGATTCGTGGAACCATACACCTTCTCCAACACCTGAATGTCCCGGTAATGCGCCAATTTATCGAGCAGTCCCTGCTCCCGCAGCTCCGTATTCCGATCGCCCTGCCGGTTGCTCACAATGGCGATCTGCCCTGTCGTGCCGATCCACTTGATCAACTGCGCGGCGGCTTGCTGCCCCGCTTCATAATGATCGGCGCCGATGAACGACCGCACCTGCGGCGTATCCACCTCGCTGTCGATCGCCACAACCGGGATATGCTGCTTCGCCGCCTCATCGACGGCCGGAGAAAGCGCCTTGTAATCGTTCGCGGCGAGCAGAATCGCGTCCGGCTTGCTGGCGACGGACTGCTCCAGCAGCGCCACTTGCCCCTTCACGTCCGCCTCGTCGGCGGGTGCGCGAAAGTCCAGCGTTACGTCGAACTCCTTGGCGGCGACTTCCGCCCCCATTTTTACCGTTCGCCAGTACTCACTTTCCTGCGTGCGCAGCACCACTTCCACATGCTTCAAATGCTCCGTCGGCAGACTCTCCACCTGTCTCGTACAGGAGGACACCGTCACGAGGAATAACAGCGCAAGCAATAACGCGGATCTTATTTTCATGGCTGCTCCTCCTGATCTTCGTACTCGAGAGCCGGAATGCGGATGGTGACCGTTGTCCCTTCCTCCAGCTCGCTTGCGATGGACACGCCGTATCCCCTGCCGTAGATGAGCTGAATCCGCTCATGCACGTTGCGCAGGCCGACGCCGGAGCCGTCCTTGCTTTTGACTTGTCCCGTCAGCAGGCTCTTCAGCGTATCTTCCGACATGCCGACGCCGTTGTCGCGCACCTGCATCACAATCGTCTCCCCTTCCTGGGCGACCGCGACGACAATATGGCCCGTATCCGCCATGTACTCGATCCCGTGGTAGAGGGCATTCTCCACAAAAGGCTGCAGAATCAGCTTCGGCGTCCGATACGTCAGCAGCGATTCGGGAACGTCGATCTCGTAGTTGAACTTGTCTTTATACCGCATCTTCTGGATGATTAAATAGTTGCGGATATGCTCAATTTCTTCGCCGATCGTGATTACCGTCTTCCCTTTGCTCAAGGAAATACGGAAAAACTTCGATAACGACGTAATCGTCGTCACCACCTCTTCCTTCCGGTCGCTGCCAACCATGCGCACAACGGAATTGAGCGTGTTGTATAGGAAGTGCGGATTGATCTGCGATTGCAGCACCTCCAGCTCGTTCTTCCGCTTCGTCTCCTGCTCCCGGATACTCTGATCCATCAGCTCCCGCACCCGCGATACCATCAAATTGAACCGCCGCGACAACTGCTCCACCTCATCAGCGCCGCGCACGTGAATATATGTGTCGAAATGCCCCTTTTCCACCATCTCCATCGACTTGCGCAGCCGCTTGATCGGCTGGGAGATACGGGCCGAAATCAAGGCCGAAATTACCAAAATAAAAATAAGAACGATAGCGAGCAGCCAAATCATAAACGCAGAGACTTCCTTCGTCGTCGTGACCATCTCATCGAGATAGGATACCCCCACGATTTTCCAACCGATATTGTTCACCGTACGCACGACGTTCAGCCGCGACTCGCCGCCGCTGTTATCGAGGTACTGCCCATACGAGAACTTGAGCGCCTGTTCCACATTTTCATACTTAAGCCCGGTGTAAATGAGCTGCTGCTGCGGGTGGTAGACGATATTCCCGGCCGATTCATCGATAATATAGACGTACCCCTTCTTCCCGAGCGCAACCGTGCGAAACACGTCATCCAGCGTTTTGAAGTTAATATCCACCAGAATGACCCCATTCTCCCACTTTCCGTCCCGCTCGATCGACACGCTTTTGCTCATGGATACGACCCAATTGTACGGGTTGTCCTTGAACAGGTTCTGAATATGCGGAAGCGAAAACGTCAAATGGTTCGGATTGTCCAGTGCTGATTTATACCAAGACTGCTCCTGAAGGCGCGTATTCTTGCGCATCTCGGTCGTCGGTACGCCCGCCACCAAGGTTCCGTCGCTTGCAAACAAATGAATGGACACGATGTCCTCCCGCGTTCCGGCAATCGTCGCAAGCTGATCCAGCAGATTCGCCGTGGGAATCCCCCGGCTTTTGCCGATTTTGGCATCGACGACTTCAAAAGTTTCCGACATGCCCTTGATATACTGCTCCAGGCTAAACTGCACCTGTTCGACAATCTGCTGCGTATTCAGAAAAGCGCTTTCCTGCGCCGTCCGCGAAAACTTGTTATAAAGCACCAAAGAGACGATCAACATGACCGTCACGGTAATCACGATGAACCACACCGTAATCGCGAATTGAATACTCCTGACGCGAAGCGTATCCTTCATCGTATTGTAAGCTGTCCGCAGCAGCCTGCGGCTTTCTTTTCTCATTCGCTGCCCTCCTTGTCAAGGCTAACCCTTATCGCTGACATTGCGGTACTCTTTGGGCGATACGCCGACATATTTACGAAACGCGAAACTAAAATAATTCGCATCCGAATACCCGACCCGCTCCGCGATTTCGAGCGCTTTCATATCCGTCGTGCGCAGCAGCTCCTTCGCCGCCTCCATCCGAATGTGATTTAGATAGTTCACAAACGTCATCTTCGTCTCTTTTTTGAAAATAGAACTGAAATACCCTGCGCTGATATGCAAATGCCCGCACACCTTGTTGATCGAAATATCGCCTTCAGGATAGTGCGCCTTCGTGTATTCCTTGGCCATCTCGACGAGGTTCTTATACGTATACTGCCGATCCGTCGTAATGTGGTTGATCATGCTCGCGCACAGCTCGGTCATCCAATGCTTCGCTTCCTCCAGCGACGTAAACTTGTTAATCTCGGTAAACGGGACAAAATTGTCGCCGAACACCTCGTCCACGTTCAGGTTCGCATCTTTCGCTGCCTTCAAAATACACGTCAGCATCTCCAACAAATAAATCTGATAATCCTTCACGGATACGCCCGCTTCGATCCCTTGAAACAGCTCGTCCATCGTCTCGCGAATCTCCTGCACCGTGCCGACCTTGATGCACCGGGTGAGCGCATGCTCCTTCACATCGTCAAAACGGATCTTCTCCACACTGCGCTGCTCCACGTCGTCGATATAAATCATCCGGTTGTTCCCGAGAATGAGCCGATAATCCAGCGACAACACCGCATCCTCATAGGCGTAGCTGAGCTTCGTCACATCCTTCATAACCGAGCCGATGCCAACCGTCAGCGTGAAGCGCAAATATTTCTCGACGTTCTGCCGGATCTCTTCCAGCACCCGCATCGCTTCTTGAAGCGCCGTATCTTTGTCGGGGGTAGCGCTGGCCGCCAGGAAGACGACCTGATCGTTATGCATGAAAATAAGACCGATGCCGTGTTTCGTCGCTATTTCCTCGGAAATATTTAATAGGGCGAAATATTTTAAAGCCTGATCCTCGGAATACTTGAGCGAGACCGACTTGGCCAGTTCTTTGCGGTTCTCCACATCCTCCTCGCGGATCAGCACGCCGTCGATGCTCAGCACCGCCACCACATACCGATTCCCCGCCAGGTCGATGCCGTAGGTCGCCGCCTTCTCGAACACCTCGTCCCTCGGCAGCTTACGATTCATTAACGTGGCTAAAAAGTTTTCCCGCAGCACCGGCATGCTTTTGCGGTAGTGCTCCTTCAGCAGCTGCACGTCCTTGCGGTGCGCCTCTTCCTCCTGGATGTGCGCCTTCACCTTCGTCAGCGTCCGCACCAGCTCGTCCGCGGAAAAAGGCTTCAGCACATACTCGTCGATATGCAGCTTCACCGCCCGCTGCGCGTACTCGAACTCGTCGTGCCCCGTCAAAATAATAATTCGGATCGTTGGAAAGCGCTCTCGAATCGCTTCAGCCAGCTGCAGTCCGTTCATAAAAGGCATCTGAATGTCCGTCACGACGACATCCGGCTGCAGGCGCTCGACCATCTCCAGCGCTTCCTTCCCGTTCTCGGCCTTCTCAATCACTTCGTAGCCGATGGCCTCCCAATCGATCTCCCGGACGACACCTTCCCGCACATCCTCTTCGTCATCCGCCAACAGCAGCTTGTACATGCCCGTTTTCCTCCAGCTTGTCGATTTTATCATCATTGTACTCATTGCTTTTGGAATACACAAATGAGAGTTGTGCAAGCGTTCGTCGGGTCTCTCCATAAACTACACTACTCGCGCGCCACTCCCCTTCGCTCTCCTCTACCCAAAACTACACTGCTTGCACGCCTCTCGCCCACGTTCCATCGCAGAAGCTCCACTATGTGCGCGCCCTCGCTACGCTCTCCTACGCTGAAACTACATCGCTTGCCCCCACTCGCCTACATTCCTCCACCGAAGCTACAAAAGCTGCTAAAAAGCAGGAATCTTCCAAATTTCCGATGAAATTTAGCCAATGCCTGCAAATAAGCATCCTTTTTCTTCCGATAGACCGAAATTGGGACGATTTCTACGAAAAGCCTGCCTTTTCGCAGGCTTCGCCACAGATCGAGGGGCATGCTGGGAGAATTCCTGCTATATTGCAGGTTTGGATATAGCAGAGTAAATTTAAGGGACAATCCGCCCCGCCTCTGTTAAAATTAGTTATTATCGCAACTATCATTCCTCACTCGTTAGGAGGCTTTTCTCTTGGACATTTCCCAGATTGCTCGGCTAGGCGAACAAATAAAAGCAAATGTTGGCCGTGTTATTGTCGGCAAAGATCAGACCGTCGAGCTGCTGACCATCGCGCTCATCGCCTCCGGCCACGTGCTGCTGGAAGACGTGCCCGGCACGGGCAAAACCCAGCTCGCCAAAGCGCTCGCCCGCTCCCTGGATGGCACGATGAAGCGCATCCAGTTCACCCCCGACCTGCTTCCATCCGATGTAAGCGGTGTCAACTTCTTCAACCAAAAACTGGGTGAATTTGAATTCCGCCCCGGCCCGATCTTCGCGCACATCGTGCTCGCCGATGAAATCAATCGCGCGACGCCGCGCACGCAATCCTCCCTGCTGGAGAGCATGGAGGAGCGCCAGGTCAGCATCGACGGGGAAACGCGCCGGCTCGAAGCGCCGTTCCTCGTCATCGCCACGCAGAACCCTGTCGACAACCAGGGGACGTTTCCCCTGCCGGAAGCGCAGCTTGACCGCTTCCTGATGAAGCTCTCGCTGGGCTATCCGGCAGCGGATGAGCAGCTCGAGATCTTGAAACGCTACCGGACGCAGGACCCGCTGGACAGCCTGCGCCCGGTCGTCAGCCGCGCCGAGCTGCTCGAGGCGCAGCAGGCTTTTACGCAGGTGCGCGTCGACGACGAGCTCCTGCAATACATCGTGCAGCTCGCGGAAGCGACGCGCGCGCATGCGGATACCGCGCTCGGCGTCAGCCCGCGCGGCGTGCGCGCCCTGATGCGGGCGTCGCAGGTGTACGCGGCGCTGCGCGGCCGCGACTACGTGCTGCCGGACGACATCAAGACGCTGGCAGCGCCCGTGTGGGCGCACCGCATCCTGCTGCGCACGCGGTCGCGGCAGCAAGAGCAGGCCGTGGCGGCGCTGCTCAGCGGCATTCTCGGCTCGGTACGCGTGCCGACCGAAGCCAAGCTGGGGTAGGCGAGCCGGATGAGCATCTCATGGATTCTGCTTCTCGCCGCCCTGCTCTTCTTCCTCCAGCATAAGCTGATGGGGCGCTGGGGCTTCCGTGGCTTGCAGATCGACCGCAAGTTCGACCGTGCCCACGCCCATGCCGGCGAAGACATGCTCATGATCGAGACGATCATGAACCGCAAGCTGCTGCCGATCCCATGGCTGAGGCTCGAAGCGACCCTTTCCACCGGACTTCGGTTCGGTCAGATGAACAATCTTGAAGTGAGCACCGGCTCACTTTTTCAGAACCACCGCAGCCTCTTCACGCTGATGCCTTACACCCGCATCGTGCGGCGGCATCACGTGCATTGCGCGCGGCGAGGCTGGTATAAGCTGGAGACCGTCGCTGCGGCGATGGGCGATCTCATCGGGATGCAGGCGGCTTCCAAGACGCATCGCCTGCACGTCGAACTGCTCGTCTATCCGCGGCTCGTGCAGCCGGAGGACGTCCCGATCCTCTCCAGCCGCTGGCAGGGCGACGTCATCGTCCGGCGCTGGATGGTGCCGGACCCGTTCCTCGTCTCCGGCGTGCGGGAATACCGCTTCGGGGACACGATGAACAGCATCCACTGGAAAGCGACCGCGCGCACCGGGCGGCTGCAAGTGTACAATCGCGAATTCACTGCCGATCCGCGGCTCGTCATCGTCGTGAACAGCCAGGTGACCGAAGAGATGTGGGACGCCGTAACCGACCCTGAGCTGGTGGAAAAAGGACTCTCCTACGCCGCTACGCTCGCCGACTACGCCATCAGTCAAGGCGTGCCCGTTGGCTTTGGCTACAATGGATGGCGGCTGGATGCGCCTGGCGTACCCGTCTACTGTGCGCCCGAGGGCGGCGCGCAGCAGCTCGACTATTTGTTCGAAACAATGGCGAAGCTGGCGATTTCCTGCGCCCGATCCTGCGAGGATTTCCTCCAGCAGCTGTTGGAGGAAGAGACTTCGCCTGTCGACATCTTTCTGCTGACCGCTTATATCTCGGAAGGCATGCATGAGCGCATCGAGGAACTGGAAGACGCCGGGCATACCGTAAGCCTTGTTCCGTTGCGACATGAACTGATCGAAAGTCTGGAGAGCTTGGAGGTGAAGACGTCCAATGCCGTTTCTTCGTAAAATCGGAACAAGTGCCGCCTACAGCCTGCCGGAACTTATCCTGTTTGCGCCGGTCATTCTGCTCATCGGGACGGGGCTTCCAACGACTTGGCAAGCTCCGCTGTCCGCCCCATGGAACGCGTTCTGGCTGACGGCGCTCTGCTTTATAGCAGGCTCTCTTATCGGCTATGTGCCCCGGCTCCGCCGTAAGGTTTACGAGCTGCTGCTCAGCGCGCTCGTCGGAACTGCGGCAACCACCCTGTTCGTGAGCACTGGCTGGCAAATAGCGCTCGGCGCGCTCCTAGGCGCGTTCTTCGCCTATCGCGGCATCCGCAGCGTCAGAATGGGACGACTCGCCATGTATCCACCCGTCGTGTTCGGCCTGCTGACCGCCGTGTATTTCATCGGCGTGCCGATCATGACACACACGGAGCTGCTGCATGCGTATGCCGCTGTTCTAAATGGCTGCGGGCTCGGCGCGCTGTTCATCTTCTTCATCCTGTCGAATCGCAGCCAACTGCTGGGCGCAACGCTCGCGGGCTCGGAGGAGGCTGCGGCCTCCTCCCTCTCCCGCACAGTGAGGCAATCAAGCCGTGTGTGGCTGATCGTGTTCCTGGTTGTGCTGACGGGGATTGCTTATTTTCAGCAGGTCGGACGCTTCCTGCTTCACGTCCTGCGATCAGCCCTTGTCTGGCTGATCGGGTTGATGAACGGCAAGCCGTCCGAGGCGCCGCCCGAACCGGCCGCAACACCGCCGCCGATGCAGCTTCCGCCCGCCGATCCTTCCAAGAAGCCTGCTTGGCTGGAAGCGCTGCTGCACTACGCTATGATCGCCTTCATGACGCTTGTCGTTCTAGCGCTGGCCGCCGGGCTGGTTTACCTGCTAGTCGCCAAAGTGTGGCCTGCCGTGCGCCGGCTGCTTCGCTACTTGATGCGCGGTTCGCAAGGACGTGAAGACAGTGGGGCAAGCGCCGGGTATACGGATGAGCGTGAGGATCTTTTGAACTGGAAGGAACTCCCCTCCCTGTGGTGGCAGCGCATGGCGGGCATGTTTGGCCGTTCAACTGAGGCGCAGGAGCCGGGATGGTCCCAGCTCAGGAGCAATCGCGAGCGGGTGCGGTTCCTGTACCGCAAGCTGATGGAACGGGCCGCCCGAGATGGATATGCATACAAACAAGCCTACACCCCGAGCGAGACCGAACAGGAACTTTTGCAAAATCATAGGCTTGGCTCTGCGGCGCTTCATGACATTACAGCAGCGTATAACCGCTCGCGATACGGCGACGAGGAGTTGTCCGGCGAGGAAATAGAGCGCCTCGTGCAGCAGCTCGATCCTAAAATCCGTAATCAATTCAAAACTTAATTCATGATTTATGAAAAAACCGTCACATCTTTTCATTCCGGCGCATATGCATAATTGTTTGAAACTATTCGATTGAGGTGGTTTTGAGATGTTAGCATTAAAAACCGGAACGGAAAAAGAAGAAGTGCTCCACACGCTCCAAGAAATGGGCTTGGATCAAATTGCAAGATGGATTTCAATTTTACCTGAAGACCGGTGGGAAAACATGTTCCTTTCGACATGGCCAACACTCGCCAAAAAATGCGGCTTGCACAGATAGGCTGCTTTTACATACAAGATGAGAGTCAAGCCTACCTTCGCTCCATGCAGACGACTGCATGGGGCTTTTTTTTCGTTCATCGCCATCTCACATTTCCCCGCGCGCCTCTAGCAGGATTGCCCCCACCCGAACACGAATAGTTCAAGTGTACATTTCTTGTAAGGAGGATTCCCTCGTGAAATCCGTCACTGTCAAAGATCTCGTCGAGCGCTTCTCGCTCGAAGTGCTTACCGGTCATTCCGAGCTGCACCGTCCCATCACCAAAACAAAAGCGCACCGCCCCGGCCTCGAATTTGTCGGTTATTTCGACTTTTTCCCGCAGGCGCATGTCCAGCTTCTCGGCCGCAAGGAGATCACGTATCTGCACAAGCTCTCCGAGAACGAGCGCAATTTGCATATCGGCAACATCGTCAAGTACCATCCGCCCTGCTTTGTCGTCACCCGGAGCCAGGAAGGCCTGAAATATTTGAAAAAATATTGCGAAGAGGAAAAGATCCCGCTCCTGCGAACCTCCGCACCGACCAGCAAATTTCAGGATTTGGTCGACTTGTATTTGAGCAAATCGCTGGCTGAAGAGATCGCGATCCATGGCGTGTGCGTCAATGTTTCCGGTATCGGCATCCTGCTCCGCGGCAAATCCGGCGTAGGCAAAAGTGAAACCGCTCACACCCTCATTCGCCGGGGTCACCGCCTCGTCGCCGACGACATCGTCGTGCTGAAGAAAATCAGCCCCGAGACGTTGCTCGGCACGCACAACGGCAAGACCAAAGAATTTCTCGCGCTTCGCAGCATCGGACTGATCAACGTGTCCCGCCTGTACGGCCGCAAGGCATTTCAAGACGAAACGCGCATCGTCCTCGACATCGAGCTGACGAAGTGGCAGGAGAACGCGCTCAACAACGATTTGGAGTTGGAGCCCCGTTTTACAGATTATATGGATATTCAAGTCCCGCATATCGAGATTCAGCTCCAACCGGGACGCGACGTCGCCGGACTTGTGGAAGCCGCCGCCAACAACTGGTACTTGCGTCAGCAAGGCTACCGGGCAGCGGAGGATTTTATGCAGCGTCTGATGAATAATTCGAACGATTAATGCAGCGAATTTAAATCAGAAATGCCCTCCCAAAATCACTCTGTCCGCACACTTGCGGCCTGTCGTCACGCGCTTTCCGCGTCGCCATTCTACTCGCAGACCGTCCCAAAACCTCCCTTACAGCCGAAAGCTGTGAGTGGAGGTGTTTTTCTATGATGAATAAAAAACGCATAAAGCTCGTCCTGCTTAGCCTGGCCGCCGTCGCCATGCTGCTGTGCGGCTTAAGCGCCTATGCCGCAACTTCGTCCGAAACGACCGCTGCAACGGCAGTAACCGGCACGCTGCAAGCTTTAACTGACCATTCCCTGACTGTACATACGGAAGCCGGCGATCGCAACTTCACGGTAGCTCAATCGGTATGGGTGTACCGCAATGAACAGTCTGCCAAACTGGCCGACCTGGCAGCAGGCGATCGCGTTGAAGTGTTCATGAACAATAAAAACCAAGCCGCTTACATCAAAGCGACCGCAGAAGCAAGCGCAATACCGACTTCGAGTTCCGAAGCTGCACCGGCACCGTCTGCACCGTCAGCAACCGCCACACCAGCCACACCAACAACTTCGCCGACGGCAGAAGCAACGGCATCCGCTTCAACAGCAGCGCCAACGCCGGCACCGACCACGCCAACCACAGGCAAGCAGCCTGACAAGGAAGATCAACAAGCAGATGATGTGGAGCTGGATGTGAAAGGAGAGCATTTTAACATCCATATCGGCCGAACGAAGGATGCACAGTGGGATCTGACCATCCAAGCACCGCAAGCAGGCAAATTTCATCTGACAGGCGACGATGCACGCGAATGGTGTGCCAACCTGCTCGGCGCATTGGATCTCTCCGACCCGAATGCCAAGCAAATACTGGCTCAGAAGCTAGCAACCCAGTACCACATGGATGCCCGCAAGCTGAATGTCAACCTAAAGGCGAGCGCGTACAAGGCGCCAAACCCGCCAAAATCCCCAAATGCGGACCGCGATTCGCATCAAGGCCGCGGATCTGACAAGCAGAAGCACGAGAAACATGATGGCAGGGACTAAGCTTCCCGCATAACAAAAGCATCGCCCATTCACAATGTGGGCGATGCTTTTTATTATCTAAGCTCATATCGTGACCTCTTTGTACGGATTCCCCTATCGTACCGTAATTGTCAGCGAGATTCTTACACCAGAACTTCGCCAATGTGGTAAAATGTGGTATAACTATCACACGAATATTGGGAGGAATACAATTATGGTTCAGGAAGCAAAGCCCGTTATTGAACACTCTATACATTTCGTTTTTGTCCCAGTAAGTAATATGGATAGGGCAGTGAAATTTTACAGCATAATTTTGGGGTTGCCCTTAAAACCTGAACCTTACGGCAGCCTCTATAATTTGGATATTAATTCCCCCAATATTGTTCTAGATAGTAACTTAGAAGAAGATTTCGTACCGTGTAAACACCCATTGTTTTCGTTTAAGGCTGATAATCTTGAGGATGCTCGCTTGGTGGTCACTCGTGCAGGCGGAAAAGTAAGGGATATCGTTTCATTCGGAGATACTTCATTTTTTGTTTTTGATGATTTTGATGGTAACAGGATCATGATTGTAAACAAATAAAACTATTGGCAATGAAAATGTGCCGCTGGGAATCCCATTGGACCGCCCATATAGGGCGGTTTTCCTTTGGTCACCTCTCCTTCCCCCGCTCACGCTCCTTCGCTCGCGCTTTCTCCTGCCCCTTCGGCTGACTCTTCTCCCCGTTCCTCAGCAGATCTTGCTGCGGTCCACCCGCCGAATTTGCCGGGTTCCCCGGCTTCACTGGATCATCCGCCGCCGGAATCGGCATATCAAACAGCACCGCAGGCACCTTCGCCAAAGCCCTGCTCATGATTTCCCGAAACACCACCGCTGGGACCGCCCCGCCTGACGTGGTCAAATAATGGCCGCTATCCGTCTTATCGTAGCCGACCCACACGGCACCCGTCAGCTCTGGCGTATAGCCGACGAACCACGCATCCTTGGCGCTGCCGCTGCCGGCACCCTCAAACTCCTTCGTGTCCGGCAGCTGCGTCGTCCCGGATTTGCCCGCAACCGGCCGGTTCATGGCCGCATTCTTTCCCGTGCCCCGCGCGACCGCCTGCTGGAGCATCGACGTCATCGCATACGCCGTCTCCGGCTTCATGACCGGTGTGCCCGCCTCCTTGTACGCGATCAGCGGATGACCGTCGCTGGTCTCGATTTTCGCGATCGTATGCGCCGGATGCAGCACGCCCTTCGCCGCAAAAGCGCTGAACCCCTGCGCCATCTGCAGCGGTGATACGCCTTCGGACAGTCCGCCGAGCGCGGTTCCGAGCTGGCGGTCGCCGGCCGGGAGCGAGATCCCGACAGACTTCGCGAAGCTCAGCCCTTTGTCAATGCCG
Organism: Paenibacillus oryzisoli; assembly: GCF_050467285.1. Taxonomy (GTDB): domain Bacteria; phylum Bacillota; class Bacilli; order Paenibacillales; family NBRC-103111; genus Paenibacillus_E; species Paenibacillus_E oryzisoli_A. The sequence goes on along the minus strand of NZ_JBCMUN010000034.1, from coordinate 10,688 downwards.
ATCTCCTTCAGCAGCCACACCGCCGGAATATTCCAGGAGGAGATAATGGCCTCCTGCATCGACACTTGCCCGCGGGTTTGATGATCCCAGTCCTGCGGCTGGTAGCCCTCAATATTCAGCGGTCCGTCATACAGCATCGTACCAGGCTTGTAACCCATCTCCAGTGCAGGGCCGTACACCGCAATCGGCTTGAACGACGAACCCGGCTGCCGCTTGAGCTGCGTTGCATGGCTGAACCCGCGGAACACACTTTCGCCGCGCCCGCCGGCAATGGCCCGAATGCCGCCGGTCTTTTGATCGAGAATGACCGCTCCGCTTTGGATCAACTGGTCCGGCTGACCAGCCGGGAATAAACTATCATCCCGGTACACCTCCGCCACCGCCTGCTGCACGGACACATCCAACTCGGTCGTAATGCGCATGCCCCCAGTGAGCAACTGCTCCTCCGTAAAGCCGTACAGTCGCACAGCCTCGTCGATAACAGCATCCACATAAGATCGATAGCGCTCTCTGCTGTCGTCAGCCGCCTGCTTGACCGTCCCAAGCGGGGCAGCGACCGCTTGCGCGTAAGCCTCCGCCGTGATTTTGCCTTCGTCCGCCATCAGCTTCAGCACCGTATTTCGCCGCTCCAACGCCTGCTCCTCATTCTGAAAAGGCGAATAATGGCTCGGCGCCTTCGGCAATGCCGCCAGCACCGCAGCCTCCGGGAGCGTGAGGTCTTTCACATTTTTATTAAAATACGTTTTCGCCGCGGCCCCCACGCCCCAACTCCCCTCACCGAAATAGATCCGGTTCAGATACATCTCCAGAATCTCATCCTTGCTGTAGTCCGTCTCCATTTTGATCGCATAAGCGGCTTCCTTCAGCTTGCGCCCCAACGTTTTATCCGAAGTTAAAAACAAGTTTTTCGCCAACTGCTGCGTAATCGTACTGCCGCCCTCCGAGTAGCTGCCCCGCAGCACATCCCGCGCCACTGCCCGCGTAATTGACTTCAAATCAACGCCTTTGTGCTCATAGAAGCGCCGATCCTCCACCGCAACCACCGCATCCGTCAGCACCTTCGGCATATCGGCCAATCGGGCGGCATCAATCCGCGAACCCGACAACTGGTAGATGTCCACCCCGTTTTTATCTAAAATATGCGTCGCCTCCGGCAGCGGCTGATCCAGCAGGGAGACATCCAGCTTGTGCACATAGGCATAGCTCGTCAGCCCACCGCCAAGCGCCCCGAGCAACACCATCCCGCAGACAAGCAGCCCCCAACGTTTCCACTTTGACATACAAACTCCTCCTAACCTCTATAGGTATTCGGAGTCCAGTCCGTCTTAATGTCCAAAGATAAACGGCTTCACCGTCCTTTTAAGGACGAAAGCGTTTACTGATCGCATAGAGCCACTTCGAGGATATACTTTCTGATACGCTTAACAAAAAATCCCTTCAGCACAAGAAACATGCCAAAGGGATTCCTCATCCTATCTATGCAATTGAAGTCGGTGCGCCAAACACCGTCGTGTAGCCCGGAATGCTGCTCAAAATCCGCTGCGCTTCCTCCGCGCCCATATCGCCGAACCGCTCGACGCTATCCACGATTTTCGGGAACAGGTGAATGTCCCCCGCCGTCGCAAACCCGCTTAAGCCCGGGAATGACAAAATAAACTGCACACAAGCGTCGATCACCCGCTGCTCGTCAAAAGGCTCGTACCACGTCGCATACGTCCGCTCCGCCCCGACAGCCCACGGCGCTTTGGCAATCGCCTTGATCGCACGAACTGCCGCTTGCTGCTTCCCTGCCTCTTCCATCAAAGCGTCAAACGCCTCGCGGTACTCCGGCAGGCTGTACATAAAGTAATTCAGCGGCAGCAGCACCGTCGCAAAAGGGTACCGCCGCAGCGCCTCCAAATGCACCTTAGGCGCCTCGTGCCCGTGACCGGTGATGCCGATCGCTTTCACGATGCCCTCCTGCTGCGCTTCCAGCAGCGCCTCCAACGCGCCGCCCTTCTCCGTGCAGCGGTCAAGCTCGTCCATACTGCCGACTGCATGCAACTGCAGCAAATCGACGGAGGACACTCCCATTCGCTCGAGCGAACGGTAAATTTCCTCCTTCGCCCCTTGCTTCGAGCGCTGCCCCGTCTTCGTCGCCAAGAAAATGTCGTCCCGAATTCCGCTGATGATCGGCCCCATCCGCACCTCGGCATCGCCATAGCTCGCCGCCGTATCAAAATGGTCAACCCCATGCTCACGGGCAAATCTGATCGACGCATCCGCCTCCTGCTGCGTGACCTGCCCCAAACTTGCAGCTCCAAACATCACAACCGACGTCTCCCGATTCAATCGTCCAATAGTTCGTCTTAACATGAGCGAGCGCTCCTTCCAAGTCATCATTGTCAGGCTGTTTCGTCTCAACGATAGCACGTCAGCGGCTAACTTTCAAATTGACCATCGGTTGACCAACCAGTAAGATCCTTACGCATCAGACGAACGGGGTTGCGCCATGCGCACATCCCCCACAAATAAGCGTGGTTAACTACCTCTATTTCCCCGCGCTCACCCGCTGCCCGGCAAATAGAGGCGGCAAACCACGCTTATTTGCTCTTATCCCCTCCGAAAACAGGCGATTCTCCTACGAATAGAAGCGGTTTCCCCCGCCTATTCCCTCAAGTTACGAAAGAAATTCCATCATAGACGCGGTTTACCACTCTTATTTACATGTTCCTCCCCGGGAGCGAACAATCGCATGAAAAAAAGCCGTCCGGTACGCTAACGAGACCTATCACTCGTCCACACACCCGACAGCTTTGATTATCGCGCGCCTAATACGTCGCGCCCTGCAAAAACTTCACCCGCTCGCCCATCGGTGGAATATCATTGCCGTCGACAATGACTTCCACGACGACTGGCCCGCCGCTGCCAAGCCATGCCTGCATGTGCTGCGCTTCCAGCTGCGCCAGCGAGCTGACTTCGGCATAGCGCAGGCCAAGCGCCTGGGCTACCCCCGCAATGCTTGTACGCGCCTGCGAAAAATCGTCCAGGCAGCGCTTGTACTGCAGCATATGCCCGTGGTACACCATCCCCAGGCGGGCGTTGTTGATGACGACGAACACGATCGGCAGATCGTACTCCTTCGCCGTCAGCACTTCCATCCCGTGCATGAAGAAGCAGCCGTCGCCCGTCACGCAAATCGTAGGCCGCTCCGGCTCCGCAAGCTGCGCGCCCAGCGCACTGCCGATGCCGGAGCCCATGCCGCCGAAATTAATATCGATATCGAACGACTGCCCTTGTTCGATCAGCAGATTCTGAATCGAGTACGTCATGAACTCGCCAATGTCCAAAGAGAATCGCGCGTTCCCCGGCGCGATCTCGCTCAAGCGGCGAATCGCTGCGCGCGTATTCCACGCCTCCGCCTCGCCGCTGCCCGTAGCCAACGGCTCCAACACCGTCGCAGCCGCCGCTTCCGCGCGCGCAGCCGCAAGCTCCTGCCACGCCGCCGCGCCGCTAACCGGCGGCAGCTGCTCCAGCAGTGCGGGAATGACATCCCGCACATCGCCCAACACCGGAAAGTGCACGTCGTACACTTTCCCAAGCTCGGCCGCATCATAGTCGATCTGGATGAGCGTCCGGCCTTCCACCAGGCGAGGCTCCCAGTTACTGGTCGCAAGCTCGCCTAACGTCGAACCCACGATCAGCAGCACATCGTGGCCGCTGCCGTTCAAAACCTCGCTCGCCTGCGGATGAGCGGACAACCCGTAGACCCCCAGCGACAGCGGGTGGTCTTCGGGAAAACCGCCCTTGCCGCGCGGCGTCGTCGCCACGCGCCAGCCTAACCGCTCCGCGAGCGCAACCACGCTCGCGCCTGCGGCTTTAGCGCCGCTGCCGAGCAGGATCGCTCCGCGATCCCCGGCGGCGCGGATGCGCCCTGCTGCGGCTGCTGCGCCCGCCGCATCAAACGGCACGGCCGTCACTGCAGCCAGCGCCGGCAGCGCACGCTCCCCGATGTCCGTCATCTGGACATCGATCGGAATGGCGAGGTGCACGGGACCCGGCACCCCGCTAATGGCGGTGTGATACGCCTCCGCCAATATCTCCGGCAGTTGCTGCGGATCCAGCACCGTCCGGCTCATTTTGGTAATCGAAGCAAAAATCGGCTCCGCATAAAGCTCCTGAGCTCCGCCCATGCCCAACTTGCTGGAAGGGACGGACCCCGTGATAAAAATGACCGGAAGCTTCTGTTTCCAAGCATTGGCCGCCGGCGTTACCAGATTCGTCGCCCCTGGACCGCTTGACGCCACACAAATGGACGGCATTCCCGTAATTCTCGTGTACGCGCCCGCCATATAACCGGAGCTGTTCTCATGCTTCGCAACAATGGGTGTTAGCTCGGGAATATCCAAGAGGGCGTCGTAAATAGCATTGATGGAGCCCGCCGGTATCCCAAATACATACCGCACTCCCTGCTCCACAAGAAACCTCAATCCTACTTCTATCGCCCGCATTTGCTACTCCTTCCCTTTCGGTAACGAAAATTTAAAGATAGAGCCTTCGCCCTCCGTGCTTTCAAACCAGATCCGGCCGCCGTGCAGTTCAATAAGCTGCTTCGAAATGGCCAATCCCAGCCCTGTACCATTGATCTGATTGTTAGCTTGATAAAACTTGGTAAAAATGTTCTTCTGCTTCTCAACTGGGATGCCAATTCCACTGTCCTGCACCTCAACCGTTACGATGGCAATCTCAATCTTCGTTCGGATCGTGATGACCCCCAGCGGTGAGGTGAACTTGATCGCATTGGATAGCAAGTTCAACATAATCTGCATAATACGCTGCCTGTCCACGCGGACAAGGGTATTCGCGCCATCCGCAACATTCGACTCGATGACGAGATTCAATTTCTTTTTGTTAATTAGCGACTGCACGATTAGCACAGACTCTGTGATAATCTCTTTGAGATCGGCCTCGGTGTATTGCAGCTCGAACTTCCCGTTCTCCATTTTGGCAAAATCGAGCAGCTCATTCACCTGATTGAGCAGGCGCTCAATGGATTTGCTGGCGATTTCGAGCAGGTCCTTCTGCGAATCGTTCAGTTCCCCAAGAATGCCCTTATTTAAAATATCCACGGAACCCTTCACCGCCGTAATCGGTGTACGAAGCTCATGCGACAGCGTCGCGATAAAATCGCTCTTGAGATCGTTCAGATGCTCCAACTCACTGACAAGCCCTTCCAGCTTGAAGTTCGCATGCTGCAATTCGAGCGACCGCTCAATGATGGAATGGTCCAGCTTCTCGGTATGCTGCGCGTTCGAAAGCGCAATCGCCGTAGCATCCGCAATCGACTGGCAGAACTCTAGCAGATCGGACTCATATTTGCGTGGCTTGCCGATAGATGGAATCGCGATGACGCCGTAAACAGAGCCCTTCGCCACCAGCGGGAACACCATAATACTTTTAATATTGAATGCGATAAAAGCTTTATGATTCGGGCGCGGATCCGCGTACACATCTTCGATCGCCGCCGACTTTTTCTGCGTAATGACTTCGTACAGCAGTCGGTCGTTTTCAATCGTCAGTTTCGCTTCCCGGTGTTTAAACCGCCATTCGTCCACCGTCACATTGACGGAGGAGAGCTGGTACGGCTCGATCGTATGCTCCTTCTCGTTGTACAAATGAATGCCGATATCCTTGGATCCGCTGGCTTTGCGCATGTAATGGAAGAAGGTGTTCAGCACATCCTTCACGTTCAGCGACTCCGACAAAGCTTTTGTTGCATCCAGCAACAGCTGCTGCTTCTCCATCAAAAGCTGGCGCTGCTCGAACATCCGAATGTTCCGGATCGCTACGCTCGCCATATTGACGAATGCTTCCGTCACTTCCATCTGTTCCTGGGTAATATTCATCCGTTTCCCGAAGTCGTGAACGAATACGAGACCGAATACATCCCCGTCCACGATGACCGGAATGCCGAGAATGGATTTGATTTTGAGCAGTTGCCGCTTAGACTGGTCGAGTCGAAGATCCAAGCTCGTATCCGAGATGTAATCGCTGGAACGGGTTCTTAAAATATCCCGAACAAATTCGTCTTCCTTCGGATCAATTAACAGCTCCGTTATATCGACCGGCAGTTTGTTGCCTTTGTATCCTTGGAACGTCCCATCCGGCTGCTTAATGAAAAAACCGACCAAATCCGCCTGCGTAATCTCGCCTGCGATGGCATCGACGAACACCTGCAATATTTCCGACATTTCAAATTGCGAATTTATGATTTTCGTCATTTGAAACAGCTTCTGAAAACTTCTCAATTCCATGACCATGCTTCACCCATCCTTTTATGTTAAACTCCTAAGCGTTATCGCATTTTTATCTGATGTCTGCCGTTGTTTTTCGCCCCGAGCAGCGCAGAATCCGCTTGAGCGATCACTTGCATGATCGAGGTAGGGTCAAAGTCATTCGTCACACCGATACTGACTGAGAAGTTCATTGTTTTTTGCGGTGCCAGGCTTACCCTCATCACATCAACGGCGCGAATAATGCGATCTGCAATGTCCGCGCAGTTGTCCCCGTCCTGTAACAACACTAAATATTCATCCCCACCATAACGAAAAGCCAAATCCTGTTCAGCCGAGATATTCGCCAAAATAATCGCTGCCACCTCACGAAGCACCTGATCGCCAACCAAATGGCCGTAATTATCGTTAATGTCCTTAAAATAATCCATATCTACCATCATCGCGGCCTTGAAAACTCGTATGCCTTCCTTCATTTGGCGGCTCATAATGTCCAGATAAGCCCGGTTGTACAGTCCCGTCAGGGCATCAACATAGACCAGCTTGGCTAATTGCTTGTTGTCCTTGACCAGATTTCGAACCTTCGCCTTTTGCTGAAGCGCGATTTCAACTTTCCGCTCCAACACGTCCAGGTCAAACGGCTTTGTCAAATAATCGACTGCCCCCAAACGCAGGCCGAACAAGAGATCTTCCTTCTGAGCATTGGCCGACAGAAAAATGATTGGGATGTCGAATTCATGGTTGGCCAGCAACGTTTTGCAAATCTCAAAGCCCGTAATTTCAGGCATCATCACATCAAGCAAAATCAGATCCGGCATCGTCTCTCTAACGCTCTTCAGCGCCTCGCGTCCATCTTCAATCGTGATGACTTCATAGTGCAGCGAACTTAAAAAGATGCGTAAAATACTTAAATTATGCGGTTCATCGTCGATGATCAGAATGCGTCCATTCATGAGATTATCCCAACCTTCATTACTATTTTCATATTCATGATCTTATCCCATCCTTCCTGATGTACATCTGTTCATCCAGTATCCTCAAGAAGATAGGCACCAATTTATCGTCAAATTGCTTGCCGGCGTGGGTTTGCAGTTGTTCCCGCACCTCATGGACATGCAAAGAGTTTCTGTATACTCTCGTAGACGTCATAGCATCAAACGCATCCGCAAGACTCACAATACGCACAAGCAGAGGAATTTCATCGCCGCTTAGCCCGTCCGGATAGCCTCGTCCATCGATCCGCTCATGATGCCAACGTACCATAGGGAGAAAATGCTCGACACCTGGCAAATCTTTTAATAATTCGTAGCCGTAATCGGGATGTTGGCGTATAACGTTGAACTCGGCTTCCGTGAGTCTATCAGGTTTTCTTAATATATGATCAGGTATCGCAATCTTGCCGACATCATGAAGCAAAGCACCGAGCTTCAGGCGCTCGAGCTCTGCCTCGCTAAGGCCTATTCGGCCTCCCAGAAGCGTCGAATAGAAGGCGACATTATAACAATGATCGACCGTAAAACTATCTTTGACACGAAGTGTATTAAATAAAGTTTCATAGGCTTGCTGTTTCAGCACTTGCTTACGAAATTGAATTTTTCGGATCGATTGCTCCATATGCAGCTCCGATAGCTTACACAGTTGAAGCTGCTCTTCCGACAACAACGTTGGCGATTGAAAAGCGAACAATAATGCGCCATAGGCATGACCATGCTGTATATGAAAGCCGTAGAGACAGGCCAGCTTGCTCTTCAGAAGACATGCTTTGACGATGCCGTTTGCCTGTGCCAGCATGAATGGCGTTCCTTCCATTTCCCCGGCAAAATAGTCCGTACGAATGACAACTTCCTGCAGTTCTTCCATCACGGCCGTGCTCATATTCACCGAATACGAGGTTGGCGTGATCTGACCCGGCTCTTCTATAAGAAATAGAGAAATAGATTCGCACCCGATAGCGGTTTTGGCGAAATCACTTAATTGTCCGATTGATTCAAAAATGGAATCAGCATTTATCACATTCTTAAAAAACAATGAATTTTGCATCAATCTCCCTCTTATTCTTCACAGTTAAGGCTTGTCGAAATCTTAATCTGTATTATTTCTGCTTCATAAGAAGAATCTCCTCTATTATACACGAAAAATTCCAGTAAATTAATACTTTATTTACTAAAATTTGATAAAATATTTCCTTATTTTTACTATGTTTAAAATCATATCCTGTCGAAATTTGCCTATTTTTATAGGAATCCGATTAATGAGAAAAACGACCTATTTCTTATCGAAATAAGTCGTTAGTTGAAAGAAGCTACCGCTAGCCGGCCTCAACCTGCGGCCTTTGTTTTCTTCGGTTCGCCTGCAGCCATAAGGCTGCCAGAAGCAATGAAACGCCGGTAATCAAAAAGACAAAATGAATACCGATCCAGCCGCCTAAGAATCCGCCGATGATCGGACCGATCATCATACCTAGCTGATTGGACGTTTGATTCAAACTCATCGCCCGGCCGCGAAAATCGGTGCTGGAGCTTTTGACGATCAGCGCGTTAAGCGCAGGATAAACAGCGGCGAAAAACAAGCCGTAGCTGAACCGCAGCACACCAAACGCAACCAGATTATGCGTCGCCAGCTGGAGCAGATTGCCGATGCCGCCACCGATCAGGCCGATAAGCAGCGTTTTGTCGTAGCCGATCTTTTGTCCGATCAGCCCCCAACGGGACCCCATAATAACGGTCGCAACTCCCACCGCGGAGAAAATAATTCCTGAGCTCAGCGAAGCGCCTTCGGCCGAACCGCCGATGTCGACCACATAGAGCGTCAGCAGCGGTTCCAGCACCATGATCGAGGTGGCCACCAACAGTGTGAGTCCAAACACCGACATGAGCCTTCTATTCTTCACTGCTTGCTGAATGTCCAAACGCACACTTTGCCGTGCCCCTTCTTTTTTCCGATGAACCTCCCGGACACTGACCATCGCGATAGCCGCCGATACGAGCACGACAAAGCCTGACACGAGGAAGCATTCACGTATGCCTACCCAGTGGCTGAGCATCCCGCCGGCCAGCGGACCCAGGATACCGCCGGCTGCCGTCGCTGTCGACATGATGCCAAGCGCATAACCTACATGTTTTTCCGGCGTATTCGTGCTGATGAGGGCAAGCGACGAAGGAATGTAGCCCGCCATCAAGCCCTGTAAAATCCGCACCAGAATGAACGTGTAAGGGTCATGAACAAAATAATTAATAAAATAACAGACGCTGAGACTGAAGCCTGAACGAATCAGCATCGGTTTGCGGCCGTACTTGTCCGCCAGCGAGCCCCAATACGGAGCAATCAAGGCGCTTGCCAGAAAGCTGACCGAAAACGTAATGCCAGACCATGCTTCAACACCGCTGTGTATACCTAAATCCTCTTGCAGGAAAAGTGGGATAAAGGGAACCGATAGCGTATACGCCATCGAACAAAAAAATGCACCAATCCATAAAATGAATAAGTTCCGCTTCCAATTGAGCTCCAAATGAAAGTCGCCTCCTTTCCATTGTCTACTATAACACCAATGCATCGAAAGCGCATGTCCTGTCAAAACGAAAAAAGCATAGGCCAGCAGCGAATTGCTGCCGAACTATGCTTCTTTGCTGATCGGGACGACACGATTTGAACATGCGACCCCCTGCTCCCAAAGCAGGTGCTCTACCAAGCTGAGCTACGTCCCGATACGGGAAAAACGAATAGATAATGGCGCGCTCTGAGAGATTCGAACTCCCGACCTTTTGATTCGTAGTCAAATGCTCTATCCAGCTGAGCTAAGAGCGCATCTTATGGAGCGGAAGACGGGGATCGAACCCGCGACCCTCGCCTTGGCAAGGCGATGCTCTACCGCTGAGCCACTTCCGCATAATATTGGTGCGCGTAGAGGGACTTGAACCCCCACGGTCGCCCGCTAGATCCTAAGTCTAGTGCGTCTGCCAATTCCGCCATACGCGCGCATGCTTGGCACTTCACTTCTTGAAGTAAAGTGGTGAGTCATGTAGGATTCGAACCTACGACACCCTGATTAAAAGTCAGGTGCTCTACCAACTGAGCTAATGACTCATAATTTGGTTGCGGGGGCAGGATTTGAACCTGCGGCCTTCGGGTTATGAGCCCGACGAGCTACCGAGCTGCTCCACCCCGCGTCAAAATTAGATAAGCTCCCATAAAAGGAACTGCTTGGCAACGTTCTACTCTCCCAGAACCCTGCGGTTCAAGTACCATCGACGCTGGAGGGCTTAACGGTCGTGTTCGAGATGGGAACGCGTGGATCCCCTCCGCCATCATCACCAAACAGTATTGCTTTTCTCAAGGCTTGCACCTTGAAAACTAGATACGAAACGTTGTTCAAACCTTAGGTTTATGTTGTAGTTCTGGGCCCCGAGAAAGTCATCG
>NZ_JBCMUN010000033.1:0-2191 GCF_050467285.1 Paenibacillus oryzisoli | reverse complement strand
AGTGCGCCTCACAGTCGCACAATCTAAGTGGTTCAAATCCACTCGGTAACTTTACCCTTTAAAGTGCCGTAGCCGAAGTAGAGGTCCTAGCTTTATTAAGAAGAAGGATTGACAGGGTGTCTCCTGCGAAGGGGAATCCGAAGGGTCTGCAGGCAAAGTCCAGCCCGGAATACGGTGAACCAGAGGTGGCGGCGATGCAGGGTGACTCGCCTGAAAAACGAGGAAATCTATGCGAAAGTGCATAGCTTGCAGGAAAGCACGAAAGGGATATGACCTGCAAGACTCATCGACGTGATTAGGGTCAGGATGGATGGAATAGAATGTGCAGATAACTGAGGGAAGTCTCGTAGTTTCCTCCTCGTAAACGCGGTGTGAGGTAGGAGAGGTATAACCCGAAGGGGAAAGCCAAATCGATGAGCTGCGAGATGGCGGATCGTTCCGTAGTAGCGATTAAGTCTGGGCCGATGAAAGCTGGTAACAGTCTGGAGGAGAAAACCCGGATGAGTATGCGCGGATTTTTTTTTGAAGCGGTTGTATGCTTGGAAAACTGCGAGTCGCATAACCTGCTTCCACTTCAAAAGAGGGAAGACAGAGGCAAAGGGAACGTGCTTCGTCAAAGCGTGTGAGTTCTAGTGAGTGGAGATCGTAAGCGCCTTAATCCAGAAGAGGGTATGACCAAGAGGGTGCGTCCCGCCGAGAGCGAGACAGCGCTTGGGGATAGAGGTATACTGGCGACCTGAGTACATCTTAGGCAACAGGAGCGATTGAGTTTTTTTTTCTAACACGCGGTTGCAAGAGATGGAACAAGCAAGGAATCGGTCTTTGTAGCGCGAACAAGATCAGCTTGGTGAGTAGCGGCAAAGGTGGTGAAACACCAATGAAATCGAAACGAAAATACTATTCTTTGATCGACAAAGTATACCAAATGAATAATCTAAACGAAGCATGGCTGTTAGTTAAGAAGAATCAAGGAAGCGGCGGAGTCGATGGGGTAAGCATCGCGATGTTCGAGAAGAGCATCGCCATTAACCTGAAAGAAATCCAAAGGTTACTGCAACAAGATCGGTACAAACCCGATCCTGTAAGGCGACATTTCATCGAGAAGGAAAACGGAAAGTTAAGACCATTAGGCATTCCGACAATCCGAGATCGCGTATGCCAGCAGGCTGTACGTCAAATCATCGAACCGATCTTTGAGCAAGACTTTTACTACTACAGCTTCGGCTTCAGGCCCGGATACTCCGCACACCAAGCTATAAATACGATTCGACGAGCAAGGCGCGGCGGATACGACTATGTGGTAGACCTCGACATTATGTCCTTTTTCGATGAAATTCCGCATGAACTGTTGATGGAAAAGGTTCGTGAACGAATAACCGATGGTAAAGTGCTGAAGCTCATTCGCGGATGGCTTACCGCAGGAGTCATGGAAGATGATCAGTTCCATGAAACGGTAGTCGGGTCTGCGCAAGGTGGGGTCATCAGTCCATTACTTGCGAATCTATATCTGAATCATTTCGACTGGGGGATGAAGGAGAAGGGTTTTGCTGTAGTTAGGTATGCAGACGATGCGGTCATCCTTTGTCAAACAAAGGAACAAGCAGAAGAAGCATACAAAGCGGCAAAATTCATCTTAGAAGGGGAACTTCAGCTAAGAATGCATCCGGAGAAAACGAAAGTGGTGCATTTCGATGAAGGATTCCGTTTTCTGGGATTCGATTTTTGGAAGAAATATCTCATCTTGCCGGATGAAAAAGTGAAGAAGTACAAAGATAGAATCCGCAAGATCACCCGAAGGCAACAAGGCGGCAACCTTGAAGGAATGATGAAGAAGCTAAATGAAGTCTCACGCGGGTTTGGTAATTATTTTGGGATTGGAAACGTAAAGAAGAAGTTTCAACGCCTGGACGAATGGACACGGATGAGAGTAAGAGCTTTCTTACGGAAAAAGAAGTCCACGGTTTCGAACTCGCTTATTCCAAATCAAGTGTTGGAAGTAGCAGGGATGGTATTTCTAACAAGTTTACTCACCACATGTTTCTAATTCAGGTGTGAAATACGCAACCCGGCGACGGGTGAAGATGACTCACTCCTGAAGATGGGGAACTGACGAAGGAAAGCCGTGTGCGGGAAATCCGCATGCACGGTTTGATGAGGAGTCCGGGGGAGTAATCCCCCGTCTTACTCTACT
>NZ_JBCMUN010000032.1:0-31786 GCF_050467285.1 Paenibacillus oryzisoli | reverse complement strand
ATTGACTTGCTAGCGAGATTTACATCTCATTTTGGTTGATTGCTCAACCGATTTGCTTACTCACTCGTTGTTCAGTTTTCAAAGATCAATGTCTTTCTTTTTCGCCCCGCCGTTTAGCGGCGACTTTTATAATATATCACATTCGAACCATTCGATGCAAGCTTTTTTTATTTTAGTTTTTTCAGCTAAAAGTCGAAAGGCTTGTCCGAATTCGGTTTAAATGCGCGCCGTTTTGAAGCGGCGAGTGTTAATTTATCATAGAATCGCAAACAAAGTCAAGCGATTATTTAAAAGAAAAAAAGAACCGGGAAACATCCCCGATTCTTATTGTATTTTATCACTCATTCACGCTGGTGTAGCGCAGTTCAATCTCGGAAGCTTGCTCATCAATCAAGACAGCTACTTCTTTAATTAGCCCCTTTTTCACAAGTTTATTCAGCAAAAGCGGAAGATCTCCTTTAATTTCAACTAACTGAGGATGCCCTTGCAGCTCGTCAGCGCTAAGCGGACGTTCACTTTTGCGAAGAATCTGAAAAAGCGCTTCACAACAGTTTTCCATTTTGGACATCACGGAAAATTCGCAAGCCAGCAGCACGAGCTGAACTCTTTGCTTGAGTGTTTCCTTGCTCATCGTCAACTCCTCATACAGCTTGTAGACGCCCGGGTTAATCGCGCGAATTTGTCGCCATACCGTGATTTCAGGGTGATACCCGTCTTCAATAATAACAATACGCGCCCAGTGATGCAGAGCTTCCAAAATATTGTTGTACGCATCCAAAATATGCTCATCTAAAATGTATTCCTTGCTTTGCAAATATTTGCGCAGGAAAAATGTGAATTCAAAGAGCAGCTTTTGTTCGCGCAGATCAACCGGAAACTCCAGAATACGATGGCGCAGGCCTTCCAAATACGTATTGTGATCCAGAAGTATCTCCCCTTTTAGCAGCCAGTGAAGGATATTGCGGTTGTCACCGTGACGTATCCATTGTTCCATGGAAGCAGGATCGATCCACCTTTCTTGTATCCTCGAATCGTCTCTTATATAATTAGTCGTATGATTGTTCAGTTTCAGGTCATTCGTTACTACAAGTAGTAGCGTATCAAAGCCATCTGTCAGAGAGGGAAGCTGCTTAGGATTGTCAACCGCCATAACACTCATGACTCTCGGGTCACTGCGGAACTTAAGCAACGCTTGATCTTTATTGATTCCCATGGGTTTTCCAAAGCTCCTGTCTCCATTTTGTTTAGTTTTGTATTCTACAAGGATGCAGAAGTTTCCTGCTGATTTCTGTGACAATTCATCCACAACACACCTTATCTGATTGGGAGGAACGAAGCGTGCTTTTAAAATCGAGTAAAGTAAACGAATTTCGCTTGTGGGGACTGGCGCTCACGATGGGCGGCATGCTGCTCATGATTGTCGGACTGGCCGGCATCGTATTTGATTGGGGGACGGCGGGGCGCGTACTTGCCATTATTTTTATGACATTAGGGATGATCAGCGTGCTGGTCAGCATGGGTATTTATTTCTGGGCCGGTATGCTGTCCACATCCGCGGTTGTCATCGACTGTCCAGAGTGCGGCAGAAGGACGAAAATGCTTGGCAAAACAGACCGTTGTATGTATTGCAAAACGATTTTGAGCGTAGACCCGCAGTATCAGCCTGACGCGCACAACGAAACCGCCGCAGCGCAAGAGGCTAACTTCGAACCAAGCCGCGAATACGAGCAAAAGCCGCATTGAGAAAAAGAACGGAGAAAAAGCCGGATCCCTTGAACGGGATTCGGCTTTTTTGGTGCTGGCTAGGGCTGCAGACTTTTCTGTAAAATCGGCCAAGTTGCCGGAATCTCAAAGCCCCGGCGCCAGGTCGCGATACCTGCGAGGTCGTACTTTTTTACAATTTCAAGCCTGGACTTAAGCGAAACTTCATCCTCGAGCCAAATACGGATCAGTTTACTGCCGTCTTTGTACTCGACGTAATTCTGACCCGTGTCAGGCAAAAAGACAGGCGTCAGCTTTTTATCCTTTATGATGGCCTGCGCGGCTTCCATCGTCAACGTTTTGGAGGTTGCCGTTGTTTTGCCGTTTGCAGTCTCATCTGTCCATTGGCGCGTATAGAAAGGAATGCCAAGGACAAGCTTAGAAGAAGGCACCTTCTCCGTATTCAGCAGCGTCGTAACCGAGCGTTCTGTCCAAGGCAGCGAGGACACGGAGCCGGACTTGGGGCTGGTCGCCCAATACTCGTCGTACGCCATCAGCATCATGTAATCGACGACTTGGGACAGCGCGGTGCGGTCATAGAACATCGACCACATTTCATTCGTAGATTTCGGGGTTACGTCGATGGAAACGGCGAGCCCCTGCGCGTGCATGAACGGTGTCAATTCGCGCACGAATTGCGTCAGGTTGTCTTTATCTTTGAGATAGACGTTCTCAAAATCGATGTTAATCCCTTGCAGATGGTAGGTCTGCGCGAAGCTAAGCAGCTGCTTGATGACGTTCATACGTGAATCATAGGAAGCAAGAGCTTTGGCTGTCCTATCCGGATCAAAGCCGTTGCTGAAGAGCGCCCACACCTGATAGTTGCGGCTTTGCGCCCATTTGACATACGAGGCATCCGCCAGATTGTTGATACGGCCTTTCTCATCCGCCAGCGAGAACCACGTCGGGCTGACGACTTGCAGACCAGGCATTTCGCCGAGCTTGGTGGTGTCCGGGTTTTTGGTAATGACGTGCTCCCACGTCATATTCAGCTTGCCCGGCGGTTTCCAGGGCGCGTAGGAATCCTTGGACTCCTGAATCGGGATCGTTTCGACGTGATCCTCGGTAAGCTCTTTCTTTTTCACATAGCCGATGGGACCACTGGCCTGCTGGACTTTGACCCAATCATTCTCCTCGCCGAGAATCATGACTAGCTCGCCGGGCGGCACATTGGCGATGTACGGCGCTTTAATAGAAGCGGAGGTGCGCAGCTGCACGGGCTTTTTGCTCATGATTTTGCCCCATTTGACAACGTCCCCTTGCTTGAAAAGCATCACCGCCCCTGTTGCCTCGAACTCCCGCACTTCAAACGGATACAGCTGACGAAGCGGCTCCAGGGGGACGTAGACGGTGTCGCCTTTTTTCTCAATCGGAAAAGAAAGCGTAATCGGCTTCTCATTAATGAGCGCAGACAGCTCCGCCGTTTTCATGCGCAGCACTTTATCCTTCGTCGTGACGATGACGGAATCGCTGCTTTTTTCATAGATGATGTTGGGATCCATCCATTCCTGAATGAGCGCGAGCGGCAGTTTAAGGCTTTCTTTCGCACCTATGGCACTCGTTGTATAATAGTCGCCTTGATAGAAGACAGGCTTATTAAGCTCATGGTAAGAGGCTTCAACTTGCGTGCGATTCGGGGAAAACTGCTGATAGAGATAAACTCCCGCTCCTGCAGCAAGCATAAAGATACATAGTAGTAGAGCCAGAACAATTCGACGGAATGATTTCAAGCGTTCACTTCCTTTGGATGAAATAAAAAAACGTGTCCTCTTTCTCTAGACGCGAGAAAGCGTGAACACGTTTAATTATACATCAAATTGGGCATAAATGAGGAGTTATGCCATTGTTAATGCTTGGTCGAGTCTGCACAGGCCGGGCAGATGCCGTAGACTTCCAACCGATAGCCACCAACCCGGAATCCGGTCTGTTCAGCCGCCGTTTGCTCCATATCCGATAGCCGCGGGTACTCGAAATCCGATATTTTGCCGCACACATCACATACCGCGTGATAATGATCTGTCATATCCGCATCAAAGCGACTCGAGCTGTCCCCGTATGTTAGTTCCCGAACGAGTCCCGATTCGATAAATACTTTGAGGTTATTGTAAACAGTCGCTACGCTCATGTTAGGAAACTTCGATTCAAGAGATCTGTAAATATCATCGGCCGTCGGATGAGTCATGGAATCGAGCAAATAGGAAAGAATCGCATGCCGCTGAGGCGTCATCCGGACCCCTGTTGTTTTCAATTTGGCTAATGCTTGCTCTAATTGTGCTGCCATGAAACTCACCACCTAGATGTTCATGATAAAACCTTACATTATATTGTACGTGCGGCACTTGACTTTTGTCAATGTCGGTTCGATGGAAAGAGGCGGAAGTTATTTATTTTTTCTCGCGTCAAGCACGAACATCACAAGTCCAGCTAAGATAAGCACACACGAGCCGATGAGCGAACCCATCATGTTATAAAGGAACGAAAACCAATCCGGCTTCTTACTCACCAGAAAAACCAAGCAGCCCATCACGATCAGCAGAACGCCCAAATTCGTTCCCTTCATCATTCTTTGCAGCGAAGCCGGGTACTCCCCTTCCCAGGCTGTGCCGGCCATTTGGAGGAGCTCGGTGTATCGGTTGAGCCGATCCGTCAACTGCAGCGCATCAAAAAGGCTGTAGAAATAAACGACCGGCAAGCATAACGAAAACAGCGTGACAGCCGGAGCGCTCGTGTTTTGCTGATTTGCGAGAAATGTAATCATGAAAATGTCCAGCACAACCAGGAGCATGAAAAAAAGCCCACGTTGCATCAGCCCCAAATAAAAATGCCCCAAGCCAGGAACGACCATCGATAATACGCCGGTAAGCCATTTGCGTTTGCGGGCTGCCGATTCGTAAGGCGTCAGAGGCGAAAAAGTCGGATCCATGCGATTGTCAGGGACGCTGTAACGATCATTATGCCTATTCAAAAGACTTCCTCCCCTCGCCTAGTTTACCGCGTTATCTGCTGAATATAGTCGGCTAGCTGAGTAACGCCGTCCTGAATGCGCAGCACATAATGAATAAGGCCGGATTGAATAAAAAGGACGGTTGCCGCCAGTGCAATGGCACCGTTTCTCCAACGGCGGTTCGGCGCCGGCGAGCTCGGCTGAACAACCAGTGTCGCATTCCCCGCCCCTGGCATGGCGATCCGCTTCATGATGCGGTTGGTCAAGCCTTCGGAGGGCTCCATGACAGGCATGTCATCCAGCAGTCTATTCAGATAACGGTTGAGGAGCTCGTCCTCTCGCAGCTTGTCGCTCATGCGCGTTCACCTCCAGCCATTTGCGCTTCAGAAGCGCCTTGCCTCTGTACAGCCTCGTCTCCAAGGTTTTGAGGGGGAGTCCAGTCACGGCGCTCATTTCGTGGTAAGACAGCTGCTTGTAATGGTGCAAATACAGGACAATCCGGTATTTATCCGGCAGCTGCGCAAGCAGCTCTTGCATCCGCTGCTGCTCATCCCTGCGCAGAAGGGCCTCTTCCGGCTGTTCGCGCGTCTCGCCGAACCAGCCTTTCATTTTATCCAGCAATGCCACGTAAGGTCTGCGCTTCTGCGCTCGCTTGTAATCCGTGACAAGGTTCATCGTCATGCGGTACAGCCAGGTTGTAAATTTGGCATCTCCCCGAAAATTAGGCAGGGATCGGAACAGCTTGACAAAGACGTCCTGGGTAAGATCCTCGGCGGTTTCCTTGTGCCCCACGATTCGGTAGACCAAGGTATAAATATAACGCTGGTGCCGTTCAATAAGGACCCGGTACGCTTCGGCATAGCCTTGACGGACCTGCTCAATTAATTGTTCATCCGTCAACTCTTCCATGGCCGATCCCCCCTTTCTGCTTTCCCACTTGCTTAGACGCCTCCCGCTTCGCGATCCCTTCAAACATTTTTACTGGTTTCGATGGTGACCCCTGTGACACCGGGCATGCTGTTCGTTTCTTCTAAAATAGCCCCAATGATGGACGGTTTCGGAATCATGACATGAAACGTAATTTGCATGAGGTCCGGCTTACCCTCCACGTCGATCTGTTCCAGCTTGATTTGCCGAATATCGACCTTCTTGCTGCCTAACAGCGTCGTGATTAGACCTAATGTTCCCGGTTGATCGACGGCGGTAATTTTGAGAATGCGGATTTTTTTGCCGTTAAAAAAGCGGTGCTCCACTTTATTCAATATCCAAAGCGAGAGCAGCACCATAAAACAAACGAGCGCCGCCGGGAAATAAAAGCCCGCTCCCATGGCCAGACCAATGCCCGCCACGACCCAAAGGGAGGCAGCCGTTGTAAGACCCGTGATCGATCTCCCGTTAAACATAATCGTACCGGCACCCAAAAAACCGATGCCGCTGATCACTTGCGCAGCCAACCTTGAAGGGTCAAGGCGCACATTCGTTTCGTTGGCAAAGGCGCCGAAGCCGTAAATCGAAAGCAGCATGACAAGTGCGGAACCAACACAGACCAGAATATGTGTTCGCAATCCCGCTGCATGAGCGCTCATCTCCCGCTCGAACCCAATGAGCCCCCCGAGCAGCAGCGCCCCGACGAGACGAATCGTAATATGTAACTGATCAATGACCCAAGGATTGCTCATGACGGCACCACTCCTATGTACGAAAAGGATTCAGGACAATTCCGAGGTAGCCGGACGCTCGAACGTTGTCAGGCTGACGCCTGGCGGCACGGTAAACACGCGGCGGACGACGAAGCCAAAGCGTTCGTACAGTTCAATCGCCGGCAGGTTCGCCGACCCGGTCGAGACGATGAAGCGCGCCGCGCCCAGCTGCTCCTGTTCTTCTACTATATGCGCGATCAAGCTGCTAGCAATCCCTCTGCGAAAAAAATCGGGATGCACCATGAGCCGGCAAATGGTTACGACACAACTGTCGCGGGAAATGGAAATGGCGCCGGCGAGCGTCGGTTCTTGCTGACCAGGTACTTTGCTCAAGTATCCATAGAACGTCTCAGTCGCCAACGCTTCTCGAATGGATGGAATGCCGTCTTTCAACGGGGGGATGTCGTCAAAACCGATGATTTCAGCTTCTACACGATAAGAAGCAAGTTGAAGCGAAAGGAGCCTGAGGATCTCCTCGTTAGTTTGCAGGTGCAGCCGCTGAATCGTCATGCGCATCTTCCCTTTCACGAAAATTGAAAAAAAGTGGTGTCCCATCAATGAGGATCACCACTTCCACGCTATTAATACGACCTACATCATTTGCTTTGCAGACACTCCACAATTAATTTATTGACGAGGCCCGGGTTCGCTTTCCCCTTGGTCTCTTTCATGACTTGACCGACAAGGAAGCCGACGGCTTTCTCTTTGCCGGCTTTGTAGTCGGCAACGGATTGCGGGTTGTTGTTGACGATTTGCTCGACAACCGCTTTAATCGCGCCCTCGTCGCTGATTTGAACGAGCCCTTGCTCTTCCACGATTTGACCCGGGAGCTTGCCGGTTTCGATCATTTCTTTGAAAACGGTTTTGGCGATCTTGTTGGAGATCGTGCCTTTCTCGAT
Source organism: Paenibacillus oryzisoli (assembly GCF_050467285.1). GTDB lineage: Bacteria > Bacillota > Bacilli > Paenibacillales > NBRC-103111 > Paenibacillus_E > Paenibacillus_E oryzisoli_A. Next base: position 24,482 of record NZ_JBCMUN010000032.1, on the reverse strand, counting down.
CAGGCCGATCATTTCGCCCAAGCCTTGACCTGTCACTTTCACATCCGAGAATTCCAGGTTGTTAAAGTTCAGGTATCCCAGCAGGTCGCCCATAATCCAGTTGGACACCGCTTTGGCATCCTTCGTGTACGCGAGACTCTGCTCGAAGAAATCGGCTAGCTTCATGGAAGCGGTGATGACTTCAGCATCGTAGCTAGGAAGGCCAAATTCGCTCGTGTAGCGCGCTTTGCGGGAGTCCGGCAGCTCCGGAATCGTCGCTCTGACGCGCTCTTTCCACGCATCGTCAATATAAAGTGCCACGAGATCCGGATCCGGGAAGTACCGGTAGTCGTGCGCGTCTTCCTTGCCGCGCATGGAAAGCGTTTTGCCTTGGGCATCGTCCCAACGGCGCGTCTCCTGCTCAACTTCGCCGCCGCTGCGGAGAATGTCCGCTTGGCGAATTTCTTCATATTCCAACCCTCGCTGTACGCCGCGGAAGGAGTTCATGTTCTTCAGCTCGGCGCGGATGCCGAATTTTTCCTGACCGAACGGACGCAGGGACACGTTGGCGTCACAACGCATCGAGCCTTCCTCCATTTTGACGTCGGACACGTCGCAATATAGCATAATGGCGCGCATCTTCTCGAGGTAAGCGCGCGCTTCCTCCGGCGAGCGAAGGTCCGGCTCGGAGACGATCTCGATCAGCGGCGTGCCCGCACGGTTGAGGTCGACAAGCGACGCATAGCCGCCGTCGACGTGCGTCAGCTTGCCCGCGTCTTCTTCGAGGTGCAAACGCGTAATACCGATCCGCTTGGTCTCGCCGTTCACTTCAATGTCGATCCAGCCGTTCGCGCCGATCGGCTGATCGTACTGCGACGTCTGATACGCGTCCGGGGAGTCCGGGTAGAAATAGTTTTTGCGATCGAACTTGCTGTCTGTGGCGATCGTGCAGTTCAGCGCCATCGCCGCTTTCATGGCGTATTCAACCGCCTGCCGGTTCAGCACCGGCAGGACGCCGGGATGCCCTAGGCACACCGGGCATGTATTGGAGTTCGGCTCGGCGCCGAACGAGGTGGCGCAGCTGCAAAATATTTTAGAAGCGGTATGGAGCTCGACGTGAACTTCCAAACCGATAACCGTTTCAAATTGAGTATCTGTTGCCGACAAAATGACTGCCTCCTTCGTAACTCTTAACTGGAATCCTACAGCTGTGGGCGCTGCTTGTGGTGATCCGTGCTTTGCTCAAACGCATGAGCGACACGCAGAACTGTTGCCTCATCGAGCGCTTTGCCGATGATCTGCAAACCGACCGGCATGTCGTTCACGAAACCGCACGGCACGCTGATTGCAGGAATGCCTGCCAAGCTGACCGGAATTGTCATAATATCGTTCAAATACATCGTCAGCGGGTCGCTGCTTTGCGCACCGATCTTGAAAGCCGGCGTCGGTGCCGTCGGCCCGATGATGACGTCGTAGTTCGCGAAAACTTGATCAAAATCTTGCTTGATCAAGGTACGGACTTGCTGCGCCTTTTTATAATAAGCGTCGTAATAGCCCGAGCTGAGCGCGTACGTACCAAGCATGATCCGGCGCTTGACCTCAGGGCCGAAGCCCTCGCTGCGGGACAGGTTGTACACGTCCAGCAGGTTGTTCGCGTTGTCCGAGCGCACGCCGTAACGGATGCCGTCGAAGCGAGCGAGGTTCGACGACGCTTCCGAGGAAGCGAGGAGGTAGTACGTTGCCACCGCATATTCGGAATGCGGAAGCGTTACTTCTTCCCAGACGGCGCCTTGAGCTTCGAGCTCTTTCAGCGCCTCCAGCACTTTCTCTTTCACAGCCGGGTCGATACCTTTACCCAGGTATTCCTTCGGCACGCCGATGCGCAACCCTTTCACATCCCCGGTCAGCGCGCTCTGGTAGTCTGGGAGCGCGACGTTCGCCGATGTGGAGTCCTTCGGATCGTAGCCCGCAATCGCTTGAAGCGCATACGCAGCGTCTTCAACGTTCTTAGTCAGCGGCCCGATCTGGTCGAGGGAAGACGCGAATGCGACGAGGCCGTATCGGGACACGAGGCCGTACGTCGGCTTCAGGCCGACGATACCGCAGTAAGCGGCCGGCTGGCGAATGGAGCCGCCGGTGTCGGAGCCCAGCGCGAAGTACACTTCGCCTGCTGCGACTGCCGCTGCGGAGCCGCCGCTGGAGCCGCCCGGCACGTAATCCGTGTTCCACGGATTGTGCGTCGGGTGGTAGGCGGAGTTCTCGTTCGAGCCGCCCATCGCGAATTCGTCCATGTTCAGCTTGCCGATGGTCACGGTTTGCGCGTCTTTCAGCTTGGACACGACGGTCGCGTCGTAGATCGGCATGTAGTTGGAGAGGAATTTGCTCGCGCAAGTCGTGCGGAGACCCTCGGTCACGAGGTTATCCTTGATGCCCACTGGCAGGCCGAATAGGGCGCCGCGCGCCGCGCCACCGGATGCGAGTTGCTTGTCCAGCTGCGCTGCAGCCGCGCGTGCATTTTCTTCATCTAAGGTAAGAAAGGCGCGGACTTTATTTTCCACTTGCTGGATTCTTGTATACGATTGATCCACGAGGTCGGAAACGGAAATTTCTTTCGCGTCCAGCTTCGCCTGGATCTGTTTAAGGTTCTGTTCAAACAAAGACAACGACAGGCACTCCTTTTCGATTGGGGTCTCTTACTCTAAAACGGCCGGCACTTTAAACTGCCCGTCTTCCTGGTCAGGCGCATTGAGGAACACTTTCTCGATCGGAAGCGACGGTTTGGCCACGTCCTCGCGCATGACGTTCACAAGCGGCATCGCATGACTGGTCGGCGCAACGCCGTCGGTATTCAACTCGTTCAGCTGCTCCGCATATTTTAAAATGGCATTAAGCTGCTCGGTAAAAAGATCTTTCTCGGAATCGCTCAGCTCGAGGCGCGCCAGCTTGGCTACGTGCTCGACGTTTTCTTTGGTAATGCTCACGTTCGTTACACCCCTTGTATCGGCAATTGCCTGAATTTACACATAACCGTATAAATTCAGGCGTTAGTCATTCTTTTCATTATATCCCAGAAATATCGCGAACTCAATGCAGGATCGGCGAGTTCTCTGTGCTGCTCCGGATAGAAGCGCTCGCTGATGATGGGATGCGGCTTAGTCGGCAAAATTGTGGATCCGTGCCGGGAAAATCGGGGGCACAAGCTGGAAAACCTCCAGTTCATTTCACCTGAATAGCAGCTGGTGCGCCTATGAACTGGAAAACCTCCAGCTTAAATGGGTAGTTTGGAGGGTATCGCGCCAAAAGCGGCGCTTAGACTGGAGAAATTCCAGTTCAGCTCCCTATTCAGCCGATAATTGCGGAAATGAGCTGGAGAAATTCCAGTTCAGTCTATTCGATGGGCGGGGAGGCGGATGGCTGTGGGAAGGGCGACTGGGCGCTAAGTGCCTGAGGAGACTGAGTGACTACGTGCTGAGTGACTGCGGGGCGAGGTGACTGCGGTGGAGGTGACTGGGAGACGGAGTGATTGGGGCGAGGTGATTGGGAGCTGAGCGACTGGGGAGGCGGAGTGACAAGATGGCAGATCGGTAGGGGCTGACAAACAAGCATCAAAAAAGCCGCCCCAACAAACGGAGAGGCCGTTGCCGGAGGCAGCTTATGCATTTATTGAATAAAGCCGGTGTCCATTGCTTTCGCTTTTTCTCGGAGCACGTAGTATTTCAGCTTCGCCGCCGCAAGGGTGGTCTCCACCTGCTGGACTTTGAGCGTGAACTTGTTCAAGTCGTGTTTAGCGATGACGCCGAGCTTGTAGCGCAGCTGCATGTTGGCTTGATCCGCTTGCACGTCGTTCAGGTTGCGCTGCTCGGTGAGAACGGCTTGGTACGCGTTCGCCGCATCGGTGTAGGTCGCCTGAATTTTCTTTCTCAATTCCAGGCGGGTTTGCTCATTCTTTTGCCCGTTGATCGCCAGGTTGACGCCCTGATACGTGTCGCCGTACGTGTTCGATGTCACAGTATGTGTCGTTCCCCACACCGCTTCGTCGATGTTGTTGCCGGCGGCTTTCATTTGATAGGACGCTTTGAGCAACGTTATGGTATCCGTCTCGGCGATCGGCTCCACGGTGATCCCAGCGATGTCTTTCAACTGCAGGTTCGGATCGTACGAAATCCCGATGTCCGTCGACAGCTGGACGAGTCCGAGCCGGTAGTTGTTCAGCAGCGTGATTTGATCGTCTTTTTGCTTGCGAATCGCTTTCTGGACGGTCTGCACGTCGTCGTTCGACGCGAGTCCCTGCTGGGCAAACAGCGTGGCTTTGAGCAGGTCCTTGTCCATCACATCCAGATACGCCTGCATAAAATCAAGTTGCTTCTTCTGCCCAAGCAGTGTGACGTACTGTGCAATCGTCTGAAGCCGGATGCCGGCGCGCGCCTCGTCCGTCTGCAGCAACGAATTGCGCTGGTCGGTGCCGAGTTGGTGCGCCGCCGTCTTCATTTGCGCGCGCTGCGCGGAAATGATGGTGTTCATGCCGCCGGCGAGGGCGCCCATGCCCTGCAGCATTTGATTCATCGCGGTGTCCTGCATAATCGTCCACGCGATGTCCGTTGGATCCGTCAAGCCCGGCAGCGCCGGATTGCCGGTATTGGTCACTTCCGCCGGCGTGCTCGGCAGGTGGCCTGGGGTAAAGCTGGCCGAGCCCATGTCGTTCATTTGCTGCTCGAGGTCGGCCTTTTTGCTGCCCTGCGCCGCATATTTAAGCGTGAGCATGGCGAGGTTGTGCGAGTCTTTGAGCGCTTTATCTAGCACAAAATCCAGATCTATCGAGGAGACGGTTTGCAATACCTCCGCGTTGACGTAGACATTTTGATCCGGATCCGTGGTTGTCGTAAAAGTGTCGGCAATCGCCAGTCCAGGTATGACTCCGGAGAAGAGCATAAGGGCTGCGGACAGCGTGATCAGTGTTTTTTTCATAGCAAGTGTACATCCTTCCTGTTACATCATGAGGTTCTGACCGGACGGCAGCGGTGCGGGGGCTGGGGTGTCGGCGGTTTTCTTGGAGGAGAAAACGACGAAACGGGTCAGCAGCATGGCGATAAAATACGTCAGCGTCCCCGTGAGCAAGAGCGCGAGGCAGTCGTGCCGAATGATAGCAAAATCGTTCGCTTTGACGAACACACTGCGGATGCCGTCCAGGAAATACGTGAGCGGCAGCAGATGGCCAACGATCTGGAGTGCTCGAGGCATCGCCTCAAACGGCCAAGTGAAGCCGGACAGCATGAACGACGGCACCGCGATCAGCATCGCCGTTTGCGTCGCGCCAAGCTGGTTGCCGGAGAACAGCGAGACCAAGTAGCCGATGCCGCATACCGCATAGGTGAAGCAGAGCACGATCGCGGAGCCGACCAGCAGGCTGCCCGCCATCGGCGCGCCGAACGCATACAGAGCAATGACTAACGCAATCGCCGTGTTAAACACGTTGATCAGGAAGTAAGGCGCCGTCTTCGCGTAGGCGATGCGCCACGGGTTTCTTTTCCAAGCCTCGAACCGGCTCCATGTACCTCCGTCCTTCTCGCGCGTAATCGTGAGGGCGATGCCCAGAAACAACACCTGCTGTAAAATCGCGCCCACCAGACCGTACAGCATGAAATCGCTGTAATTGAACGTCGGATTGTACATGATGCGGTAGCGGAACGGAATCGGCGACAAGGTGTTCATCACCTGGTCGTCTTGCAGACCTTGCGAGAGTTGGAGTTTTTTCTGCGAGTAACCCATGGAAAACGTCGTGATGACCTCGTTCGCCCCTTTGGTGGCGGAGTTCGAAATCATCATATTGCTGCCGTCGATCAGGGTGAGGAGCGGCAGCGTCTCTCCATGCTTCAGCTTCGCTTCAAACCCGGACGGAATGACGAGTCCGACCTTCGCTTCGCCGGTTTCCAGCGCCCGCTTCACGTCTTCCTCTGAGTGGTACTCCTTGCGAATCTCAAACGTCTCGCTTTCCTCAAACGCTTGAAGGATTTGACGGCTCAAAGGACTCTGATCCTCGTCGATCACGACCGTCGCCATTTCCGTCACTTTATGGTGCATATAGATCGAACCGAATAAGACCGTGTACATCACAGGTATGAAAAAGAGGAGGAGAAATAAGCGCCGATCCTTGATGATATTCCGCCATTCCTCCGCAATTAGCTTGCCGATGCGAAGCTCCATGTCGCTCATCACCCTTCTGTGCCGTTCCACTGCAAGGTCATGCCGGTCGAAGCCGACTCGGGCAGCGCTTGAAGCTCAACCTTGATCCCGAACGAGCGAATATCGGTTTCACCCGCAGTCTGGGTCGCTTTTTTCACGGCAAAATCCGGTGCTGCCGCGATTGATTTCACGTTGCCGACGACTTTCTCGCCGGTTGCGACCAGCGTCATGTTGATTGTACTGCCGACTTTGAGGCCCGCAATCGCCGTTTCAGGCAAATAAAACTTCGCCCACGTCGTCGATGTCGGCTCCATCGAGAACACTGGGAAGCCGGAGCCGACCAACTCACCCGGCTGTGCGGACTGGGAGAGGATCAAACCGTCGCTTGGCGCCGTCAATTCTGTGTAGCTGAGGTACGTCTCCGCCTCAAGCTGCGCCGCCTTCGCCTGCTGCTCGCCGGACTGCGCAGATTGGATCGCGCCCTTCGCCTGCTGCACGGCGGCATCCGCCGCAGCGACGTCGCCTTCGCGTACCGCCACCGTCCCGCGGTTCGCCTCGGCCAGCTTCAGCGCCGCCTGCGCTTGCGCGAGCAGTGCTTCCGCTCCGCGCACTTCTTCCTCGCGCGGCCCTTGATTCGCCATGCTCAGCTGCTGCTGCGCCAAATCCCGCTTCGTCTTCGCCTCTTCGTAGCTGACTTTGACTTTGTCCACGTCCGCCTGCGAGACGAGTCCTTGCTCGAGCATGGCGTTCATCCGATTCAGGTTCTGCTCGGCAATCGCGAACACATCGCTAGCCGCTTGCACTTGAATCTCCGCTTGCTTCTTCTCCTCCGGCCGCGCGCCGGCGCGCAGCGCATCGACCTTCGCCTGCGCCGCCGCCACAGCAGCTTGCGCCTGCGCAACCTGCTGCTCGGCGGTATCCGCCGTCACGGTCACCCCAGCGATGCCTTGCTGCTTCTTCGCCTCGGCTGTCGCCGTCGCGCCTTGGGCTTCGGCGATTTTGCCTTGCGCGAGCAGCACCGCCGCTTTGGCCTGCGCAACCTTTGCCTCGATCTCCGTGCTTTGCAGGCGAGCCAGCACTTGCCCTTTGGTTACCGTGTCGCCTTCCTTGACAAGGATTTCGGTGATGCGTCCGCCGACCTTGAAGGAGGCGCTGACTTCATTTTTTTCAATATAGGCCGTGGGGTGAACTTGATTGGCCACATCCGTCTGGCTCGTTGCCCGCCCCGTTGTGAGTAGAAAAGCGCTTGTGCCGATGACAACCGCCATCACAGAATAAACCATCGGTCGAATAAACTTCATAAAAAAATCCCTCCAAAATTTGTTCCAAAATAACCGAATCCATCATTCTCGCAGGAACGAGGGGGCGTTTTATAGAGGACATAGAACTGCTTCGAGACTATCCTTATTGCTATGTCCTCTCTAGATTACACCTGCAAAAAGTTACCGAAATACAGCTGCAGCAGCTCCAGTACGCGTTCATTACTAAGCGGCTCGTTCTGCCTCTCCCAGTCGAATACGAGTGCCACGTACAGCTTCAAAATGAGAAAAGCCGTCAGCTTCGGATCGCACGCCTTCATCGTGCCGGCCGCAATCCCCCGCTCGATATGCTCGCTGATATAGTTCACGACCTCCGTCTCGATGCTGCCCAGCACCTCCGCCGTGATCGGGTTGCCGAACTGCTGCGCCTCATGCGAAAGCTGAATGAGCAGCTCATGCTCCTTACGGAAAATTAGAATTGCATACAGCGCCTCGTGGATTCTCTCGGAGGACGTCGTCCCCTTCCCGATCGCTTCATCAGCGGCCTTCCGCATTTCCGCAATGATACCCTGCACGATTTCGCGCAGCAGGTCCTCTTTATTGGTGAAAAACGAATAAATCGTCGCCTTGCCGACTGCGGCAATCTTGGCGATATGATCCATCGTCGTGGCCTTGTAGCCGAATAGGGCAAAAGATTTCTTTGCTGAATCCAAGATCAATGCTTTTTTAGCGTCCATTCGCATCCTCCGTTCATCTTCAGAACTATAATACTATTTTAGTTCTGTATTCGATGAAAACTAATTTACCACCATTTTCTGCATTGCGCAACAAAAAAATGCGCCGACCTTGTATAAGATCGACGCATCGGCGATATTCGTTTAAATCCAGGCTTTCAACCCGATTTGCTTAATAAAATCCTCCCGGGACTGCACTTCTTTCTCCCGTTCTTGCGCTTGCTCGGCTGGGCTCTCCCCGGTCATAATCCACTGGAACAGCTCCGCATTCTTCGTTTTGAGCGCATAATCGATCAGCGCTTCCTTCTCAACGCGTTCCGCTTCTTCACGGAGCAGCACTTCTTCCAGCTCAATATCCGATGCAGGCACATAATAGTGCTTGTTGTCTTTGGGCGAACGAACAACATAATCAAAAACGTTATCGTTGTTGCGATCATACGCGATAATATATCCATATCCGCCGATCGGCAGATTTTGCTCTAAACAGTCCTCAACAAAAATCACTTTCTGTCCCAGTCGAAGCATTCCGTCTCCCCCTTACGCGGTCCATCCTCACCATGTTTAATTTTGTTAACTTTCTATATGAATATCGTACTAAAAAAACTAGATTGTGTCCAATCGAAAGAGTGCGTTATGCGATTCTTTTAGAATAATTCCAAAAAATGATATAGTAGAAGAAAGACATGTACGACAAACGGCTTATAGGAGGCATACATGCAACGAGAGAAAAAAGCCCGACCGAACTTAACGGAGGGCCCGATTACGAAAACGCTAATCCTGTTCTCCCTGCCGATCTTGCTGGGGAACGTCCTGCAGTCGCTGAACGGATCGATCAATGCGATCTGGATCGGTAATTATCTTGGCGAAGTTGCGCTGGCTGCGACGTCGAATGCCAATATTATTATGTTTTTTCTGACGAGTTCCATCTTCGGGATTGCCATGGCCGCAGTCATTCTTATCGGTCAGCATATCGGTGGAGGCCGCGTGCAGGAAGCGAAAAAGGTGGTCGGCACGAGCACAATCTTTTTCTTCACGTTGTCGGTGCTGCTGGCGCTGTTCGGGCTAATCTTCTGTTCGACTATTCTGGACTGGATGAGCACACCGCCGGACGTGAAGGAATTTGCGATGACGTATACGCGGATTATTTTTGCGGGGATTCCATTTACGTTCGGCTACAACCTGATCATGGCTATTTTGCGGGGGTCGGGGGATGCGAAAACGCCCTTCTACTTTTTGCTATTATCCGCCGTGCTTGATGTGGCTTTGAACCCGCTGCTGATTCAAGGCATGGGGCCTTTTCCTAAAATGGGGATTGCCGGCTCCGCGGTGGCGACGTTTTTCGCGCAGTTGATCAGTTTGGGGCTGCTGGTGGCCTATCTATACCGGAAAAAATATTTCCTGCGCATCACGCGCGCGGATTTGCCCCTGCTGCGCATTAACTGGGGCATCATCCGGACGCTGATCCAAAAAGGGCTGCCAATGGGCCTCAACATGGTCGTGGTGTCCGTCAGCAACTTGCTGCTCGTTCATCTCGTGAACGGCTATGGGGCCGAATCGACCGCCGCGTTCGGCGTGGCGATGCAGATCTCCGGCTATGTGCAGCTGCCGGCCATGGCGATCGGCGGTGCGGTTACGTCCATGGCCGCGCAAAATATCGGCGCCGATAAGTGGAACCGCGTGAACCGCATCACCTGGACCGGCGTGGCGGTGAACATCGGGATGACCGGCCTGATCGTGGCTGTGCTGCTGATCTTTAACCGCGAGGTCGTGTCGTTCTTCCTTCCGCCGGAAGGAAAAGCCATTGGCATCGGCGTGCATATTAACAACCTCACGTTGTGGTCGTTTATTATTTTTGGCATTTTCAATGTGATCGGCGGGGTCGTGCGGTCGGCTGGAGCTGTCATGTTCCCGCTGCTCGTCGCGTTCATCGCCCTGCTGCTGGTGCGGATTCCGCTGGCGACCGTGCTGTCGCATTCGTACGGCTTCGACGTAATCTGGTGGAGCTTCCCCGTATCGTTCTCCGTCGCGGCTACGCTGAATCTGCTCTACTACCAGTTCGGCAAGTGGAAGCAGGCGCGGATGGTGAAGAGGCCGGCTTGAAGTCGGTAGGCTGACACGAGTGGTAATACTAGGTTAACGTATAAAGTAATAAGGCTGTCTCTGGTCACGCAAGTGACAGTGGGGCAGTCTTTTTGATTGGTCAAGATAGCGTGAGAGATGAGGAGGAGAGAGTTAGATCGAGAAACTTGTTAGTTAGGAGGATGGGCTCGGTTAGCTGTTGTGTGATGATGCTGAGGCGGCAGGTAGGCAAGTATCTGGATTTTCTGGATGACAAACACACTTATTTATGACTCGTTTCGGCGAAATCGGCTCTGCGACGACCGATAAGAGGGGCCAAACCCTGTTAGCTCCACGAAATCAGGCAACTCCATCGAACTAGAGAGGGCCAGCCCCTCTTAACTCCCGCTATTTCGAGTAAAATCGGCTCGGCAGCGACTATTAAGAGGGTTCAGGCCTGCTTAGCTCCGCGAAATTAGGCAATGTGGGCGAATTAGAAGGGGCCAGACCCTCTTACTCCACTTTTTACCCCAATTTCAGCAAATCCTTGTGGATTTTCACCACAATCTTCTTGTTCACACAGCTCTCCGTGACTACGCAGTTCGGCCGGTGAATGTCCGACGGGAGGCACACGGCGAACATGCCTGGCCCCAGGTAAATGTCCGTCTCCGGCGTCCCCTCATTTTCATAAAAAGCAACATCATGCGTCTCGAATTTATCGTCGATGACTTTGGCGCCTTCGTGCAGCTTGTAGAAGCACAGACGCTCCTCCCCGCTCACGAGGAACTGGATGTCGGTGTACACTTGATGCGATTCCGCCAATTGCTCCGCTTTCGGACGCGTCTGCGCTTCCTGTACATTGGCATACATGAGATGGCCGTTATCGCCTTCCAGATCGTAGCGCCCCGGCTCACACTCGCCAAGGCGGCGCTCCAAGATGTACTCGATCCCACGCACAACGGCAGCCGGCCACAGAACCCGCTCCCGCTCAAAATGAGTTAAATCGCTAATAATCATCGCCCAGCAGCTCCTTTTCGCAAAAAGACTCGCCACGAGAGCGAGTCTTTTCAACCTATCATTAGAATGATTTCTGATTAGCGCCTTCCCAGTCTGCAAGGAATTTTTCAATTCCGGCATCTGTCAGAGGATGCTTACTCATCGATTCTATCACTTTATATGGAACTGTCGCAATATGGGAACCGGCCAGCGCCGCTTCGATGACGTGTGCCGAGTGACGCACGCTCGCTGCGATGATTTCGGATTTAATGCCGTGCACTTGGAACATTTGGGAGATTTCTTTAATCAAATTCATCCCGATTTGGTTGATATCATCCAAACGACCGATGAACGGGGATACGAACGTTGCGCCCGCACGAGCCGCCAGCAACGCTTGCGTCGAGGAGAAGATCAGCGTCACGTTGGTCGGAATGCCGAGCGCTCTGAACTGGCTGGTTGCTTGCAAGCCATCGAGCGTCATTGGCAGCTTGATCACCACGTTCGGGCTGAGCGCCGCGAGCTTTTTACCTTGCTCGACCATTTCGTCTGCTTTCAAAGAAACGACTTCCGCGCTGATCGGCACGTCGCCGACGATGGAGATGATTTCCTTAACCGTTTCAAAAAAGTCTCTGCCTTCTTTGGCAATCAAGGAAGGGTTAGTCGTCACACCTGCGACGACCCCTAGTGCGTGAGCTTTTCGAATTTCTTCTACATTGGCCGTGTCGATAAACAATTTCATGAACGTATCCCTGCCTTTTCTCCCTATTGGGGTATTATTGGAAATACTTCGTCTTGATTTGTCCTACGATTGCTTCTGCGCTGAAACCATACTCACGGATCACGCGGTCCGCTTTGGCCGACGCTCCGAACTTGCGGATGCCGACGACGAAGCCTTCGCCGCCTGTAATGTCTTCCCAACCTGCCGGGTAAGCCATCTCGATAACGACGTTGCGGCGTACATCCGGCGACACGATACTGTTTCGCACCGCTTCCGGCTGCGCTTCGAACAATTCGCGGCTCGGCATGGAAATGACGCGCGCCTTAATTCCATCTTGCAGGAGCTGCTTCTTCACGTCAAGTGCCAGGCTCACTTCAGAGCCGGTTGCAATCAACTGCACGTCTGCCGCAGCCCCGCCTTCCACATCTGACAGCACGTAAGCGCCTTGATGGATATGGTCAAAAGCAAGCGTATCCGTGCCCGGCAACACCGGCAAGTTTTGACGGGAGAGGGCGAAGACGAATGGACCTTCTTTCGCCTGAACCGCGTACGACCAGGCTGCGATCGTTTCGTTCGCGTCCGCCGGACGGAACAACGTCAAATCCGGAATCATCCGCAGGGATGGGATTTGCTCGATCGGCTGGTGCGTCGGGCCGTCTTCGCCGACCGCGATGCTGTCGTGCGTGAAGACGTACGCCACCGGCTGCTTCATCAGCGCCGACAGACGAATCGCGCCGCGCAGATAGTCGCTGAACACGAGGAACGTGCCGCCGAATGCGCGCACGCCGCCGTGCAGCAGCATGCCGTTCAGCGCTGCGCCCATGGCAAATTCCCGCACGCCGAACCAGAAGTTGCGGCCGCTGTAATCCGATGCGCTGAAAGCACCCGCATCGTTAATCATCGTCATGTTCGAGCTGGCCAGGTCTGCCGAACCGCCGACAAAATGAGGCACGCGCTTCGCCAGGCCGTTAATCGCTTTACCGGACGCGGTGCGCGTCGAGATCGCGCCGCTTTCCGGGGTATAGCGAGGCAGATCGGCGTTCCAGTCTGCCGGCAGCTCGCCGCGGCTGGCGATCTCGAACTGCTTCGCCAACTCTGGATAAGCCGCCTGGTAGCCCTGCCACAGCTGCTCCCAGCTTGCTTGCTTCGCCGCGCCCGCTTCCTTGTGCTGCGCGAAGTGCTCGTAAACCTCAGCCGGCACATAGAAGTCCGGCTCCAATGGCCACCCGAGCGCTTCCTTCGTCAAGCGCAGCTCGTCTTTGCCCAGCGGCGAGCCGTGCGTGCCGCCGTGGCCGCCTTTGCCGGCTTTGTTCGGGGAACCGTAGCCGATCGTCGTTTTCACTTCGATCAGCGTCGGACGCTTTCCATCCGCTTTCGCCGCTGCAATCGCATCCGCAACCGCGTTCACGTCATGCTGATCGTCCACGCGCAAATACTGCCAGCCGTACGACTCGATGCGCTGCTTAACGCTCTCCGAGAACGACATGTTCAGCTCGCCGTCGAGGGAAATGTCGTTGGAATCGTAAAGCACGATCAGCTTGCCGAGCTGCAAGTGGCCTGCGAGCGATGCCGCTTCCGCGGACACGCCTTCCATCAGATCCCCGTCGCCGCAGATCGTGTACGTGTAGTGATCCACAACATCAAAGCCCGGCTTGTTGTACACCGATGCTTGATGCGCTTCCGCCATCGCCATGCCAACCGCCATCGCAAAGCCTTGCCCAAGCGGACCTGTCGTCGCTTCGACGCCGACCGTGTGGCCATACTCCGGATGGCCCGGTGTCAAGCTGCCCCATTGACGAAACTCCTTGATGTCGTCAATTGTCAGTCCGTAGCCGCTCAGGTGCAGCAAGCTGTACAAGAGCATCGAACCGTGCCCTGCCGACAGCACGAAACGGTCGCGATCCACCCACTGTGCATCCGCCGGATTGTGCTTCAAATGACGCGTCCACAGCGCGTACGCCATCGGCGCCGCCCCCATCGGCATCCCCGGGTGCCCCATTTGCGCTTTTTCTACCGCATCGATTGTAAGCGTTCTAATCGCATTAATGCTTAATTGCTCAATTCCTACCGTCGTACCGTTCACGTGAAGAACCTCCATCCATATGGTTGTTATTTCTGTCTATACTCCTTATTATATAAGGGGATGGAACATTGAAATAATTGATAGTTTCAATACATGGTATAGAGGTGGTCTATATGGTCAACTTTGAATTGTATAAAGTTTTTTATCTGACAGCCAAATCCGGCAGTATTTCGAAAGCAGCAAAAGAGCTGTATATTACACAGCCCAGCGTCTCGCATTCTATTAAAGTACTGGAAGAGCAGCTCGGCATGATTCTCTTCAGCCGCACGTCCAAAGGCGTTGAACTGACGAAGGAAGGCAGCGTCCTCTACTCATATATCGAACAGGCCTACAACTTCATTTCCATGGCGGAAGAAAAGCTCCAAGAACTGCGCACGCTGTCCAGCGGCGAAATCAAAATCGGCGGCAGCGACTCGCTCTGCAAGCATTATTTGCTGCCATTTCTTGAAACGTTTCATGTCCAGCATCCGCACGTCCAAATTCATCTCGTTCACGGCACAACCCCGGAAATCGTGAAGCAGTTAAAAGAAGGTAAAATCGACATCGGCATCGTCCGGCTGCCTATAGAAGACGAACAGCTCCAGGTGCGGGAAGGTATTACGATTCAGGACATCTTTGTCACCGGCCCAAAATACAGGGAGCTGTCGATGAACAAAGTCACGCTTGCGAAGCTGAAGACGTATCCCATTATCCTGTTCTCACGCAACAGCTTTTCCCACAATTTCATCACGCGCTTGTTTCACGACAACGACCTCGTGCTGGAGCCGGAAATCGAGCTCGGCAGTGTGGATCTACTCATTGAATTTGCCAAAATCGGCTTCGGCGTTTCGTTTGTCACAAGAGAATTCGTCGCCAAAGAATTGGCCGAAGGCAGCTTGTACGAAGTCAATCTCGACGCGCATATTCCTCCAACCAAGATCGGCATTATCACGCTCAAAAATATGCCGCTATCGATGGCCGCAACCGCATTCGTTGACGAGCTTGAACGGAATCGCTGATGAGTCCGGCTTGATTCCCTAACCTAGATCATCGCAATATCCGCTGCTCCCGCTGAGTACGATAGTACGCGATCGTCGCTTCAAGCCCGCTGCGGAGTGTGTAGGCCGGCTGCCACTCCAAGTCGTTCATCGCTGCGGCATTGCTCAATCGGCTATGCAGTACGTCGCCCTCCCGAGCCGATGCATATCGCGGTTCAAATGGTACGCCGCTGATCGCGCACATCTCCGTCAGCAGCTCGTTCACGCTGGTCTGCTGGTTCATGCCGATGTTATACACGCCCCTGCTTCCCCTTGTCATCGCGGCCAAGTTGGCGCCTACAATATCTTTGACATAAACAAAATCCCGCGTCTGCTCCCCATCGCCGTAAATCACGGGACGTTCTCCGAGAAGCAGCTTGCCGACAAACTGGGAAACGACGCCACCTTCGCCCTGTGAGCTTTGGCGGTCTCCATACACATTGGCATAGCGGAGTATCGTAAAATCCAGCCCATACAGAGCGGCGTAGCTCTCCAGATAAAGTTCCGGCGTATATTTCGAAATACCATAAAACGACAACGGGCGAATCGCATGCCCCTCGTCGACAGGTAAGTAAAGCGGGGAACCATAGACAGCCGCAGAAGAAGCGTAAATGATTTTCCGAACGCCGAACAGCCGGCATGCTTCCAGCACAGCGACCGTCCCGGCAATGTTCGTCTGCGCATCCTGTTGCGGGGCTGCGAGAGAAGCTTGTACATCGACTTGGGCCGCATGATGAAATACAAACTCCGGCTTGACTTCACGAAACACTTGGTGCAAACCGCCGGCAAGCAAATCTCCCTGATGGAACACAGCTTTAGGATTCACATTGCGAAGATGGCCCGTTGACAGATTGTCCAGGATGTGCACCTGACGGCCCTGCGAAACCAGCGCATCCACAAGGTGCGAGCCAATAAATCCAGCGCCTCCTGTCACGATTACAGACAATTTCACTCCTCCTTCGACTGCTTTCTGTTCCAAGCCTCGTTAAGCATCTTCAATTCCCTTGCGGAAATGTCTCGGCGATCGGCCGAATTTCGTTTTAAATGCCCGTTCAAAATGTGTCAGTGTATTAAATCCGGACGCATAGCATATGTCTGTCACCGGAAAATCAGCCGCCGCCAGCAGCGACTTGGCAAAGGTGAGCCGCAAATGCTGCAAATACGTCTGAAACGGCGTTCCCGTCAGCTCCCTGAACGACTGACTGAAGTAATTCGGCGACAATCCTGCCTCACGGGCCGCATCTTCCAAGCGAAGCGGTTCGCGAAAATGGTGATGAATATACACCAGTGACCGCTGAATGGCTTCATGGAGAGCTCCCATTTCTTTGGAAGCATTACCCGCTTGATGCTGTTTCCCATACGCCCGGTACAAATACATCAGAATGCGTTCCAACGCACCTTGAATCATTCTGCGATGACCTGGCTCCGCGTATTTCTCCTCTTTTGCAATAAGCTTGAACTCGGCTTCAATTTCCGCAAATTGCTCCTTCATGTCGGCCATATAGAGCGCCATTTGCTGAAACATCAAGCTGAGCAGCGCTTCCTCCAATAGTTCACCGGAAAACACAAAATTGTACAGTACCATCGGCTCGTTCGGCAAAGGAAAAATCTCATGAAAATCAGCGGGCGTCAGCAAGAACAGGCTCCCCCGCTCCAGCGCATACTCCGTCCCGTTGACTACATTGCGGCCACTGCCCTGAAGAACGAAACAAAGCTCATAAAATTCATGCCAGTGCAGGCTGTAATGCACATTAACATGCTGAAGATATATCCCGAAGGAGGCCGCAGGCGCGATAAACTGTGCGTTGGTAAGCCTTTCCGGCTGTCGTTTCATCGGCTGCGCCCCCTCACATATCTAAATAATTACCATTATACCACATGTCGCTTGCCAAGCATTCATTCGCCTATCGATTCGCGTAGCTGTTGCCAGCCAAATCCTTACCCCGCGCAAGCCATACTTTGAAATTCGGATTTTTCTCTTCATATATCTTCGTGTCCGTTGAGAAGTACCGCATCGTATAGCCGCAGCGGCGGTTAGGACTTGTATTCGGTTCCGCGCCGTGAATGATGCGGGAATCGTGCAGGGAGCATGTGCCGCGTTTCAGTTCAAATGGAACGGCCTTCGACGTGTCCATGTTTTTAATTTGCGTGGAGAATAAGTTTTTGGCGCCGTCTACGTTCTCATATTCCGAAAAACCGTTGCGGTGCGTCCCCGGAATGACCTGCATGCAGCCGTTTTCGCGGGTACTGTCATCAATCGCAAGCCAGACCGTGATAATATTGTCAAAATTGCTTACGCGGCCTTTCCAGTAGGCGGAATCCTCATGCCATGGCGTTCTCCGTCCGACGAATGGATCCTTGCAAATAAAATGGCTGGACCACAGACCGATGTTCGGCCCGATCAATGGCTCGACAACATCCAACACCTCATCCGACAGCAGAAAGTTAAGCAAGCGCTCTTCACGGAAATGCGGCGTATCCAACTCGTCAGACAGCTTGCTGCCTTTTTGCTGCAATTGCTCTTCAAAAATATTGGTCAGCTCCGCCAACTTATCTTCCGAAAACAGCTGCTTATCATACAGTAAGTATCCGTTCTCCTTGTAAAACGCTACTTCTTCTTTGGTTAATTTGCTCATTGTAATGCCTCCTGTACGTGTGTTGTCTTACTGATATCATCATATACCACACACGCCATCACAGCTTTACATATACTCAGCAAAAGTTAGCTTATTATCAGGTACCTGTAACAAGTTACGTTTCCGGGTCCCAATCCTCCGTAAACAGTGTCGCACAGAACTGGCTCAAACTGGTGCCTGTTTTCTTCTTGAACATTTTCCCGAACGTATGAATGTCCCGATACCCGACGCGCTGCGCAACCTCGCTTGGCGTCAGCCCTTCGTGCACCGCCAGCTCCTTCGCTTTTTCCACCCGCAAATGAATCTGATATTGAATCGGCGTCATGCCGAACGTTTTCTTGAACTGCACGATGAGATAGTCGCCGCTGAAGCCGGTGATCGCCTCCAGGTCTTTGATCATCAGCTCCTCGGCGAAATGCTCGATGATATGATTCTTCGCCAGCACCAGCCGGGTAAAATTGTTCCGCTGCGCCGCCGAAGCCTCCTGCACGCTGCGCTCGCCCGCCAGCCGGTTGAACATCAGCAGCAGCTCCATCAGCAAGGTCTGCGCTTGCAGTTGATGCACGAGCCCAGGCTGCCGGTAGTTTATGACCAGCGAGGTCAGCTTACGCTCGACTTCATGGCCGGCAAAGTTGCCTAAATCGTTCGCCCCAGGCAGCAGCTCATCCAGCGGAAACGCACTTTGGCCGAAATGAAAAACGAGGGACAAGCAGACGTAAGGCTCGCCTGGAATTGTCGACACACTGTGACGTTCCCCCGGCCGATGAAACAGCAGATCCCCTTTTTTCGTTAAAAAAGATTTCCCTTCAATCGTGTACTGCGCGCAGCCGCTCAACACGTATTGCAGTTGAAACTGCTTGAGCACGCGATGGCTGATCCCCCATCCTGCCGGGGCATTAAAGGTATGCGCCAACGTAATATAAGGCGGAAAATACGTATCGCGCAGCTCGCTGAGCGTATCGCCGGGACTTAGCGAGAAGAGCGGTTTCTGCGTCATCACCATCAGCTCCTTTTCCACCATTGTACAGCAGCCCGTTTTAAATGAACACGATTTTGGCAACTACTTTACGGATTTGGTCTAAATACAGGGTATGAAGATCTCCCTATAATGAGGGTATATAAACTTGTTGGAAACGTTGTCAAGTCAAAGGAGAGATGTGCATGAGCGGCGCTGCAGCACGCCAGAACAGAGATTATTCGCTAATCGGCTCGGAACGAGAACGGGCCATGGAAAGAGGGCTCGCCTCTGCGGAGTGGTATACGAGCCCGATCCCCAGAAAACGGCTAAAGGAGCTGATGCAGCGGCGAAACGGCCCTGCTATCCGGGATACGCTGATCTGGTTGTTCCTGCTGGTTGGAACCGGTGTTCTCGCTTACTTCTCCTGGGGGACATGGTGGGCGCTGCCTGCGTTTTTCATCTACGGCATCCTCTACGTCTCACCCGGCGATTCGCGTTGGCATGAGTGCGGACACGGCACCGCCTTTAAGACACCATGGATGAACGAGGTTATCTATCAGTTCGCCTCCTTCCTGGTGCTCCGGCCTGCCACGCCTTGGCGCTGGAGTCACACTCGGCATCATACGGACACGTACATCGTCGGCCTGGATCCCGAGATTGCCCAGCCACGCCCGCCGGTATGGCGCATTATCCTGATGGAGTTTTTCCACCTGTACGGTGGCCCGAAAGATATGAAGCGGATGTTCTTCCATTGCTTCGGTATCGTCGACGCCGAGCAGCGCACCTACCTGCCGGAGTCGGAGTTCCGCAAGACATTCTGGGAGTCCCGGGTCTATATGCTGATCTTCCTGACCGTCATCGGCTTGTGTATCTACACAGGGAGCATCCTGCCTGCGATGTTCGTCGTGCTCCCATCCTTCTATGGCTCGCCGCTGATGCTGACGTTCGGTTTGCTCCAGCACCTTGGCCTGCATGAGGATGTGCTGGATCACCGGCTTAATTCGCGCACGATCTATATGAACCCTGTTTTCCGATTCCTGTACTGGAATATGAACTACCACATTGAGCATCACATGTTTCCCATGGTGCCGTACCATGCGCTACCTAAGCTCCACGAGGAGCTGAAGCCGGACTTTCCGCCGGCCAATCGCAGTGTCTGGGAAGCGGTCAAAGAAACGACCCATGCATTGCTGCGCCAAAAGACAGACCCGAGCTACACGATTAAGCGGAAGCTTCCGGCGACCGCACAGCCATACAAATACAGACCAACACCTGCTGCCGCTGAGGAAGCTGAACAACTAGGGAGGGCCCAATAATGCCAACACAAGAATGGATTGAAGCTTGCGAAACAGAGGATATTGACGCGGAGGATGTGATCCGCTTCGATTTTGGCAACCGAACCTTTGCGATTTATCGCTCCGAGAAAAGTGAGTTTTTTGCGACGGACGGGTTTTGCACCCACGAAAAAATCCATCTGGCTGACGGCCTCGTCATGGGTGATGTCATTGAATGCCCGAAGCATAACGGACGCTTCAACTATATGACAGGGGAACCGAAGAAGAAGCCCGCCTGCAAGCTTCTGACGACGTATCCAGTCAAGGTTGAAAACGGCAAAGTATGGATCAAGCTGGAGGCGTGACAGAGATGCAATGGCGCGAATCGATGTATCGCGGCGTCCCCAGCGTCGTGGGAGAATCTGCCGAGCTTCGCGTCGAGGTTGTTCCCGGCCGGGGCGGCAAAGTGGTTTCTTTTATCAGCCGTGTTACGGGTAAAGAGTGGGTGTTTCAGACGGATGTGCCGCTTGAACCGCTTCGCTATGGCATGAACTGGGATGACGGCGACCGCGGAGGCTGGGACGAAATGTTCCCGACAATTCTAGCCTGTCCCTGCCCGGATGAGCCGTGGAGAGGCACCGAATATCCGGATCACGGCGAAGTGTGGTCGCTCCCTTGGTCGTATGCGATAGAGGGCGATCAGCTACGCATGTGGGTGCATGGGGTGAAAGTTCCTTATGTGCTGAGCAAAACCTACACGTTGCAGTCAAGCCGGCTTTGTACGAGGTATGAGGTGCAGAACCCGACGCCTTTTGCTTTTTCGTATCTGTGGTGTGCGCATAATCTCTTGTCGATCGAGCCCGGGATGAAGGTCTTTGTTCCAGCTGGTCTAGATACGGTGCAATATCAGTATTCGCATCGGGATCGGTTGACGGATGACGCATACGGACGTTCCGCCTATCCGATTGTGCAGCGGGGATCAGCAACGGTAGATTTATCCTTCATGGAAGAGCCTGCCTGCGGGCATGCGGAGAAGTATTGGTTCGAAGGGGCGCTCGTGGAAGGAAAGGCCGGTGTAGTTGACCCGGCGTCTGGCGAAGCGTTGTGGTACGCGTTTGACCCGGATGAGGTGCCTTATTTGGCGGTGTGGGCGAATTACGGCGCTTTTAACGGAGACTACACCTTCGCGCTCGAGCCCGCAACCGGCTATCTGGACGATGTGTATATCGCCAAGGTGATGAATAAAGTTGCGAGCGTTGCGCCATACGGCCGCAATCAATGGAGCTTCGACATATCCATACATCCATACAAAGGAGAATGAACGATGCAATATAACGCATTTCGATCCGAAATGGATCAAGTATCCCGGCTAGGCTTCGGGGCTATGGGGCTTGGCGGTTCCTTCGGCACCCACGATGAGGGCGAGCTTATTCGCAGCGTATTGAACTCCCTTGAACAGGGTGTAAATTTTATTGATACCGCTAGAGCCTACGGCGATTCTGAGCGAATTCTGGGCAAGGCACTGCGCGAGTGGAAGGGCGAGAAGCCTTTTTTGGCGTCCAAGGTGAAGTCGCTCGGTCCGGGGAATATCGGCTGGGGTACGCACATCCCGGTTGAATCGGCCTATCCGCAAGGTTGGCTGCGCGAAAGCACCGAACAGTCTTTGAAAGAGCTGGGCGTCGACGTCATCGACCTGATGCAACTGCACCAATACTGGCCGCAGTGGGATCAGAAAGATTACTGGATGGAAGAGCTGCTGCGTTTAAAAGAGGAAGGCAAGATTCGCTACATCGGCATCTCAATTCCAGACCAGCGCCACGACATCGCGCTATCCATCGTGCAAAGCGGTAAAATCGATGCTGTGCAGTCCGTATTTAATATTTTCGACCCGCTTCCGCTCGATTGCCTGATACCGTTCTGCGAACAGCATAACGTCGCGTTTCTGGCACGCTGTGTCATGGATGAAGGCGGACTGACCGGGTTTCTGACCGAGGATACGCAGTTCACTGACACCGATTACCGCAAAACGTATTTCGACTACGTCCCCCGCCGCATGTACATAGAACGGGTCGATAAGCTTCGCCAATTCGTTCCGGCTTATGCGGACAATCTGGCAGAGCTTGCACTGAAATTTGTCCTGCACCACCCGGCTGTTACGACGGCGCTTGTCTCCATGCACATCCCGGCTTACGCCAATCAGAACATTGCTGCTCTGGACAAAGCGCCGCTGCCGGACGAAATCTTCCAAGAGATCTACAAATATCACAGATGGGTGCGTAATTTCTATGACACCAAATTCTGGCTATAACGAATCCGTCCTGTGGGCGGAGCTGTTTCCTGCGGAGTTTAAAAGAAGGCTGGCCGACTGCCCGATCGTCTACCTGCCTCTCGGCCTCTGCGAGCCGCATGGCCAGTTCAGCGCCTTCGGGCTGGATACGATCAAAGCCGAGTGGCTGTGCCAGGAGGCCGCTCGTACGGTCGGGGGGATCGTCGCGCCTTCGCTCGGCTACCACATCCATGAGACCGGCTACCACGCCCCCTGGCTGGAGGAGGTCGTGGGCGAGGAGAATCCGCATATGACGAGCATGCCGCCGCATGTGGTGCTGCAGTTCTTTCTGTATCAGCTGCGGGCGTTCGTGAACACAGGCTTCAAGGCGATTGTCGTCGTCACCGGTCACGGCGGCGGCAATCAGGAGGACCTGCGAAAAGCGGCTGCGCTTTTCATGGAGATCACGCCGGCTCGGGTGTGGGTCGTGTGCGACCCCGAGCTCGTGGAAGACCAATTTACCGGGGATCATGCCGGTCAATATGAGATTTCTCAGCTCCTGTACCTGCGGCCGGAGCTGGTGGATTTATCCCGGCGCGCACTGGAAGCAGCGCCGGGCTCGGGCGGCCGGCTCGCCGCCGGGGCGGATGCCGAGGCGGCGTCGCCGGAACTTGGCGAGCGGATCATGCTCGCCTGCTTGGCCGCGCTGCAGCGCGAAGCGGCTGCGCTGCGGGCTGGGGCGGCGGGGCTAGCGGAGCCGCCGCCGGTGTCGCTGCCGCAAGCGGATGCCGTCTGGCAGCGCTTGCTTGGGGTGCGCGAGAGCTGGACGACGGTCCAGCTCCGGCCAGGGCAGCGATCCGCGCGTGCGGGCTCGCGGTGGGCGGAGATATAGCGAACTCTCGTTCCGCTATGTTAGCAGGTAACAAAAAAGTGGTCGAACAAGGAAAATTCCATGTTCGACCACTTTGTTTTTGTGATACCGGCGAGAGGACTCGAACCTCCACGGTTTCCCACTCGATTTTGAGTCGAGCGCGTCTGCCATTCCGCCACGCCGGCTTGTTTTAGCGACAAGTGATAATATATCAGGTTTTTTCGCCAATTGCAAACTTTTTTTCTGGGCTGGATGGCAAGTACCTTTAAAGCTCTCAGTAAAGGCAGAAAAGCGCTCCTCTACGCATACTTTGGCGGTTGGCTCGATTTTGGTGTACAGTGCCTCGGTTCGATCCACTTGCTGCTCTAGCTTTAACAATCGCAAACTGCTTGAGCGGGAACATGCCGCAAAGTTGTAGCGTGTATGGAAGGGCTTCATTTTCAGGTAAAGTTGTATTTTGTACATCAAATTCAGGAAAATAGCGGGATCTCGGGAGGAATCCTGTATTTCATACAGGTAATTCTCCATTTGTTCCCCGATATTCAAGGAAAAGGCGCTTGATGGCGTAATTTTGTTGTAGGTTTTACATGAGTTTGAGGGTTTTGGGCCTTTTTTGAGGAAATTACCGGTACATTTTGCAGGTAAGTAGGGCATCTGATCTCCCGCGGAACAAATGTGCCGGAAATATATAAAAACTCTTTAGAGTATCTAAAGAGTTCCTTTTGTTTATGATGCGCGTAGAGGGACTTGAACCCCCACGGTCACCCGCTAGATCCTAAGTCTAGTGCGTCTGCCAATTCCGCCATACGCGCGCATTGTTTAGTTGTAAAAGAGGGCGACCGATGGGACTTGAACCCACGAATGCCGGATCCACAAACCGGTGCGTTAACCCCTTCGCCACGATCGCCATGTTTCTTTATTTGTTTCCGGGCTCCCAAAAAAGTAATCGGTGTTGCCACAAAGCATATCTTCACTTTTTTGGGTATACTGGTGCCGTCGAGAGGACTTGAACCCCCAACCTACTGATTACAAGTCAGTTGCTCTACCAGTTGAGCTACAACGGCTTATTAAGTTGAAAAATGGTGGCTTTGGACGGAATCGAACCGCCGACACGAGGATTTTCAGTCCTCTGCTCTACCGACTGAGCTACAAAGCCTTACTTGATATTATAATGGCGGAGCCGACGGGATTCGAACCCGCGGTCTCCTGCGTGACAGGCAGGCATGTTAGGCCTCTACACCACGGCTCCACACATAAAATGAACGATGACGGGATCGAACCGCCGACCCCTACCCTGTCAAGGTAGTGCTCTCCCAGCTGAGCTAATCGTTCAAAGGATATGAAAGTGACCCGTAGGGGACTCGAACCCCTGTTACCTCCGTGAAAGGGAGGTGTCTTAACCACTTGACCAACGGGCCATAAAAGCAAAATACCGCTTGGCAACGTTCTACTCT
>NZ_JBCMUN010000031.1:0-61692 GCF_050467285.1 Paenibacillus oryzisoli | reverse complement strand
AAGCGGATATTCCATCCGCTTTGTTTGCTGTACGCTTTTTTCTTGCTTGCGCATAAAAACAAACGGCACAGGGCTTTTTCCCATGCCGTTTCAGATTCCATTTTTAATCCCAGTCTTGTCTTCAAGCGTAACTTAATGACATTGCACGGCACTGGGTCCTTTTTTTCTCTATCCTGAGCGACTTATAAGCCAAAATGCACTTTATACACAAGCTGCGCTGCAATATCGGATGAGCGCAGCACGGTGCCTTGATCCGATGTTTCTAAGCGGGTATATGCCTCTCCGCGCAAAGGGATCGCCAAAAATTGATGCTCATTCATATACATTTGAATGTACGCCTCATCATCGGTAACAAGCACTTTTTCAAGCGTCATCGTTTTGGGGGCGGCAACAGGATCCAGCCCTGCCTGATCTTCGATATGCACCTCAATCTGTGAACCTAACCATTTCGATAGTTTCTCTTTCCAATTCATCGTGCTCACCTCGTTTTTAAGCGGCAGCAGCCCGCGTCTACTTTCGGAATGACTTGCACCTGATAGCCCTGAAGATAATCCCAGATATCCTGGGTAGGATCCGTACCTGTCTCCTCGATATAGCGAAGAAGTTCACCTTCACTTTCCCAAGTCCCCATGCCTTTGACTTCGGCGACGGCAATTTCGAGGCCATCTTCTACCTTATGGTCAATGTACCAGGTCCCTTTGCCGGCGAACATGCCGTGTAATTGCCGATCGATCATGGCAGGGAGGGAAATCTGTGCATCATCGCGGATAAAACACAGATCTAACGTGAACTCACATGGCATGGTTCATCTCCCCCTCTTGAAAGCCTCTTTGTTTCGTTATATCGCTAAACATGCCCGCATAGTAAATGATATCCCCGGCTTCATTTTTCACGGCGCTGATGGTGAGCCATTCCAGATAAATCGTGCCGTTCTTTTTACGATTCCAGATTTCGCCTTGCCAGAAACCTTGCCCGCGAATCTTTTCCCACATGTCATGATAGAAGTCGCGGTCCTGTTTCCCCGACTTTAACAAACTGGGGGTCTTGCCGATAATTTCATGAGCTTCATACCCCGTCAACTGTGTGAATGCTGCATTCACGGACCGAATATTGCCTTGGATGTCGGTCACCATGATGCCTTCGACCGTATTTTCAATAATTTTAGAGGATAACCCTAATTTCTCCTGATAGAACATCCACACGATTAATATTAAGCTGGCTAAAGCAACCTCGGATAACGCCATGAAACCAATCGCATAATGACCTGTCAGTTTGAAGAGGAAGGTCAGCATTAACGGAGGGAAAAATCCGCCTAACCCGCCCATGGCCGAGATCACACCATTCGCAATACCGGCTTGTTTGGTAAAATACATGGGCACCAGCTTAAAGATCGTTCCATTTCCCGTTCCCGCACAAAATGCGATGGTCAAACAACCCACGGTGTACCAGGTCATCGATGGCGCAAAGGATAACAACACGCCGGCGACAGCTAATCCCGCAAAGACGAACATGAGAATTTTAAAAGGATTGAATTTGTCCCCCAAGTATCCTCCGATCGGACGCATAGCCGTCGCAAGCACGATAAATCCTGCTGTACGCATGCCGGCATCGACTTTGGACAGGTGAAAGCTGCTAACCATGAAATTGGGCAGGTACACAGTAAAGGCAACGAACGAGCCGAAGGTAAGGAAATAGAATAAGCACAAGAACCACAGCTTCGAATTGCCGGATACGCCTTTGATCTGCTCGACAAGCGAGGTTTGCACTTTAGGCTCTTTGCGGTCTCCGATGAAAAAGTTGAAAGCCGCCATGACGACCAGTAGGATGCTATAAAGCAGGACGGTGCGGGACCATCCGATGTGGTTCGCCACGACGGGCGCGCCGAATGTGGACAGGGCTGTCCCCAGATTGCCGATGCCATAAATCCCATTGACGAAGCCATGCCGTTCTTTCGGATAATATTTCGGCAAAGAGGTAACGCCTACAGAGAATACCGCTCCCCCGATCCCCAGGAAGAAGCCGCCTATAATCAGATCGCCAAAGGAATTCGCCTGGCTGACCCAATATACCGGTGCGAGCAGCAGAATAAAGCTGATGGCAAAAAGCTTTCTCGCCCCATACCGATTCGTCCAATAGCCCACCGGCACCCGCATCACAGAACCGAACAAGACGGGAATAGCCGTTACCCAGGTTAGTTGGGAAGGTGTCAATTTGATCGTTTCTTTGATGAACGGCATGAGTGAGGATAGGATAACCCACACCATGAAGCCTAGCACAAGACTGACGGTTTGCAGCGGCAGCTGTATTTTTTTAATCGTATTCATTGGACATCACGTTCCCGTCTATAGATCCACACGGCGAGTGGAAATAATATCGCATTGCAGCAGGCATAAAGGAGCACCGAACGATAGTGTTCGAAATAGTACGCATTCACGGCTTTTTGTGTGCACACGATGTTCATGAACAACACCACACAGAGTAAAATAACGCCTACGTAGCTACGTTTCATAGCGCTTCACTCCCGTCGCGTAAATGGCGCCTTGATTCTTTTCCAGGAGAATCTCCGGCAGCGGTCTTTGGGGTGGACCTGCGGTCGGTATCCCTGTTCTGGCATCGAAGATGCCGTGATGGCATGGGCATACCATCTCATCCTTCTCCTTGCTCCAAAACACGGGACATTTCAAGTGTGTGCACGCATTCTGATAGGCTTTATACTCGTTCTCTCCAAGACGGATCAGCAGCGCCGAATCATGCTTTCCGGGATAAGCGAACTCGACCGCGTCTCCGACTTTCAGCGCGTTGATATCCGTAATTTTCAGCTGCGGATAGGCCTTTTTCTTCAGCCCTGTCAGCTCTTTAGCCGCGAGTGTTCCCCAAGGCAGCGTGGATACGGCGAAGACGCCTGCCGCGCCGACCAGCGTTTTCATAAACCCCCGGCGGTCCAGCTTTCTTTCATTATTTTTTCTTATATTATGGGTATAGTTGTCTTCATTAAAAGGGCTATGGTTGTTATCCCGCTTGTTATCCTGTTCCATACAAGCTCACCTCGTTACAAGTAGATTAAAACAGTTTTTGTGTCCCCTGCAGAATGCCGGGAAGGCTGATTTTAACATTCGTCTCGCCTTCGAGAGGTTCGAATGGCTGATGGCTTGCCGTCCATTTGCCCAGCTTATTCTGCGCTTTCTTGGCGGCCAATTCTTCCTCCGTCACCCATTGCAAGGTATTGGTTGGACAGACGGAAGCGCACATCGGCGGAATTCCCTCTTTGGTACGGTCATAGCAGAGGTCGCATTTATACATCAGATTCTGCTCTTCATCAAACTTGGGGATGCCGTACGGGCAGGCGATGGTGCAGTTCTGACAACCGATGCATTTCTCCACCAGCGCCGAAAGCACCGCTCCTTCTTCTGTGATCTGAATGGCCTGCGCCGGACAGCTTCTGGCACAAGCCGGATTCACACAGTGCAGACACATTAACGGGATCGTTTGCCGGGTCACCAGCGGGTTCACGTCATAGACGTAATTACGATTCCTCTCATCATGGCCCCCGCATTGCGTACAGGCAGCCAGGCAGCTCCGGCAGCCGATGCAGTTGTCCATTTCGATGTACAAGTGTTGTTTCATCGGGTGTTCATCCTCTCCGGCTGCTTCTCGATCTGAGCTGCGCAAACTTTGAATTCTGGCATTCTGGACATCGGATCCAGTGCGGGTATCGTGAGCAGATTAATGGATTGCTCATGCCCAAAATGATAAGGGACAAATACGGTATCCTTGCGGATGGCTTCAATGATTTTTACTTTATAGAGCGCTTCGCCCCGGCGTGTAAACAATCGGACCACTTCTTCATGCTGGATGTTGTACTTCGCAGCCGTGTCGGGATGCACCTCGACATAGGGCTCAGGGCACATATCCCGCAGGAACGGAATTCGTCTGGTTTGATTCCCGGACAAATAATGATAGACGACACGCCCGGTCGTAAGGCGAAGCGGATACTGCTCGCAGGGCTCTTCGGCCGGCGGTCTGTAAGGGAGTGCGCAAAGCTTGGCTTTGCCGTCCGGATGATAGAACTTATGATCCAGGAACATATGCGGCGTCCCAGGGTCCTCTTCATTGCGGCATGGCCAGAATACGCCATTTTGCTTCTCGATTTTCTCCCAGGTTGCGCCGTAGTAATCGGCATAGCCGCCTTTGGAAGCAAACCGGAATTCTTCGGCTACATCCTTGGCCGTCCTCAGGTGGCTGAAGTATTGCCCCCTGCCGAGTCGTTCAGCCAATTCCGTTTGAATCTGCCAGTCCGGCTTGGATTCACCGATCGGCTCCTGTGCTTTATTGATTTTAATGATGCGGCCTTCCAGATTCGTCACCGTTCCCTCGTCTTCCGACCACGTTACGGAAGGAAGCACCACATCGGCGAATTCCGCCGATTCGGACAGATAAATATCCGCGCATACCATAAAATCGAGCTTCTTGAGCGCCGCACGAACAAAGTTCTGATTCGGCGCGGACACGGCCGGGTTCGAGCACAACAGATACAGACCGCGAATCGTCTGCTGATCCATCAGCTCGAACATTTCATAGGCGGATACCCCGGGCTGAGGCATTTCTTCGGGGGTGATTCCCCACACCTTGCAGATCTCTTCGACATGCTTCGGATTGGTCAGCTTGCGGTAGCCGGGCAGCAAGTCGGACTTCTGCCCATGCTCCCTGCCGCCTTGGCCGTTTCCTTGCCCGGTAAAGGTCGCCACGCCCGCTTTCGGACGGCCGATTTTACCGGTGACTAAGCACATATTCGTGTAGGCAGATACGTTATCGGCCCCTTTGTGCTGCTGCTCGATCCCGCGAGCAAACATCACGATCGCGTTCGGCGCTTTGCCATAGATCTCCGCAGCGCGGAGTAACTTCTCCGGCGCGACTCCCGTGATTTCACTTGTATATTCAACTGTGAATTCTTTCACAATCTCTTTCATTTCATCAAAGCCATTCGTGTGATCGGCGATAAAGGCTGCATCCACGTGACCGCCCTGGATCAACAGATTCACCATGCAGTTCGCCAGCGCCAGATCGGTACCTGGACGCAAATCAAGATGAACGTCCGCACGGCGTGCGATCGGCGTTTCCCGAGGGTCCGCTACGATCAGATAGCCGCCGCGGTTCTGCACTTCCCATACCCGGAACATCGAGGTCGGGTGACATTCCGCTGTGTTGCTGCCTGCAATGAACAGGCAATCCGTTTCATGGAGATCCGTCCAAGGCAGCGTAGAGCCTCTGTCGACCCCGAAGCTGCGAAGAAAGCCTGCGGCCGCGCTCGACATACAGAATCGGCCATTATAATCGATGTACCGCGTTTGCAGAGCGACCCGCGCAAATTTGCCTGTCAGGTAGCACTTCTCATTGGTCATGGAAACGCCGCTGAATACGGAAAGCGCATCTTTGCCATACGTCTTTTGCATAGCTTGAAATTTCTTCACGATCAACGCATAAGCTTCGTCCCAGCTTGCTTCCCGGAACCCTTCTTTCGTGCCTTTGAGCGAGGCATCGTCACGGATCAGAGGACGCAGCAGCCGATCAGCGTGGTTCGTTTGTTGATACGCTGTTACACCCTTCGGGCACATTTTGCCTAAAGTGACAGGCCAATCATATCGCGGTTCTACACCGATAATTGTATTGGTTGATTTATCTACGCGAAGATTCATACCGCACTGCATGCCGCAGTAAGAACAATGTGTCGGCACCAACGTTTCGTTCGGATGCTGTTTATTGGCAATCGTCTTGAAGAACTTATCCTTTTGCATGCTGGTTGGCCTCCTTCACGCGAATCTGATGAGTGGGTATGCCCGTGAAACGGGACATTCGGTATTTCCGACGGCACGGGAGGCAAAGCTCAGCCAAGTGAAAGCCCTCTTCCGTTTTGAACTCGATCTCGTTCACCTTCAGAACCGCGATAACGTCATTGGATTGCTCAACCGATACAAAGCCGTTTCCGCAAACCTTGCAGCTTTTGGTCGCTTGTTCGGCGTAGTGCTCCCGATAATTGCGGGCAAACACGCTCATCGGACGGAACGGGATATGCGCCAGCTTGCCGAAAGGGATATAGATCAACGTCACGATCACAGACCATTGGTGAACTAAGGTAACGATTGGGTGACCGTAGCCGTGAAGAACCATATTGCAGAAGGTGAGCATCAGCCCTGTCAAGCTTACGAACAGCAGCATATAGAGCGGGAGGAAATCATAGATTAACGTTTGTTCCGCACGTGCCTGCATGTTTTTAATTCTGCGGTACAACGCCATACACACGCCGCCGATGACCATGAAGGCTGTGATATTCAAAGCGTTGTAGAAAAGAAAGCCCAGCAAGCCATCCGCTTTAATCCGCATAATGTCAATACCGAAGCCGACGACCGTATAGAATCCGTTCTCCTCCATCGTGAAGTACATCCAGCCGAATACGAGCGGGAACGTGACGAAGGCTGACAAGATGCAGCCCCAACCGAGAAGAACGTGCTGTGTCCATCGGTACCAGCCGCGGTTCCAAATGAAACGGTACGTAACCAGATGCTCGGCCGTCGTCTTTGGCGTGCTTTTTCGGAACAGCAGCTTGATGCCTTTCTTCAGGATGATCTTTGTCGGCGGGCGCTCCCCCCAAGCAATAAAGCGATAAAAGAAACCGCACACGAATACGACAGTGCCTACCATATATCCGTATAGAGCCATGTCGATATGTGTAAACATTCTTGAGCCGATTCCCATAAGAATAACCAAACCGCAAACGGTAAGAAAAACACATTTAGCGAACTTTGATGCGAATGCTCGATCCATGTTTATCATTGTCCCTTCCTCTTCAATCTCTTGATTGTATTAAACCATGAGTCGACTGCTGCGCTCTGTGAGAAAAATCACTGTGAACCATTTTCGCATCGGAAACCTGCACGATTCGTTTCTCTTACCGAGTGAACACACGGGCGATTAGGCTCATATACAGCAGCGAACATACCGAAAGCAAGCAGCCCCCGATCCCGACTAGCGGGATGCCGTTCATGGCAAGCCCGGCAAGGATCAGCAGAAGGCCGCCGCACATGCCCGCCATTCCGTACTTCACGTACCGGTCGTTAATCAGATCATTCATAACGGGAACCTTCCTCGTCCCTGCCAGCGGCCCGTACTTGTGCGTCCACCACAGGAAAGGGACAATCTTCGACAGGTAGCCAAGTATGGTCAAAGCCACCCAACCGTATAAATACAGCCACCCTGTCAGGCTTAGAAACCTCGCGTTACCGAAGAGATCCGGGTTAACGAGCCATCTGACAACAAGGAATCCGGCAAATACAAGGAGCCCCCTGGTACAGTAAACGGTCCACAGAATTCCGGAACCAGGTGATCCTTTATGACGATGTTGACGGATATCTCTGATGTGAATCTCATATAAAATAAGCGCAGCCAGTATGAGCACCAAGGTAATCCCCATGAGATAGGCAGGGCCATTCATTAAAAAATGAAGCGCTCCGAGCAGCGTCGCCGCGTTCCAAAGGAGGACAATGATTCGCGGCCGTTTCGTTGATTCTCCATGGGATAAATAAAACATCGGCAGCATTTTGTAGCTGAAACCCGTAATGAGCAATCCGAACCATCCGACCGTTCCCATCCATATATGGGCTGCAAGCAAGCGATCGTGAATACCGCCCCAGATCGGATGCACGAAGTCAACTCCCATCATCATCCCTAGTACTCCTGTCGCAACCAGATACCCTGCCGCACAAGCCGCACTTATCGTAATCGCATTCCATTTTGCGGTAAGACGCATCGTCTGGCCGATATTCCAAGCGAACAGGCAAATGCCTGTCCAGGCTGTGACAGCCCCCGCGGCGATCCAACTGACTTCCAAACAGAGAAAGCCAATCAGCAGAACAGTAGAACCCCCAAGGAAGCAGGCATAATGCACGTAACCCAGCTTACGGCTGTAAAGCTTACGCTGCAGGACAACATCCATCAGCTGATAAACAGCTCCCATTGCGATCATTGTCCCCCAATCCAGCACCAGCAAATGGATGCGGAACCACCCCTCCGGATTTCGAGGCGGCTGCCCAATCCATGTTCCCAGTGAAAACAGGGATAAGACATGAAATCCTACAAAACTGAGAATCCCCGTCGCGATGAACAGCAATGGAAGCTTGAACATGGTGAATGTCCCCCTTAAAAAAAACAGTATCAGCTCGCTAGCTACACGCGATTAAAAAGGATGTTGTTCTCCAGATGGATGTGCTGGAACATATCTGCCTCGAGCTCTTCCAGCTTCAGATACGTCAGACGAAACGTTGTGCAGGCGTCCTCCGGCAATTCGTAATCGTGGGTGATCTCCCGAATTTGCTTAAGCAGATCACCTGAGCCTTCATGCTCTTGCTCCAACAGGTCCAGCGTCTCCAGCAATCGCTCTCGATTCGATGCTGTCGGATCCTTCTCGTAAGCAAGTACAGCCGGGAAAGCTTCCGACTCTTCTTTTTCCATATGATGCTCCATGTCGGTTCGCAGCGTTTCAAACCATTGATAGACCTGAAAGAGATCAGGATGGTTAAGTCCATGCACGCGAGCAATTTTTTTCACATATTCGCTTAATTGCGGCAGCGCGCTTCTTAAATAATCATGGTGGTTGCCGACAATGTAATCGATCAACTCCGCTGATCGTAACTCGGTCCAATTGATCTCTTCGGCTGTCGGTGCTTCGGCTGCCGCTCGAAGGTCGTTCAGCAGATCTTCCTCCTTGATGTCGCGGCTGCTGATAGCTTGGAGGAGCGATTGGTTGCCGCCGCAGCAAAAGTCAATCCGGAATGCCTTGAATACCTCCGCCGTTTTGGGATAGTTGGTCACAATATCTCCCACGCGATCTGTTCCATGTATGTTAACTCCCATATAAAACCCTCCCAATCACTATTTTCTACCTTGACTATACCCGAGTACGGCAAACGTGAATGTGATAGGCGTCACAACAGTTGTTTACGTTCTGTGAACAAAAAAATGGCAGCCACTCTGCGAAATACATCGCGTGAGTGACCGCCATTTGCGCGTACATGTGCCTCAGGAATCCTAACCGCCAATGTGAGACATTTCTACTTTTTGCACAGGTCTCGTCTGTGTAAGTCTTGTTTCCGAATAACGATCCTCCCGCTTGCCCCACACCTCGGCAATGAACGATCTTAACTCGTTATCGCTGGCTCCTGCTCTCATGACACTTAACAGATCTGTCTTGTTCGAGGCGAACAAACAGGTATACAGATGCCCTTCCGCAGAAAGCCTCGCTCTTGTACAGCTTCCGCAGAACGCTTGGGTCACAGAGGAAATCAACCCGATCTCATCCTTCGAACCTTGATAACGGTAACGCGTCGCCACCTCGCCAAAATAATTCGCTTCCGCCGGCTCCAGCGGCATCTCTTGATGAATCATGTCGACAATCTGCTTGCTGGGGACGACATGCTTCATGTTCCAGCCATTGCTGTTGCCGACATCCATAAATTCGACGAATCTTAAAATATGTCCGCGCTCCCGAAAATATCGCGCCATCGGCACAATGTCCTGATCGTTGACTCCCTTTTGGACGACCATATTCACCTTCACGGACAAACCTGCCTCGGCTGCGGCATCAATGCCTTCAAGCACACCCTTTACCGGGAAGCCTCTCCCATTCATCGCGCCAAACCGCTCATCGTTCAAGCTGTCCAGGCTGACGGTGATGCGCGCTAGTCCGGCGTCTTTCAAGGCTTGCGCCTTCTGTTTCAGCAGCGACCCATTGGTCGTCATCGCGATATCTCTAACCCCTTCAATATCGCCGAGCCGCGAAATGATTTCGTCAATATTTTTCCTGAGCAGCGGTTCGCCGCCAGTAATTCGCACCTTCTCAACGCCAAGCGATACGAAAATCCGTGTTAATCTTTCCAATTCAGGCAGGCTCAGCAGCTTTTCCTTCGGAAGGAAGCGAAAATCAGGGCCAAACACCTCTTCGGGCATGCAATACCGACATCTGAAATTGCAGCGATCGGTAACGGATATGCGCAAGTCCCGGAGCGGTCTGCCCAGAGCGTCTGAGACTGGCAGCGCGTGCTTATCACGATTTTCCATCATTCATCCTCCCTTCCGAACAAGGTTATTTCATAAGGCAGCGGAATAATCTCAACCTGCCGGCCGGCGGAAACGCCTCCAGAACCGGACGGAATTAGCATGAGGCAATTCGCATGTTGAATCGAAACCAGCATGCTTGAGCTGTTCTTTTTCAGCGCACTTACGCGCAATTGCTGATTCGCATAGCTCGTAACGCCTCTTACATACCGATCGTGCGGACATCCCTTATCAAAATCATCCGTCAGGATCGCTTGCATTTTAGGATGAAGCGGCTCTGCGATCCCTTGCATGGCGAGCAGCGCCGGACGTACAAACAGTTCAAACCCGACAAAGCAAGCTCCCGGGTTTCCGGACAACCCGAACAAAAGCTTCGTATGCACGGTCGCAGCTGAAGTCGGGCTTCCCGGCCGCATCGCAACTTTATTGAAAAGCAGCTCCATGCCTTTACCGTGCATCGTTGTAAAATATTCAGCCATGACGTCATAATCCCCGACGGAGACTCCTCCGCTCACTAGAAGCATATCACATTCTTCTAACGCTTTTCGAATCATCCCGTTAACTTCATGGATGTCATCGGAAACAGTCCCATACTGGATCGCCATCCCACCGTATTGTTGGATTTGCGCTGCCAGCATGAGAGCATTGCTGTTGCGAATTTTCCCTGGTGTCAGCGGCTCCCCCGGGGGAATCAGCTCGCTGCCGGTTGTTAATACGCCTACTTTCGGGCGGCGGACAACCCGGACTTTCTCATAGCCCAACGAAGCGAGCAGCGCGATTTGGCCGGGACCGATCCGGGTTCCAGCTCCCATCAGCCATTGCCCCGTCGCGATTTCATCCCCTATATTGGCAATGTTTTGTCCACATGCGACCTTATGTTTAATCAGGATACAACCCTGTCCATCCGCCTGAAGCTCTTCTGTCTGCTCGAACATGACAACCGCATTCGCTCCCTCAGGAACGGCTGATCCCGTCATGACGCGAATCGCTGTGCCCGGAACGACCTGTTTGCTTGAAACGCTGCCAGCCGGCACCTCGTCAATGACCTTGAGGCGCGCAGGTATTTGCGGCGTCGCCAATGCTGCATCTTCGCTCGCGACGGCATATCCATCCAATCCCGATCGGCGAAAATGCGGCATGTTCTCTTTGGAGATCACCGATTCGGAGAGTCTTCTATTTAAACTTGCCTCAAGCGGCACATGCTCGAATGCCAACCGCGTTACACGCTGCATGATCAAGCTCAGTGCCTGATCGACCTTGACTGCTCTTCGGGCAAATCTCCGGCTACTGTTGATCATCCCGAACATCCTTTCCGCATCCTCTAGTAGTTGAATCATATCTGTTTAAGCTTGAAACGGATGTGACATTTATCACAATTGATGATGACCTTACAAGCTGAACCTGACTTGAAATGGGCTAAAAAAAACTGAGGTATACAATGGCTCAACACCATGTATACCTCTTTTCTCGCTGCTATCCCTCGCAAGTTACTGGAATCTTACCTCATACTCGCAACGATCGTCGCCATTCACATTGCACTTAACCTCCTTAGCCAGTACGCGCTTACCTGTTATTTTACTCAATGCGCCTTCCATAATGGCGCCCTCCAAATCACAAACGTGCTTGCCCACCATAACCGGTAATCCTTCGCAAAAACAATCATCTACCGCTATGCGCATGATTCGTTCATCCTGCTGAACGATGGAAGGAATTCCGATCTTTAGCTCCTCGAATAATCGCAGCAATTCTTCAATGGAACTAACCGGAAGACTCTCGCCTATTTTTCTCCCGATGGTGAGCGTGGTGCCTTTTCCTCCCAACGGCAGGCTTTGATACATACCGATTAGGCGGATCGTTCGAAAAAGCTCTAGCGGAACCTGATTGCCAAGCTTTTCTCTGTTCATTTTCTTCATGTCGTTAAATGTAAATTGATCTTGGCCCATCCTCTAGCACACTCCCTCGTCGAATGTAAATTCTTACATCACCGTACACCTTCTAGTAGGCAAAATGATCATACCACTCCACGTTTTACCGAGGTGTGAGGGATATCACAGTTTTCCGAAACGCGGTTCGTACACGCACGACCGCCTTCCAAAGAATTCATGCCAGATGTGACCGGGCTCACAAAGATCATCTGCAGCTTCCCCTATAATCAATGGCGTAAGCAACTTATATTACATTTCCAGGAGGAATGAACCCATGCGTACATTTGCCGCTACCATTCATGCAACGGAGTATCCGCCCCACTTGAAACATAAGGTTATCTTCGAAACGTTCAACAACCTAAAGCCTAACGAAGCGATGCTCCTCGTGAACGATCACGATCCTGTGCCGCTTCGGTTCCAGTTCGACTCGATGCATGCAGGGAAGTTCACCTGGGACTATATCGAGCAAGGCCCTCTTACTTTCCAAGTCAAGATCGGAAAATTGTGAAATGAAACTAAAAGGGGTGGTCCGGCTTCCGCCAGATCACCCTCGTATGATGCTACCAACAGTTTTCAAGACTAAGATAAGCCAACTACAGTTTCAGCCACTTCATGGTAATTAACGTAATCGCCCTTCCAGTAATGTGACCTTAAACACACTTCCTAATTCGGAACTCGCCTCCAGTTCAACCGTCCCCTGGAAAAAGGCAAGCAAATGACGCACAATCGACAGACCCAGGCCAGCCCCGCCATTCCGACGTGCCCGTGACGAGTCGACTCGATAAAACCGCTCAAAAATCAGCTCACTGGACGAAGGAGATATTCCCTTCCCTGTGTCCGAAACCCGAACCACAACCCGTCCATCTTCATGCACAACCTGCAGCGTAACGTTCCCATTGGGCCGATTATACCGGATGGCGTTGTCCAGCAGGTTTCGAAAGACCAGAAATAAGAAGCTTTCCTCCCCCTTAACCAAAGCCGTGCAGGGCTCCACCAGATGAAGCGTCACTCCGTATTCGACTGCCATCGGTTCCATAAATGAAGTTGCGTCCGCGAGAATGTTGGCAAGCTCCACAACATTGTGCTCACCATGCGTCCGATCGTACGTCCCGTCAGCCAGCAGCAGCAAATCCTCTGTCAATGACTCTAGCCGCGAAAGCGTCCGCTCCGTTGTCGCCCTGTAGTCTCCCCATTCGCTTGGATCAATACCATCGTCGCTGTCCCCGGCCACTTCCAGATTCGTGCGCAGGATGGAAAGCGGTGTTCGTAATTCATGTGCAGCCGCAGAAACAAAACGGGCCTGCTGTTGAAAAGCGTGTTCCAACCCATCCAGCATCGTATTAAATGTGATCCCGAGCTTCTTCAACTCATCATGAAGCTCGTCAATCTCCAGTCTTTTGT
The DNA here is from genome assembly GCF_050467285.1 of Paenibacillus oryzisoli. Lineage (GTDB taxonomy): Bacteria > Bacillota > Bacilli > Paenibacillales > NBRC-103111 > Paenibacillus_E > Paenibacillus_E oryzisoli_A. The sequence continues at coordinate 48,262 of NZ_JBCMUN010000031.1, read as the reverse complement.
GGAGGGTAGTTGCCGTTATTCCCGCAGCTGTTTCACTCATCCGTTTCACAGGCTTAAGTATAATCACTGCGAGCCACTGCGCGCTGAGAATCATGCCCACCAAAACGACAAGCAAGCTTATGATTCGCCCCTGCGCCTCTGGCACAATCCTGATAACTGAGAAGAAAGCTTCTAAAGCCGTATAGAGAATAAGCAATATCGCCAAAAAAAGAATTTCAAGCAGCGTTAATCTTGCTCGCAGTGAAAGACGATTCCATGGTCTCATGTCGTTTCCTCTTTCTTTCCAGCCATGCTCAGCGCCAATCTATACCCATGGCCTTGAACGGTCTGAATATACCTTTCTCCTGCCTCTGGATCATGGCTCGCGAGCTTTCTTCGCAAGGAATTGATGTGAACCCGGACCGTTGAGGTAAGAGGATCCGCATGGATATCCCAGACGTGCTCAAGGAGCCGTTCAGATGAAATGACCTCGCCGGGATGCAGCATCAGATATTCGAGCAAACCGAATTCTTTTCTCGTCAATGGAATAAGAACATTCTCGAACCAGACTTCCTTCGTTTTCGAATCAAGAGTAAGCTGCTCGAACTGCAGAACGGAGCTTTTCACGGACGAACTCCGGCGAAGGAGCGCCCGGATGCGGGCAAGCAATTCATTGAAAACAAAGGGTTTACGGAGGTAGTCATCTGCACCTGAATCAAGCCCTTCTTCCACCTCATCCGGATGGCTGCGCGCTGTCAGCATGAGGATAAACACATCGCTATGGTGCGATGACCGGCGAATTCGTTGACAAAGTGAAATGCCATCCAGTTCCGGAAGATTGATGTCGAGAAGAATCACATCATACTCATTGGTATCCGCCAACTCCCACCCGATTAGCCCATCCACTGCGATGTCCACTGCATAACCTTCCCGCTTCAAACCCTTGGCCAATGCACGTGAAAGGTCCTCCTCATCTTCAACAATAAGGATTCGCATATCATCACTCCTTCCTTCCATGGCAATAGAATATCACACATTTTTCCGCGAAACGAGGCAAATCCGTCTTTCAGAGCTTTACTTAACAAGGATTTAACAGCTCGAACTTTATAATCAAAATAAATCTTCCTTTTGCCTGGAGGATGTTGAACAGAATGGAAAAGAAGGAGGAGTTCTTTTGTTAATTGAGGTGGTAACAGCCGGACTGGGGTGTTCCATTTGTCAAAAAGCGCTAAAGGTCGTGAAGCAAGTCGCGCTGGAATTTCCGCAAATCGAAACGCAGGAGTTACATGTGGTCGATCAGTTTGAACGTCTCCAGGAACTGGGCATTTTCAGCGCCGGAGCGATTCTCATCAATGGGAAAGTGGAATTTGCCTCTCCCCCCTCAAAGCCTAAGCTTCGTGAACGTGTATATGCATTGCTCAATAATTAAGATCATCCACTGAATAAAAGGAGAGCCAATGGAAAACTTATATCATTTCACAATCACAGGCGGAATTTCCGTCACAACCTACCTACTTGTGTTCATCGTCGGAATCGTGAGCGCAGTTTTGGCCTGCTATTTGCCTGTGCTTGCTATGTTTGCTAGTTATGTCCAGAGAGGAGCAGCCGGTGATAAAAGAAAAGCCATGCTAATTGCGATCAACTTTATCATGGGGATGGTTGTCACCTCACTGTTAGCTGGTTTGATCATCGCGCTGCTTGGCCAGCAGTTCATGCCCTTCGTTGAGAAATACCGTTTACTAAACTGGGTACCGCCCGTCTTTGACATCTTGGCTGGATTGCAACTGCTTGGTATCATTTCATTCGCAATGCCTACTTTCCAAAAGCCGACAAACCGGCCAGAAAGCCCTCAAAGCGCCGTAGCTGCTTTCAAACTAGGGATTCCTTATGGACTTGTCATTTCGCCCTGCGCGGTCCCTATCTTTTTTGCACTGATTAGCTATATTGCACTGCAAGGAAACCCGCTTCACGGAGCATTGCTCATGACTACCTATTCGTTAGGGAAAGGCTTAGTACTCGCCGCTGTTGCAGTCTTTTCCATTTCCATTCTGCGCAAACTGGCAAAGTGGGGCGGTCCTGTAAAAAAAATTGCCGGCTACCTCTCCATCGTGATTGGCATCATTTTTCTCAGTATTGGGTTCATGAAGTAGCAGCTTAACGTAGAAAAAATCACTTTATATTTAGGAGGACATTCATTCATGTCATTAAATCAAACGCTGGAAGAAATGAAACAACAGCTTATCGCCCATTCACCCGCAGAAGTCCAGGCTGCGATGTTCCGTTCCATTCGGGAGCAGATGGCATCGGGCGTGCAGTATGGCCTGCAGGAAGGGCAGAAGGCGAAAGGTTTTACGTTGAAAAATCCGATGGGCATCCCCATTCACTTGTACGACGAACTGGCCAAAGGACCCGTCGTGCTCACCTTCTACCGCGGCGGCTGGTGTCCTTACTGCAACGCCCAGCTCCGGGCGTATCAGAAAGTACTGCCGGAGATTCAAGCGCTGGGCGCCAGGCTCATCGCCGTTAGCCCACAAAGCCCAGACAACACACTTTCCCATCAGGAGAAGGAACAACTCCAGTTCGAGGTGCTGAGCGATACGAACGGTCTGGTGGCCGCCTTTTACAATATCTTGTACGACGTACCGCCGTACATGCAGGAGATCATGACGAACCTGTTCAAGCTGAATCTGGCCGAATACAACGCGACCGAGCGGTGGATACTCCCCATTCCTTCCACCTTCATGATCGACGAGTCCGGCATTATCCGCTCCGCGTACGTCAACCCGGATTTTATGAAACGCTTGGAACCGGAGGATATTCTGGACGAGTTACGGAAATTGTGAACTGCCTGCCATCGACAGGAATTAAGGCAAAGCCCCATGCGCCGACGACGCGTGGGGCTTCTTCTGTCATGACTTAAATACGTTTTATCCTGCTCATAAAATTCAATATAGCTTCAAAGCGTATTTTATCGGCACATTCTTCGCAACAAAAATACTTAACCTTTCTTTCCTTCGCTTGTTTATATTTTAGTGAACCTTCGTATGCTCTAAATGTTTTTTTACAACTAAAACATAGTACCTCATAGTAAAACATTTGATCCCCTCCTAAGTGAGTTCCCTCGACAAAGTTCATCCTATTGACACCATCATCGCGATGCGTTATAACGGAATATATTCTAAATAACACACTGTATTATTTAATTTAGCACAGTGTGTTAAAAAAGACAAGGGAGCGTTACCGTTGCCAAAAATCGTCGACCACGAACAAAAAAGAAAACTAATCGCCGAATCGGCCTGGCGTATTATTGAAGAAAAAGGAATCGAACATGCATCCATCCGCGCCGTCGCCGCTGCGGCAGGATTGTCGCCCGGCGCCTTGCGGCATTATTTTTCAACGCAGGACGAGCTGTTGCTGTTTATCGTGGATTATTACTTGACAAGAGGAGTCGATAGAGCAGCAGAGGGGCTGGTCATCAGCCCTATTCCGATAAAGGCTGCGAAGGAAATTCTGTTACAGCTGCTCCCCGTGGATGAGGAAAAACGAACTGCCGCCGGCGTCTGGTGGATCTTCGCCATCCGCTCCCTCACGAGTTCGGCGTTGCAGACTAAAAAAGACGAGCTCATGGACGGACTCCACCACCTGACTAAAGCCGTCCTTGAAATTCTAGCTCAGGCACAGCTTCTCTCCTCTGCGGTGGACATTCAACTCGAAACCCTACGATTGGCCGCGCTGATCGAAGGCTTGACGATACTTGCCTTGCTTCGCCCGGAGCTCTACACACCGGAGACCGTTGAGCAGATCGTCATCCGCCATCTCCATGAGCTGTGCTCACGTGATGCGGATGGTTAAGTAAAGGCTATGCTACATCTTAATGGTGATTTGCGAAAATAAAAAAACGCCTTCATGAAAAGGCGTTTTTGAGTGATATCATTTTCCGTTCATAAAAAAAGTCCGATGTAAAATCAATCACCGGGACTTGTTGGAGTTACTATCTAATATTTTACTAATAGGTAGGAGCAGGTGGTTCGTCTATTTTCATTCGGAGTAAACTATAAGGCTTCTGCCACAGGTCATTTCCATAATGAAATCTGGACTGCCGATGTAATTGGTTCACGATGAAATATAAGTATTGATCTGGACCAATAGAAAAAGTATCCGGCCATAAAATTCTCGGGTCATGTGCGATGGTTTCCATTATGCCATTCGGCACAATCTTCCGGCTTCTTATGGTATTCGTATTTAAATCTACAGCGACTAACTTCGCCCCCCCTTTGATGGGTTCTGAGAAATTTGGAGCCCCCGTATCCAGTACCCAAAGCGTTCCCTGTCCATCAGCAACGACACTTTGGACACTAATGAAGGACGTTGTAATATTCGATGGGCTCACCACATTAGCGTCTAAACTAGGATAAGGCTGCAATGTACCGCGAACGATTTCGGCAACCGTAAATTTAACATCGTCTCCCCATTTTGGAAAGCAAATGAAAATACGCCCGGTTTCAGAAACAGTAACGCCTGTAGGCATGGCATCGTAAAATAAAAAAACCGCCTCAAACTTACCGAAATACATTTCGCTCGGTAACATCACTTGTATATAATCCCCCTCATCCAGTTCGAACTGCTATCACCTATTTATATGACTGAATGTGGTTCAATTGCCTAAAATATTTTTACGGATCCCCTACCGAAAATGAATTCAATCCCTGCCATGTTCCGGAGCACTTATCAATGAGATTCCTTCCGTAATTTCAAATACTCCGTCGAATAATACGCCATGGCGATGGTTGGCAAGGCGATGCCGATCAGTAATGCCGCCTTCCAGCCCCCCGTTGCGTAAGCCCATCCCCCTGCCGCTGAGCCGATAGCTCCCCCTAAAAAGAAAATGGCCATATACAAACCGTTAAGCCTACTGCGAAATTCCGCTCCTAAAGAGAAAATCACCCGCTGCCCGAGAACCATGTTGGCGGAAACCCCCATGTCAAGTAAAATCGCGGCAACGACGAGGACGGGGACTGCGAGTCCGGTACTTGATGGAACCAACAAGGGAAGCAGCCCGGAAAAGATGACGATGCCCAATGCCCATCCCGTAGCCGGACGAACCCATCCGCGGTCTGCCATACGACCCGCCGCTGGCGCCACAATTGCCCCCATTACCCCGACTAATGCGAACAGTGCGACCCCTTCCTGCGTGAAATGGAACGGCGGACTCGTCAATACTAACGGAACTGTCGTCCAAAACAAACTGAACGTTCCGAATACACAAGCATGGTAAATTGCCCTCCGGCGCAATGCCGGTGTCGCCTTCAGCAGATGCAGCATGGAGTGCAGCAGCGCCGGGTAAGCTGTAGCGGTTGGAGGCCTCCTCGAGGGTAGTGCCTTTGCCAAGACAAGAGCCAGTGCGAAAATCAATGCTGCGGAGATGAAATATATAGCGCGCCAACCCATATACTCCGCCACCAAGCTTGAAATGGGACGCGCGAGCATAATCCCCAGAAGGAGCCCGCTCATGACGTTGCCCACATTGCGACCGCGCACGGCTTCAGGTGAAAGATGCGCCGCATACGGCACAAGGATTTGTGCTGCTACGGAACCAACTCCGATCACGAGTGAAGCAGCGAGGAACAGGATGGCGCTTTTGAGTTCAGCGGCAATTGCCAAAACGGCGGCTGTAAGGAGCAAAGATGACAGGATCAACTTACGATTCTCCAGGATGTCGCCCAACGGTACGATAAATAACAAGCCGATTCCATAGCCGACTTGAGTCAAAGTAACGATGAGTGCGGCAGCCCCGGATGAGAGCCCGATGGTCGAACCGATCGAGCCGATCAATGGTTGAGCATAATAAAGATTGGCCGCGATGATCCCGCAAGCGGCAGCCAGGATAAAAATCAGCGATGGCGAAATTGACTTTTCCTTTGGAATGGAAGCTGAATGCATAGAAAGTCCCCTTTACTCACCAAAAATTTTCCGGAACAATCATTCCGGAATGTGCAAAAAAAAATTTATAGCATTTCTAACACCATGTCTGTCATCTTCTGCATCTTGCTACGGTCACCCTGCACCTTCGCAATGATATTTATACTATGATTCAGGTTTGAGAGCAGATAAGATAATGTCTTGATATCTTTCTCAGGCATGATTTCTCCCGTTTCCTGTCCTTTGCGCAGCAGCTCGTAGAAGGATTTCTCCAATTCGTCAAACCGCTCCCTGATCAGCGCATTCAGTTGCTCATCGGGCGATTCCATGCCGACTGCTGCATTCGTTATAAGACAGCCCTTCGGCGACTCCCCATCCAAGGCGGAATCGATGTGGGTCTCGAAGTACTGCCGGATTCCCGATTTTGCGGATGTCGCATTGACAAGGATGTCCCGCTTGGCTTGCTTCCACTTCTTGTACCAGTTAATCGCCTCGATATACAGCGTTTGTTTGCCCCCGAACGTTTCGTACAGACTTGATCTGCTAAGATCCATCGCCTCCAGTAAATCGGGAATGCTTGCCGCTTCGTAGCCCTTCCTCCAAAAAACAAGCATCGCTTTATGAAGCACCGCTTCTTTATCAAACTCTTTGTAACGCCCCATGGTTCTCCCTCCTTTTCCGTAGGTACAGTATATGCTTTTTCGGAACGATAAGTCCAGTATTTTCTGGAGAAATGAAAGTTAGTTAAGGCTGAGCTTCCGTATTGGGGCATGCCTTGGGCAATAAAAGTTTGCATATTCTTTCCATATGCGATATGATTTTATTATCGACAAATTTGCAGGTCTAATGAAGGAGGTTCACACATCGATGTGCCCCCGTACCAAAGAACAAAATGAACACATTCGCACACAGCGTAGAGAACAAATTCTTGACGCCGCCGCGCGCGCTTACTTCCGCACGGGCGGCAGTTTTGATATTCGCGATGTCGCCCGCGAGGCCGAGCTTGGTTACGGCACGGTTTACCACTATTACCCCAACCGGCATTTATTGATAGAAGATGTGCTGGATAGCGGTTTTGAACGATGCGAGCTCGCCCTAGCTGAATGGGCACACCTCGCCGTCAGAAGCCCTGATGAGCGGCAGGTTCTTCTGTATTGCAAGGCGCTGCTCCGGCTATGGCAGTCGGACGCCCGCGCATATCTCGTCTACAAGATGGCGGCCGAACATTATGCGGGCTTGCCTTACAAGGATCAGCTCCCCGCCCAGAGACGATTCATGGAACGGCTGTACGTGCCGCTCCAATCGATCACCCAACGCAACGACGACAGCGTCGACCATCTGCTTGCCGTGCTGGTCGGCTGCTGCGGGCTGCACTACTATGCAGGTACTTCCGAGCTGGACGTCGATCGAATCGCCCAGCTTGCGATGCAAGCCATCACAAAGGAGCCCTGATTCAAACATGATTATCTTAAAAAGCAAACATGAAATCGAGGCCATCCGCAAGGCATGCCAAGTGGTGGCCGAATGCCATCGCACGATCGCACCGCTCATCCAACCGGGTATCACGACCAACGAGATTGAGCGCATCTTCGAAGACCTTATCTTGAAGCACGGGGCCAAGCCCTACACGAAGGGCTACAAGGGCTATCCCTATGCGACCTGTGCCTCCGTCAACGACGTGATCGCGCATGGCTTTCCTAGCGATAAGCCCCTAAAAGAAGGCGATATCGTGACGATCGACACCGTGGCAGAGCTCGACGGCTGGCTCGGCGATTCGGCCTGGAGCTATGCGGTCGGGAAGATCTCGCCAACGGCAGAGAAGCTGATGCGCATCACGAAGGAATGCCTTGACCTCGGCATCGCGCAGGCGCAGCCCGGCAATCGGCTCGGTGATGTGACGAGCGCGATCCAGCGGCACGCCGAATCGAACGGCTTCGGCGTCGTGCGAGACCTTCTCGCGCATGGCATCGGCCGGGATCTGCACGAGGATCCGAACTATATGCATGTCGGCAAGCCCGGCAAAGGCCCCCGCATCAAGGAAGGCATGGTGTTCACGATCGAGCCCATGATCACCGAAGGCACCTACTACATGACGATTGATGCGGACGGCTGGACCGCAAGGACACTGGATCGCAAGCTCGCCGCACAATACGAGCATACGATTGCCATCACCTCTGAAGGTCCGCAGATCCTGACCTCTCAGTAGAATAAAAAGAAGTCGGCCAACAAGGTGGTCGACTTCTTTTTTAATTTCCGACTTACCGGCTTGCCGCAAACCATCGCTGCCTGCCGACCGTTCTTATGATGACCTCCGGGATGATCAGCAGCAGCGCTATGGCGCAGTAGATACCGATGGTATAGCTGACGGAATAAGTGAAACCGAATCCCTGATGAAACAAGGACGTAAGGAGATGAATCGCCATATTCGTAAAACAAAAGGCGTAGCTTCGAATCATCCAATTCCGATGTTTGAGGATTTGTTTCTTCTTGATTTGGACAAGCGCCGCAATGGTCATCGCCGGCCAGATGAGATTCAGCAGATTGAATCCCATGCTGCTGATCTTGCCACCGGTGGCGTGAGGTGCCATATAGCCGGAGGTTACAACGACAAGCAGAACGGAAACGATATAAACGCAGCCATTGATCCGGTGGAGCTTGCGGCTTTTTTCAAAGAACCGGATGGAGAAGTTAAGCAGCCCCGAAAGCATGGCGACGCAGGCAAAGGCGACGTGCACGTACATGACGTTGAGCCAGACTGAAAGATTCAGCTGACGTTTCAATACGGTTTTATGGCTTAAGAAGCTTTCTGCTCCAGGATCGAACACATAATTTTTCGCTAGCGCGTACAGAATGAACAGGATGCTGACACCGGCAAGCAAGCTATACCATGATACCGCTCTCTTCATAGGATTCTCCTGCCCGTTAATTTGGATGCCGGCAGCATGCCGGCCTTCGCGACCCCCGTCATCTGATCTCCGTCAACAACCACTTCAAATTTCAGATTTAAGCGCATCGGCTTTGTAATTTTCAGCAGCCAGACTAGCTTGTCGCCCTGTAGAACCGCGTCCAAAAAATCAACCGTTTCATTCCCCTGTACGGCCTTTCCGTGAACGACGCCATTGTAGGTAACAATGGATAGCCTCACCTGCAGCTTCCCAATTGGCGTAGCAATCGTCGTATCCCATTCTCCATCAAATGCGAATTCTTGCTGAGTCTTCCCTGTCGGGGGACCAACTTTGATCGCCGCTTGCTTTTCTGCTTTCTGAGGCTCGCCGCCTGTCATCGGCATTGGCGCCATGCCTGTCGCCCGCCAGACCGTTCCCCTTCGCTCGAATTCAAACAAATGTTCGATTTTATGCGCGATGCGCGGTCCAAACTCGCGCTCCACCAGATAGAGAGCCACATCAAGCCCCGACGTGACGCCGCCGCCGGAAACCAGGTTGCCATCATCCACGACGCGCGCCGGGATAGGAACGGCACCGGTCGCATCCAGTAAATCCATGCCCAGATGATTCGTTACTGCCGGTCTTCCTTCAATCAGCCCGGCCATAGCCAACACCAGGGACCCGCCGCATACCGTTGCGACGACGACGTCTTTTTGTTCGAGCGCCTTCCCTAGCATGCCGGGCAATGCCGTATGGACGGTCCGTCCCAAAATGGACGGAACCGTATTGGGGCCTTCTCCTTCAACGGGACCGGACGCTCCGGGCACGAGAATAATGCCCGGGCGCACCGGATCCAGGCGGTCGCCGGCTTCGATTTTTAACCCGTTCGTGCCGCTAGGCACAGATCTTGCCCCCTCGGCAGTAACGAGCTTTACGCTTAACGCGTTTTCCGTCAACATCTCAGCAGCACAAAATACCTCGTAGGGCGCTAGGGCGTCGAGCAGATCGAATCCGTCAAAAAGCACGATTTGAACCGATAACATGCATTCATCCTCCTTCAACCATTTCAGCCGAGCAAGTGATCTTTTTCACATTTGAAGCATAACAAAGGAGTATCTCAAAAGAAGGGACGAAAAAGTCACAAAACCATAAACAAATGATCACAAAATGGCAGACTGCTCTAATCCTTTCACAATACGTGATAAGATAGGGGCAAGAGGTGGGATATGCACATGAGCGATTTCAATACGATTCTCGTTGTGGATGATGACCAAAGCATCGTTGAGCTATTAAGAGACTTTTTGGAGAATGACAACTTTAGGGTTGTAACCGCGAACGATACTGCCCAGGCATGGACCCTGTTTCAACAACATGCCGTGCATTGCATCATCCTGGATATCATGATGCCGGGACAGAATGGATTTGAATTCTGCCGGCAAGTGCGGACGGAGAGCGGCGTTCCGATCCTGTTCCTCAGTGCGCGCAGCGACGATGTGGATAAAATCCGCGGACTAACGCTCGGCGGGGACGACTATATCGTCAAAACCGCATCGCCCGGCGAGATCATCGCCCGCGTGAAGGCGGTCCTTCGACGTACCGCCTCGCAGCAAGATAGCCGTTCCCGCGTGCTCGACTATGGCCGTATCAAGCTTGATTTAACCACACGGGAAGTGCTCATCGATGGTCAAGATATCTCCCTTACGCCAAAGGAGTACGACCTGCTTAAGTTGTTCGCGGAGCATCCGAGACAGGTGTTCACCTATGATCAACTGCTCGCGAAGTTCTGGGACGGCATTGGTGACCGGCATACGATTCGTGTGCATCTAAGTCGTCTTCGCGAGAAAGTCGAGCAGGATCCAGATGAGCCGAAATATTTGACCAACGTATGGGGCGTTGGCTATCGATTCGAGGGTGCTTACTATGAAGAGACTTAACATACGAACGTCTTTTTTTCTGAGTTTGGCGCTGCTTCTGCTGCTGCCTTGGCTTTTTTTCGTGACAACCTTTTGGCTTGCGACGGGGTCGCTGGATATTGGCGGCGGGCAGCCCGGCTCTTATATCGTTACGCATATCGCCGCCTTTGCAGGCCTGCTGCTCGCTTTATTGATCATTGGCCTTCGCATCCGCCGGTATCTGCTTGACCCCCTCGAACAGCTTGGCGCTGCAGCCCGGCGAATAGCCGGCGGGGACTGGGACATCCAACTCCCCCCATCCGCTGTCCGGGAAATCGCCGAGGTTCGGGACGGGTTCGCGTTCATGGTGAACGGACTCCAGAGCTCGAGTCAGAAGCAAGCGGCGCTGGAGGAGGAGCGGCGGTTCGTCATCGCGGCCGTCGCGCATGATCTGCGCACCCCCTTATTTGCGCTGCGGGGGTATTTGGACGGGCTTGAGCAAGGCATTGCGCGCACGCCGGACCAAGTTTCGAAATATGTCGCCGTATGCAAAGAAAAGTCGGCCCAGTTGGACCGGCTGGTTGAGGACCTTTTTACATTTACAAAAATGGAGTATCGGGAGAACGGGCTGAGCAAGGACAACTGCAACTTCTATGACATTGTGCAAAAATCGATTGCGAGCCTGGAGCCCCAAGCGCAGCAGAAACAGATTACAATTCATGCCGGATTCCAATTTGAATCGGGCGAATGCTTAATAAAAGCTGATGCTCATTTGCTGGAGCGCGCGATATGCAATGTCTTGGACAATGCCGTGCGGCACACGCCTGCTCAGAGTCGAGTTGTCTTAGAGTGCCTAAGGGAGAAAGACCGTGTGACGTTCACCATCCAAGATTCAGGTCCCGGGTTTACACCGGAGGAGCTTACCCGGATTTTCGAGCCCCTCTATCGAGGAGAACAATCGAGAAGCCGCGCGACGGGAGGCGCCGGGCTCGGCCTGACCATCTCCCAACGGATCATCCGTCAACATGGAGGCGATCTTGCGGCAAGCAATCATTCGGACGGCGGCGCGGTCCTATCGGGCTGGATACCGTTATAGTGCTGCCGTCTTCTGCGATCCTATTTCCCCCGGGCTAGTTATCATCCTTTCCGTGGCACCCCGTGACTATTTCGGCTACCTACAAAACGGTTTCTTGCTGCGCCTATACCGACAAAAAAGAGCAGGACTGCAGCGCCAAGCAGAATGAAAAGCGGCAGGTTCCAACTATTTGTCGCATCATGCAGATATCCGATAAGAGCAGGACCGACTGCGGCAAGAAGATATCCGATCGATTGCGCCATGCCAGACAGTTCTGCTGCTTGATGCGCATTTTTAGCACGTAGCCCGAAAAACATCATGGACAAACTAAAGGCGAAGCCTCCACCAATGCCCAGCATGATGATCCACAGCAGAATGATGCTAGAGCTTCCATAAAGAAGTCCGATCGTTCCCGTCAACAGCAAAATGGTTGTAATGGCCACTAGCATCCGTTGGCTAGACATGCGCCCAGCAATAACGGGGACTATAAAGGCAAATGGAAGCATAGCAAGCTGCATGATCGAGAGGTACCATCCGGATTGATTGGCGTCAATTCCTTGCTGCTTTAACATTTCAGGCAACCATGCGATCAATACATAGAAAACCATGGACTGTATCCCCATAAACATGGTTACTTGCCAAGCAAGTGGCGATCTCCAAACATTCACATCGTTGCTGGCCATCTTTTGACTCGTCGTGGCTATATGCTTCGTTTGATTTCTTAATTGGGGCAACCAACAGAGAATCGCTACAAAGCTTAGAATTCCCCATATTCCCAATGCTCCCTGCCATTTTAGACCTGCATTCACGGCTAGCGGCACACTGATACCCGAGGCGATTGCTCCACTTAAACTCATTGATATGGAATAAACACCTGTGATGGAGCCAATTTTATTTGGAAAATCCCTCTTGATTATACTTGGCAATAATACATTACATACGGCAATTGCGAATCCAAGAATGGCTGTCCCAATAAACAGATTCACTGCGCCAGATAAAGAACGTATTACAATACCTACCGTTAGAAAGAGTAAGGCGATCATTATGATACGTTCAACCCCATACCTTTGTCCTAATTTTGGTACTAGAGGCGATAAAAAAGCAAAGGTAAGCAAAGGTACCGTTGTAAGCAAGCCTGCTAATGTATTCGAAATATGAACGTCATCTCTTATGAGACTCACTAAAGGACCGACTGACGTTAAGGGCGTGCGTAAATTAGCTGCAATAAAAATAATGCCGAGAATGATCAGCCCTGTAGAGGATGGTACGGCTTTACTTTTTTGTTTGTTCGGCATTCTTAATTTCTCCTTTGCTTCCTGCTGATTGAAAAAAATGATACATCCGCGCGAATAACGAAAGTATATTATAATATACCGTTTTAATCAATAAGTATTTTATAGTATATTATTATTTATCTAAAAACAAAAATACAACTCTGAAATTCCCGTCATGGAATTCAGCGTTGTATGTAATAAGTGGGATTTTCAACTTTAGAAACCGTACTTTAAGGATATATGGAGCACTGTTTCGCTATCCGTATGATTGGTATAAGAATGAGGACAATCTGCACGAAAACTGATCGTATCATATTGATTCAATGTGTAAATCTCTCCGTTGACTTGAATTTCAACAGAACCCGTCATGACTGTCGCGATTTCAGATGTATTGACATGATGACCTTCAGGCTGATACGAGCTATTTGGCTGTAAGTAAGCCCGACACATTTCAATATTGTTACTTTTAAAGACTGGTTCAATGATCCAATTTTTTTGATCATTAGAAAACCGCAGTCCTTCACCTGCTCGATACAAACTAGCAGAATCCTCTGATTTGAACAAAGCCAATAGCGGTAAAGATATACCTTTTGAAATTTTCCATATCATCGCCAACGTTGGATTTGTCTCGCCACGTTCAATATTTCCCAGCGTAAGTTTGCTTACGCCCGTTAGTTCCGATAAGTCGTCTAAGCTCATGTTTTTTTCTTTTCTGTACTTTTTCAAGGCAACACCGATTTGTAATACAATTTCTTTTGAATCATTGATTTCATCCATTAGATTCACCTCAACAAAAAACAGTTATTGCTAGTATATTATTTATCTAGCTTCTTTTCCATTCTAGTTGTATTTACAATTCTTGTTGTCGTCCCCGATATAATGTGTCTAAGATCCATACTGAAAAATACATCCAAAAGATGATTATAATTCCAATTGGCACAAAAGCACCTTCCCAGAAGAGTAAAAGATGACCTCTATACCCCAAATAAATCAAAGTACCAACCGAAACTAAGGTTATTATTTTCCAAATCCAATGTTTTTGGAAATATCCCCATATAACAAGTATATAGTTTACCAAAGTAAAGGTTAGATATAGACCATAACGACTTATTCTAGGGTGGTCAGGGAACAAAGTTGTCGTAAATCGCATATACCCAAATAAATCGAGTACACCCCAAAAAAACAGTATAGTACAGATTGGAAACATGCCCAAGATCAAATAGCCATAAAAGTATATTGATCCGACACCCCGAGTTAAATGAGAATACATCCATTTGGAAATGGCGAAAAAAAGGAACAATGCTATGAACGTCATCCATGTTTTCCACCAATGGTGACGATATATACCCAAAAATTCAAAGAGTACTTCTACCATAGCGTAAATAAAGGAGACAATCACGTTCCAGTAAAAAGGTTTTCGACGAACAGCCAACAGCAGCGCTGATGATGCCACTCCAAACTGCGAGAACAAATTCCCCGCTAATACATCATTATAGGGGTCAAGGTTTGGATTTCGTATGATTTTCGGGAAGTATGCATACGCATCCAAAAAAATTAAGATAAATGTTTCAAAATACAGCGGAAGCCCCACTAGTGATAAATAGAAAGCGAATGTTCTTAAGCGATCCGTTGAATGATACAGCGTATATATGAGTTGAGTTAAGGTTGCTACACCTAATATTAGATACCAGAGGGTGTGTGACCAGAATAAGTTCATAACGTTTTTTCCTTTTGGATGAAAAATATACCAGTATCATTAACCAATTATTGTCGAGTTATTCTGAGCACCATCATTCTTCGGCGGCAAATGATATGCTTTCAAAAATACGTCCTGCCCTACGTCCTCGGCGTTGGAGACCGCTCCCGTCAACTGAGGTTGAACAACAGACCTTTGAGCCATTGTACGTGTCACAGAACGGTTGGCTCGGTCGTTATATGTATGTCGGGCAAAACAAGAGGCTTCATTTAAACCTAATCGCCCAGCAGAAACGGGCTAAAATCCAGGAGGAAATTTATGAAAATTGTAGTGATCGGCGGTAGCGGACTTATCGGTAAAGGGCTTGTACAGAACCTGAACAATTTAGGTCATGAAGCGGTGGCGGCTTCCCCGTCCCTGGGCGTCAATTCGGTAACAGGCGAAGGCCTGAGTGTGGCGCTAGCCAGCGCGCAAGTCGTCGTCGACGTCACCAACTCGCCTTCGTTCGAAGAGCAGGCGGTATTGACGTTCTTCGAAACGTCGACCAAGAATCTGCTGGCCGAGGCGGCGAACGCGGGCGTGCAGCACTATATTGCCCTGTCGATCGTTGGTACGGACCGCCCGCCCGGAAACGCTTATTTTAACGCCAAGGTCGCCCAGGAGAAGCTGATCCAAGCGTCCTCGATTCCTTACACGATCGTCAGGGCGACGCAGTTCTTCGAATTTGCCGGCACCATCGCCTATACGGCGACGGAAGGTCAAACCGTCCGTTTGCCGTCCTCCGCCATGCAGCCGATAGCGGCCGCGGATGTGAGCGAGGCTTTGGCTGACTACGCGCTAGCGGAACCCGTGAACGGCATTGTCGACCTGGCCGGACCCGAGAAGTTCGGGATGGACGAGTTCGTCCGTCTATCCTTGAAGGCGGCTGGGGATAATCGTGAGGTCGTCACGGATAACGAGGCAGGGTACTTCGGCGGTCAAGTGGACGATAGGTCGCTCGTTCCTGCGGACGACAGCAGCACGCGTATTGCACCGACCCGTTTGACGGATTGGCTCGCTCGCTCCTGATTGCAATATCTGGGGGATATATTAGACTCACCCTAAAGTTAGGGCCGCCGCAGCTTATGACTTGAAAAATAAAGTCTTAGACTGTGGCGGCTTTATTGGAGAAATTAGGAGGTAGACATTATGATTAACGTGGAACCAATTGCTTTTGTTAGAAACAGTAGAGAAACAACAGAAGATGATTATTGGGGTGAAGTGATATCCACTATTGAGCTTGCAGATGGATATACGGAGCAAAGTCTTGTGGGCATCGAAGATTTTTCACATGTGGAAGTCATCTTTTACTTTGACAATTTTCACAAGGGCGGTTTTTCTTATGGTCAAATATCAATATTAGCTTAGAAAATAAAGTCGTCGACTTCCTTTTATTATTGAGTTATCGTTCCCACTTAGTTTTACCCATCGTTTATCTTGATATGAATAACTTTAATCAAATCCCACAATTACTCCAATATTAACTTTCCATCGAATCTTTTATAATCCTCAAACACTCTTTGATTGGATTAGCTTCATCCTCTCTTGCACTATATTTACTGATAGCACAAAAGTGCTACTTCTAGATCGAAAGGCTCAATTTAAATAGATTTCACAGGATATTTGTAATTAAATGGCGAATGTTTCCATATGAGGTTAGGGTTAACTGTAAAGTGAGGTGAAAGTTCTTGAAATGCCTCGTCATTACATTAATTTTGCTTACATTTCCTTTCTTGGCGGGAATCCATTCAGCTCATGCTAAGGAAACCTTGGCTTGTTGCATCGAGTCATTGAATATAATCATTCAACCGATAGCAGAAACGGTAACTGATACCTTGAATCCAATCACGGATACAGCTGGGGAGCTGACGGATAAAGTTGTGCAACCGGTCGCAGAAACGGTAACCGATACGTTGAATCCAATCACGGATGCGGCTGGGGAGCTGACAGATAAAGTTGTGCAACCGGTCGCAGAGACGGTAACCGATACGTTGAATCCAATCACGGATGCGGCTGGGGAGCTGACAGATAAAGTTGTGCAACCGGTCGCAGAAACGGTGACTGACACGCTGAAACCGGTCACGGATGCGACTGGGGAGCTGACGGATAAAGTTGTGCAGCCGGTCACAAAGTCGTTGACTGATACGCTGAAACCGGTCACGGATGCGACTGGGGAGCTGACGGATAAAGTTGTGCAGCCGGTCGCACAGACGTTGACTGATACGCTGAAGCCGGTCACGGATGCGACTGGGGAGCTGACGGATAAAGTTGTGCAGCCGGTCGCACAGACGTTGACTGATACGCTGAAGCCGATCACTGATGTGGTAGAAGAGCTAACGAATGCAGTTGTGCAACCAGTCGCAGAAACAGTAACCAATTCGCAGAAGCCGTTCGCGGAAGATGTTGGTGTGCAGTCAGTGTTGTACTTGGATAGTTCGCCCGCTGGGAATGATTCTTCGGATAAATCACCGACTCCGAAAGATAGTTCTTTGGGAATAATACCTTCATCCACCCCTTTATTGCCTGTTGCGAGCCGTTTAGAAACTGCGGGAGGTTCCTATACCACAGCAATTCAATCTATACCGAAGCCTACGCCGCTTTTATCCAAGGAAAAAGGTCACCAAACGGCAATCGTGAATTCGTCAAATAAATTTATATCTGCAAACACAAGTCAATTTCCGGAAAGAGAACCGTTCCCGACCATACCGTTATCAGAACCTACAATGCCTCCACCTGCATCGAATCTAGGCTCGCTGTTGCCTTTGCCTGCTAGTGCCAAAAATGGCAATGCCAAATCTTTGTATGCAGGAAGTGATTTCAAAGCGGTTCTGATTGATAAATCCGATCCTATGATACCGTGTAGCCGAATGTTATGGCATTGCCGGATCCGACATTATTTAAGTTGGTCTCATGCTCCGCCGCTCCGTCCTCCTGTCGCTCCTGCTCTCGATTACTGATTCAGCCAATCGAGAACAAAGGAGTGTAATTAAGAATGATATGCACAAAAGCCAAGATCAAGTTAACGTTAAACGACAAACTGATTATTGTGAATGCTTTGGTACAATGGTCAAAGAAGACGGAAAGTCGGTTTCAGTCCAGAATGAACCGCGAGCTGGCGAAAAAAATAATAAACAAAAATGTGATAGACACTTTCGATGGTCAGGAGCTAACCATGATGGCAATTGCTTTGGAACAGGCGGCGGGCAGCTCACCGAACCCTCAGTATAAGCAAATGTATAAGCAAATGGCTCGGAAATTGATGCTTGAAAAGAAAGAATTCCACCGGAATGCATTTCAAGAGTTATCTAAGCGTTATCTGTATAACTAGTTAAACAAGTACTGCGTTGTGGTAAAATAAAGTTTTAGACTGCTCTTATGATTAGGTCAGCGGTAGCCATGGACGTGAAAATAGTCCTAGACTGCCGCTTTTTTATTGATCACATATTATAAAAAAAACGCGATTTACATGGCCACTAAAGTGACTTTAATTGGCTTATTTTCCACGCGCTACTGCCCTTTAGTTCAACGAAAAAGCAGCCGATCTTTAGGGCCGGCTGCCTCGCTGTTCGTATTGTATTAACGTTCTCCGATAGCTTAATCATTTCGAGCAATATTCCGAATAATCAGTTCAGGTGAGTTTGAAGTAGAGCACCAATCGAAATGCGAATGTCCAACAAACGACGATGCCAAATGTGCACATGAATGTGTCATTAATTCAAGTCCTAATCTTGAGGTGTTTAATAATACTAGGTCTTTATCAGCATCAATTCTTAACTGTTTTTCATATTTCCAGCTTTCCCATTTACCCCAAAACCCCTCATCCTCGTTATCTTCAGTATTGACGTCCATTTTCTCTTTCACTTTAGAGCTCTTAAGAGCCAATTTTATTTGCTTGATAAGCTTTCTATCTAAGGGAGTGACAGCACCATTGAAGATAAATAGGTCAGCATTCTCGGGTCTTTTCCTTTGAATATAAAGCACATCATCAGTATCAAGACAGTGCTTAAGCAGGGCCGATAGTAAAAACATCTCAGGCGAATCTTTAGCGTCAATAAGTAAAAACCGCCCCATTTCTTCTGTCACAATTATCCCAATTTCTTGTTGGTGTAGATGAATGACTTTTAAATCGAGTGCGCCTACTCTAAGTTCGTTTCGATTTAAAATCATATGGTTAATACCTCCATCAAATGATTGCTTGCTTATCATTAGCTTGCATTTAAACTAACTCTTATTTCTTAGCAGACTATAATGATTTATTGTATTAGTAACACTAGAGCCATTTTGCAAATCAATTATCTCTCTAAGTTTCATGTTCCAGCATTTTATGTTTAAAGCGCCGCATAAAACTTGGCAAATTCGTAGTGCTTCAGTTACGCTTCCCTCGTCTCGATAAATATTAGTTCTTATTGAAATGTCTTCAGCTTCTTCTGTAAAATTTCCTGTATTAAGCTCAATTTCAACCTTGTATTTCCCATCAAAATAAAGAAAATAGCATTCATCATCAAAAGTATTCCATGACTTCAATGTTGAGTCATTCTGGATATGAACCGACTTTCGGAGTATATCTACAGCTTGATAAAAATTGAATTTATTTTCTCCAACAAACTCTATACCCTCTTCCGAGATATTTGGAACGTTCCCTATTGGAAACAGAATAAATTGATAATCACCAATCGCCATAATGGACACCTCATAAATGATTGAGTGCTAATTATTATTTCAAGATATTTCCACGTTATCCTGCCCGTTAGCTTAACGCCTACACCAGTCTAATACTTTATTTTCATTTAACAAAAAATGTTAGGTGATATAAAAGTCTGGAACCAGTTTTGTTGATTTTACTGGGTTTGCCGCGGCACGTTATAAAGACGAAAAAAAGAAAGTGTGGAACCACTAAAAATCATCTTGTTATTAAAGTTAGAAACCGCACTTCAAACGACATAATCTAAAATACTAAGAAAAGTTATGAAACCCCTTCTTCATTCATCAATATCTTCTTTAATGACCTGTAGTTCTTAAAAACTTCTAGCAAAATTGTAATATAATATTTACCGGGTATATATTTCTTAATACCTCTCAATAAAATCCCGACTTTTGTCCCCTCAAGCCTAAGACTTCCACGGAAGAACGATCAAGAAACAAACGAAGATGGAGTTCCCCAACCAGTACATCCACAAAAACCTGACGAATGCCCCGGGACCTTTGCCCGAATGGTTTCGGTCAAACGTAAGCATGCAAGTATTCCGATCGTATGTAAGGACGGTTGCTTCTTGATACGAAAAAGAGAGCCTAAAGGCCAATGTCATTAAGTTACGTTTAGAGACTGGACTGGTTGGCCCGCAAGCTCCCTCCTCTTAATCCTCCAACTGTATCCACTTCGCATACAGCCGATCCAGATCCCCCTGGGCCGCTTCGCGCTCTGCCCATAGGCGGCTCAGCTCCTCAGGCACCGGATTCGCCAGCGCCTGATCGAACCCGCCGAGCCGCGCCTCCGCTTCCGCGATGTCCCGCTCCAGCCGCTCGCGCGCGAACGCAGCCGTGCTGCGTGACTTTCCGCGCGGAACAGAGGCCGCACGCGGCTCCGCCTTGGCCGCCGCTGCCTGTGACCCTGCTCTGGCGGACTTCGCAGGTGGAGCGGCATCCCCCTTGCGCGCATGTGCCGCGCGCAGCTGTGCGCTTGTCGCTTTGTAGTCATCAAAGCTGCCCAAATAAACAGTGATGCGCCCTTGATCCAGCTCCCAGATTTTCTGAGACAGCCGATTTATGAAGTAACGGTCGTGCGTCACTGCAAGCACCGTGCCCGGAAACTCCTCAAGCGCTTCCTCTAGCGCCTCCCTTGAGACGATGTCCATATGATTCGTCGGCTCATCTAAAATAAGCAGATTCGGCTTACGCAGCACGAGCAGCGCCAGCCGCAGTCGCGTCCATTCTCCGCCTGAGAGGGAGCTAACCGGTTTGAAAACATCTGCGCCATAGAACAGATAAGCCGCTAGCCGGCTTCTCGCTTCCCCTTCTTCCAGCTTCGCTTCCTCACAAAAATAAGCCAGCACCGTTTTCTTCTGGTCCTCAGGGTACTCCTGCTGCGCCAAGTAACCGATGTCCACGCGCGCGCCTATGTCCAGCTCGCCGCCATCCGGCTGTACCTCGCCCAAAAGCATTTTCAACAGCGTCGTTTTCCCTGAACCGTTATGCCCCAGAAGCATCACTTTCTCGCCATACTCGAGCAAGCCGCTTGCCTTCCGCAGCAGCACTTTGTCCCCATACTGCTTGCTTACGTCATCAAACACAATGACCCGCTTGCCCGAGCGATCATCCACCTTCAGCCCGAATTCAGCGGCCTTCGGATCGAGGACAGGACGCTTCAGCTTCTCCATCCGGTCCAATGCTTTCTGCATCGATGCCGCTCTGCGGAAAAACTTATCGTTCCCTCCGATACGCCCCCACTCCATGAGCTGTTTGATCGTCTCTTTCATTTTCTTGATGACCTTCTGCTGCTCCTGATAATCCGCGAATTGCTGCAGCAGCCGGACTTCTTTCTCCTTCATGTACCCCGTATAGGATGTCAGATACGACGAAGACTCCCCGTCTTCCAACTCGACAATTTTGGTGACGACCCGATCCAAAAAGTAGCGGTCATGAGAGACAATGAAACACGCGCCCTCATAATGGGTCAAGTATTCTTCCAGCCATTCAACGCCAAATAAATCGAGATGATTCGTTGGCTCATCGAGCAGCAGCACATCCGGCTTGCCGATCAATTGGGAAGCAAGCGCAATCTTGGTCTTCTCCCCTCCGGACAGCGAGGCGAAGCTTCGTTCATACACTTCGCGGGCAATGCGGAGTCCGGTTGCCACCTGGTCAATTCTGGCATCCAGCTCGTAGCCGCCTTCCCGCTCAAAACGCTCCTGCAGCTGCGCATACCGCCCAAGCAGCTGATCAAGCCCGTTGATAGCCAACGGGTCCGACATGCGCTGCTCAAGCTCCGTCATCGCGGCGCGGCACTCCAGCAGCCCCGCAAAACTAGCCGCGAGCACATCATACACCGTGCCGCTCTCCCATTCCGTCGGAATCTGGGCTAAGTAGCCGATTCGCGTATCTTTGCGCACCGTTAGCAGCCCCTCGTCCGGCTTTTCCATTTTGGAAACGAGGCGCAGCAAGGTCGATTTCCCGCTTCCATTTCGTCCGACCAATCCGATTCGTTCGCCTTCGTGAATCTCAAACGTAACGTCCGCCAGCACCAGCTGGGCACCGTGGTATTTCTTTATATGTTGACCATTTATCAGTAACATCGTGAAGGATCCTCCTTGGTTATGAAAGACCCCCTCCTGAACATCTTGAACGCAGCAAAAAAGGCCGCAGGAAAATTCCTACGACCTTCAGCGGATCATCCGATTGAGGTTAAGGTAGGTGTCTTTTCGTGAGTTGTGATACCGTATGAACAAATTTGGACAGACTTCTCCCGTTGCACGCAAATGCATGAACGATGCCAGCCATCGCGATAGGTAACTGGCTCACACGGTTGTTCACAAACTCTCGATTCATCCTACCTTCACCTCCTTTTCTTCACTATGTACAAAATCATATCATAACCATCGGTCAATTCGCAACCGCAAAACACCCGTCATCCGGGCCTAATGCTCGCTTCGCATCTTGTCCGTCACTTCCAGATAAAGCACTTGCAGAAACTTTTTGATGTTAATTTTACTTTTCTCCGATTTCAAATTCTCATCGATCTCTTTCATTTTCAACCGAACATCCTGAAATTCAAAATAGAGCGGCGCATAATGCTCAAATTTCGGATTGCTGTAATCCGTCAAACCGATGCTGGCTATATGGGCTAAGGCAACCATAACTGCACGACGAATACGCTGCTCGACGGCTTTCCCTTCCTTTTCCACATCAGCTTCTTCCAGTTTGTGGCTGCGAGCCGCCGTCTCGTACAGCTCCTTCAGTGGCGGGATCCCGTCACCTCGATGATGCTTCGTCAGATGCTCGATAATGTCCGTCACATCCCGACTCCCGCTCTCCCCGACAATGCCCATGTCCATGAGAATGGGTTGGACGATCTCGCGCACGCTGCGCTTTTTACGAGGGCTCTCCGGACTGAGGTTCATTAGGCTCAGCTTCGTCAAAGAGTCCTGAATCTCCTTCAGGGAACGGCTGATCTTCCACTGTTCGTTGACCTTGGAAAGCACCGCTTCCACTTCGATTTTGTTAATCGGCTTTTGAATATAGTATTCGACGCCGGCTTGGTAAGCCTTGCCGATCATCTCTTTATTTTCTATCTGCGATATCATGACGTATTTGCCTTGAAAACCTTGCTCCTTGAGCCGAATAATCGTCTCAATGCCATCCTGATCCGGCATCAGCAGATCAATGACAACGACATCAGGCGACGTTTCGAGCAGCACTCTTTCGCCTTCGCTCCCGCTGCCTGCCGTGCCTACGACTTCGCCTAACCCGCCTTTTTCAATAATTTTGTGCAGCATCAATCTGCTTACCGCATCATCGTCCACAATTCCGAAAGACAGCATGATCTCTACGCTCCTTTTTTCAACGTATCGGTCAATACGATGATCACAAAAGTTGTCTGAGCGCCAGGCTCATCAGAACGCAAATGAATATCCCCGCCTAAGGAATGAACAATATCCCGTACGTGAGAAAGCCCGATGCCGGTTGCAGCAAAACCTTCCTGATTAAATTTCGTTGTGAAGCCCGGCTCGAAAATCATATCCTTTTCCAGATGAGCAATCCCCGTCCCCGTATCCGAGACCGTCAGAATCGTTTCTGCGCCGCGTTCGTATGCACTTACGTGAATCGTCCCCTGATCCTCGATCGCTTCCACACTGTTGGACAACAGATTATTCATGACCGTCAGCAAAGGAAGATAGTGATCGGAATCATAGTTAATGCGCAGATCGGTGGTGAATTGAATCCGTTTGCCGATCATCCCGCTGTATCCCTGATTGGATTTTATCGCGAACTCTATAATTTCCGCCAGCCTCATATTCGAGGCGAATTCCCGGTCAAACAGCTTTAATAAGCCGGCAAGGATGCGCTGCGAGTCTTTTTTCACCTCATGGATCTGTTGCGTGATTTCCAAAATCGTGCGGGCATAACTTTTCAGCCCCGTGCCGTTCACTTTTTCGTATAAATTGTGGCTTTTGGCCGTCAGCTGCTCAATCGTTTCCATGGACTTACGCAGGTAGAACACCTCGCCATACAGTCCGCTGTTCGTATTTAACATCTGCTCCATCCGCTTCTGCTGCTCACTGTGAAGGACTCTCATCTGATGGATGGTCACGCTGCTGTAGATGCCAACCACAAAATAGCTTCTTACGAGGGCAATCACCGAAATGTAGACTAACTGCTGCGAAAACTTGTAGGGTGCATCGAAAATGACGCTGCGCGCCAGCAGCTCAATCTCATTGGACATGAGATCAATGAGCGACAGAAATAAGCCAAGCACGAGGGGATGGAATTTCACCATATTCTGCTTTATCAAGCTCATCCCTACCGCAAAAGCCATATAGTACAGCATCGCTGGCAAGTGGGTCTGCATGCTCCAGCCAAGCGATGCAGCTCCGTGTGTCATAATCCCCGCCTCTATGGAGCGAAACAGCAAAACGGTAATGCCGGTAATAAGGCCTGTATAGATAGAAGGCAAATGTTTGAGCAAAAGCAAGCACAGAAGAAAGGTGCTGCTCCCTAGACCGATCCGAAACACTTCGCCGCTGAAGGGCGTTATTTTGAACTCGCCGGCAATCGCCGTCACAATGGCGATCAGAATCATTTGTAGCCCTTCATTTTTCAAGCGTCCCAGCCGATCACCCCCTAGATGAGATCCCATATCTGCCCATCGGAATCCCGATCTCGTAGTTGATGGAACCCAGCACCATGAATGTAAGCTCGCTTCTTCTTCCTGCTCAAATTCTCTACACCATTCTCGCTTCAAATCTTCGCGCCGCCAACGATAAGGCATAATTGACAGCAAAATAAAGCACAGCCACGACAAACAGAATTGGTATGGTATAGCTATAACTTTGTCCAATTACTATTTTCGCATGATGCATCAGTTCAGGCAAGGAAATAACAATGGCAAGAGATGTATCTTTGAGCAGGGAGATAAACTGGCTGACGAGCGGAGGAACCATACGGCGAAGCCCCTGTGGAATCACGATATGCCAAAGCGTCTGGACATAGCCGAGTCCAGACGAACGAGCGGCTTCGATCTGCCCTTTGTCGATGGAGTTGAGCCCGCTTCGCACAATTTCCGCGATCATCGCCCCTTCAAAAAGCGTTAGCGCCACAATCGTCGCATTCATCGGACCTAGCTTAATACCGATATCCGGCAGGGCAAACCGAGCGAAAAATATGATCAAAAGTAAAGGCAAGTTACGAAGCAACTCTACAACTACGCCTAAAACAGGTGAAACGATGGGTATTTTCGTATAACGGACCGTTCCCACAACGCAGCCTACAATAAAGCTGAGAATGATGGCAATCAAGGCAACTTTTAGCGTCATGTAAAACCCTTCGAGAATAAATCTCATATTCTCCACAGAGAAAGCATGCAAAATATCCATTCATTCACCCCCTCGCCAGCTTACGTTCTAGATACAAGGCACCGTAGCTTAGCGGCAGTGTTAAGAGCAAATAAAGCACAGCGATGAAAATATACGTATCAAATGTGGCGTACGTCTCGCTCGCTATCATGTCGCCGAAATACATAAGATCAAGGCCCGCAAACACCCCTAGCACCGACGAATTCTTAACTAGGTTAATAAATTGGTTGCTCAGTGGCGGTATGACGATTTTGATCGCTTGCGGAAGGACGACATGCCACATCGCTTGCCCGTAGGTCAGACCAGAGGACCTTGCGGCTTCCGATTGGCCGAGCGGGACAGACATGATACCGGCCCGAATCGCTTCGGCGATGAAAGCTGCCGTGTAAACCGTCAGGCCCAAGGTTCCGCAGACGAAGCCGCTCAAGGTTACACCCAGGGAGGGCAAGCCATAAAAGAAGACAAAAACCACGAGCAAGAGCGGAATGTTTCGAATGAACTCCACGTAAGCCGTACCTAGCCATCGCAAGGGCTTTACGGATGAGATCCGGCAGATGGCAATCAACGTCCCCAGAATAAAACTGCCGATTAATGCAATGAGACTAGCCCAGATGGTGTTTACAAAGCCTTTCATAAAAATATCCATGTGATCGGTAAAAATCGAAATATCCGGCATCGGCTCACGCCCCCCTCATAGACAGAAGATGGGCAGCTTGCGGCCACCCATCTGATCTTGGTTATTTGGATGGCGCCTCGCCGATCCATTTCTTATAAATCTTGTCGTATTCGCCGTTGGATTGCAGCTTCTTGAGACTGTCGTTGACCACGGTTTGAAGCGCTGTTTCGCCTTTTTTCATCGCGATGCCATAAGGCTCATCCGTGAACGGCTCACCGACAACGGCAAAGTTCGGATCCTGTGCCACCATGCCATAGAGGATCGCATTATCCGTGGTCAGCGTGTCCCCTTGTCCTGCTTTGAGTGCGCTGAAGGCATCTTGGTAGTTATCAAACTCCAGTACCGTCGCTTCCGGTGCTTTGGCTTTAATGTTTCCAACGGACGTAGCGCCTTTTACCGCCAGTACTTTGGTGCCTTTTTTAATGTCGGCAATCGATTTGATCGGGCTGCCTTTCTTCACTAGCAGGGACTGTCCCGCTTTAAAATAAACATCGGAGAATTCAACCTGCTTTTTGCGCTCGTCCGTAATCGTCATCGTGGCGACAATCATGTCGATCTCCTTGTTGTCGAGCATCGGAATACGCGTTTTGGATGTTACTTCCTTCAGCTCGATTTTCTTCTCATCGCCGAGAATTTCCTTCGCAAGCGCTTTGGCGATGTCCACGTCGAAACCTTCGACTTCTCCGCCTGTCGGATTTTTCAAGCCGAACAGCTTCGTGTCGTATTTGACGCCAACGACCAGCTTGCCTCTGCTCTTGATCTCATCGAGTACCGATGCCCCGCCTGCAGGCTTGGCCGTGCTTGGCGCGCTCGCGCTTGCTGCCGGCGAGCTTGCTGGCGCACTGGCTGCGCCTCCCGTTGTTGATGTCGACGCACACCCTGCCAATGCGAATATGGCTGTTAACATCACGATAAAATTCCACTTTTTTGCTATCATAATATTTCATCTCCTCATTATTTATGATTCAAAACGCGGGATTCATGATGCAGAACGAATATTAGTGATTTAAAACGCGGTTGAGGAACAGTCGTGCCCGCCCTTCTTTCGGATTGACAAAAAATTCCTCCGGCGGCGATTCTTCAACGATTTGCCCTTTATCCATAAAAATAACACGATCCGCCACTTCCCGGGCAAAGCCCATCTCGTGCGTGACCACAACCATCGTCATTCCATCATGCGCCAGCGCCTTCATGACGTCCAGCACCTCGCCCACCATCTC
The DNA here is from genome assembly GCF_050467285.1 of Paenibacillus oryzisoli. Taxonomy (GTDB): domain Bacteria; phylum Bacillota; class Bacilli; order Paenibacillales; family NBRC-103111; genus Paenibacillus_E; species Paenibacillus_E oryzisoli_A. Next base: position 21,042 of record NZ_JBCMUN010000031.1, on the reverse strand, counting down.
TGGATCCAGCGCCGATGTCGGTTCATCAAACAGCATAATTTTCGGCTTCATCGCCAGTCCCCTGGCTATCGCCACCCGCTGCTGCTGACCGCCTGAAAGTTGCGAGGGATAGCTTCCGGCTTTGTCCTGAATGCCTACCTTCTCAAGGTAGTACATCGCCGTTTCTTCCGCTTCCTTCTTCGGTAGGCCGAGCACTTTCATTGGCGCAAGCGTGATGTTATCAATGACCTTTTTATGCGGGTACAGATTAAAATGTTGGAAAACCATCCCAATGTCTCGGCGCAGCTTGTTGATATCCGTCTTTTTGTCACTGACTTTGCACTCGTTCACGGTCAGTTCGCCGCTGGTGATCGTCTCCAGCCGATTGATGCATCTGAGCAGCGTACTTTTGCCTGAGCCTGATGGACCGACGACGACGACAACTTCCCCCTGCTGGACCTGGAGATCAATTCCTTTGAGCACATGAAAATCGCCGTAATGCTTCTCTACTTGCTGGAATGAGATCAATGGAACCCCCCCTTCACGTAAAAGCTTAACGATGTAAACTATTTGTCATGTTAACTCACACTTGATGTCTTTAAATCTTAATGTCAAACTATGGAATCTTATACAATCCGACATGGGACAAAAAAAGATTTAAAATTTTTGTTAAGACGGGGCGGCGGCCTATAGTATAATTAACCGTCTCATCGGTGGGTGAAACAATGGGGTTGGGGTGAGCAGGGCGGACGGGCGTAGCGCGGGACGGCGGAGACGGGGCAGCAGCGACGGGCGCAGCGCGGGACGGCGAGGCCGGGGCGGAAGCAGCGGGCAGCCGGCGATTATAGTACGGATGCTGATTGATGGGAACTACGATCCTCTATTTCGCCGATTTAGGTGGAAACAAGGAGGCGGATAAGACCCTGTAGGTCCGCCCAAATGCTGAAAACAGCCGATTGGGATCAAACAACGGCTTGTAGTTCCCTTTTGCTGGAGTAGCTATAGCAAGGGGAAAAAGACCGTTAGGCATTCAGCCTGACGGTCTGTCTATGTTGTACAAACCATTCTGCCTTCAAATCGTTCATACTAAATAACCGATCAAATTCGGCAGAAGATAACAGGGCACTTGGATGTACTTTGGAATTTCCTTGTTCGAATACAAATTTAAGTAAGACATACACCAATAAAGCTGTGTACAACTGGCCATAAACGGCATTTGGCGTTGTTCCAAATATCGTCGGTATATTTAAATCGTCTACAGAGTAGCATAATTAAGCCCACATGAACATTTTTTAAGGGGATTCCCTCCGCTTTGTTTGCTGTACGATTTTTCCTTGTTTACACATAAAAAAACGGCACAGGGATATTCCCCGTGCCGTTTCAAAAATTGTTCGCAAATAATAATGTTTTAGACTGAAGTTGTCGATATAGTAAGGTTTTCGAGTTGAAAAAATCGTTGAATCATCAAAAATAAGTATTAGACTGAACCATCTTCTAAAAAATTTCATTATACAAATCGAATAATAAAGTATTAGACTAAGCACTTGTTGAACTAGTATACCGTTCTATAATCTTAATATCATTTGAATTCAATTCGTATAATTTATATACAATCTGATTCAGTTTACTTTCATAATGACATAAATCAATGCTATTTTCACAATTTTCAATTTGATTAACTACTTCCACTAATTCATGAAACACATTACTAGTTTCAGACTTTAAAATAATAGGATAATTCTTCATTGTTCCAGTCTGAAATCTAAACTTATGTGAATGTATCTTATTCGGGTTCTCTTTTTTATGAAAAAACTCTATAACTTTACTATTCAGAATTCCAATAAGATATTTATAATTATCTATATTTTGATCTCTGTTTAATGTAATCCCATACACAGTACCGTTGCAGAAGAAACCTTTAGTGTCTAATACAAAAGTGCACTTCGAAGCAATATCAGGGGTAATAATCTTAATTTGTTCAAACGTCTTATGCGATACTGGTACCCATAATTCATACCATTGTTTACCACTATCCTTAAAATATTCGCGGCTCTCAAGATCAACTTTATGAGTATGCAAATATCTTTCTACATTTGGGAATTTTTCAAGCTGAACAGGAACGGTTTTATCCAATATCTGCTTATAAGGATAAATTATACTCGTATCAGTGTTTTCTCTATCGCCTGTCCAATTAACTGTCCATCTTTTTAAATTTATTCCCCTTAATAGAGGCTTAATAAGTTTTTTCTCAAGCTTATTTTCTTCGATAAATATATTTGTGATTGGTTTGCAATAGACACTATCAGCTGTAGTTTTTATACCAACAAAAATATTGGACAAATCACCTAGCCTTTCTGTTTTCACATTTTCTTTAATCTTTATGAAAACATCTTCAGAAAATGCATCAGCATACCGCCAACTATCTTGAATCTCTACACTACCAATTGTTTCAATTGTAACGATAGAGTCATCTAACACTCTTACTGTATTAAGGATAGGGGTAACAACATTTTTAGTTTTTGTGAAAAAAAAAGCAGATGATAACACCGCTGCATCAAAGGGAAATACTTCCCTCAAATCAAGCACAAGTAATAACGTGGAGGTTTCTTTTACAAACTTTCTTATACCTTTACCATAAGCTGATGTCATAAACATATCTGAGCAAATTATACCTATGTACCCATCGTTTTTCGCCATCATTATTGCCTTTTCAATAAAAATAGTATAGAGATCATACCTTCCTGTACATGATTTATATTTTTTCGAAATAAGTTCTCGACTTTGTATATCAATCGATTGATATCTTAAAAATGGCGGATTGGTAACTACAACATCGAAATTATTCTCTTTTAAGATTTGATTGTCCGATAATAAACTATTTAAATTATAGATCGGTAATTTCAAGTCACAATTAAATTCAATTTTCGAACGTAATAGTTCCATTAACATCCGCACTTTAGAAATAAAACACGCAATTTCTTGAATATCTACACCAACTACAAATTCCCCTGCACTGAGTCTGTTTAAAAAATCAGCTGAATCCCCTGAATATCCTTCTATACCTCTTCTTAAAACTTCAACAATGAAATTTCCAGAGCCACATGCTGGATCAATTATTCTTAACTCATCAATCTTTTTGGATTGTTCTTTCCTTAACTCAAGCAATTGATTAACTATATATTCCACTAAATCAGTTCTTGTATAATGCTCACCCATTCTTTTTCTATGTGAATCTGAAGAACATAATAAATATATACTTCCTAAAATATCTTGCGTTGTATCCAATGGAGGATTATTAATTAACCAATGCATAATTTCGATATTACTTATTTCATTTGCATCGAAAGATACAAAAAGCTCTTTATTGATTCGATACATAGCTTCATGTTTTAACTGTCTTAGATCAAACTGATTGATCGTTTCAGACCAAGTATTTAATTTAATAAATTTATTGAAATATGCAATTAAATATAGCTGAACAAAACTATTAATTTTCCCCGGTCCCAATTTTTTCAAAAGTGAACAAGCCTCAATTATATACTCTGGGATGTTACTATCCGTTTTTATCACTTATGATACCTCACAGATCTCCTTGATTGATTCTTGTAACTTATTAATGAATTTACTATAAACATTTTCCACACATAGTATTATTTTCTTTTGGGAACAAGCCCATGAAAGTGTACGAGATATATTCTCTTCACTTTCTTTATTAAAATACGAGGTTACTATAAAACCATCAAAAATATCACAATAAGTAGACGAAATTTTTTCTACCGTCTCCTTGGTTACCTTGTTAAATTCTTTTGAATTTCGTTTTGATTCAATCGGTATTATGTAATCCTTTTGCATTTCAATGTTTCTCACCAATAGTAAGCAATCGATATCTCTGGTTGCATTTTGAGCATTTTTTTCAGATAATAAATCAAATTGATGATCGATCTTTATATCGATAATTTGTAAAGCATATCTAGATTCATTCCATGACGATTGTATTTTTATAAGTGCTTCCTCGACAAAGTGTTGATGCCAATACGATCGGATGTAATAAAGCAAATCATGATGAGTAGAAAAAATCCTTGTAAACTGTGCTTGTTGTATCCTCTTAGGATCAGTTTTATTTTGTTCTTTGTAAACAGTTCCTGTCGATAACCCAAACCAGACCATATTAGATAAATGATTTTTATCTATGCGATAAAATGGCAAAAGAAATTTTCCTATATTTTTATCATGGGATAAATCAGAATATTCTTTTTCAGATACATACCCTTTGCCGCATAATTTTGACAATAACTGCATCATATTTTCCGCTGATTCAGTATTCTTGGTTGTTTTGAGAAATTGTTTCATTAGATCATTTTCTGCAATAAATGAATCTGTTGTTCGGTAGCCACTAGATATTTTGCGATTTAATAGACGATTCCACTTTAAATTATCTTTAAAAGTTATTTCTCCAAAATTCTCCGAGAATTTATCTATAATGGTTTTAACAATATCGTATTGAAATGTTTTGATTCTTACTTGAAAGCCTGTCTCTCTCTTCATGTATCCAACAAAGCAAATACCATAAAGCATATCCAAGCAAAAAATAGCTACATTTTTCATTCGTATATCATGTATAAGTGGCATGCTAGAATCAAAACTATATTCTAAATTTTCAAAATGAACATGCTCGAGATCGTACTCATGGACCCTACCAAATACTTGTAAAAAATCGATGAATTTCTCTTCTTCTAAATCATCATCATTTATTACAAGATCAAAAATAAATTCGTCACACTCAATTAACTTTAACTCTAATATTTCTTCATCTGGATCCATTTCAAAAGAAGGATTGTTATTAAGAATATTTTCAAAAATAGCTTCTTCTAATTGAAGAATGTCTGAGGAATTCGGTCGATCCTTCTCCTCAAATAGAGCTATATTCTCTACCACAATTCTAGATACTAATCCGCACTTTTTAATTAAATCCTCAAAGTTAAACTCAAATAAATCACATCTTAGTTCTAGTAGTATCCATTTATTCTTCATTGTCATTCCTCACAGTAGCAGTTACATTATCGAATATTGGCCTTACCCTTTGAAGTAGATTTTCTCTTAATCCAATATCTTCAGCTATCATAAATGCTAACAGGTCATACATATAAGCTTCTTCGATCCCGATATCAATAATTTCAGGATGTAGCTTCATAGAATTTATCAAACTGTCATTTCTTGACTCAAAGGAATATACAAAACAAAACTTAGGCATAACTGCAAAATCTTCTAGATTTATTTCATCTTTCATATTTAAACAATCATCAAATTTCCCAACCAGTATCTTACCGCTTTTGGCCGGTGAAATATAAAAGATAAACGGTAATGTATTCTCTTTTAGTGTTTCTATTCTAGATACATCCTCAGATTTCTCAGTTAATTTTGCTAAACTAAAACCGACTTCTGGCAAAACCTTCTCTAAAGCAGATTTAAATTTTGATTTTTTTATTTTTTCATTTGATTTCTCCCAATCTAGTCGAACTAAATTGATGAGTTGACTGTATGAATCTTCTGATTTTTTTAGTTCCGGTGGTGTCTGTGTTAACAAGGGATCTTCCTCAAAATGTAATGAGAATAAATCCAACTGACCAACCTGTCTTGTCGGCATGATGCTCTTAGATTTTGGTGGAAGGTATGGCCGATTTTCCCTAATTTCGTCCATTATTATGATTAAAGTTGAGACTGCTTTTCTATAGTTAATTGCATGTGTCACATCTAATCTTTTTAATAGTGACTTCGGAATATCTAAAACCATATCTTTTGTAATTTCAAAATCATATGCCTTTTCATAACGAACGATTAAATGACTCAACAGTTTCTTCAGATTGTCATTAGATAATGTAAATGATTCCAATTCAACCATATGTGGTTCTAATCTAGTCCACATTGCAGTCTCAATATTTTCTTCTTTTTTATTTCCCTTCGCGTACTGCTCAGTGAAAGCTGCTATGAATGAAGTTCTTTTAAATGCAGGTCCTGCGGCGTCATAAAATTGTTTAAAACTTTGAAAAAATACTGTTCTAGCTCCCGCGGGAAGCCCGTATGCATGTTCAAACTCATCCAATATGATAATAAGTAATTTATCTTCTCCAGAATGTTCGGTAAATAACTGTATTACCTTAAGATAATCTTGGCTTGTTAGTTCATTAATCTCCAATAATTTTAACTCTGTTTTTCCATAACTATTGCCTAATACTCGAATTGACGCCGCTTCCAGATCTGGATCATGTGATAATTTGAATAATAATTTCGCTAATTCATCAGAAACATTTAATTGATTACGTATTACATCAAGTTCATTATCAAGGTTATTCCCTTTTTGTCTAGATAAAGAATTCTTTGCTAAAAAATAAAAGGTATTACGAAATTGTTGATAATACTTAGCAAATATTTCAGAAACAACTGTTTTTATAAAATTCCGTTTATATCGCTCTGTTTCTTCCACTCTTAATTTGATAATAAAGAAATCTTGTGAATTCCTCTTGAAGTGGGCATGGATATGATTTAAAAAGTGAGTTTTTCCATCACCTATAACTCCTTTGAGTACAATGCAAGAAAAAGCATTCTCACGAAGAGAATGTTTTAATTTTGATCGTATTTGGCCCTTTGCATCATGCTGATTTATAAAGAAAGTCGGTTGCTCAGGAGGCTGGGTATTTCTCATTGCATTTATTTCAATTCTACAATTCTCATCTGTTAGATTATTAGTATTATAGTCTTCGAATAGATTATCAATGTGTTGCAAACTGAAATCCTTCAATTCTGCACCCCCATTAGAATAATGTGTCTTCTTCAATAATATAATTCAACAATTTCATGAAATAATAATTCTTGTTATTAATTACATAATACCCCATCCCTGCAAATTCCACATTAGCAGTTGTAAAGGAAATATTTCTTGATAATAAAATATCCGTATATAGACTATTAAGATATTTTTGAAATTGTTCAATAGAGTAGTTATGTTCCTTTATTACATAATCACGTAATAGCACTATGGGGATAGGTTCACCTATTCTCTCATGGCTGGTATGAAAATAGCTTTCTTGGAGTACCTTTATAAATTCATAGTAATTTTTATAATTATAAAATGGATTCTCCAATATAAGAGTACTATCAGATATACAACAGCTTATTAGACGTTTAATTGCATATATTTTTTCTCTTCCCGTTGCTAATTTCTCACTTTTGTAACCCATTGAGTAAATAATACTTAATAAAACAGGATTATCTATTTCCATAAAGTTATCAATGCTAAATAAGTCATTACACAACTGGAAAAGTGATGGTTGCTTATATATATAATAAAGTAATAATTGTGCTAAGTCCTTATCCATATCCATATATAACTGTGTCTCAGAAGAGAGCATAATATTATTCATTCCCGATAAAACACCTAGATCTCGAAGATTCCTTATCGTTATTTCCGATCTTGATTTTCTTTTACCATATAGCTTCTGAACTAAAGCAGCAGCGTCACTTTTACTAATAGGTTGTACTTTCTCAATTTCAGATAGTAATTGAGCTAATTGTTCTAAATTCGGGGGGAATTCATAAAGAGGATATATTTTCACAACTCTCACCTCCTAAGAAACATCGATAATCCAAGTTTATCGATGTATTGATTCAGTGTCAATAATTTATCTGTACTTAATAAATTGTATTCACCATATCTGTCCACTATATTCATATGGAATATAATTTTTTAATCCTTATCTCCTAAACAAACTGAGTCAAGCCACACTAATAAGAATATTGAAGATGGTGTAGATTTAAGCCTAGGTAGATAAGAAACAGGCTTGAAAGTGATTAGGTCCAAAATCTATTTTATCCTTCTAAATTCAATACTCTTGGACTATTTTTCCATATATTCTTTCTGCCCAAGCATCATTATCATCATTTTGATAATGCTTTAACTTTTGGATATCTAAATTAATACAGCTATTTAAAATATATTGATCCCAATGTCCACCTTTTTTCACTACTTCCTCTAATAGATACTTAAGGTTCTGTTCAATATCCGAGTGAGACAGTTTGTTCTTAATCGTTAAAATTAATGTCGAGATAGACCCAACCATCCGGACGGGCCATCTCAAGAAATGCAAAGAACCCCGAAATTATGAAAAACATAATTTCGGGGTTCAGATGCATGATGTAGTCTTGAAGTTCTAGTTGGATGAATTACCCGAGCAGAGTCAGTCTAATACTTTATTATTCCAGTCTACAACTTTATTATTGGCGGACAAAAATCACCTCTTACATACCAATCCCTACTCCACCGTCACACTCTTCGCCAAATTCCGCGGCTTATCCACGTCATTCCCGCGCGCCAGCGACGCGTAGTAGGAAATCAACTGCAGCGGCACCACCGACAGCGCCGGCGTCAGCACATCGAGCGTTTTCGGTATCACGAACGTGCTGTCCACCGATTTCTGCAGCTCAAGCTCGCCTTCCAACGCGATGCCAAGAACGTTCGCGCCGCGCGCCTTCACTTCCTTGATGTTGCTCACGGTTTTCTCAAGCAGCTCATGCTGCGTCGCGAGCGCGATCACAGGAATGTCATCTACGATCAACGCAAGCGTGCCGTGTTTCAATTCTCCAGCGGCATATGCCTCGGAGTGAATGTAAGAGATCTCTTTGAGCTTCAGCGAGCCTTCGAGCGCCACCGCGTAGTCCAGACCACGGCCGATGAAGAACAAGTTGTCGTGCTTCGCCATCTCTTCCGCCACGCCTTTCAGCGCCTCGGACTGATTCAAAATCTCTTCCACCTGACCCGGCAGCTCTTTCATCGCCGCGATCACGTCAGCCACTTCCTCAGCCGTTTGCGTGCCCAATTCCTGTGCCATATACAAGCCCAACAGGTAGAACGCGATTAACTGCGACGTATACGCTTTTGTCGACGCCACCGCGATTTCCGGTCCTGCCCATGTCGTAATAATGTCATTCGCTTCACGCGCCACGGAGCTGCCGACAACGTTCGTAATCGCCAGCACGTGCGCGCCGCAACGCTTCGCTTCACGCAGCGCAGCCAGCGTATCCGCCGTTTCGCCGGATTGGCTCACGACGATCACCAACGTATCTTTCGTAATAATCGGGGAACGATAACGATATTCCGAAGCCACATCCGTCTCAACCGGAATGCGGGCCAATTTCTCGATCACATATTTGCCGACCATCCCGGCATGGAACGCCGTACCGCACGCAACAATGTGCACACGGTTGATCGAACGCAGTTGTTCCGGAGTCATGCTGATCTCATTCAAAACAACACTCCGGCCGTCCGGAGAAATACGGCTGCCCATCGTATCACGGTAAGCTTTCGGCTGATCGTAAATCTCTTTCAACATAAAATGGTCAAATCCGGCTTTTTCCGCGGTCACAATATCCCAATCGACATGGAACATTTCCCTGGAAATAAAATTCCCCTCTAAAGTCATCAATTCGACACTATCTTTCGTCAACAGCGCCATTTCCCCGTCGTTCAGAATGAACACGTTGCGCGTATACTCGAGAATCGCCGGAATGTCCGACCCGATAAAATTCTCACCTTCACCGATCCCGATAATAAGCGGGCTAGCTTGACGTACGGCAACCAGACGATCTGGTTCATACTCCGTCAACACACCCAGCGCAAAAGCACCTGTCATCTGTTTCACGGCCTTCTGCACGGCTTTCAGGATGTCTCCCTCGTACAGGCTCGCGATCAAATGCGAGATAACCTCCGTATCTGTTTCCGATACAAACACGTGGCCCTTCGCGATCAGCTCTTCTTTCAGCGCAATGTAGTTCTCGATAATGCCGTTATGCACGACGGAGAACTTCAAGGAATTATCGGTATGCGGATGCGAGTTGACATCCGATGGCTTCCCGTGGGTTGCCCAACGCGTATGTCCAATGCCCACATTCCCGCTCAGCGGCGTTTCATCCAGCTTGGATTCGAGGTTTGCAATGCGGCCCTTTGCCTTCTTAATTTGCAGGCCATCCGCCGTATACACCGCTACACCCGCGGAGTCATATCCGCGATACTCCAGCTTTTTGAGGCCTTCCAATAAAATCTCCTGAGAATTACGCTTTCCAATATAGCCAACAATTCCGCACATAGTTAATAAACCTCCAATAAGTTATAAGCCCCTTCACAAGGCTGTTTGTCAAAGATCATCACGAAATAAAACCATCTATAAGAACGATTGCTACCATTCACTATTCATCAAAAATGGATGTTGGATCCTTGTCTGCCCGGTCGCCCGCGCAATTTTGCTCTCCAACTTAACGGCATTCCTGTGTGCCGGAAGGTCCCCGCCGAATGTTTCGAACACCTTCACCTCGTCAACTCGCCGCGCAGCAGCAGCAACTTCTCCCTGCTTTTCCGTCCCGCTCGCGAGTCCTGGCGCTATTTAAACCTGGTACAACTTCTGCCCTGCCTTTCCTGCTTGAGTAACTACATCATATGCATTTTTCACGAAGCATGCAACCACTATTTGCTAGAGGTTCAAAAAGCCGTCTTTTGATCACGAAGAGAAGTCAGGAAGCGAATTCGGCGTCGAATCTTGCGTTCAGCTTTGAACTGCGATGCTCATGTAGTTTTGCCTACACTCCGCTCCTCCTTCTTCAGCTTCTCGCAACCTTCTCGGTGCCGAAAAGCCTGCTTTTTGAACACGTACTTATGCCATCCCCAAGCCCGCCCATAACAGGCGAACCTGGGATTCCATAAACGCAATTTTACACCAATTGCTCTTGAATCACTTTCGCAATATCGTGCACGTAAGCTTCGACTTGTTCCTTGTCGGGGCCTTCCGCCATGACGCGGATCAGCGACTCCGTACCGGACGGACGCACAAGCACGCGGCCATTGTCGCCGAGCTCGGCTTCCACCTTGCGGATCGCTTCCTCAACCACCGCATTGCCTTGCAGCTTGCTCTTATCCGCAACGCGCACATTCACCAACAGCTGCGGGAATTTGCGCATGATGCCTTTCAGCTCGCTCAGCTTGCGGCCGGACTCGACCAGCGTATTCATCAGCTGCAGCGCCGTCAAAATGCCATCTCCCGTGGAGATATAGTCGAGGAAAATCACATGCCCCGACTGCTCGCCGCCCAAGTTGTAGCCGCCTTTGCGCATGGCTTCCATCACATAACGGTCGCCTACGGCCGTTTGTAAAGCCTTCAACCCCGCTTTTTCAATCCCCTTGAAAAAGCCGATATTCGCCATCACCGTCGTCACGATGGTGCCGTGGTTCAGCTTCCCTTGGCGATTCAGCGCATCGCCAAGAATGCTCAAGATGAAGTCGCCGTCGACTTCATCGCCGTTCTCGTCGATCGCGATCAGCCGATCCGCGTCGCCATCAAAAGCCAAACCGATGGCTGCGCCATGCTTAACCACCTCGGCACGCAAGTGCTCCGGGTGGGTTGAGCCGCACGCATCGTTGATGTTCCGCCCATTGGGCTCCGCCCCAATGGTGATCACTTCCGCGCCAAGCTCGCGGAAGACAGCTGGCGCCAGCTCATAGGCGGAGCCATGCGCGCAATCAAGAACGACCTTGTATCCATCGAACTTCGCGGATACCGTCTCCTTCAAAAACGCCAGATAAGCCAGCTTCGCATCAGGCTGATCCGTCACAGTGCCAATCTCGCCGCCGACAGGGCGAGGCAGTTCATCGACAGCTGCGTCCAGCAGCTGTTCGATTTCATTTTCCGTCTCGTCCAGAAGCTTGAAGCCGTCCCCGCCAAAAAACTTAATCCCGTTATCCTCAACCGGGTTATGCGAAGCCGAAATCATGACACCGGCATCCGCGCCCAGCGTTTTCGTCAAATACGCGACCGCCGGCGTGCTCACCACACCGATTCGAATAACGTCCACGCCGATGGACAATAGACCGGCCACGAGCGAGGCCTCCAGCATCGGTCCCGAAACCCGCGTATCGCGGCCGATAACAACCTTCGGATGCTTCGCTTGTCTCGTCAGCACATAACCGCCGCAGCGGCCTACTTTATAAGCTAATTCCGGTGTCAGTTCGCCATTGGCGACGCCGCGCACACCGTCCGTACCAAAATATTTCCCCATTTTTAACTTCTCCTCTTTCTCTATCTCCCATTATGGCGCCTTCGTTTTTTCACTGATTTCAACGCTTGCTTTAACCTCTTGTGGAACAGCCAACTTCACGTAAGTCGGTAAGTTCATCGTCACCTTCAGCTCATGCTTGCCCGGCGGTAAATTGCTTACATCCAGTATCGCTTGTATATCCTGAACTTTCAATTGGTCAATGATGGCAGGAGCACCCTCAACGGTAATATTGAGGTTCCCGGTCTCCGGCTGCACCACTTTCGTGACGTAATTCTCATTGCCTCCGATAATCGTAATCGGTACATTCTCGATCGCCTTCGTAACGGACGGAACAATTTCCACATGCACCGTGACTTTGGCCGGATCTACCTGTGTTACTTTATTCCGGAGAGGAATGTCCTGTGTAAAGTCTTTCGTTTCTGTCAAATCCTGCAAACTCAGCTGCGGACCTTGGTAAAACTCCAGACGGTCCACGACATCTTGCGTTCCATACACCGTCACCTTGTCAGGGGTCTGCGTCACCATCGCAACCGCATAGCCCTTCGGTGGCTCGCCGCTGATTTTGAGTTGGAGCGGAATCGTCTGGAACGGACTTGTAATCGGCACTTCGATATCGACGACGGAAGGATTGAGGTTAATGTTTTGCGTCAATTCCTTGCCATCTTTGTCGTAAGCCTGCAGTCTGACCTGCTTCGTGACCGCCGATTGCGCTTTATCCACCGATACTTCGCCGCGGACATTCTCAATCTTGTCAAGCTGACTCGTCGGCGCCGTAATATACACCTTGGCCGGCTTGATGATCGGTTGTCCCGCTTTCAGCCCTTCTGATGGCGTGCCTTTCACATTAATGACGACAGGCACCTCTTTCATCTGCAGCTCTTCAATCACCACATGTACTGTTCGCGGCACAATCGTGACATCGACATCCGTCGGAAAACCGACAGGCGTCAGCATAAGCTGGTGATCCCCTTTGCCCACCTGCGTCAAATCCAGCTGGATTTGGTACGAATTGCTCGCAGTCACTTTTTTGACCGCCGATTCTTTCCCTTTAATCAACACCTGTACGTTCGCAGGCTCCAAAGTGGAGAGATAATAATGCGTGTTATCATACTTCGTGGTAATCGACACATTATTAATCGTTTCCTCGCGTTCACGAATCGGCGAGCTTCCGGAAATATTCGTCTCTTCCATATGTACGACAACCCACAGCAAAATTCCTATCACAAGCGCGACAACCCGCACCACATTCGTATTACGCAGCCATTTATCCATTTGAACGCCCCCACCACTTCAAGAATGGGTTCTTTTCTTTCGCTTTCGCCTTCGGCTTCAGCTCTTCGAACAGCTTCGCGATCAGCGATTCTTCTTTGATATCCCGTACGATATGCCCGTTCATCGACAGCGAAATTTGGCCGGTTTCCTCTGACACGACAACACACATCGCATCCGACACCTCCGTCATTCCAATCGCCGCCCGGTGACGCGTACCTAATTCCTTGGATATGAAAGGATTTTCAGAAAGCGGCAAATAGCAGCCCGCCGCCATTAATTGCCCTTGGCGAATAATCACCGCGCCGTCGTGCAGCGGGGTATTCGGTATGAAAATATTAATGAGCAGCTCGCCGCTGATCTTGCTCTCGATCGCGATGCCCGATTCAATATAATCCGTGAGCCCGGTCTCTTTTTCAAAAACAATTAACGCCCCTATTTTTCGCTTTGCTAAATAATTCGCGGCCCTAATGACCTCGCCGATCCGTTTATTCACGTCCTGGTCCTCTTCCGAGGAAGCCCGGCTGAATATTTTCCCCCGGCCCAGCTGTTCCAGCGCTCTTCTGAGCTCCGGCTGAAAAATCACGATAACCCCCAGCACCCCAAACGTAAACGTTTGATTCATCATCCACTGCAGGGTGCTCAGTTGAAACCAGATACTGACCGCCCATGCGATCACGACGACAAGAATCCCTTTCATGAGCTGAATGGCCCTTGTCCCGCGTACGAGCAGGATCAGTTTGTAAATCACATAGCTGACGATTAGAATATCTACAATATCCTTAGCCGATATGCTCGTGAGTAAATCCATAGTAGACTCCCCCAGGCGACTGAACCTTTGTTCTCTCTGTACCTAGAATCATATCATAATCCTATGTATACTTCTATTTTTCCGGCCTTTCGCGGCAAGAAATGGTTCAATTTTCCTATAGAACACAACAAAAACGCCCTCCCCTAGCAATCCGCTAAGAAGAGGACGTAAGATTATGACGTCAGTTCGTTCACAAACTCGCCAATCTTGTACCATACCCAGCCCAACGCTTCATCGACTTGTTTGACTTGCCCCGAAATGTGAGCCGTTGAAGCCAAATTCAGCGAGCCGTCAATGACGACGAGATTCCCCGTCACGTCTCCCTCAACCTGCAAATTTCCCCGTTTCACCACGAGATCGCCATTCACCGTATGCCCTTTCGGCACAATCACCGTATCGCCTTGGATCACGACCTCCTGCAGGTTCGTTCCCTGAACCATCAAGCCTGCGTCATTGTTCCACATCGAGACATAGCTTCCGAACATCACCACGGCAAAAACCGCCGCAACCGAAGCCGCCGGATGTCGGCGTACCCAATTCATCCAGGAGTTCCGCGACTTCTCCGGCGGCAGTCCGCTCATAATCTGTGCGGTAAGCCCAGATGGCGCTTTAATGGATGGCAGCATTCTAACCAAGGCGTCCGTCTTCTCCAATTGCTTAAACGTTTCGTGGCACGCCCTGCAAGCGAGCAAATGCTCCTTCAACTGAATCGATTCGGGCCCTCGCAAATCACCGTCGAGATATTCATGTATGAGCGGGAGGGCTTCCTTGCAATTCATGTGCAGCCACCCCTTTCTTGGATAATAAGCATGATGTCTGCGCAGGCCGTCCATACCAGCTCACGCAACTTGTGCATTACAATACGTATGAATTTTGGAATTGTTTCACTTTGGAACAGGATTTGTGCTAACAAATTCTTCCTCCTGCTCCAGCTTCTTGCGTAAGTACTCCCGGCCGCGATGCACACGCGTTTTGATCGTCGTTACCGGCATATCCAGCACATCGCTGATCTCCTGCAGCGACATATCGTGCAAGTAACGCAGCACAACGACTGACTTATATTTTTCAGGCAGCGAAGCAATCGCACGGTGAATCTGCGCCTGCGTCTCCGAGACGATCAACTGCTCTTCGGGCGTATCGTCGTCGCTTGGCAGCATCGCATAGAAATCCGCGCCTTCGCCATCGCTCATTTCTGCATCGAGTGAGTACGTATTTCGTCTGCGACGGAGCTTATCGATACACAGATTCGTGCCGATGCGAAAAATCCACGTCGAAAACTTCTGATTCTCATCATAGCGATGCAAATTGGTATACACGCGCAGGAACGTCTCCTGCACCGCATCCTCGGCTTCTTGCTTGTTATTCAGCATGCGGTAAGCTAAATGAAAGATCTTGTCCTTGTAGAGCTCTACAAGCTCGGCAAAAGCGTTCCGATCCCCATTTCTGGCCAGCTTAGCCAGTCGTGCTTCAACAAAGTTCAATGCATTATCCTCCGACTTCTCGACAATTCAAATCTCAATCTTATCTATACGCAGTCAGGCCTTTTTATTTTCAGAAATCAGAATTCCGCCCAAAATAAATACCATCCCGACCCACTGGATCCAACCCACCGGCTCTCCTAGAATCAGCAAGGCAGCGATGATCGCTACCGGCAGCTCCACGGACCCCAGCATTGCAGCCAGCGTACTGCCAACTCGCGGTATCCCGATATTAAAAGCGATCGTCGGCACCACCTGCCCCAGAAAGCCCAGCAGCAGGCCCCAGAGGATGAGCTCCCCGCTGCCTGCCTCCACAAAGACGGTTGGCGGATACAGCACATACATAATTGGCAGCGAAGCCGTCAGCATAATGGCTGAATTCATCAGGGGCGGAAGACTGCTTGGAATCTGGCCCGTGAAAAAAAGAAACAAACTGTACGTCAGCGCCGATAACAGTCCGTACATGACGCCCAGCGGGCTGAGCTGCCCCCAATCCGTCTCAAGCACGTTCACGGCCAGCAGCGTCCCCACGAAAATCAACACAATCGCGAGCAGCTCCGCCTTCCGCGGCAGCCGTCTGCGAACGAGACAGTCCAATCCGATCGTCATCCACGTGAACTGGAACAGCAGAATGATCGAAAGCGACGCATTCAGCTCATTCAGCGCGATATTATAGAACACCGTCGTCAGCAGCAGCCCGAAAATCCCCACCAAGCCGAGCTTCACCCAAGGCCCTTTAAAAGGATTCACCCTGGACGGCTTATGGCACAAAATAAGGAACCAGACGAACAGCGTCCCCATTGTGACTTGCGCCGGCGTTATTTGACCATCGGTGAACCCTTGGCCGTACGCCAGCTTAATGAACGAAGACAGCAGCCCATAGGATGATGCTCCGATGATGACGAACATAATTGCCAACCAACGCCCCATGTTGCGCGCTCAATCCTCCAGTCGACGGGTACCTTACGAGAAGGAAAGAAAAGCCGGAATGCCTGCATCTGCAAGGCCCCCGACTTTGTCATCCTGTCATGTATCCGTATCGTTATGTGCGTGGGATCAGCCTGTATTCCGAAGTCCTGCGGCAATCCCGTTAATGGTGAGCAGAACTTCCCGCAGGAGGTCCGTGTCATCTTCATTGTTATCCCGAAGTGAGCGCAGCTCTTTGAGCAACTCGACTTGCATGTAGCTCAGCGGATCGACATAAGGGTTGCGCAAGCGAATGGATTCCTGAATAACAGGCACGTTATCCAAAATCTCCTGCTGACCCGTAATTTGCAAAATAATCGAAGAGGTTAATTCATATTCTTCCTTAATCAGGTTGAAAATACGCTCTGCGATCGGAGAATCTTTCACCAGACTGCCGTATTCCTTCGCAATCAGCAGATCGGCTTTGGCCAGCGCCATTTGCAAATTGTCGAGCATTGTCTGGAAGAACGACCATTCTTCGTACATTTGCTTCAGTACCGCGAGATTAGCCGCATCCCCCTGATAAAAGCTTTGGAGGCCCGTGCCCGCCGCATACCAAGCCGGCAGCAGATATCTCGTCTGCGTCCACGAGAATACCCATGGAATCGCCCGCAGATCTTCGAATTTATCGCTGTTTTTCCGCTTCGACGGACGGGAACCGATGTTCAGCTCACCGATCTCCGGCAGCGGCGTCGATTCCTTAAAGAACGTCAAGAAATCGGCGTCTCTGAAAATCAGATCCTGATACTTCGTCTGCGCCTGCTCCGAAATGCCGCGCATAATGTTCTCCCACTTGTCTTCCAGCGGGTGTCTTTGCGGAGAGCGGGATTCCTTGGACGCCGAGATCAGCGCGAAAGTCGCCTGCTCCAAGCTGCGGTATGCAATGCCCTGCAAGGAATAACGGGAGGACAGCACCTCTCCCTGCTCGGTAATCTTGATCCCACCGCCTAGCGTCTCAACGGGTTGCGCCAAAATGCTTCGGTTCAGTGGCATGCCGCCCCGACCGAGTGCACCGCCGCGGCCGTGGAAGAACTTCAGCTTCACGCCGAATTTTTTCGCTGCTTCCGTAATGTCCTGCAGCGCCATCCGCAGTTCCCAGTTCGCCGTGATCACGCCGCCGTCCTTGTTACTGTCGGAGTAGCCCAGCATGATTTCATGCAGCTGTGTCTCCGGATCCAGGCTCGCTCTGTACGCAGGAATCGCGAGCAGTGTGCTCATGATGCCAGGCGCCGCGTGCAGGTCATCGATCGTTTCAAAAAGCGGCACAGACTGCAGCGTGCTCTTCACGCTTCCGTCGCTCTCTCTGCGATAGAGACCCGCCTCTTTCGCGAACACAACGACTTCCAGCATGTCGCTGGCGCCCTGTGTCATCGAAATCAGGTACGAGCTGATGCAGCCCTTGCCGAATTCCTGCTGCGCTTTGTGAATCGTGTGATATACATTCAGGCACTCTTGCGTACCTTCGGAATATTCCAGATAAGAAGATGTGATTGGACGCGGATCGTTCAGCACGCTCGTCAGCAGCGTAATTTTCTCCTCTTCGGACAGCTTGCTGTAGTCGTTTGTAATGCCCATTTTCGCCAAAATTTCCGTCATGGCGTTCTCATGCTCTTTACTATGCTGTCTCACGTCCAGCGTAGCCAGATGGAATCCAAACAGCTCGACTTGGCGAATCAGCTTTTTGATATAGTTGTCTGCCACGAAATCCGCGTAATGCGAACGCAGACTCTCATCCATAATCGTCAGATCGTGAATGAACTCTTCCGGGCTGTTGTACTTCTGCGAGGCAGATACGTTCGCATTGCCCGTGTTGTTCACTTTTTCGATCATGTACGTTGTTTTGATACGGTACGGTTCCTTCTCATTGCGCCATACGTCCTGCACATTGCCGAGCGCTTCTTTATCGCTTTGGATGGAAGTTAGCAGCGCATCGCTGACTTTCACGATATTTTTGCTGAAACTCATATGCTCGAGCGAATCCTTCAAAATCTCGCCATACTTCTGAATCGCCAGCTGTCTATGCAGACCAAGTGTTTCCCAGGTCACATTGGCTTTTACTGATGGATTACCGTCACGGTCGCCGCCGATCCAGGAACCGAACTTGAGGAAGGAAGGCACATGCCACTTCTCTTCCGGATAATACTTATTGAGGCAGCGCTCCAGCTCATGATAAATTTCAGGCAGAACGTCGAACAACGTCTCGTCAAAATAGTACAACCCATTGCGAACCTCGTCGATAACCGTTGGCTTGCGGTCGCGAAGCTCGTCGGTTTGCCACAGGTTCAGCACCTCGCCCAGCAGCTTCTCACGCAGCTGCTCGCGCTCGCGGTACGTCAGCATCGGATTGTCCAGCTTCATCATCCCATCGGAAATACGCAAGTTGATGTCCAACACTGCACGGCGCATCGCCTCTGTCGGGTGAGCTGTCATCACTAGCTCCAACGAAATCGCCTTTAAAATTTCACGTACTTCACCAGTAGGCGTATTCGCATGCTTCAGTTCCTGTACGATGCTTTCAATCGAACCTGGCTGCACCGACTCGCCGGAAGAACGCTCATAATCTCGTTTACGACGAATCCGGTGGTTCTGTTCCGCAATATTAACCAATTGAAAATAAATAGCAAACGCACGAATCACTTGATGGCGAATATCTGAATTTAACGAAGAAATCGTATTCTTAAATTCATCATAAATCTCCAAGACATAGTGTGCGCGCAAAGACTTGCTCATTTCACGAATCCGTTCTACGACATCTAGCAGCTCATTGCCACCTTGATGCACGAGTACCTCGCCTAGAATATGCCCGAGAAAGCGGACATCTCTGCGTAGAAAGTTGTTCGTATTCTGCTTCTGTTGACCAACTTCAGTTTCAACCATAACTTTCCACCTCAACTATTCACTATGTTGCATTAATGCTTCTCTCTGGAAAAGCTACACGCTACAAAAACTCATTTCAGAATATTTTACCACAATCTCCGCTTCACACATAGTGTTTCTCCAAAAAAAGAAGTATTATTGTCATGGTAATTTATGTATTGGCGGTTATCCCAGGACGGAAATGCGCAGATTTATGGAAGAAATCCGAGTTCATTTGATACGTGCCTTAGCTGTTATCTTATTAGTTGAAGCGCCGTTACACTACCCTGAATTACAATTCATCCGTCGACTCGTCTCATCACAGCCCCCCCATAAAATGCCCCATGACACAAAAGCTTCTCTGATTTGTTAAATTTTATGCATATGAAAAAAAGCCACCCGAAGGTGACTTTTTCGTTAAGCGGGCGGCGGGAATCGAACCCGCGCGATCAGCTTGGAAGGCTGAAGTTCTACCATTAAACTACGCCCGCGTGTGTTTATCGGGACGACACGATTTGAACATGCGACCCCCTGCTCCCAAAGCAGGTGCTCTACCAAGCTGAGCTACGTCCCGATAAAATAAGTTGTAAAAATGGCGCGCTCTGAGAGATTCGAACTCCCGACCTTTTGATTCGTAGTCAAATGCTCTATCCAGCTGAGCTAAGAGCGCATCTTATGGAGCGGAAGACGGGGATCGAACCCGCGACCCTCGCCTTGGCAAGGCGATGCTCTACCGCTGAGCCACTTCCGCATAATATTGGTGCGCGTAGAGGGACTTGAACCCCCACGGTCGCCCGCTAGATCCTAAGTCTAGTGCGTCTGCCAATTCCGCCATACGCGCACGTTCTTGCAAGCAGTTAAATGGTGAGTCATGTAGGATTCGAACCTACGACACCCTGATTAAAAGTCAGGTGCTCTACCAACTGAGCTAATGACTCATAAAAGGAAACTGGGGATCTAGGATTCGAACCTAGGCATGACGGAGTCAAAGTCCGTTGCCTTACCGCTTGGCTAATCCCCAACAGAAACATGCCGTCGAGAGGACTTGAACCCCCAACCTACTGATTACAAGTCAGTTGCTCTACCAGTTGAGCTACAACGGCATATAGTTTCGGGGTCCCCGAAAAGTAATCGGAAACTCCATCTTGATACCACTTCACTTTTTTGGGCAAAGTGGTGGAGGCTGACGGGATCGAACCGCCGACCCTCTGCTTGTAAGGCAGATGCTCTCCCAGCTGAGCTAAGCCTCCATGAAATGCTTATTTAAATGGTGACCCGTAGGGGACTCGAACCCCTGTTACCTCCGTGAAAGGGAGGTGTCTTAACCACTTGACCAACGGGCCGCAATCATAAAAAAACTGGAGCTTCCAACCGGGATCGAACCGGTGACCTCATCCTTACCATGGATGCACTCTACCGACTGAGCTATGGAAGCAATGGCTCCCCGAACAGGACTCGAACCTGTGACAACTCGATTAACAGTCGAGTGCTCTACCAACTGAGCTATCAGGGAACAGTGCTTGGCAACGTTCTACTCTCCCAGAACCCTGCGGTTCAAGTACCATTGACGCTGGAGGGCTTAACGGT
>NZ_JBCMUN010000030.1:0-59452 GCF_050467285.1 Paenibacillus oryzisoli | reverse complement strand
ACTCACCCGTCCGCCGCTAACTTGTCCCCGAAGGAAAAAATCCGCTCGACTTGCATGTATTAGGCACGCCGCCAGCGTTCGTCCTGAGCCAGGATCAAACTCTCCATAAAAGAAAAGCTCAATAGCTCATTGACTTGCTAGCGAGATTTTTCAATCTCATTATGGTTGATTACTCAACCGATTTGCTTACTCACTCGTTGTTCAGTTTTCAAGGAACAATCGCTTACTTTTTATCATCGCCTCGTTTAGCGGCGACTTTTTCAATATACCACATTGGCATCTGTGATTGCAAGTCTTCTTTTCGAAAACTTTTACAGCCTGTCCGATCTAACGAATTTGACTGTTGCTCTCAAAGCGACGTTTTATACGTTAACATACGATTAGAGGATAAGTCAAGCACTTATCCTCTATTTTTTCTGTGCTTGGTAATTGCGGTTCCTGGCATACTTGGAAATCTCTTTGGGAGTCGCGAGCCGCGCATACATACGGAAGATCACTTTGTATCTGGACTCGATAGCACCCTTTATTTCTTGATCGATCCTTTTATCGTTTAAATCAAATAGCATTTCATCCAACTCTTTGCGAAGCACGTAGTCTAACTCTCTGCATTCCCTGTCATTGAACAAAAATCCTAGCATACATCCCTTCAAACCCCTCTCAACTGTAGAGATTTACGGCACATACAGTGTAATTCAGAACATTGGCGGGAATTGTTCGTCCGCTTCATTTCTGCCTTATTGTTATGCTCAGATTTTTACAGTTTTATGACTGGGATTTGAAAATATTTTACAAATGAACCAACCAGTAGGTAAGCGTGCTTTCGATAATCGCCGCAAGCAGGAGCAGTGCCACGATGGCCACGATCAGCGATTTACTCAATCGGAAGACATTCGCAAGCTCGCGCCGCGCTGTCCTTCTTTCAGCAGGAAGAAACAGCTGAGCCCCCATTTTCCAAACCAGCATGCCGACCTTCAACCCATATGCGCAAGCAATAAGAATAACTGGGATCTCAATAATACCGTGCGGCAGAATGCCCTTGAGAACAACGGAAAGCGTGCTTTCATTCGTCTGCAACGACAGTACGTAGCCTAGAATCATCCCATTGGCAACCAACATATACAAAGGAAGCACGCCGAAGAACAGACCTAGGAAGATGATCAGGATCGATTTTACCGCATTATTCAGAAAAATAAATATAAAGTACCAAATTTGCGGATTTTCCTTGGCACTAAGCGATTGGCTCACGGATTTTAGACCTTGCAACTGTCCTTCTAGAAAGAACGAATACCGATCCGAATTGGCCCAGCCCAAATAAAAACTAATTGCAAAAACGACCAATACAACGACAAAGTAATGCTTCATGTCGATAAAATGCCGAAGCAAATTTTTAAAATTCATGTCCATTCCTCCATGTCCCGAAGCATAAGTGCTTTGTGTACGAGCATACATTAGTTACTAAAAGATAAACAAGCTCTGCCATTCGCAGGTTAAAGGAGGTACAGGCTGTCTATGAACTATTTTTTCGTTTTTAATGCCAGCAAGCTCAAACAATATGTATTCATCGCACTAGCCGTTGTCTTTGCAGCTGCGATCGTGTACTCCGAGCAAAGTCATGTATCGGTCTTCATGAATTCTGAGCCGTCCGCGATTTACAGCGTACAGACCGAGAAAAAGGTGATCGCGCTAACCTTCGATATTTCTTGGGGGGAAGAGCGCGCCGAACCGATTGTGAAGACGCTCAAGGAGAATGGCGTCAGCGAAGCTACTTTCTTCTTATCTTCCCCATGGAGTAAAGCGCATCCGGAGGTCGTTGATCAAATCAAAAAAGCAGGCTTCGAAATCGGCAGTCATGGCAATGACTTCACGAACTACAGCAAGCTTGACGACGAAGAAATTCGCAAACAAATTTCTACAGCGCACAGTATTTTGACTGAATTGATCGGAAAAGAGCCCAATCTCATTCGACTGCCTAACGGAGATTTCGACAAACGCGTGCTGCGCATTGCTGACGATATGGGTTACTCGGTGATTCAATGGGATACCGATTCGCAGGATTGGCTAAACAAAGGCGTGGATACACTGATCAGCCGCGTTGTCAACAAAGCGCACCCTGGCGACATTGTTCTGTTGCATGCCAGCGACGCCTCGCTGCAAACGAATGAAGCTCTGCCAATCATCATTAAACAGCTCCGCGACAAAGGCTATCAATTCGTGACGGTGAGCGATCTCATCAAGCAAACCGAAGTGGATACTGTGCCTGTGGAAGACCAAGCCTAAAGCAGCTTCCCTACCTAAACAGAGAAAAAGAGCTAATGATTTAGCTCTTTTTGTTTTCCAATATTTTATGCAGGGTCAGGATTTGCCATGCATTGCACACAATCAGCGGTGCAAACATAAACAGTGTTGTCGCGGCATTATCCTCTTGGAGTGCAGGAACGGCTTCCAGCACAGTTACCACCGTCATGAAGAAAAGCGTTGGAATAAACGCGTTGCGGTTGGTCAATTTCACTTTCCAGTAGCCAATCCCTACCGCAAGGATAAGAATGACGAATGGCGTAATGAAATAACTCGACAATGAACCTGAACCATTTTTACGCAAATACACAAGATCAAACATAACGACAATGATGACAGCGAGCTGCAGCAGTTCCCACACGGTCTTGGACCTGATGATGCCAATCGCGATAAAACGGACAATTAAATAGGCGAAGAAGCCCATTTGACTGAGTAAACTGATAATGCCCCCGCCTAAAATCATAATAACCAAATTAAACCCATAGCCAGACAGGCCCATTACCGAAAAATCTTTGTCTGATAATTGAAGAATTAATCCGATCACCGTTGATACAACGATGCCCAATAACAAGGTTGTCCAAAATAAATGGAACCATTTCCGCAGCGTCAACTGATTTCCCTCCACGACTTTCAACTCTAATTGTTAATTGTACCAACCTTTCCGCGAAAAATCCAATGATAGCCTCTTATAATCTTCCCTTTTTCACACATACTACTGGTATATCATAAAGCTACGGGAAGGGAGATTCGGTCATGTTCACCACGACATTTAAAAAGGTTCATGTTATACCGATAATTTCGATGGCGGTCCTCCTGACTTCCTGCGGGACGGACAACTCCTCCCAGGGACAGTCGCAGGCCTACACCTACAAAGAGCAAAAGGCGATGGTTCTGGATATTCTCAAATCGGACGAGGGCAAAAAGGCGATCAGCGTAGCCAACCAAGCAATTATAAACGGTGAGGTCGGCACTAACAGCTTCGCTGGGCAATCTCAAATCAAACTGCTATCGGCGAACGAATCGTTGCAACTGCAAATGGCCGTGAAGGATGTTCTGACTGCCAAAGAGAACAATCAATTTCTAACCGACATGATGAAAGACCCGAAATTCGCCGGCGATTTCGCCAAAGCGATTCAGAAAGATACCAAGCAGATGTTCAAAGAATTGCTTAAAGATCCTACGTATCAAAAAGCGCTCATTGATGCGATGAAAAATCCTGAATACGAGAAGATGACCCTCGATGTCATGAAAACTGCGCCGTACCGCCAGCAAATGATGACCGTTATGGAGGAATCGTTGCAAAGCCCTCTGTTCAAGGCTCAAATGGTCGAGCTTTTGAAGGCTGCTATTGTTCAACAGACGAAGCAGGAGCAAGTCCCGGCCGCGCAGAGCGCATCGAAGGAGAATCAGTCGAAGGATAGTCAGGGGGATAAAGAGAAGGAGAAGGATGATTCGGGCTCTGATAAAAAAGAGGGCGACCAGAAGAGCGATTCCGATTCCGATTCGAGCTCATAAGCCATTCTGTTCAAAAAAGAAGCGTGCCGCAAGGCACGCTCTTTTCCTATTTTTCCAACTTCTGAATGACCGCTTCCGCTACTTCGAGGTACAGCTGCCCCGCTTTCGAATCGGCTTTGTACACTGATGGCGAATAATCCGACTCAGACACATGATTATCCGGTGCACCCAGCGGGATCTGCGCGAGCAAATCAGTATGCAGGTTCTCTGCGAGCTTAGCGCCGCCGCCTTTGCCGAACACATAATCGATGGTGCCGTCCTTAGCTTCGTAGTAGGACATATTCTCTACAATACCCAGGATTTCATGGTTCGTCTGAATGGCCATCGCCCCGGCTCTAGCTGCTACGAAAGAGGCTGTTGCGTGTGGCGTTGTGACGATGACTTCTTTGCTTTGCGGGATAAGCTGATGCACATCAAGCGCAACATCCCCGGTACCCGGTGGCAAGTCTAGCAGGATGTATTCAACATCGCCCCATTTCACTTCGTTGAAGAAGTTTCGCAGCATTTTGCCCAGCATCGGCCCCCGCCATACGACAGGCGCATTATCCTGCACGAAGAAGCCCATGGAGATGACTTTTACGCCAAATTTCTCAACCGGCATAATGACGTTGTCAACTAACTGCGGCTGCTCCTCGATCCCCATCATATCCGGAATGCTGAAGCCGTAGATGTCGGCGTCGATAATTCCGACCTTTTTCCCTTTGCGTGCGAGCGCAACAGCGAGGTTCACCGTCACCGTCGACTTGCCCACACCGCCCTTGCCGCTCGCTACCGCGATAAAATGCACCTTGGACTCTTGTCCCAGAATCGGCTGGTCGATCGGCGGCTGTACCGGTTTCTGTTGGGGCTGCGCGGCGTGTTCATGCTGATGTTGATGTTGATGTTGATTTCCGCCCGTCTCCTGCTCAATCCGGCCTCTTTCAAGGTCCGTAATAAGCCTGAACCGAATGTGCACCTGCGACGCTCCTAGCGCCCCAAGCGCGTCGGTAATAAATGCTTTTGCTTTTTCTTTATACCCTTCGTCGTCCGATGTCACAATGACACTTAAGGAGACGGCCTCTTCTTTAATCATGACGTCACGCACTAAGTTGAGCTCGACGACGCTCTTCTGAAATTGCGGATCTATGAGAGGCTGCAATGCTTCCATCAATTGATCTCGTTGAATCATAGCCACACACCTTTTGTTCGTAATCTACTTTTCCCTCGTGGCTTTTATTATATCACATTATGTTGTGGAACCCACTTTTTCCCCCGCAAAAAAGCGCAAGATGCCCTGATAGACCGATGCAGCCAGCATTTTCTGGTACTTTTCGTCCGCCAGCAGCTTTGCTTCTTCGGGATTAGACAGAAAGCCGACTTCAACAAGAGCGCTTGGCATTTTCAAGGTTTTCAGCAAATACACGGTTTTGTCCGCCACTTTCGCCACCCGGTCCGTGTTCTCCAGATTCCGCTTAATTTCGGATTGGATGAGGGCAGCCAGATTCGGATTATCCGGATTGTTTAAATAGTAGAACGTTTGTGCGCCTCTCCACTTCTCCGAAGGGATGCTGTTTAGGTGGATACTAAGAAATAGATCAGCGTTCGTATTATTGATCAGGTCAGCGCGGTTGTGAAGATCCTCGGTTTTCCGTTTGCTGTACCCTTTCGTTCCCGATTCCGCCAAATCGGTATCTGTTTCGCGCGTTAAGACGACCACAGCCCCCGCCTGCTGCAGGAAATCTCTCAGGTGAAGTGTAATGGCCAGGTTAATGTCCTTCTCAATCACCCCATCCTTGCTCGAAGCCCCGCCGTCAGGGCCTCCATGGCCCGCGTCTAAGGCGATTGTTTTGCCGGATAGGGGTAAGTTCCACTGCGAAACGGATTTCGATTGAGGAAGCTCATAGGCATAAATAAAAACAATGAGTGCGACTAGCATCGCAGAGAGCAGCAGCTTCAAGCTGCCGTGGAAGGTGAGCCACACTACCAGTCTTTTCTTTCTTTTACGCATAAAAAATCCACCTCTGTTCCCCTATAGACTCTGTAACATCTATATGGGACAGGGTGGACAAATATACCTTGTTATTCCTTCGACTACGCATTCCAGCTTACTTGTGCAGACCGCACTCCGTTTTCTCTGAGTTCGACCAACGTCCGGCGCGAGCGTCTTCCCCCGGCATTACTTGCCGCGTGCAGTGCGAGCAGCCGATACTCGGATAATTACGGTCATGAAGCGGATTGTAGATCACATTATGTTCGCGGATATAATTCCACACGTCTTCGGACGTCCAATCTGCCAATGGGTTGAATTTGATGAGACCGAATTTCACATCGTATTCCACTTTCTTCGCATTCGCACGTGTAGGCGCTTGGTCGCGGCGGATTCCGGTGATCCAGGCATCGTAATTTCTGAGAATATCCGTGAGTGGATCTACTTTACGAATGTTGCAGCATTGATTTGCGTCGGACTTCCAAAGCTCATCGCCATATTGCGTCGCTTGCTCTTCAAGCGTCAGCTTAGGAAGCACTTGAACGAACTTTTTACCGTAATGTTGCTCAAGACGGTCTCTCGTTTCATAAGTCTCTTGGAAATGCACGTTCGTATCTAAGTAGAAAATGTCAACGTTTGGATTGATTTTCTGCAGCATATCTACAAGCACGACATCTTCTGCGCCAAAGCTGCAAGCCAGTGTCAAACGGGGGAACGTCTCTATAGCAAGCTTCAGCAGCGCCTCTGGCGACTGGCTTTCAAATTCTTCTGCGGCCTTCGTAACAAATGCTTCTTTCTCAAATAGATTCATCTGCCGATTCCTCCAATGTCGTTAATTCCGACCAATATAATATGAATAATCTTATTATATCCGACTTCACCGCTATGTCAATCACTTTTGATCATTTTGGTATTAACTTCTTTTAAACTTTATTGAGCTAGGCGCATACCTAAAAAGAAGAACCTCTCCAACATATGCCGGAAAGGTTCTCGAGGTGTGCAAACGCACGAATATTAACGTTTGGAGAATTGAGGAGCGCGACGAGCTGCTTTCAAGCCGTACTTTTTACGCTCTTTCATACGGGAATCACGAGTCAGGAAGCCTGCCTTTTTCAGGGATCCACGGTACTCAGGATCAGCTTTCAACAATGCCCGGGAAATCCCGTGACGGATTGCGCCAGCTTGTCCGCTGATGCCGCCGCCGTTCGCGATAACCAGAACGTCGTATTTACCAACCGTTTCAGTCAACGCCAATGGTTGCTTCACGATCAATTTCAAAGTTTCAAGACCGAAATACTCATCTAACTCACGTTTATTAATGATGATGCGTCCTTCACCCGGTACAAGGCGCACACGCGCTACCGAATGTTTACGACGACCCGTTCCATAATATTGAACTTGTGCCACGAAACGTTCCTCCTTATATTAACCGCGAAGATTCCAAACTTCTGGTTGTTGTGCTTGGTGTGGGTGCTCTGCGCCACCGTAGACTTTCAGCTTTGTTTTCATGCTGTCGCCTAGGCGGTTCTTAGGAAGCATGCCATGTACGGCGAATTCGATCATGCGATCAGGTTTGCTGTTCAGCAGGTCCTGTGCAGAAGTCACTTTCAAACCACCTGGGTACAAAGAGTGACGGTAGTACATTTTGTTTTGCATTTTCTTACCAGTCAATTTGATCTGGGAAGCGTTGATGACGATTACGAAATCGCCTGTATCCACATGTGGAGTAAATTCCGGTTTGTGTTTACCGCGGATGATGCTTGCAACTTCACTTGCAAGACGGCCAAGAGTTTGGCCAGCAGCGTCAACGATGTACCATTTACGCTCTACTTCATTTGGCTTAGCCATATATGTGGTGCGCATGCTTAGTCCTCCTAAAAATATATCTCAAAATACGTAAGTTTATTGGCTTTGTTAATTTTACATAAAACTTGATGGATGTAGGTTTCTATGGTCAGGGGCTGTGGGATAGCCGACCACGAAACGCCAAGTTATATTTTACACGATTGTGCGTAAAGAATCAAGAGCGGAACGACAACTTTTTAATAATCGACCTTCCACAATGTTAACCCTTTAGCCTCAGCCGTAGGACCTGCCTGAGCCCTATCCTGTGCCTCAAGAACACGCTTCATATCACTGCTTGGACGCTTGCCTTCACCGATCTGAATGAGCGTGCCGACGATGATTCTGATCATGTTATACAAGAACCCATTGCCGGTTACAAACAACCGAATCCGGTGGATAGCACCGTCTGCGGCAAAGTCGTCAGATTCCGTCTCCAGTCGCACCTCATAGAGCGTTCTTACTTTTACTTCCTTATCCGTTCTCACCGTACAAAACGAAGTAAAATCATGTTCCCCGAGCAAACATGGCAATGCCTCTTTCATGGCCTCCACATTCAAGCGAGTAGGATGATGAAACTCATAGTTGCGATTAAAAACGTCAGGAAAGCGCGCGGTGCGAATCGTATAGCAATACGTTTTTCGC
The DNA here is from genome assembly GCF_050467285.1 of Paenibacillus oryzisoli. Lineage (GTDB taxonomy): Bacteria > Bacillota > Bacilli > Paenibacillales > NBRC-103111 > Paenibacillus_E > Paenibacillus_E oryzisoli_A. The sequence goes on along the minus strand of NZ_JBCMUN010000030.1, from coordinate 51,189 downwards.
TTGGCTTCTCTGCGGGAGTGAAAAGAAGGAAGGACTTCTTCCGCGGTATGGGCAACGATGTCCTTGGGTAGTCTAGCATTTAGAGCTAGACACCAGCGTTCAATAGGAATCTGGGCATTCGTTGTAAAATTAATAACTTGCGCCTTGGCGTGGACACCGGCATCTGTACGGCCTGATGAGATCACCTTCACAGTCTCCCCCGTGAGCATCCAAATTGCCCGCTCAAGACGTTCCTGGATGGTATCCGAACGAGGTTGAATTTGAAAGCCGGAGTAGGCTGTGCCATCGTAGCTTATGGTAAAACGAAGATTTCTCAAGGGCTAATCCTCCTAGACTCACCCTAGCTGTCTAGCTAAGACCGCAAAAAAAGGGCTTCACAAGAATCTAATGATTCCGTCCACCCTTTCCCATCCGTCTTTTTATGCGCGATCTACTAGCTCTAGGTAAACCATTGGCGCTGCGTCGCCACGGCGTGGTCCCAGCTTCAGGATACGTGTGTATCCGCCTGGACGCTCGGAGTAGCGAGTTGCCAAATCAGAGAATAGTTTTTGAATCGCATCTTGATTCTCGTTAGCAGCTTCTCTACGAACAAAAGCAGCAACCTGACGGCGTGCGTGAAGATCTCCGCGTTTCGCAAGAGTAATTAACTTCTCAGCGATCGAACGAATTTCTTTTGCTTTTGCTTCAGTAGTTTGAATGCGCTCATGTATGAACAGATCTGTTACCAGATCGCGAAATAACGCTTTACGATTACTGGAATCGCGGTTCAACTTTCTGTAGTTCATTGAGTTAACCTCCTTCTGTCACGATTATTCCTCGTTACGTAGACCCAGACCCAGCTCTTCGAGTTTCTCTTGAACCTCTTCAAGGGATTTACGACCTAAGTTACGAACTTTCATCATGTCTTCTTCTGTTTTGGTAATCAGTTCTTGAACGGTGTTAATACCCGCACGCTTCAAGCAGTTGTAAGAACGAACAGAGAGATCCAGCTCTTCGATTGTCATCTCCAGAACTTTCTCTTTCTTGTCTTCTTCTTTCTCAACCATAATCTCAGCGTCTTTTGCTTCATCCGTTAAACCAACGAACAACAGCAAATGTTCTGTCAGGATTTTCGCGCCCAAGCTTACTGCTTCTTCAGGTCGAATACTGCCATCAGTCCACACTTCGAGGGTCAACTTATCATAGTTCGTCACTTGGCCGACGCGAGTATTCTCAATTGAGTAGTTTACCCGTGTAATAGGCGTATAGATGGAATCAATCGGAATAACACCGATCGGTTGATCTTCTCGCTTATTTTTGTCTGATTGGACGTAACCGCGCCCTCTGCCCGCATGAATTCTCATATGAAGACGCGCATCGGAAGAAAGCGTAGCAATGTGCAGATCCGGGTTAAGGATCTCCACGTCGCTATCACCGCGGATATCCGCCGCAGTGATAATGCCTTCTCCTTCAGCATCAATTTCAAGCACTTTCTCCTCATCGGAGTGAATTTTCAACGACAGACCTTTCAGATTGAGGATAATTTCCGTTACATCCTCAAGCACGCCAGGAATCGTCGAAAATTCATGCAAAACGCCATCGATTTGGACAGAGGTTACTGCTGCCCCCGGTAAAGAGGACAGTAAGATACGACGTAGTGAGTTACCTAAGGTTGTACCGTAGCCGCGCTCCAATGGCTCGATGATAAAACGACCATACGCGCCATCTTCGCTTAAAGCTACAGTTTCGATTTTTGGCTTTTCGATTTCGATCATGAAATGTACCCTCCATTCAATACGTCGGTTCCCTCTGGATTACTTCGTTCAAAAAAGTCTAGTATATCTATCCTTCAAACCATTATTCACGATTTTGGAATAATTATACTACAAAGTGATCCTGAATTATACGCGACGACGTTTTGGAGGACGGCAGCCATTGTGCGGAACCGGCGTCACGTCTTTAATCAGGTTTACTTCAAGACCTGCTGCTTGCAAAGAGCGGATTGCTGCTTCGCGGCCAGCGCCTGGACCTTTAACCATCACTTCAACAGTTTTCAAGCCGTGCTCCATTGCTGCTTTAGCTGCTTTCTCAGCTGCCATTTGCGCTGCGAATGGTGTGCTTTTACGGGAACCTTTGAAACCAAGGTTACCGGAACTTGCCCAAGAAATTGCGTTACCATGCGGATCCGTAATTGTAACGATCGTATTGTTAAATGTGGAACGGATGTGTGCAACACCGCTCTCAATATTTTTCCGGTCACGACGTTTCGTACGGACAACTTTTTTAGGCTTTGCCATTTAGCTCTTACCTCCTTTATTATTTCTTTTTATTCGCTACTGTACGACGAGGACCTTTACGCGTACGAGCATTTGTTTTAGTACGTTGACCACGAACAGGAAGACCACGACGGTGACGAAGACCGCGGTAGGATCCGATTTCGATCAAGCGTTTGATGTTCAGAGAGATTTCACGACGAAGATCCCCTTCTACTTTCAGGGTTTTGTCGATTACATCACGGATTTTGCTAACTTCGTCTTCGGTAAGGTCGCGAACGCGAGTACTACCGTTGATACCAGTTTCAGCAATAATTTTTTGTGCAGTTGTATTGCCAATACCGAAAATGTAAGTCAACGCGATTACGACTCGTTTGTCACGAGGTAAGTCAACACCAGCTAAACGTGCCATCTACAGATTGCACCTCCTTCTAACCTTGTTTTTGTTTGTGCTTAGGATTTTCACAGATAACCATAACATTGCCTTTACGGCGAATTACTTTGCATTTCTCGCAAATCGGTTTTACCGACGGTCTCACTTTCATTTTAAGCTCTCCTCCTTTTCATCGTAAGCAACCATGTTGCGTTTTCGTGAGAAAACTTGCTTCGTAAGCATACGCCTTGAGAGAGTAACTTACTTGTAAACCCGAACATTTATTTGAAACGGTAGGTTATACGGCCTCTCGTTAAATCGTAAGGCGATAATTCTACGGTAACCTTGTCTCCAGGCAAAATGCGAATGAAGTGCATTCTGATTTTACCGGATACATGGGCTAAGATTTTATGACCATTTTCCAATTCAACTTTAAACATTGCATTCGGAAGAGGTTCAATCACTGTACCTTCTACTTCAATTACATCTTCTTTGGCCACAGTCATTCTCCTTTCTCTTGTGCTTCAACGAATTTGGCAAGCGCATGCCGCAGCTTCCCGTTCGTGACACGTCCTGTTTCCCTGATGCTTTCATCTACTTCACTGCTAATCTGATCTTGTAACTGAAGATGATGCAGGTTCTTCTTTTTCGGCTGATCGAATTTACGATTGACGCCATCGGCAAGCCAGACAAACCGTTCATCCTCGATGCCGATCACAATCGCATATTCCCCGGGATCTTTACCGCGAAGCACCTTTACGATTTGACCTATGACAGGATGCTTACTATTCATGCCCATTCACCTACGATCTAGGCAAAGTTAATATTTCATAACCCGTCGCCGTTATCGCAACCGTATGTTCGAAGTGGGCACACAGCGAGCGGTCCGCCGTCACGACCGTCCAATCGTCTTCGAGTGTTTGGACAAATCTTTCGCCAACGTTCACCATCGGTTCAATGGCTAAGACCATGCCTGGTTTGAGTCTAGGACCTTTATCAGGGATTCCATAGTTCGGAATTTGAGGTTCTTCGTGAAGATCTGTTCCGATTCCGTGACCAACGTATTCGATAACCACGGAGAAGCCTGCGTCTTCAATACAAGTTTGGATTGCATGCGACAGCGTGTAGAGTCTGACATCCGGTTTCGCTTCTGCGATCCCCCGGTAAAGCGATTGTTCCGTCACCTGCAGCAAACGCTGTGCGGTTTCGGAAATTTCACCGACCGGATACGTCCATGCAGAATCTCCATGATAACCTTTATACTGAGCACCAATATCAATGGAGATGATATCGCCCTCAGCCAGCTTTCTTGGACCAGGAATACCATGAACTAATTCTTCGTTGACTGAAGCACAAATGCTTCCAGGAAAACCGTTATAGCCTTTGAAAGATGGAATCGCTCCCTGACTGCGAATGAATTCCTCTGCGATCTGATCAAGTTCTTTCGTTGTAATGTTCGGACGAATCGCCCTTGAGAGCAGTCTGTGCGTTTCAGCTACGATCCGCCCAGCTTCTCGCATAAGGTCTAGTTCAACCTCGGACTTACAAATGATCATTCCGCTAAACCTCGGAGCAGCGAGCTGATTTGCTCGGTTACCGCATGAATGTCTTGCTCTCCGTTAACCTCACGCAATAATTCCCTCTTTTGGTAGTAATCCAGCAGCGGAGCCGTTTTGTTGATGTACTCATCCAAACGAGTTCCGACTTTCTCTTCCGTATCATCCGAACGTTGGTACAACTCACCGGAACATTTATCGCATACGCCTTCTTGCTGAGGTGGGTTGAAAATCACATGATACGTAGAACCACAGGATTTACAAATTCTTCGGCCAGTCAGTCTAGCTAGCAAGAAGCTGCGATCAACGGAAAGATTGATAACAAGCTCAATCTTCTTACCTAAGGAATCCACGATATCAGACAATGCATCTGCTTGTGCTACCGTTCTTGGGAAACCATCAAGCAAAAATCCTTTATCACAATCCGGTTGGGCAAGACGCTCTTTCACAATACCGTTCGTAATTTCATCCGGAACCAGAAGGCCCTGATCCACATATTTCTTAGCCTCAACACCCAGCGGAGTGCCTTGGCTCATCGCCAAACGAAACGCATCGCCTGTCGAGATATGAGGAATTTGAAATTCGGAAACGATCTTCTCTGCTTGCGTACCTTTGCCTGCACCAGGAGGCCCCATAAATATTACGTTCACAAATTAAACCTCCCCATCGCACTCGGCATTACGAACAGCACAATAGGTGCCGATGTCGCAAGAATCGCGCACCAGAACCTATATGCTATTTATTGATAAATCCTTTGTAATGACGCTTAATCAATTGGCTCTCGATTTGCTTCATCGTCTCAAGACCAACGCCTACTACGATAAGTAAAGATGTACCACCTATCTTAACCGAACTAGGAAGTCCGGCAAGTCCGCCAAACAACATTGGTAGGATTGAGATTGCTGCAAGAAACAAAGCACCAGAAAGAGTAATTCTAGTCATTACGCGAGTCAGATAAGTCGAAGTGGTTTTACCCGGTCTAATCCCAGGTATGTAGCCACCGTTTTTCTTCATCTGGTCCGCCATTTGTACCGGATTAATTTGGACGAAGGTGTAAAAGTAAGTGAACCCGATAATCAGCAGTACATAAAGTACGATCGCTAATGGCGCAGTTTGGTTAATGCTCAGGTTGTTGATGATCCATTCTGCCACACCGTTACCTCTCCAATAGCTCGCTATTGTTGGAGGGAACATCAATAGGGACAATGCAAAGATTACAGGGATAACACCCGCGGCATTCACTTTAAGTGGAATGTGCGTTGTTTGTCCGCCATACATTTTACGACCGACGACGCGTTTGGCATATTGTACAGGGATTTTCCGAACACCCTGCTGTACAAAGATGACACCCGCGATAATCAGGATAATGACGACAGCAATAATAATCAGCTTCACAATATTCAGAAACAGAGCTGCGTCCGAAGCGAAAAGCGATTTATAGATTTGCTGGATCCCCGTAGGAATCGCCGCGACGATACCGGCAAAGATGATAATGGAAATACCATTTCCAATCCCATACTCCGTGATTTGCTCCCCAAGCCACATCAAGAAAGCTGTACCAGCTGTCAGTACGATCGCGATTAGCGCATAAGTTGTAAAGCCAGCATCAATCACCAAACCGTTGTAAAGGCGGTTAAATCCGATGGAAAGACCGAAGGCTTGAATCAACCCAAGAACAATCGTACCGTAACGAGTCACCTGCGTCATTTTCTTTCTGCCAACATCGCCTTCTTTTGCCCATTGCGCAAAGCGCGGGACGACGTCCATGGACAAAAGCTGAACGATAATCGATGCCGTGATATAGGGCATAATTCCCATCGCAAAGATGGAGAATTGGAAAAGAGCACCGCCCGAAAACGTGTTAAGCAAACCAAAGACATCGCTTTGATTCGCTTGATCTTGAAGTTTCAAAACATCTGTATTAATGTTAGGCACCGGAATGAACGCGCCTAACCGGTAGACGATGAGCAAGAGAAGTGTAAAGACAATCCTTCTGCGAAGATCTTCTACTTTAAAGATGTTGGCAATGGTACTGAACATTAAATCACCTCGGTTTGACCGCCGGCAGCTTGGATTTTCTCAATCGCCGATTGAGAGAACTTATTCGCTTTAACGGTTAATTTTACTGTGATTTCACCGTTCCCTAGGATTTTGATGCCATCTTTAGGGGCTTTAACAATACCAGACTCCATCAAAACTTCAGGAGTGATTTCAGTACCAGCTGCGAAATTGTTCAGATCTTCCAGATTCACGATCGCGTATTCCGTACGGAAACGGTTCGTGAAACCGCGTTTAGGTAGACGACGGTACAATGGGTTTTGACCACCCTCGAAACCAGGACGTACACCGCCACCGGAACGTGCATTTTGACCTTTATGTCCGCGAGTTGATGTTTTACCCATGCCGCTACCTGTACCACGTCCAACACGCTTACGAGTTTGACGAGCACCAGTTGCAGAACTTAGCTCATGTAACTTCATCGTTGCACACCTCCTCTAAATCTTAATTATATCTCATTTAAGCTTCGATTTCTTTAACTTCTACAAGATGGCTAACTTGATTAACCATTCCTCTGATCGCAGCATTATCTTGGTGAACAACTGTTTGGTTCAGCTTGCGCAGACCCAGTGTTTTCACAGTAATGCGTTGCGTTTCAGGACGGCCAATCAGGCTACGCTTTAGGGTAACTTGTAATTGTTTCGCCATGTTTACCCCTCCTAACCTAACAGTTCTTGAACTGTTTTGCCGCGAAGCTTAGCAACTTCTTCCGCTTTTTTCAAGCGGCTCAAGCCTTCAAGCGTTGCGTTTACCATGTTCATGGAGTTCGAAGAACCTAGGGATTTTGTCAAAATATCGCCGATACCAGCAAGTTCAAGTACTGCACGTACTGGACCACCAGCGATAACACCAGTACCTTGGGATGCCGGTTTCAACAGAACGCGGCCTGCGCCAAAGCGACCAGTTACAAGGTGAGGAATCGAAGTGCCTACGATTGGAACGTGGATCAAGTTCTTCTTCGCGTCTTCAATGCCTTTACGGATCGCATCTGGAACTTCAGATGCTTTACCGATGCCTGCACCAACCCAGCCCTTGCCGTCGCCAACGACAACAAGTGCGCTGAAGCTGAAACGACGTCCGCCTTTAACTACTTTAGCTACGCGGTTAATGTTAACAACTTTTTCAGTCAGCTCTAAAGTATTAGGATCTACACGCAAGTCTTTTACCTCCTTATAAATGTTTTCTTAGAATTCAAGACCAGCTTCACGAGCTGCGTCAGCCAATGCTTGCACACGTCCGTGGTACAGGTATCCGCCGCGGTCAAAAACCACTTGCTGAACACCTTTTTCTTTTGCGCGAGCCGCGATCAAAGCGCCCACTTTACGAGCAGCTTCAACGTTGCCGCCGTTGCCGATTTCGCTTTTCAAATCTTTATCTTGAGTCGATGCCGATACGATTGTTACTCCCGTCGTGTCATCGATAAGTTGAGCGTACATATGTTTCGAAGAACGGAAAATGTTCAAACGCGGGCGAGCTGTAGTTCCTTCGATTTTCTTACGAACACGAAGGTGTCTTTTCAAACGAGCTTTGTTTTTATCGCCTTTAGTAATCATTTAATCTTGCACTCCTTTCATCAGCTTATGATGCGAGGTTGCGGCTTACATCAAGCCGTGATCTTACGATCTTATTTTTTCTTACCTGCTTTACCTTCTTTACGAAGGATGCGCTCGCCTTCATACTTGATTCCTTTACCTTTATACGGCTCAGGTTCACGTACGGAACGAACTTTTGCTGCAATCGCGCCTACGCGCTCTTTGTCGATCCCTTTAACGATAATTTTCGTGTTCGAAGGAACTTCGAACTCGATACCGGATTCAGGGGTGATTTCAACCGGGTGGGAGTAACCAACGTTCAGAACCAGCTTGTCGCCGGATTTGTTAGCACGGTAACCAACGCCGACCAGTTCCAAAGATTTCGTGAAGCCTTCCGTAACGCCACTAACCATGTTAGCTACAACACTGCGAGTTGTACCGTGAAGGGAACGGTGGAGTTTATTGTCGGAAGGACGCTCAACAGAAATCTCGTTTTCAAGAACACTAACTTTCATATCTTGATGAAGCTCACGGGAAAGCGAACCTTTTGGACCTTTAACCGTGATTTGAGAATTCTCTAGTGTTACATTTACACCACTTGGAATGGTGATTGGCTTACGACCAATACGAGACATGTTTGCACCTCCATTCAATTACAATTGTATTACCAAACGTAGCAGATAACCTCTCCGCCAGCTTTGGATTGACGAGCTTCTTTATCCGTCATAACTCCTTGAGATGTGGAGATGATGGCAATCCCTAGTCCGCCCAAAACACGAGGGATTTCTTGTGCTTTTGTGTACACGCGCAGGCCTGGTTTCGAAATTCTTTTCAAACCAGAGATAACACGCTCATTGTTCGAACCATATTTCAGGAACAAACGAATGATACCTTGCTTGCTGTCTTGAACATATTCAGCGTCACGGATAAATCCCTCTTTTTTGAGGATTTCAGCGATTTCCTTCTTCACTTTGGATGCAGGAATTTCAACTGTTTCATGACGAACGATATTCGCGTTACGAATGCGAGTAAGCATATCTGCAATTGGATCTGACATGACCATTTGTGTAAACCTCCTTCCCGAAAATAGGGTGATTACCAGCTTGCCTTCTTAACGCCAGGAATCTGACCTTTATGTGCTAATTCGCGGAAACAAATCCGACAAATTTTGAACTTACGCAGAACGGAATGCGGACGCCCGCAGCGCTCACAACGTGTGTATGCTTGCACTTTAAACTTCGGGGCACGCTGTTGCTTGATTTTCATCGAAGTTTTTGCCACTTAATATAACACCTCCTGATAGGTACGACTAGGAACCTATTTTACGAAAGGCGCTCCGAGTTGTGTTAAAAGCTCGCGAGCTTCTTCGTCGGACTTAGCCGTTGTTACGATAACGATATCCATACCACGAACTTTATCAACTTTGTCATACTCGATCTCTGGGAAGATGAGCTGCTCTTTCAAACCAAGTGTGTAGTTCCCGCGGCCGTCAAACGCTTTGTTAGAAATACCACGGAAGTCACGTACGCGTGGAAGCGATACGTTGAACAATTTATCCAAGAAGTGATACATGCGCTCGCCGCGAAGTGTTACTTTAACACCGATCGGCATGTTCTCACGCAGTTTGAAACCTGCGATCGCTTTTTTGGATCTTGTTACTACCGGTTTTTGACCTGCGATTTTTTGAAGATCTTCTACTGCAGTGTCAAGTACTTTGGAGTTCGAAACGGCTTCACCAACACCCATGTTGATGACAACTTTCTCGATTTTAGGTACTTGCATTACGGTTGTGTAGTTGAACTTTTGAATTAAAGCAGGTGTAATTTCGTTCAGGTAACGATCTTTCAATCTTGCTGCCATGATTCATTGGCCTCCTTTCCATGCTTGTTGTATTAGTCGATAACTTCGCCGGATTTTTTCGCAACGCGAACTTTTGTCCCGTTATCCAATACTTTGTATCCTACGCGAGTAGGTTTGCCGCTCTTAGGGTCAATCAGCATCACGTTGGAAACGTGGATTGCTGCTTCTTGAGTCAAGATGCCGCCTTGTGGGTTTTGTTGAGATGGCTTCGCATGTTTCTTAACCATGTTTACACCTTCTACAAGCACACGGTTTTGACGAGGATAAGCTGCGATAACGCGGCCTTTCTTACCTTTGTCTTTACCAGTGATAACAAAAACTACGTCGTCTTTCTTCACGTGCAATTTATTGTTGTGAGATTCGAGTCTCTTTTTTGTTCTTGGCACTAGCTTTACACCTCCTGGGGTTTTCCGAATGGAAAACGAGCATCACTGTTCTTAGATAACTTCTGGAGCCAAGGATACGATCTTCATGAAGTCTCTGTCACGAAGTTCGCGAGCAACTGGTCCGAAGATACGAGTACCACGTGGGCTTTTATCTTCTTTCACGATAACCGCTGCGTTCTCATCGAAAGAGATGTAAGATCCGTCTTTACGGCGAGCACCGCTCTTCGTACGAACGATAACGGCTTTCACAACGTCACCTTTTTTGACAACGCCACCTGGTGTTGCTTCTTTTACAGAGCATACGATCAGATCACCAATGTGACCAACGCGACGTCCAGTACCACCCAATACGCGGATGCACATCAATTGTTTCGCACCGGAGTTGTCAGCGACAGCCAAACGAGTAAATGGTTGAATCATCGTATTCCCTCCTTTCGGGGTTCATGTCTTAAGTTATTAGATCACAACTGCCACTTCGAGAACTTCAACCAGTCTCCAAGATTTCTCTTTGGACAACGGTCTAGTTTCAGCGATTTTTACGGTGTCGCCGATTTTAGCTTGGTTGTTCTCGTCATGCGCTTTGAACTTTTTCGTATATTTGATTCTCTTGTGATAGAGATCGTGTTTTTTGTAAGTTTCAATAGCAACAACGATGGTTTTATCCATTTTATCGCTGACAACTTTACCGATCAGAACCTTACGATCATTACGTTCAGCCATGTAAGGAATCCTCCCTTCTAATATGGTTATCTAATTAGCCAATCCCCAATTCTCTTTCACGCAAAATAGTCTTGGCACGAGCGATCTCTTTACGCAAGTCACGAATTTGAGTCGGGTTGTCCAACTGACCAGTAGCTAATTGAAAACGGAGGTTGAAGAGTTCTTCTTTAAAACCATTAACTTTTTGCTCGATTTCAGCAGTGGTTAAGTTCCGGAATTCACTACCCTTCATTTGCTTCACCGCCTACTTCTTCTCTTTTCACGAACTTCGTTTTGATTGGAAGCTTGTGAGCAGCAAGACGCATTGCTTCGCGAGCAACTTCTTCGCTGACACCAGCAAGTTCAAACAAAATTTTGCCCGGTTTAACTACGGAAACCCATTTCTCTACGCTACCTTTACCGCTACCCATACGAACCTCAAGAGGTTTTTGCGTAATAGGTTTAGCAGGGAAGATTTTGATCCATACTTTACCGCCACGTTTGATGTAACGTGTCATCGCGATACGAGCTGCTTCGATTTGACGGTTGGTTACCCAAGCCGGTTCAGTTGCCTGCAAACCGAATTCGCCAAAAGCCACTTCTGTGCCGCCTTTCGCGCGCCCTTTCATGTTACCACGGTGTTCTTTACGGTGCTTTACACGTTTAGGTACTAACATGATTTAGTTTCCTCCTTCCGGCTGAGCCTTTTTCTTAGCTGTCGGAAGCACTTCTCCACGATAGATCCATACTTTCACACCAATACGTCCGTACGTAGTGTGTGCTTCTGCTGTACCGTAGTCGATATCTGCACGAAGCGTATGAAGTGGAACCGTTCCTTCGCTATATCCTTCCGTACGAGCGATCTCAGCGCCGCCAAGACGTCCGCTAGTTGCGATTTTGATACCTTTTGCTCCGGATCTCATCGTTCTTTGCATAGCTTGCTTCATTGCACGGCGGAAAGATACGCGGCGCTCAAGTTGAAGAGCTACAGACTCAGCTACGAGGATAGCATCCAGATCAGGGCTTTTAATTTCGGAGATGTTGATATGGACTTTCTTGTTCGACATTGCAGCGATGTAGTTACGAATAACTTCAACTTCCGCTCCGCCTTTACCAATAACCATACCAGGTTTAGCAGTATGAATCGTTACGTTCACACGGTTAGCCGCGCGTTCGATATCGATGTGGGAAACTGCCGAATCTTTAAGTTTATTTTTTAAGTATTCGCGGATTTTGACATCTTCAAGCAGCAGAGTTCCGAAATCTTTTTCTGCGAACCATTTGGACTCCCAATCACGAATGACACCAATTCTAAAACCTACCGGGTTTACCTTCTGACCCACACGTTATCCCTCCTTATTTCTCAGATACCACGATTGTAATGTGGCTTGTGCGTTTTCTGATCGCGCTAGCGCGGCCCATTGCACGTTGATGGAATCTTTTCATTGTTGGCCCTTGGTTGACGAAAGTCTCGGACACAACAAGGTTATTTGGATCTAGTGAATAGTTATGCTCTGCATTGGCAATTGCGGAGTTCAAGAGTTTCTCCAGAATAGGAGAAGCTGCCTTCGGTGTATGACGCAGAATCGCGATCGCTTCACCTACCGCTTTTCCCCGAATCAAGTCTACAACTAACTTTGCTTTACGAGGAGCAATCCGAGCGTGGTTCAATACTGCTTTAGCTTGCATGGTAGTACCTCCTCTCGGTTAAAAATTAACGTTTTCCGGTTTTCTTATCGTCATCGTGACCTTTGTACGTACGTGTTGGAGCAAACTCACCGAGTTTATGTCCAACCATATCTTCCGTTACGTAAACTGGCACGTGTTTTCTTCCGTCATAAACTCCGAAAGTGTGACCAACGAATTGCGGGTAGATTGTAGAACGACGGGACCACGTTTTAACAACGACTTTCTTGTTAGAAGTGTTCAAGTCTTCTACTTTTTTCAGTAAGTGTCCATCAATAAAAGGACCTTTCTTTAAGCTGCGACCCATGGGTGTTCCTCCCTTCTTTGAACCTCAAGAGAATTCATATGACCGGTATTACTTCGTACGACGACGTACAATGTATTTATCGGAAGCTTTACCTTTTTTACGCGTTTTGTAACCAAGTGTCGGTTTGCCCCATGGAGACATAGGAGACTTACGACCGATTGGAGCGCGGCCTTCACCACCACCGTGTGGGTGATCATTCGGGTTCATTACGACACCACGAACTTGTGGACGATTGCCTTTCCAACGATTACGTCCTGCTTTACCGATTTTCACGAGCTCGTGATCTTCGTTACCAACAGAACCGATTGTTGCGCGGCAAACTTTCAGCACTTTACGAACTTCACCGGAAGAAAGACGGATCGTTACGTAAGTTTCTTCTTTACCGAGCAATTGAGCTTCAGTACCGGCAGCACGAACCAATTGTCCGCCTTTACCGGGCTTCAACTCGATGTTGTGGATAACTGTACCCACTGGGATGTTTTCCAAAGGAAGAGCATTACCGATTTTGATGTCCGCATCCGCACCGGATACGATACGATCGTCAACTTTCAAACCTTTAGGAGCGATGATGTATCTTTTCTCACCATCAGCATAGTGAATCAATGCGATGTTAGCGGAACGGTTAGGATCGTACTCGATTGTAGCAACGCGTCCTGGTATTCCATCTTTCGTACGCTTAAAGTCGATGATACGATATTTACGCTTGTGACCACCACCGTGGTGACGAACCGTAATCTTACCTTGGTTGTTACGACCAGCTGTTTTGCTTAAAGGAGCAAGCAAAGATTTCTCCGGTGTTGATGTTGTGATTTCTTCAAAAGTAGAAACCGACATCGAACGTCTCGCTGGAGAGGTTGGTTTATATTTTTTTACTGGCACTCGGATTCCCTCCTTACTTCAAAAATGTGTTTTATACCGTTTCAAAGAATTCCAGTTCTTTGCTGTCCGCGCTCAGGGACACGATTGCTTTCTTCCATTCGGAAGTGTAGCCAAAGTGACGACCGTAACGTTTAGGCTTAGCCGGCATTCTGAGTGTATTTACATTTGTAACCTTCACTTTAAAGATTGCTTCGATAGCTTGCTTAATTTCTGTTTTGTTAGCGCGAAGATCCACTTCGAAAACATACTTTTTGTTAACCATCAGGTCGCTTGTACGTTCAGTGATGATCGGGCGCTTGATAATGTCGCGTGGATTTTTCATTGTGCAAGCACCTCCTCAACTTTCTGTACAGCTTCTTGCGTGATGATCAATTTGTCATGCAGCATGACATCAAGAACATTCACACCATTAGCAGCAACGAATTTCACGCCTGGGATGTTGCGAGCGGACAAAGCAACGTTGGAGTCGCTATCTACGCCTACAACCAATACTTTGCGGTCTACTTTCAGGTTGTTCAGAATTGCAACGAACTCTTTCGTTTTCGGAGCATTCAATTGAAGCTGATCCAGAACGATCAGATTGTTGTCGATAACTTTCGAAGACAACGCGGATTTGATTGCTAAGCGACGAACTTTTCTTGGCAATTTAAAACCGTAACTGCGCGGAGTCGGTCCAAATACAGTACCGCCACCTTTCCATTGTGGAGCACGAATGGAACCTTGACGAGCACGGCCAGTTCCTTTTTGTTTCCAAGGTTTACGGCCACCGCCGCGAACTTCAGAACGACCTTTAGTTTTATGAGTACCTTGACGTACAGCAGCTTGTTGCAGAAGAACTGCTTCATGCATCGCGTGAACGTGAGGCTCAATTCCGAAAACAACGTCAGACAGTTCAACTTCTCCTACCTGAGCACCTGTTACATTATATAAAGCTACTTTTGGCATCTGTCTTCCTCCTTCCTTACTTTTTAACAGCAGATTTCACGCTAACATAGCTGTTTTTAGGACCAGGAATGGAACCTTTAACTAGCAATACGTTACGCTCAGCATCTACTTTAAGAATTTGAAGATTTTGCAATGTGACTGTTTCATTACCCATTTGACCTGGCAGGTTTTTACCTTTAGGTACGCGGTTCGCTTGAATGGAACCCATCGAACCTGGACCGCGGTGATAGCGGGAACCGTGCGCCATAGGGCCTGTGGATTGATTATGTCTTTTGATGTTACCTTGGAACCCTTTACCTTTGGAAGTACCCGTTACATCAACGAATTCGCCCTCTGCGAACAGATCTGCTTTCAGTTCTTGACCCACTTCATAGTCACCCAACTGAATGCCACGAATTTCCTTAACGTAGCGCTTAGGCGTTGCCCCTGCTTTTTTCGCATGGCCAAGCTCCGGTTTAATGATTCTGCTAGCTTTAACATCCTCAAAACCGATTTGGATCGACTCATAACCGTCGTTATCCACATCTTTCTTTTGCAAAACCACACATGGTCCTGCTTGAATGACTGTTACCGGAACTACGTTACCTTCCGCAGTAAACACTTGTGTCATCCCAAGTTTTTTTCCTAAGATACCTTTCATCGTTGACACCTCTTTTCCTTCCTAAACGTTCGTTTCTATAATAGTTTTACAGTTTGATCTCGATGTCAACGCCAGACGGCAAGTCCAGACGCATCAAAGCATCAACTGTTTGTGGTGTTGGATTCACAATATCGATCAGACGCTTATGCGTACGCATTTCGAATTGTTCACGCGAATCCTTGTACTTGTGCACCGCACGAAGAATCGTGATGATTTGCTTCTCAGTTGGAAGCGGAATCGGACCGGATACACCTGCACCGGAACGCTTGGCAGTTTCCACGATTTTCTCAGCAGATTGATCAATAATTCTGTGATCATACGCCTTCAAACGGATACGAATTTTTTGCTTTGCCATTTAAAGTCCCTCCTTCTATCGCCCAATTTAGTATCGGACATACTCCGTGAAAATTCTCCAACCACCTTACCCATGGCAAAGGGTCCGGGTGTGTCGGCAACCTTTCACATCATCGCAACGTCACAGACCAACGTTTAATATTATATAAAAAATAAATACGAATAGCAAGTGAAATCTTAGGCATTTATCATCTTTTTTAATATCGCCACATTTGCAGCGTTTCTGCCTCGATTTAGGATCGTCGCTCATTCGCACAGTTCCTTCATTATAATAGATGAAACTCGGAATCTCCAGTAGTAGGTGTTTCCATGTTGATGGACAAGAACTAACGACGACACAGCAGCCGCGGCTGCAAACAAAAAACCATCCACCGATTTCTCGATGGATGGTTCTGCATCTCTCGAAAGAGAGATTATTTTTGGATTGTAGCAACCGCGCCCGCACCAACTGTACGTCCGCCTTCACGAATCGCGAAGCGAGTACCTTCTTCAATCGCGATTGGAGCGATCAGCTCAACAGTAACCGTGATGTTGTCGCCTGGCATTACCATCTCTGTACCTTCTGGAAGGGAGATGATGCCCGTTACGTCAGTTGTACGGAAGTAGAACTGTGGACGGTAACCAGTGAAGAAAGGCTTGTGACGGCCACCCTCTTCTTTAGTCAGAACGTAGATTTGAGCTGTAAAGTTCGTGTGTGGTTTAACGGAACCTGGTTTCGCCAAAACTTGTCCACGCTCGATGTCTTTACGGTCAACACCACGAAGCAATGCACCGATGTTGTCGCCTGCTTGAGCGGAGTCAAGCAATTTACGGAACATCTCTACGCCTGTTACAACGCATTTACGAGTTTCTTCCGCGATACCTACGATTTCAACTTCGTCTTGTACTTTAACAGTACCACGCTCTACACGGCCTGTAGCAACTGTACCACGACCAGTGATGGAGAATACGTCCTCGACAGGCATAAGGAAAGGCTTGTCAGTTTGACGCTCTGGAGTTGGGATGTAAGTGTCAACTTGCTCGAACAACTCAACGATTTTGTCAGCCCAAGGACCATCTGGGTTTTGCAGAGCTTCACGAGCTGCACCACGGATGATTGGCGTGTCATCGCCTGGGAATTCATATTCGTTAAGAAGGTCGCGAACTTCCATCTCAACCAGTTCAAGCAACTCGTCATCTTCAACCATGTCGCATTTGTTCAGGAATACGACGATGTAAGGTACGCCTACTTGACGGGACAACAGGATGTGCTCACGCGTTTGCGGCATAGGGCCGTCAGCTGCGGATACAACCAGGATAGCGCCGTCCATTTGAGCAGCACCAGTGATCATGTTTTTAACATAGTCAGCATGTCCTGGGCAGTCTACGTGTGCGTAGTGACGGTTAGGAGTTTCGTACTCAACGTGAGCTGTGGAGATTGTGATACCGCGCTCGCGCTCTTCTGGAGCTTTATCGATTTGGTCGAATGCTACTGCAGCACCGCCATAACGTTTGGACAATACTGTTGTGATCGCAGCAGTCAAAGTTGTTTTACCGTGGTCAACGTGACCGATAGTACCGATGTTAACATGCGGTTTATTACGTTCAAATTTAGCCTTTGCCATTTTAAACGATTCCTCCTTAGAGTGACTATTAGTTTATATTAAGCGCCTTTGCCTTTTGCAATAATTTCTTCTGCAATCGACTTAGGTACTTCTTCATAATGGGAAAGTTCCATGGAGTAAACACCACGGCCTTGTGTTCTCGAACGAAGTGTTGTGGAGTAACCAAACATTTCGGACAAAGGCACTTTAGCACGGATGATTTGTGCGCCATGACGGTTATCCATACCTTCGATGCGTCCACGACGGGAGTTAAGGTCACCCATAACATCGCCCATGTACTCTTCTGGTACAGTAACTTCAACCTTCATGATTGGCTCAAGAAGAACCGGCTTACATTTTTCCTTAGCTGCTTTAAGCGCCATGGAACCTGCGATTTTGAACGCCATTTCGTTGGAGTCAACATCGTGGTAGGAACCATCGACAACTGT
Organism: Paenibacillus oryzisoli; assembly: GCF_050467285.1. Classification (GTDB taxonomy): domain Bacteria; phylum Bacillota; class Bacilli; order Paenibacillales; family NBRC-103111; genus Paenibacillus_E; species Paenibacillus_E oryzisoli_A. The sequence continues at coordinate 33,630 of NZ_JBCMUN010000030.1, read as the reverse complement.
AGCTTTGATGTCAACGAGAGGGAATCCAGCAAGAACCCCGTTCTTCATTGACTCTTCGATACCAGCTTGGATTGGAGCGATATATTCTCTTGGAATCGAACCGCCCACGATTTTGCTTTCGAACGTGAAGCCAGCGCCTGCTTCTTGTGGTTCGAACTCAACCCAACAATGTCCGTATTGACCACGGCCACCGGATTGGCGAACGAACTTACCTTCAACTTTAGCAGCTGCACGGAAAGTTTCGCGGTAAGCAACTTGCGGTTTACCAACATTCGTTTCAACTTTGAATTCACGAAGCATACGGTCTACGAGGATCTCAAGGTGAAGCTCACCCATACCTGCGATGATCGTTTGGCCTGTTTCTTCATCCGTCGAAGCACGGAAGGTTGGATCTTCCTCGGAAAGTTTTTGCAAGGCGATACCCATTTTATCTTGGTCCGCTTTCGTCTTCGGCTCAACAGCAAGCTGAATAACCGGTTCAGGGAAGTTCATGGACTCCAGAATAACTGGGTTTTTCTCATCGCACAGTGTATCGCCTGTTGTTGTATCTTTCAGACCAACGGCAGCCGCGATGTCACCGGAATATACAATGCTGATTTCTTGACGGCTGTTCGCATGCATTTGCAGGATACGACCAACGCGCTCACGTTTACCTTTAGTCGCATTCACGACATAGGAACCGGAGTTCAAGACACCAGAGTACACGCGGAAGAACGTTAAGCGACCAACGAAAGGATCTGTCATGATTTTGAACGCAAGTGCCGAGAACGGTTGGTCATCAGCAGACTTACGAGTCACTTCAGTTCCGTCGTCAAGTGTACCTTTAATGTCCGGTACATCAATTGGAGCTGGCAGGTAATCGATAACCGCATCCAGCATCAATTGAACGCCTTTGTTTCTGTAAGAAGAACCAGCGATAACTGGGAAGATTTTAACCTCGCAGACACCTTTACGAAGTGCTGCTTTGATTTCAGCAACAGTCAGTTCTTCACCTTCGAGATATTTCATTGTAAGCTCTTCATCAAGCTCAGCAACTTTCTCTACAAGTTCCAAACGCAGTTCTGCTACTTTATCTTTGAACTCAGCAGGGATTTCCACTTTCTCGATATCTTTGCCAAGATCGTCTTTGTACATATATGCAACTTCTTCAACCAGGTCAATGATGCCTTTGAAATCACTCTCAGCACCGATTGGAAGTTGAATAGCGACTGCATTTGCACCTAGTTTATCACGCATGGATTGAACAACTTGCAGGAAGTCTGCACCGATGATATCCATTTTGTTAACATAAGCAATACGTGGAACGTGGTATTTATCAGCTTGTCTCCAAACTGTCTCGGATTGAGGTTCAACGCCCTCTTTCGCACTAAATACACCTACTGCTCCGTCCAACACGCGAAGGGAACGCTCTACTTCTACAGTAAAGTCAACGTGCCCCGGGGTATCGATGATGTTGATGCGGTGACCATTCCATTGCGCAGTTGTAGCGGCGGAAGTAATCGTGATTCCGCGCTCTTGCTCCTGCTCCATCCAGTCCATCGTAGCTGCACCTTCGTGCACTTCCCCGATTTTATGAACTTTACCAGTGTAGTACAAGATACGCTCTGTCGTTGTCGTTTTACCAGCATCAATGTGAGCCATGATCCCGATATTACGCGTGTTTGCTAAGGAGAACTCTCTAGCCATAGGTCGGTATTTCTCCTTTCATTAATTCGATCAATATTCTACCAACGATAGTGCGCAAACGCTTTGTTCGCTTCAGCCATTTTGTGCGTATCTTCACGTTTCTTAACGGAAGCGCCTGTGCTGTTGCTTGCGTCGATAATCTCGTATGCCAATCTTTCTTCCATTGTCTTCTCACCGCGAAGACGGGAATAGTTGACCAACCAACGAAGACCAAGAGTCGTACGACGCTCTGGTTTCACTTCGATAGGCACTTGATAGTTCGCACCACCTACACGGCGAGCTTTAACTTCAAGAACTGGCATGATGTTTTTGATAGCAGCTTCGAACACTTCCATAGGCTCTTTTCCTGTACGGTCTTTCACCAGGTTAAAAGCGTTATATAGAATGGACTGAGCTACCCCTCTTTTTCCATCGATCATAATACGATTGATCAGACGAGTAACAAGTTTGCTATTGTAAATCGGATCTGGCAATACGTCTCTGCGAGTAACTGGACCTTTACGAGGCATAGTTATCCCCCTTTCTTTCAAGAATCATTCGTATTTGGTATAGCTTATTTTTTAACTTTCGGACGTTTTGTACCGTATTTAGAACGAGCTTGTTTACGGTTATTAACACCGGATGTATCAAGCGCGCCGCGAACGATATGATAACGTACCCCTGGAAGGTCTTTTACCCTTCCGCCACGGATCATAACAACGCTATGCTCTTGCAAGTTGTGACCGATACCTGGAATGTATGCAGTCACCTCAATACGGTTCGTCAAACGAACACGAGCATATTTACGAAGTGCGGAGTTTGGCTTCTTAGGAGTCATTGTACCTACACGCGTGCAGACACCACGTTTTTGAGGAGCGCTCAAATCCGTTGCCTCTCTTTTCAAAGCATTAAACCCTTTTTGCAAAGCTGGTGATTTGGATTTATCCACCTTAGCTTGGCGACCTTTACGTACTAATTGGTTAATTGTTGGCATTTCGTTACCTCCTCCCTACAGTCATAACATAATGTGCTTTTTTTGCAAGCCCACAGATCCAGGCGAGTCATAAATGAGCAAAGAGAAAGTCTTTGCTATGGACGGCCGAGCAAATCGCTAGAATTCACCAAAACCAATTCCACGAACAAAAACATCGTAAGCTTTTATTCATTTACAACAGCTGCTACCGCAGCTCCAACTTCAATTCCACATGCCTTACCTAGCATCTTCATAGAATCTACGTAGGTTACAGGTATTCCCTTCTGCGAGCAGAGGTTCACCAGATTTATCGTCAATCGCGGATCTGCATCTCTCGATACGACGACTGTGAGCGCCTTGCCTTGCTCGACAATCTTCGTTACCTTCTTCGTACCCACCTTAACATTCTTCGCCTGTTTGACGATATCGTACGACATTCAGGCCCCCCCTTCAAAGAAAGGAAAGAATAGTGACTTAGGCACACTACGATATATTAGCATTTTGGCACACCCCATGTCAAGGCGCTGGAGCTTGTATTTTCCGAATTCACATAAAGTTAAAAAAAAGAGAGGCGGCACACCTCAATCTGTGGCCGCCTCCTGCGATTCCGCCGCGCAATTACTCGACAGCAACCGTCTCTTTTTCTACACCTTCATCCGTTTCGATAACTTCGTTCGGATTCGTGATGCGAATGTTGCGGTATCTTGGCATCCCCGTACCTGCCGGGATCAATTTACCGATGATAACATTCTCTTTCAGACCTAACAACTGATCGACTTTACCTTTGATCGCAGCGTCAGTCAAGACACGAGTTGTCTCTTGGAACGATGCCGCGGACAAGAAGGAATCTGTCTCCAGGGATGCTTTCGTGATCCCGAGAAGGATCGGTCTAGCAACCGCTGGCTCAGCGTCAGCGAACAGAGCAACCTTATTGGCTGCTTCATATTCATGAATATCAACGAAGGAGCCTGGCAGCAATGTCGTGTCGCCCGCATCCACGATACGGATTTTACGCAACATTTGACGCACCATAACTTCGATATGCTTATCGTTAATTTCTACCCCTTGGTTACGGTATACGCGCTGTACTTCTTGCAGAATGTAGTTCTGCACGCCGCGAATACCTTTAATACGGAGCATTTCTTTTGGATCGATCGAACCGTCAGTCAACTCGTCGCCCGCCTCAACCTGCTGGTTCAAGGCAACACGAACACGCGAGCCATATGGAACGGCATATACTTTGGATTCCGCTTCGCCTTGCACTTCGATCTCGCGGCGATCCTTCGCCTCGCGAATTTCCTTCACGACGCCGTCGATTTCGGAAATGATCGCTTGACCTTTCGGATTACGCGCTTCGAAAAGCTCTTGAATCCGCGGCAAACCTTGCGTAATATCGTCACCGGCAACGCCCCCGGTATGGAAGGTACGCATCGTAAGCTGCGTTCCTGGCTCACCGATGGATTGTGCCGCGATAATACCAACCGCTTCCCCAATCTCAACGAACTGCCCAGTCGCCAAGTTACGGCCGTAACATTTTTTACATACCCCATGGTTCGTACGGCAGCTAAGTACGGAGCGAATTTGCAGACGCTCAATACCAGCCGAGATAATCGCATCCGCGATGTCGGATTCGATCAATTCGTTACGGTTAACGATGACTTCACCCGTTTGTGGATGACGAACCGTTTCAAACGCGTAACGGCCTTCAATACGGTCGTACAGGTCCTCAATGACCTCTTTACCGTCTTGAATTTTGCTCACCATGAAGCCTTTATCCGTACCGCAATCGTCCTCGCGAACGATAACGTCCTGCGCAACGTCGACAAGACGACGCGTCAAGTAACCGGAATCCGCTGTACGCAGCGCCGTATCGGCAAGACCTTTACGCGCACCGTGCGTGGAAATAAAGTATTCCAAGATCGTCAAGCCTTCACGGAAGTTCGATTTGATCGGCAACTCCATAATTTTACCGGATGGATTCGCCATCAGACCCCGCATACCGCCAAGCTGTGTAATCTGCGATTTGTTACCCCGCGCTTTGGACTCAACCATCATCGCAATGGAGTTGTACTTATCGAGGGATTTCATCAGGATATCCGTGATTTCGTCCTTCGCTTTACTCCAGATCGCAATGACACGGTCATAGCGCTCTTCATCCGTAATCAAACCACGGCGGTATTGGTTCGTAACGACGCGGACTTTCTCTTCGCAATCTTTGAGAATACCAGCCTTCTCTGTAGGCACGACAACGTCTGCGACCGCAACCGTAATCCCCGCTTTGGTGGAGTAGGTGAAGCCAAGCTCTTTAATTTTATCCAAAATCATCGACGTTTGCGTCGTGTGATATTTACGGAAACATTCGGCAATGATCGAACCGAGATATTCTTTACCTACTGCTTTGTTCTCAGGGCGCTCCGCCATAATCGCGCGCAGATCGGCACCTTTCTCAAACACAAAGTGGGAGTCCGGAATACCGTTCAACAGGTTCGTTTTTGTTGGCTCATTAATGAATGGGAAATCAGCAGGATAGATCTCGTTCATAATGATTTTGCCAATCGTCGTAATCAGCATCGCGTTTTGTTGTTTCTCCGTGAAGCTCGTTTTATTCAACGCTCTTGCAGGGATGGCAACACGTGCATGCAGTGCCATTTTACCCGATTGGTAGGAAGAAACTGCTTCGTGTACAGTTCGAATAATGGAACCTGCACCTTTAGCGAATTTGTTGTCCGTTGTTAAATAGAAGCTTCCGAGAACCATATCCTGGGAAGGCGTAACAACCGGCTTACCGTCTTTCGGGTTCAAAATGTTGCCGGATGCCAACATCAGCAAACGAGCTTCTGCTTGCGCTTCGGATGACAACGGTACGTGCACCGCCATTTGGTCACCGTCGAAGTCAGCGTTGTACGCTGTACATACGAGCGGGTGAAGCTTAATGGCGCGGCCTTCGACCAGAATCGGTTCGAACGCCTGGATACCGAGTCTATGCAATGTGGGGGCACGGTTCAGAAGAACTGGATGCTCCTTAATGACTTCTTCGAGTACATCCCAGACATCCGGGCTTACGCGCTCAACTTTACGTTTCGCACTCTTGATGTTGTGGGCGAGACCTTTATTCACAAGCTCTTTCATGACGAAAGGCTTGAAGAGTTCAAGTGCCATTTCCTTCGGAAGACCGCATTGGTACATCTTCAGGTTAGGACCTACGACGATAACGGAACGACCGGAATAGTCAACCCGTTTACCGAGCAAGTTCTGACGGAAACGCCCTTGTTTCCCTTTCAGCATATGGCTGAGGGATTTCAACGGACGGTTACCCGGGCCTGTAACCGGACGGCCGCGACGGCCGTTGTCGATCAGCGCATCGACTGCTTCCTGGAGCATGCGCTTCTCGTTCTGCACGATAATGTCAGGCGCGCCGAGATCGAGCAATCTTTTGAGACGATTGTTGCGGTTAATCACGCGGCGGTACAAATCGTTAAGGTCGGACGTTGCAAAACGACCGCCATCCAACTGTACCATCGGGCGAAGCTCCGGTGGAATAACCGGCAGGACGTCAAGCACCATCCAGCTAGGCAAGTTTTTGGAGTTACGGAATGCTTCCATAACTTCCAAACGCTTGATCGCACGGTTGCGGCGTTGGCCTTGCGCAGTTTTCAATTCTTCCTTGAGCGTGTCGACTTCGCGTTCGATGTCGATGTCAACGAGAAGCTTTTTGACAGCTTCCGCACCCATGCCGGCTTGGAACGCATACCCGTATTTCTCACGGTAGCTGCGGTATTCCTTTTCCGACAAGAGCTGTTTCTTCTCCAAAGGCGTATCGCCTGGATCCGTGACAACATAGGACGCAAAGTAGATGATCTCCTCGAGCGATCTTGGAGACATATCCAGTGCGAGACCCATGCGGCTCGGGATGCCTTTGAAGTACCAGATGTGAGACACAGGGGCAGCAAGCTCAATGTGCCCCATACGTTCACGGCGTACCTTTTGACGGGTTACTTCAACGCCACAACGGTCACAAACGACGCCTTTATAGCGCACGCGTTTGTACTTACCGCAATGACATTCCCAATCTTTCGTAGGTCCGAAGATCTTTTCGCAGAAAAGACCTTCTTTCTCAGGTTTTAAGGTTCTGTAGTTAATCGTTTCCGGCTTCTTTACTTCCCCACGGGACCAAGAGCGAATTTTATCGGGTGATGCCAATCCGATTTTCATAAACTCGAAGTTGTTAACGTCCATCAAGGAGCAACCCTCCTTTAAGAATTTAAAACCACGTTGCCGTGTTTCGTTCTCGATCTATTGCGGTGCTTATCTTAATCGTTGACGCCGAGCTCGGTGCCTTCGATATTCAGGTTTAATTTGTCGCTGGTGATGTCGTCGTCATCGTCCGCTTCGCGCATTTCGATCTCTTCTTCGTCGCCGGACAGGATCTTAACGTCCATACCCAAACTTTGAAGCTCTTTGATCAAAACTTTGAAGGATTCCGGAACGCCCGGTTCTGGCACGTTCTCGCCTTTCACGATGGATTCGTACGTTTTGACACGTCCTACAACGTCATCGGACTTCACTGTAAGAATTTCCTGGAGCGTGTACGCTGCGCCGTAGGCCTCGAGGGCCCAAACTTCCATCTCCCCGAAACGCTGACCGCCGAACTGTGCTTTACCGCCCAGTGGCTGCTGTGTAACGAGAGAGTAAGGACCGGTGGAGCGAGCATGAATTTTATCGTCAACCATGTGCGCCAGTTTGATCATGTACATAACGCCAACGGTAACTTCACGTTCGAACGACTCACCTGTACGGCCATCGTACAGAACCGTTTTACCGTTACGCTGCATGCCAGCTTCTTCCATCGCATCAAACACGTCATACTCACGCGCGCCGTCAAATACCGGCGTAGCGGCATGAATGCCGAGGTAACGGGAAGCCATGCCCAAGTGAACTTCAAGCACTTGACCGATGTTCATCCGGGAAGGAACCCCCAGTGGGTTAAGGACAACCTCGACCGGCGTACCATCCGGCATGAACGGCATATCTTCTTCAGGCAAAATACGGGCGACGACCCCTTTGTTGCCGTGACGTCCCGCCATTTTATCGCCTTCGGAAATCTTACGCTTCTGAGCGATGTACACACGGACGAGTTGGTTTACGCCTGGAGGCAGCTCATCGCCGTTCTCACGCGTAAATACTTTCACGTCGACAACGATACCATCCGTACCGTGCGGTACGCGCAGGGACGTATCACGAACTTCACGAGCCTTCTCACCGAAGATCGCGTGGAGCAATCTTTCTTCAGCTGTCAGCTCGGTAACACCCTTCGGCGTTACTTTACCGACGAGAATGTCGCCGGCGCCGATCTCGGCACCAACGCGAATAATACCGCGCTCGTCAAGGTTCTTCAGCGCATCTTCCCCAACGTTCGGGATGTCGCGTGTGATTTCTTCCGGTCCAAGCTTCGTATCACGCGCTTCGGACTCGTATTCCTCGATGTGAATGGACGTATAGACATCCTCTTTCACAAGCTTTTGGCTCAGCAAGATCGCATCCTCGTAGTTGTAACCTTCCCATGTCATGAAGGCAACGACCACGTTGCGGCCCAACGCCAATTCGCCTTGTTCTGTGGACGGTCCATCAGCCAAAATATCACCGGCTTTAATCAACTGCCCCTTCTTCACGATCGGACGTTGGTTAATGCACGTACCTTGGTTGGAACGCATGAACTTGTGAAGCTTATATTTCACCAGGTTGCCGCTCACCAGCTTGCCATCGACCATCTCTTGACGACGAAGCCAGATTTCGTTGGCAGCAGCCTTTTCGATAATTCCATCAAATTTGGAGACAATACATACTCCCGAGTCCTTCGCAACCTTATGCTCCATACCCGTACCGACAAGAGGGGCTTTCGGAATCAAAAGCGGAACCGCTTGACGCTGCATGTTGGAACCCATGAGCGCACGGTTGGAGTCATCGTTCTCGAGGAACGGAATCAGCGCTGTCGCCACGGAAACAACCTGCTTCGGCGAAACGTCCATGTAGTCGACACGTTCTACCGGCAGCGTTAAGTTGTCATCTTTGTAACGAACGATAATCGCATCTTCAACAAATTTGTTGTCTTCGGTGAGTTCCGCGTTCGCTTGCGCGATAACGTAGTTATCCTCTTCGTCGGCAGTCAAATACGCGATTTGATCCGTAACAACACCTGTCTTCGGATCAACCCAGCGATAAGGCGCTTCAATGAAGCCATACTCATTAATGCGGGCAAACGTCGACAAGGAGTTGATCAGACCAATGTTCGGTCCCTCAGGGGTCTCAATCGGACACATACGGCCATAGTGAGAGTGATGGACGTCCCGAACTTCCATGCCTGCGCGCTCTCTCGTCAAACCGCCCGGTCCGAGTGCGGACAGACGACGTTTGTGCGTGAGCTCGGCAAGCGGATTTGTTTGGTCCATAAATTGCGACAATTGGGAGCTTCCGAAGAACTCTTTAATAGACGCAATAACCGGACGAATGTTGATCAACGCTTGCGGTGTAATTACGTTGGCATCTTGAATGGACATCCGCTCGCGAACGACGCGCTCCATCCGGGAAAGACCGATACGGAATTGATTTTGCAACAATTCGCCAACAGAACGCAGACGACGGTTGCCCAAGTGGTCAATATCATCCGTATTGCCAATGCCGTGCAGCAAGTTGATAAAATAGTTAATGGACGAAATGATGTCGGCTGGCGTGATGTTCTTAACTGTCTTATCAATGACACCGTTAGAAATGACTTTAACGATCTTACCGTCTTCGAGTGGCGAGTATACGTTAATGCATTGAACCGGGATCGTATCGGCGCCGGTAACGCCTTTTGGAATCGAGAATTCCTTGTTTCCTGCCCCTTTTTCAATAAAAGGAAGGATTTCGTCGAGCACGCGGCGATCCAGCAATTGGCCGGCTTCCGCGATAATTTCGCCCGTCTCGTTATCCACCAGCGTTTCCGCAAGGCGTTGGTTGAACAAGCGATTCTTGATATGCAGCTTTTTGTTGATTTTGTAACGGCCGACATTGGCCAGATCGTAACGTTTTGGATCAAAGAAGCGCGCCACGAGCAAGCTTCTTGCGTTCTCGAGTGTCGGCGGCTCGCCTGGACGAAGACGCTCGTAGATCTCGATCAACGCTTTTTCCGTGGAATCGGTGTTATCTTTGTCGAGCGTGTTGCGAATATATTCATTGTCGCCGAGCAAATCTATAATCTCAGCATCCGTGCCAAAACCTAAAGAACGCAGCAAGACCGTAACCGGAATTTTACGCGTACGATCAATACGGACATAAATGATGTCCTTCGCATCGGTCTCCAATTCCAACCAAGCACCACGGTTCGGGATAACCGTCGCGGTGTAAGTTTTCTTGCCGTTTTTATCCACTTTCGTGCTATAATAAACGCTGGGAGAACGAACGAGCTGGGAGACGATTACACGCTCCGCGCCGTTAATAATGAATGTTCCCGTATCGGTCATGATAGGGAAATCCCCCATGAACACCTCTTGCTCCTTGACCTCTCCGGTTTCCTTATTAATCAAACGGACTTTGACTCTTAATGGCGCCGCATACGTTACATCGCGTTCTTTGGATTCATCGACCGAGTACTTAGGATCGCCTAAGCTATAGTCAATAAACTCCAGTACCAGGTTTCCTGTGAAATCCTGAATCGGGGAGATGTCTTGAAACATCTCACGAAGCCCCTCTTCCAAAAACCATTCGTACGATTTTTGCTGAATTTCAATCAGGTTTGGAATGCCCAGCACCTCATTAATTCGTGCATAAGTCCTGCGTTTACGTCGTCCAAATTGAACAAGATGTCCCGCCAACTTTCATTCACCCCTCAACTCTACTCAATAAATAAAAAAAGAAAGAAGAAAAACTTCGACCGACATGCATTCAGGACGCCTCCATGCGTGGAGCCCGTCCGAATTGTGCAGCTGTATGGATGAGTTTTCCCCTTTTGCCTTACACATTTCCAAATATTTCTTTCCATCCTGTTAGAGTTTCCTAAAATTCAAACATTATACGTTATAGGTTTAAATTTTATTCATCCCGGACGAAAAAAATGACTTGACATTTTTGCCAACTAAAGACATGTGTCCCATCTTAATACTGACATTTTCTAATAATATCACATGCGAAATGTCAAGTCAAATACTTTCCGGTCTTTACATAAATTTAAAAGACGGTTTATTTGGTCGCTTTCAGAATGCGATAGCCCTTATCTTTCGATACTTCTTCTACCTCGGCATATAGCGATTCGAGCTTCTTCATCGCCGATGGCGCGCCCTGCTTTTTCTGAATAACCACCCAGATCGAGCCGCCTTCCGCAAGATAAGAATGGGCATCTTCAAAAATGCGATGAACCACATCTTTACCAGCACGGATCGGCGGATTCGTCAGAACCACATCAAAGCACTGCTCTTTCACTTGCTCTAGCAAATCACTTTGCAGAATCGTCACATTGCCGATCCCGTTCTGCTTCGCATTTTGAATCGAAAGCTCGATCGCCCGCTCATTAATGTCCACCATCGTGACATGGCCCTTCGGGCACATCAGCGCTGCGCTCAAACCAATCGGCCCGTAGCCGCAGCCGACATCAAGTACCTTGGCATCCTCAGGGAAATCCATCGTTTCGATCAAGTGCCTACTGCCATAATCCACGCCATTCTTTGAAAATACACCGCTATCCGTCAAAAAGGTCAAACTTCTGCCGCGCAGCACATCTTTCGTCGTCTGCACATTCCGTTTCACCGTAGGCTGCTGCGTATAATAATGTTCGGCCATGCTCAGAAATTCCTCCTCTTTCTACCGTTAGGAAAATCATAGCCGCGCGTTCGTTCCTAAGGCTTTCCTAAGGGTACAAACATCGGTTTCCATAACGCCTAAAAAAACCCCTTGAAGGCAAGCTTCAAGAGGTTTTCTCTAGTAAAAGAAATTACTTAACTTCTACAGTTGCGCCAGCTTCAGTCAGCTTAGCTTTAACAGCTTCTGCTTCTTCGGAGCTAACTTTTTCTTTGATTGGTTTTGGAGCGCCGTCAACCAAGTCTTTTGCTTCTTTCAGACCAAGACCAGTGATTTCGCGAACCACTTTGATAACGTTGATTTTGGATGCACCAGCGCTAGTCAGGATTACGTCGAACTCAGTTTGTGCTTCTTCTACTGCTGCTGCGCCGCCAGCTACTACAGCTACTGGAGCTGCTGCTGTTACGCCGAATTCTTCTTCGATCGCTTTGATCAGGTCGTTCAATTCCAAGATTGTCATGCCTTTGATTGCTTCAAGGATAGTTGCATTGTTGCTCATGGTTAAACCTCCATTATCATCAATAAATTTATTTTGGGTTGTAAAACGGTTCGAGCGTCAAGCTTAAGCTTGACCTTCAGCTTCTTTCTTCTCAGCAACTGCTTTAACAGCAAGTGCAAAGTTACGAACTGGAGCTTGAAGAACGCTAAGCAACATGGAGAGCAAGCCCTCTCTGGACGGAAGATCCGCCAGTGCTTTAATTTGATCGTAACCAACGACGCGGCCTTCGACTACGCCAGCTTTTACGCTCAATTTATCGTTCTTTTTCGCAAACTCAGTCAAGATTTTAGCAGGCGCTACAATATCGTCATTGCTGAATGCGATCGCAGTAGGACCTGTCAAGAACTCATCCAACTCCGACAATTCAGCGTTTGCTGTTGCGCGTCTTGCCAAGGAGTTTTTCAAAACTGTAAATTCGATACCAGCTTCACGTAAGCTTTTACGCAGCTGAGTTACTTGAGCTACGTTCAAACCACGGTAATCTGCTACGATTGTACAAGAGCTCGCTTTGAACTTTTCAGTTACTTCCGCTACCGCCGCTTGTTTCTCTGCAAGAATTTTCGCGTTTGCCATAGTTACACCTCACTTCTCATGCATTTATGATTCAAGTTCGCAAACAGTAGGAGCGCTAGCATTTCTTATAAAAATAAGAAATGCCTTCGTAGACGCTACGAAGGCATGATGTTCACTCATTCCGTGCAAGCACTAAGAAATCGCAATCTATATCATAACACCTCGGTAGGAAATTAAGCCCTCAGGGCACCTACTGTCTACGGTTTGCATATTCGTTTGTCAGGACCTTTGATAGAGTATCACGACCAGTGGCCGAAGTCAACTGGTAGCTATTACTTATCTGAAGGATTGCAGGTTAACACGTACGCTTGGTCCCATTGTGGAGGAAACAGCGATGTTTTTCAGGTATACACCTTTAGCAGCTGCTGGTTTCGCTCTTACAAGGGCATCAACCAATGCTTTGAAGTTTTCTTGCAGCTTCTCAGCGTCGAAGGATACTTTACCAAGTGGAGCATGGATTTGACCTGCTTTGTCGAGACGGTATTCGATTTTACCCGCTTTGATCTCTTGAACAGCTTTGGTAACGTCGAAAGTAACTGTTCCTGCTTTAGGGTTCGGCATCAAACCTTTACCCCCGAGGATACGACCCAGTTTACCAACTTCGCTCATCATGTCAGGAGTCGCTACGCAAACGTCGAATTCGAACCAACCTTGTTGGATTTTGTTGATCATGTCTGCATCACCAACATAATCCGCGCCGGCTGCTTCAGCCTCTTTTGCTTTCTCGCCTTTTGCAAATACGAGAACGCGTTTTGTTTTACCAGTACCGTGTGGAAGTACAACGACACCACGAACAGCTTGGTCTTGTTTTCTTGGGTCTACACCCAGACGAACTGCAACATCAACAGTTTCGTCGAATTTAGCAGGAGCTGTCTTTTTAACAAGCTCGATTGCTTCGGACGGATCGTACAAAGTTTCAGCATTTACAAGCTGAGCAACTTCGCGGTATTTTTTACCGTGTTTAGGCATGAAATTTTCCTCCTTAGTGGTATTAGCGGATGATCCTCCCACCGAGCGGCTAGCACGACGCTGCCGCGATTCCATTCAAAGATGGAATTAGTCTTCGATGACGATACCCATGCTGCGAGCAGTACCCTCAACCATGCGCATAGCAGCCTCAACGGATGCAGCATTCAGGTCAGGCATTTTTTGCTCAGCGATTTCACGAACTTTTGCGCGTTTCACAGTTGCAACTTTCTTTTTGTTTGGTTCACCGGATCCTTTTTCGATACCAGCAACGACGCGAAGAAGAACTGCAGCCGGAGGCGTTTTCGTGATGAATGTAAAGGAACGATCCTCGAACACTGTGATTTCAACCGGAATGATAAGACCCGCTTGATCAGCAGTACGAGCATTGAACTCTTTACAGAAAGCCATAATGTTCACACCTGCTTGACCGAGAGCCGGACCAATTGGTGGTGCTGGATTTGCTTTCGCAGCTTGAACTTGCAGCTTAACGATTTTAATAACCTTTTTTGCCATGATAGACACCTCCTTGCCGTAGTATGGGACTCCGCGGAGCTTCATCCCACCAACATAGGTCTATCCCAAGGAATAGACCTGGTAAAACCTTTTGGTTGTCACAATGCTTTATAGCTTCTCCACTTGATCAAAATCAAGTTCAAGCGGCGTTTCCCTACCAAACATATTGACGTGTACCTTGAGTTTACCCTTGTCAGCCACAATCTCTTCAACTGAGCCGACGAAGTTCGCAAATGGACCCACCTTGACACGCACGGTTTCTTTGAGTTCGAAGTCGATCTTCGCCTTCGGCTCTTCCATTCCCATGTGTTTCAGGATCGATTCAACTTCCTCTGGTAACAATGCAGTTGGTTTAGAGCCAGATCCCGTAGAACCTACGAATCCGGTAACTCCAGGTGTGTTGCGAACAACGTACCAAGAATCATCCGTTTGAATCATTTCGACAAGGACATACCCTGGATAAACTTTGCGCATGACAACTTTCTTCTTGCCATCCTTGTTCACCAGTTCCTCTTCCATCGGCACAAGCACGCGGAAGATCTTGTCCGTCATCTCCATGGACTCAACGCGTTTCTCTAAATTGGCTTTCACTTTGTTCTCATACCCGGAATAGGTATGTACGACGTACCATCTTTTTTCCATGAATAAATTCACCTATTGTCCTGTTTATTTAAAAACAAGGCGCAGCAACTCAGAGATGCCTAGATCAAGCACAAAAAAGTAAACAGCAACGAAAGCAACGGTACCAATAACGACAAGCGTATAAGTAATCATTTCTTTGCGGCTCGGCCATTTAACCTTTTTGAGTTCTGACCAACTGTCGGTGAAGAAGGAAAAAGTGGATCCGAAGCTTTGTCTCATTCTAGCCAAGAACCCCACAAACTACACCTCCAAGGAACTACCTAGTCTCGCGATGAGCAGTATGTTCATTGCAAAATTTGCAATATTTCTTCAACTCAATACGGTCGGGATTGTTGCGCTTATTTTTAGTGGATGCATAGTTTCTTTGTTTGCAATTTGTGCACGCTAATGTGATAATGACCCGCATGATGTACACCTCCTACATAGACACTTTCTAATTAAAGCCCTTTGAAGCGCATCAAAAAGAAAGCGACTTTCAGGGCTACCTGAACTACTTTATCACAACCGTTCCCCGAGTGTCAAGGCGGTAGTCTCACAATTGCAAGAGTATCACCAGTATAGACCTCGCGGCCGGTCGCTAAACGTATTTACAAAGAAAAATACCCGCACAGCCTAGACAGCGCGGGCATTTCTATAAGTCTCTGACTTCCAAATATCGCTCAAGCTTACGTTTAACTCGTTGAAGAGCATTATCAATTGACTTGACATGACGGTCCAAATCCACAGCAATCTCCTGATAGGATCTCCCATCAAGATAAAGCATGAGCACTCTCCGCTCCAAATCGCTCAAAATCTCTCCCATTTTATCTTCCAGACCCGTAAACTCTTCCTGATTAATAAGAAGCTCTTCGGGGTCTGTCACTCTAGATCCGCTAATTACATCAAGCAGCGTACGATCTGAATCTTCATCATAAATGGGCTTGTCCAAAGATACGTAGGAATTCAAAGGGATATGCTTCTGGCGTGTCGCCGTCTTTATCGCCGTAATGATCTGCCGCGTAATGCACAACTCAGCAAAGGCTTTAAAGGAAGCCAGCTTGTCCCCTCGAAAGTCGCGGATAGATTTATATAAACCTATCATGCCTTCCTGAACAATATCTTCTCGGTCCGCACCAATCAAAAAATAAGAACGCGCTTTGGCACGCACAAAGTTCTTATACTTGTTGATGAGATATTCCAACGCTTCGCTGCTGCCTTCACGGACGGCTTCGACGATGTCTTCATCTGGCTTGAGGTCATAATCATACATTCTCAGTTCTTTGAGGTCGACGCTCACCAACACAATCCCTCCGGCCTGCAAGACTACCCAGATTCACTATAAGTGCCAGTTCAAAAATTCAGGGTTTCAGCATCGAAAAAATGCGTGATCCCAAGACAGCTTTTTGAACAACCTCTATAAAAGTTAGGTTAAGTATACATGATGAAATCTTACACCGTCAACGGGGAGCCGCACCATTTCTAGCATTTGGAGGGTTTTACTCGCCTCGGCGCATCCGTTCGAGCTTCGCTTTCTGATCTTCACTCAAGCTGCCCTCGAATGGATTTCGCCGCGTCGTATGCTCAGTTTTGATCTGTTCGCGGATCTCTTTACGACCCAGTTTGATTTTGGTCAAAAGTTCCTTTGCTGGAAGCCGCAGCGCACCTTTCCCGAAAATGACATGCTGTTCAATCATATCCGAGGTGGCTACAAATATCTCCTTGCGCCTGCCCATCAAATTAGTCACGAGCCGTTCAATCCGTTCATCCGCGGTTTCCTTCTCCTTTGTGTACAAGACGACCAGCTTGCTCTGAACGTAGGACTTCCCCAGCCCAGGCACCATATAAGCATCGAAGACCAGATACACCTTCATCCCGGAAAAAGACTGGTACTCCGCCAGCATATGAATCAGCTTGTCGCGCGCGCCCTCAAGATCCGTATCCTTGAGCTTGCTGAGCTCCGGCCAGGCTCCAATGATGTTGTAGCCGTCTACGATCAGGTACTGTTCCATGCGAACCTAGCGTACGCGTTGTCGGACAACTTCGTACATGAGCACGCCGGCCGCAACCGAAGCGTTCAGCGAGTTGACATGGCCGGCCATCGGCAGCTTTACCAAAAAGTCGCAGCGCTCTTTGATCAACCGGCCGACGCCTTTGCCTTCATTCCCGATCACCAGCGCGATCGGCATGTTGAAGTTCGCTTTGTACACGTCCTGCGCCGCGGTCACATCCGTTCCCGCAACCCACACGCCCTGCTCCTTGAGCTGCTCAATCGTTTGCGCAATGTTCGTCACCCGCGCGACCGGCACATATTCCACCGCACCTGCGGAAGTCTTGGATACGGTGGCCGTCAGACCGACGGAACGGCGTTTCGGAATAATGACCCCGTGCACACCTGTGCAGTCAGCCGTTCTCAGAATCGAACCCAGATTGTGCGGATCTTCAATTTCATCCAGAATGAGGATAAACGGATCTTGGCCAAGCGATTTCGCTTTCGCAAGAATATCCTCGACTTCCACATATTCATAAGCGGCAACTTGCGCGACGACGCCTTGGTGCTGGAGGCCTTCCGCCATTTGATCCAATTTTCTTTTATCCGTGAACTGTACGAGAATGCCAAGATTTTTCGCTTCGGCTACAATCGGCCCGGCGAATTGCTTCTGCGCGTTCTCAGCGATCCAAATTTTATTAATACTCCGCCCCGCGCGAAGCGCCTCCATGACAGAGTGCTTCCCGCCGATGATATCTTCTTCCATCCAACTTCCTCCTATTTATGCACCTGATCCTGATTAAAGGCGATGGCAAAATCCATAATCTCCCTCAACCGTTCGAACGACTTTTGGTAATATAAGTAACCGACCAAGCACTCAAATGCGGTGCTGTGCCTATATTCGAGCACATCGGCATTTTTGGCCGTCGTTCCCGATTTGGCATTGCGGCCCCGCTTCACGATGTCCTGCTCTTCCTCCGACAGCGTCGGCATCAGCGCCGCGAGCAGCTTCGACTGCGCTTTCGCGGATACGTAGCCCGTCGCCGCGCGGTGCAGATGATTCGGACGGTGGTTGCCGCCCGAAATCACATACTGCCGCACATACACTTCGTACACCGCATCGCCAATATAAGCGAGAACAAGCGGGTTTAGAAGATTGGGGCGCGTAGGTGGCGGAAAAGCGAACAAATTCGCGTCTTCAATCGTGAATTCGCTCATTTCCGGCGCCAGCGTATTCCTTGCGGAGTATCTTCAAGGAATATCCCTTTCTCCGTCAGCAGGTCGCGGATCTCATCGGCGCGCGCCCAGTTCTTCGACTTGCGCGCTTCGGTCCGCTCGACAATCAGTTGTTCGATTTCTGCGTCCAGCAGTTCGTCCGCCGCTTGCGACAAGAGACCGAGTACAGTGTCGAATTGTTCCAACTGCGCCATAAATTGCTGAATCGCCTCGCTGTGAACCCGCTCCTGCTGGAGGTAATGATTCGCCTCCGACACAAGCTCGAACACCGCGGTAATCGCATCCGGCGTGTTGAAGTCATCATTCATTTTATCCACAAATTGCCCATTAATTTCTTGAATCCGCGCAACGATCGCGCGATCGACTTCACCTGTTGCCGAAGCCGTGTTCAAACGGTGCTTCAAATTATCAAATGCATTCTGAATCCGCTCTAACGAGTTCGCAGCCTGCTTCAAGCTTTCGTCGCTAAAGTTCAGCGGATTGCGATAATGCGCGGCCAACATGAAGAAGCGGAACACCTGTGGCTTCATTTGTTTGAGCAGATCGCGGATCAGGATGCCGTTGCCCAGCGATTTGGACATTTTCTCATTATCGATGTTGAGGAACGCATTGTGCAGCCAGTAATTGGCCATTGGATGACCGGTGACCGCCTCGGTCTGCGCAATCTCGCACTCATGGTGCGGGAACGTAAGATCCTGGCCGCCGCCGTGAATGTCGATCGTTTCGCCGAGATATTTGCGCACCATGGCGGAGCACTCGATGTGCCAACCCGGGCGGCCTTGCCCCCAAGGGCTATCCCAATAAATCTCACCGGGCTTCGCGGCTTTCCACAGCACGAAGTCCTGCGGATTCTCTTTGCGGTCGTCCACTTCGATCCGGATGCCGTATTGGAGCTCTTCGAGATTCTGATGAGACAGCTTGCCGTAGTCCGCAAACTTCATCGTGCGGTAATACACGTCACCGCCCGCTTCATAGGCGAAGCCTTTTTCCACCAGAGCCGCAATGAAGTCGATGATCTCCTGGATGTTGTCCGTCACCCGCGGGTTCAGCGTGGCATCGTGCACACCCATCGTCTTGATGTCTTCCAAAAAAGCGGCAATAAACGTTTCCGCCAATTCGGGAACCGTGACCGCCATTTCCTCGGCTTTGCGGATCATTTTATCGTCCACATCGGTAAAGTTCGTAATATAAGTGACCTCATACCCTTGCGATGCCAGAAAACGGCGAACGACGTCGAAAAAAATAACCGGACGGCCGTTCCCGATATGAATATAGTTGTACACGGTTGGTCCGCACACGTACATTTTGACTTTCCCCGGCTCAATCGGAACGAACTCTTCCTTCTTGCGGGTTAACGTATTATACACTTTGAGTGTCATGTTCTCTTTGTTCTCCATTCTTGGTTCTTAGCGCTTCAAGCTGCGCTTTCAGTTCATCAATTTGCTTCTGCATATCTTGAAAAATATCGACAATCGGATCCGGCAAATCGCCGTGATCCAACCGGTTAACGCGTACACCGTCCCGCTTCACAACTTTGGCCGGTATCGTCACCACGGTGCTGTTCGCCGGCACCTCGCGGATCACAACCGCATTGGAACCGATCCGGGAATTCTCACCCACAAGGAAGGAGCCCAAAATCTTGGCGCCGGAGCCGACAACCACATTATTGCCAATTGTCGGATGTCTTTTTCCTTTCTCCTTGCCGGTTCCCCCGAGTGTGACCCCTTGATACAGAATGACATCGTCGCCGATTTCGCAGGTTTCCCCAATGACAATCCCCATGCCATGGTCGATGAAAAAGCGTTTGCCGATCGTGGCGCCAGGGTGAATTTCAATCCCGGTCATGAACCGGCTCACCTGCGATACGATACGCGCAACGGTGAACATGCCTTTCTTATAGAACCAATGCCCGATCCGGTGCGCCCAGATCGCATGCAGGCCCGAATACGTAAAAACAACCTCGAACCAGCTGCGCGCCGCAGGGTCATTGTCGAAAACCGCCGAAATATCTGATTTGATCGCTCTCCACATGTCTGTTCACCTTCTTTGTATAATGCAAAAAGCCCCCGCAGCCCATAAAAGGACTGCAGAGGCGTATCATCGCGGTTCCACTCTGCTTGGTGACTCGGAAGTCTCCCAACTCAAGTGCCCTTAACGCGGGCCATTCGGCGGCACCTACCCACTCTAGGAGTGATCGGCGAAGCTGCTCACAGGTGCATTTCCGATTACAAGGATTGGATAACTCACAGCCGCTGCCGTAGCAACGATTATCCTCTCTGACGAATCCTTCGTTAATCCTACTCTCCTGATCATTGCATTTCTTATAACCTCAAGTATAGCGAAAAGAAACCCCGTTTACAATAAGCTTCTCAGGCGCGCGGCAACTTTTTCTTTGCCAAGCAAGTACAATGAGACGTTCAGGTCAGGACCGTGCACTTGGCCGGTCAAGGCTGAGCGGATGGACATGAACAGCTGTTTGCCTTTGTAGCCCGTTTCCTTCTGCACGGCTTTCAGCAGCGCAGGGATCGTTTCCACCGCGAACGCTTCCGCTTGCTCCACTTGCGCGAGGAAGGCAGACAGCACCGCCGGCACATGCTCTTCCTTGAGCACAGCGGCCGCTTCGTCATCGATCACGAGCTCTTCCTTGAAGAAGAGGCTTGCCAATTCGACAATTTCCGCCGCGTAGCGCATTCTCTCCTGGTTCAGGCCAACGAGGGCCGTTACCCACTCTTGCGATGCGGTATCAAGGTCAGCCGAGATATAACCGGCTTTGACCAAATGCGGAACGCACAAGTCGACGACGCGGGAAAGCGGGGCTTTCTTGAGATAAGCGTTATTCATCCAGTTGAGCTTATCCATATCGAACACGGCAGGGCTCTTCGAGACCCGCTCGAGATCGAACTGCGCGATCAGCTCTTCCTTGCTGAACATTTCTTCTTCGCCGCCCGGGGACCAACCCAGCAATGCGATGAAGTTGAGCACCGCCTCCGGCAGGTAGCCCAGCTCCTTGTACTGCTCGATGAACTGGATGATCGATTCGTCGCGTTTGCTCATTTTTTTTCGATCCTGATTCAAAATGAGCGCCAGATGCGCGAACTCCGGCACCGGCATGCCGAGCGCCTCATACATGAGAATCTGCCGCGGTGTATTGGACAGGTGCTCCTCCCCGCGGATCACCAGATTGATGTTCATCGTGTGATCGTCGACGATCACGGCGAAGTTGTACGTCGGGATGCCGTCCGGACGCGCGATAATAAAGTCGCCGATCCCGTTCGAGTCGAACTCGACGTGCTCGCGCACTTTATCTTCGAAGCCGATGACGCGGTCCGACGGCACGCGGAAACGCGTCGAAGGCTGACGGCCTTCGGCTTGGTACGCCGCGACTTGCTCCGCTGTCAGGTTGCGGCACTTCCCGGAGTAGCCGCCCATCTCGCCGCGCGCCTCTTGCTCTGCCCGCTCCTGCTCGAGATCCGCTTCCGAGCAATAACAGTGATACGCATGCCCGCTTTCGAGCAGCTGATCCAAATATTTTTTGTAAATGTCGAGACGCTCCATTTGCCGATAAGGCGCATAGGGCCCACCGATGTCCACGCTCTCGTCCCACTCCAAGCCCAACCACTTCAGACCGTTCAGTTGGTCGGCGATGCCGGACTCCTTGTGGCGCGTCTGATCCGTATCTTCAAACCGCACAACAAACGCTCCGCCATGACGGCGGGCAAGCAAATAATCAAACAAGGCCGTGCGCGCGCCGCCGATGTGCAAATGCCCCGTCGGGCTGGGCGCATACCTTACGCGTAAAGGCTGATTCATCGCATTGTCCCTCTTTTCCCCATCAAAGAATATGAGCTATTTTAGCACATCTCGAATTAAACAAACAACCGATTGCGCCGCAATTCCTTCGCCACGGCCTGTGAAGCCGAGCTGCTCCGTCGTCGTCGCCTTGACGTTGACCTGCTCCGGCTGAGCATCCAGCGCCGCTGCGATGATCTCCACCATTTGCGGGATATAAGGCGCCATCTTCGGCTTCTGCGCGATAATCGTGGAATCCGCGTTGCCGAGCGAATAGCCTCGCTCACGCGCCAACTGCCATACGTGCTTCAGCAGCACGAGGCTGTCCGCATCTTTAAACTCTGCCGCCGTATCCGGGAAGTGCTTGCCAATATCGCCAAGCCCGAGCGCCCCCAGAATGGCGTCGCTGATCGCATGGAGCAGCACGTCCGCATCAGAGTGCCCGAGCAGCCCTTTTTCATAAGGAATCGTCACGCCCCCGATAATGCACTTGCGCCCCTCCACTAATTGATGCACGTCAAACCCTTGTCCAACACGAATCATGCTTATGCCTCTCCCCTCACGTTATGTACAATCCACTCCGCCCAAGGCAGATCCTCAGGGGTCGTGATTTTGATGTTATAGTAGTCGCTCTCGACCACCGACACCTTAACGCCCAGCCGCTCCACCAGCATCGCGTCATCGGTGCCGAGAAACCCTTCCCGCTCCGCCTGCTCATGCGCTTCCAGCAGCAAAGCAAGACGAAAAGCCTGCGGCGTTTGGATCGCCCACAAGCTTCGTCTATCGGGTGTCGACTGTATTTGCTTATTGCTGTCAACGACTTTGATCGTATCCTTGACCGGAACCGCCAGTACGGCTGCCCCTGTCTCTTGGGTCTTCGCCAAACATGCAAATATATGTTCCCTCTTCGCAAATGGCCGCACCCCGTCGTGGACCATAACCCATTCCGTGCCCGGCTGCAAAGCGCGGAGTCCTTGTCTGACCGAATCCTGACGCTCGGCCCCGCCGGCCAGCACCCGCGTCGCTTTCGTGATTCCGTAATCTGCCACATAGCCGCTGCAGCGATCCACATCATCCGCCCCTGCAACGAGAACGATTTCGTCCACTTCCTGTATGTTTTGAAATAATTGCAAGGTATGTACCAGAATGGGCTTCTGTCCCAACTGCAAATATTGCTTGCTCTCCGCCGTACCCATTCGTGAGCCTCTGCCTGCCGCTACGATGATGACGCCTAGCTTCCCCATAAGTCCTCCAACACGGTGCTCCTACAACCGAGCATACTTCGTAAGCATAGACCTGGACAGAACTATGTTACATCTCCTTATCATACTGGTTTTACTGCGCTTTTTCCAATAATTTCGGTTTGGCAAAAATCATCCGACCCGCAGACGTCTGCAGCACACTTGTCACCATCACTTCCAACGTCATGCCGATAAACTCACGGCCGCCTTCCACGACGATCATCGTGCCGTCATCGAGATAAGCAACGCCTTGTCCATGCTCTTTCCCGTCTTTGATCACTTGGACGACAATCTCCTCACCCGGCAGCACCACAGGCTTGACCGCATTCGCAAGATCGTTGATATTCAGCACGGACACGCCCTGCAGCTCACACACTTTATTCAGGTTAAAATCGTTCGTAATCACTTTGCCCTGCAGCACTTTCGCCAGCTTGACCAGCTTGCTGTCCACTTCGGCAATCTCCTCGAAATCTCCCTCGTAAATGAGCACCTTCACTTCAAGCTCTTTCTGAATCTTGTTCAAAATATCCAGCCCGCGGCGCCCGCGATTGCGCTTGAGTAAATCCGACGAATCTGCAATATGCTGCAGCTCCTCGAGCACGAACTCGGGAATGACCAACGTGCCTTCGATGAAACCGGTTTTGCAAATATCCGCAATGCGGCCGTCGATAATAACGCTCGTATCCAGGATTTTGTGCTCCTCATAAGGGCGATGCGTCTGCTTCTCGGACCCGCCGGACCGACTTTTAATCATGAGCTGCACAAGCTCTTCCCGTTTGTTATACCCGATACGGAAGCCCATCACCGCCAGCACAGCCGATACGACTAAAGGTAAGAACGGTCCCGCCCATGTGGCTTGCGCCAGCACCGGATAGACCATGACCGAGGTCAGAAGCCCGATCATCAGGCCAAATGTACCCGACAACAGATCGGAAACCGGAATTTCCGCAACGTTCTTCTCTCCTCTTAGCAGCAACTTCATCCCTGTACCGGCAATCCATGCGGAAATGACGACCATGCCAACTGCACATAAACTATTAATCCAAAAGACTTGACTGCTGCTTCGGATTACATCCGACGTTCGAAGGAACGTGTCGCTCCACTCATACCCTAAACTGCCACCCATGATGGCGAAAATGGCTTGTATCCACTTTTTCATCATAGATTCACCTCCTACTTCAACTTGGTTTGGTTCTTATTACAATTATGTTCCAATTTTTTCAACGTTAATCACATGTTCATCCAGAAAATTGAAATATTAAAGGGCTTCCTTTATAATAAAAATGGAAGTTACAAACACACCCGAGGTGGATGGAATGAGCTCCTTATCTTTAAAGCAGTTTCAGGATCAAGTGTCCGAATTGTTGCTCCGTCACCGTAGTCTGCTTGACGTTTTGTCCAAATTCCAACAGTCCGGCGCAGCTGCGAATCGTTCTGTCGTGAAGTCCGTGACTGAATGCGGCTGTCTGCAGCTTCACGCTGCCAAGCAAGAGTACCATCCTGAGATGACTTTAAGTGAAGCTAAGGATGTTCTTGGCACGCATATCTCCGGTCACTTGTGTGAGCAATGCATTGAAGTTGTCAGCAACGAGCTCGGGCGAAACCTGTTCTACATGGCCGCGCTCAGCAATCTGCTGGATATTAATTTGGAGCAAGTTCTCGAGAAAGAATCTAAGAAATGTTCCACGCTGGGACTTTTCAACATGTCGTAAACATAAAGAAAAAAGCATTTATTTTCTCTCTGAATTCAGAAGAAAATAAATGCTTTTTATTTTTCCAGCTAGCCGGGGCGGATTACAAATCCGATTTCACGGAGTTGTTCTCTTCCACGTTGCTGCCGCGTCTTTTATTTTTACGGCGGGAATTGCGAATACGGATGAAGTAGCCATCAACGTTTTTTTTTAGGCCGTACAATGCATAGAGAAGCAATGGTACAAAAATCATTTTGGAAATGGATTCCGGCCATTTGATCGCGATCACGATGGCAACCGCCACAATAATCGGCGTAATCCAGATGGCGGCTTTCGGAATGCCGGCTTTTTTGAAATTCGGATATTTGACCGTGCTGACCATTAAGTACGACAGCAATACGGTGCTGACAAGCAGAACATACACGTTAAGATCGTTCGCGAACAACGCCAGCGTACACAACACACCGCCTGCAGCAGGGATCGGCAGACCGATGAAGTAACCGGGTGTACCGGCCACGACATTAAACCGTGCTAAACGAAGCGCACCGCAAATCGGGAAGATCGCCGTTACAATCCAGGCGAATGCAGGACTAATGGTGGCTGGTTCGTTGAAAGCGACTACATACATGATGAAGGCTGGCGCAACCCCGAACGAAATAACATCAGACAGGGAGTCGAGCTCTTTACCAAACTCGCTTTGCGCATTCAGCGCTCTCGCTACGCGTCCGTCCAGACCATCCAGCAGCATCGCCACAATGACGAGCACCGCGGCAACACCATGTTGACCGCTAAAAGCTAAAATAATCGACAACACGCCTAGGAACAAGTTCCCTACTGTAAATAAACTGGGAATTGATTTGGTTAGCATATGTTTTTGTCCACCTCTGGATTTACTATACCCTAAACTTGACTTTTGTAAAACCTTAAACTTTGACGTCATCAATAGTACTTTATGATTGTATCCACTTTAAATATGTCTGTCAATGAACACTTGTTCTTGAATCCGCTTGAGACCATCCTTGATGGCACGCGCTCTTACTTCTCCGATGCCGTCCACTTCATCCAGCTCCTCGATTGTCGCCATCATCATGTGCGGCAGGAAGCCAAACTTCTCCACTAAATTCCCAATAATAATCGACGGCAACCGCGGAATTTTGCCTAAAATCCGGAAGCCCCGCGGCGATACCGGCTCTTCCGCAACGGAGCTCGTGTTCGAGTATCCGAGCAGACGAATGATTTGCTGCGGTTCCAACAGTTCATCCGAGGAAAGACGCTTCAAGCCGGCCTGCATTTCCTTCACGCGTTCATCACTTAAATCTCTTACATAATCCTTTACGAGCAAGCGCGCTTCAAGTTCCGCATTTCCTACAAGTTCTTCTAATTGCATGGAAATTAGGCGCCCTTCGTTGCCGAGCTCATTTATGTAGCGGTTAATTTCCGCCTTGATGCGAAGTACCATTTCAAACCGCGCAATCACGTTCGTAATATCGTGCAGCGTCACCAGTTCCTCGAACTCGGAGGCGCTGAGGTTCGTCAATGATTGATCCAGCACCACTTTGTACCGTTCGAGCGTCTGAATTGCCTGATTCGCTTTGGTCAGAATCACCCCGATGTCCTTGAGCGCATAGCGCAAGTTCCCCTGATACAGGGTGATGACGTTCCGCCGCTGCGAGATGGAGACGACCAGTTTATTCGTCTGCTTCGCTACACGCTCCGCCGTCCGGTGTCGGATACCGGTTTCGGAAGACGGGATCGAGGAGTCAGGAATGAGCTGCGTATTCGCGAACAAAATTTTCTTAATATCCTCGCTAAGAATAATGGCGCCGTCCATTTTGGCCAGCTCATAGAGATAGTTGGGTGAAAAATCGCAGTTAATAGAAAAGCCGCCGTCGACAATTTCCATCACCTCCGGACTGTAGCCGACCACGATCAGCCCGCCGGTTTTGGCGCGGAGCACATTCTCCAGTCCGTCACGAAACGGCGTTCCTGGTGCTACAAGTTGGAGCAATTGACTCATCACATCTCGTTTGATCTCTTCTTTGCTCATGTTTTTCCTCCTGAAGCCTGCAGATTGCCACGCTGCGTTAACCCAGTGCCGCTTTCAGCGCTTCCGCCACCGTGTTTACGCCTATAATTTCCATACCTTTGGGCGGACTCCAGCCCTTCAGGCTCTTCTCCGGCATAATCACACGGCGAAACCCGAGCTTTTCCGCTTCCTTCACCCGCTGATCAATCCGCGATACGCCACGGACTTCACCCGTTAGGCCAATCTCTCCAAAAACAACATCGTAAGGCTGCGTCGGCTGATCCCGGAACGAAGACGCAATGGAGATCGCGATCGCAAGGTCAACCGCCGGTTCATCCAGCTTCACCCCGCCCGCGACGTTGAGGTAGGCGTCTTGATTTTGCAGGAACATGCCCATCCGCTTCTCCAGCACCGCGATAATGAGCGAAAGCCTGTTGTGATCGACACCCGTCGCCATCCTTCGCGGAGATGGGAAGTTCGTCTGCGACACCAGCGCCTGAATCTCCACCAGCACTGGCCGCGTCCCTTCCATGCTCGCCACAACCGTCGATCCGGCTACGCCAAGCGGCCGCTCCTGAAGGAATAGCTCCGAAGGATTGCTGACCTCCACCAAGCCGACTTCCTGCATTTCAAAAATGCCGATTTCATTCGTCGAGCCAAAACGGTTCTTCACCGCGCGCAGCACCCGGTAGGAGTGATGGCGCTCGCCTTCAAAGTAAAGCACACAATCGACCATGTGCTCCAGCATGCGCGGCCCCGCGATGGCGCCTTCCTTCGTGACGTGGCCAACCAAGACCGTTGCAATTCCTTTACCTTTAGCTATTCTCATAAAATGACCTGTGCATTCCCGAACTTGCGATACCGTGCCAGGCGCCGAGGTAACCGTCGGATGAAAAACCGTCTGGATGGAATCGATGACCAGGAAATCCGGGTTCATTTCTTGAATGGCTTCTTCGATCAATTCTAAGTTAGTCTCAGCTAACACGAACAGCAGCGGAGACGCCGCATCCAACCGATCTGCGCGAAGCTTCGTCTGTTTAACCGATTCTTCCCCTGAAATGTACAATACCTTCAGTCCAACCTTTGTCAGCTCGAACGAAGTTTGCAGCAGCAATGTCGACTTCCCAATCCCGGGATCTCCGCCAACGAGGATCAGCGATCCTGGCACAATGCCGCCGCCGAGCACGCGGTTGAGCTCTTTATTGCTTGTGACAACGCGAGGTTCCGGACTGCTTTCTATTTGGTTAATGGGTGTCGGCTTTCCCTTGGTCTTAGGAATGGCGGAGGTCATGCCCTGCGTGCGAACGACCGTCTCGATTTCTTCCACCATCGTGTTCCAAGATTGGCAGCCCGGACATTTCCCCATCCATTTCGGCGATTCATAGCCGCATTCTTGGCAGCAAAATTTTGTTTTCTGTTTACTCATGTGGGAAGGTGCTCCTTATTTCCATAACAACGCATTCTGGTTATCCTTACCAATAAAGTTTACCATTTTTACCGTGCCCATGAAAGGGTTCCAAGGAATTAAAAAAAGCATCCCACCCGCCGGGATCGGCGAAGTGGAATGCTTCTCGCTTATTTCGTGGCTACGCCTTCGCTCTTCTGAACGACAAGTTCGCCTTCTACTTCATCAATCGTTAACGTATCGCCCTTCGAGATATTGCCTCTCAGCAATTCTTCGGACAAGCGATCCTCGATATGCTTCTGAATCGCCCTGCGCAGCGGTCTTGCGCCATACGTCGGGTCGAAGCCTGCTTTAGCCAGGAACTGCAGCGCTTTGTCCGTGAGGATAAAGTCGACCTCTTGCTCTTTGAGGCGTTTGCGCAGATCGTCGGCCATCAGGCTTACGATGCGAGCGATATGAGCTTCGTCCAAGGAGTGGAAGACGATGATTTCGTCAATCCGGTTGAGGAACTCCGGACGGAAGCTTTTCTTCAGCTCGCCCATCACTTTGTCTCTCATATTGTTGTAGTCTTTGCCAGCATCGATCGCCGCTGTAAAGCCGAGCGAAGAGTTTTTCTTGATCATGTCTGCGCCTACGTTCGACGTCATGATGATCAACGTGTTGCGGAAGTCCACTGTGCGGCCTTTGGAATCGGTCAAGCGGCCGTCTTCCAGCACTTGCAGCAGGATGTTGAACACTTCCGGATGCGCCTTCTCGATCTCATCCAGCAGCACGACCGAGTACGGTTTGCGGCGTACTTTTTCGGTCAGTTGACCGCCTTCTTCGTAGCCGACATACCCTGGAGGCGCCCCGACGAGACGGGAAGTCGAGTGCTTCTCCATGTATTCGGACATATCGATCCGAACGACCGCATTCTCATCGCCGAACAGCGACTCTGCGAGCGCGCGGGCCAGCTCTGTTTTACCAACCCCAGTTGGACCGAGGAAAATGAAGGAGCCCATTGGACGCTTCGGATCTTTGAGGCCCGCTCTGGCGCGGCGGATCGCGCGGCTAACCGCTTTGACCGCTTCCTCTTGCCCAATGACGCGTTCGTGCAGAATATCTTCCATTTTCAGCAGACGATCCGTTTCTTCTTCCGCCAGCTTGGAAACCGGAATACCGGTCCAGCTTGCCACGATTTGTGCGATGTCGTCCGGCGTTACCTCGGTGTCGAGACGGCCTTGTTTCTCTTTCCAATCGTTCTTCGTGGAATCGAGCTCTTCACGGAGTTTTTGCTCCGTATCGCGCAGACCCGCTGCTTTCTCGAACTCTTGGCTTTGGACCGCGGCGTCTTTCTCCTTGCGGATGTTCTCCAACTTATTCTCTAGCTGCTTCAAGGAAGGCGGCGTTGTGTAGGAACGCAGTCTTACTTTGGAGCTGGCTTCGTCGATCAAGTCGATCGCTTTATCCGGCAGGAAACGATCTGGAATGTAACGGTCAGACAGCTTCACTGCTTCTTGGATCGCGGCATCTGTGATTTTCACACGGTGATGCGCTTCGTAACGGTCACGCAGACCGTACAGAATTTGAATCGCTTCTTCCGGAGACGGTTGATCCACCGTAATCGGTTGGAAACGGCGCTCCAGCGCAGCGTCTTTTTCAATATATTTGCGATACTCATCCAGTGTCGTCGCCCCGATGCACTGCAGCTCGCCTCTCGCCAGCGCCGGCTTCAGGATGTTGGAGGCGTCAATCGCGCCTTCCGCTCCGCCTGCGCCAATCAGCGTGTGCAGCTCATCGATGAACAGGATGATGTTGCCCGCTTGGCGGATCTCATCCATGATCTTTTTGAGGCGGTCTTCGAACTCGCCGCGATATTTCGTGCCGGCCACGACCGAGCCCATATCGAGCGTCATGACGCGTTTATCTTTTAACGTTTCTGGAATCTCGTTGTTGATGATTTTTTGAGCGAGGCCTTCGGCAATCGCCGTTTTACCGACCCCAGGCTCCCCGATGAGAACTGGGTTGTTTTTCGTTCTGCGGCTGAGCACTTGAATCACGCGCTCAATTTCCTTGCTGCGCCCGATAACAGGGTCGAGATGACCTTCCCGCGCGAACGCCGTCAAATCTCTTGCCAAGCCATCCAGCGTTGGCGTGTTGACATTCGGGTTCGTGCCATGGCTAGGCGACACCGTTTCGCTGCTGCCCAGCAGTTGAAGCACTTGCTGACGGGCTTTATTCAAGGAAACGCCGAGGTTGTTCAGCACGCGAGCTGCAACGCCCTCCCCTTCGCGGATCAAGCCAAGCAAAATATGTTCAGTCCCCACATACGTATGGCCTAATTTTCTCGCCTCGTCCATGGAGAGTTCAATGACTTTTTTCGCCCTTGGCGTGTAAGCAATGTTGGTAGGCTGTTCTTGTCCTCTGCCAATGAGCGATTCCACTTCGTCTTGAATTTTCTCAAGACCTAGGCCCAGCGCAACGAGTGCTTTAGCTGCAATGCCTTCGCCTTCCCGGATAAGTCCGAGTAAAATATGCTCAGTCCCAATATTGTTATGCCCTAAGCGGACAGCTTCCTCTTGAGCCAAAGAAAGCACCTTCTGCGCACGTTCCGTAAATCTGCCAAACATCATAGAGAACACCTCCAAAAGTAGTATATCTATGGAATTCCTAAAGGATGTTACATCAACGTCAGTTAAGCGCTAGAATCGTCCCAGCTTCTCGCGAATCATTTCCGCTCTGCGCACATCGCGCTCCTCGGCAGTCAGCTTCTCACCAGCGTACTGCTGAAGGAAGCCCGGCTGCGTCATCACCAAGAGTTCATTGAGCACGTGGCCGGAAACGGTATTAATGATCCCCAAATCGATACCAAGTCTAACATCGGACAGCCGCTGTGCCGCTTCTTTGGAGTCCATGATGCCTGCATAAGACAGGATCCCAAAAGAGCGATTCACACGGTCAATAATCCGCATTCTGGACTCTTGTAACAGCTTATGCCTCGCGGCTCGCTCATGCTCAACAATTTGCCTCGCAACACTGTGTAAATTATCAATAATCTCTTCTTCCGTCTGCCCGAGCGTAATCTGGTTGGAGATTTGGAAGAGGTTACCTAAAGCTTCGCTGCCTTCCCCATATAATCCTCTAACCGTCAGCCCAACTTGTGAAACAGCGGATAAAATTCGATTAATTTGCTGGCTCAGCACTAACGCCGGCAGATGCATCATCACCGATGCCCGAATGCCTGTTCCCACATTGGTCGGGCAGCTCGTTAGATAGCCACGCTTCTCGTCATAGCCGTAATCCAGCTGCGTTTCAAAAATATCGTCAATCTGATTCGCCAAATCCCAGACTTCCTTAATTTGGAAACCCGGGCATAAACATTGTATGCGAAGGTGATCCTCCTCATTGATCATAATGCTGATCGACTCGTTGTCGCTGAGAATAACGGCACCGTTACGGGATTCGTTCGCCAAGTTCGGACTAATCAGATGTTTCTCGACTAGCACCATGCGTTCAAGCTCATTGAGCTCGCCAAGCGGCACTAATGAAAAGTTGCTGATCGTCTCCAACTCGTCATTCTCAAGCACCGCGGACAATTTCTCCAGCACTTCTTGCGATTGTTGGTTCGTCGCCAGCATCGGGTAGGGGTATTCTCTGAGATTGCGTGCAATACGGATTCGGCTGCTAATGACAATGTCCGATTCCGGCCCCTCGCCCTTCATCCACTCGCTTAATGCATCTCCTGTAAACCGCTGTAATGTCACTCGATTCACACCTCCTAGCCGTACTCACATGCTCGCCATTTTTTTCTCAATTTCCCGAATTTGGTCACGCAGCTTAGCCGCCTGCTCAAACTCTTCGCCTTCGATGCAAGCTATAAGATCCTTCTTTAAAAGATCAATCTCCCGCTTGCTTTTGATGATTCCTCCGCTTCGTTTCGGCACCTTGCCGACGTGGACGGTGTTGCCATGCACTCTTTTGAAAAGCGGATTCAGCTTCTCCGTGAACGCTTGATAACAATTCCCGCAGCCGAAGCGGCCCAGCTTGCTGAATTGCGAGTACGTAAGTCCGCAGTGCTCGCACCGGATCGGTTGCGCCTTCGCCGCGGATAACGGTTCAAAATCAAGCAGACCCGACAACAAATTATGAATCGAAAAGCCGCCGGACGTTCCCGGAATCATCTCGCCCTTT
The DNA here is from genome assembly GCF_050467285.1 of Paenibacillus oryzisoli. GTDB lineage: Bacteria > Bacillota > Bacilli > Paenibacillales > NBRC-103111 > Paenibacillus_E > Paenibacillus_E oryzisoli_A. Next base: position 1,443 of record NZ_JBCMUN010000030.1, on the reverse strand, counting down.
TCCCTGGCGCATGCTTCGCAGATATGAAACTCGTTCTTATCCCCATTCACAATCTTGGTAAAATGGAGCGTCGCCGGTCGTTTCCCGCATTCCTGACAAACCATTTATATCCGCCTCCTCATTTGCTAAGCAAGGATATTAACATTGCTTTCAGAAGCTTCGCTCGAATCTCGTCACGCAGCGGAAGCTTAAAGGCAAGCACATCCCTTGAAATCGCCGCTCGAATCAGATTGGCCTCTCTGTGGGAAATATACCCGCCCTCTTGAAGCTGATAAACCAGCCCTTCCGAGGCGACTTGATCAATATGTGTGTTAATCGTTCGAAAAATATGGTCAACAATCGAACCGTGGCTCTTGAGCTCGATCTTCTGAATTCGAATATAGCCGCCGCCGCCGCGTTTGCTCTCGACAAGATAGCCCTTCTCCAAAGTAAACCTTGTGGAGATCACGTAGTTAATTTGTGAAGGCACGCATTGGAATTGGTCAGCCAGATCGTTCCTCTGAATCTCGATCGCCCCTTCAGTGCTTTGCTGCAGGACGTGCTTCAAATACTGCTCGATAATTTCGGATACATTGCGCATCAATTCGGCCTCCCAGATTTCTGAAAGTAAAATTGACTTTGACTTTCTTTGACCTTAATTAGATTATAATCATTTCCTTTCTTTTTGACAAGTGCCGCCGCGAAAATGCACAACCTCGTCTCCGCGCTTCCACGTAACCTTATTAGTGTTGACCTTCGCTAGGGATTTATTCGAACCGTTAGAGGAAAAAGCGGCAGTCTGCTGTATGGGCCTGCATATACGAAAAGCCTTCCTGTTCCTTCCTATCAGGCTGCTTGGGGAACGAGGAGACCTTAATCGGGCTCTGCGCCGTTCATTTCGGGTGAAATGCGGCAAATAGAGCCTCCTCTAAGGCGAGGTGGGGCGTAGTGAACGGTCTAATACCTGCAAATAGGCAGGAATTTTCCGCAGAAATGGCCTTTTCGGCAAATTGCCGCGATAAAGCAGTTTTTCGAGTCGAGTTTGCTTAAAAAAGAGGCACACGTCAAAAATGCCTGCAGAATCGCAGGCATTTCATCAAATCAGGTGAGGAACGGGGGAAGTTCCTGCTATTACGCAGGCTTTAATGCCTACTGAGAATAGAAAAAAGCCTTACTCAGATTTCTCCAAGTAAAGCTCTTCAATCGCTTGGCAACGTTCTACTCTCCCAGAACCCTGCGGTTCAAGTACCATCGACGCTGGAGGGCTTAACGGTCGTGTTCGAGATGGGAACGCGTGGGTCCCCTCCGCCATCATCACCAAACGGGATGCTTCTGCCAAGAAACATCAGATGTTACATTCAAGGTGGCTTGCACCTTGAAAACTAGATACGAAACGGTAATTACTTTAGGTTTACGTTGTGTTATTGGGCCCCGAGAAAGTAATCGGCATCAGCTACAAAGCTT
>NZ_JBCMUN010000029.1:0-20509 GCF_050467285.1 Paenibacillus oryzisoli | reverse complement strand
TGCCTTATCTTAATGACATTGGAGCGGATGCTCCTCTTTTTTCTTTGAATTTGTGGACACTTTATTGAAATGAGCGCATAGATTGCGACCCACGGCGGGCTTATAATAAGCGAGAACAATCATGTAAACGCTTACGCGTTTGCTTCATGATGAGATGAAAGAGGGATGATCAATGATGTATCGAAGTGAATTTCGGCGATGGCTTGCTGTATGCTTGTCGTTTTTGATGGTTTTTTCGGTGTGGAGCGTATGGCCGGGAGAGGTGCGTGCGGATTCGCCATCTGTTCTTCTTAATAGCGGATTTGAGCAAGTTGGCTCGAATGGAAAGCCTGTGAGCTGGACGGATTGGAATGTGACGGGGATATCGTCGTCCACAGCGACCGTACATAGCGGCGTTTACAGTGTACAGTTATTCGATCCTGACACTACGACGACATCCGTTGACTTGCGCAGCGTGAAGATCCCGGTGACGGTCGGCAAGGAATACGAGGCCTCGATCTATTCTTATAATATGCCGGGCTTGACGGGAGGCAGCTATCTCTATCTCGAGTTTTTTAATGCGAGCAACGTTTCGCTCGTGGCACCTAGAGACACAAATTCAACTGTGAGCCAGTGGAAGTCCCTCTATGTTTCTCAAGTTGCGCCTGCTAATGCAGCGTATGCCGTCTTGAGGCTTTATTCCGGTAAAGCGGATGCGGGTACTTCTTATTTCGATGATGCGACGTTTGGTGAGGTCATTCCCCCTAAAAACAGCGGTTTTGAGCAAATTTCAAATGGCAGGCCTGTTAGCTGGGGGGATTGGAGCGCGACGTGGACGACGATAGCGCCGTCTACGACGACGGTACACAGCGGTGTCTACAGCATTCAGTTAACGGATCCTGATACTGCGATATCCGTTGACCTGCGCAGTCAGGCCATTCCGATTACGGGCGGAAAAGAATACGAGGCCTCCGTGTATTCCTATAATATGCCAGGCATGCAAGGCAGCTCGTATCTCTATTTCGATTTTTTGAATGCGGCCGGTGCCTCGATCACGAGTGTCGCCCCTCGAGACACGAATGCAACCACAGGTCAGTGGAAGCAGCTCTTTGTTTCTCAAGTTGCGCCTGCGGATGCGGTTTCTGTACGATTGAGGATTTATTCCGGTAAAGCGGACGTGGGCACTTCCTATTTCGATGATGTGACCTTCAACGAAGTGATACCCAATCCGAATGTACTGCTGAGAAATGGCGACATGGAGATGTTGGCGAACAACATGCCCAGGTTTTGGACTTCCCTTTATGGCGGAGACATTGCTGCTTCGCAAGTAAGGAAACGTTCAGGAGACAGTTCTCTGCGCATCATGGATGCGGATGCCAACAACGGTTTTGGTGTGCGAAGCCAACTCATCCCGGTTACGCCGGGGGTTAACTATCAAGCGGAGGCTTTTGCTTATACCGAGTCCGGCAGTCCTACGGTTTTTCTGGAGTTTTGGAATGATGCCAGCACGAATACGGCGAACAACATCTCGAATGTGCTTGCAACCGGCAGCACCTTGAATGTTTGGAAACCCATCCGTGCTTCCGGTGTTGCGCCTGTGGGCGCGAAGTACGCCTCCGTAAGGCTATGGTCAGGTGCTGCCAACGTGGGTACGACTTATTTTGATGATGTTGCCTTCAGCGAGGCTCCTCCGGATGCAAGCGCCAACTTAAATAACGGTGCCTTCGAAAAGCTGGATAACACAAGACCGAGTCAATGGCGCGCGGTTGACGGCGCTGTGGAAATATCAAGCACGCCCGTGCTCGAAGGGACGCACAGCGTGAAAGTCGCGAATACCGCTAGCCAGAAGGCAGCGCTGCGCAGCCATCTCGTTTCCGTATCACCAGGGATGACCTATACTTCGGGTGTGAGTGCCTTCACCACGGCGGGAACAGCTAAGCTGGAGCTTGAATTTTGGGATGCGGACAAGGTTTTCCTGTCATCGCAATCTCAGAACGGGGTCTCGTCGAATGTGTGGGAGCCGATTACGCTTACAAGCGTCACTCCGGGTCAAGCTGCTTATGTCAGCCTGAGGTTAGGCACGTCAGATGCGACGGGAGGTACTGTTTATTTCGATAGTGCGACATTTATAAGATCCGGAACGGTCACGAATAGCAAAACCAGGACGACGCTGTACAGCCCTGAGAAGGTTGCGGCTGCGCGCCAAAATGTTACGCAATTGCAATGGGCCAAGACTATGAAGGATGCTGCCGTTTCCAAGGCGGATACGTATTTGGCAAAGGGGTTGGATTTCCTTTGGAATGCAATTCCGGGGCAAACGCTTCCGAGAAGTTATGCCGTCAATCAGGCGTTAGGCAGCCCCGTGACTGGCAAAGAAGTTGAGAAATTCGGCAATTATCCGTATCAAGCCGACCCGTTGAACGAGCCGTGGAAAATCGTAGACCCTTCCAGCGGATACAAGTTTCCAACGAACGATTTCGGCGCCTTTTATAACAGCGGTCTGGACGAACACGGGATGTTTCGGCCTGAGCTCGCAGATCGCAGTCTGCTTGTTAACACGCTCTACCCTGAGAAAGGGCCGACTTGGGGCGTAGATGATGGGCTTGGTTGGGTAGACGATCAAGGGAGTCGCTATACCTTCATTGCTTACTACGTCCACTGGTTTGTGTGGTATCGCGAGAATTCGTTGATTACGCAGGCATTGGTGGCCTTCCGTGACGCGTACTTATATACCGGGGATGTCAAATATGCCCGAGCCGGTACGATCATGTTGGACCGTGTGGCGGATATGTACCCGGAGATGGATGTAAGCAAGTACGATAGGACAGCTTTCATCAATTCATGGGGCAAGTCGGTCGGTCAAGGCAAAGTCGTCGGCGGCATTTGGGAAACGGAGAATATCAAAACCTACTTAAGCGCATACGATGCCTTTTTCCCGGCGATGGATGACCCGGCGACGGTTCAGTTTTTGCAACAGAAATCGGTTGAAAAGCGGAATACCAATGCGAAAAACAGCGGGTCCGCGATCCGTCGCAACATTGAGGATGGCATTGTGAAACAAGTATTTCCGGCTGTCAAAAAGACGCAGATCCTGGGCAACGACGGCATGCATCAGAGCGCTTTGGCGATGGCCGCTGTCGTCTATGATACGCTGCCGGATACGAAGGAGTGGCTGGATTTTATTTTCCAAACCGGGGAAGTCTTGCTGAATCCAACGCGCCTGACAGGCGGAAATATTCTAAACTCCCTGGTTGCCAATGTGGACCGCGATGGGAACGGGAATGAAAGTTCCCCCGGGTATAACTTGCTGTGGCTCCAGACCCATCGAATGACAGCTGATATTTTGGAAGGCTACGATCTGTATCCCGGTGCTGATTTGTATCAAAATGTGAAGTTCCAAAAAATGTTCTCGGCGATGAACCCCCTCTTATTGAGCGAGAAGTACACAGCAAATATCGGGGATACCGGGCGCACGGGCAATCCGTTTCTCGTCTATCGCATGTCGGATCTTGTCAAAGCCTTCGATAAATATGGCGACCCGATTTATGCTGGGCTGATCTATTTCATGAACAACAACACGACCGATGGCATTCATACGGACGTATTTGCGGCTAATCCGAACGCGATTGCCGATCGTATCAAAGAGACCATTGCGCAATACGGTCTGCTGGATCTGAAAAGTGTGAATGAAAGCGGATATGGTTTTACGGCTTTGCGGGACGGGGAGAGCCCCGATGTTGCTTATGGAACACGGCTTGGTTTTGGCGGCATGAATGTGTCGTTGCAGAGCGAACCGCTTAAATTTGTCGAGGAGTCTGGTTCTGTCCTGCTGGATGCGGCGCACAACGGGGAAATGGCAACATTCGAGTTCGATGTTCCACAAACCGATGAATACGATCTCGATGTACTGGCGATTAAGGCGCCAGCGTACGGCATATATCGGGTTTCGATTGATGGACAATTTGTCAAGGACCTGGATTTCTATGGGGAGGATTCCAGTCAATATGTTACGCTGACGCGGATGAACCTGACACAGGGCACACACCAGATCTCTTTTGTGGGCAACGGGAAGAATGCGTCATCCAGCGGCTATGGCATGGGGATTCGCGTATTGAACTTGCTGGATGCGGATGCGCGAAGCTTGCGTGATGCACAGTCGGATGCGAAGAACACGCTCAGAGACGTGTGGATGTTCTATGGACGCGACTCAACCCATGGCCATCGCGATACGTTTAACATCGGCATTCATGCCTTTGGCCTTGATTTGTCACCGGATTTGGGGTATCCCGAATACGCGGATAATGTCGATATGCACCGGGCGCAGTGGGTGGTCAATACGATCAGCCATAATACGGTCAACGTCGATGCGCGCAAACAGAATGAGAATGTAGCGGCTGCGGATCCGAAACATTTTGACAATACGGACTTGGTGAAGTTGATTGATGTGGAATCCCCGGATGTGTACCCGCAGACCAGCTTGTACAAGCGGACGACGGCCATGATCAAGGCGGATGAGGAGAACTCCTACACCGTTGATCTGTTCCGGGTAAAAGGAGGAAGTGATCACTATTTCAGCTTCCACGGGGCAGACGGAACCGTAACGACTGAAGGCTTGACTTTCACTGCACAGCCGACGGGCACCTATGCGGGACCTAATGTGGCTTATGCGCAGCGCTATGATGATATCGACGGGCCGCTTTATATGGGCAGCGGTTTTCACTATTTGAAAAATGTGGAACGTGACGCCGCTCCGTCGGATGCATTCAGTATCGACTGGAATGTGAAAGATACATGGAATGTGTACGGCCAAGGCAGCGGCGCTGCGACCGATGTGCACCTGCGTTTAACCATGCTGGGTGATGTGGATGATGTCGCACTGGCTGACGGTGTGCCGCCGACGAATAAATTGGGGAATCCGGCAACGTTGCGGTACATGATTGCCCACCGCAATGGCACGAATCTGGATAGCCTGTTTACTTCAATTATTGAACCGTATAAAGGGCAACGCTTTATTACCTCCATTACGCCATTGGTTGTGAAGGCAAATGATGGGGTCGCGCCAGACAGCGAGGTTCGGGCTGTCCGCGTGACGTTGCAGAATGGCAGAACCGATTACATCGTTAGCTCCCTGGATGGGGGCAAAGCCTACACGGTTGAACTGCCGGATGTCGACTACACACTGGCATTCAAAGGCTTCTTGGGCGTATATTCGGTTCAAGATGACGGGAAGGTCAACACGTATCTTCATGACGGTTCGTATATCCGCAAAGGTGATGAAAGCGGGCAGGAGCAAGTAGGTGCCGTTACAGGAGTAGTTGCAAGCTTCACGCAAACCTTGTCGCAGCATAATGAGATTGTTGTTGAACCTTCGGGGCTTTCCGGGACGCCTGCGGATCTGGTCGGGAAGAGCGTCATCATTCAGAATGACGGTGTCGGCAATGCCGCATACACCATTCAGGGCGCATCGATGGTGGACGACACTCACCTGAAGCTTGACATTGGAGATATTACATTGGTCCGATCCTATAAGGATGCCAATGATTTCAGCAAAGGATTTATCTACAATATTGCGAGCGGTGCGTCTTTCCGGATTCCGCTAACGTATACGTCGAGTCAAGTCCCACACGTTGACCCGCCGACCGATGGCGAGCCGGGGACCACACCTGGCGATACGCAGGAAGAACCCTCAGGCGGCACGCCAGAGGGCACGCCCAGTCGCGGTCCGGCGGGAGGGGTGCCAAGTGGGGGCGGACAGACACCAGCCGTGCAGTCTGTTCAAGATCATCCAAATGGCGCACAAATAATGAATACGCTGCAAGGTTATGAAACAACGGCAGACGGACGCAAGATCGCCCATATTGTTATTGAAGAGACAGCCCTAGTGAAGGCAGCGGCAGCGCTGCAGGGTGCGAAACAATCGATCGTTGTCGAGGCTAAAGGTGCGGAAGCTGGTGCGATCATTCAGCTGCCGGCCGCCGCGATGAGCGAGGTGCAAAATAAAGCGCCTCATGCGGTGCTCAGCTTGCAGCAGAATGACATGACTATTAACGTCCCTCTGGCATCCGTAAACGCAGCTGGATTATCCAAGTCATTAGGAGCAACAGCCGCGGACACCACATTGACGATGCGTGTCGGTCCGGCTTCTGCCGCTACAGCCAGCCTCTTTCAAGATCAAGCGAAACAGCTTGGGGTCAAGCCGGTCGCCAACTTGCTCGAAGTTACACTGAATGCTGAAGCGGGAGGCCGTCAAACAAGTGTAAGTGATTTCGACGGTGCGTATGCGACCGGTACATTCAACGTGACGGTTTCCATAGATGCGAAGAAATTGACGGCCGTTTCCGTCGATCCTGTGACAGGAGAGCTGCGCTTTCTTCCAGCAATTATCACGGTCACGGGTAATACGGCGCAAGTGACAGCTAAAATGAAAACAACCGGGGTCGTGACCGTCGTTGAATCAAGCAAATCTTTCGACGACATGAACAACCATTGGGCGAAAGAGGCTGTAGAGCTATTAGCTTCGAAGCTCGTTATCCAAGGGACGACAGCGAAGGCGTTCACGCCGCAAGCGCAAATTTCCCGCGCCGAGTTCGCCGCATTGCTTGCTCGTGCACTGAGCTTGCCGCAAGGGGGAGCGAGCAGTTATTCCGATATTCAAGCAAGCGACTGGTTTGCGGGAGAGGTTGCCGCGGCGACGAAAGCCGGGATCATCGATGGATTCGACAACGGCACGTTCCAGCCTGACGCCAATATTACACGCGAACAAGCGGCGCTGATGATCGCACGAGCTTTGGAATTGCTGGGCAAGAAACTGACGGATGGCGGCCAGGGACTGTCCGCATTTGAGGACGGTGACAAGATAAGCGGTTATGCGAAGGACGCGGTTGCCAATGCTGTGGATGTGGGAATTATCAATGGCGTAACGGATCGTACGTTCGTGCCGGGAGCGAATGCCAGTCGTGCCGAAGCGGCCGTTATGCTCATGCGGTTCTTGCAGTATGTTGAGTTTATCAATAGATAGTGCGGAGAGGGTGCCTTCGGGCACCCTTTTTTTCACGCCAGAAAGTATATTCTCGAAGCAGCTCCAGGTCATCCGTTCACGCTGCCATGAACAACCATATTCGGAGCATGGACAAAGGGAACGAGTGGATGCGGATGAGGGAATCGGCAAGTAATTGTAACGGTTACCACAGCGTCTATTTCACCAAAAAGCCGGGATTCCAAGATGTAACGGTTGCAGCAAGACTATCGATTAATTGTGGACACTTGTATCCGTGAAAGGACACACGCAGAGAATGTGTATGATTTTTCGATTACATATTCAAATTCAAGCCTCAAATCACGAAATGTGTATGATATTTCGCATAGAATTGATTGATTTTATGTGAAGGCAGCACATTATACATGACTTTTCGTATACATTTTTGTGTTCTCTTGCAGATTCCAAAGTATACACAGTTAATCGACAGCTTCACTGCAGTGGCTATTTCGACGAAAACGGTCAGATTCCACTGAATCGAGGGCAAATAGGCGCGCTGGCAACCGTTAGCATTTGAAAAGCGCCATTTTGGGCCGAATAAGCGCCATGACAACCGCTAGCGGAGGCAGGTTGATCCTTATCCAGGGGCTGCCACACGAATGAGCCAACCGCACACGGGCAGGCTGTGACAATTTTTGAATTTACGTTCACAATTTGGACACAATTTTTTAATCTATTTTTCAGATTCGCTTAATGTTGGTTTATTGTTCCTTCAGTATAGTGATGATGGTTAGTAACGTACGAATAGAAGAAATGGGGGATCTTGGATGCTTGAGGTCAAACAAGTCAGCAAGCTGTACGAAAACGATCGCGGCGTGCGCGGCATCGACTTCTCGATGCAGCGCGGCGAAATCGTCGGTTTCTTAGGGCCGAACGGCGCTGGCAAAACAACGACCATGCGTATGATTACGGGCTATTTAAACCCGACGCACGGGCAAATCATCGTAGATGGCCATTCGATGGCCGACAACCCGAAGAAAGCGCGCCGCAAAATCGGCTACTTGCCGGAAACGCCGCCGCTTTACCCTGAAATGACGGTGCAGTCGTATTTGCGCTTCATCGCCAATCTGCGGGACGTACCTGCCCGGGAGCAAAAGATGGCCGTCAGCGAAGCGATCGCTAAGCTGGGGCTGCAAGGCCGCGAGAAGCAGATTATCCGCTCGCTGTCCAAAGGCTACAAGCAGCGCGTCGGACTTGCGCAAGCGATCCTGCACAAGCCGGATCTGCTAGTGCTGGACGAGCCTACGTCGGGCCTCGATCCGAAGCAGATCATCGAGATCCGCCAGCTCATCCACGAGCTGGGCGAGAACCACACGGTGCTGCTGAGCACGCACATTTTGCCGGAAATCAACGCGATTTGTAACCGCGTTCTTATTATCAACCAAGGCCGCGTCGTCCTCGACGAGCGTCCGGAGAATCTCGGCCGCACGATGGGCGAGACATTCGAGGTGTCCCTCGAAGTCAAGGGACCGCGCGAGCGAATCCTGTCCGAGCTGCGCAGCTTGCCGGCCATCGGCGAGGTCAAGCTGCTTGACGCCGCGCCAGCCGAGGAGCAGCCGCAGCTGCACGCGCTGAACGAAGCGCCGGCGGAACCTGCCGCCGCTGACTTCGACGCCGCGTCCGAACCTGAAGTCGACGAACCGCAAGCAGCGGACGGCGAAGCTGATCTTTCAGCTCCTGCTGCATCTGCGACGTCCACACCGGCTGCTGCACCGGAAGCTGCCACGCCAACCGCATCCGCTTCCGAATCCGTGAAGCTGCTCGTCACGTCCGCAGATCGCACCGACATCCGCGAGGCGGTGTTCTTCCAACTGGCGAAAGCGGGCTATCCGATTTTGGAAATGAAGAAGGAAAGCCTCAGCCTGGAAGATATCTTCCTCAAGCTGACGACCGACGAAGAGGGGGCGGAGACCGATGCGTAGAATATGGGCCATCTGCTCGAAAGAGCTGCAAATGTATTTCTTCTCGCCGATCGCTTACGTGGCGTTCGCGTTCTATGTGCTGCTCTCGAGCTTTTTCTTTTACATTAACTTCGTAGCGGGTCAGCCACCGATTGTCGATGCGCGCTCGATCGTAGGCAACACGTCGTTCGTGTTTCTGTTTATTATTCCACTGCTCACGATGCGTCTGGTTGCTGACGAGTTCCGTCAAGGCACGGACGAGCTGCTCCTAACGTCGCCGACAGGGATCGGTGAAATCGTGCTGGGCAAATATTTGTCCACCTTTATCGTGCAAATCGGCCTCGTGGCAGTCAGCTTAATTTATCCGCTGATCATGTCCGCTTTTGGCACACTGGATAAGCCGGTTACGTGGCTGTCTTATCTCGGCATGTTTCTGCTGGGCTGTGCGATGATGGCAATTGGCCTGTTCGCGTCGTCTTTGTCGAATAATCAGATGGTCGCGGGCATTGCGGCGTTTGTCATTCTGCTCCTGCTTTGGCTGCTCGATTGGGTCAGCGCAAGCATGACCGGCAAGCTCAAGGAATATGTCGGCCAATTCTCGCTGACGAGCCACATGGGCAATTTACAGAAAGGCGTGCTGCATGGCGGGGATATTGTCTTTTACATCACCCTGGCGGCCCTTTTCCTTGTCCTGAGCATTCAAATCCTTGAAAGAAAGCGTTGGAGGTGAGCAGGATGAACAAATGGATACGGGGAACGAACGCAACGGTTCTATCGATCGCCGCGATCGGCATTTTCATCATTCTGACGATCTTCCTGCACTCGCTGAAAGGCTTTCAGGTCGATCTGACGAAAAACAAGAATTTTACACTTTCCGAACAAACGACGTCCACGCTGAAAAGCCTGGATCAAAATATTCACGTCATCTCCTTCACGAACAGCGGCGACGGCAACGATTTTATTACGCGTCAAGTCACCGACATGATTCAGGAGTACAAGAAGCAAAGCAGCAAAATCACGTACGACGAGTATGACATGCTCAAGCAACCTTCCATGGCGAAGCAATACGGCGTGGATCAAGGCGGCACGATCGTATTCGAAATTGGAGATAAAAAGCAAAGCATCAACTACTACGAGCTGTTCACGGGTCAACAGGACGGTTCCTACACGTTCTCCGGCGAGGAAAAGTTTACGCAAGCGATCAAGTCGCTGACGTCGACAGAGAAACACACCGTGTACATGCTGTCCGGGCATAATGAATATCCGGCCAATGCGCTTGGCGCGTTCCACAGTGCGCTGACGGCTGCTAACTACGATGTCAAGGATTTGAACCTGTACGTTGAAGGCAAAATCCCGGACGATGCGAACATGCTGATGATCCTTGGGCCGGAGAACGACCTGAGCGACAAGGAAGCGACACTCATTCAAGACTACTTGAAGGGCAAAGGAAAAATCTACATCGCCCTTGGCTTCAATAAAGACATGGCGACCAAATGGAAAAACCTTGACGCCATTATGCAAACATTCGGCATTCAAGATCAGCACGCCGTGGCGATTGAACCGAAGCAGACGTCGCTGTACGATCCGCTCACGATCATTCCGGACTACGGCTCACATGATATTACGAGCAAGCTGTCCAGCAACAACCTCGTGACGATGCTCCGTCTGGCGGTTAGCTTGAACGCGGATGACAGCGCAGCGGATTACACCAAATCCTTGCTGCTGAAATCTACCGACAAAGCTTATGGTGAAACTGACATCAATCTGCTTGCGCAAAGCAAAACGAAGCAGGACACAACGGACGTCAAAGGCCCGCTCAACCTGGGCTACGCCATTGCGGACAAGGATAACAAACCGAAAGCCGTCATCCTAGGCGGATCGACATTTGTACTGGATCAAGACATTCAAACGCAAGGTAATAAAGATTTTGCACTCAACAGCATCGGCTGGCTGCAAGAGCAGAAGGATCAGATCACCATTCGCCCTCGCCAAGGCGACGCTTATCAGCAAGCCATGATTACGCCTAGTCAGGCGAATACGATTTTCCTCACGACCATCGTGTTCCTGCCGCTCTTGTTCTTAGTCATCGGCGGCCTGATCTGGTGGAGGAGGAGAAGAGGATGAAGCGGTTTATTCCAACGATTATTTTAGTCGTACTTTGCATCGGCGGATTTTGGTACGCGTCGAGCAAAGATTTCTTCCAGGAGAAGAAAGAGGAGCCGAAATCGCTTGTCGCGCTGAAGCAAGAAGAGGTGCAGTCGCTGTCCGTGAAGACGGATGCGGCACAAATTGAACTGAACCGTACGGACAGCGGCTGGGATATGAAAACCCCGGCGGCTGCGCCGATCAACAGCAACCAGGTAGATAGCTGGCTCGACAGCTTTGGGTTGGTGACGTCCGAGAAAGTGGTCGAAGACCAACCGTCCAATTTGGCGGAATATGGGCTGGATAAGCCGGTGAGCACGTTTGAAGTGACGCTGAAAGACGGTACGAAGAAAGGCATTCTGGTCGGCACCGCGCTGCCGATCCAAGGCTACTCTTACGCGCAGGTCGAGGGCCAGCAGGCCGTCTATCAGGTGAGTGACCAGACGCTAAGCTCCCTTGCCAAAGCGCCGGTTGATTTTGCCGAGACGAGCCCGGTCAAGCTGGAAAGCGATAAAGTACAGAGTGTGAAGCTGACTTGGAAAGGTCAAACGTACACCCTGACGAAGACGGACAAGGATAAAGTGGCGGCAGAAGCGAATTGGAAGCTCGGCGATAAGGACACCAAAGGTTCGGATGCCAACCCGCTGCTCGATGAGTTGATTTTCCTTCATACGGCGGAGCTGCCGCAGCCTGTAGCGCAGAAGCCAACGTCCGGCGGCGAGCTCAAAATCGAAATTGCGTCGTCCGCAGACGGGAAAGATACGACAGAGATCTACGAAGGTAAAATTAGCGGGGATGCTGTCTGGCTTGCCAAGCAGGGCGGACAATGGGCCTACTCGCTGACGAATGAAGATATTCAGAAACTGGCGGATGCGTACGCTGGCAAAACCGCGCAGCCTGCCTCCTAATCCAAGAACTGCTCCCTTTCGCGATGATGCGGAAGCGGGGCAGTTTTTTTATGGTAAACGACATAAATCGGCATAATTTGGGAAAACTAACAGATAGGAAAGGAGGTCATTTCACATGTATAACAACTTCAACAGCGAGCAAATTTCCGGCAAAGAGCTCTCGTACCTCACTGATACATTCAAGAATGAAGAACTGATGGCCAAGCTTTGCGTACAAGCAGCCGTTCACTGTCAGAGCCCTTCTCTCAAGCACACGATGACGCAGCTTGCTCAGGAACGTCTGCAACATATGAGCATCCTGACGAACGCTTTGCAGCAGCAATCCGGTTTAACCCACTAATGACGATGTAACAGGAGGTGCCAGGCACATGTATCAAAATCAATCGTTTTCGCAGCAAACAGATGAAAGCCAGCTGCATTTTCAAGAGGAGGACTATGCCGATTTTGTCCTTAACGAACTAAAACGCAGTGCGCGTGAATACGCGACTGCCGCACTTGAAGCAGCGAATCCGCAAATTCGCCAAACGTTCCAGAACCTGCTCCAGCGCACACTGGAGGATCAAGCGACCGTGTTCCAGGAAATCCAGAAACTCGGCGGCTATCAGATCCAGCAGGCTTCGCAGGAGCAGATTTTAGAAGAACTGCAGAAGCAGAGCCAGAAGGCGTCCAAGCTGCAAACCTTTATCCAACAGCAGATGAGCGCAAACAGCGCCTCCACGGGGCGCAGCACGGTTGCGGAAGCTCGCAGCATGCAACAGTCCTATGCGGCAAACAGCCAGCTTTCCCAGCGGATTGGCCAGGAAGCAGAGCAGTCCTACGTGTACGAGCCTGAACAGCATATGCCGGAACAGCCGGCTCCGCATCTGCCTCACACAGGTATGACACAGACGCATGCCTATACACAGCCGCAGGGGCAAACGGTCATGCAAGCGATGTCGCAGTCGCCGATTCAACCGGCGATTAATGCTTCGCAGTTCCCGAATGCCTCGTATCAGAGCACACAGCAGCAACAGCATGGATACCAACAAAATCAAAATCAAAATCAATCTCATTCGAACACGCACACGCAAACCTCGTATACCCAGCCGACCGGTTATGGCTCTGCAGCCTTCGGTCGCGAGCAAACCGGTTATGCCGCTTCCTCTCAGGGACAATCGGATTCGCAAATGGGAATGGGGCGGGGCGCAGGCGCCCGGATCATCTCGCGCAATCAACCTGGTACGCAGGGTGCCGGAAGAATGGATACCTCGTACACGACCCGGCCGCAGCCGGGCGGCAAATACAGCTTCTAGCACCCATTACACGCCCTTGCCGATTTCGGCAGGGGCTTTTTGTCCCTCTTTTTTCGAAATTCAGGTATGGAACCAGCTTGGCTCACATATATGTGGAACATGGGATGTCCAAACTTAGGAGGGAGTTTTGAGAATGAAAAAAACGTGGGTATATGGTGCGGCAACTTTAGTAGTGCTGGGCGCTTTGACGACAGCTTGCGGATCCAAAGATGAGGTCATCACGACGACGGCAGGCGGCGCGAAGGTGACGACCCAAACCGTATCGCAGGGTACAATCGATGCTGCCAAAGCTGCAGCGACAAATGCGAAGCCGGTGCTCGACGCGAGCTACAAAGTGGACGGCAAGAACGTCACGATTACGTATCAAACGACCAACTTTAAGCTTTCGGAAGAAGATATGAATAAAGCCAATGTGCCGGGCGAAGGGCATCTTCACGTCTATGTGGACGGCAAGCAGAAAGGCATGATCGGCAAAACCGGGCCGATCACATTTACGAATATGGCTGCCGGCTCGCACGAAATCAAGCTTGAGCTTCAGCAGAACGATCATAAAGAGCTCAATGTGGAGAAAATTTTGAACGTCACAGTCAAATAGCGAATATTTGTTCGTATTTGGCCGAATTCCGCTATATGCGGATGTGAGGTCAACCTACGTGCATTTTCCTTGAGAAGGCGGGCGCTGAGCCCGTCTTTTGCTATTTGACGGGAAGGCCGGAAACGGATACGTTTGCTATACGGAGACATGTGCCCCAGCCCTCTCCTGAGGGTTGTTTTCATCGTTTGACACACCTGATCGGGTAGCATAGACTGTTGATAGCAAGGCATAATTGCCGCCTAATCGGAGGGAAACCATTGATCGTCGATATACGCAAGTGGAAGCATGTTTTTAAGCTGGACCCGGACAAAGACATCTCGGAGGAAGCGCTGGATCGACTCTGTTTATCCGGCACGGACGCCATCATGGTCGGAGGTTCGTCCGGCGTGACGTTTGACAATACGGTAGATTTGCTATCGCGCATCCGCCAATACGAAGTGCCGTGCGTGCTGGAAATTTCAAATCAGGAAGCGATTGTGCCTGGTTTTGACCTATTCCTCGTTCCCGTTGCCCTGAACAGTCGGGACGCGAAATGGATCGTCGGCCAGCATCAAGAAGCGCTCAAAGAATACGGCGCGATGCTGAATTGGGATGAGCTGGTGGCAGAGGGTTACATTATTTTGAATCCCGAGGCCACGGCAGCGCAGGTGACGTCAGCACAGACGGAGCTCGATGCGAAGGACGTCATGGCCTATGCGCGCATGGCGGACAAGCTGTTTCATATGCCGATCGTGTATCTCGAATACAGCGGCACCTTTGGCGATATGGCGCTCGTGCGCAGAACGCGCGGGGTGCTGGAGCAAGCACGCTTATTCTATGGCGGCGGCATTGACAGCCTGGAGAAGGCGCAGCAAGCGGCGGAAGCGGCCGATACAATCGTCGTCGGGAATATCGTGTATACGGATTTGGAGCAAGCGCTGCGAACGGTGCACGCGAAAAATGGATAGAATAGGAAGGTAACGCAAACCTATGAATGAAAGTGTAAATATTTTAGAAGCAATCAAGAAACTGAACCCCGAGCAGCGCAAAGCCGTTGAGACCGTCGAAGGGCCGCTGTTGATCATGGCGGGAGCGGGAAGCGGAAAGACGCGCGTGCTGACGCATCGGATTGCGTATCTGATCGGCACGCGCAAGGCGGCGCCGTGGAACATTTTGGCGCTGACGTTTACGAATAAAGCGGCGAGAGAGATGCAGGAGCGGGTGGGCAAGCTGGTCGGCGGAAGCGGGGCCGATATATGGGTTTCCACGTTCCACTCCATGTGCGTGCGCATGCTCCGCAGGGACATTGGCCGTATCGGGTTTACCTCCAATTTTACAATTCTGGACTCCGGTGATCAGTTGTCGGTCATCAAGGCGTGCTGCAAGGAGCTCAATATCGATACGAAGAAGTTCGAGCCGAAGACGTTCCAGGCAGCGATCTCCACGGCCAAGAATGAGCTGGTGACGCCCAAGCAGTTTGAGGACAAGATCGGCGACTATTTTGACGGCCTGACCTCGAAAATCTACACGCTTTACCAGAAAAAGCTGAGAGCCAACAACTCCTTGGATTTTGACGACTTGATCATGACGACGATTCAGCTCTTCAAAGAAGAGCCGGAAGTACTCAAACATTACCAGGACAAGTTCCAATATATTCACGTGGACGAGTATCAAGATACGAACCGTGCGCAATATATGCTATGTCAGATGATTGCGGCGAAGCATAAGCGCATTTGCGTCGTCGGCGACAGCGACCAGTCCATTTACCGTTGGCGGGGCGCGGATATTACGAACATTTTGAACTTTGAGGAAGATTACCCGGACGCCACGACGATCCTGTTGGAGCAGAATTATCGCTCGACGTCGAACATTTTGCAGGCGGCGAACAAAGTCATTGCCAACAACACCGGCCGTAAGCCGAAGAATCTTTGGACTGACAAAGAAGGCGGCGCCGGCATCAAAGTGTATCAGGCGGACTCGGAGTACGAAGAAGGGTACTTCATCACGAACGAAATTAATAAGAATAAGGCGAGCGGCAAAAGGTTCGGCCAGCACGCCATTCTGTACCGTACGAATGCGCAGTCTCGGGTGATCGAGGAGATTTTGATCAAATCGGATATTGCGTACACCATCGTCGGCGGCGTGAAGTTCTATGACCGCAAAGAGATTAAGGATATTTTGGCGTATTTGCGCCTCATTTCCAACCCGAACGACGACATCTCCTTAACACGGATTGTCAATGTGCCGAAGCGGGGTATCGGGGATACGACGATGGACAAAGTGGCCGATATGGCGGCGCGGCGCGGCATCTCGCTGTTTCAGATGCTGGAGATGGTGGACTCCCTCGAGATCAATGGCAAAGCGAAGCATGCGCTGACGGACTTCCGCGAGATGATCGACAACTTGTACCGGATGGTGGATTATCTGTCCGTGACGGAACTGACGGAGAAGATCCTGGAGATGTCGCAGTATCGCCTGGAGCTTGAGCGCGAGAACACGATTGAATCGAAGGCCCGTCTCGAAAATATCGATGAGTTCCTGTCCGTGACGCAGGACTTTGAGAAGCGCAACGATGACAAGTCCCTCGTTTCCTTCCTGACCGATCTTGCGCTGATCGCGGACATTGATACACTGGACAAAGAGCAGCCCGAAGACGAGCAGGACGCTGTCGTGCTCATGACGATGCACAGCGCCAAAGGCCTCGAGTTCCCGGTCGTCTTCATCATCGGGATGGAAGAGGGCGTTTTCCCGCACAGCCGGGCGTTCTCCGACAACGAAGAGCTCGAAGAGGAGCGCCGTCTGGCCTATGTCGGCATCACGCGCGCCGAGCAAGAGCTGTTCCTCACGTGCGCCCGGGTGCGCACGCTGTTTGGCCGCTCCGCCGCGAATTTGCCGTCCCGGTTCCTCAAGGAGATTCCACAGGAACTCCTGGAAACCGTCAGCGCGAGCGGCGGGGGCTTCTCCCGAGCTGGGCGCGTTAGCTCGTTGTGGGGCGGCAGCGCCGCCAGCACGAGCCGCGGGCCATCCACCGGCTCGTCGGCTTGGGGCAGTCCGTCCTCCTTTGGGGGACGGACCAGCCCGGCCCCGGCTGCGCCGGGCCCTGCGGCAGGCGCGCCGAAGCCGCCTGTATTCCGGGCGCCGCAGCCTGCGGGCGGCGGTCCGGTGCCGGACTACAAAGCCGGCGACAAAGTGTCGCACGGCAAGTGGGGCATCGGCACCGTCATATCCGCTAAAGGCGCGGGCGATGACACCGAGCTGCAGATTGCTTTTCCGGCGCCGGTGGGACTCAAGCGCCTGCTGGCGAAGTTCGCTCCGATCACCAAGGTGTAGGAGCTTCATTTTAAGTACAGAGAGGACGCGTCCGTTATGACAGAAGCCATTGCGGCAATGAACACCCTCATCCAGGAAATTAACCGGCATAATTACAACTACTATACGCTTGATCGTCCGACGATTACGGACAGCGAATGGGACGCCTTATACGATAAACTTGTTCAGTTGGAAAAGGAGAGCGGCGTGGTGCTTCCCGGCTCGCCGACCCAACGCGTGGGCGGCGAGCTGCTCAAGGGGTTCGAGCCGTACCGCCACCGGGCACGGCTCTGGAGCCTCGACAAGGCGCAGAACGCTGAGGATTTGGAGACGTGGCATGCGCGCGTGCTCAAGCTGATCGCCGACTACAATAGCAAAAACCCGGAAACACCACTCCCCGACCCTACCTATGTCGTGGAACTGAAGTTTGACGGTTTGACGTTGAACCTGACGTATGAGCAGGGGAGGCTCGTTCAAGCCGCCACGCGTGGAAATGGAACCGTGGGCGAGGGCATTTTGGCACAGGTGCGGACGATCAAGTCCATTCCGCTGACCATTCCTTTCGATCAGGGAACCATCGAGGTGCAGGGTGAAGGCATGATGTTCCTGTCCGTCCTGGAGGCGTACAATCAGACGGCGGCCGAGCCGCTCAAAAACGCCCGTAACGCCGCAGCCGGCGCCCTCCGCAACCTGAATCCGAAGACGACCGCCGAGCGGAAGCTGAACGCTTTCTTCTATAATGTGGGGTACGCCGACGGCGTTCAGTTCGCGAATCACGCGGATATGGTGCAGTTCCTGCGCGACAACCATTTCAAGATCAGCGATCGTACGCGGTACTTTACGAACATTGAAGACGTTCGCGCTGAATTGGAGCGCATTGCTGAAGAGCGTGCAAGCTTCGACTATCTGATCGACGGAAGCGTCGTGAAGCTGACGGACATGCGCACGCGCGAGGTGCTGGGCTATACGGAGAAATTCCCTCGTTGGGCGATCGCCTACAAGTTCGAGGCGGAAGAAGCGATGACGACGCTCCAGAGCGTATCATGGGAAGTGGGCCGCACAGGTAAAATCACCCCGCTCGCTCGCGTCGAAGCTGTCGACATCGCCGGCGTGACCGTGCAGAACTGTACGCTGAATAACATCGGCGACATCGAACGCAAAAATCTGAAACACGCGCTCGGCAGCCTCGTTTACATCCGCCGCTCGAACGACGTCATTCCCGAGATTCTCGGCAAGGTGACCGAGGAGAATGACGGCGGTGAAATCGTGGCGCCGACGCATTGTCCTTCGTGCGGCACCGAACTGGAGATGCGCGGCGCGCACCTCTTCTGCCCGAACAAGCTCGGCTGTTCGCCGCAGCTTGTTGGCCGCATGGCGCATTTTGCTTCGCGCGACGCCATGGATATCGAATTCTTCAGCGAGATGACCGCCGCTCAGCTGCATCAAGAACTTGGCGTTCGCGACCCTGCGGATCTCTACGTCCTGCAATTCGAGGATCTCGTGAAGCTTGATCGCTTTGGCGAGAAGAAGGCGCGCAATCTGCTCGACGCCCTTGAGAAGAGCAAAACGCGCGACCTCGCGTCTTTCCTGAATGCGCTGGGCATTCCGAACTCCGGCAAGACGACGACGAAGGTGCTCGCGGATCACTACCGCAGCCTGCCTGCCCTGATGGCGGCAACGCCGGAAGAGCTCATCACGCTGCCTGACGTCGGGGGCATTGTGGCGGACAGCATTTACACCTTCTTCCACGACCCTGTCATGGTGTCGAGCATCGAGCGCATGCTTGCGGCTGGTGTCAACCCTGTGGCGGAGGAAGCGCCGGTCGTCGCAGCGAGCGAAGATAATCCGTTCTTCGGCAAAACCGTCGTTCTCACGGGCACGCTCTCGTCGATGGGCCGCGACGAATGCGCGAAGAAGCTGGAAGCGCTGGGCGCCAAAGTGACGGGCAGCGTCTCCAAGAAGACCGACATCCTTATCGCCGGGGAAAGCGCCGGCAGCAAGCTGACTAAAGCGCAAGATCTCGGCATTCGCATCATCGAGGATGAGCAGGAATTGCTGCGGATGCTGGGTGAAGCTTAATTTATTGAAAAAAGGGGACTGACGTGCCATGCCAAACATCACGCACATCGTAAACGGAGATGCATTCGGCGACAAGCTGCGTGCATCGGGGATCGACGGCGACATCTTGGTATGGCGTGAGTCGCTGTATGAAGGGCCGATCGGCATGAACATGTCCGATCAGGCCCTTTTGGCTTTGCGTGCCGCTTATATGCATGAGCGGCACGGCATTCCCGAGGCATTGTTCATCGCAACCTCGCTCGAACAAGAGCAAAAGCTTGACGCGCTCGCGGGCTCCGTAGACGAGCTCGTGCTTTGGTTCGAGCATGATCTGTACGATCAATGGATGCTCGTGTACTTGTTGTCGCGGATGGCTCCCGCCTCCGCGCGCCCTTTTCAGCTTTCTCTGCTGTGCATCGATCGGTTTCCGGGCGTGGATACGTTTTATGGCCTCGGCCAACTATCGCTGGAACAGATTCGCAACCTGCATGGTGCCTGGGTGCCGGTCACAGAGCCGCAGCGGCTGCTTGCCTGCCGCGCTTGGTCGGCCTATTCGGCTGCTGAGCCGCTTGCGCTCGCCGAATTGCTGGATGAAGACTTGTCACCGCTCCCTTACCTGCACAGAGCTTTAGAGATTCATTTAGACCGGTTTCCTTCTATACAAAATGGTTTATCCGCGCTGGAGCAGCTAACGCTCGACTTGATTGGGGATACCGTTGTACCTGTGTTGTCATTGTTTAGGCATGTCTCCTCGAAGGCCTCGGAGTACGGCTTAGGAGATTTGCAGTTCTGGGGTATGCTGAACCGATTCTGTAAATGCGGGAAGCCGCTGGTCAGTATTACCGGCACCGAGCATCTGCCTAGCTTCGGAGAAGCCTTGCCTTTGGGTTTTGAATCATCTCGAGCAGGGCTGACGGAACTTGGTCGAGAGGTGCTGGAAGGGCGGATCGATAACATTCTTTTGAACGGTATCGATGACTGGATCGGCGGCGTTCGCATGCTTGGCGAAGGGGATATATGGCGCCGAAATTCCCTTGATAATCGCCTTGTGCGGCGATAAGAAAATAATTTTAAATAGGCACTTGCATTCTGTTTCGAAACCTGATAGTATATATTCTTGTCGACGCCGAGAGCAACGCAGTAACGCTTTAAACGACGACACCAATAAAGCTCTTTGAAAACTGAACAAATGGATGAAGTAATCAGCAAATCGTCACGCGAGTGACAAATTTGAGATTGAGAAATCTCGCTAGCAAGTCAAATGAGCTATTCAGCTTTTTCATAAATTTTATGGAGAGTTTGATCCT
>NZ_JBCMUN010000028.1:0-16640 GCF_050467285.1 Paenibacillus oryzisoli | reverse complement strand
ACTGTGAGGCGCACTAAAAAACGCCCTCCTCACGAGAGGAAGGCGATTCTACAGCAATCAGCGCAGCTTAAACTTCGAAAGCACCCCGTGCAAATCTTCCGCAAGAGCGGACAACGAATGCGCGGATGAGGAAATTTCCTCCATTGCGGCCAGCTGTTCTTCCGTGGCGGCCGAGTTGTTCTGGCAGGCCGCAGCCACTTGATTCGTCGAGGCGTCGGCCGCTTCCGTCAGTTCGACAATGTGCTGGCTCGAAGCGGCCAGCTCGATCGTGGTAGCCGATGTCCGTTCGATCTGATCGGACACCGAGTCGACGTGGGCAGCCAGCTCGGAGAATGCCTTGTCCGCCGTCTCGGCTTTGTGCAGTCCGATCGCGGTCTTCTGCTTACCCTCATCCATCGCATGAACCGCATGCGCCATCCCTTCGACGATCTCGGCGATGAGTTCGGCAATTTGCTGAGAGGAGCGCTCGGACTGTTCGGCCAGCTTGCGGATCTCTTGAGCGACGACAGCGAATCCTTTGCCATGCTCGCCCGCACGCGCAGCTTCGATAGCCGCGTTCAGGGAAAGCAAATTCGTGCGATTGGCCAAATCCGCGATCATGCCGGTAATGCCGCCAATTTGCTGCGAACGGTCGCCCAACGTTTGAATGACGGCCGCCGCCGATTCCACGGACGTTTGGATGTGCTGCATGTCCTCGACAATGTCACGCACCGCTGCCGCACCCTGGCGCGTCGACTCCGAGGCGGAATGGGCGAGTGTGGAGATTTCCTCGCTTGCACCCGACATCTCCCGGATCCCCCCTGCCATATCATGCATGGACTGTACCGTACCAGAGACGTGCCGCTGTTGATCCTCTACGCTTAGCAGAATGGTCTGCGTCGACTCGACGATCTGCTCCGTGACGCGGGTCGTCTGTTCCGCACTCGCCGTCAGCTGCTCCGCGGACGAAGCGACTTGAAACACCGTATCTTGTGCTTGAGATAAAATGCCGCGCAAATTAGCAATCATCCGGTTGAAGGTGCGCGCAAGGTCGGCAATTTCATCTTTGGCGTCCGCCTTTAGTTCACGGCTAAGATCGCCATGCCCGTCGGCGATTTCTTTCATTTGACGGTCTGCCGCAGCGAGCGGCCGCGTGATAGAACGGGAGAGCAACAACCCAATCACGATGGCAACGATGATGCTCACCGTACAAATGAGGATCATCATCAGCAGTTCGTTGTCCTGCTCTGCTTTCCGGTCAGCTTTATCTCCGTCCACTTCGGAGGCAAAGCTTGCGATCATGTCGGAGACGAGCGTCTCCACTTGCTTGCGCACGGTTCGCTCGTCACCAAAATGAATAGCCTGCGCGTCTGCGGTGTTCCCACTTTTCATAACAGCCAGCGCTTTGTCACTCGCTTTCGCGTAAGCATCATAAAGCTGTTTGAGCTCAGCTAAGCGACTCTTGTCAGCGTCATTCAAAGAAGGATGCGCTTCAATAGCCGCAAATAGATCGGCGACGATTGCCCGCTTTTGCTCGATTTCAGTCGGATATTGTCCATCTTTCGTGATTAAATAAGCCCTCTCGTCGTTGGATATGCCGGTAAGCCGATATTGAATTTGAGTAAAGTCGGCGCTGAGGTCCAGATCCCCCATCATCTCTTGGTAAGCATCCCCGGTTTTCTTGATATGGTCATAGGTGAACAACGAGAGTCCGAGTAGAAGAATGATCAATGAGGCGAAACTTACGAAAAGCTTGGAACGGATTTTCATGCTGTACACCCTTTCTTGTATCGTACAATAAAATAACTTATTACGATAAAATTCGACAATTTCAGTCAAAATTCCTCCCTGACAATAGGTTTATTCGTTAAAAAGCTATCCTTAACAGACAAGAAGACGTTGAGGGGAATTTGTTCTCTCTCTAGCGAGGAAACCGGATTCACGGTAGAATTGAAGAAAGAGACAGCACCAGAAAGGAGCTCTACCAGCATGTCTTTCTTCCAATCATCTCCTTATCGCATCCCTTTGTTCTGCGCGGTCACGATGCTTTTCTGGATGTCGATGTATACCAGTGTGCCGATCATGGCGCCATACACCGAATATCTCGGCGGCAGCCATCAAATGGCCGGCTGGGTTGTTGGCATGTACGGCATTTCGCAAATGCTGCTGCGCATTCCGGTCGGCATTATGTCGGATCGCTTTCATAAAAGAAAGCTCTTCATCACCTTCGGCCTCCTTTTTACCGCGATCACAGGGCTTGGCCTTTGGGTCACGAAGGATTTTACGTGGATCCTGATTCTCCGTGCCCTGGCTGGCGCGGCGGCAGCGACGTGGGTCGATTTTACGGTGCTGTTCACCAGCTACTATAAGCACGAGGAGTCCACCAAAGCGATTGGCACAATCTCCTTCTTCAACTCCCTCGGTCAGGTCGCGGGCATTCTCGCGGCGGGCTGGGCGGCAGACGGGCTCGGTTGGGAAGCTGTGTTCATTCTTGGCGCCATCTTGGGGCTGCTCGGGATGGCAGGTTCCTTTTTCCTCATCGAAAAAGTGGAAGCCGACGCCCCGCGTATCACGCTCCGCGGCATCGGCGAGGTCGCGACGGACCGTACGCTGCTGTTCGTCTCGCTGCTGGCAATCCTGTCACAGGTGCTGCTCTTCGCCACCGTGTTTGGCTTTACGCCGGTATACGCGACTGAGCTCGGCGCGGATAAGTTCACGCTCTCCCTGCTCTCCCTGTTCGCGAACGTGCCGGTCGCTGTCGCTTCCTTATTCAGCGGCCGCCGCTGGTCGACCAAATACGGCGAGAAGCGCCTAGTCGTGATCGGCTTCCTGCTGATGGGCATCTTCACCTTCACGGTGCCGTTCACGCACCACCTGTGGCTGCTGATGGTCACGCAGGCGATTGCCGGCTTCGGCCGCGGCCTGTCCTTCACGCTGCTCATGGGCATGAGCATCAAGCATATGCCGGCGGATAAGCGCGCGACCGCCATGGGCTTTTTCCAGGCCATCTACGGCCTGGGCATGTTCGTGGGGCCCGTACTCATGGGCATCATCGGGGATTGGTTCTCGCTGAACGAAGGCTTCCTCGTCCTTGGCGTCCTCGGCGTCGTCAGCGGCGGTCTTGCCCAGTGGTTTGTGCGAAGCACTCGGACCAGACCCCAGGCAGTGGGCGGCGGTACGACGATCACGAAATGATTTTAACCAGACGGCTCTCTCAGCTTTAGCCCATAGAAACAAAAAAAAGAACCCTTTCGGGTTCTTTTTTCGTCGGCGTTGATGAATTTCTTTAAACCATGTTACACGTAAACCTTTGGTAAATCTGCGTATAAAACACGGTAAGTGTCTTTAGCACATCGCCCTCCAGCCTGATTATAACAGGTAGAAAAGTCCTCTAAGCAACGGTTGTTCGATTTTCGCTTGATGCTCCAACGGAACCACACCTCTCTGCTCACCGACAAGAATTAGTATGTCCGCCTCCGCGGGTTTTAAACATGCTTTTCAAAAGAATTATGAAGAAATTTTTCTAGTGCTTAGCCGCCGTGACCGTGGCCTTCTGCGGGTGTATGGCCGCTGTGGTTGCGGTTCTTCACCGTTTTGGAGCCGGATAGCGGTTCTTGATTGCCACGGTTGCTTCTGCTTTTACCCGAATTGCGATTGTTCGATTGGCCGTCAACGGCATACGTATCTGGTTTCGACATGATTAGATTCCTCCCCCTCAGCCTTGATGATTCAGCGCATCTTGGTGTCTTTGATCATTCGTCTGCTGCTGAATTTGCTGCGCATTGTGGGCATTCACCGCACCCGCTTCCAAATCCTTAGCAACGTTTTGCAGGTTTTTATCAGCGCCCTTTTGCTTCGTCATCCGTGATTCCTCCTCTATTTAGACGTTGGTGACCGACTTGAGCGTTTGCGCGCATTCATGAATGTGACGAACATAATCGTCCACGAGATTCTGCACGATTTCCGTGCGCTCATCGATATGCGTAACACCTTGCTGCACGTCGACCAGTTCCACATTCACCTCTCTGGCATCCTGATACGTCACCTTAAAATCAAACGAATACCCGGTATGCCCAGCCGCTTGAATGTGGACCCGGAGCGCGTCCGCATCGCCTTCATCCGCCCATACGCGGGCTTCATCCGCAGGATTCAGAACGGTAGGCATCACACTGCTCCAGCTTTGCACTAATTCCGGTTGATCAACGCCTGGTTTATCCCAATTGCTCATGAGTAACACCTCCACAAGTTTAAAATGCGGAAGCCACCCGTCTTTTATCCATGTCAAAAAACAACAAAAACCCGCTCCACCGCAATGCCATGGAACGGGTTGAAACCTTTTTATCTCGCTGATAGCTGCATCAGCATACCGAGTATTTTCGCGGCTTCTTCTCGCGAAGCCAAATCTTTCGGCGCAAAGCGGCCGCCGGATTTACCGCTGATGATGCCAGCTTGCTGCATCGTCTTCGCCGCCTGCGCGGCGAACGCCGGAATCTCCGCGCTGTCCGCGAACGATGCGGCCGGCTCCGCTTGCGGCAAACTCAGCTTCACGAGTGCCGCGTAGCGAACGAGCATCGTTACCATCTGCTCGCGCGTGATGTTCGCGGCAGGGGCGAACTCATCAGCGCTTACGCCGCTGGTAATGCCTTTCTCCGCCGCCCACTGCACGGACTGGGCGTAGTAGCTGTCTGCCGCGACATCGCGGAAGCTGGACGCTTTGGCGCCGTCTAGCTGCGCGCCGGCCATGCGGGCCAGCATGAGCGTGAAGTCGGCCCGGGTGATTGGCGCGTAAGGCGTGAACTGGCCTTCCGCCGTCCCGTTAATGATATTGCGTGCCGACAGATACGTAATGTAATCTTTGGCGAAGCTGCCCGCTGTATCGCGGAA
Organism: Paenibacillus oryzisoli; assembly: GCF_050467285.1. Taxonomy (GTDB): domain Bacteria; phylum Bacillota; class Bacilli; order Paenibacillales; family NBRC-103111; genus Paenibacillus_E; species Paenibacillus_E oryzisoli_A. Next base: position 11,777 of record NZ_JBCMUN010000028.1, on the reverse strand, counting down.
GTCCACTCTGGCGTAACCTACGGCATATTGTGAGAAGTGGGAGACGTTAAAGATAAGCGAGCCACTTGCAGCATCATAGAGGCTATTGGTGACTTTGACAAGTTCACCCGCAACGTAGTAGGCAACGATCGCATTGGCATCTTCGTTGGCAGCAGGTTGGTAAGGGATTGTCACCTGGACCGAACCGCCGTTAAAGGAGCTTACCTTTGTGCCGCCCGCTGTAATGGTTAAGTCGAAGACAGGACGGTTGCCTATCGCTGACGCTAACGCTTGCTTCCCTTCCGGTGTCCAGTTTTCTGTCACAGCGGCTGCGTCTGTTTTCCGGATGGAAACATCCACTGCACCGCTTGTCGAGCTGCTCTGAACAGCCTTCAGTGCCTGCTTATCCAACGAAATTTGGCCAAGCCCCGCGGACAGTGTCAAGGCGTCTGCACCGCTTTCGGAGATTTTCGCCCAAGCTTCTGCTGGCACACTAACTACTGCTTGCTTCGCCGCGGCGTCAACCGTTGTCTTAATTTCCAGGACGGTCGCTTTGTCGCTGCCCGGAACTGCGGACAGCTTGGTTAAAGCTTCCATCACCTGCCCGCTGGTCACGGTAGCCGTCGCTTTGCCGCTGCTGTCCAGCGTGCTTTTTACTTCCGTTGTCGTAATCACCTGATTATTGCCTTCGGTCACCGTGCTCGTCGGCGTGGACGGTGTCGATACAGGCCCGCCGGAGCCGCCCGAACTGCCGCTGTCGCGATAAATCGTGACGTTATACGTCTTTGTCGACTGATCCTCAGCTTTGACGACAATGGCGATCCCATTGCTGCCTTCTTGCAGCGCGATTTGAGCGGTTGCCTTACCTGCGGCAGGATTAGATCCATTGATGCTGATCGTTGCCGCTGGATCAATGCTGCTGGCTGAAACACTGGCTGTATATACGCTGTTCGCCACATTTACTGCATAGCTCAACTGCTTCGAACTAAATGCCGGAGAAAGGCTGCCTGCGGAGACTGCCAACCCCTTCAATTCCGAAATATCAATGAGGTCCGCATCGGCTACTGCCGCGAATTGCGAGTAATCGGCTTGAACTTGCTTCGCATAGTCCTCGCCCAAATTCACCATCGTATCGCGGATCGTTGTCCAATCCGCATTCATAGCGGCAAGCGCGCCTTCCTCGAAGCTGTAGCCCAGGTTGCGGTCTGCCCGCGCGTGTCCATAGGCATACGCCATGGCGGAAGCTTTCAAGAAGTCCTTAAAGTCTCCAAAGCTGCCGAACTTTTTGTCATCGTAATCGCGGTCATACGCCGAGACTTCGCGAATCATGAATGTCCGGCCTGCTGTGCCGGTAAGCGGGCCGACATAGGCATCCTCCACGACAGAGAGGGCATCATACGCCGTCTTCGTGCGTGCCGCATCGCCATTAGGCGCGGAGTACGCAATCGGCAGGAACGTATTCAACGTGAGTGCAGGTGCCTTTTGCTGCTTCACATCCAGAATGATATCGTCGTCCTGGCTATCGGTCGGTCCTTCAACCAAAATAAAGTAGCGGCGTACGCCGATGCTGCCAAGCCCTTTTTCGATGACACGGGACATGTCTTTCATAGTGAAATAGGCGTTTTTATCGCTGGCCGCCTGTCTGGTTTGCGCAACGTAGCCTGCCCAGCCGGCTCTCAGTTCATTTTCTTCCTCCGTAGAAACTGCGAGCAATTTTTCATTCGCTGACGTTGAATCCGTCGCATTCGCTATCTTCACAAATTGTCGGTTATCGCCAACCACCTGCGTATAGCCATTCAAATGCGCAGCATTCGTAATACCGTCGAGCAATCCCGACCCCGCGGATCCCACCGGTGCGCTGCCATAGAACGTTTTCAGCATATAATCGCTGTAGGAGAAGCCCTTAGCGACCAAAAAACGCTCATCCATTTTCGCCGTATGCTCATCGTCGTTGCCATTCACACTTTCCAGCGCAGCTTTGTACTGATCCAGGAAATCCTTCGCCGCCTGTCTCGTATCCGCAAGCGACGCATTCTTCGTGTCTTTGACGTCATCCTTCGTAATATAAATGCTCGCAATAAAGCGGATCAGGTCAAAATAAAACGGTGCCACATACGACTCGTCCGGGTCGTTAATATCAAAATACGGCTGACCGTCGTTGTGGTCATAGAAACCGATATTGCGCGTGTGCGCGTCGCCTTCGATCCACGTATTCACGTGGTTCCACGCTTTCCACGCTTCGGGAATTGGCAGCACTGCCGTGCCTAGATCCTTATAGAACACCGGGCTGTTCCCGCGGAAGAACTTAAACGCCTTCGCCTTCATCTCACTGTACTTATAATTCTTATCGTACAGATCGGAATGGAAGCTATTCGCCTGCTTCAGCGTATCGACGATGCTCGTCTTGCGAGCCGCGTCGTTCAGCAGCGGTGCCGTCGGGCGCTTGATCGTGAAGCCGGTGATCACATTAGAGTCTTCATCCGCCTCCGCCGTCACAGCCTCTTTCTTCAGCACAATAGCAAGGCTCAGATCGTTGACGATCGGCGTAGAGGCCGTGCCAGATACACGGAAGGAAACCGTCTTGTTCCCATCACCGGCAGCCGTCAAGCTAAGCCCGTTCAAGTCAGCCGGTGTGACGGTAAAATCAGAGGCACTGAGCGTGCCATTTTTAACCAAGCCGTTGCCTAATGTGACTGTAAAAGTATCGTCTGCGGAAGAAATGGCCGTGGCGCTCTCCATGCTAACCGTCCCGTCGGTCACCGTGCCCGTTACGCGGGTGACTCCTTCAAACTTGGCAAGTGTAATCCCCGTTATAGCCGACGATGCCGTATAAATGCCGCTTTGGAAAGCCGAAGGGAGCAAAATGACAGACAAAGTTTGATCCTCCGTCACACTGGCACTGGCTTGTCCAGAAATCGTAAACGTTATGCTACTACCCGCTGCCGTCGCAGTCACGACGAGTCCGGCTGGAAGACCGTCAATCGTATAATCCGTGCCCTGCACCAGAGAGACTTTAGGCGTCCCATACGCCGCTGTGAGCTGGAACGCATCATTGGAGGCATTCACACCTTTCAATGAGCCCATCGCCACAGAGCCATCCGTTACCGTCGCATACGCCATCGGTCTCAGCGAAGAACTGCTGTCTTGCGGATTGACCTGCGATTTATCCGTCGCTACCTCAAAATCCGTGGCATTATTGCCGCTGTCATACCCGTTCCCGGCGAAAACACCGCTGCCGCTAAGCCCGCTGATCGCAGAACCGTCCGATGGATTGGCGGCTTTCCGAATGATACTTTTTTGTGCGCTTGGTTTGCCCGCTGCCGTCCCTTTCGCTAGAAATGGCTTGGATTTTCCGCTTGTGCCGCCGTAGGCCATGAAATCGACAACATGACCGCCAGTCGTTGCATCAAAATTAAAATCGTCCGAACTGTTGAGCAGCGCGACAATCCCGCCGTCCTTATTCATATTCAGCGACGTATCTTCGGCGTCCGGATTATCAATTTCTTTTCCTGAGCCTGTCGTGTAGCCCGACGTTGTCGGTCCACCCCCAAGCTTAATCAAATAGTAACCATGCGGTTGAATGCTGCCGGTAAGCGACACTTTCGCCCTATAGACGCTGTCGAAAACCGTCAAACTGCTATCATCTGATGCGTTCTCAGCTTTAATAAACTGCACACTCCATGTATCTAAGCTTTGCACCGTGCCCGTTGGATTGTACAGCTCGATGAAATCATTCTTGTAAGGGGAATCCTCATTATGGCCCCCACCGCTAAACACTTCGCTAATGACGACATGATTCGCCTCAGCCGCCTCTGCTTCAGTGGCCGTTCCGGGTAAATAGGCCGTTGGCAGCACCAAAGCCGCAATAAGCGCCTTCACGATCAATCGTTTAAGCTTGATCTGCACGTTATTCACTCTCCCTATCATGGATAATCTCGTCCATTATAGAAAAAGCACATCCGACAAAATACCCACTTTGTGTTAACGTTTTATTTATTATTTGTAAAGGTAGTTCTGATAAAAAAATCTCCTCTTTACCTTTTATTGAGGAAATCTTATCACTTGAAAACGTTGACCCGACGAGGTGAGGCTGTCGACAAACCGCTTTAACACTTCAATATTGGTCACGAACATATAAAAACGCACCAAACCGTTTATCCAACAGTTCAGTGCGTTTGTTTTTGTTACTGCGAATATACGGAGAGGGTGGGATTCGAACCCACGGAGGCTTGCACCTCGGCGGTTTTCAAGACCGCTGCCTTAAACCACTCGACCACCTCTCCACGATAGCCGCCTCCGGTTAGGAGACAGCCTAGTGCAGTGACAAAATGCATTGTAGCATAGATGCACTTCCAGAAGCAAGTGCTATTTTTTCGTGATCACTTTCACGTTGTTCATGTACGGAACCAGCACGTCCGGTACGCGGATCGAGCCATCAGCTTGCTGATAATTCTCCAGGATCGCAGCCACGGTACGGCCTAACGCAAGACCCGAACCGTTGAGCGTATGAACGAACTCCGGCTTCGCTTTCGCATCACGGCGGAAGCGAATGTTTGCGCGACGCGCTTGGAAATCCTCGAAGTTCGAGCAGCTCGAGATTTCGCGGTATGCGCCGCTATTTGGCAGCCAGACTTCCAAATCGTACGTTTTGGCCGACGAGAAGCCAATATCGCCCGTGCACAGCGACAGCACACGATACGGCAGCTGCAGCAGTTGCAGCACGCGCTCCGCATTCGCTGTAAGCTTTTCCAATTCATCGTACGACTCTTCCGGCTTCACGATTTTTACCAGTTCAATTTTGTTGAATTGATGCTGACGAATGAGACCGCGCGTATCGCGGCCCGCCGAACCCGCTTCCGAGCGGAAGCATGCGCTGAACGCCACGAAGTTCACAGGCAGCTGCTCGCTTGTCAAAATATCGTCCCGGTGATAGTTCGTCACCGGCACTTCCGCCGTCGGAATCAGGAAATATTCCGAGTTCTCAATCTTGAACACATCTTCCTCGAACTTCGGAAGCTGGCCTGTGCCCGTCAAGCTGTCGCGGTTCACGATGTACGGCGGCAGCATCTCCTCATAGCCGTGCTCATCGCTGTGCAGATCCATCATGAAATTGATCAGCGCCCGCTCCAGTCTTGCGCCCAGCCCTTTGTAGAACACGAAGCGCGAGCCGGTAACCTTCCCAGCCGCTTCAAAATCCAGAATGCCCAGCTCCTGCGCCACTTCCCAATGCGGCTTCACGTCAAAATCAAACGTCGGCACCTCGCCAACGCGGCGAATTTCCACGTTCTCTTCTTCCGAAAGACCTACCGGTACACTCGCATGCGGCATATTTGGAATCGCTAACAGCACTTGCTGCAGGGACTCGTCCAGCACACGAATTTCGTCGTCCAGCTCTTTAATGCGATCGCCGACGATCTTCATCTCTTGAATCAGCTCGTCCGCGTTCTCACCGGAACGCTTGCGCACCGCAACCTCTTGGGAGACGGTGTTGCGGCGGTTCTTCAATTGCTCGGTTTCTTGCAGCAGCTCTCTGCGTTTCACATCCAGTGCCGTGAAGCCGTTCAGCTCCTCGATCTGTTTGCCGCGGTTTTGCATGGCAGCTTGCACAGCTGCTAAATCACTTCGAAGTAACTTTACATCAAACAAGGAGATTCCTCCGTTAGCGCAAAATGGTTTGGATATGGAAGCAAGCACCCGCCACCGAACTCAATCGGCAGCTCAAGGTGCTTGTCCCTGCGTTATGCTTTACTTTTGTTCACCATATCTAAAAAGTAGCTGTGCATCCGGAAATCGTCCGTTAACTCCGGATGGAACGACGCCGCAAGGAGATGCCCTTGCTGAGCCGCTACGATTTGGCCGTTAAACGTCGCCAATACATCAACCCCCGGCCCCACCTTCTCGATCAGCGGCGCCCGGATAAACACCGCGCGAACGTTCTCATCGATGCCTTTGATCGGCAGATCCGTCTCAAAGCTTTCGCGCTGGCGGCCGAATGCGTTGCGAGCCACCGTCATGTCCATCAGCTCCAGGTGAGCTTCCGGTTGTCCGGTGATCTCCTTTGCGATCACAATCAGCCCGGCGCACGTGCCGAAGATCGGCTTGCCCGCCGCGGAGAACGCGCGCAGTGCGTCGATAAAGCCGTACGTACGCATCAGCTTGCCGATCGTCGTGCTCTCGCCGCCGGGCAGGATGATACCGTCCAGCTCATCTAGTTGCTCCGTGCGTTTAACCACGACGCCTTCCGCGCCGGCTTGTTCAATCCCGCGAATATGCTCAGCGACAGCGCCTTGCAGTGCGAGAACCCCAATCTTTGTCATTACCAGCCGCGCTCCTGCATACGCTCGGACGCTTGCAATTGGGAAATTTCGATCCCTTTCATCGGCGTGCCGAGGTCTTTAGAAATTTCCGCGATCAATTTGTAATCCGTGTAGTGCGTTGTCGCTTCTACGATTGCTTTCGCGAACTTCTCAGGGTTATCCGATTTGAAAATACCGGAACCGACGAATACGCCGTCCGCGCCCAGGTGCATCATCAACGCTGCGTCAGCAGGTGTGGCTACGCCGCCGGCTGCAAAGTTAACGACAGGCAGCTTGCCTGTTTTGTGCACGTGCAAGAGCAGCTCGTATGGAGCGCCAAGCGTTTTGGCCTCAAACATCAGCTCGTCCAAGGACAAGCCTTGTACTTTGCGTATTTGGCCTTGAATCATACGCATGTGGCGAACAGCTTCTACGATGTTGCCTGTTCCTGGCTCGCCTTTCGTACGCAGCATGGATGCTCCTTCACCAATACGGCGAAGAGCTTCGCCCAGGTCGCGCGCACCGCACACGAAAGGAACAGTGAACTCACGCTTGTTGATGTGGAACACTTCGTCCGCAGGCGTCAAAACTTCGCTCTCATCAATATAGTCAACGCCAAGTGACTCCAGCACTTTAGCTTCAACGAAATGACCAATTCTTGCTTTCGCCATAACCGGAATGGATACGACTTTCATAACAGCTTCCACGATTGTTGGGTCAGCCATACGGGATACGCCGCCAGCCGCACGAATGTCAGCAGGTACGCGCTCCAGCGCCATAACGGCAGATGCCCCTGCAGCTTCTGCGATTTGTGCTTGTTCGGCATTCATGACGTCCATGATGACGCCGCCTTTTTGCATTTCGGCCATACCAGTTTTAACACGGGATGTTCCTGTTTCCATTCTTGATTTCCTCCTATACCTGTATCCCAAAATTCGCACAGTTGCCTACACGATTCGATATAAACTTCTAAACAGTAATTTTACATGAAGGAGGGGTAATATACAACCCATTTTCTAGCCCTAGGAGCCGCCCTTGATACCGCTAAACAGGTCGCCGATGAAGTTTTTCAGGGAGCGGAACAAGAGTCGAATCCAGCTGCCTTTCTCCACCTCGCTGCTCGCGATCAGATCGACCGTTTTCTCCTGGCCGTTGTACGTCACTTTCGCCTTGCCGAGTACGTCGCCCTGCTTGATCGGAGCTACCAGTTTTGTTTCATCCAGCGGTGCCGCCGTGATTTGGAAGTCGCTGTCCTTCGCACCTTTTTTCGCGATGAACGTCAGCCCTTCTTTGACCACAAGTCCGACTTCCGTTTGTACGCCTTTCTTAATGTTTACCTTTTTCAAGGAATCTATTTCTTGGTTCGCCGACAGGAATGGCTTGATCTCGAAATTGTTAAATCCATAATCCAACAGCTTCCGAGACTCATTAAAACGCTCCGGCTCCGTCTTCGTCCCCATCACAACGGTAATCAGACGCATGCCGTTCCGTTCGGCCGTACCCGTAAAGCAGTAGCCCGCATCGTCCGTAGAACCTGTTTTCAAACCGTCCAATCCCGGATACGAGTACTTCTTAAAGTTCACGTTCGATGCATTGCCCTCCAGCATCCAGTTCCAGTTGATCATCGGCGTTTTATCCGTCGGTCTCAGCGTTTGCGAAGGGATTTTCGTGAAATCGAGAATTTCCTTATGATCCTTCAAAATGTTATAAGCCAAGATCGCCGCATCGCGCGCCGTCATGACGGTTTCACCGTCAATAGAAGCCGGCGGGTTCTTCAAATCAGCTCTGGACAAGCCCGTCGCGCTAATAAAATGCGCCTTGTCCGACATGCCAAGCTGCTTCGCCTTATCGTTCATCATTTTCGCGAAATTCTCTTCCGTCCCGCCGAGCGTTTCGGCAAAAGCAACCGATGCGTCATTCGCCGAATAAATCGACATCGCGCTGAACATCTGCTTGAACGTCAACGTCTCGTTTTCTGCAATCAATTGCCCGGAACCAATGACATCGGCTGCATTCTTGCTCGCCGTAATTTTAGAATCCCACGTGAATTTGCCTTCCTTAATGCTTTCCAGCGCCAGATACTCCGTCATCATCTTCGCCATACTCGCCGGAGGGTACGCTTCGTCCGCGTTAAACTGATACAGCACAGCCCCTGTGCTCGCTTCCATCACGATGCCCGACTTTGCATTGAGCTGCGGCTCATTCGCCGCAGGAGCACTCGTCGCACCTGTCGCTGGAGGCGTCGTAGCCGTTGCCCCCGCTTGCGGCGTAGGGGATGGTGTTCCTGCTGCATACGTAGGTTGTATATGTAAAAGTAAGGATTGAGCGATCAAACTAATGCCTAAAGCCAATGCAACCTTTTTCCTTGTAAACCGAAACCCTCTCACAACTTCACTCTCCTAATCAATGTATGAATTCCTATAAGACACGTTATATTGTAACACACCCCATTAGACAAAAAAAAGAAGACGTGGGTTCAATCCCCACATCTCCAATTTTTGTCGTTTTCTTGACAACTACAACGAGTAGTTTGGCGCTTCCTTCGTAATCTGAATATCGTGCGGATGGCTTTCTTTCAAACCTGCGCCCGTAATCCGGATAAATTGGGTATCGTGAATCAGCTCTTGGATGTTGCGAGCACCGCAGTAGCCCATGCCCGAGCGCAGTCCGCCCACAAGCTGATAAACCGTATCGGCCAAAGGACCTTTGTACGCAACGCGCCCCTCAATGCCTTCTGGAACAAGCTTGCTCTCGTTCTCTTGGAAGTAGCGGTCCTTGCTGCCTTCTTTCATGGCGCCAAGGGAACCCATGCCGCGGTACACCTTGAACTTCCGGCCTTGGAAAATTTCCGACTCACCCGGACTCTCATCCGTTCCCGCAAAAAGACTGCCAATCATCACCGCGCTAGCACCCGCAGCAATCGCTTTGACCACGTCGCCGGAGTACTTGATGCCGCCGTCGGCAACAATCGGTACGCCGAACTCTGCCGCGGCCCCGGCACAGTCAAAGATCGCCGTAATTTGCGGCACGCCGATACCGGCAATAACGCGTGTTGTACAGATCGAACCTGGTCCGATCCCGACCTTCACCATCGAGGCGCCTGCTTTGATCAGATCGCGCGTGCCGTCGCCTGTCGCAACGTTCCCTGCGATAATCGGCAGCTCTGGGTACGCTGCGCGAATCTTTTTCACCGTTTCCGAGATGTTAATGTGGTGTCCGTGCGCTGAGTCTACGACGATGACGTCGATACCGGCTTTCACCAGCGCCGCAGCTCTTTCCATCACATCTTTGGAAACGCCTACTGCCGCACCGACGAGCAGACGACCTTGCGCATCCTTCGCGGAATTCGGGAACTGGATCGCTTTCTCAATATCTTTAATTGTAATCAAGCCTTTAAGGCCGAAATTCTCGTCCACGAGCGGCAGCTTCTCAATCTTGTGCTGCTGCAGAATGCCTTCTGCTTGCTGGAGTGTAGTGCCTACCGGGGCCGTCACCAGGTTTTCTTTGGTCATCACTTCTTTGATCTTAATCGAGTAGTCATGAACAAAACGCAAATCCCGGTTCGTAAGAATGCCCACCAAACGATTCTCATCGTTGACGATCGGCACCCCGGAGATGCGATATTTCGCCATGAGTGCTTCCGCATCATACACATGATGCTCTGGTGTAAGCGAGAACGGGTTCGTGATGACGCCGCTTTCCGATCTTTTTACACGATCCACATGCTCCGCCTGAAGCTCAATGGACATATTTTTATGAATAATGCCGACTCCACCTTCTCTTGCCATTGCAATGGCGAGCGATGATTCCGTAACAGTATCCATGGCCGAACTAATAAAAGGAATATTTAATTTCACATTAGCTGCTAAAACCGTGGAAACATCGATCTCTTTTCCGAAAACCTCGGATTTTCTAGGCACTAGCAGCACATCGTCAAACGTTAAGCCTTCCTTGCCAAACTTGTCTTCCCTCACAACACTTCTTCCTCCTTAAAAGCTCTCCATCCGCTGAAAAGCTTTGATCACAGCACTTGGTTATGATTGCAATCTTAACAAAAGCCCATTTTTCGTGTCAAGGGAAGGAGAGAGTCACGCCTGAGCATCCTGCTGAATATGACGATTCCGTTAACGATAGGAGTAATTGCTGCTCGGATTCCACAGTAAAAACTGCTCCACGCCCTGCTCCCTCGCGGCTTTAATCTGCTCCTTCACGTCGATCACACCGTAGGTTTTGTGAGGCTTCACCCACGTCGCCGTAAAGTCCTGGTACCACGGCCGGATCTCCGCCACAGGCACATTCGCCTGCTTCAAAAGTTGGTTCTTCCCGTTGGCATCGTGAATCGCCTGATGAACGATCGCATACGGCTGCAAATCCGGATATTTCACGCCATACATGCCGTTCGTATAATGGGAGGGATACAGCATCGGCGAAATGACATGCACCTGCTTCGCAATCAGATTCCAGTCCTGTCCAATCCCCACATCACGCTCCGCCGACGTCGTTAAACCAAACACATCCGCCGACAGCTTCGCCTTACTGCTCAACTGAGTCCGCGCTTGCTGAAGAAAAGCCTCTATATTCTGTGCCTTCGACAGCCCGGCAGGATTGCTGAACTTGACCTCACTATCGACACTCTTCACATTTTCCGGGAAACGCACATAATCAAACTGAACCTCGTCAAAGCCCATTTGCGCGACTTCATTCGCAATCTGCAAATTGTATGCCCATACTTCCTTTTGAAAAGGGTCTACCCAAGCCACGCCCTTCTTATCCTTCCATACCGCTCCGGCATTGGTTTTCATGGCATACTGGCTCTTCTTTTTACTAAGATACGGATCTTTAAAAACAACGAGACGCGCAATCGCATAAATCTGCTTCTGCTTCAAGCGCTGCAGCTTAGCTTGCAAATCGTGTATAATCACATGGCTGTTCGCGCCAATTTCGTTCACCATCGGAACCTTGGAGGGATAGGTGACCTGCCCGGAATCGTTCTTCACGTCGATCACCATAGCATTCAAATCGGTTCGATCCACCAGATCAATCAGCTGTTCAAATTTGCTGCCCACCGCGGACCAGGCCGACACGTAGATCCCTTTAACCGGCTCATGTATCGTTTGTTGAGCGGATAGCTTGACGTCATTCGGGGAAGCCTTGCTGCTTAGTGTAGATGCTCGCTCAAGTGAACTAGGTTTCGTCTCTGTTTGCTCAGTTGGAGGCATCGCCAACCGCGGATTAAGGTCTTCCTTCATGGTATCCGTTCTTGTTGCGCAGCCACCCGTTAGAAGCGCACTCAAGAGACAAATCCATTTGCCGTTACGTACGTAACTGCTGCTTTTCACCATGCAAATCCCTCCTTCAAGGGATAGTATGGTTAATATCACAACATTGTACAAACAACAAAAAAAGAGTCTTTCTGGAATTTCTTCCAAAAAAACTCTTTTCGCTCGCTTGGCAACGTTCTACTCTCCCAGAACCCTGCGGTTCAAGTACCATCGACGCTGG
>NZ_JBCMUN010000027.1:0-28793 GCF_050467285.1 Paenibacillus oryzisoli | reverse complement strand
TACTCACCCGTCCGCCGCTAAGCACCGAAGTGCTCCGCTCGACTTGCATGTATTAGGCACGCCGCCAGCGTTCGTCCTGAGCCAGGATCAAACTCTCCATAAAAGAAAAGCTGAATAGCTCATTGACTTGCTAGCGAGATTTTTCAATCTCATTATGGTTGATTGCTCAACCGATTTGCTTACTCACTCGTTGTTCAGTTTTCAAGGAACAATGCTTGTCTCACAACTTCCTCTCGAAAGCCGGAAGACCAATATATCACAGTTACTTTTCTTTTGCAACTTGTTTATTTCAAGTTACTTTGTTTACTGCATGTCCCGCAGCAACTTTTATAAGATACCACAGGAACATCGTACGAGTCAACCTCTGATGCGCATGTTTTATTTTTCCAATTTACAAGAGTACAACTTTGACCCCGATCAACAGCAATACCCCTGGCACACCTAGCACGGTCGCCGTCCCTAATGTCGCCGTATTGATCGGCAGCTCGACATGCGTGTAACCGCTGAGCAGATTCAGCAAATACAGCAGAAACGCTGCAACGACAACATTTACTCCCAAGGAGGCCAGCACTCTGGTGCCGCCCCGACTGCGAAGAACCGTCATGATCAGCAACAAGGACGACAGAATAAGCACACCCCAAATTGCAACGTTAACTACCATCTCTATCCCTCCAATAAACGATCGCTGTCAATTAAACTGATCCCCATCTTTTTCGCCTGCTTGATAAGCATTTCAAACCTTTTCTCCGCTGCTTCCAGCGCATAGATTGCGTAGTCAATCTGGTCCTTCTCCACCGCAAATTCAAAATGTGCCTGCGCAGACTGCCAAGTCAAGTGAGCCCCGCGAATTTCCTCAATCAGGAGCTGCTTGTCCCTTATGGCGGCCTGCTTTTGCGATTTTAACGACGGTTTCTTCAAGCCTTGCGTACCTAATAGTTCCGGTCTCACGGACAGGCCTCCCTTTCTCCCCATAGCTGGTTTGTTACATGCATATGAGGAAAAGAGCGCAGACAGAACAACAAAAAAAGAGAGCCTCTCGGCTCTCCCTCTACCTATAAACTTATAATTCCCTGCGGCCTTCCATCGCTTTGGACAACGTGACTTCATCCGCATACTCCAAATCGCCGCCGACCGGCAAGCCATGGGCGATCCGGGTTACGCGAAGCCCGAAAGGCTTCACAAGCCGAGATAAGTACATCGCTGTCGCTTCGCCCTCAATATTCGGATTCGTCGCAAGAATCAACTCCTGCACCGTCTCGTCCCCCAGCCGCTTGAGCAGCTCGGCGATATGAATCTGGTCGGGACCGATCCCCTCCATCGGAGAAATCGCGCCATGCAGCACGTGGTAATAGCCCTCAAATTCTTTGGTGCGCTCCAGCGCCGCCAAATCCTTCGGCTCCTGCACGACACAGATGACAGACCCGTCCCGGCTCTTGTCTTGACAGATGCGGCACGGATCCACGTCCGTAATGTTGCAGCAAACCGAGCAGTAGTGCAGGTTCCGTTTCACATTGACGAGCGACTTGGCAAAATCGATCACATCCTCCTCTTTCATACGGAGCACGTGAAAGGCCAAACGTCCGGCCGTCTTGGGGCCGACTCCCGGCAAGCGGGAGAAGGCATCGATTAATTTCGCTATCGGTTCGGGGTAATGCAAAGGAAGGACTCCTTCATCGTTATAAAGTTGTGACTCTCAGCTGTTTGTTTAGAACAGGCCTGGAATGTTCATGCCGCCTGTGAATTTGCCCATATCTTTGTTGGCGATTTCTTCCGCTTTGGTCATTGCATCATTAATCGCTGTCAGCACAAGGTCTTGCAGCATTTCAACATCGTCCGGGTCAACCGCTTCCGGTTTGATCGTGATGCTTTGTACTTTTTTGTGGCCGTTCACCGTACAAGTAACAACACCGCCGCCGGCTGTACCTTCGATGACTTTGGTACCCAGCTCTTCTTGCGCTTTCATCATTTGCTCTTGCATTTTCTTCACTTGCTTCATCATTTGGTTCATGTTATTCATAACAGATCGCTCCCTTATCGTTAATCTTCTTTAATCGTAACTAAATCCTCGCCAAACAATTGAATCGCTTCGGAAATCCATTCTTCCTTCGCCGGCTTCGCAGGCCCATCCTCGGCCACGAGTTCCATGACTTCCGGAGGCGCGACAGTCGACTCGCTCTTCGCATCGTCCCATTCTTTGCGCATGACGGTCAGAAGCCGCATCGGTTTGCCAAATACGGCGCCAAGCACCTGCTCAATAATCAGCTTGTTCTCCGGCTTCTCCGTCGTGTTGCGATGCATCTCATTCTTAAAAGCAACAAGCACCGCATCGTCCAGCACGGAGACGAGATCGCCGTTGACGAACCAGGCATGAACGGTGATCTTGCGTTCCTTGACGTCCCCGAGCACCTGAGCCCATTTCATGAAGCCTGTCTTGGTATCCGGCCCTTCGGCCGCCTTAAGATACGGCTCCAGCTTGAGGCCGGACTTCTTCGTGGGCGCGGAAGCCGCAGCCACTCTGGCAGGCGGAGCCTGCCTCGCCGGGCCGCCGTCTGCGGAACCCGCCACTCCCGATTTTACCAGTCCTGCCACCTGTTCTTCAAGTTGTTTCAACCGCCGGGTGAGCTGCTGCACGAGATCGCTCTCCAGCGACGGTCCGCGCCCCGACTCTGCGGCAGGGCTTGACACCCCTGAGCTTGCACCGCGGCTGCCGCCGCTGATTTTCAAAATCGCAATTTCCAGCAAGGTCTGCGGCTGAACGGAGTATTTCATCTCGCTCTGATAGTGGTTGAGCGTCTCGATCATCGCCATCATTTCAGCAGGTGTGAAGCTCGCCGCGACGTTCTGAAGATCTGCCATGTCGAACACGCGCTCGGCAATGACTGGCGAATTCGGCACCATGCGAACCATCAGCAAATCGCGGAAATAGTGGATCAAATTTTCGATGCATTTGTCGGCGCTTTTGCCTTCCTGCATGAAGGTGTCGATCAGTTCCAGTGCATTGCCCAGCTGACCGTCCTTGATATAGAGCACAAGCTTCTTGAATTGATCCGAAGCCACGCCGCCGGTAATCGCTAGGACGTCCGACAGCTGGATTTCGCCCGTTGCAAAAGAAGCCGCCTGATCGAGTAAGCTGAGCGCATCCCGCATCCCTCCGTCGGATAAGCGCGCGATATAATGCAGAGCTTCCCGATCGATCGCGATATGCTCCTGGTCGCAGACATACTGCAGCCGGTCCACCTGATCGTCAAGCGAGATGCGGCGGAAATCGAAGCGCTGACACCTGGAGATAATCGTTGCCGGGATTTTATGGGGTTCGGTCGTCGCCAAAATAAACATCACATGCGCCGGGGGTTCCTCCAACGTTTTGAGCAGGGCATTGAACGCCTCTGTCGTCAGCATGTGCACTTCGTCAATGATATAGACCTTATGCCTGACTTCCGTCGGGGCGTATTTCACTTTATCGCGGATGTCGCGAATTTCTTCCACGCCGCGGTTGGAGGCCGCATCGATCTCGACCACGTCCATGACGGCGCCTTCGGTAATGCGCTGACAAGCCGAGCAGTTATTGCACGGTTCTTCGGCGGGGCCGTTCAAGCAGTTGATCGCTTTGGCCAAAATTTTGGCCGTGCTTGTTTTCCCCGTTCCCCGAGGACCGTTGAACAAATAGGCGTGCGTAAGGCGGTTTTCACGCAAAGAGTTCTGCAGCGTCTGCGTAATGTGCCGTTGTCCGACGACATCGCGGAACGTCTGCGATCTCCACGTTCGATACAAAGCGATATGGGCCATTGTGTTCCTCTCCAATAATCCTGTGCGGATTGACTGACTCCATTATACTATAAGCCTTCTGGGGATGAAATAGAGGTTGTGCCAAGTGTGCCCTACAACAAAAAAACGCCCCATAAGGGACGTTGTGCGCTTCGTATGTAAAAACTGTGCACCTGTTATTGATAAAGGGATACAAGCGTACTCTTATCGTTAGCTCAAATTAGGCAACCCTTCGGCACATGAAACATCTCACTTACGGCTGCTTCCTTCCGGACCTGACCGGGTTCATGAGCATCCATTGCGAAGGACCCGATTCTCAACACCACGTGTAAAAGCCAGACCTCACATCACAGTACCGCTAACAGGAATTCAACCTCGCTACAGCGGATTGCGAGTCACAGGGCACCGCTACCTCCCCGTCTAGCACAGTAAAAATAGTATAGCCGATTGAGTAGCAAATAGCAACCAAGGGGCAAAAACTACCTGCTGACCATGATCACATTGATTTTATAGCGCGGCATGTTGGTGTCGAGCGCCATCTGCGCTTGAGAGCGCAGCTCTTCTACCTGCGCAGGTGTCAGACCTGCCTTAGGCGTCACTTTCACGTTGACGTTAGGCCCGTGGATCGCAAACTTCGATTTCTCAACGCCAGGCAGTTGATCCAATACAGCCTTCATCAGGAGGGCGTCGTCATCATAATGATGATACGTTGGATTCATCGGATTGTTCGGATTGACGCTGGTAATGCCGAGTAAGCCGTCCTGCTTGTAATTCTGGGTTTTATAAGTTCCATTGTCCGTGGTCTTGTGCGCACCGCAGGCCGCCAGACCGCAGATGAGCACAACCGATCCTGTCCATTTGAGCAGAGCCTTGAACATAAAAACACCTCCATTGGACTCGTAAGCCTACGCTTAGGATGACCAATGGAGATTGTCTTATGCCGATTGCTTCGAAAGCAATAGCTGCCAATTAGATGCCGTATTTCTTTTTGAATTTGTCGACACGGCCGCCTACATCGATAAACTTTTGTTTACCCGTGTAGAAAGGATGGCAATTGGAGCAAATCTCAACGCGAAGATTTGACTTAATTGAACCCGTTTCGAACACATTCCCACAAGCGCAAGTCACTGTGGTTGCATGATAAGTAGGATGAATACCTGCTTTCATGTTGGTTCACCTCTTTCCGCCCTGAATCATGTGCTGATCCAGAGTTAATGGACGTACTTTTGCATTGTAGCATACCTGCCGCGGCGGATGCAATGGCAATTCTATAAGTTTAAAAAGCTTCGCAAACCCTTTATAACACAGGCGTCAGCGTGCGTTCACTCGTATAAAATTTAGGCGTGTGCGAGTACGATCCCAGCACAACATCCGGCAGTTCCTCTTCGAAAATCTCCAGCATCGCTTTCATGCCGAGCAGCTCGCTCTTGGCCTTCGGAATGATGCCCAGATAGCTTTCAGGGTCGATATTCAGGTTGCGGAGCTGGATCAGCTTCAGTCCGGTGCGGCGCACGAAGTCGATCATCGCTTCGATCTCTTCCTCGCGGTCTGTGACGCCCGGAAAGACGAGATAGTTGATCGAGGTGATGACTCCTTTATCCGCGGCGTAGCGGAGCGATTTTTCAACATTCTTGAGCGTATAGGCTCTCGGCTTGTAATATGCGTTATAATGCTCATCGATCGCACTGATCGTGCTGACGCGCATCAGATCGAGCCCAGCATCCACGATGCCGCGGATATGATCGGTCAACCCGGCATTCGTGTTGATGTTGATGTAACCCGTCTTGGTGATCTCACGCACCTGCTTGATCGCAGGGATAATAATCGCCGCCTGTGTGCTCGGCTCTCCCTCGCACCCTTGCCCGAAGGAGATGATGCTGTCCGGCGTCTTGAGATGCTCCAGCATAATCTCGGTGATCTCATCGACGCGCGGCTTGAAATTCATCCGGGTCTGCGGCGCCACGAAGCCGCTGTCGTCCGGCTGTTCGGAAATACAGCCGAAGCAGCCCGCGTTGCACGAGTAGGATACTGGCACGGCACCTTCCCAGCGCTGCAGGAACGTGTTGGACGCCGTCAGACACTCATAGCCAAGGGCGCAGTTCGACAAGTGCGCATACAGACGATTTTCCGGATATTTGGCCGTGAGGTGCTTCACTTGGGATTCCAGTACGTCCACGTCACAATTGACCGGATTCCAGAAATACGGGTTATCCGTCAAGCGAGCAGCAACATAGAACCCGTCTTCCTTCCATACCACGGCGGTATACCCGAAAAGCGGCAGCGCCTTGGATTTGTCCGATTTGACGTAGCCCGGCAGAAGCAGACGCGTAAAGCCTTGCGGCAGCAGCGCGCCGACGGCGTGATAGTCGCCTTGGACCAGCTTCATCTCGCCGGTTTCGGCATCGATACCGACCGGTCGCGTGAACGGCAGAGAGACGAGCGTCGCGCCTTCCGGCAGCGGGATCAGCTCCTCGTCCAAAATCTCAGTAATCATCTCGGCATTTCGGCCTAACGCCAAATAGTCGGGATGATCGAATACATTTCCTTCTGTATCTGAATAAACCAAATTCATAACGGTACTCCTCTGTACATCAAAGGACAATCGATCGTCACGATTGCCCTTGTTCTTTATTAGGATGCTGAGTTTTTGACTTTTCCTTTGTGGGACGAGCTGCCGGAATTGTGGCTGCCCTGACCGGCTGAAGGTACCGACAGCGAATCCAGGAACTCCTGATTCGTCTTCGTATCGGCCAGCTTCTTGATGAACGCTTCCGTATATTCATGCGAATCGTTCATGCCTTTGCGAAGCGCCCAAATTTTCTCGAGCTCTTCTTTGCTGAGCAGCGCCTCTTCGCGGCGCGTACCCGATCTGCGAATATCAATTGCAGGGAAGATGCGGCGTTCCGCCATTTTGCGATCCAGATGAAGCTCGAGATTGCCCGTGCCTTTAAATTCTTCATAGATGACATCGTCCATACGAGAGCCGGTTTCCACAAGCGCCGTCGCCAGGATCGTCAGGCTGCCGCCTTCTTCGATGTTGCGGGCCGCCCCGAAGAAACGCTTCGGACGGTGGAATGCACCGGGATCGATACCACCGGACAATGTACGTCCGGTAGGCGGCACAACGAGGTTGTACGCACGTGCCAGACGCGTGATGCTGTCCAACAGGATGACAACGTCCTTCTTATGCTCGACCAAGCGCATCGCGCGCTCCATCACGAGCTCGGCGACTTTGATATGATTTTCCGGCAATTCGTCGAACGTGGAAGCGACAACCTCGCCTTTGACGGAGCGCTGCATATCTGTCACTTCTTCTGGGCGTTCATCAATGAGCAGGACGAAAAGTTCAATTTCCGGGTAATTCGTCGAAATGCTGTTGGCAATTTCTTTGAGCAGCAAGGTTTTCCCTGCTTTTGGGGGAGCGACGATCAAACCGCGCTGGCCAAGGCCAACGGGAGCGAGAAGGTCCATGATCCGCATGGACAGCTTATTCGGTTCTGTTTCCAGCGTGATCCGAGTATCGGGGTAAAGCGGTGTCAGGGCTGGGAAGTGCAGGCGCTCTGCAGCGGTTTCCGGCTTTTCTCCATTAACCGCTTCGACCTGCAAAAGTCCAAAATACCGTTCGTTCTCCTTCGGAGGACGGCATTTGCCGGACACGATATCGCCGGAGCGCAAATCGAATTTGCGAATCTGCGAAGCGGAAATATAAATATCTTCCGAGCTCGGCAAGTAGTTGATCGGCCGCAAGAAACCGAAGCCTTCCTGCAGGATGTCCAGCACGCCTTGCATAAACAAAAATCCGCTTTCCGCCGCTTGAGCACGTAAAATGGCAAAAATAAGTTCTTTTTTCTTTAGCGTTCCGTAGTAAGGAATCTGAAATTTCTTCGCTAGTTTATATAATTCAGTAAGCTTGAGGACTTCAAGCTCGGCAAGCTGCATACTCATGTCACGACCACCAAACTATTAAATTTTCAATTGGATTCTAGCATTGCCTGCCCATCGGCAATTTATTCCGACTCGCGCCAAACTTCTGCGCCAAGCGCAGATAGATTAAAGACTAAATTCTCATATCCGCGATCAATATACTCGACGCCGGACACTTCGGTAATACCGCCGTTTCTCACGCTGAGCCCGGCAATGACAAGCGCGGCGCCTGCGCGAAGATCCGTAGCCCTTACCTTGGCGGAGCTGAGCTGCGAGCCTTCGATGACAGCGGAGCGTCCCTCTACTTTGATTTTGGCGCCCATGCGCACAAGCTCGGGAATGTGCTTGAAGCGATTGCTGTACACATGATCGGTCAAAATGCTGACGCCTCTCGCCTGGCATAGCAAGCTCGACATTGGGGATTGCAAATCCGTTGCAAACCCTGGGTAAATTAATGCTTTGACGTCCACGCTGGCATAATCCGGCTGACCTACGACACGAATCGACTCATCCATTTCATAGATATGTACGCCCATCTCCTGCAGCTTCGCCGTAAGAGCTTCCAGATGCTTAGGAATGATGTTGTCCACCGTGATGTCACCGCGCGTTGCTGCGGCCGCGATCATATACGTGCCCGCTTGAATGCGGTCCGGAATAATCGAGTGGCGGCAGCCGTGCATTTCCGAGACGCCTTCAATGCGGATCATGTCGGTGCCTGCCCCTTTGATCCGCGCGCCCATCGAGTTCAGCAGCGTTGCAACGTCGATGATCTCCGGCTCTTTGGCCGCATTCTCAATGATCGTAAGCCCTTTGGCCCGCGATGCGGCCAACATAATGTTGATCGTGGCCCCTACGCTGGCCATGTCCAGATAGATCTTGGCCCCGCGCAGTTCCTTGGCCCGGATATGCAACGCGCCGTTCTCGTTGCTGACGACAGCGCCCAGCGCCTCAAAGCCTTTGATATGCAAATCGATCGGCCGCGGCTCGAAATTGCAGCCCCCCGGCAGCCCGATCGTCGCTTCACCGAAGCGTCCCAGCAGCGCGCCCATTAAGTAGTAGGAGGCGCGAAGCTTTTTCACATTGCCGTTCGGCATCGGAATCGACTTCATCTGGCTCGGGTCAATCGTCATCCGATCTTCGTTCCAATCAATCGTTGCGCCTAGCTCGGTTAAAATCTCTGTATATATAGCCACATCGCTCAGATGCGGCAAATTATCCAACGTGACAGGTGTTTCAGCAAGTACAGCAGCAGGAATCAGTGCAATTGCGCTGTTCTTGGCACCGCTAATTTGAATCGTTCCGCGTAGTGGACGCCCACCAGCAACCATCAATTTCTCCAACATGCGTCTCCCCCTAAATCAGGTACCAACCATCTTACTCCTTGCAAACAAAAAACGAAAAAGTCCAAATTGACATACGCATGACGAAAGAAGACATAAAAATGCCTTTCATGTGCTGCATTCCACAGCATTTTACCGATCTACCCTATCAAATCCGGCATTTACGCATAAAACTAGCAATCAATGCAACTTACTAAACTAAGAGAAATAGGCGCGAGGAAATAGAAGAAGGAAACGCGTGGGAGAGCACATCGAATGACCAACGATACCATCATCCGCTGCGCTTTCCTGCATTTCCCGTACGATCTATAGAAGTTCGAATTAAGCTTGGTTGCTGCTTCCGAACAATTCGATTTTGGATTTAACAACGTCGATCATAGCGTTACGAGCTGGGGTTAAGTATTTACGAGGATCGTATACTTTCGCATCTTTGTTCAGAACAGCGCGGATGTTCTCTGTGCAAGCTACTTGGTTCTCCGTGTTTACGTTGATTTTGCCAACGCCAGCTGCGATGGATTTGCGAATCATTTCGTCCGGAACGCCGGATCCGCCGTGAAGAACAACCGGAACTGGAATCGCTTTGGATACCGCTTCGATGATGTCGAAATGGATGTTAGGCTCGCCAGCGTACATGCCGTGTGCTGTACCTACTGCGATTGCCAAACAGTCAACGCCTGTCTCTTCGTAGAAACGGATCGCTTCTTCAGGTTTCGCCAGGTTAGCGTGCTCTTCGTCCACGGAGATGTCGTCTTCTACGCCACCGATTGTACCAAGCTCACCCTCAACGGAAACGCCCATTGCATGAGCAGCTTTCACAACTTCTTTGGTCAAACGAATGTTTTCCTCAAAAGAGTAGTGGGAGCCGTCGAACATAACGGAGCTGAAGCCCGCGCGGATACATTTCATTGCAACTTCGAAGGAGCTGCCATGGTCAAGGTGCAACGCGATCGGAAGACCAGATTTCTTTGCCGCTGCTTCTGCAATGGCAACCGTGAATTCAATACCCATATATTTCAGTGCGCCTTCGCTGACACCATAAATGAACGGGGATTTCAATTGGATTGCTGCTTCCACAATCGCTTGAGCAAACTCCAGGTTGTTCATGTTAAACTGACCAACCGCATATTTGTTCGCTTTTGCCTTAGGTAAAAATTCATTCATTGAAACCAATGCCATGTTTCTCTTCCTCCTAGAACCTTGTAGTAGATGCGTCAACCGCTCTTTGTCATACCTGAGTATTATAGCACATAACTTTTCAAATGATAACCAAGCCTGCGCCGTTGACATAAAAAAAGACCCTATTCCTAGGATCCTACTGCGTAATTCGAGTTTGATTCATTTTTAAGCTGCATATTAACCGCCATACGGAGCTCGTCGATATCAAATGGCTTCGTAAAATGCATGATCGCACCCAAATCCGTCGCTTCCTTGATCATATCCAGTTCTCCGTACGCGGTCATCATAATCACTTTGATCGAGGGGTCGATCGCTTTGACGTGCTTCAGAATATCGAGCCCGTCCATACCGGGAATCTTCATATCCAATAAAATGAGATCGGGCGAAACATGGTTCACAATCTCGAGCGCCAGCTTGCCGTTTGAAGCTTGATACGTGTCGTACCCTTCATTGCTGAACACTTCCATCAGGAGCACGCGAATTCCATTTTGATCATCGACAATCAACACTTTTTTCTTCACCAGATAAGCTCCCTCCCAAATAGCCGAATAACTAGCTCCCATATCTACGATAGTGTTAACTATTCGCTATTCATTTTGGTTTTCCTTCCCGGGCGGCAAGCTAAATTGAAAACTTTTACAAAAAAGAGGATTGTCGGGATTAAGGCATCTCGCTTAAGAATTAGCGCCCGATCAACTGCGCTGCTTTGACGAATTCACGGAAAAGCGCCTGCGGACGGTTCGGACGGGACGTGAATTCCGGGTGGAATTGCACCGCCAGGAACCATGGGTGGCCTGGAAGCTCCACCATCTCAACCAAACGTCCATCCGGGGACGTACCGGAAATGCGCAGACCCGCCGTCTCGATCAGCTCGCGATATTCGTTATTGAACTCGTAACGGTGACGGTGTCTTTCGTACACCAGCTCATCGTCGTAAGAGCGCGCAGCCAAGGAACCTGGCACCAGCTTGCACGGGTACAAGCCAAGACGCATTGTGCCGCCAAGGTTTTCGATGTCTTTTTGCTCCGGCAGAAGGTCAATGACCGGATAAGCCGTCGTCGGATTGATCTCGGAGGAGTTTGCACCGTCCAGACCGCACACGGAACGCGCGTATTCAATCACAGCGACCTGCATGCCAAGGCAAATGCCGAAGAACGGAATCTGCTTCTCGCGCGCATAGCGGATGGCCGCCACTTTCCCTTCGATCCCGCGATCGCCGAAGCCCCCTGGCACCAGAATCCCCTGAACGCCGGAAAGCAGCTCGTCCACGTTGTGGTCGTACACTTCTTCTGCGTTCACCCAGCGGATGTCGATCTCCGAATCGTTGTCGATGCCTGCATGGCCCAGCGCTTCCACGATACTCAGGTACGCGTCATGCAGCGCCACGTATTTGCCGACAATCGCAATTTCCGTGCGCTTTGTCAGGGATTTGACTTTGCGAACAAGGCTTACCCATTCCGTCATATCCGGCGCGTTCGTTCTCAACTTCAAATGGTTGACAACATAATCGTCCAAACCTTGCTCACGAAGCATCATCGGTACTTCATACAGCGTCTCAGCATCTTTACATTCGATAACTGCTGCCGGATCGATGTCGCAGAAAAGCGCCAGCTTGCGCTTCATATCTTCGGTCAAGGAGTGCTCTGTCCGGCACACGATCACATGCGGTTGAATACCCAGACCGCGAAGCTCCTTCACGCTGTGCTGCGTCGGTTTCGTTTTGACTTCGCCAGCCGCTTTGATATAAGGAATCAGCGTCACGTGAATGTACATAACATTCTCGCGGCCGATATCGTTCTTCATTTGACGGATCGCTTCCAGGAACGGCAAGCTCTCGATATCGCCCACCGTACCGCCGATCTCGGTAATGACGACGTCGGATTGCGCCTCGCGGCCCGCGCGAATGACGCGCTCCTTGATTTCGTTCGTGATGTGCGGAATCACTTGCACAGTACCGCCCAGATACTCGCCGCGGCGTTCCTTCGTAATGACAGAAGAGTACACTTTACCGGACGTCACGTTGGAGCTTTTCGACAAATTAATATCAATGAAGCGTTCATAATGGCCCAAATCCAGATCCGTCTCCGCACCGTCGTCGGTAACAAACACTTCGCCGTGCTGATAAGGACTCATAGTCCCCGGGTCAATGTTGATATAAGGGTCAAACTTCTGAATCGTTACTTTGAGACCTCTGTTTTTCAGCAAGCGCCCCAAGGAAGCTGCCGTAATTCCTTTGCCCAGGGATGACACGACGCCCCCTGTAACGAAAATGTATTTTGTCACTATGTACGCCTCCTAAATTTGTGGAATGAGATAATAATAAGACTGCTTGCAAACGCCCTAGGTGTGTAAGCATTAGCTTCTGCTAAATAAGTGTTTTCATGAACGTTTCCTGAAAAAAACGCTAAAAAAACAAAAAAAGTGACACCCGTAGTGACGGGGCACTTTTTGTCCAATATAAGAATAAGCGATTCCGAACTCTTATATGCTGGATAAACGCCGAAGCGAATTGTTAAGATCCTTTTAAAGCCCATGCAATAGTTTACTCTGAACGAATAGCGGCTGTCAAGCCAGTTATTTATCGTCCTCATCATCGTCGTCTACGTCATCAAAATCGTCCGCTTCGCCGTCTTCATCCGCCTCTTCGTCAAGGTCGTCTTCCTCGGCTTCTTCGCTTTCATCGATGCCGGCATCTTCGAGTTCTTCGTCGATCTCTTCATCCTCGAAGAATTCCGTATCTTCTTCCGCTTCTTCCTCTTCGGCGTCTTCGCCAAACGCATCGTATTCGTCTTCCTCGGTGTATGTATCTTCTTCTTCCGGATATACATCCTCGTCCATGTCGTCATCTTCATCGTTGATGATTCTAGGACGCTTCGCGCCGCCGCCAACGGAATCGTCGGATTTCTCCACCGGATACCAGCGTTTCAGTCCCCACAGGTTCGTACCTACGCAGGCAAAACGCCCATCGATATTGATTTCTGTATATAGTTGGGCGATCACTTGCATGATTTGCTCGTCCGAAAGCCCTTTTATTTTAGCGATTTCCGCCATGAGATCCCGATAATAATACGGCGTGTTCGCCGATTTCAACAACTCAAACGCCAAATCAACCATGGGCATTTCACGTGCTTGCTCTGCGGTGATTTTGAGAGTGTATCCGCTGCTCATATAGGCACATCCTTTTTCATCTTCTCGGTATTATCTACCTTATCCATATCTTCATTAAGTAAAACCTATTTTTTCTAAAAATGCAACTATGGGTTCGTGGGGATTAGATACAGGCGAAGGTCCCCCTTCGCCTGTGACTGTACCCAAAGGAAAAGGTGCTGTACCAGCAGTCCTTTCCATTCCCTGAGAAAGAGACACTCCTACCCGCGCCTCTCTATCTATCCTATGTCAAACCTATGCATCTGACACGGCTTCACACCCAATTATTTCTATAGAGACAATGACACGGTCAGAAGCGACAACCTGTACATAGGATAGGGAAGGATTCGAATTACTCGTTGTCATGGGGGGATGGCAAGATGGACGTAGCCGCCTTTCTGCTTCAACTGCACAAGGATGCAGGCCTCACCGAGCCTCGCAGTCAAAAACATCTCATCCATTTCACGTCAACCGCCGACTATTATGCTTGCAAAACCGAACTGGTCCGATTAAAAAGCGAGCTGGCCGGCCTCTCGGAGGTCATCCCGCTCGATATTGTTCACGCCTTCTCCTGTACGCTGCATCCGGCCGCTACGCTAGCCGATTTCTCCGGTGAGATGCGTCTTGAGGCCGATACGCGGGTAACGCTCAGCAAAACCAAAGCGGTCAAGGCACTGCCACGGCGGGCACGCATTCTTTCCAGCGTGCGTACCGGCACGATTCCTTGGGGCGTCGAACAGATTGGCGCGCCGGAAATCTGGAGCAAATCCGTCGGCAAAAACATTCGGGTCGGCGTCATCGATACCGGCATCGACTACAAGCACCCGGATTTGAAAAATTCCATCGCGCGCGGCATCAATTTACTGAACCGCCGGGTGCTGCCTTACGACGACAATGGGCACGGCACGCATATTGCGGGGACGATCGCCGCGACCGGCCGGTACTCCGGCATCGTCGGCGTCGCGCCGCGGGCGATTATTCATCCGGTCAAAGCTTTTGATCAGAATGGAAGCGCCTACGTCTCGGATATTATCGCCGGGATCGATTGGTGCGTACAGAACGACCTCGATATTATCAATATGAGCTTCGGCATGAAAACGTACAATCCGACGTTGGAGCAGGCGGTGATGAACGCTTACTACAACGGGAAGGTGATCGTCGCCTCTTCCGGCAACGACGGCCGCAAAAAATCTGTCGATTATCCTGCGCGGTTCCCGCAGGTTGTGTCGGTCGGCGCGCTGACCCGGCTCGGCAAAATCGCGCCGTTCAGCAATCGCGGCAAGCAGATCGACATCTACGCGCCGGGCGAACGCGTGTATTCCGCGTGGCTCGGCGGCAAATATCACGAGCTGAGCGGCACGTCGATGGCGACGGCGCACGTCAGCGGCGTGATCGCGCTCATGCTCGCGCTGAAAAAGATGTCGCCGCAGCAGATCAAAAGCGCGCTGCGGCGCTGCTCCCTCTCGCTCGCGAAGCGCGAGGGCGGGCGCTGGCGGCCGGGGCATCTCAATGCCCGGCGGGCAATTCGCGAGGCGCGCCAGGAGTAGCGCGCTCGTTAAAAAAGCCGTATCCACCCTGCGGGGCGGATACGGCTTCTTTCGTGGGAGCGGCGGATTACATCCGCTCCGGCGCGGAGACGCCAACGATGCGCAGCGCGCCCGCAAGTGTGGTTTGGAGCGCGCCGAGCAGCGCGAGGCGCGCTTGAGTCAGGGCTGCGTCATCGGTGATGACGTAGTGGCCCCGGTAATAGCTATGGAACTGGCTTGCCAGTTCGTAGACATAGCGGATGATCCGGTGCGGCGCGTACTGCTCCGCCGCGATCGCGATCTCTTCCGGAAGCTCGCCGATCTTGCGCAGCAAGTCGAACTCGGCTTCCGAGGTCAGCTTCGCCAGGTCGACCTGGGCCAGCGGCTGTACCGCGATGCCCTGCTCTTCCGCCTGGCGGAAGATGGAGCAGATCCGTGCATGTGCATACTGCACGTAGAAGACAGGGTTTTCATTGGATTGCGACACCGCCAAATCCATATCAAAATCAAGATGCGAATCCATGCTCCGCATCGCGAAGAAATAACGAATCGGGTCGACGCCGACTTCGTCCATCAGGTCTTCCATCGTGACGGCTTTGCCGGTACGTTTGGACATTTTGACCTTTTCGCCGTTCTGGAACAGGGAAACCATTTGCGCGATCAGCACTTCGAGGCGGTTCGCATCATAGCCAAGCGCCGTCATCGCCGCTTTCATCCGCGGGATGTAGCCGTGGTGGTCGGCGCCCCAGATATTGACCAGACGGTCAAACCCGCGCTCGAACTTATCGCGGTGGTACGCGATGTCCGGGGTCAGGTAGGTAAAGGAACCGTCATTTTTGATGAGCACGCGGTTTTTGTCGTCGCCCAGCGGTGTCGTGTTCAGCCAGGTTGCGCCTTCTTCTTCATAAATATGCCCGTTCCTGCGAAGCTCTTCGAGCACTGGTGGGATCAAGTTGTTCTCATAAATCGACGTCTCGGAGAACCAGTTGTCGAAACGAACACCAAAGCGGCCGAGGTCGCGTTTGATTTTGTCGAGTTCTTTGGCGAGTCCGTATGTACGGAAATACGCCCGGCGCTCGTCTTCCGGCAGGCTCAGCAGGGAGTCGCCTTTTTCGGCAGCGAGGTCTGCCGCGAAGCCTTTGATGTCTTCGCCGTAATAGCCGTCTTCCGGCATTTCGGCATCTTGCCCAAGCGCTTGCAGGTAGCGCGCTTCGATCGATTTGGCCAGGTTGACAACCTGGTTGCCCGCATCATTAATATAGTACTCTCTGGATACGTTGTAGCCGGCCAGATCCAGCACGTTGCACAGCACGTCGCCAACCGCCGCCCCGCGCGCGTGACCGAGGTGCAAGGAACCTGTAGGATTCGCGCTGACGAATTCGACTTGCACTTTCAGCCCTTTGCCGACATCGGACTGCCCGTAGCGATCGCCCTGCTCCTGAACGTCTGCGATAATCGGGTAGAGGTAAGCTTGGTTCATTTTAAAATTGATAAAGCCTGGCCCCGCAATCTCCGCTTCGGCAATGCTCGCCGCCTCTTTCGGCAGGTTCGCGATAATGCGCTCCGCCAGCTGTCTTGGGTTCGACTTTGCAATCCGCGTCAGCTGCATCGCTACATTCGTCGCAAAATCGCCGTGCGCTTTCTCCTTCGGAATTTCGAGCACGATCTCCGGCAGCTGCGCTTCTTCCACGATACCCGCCGCAAGTACAGCCTCCCGAATCGCTTGCTTCACTTGCGCTTTAACCCCATTCAATACGTCCATTCCTTCTATTCCTCCTGAATTAACAACTTGATTCGATAAGCGCCCGCATGTGCGCCCGATGCATATAAATCATAGCTCCATCTCGTGATGCCGATCCCGTTCACCGCTTCCGAGACGAGCGTATGGGTTTCCGTTTCCAGTTCCATCCGAAGTTGAGGCGTGTGGTAGAAGCCGAGCCGCTTCTCGCCAGCCACAAACGTCTGCTCCGCCTTCACGTCGCCTTGGCGAATGATGCGGATTTGCTCCGCTTCCAGCCGGATTAGCGTGACCGTGCGTCCGAGCTCGTTCGGCTCTTCCTCGTAACGGATATACGTGTGATCGCCCTTGCGGTACAGTTCGCCGCGCGCTTTCTGCACGGTCGTCTCGCTGCCGCTTCGGCTTTCAATGCGGATGCGCACCCGCTGCTTGTCCGTCATCGTTCGTTATGCTCCTATTCTATGGGTCAACCGGCACTTGAGGGTACCAGATTGAACATGTTAGGTAATAGTTTATATGAAAGAATCCTCAAATTCAATGCAGGGGCGCGGTTTAGGCGGTTTGGGATGGCGAAAAAGGACCTCACCCTCCAGCTTGTTGTGGAAGTTAAGGTCCTTTTGGGGGCGAATGTTTTTGAGACGCCTCTTTCTTTAGAATGCCGGCGTGGGTCTGCCCTGATTCGCCCATTGCTCTTTGGCCGGGCCGTAGGCGCCGATCACCGGCAGGCCTGCCAGACGCATCAGGATGGTCAGTTGACCGCGGTGGTGGATTTCGTGTTTCAGCGAGCTGTAGATGGCTTGGCCAACGGTCCACTGCTGACCGAATACGGTGACGGTCTCCGCCAGGCGCTCGTCCGTCAGCTGGCTTTCCACGGCGGCGATGATGCCTTGGGACGTTCTGCGATACGCCTCTGCGATCATCTTGGCCTGCGTTGGCGGCTCTTCGCTCGCGGACGGAGCTTCGAACTTCAGACCGAGGCCGAGCAGGAAGCTGCGATCATTGTGCACAAGATGCCACGCCAACTGACCGAGGTTGCGAAAGCCCTCAGCATGTCCTTGGCTTAGCGATGCATCTGTGAGCAGATCCAGCAATTGCTGTGTAACCGAGGATTCTTTTTTCAGCTCTTCGACACTATTCGAGACGGTTGTAAACATAGGGATAACTCCTCCTTGAATAGGGACATCCTCTTCCGCACAAGCATTTGGAAGAGTCGACCTCTTTTTTATAGCCTCAGTATACCCCGCTCCCCCTGACAACAGTATGGCAGTGAAGTTGGGCTTGAAAAAGTTTTTCATGGCGCAGCCGGCGAAGCTTTCCTTGAATGCGTCTGTCGTGGGAACGCATCTGCCTTGAACAAACATGCGTGCTCGCGCAAGTTCCTGCGAAACAGCAGGAATTTCCCTCGTTCCCCTACCTGATTTGATAAATGCCTGCAAAAAAGCAGGGAATTTCGGCAAAAGCTCCATTTTTGAGCTAGTTTGGCTTGAAAACCTGCTCTATCGCAGGCTTATGGATAGAAACGGCATTCTTCCTAAAAATCCCTGCTTAATCGCAGGCTTTCCAGAAAGCGCGGGGAGATTTCAAGAGGCGGGTGGGGGTTAGGGCAGGGTAAGGATAGGTCACTCATCACAAAGACACCCCCTCCAATCGGAGGGGGTGTCTCACGTCGCGGACGTTTATTTAATCAAATCTTCCACGAACTTCGGCAGCACGAATGCGGCGCTGTGAAGGCGAGGCGTGTAGTATTTCGTTGGGAATTCCGGGATGGAGGCTGTTTCCACTTCCAGCGGATCGTACTTTTTGCTGCCCATCGTGAAGGTCCAGAGACCGCTTGGGTACGTCGGGATGTTGGCGCCGTAGACGCGAACGATCGGGAAAATTTCTTTCACGTCGCGGTTGACCGTGGAGATCAGATCCGCTTTGAACCAAGGGTTGTCCGTTTGCGCGACGAAAATACCGTCTTCTTTGAGCGCATCGTAGATGCCTTGGTAGAAGCCTTTGGAGAACAGCTCAACCGCTGGGCCTACCGGCTCTGTGGAGTCGACCATGATTACGTCGTACGTGTTTTTGTGGTCGTGGATGTGCATGTAGCCGTCGTTGACGATGACTTCCACGCGCGGGTTGTCGAGTTCGCCGGCGATCGTCGGCAGGTACTTCTTGGAGTACTCGATGACTTTGCCGTCGATGTCGACGAGAACCGCTTTTTTCACTAGGCTGTGCTTCATGATTTCACGGATCACACCGCCGTCGCCGCCGCCGACAACGAGCACGTTCTCCGGATTCGGATGCGTAACCAGCGCCGGATGCGCCACCATTTCATGGTAAACGAACTCGTCTTTCACTGTCGTCATGACCATGCCGTCGAGCGTCAGCATTGTGCCCCACTCTTCGGTTTCGATCATCGCAAGGTCTTGAAAATCCGTTTGCTCTCTGACGTATGTTTCCGTCACTTTTGCCGTAATCCCGAAGCTTTCAGTCTGCTTCTCGGTGTACCATAATTCCATGCGTAACCCTTCTTTCGCTTCTCTATTATGCGCGATCAAAAAAATAATAGACCTTTTTGATCGCGCCACGGATGAATAATGCCATACATTCACGGTCTATATCAGTGTGCCACCATTTGGATAAGTCATGCAAGGATGAGCGATTCTTTCCAGACCCTCCGTATGCACAAATTGTATTATAGTTTAATCGCCCCAAATTGCAATCATTTCCTGCCGCATTTGCCCAAATCACAAAAAATATTTACATTTCCTTGAATATCCCCTGCCATGGTTTTCCATACTGGCTAATAGAGCCTTTTACCGATGAAGAAGGGAGGGAACTGCCATGTCTGATAATGAACGGCCCCAGAAACCCCGCACACCCCAAGAAAAAATTCAAAGCGAACTGCCAGCGTCCATGCGCTGGATGCGGCGGATTAAGAAGACGTTTTCGTTTTTCTTCACACTCAGTATTCTGATGCTTATTGCGCTCGCCGGATTGCTGGTGTACCTGCGCTCACAAACCTTGCCGGTCACCAAAATGATGCAAACGTCGCAAATGTACGATGTGCATGGCGAATTAATCGATACCTTTTATTCCGGGCAAAACCGGCAGGTCGTGCCGCTGAGCGACATCTCACCGTATCTTATTCATGCCACACTGTCGGTGGAAGACCAGCACTTCTACGAACATTTCGGCGTCGATCTGAAAGCGGTCGCCCGGGCGGCGATTGTGAATGTGCAGGCGATGGCGAAGGTGCAAGGCGCAGGCACGATTACCCAGCAGCTTGCTCGGAATTTATATTTAAACCACGACCGCACGTGGACGCGAAAAATTAAAGAAACGATGTACGCGGTTCAAATGGAAATGCAAATGAGCAAGGACGACATCCTGGCTGACTATTTGAATCAGATCTATTACGGACACTCGACCTACGGCATCGAAACGGCATCCGAACTGTTCTTCGGCAAGCACGCGAAGGACCTAACCTTGGCGGAAAGCGCCCTGATCGCCGGCGTCCCGAAAGGCCCGCGCTATTATTCGCCGTACTACGATTTGCAAAATTCCCTGGACCGGCAAAAGGTCGTCCTGCAGCTTATGGTGAACAGCGGCTACATTACACAGAGCGCCGCTGACGCTGCCGCTACGGAGAAGCTGAACATCCTGCCGCTGGCGAAGAAAAAGCCTTCGGCTGCGCCGTACTTCCGCGACTACGTCCGGACGATCGCGACGGAGACGCTCGGCATCTCCGAGGAGCAGTTCGACGAGGGCGGTATCCGCATCTACACGACGCTGGACAAAAATGCCCAGCACATTGCCGAGGAGGCCGTGACGAAGCAGCTCGCGGATAAGCCCGAACTGCAGGCGTCGCTCGTCGCCGTCGACCCGCGCTCCGGGGAGATCAAGGCGATGGTCGGCGGACGCGACTACGCCGAGAACCAGTTCAACCGCGCGCTGTCGAATAAGCGGCAGCCGGGGTCGTCTTTTAAACCGTTCGTGTATATGGTTGCGCTCCAGAACGGTTTCACGCCGGCCACGCTCGTGAAGAGCGAGCCGACGGTGTTCACGTACGACGACGGGCGGCAGCAGTATACGCCACGCAACTTCAACGATCAGTACACAAATGCGAATATCGATATGCGGCAGGCGATCTCCAAATCGGACAACATTTATGCAGTCCACACGGTTCTCGCGGTCGGGCCGGACAAAGTCATCGACCTCGCCCATAAGCTCGGCGTCGTTTCGCCGATGAAGCCGCTCCCTTCGCTGGCGCTCGGCGCCTTCCCGGTCAGCCCGCTGGAAATGGCGTCCGCCTTCGGCGCCATCGCGAACCAGGGCATTCACCGCGATCCCATCGCGATCCTGCGCATCGAGGATGCTGTCGGCAAGGTGCTCTACGAGGCACGGCCGAAGGAAGAGCAGGTCATCCCGCCCGCCGTGGCCTATGTGATGACGAACCTGATGGAGAGCGTCTTCGAGGAAGGCGGCACCGGCAACCGGGTAGCCTCCACGATCAAGCGGCCGATCGCCGGCAAAACCGGCACCACCGACACCGACGCGTGGATGGTCGGCTTCACGCCGGAGCTCGCGACAGCCGTCTGGGTCGGCTATGACAAAGATCGCGACATATCCGCGACCGAGTCGCATTTGGCTTCGCCGATCTTCGCGGATTTTACCGAGCAGACGCTCGAGGCGATTCCGCCGAAGCTGTTCCCGATCCCCGATGGCGTGACCAACGTCTACATTGATCCGGTCAGCGGCAAGCTCTCCAACGAGGACTGCCCGAACGCACAGCTCGAGTCGTTCATCGCCGGCACGGAGCCGACGACGTACTGCACGGGCAAACCGGCGGGTACGGCTGGCGACACGCCGCCGAAAGGCACCGGCAAAACGGACAACGGCTCGTGGTGGAACGATTTGAAACGTTGGTGGAACGAATAGACGCACGACGAAAAGCCTGGCGAATGAAGTTCGCCGGGCTTTTCGCAACAACACAAAAAGGCAGAACTAAGCGCGTCTTAGTCTGCCTTTTTGCTGTCCTAGTATATGAGGTAACATACACTAGGCTCTAGTATACCCGCTTCACCCAAGCGGAACAATGGATGACACATAATGTTCATATTCTCTATGAGCCCTTGTCCGGCCTAGGCCAAGGCATCTTTCAGGTCTTGCGCAGAGCGATTCCACCATTCTTCGTTGTGCGCTATGAGCTGCTTCCGGAGCGCTTCACGCTCTACATCCGACAGCCCTTCGAGGATGAATTTGCGCTTCATCGCTGCATCCATTTTGTTCACGTGGTCGGCGAGAATTTTCCACCCTTTGCGCGCTTCCGTATCAATCAGCATCTCGCACGCGGACATCCCCGCATAGTAGGCGCCATCTTCCGTACGGTCGACAGCAACCCATACGATCCACGCTTTGCGGCCGTTCGGCACGTCATCTTTGTTCGTGGAGAACTTGATGCCCTTCTCGATTTTGCTCTTGGCGTGAAGTGTTCCTTCATCCAAATACGCGACATCCCCGTCGATGATAATCCCCGAGACGTTGCTGAGGTCAATCGCCCCGGCGCCAAATCCTTTGTGATTCACTTTGGAGCTAACTATATTCAAGGCCAGCTTCTTCTTATCCGCTTCCATCCCGCACACCTTCCACTTCATCGTAAAATACAGACTATTGTGTTTTCATTGTAGCGAAAGTCCACCGTTCAAACAAGTGGCGGCCGAGCTCCTTCCTATTTCTAACATTTCTTTGCACCCGCAGAAATATTCCCAAGGTTGTCTACATATATATGCTGTAGATGCTTGTTTAGGCGGGGTGAATATCATTGAATGTCCATTTCAAAAGCCGTAAGGTACAGTGGTTCGCCGTGATGCTGCTTGCCGCAGGCGCCGTACTTCTGTCCCATGCCTTGCTTCCTTCTTCCGCACCAGTACCGCAAGGAACGATGCCTGTCGCTCTTCAAGAGGAGCCCTCCGCCAAAAAGCCGGACATGCCGCAGCCCAGCGCCCCGGCTCCGGCCAATGAGCAAGCTTCCGCACCGCTCAGCTATCGGATTGCGGAGTATCACATGAGTGTGGCCTACACGCCCGAAACGCAGCAGCTCAGCGGCCAGCAAGCCCTCACCTGGGAAAATCCAGGCACGGTCCCTGTGCAAGAGCTTTACCTTCACTTGTATCCGAACGCTTTTGCCTCAAAGAATACAACCTTCATGCGCGAATCTGGCGGCAAGCTGCGCAGCGATGAAGCCAAGGAAGGCACCAGCGGCAGCATGGAGCTCCTTTCCGTGAAGTCCGAGGACGGCGAGGACTTGAGCAAGCGCATGACATTCGTGCAGCCGGACGACGGCAATAAGGACGACCATACGCTGGTCCGAATTCCGCTGCCCAAGCCGGTCGGCGCCGGAGAGAAAGTGACGATCCGCACCGAATTTCTGGTCAAAATGCCGGCGGCCTTCGCCCGCATGGGCTACGTCGGCGATTTCGTCATGGCGGGCCAGTGGTTCCCGAAGGTCGCCGCCTATGAGCGCAAAGGCACGCGAGGCCGCGCCGAGCCCGGCTGGGACCTGCACCAATACCACGGCAACTCGGAGTTCTACGCTGACTTTGGACTGTACGACGTCAAGATTCAGGTGCCGGCCTCCTACATCGTCGCTGCGACCGGCTTCCCGGTGAAGCCGCCGGTGACGGACAAGGGCCTGAAAACGTACCAGTTCTACGCCGAGGATGTGCACGATTTTGCTTGGTCGGCATCGCCGCATTTCGTCTACGTCGAAGAACCGTTCTCCGCGCCGCAGGTGCCGGGGGTCAAAATCAAGCTGTACCTGGACCCCAACCATCAAGATTTGAAAGACCGCTACCTGTATGCCGCCAAAAAAGCGCTCGCCCGCTACAGCCAGTGGTACGGTACCTACCCGTACTCCACGCTGTCGATCGTGGTCCCGCCTCCCGGAGGCAACGGCGCAGGCGGCATGGAATATCCGACGCTCGTCACCGCCTGGGGCGCCAGCGACAAGGATCCGGATTTGGAGCTCGAACGCGTCGTCGTGCACGAAATCGGCCACCAGTTCTTCTACGGGCTCGTCGCGACGAATGAATTTGAAGAAGCTTGGCTGGACGAGGGCTTCACCTCCTATGCCGAGGATAAGGTCATGGAAATGGATTTCGGCGAGAAGCCGAACCTCCCGGTGGAGTCCAGCTATGTCACCGCCCCCGGATCGCTCCATCAAAACGCCTGGAGCTATACCGGTCACGATCAGTATGCCGAAAACGTCTACACGCGCGGCAAGCTCGTGCTCAAGGCGATTGAACAGCAGGTCGGTACGAAAACGATGGACCGCATTATGAAAACGTACTTCCAGCGTTGGGAGTTCAAGCACCCGTCCACGAAAGATTTTCAAGCCGTCGTTGAAGAAGTGACGAAGACGAGTTGGGAAGACTTTTTTAACCAATATGTGTACGGCAGCATGATGATGGATTATGCCGTGGAAAGCGTGCGTGTCAAAGCGCAAGGCGCCGGGGCATACGAAAGCACCGTGGAGATCGCCAAGCGAGGCGGCAATTCGCCGGCGGTGCCGATCCACTTCCATTTTGCAGATGGAACCTCTGTGGATAAAACGTGGGACGGCAAGGAAAACAGTATCGAATTCAAGCTCTCGCATACCGCCCCTGTCGATTGGGTGCGCATCGATCCGGTGTATTCCCTGATTCTCGAAAACAAACACATCAATAACTTCTTCCAGACGGAAGTCAACCAGACATGGCAAATTCGCTGGAATCTCGGCATCGCGCAGCTGCTGCAAACGATTTTCGGCTGGGTCGCCTGGTAACTCGCTCAAGTACCATTTCGCAAAGGAGGATCCGCGTTTGACTACCTATCTCAAACTCGGCTTAGGGGCTGCATGGCGGCAGCCCTTTGCCACCATCACCTTATTCCTCTATCAGATGGGCTGGAGCATGCTGTTGTATAAGCTGATTCAAGGGATTCTCGTTCCGCTGATGCACCGGTTTCCGGGCGGCGAACAGCCGAAGCAGATGCTGCAGCTCTGGCTCGCAGAAAGTCAATTTCAGCTGATGAAAACGGATCTGAGCCACAGCTACTTATGGTGGCTGGCGTGCCTCCTCGGGCTGCGGATGCTGTTGACGCCACTGCTAAGCAGCGGTGTCTACTACTCGCTTACCCACCCGGATCAGAATGCCGGCTACCGCTTTGTCCGAGGAATCAAAGAGCTCATGCTGCCGTTCCTGCTCGTCTATCTGCTGCGAATGGCACTTACGCTGGCGCCCTTGATCTGGCTGATTCCACACGCAGGCCGCATACTGGGGCGCAGCACCTCCTACGAGCAGCTCGCGCTTGATCTCCTTCCTTGGCTGCTGGGCATGCTCGCCTACGGCTTCGTGCTTCAACTGCTTTTCATGCATGTGCAGTTTGCCATTGCGGCCAAGCTCGGCATCCTGTCGACGATCATCTCTTACTTCCGGTATCTTCTCCCGATTCTAGGGCTCGCGCTTATACTTCTTCTGCTATCGGGACTTTTGGCAGGGGCTACCGTCCTCTCCACCTACATCTGGGCAGGACTAGCGGCACTCATCATTTATCAACTTGTCCCGATCTTTCAGATTTTCATCCAAATTTGGTCTATCGCCTCGCAATATCAGCTGTTATCCGCCAAAATTTCTGATTGAAACCCAACATTCGGTGTAATTGTTCGTCTTTTACATAAAATTACAGCATTTCCCCTTGCGAAAGGGGATTTTTTGCGTCTTTTTCTTAAAATTTTTCGCAGATTTTTGACTTTCTGTGCGCCCGAGAGGAGGAATTTAGAACTTTTTGACGAATATCAAGAGCTAGCAACAAAAAACCAAATATTGCATGCCGAATTCCCAGATTTTGGGGAAACGGGGGAACCACTCCGGGTGAATTGATCTTGCAAGACAGGGGTCATAGGGAACCTTCAACCGAACCCTCCAGCTAACCTCGTAGGCACCGGAAGGAGACAAGCAGTTGAAGAAAGTTGTAGCACTTGTATTTAGCCTTGTTTTGTCTTTGAGTGTTGGTGTTGGAAGCGTTTTCGCTTCTTCCTCCACGATGGACAGCGCGGTGAACGATCTGATCGGAACGCCTTACAAATGGGCAGGCACGTCAGAAAAAGGGTTCGATTGCTCCGGATTCACAATGTACTTGTTCAATGAATTCGGTATCGACCTGCCGCACAGCTCCAAATCTCAAAACAGTGAAGGCTACTGGATTGACAAAAGTGATCTTCGTAAGGGCGATCTGGTATTTTTCAACACAGATGGAAGCGGTATTTCCCACGTAGGTATGTACATTGGGAACGGTGAATTCGTTCACTCCGCAACCAACATTGGTGTTGTTAAAAATAAACTGAGCGAATCCTACTATGCGAAGCGGTACGTATCGGCCAGACGCGTGCTCTGGGACGATATTTACAACCAACTGACTGCTGAATCCAATTAATGCTTTCGCATCAATGAAAAAAGCCCGGAATCGCAGGCTCGTCAAGAGCGGCGTTCAGGGCTTTTATTCATGCTTGCCCTAGATGGGGCGTATACTATTGTAAAGAAGAAGGAAGCCATGCCTCTGGTCGGTTGTGGCTAAAGGAGAGAAGATCAACATGACGAACCCCGTTACCGCGGAGACTCCCTTCCCTGGCGTTGTCCAAACCTTAGACGAGCTGCGCTCGGACATTGGAGAACCGCACCCCGCCGTTCAAAATAAAGTGATTTCCTGCATCGATGAGCATGCGCGCGCGTTTATTGCGAAGTCGCCGCTCTTTTTCTTATCGACGGCGAACCGTGAAGGGCTGTGCGACGTCTCGCCCCGCGGCGACGCGCCCGGCTTCGTGCGCGTGCTCGATGAGCGCCGCCTCGTCTATCCCGAGCGTCTCGGCAACCGCCGCATCGACTCGCTGCAGAACCTGCTGACGAATCCGGAGGTCGGCCTCCTGTTCGTCATCCCCGGCTACGACAGCGTGCTGCGCGTGAACGGCCGCGCCTGGATCACGAAGGACCCGGAGCTTTTGGAGGGGATGAAGCTTGGTGACAAGCAGCCCGTCGCCGCCGTCGGCGTCGAGGTGCGCGAATGCTTCATCCACTGCCCGCGCGCGCTGAAGTCCGCCAGTGTCTGGGACACGGCGAGCTGGATTCCGGCCGCGGAGCAGCCTGACAGCATGAGCATGTTTAAGGCCCATTTGAAAATAAATGGGGTGGCGTTGGAAGAGTAGGCCTGTCGACTTATAGAAATAAACGGCTCCGCCGTCCTGTTAAGGACAGCGGGGCCGTTTATTTTTGGTGCTGCCGCGGTTGGGCGGGACTACTCGCTCACCTGCGCCAGCACGGCGGCGATCCGCTTCAGGCGGGTCGCCTCGGTTTTCGCATCCTCGACCTGGCGCACACATTCTTTGCGTTTCGACGGCGACAGCGCCTCGAAACGCTCGGTCGCCCTGGCTTGCGCGGCGAGCGCCGCAAGCAGATCGGCCGGCACCTCGACCGTGCGAGGGGCCGTGTCGAGCTCAAGGGTGACCTCGACGGGGTCGCCCGCCTGCAGGCCTGCCGCTTTGCGATGCGCTTCGCTAAGCGGGATGAGATACTCGCCGCCCATGACGGCGACGGTGGTCCGGTACGCGTACCCGTTCAGGGTTGCGGTGACGGCCGGCTTTTTGCCTGCGCCCAGCGTCTGGATGGCGTCCTCGGGGATGGCGATGCCTGTCGCCTTCTTGTTCTCGGCTTGTTTGACGGATGTGTGGAACGTAACGCTCATGGAGGTGCCTCCTTTATTTGACGGTATAGCTGACGTACCAGATGCTGCTGCCTACAAAAATTTGCAATTCCTCTGATATAGGCTTGAAAATGTCGGCGAGCTCCTCGTAGGCGAAGTAATTTTTGAGCACTTCGTGGACGGAGCCGTCGGCGAGTTCGCGCCGTTTGTACGTGTCCTCACTGTCTGGACGGGTGATCAGCTCCCCTCCCCTGCCCGGCACGTAGACGTTGTCGGCCATCAATACTTGTGCCCCAGGGCCTAGCCGCTGATGCAGCCCTTGGAGGAAGCTGTCGAGTCGGTTCCGCGGAATATGCGAGAACCAGAAGTTCGCGAGGCCGAAGTCGAAGCTGCCCGGAACGGCCGCTAGGTCATAAGCGTCGCCGAGGGTGAACGTCGGCGCGCCGATCGGCCACGGCTTGGCGCGGGCGATGTCGAGCACCTCGGGCCGCACGTCGATGCCGGTCAGCGCAGCCGCCGTCTCGGCGGCGATCTGCGACCAGTAGCCCGTGCCGCAGGCGATTTCCAGCACGCGCTTGCCCTTGGCCTGAGCGCGGATCACTTCTGCGACGAGCGCCAGCTCCCGCTGATACCCCGCGTCCTCGCGGTGATAAATGCGCTCATATTCGGCTGCGCGCGCGCCGTAGTACGCTTGCATGCTCAGCTTCGCCTGCTGCTCCTGCGCTTGCTTCTCTTGGGCTTCGGCGAGCAGCCGGTGCCGGGAAGTCAGCAGGTCAGCGAAGATGCCGCCGCCCTGCGCGGCGTAGTTGGCGAGCAGCCCCTGCGTCGCCATCACGATGAGCTGCGTCATGGAGAGGCCCGTCTCTTCGGCCATGTGCTCCAGCTCGGCTTTTGTCTTCTCCGGCAAGTAGACGGAGAGGCGTTTGGTTTTGTCGATTTTGTCTTCCACGATGTAGGATCACCTCTATTTCGAATCAATTTAACATAAAATATGTGTTAAAACAAGTGTATTTTATGTTTACGTTGAGGCTAACTTGGCAGAAAAACCGTAAAAAAGGTTGCTGCATAGGTAGGCGTGGAAGAAATCGAAGGTTGGATTCTAGGCTAACGGTTGCAGCAGTGGTTATTTTGTGCAAAACCATCCCAAAATCGCCATTTCCGAACCAATAGCCTCGCTGCAACTTTTAACCACTCATGCCGCCCGTTTTCCCGGATATAGCCGCCCTACGAGGCTGTCGATTAATTGTGGACAGTTTTATCCGTGAACGGACACGCGTAGAGAATGTGTATGAATATTCGAATACATATTCAAAATCAGGCCTCAAATCACGAAATGTGTATGATATTTCGAATAGAATTGATTGATTTTATGTGAATGCAGCACATTATATATGATTTTTCGTATACATTTTGTGTTCTCTCGCAGATTCCCAAACTATAAACAATTAATCGACAGTC
>NZ_JBCMUN010000026.1:0-60978 GCF_050467285.1 Paenibacillus oryzisoli | reverse complement strand
CTTCGTTGCAGCGTCAAGATCCTTCAGATCTGTGAAATCATCGGAGTTTTTACCGAAAGCAACTGCGGTGAACATCGAGAATGCCATAGCAGATGTAAGAACTACGGATAATGTTTTCTTCATAAGAGTGTGTTTCCTCCTGTATTTTGAAGTTTTTTGTTATAAAAACTTATAACCAATGGGACAACTACTGAATCACTTGCGACTCACTTGATAGATCATCGTGTAGCTTCGCGTCTATCACCTCGGCTACAAACTTAGTATACGATACTCTATTCATTCTTTCATTGCTAAGTATTTTCCAAGTGAGCGTCTGCCCTCAAAGCCCATTCGGACTACTTACAAGTCCATCTTAGCGGCCGTTTGTAAAGGAAATTCGAAGTAAAGCTTAATAGAAACTAAATGTTAACTGAAGGATTACTGAAGAATGAAATCAACAAAAAGCCCAGCTACCATTATTGGTAAGCTGGGCTTTTTCATAAATTAAATTAAGGAACCATCTTCTGCTGCTTCATCACGCGGTAGCCGATAATGGAGGCTTGAGCACGTGTCATCAGCTCAGTTGGGTCGAAGCGGACAGTGGATTTCTTTTGTCCGGCTACGAGTGTGTTCTCGATGCCTTCGATGAGGCCTGCCTTCGCGACAGCTTCGACAGCTGGTCTCGAGTAGGACTCGATGTTGTCGGCGTCCGTAAACGTCTTCTGAAGCGTTGCAAGCGACTTAGCAAGGTCGGTGTTCATTTTCATCTCAGCCGCCCGTGCAATCATCACAGCGGCGTCCTGACGCGTAATAGAGCCGCTAGGGTTAAAACGGTTGCTCGCCTGGCCACGGATGATGCCGGCGCGCGCCGCGGTCTCGATATACTTGTAGTCGTACAGCATGCCGACGGCATTGTCGATTTTGAGTACATCGGAGAACGTAGAGTTGCCTGCATAGTTAAGTGGAAGCTTAAAGATCTTCACGAGAATCTGCGCAAACTCGCCGCGGGTAATGTAATCGTTCGGACCGAAGGAGAAGGTTGTTTTCGCCTTCATTAAGCCTTTGGAGTATAGTGTCTCCAACTCGTTACGAGCAAAAGAGTGACCCGTCATATCGTCAAAGCTGCGGTCCATGTACATAACTTGATAGTAACCGAACTTCCGGAACGGTACCGTGATGGTGTTGTTTTTCGTATCTACGACACCGCCAAGGTTTTTCCAACCGTAGTCGGTCGTATTGGCATAGTTCGCA
Organism: Paenibacillus oryzisoli; assembly: GCF_050467285.1. Classification (GTDB taxonomy): domain Bacteria; phylum Bacillota; class Bacilli; order Paenibacillales; family NBRC-103111; genus Paenibacillus_E; species Paenibacillus_E oryzisoli_A. The sequence goes on along the minus strand of NZ_JBCMUN010000026.1, from coordinate 59,748 downwards.
TAAATATCATAGAAGAATACCGTGATATATTTGCCTGCATCCTGACGGATCGCAGGGTCGAACTGCAGGGTCAATTGGCCCTCTTGTGTCGGAACAACGATTTCATCATTCAGACGGTTGAAATAGGCACGGCCATTCACGGAAGAGTCATAAGGATCTTGGCCAGTACCGTTGAGACCTTTGGTTAAATCATCGGCTGTTGTTGTTGTTGAGTTCGGAGCCGGGATGAAACCTGCATCCATATAGTAGAGATTACTTGCCGGGTGGAACGTATCTTCCGGCACTTTGACGCTAATTTTGGATTTAAAATAGCCGTTTGCTACCGGATACAACGTCTTATCGACACGACCGTCATCTGTATCGGCGATACCGAACAAGATTTTACGGCTAGTGGAAATGTACTGGTTATTGTTGCTATCCGGTACGTTTCTCATTAATTTGGTGTCTCTAGGGAACGTTAATTGTAACCCGTTGTTAAAGAGCTTGAACTTGGAGTTCATCAATTGCAGCGTTTCCGCGCCTTGAACATTTGTGTTCGTATTGAAGAGAATGAAGCTGCCGTTGACCTTTGCGCCGTTGCGATTAATTGTGAATTTTACTTCGTTCGCGCCGGCTTTCAAATTGGTGACTTGATACATGTATTGGTCAACCGAATTCACCGTACGTTTCGTTGCTTCGTCTTTACCGAAAAGAACGCTGTCCGCATTTTCCGCTTCAATAATAACGTTGTAGAAGTCGCTATTGATGTTGGATTGCAGCTGGCCTTTTTCGTTCTTGATCAGCATTGGCTGAACGACGGTGTAAGGTACGTTCTGTCTAGTGATAGTAATGGATCTAGTAGCTGTAATGTTTGAGTTGTTGGTGATTCGGAATTCAAAGATAACGTCGGAATCGTCAAGTAATTTGAATGCATTGGTTGTAAAGGTTTGACTAGCTTGTGTATTCGTTAAACCTGAGAAAAAGTCCGTGCCGTTAGCGGTTACCGTTTGAGAATTCGCAGTTTGATCGATCACGCCGACTGCATTACCAATCGTTTGCTGATACACAAGGGCATTACCTTTCGCATCCTTTGTATGGACTACGAGTTGCAGTGCCTTAATCGGAGATGCTGCCCCAGCAGCGTCTAAGCTGCTGAATATACCGCTGAAGGACACTGTACGCTGTGTTGTCGAGTACGTATCCGGATTGGTACCTGGCGTGTATTGAATGCCTGCTGTCGTACCGCTCTCTACCGGCTTAATCGCAGTAAATTGCGGAGCATCAGTTGAGAACAGATAGATATCATAAGATTGCTCAGTAATGAAAACATTATTTACGTAAATCTTAAATTTGAGCGTATTTTTGCCTTCAACTAGGACTTTCGTAAGATCAGCCGGATTAAAATTCTTCAATGGTATTGTAAAAACATTAGAAGAATTAAATGAAGGCAAGGTTGCATCCGCAGGTGTCCCTGTACGAGAGTCTAATGTGATTAGTGCGTCATTCATGAATACTTCAACTTTATTGACAGGCACAGCAGGGCTCACAACTGGATCCTGATAGAAGTTCACAAGACGACCGGAAATACAAGCCTCGGTTGTGCCGCATGCTAAATTTTTGATGTTTTTGATGGACATGCTATTCGAAATGCTATTAATGATGACGTATGGCGCGTTACTGATTGTCAATTTGTATTCGGTAGTGCTGTATTTCGGCGTTGCAGCAGCCGAATCACTATAAAGTTCAATCGCCAGAGTTTTGTTGCCGTCGCTTAGCCCTTGCAAAGTTACGTCAAACATGTTTAAACCGGAAACTGCGCTAGGTGTACTAACCGGCACATCAACGCCATCTACCTTCGCCTTAATAGCGAGCGTCTTATCATTTGCATAAATATGCACCTTTGTAGGTAACTCATTGACCTGATTAGCATCCGTCAAACTCATTGTATTCTCAACGGTTCCGTTGCTGATTGTTGCATGATCAATATAAGGATTAGCAGGGTCTACATATTTAAACTTGTACTCAGAAATAACCGGAACTAAAGTATTCGCAATATCGCGGAATGTAAAGGTTAGGCGCTGTTCATTCAGAGCAACGTTCGAGAGTGTAGGAATACTTACTGTTACGTTTCTGACAACATACTCTTGACTACGAGTAAGAGAAGAACTTGTGCTGCTATAGGTTGCTCCGGTCACATTCGTATCTGATGTGTTTGAGAGACTTGCCAAATCAAACGTACCTACGGCACTATCATTCACGGCAACATCCACATAACGATAACGCAACGATGAGCCCGACGAATCGTAATCACTTTTCAGGCCTGCCGTAAACGTCAGCGCACTCGTTTGGAACGTTGGAACAGTAATCAAATCCTTGGTAGTTGTAACACTGCCAACAGTGCCCGAAATTATCCCGTTAAACGCAAACGGCTGCCCGTTATCGTACCACAGCTTTTTCACCGCTTGATACTTATTCGTATCGTTACTCGCGGTAAAGCTGATAATGTTATCTCCTGGCGTCAAACAGAAGCTCGTTACCGAGGCGCAAGTCGAAGAGGATTTATTCTTGTCATCACCTGTGAAATAGAAATAGCCGTCATTGCTCTTAAAACCTTGCTTTGGCAAACTATCTCCTGTCAGGGTCGCCTGAACAGCGCTCGCATTAGACGCTTTCGTTTTGATCTGAATGCCCGTCGTACCCGCTTTTAGCGGACCGCGGTCGACCGGATAGATTTTGCCGTCTTCCAGTTGCACATCATTGACCGTAATGTCCGACAAATTCGTTGTCGGCGCATAGTAGAGCCAGCCCGGAGCTGATGCAATGGCATTGGATTCGCCCAGGTACACGACGACTTTGTTCAGACCTTCGGTCAGTTGGATGTTCTCGAATTTCACCAAATTGGCGCTTACAGTCTGCGCCTTATTGTTCTTCTCGGTCACCACCGCACCGGAGTTCATATTGGTAATCTCAAAATAAATCGATGAGATCTGGGAATCCGTCACGTTTGTCGTTTCTACGTTCAACGTAAACGGCAGTTGGGTAACTCGAGTCACCAGACTGGTATCATGCGGTGCCGCTGTCGACTGCCCAGCATTATCCGTGTCCGTGTACAAGTTCTTAATCACAAGCGTAGAAGCCGCGCTTGCCGACATCGCAGGCAAAAGGCTGATCATCAAGCTCATGATCAACACAATGCTCGCCAGTTTCGTGTGAAGTCGTTTCAAAGCAAGTTCCTCCTTAATGGTTTATCTAAATGTGGTTAGCATTTGTATGTACCTGCAAGCCTCGTTCATGTCTACCGTTCGACAATCCCTCCATTTTCCTTCCAGCTTTCTACAGTATTAGACGCGGTATTTCGCCAAAAGTTGTTGTAATTTACTTATCGGTCAAAGCCGAGGAAATGTTTAGAGGAAGCGAATTTTTCATAAAATTGAAAAAAAACCCAACCACAAGGGTTGGGTTCGAAAAATCAACGATAAAGTGCTATTTCCCATCGCTTTGAACTTGCTTACCGACCAGACGCTGCAGGAAGCTCAGCACCGGCTTGCGGCTTTTACTAATAATGCCGATCGCTTCCGCCCCGACGAGCATGCCCATGAACAGCGCGATAATAATCAGAATCAGACCCCACGTGGAGTTCTGGGAAATAAAGACGGAGCAGATGACCGCGCTGCCGCCGAACATCGCTGCAATGCCGTAAATAATGAGCACGCTGGCGCGGTGGCTGAAACCGAGCTGCAGCAGGCAGTGATGCAGGTGGCTTTTATCCGGTGCGGAAATCGGAAGCTTGTTCACATAACGGCGCAGCATCGCGAAGAACGTATCCGACAGCGGAACGCCGAGAATCATAATCGGAATCAACAGGGACACAACCGCCGCCTGCTTAAAGCCGAGGATCGACAGGGTCGCCAGGGCAAAGCCCAGGAATAAGGCACCCGAATCGCCCATGAAAATTTTCGCGGGATGGAAGTTGAAGAACATAAAGCCGGAGATACTGCCGAGCAGAATCACGCACAGCAGAACAACCGTCACATTGCCCATCATCAAGGCAAGGATAAGAATCGTTGTCGTGGCAATCCCCGATACCCCTGCAGACAGGCCGTCGAGGCCATCAATCAGGTTAATCGCATTGGAAACGCCAACGATCCAGAATATCGTAATCGGAATACTGAGCCAGCCAATCGGCAGGTTGGTCGTTCCGAACGGAATGTTGACCAGGTCAATTTTGAGGCCAAATGCAACAACGATGCACGCGGCAATCAGTTGGCCGAGCATTTTCCATTTGGGTGAAAGTTGAAAACGATCATCCAGCGCTCCTGTCACCACAATCACCAGACCGCCGAGCAGCAACCCGTAGGCTGCATTCGAGTTCAGCGCATCGAGTGCCGGAGAGACGATAAAGTATGCAGCGACAAAAGCGAGAAAAATAGCTAGCCCGCCAAGACGCGGCATAATTCGCGTATGTACCTTGCGTTGGTTAGGGGCATCAACCGCGCCTACCCAAAAGGCAAATTTTTTGACCAGGGGTGTAAGCAATAGCGCAATAATCAACGCTGCGACAAACCCTATCACATATAATCCATACATGTCTTCTTCACAGCTCCTCTTGTCATGGGTGGCAGATGACCGCCGAAATGAATTATACTCCCATTTGTCCACAAATACTACTGCTAAATTCCACTGAAATGACCGTTTTCAGGCAGTTTTCAGAAAATTTTTCATCATTTTGTGACGTTATCTTTATCGCGCATCACTTTCACTGCGAATTTCGGCAGCAGAAGCATTCGCTTGTAGCGCCAAGGCTCTTGCAGAAGGCGGTAAAACCATTCCAGACGCAATTTTTGGAAAACGATAGGCGCTCTTTTTAGCTTGCCCGAAAGCACATCAAAACTTCCACCGACGCCCATCATGACCGGCACGCCGAGCTTTTCCTTGTATTTGGCGATCCAAGGCTCTTGATTCGACGCAGCACGTCCGACGAGCAAAATATCCGGCCCAGCGGCCCTAATTTGCGCGATGACCTCTTCGTCCTGCGGATCTTTGAAATATCCGTCACGCACACCGACGAGTTTAACGTCCGGGTACAACGTACGGATTCGGTCCGCAGCCGCCTCAATCACCTCAGGAGAAGCGCCGAGCAGGAACACCTTCCAGCCTTTTGGCCCTCCGGTTTTCATCAACTCATGGATCAAATCATAGCCAGGCACCCGCTCCGCGACAGGCTGGCCCACATAATTCGCTGCCCAGACGACGCCGGTGCCATCGGGCACAATCAAGTCTGCACCTTGCATCATGCGGAGGTACGCGGGATCGTCCAGCGCCGCCATCACCATAATCGGATTGGCCGTTACCACTTGATGCGGCTTGCGGCTCTCAATCGCGCGGGTCAAGTATTCGACGGTTTGCCGCATGCTCATTTTGGAGAAAGGCACGCCGTAGATGCGAACCTTCGGAAAGGGTTGCTCCGCAGTCTGGGCAGACCCGGACATAAAAGATGTCGTACTCATGCTATCTCTTCCTTATTATTGACGTTGTAGGGTTCAAAATGGTTGCTTTTTGTAAAAAGCGGCGATCCGCTGCGCGGGCAATTGGGCCTGCGCTTTCAAGGCTTCGATGGCGGCGCGTGAAGCAGCCGCCCACTGGTCGCGGCCATCGAGGAGACGCAGCGCCTCCTCGAAGAACTTGTCGGCATCGAACGCCGACGTCGATGCCGCGGCCTTCATCCCGAGCCGATGGAGAAACTGGTCGATCTTCGGATCGTACGAGATGCCGACCATCGGCACAAACTGCGAGGCTGCATAGATCAAAGAATGCAGCCTCATCCCAATCAGCAGGTCGCACCCCGCGACCTGCGCGAGCATGTCCTGCGGGTGCTCGATCCCTCGCACCAGCTCCGCCCTTGCCCCGTGATCGCCCAGCCGGTCGATCACGAACTGCGACGCCACCTCATCCGAGGGGAGGTGGAACGGCAAGAACCGCAGCCGCACCTCCGGGCGTGCGGCGAGCAAAAGCGCCAAGGACCGCGCGAGAGCTTCCAGCTCGGAGCGATCCGCGTTCCAGAAGCGGACGGACACGCCGACCGTCCGCACCGCACGGCCGGACGCCGGCGCAGCCGCGTCCGAACCCCCGCCCCCCGACGAGCCGGCCCCTCCGCGTGCATCCGCACGCAGCGGCAGGCCCATCACCGGGTCCGGCACAACCGTGATGCGCTCCTGCGGGAGCCGCATCTGCCCGAGCAAGTCCGCGGACTCCTGGTCGCGGACCGTCACCACCGCGCAGCGCTTAAACACGCTGCGGATCCAGCCAAAGAACATCGGCCGGTTCACCGGCCCGATGCCCTGCGAATACACAAATGTCGGCTTGCCGAACATTTGCGCCAGCTTCAATACCGCCAAGTAATACGGAATCGTCTTGGCGCTCGTTGCATCCTGCAGCAGGCTGCCGCCGCCGCTGATGAGACCGTCCGCTTCGCGCAGCGTGCGAAGCAGGTCCCCCGGCCGCATGCGGTGCGCGGCGCGGACGCCGTACATCGCAGACGTTTTGGCCGGATTCGCCGACAGCACGATCGGCTCGATCTGCACGCCTTGCGCTTGACCCTGCTCCTGCAGGGCGAGAAGAATCGACTGCAGCACCGCCTCGTCGCCGCTATTATCGAAGCCGTAATAGCCCGACAGCGCTATTTTAACAACTGGGGCTTGACCCATCGTTTCCAACTCCTTGCGACAATTTCCCATGCAGCGCAAAGGATGAGACCGATAATCGCGCCGATCACTAAACCGTAAAAAATACGAAGCAGCGAAATGTGCAGCGGCGTATGCAAGTGTGCGAACGTGTCAACGAGCGACAGTTGGCCGACAACGCCGATAAAGAGCAGGTACACCGCATGACGATAACGGACAGCCAAGTAGCCGCCAAGCACGAAAATCGGATGCGCCACGAGGAATTCTTTCGTCCGCGGTCTGACGCCCATCGTGTTTTCCAGGTAAGAACGGAACAGTTTTTCTACGGTAGACGCCTGGCCTTCGTTGCCTGTACGGGACAAGTAGTAATACACAGCCGCCAAGCCAACGCCGGCAATGACGATCCAAAGTACACTAATATAGGAAGAGAGAATGCGGCGAATATTCGCCAACTTCTCGCTATACGTATTATTCTCACTAAAGAACAGGAGATACAGCCCCGCAATCGCAATCGGAAGCAGGTGCAGCATGCCGACGCCGCGGAATTGCTGCAGTACGAGCGAATACGTGATGTGATTAAGCAGTGCAACTTCATATACGATGCCGATCAGCGAAATGAGCGACGTCCGCAGCAGTAGCCAGAGGCCGAAGCCGATGCCGGACTTCCACTTGGCCGAAGCGCCGGAACGCACGGTGCGAATCGCCAGCATAACCGCTACGCTCGGTGCCGAGATCGCCGTCATAAGGGCAAGACCCTGTGCGTACAAATTCGCGGAGAGCACGTGTACGCCCACAAGTCCGATCAAACCCAGTACGAAGAAGATGAGCGTCCCTTCCGGGATGAAGAAAGACAACATCAACACCACAAGGCTAAGGCCGCCGATCAAAAGGAAGACGCGGGCAACCTTTTGCCAGGACGTTGTATGCACCTCAAACGCTTGCGCCGGCCCCAGGTTGAAGCCGAACTTCTCAATGCGCGGAATCGCGCCGTCTGTTCCGGTCAAGCTCTCATAGTAAGCCGACAGTGGGTCGACCACTTTGGCGCGGTCCAAGCTTTTCACGGCATGTCCATTGATGAACACCATCCGGATATTGCGATCTTTGACCGCCAGCACAAAACGATCGGAAACGCCTTGAATACGACCCTCCAGCTCGGATTTCTTAAGCGGCTCGGTCAGCTTCTCGCCGTCTTTCTCCGTAAACGAGTGCAGACGTACCACGTTGTAATTCGTCTGCTTGGCCAGCGTGCTGAACCCTTTCTGCGGCTCTTTCAGCAATTCGATCGCGGCAAGCCCCATGCCGTATTTGTTCAGCAAATCGGCCATTTTATTGAGATTCTCCTCGGTATTCTCTTCGGTATACCCAGGTACCTCATTGCCGTCGACGATAATGCGTTTAACCCCCAAATCATGCAGCTGCTTGAGGAGACGATCCATATCGTTCGATTTGAATTCGCGGTGGTTCGATAAACGAACGACGAGCTGGAAGCCTTGATCTTTCAGCATTTGCATCGCAATCGGGTCCGGATCCATCGCTTTGATGGACGCGTCGTCCTGGCTCATTTGAATGACAAGGCCGCCCCGATTCTTAAAGCTCCAAGGCTTAACGCCAACGCCAAGGTCGGCGAATGTTTTCTGAATCAGCGGCTCCAGCTTCTGCTGCGCCTCGTTGTTCGTAAACAGAAGATACGTGAAGTTCTCGCTCGGATCGCCAAACGTTTGTGTCAGCGCAGCCGCTTCACGCGAGTTGTACAGATCGATGCGGCGGCTTTCCTTGAATTCCGCCAGCGTGCTTTCATACACCGCCATCGAGCCGATGCCGGCAGCTTTCATATTACCCAACTGATCCTGAACGAACTTTTGTGGATTTGTCTGCAAATCCGCAATATCCAAAAGATCGCGATAGTCAAAAACAAACTCCACGTTCTTCGTCGACGTCTCCGTCTCATGGCGCATATACGCCAGAGGCAAAGACCCGAGCATGCCAATGATGACGAGCCACCACAGCAGATTTTTGAGAGGGTTATTCCAGGTTTGATACCAATTCACGCGATGTCCACTCCTTAGAGCATTTACTTTTCCTTTACCGGGGAACGCCCGTATACATTCGAAAACCTCTCCGACCCCGCAAGCAGGAGACGGACGCCCGCAAAGCTGACAGATGCTGTGATCTGCTACTCATTTAGACGACCCATCCCCCGCTCCGGTTCTGAAGAGGTTCTCCATGCCTATTGTTCTATCCGTCTACACGCGTAAGGACATATTGAATAATTCCGTTCAACTGCTGCGTAGCCGCGGCTTCTGTCTTGCCTTGTACAGCGAAGTAAAATTTGATTTTCGGCTCCGTGCCCGACGGACGCAGGCAGAACCAGGATCCGTCTTCCAGCTTGAACTTCAGCACATTCTCCTTCGGCAAGTCATACAAGCCTTGTGCAAAATCTTCCATCGATGTGACGCGCGTACCGCCAATTTCCACCGGTGGATTCGTTCTCCATGCTTCCACCATGCGGCCGATTTGCTCTACGCCGTCTTTGCCTTTGAGTGTTCTTGATTCCAGTTTTTCCAAAAAGTAACCAAAAGAACCATACAGCTCTTGGAGCACTTCATACAAGGTTTTGCCTTGTTTCTTATAATAAGCGGCCGCTTCTGCAATCAGCATCGAAGCAATAACCGCATCCTTGTCGCGTGCATAATCGCCGGCCAGGTAGCCGTAGCTCTCTTCATAGCCGATCAAGTAGGTATGCTCACCGGACTTTTCGAACTGCGACATTTTTTCCCCGATATATTTAAAACCGGTCAGCGTATTCAGCGTCGGAATGCCGTAGTGGTTCGCGATCACCGCACCCATCTCGCTCGTCACAATCGTCTTGATGACGACGCCATTTGCCGGCAGCTTGCCCCGCTCTTTCATGGAGGACAGCAAATAGTGCACCATCAGCGCGCCGGACTGGTTGCCGGTCAACACGACGTACTCACCGTTCGTGTCCTTCACAACTGCGCCCATGCGGTCTGCATCCGGATCCGTCCCGATAATAATGTCGGCGTCCCAGGCTTTCGCCTGCGCGATCGCCAGCGTGAACGCTTCGCGCTCTTCCGGATTCGGCGACTTCACGGTCGAGAACTGCGCATCCGGCAGCTCCTGCTCAGCGACGACTTGCACTTGGCTGAAGCCTACGGCTTTCAGCACTTCACGCACCGGAACGTTGCCGGTCCCATGCAGCGGGGTGAACACAATACGGAAATCGCCGCTGATTTCACGAATCACGTCCGGATTTTGGCTCACAGCCGTAACCGCCTTAATGTAGGCTTGGTCGACATCTTCACCCAGCCACACAAGCAGCCCTTGCGCTTCCGCTTCCTGCTGGGACAGCTTTTTCACTTTATCAAAAGAGTCGATACTCTGTACCTGCGCAATGACTTGCTCCGCATACTCCGGTACAAGCTGGCCGCCGTCCGCGCCATACACTTTGTACCCGTTGTATTCGGGCGGATTATGGCTCGCCGTTACGACGACACCAGCTGTCGCTTTTAAATAGCGCACAGCAAAAGAAAGCTGCGGCGTCGCATGCAAGGTCGAGAACAAATACGCTTTAATGCCGTTGCCTGCAAAGACAAGCGCAGCCTCCAGCGCAAACTCCGGCGACATATGGCGGGAGTCGTAAGCAAGTACAATCGCCGGCTCCGCAGTGCCTGACCCTTTCACGAATTGCGCGAGACCCTGACTTGCCCGGCCAACGGTATACACATTGATCCGGTTCGTTCCGGCGCCAATGACCCCGCGAAGTCCGCCTGTCCCAAATTCAAGATCTTTATAGAAGCGATCTTCAATTTCCTTGTCGTCTGATCCAATAGCCAGCAATTCTTGTTTCGTTTGCTCATCCACAGCAGGATCTTGAAGCCATAATTGATACTCCGTTTGTACACGCGTCATCGTCGCAGGTTCATCTCCTTTAGGTTCTCTCTTATTTATTAGCTAGGGCGAACATTAATTCGCCTTCGACTACGACTTTGTCGCCAACTTTGGCTACGGCGTTGCCTTTCACAATCGTGCCTTTCGCGCGCGTAATCGTCATTTCCAGCGTAAGCGTATCTCCCGGCACGACCTGCTGACGCCAACGCACACCGTCAACTCCGGCGAAAAGGCCGATTTTGCCCCGATATTCCGGCATCGACAGGACAGCTACAGCGCCAACTTGCGCGAGAGCTTCCAGAATCAGCACCCCCGGCATGACCGGATAGCCCGGAAAATGTCCTTTAAAAAATTCCTCATTCATCGTAACATTCTTAATCCCTACCGCTCTGACGCCTTCTTCCACCTCGAGGATGCGGTCAACGAGCAGGAATGGCGGACGGTGCGGAATGATCTCTTGGATTTGATTAATATCTAGCATGGTACAGGTGATCTCCTTTCAATTACTTGCATAAAATGGGGCGCAATGACCTACAATAGGGTTGTCCCTTCATGCCCTGCAGACGTGAGGGGTTGATATAAGGGGAGCTTATGTAAAAGCCTGCTTGGCAGGCCCTTACATAGGCTCTTTTTAACATGTTCACATACCGGTGTTCCGGTTCGTATTGCGATTGAGCAGCAGGAACTGGCCTATATAAATAAAGGACGTGAGGAAGGATACGCCAATCACGAACCACAGGTAGACCAGCGCAAATGAGGCTTCAAACACGATGAACAAAATCGCGAAGTAATAGAGAACGGTCGTCAGCTTCCCCATAACATTCGCCGGCACCGTTAATTTTCCTCTAAAATGAAAGAACGCCGAGCCAATAATCATGCCCGCGTCACGAATGAACATGGCGGCTGCCGCCTGCCACGGAATCATCTGCGAGATCAGCAGCGAGAGAATCACGGCGATCATCATACATTTATCGGCCAGCGGATCGAGCATCACGCCCATAGGGGTAATGAGCTTGCGCGTTCTCGCAATATAGCCGTCAAGAATGTCCGTTAACCCGGCTAGAATCAGGATAACAAAGGAGGTCCGGATATGGCCGTTAAAAAACAGCACCAGGTAAATGGGAATCAGAACAAACCTGCTAAGGGTAAGCATATTCGGTAAATTCAAGGTACGCCTCCTGTGCCTTCGTTATCCGATATTTGACAGTTCCCAGCCTTCCATCATTATACCGTTACCATGATAAAAATAAAACTCCCGTACGGGAGTTCGAATTAATTCGCAAAAACGAGATCGTATAAATGCCGCCACGTACTGATATGAAGAATTTCTCCCGACGGTTGATGGCCGAGCTTTGTATATCCAATATACAGGCCGATATAGACGGCCAGCACGCAAAGTACGGGAATCCGTACGATTTTGAAAATAATCCAAAGGATGTGCTGCCATCTCGGCCTCGGCTTTTTCTTCTTTCGTTCCGCTTGAGCCGGCTTGTCTGCCATTGCGCCCATCCCTTCCTTTCTTGCAATCAGACGCGTAAGTTATTCGCTATGTTCATCATCTGATCTGAAGATGTAATCGCTCGGGAATTGAGCTGAAGCGCTCTTTGGACGATAACCAGGTCCGTCATTTCATCGGAGAGCGTAACGTTCGACTGCTCCAGATAGCCCTGCATCAGGCTGACCCGAGCCCCTGGTTTCGCTGCAAGACCGTTCACGTCCTGCAAAATGTTCGCCTTCTCCGCAACCGTCAGCGCAGCTGGAAGTGTGTAGAGATTATCTCCCACGTCTTGAAGCAGCTGCGGCCGCACGACGCGGACCAGCTTAATCTGCCCGACCGGAATCGGCTCGGCCGCCGGATCCTGTTCATTGTATCCCAGAATCGTACCGTCCTGGCCCACAACCGCTCGGTAGCCGACCGGAACCCGGATCGGTTCGCCGTCAATCCCGTTGATGAAATGCCCCTCTTTGGTCGTCAGCACCTTGCCGCCCTGCCCGTCAGGGCTCAGGCTGAATGCGCCGTTGCGCGTCCAGGCCGGTTGGAACACCTGATTGCCGTTCTCGTCCACCTTGCTGACGGACACCTCAAACAGCCCATCCCCTTGGATTGCAAAATCCGTCGGATTGTTCGTCGGCTGAATCGGCCCCTGAGCCAAATCCGTCTGGATCTGCACCAGCTTCGAGCCCCAACCTTGGTTGAACCCCAGCGGGGAGAAACGCCCTTGCTGACGGAATCCTTCCGGCTGCGCACTCACATTCGTCAAGACGTCCTCGAAGGACGCTTCCTTCTTTTTAAAACCATTGGTATTGACGTTCGCAATGTTGTTGGAGAGAATATCCAGCTTTTGCTGTAAGCTGTGCATGGATACCGATGAGTTAATCATGGAATTGTTCATGGTGAGCCCCTTCGCCAGCTAGATTAGACGCGTCCGACGTCGTTCGCTGCTTTGTCCATACTTTTATCATACGACTGAATAACCTTCTGATTCGCTTCATACGCGCGGAGCGCCGACATCATGTCGACCATCGACTGTGCCGAATCCACGTTCGAACGCTCGATGAAGCCTTGGCGCACTTCCACTTGATCGCCTGGCGCCACTTGCGTAACCGTCGCTTCATCGCCCGGATTAATGCGCAGCAGCCCATTCCCTTCGCGCAGCAGCAGATTCGGATTCTCTGCCCGCGAGAGCATGAGACCGATAGGCTGGCCGTTCGCGCCGAGAATCGGACGACCGTCACTGTCGAGGAATTCCCCTTTGTCCGTCACTTTAAAGTTCGCAATCGGCTCGCCGTTTGTGTCCATCAGTACCAGCGGCTGCCCATCGCGGCCAAGCACCTGGTTGCCGTTGGCGTTCACAAGCTGCCCGATGTTGTCCACAGTAAACTTCCCGTTCAGGGAATACCGCGGCTCGCCATTCGCATTTAACACCGTAAACAGCGCCTGTGGCTGGAACGTGCGATCGCCATTCGCGTCGACGTATTTGCCCGTTGCATCAAAGGTCATACCTGGCACTTGAATGTTGGATACCAGGGCAAAGTCGAACGGATTTTTCGTTTCTTGCAAATCGCCCTGCGTATGTATCGCGATGTTCTCCTCGGAGAACACGCCTAAACTCATTTTCCCCAGCGGTGCCGTAGAGGCACCTTGTCCACCGCGAATCGTAGAAATGAGCATTTCCGGGAACGAGCGGGAAAGCGAGTTGCCCTGCTTGAAGCCCGGCGAATTCAGGTTGGCGATATTGTTCGTAATCGTATCGTGTCTGCGCTGCTCGGAGATCATTCCTGCGGCCGCGGTGTACAGTCCTCTTAACATGGTTTCACCTCTTGGGTAGTCTGATGATTGATTAGCCCATCTTGCGCTTGGACACTTTATCGAGGTTGTCCAGCATAATGCCTGTCCCTTTAACGACGCAGGACATCGGATCTTCGGCGATCAGCACCGGCACTTTCAGCTCATCCGCCAACAATTGATCCAGGCCGTGAAGCAAGGCGCCTCCGCCTGTCAAAATAACGCCGCGATCAATAATATCCGCCGAAAGCTCAGGCGGCGTCCGCTCCAGTACGCTCTTGGCAGCCGTCACAATGGAGGAAACCGGATCCCATAGCGCTTCCTGCACTTCGCTCGAATGAATCGTAATCGTCAGCGGTAGGCCGGATACCATGTCTCTTCCGCGAATATCCATCTCCTGATCTCTGCCGTGTGGATATACCGTCCCGATCTTGAGTTTAATATCTTCACTTGTCCGTTCACCGATCAACAACTTGTACTTATTCTTGATAAACTTCATAATCGCCATGTCGAACTTGTCGCCGGCGATCTTGATGGAAGAGGAGGTGACGATGTCGCCCATGGACAACACGGCTACATCCGTCGTCCCTCCTCCAATATCTACAACCATGTTGCCGCTTGGTTGGAAGATGTCCATGCCGGCGCCAATCGCCGCCGCCTTCGGCTCTTCTTCCATGAATACTTCCCGGGCGCCGCTGCGCTCTGCCGCTTCACGGATCGCCTTCTGCTCAACCGACGTAATGTTGGTTGGGGCGCAAATCAGGATTCTCGGATGAGAGTACCAGTTCTTGCCCCCAATTTTTGCAATAAAATGCTTCAACATCATTTCCGTAATGTCAAAGTCCGCAATAACGCCGTCCTTCAGCGGACGGATTGCGATAATGTTGCCGGGTGTGCGACCGACCATGCGGAACGCTTCTTCACCGACAGCCAGCACGCGTTTCGTATCGCTTTCAATGGCAACTACGGAAGGCTCGTCGAGCACAACGCCGCGACCTTTCACATGAATCAGCACATTCGCCGTGCCGAGATCTATCCCAATATCCTTGCTGAACATTTTCCAATAATCCTCCTAAACCTTATCGTCCATCCCGTGAAGAATCGGCGCTCTGATAGTCAGTTCTAATTATAAGCTAAATTCGCGATAAATGCATTAATTCCTCTTTTTCCGTTAAATTTCGACAGCGCCAGATTCAGGAAGTCAACGGGATGAAGGGTGAGCGTTTAGGACTTAACCGTAACCAGATTCTCGGATTGCTTTGGGCTCCGGGTCTTCCGATACTTAATCTTGGTCGCTTCCCCTCCCCTAAGGTGACGGATGGACTTGTGATATTCCAGAATATGCTTCACCTGATTCGCCAGGTCCGGGTTGATTTCCGGCAGTCTTTCCGTCAAATCCTTGTGCACCGTGCTTTTGGAAACGCCGAATTCCTTCGCAATCGTACGAACCGTGTTCTTGGTCTCGACGATACAGGTCCCAATTTTAATGGTCCGCTCTTTGATGTAATCGTGCACTCCCCTCGCCTCCCTACTCGAGATAGTTTGGTAAAGTATATGAGGGGCATGACTAGATATTCTACGTAGCCAAGCCTGACGAGCCGAATTCCCATATTTATTTTCAAAATAAACCCAGAAATCCCGCTTTTGGCGTCATTTTCGCGGCGGACAAGCGTGCCAAAGTTCCTTCGCTTCGAGGGATCTGTGTGCCGATACGAGCAAAAAAGCAGCAGGAAAAGTTCTCCCGCTGCCCTGCTATATGTAGGCCGTTACGGCCTCATCTTGTGAAACTGATTTGCGCTTATTGCTTCGCGTTCAGCAGCGTTTCCGGATTGACGGCTGCGTTGTCGCTCACTTGACGCACTTCAAAGTGCAAGTGAACGCCGTCCTCTTTCTCGAAATCGTTGCGGCCTGCTTTCGCAATCACATCGCCCTTTTTCACCTCAGCGCCCTTCGTCACTTTCACGTCGGCCAAGCTTTGGTATACGGAGATGAGCCCATTGCTGTGGGTGATTTCGACAAGATTGCCGACGACCGGATTATTTTCCACCGCCGTTACCTTGCCGCTTAGTGCTGCCAGAACGTCGAACGCTGCGCCGTCTTTGGCTTTCAAGTCAATTGCGGTATGCGGCGTCAGTTGATCGCCGTATTGAATCATCGCCGCTTGCTTCACTTCATTCGTTGCGTTGGTGTCATAGAACGGAACTCCCACTTCAACCAGCGATCTGTCTTTCACTGGCCATTGCATCGTCTCGGCTTGCGCATTTACAGCAACTGCTCCGTCTTTCGGTGCGATTGGATTGTCAGTACCTACATCCTCGCTGCTAACCTTAATGCCCAGATCTTCTTGGCTGACTGTTTTGGTCCCTGCATCCTGGTACACCCACATTAAGGTTAAGATAATTGCTGCCGCAGCCACGTATGTCGCTGGAAATACCCATTTCTTTGCAAGCAGCCTCTTCCATGCAGATGTTGAACTTTGTGCTCCTTGAACAGTTTTAGGAGCTTCTTCTTTTTGAAAACCTTTGTTTTGATCATTCATGGTTATCACCTCATCAACCATTCTTGACACAATTCAAGGTTTTATACTTTTCCAAAAAGATATTTTTATAGAAACGTGATCCCGTCAGGATTTGCGGATAAACGGCGTCGCATTTTCAATAGAAATGCCTGTGTAATAGTAGGTTACGATCTGCTCTGCCGTCTTCCCTTCCTTGGCCATGCCGTCCGCGCCCCATTGGCTGAGGCCGACGCCGTGCCCGTAACCGTACGTCGTAATCGCAATCTGCGAACCCGACCATTTCCACGAGAATTGCGAGGAAGCGAGTCCGAGCTTCTCTCGCACCTCCCGGCCGGTGAACACCTTGCCGCCGATGGTCATCGATTTGATCCGGTGGCCGTCCGACCAAGTGAGCACCTTCATGCCTTTGGCGCTGCCGTCGATCGTAGAGATGCTGGGAACGCCCAGCTTTTGCAGCAGGGTCTTATAGCTCAGCGTCACCGTCTCCTTGTAATGAGAGGAGAGCTTCTCGTCCCACGGGCTGGCGACGCTGCGCAGGTAGGGGCTTTTGAACGGCCAATAGTCTTCCGAATTCTCGGTGTACCCGTTGCTCGTAGAAAAAAACGTCGCATTAATAGGCTCATGATTATACGTCAGAATCTTGTCCTTCGTCTCGCTGACCGCTCTATCAATCTTGGCCATATTCGTCTCGTAGTCGCTTTTGCCCCACTTGTCCCGCAGCTCTTCGTCGGTCAAGTACACCTGATGCGCCGTCGTATCCGTGACCAGCGCATCGTCCACCGGCATATTGCTGTAGTCCTTCTCGATCACCCGGCGCACCACATACGTGCGAGCAGCCATCGCCTGCGCCTTCAGCGCCTCCAGCTCAAAGCTGACGGGCATTTCCGCGGCGAGCACGCCTTTGACATACGCCTCCAGCGGCACGGTCTGTATCTTGGCCTGTTTCGTCAGATACACGGGGATCATCAGCCCCTTCTCGCTGACCGCTTCCTGCAGCTGCGCACCTTCGATCGGGACCGGGTAGGCGCTGGCGCCGCTGGGAATCTTCTTGACTAGCAAACTGGGGACGATAATAGTGACAGCCAGCATGGAAGATAGGCAAACAGCCATCCAGAGGATGACTTCTTTTCGGATGACGCGTCTTTTCTTGAACAT
Organism: Paenibacillus oryzisoli; assembly: GCF_050467285.1. Lineage (GTDB taxonomy): Bacteria > Bacillota > Bacilli > Paenibacillales > NBRC-103111 > Paenibacillus_E > Paenibacillus_E oryzisoli_A. Next base: position 42,221 of record NZ_JBCMUN010000026.1, on the reverse strand, counting down.
AAGTCTAGGCAGCCTCCAATAGCGCGTTTACTAGGGTGAATAGGGTATGCCTTAGCTTATGAGGTGCGTTGCTAGAATAGAACTTGGGAGAGAGGGAGGTGGGGGATTTTCGGGGGTGAAGAGAGTGATGTATGGAACCGACAGGAGGCGTGTTAGTCGGGGAACGAGGTTGTATTTCACACGAAACGGTTGATCATGGGGAAAGCAGCGGGATGGCGAGCGAACGGACAAAAGCATAACGAAAGCAAGCTATTCATAAAGAGACACTTTACCCTGACATTCTGGACTGTGCTCGCCACCGACCACCCACCGCTGAGCCGTCGCTGAGCCTGCCGCGATCACCTGCCCGCCGCTCCGCATAATGAAATGGAATTTCTCCTGTTCATTTGCGCATTTTCGCCGAAATCGGGGTGCTGAACTGGAATTCTTCCAGTCCAATTGCCCTTGCAAGGGCAATTCGCTTCAAACTGCTGAAATGGCCTGGAGATTTTCCAGTTCAGCTAACACCAGAGCCGTTTCCAGATGAAACGAACTGGAGGTTTTCCATTTCATGGATACGCCAGGCCGCTTAACTCGCTTGATGCCGTCTGGCTGCCATCGTTGTATATGTAAAGCTCACAGTGTGCCGCCTTAACCTGACAACATTGGGCTTGGGGACCAGCCTCCTCATCGCTAACGGTCGCCTTGGTGCCTATTTGGCGCAAAGCGCCACCTTTCCAGGGCTAACGGTTGCAGCGGCGCCTATTGGGGCCAAGCTGGCCAGGTTTCGCTCGTTTTTGAACAAATACGGTCTGCAGCAACCATTACAATTTGAAATAGCGAATTTTAAGCTAAATAGACGCTGTGGTTTAGGAATCAGCAGGCTGATGCGTCCCCACAGCTCGTCAGCTCTCGTTCGCATACAACAAGCCAGAAGCTCGCTGCTGCTTCCACCTCGCGCGGCCTCAATTTAACAAAAAGAACCACCCAGCACTAATGCCGGATGGTTCTCCCTATTTAAGCCAGCGTAGGCTGAATGCTGAAAAAGCCCAGCTCCGCCGCTTCCTCTTCCACTTCCTGCGGCACCGACCGTTGAATGTCGGCGCCCAGATCCCGCAGCACGTCGGTAATATCGACGTAGCCGCGATCAATATGGTGAACGCCGGTAATCTCCGTCTCACCGTCCGCCGCTAACGCGGCCAAAATCAACGCGGCCCCCGCCCGCAGGTCGGTTGCGCAAACCTTCGCGCCGCGCAGCTTCGTGTTGCCGCTAATAATCGCCGTGCGTCCATCTACCTTGATGGCGGCGTTCATGTTGGAGAACTCGTCGACGTGCATGAACCGGTTCTCGAACACCGTTTCCGTCACGAGACTCGTGCCGTCCGCAACCATCAGCAGCGCCATCATCTGCGACTGCATGTCGGTCGGGAAGCCCGGATACGGCAGCGTCTTCACGTCGACCGCGCGCAGCGGCCCGCCGCCGCGTACGCGAATGCCGTTCTCGTCTTCCTCGATCTCGACGCCCATCTCCTGCATTTTCGAAATGACAGGACGAAGGTGATCGCCGATCGCGCCCTCCATATACAGCTCGCTGCCCGTAATGGCCGCAGCAATCATGTACGTTCCTGCTTCAACGCGATCCGGAATAACCGTATGTACCGCTCCGCAAAGCTTATGTACACCTTCAATACGAATAACACCTGTGCCAGCGCCGCGAATGACACCGCCCATCGCATTCAAATAGTTCGCCAAGTCCACAATTTCCGGCTCTTTGGCGGCATTTTCAATAATCGTCGTGCCTTCCGCCAGCGTCGCAGCCATCATAATATTCTCTGTTGCGCCAACTGACGCGACATCGAGATAAATTTTGGCGCCCTTGAGGCGACCTTTGACCCTGGCTTCAATGTAGCCTTGGCCCAGCTCAATATCGGCCCCCATCGCTTCAAAGCCTTTGAGATGCTGGTCAATCGGTCTTGTACCGATCGCACAGCCTCCCGGCAGCGAAATTCGCGCTTGACCGAGACGCGCCAGCAAAGGTCCCATCACGAGGAACGAGGCTCTCATTTTACGAACCAGTTCATATGAGGCTTCACAGGTCTCAATCCGCCCGGCACGAACCCGGATGGACTGCCGGTTATATTCGACTTCAATCCCCAAACTTTGCAACACTTTATTAATGACCAGTACATCGTCAAGGGGAGGCGCATCGTGGATGACGCTTTCACCTTCCGATCCCAGGATGGAAGCTGCAATAATCGGCAGAACCGCATTTTTCGCTCCGTTAATTCTCACACTGCCAGCTAACTTTCGGCCACCGCGGACGATAATTTTGCTCATCATGGTCCCTCCGCGAACTTATTTTAGTATTTCAGAAAGCACATCCTCGAAGCGGCTCAATACCACCAGTAAACGCTCACGTCCATGAATATGACGGCGGATCCGTTTATCTTCGTTTGACACATTTCGCACATTTCTTAATCTTATCATTGGTTGCCAGGTGGACACAACTGTGTTCTTTTGGCATTCGGATAGCCCCACATAGAGTTCGTAGCCGCTTTCCATTTTGATGCCGTTCTACTATCCATTGTTGACAACAAAGTTGCGCCTTATTCGGAAATCGCCATTAAAACATTCGGCTGAAGTCCAGAGAGAGACCTAAATATTGAATGAAAAAAGAGGCGACAAGGTGCCCAAGCCCGATCGCCAGCAGGATCTGCAGCATGATCGCCTTAGCACCTTTCGGCTGTTTGAGCAGAACGTCAAAGCGAAACGCCTGCAGCGCCCACCACGCAAGACCGATACAGGCAATATAGACCACAATATCCACCGTGTTCATCAGAGATGCGTATTTAGCTGCCTCGCTCCACTTATCCGTTTCACCCATTCGCCTCGCCTCTTCCTTCGCAAATTATCGATTTAACAGTTTGGCTACAATCGTGAGAAATTCAGCCCGCGTCGCGCCGTCTTCCGGATGGAACGAACCGTCCGGGTAGCCGCTGATCCAGCTGTCTGCCGCCATCTGCTTCACAATCCCAACACCCCAGTACGTCTCGCCGACATCCGGGTACGGGGAGTTGCCACGCAGCTTGCCGCTCATACCGAGCGCCTTGGCGACCATTTGCGTCATTTCCATCCGCGTCAGCCCGCGATTCGGGCCGAACGTGCCGTTCGGGTAGCCGTCGACAATGCCTGCCTGCACGACCTTGGCAATATCCGCATAGCCCCAGAAGCTCGTCGCCACATCGCTAAAACGCAGCTCCCGCTGCTTCGTCAAATGCAGGGCGCGGGCCAGCACCGTCGCTGCTTCCGCTCGGGACACAGGCTGATCCGGCGCAAAACGGTAGTTGCCATAGCCGCTAATAATGCCTTCGCTCGTCATCTCGCTGATCGTGCTTTGCGCCCAATGATTCTCGATATCCCGATACCCGCTGATCAGTACAAAACTATTGATCTGCAGACGGTACATCTGGCTCATAAACCACTGGTTCGCCCGCAGTTTAATATAATACGTACCGCTGGACAGCGGCTTCTCGAACGCAAGACTCGTATTCCCGAGCGTGCTCTGATACGTGCCCAAATCCTTCATCGAACTGTCATAGAGCGTCGCATACAATATACGAGTGGTCGGTAGATTCGTAAGCGACACCTGAGCGAGACTTTCCTTCGTCAAGCGGAATTCAAACCAATCGACATCCTCATTCCGGCTAAAAACACCCTCATACCCGCTGTTCAACGCGGCAAAGGTGGCTTGGTACGACTTGTCGTTCGGCTCATTCGGATCAATGAGCTTCGGCGTGTAGTCGATGTCGAGCGTGTACTCGCCCGTAATCGGCTCGATATAATCCTTCACATTGCTAACCCGGATATAGTATTGCCCAGGCAATACATCCATCTGCGACGTAATTTCCATCCCACCGTCGCCCGTCTGATCGTAGGTCAGCGATTTCTCGCCTTCCTTCTGAATAAACAGCATCGGATCAATACGACCGGTATCCGTCGTAACCTTGATCCGCATCGTACCGGAATGCTCCAGATAAATAGAGAACCAGTCAACGTCCCCTTTCTGATGGAACGTACCTTCAAGCGTCTGGCTGCGCTCCGGCAGCGCAAACGCTTTGTACTGCTTATCGTTATCCTCGAAAGGATCCGTATAAATGATAAAATCAGTCCGCAGTGCATAGTTCAGCGCTGTTTGGCGGGCGCTGTCGACGCCCTGCAGCTGGATGTACGTGCGGCCTTTGCGCACGTTCACGGTGAAGGGCTGGCTGCTATCCCCGCCAGCGACGAACGTCTCGCCGGAATCCACACGCAGCCGGATGCTGCCCGCCGCCGAGCTCTCCTCCGGCTCCAGCCAAAACTGCAGTTGGCCATCGTACGCCGTGTCGATGGCATACCAGTCCTGGTCCTGCCCGGAGCTGAGCGAGGCCTTGATGGCCGTATGCGCCGGCAGCAGCGCCGCCTGCGCCTGCGTGTCGTTCGGCTCGAAGCGGTCCTGCTTATACGGCTCCGTCAGCGCCTTCTGCACGTTCAGCAGCCCGTAGCCGGTCTTCGTGTCCCACCCCGGGGACATGAGGTCCTCCGCGGTCTGCTCCAGCTGTGAGCGCACCTGGAAGGCGCTCATGCCTGGGTACTTACCCCAGACGAGCGCCGCAGCGCCGGCCACCTGCGGGGCCGCCATCGAGCTGCCGTCCTGGTATTGGTAACCGCCGCCGAGGGCGGTGGTGTACACGTCCCACGGCGCCATAATGTCCAGCTCCGGTCCGTAGTTGGACCGGGGATCGGCGGTGCGGTCGGGGCTCACGCCGCCGACGGCCAGCACCGACGGATACGCCGCGGGGTATTTGACGCTTGTGCTCTCGTTGCCGACAGCGGCCACGAGCAGCACATTGCGATCCTCCGCGTACTGCACAATCCCTTGCAAATACGCGGAGTATTTGTTCAGGCCAAGCGACAACACGACGATCTTGGCACCGTGATCGACGGCGTATTTGATGCCTTCGCCCAGCTTGGCTTCGTCGCCCGTGCCGTCCGATTCCAACGCTTTGATCGGCATGATCCGCGCATTTGGCGCGATACCGGCAATGCCCTTGTCATTGTTCATCGCAGCAACGATAATCCCGGCGACATTCGTGCCGTGGCCATTATCGTCGTAAGGCTTTGCGCCGGGCTGGAGCAGATTGACACCGTCCACCAGCCGTCCCGCCAGATCGGGATGCGTCAGATCAACGCCCGTATCGACGACCGCGACGATCAGCGGCGTACGTGTGTCCTCCGCGGCGGCCCAGGCGCCATTTATGTTAATCATATCTAAATACGTTTGCTTCACCCGCATCGGATCCGAAGAAATAGGATAAGCTGCCGAGGCGGTCGTGACATGGCCGACCAGGCCTAGAACGAGCAGCACAGCGAAGGGTCCTACGTATCGAAACCAGTTCATTGCATCAGGTCCTTTTAGTTCGAATTGAGCGTAAAAAATGCACTTCTCTATCTATACCACATTCCACCGCTCCTCGATAGCTATAACGGTTTTTCTTCGCAAAAAGTTCAGACTTAGGAACATTTTTTTTAGATGTATTTTCTGGATAATGAGCATTTACTCGTGCTTACCCTTTTTTTGTGGCTGTGAAACTGCCGATGCGCCAAAAATAAACGGCTCCGCCGTCCTTTCGAGGACGGTAGCGTTTACTGATGACATGGAGCTGCTTCGAGGATATACTTTCTGGCACACAAAAAACCTCTCCCTGCTTATACGCAGAGAGAGGCCTGGAGTCGCACCTTATCGGATAATAAAATCGCTCGTCAATGTAAAAATCGTTTCGATGCCTTTCAGTACCACTTGCGGCACGACGCCGAGCGCGACGCTGACCAGCGCGCACAACCATACGACGATGCCCAGCGGCACGGAGACTCGAACCGGAGCCGGTTCGTAATCACTGCGCATGAACATCTGCCGGACGATGCCGAAGTAGTAATACAACGACACGACGCTGGTCGCGATCATGAGCGCGCCGAGCCAGTACTGCTGAGTCTGCATCGTGCCGAGGATGATGTAAAATTTCCCGAAGAATCCGCCGGAGAGCGGTATTCCTGCGAGCGAGAGCACGAGCAGCACCATTGCAACGGCCGTCAGCGGCGCGCGATAGTACAAGCCGGCGAAGCCTTTGGCTTCGGTGTGGCCTTCGGCGGCCTCGACAATCATCAGCACCGCGAATGCCCCGATATTCATCACCAGATACGCAATCAGGTAGAAGATGAATTCCGAGAAGTTCGCATAATGCGTGACCGAGAAATACGTCGCAATCGGCACCAGGATGTACCCGGCGTTCGCGATTCCGGAATAGGCGAGGAGCCTTTTCATATTCGTCTGCTTGAGCGCAATGAAGTTGCCCACGACCATCGCAATGGCGGCCATGACGGAAATCGCCAGGAATACATCGGACTGGAGCTGTGTATCCTTAAAGCTGTTGAATGCGAACAGCACGTAGAAGACGCGGAACAAAATTGCGAAGCCCGCCGCCTTGGAGACGACAGCCAGGAACGCTGTGACCGGCGTCGGCGCGCCTTGGTACACATCGGGTGCCCAGCTGTGGAACGGGGCGGCGGCAATTTTGAAGCCGAAGCCCGCCAGCAGCAGGAAGAACGCCAGATAGAGCAGCGGCTCATAAGATGCCGTCATCGATGGCAAAGTCGCCCCAATCTGCGCCAGGTTGGTCGAGCCCGATATCCCGTACAGGAACGACATCCCGTACAATATAATGGCGGACGAAATCCCGCCCATCACGAGATATTTGAACGCGCCTTCGTTGGAAAGGCCGTCTTTCTTTTTCATGGCCACCAGCAGGTAAGATGTAATGCTGAGCAGCTCCAATCCGACATACAGCGTAATCAGATCGCCGGAGGAGGACATGATCATTGCGCCCAGCGCAGCCGGCAAATAGAAGTAGTAATACTCGCCGACGTGCGGGATGCTGTCTTCTTTGACAAAGCCGATGCTCATCAGCACGACCAATGCGGTGCCGGTGAGAACGAGCAGCTTCATGATATTCGAGAAGTCATCGACCCGGTAGCTGAAATTCAGCAGCTGCACAGGCTCAGCGGGATTCAGCTGCAGCGCGACGAAAACGCCGGACACCACAATGCCCACAAGGGTTAGCCAGCCGATGAACGTCCGATTGATGCGGTTCGGCAAAGCAAGATCCAAGAGAGACAGGATGACCGCGGTCACAACCAGCGCCAGCTCAGGGAGCAGATACTGCAAATCGGAAGCTTGGAGTCGTAAAATCTGTTCCACTGGACTAACCTCCTATCTTCCCGGCTACGCTATGGATCAACTGATCCAAGCTGCCGATGGTTTGTTGAAGCGGCTGCCCCAGCACGCTCGGGTACACACCGAGCAGGAGAATAAAGGCGACGAGCACGATCATCGGCACCGCCTCGATCAACCTCGCATCGCGCATGCCGGACTGCAGCAGTTCCGGCCGCTTCGGCCCGAACGTGATGCTGAGCACCCCGCGCAGCACGTACACCGCTGCGAGAATGATGCCCAGTGTACCGGTAATCGCGTACACGCGATGGTTTTCAAAGAGTCCGACGAAAGCCAGGAACTCACTGATAAAGCCGGAGAGGCCCGGCAATCCGAGCGAGGCCATGCCCGCAATCAGCAGAATACCGCTGATGAACGGGATCGATGACGCGAGCCCGCCCAGGGCGCTCAGCTGCGTCGTTTGCGTGCGCTCGTACAGGCTGCCGACGAGCAGGAACATCAGGGCGGAAATCAGACCGTGTGAGATCAACTGGAACACAGCGCCTTGCAGCCCTGAGATGTTGAAGGCGGCGAGGCCGAGCAGCACGATGCCCATATGCGAGATACTCGAGTAGGCGAGTACGAGTTTGAAATCTTTTTGCACGATCGCGAGAATCGCGCCGTACACGATGTTGATGACGCCGAGCAGCGCCAGCACCCAGGCCCACTTCTGAGCCTCCGCCGGGAAGAACAGGATGCCGAAGCGGATGAGACCGTACGCCCCCATTTTCAGTAAGATACCTGAGTGAATCATAACGACAGCCGGAGGCGCCTCGGCATGCACTTTGAGCATCCACGTGTGGAACGGGAAGATCGGCAGTTTAATGCCGAACGCGACGAGCAGCAGAATGAACATCGTCCATTTCATCGCTGAGCTCAGGAAGAATGGCGTGCCCTCCTGATTCACGTAGGCATTTGCGTCCTGAAGCAGGTTATGTGCAATTGTCTGAATATCCCCGCTGTAAGAGATGATGTTCTCCGTTGTAGAAGGGTCCTGCGCAAAGCCAGCCGTCGTAACGAGCAGGATGAACGCAATCAGCATGATTGCAGAGCCGAGCCCGTTGTACAGGAGGAACTTGTTCGCCGCCTGCTCCCGGTTCATATAGCCCCAAATGCCGATCAGGAAGAACGTTGGAACCAGCGTAATTTCAAAGAACACGAAGAACAAGAACAGATCCTGCGCCATGAAAACGCCGAACATCCCCACTTCGAGCAGAAGAAACAGAATGTAGTACGTTTTCCAGCGTTTTTTGATGTAGACGGAAGCCAGCGCCGCCATCGAGGAAACCAAAGCCGTCAGAAACACGAGCGGCAGCGATATGCCATCGACGGCAAGCGAATACTTGAACTCAAAGAAAAAGCTTGCAATCCCATCAATGCCCTCATGGTTAAGCGGCACCTTGATCCAGCTCAGCGATTCCTTGTATTGCAGCGGATCGCCTTGAAAATTGTAATCGGCGTACAGCCAGGCCGCCAGCAGCAGCGGGATAAACGTTGTCGCGATGCCGATTGTTTTGACGAGGCGACCCCGGTCGCCCGGGGTGAACAGCAGCACCAACACGCCAAGCAAAGGTGAAAGAGCAATCAAACTTAAAATAGGTAAGCTAGCCGGCATGGATGAACCTCCTTCCTGCAATCGCCAGCGCCAGAATCAGCATGCCAAGCAGCATGATGACGCCGTAGGATTGCAGCTGGCCGTTTTGAAGCCGGGAACCGAGACGGCCCAGACTGACGACGCCGAAGGCCACCAGCCGCACGATGCCGTCAATGATGTAGACGTCGATGACATTCAGCACCCAACCCAGCCCGCGCAGCGGTCGCACGATAACCGTGTCGTACAATTCGTCCATGTAATATTTGCGGTTCAGCAGCGCATACAGCCAAGGCGCCTTGCTGGACACCACGTCCCGAGGGATCGTCCGTTTGAGATAGATCAGGTAGCCCAACCCGATGCCGAGCAGACCCGCCAGTGTCGACAGGATGATGACCGACCAGTTGGCCGCCTCGTCATGCTCCTGCCCGGTGAGCCAGTGGCCAAGCCATTCGTTGAACGGCGTGTTCACGAAGCCGGCAACGACCGCCAGCACGGCCAAAATAATGAGCGGCGTCGTCATGGAAGCCGGCGATTCATGCGGCTCATGCGCAGCAGCATGGTGATCGTCGTCGTGCGCAGCATCTTCATGGACGGCTTTGCCCCGCGCCTCGCCCATAAAGACAAGAAAGAACAGGCGCGACATATAGAACGCCGTGAAGAAGGCGGCGATGACGCCAACCCAGAACAGCAGCTGGTTATGGTCATATGCTTCGCTGAGAATCATATCCTTCGACCAGAAACCGGCGAACGGGAAAATACCGGACAAGGCCAGCGTACCGATCGCAAACGTCCACGTCGTAATTTTCATTTTGCGGGACAGTCCGCCCATTTCGTTAATGTCCTGCGTATGTACGGCATGGATCACGCTGCCTGCACCCAAGAAGAGCAGCGCTTTGAAGAAAGCATGCGTGAACAGGTGGAACATCCCCGACGTGTACGACACGCCGATACCCAGCGCCATCATCATGTAGCCGAGCTGACTGACGGTCGAGTACGCGAGAATGCGCTTGATATCGTTCTGCGCGATACCGATAGTGGCGGCGAAGATGGCTGTAAAGCCTCCCACATAAGCAACAACGGTCAACGCATCCGGCGAAGCATGGAAAATATCAAACGTACGCGCCACGAGGTACACCCCGGCGGCAACCATCGTTGCGGCGTGGATGAGCGCCGAAATCGGCGTCGGCCCTTCCATCGCATCCGGCAGCCACGTGTGCAGCGGGAATTGGCCGGATTTGCCGATCGCGCCGACAAAGATCAGTACAGCGATCCAGGTGACGATCGATGGGTCGATTTTGCCCGTCGTAAACGCATTGTGGATCGAGGTGAAATCCAGCGCATGCCCTGGCATGTACCAGTACAGCAGCAGGATCGCAATGAACAAGCCGACGTCCCCGATGCGGGTGACGATGAACGCTTTTTTCGCTGCGGCTCTCGCCTCCGGCTTGAAATACCAGAAACCGACGAGCAGGAATGAGCAGACGCCCACCAGCTCCCAGAAGATGTACAGCTCGAGCATATTTTCGGAAATAACTAGGCCTAGCATGGAGAACGAGAACAGCGCGATATACGCGAAGAAGACGTGAATGCGCTCGTCGCCTTTCATGTAGCCCTTGGAGTAGATGTTGACCAAGAGGGAAACCAGCGTCACGATGACAAGCATCAGCGCGTTCAGGTTGTTGACCTCAAACCCCATGCGGAGCGAGAAGTCGCCGACCTGCAGCCAGTTCATTTTATCCCACGTGTAGTCTTCGACATTGCCGCCGACCCGCTCGATGAAAATGAGCAGCGCCACGATAAACGAGGCGAGCATCGCAACAATGCTGATGTAGATGCCTACATCTTTTAACTGACGTCCCATCGCCGTGAGCGCAAGAAATGCAAGCAGCGGAAACAATGGAATGAGCCATGCGTACTGTGAGTAGTCCGATACCATATCCGTGTTCGCCTCCTAGCGCTTCATGGAATCCAGATCCGTCACATCTGAAGTTCCTTTATTCCGGTAAATCGCAATCAGAATCGCAACGCCGACAGCCGCTTCGGCCGCCGCAATCGTAATGTTAAAGAGAGAGAAAATCTGGCCGGTCAGCGCAGGATGGTCGCCAAGCTTCGAGAACGCCACCAGGTTCAGGTTGACTGCGTTCAGCATCAGCTCGATCGACAGCAGCACGATAATGCCGCTCCGCTTGGTCAGCGCGCCGTACAGCCCGATGCAGAACAGGATAGCTGCCAATGTTAGATAAGGCGTAATAATCGTTCCCACCGCTAATCCTCCTCTCGCTTCGCCACGACGATCGCCCCGATAAAGGCCACCGTCAGCAGCACCGACATAATTTCAAAAGGAATCACATGCACGTTATACAGCAGCTTCCCGATTTCGAGCGTGTTGTCTTTCCCCGCATCCAGCGTGCCGTTAGCGACGAACGTAGACTTCTGAATCGCGTAGAAAATAACCCCGAACAGCGCCAGCGAGCCGACAATCGCCAGCCCTTCGTGCCATGGACGACGCGGTGCTTCCTCCTCTTCGCTTCTGTGTTTCGTCATCATAATGCCGAAGATCATCAGAATCGAAATCGCACCCGCATAGATCAGTACCTGAACAAAAGCTACAAACTCTGCTTCCAAAATAATGTAAAGGCCTGCCAAGCTGATAAACGTCAGCGCAACCGCGACGACCATGTGAACGACTTTGGTAAACGAAATCATGAAGATCGCGCCGCCGATCGCCAGCAGGGCGAAAACAAAGAACATCCAGCTCGTGCCGCTGGACAGGAAATCTCCAAGTCCGCTAAAGCTAAACATCTTTCTTCGCGCCCCCTTTCGGCATGGCCGAGTTGTTCTCCTGACGGATGTTCTGGTTGTTCTCGTTCAGCCATTCCAGATTTTTGAACAGATCGTCCCGGCTGTACGTGCTCAGCTCGAAGTTATTCGTCATGACAATCGCTTCCGTCGGACACACCTCGGTGCACAGATCGCACAAGATGCAAATTTCAAAGTTGATGTCATACGTATCGATGACCTTCCCCTTTTTCTCAGGGTCCGGATTCGCTTTCCCCGTCAACGTGATACATTCCGTCGGACAGATGCGCGCGCACTGGTTGCAGACGATGCATTTCTCGGGATCAAAATGTTGGATGCCGCGAAAGCGGTCGGGCATTTGAATCGGAACGTCCGGATAGGCGTACGTAATTTTCTTTTGGGTCATGCTTTTAAACGTAAAGCCGAGACCTTTCATGATCCCTTTCATACGGTTCAACTCCTTAGAAAATCGTCATCACAATCGCCGTCACCAGCATGTTCACGAGCGCAAGCGGCAGAAGCACTTTCCAGCCGAAGCCCATCAGCTGATCGATGCGTACCCGCGGCAGCGTCGCGCGCAGCCAGAACAGGAAGAACACCACAGACGAGAATTTCAGCAGGAACCAGATGATGCCCGGAATGAAGTCCAGGAATTCGAAAGGCGCATGCCACCCGCCCAGGAAAAGCAAACTGGTCAAGGACGCGATCACGAAGACGTACACATACTCGGCCAACATGTAAAAAGCAAAACGGAATCCACTGTACTCGACGTGGTAACCGGCTACCAGCTCGGACTCTGCCTCCGGCAAGTCGAACGGCGTCCGATTCAATTCAGAAACACCGGCAATGACGAAAATGATAAACCCCAGAATTTGCGGGATGAAATTCCAGTGCCAGAAGCCTCCGGCCTGATGGTCGACCATCGCATGCAAGTTCAGCGTGCCGGTCATCATGATGACCCCGATCACGGAGATGACAAGCGGCACCTCATACGAGATCATCTGCGCCGCCGAACGCATTCCGCCAAGCAGCGCGTATTTATTGTTAGAGGCCCAGCCGCCGAGAATAATCCCGATCGTCGAGAGCCCGGTGAGCGCGACATAGAACAGCAAGCCGACGTTCAGATTGGCGTTGAACATCCGATCCGAGAACGGAATCGTGGCGATAATCGTGAACGAAGGAATGAACGTAATAATCGGCGCAAGGATGAACAGCTCGCGCTCGGCCTTCTTCGGAATCGTATCTTCCTTGATGAGCAGCTTGGTAACGTCCGCGACGCTCTGTAAGAGCCCCAGCGGCCCCGTGCGGTTCGGTCCGATCCGCAGCTGCATCCAGCCGATAACTTTGCGCTCGAAGTAAATGGCATAGGTTACGAAGCCAAGGACGAGCAGCAGCATGACGATGCCCCAGAACAGGAAGACGAGGAAATTCGTCCACGTGAGGCTCTGTTCCAATAATCCTGTCATTAGGCGTCAACCTCCCCTACGACAATATCGATACCGCCTAGAATCGTAATCAGATTCGTCATCGTCTCGCCCACCAGCAGCTTTGGCAAAATTTGCAGGTTCACGAAGGAAGGACGCCGGAATTTAAGCCGGAACGGTTCTTGTTTTCCCCGGGAAATAATGTAGCAGCCGATCTCGCCACGAGGCGATTCAATGGCCGCATACACTTCGCCTTCCGGCGGACGAATGACCCTCGGCACTTTGCCCATGGTGTCGCCTTGCTCCGGAATTTGCGCGAGGGCCTGCTCCAGAATGCGCAGGGACTGCTTCACTTCTTCCATTCGGACGAGATAGCGGTCGTAGCAGTCGCCCCCGGTGCGCAACGGCACATCGAACTCAAAGCGGCTGTAGAGGCTGTAGGGCTGCGTTTTGCGGATATCCCAGTCGATGCCCGTGCAGCGCAGGTTAGCCCCGCTGAGGCCGTATGCGATGGCTGTCTCGGCATCATATTTGCCGACGCCCTTGATCCGGGACAAGAAGATCTCGTTGCCGGTCACAAGCGTATGGTATTCTTCCAATTTCTTATACATATACGGAATGAACGCCCGGACTTTATCCAGCCAGCCCGGAGGCGCGTCCCATTTGACGCCGCCTACACGCATGTAGTTGTAGGTGAGACGGGCGCCGCACAATTCGTTGAACATGTCGATGATCATTTCCCGGTCGCGGAACGCGAACAGAAACGGGCTCATCGCCCCGATATCCAGCAGGTACGTGCCCCACCATACCATGTGGGAGGCGATGCGCTGCAGCTCCATCACGATCAGGCGCAGGAAATCAGCCCGCTCGGGGATTTCCAGCCCCATCATTTTCTCCACGGCATTGACGAGCACGTAGTTATTGGTCATCGCCGACACGTAATCCATGCGGTCCGTGTACGGAATAATTTGCGTATAGTTGAGGTTCTCGGCCAGCTTCTCGGTACCTCTATGTAAGTAGCCCATGACGGGGATCGCTTCTTTAATAATTTCCCCATCCAGCTTGACGATGACGCGAAATACGCCGTGCGTGCTGGGATGCTGGGGGCCGACGTTAAGCAGGAGTTCTTCTGTCCGTAACACGTGCTACACCTCCGGATCGAGCGGTTCGTAGTCTTTGCGCAGAGGATGACCCACCCAATCGTCGGGCATCATGATTCGCACTAAATTCGGATGGCCCGGAAAATCGATCCCGAGCAGGTCGTACACCTCGCGCTCGTTCCAGTTCGCCGTCGGCCAAATGTCCGTGACGGACGGGATGCTCGGGTTCTCGCGGTCGGTCTTGACCTTCACGCAGAACTCGTGGCGATGCGAGAGCGACAGCAGGTGATACGCCACCTCGAGGTGCGTCTCCTGGTCCACGCCCGAGAGGTTGCGCAAGTAGTTGCAGTGCAGCTCCTCGTGATCGCGCAGCGTCGTGGCCGCCTGCACCCACCGGGTGCTGTGCACGACGATGTAAGGCCGGTGTCCGTCCTTCTCGTTGATGAAGGCATCAACGATCGCATCTTCGCCGGCCTCGGCCTTGATGATCGCCACCAGCCGGTCTAGCAGCGGCTGGTTCGGCGAAGGCTCTTTCGGCGCGGCTGGCTCCGCCGCATCGGTTTTGGCGCCGCGTGCTGCCGCACGCGCGGCGCGGGCTTCTGCGGCGGCCGCTGCTTTGGCCGCCTTCTCGTCGTCGCCGGCGTCTGCGGACGCTGGCGCTTGGGTTGCTGCCGACGCAGGCTCGGCAGCTCCGTCCGCCGCCGCGCGCGCAGCGAGGCGCGCGGCCCGTGCCGCGGCGCGCTGCGCAGCCGCGTCGTCAGGGCTAGGCTTGCCCGCGTCAGCGGCAAGCGGTTCGCCCGCCGGCGGCGTCGCAGACGCCGGCGTTTCACTCGCCGATGCCGCAGGGCCATCGGCCTTCTCGCCTGGCGCCTCAGCTTCCGCTGGCGTCGCACTTTCCTTCACCGCCTCGCCCTCAACGCTCGGCGCACTGGCCGGCTCTGGCGGCGCTTGCCCTGCCGGAGCCGTACCTTCCTCTTGCTTCGCAGGCTCGGCTGTACTTCCGGCCTCAGCCGGCGCGCTCGCTTCCGAAGCCGCCGTCTCCTCGGCTGGCTTTACCGTTTCCTCCGGCTTTTTCTCCTCGCTCATCGGTTCGTCACCTGCTTCCCGGTCTTCGCTTCATAGCGAATCTTCTCCTGAAGCTTGTTGATGCCGTAGATCAGCGCAGCCGGATTCGGCGGGCAGCCCGGGATATACACGTCCACAGGCACGATCTGGTCGACCCCTTTAACAACGGAGTACGAACGTACATACGGTCCACCCGCAGTTGCGCAAGAGCCCATCGCAATAACCCACTTCGGCTCCGGCATCTGTTCGTAAAGACGGCGCAGCAAAGGAGCCATTTTCTTCGTAACTGTCCCTGCGACAATCATCACATCGGATTGACGGGGCGACGTACGGAAGATGACTCCAAATCGGTCTAAATCATAGTGAGAACCGCCTGTTCCCATCATTTCAATGGCACAGCAAGCGAGACCAAACGTTAGCGGCCACAGAGAATTACTGCGAGCCCATGCCTTAATTTGCTCCAAAGTCGTCATGAACACATTGCGGTCAAGCTCTTCGCGTTCTTGCGGTGAAATCGTTTCTAGACTGAAGTCCATTGCAGCACCTTCTTCTTCCAAGCGTATATTAAACCTATGGCTAGCAAGGCTACAAAAATACACATCTCAACGAGGGCAAACAAACCAAGCTGATTAAAAGCAACAGCCCACGGATACAGGAACACGGTTTCCACATCGAAAATGACAAACATCAACGCAAACAAATAATAACGAATGTTAAATCGAATCTGGCCTTCTCCTACGGGTTCATTTCCACTCTCATACGTCGTGTACTTCTCCTCGATCGGCTTCGTCGGTCTTAACCATTTACCAATCGTCAGCGCAGCTATGGGCAGGAAAATCCCGAGTCCCAAGAAGATCGCTACGATTACATAATTATTTGTGTACAACATGTAAATGTAACCGCCTCCAATTCATAGTCCTTGTCTTTTACAGCTCAGCAGTTCTGGTAATAATCGCCTTTTATAGTATAACAAAAAGGCCTTAGGGCGTCGATGACTAATTGACAAGCCTTGCCCAGGCTAAGGATACGCCTGCGGCTTTTTCTAATTTTTCCCTGTCGCCCCTTTCATATACCTCCTGCGTACAAATCCAGCGCATAGGGTAATACTATGCAAGGGAATTCGGCCTAAGACCTTGTTTGAGTTCCCGCCTACCCACAACCCTATACCCGAAAGGATGAAGAAACGATGGCAACTGCAACCAAACAGCACCGTACAAATGAAACGGTAGAGGAGACCGGCGCTTATATTTGTGAAGCCGGCAAAGTTCAAGAGCTTACGCAAGGTGACAAGTTTCCCAATTGTCCGGTGAGCGGAACTGCGACAACCTGGCGCCATGTCAATCATACGCACCAAACCGGTGAGCAAGTGACGGAGTCCGGCGAATACCAAGACGCAGATGGTCAAAAGATTACACTCGAAGCCGGCAGCACCTTCCCGGCTTGTCCGAAAACCGGCCAATCCACCGCTTGGCACCACGTAAGCTAAATTTATTGCATGCAAAAAAGGCTATCCCCGCATTCACTTTCGTGAAGCAAGGGATAGCCCTCTTTCGTATTCTTATTTACCAGATACACCGATCCGATTCAGTGCTCTTTGCAGCGATGCTTCCGCACGTTTGAAATCCACGTTCTCTTGCTTCGTTTCCGCAAGACGCTTCTCCGCACGCTCTTTCGCCGCTTTCGCACGATCGATATCAATTTGTTCCGGCAGCTCGGCGCTTTCCGCCAAAATAACCACCTTGTCCTTGCGGACTTCCATGAAACCGCCGTTCACGGCCAACACTTGGTCTTTTTGACCTTGTTTCTTAACCGTGATCGGAGCAATTTTGAGTGGAGTTACAAGTGGAATGTGATTCGGCAGAATACCAAGCTCTCCTGCAACACCCTTCACGCTGACCATGTTCACGTCTTCCGCGTACACTTTGCGCTCCGGAGTAACAATTTCAAGTAGGAATGTACTCACTTGGATTCTCCTTCCTGTAAGTTTCGCCTAAGCAAAACCGGCTTCGAAAGCTTAGCTAGCGTACGCCTTACAGCGTTTTCGCTTTTGCAATCGCGTCTTCGATCGTACCTACGTTGTGGAACGCAACTTCAGGAAGATCATCGTGCTTGCCTTCAAGAACTTCTTTAAAGCTGCGCACAGTTTCTTTCAAAGGTACGTACAAGCCTGGGAAGCCGTTGAACGGCTCAGCAACGTGAAGCGGCTGAGACAAGAACAGACGGAGACGACGCGCACGAGTAACGACCAGTTTGTCCTCGTCGGACAACTCATCCATACCCAGGATCGCGATGATATCCAGAAGCTCTTTGTAACGTTGAAGCACTTGCTTAACGCCTTGTGCTACTTTATAGTGCTCTTCGCCTACGATTTCTGGCGCCAATACACGGGAAGAGGAAGCAAGCGGGTCAACGGCAGGGAAGATACCTGCAGCCGCGATGCTACGCTCCAAGTTTGTTGTTGCATCCAAGTGCGCGAACGCAGTCGCTGGCGCTGGATCCGTATAGTCATCCGCAGGAACGTAGATCGCTTGAATCGATGTTACGGAACCTTTTTTCGTGGATGTAATACGCTCTTGCAATTGACCCATTTCTGTTGCAAGCGTTGGTTGGTAACCTACCGCGGAAGGCATACGGCCCAGCAATGCGGATACCTCGGAACCTGCTTGTGTGAAACGGAAGATGTTGTCGATGAACAGCAGAACGTCTCTGCCTTCAACGTCACGGAAGTATTCCGCCATTGTCAAACCTGTCAAAGCTACGCGAAGACGTGCGCCAGGAGGCTCGTTCATTTGGCCGAACACCATCGCTGTTTTCGCGATAACGCCGGAGTCGCTCATCTCGTGATAAAGGTCATTACCTTCACGCGTACGCTCGCCAACACCCGCGAATACGGAGATACCGCCGTGCTCTTGTGCGATGTTGTGGATCAACTCTTGCATCGTTACGGTTTTACCTACGCCCGCACCGCCGAAGAGACCGATTTTACCACCTTTTGCGTAAGGCGCCATCAAGTCAATAACTTTGATCCCAGTTTCCAGAATTTCCGATTTCGTCGACAAGTTGTCGAATTTCGGAGCTTCTTTGTGGATGGGGCTAGTCAGTGTACGGTCAACCGTGTCGTTGCCATCGATTGGCTCGCCAACAACGTTGAACACGCGGCCCAGCGTTGCTGCACCCACCGGTACTGTAATCGGAGCGCCTTGGTCTACGGCTTCAGCACCACGGACAAGTCCGTCTGTGGAAGACATCGCAACGCAACGAACGAGGTTGTCACCGAGGTGAACAGCCGCTTCAACGGTAATAGAAACCGTTTGTCCGTTTTCTGTTTTTTCAATTTTGATTGCATTCAGAATTTCAGGAAGCTGTCCGCGCTCGAACTCAACGTCGACGACAGGCCCTGTAATATTCACAACGCGCCCTTTGCTCATGGTTTCCCTCCTAAGAAAAGCTTTGCCTCTAGACGAGGACTTTTATAAATTAAGCATTCGCGTTCGCGCCGCTGACGATTTCCGCAATCTCTTGCGTAATCGCTGCTTGACGCGCCCGGTTGTACGCCAGTGTGTAATCGCCGATCATCTTCGTCGCATTCTTCGTTGCTGAGTTCATCGCTGTCATTCTCGCGCCAAACTCACTCGCTTTACCTTCCAGTACTGCGCTGTAAATAATGGTTTCCGCATATTTCGGCAGCAATACTTCCAGCACGCCTTCAGCAGACGGCTCGTATTCGTAACTCGCCGTTGTTGCCGTTGTGACTTCCTCCATCGGAAGCAAGCGAACCATGGTTGGCACTTGGCTGATCGCGTTTTGGAACTTGTTGTAGACCAGGAACAACTGATCGTACGTACCGTTCACAAAGTTATTCACAGCCGATGCCGCAATGGACTTAATGTCCGCAAAAGTCGGGGAATCCGGAAGACCCGTTACTTCCTGTACGATCGGCACATCGCGTTTCGAGAAGAAGTTGCTTCCTTTACGACCGATTACAAAAACCGAGTATTCCGACTTCGATTGATGTCTTTCGCGAATTTCGTTCATCGCTTTACGCAAGACGTTCGCATTGTAACCGCCCGCCAAACCGCGATCCGAAGTAATTACCAAATAAGCGGTTTTCTTCACTTCGCGCGTTTGCAGCATCGGATGCTTCACGCCTTTTGTGCCTGCCGCGATGCTCGCTACGACTTCTTTCAGCTTATCCGAGTAAGGACGAGCCGCTTCCGCCGCTTGCTGCGCACGACGCAAGTTCGCTGCCGCGACCATCTCCATCGCACGCGTAATTTGCTTCGTGTTTTGAGTCGATTTAATCTGGCGCTTAATCTCGCGCATTCCTTTTGCCATACCTGTCACCTCTCTTTTGAGGCCTTGGAGAGCCTTCATTCGAAGGCCTGATCTCAGACGCCGGAGCGCCCAATCTCAGGCAACATGCGGACAGCCTGCGCCGGGCAGGCTACCCTCTATTATTCAGAAACTGCGAAGCTCTTTTTGAACGTGTTGATTGCATCAACCAACGCTTTATCGGTATCCGCAGGAATATCTTTCGTATCGCGAATGCTGTTCAAGATTTCCGTACGGTTGGATTCCAAGTAAGCCAAGAATTGCGCTTCAAAACGCGTAACGTCTTGAACCGGAATGTCGTCCAAGTGGCCTTTGACTACTGTGTACAGGGAGCAAACTTGTTTCTCGAGGGAAAGCGGTTGGTTAACCCCTTGCTTCAAGATTTCAAGTGTACGAACCCCACGGTCAAGGCGCGCCTTAGTCGCTCTATCAAGGTCGGAACCGAACGCTGCGAATGCAGCAAGCTCACGGTATTGAGCCAAGTCGACACGCAGTGTACCGGCAACTTTTTTCATTGCCTTCGTTTGAGCGGAACCACCTACACGGGATACAGAGTTACCAACGTTAACCGCTGGACGCTGACCGGAGTAGAAGAGGTCGGACTCAAGGAAGATTTGACCGTCCGTAATGGAAATTACGTTCGTCGGAATGTAAGCGGAGATGTCGCCTGCTTGTGTCTCGATGAAAGGAAGCGCAGTAATCGAACCGCCGCCCAGCTCATCGTTCAATTTCGCAGCGCGCTCCAGCAAACGGGAGTGCAGGTAGAATACGTCACCTGGGTAAGCTTCACGACCTGGTGGACGACGAAGCAAGAGGGACAACTCACGGTAAGCTGCAGCTTGTTTGGACAAGTCATCATATACGATCAAGACGTGCTCGCCTTTGTACATGAAGTATTCGCCCATTGCGCAACCGGAGTACGGAGCAAGCCACAGCATCGGAGATGGCTCTGATGCGGAAGCTGTTACAACGATGGTGTAATCCAACGCGCCTGCAGCACGAAGTTTTTCAACTACGCCGACAACCGTGGATTGTTTTTGACCAATGGCAACGTAGATACATTTCACGCCGTTGCCTTTTTGGTTGATGATTGCGTCGATCGCGATCGAAGTTTTACCTGTTTGACGGTCGCCGATGATAAGCTCACGTTGACCACGGCCAACTGGAACCATCGCGTCGATCGCTTTGATACCTGTTTGCATTGGCTCATGAACGGATTTACGAGCCATAACGCCTGGCGCCATGTTCTCAACAGGGCGGAATTCCGTTGTTGCGATTGGACCTTGACCGTCCACTGGCTGACCCAAGGAGTTCACAACACGGCCGAGCAGAGCTTCCCCTACAGGAACCTCCATGATACGTCCTGTACGTTTCACTTGGTCGCCTTCACGGATGTCTTTGTAAGGTCCGAGAATAACGATACCTACGTTGCTTTCTTCCAAGTTAAATGCATAGCCGAGTACGCCGTTTGGAAACTCAAGCAGCTCGCCTGCCATAACGTTTTCCAAGCCGTGAGCACGAGCGATACCGTCACCTACTTGGATGACAGTACCCACATCAACCACTTGGATATCGGAATTAAAGTTTTCGATCTGTTGCTTAATCAATAAGCTGATTTCTTCCGGTTTGATACTCAACGAACTTCACCCCTATTCTTACAGTGCTTGTTGTTAAACTAACGCTTTAGACAAACGATCCAGTTTGCCGGACAAACTGCCGTCATATAAACGATCACCGATTCGTACTTGCATGCCGCCAAGCAGTTTAGGCTCGACAACATTCGTCACACGAATCGTTTTACCTGTAATTTTGCTGAATTGGGAACCCACTTCCGCTTGCTGCGCATCAGAAAGACCTGCAGCCGAATACACAACCGCAGTCGCTTGTCCAAGTGCCTCGTCGGCAACTTTGGCAAACTCGTTAACCAATGCGTTCAAAATGGATTGTCTTCCTTTATCGATCAAGACCAGCAGCGTATTCCACACCGGCTCGGAAACTTTGCCTTCGAAAATCTGCTTCAGCAGGTCCGTTTTCGAGGACGTCCCGACATTCGGATGGTTAAGGATCTTCTGCAGGTCTGCATTCTCCTTAATCGCACTAGCTACAGATTTCAGCTCTTCTTCAACTTGGGAAATGATGCTCTTTTCCTTCGCTACTTCGAACAGAGCTCTGGCATAACGCTTCGCTACGACGATGTCACTCATACCTTGCCTCCTACCTCTTTGAGGTAATGCTCAACAAGTTCTTCTTGGGACTTCTCGTCGATTTGTTTTTCGATAATTTTCGAAGCGATCAGCACGGACATTGCGCCCACTTGGCTGCGCAGCGCAGCAACAGCTTTCGTCTTCTCATTCTCGATATCTTTAATCGCTTCGTCTTTCAGACGAACGGCTTCCGCACCAGCAGCATGAATAATATCATCCGCTTGCTTGGAACCGGTTTGCTTGGCTTGCTCGATAATTTCGTAAGCTTCTTTGCGCGTTTGTTGCAGCGCTTGTTTTTGTTCCTCTAACAGTTGATCAGCTAACTTACGGCTATCTTCAGCTGTTTGAATTTGCTCTTTAACCAGCTGTCTGCGTTTTTCCATCATGCCGAACAGCGGACCGAACGCAAATTTGGAAAGCAAGAAATACAAAATCAAAAACGCAACGATCTGTATAAAAAATGTGGACCATTCAATATGCAAGTAACGTCACTCCCTTCTGATAACGTGGGCAAAACGAAGGCGTGGTGGCATCTAGGCCATCAACGCCAAACGGTTTCTTAAGCTTTACCCAAAAAGATGAACGCAAGAACGAGCGCAACAACCGGCATTGCCTCTACCAGACCTACACCGATAAACATTGTTGTTTGAAGCGTACCACGAAGTTCTGGTTGACGGGAAATCCCTTCCAAAGCGCGACCTACGATCAAACCGTTACCGATACCAGCACCAAGTGCTCCCAAACCGAATACGATACCTGCTGCTACTAATGCAATTGCTCCCATTGTGAAAATCCTCCCTTAAACTCTTTAAAGTTTGTTTTGGTTTTATAAGTGACTCGAGACTACCCGAGGTAAGTCTTAATGCTCTTCTTCGTGAATCAAGGATTGCGAGATGTAAACCATGGTCAGCATCGTGAATACGAAGGCTTGAATCGCACCAACGAACACAGAGAAGCCCTGCCATGCAACGAGAGGCACAGCACCAATCGGACCTAATCCCATGATGACAGCAATCATAATTTCACCCGCATAAATGTTCCCGTAGAGACGGAAAGCAAGCGTCAGCGGCTTGGAGACCACTTCAATCAAGTGAAGGATCAACATAGCGCCTTTAAACTCGAAGTAATGCGCGAAGTAATGCTTCGTGTTGCGCGTAATCCCCAAGTAGTGGCTGAGGAAGATTACGATAACGGTAAGCGCTCCTGTTACAGCGATGTCCGCTGTTGGCGATTTCCACCAGGAAACGTGATCTTCCGTCACAATTGAGAAAGGAAGACCCAGCATGTTGCCGATAAAGATGTACATGATCAGCGTCAGGCCAAGTGCGATAAACCCCTTGCCGTGCTTGGAACCGATCGTGCTTCCGATAATGCCTTCGACAAACTCAATCGTCCACTCCATGAAGTTTTGCATTTTGGAAGGATTCGATACGGAGAGCTTGCGAGTACCTGCGAAAGCAAGAATAAGAACGATTACCGTTGTAATCCCGATCATCATCAATGCCGATGCGTCGAAGTGAAAGCCTAACCACTCAAACTCTGGTACCTTATGATCCATTTTTCCATTTTCACCCCTTTCAATCGTGGAAGTTACATCGTGGAATTACTTTGACTTTCGATTAGAAACAATACCCAGTACGAGTGTTGCCAATTGAGCAAAAAAGTATCCAACGATTGTCGTAGTCAGTGCAACTTGCTCCGGGTATCGAACAGCAACCAATCCTGCGAAGCCGGCTAGAGCCGCCCTTGTCAGGAAACCAAGGGTTACCTTGCGCCCTTTCTGCTCTATTGCAGCTGCCGCCAGCTTGTTGATCTTGTAGGCCAAAAACCTCGCGTTAATCATACTCACTAAAGAGCCGAGCATGATGCCGGCAATGTAAACCCGGTAATCGACAAAAAACGCCCATGCAGCCAAACAAAAGGATAAAAAGAAAAGAAAGATGTTTTGAACCGTTTTCAGAGTGGCTGAAAATTCGTCCATCATAGCCCTCCGTACCGCTTAATCATGAAGTAAATGCTGATGATGCCGGTTACAAGCCCCAGCAGGAACCCGCCTAACAACCAGAACTGCCCGCCCAGCGTGTGGCTGAGCCAATCGCCAAAGAGATAGCCGGCTGCCAAACATACGACAAGATCGATGCCGATTGCACTTGTTAACGCAACTGCTCGCCACGGATTATCGTTGTTCGAATGGTTCCGTTTCATCGCATCCTCCTGGGAGTTTTCCACGCGGAAAACCCGCTCCGTAGACATAGTTCTACGAATCCTCATTCATTGTACTTAAGCGCTGCAAGGTTTGTCAATTGACGGAACTTCATTTGTGACATTTCACAAAACCGCTTAGAGCCTTACGGCTCTAGGGTTTGCGAGTTTTCAAACCAAACAGTCCAACTGTACGCTGTAGCGTTTGTCATGATTTTGTCACGGTTGGAAAGGCTGTGGTCGTTCGGACGTTCTGCCGAAGTGATGGAGAATGCCTTTCACGATACGCTCGGATGCTTTGCCATCGCCGTAAGGGTTGGCAGCTTGGCTCATTTTATTGTATAACTGAGGGTCTGTCAGCAACGCGCGCGCACGCGTGTAGACCGCTTCTTCATCCGTGCCGACCAACTCCAGCGTCCCTGCATCGATGCCTTCCGGACGCTCCGTCGTGTCGCGCAGGACAAGCACCGGTACGCCGAAAGATGGCGCTTCTTCTTGAATACCACCGGAGTCAGTCAAAATCATGTGGGTATGCGGGTAAAAGTTATGGGTTTCCACGACATCCAGCGGATCAACCAGTTTGATACGAGGGTGATTGCCCAAAATCTCATGAGCAGGTCCTTGAACGGCTGGGCTCAGATGCACGGGATACACGATCGCGATGTCCTCGAACTCGTCAGCGATGCGGCGTACTGCCCGGAAAATCTGGCGATGCGGCTCCCCTTGCGATTCCCGACGGTGCGCCGTCATCAGAATCAGCTTGCGGCCGCCCACCCAGTCCAGAATCGGGTGCCGGTAGTCTTTTTCCACCGTATATTGGAACACATCCGTCACCGTATTGCCGGTCACATAAATCTGCGACTCGGATTTGTTCTCCTTGCGCAGGTTGTTCGCCGACAGATCGGTAGGCGCAAAATGCAGATCAGCCAGCACACCGGTCAGCTGACGGTTCATCTCCTCCGGATACGGGGACATTTTGTTCCACGTGCGCAGGCCCGCTTCGACGTGACCCACCGCGATTTTCTGCATAAAAGCCGCATAGCTCGCCAGGAACGTCGTCAACGTGTCGCCGTGCACGAGAATGAGATCAGGCTGCGCTTCCTGGAACACAGGCTCGAGGCCCTGCAGCACGCGCATCGTAATTTCGTTCAGCGTTTGGCGGTCTTTCATGACGTTGAGGTCGTAGTCCGGGGTGATTTTAAAAATCTCAAGCACCTGATCCAGCATTTGACGATGCTGCGCCGTCACGCAGACGAGCGACTCGATCTGCTCCGGATGCTTCTCCAGCTCCAGGATCAGCGGCGCCATTTTAATCGCTTCAGGTCTTGTTCCGAAGATCGTAATCACTTTCAAGCGTTTCATCGGTTTCCTCTCCCTTATGTATGATCAGTCCGTCCCATACAGACGGTCGCCGGCATCGCCGAGCCCTGGCACAATATAGCCGTGCTCGTTCAGATGGCTGTCCAACGCAGCGACATAAATGTCGACGTCCGGATGAGCCTCCTGTACCGACTTCACGCCTTCCGGCGCGGCAATCAGGCACATCAGCTTAATGCGCGAGCAGCCCCGCTTCTTAAGCACCTCAATGGCTGCATTGGCCGAGCCTCCGGTCGCCAGCATCGGGTCGATCACGAGAAGGTCGCGCTCCAGCACATCCTTCGGCAGCTTCACGTAATACTCAACCGGCTGCAGCGTCTCCTCATCGCGGTACAAGCCGACATGCCCGACTTTGGCCGCCGGAATCAGCTTGAGCACCCCGTCCACCATACCAAGGCCCGCCCGCAAAATCGGAATCAGCCCCAGCATGCGCCCGGAGATGACATTGCTTTTCGCCGTCGTAACCGGCGTCTTCACGTCCACCTGCTCCAGTGGAATGTCTCTCGTAATCTCGTACACCATCAGTGTCGCCACTTCATCGACCAATGCCCGAAAATCCTTCGTGGTCGTATTCTCATCCCGAATATACGTAAGCTTATGTTGAATAAGCGGATGATCGCAGATAAATAACTGTCCCATAGTTTCCTCCTAAAATACATGGCTATACTATGTAATTCGACGTGTTTCCCTAATTTTTGGATTAAAAATCGGCAAACCTCGTTTATTATATCATATGTTATCCTAAAAAACCGCCTGAGAGTATCTCTCAAGCGGTCTGGTTACACAGGAAGCGAGCTGCCATCTTCCAGGGAATCCGTCCGATACCAAATGTTCTTGAAATCGAACCATCCGATCGTATTAAATGTTATGCCCTGCAGGTGAGGGCTGTATACCAATTGTTGGGTCGTATGGAGCAAAAACAGGACGGCATAGCTGTCCGAAACCAGCGCCTGCATCGCGCGAATCCGCTGCAAACGCCTGTCGGCGTCGGGCTCCGCTTCAATGGCAGCGATCGTTTCATCGAACACTTCGCGCTGTTCATCCGTCGCGAATAAGCGCGTGGGCATATTGCCGATTTTGTACATCTCGATCAGGCATCGAACCTCGTCGTCATCCGCAACGACGCCTCCTAGCACCACATCCGCCTCCATCAAAAGCTGCACATTGGTCATCTGTTCGTAGGTGTAGACCTTCAGATCAACGGGAATTCCGATCGCCTTGCAGGAAGCCTGAATCCATTCCACCTGGGCAACATTCTTTTTCGTACAGATCATCAGAATCGGCGCTCCTGCATACCCGCATGCCTGCAAAAGCGCCCTCGCCCGCTCCGGCTGGTCATCGTCCGGGGGCAGCCCAGGCGCCAGCGGCGGCAGGAAATCTGCGGCCGGTCTGGCATGATGGAGGCCCAGCTCTTTGATAAGGCCGCACCGGTTCAGGACAAGCTGGATCGCCTGCCGAAAGTTCGGCGCTTGCTGCGGCCCTGGCTTGCGCAAGTTAAACACCAATGTGCTGGAGCCCAGCATCATGATTTCTTTCCTGCGCCAGTGCGCAGGAGCAGGCTTCGTGTAATGATTGAGCTTCCCCATCTGGAAGTTGAGCTGCTGCCATCTTCGTTCGCTGACATCATCCGGCACATACATCAGCTCGATCCGATCAAGATGCGCACACTCCCGGTAATAATCCTCAAAGGCCTCCAACGTCACGCCGCCCTTATCATGCCTCGTAATCCGGAACGGCCCTGTCCCCACAGGGAGCATGCTTGAATCCGCCGCGCTGACAGCGCTGTACACATCGGCCGGCACAATCGCTGCCTGATACGAACTGAGATATTGCGGCAGCAAGTAATTGGGCACATGCATCTTCAACCGAACCGTTAGCCTATCAACGGCCCGGATGTCTTTTACCGACTTCATCAGCCAGCGATTCGGCGAGCCCTCTGTACCAATGGTCCGAAGTCGGCCGAGTGTGAAGACCACATCGTTGGCCGTCAGCTCGCGGCCATGGTGAAACTTTACCCTTTTGCGCAAATAAAAGGTCCACTCCGTCGCATCGTCGTTGCTGACCCATGCATGAGCAAGCGCCGGCTCCACACTCCCGCACACCGGATTGAAATAAAGCAGCGTATCAAAAGCTTGCTTAATGAAGTGAAGGTCGCGCGAGAAGAGCACGTTCACCGGGTCTAACGTCAGCACGCGAAGCTGCATCGGCAGGCGGAGCGTCTCGGAATTGCCGGATTCGGCGGTTCCCCTGTAGCCGAAATAGCTGCCGAGCCAAGCCAGAAAGCGGTCCATGACGGCGCCGTCCAAGCCCTCCATTTGAAATAAGCCCATGGCGCTGTTCAAATTCCCCTGCTCTACCAGAAGCTTCGCTTCCGCGAGCAGCAAATCTTCCGCCGAGGCCAGGAACCGGATGGCGGAACGATGTCCGCGACCGCGTCCCGGCGTCCAGACGATCCAGCCGATTTCGCTCATTTTGCGAATCAAAATTTTCACATTGCGTTCCGAACAATAAAGGTATCCGGCAATTTCTGCAATTGATACCGGCACGTCCATATGCGGGTGGGAGCTCTGTAGAGCGCGCGCTATCGATGTCTTCAACTGCGCATACTGCAAGGCAAGCTGCATGAAATTACCCTCCTCCTTGATGAGTTAACCAAGAGTATAGATGCTATCTGACCAACGGTCAACATTCTGCAGAAGGAGAAAAAGGTGAAAGTTTTCATGCCCGGTATACACTTTTTAACTCGTGGTCATTTGTTATGATAGGTTGACCAAGACGTGAAAGATTATGAGAAAAGGTGATCCAGCATGACTTTCTTTCAATTTCATCCCAATGTGCGGCTGCGCATTGCGCTAAGCTTCCTGACCAACGTACTCAGCAACATGATCCTTCCGTTCATGTCGATTTATATCGCTCGAACGCTCGGTACGGCGATAGCCGGCTCGGCCACCACCATTTCCATCGCCGTCGGCCTGCTTGCCGCCACTATTGGCGGGCATTACGCGGACCGGCTCGGCCGTAAAAAAATGATGCTGCTTGGCGAAGGCGTCGCCCTTCTCGCTTATGTCATTATGACCTTCGCCAACTCGCCGCTATGGCATTCTGCAGCATTGACGCTGCTCATGACCGTCATCTCCAGCGCTTCCTGGGGGCTGAGCAAGCCTGCCGTAGAAGCCATGCTGATTGACGTGTCCACTCCGGATACACGCAAAGCGATCTATCGCATCAACTACTGGTCGAACAACCTGGCCATTTCGTTTGCGGGATTGATCGGCGGTTTTTTCTTCAGCAAATATCTGTTCGAGCTTCTGCTGGCGGCTAGCGGGATGTCGCTCGTTGCGTTCATCATCACTACCATCTTCATGTCGGAGACGATGCCTAAGATGATGCCTGCGGCTGACCGTTGTGCAGCGGACGTGCCTGCCGAGGCCGAGGCTAAGGCTGAGATCAAACCAAAGCAGGTCTCCATGTTCGAACGGTACAAGGAAGTGCTGCGCGACCGACGATTCGTTCGCTATTTGCTCGCCAGCGTGCTCGTTGTTTCTGTCGAGATGAATCTTAACGGATTTATCGGCGTGCGGATCGCGCAAGATATTCAGCATACCCCGTGGCTCCCCGGGCTCGCCGCGACCGTGGACGGGCTGCCGCTCGTCGGGATCCTGCGAACCGAGAACACGATAGCCGTCGTACTCCTCTCCCTCTTCGTCGGCCGGCTGCTGCGAAACAGCTCCGACACCAGAATAATGCTGCTGGCCATGTTCCTGAACGTAGCCGGCTACTCATATCTCGTCATCGGCGGCCAGCCGGCCATGCTTCTGCTGCTTATGCTAGTGGCGACAATCGGGGAGATTACCTACGTCCCGCTCAAACAAGCGATGCTGGTGCAGCTCGTCCCCGATCATGCCCGCAGCTCCTACATGGCACTCAGCTCCATGACGAATCGCGTAGCCATGATGCTTAGCGGTCTGAATCTGATCCTCGGCGGCTTTCTGCCGTCCGGCGCCATGGCGATCTTCATTCTGCTGACCGGTGTGGCCGGCATCGTCTTGATCTCATCCATCCTGCCAGGCCTTAGGGAAGAGGAGCGTGTGCGTCAGGCGGCGGCGTTGTGAGGGAAAGCTGATCTTTCTTTGCCACATTCCGATGGGTGGGAGCTTCTCGCCCCCACCTACTCCAACAAGCACAAAAAAAGAGCAGGAGGTCTCCCCCTGCTCTATTATTGCTTAGTATGTCAGACCTGCGTACAGCGGATATTGCGCTGTCAGGTCTTTCACGAGGCCGCCTGCTTTCTCAAGCGTAGCTTCGTCTTTTGGATTTTTCAACGTCATGGCAATGACTTTCGCGATCGTTTCCATCGCTTGCGCGTCCATGCCGCGGGATGTCACCGCAGGCGTGCCCAAACGGATGCCGCTTGTGATGAACGGGCTCGTAGGATCGAACGGAATCGCGTTTTTGTTCGCGGTGATGCCCACTTCGTCCAATACGTGCTCAGCGTCTTTACCTGTGATGTTCAGGTTGCGCAGATCAACCAGCATCAAGTGGTTGTCCGTACCGCCGGACACGAGGTTGATGCCTTCCGCCGTCAAAGCGTTCGCCAGCGCTTGCGCGTTGTTGATCACGTTTTGACCGTAGACTTTGAAATCAGGTTGCAACGCTTCACCGAACGATACAGCTTTCGCTGCGATTGTATGCATCAACGGACCGCCTTGCGTACCTGGGAATACAGCCTTGTCGATCGCTGCCGCCCACGATTTGCGCGTCAGGATCATGCCGCCGCGAGGACCGCGAAGCGTTTTGTGCGTCGTTGTTGTGACGAAATGCGCGTGAGGCACTGGGTTCGGGTGAAGGCCCGCAGCAACCAAGCCTGCGATATGTGCCATGTCGACGAAGAACAGCGCGCCAACATCGTTTGCGATGGAAGCGAGCGCTTCGAAGTCGATCGTACGCGGGTACGCGCTTGCGCCTGCTACGATCATGCGAGGCTTATGTTTGAATGCCGCTTTGCGGACATCGTCGTAATCGATGCGGAAATCTTTTTCGCTAACGCCGTAAGCAACGAAGTTGTAGATGATACCGGAAGCATTCACCGGGGAGCCGTGCGTCAAGTGACCGCCATGCGCCAGGTTCATACCCAGTACTGTATCGCCAGCGTTCAACGCAGCCAGGTAAACGGCCATGTTCGCTTGCGCACCGGAGTGCGGCTGAACGTTCGCGTGCTCGGCACCGAACAATTCTTTCGCGCGGTCACGAGCGATATCTTCAACGATGTCTACGTATTCGCAGCCGCCGTAGTATCTTTTGCCCGGATAGCCTTCTGCGTATTTGTTCGTGAGCACTGTACCCATGGCTTCAAGCACGGCTTGGCTTACGATGTTCTCGGAGGCGATCAGTTCGATTTTGTCGCGTTGGCGGCCCAACTCCAGGTTCATTGCTTCTACAATTTTCGGATCTTGCTTGCTCAAAAAGTTCGTCATTTTCATTTCCTCCCATAAAAATAATAACTACTTAGGAGACTTTCTGAAATAAAGTTCTGCTCCATTTCAGAAAGCTCCATTAGCAATCCGCGTCAGGCGCGGCTTGTTGATATAACGTCTTCGCGGCTTCTTCCGTATAAACCGCCCTCACACCGCCGATCAGCTTCGGCCGTGTATACGCCATTGTGACATACGCTTGACCGATATGTCGCACAGGCGGCCTTGCCGGCACAGCAACTCTTCGCAAATGCATGCCAATCAACGTGCTCCCAATATCGATCCCGGCGTGTGCTTCAACCGTCTCAACCACGACAGGCTCGGCAAAATGCCGATACGCATACGACGCCATCGACCCGCCAGCCTTCGGCACGGGGATCACCGATACCGGCTCCAGCTGCGGATAGCGCGCCAGCGTTGCCGCCTCGACCACAATCGCGCGGTTCAAATGCTCGCAGCATTGATACCCCACGAACAGACCGAACTCGGCCGCAATACGCTGCGTCGTTTCGTAAATCGGCTTCGCCACATCCAGCGTCCCGGACGTGCCAATGCGATGGCCGAGAATTTCACTCGTACTTGTTCCCACGACCAAGAAGTGACCAGACTTTAATTGCCCGACCTGGACAAGCTCCCGAAGGTTCGCTTCCAGCGCCTCAGCGATAGGGATTCCGGCTGTATCTGTCATCGCGAGTCCCCTTTCTTAGGGATGAACCGTGAAACGGTCTTCAATGCTTTGCACTTTGTTGATCCGGTTCTGGTGGCGTACGCCTTGGGAAAATTCCGTTTCCAGCCAAATCTTCACGATTTCCTCGGCTACACCGGGTCCGATCACGCGTTCGCCCAGCGCCAGCACGTTCGTATCGTTATGCTCGCGCGTCGCTTTCGCCGAGAACAGATCGTGCACCAGCGCGCAGCGAATGCCCGGCACTTTGTTCGCCGCAATGGACATCCCGATGCCCGTTCCGCAAATCAGAATACCTTTGTCCGCATCGCCGCTCACGACTTGCTGACACACTTGCAGCGCATAGTCAGGATAATCCACGGAGTCCGCGCAGCTGCAACCGTAATCCGTCACTTGGTGGCCTAAGGATTCAATAAAAGGAATGATAACATCTTTCAAACGGTAGCCTGCATGATCCGCGCCAATTGCAATTTTCATGTGTTCGTAACGCTCCTTTGCTTGTTCGAATTCGTCCATCCTATTATAGCCCAAAAGTCCACGAAAAACGAAAAAAGAGCGAACACGCTTAAGAAAAGCGCGCTGCTCTTGTGCCCAGGCGACCGGCCGTATACCTCAATGCTCCATTGTGGTTACACCCACTCGTCGCCAGTTACATTGAGTCTTGCTACATATCTCGTATTTTATCGCATTCCGTGCGGGCTGTAAAGCCTCTTCCTCCTGGCAAAACCGCCCGTTTCCCGCCATATTACGAGGATTCCTTCAGCTTGCGGACCAATTTGGCCAAGCATTCCTCGATTTCCGCCGCCGTCGTCCGATAATCGGACAAGGAGCCGCCGAACGGATCGGAAATATCGTAATCCGGAATCGCATCCTCAAGGGTGTATAAGCGGTCCCGCTCTTCCTTTGTAATCGCCTGCGACAGCGCCTGCTTCATCTGCAGCTCGGAAATAAGCCGCTCCCGCTCCGCAATCGCCTCCAGGTTCTCGGCGTTATCTTCTACATATTCTTTGAGGGTAAATGTTTTATCAATGGCATTCGGAAACCGCTGAATCACCGTTCGTTTATGCCCATTCGTCATCGTTAACACTACATCAGCCCACGCAATATCCGAGGACTGAATCGCAAATGAGGAGATCGTTTCCTCAAAGCCCGCCTCCTGTAAAAGCGCTGCGCTATGTCGGGAAATCGGTCCCCCCGTCATCGCCGATACGCCTGCGGACCGGACTTCTGCCACAAGTCCCTCTTGGCGTACCTTCATACGCATCAAACCTTCAGCCATCGGGCTGCGGCACGTATTTCCCGTACAAACAAACAGAATTCGCAACTTGAAATCCCCCTTCCTGCGGCTTTGAACCTGTGAACTACCTCTACATTTTATCACAGTAAAAACTTGATCCCAAATGCTAATAGAATGAGCCCGCCGAACGCCTCACCGTACTCGCCAATCCACCCGCTCACATGCCGGCCCAGCAGCAGCCCCAGAATCGAAAGCAATCCGCCGAAGAAGCCAAACACGAGCACCGTCAGCGCAATATCCGTCGAGAACATGCCCAGCGACACGCCGACAGAGAACGAATCGATACTGACACTCAGCGAAAACACCGTCAGCCCCACAATCGTTCGATGGTCAAACGAAACCGCCTCTTCGCCCCGAATCGAACTGTACACCATATGCGCGCCGAGGATAATGAGCAGACAGCCGCCGGCTGCTGTCGCCACGTTGCCTAACAGCAGCGACACATATTGCCCCATAAACATCCCCATCAACGGCATCAAGACGTGAAAAATGCCGATAACGACGCTGATTTTCAATATATCCAGCAAGCGAATGCCCTTCATCCCGATGCCGATGCCCAAGGAGAACGCATCAAGACCCAGTGCAACCGCCATGATGCAGATCGTCATGATTTCGCCTAACTGTATGTCCGATACGAGCATTGCACAAGTCCCCTTTGTCCACGATTCTTTCTCAAGATATGCGGACAAACTGGGAATCATGCTAGTTGACATTCGGTAGGAAGGAGATGCACTTGGCAAAATAGAGCTGATGTCCACCTGCCTTCATAAGCAGAGTGGTACTCGGTCAGATCGGCGCATTCGTAAAAATTACACCTGCACCAACCGATGGCCTGCGGCTTTGCGCAGCCGATTCATGACGGCTTGGCCGATCCCCGTCTCCGGGCAGCCTTCTGCGGCAATGTAGCGGATGCCCTGCTCATCAAACGTACGCAGCGCCGCATAGAGCGCCTGCGCAATCGAATCGGGCTCCGCGAGCGAGCCGCAGGCGAGCACCAGATCGGCGCTGTAGCGCTGCACATGCTCGGAAAAGGTCAAAATCCCCGTCGTCTCCCCCCGGGCCTTCGCTTTATCGATGTCCCGCTGGAGCCAAGCCGCTACCGCGGCTGGATCGTCGCCGCTGACAATATGCATGTACCCTTGCGGCGCGTAATGCGTATACTTCATGCCCGGCGCGCGCGGCGTTTCCGACGCCCGTACCTCTTCGTGCGCCGCCGCATGAATGCGCATGTGCGGCAGCACGCGCTGCAGCTGCTCCGTCGTCACGCCGCCGGGGCGCAGGACGTACAGGTCGCCGTCAGCGAGCTGGACGACCGTGGACTCCACGCCCACGCCGGCAGGGCCGCCGTCGACGATGCCACCGATGCGGCCGTCGAGGTCGTCCCGCACGTGCGAAGCGAGCGTCGGGCTGGGCCGGCCGGAGCTGTTTGCGCTCGGGGCGGCCACAGGCACGCCCGTTTCGCGCAGCAGATCGAGCGCGACCGGGTGATCCGGCACGCGGACCCCGACCGTGGTGAGGCCGGCCGTCACCAACGGCGAAATGCTGCCTGACTGAACAGGCAGCACGATCGTGAGCGGGCCGGGCCAGAACGCCCGCATCAGCGCGCGATGCGCGTCCTGCAGGGCGTCCGCCTGGACAAGCCCGGCGAGCTGGTCTTCGTCCGCAATATGGACGATCAAAGGGTTATCGGAAGGCCGCCCCTTGGCCTTAAAAATGCGCTCCACCGCCGCAGAGCTCGTCGCGTCGGCCCCGAGCCCGTACACCGTTTCCGTCGGAAACGCGACGGTGTCGCCCTCGCGGAGCAGCTGCGCCGCTTCGGTTAGCGCCTGCCGGCAGTCAGCAGCCGAAGCCTCTTCTATATTCCAATAGACTGTCACGATAGTCGTCATCCTTATGCATTAATTTTAGCTGAACCAGGAGGCGATTTTTTGGATCACTTCCCAGATAAAAAACTTCACTTGCGGCTTAGCTGGTGCGTCCGTGCTCGTGTCAGCAGCAGCCGCCGTTGTCTTGTCCGCAGCTGCTGAGGCAGATGCTTTGTCTCCCGCTGTCACTTTCGAAGCAGGGGAAGGCGAAGCTTTACCGTCTTTGGCTTCCTTCGCATTTTTGTCGACCTTCGCTTGGGCCTTCGCCGTCTCCACCGGCTTGTCCTTGCCTTCGGTTTTGGCAACCACCGCCGAGGCGGCAATCGCTTCGCCCGAAACCGAATCCACAAAACAGAGCGGCGGGAACAGCACACACCACCAGTTCTGGCCCTCACCGGAACCGATCACCACACGCAGCGCTTCGTAATCGCCGGCGGGATAGACGTCATTGCCATACATTTTTGTCGGGAACGGGACAACGCCCAGCTCCACCGAATGTGTATATGTGTAGCCGCGCTCCTGAATCATTTGACCAACCAACTCGTCAAACTCAGGCAAATGCTGCCGCACGACCGCGCGCGCTTCCTCCAGCGAATGCGGGCCTACGACCCATTCTTCCATGCGGGCGATAATCGCGTCGCGAATCTCTCTTTTCAGCGCTTGATCCTGCGCCGAATCCGAGTTTGCCAGAATGCGCAGACGAATCGACTCTTCCGGAATTAAAGGGGATACCACCGCCGCATTCGTGCGGTTCGATTCCCAACACATCATCATCACAATAAGTGCAAAAGCCACGAATAATAAGTTCTTGAATGATTGGCGCTCTGTTCTCTTTACCATGAGGAAAGCCCCTTTCTCTTACTGTCTACTAGCCAGTATGGGCAAGAAAAGAGGGGGCTAAACCTAGCAATCTATGAAAATTTTGATAGAGTCGGTGTGGGAGATGTGTGAGGGACCGCGGACTAACGCCGCCACAACCTGCAAAATGTACAGGTAAATCGCCCAAAAGGTGCGAAAATTTAAAAAGACCTGTAAAACCTACATCAAAAAACCGCGAATTTCACAGATTCGATGAGTTTTTCGAAAGAAAGGGAATTTTACCTGTACAAAATGCAGGTTTTGGACTCCATCTCCGCGTTTCGGCTGAATTTACTGTAGAAAATGCAGTTAATCTGCATCCGCCTCCCCTCACTTCAACCAGCTTCAACAGCTTTTAGCTACTTGCGGACAAGTGACTTTTTGCGCTGGATAGAAAGATCGAGGGGAAGTGGCTGGTTGTGCTAAGATCGCGCTGAGATCGTTAGCGGTCGATGGATGCTAGCGTCTGAGCAAGCTCCCGGCGGACAAGCGGCTTCATGCGCTGAAGGGAGACGGTTGCGAGAAGCTGCTTGTTGCAACTAAAAGTCTTGCTAAGCTCGTTAGACGATTGATGGACGGCAGTGTCTGAGCAAGCCTCCGCGAGAGACGCGCCCAAATGCAAGAACAAACTGCTGTGAAAGCACCAATCGCTGTCGTAGACAGCCTACCGCGGCCCGATCGCGATCACGTGGCGATCGATCCCCTGGAGATCCGGCACGAAGCGGATCTCCTCCCAATCGGCGATGCCGCGCAGCATCGCCGCAACGGCCTCCGCCTGCCGGATGCCCACCTCGAGCCCGACCAAGGTCGGGATTCGCGGGAGCTGCGGCAGTTGCGCCACCAAGCGGCGGTACAGGTCGAGTCCCTCGACACCGCCGAACAACGCTGTGTGCGGCTCATACAGCCGCACCTCGGGCATCAACGCGGGCAAGTCGCCGTCCGGAATATAGGGTGGGTTGGACACCACCATATCCGGCGCGAGCCCGCGGGCGATATACGGCTCGAGGAGATCGCCATCGAGCCAATCCACGCGCGCAGCCACTCCGTGGCGCTGCGCGTTCACCCGAGCCATCTCCAGCGCCGACGCGGAGATGTCGCTCGCCGCCACGCGCCAGTCGGGGCGCGCGTGCGCGATCGTCACCGGGATGATCCCGCTCCCGGTGCCCACATCCGCAAGGAGCGGCGCCCCTTGCGGGAACAAACGCGAGCCCTCGCGGAGCACCGCCTCCACGAGCAGCTCGGTTTCCGGCCGCGGGATCAGCACGGCCGGGTTGACTTCAAACGGAAGGCCGTAAAAATCCTGCTCGCCGAGGATATACTGTACCGGCTCGCCCGCGGCCTTCCTGTCCATGAGCTGGCTCCACTGAGCGGCCAGCTCCTCCGGAAAAGGCTCCTGCCAACGGAACAGGAGCTCCGTTCGACTGCAGCCCAGCATGTGCTGCAGCAGCAGCTCGGTGCAGGCCGGCGCCTCCGCCACGCCCTGCCCCGCTAAAAAAGAAGAAGCCTGAACATAGGCTTCTCGAATCGTTCTCGCAGTCGGCATCACATCGCCTGCTCTCCTTTTTCCAGCGCATCGGACTGCGCTGCGATCGTCAGGGCGGATACGATCTCGCCCATGTCGCCGCTCAGCACCGTCTCCAAACGGTGCAGCGTCAGGCCGATCCGGTGATCGGTCACACGGCTTTGCGGGAAGTTGTACGTACGGATACGCTCAGAACGGTCCCCGGTACCGACCTTGGACTTCCGCTCGCCTGAATATTTTGCTTCTTCTTCCTCGCGAATTTTGTCGGAAATCCGGGCTCTTAATACCCGCAGCGCCTGCTCTTTGTTCGAGTTTTGCGATTTGCCATCTTGGCACGTCGCCACAATGCCTGTCGGCACGTGCGTCACACGAACCGCCGATTTCGTCGTGTTAACGGACTGCCCGCCGGCACCGGAGGAACAGAACGTATCGACGCGAATATCCGCATCGTTGATGATAACTTCCACTTCTTCCACTTCCGGCATGACGACAACCGTCGATGTCGATGTGTGGATCCGGCCGCCGGACTCCGTCACAGGAATCCGCTGCACGCGGTGCGCGCCGCTCTCGTATTTGAGCTTGCTGTACGCGCCTTTGCCCGTAACCATGAAAATAATCTCTTTAAAGCCGCCGAGATCATTGACCGAAGCATCCATAATTTCCGTTCGCCAGCCCTGGCTGTCGGCATAGCGCGTGTACATCCGGTACAAATCGCCCGCGAACAGAGCTGCCTCGTCTCCACCCGCCGCGCCGCGAATCTCCACGATGACGTTCTTGTCGTCGTTCGGGTCCTTCGGCATCATCAGGATGCGCAGCCGTTCTTCCAAGTTCGCGGATTGCTCGCTGAGCTCCTCGATCTCCATTTTGACCATTTCGCGCATCTCGTCATCCAGCTTCTCGTTCTGCATCACCTTGGCGTCCGCCAGCTGTTCCGATACGCTCTTGTATTCATTGTAAGCGTCGTAGGCTTCCTGCAGATCGGACTGTTCCTTCGAGTACTCTCTTAATTTCTTCGTATCGCTTGTCACATCCGGGTCGCACAGCAGCTCGCTCAGTTTCTCATAGCGGTCCGCAATTGCCTGAAGTCGATCCAACATAAGGGATCTCTCCTTTCTCATTTTTTATCGTTTTACACATTGAAACGGAAATGCATGACGTCGCCGTCGTTTACGACATACTCTTTGCCTTCCAGACGAACCTGGCCTCTTTCCTTCGCCGCGTTCATCGAGCCCGCTGCCATCAGATCGTCGTACGCAACAACCTCGGCACGAATGAAGCCACGCTCAAAATCCGTATGAATCACGCCCGCCGCCTGCGGCGCTTTCATGCCTTTGCGAATCGTCCAGGCTCTGACTTCCTGCACGCCCGCTGTAAAATACGTATACAAGCCCAGCTTGCGGTACGCCGCTTTAATCAATCTATTCAAACCGGACTCTTGCAGTCCCAGTTCTTCGAGGAACATCGCTTTTTCTTCGTCTTCGAGCTCGGCGATCTCGGATTCCACCTTCGCACTGATGGAAACAACTTCGTTGTTTTCCGCTTCTGCGAATGCTTTTACCTTTTGCACATACGGATTCTCGTCGGCTTTCGCCACTTCATCCTCGCCTACGTTCGCCGCGTACAGCACTGGTTTCATCGTCAACAAATGAAGATCGCGGATGATCAGCTTCTCGTCGTCGCTGAGTTCTACGCTGCGCGCCGGTTTATCTTGGTACAGCACTTCCTTGATGCGTTCCAGGCACTCCACCTCGGCTGCAACTTTCTTATCGCCGCCCTTGAGGTTTTTGCGTGAGCGCTCGATTTTCTTCTCTACGGATTCAATATCCGCCAGGATTAGCTCCAGATTAATCGTCTCGATATCGCCAATCGGATCGACTTTTCCGGAAACGTGCGTAATATTATCATCCTCAAAGCAGCGCACAACATGCACAATCGCGTCTACTTCCCGGATATGCGCCAAAAATTTATTGCCAAGCCCCTCGCCCTTGCTCGCACCCTTCACCAAACCCGCGATGTCCACGAATTCGAAGGCTGTCGGAACAATGCTCTTCGGCACGACCAACTCAACCAGCTTCTGCAATCTTTCGTCCGGTACTTCGACAACCCCAACGTTCGGATCAATCGTACAAAACGGATAGTTCGCGGACTCCGCACCCGCTTGTGTAATTGCGTTAAACAATGTCGATTTTCCTACGTTCGGTAGACCGACGATTCCTGCTTTCAAAGCCATTTGATTACAACTCCTTAATGTTTGAAGATCATCCTTCTTATTATATAGTACTTGGTGCGCAAAAAAAAGCCCGCTTTCCCTCAAACAAAAACCCAAAAGAAGGCTTCCCTGGTAATTGGGGGCCTCTTTCGGGTTCGTTTGGACTTGGTCCTCTGTCGATTCTATTGACTAGCAGCGGCCTTCTTTTCCATCGCCTTCTGGTATTCCAGATCCCGCTTCTGAATGAAATACGTTTCGATCTGTTTGCGTAAAATGAAGCCTCTCAGCGCCTTGGCCTGCTCCGTCTCTATACTAGTGAAACTTGCGCCGTAATAAAAGCCTTCCTCCAGCCGTTCCTTCCGGACGATCTCTATGGAAGAGATCATATTGAAATCCAGAATCAGCTCCACGTCGAGCAGCGATTGCTTTTGAATAATTTTATCGATCATCGGCGCGTCTTGAATGGTGAATCCAATGCCGCTCATGGAAATATTCTGAATCTCAATCGTGATCGGATTCTCCAAATGATGCTGGGTCCCCCGCCCCTGCAGCCCAATCAGCATGCCGGAGTAACCAACTTGCACCCGCGCATGCTCACGCTTCTCCGTGAACTTCCGGCGATTTTCCGGCGGATTCAGCACCATTAACGAGCCCGCTTCCTTCGCGACCACGGTCGTATGCAGGACAAAAAGGCCCGATTTGGAATATACGACCATCTTGACCTTGTCCCCGAGCCGAAATACGTCGTATTCCGGAAGCTCGACTTCCATAATATCGCCCAGCGCATAGGTGAGGACACCCGTGGCGACGAAATCGTCTTTGCCTACCATCGTTTTGCTGTCAATTAATACATCTGCATCATATCCCTCTTTGCTGCCGTACAGTTTCAGGGCATTTTGATTATGTAACACTTCTCGCCACACCTCTTCCTATTTCTGTTCTTGTCAGGCGTCGCCAGCGGGGCTGCGGAATTGCACTGGTTAAAATAAAAAAGACCGCTCCCTTGCACGGAGCAGCCCATTACCTCATCAAGTGATTTTCGGTAACCAGGCTGCCATAGTTCTTGTCCAGAACCTTAGACCCTCAGCTTTGCGTCCTTGCCTTTCAGCAAGTTTGCCATTGTCGAACCTGTTATGTAATTGTCGAATGTGGGGCCATCAAAGACCCGCGGTTACTTTCATTATACGAGAGCGAGCGGCGATCTTTCAAGGAAAATCCTTGCAACGCTTCTCCATTTAGTGTAAAAATGGGAATGGTACAAATATCCACAGTGGATAATAGGTTATCCACATGATTATCCACAGCTTGTTAACAACGAATGCTTGTTCGATTTTCATGCACATGTGGATAAAAGATTTTTAAATTGCGAGGTGTCCCCTTGTGGATGAATATAACGAGCATATTCCCTGGATGCGGGAAGCGATAGCCGAAGCTCTGAAAGCGGAAGCGATCCGCGAAGTGCCGATCGGCGCCGTCGTCGTGCACCAAGGGCAGATTATCGGCCGCGGCCATAATCTGCGGGAGACGACGCTGGACCCGCTGGCGCATGCGGAGCTGATCGCGATTAAACAGGCCAGCGAACACCTGGGTGCTTGGCGGCTGCTGGACTGCCAGCTCTATGTGACGCTGGAGCCTTGTCCGATGTGCGCGGGCGCAATCGTGCAGGCGCGGGTGCCGCAGGTGATCTACGGCACGATCGACCCTAAGGCGGGCTGTGCAGGCACGCTGATGAATCTGCTGCAGGAGTCTCGGTTCAACCACCGCGTTGACGTGGTTAGCGGCGTGCTGCAGGAGGAGTGCGCGGCGATGTTGACGCAGTTTTTTCGCAAGTTGAGAGGGAAAGCGTAGCTAGCCAAGAGAGCGGAGGATTGATGTTATTTGGATAAAAAGAAATTACTCATCGGGACAGCTGCTCTGCTGCTTTGCTTGCCGCCAGCCTGAATGGCGATTATGCGGGGAATCCCATCGTGAAAGTGCTCTTCGGAGGCAAGGAATTGCAGGTCGAAGACGTGCCCGGCGTCATCCAAGACGGCCGTACGCTCGTGCCGCTTTATTTGTTGAAGCAAACCGGAGCATCAGTTACTTGGGACCCTGACAAATACGCGGTCGATGTGTCGTTCCCGAATAAAATAGAGGATTTTACTGCGACAATTCCTGCTTTAAATGAACAAGCTAAAGCCTACGCAGCCAAAAACATTCAACTGATCTACAATGAATACGGTCCTTATGTAAAAGCTGAGCTTGAGCAAGCAGGCGATTCAAATACCGATAACGATCATATCATCGCCGTGTCTCAACTCCTCCTTCATTCACCAGTAGAAGAGCTGATTGTTGAAACCGTCCATAATCATCAAGTATTTGGGATTACCGCCGTGAAACGATTGGATGCCGAACAGTTCCATCAGAAGAAGCTGTCTGAGTATGACTTTATTCGACGTTGGCGTTTCCAGCCCAACAATTCAGCCATTGACCTGACTGCGCCCAACCGCCCTCAACCTTCGCCTCCTCAACCCACCGTTGGCACAGGTATCGGACCGGCATGTCAGCAAATTACAGCTAACTACAATGCGCAGATGCTAGAGGCTGTAAATACTTATAATGCTAGTGTTACTTCACATTCCAGCGGCTTT
The DNA here is from genome assembly GCF_050467285.1 of Paenibacillus oryzisoli. Taxonomy (GTDB): domain Bacteria; phylum Bacillota; class Bacilli; order Paenibacillales; family NBRC-103111; genus Paenibacillus_E; species Paenibacillus_E oryzisoli_A. The sequence goes on along the minus strand of NZ_JBCMUN010000026.1, from coordinate 305 downwards.
GATGAATACTTAAGTAAATTGCAACAGTCCATGGAAGTGGCTTTGAAAGAAAACCATTGTTAAATGAACTGAACGTTACCTAGGGCGATCGCTTTCTGCAACCAAAAACATTGCACCACACAAGGCTTCGTGCTATCATAAATGGTGCTATGCGCCCGTAGCTCAGCAGGATAGAGCAACAGTTTCCTAAACTGTAGGTCGTACGTTCGAATCGTATCGGGCGCGCCAACGTATAAGATCGAGAACCGCAGCAAGATGCGGTTCTTTTTGTTTTCCAGCCCATGAGTAGAGTAAGACGGGGGATT
>NZ_JBCMUN010000025.1:0-105140 GCF_050467285.1 Paenibacillus oryzisoli | reverse complement strand
ATCCCCCGTCTTACTCTACTAGTTGAATGCGCGCTTTCGTCGACTTCGCATAATCGGACGGGGGCATGCCAACCATCTTTTTAAAATCGCGTGAAAAATAGTGAATGCTGGTATACCCGAGCATCCCGGCGATCTCGGTCAAGTTGTAATGCTCCTCGCGGATGTACGTCTTGGCCTGCTCGATCTTCAGCACTTTGAACGTCTCCATCACGCCCATGCCGCGCTGGGATTGAAAGAGCTCTTTCATCCGGCTTTTGCCGAGATGAAACGTCTGGCACAGCGCATCCAGCGTCAGCGTCTCCGCGAGATGCGCCTGCAAATACGCCACGATGCTCGCGACGATGTCGTGCTCGGCTTTTTCTTTTTGCAGCGAGGATTGCTTGAGCCGAGCCTTGTCTTGCAACGCCGGCTGCCCCAGCCTGCGGATCAGCGTAATGAGCAGCAGCTCCAGCTGCAGCTTGATCATTTGCTCGCCGGCGAACGGCGCCGCCGGATTGCGCTCCAGCGCGTGCTCCGACGGGCTGTCGAAGGGCGGCAGAAACGCCTGGAAGCCTTCCTGCACGATCAGCGAGAGCAGATTCCGTTCGCGGTCGCCGAGCGCCACGATTTTGCGGGCAAGCCGCAGCATCGCCGGTGAATCCGAACTGAACGCAATCACGATCAGATTCGGCGGTTTGTACGAATGCTTCACATGCACCGTGTGGAACTCCTCCGGTTGGTGGACGATGAGCTGGCCTTGCTGCAGCACGTGCACCTGCTCGTCGGCGCGCACCTCGACCTCGCCTTTGTCGACGTAGAGAATTTCCCAGAAGTCGTGCTGCTCGCCCTCAAAGACGAAGCCTTTGGCATATTCAAAATAATGAAAGGAGATTAACTCCCGAATCGTAATGGATTCTTCCAGCGCAAGACGTGGAAATTGCATGCCGTCTGTCCCTTCTTAAGCGCTTGGCTGCGCCCGATGTCGTCCCTTTATTTTACCATAAGCGCTTTCGCAAAGTGCAAATTATTCGGCTGATTGGATAAATCCAAAGGGCCGGGCTCCTTTTATAATGAGGATATAGAACGGAGGAGATAAGGATGAAAAAAGGGATTAACATTTGGTCCTTTCCAGGGACGTTAAAGGTTAACGAGTGTATTGATATTGCGAAGAAGGCCGGCTTTGACGGCATTGAGCTTGCTCTGAACGAAACTGGCGAAATGAGCCTTGAAAGCAGTGAAAAGGAAGTTGCCTCTTATCGTCAGTATGCAGAAGATAAAGGCATAGAACTTAGCTCGCTCGCGAGCGGACTATACTGGTCGTATCCCCCGACGAGCAGCCAAGCGGTGACACGTCAGAAGGCCAAAGATATTGTGAAAAAGCAGCTTGAACACGCAGCCACACTGGGTGTGGATACGATTCTCGTTGTGCCTGGCGCGGTTGGCGTCGATTTTATTCCGGATTCCGAAGTGGTGCCGTACGATCAGGCTTATGACTATGCCTTGGAAGTGTTCACTGAACTGGCTGCGGAAGCGGAAGCGCATAAAGTTTCCATCGGGCTTGAAAATGTATGGAACAAATTCCTGCTCTCGCCGCTGGAGATGAGAGATTTCATTGATAAAATCGGCTCCCCGTATGTCGGCGCCTACTTCGATGTCGGCAACGTGGTGTTCTCCGGCTACCCTGAGCATTGGATTGCGATTCTCAAGGACCGCATCAAAAAAGTGCACTTCAAAGACTATCGCCGCGCGGCTGGCGGGCTGCATGGCTTCGTAGACCTACTGGCCGGTGACGTGAACTATCCGGAAGTCATGAAAGCCTTGCAAGCGATCGGCTATGACGACTATGTGATTGCCGAAATGATTCCGGGCTACACGCATCACGGCGAACAAATCATCTACAATACATCCGGGGCGATGGACGCCATTCTAGGGAGGAAGTAACTCATGTTAAAAATCGGATTAATCGGCCTTGGTTTCATGGGCAGAACGCATCTGGAAAACTACGCGCGTCTGGAAGCGGAAGGCGTCGCGATCCAAGTTGTAGCGCTGTGCGACGTAGATCCTGAGAAGCTGGAAGGCAAAGCGCAGGCGGGCAATATCGATACAGGCGATTCGGGACTTGATTTTAACCGTTATGCGAAATATACAAGCGTTGCGGAGATGTTGGAAAAAGAGCAGCTCGACATGGTCGATATTACGCTTCCGACGTTCCTGCACAAAGAGATTTCCGTGCAATGTCTAAACGCGGGCGTTCACGTGCTGTGCGAGAAGCCGATGGCGGGCTCGGTGGAAGAGTGCGAGGCAATGATCGCCGCGGCGGAAGCGAATGGCAAGCAGCTCATGATCGGACAATGTCTGCGCTTCTGGCCAGCATATGTGTACTTGAAGGACGTCATCGAAAAAGGCACGTACGGCAAGGTGACGAGCGGCTTTTTCTACCGCGGCGGCGCGACGCCGACCTGGGGACCTTGGCTGATCGACAAGTCGAAGTCCGGCGGCGCTCTGCTGGACATGCACGTGCACGACATCGATATGATCAACTGGCTGTTTGACAAGCCGGAAGCGGTGTCGACGCTGGCGCGGAATGTCGTGCCGGGCAGCGGCTATGACATCGTATCCACGAACTATTTGTACCCGGATGGCAAAGTCATCAACGCGCAAGCCGACTGGACGCTAGAAGGCGATTACGGCTTCGACATGCAGTTCCGTGTCAACTTCGAGAAGGGCAACCTGATCTTTAATGCCGACGGTCTCAAAGTGAACGAAAACGCTGGCGGCGGCTTCAAGCCGGAGATTTCACCGGAGATGGGCTACTACCTTGAACTGAAATATTTCGTCGAGACGCTGATTGCCGGCGGAACAGTCACAACGGCAACGCCTGCCTCCACGCAAGCGACGATTGAAATCGTCGTGGCGGAAATGGCCTCGGCGGACAGTAAGGGTGCATGGGTTAGCTTGAGCTAATCTGACTGTGCGAGTGAAAACTCTTAGATTATCCGAGCGATAGTCTGAGAGTTTTTTCCGTTTGTGTGAAGTTGGCGTAAATGCATTGACTGCAATCGCTTTCGTACCGTAAACTGATAGCATTTGCAACTTAGAGGTGATTTCAAGCGATGGAAGCACAAGCATCATGGAAAAAAATGAACTTATTCGCCGTCACGTGGCCGCTTCTGATCGATTCCGTTCTGCGGATGATGCTCGGAACAGCGGATGTCTTCATGCTGAGCCGCATCTCCGATGAAGTGACCGGAGCCGTCGGATTGGCGAATGAAATTATCGTCTTTTGTATTCTCTTATTCGGCTTTGTCGGGATCGGCACCTCCGTGTCCGTTGCGCAGTATTTGGGCGCGGGAAAAAAGGCGGAAGCCAGCAAAATTTCGGCGTTAGCCATTTCGATAAACGGGATTTTCGGTCTAGTGATCTCCGTCCTGTTAGTGGTGCTATCCGAGCCGCTCATGCGACTCATTCATCTGGCGCCGGAGCAGATTGAGATTGCCAAAGGCTATCTGCTGCTCGTCAGCTCTTTCATCTGGGTGGAGGCGCTGTCCAGCGCGATTGCATCGATCTTGCGCTCCAACGGGCACACCCGCGACGTCATGTTCGTGACGCTGGGCATCAACATCATTCACGTGATGGGCAATGTGCTGCTGATTTTCGGGATGTTTGGCTTCCCTGAAATGGGCGTGATGGGGGCCGCGATCTCGACGGTGGTCAGCCGGTTTATCGGTCTGCTCATTCTCATTCTGCTCCTGTACCGCAAAATTTCGGTGCCGATTCAGTGGCGCGATTATGTGCGCTTTGACCGGAAAATCGTCAAGCTGATTCTCGGCATCGGCCTGCCGGCCGCCGGGGAGCAAATTTCGTGGCAGACGCAGTATCTCGTCATTTTCGGCTTCATCAATGTCATTGGTCCGACGGCGCTTAGCGCGCATGTGTATGTGATGAACATTTCGAACTATTTTATGGCGCTCGGCATGGCGATCGGGCTTGGCACTGAAATTATTGTCGGGCACATGGTCGGTGCCCGCGCTTTCAACGAGGCGTATCACAAGCTGATTCGAAGCTTGAAAATCAGTTTCATGCTCGCGTTCGTCGTAGTGGGAATCACGGCGCTTTTCCGCAAGGAGCTGCTCGGTTTGTTTACCTCCAACCCGGATATTATCGCGCTGGGATCGAGTATTTTGCTGCTGTCGATTTTACTAGAGCCCGGGCGTACGTTTAACCTGGTTGTCATCAACTCGCTGCGCGCCGCGGGCGATGCCAGATTTCCGGTTTTGATGGGGGCTGTCTCAATGTGGGGCATCTCCGTACCGCTCGCTTACTATCTCGGCATTCACTTGGAAATGGGGCTGCTTGGCGTATGGATCGCCTTTGCCGCGGACGAGTGGACGCGGGGCGTGCTGATGTATTGGCGCTGGAAAAGCCGAGTCTGGCAGTCCAAGGCGCTTGTTAAACCGTCTGGCGAGGCCCTGGCGGGATAAATGATAAAGAAGCGCAAGTCTTTGTAAGCAAAGACTTGCGCTTCTTTGTGTGAAGAGGCGGGAATGAGTGGTGTGGCGGCTGGTGGTAATTCTATTATATGACGTCTCTCATTAAAAGATTGGATGTTTATAGAGTAGAGTTAAAAACGTGCTATTGTCCATCCGTATAAATGTGGATGGCGTCGCGCAGAAACTCCGCTGAACCTGGCTGCTTGGCGTCGTAGTACGCCTTGAAGCGCTCGTCGTCGACATACATTTGGGCAAGCCCTCTATGCGCCTCGGGCGAATACTGATCCCAGTAAAAGGTAAGCCACTGCTTGTGCAGCGCCGCGGCTTTTTGCGCGAGCTCGCTGGCAGGATCGCCGGTTTGATGGGCCTCGGCGAGCGTAGTCAGCACCTCTTCCGTCAGGCGGGTGATCTCCTCGTGCTGCTCCTGCGTCATATGTTTAACCTTCTGATTCGAGCGGTTTACCGCGTCTTCCCCGTATTTCTCACGGATTTCCTTGCCGTATTTCGCCTCGTTATCGTCGATCATCTTTTGTTTGAAGCCTTCGAATTTTTGTTTGTCGGACATGACCATTCTCCCTTCTGCTGCGGCAATCGTACGCTCCACATTGGTAATGAGGAGATCAAGCTGCCTGCGCTTGTCAAGAAGGAGCTCGCGATGGCTCTTGAGAGCAGCGGCGGGGCTGAAATCGGGCTGGTCCAGAATCGTTTTAATGTCCTCCAGACCGACGCCAAGCTCGCGGTAAAATAAAATCTGCTGCAGCCTGTCGACCTCCGCTTGCCCATAGATGCGATACCCCGAGGAATTGATTCTCGCCGGCTTGAGAAGCTCAATTCCATCGTAGTACCGCAGGGTGCGCGTGGAGATACCTGCCATTTTCCCTAGATGCTGTACAGTGTATTCCATCCTCGTCACCTCCTGACTTCTTTACTGTAAAGGTTGACGCAGCGGCAATGTCAACACCCGATTTTACTTTTGGCGCTTAGGGCGGTGGCGGAGCCAGGTGATAAGCGCAATCCCGCATATAAAAAGCAGTGCAATCGCGAAGCCTGTCCGGCTGAGCGGGTGAACCGCCGCGCCGACGATTGCGGTCAGAATGAGCAGCATACCGGCGTATCGCTTGGCGGCGCTCCAGGGTGCAGCGGGCAGCAGCTTGCCGGAGGCAGCGAGGATGAAAAGCCAGTTCACGAGCAGTGTCAGTCCGGCTGCTGTGGAGATGTACGTATAGAGCTGCTCCGGGAGCAGCAGCGCGAGCACGACGGCGGCGAGAAGCGCCAGCGCCGTGAACAGCACCGCGGCATACGGAATTTGCCGACGGCCTTTTGTTTGACGCAGGAAGACGGCCGGTGCGTCCAAGCCTTTCGCGAGGGCGACGAGAATCGCCGTCACGGCGAAGAACGAGGCCGCCAGCGTCGAGAAAGCCGCGATAATGAGAATAGCGGTAAAGATGTGCGGGACAAACGGAAGCGGATAGCCGTCTAAGGCGGTTTGGAACGGGCTTTTGGCGCTATCCAGTGCGGTGAGCGGCAGAATCGTCAGCGCGAGAAAGAGGGAGAGCACATAGAGCGCAGTCATCAGGATGAGCATGACATGGCTGGCTTTCCGCACGTCTTCCGGCTCCCGGAGCTTGGCGACGAACAGGCCGAGCATTTCCGCGCCGCCGAAGGCGTAGAACGCGTAGAGCAGGGACGACCATGCGCCGAGGAGCCCGTTCGGCAGCCAGACGGCATGCGTGAGCGGCAGCTTTGGCGCGTGCTTGCCGCCTTCGAGCCAGCCGATCACCGCGGCGCTGGCGATGAGCAGAAACATCGCGACGGCGGCGACCTTGACGAGCGCGAAAATATGCTCCGAGCGCTCGAAGGCTTGCGCGCCGAGCAGGATGACGCCGATCGCGAGCGCGGCGTAGATGATGGCGAAGACCCAGTCCGGCATCGCCGGGAGCCAGAAGCGGGTGAACAAGGACAGGGCAGCCAATTGGCTGCCCATGATCATAACTTGCGAGCCCCAGTAGAGCCAGCCGGAGCTGAAACCGGCCCATTCGCCGTAGGCGAGCCGCACATAGCTGCGGAAGGTGCCGTGCTGCGGCTGTGCGGCGGTCATGCGGAGCAGGCCGTCCAGCATGCAGTACGTGCCGAGCCCGGCGAGGAGAAAGCCGGCGAGCAGCGAAGCGCCGCCGATGGCCAGGCCGATGCCGGAACCGAGAAAGAAGCCGGTCCCGAGTGTGCAAGCGACGCCAAGCAGCGATAGCTGCCACCAGGCGAGTCCGCTTTTGATCTCATCTGCAGCTTTCATCGGTGTTGCACCCCCGTTTCCGTGAATGATACAGGGGATAGTATAGCTTGGCATTTGGTAAATTATACTGATCGGATCAGTCCAGTTCCGCATACAGCTGTCCGTTGATCTCGAGTACGGGATACGCTTGCAGGCGCGCGCTCGGCACATTGTGACAGCGCCCGGTATGGAGCTCGAACGTCCAACCGTGCAGCGGGCAGACGAGTTCTTCATCTTCGATTTCGACGGTAAATCCCGCATGCGGACACCGAGCGGACAGCAGCGTATACTGATCTTCTTCCTGAATCAGAAAGAAAACCTTGCCGCCAACTTTTACTTCGGTCGGACTTGCTGTAAACTGGTCTCGGGGACCAAGCAGGATGTTTGCCATGGGTAAATCTCCTTTTATTTGCAGGTATACCTCTAATTATAAACGAAACTTGAGCAAAGTTCTTGCTAATTTGAAATCAGATAAGGAGTCCGAACAGCATGACGAAACGAACACCATTAGCGGCAGCTTTTCATGAAGCCAAATACCAGGTGCCGGGGAACGGGCAGAGAAATGTGCAAGTGTTAAAAAATGTGCTGGAGGGACTGGACGGTTCGCTGGACAGCGATCACTACGGCACGGGAGAGCTCATCGAGCAGTTCCAGTCGGAGATGGCGGCGCTTGTGGGCAAGGAGAGCGCCGTCTTCTTCCCAAGCGGGACGATGGCGCAGCAGATTGCGCTCCGCATCTGGAGCGACGCCAAGGGGAGCAAGAAGGTGGCCTATCATCCGCTGAGCCATCTGGAAATTCACGAGCAGGACGGGCTGAAGGAGCTCCATCATCTGGAGCCGGTGCTGCTCGGAGAGGCGGATCGTCTCATCCGGCTGGACGATGTGACAGCGCTCGGTGACGATGTCGCCTGCCTGCTGCTGGAGCTGCCGCAGCGGGAAATCGGCGGAGAGCTGCCGCCGTATGACGAGCTAGAGGCGATCGCGGCTTACTGCCGCGGCAAGGGAATCAAGCTGCATCTGGACGGCGCGCGTTTGTTCGAGATTTTGCCGTACTATGGGAAGACGGCGACTGAGGTGTGCGCGCTGTTCGACAGCGTGTACTTCTCGTTCTATAAAGGCATCGGCGGCATTGCCGGGGCGATTCTGGCGGGGGACGAGTCGTTCACGACGTCGTCCAAGGTGTGGAAAAGACGGCACGGCGGCGATCTGATCGCGCTGTATCCGTATTTTTTGAGCGGCCGCTACTATATGGAGCAGCGGCTGCCCCGCATGGCTGCGTATTATGCGCAGGCGGTGGAGCTCGCAGCCATGTATAATGGCTGCGCGGGTTTGGAAACGAAACCGGCGGTGCCGGTTTCGAATATGTTTCACGTGCACGCCGTGCTGCCGGCGGAGCAGTTGGAGGAGATCCTGATCGCGCTGTACAAGGAGACAGGGATCGGGTTAACGGGCTACTTGCGGGTGACCGGCGAGTCGAGCTGTTATTTTGAAGTGAGCGTGGGCGATAGCTTAGGGCGGATTCCGCAGGCGGAGCTGGTTCGCACTTTCGAGCGGCTGGCTGCTCGGTTGTGGGAAGAGGCGTAGCCTAGCAAGGGCCCCCGATGTGATCGGGGGCTCCTTTTCATGTATGCTTAAGTTCCCCGGCAAACGTAGGCCGCTCCTAGTCACTTTCCTGCAAAATGTGCAGGGAATATCCTCTGAAAGTGGCTAAATGGCTGAGGATCATGTAAAACCTACAGTAAAAATGCGGCAATGGGTGCCTTTTCCACGAAAAATGGTGTGGAGGCGGCAATAAACCTGTAGGAAATGCAGCTTCCCTCGGGATATTCGTGTATTCTACGGATTTTGCTGTACAAAATGCAGTTTCTCCACAATGCTGGTAGTGACTTTGTATGCAGATGCCCTCTGTCTCATGAGCATGTGTGTGGGGGGGGACCGCCGCTATGCGCCGCTGAATAATGCGCGTGGTATTACTGGCGCTGGTAGGAACTGCGGCTTTCCGTCTGTGAAGGGCGGCGTGCCATTTGCGGAATCATAATTTTGTCCCCCTCCTGCTGCGAAAAACGTAAGATCGTTCCCCTCACACCGTCCGATTGTAGGTAGATGAACGCTGCCTGGAATCGGTATACTTCAAAAAGTAAGCCCTTACATTTTGCTCGGAAGCTCGGTGATTTGGCTAGTCGGATGTTCAGCTATTCGACTTTCGGCTAACGTGGGGGCTGCTAACTTTTGAATGGAGGGAACGTTAATGATCAAAAAAAGCTTCGCATCTGTGATGAGTCTGCTCCTTCTCTTGCTGCTGTTCGGCGCACTGCCGGCGTTCGCATCGAACGGTCCGATTACGTGGGGCTCGAGCGTGACGGTGACGAACATCAATACCTTCACCGATGCGGGAACGGACGCCCGCGGTCTGCATCCCGGGACGTTCGGCGCGGAATATCCGCGCATGATCAAGCTGGCGAATGGCAACTGGCTGGCGGTTGCGGCGATTTACGATAACAACGGCTATACGAAGGTGTCGTGGGGCGGTACGCGTCTGCAGGTGTTCCTGAGCACGGACAACTGCCGGACATGGTCGCTCGCGGCAACGCTGTGGGAAGACGGCCGCGATTTGGATAACGGCCAGTTTGCGCAGCTGCCGAACGGGGATATTTTGCTGGCGATGCGTTCGGTGCGCTGGCAGGAATCGTATCAGCTCAAAGTGTATAAGAGTACAAACGGCGGTTCCGCTTGGAGCTACTTGAGCACAATCGACGAGAACAATGGCTCGCCTGGTTCGTTGGGCAATCCGGACAAAGGCGTCTACGAGCCCCATATGGGCTTCCTTAATGATGGTTCGCTGGCGGTGTACTATGCCAATGAGAAGCATGTGACTGGTTCCCCGTCGTACAGCCAAATCGTGTCGGAGAAAATTTCGACGAACGGCGGCGCAAGCTGGGGCAGTGAAATTTACGTCGCCTGGGACCCGACGAACAGCGGGGCGCGTCCAGGCATGCCGGTATGGACGAAGATGTCCAACGGGCAATATATCGTGGCCTTTGAGGTGTGCGGCACGCAAAGCTGCAACATCTTTACGAAGAAGAGCAGCGACGGCAAAACGTGGTCCAGCGGCATCGGCACGCAGGTGCCGAGTCAGCAGGGCGGGCCTTACATTTTGTCTTTGAGCGACGGCCGGCTTGCGCTGATTTCGAACAGCAATGTCGTGTCGATGAGCAACAACTACGGCGCAAGCTGGTATACGAATGATGCGACGGCATTTGGCAACTCTTTATGGGGAGCGTTGTACCAAACCGGTACCAACGAGATCGCCTACATTGACTCGGTGAACCGCAGCGTGGGCGGGCACAATATTCAAGTGCGGTTTGGTTCGCTGTTGACGTCGTATTCGAACGATTTTGCAGCGAATGACAGCGGCTGGGTGCGCTATGGCGGCACTTGGGGCATCAGCGGAGGCACGTATAATGCTACGTCCTCCTCTGCGGATAAGTCGGTCCTGACGCCGTATCCGTCCAAACGGAATTTTACGCTCCAGGGCGACATCAAGCTGAATAATGCAGGTCAGGGCAGCCTGATTTTCAATGTGACGAACCCGGCGACAGGCACGGACAGCTTCACTGGCTACGGTGCAGGCATTGATTCAGGGACCGGCACCGTCTGGCTCGGCCGCTTCAACAACGGCTATACGCAGCTCAGTTCGGCCAGTATGTCGATTGCGACAGGCACGTGGTACACGATGAAGATCGTTGTGAACGAAGGCAACATTAAGGTGTATGTCGGGGATATGACGACGCCGAAAATCAACTTCACCGACACGACGTATACGAATGGCACTGTCGGCGTACGGGGAGGTTTCTCGAATAGCGTCAGCTTTGATAATGTTAGCGTGAATTAAAGTGTAACGGCCTGCCGGAGATTTCGGCGGGCTTTTTTTTGCGCCAACCATCCGTAAAATTTACAACTCCACCGTAATATTCTCCACCTCGAACCGTCCTAAGCCGCATAGAGAGCGTACGATCGTCGCCCAAAAGCAGGCTTTTTATCGGTTCAGCCCAGCCCGAAATCGCGCTAAAGTTAATACCAAGGAAGCCACACCGCTGCAAGGCAGTTTGGAAGGGCTTTCGCAAACCAACAAATTGTCAGAGAGAGGGTTGACCACCACAATGAAAAAGAAAATGGCAAGTCTGATGACGGCAAGTTTGGCGCTGGCTATGGTCGTGTCGGGGTGCTCGACGAGCACAAAAGAAAGCGGTGCCACACCAGCAGCCTCCGCTCCATCGGAGACAACCAAGGCAGCAGAAACGAAATCCGCCTCCCCGGTCGAGATTACGTTCTGGAACATGTTCGGCGGCGGCGAGGGCGACTTCGTCGACCAGATCATCAAAGGCTTCAACGATTCGCAGAAGGAAGTTACCGTGAAGCAGCTGCGCCTTGAATCCAATGAGTACTACGCGAAATTGAGCACAGCGCTTTCCTCCTCGAAAGGCCCGGACGTGGCCGTGGCGCACGTGGATCGCATTTCGCCTTTCGTGAAAGCGAAGCAGATCGTGCCGATCGACCAGCTCGCGAGCAAGGTTGGTTTTGACCTGAAGCAGATTACCGACTCCAACCTGAAGAGTGTGACGTACGATGGCAAACCGTATGCGGTGCCGCTCGATACGCACTTCCACATGTTCTACTACAACAAGGATTTGTTGAAAAAAGCGGATCTGCTGAACGCTGACGGCACGCCGAACCTAGGTGAGCTCTCGCCGGAAGGCTTTAAGAAAACACTCTCGCAGATCAAAGCGAAGGTGCCGGATGTGCAGCCGTTGGCTGTGAATACGCCGTACTTCCAGGAACCGTTCCTGAACCTCTACTACGAAGCGGGCGGCGACCTCTTGAACGCGGATATGAATAAAGCAGCGATCAATAACGAGAAAGCGCTCTCCGTTCTGAAATTTTACATGGATCTCTATAACAATAAATACAGCGATCTGAACGACAAAACGCCGTGGGATTCGTTCAACAACGGCAAAGCCGCATTCTGGTTCGGCGGCGTATGGGAAGCCGGGCTGTTGCTCGGCGACAAGACCAAGAACATCGGCGCGATGCCGCTGCCGGCGATTTTCGGCTCGCAGACACATTGGGCCAGCTCGCACTTGCTCGTTGTGCCGTCCTACGTTTCGGCTGAGAAGCAAGAAGCGTCCGCGAAGTTCATGAAATACTTCTCCGAAGTTGGCGGCCAGACATGGGGCCAAGCGGGGCACGTGCCGGCGAACAGCAAAGTGACGGCAAGCGCGGAATACAACAAGCTGCCGTACCGCAATTTCTTTATCGAAGCACAGAAAACCGTCAAATTCGCACCAAAAACCGATAAATACACAACGATCATCACGACGGTGTCCGAGTCGCTGCAAAACATTATTTTCGGCAAACAATCCCCGGAAGACGGCCTGAAAAGCCTGGAGAAACAAATCAACGAAGTATTGGCCAACTAACGCTGCACACAGACAAGGAGGGGCTTTCGGGCGGCTGCCCGCAGGTCCCTCTGCTAGATAGAAGCAAGGGAGAGTAACCTACCCATGGAGACGAAACTGAACGAGCACTTCCAGGCAGACAGCCGCACAACACAGCGTGCCTCGAAACCGCTTCGCTTTTTTCAAGAAATGAATGCGCTTGTTTATCTGCTGCCTTTTCTACTGCCATTTGCCGTATTTTACTTGTGGCCTGTCGGCCGTGGCGCCTGGATGAGCCTGCATGTTTGGGGCATTCAAGGGATGCAAAGGTTTGTAGGGCTGGCGAATTACCGAAAAATTTTTACCACATCCGATTTTTACTTGTACGTCTGGCATTCCTTCTATTTCGTTCTATTGTGTGCGCCGACGGTCATTATTTTGGGCCTGCTGCTCGCGCTGCTCATCAATCAGAAGCTCTGGTTCCGGACACTGATCCGATCGGTTTTCTTTTTGCCTTATGTGCTGTCGGTCTCGGTAATCAGCTTTATCTGGCTGCGCTTGTTTGATTCAAAATATGGACCGATTAACGCCTTTCTGAAGCTGATCGGGCTTCACGGGGATATCAACTGGCTGACGAATTCCCACTATGCCTGGTGGGCGCTTACGATTACGACGGACTGGTGGACGGTAGGGTTTGTGATGGTGCTGTTCCTGGCCGGCTTGCAAGAAATTCCGAGAGATCATTATGAAGCTGCGACAATCGATGGGGCTGACAGCTGGCAGCAGTTCCTGCACATTACGCTCCCCGGTTTGTCGAGGGTGATGCATATACAGATTTTTTACCAGATTATTGCGTGTTTGAAGCTGTTCGGGCAAGTGCAGATCATGACGGGCGGCGGTCCGGGGGATTCGACGAATACGATGATACGCTACATTTATGTGACAGGATTTAAAAAGGATATGTTCGGCCTGGCCTCGGCGCAGTCGATCGTCTTTTGCGGCTTGATGCTGCTGATCGCCCTTATTCAGTTTAAATTATCGAGCCGCTCGGATGGCTGACGGCAGCGGAGGTTGACTATGAAACGAATGGCTATGCAAGTGCTGGCGATCGTGCTGGCCTTATTATTTATTTTCCCGCTGATCTGGATGATCATCGTTTCGCTGAAGCCGGATGGCGTGAACGTCTATACGCTTGCGGATTGGCTGCGGTTATCTGATCTTCATTTCGATCATTACCGCAAGGTGATTAAGGATTCCCAGATTCTAAGATGGACGTGGAACAGCGCGGTGATCGGCGTGTTGACAACGGTCCTCTCTCTTCTGTTCAGCTCCTTGGCGGCGTTTGCGTTCTCGAAGCTGCCTTTTCGTTCCAAAGGCTTTTTCTACATCCTGATCGTCTCCGGCCTGCTCATTCCGACGGAAGCAATTCTCATTCCGCTGTATGAAACGACGCTTCATTTGAAGCTGATCGATAACATTTGGGCGATCATTTTACCGGGCCTTACGAATCCGCTGGGCATTCTGCTGCTGAAGCAGTTCATGGACGGTGTGCCCAAGGATTACATCGAAGCGGCTCAAATGGACGGCTGCCGCAACCTCGGCTTGTGGGCGAGAATCTGCTTGCCGCTGACCCGATCGGCAATGATTTCCGTTGGCATTTTCTATTTTATTATTTCGTGGAACAACTTCCTGTGGCCGTACTTGTCCATTACTTCGCAGGAGAATATGATTCTTTCGGCAGGACTCCCTACCTTTTTGTCGAATAATACGATGTCCTTGAATCTCATTATGGCAGCCAGCAGTATTGCGGCGATTCCGACGATTCTGGTGTTTGCGGTTCTGCAGCGGCATATTGTGCAGGGCGTGGCCATGTCCGGGATTAAAGGATGAGGCAGGATTATCCCTAAAAATGAGAGAAGGGCGGCGCAAGACGATGCATCTCACACCTGAACCTGCGCGCCCCTCCCGCTGGAAACCGCTAAGAAATCCGCTATCAACGCTGACAAGCTCCATCCGGGTCAAATGGATGCTGCTTTTATTTCTATTTTCGCTGACTCCGCTGCTGGCTTTGGGGTTTATTTCGTTTTCGATTTCGAAGTCGACGATGAATACCAAAGTGACGGAGTACTCTGAGCAGCTGCTCAAGCAAACGGCAGAGAATGTGGATACCCGCCTGGGTATTTATAAAGACATGATGATGCAAGTCGTGGGCAATAACGACATTGTCTCGATGCTCCGTACGATGGACCGAACCGATGGGGAACAGTACGATCTTGACAGTCTGTCACTGACGACGAAGCTGTCGACCATTATTGCGATCAATCAGGATTTGCAGTCGATTTCATTTATTTCGAATCAGCATTATATCAAAGGGATTTATCGCTGGAAAGATCGCAGCAAGATGACGGTTGCGCCGTTTCTGCAAACGCTGGATGACGGGAGCAATTTCCGTTGGTTTTCCACCCGGCTCGGCACATATGTCGACAGTCTGAATGCACAGACGGTGCCGGTCTTTTCGCTGGCGAAGCAGATTTACAAAATGTCGGATGACAGTCCCGTGGGGATCGTGGCCGTTTTGGATATTCGCGAGGATGTGCTGAAAGAAATCGGTTCGCGTACGACGAAAAGCCAGATGGATATTCAGAGCTTTGTCATCGACGGCAAGGGGCAGATGATTTCGTATCCGGACAACAGCATGCTCGGCAAAAGTGTAAAAGAAGTGCTCGGCGAGGACGGTTTCGAAGCGCTGATGGGCTCTGATGTCGGCGAGCGCGGCTTTCCGCTGAAATATCAAGGGCAGAAGCTGATTGTCAATTCAAAAAAGCTGCATACGAACGACTGGATCGTCGTGAATGTGATCTCGGAGTCCTCGCTCTATAAGGATTCAAACCGGCTGCTGCAGATTTTGATGATCATCGCGCTTATCTGCATTCTGTTCTCTGTGTTGACAGCCTTTCTGCTGGCGGGGTCGATCTCAAAGCCGATTCTGCGCATGATCAAGCTGATGCGGCAGGTAATGTCCGGCGATTTGACCGTCCGTTTCAAAGCGAAGCGGAGGCATGACGAATTCGACGTCCTTGGCGAAAATTTCAATTACATGGTGAGCCGAATTGATGAGCTGCTGGCCGCCGTCTATGAAGAGCAGAACCAGAAGCGGGTGGCTGAGCTGAAAGCGCTTCAGGCGCAGATCAACCCGCATTTTCTCTATAACACGCTGGATGTGATCAAGTGGACGGCGCTGCTGCAAAAAGCGAATAACGCCGCCGAAATGGTCAGCCTGCTCTCAAGGCTGCTGCGGATTTCGCTTGGCAAGGGTGAGGAAACGGTCACCGTTGAGGAGGAAATTGAGCATGTGCAGTGCTATCTCGGCATTCAGAAGTTCCGGTTTAATTTTGCCATTGAGACGGTTGTCGAGCTTGAAGATGACGTGCGGGCGCTGCGGACGCCGAAGCTGATTTTGCAGCCGATCGTGGAAAATGCGATCAAGCATGCGTTCCCTGACCAGGAAGCGGGCGGCGAAATTCGGATTCGCTGCTATCGCAGCGGGGGCGGCGTAACGTTCGAGATCAGAGATAACGGCTGCGGCATGGAGCCTGCGCAGGTAGCGAGCTTGAACCGGTTTGAAATGAGCGGGGAACGAGCGGGCGGAATTGGCCTCCCGAACGTCGATGAGCGGATTAAGCTGATCTGCGGCAAAATGTACGGACTCAACATTCAGAGCGAAACGGGAGCCGGCACGTGTATACGGATTCGGCTTCCGGAAATGAAGTAGGTGAAACAGATGCATCGCGTAATACTCGTGGAAGACGAATATATCGTCCGGTTCGGCATCAAGTCGATGATCGACTGGGAAAAGCTTGGCCTGACCGTGTCTGGGGAGGCGTCCAACGGTGTTGAAGCGTTGGCGCTGATTCAGGAGAATCCGCCGGATATTCTCATCACGGACATTAAAATGCCGCAGATGGACGGCATCACGCTCATTTCCGAAATACGCAAGGTGAGCCCTCGCATGAAGATCGTCATCCTGAGCAATCTGGAGGATTTTCAATATGCCAAAGAAGCGATACGGCAGGGGGTATCGGATTATGTGATCAAATCGGATATGATGCCGCGCGATTTTGAGAGTATGCTTGTGAAGGTGAAGGCTTCGATTGCAGATGTGGCGCACGCTGGCGGGGAGCATCCGCATGCGGTTGTAGAGCCGCTCCTCAGGGAGAAGCTGCTGCTTGAGCTGATCGAAAGCGGCGAGCGCAGCGCGGAAAGCCGTGGGGCGCTCGCCGGCAAAGCGGCGCATACGGCGCTGAGGGCTCCGCTTTGTCTGCTGCACGTGAGCAAGCAAGCCGGGGAGCCGGGTGTTCGCCATGGCGGCGAATCCGTTATTCGCCAAGCACTGGCTGAGGTGCTTCCGTCATATACGGAAGTGCAAGCGGAGGTGTTCGCCGACCGTCTGGGCGAAGTGAATGTGGTGCTCGGCGGCAAGGAGGCCGGTAAGCCGGAATTGCCGGAGCTGGCGTGGCAGCTGGGCGAAGCGCTGCTGGTGAGGCTTCGAGTGGCCTGCACGCTAACCGCAACGGTCGGCATTTCCCGCAGCGTGCCCGGTTGGGCGGAGCTGCCTCAGGCGTATGAGCAGGCCGTTGCGGCTGCGAAATACCGCATGTTTATCGGCGAAGGCATCGTCATCCGCTATGGCGTGGATTATGTGGGCGCGCGGTCGGCGGGAAGCGAGATGATCAAGATCAGCCCGCAGCAGATTCACTCCATGGTCTATGCTGCGCAAGGGAAAGAGCTGCGGGGGTATTTGGCGTCGATTTTCAGCGAGATGGCACTGCGCCAGGACTACGAGCTTGTGCAAATCGTCTCGCTCGAGCTGCTGATTCAGCTCACGACGCTGTGGTCGGATATCGCGAGCGATCCGGAAAGCGTGATGGGGCTGAAGAAGCAATACTACGAGCAGCTTGCCAAGCTGGAGACGCTTGAACAGAGCAAAGCTTGGTTCATGCAGGCCTACGAGTCGCTGATTCAGCACATGATCGGCGTTTACAGCAATGACCGAACGAGCATCCTCAAAGCGGTTCAGTATATGCAGATGAACTACCAGCAGGAAATGTCGCTGCAAGCGATCTCCAATCTGGTGCATCTCAGCAAAAATTATTTTGCCAATCTGTTCAAGAAGGAAATGGGTGAGAGCTTTCTGGAGCATCTGACCCGCATCCGGATCGAGAAGGCGAAGACACTGCTGACCAGCGAGCTGAAAACGGCGGACATCGGACATTTGGTCGGCATTCCGGATCCGAAATATTTTTCCAAAGTGTTCAAGAAGATTACCGGCGTTTCGCCGTCCGAGTATCGGGCGCGCGCCAGGGAGGAAGCGTGAGTTAGGCGAAGCCGCTTCAGATCAGATCGGGTAAGGGCGGCTTACGCCTACTGGTGAGTGCAAGCGCTTCCGGAATTGAGCGCAGAGGGAAGGAAGGATGTTCTTGTTCACATGTCGGAAAGTTTGGTGTCTGATAGCGGTGCTGTTGGTCGCTGTGTTAGGCGCAGGCTGCCAGGAGAGCGCTTCGTCAGGGAACGCCGGCGGTCAGGGGAGCTCGGCGGGCCCGGAGCAGACTGTGGAGCTTAGCTTCTGGAATCCGTTCGGCGGCGGCGAGGGGGATTATGTGGAGCGCATCGTCCATGATTTCAACGCTTCGCAGAAAGGGATTGCTGTGCGGCCGCTGCGCCTGGAGTCCAACGAGTACTATGTCAAGCTGAGCACGGCGCTCTCCTCGGGTAAGGGACCGGACATCGCGGTCGTTCATGCGGACCGTTTGTCGCCGTTCGTGAAGGCGAAGCAGATCATTCCGCTCGATGGCTTGGCGCAGGAGGCGGGATTTGATTATCAGGAGGTGGACGAGCGCAATGTCAGCGCAGTGACGTTTGGCATGAAGCTGTATGCGGTGCCGCTCGATACCCATTTTCACATGCTGTATTTCAATAAAACGATTCTCCGGCAGGCGGGCCTGCTGAACGGGGATGAGACGCCGAAGCTTGGGGAGCTGACGCCGGAAGGTTTCACGCAGATGCTGCAGCAGATTCGCAAGGCTGTGCCAGGGACGGAGCCATTTGCGGTGAACACGCCGTATTTCCAAGAGCCATTTCTCAATATGTATTATGAGGCAGGCGGCGAGCTGTTAAGCCCGGATGGAAAGCAGGCGGCTGTTCATAATGACAAGGCGGTTCGCGTGCTCCAGTTTTATCAGCGACTCTATGCAGACGGTCTGGCGGACGTGAACGACAAGACGCCGTGGGATACGTTCCATAACGGGCGTGCGGCTTTCTGGCTTGGCGGCGTGTGGGAAGCCGGCTATCATTTGAACGGGGCTTCGGACCGTTTCGGCATTATGGCGATTCCGCCGCTCTTCGGCAGCTCGGCGCAGTGGGGCAGCTCGCATACGCTGGTCGTGCCTTCTTATGTTTCCAGGGAGAAGCAGCAGGCGGCGATGACGTTCATGGCGTACTTCTCACGGGTCGGCAGCAAGCTGTGGGGCGAGGCCGGGCATGTGCCGGCGAACCGTGCTGCTGTGGAAAGCGAGGCGTATCAGGCGCTGCCGTACCGGAAGCTGTTTATCGAGGCGGCGAAGCATCAGGTCAAATTCGCCCCGCAAACCGATAAGTATTCGACGTTGTTTACGACGCTCTCGGAGGAGCTGCAGAGCATCGTGCTCGGCGGCACGGACCCAGAGGAAGGGCTTGCGGCGCTTGAAAAGAAAATGAATGCGATTCTGACGAATTGACGCCATCAAGCTTTTTATCGCCGAATTAGAACTTACATACTCCCCTATGCTAAAATAACAATGGTTAAAAACCCATTCAAGCAGACGAAGGAGCGGTGTACGTTGGACATTATTTTTCATGGACAAAGCTGTGTAGAAATTCGTTTCGAGGAACATACGATCATCATCGACCCTTTTTTGACCCATAATCCGCAAGCGGTTGTGAAGGCGGAAGACATAAAGGCCGACTACGTGCTCGTGACGCACGGGCATGGGGATCACCTCGGCGATACCCTTCCGATTGCGGAGCGCAACGGGGCGACGATCATTGCGCCGAACGACCTCGGTCGCTATCTCAGCTTCAAGGGGGCCGCTACGCATGGTATGGGAATTGGCGGAGCGTATCAGTTCCCGTTCGGTCGCGTAAAGCTGACGCTCGCCTTGCATGATTCTTCGTTCAGCGAGCCGGGTACCAAGGAAAATATTTACACAGGGATGGCAAACGGGTTCTTGATCACGGCAGAGGGCAAAACCATCTATCACGCCGGTGACACCGGGCTGTTCGGGGATATGAAGCTGATTGGGGAGCTGAACGATATCGATCTGGCGTTCCTACCGATTGGGGATAATTACACGATGGGGCCGGACGATGCGGTGATTGCCGCGAAAATGCTGAAAGCCAAATGCATCGTGCCGATGCATTACAATACGTTCCCGGTCATCGCCCAGGACCCGGAAGCGTTCGTCTCCCGCCTCGCCGCGGAAGAGATCAAAGGCCTTGTCATGGCGCCGGGGCACATGATCACTTTGTAAGCCGCGTTAATATGCAAACCATCGATGTGGGATGTCGATGGTTTTTTGCGACGCGTTGGGACAACGCTTGGCCCCGGGTGAGTACTCGGGCGCTGCCCGCAAGCCTTTGCGATCCGCCGGGAAGGCCGCCGGCTCACTTCTCCTCGGGTTCCAGCTTCGCGGCGGATTGCCGTTCTTTCCAGAAAAGAACGGTGAGCATGCGCTCGATCCATTCCTTATCTTCGGCACCCAGCACCATGCCGTCAAAGATCAGCTCATTCTCCCGGAGAAATCTCCGCAAGTTGACCGGGACGCCTGGTTCGTAAACCTTGTCCGAGGACGGCGCCTCCAGGTAGCCCGCAATGTCCATGAGCTCGGTGTAAGCGATGTTCAATCCTTCGGACAGCTTCATCAGCACGTCCGGTGAAGGGACGCCGCGGTTGCCATTCTCAAGCTGCGAGATATAGCCGGCGGAGACGCCGGAGCGATCCGCCAGCTCGCGGATCGTGAATCCTTTTAGCTTGCGGATGTCGCGTAATTTATAGTAAAAGTCCAAACACGGTCACCCTCCAAAAGTTAACAATAGTAAACATGTTCATAGTAGCAGGTTGTGGGAGGAAATACAATGTTTGTGTGGAGACCCTACCTAACGGTGGTGGAAGAAAGGAAAAGTTGGTTCGGACTTATGTTTACAAAAGTAAATAAAATGTGTTGCAAAAGATAACTAAATTGGGTATACTGGAAAAAGTTAGAGGGAGGTTATCGATATTAGAATAAAAATAATAGCTGGTGGTCTGGGTAAATAAAGTTCGTTAGTCGTTTTTACAACAGTAAACATAACAAAATTAGTGTCAGTATCAGATTAAATCGCGGTTGTTGGGGAGGTTTCCGGTATTAGAATAAAAATAACAGCTAAATCTGAAGCTTTTATAAAAGCTCGGATTACTAAAGGCTTTTCGCAACGGGAGCTTGCGCGGCACTCGGGATTTAGTCATGCATATATATCACTATTGGAACGTTCTATAAAGAA
Source organism: Paenibacillus oryzisoli (assembly GCF_050467285.1). Classification (GTDB taxonomy): domain Bacteria; phylum Bacillota; class Bacilli; order Paenibacillales; family NBRC-103111; genus Paenibacillus_E; species Paenibacillus_E oryzisoli_A. The sequence goes on along the minus strand of NZ_JBCMUN010000025.1, from coordinate 84,393 downwards.
TGTTGGGCCTTCCACCGCGAAGAAATTGAGCGAATTGCTTGAGAAGGAAGTTGAGGAGTTGTTTGAGATTCAAATTGCTTAAACTTGAGTTTATTAATAAACAATGAGTTTTACGAGTTTTATTTATGTACTATACGGGGTCAATCAACTCGAGCATAAAGTTATTAATAACCAAAGGAGTTAATAATAAAGGAGTTAATTACCTAGAATTAATAATCTCACAGGAAGAGATAAGATGGATAATGGTGAGGAGCAGTCGGATAATCCGGCTGCTTTTTTGTATTCAGTAAAGAAATTTATTTCATAGAGGGCATTCGATTAATTTACCCTCCAAGTCCTAAACAATGAGCCTTACTTGAAACTGCAGATGAACGATTTGTTAACAGTGTATAGCATCTGATACTACTTATTTATGATTTACCTCAAAGGATGAAAATAATATTTTAAATTGACTAGATTTAGGCTAGATGGTAGTATTGTCTTAATAATGAACAATGTTCAATATAATGAACGACTTCGATTATAACATTATCGGATGCAGTAATTCACTCAATATTGGTCTCTACTAAACATTGTGCTTAGGGTGGTGTAGTATGCGTGGCTTTGCAATTTTGCTCGGTTTTTACCTAGTTGGAATGTTTATTCAAAAAGTATTACATGTTCCTCTTCCCTCTAATGTGATCGGTCTAGCCCTATTTACTTTATTTTTATTTCTAGGACTAATTAAATTGAAGTGGGTTGAAAGAGCGGCGACATTTTTGAATCGTCATATGCTGTTGTTCTTTGCTCCCATTGTCGCTGGGACTGTATCCATTCTGCCATTGGTGCGGGGGCATGTAATTTCTATCATGGTGACTTTTTTTCTGAGTTGGTTAGCTGTACTGCTTTCAGCCGGATGGACGATGAAATCACTGAGTATCAGAAACGAAAAGAGTTCGAAAACGAATACTTCCAAATCTTCGCGTGTCGCAGTAAGGAGTGAACATTCATGAGTGTATCCTCATTGTCACAAAGCCCAATTTTCGGCATATCTTTGACTGTGCTTGCATACGTATTTTCCTTTGGCATAAATCGTTTTATTAAATGGCTTCATCCACTCTTTATATGCTCAGGTCTCATTATCGTTGTATTACTTATGGTTGGCGTATCGTATACGGACTACCAAATCGGAGGAAGTCTTATTGAGTTTTTTCTTGGCCCTGCGACGGTAGCAATGGGAGTTCCGCTTTATAAAAACGTGCAGAAGTTTAAAGAAAAGATAGCCCCAATATTAGCAGGGATATTTGCGGGTTCAGTTATGGGTATCGCGAGCAGCTCAGCCTTGATTTGGTTATTTGGCGAATCACGAGAAATCATGGTTACCATGATGCCAAAATCTGTAACAACTCCTATTTCAGTTGAAATTATCCGAAATATGGGGGGGATTCCGGAGTTAGGATCTGTACTTACCGTATTAACTGGATTGCTCGGAAGCATGATAGGTCCCGAGGTATTGAGGTTGTTTGGCCTGCGGGACAATTATTCGGTTGGCATTGCTATTGGAACTTCTTCCCACGGGATTGGAACGGGCAGGCTAATTCGTGAGTCAGACCTGCTTGGCAGCATCAGCGGTTTTTCCATGTGCATGGCTGGAATGATCACTTCGGTACTCGTAATCCCAGTCTATTGGTTAGTTTATCGATAGTGGTGGATTGGTCGAGTTTAACTATGGGGTTATAATACAAATAGGGGGAATAGTTAATGAAAGGAAAGGTAGCCATAATTACGGGTTCCGCTACCGGCATTGGAAAAGCAATCGCTCTTCGTTTAGCCAAGGAAGGGGTTCATATTATAATCAACTACTCCAAATCTAAAGGTGAGGCGTTGGAAACGATGAAACAAATTGAAGACTTAGGATCTAAAAGTTTGCTGATTAAAGCTAATGTTTCGGATGATTTTCAAGTCCGGCAAATGATCAATGAAAGTGTGGCCGCTTTTGGCCGCTTGGATATATTAGTTAATAATGCGGGAGTGACAAATTACGTAAACCATGAAGACCTTGAGGGGTTAAAGGAAGAGTTCTGGAACCGCGCGATGGATGTCAACGTCAAGGGCCTATTCTATTGCTGCCGGGCTGCAGCGCCCGAATTAAAAAAGCAAAGGGGATGTATCGTCAACATTACGTCGGTAGCGGGGTTGACGGGATTGGGGAGCTCAATTGCTTATGCAGCTTCGAAAGCCGCCGCCATCAGCGTAACGAAATCACTTGCCCGCGTCATGTCCCCTGAAGTCAGGGTGAACAGTATTGCACCTGGGATTGTTCAAACCCGTTGGGTTGATGGACACCAGGATCATATAATGCGAATGGCGGAAGGAACGCCGCTCGGCAGAATTGCAACTCCTGAAGATGTTGCGGAAGCAACGTACTCATTAATTGCTCATTCGCATTTCGTAACCGGAGAGGTCATCAAAGTAGACGGTGGGATGTTTATCTAAGATGAAACGACGGCAAGTTCCCCCCCATATAACCCTCAAAATAGTGGGAATTTAACAATAGTCAGATACGTGGATGAACGATTAGATATTTATTAAAGGAAACGAAATATAAAAAAGGTACAACATTGAAATGTCCTGTTTAATTAGGTACTATTAGTATTAGTCGCCTTGATCAGTAATTGCTTCAGATATATGACATTTATGTAAGCGTATACAAAAATAAGGATGGATTTGTTTGTCGGTGATATTTACCAGCCGATAAGAGATTCATTTATATCTCCGGTTGCTGATCAAGAATTGGACAATAACATTCTGAGGATGAATTTGCCATGGAGAATACCAAATGGCTCCCAAAAGTAGCTATGTTTATAAGAAATATGAAGCTCCATAACAAATTGATGGTAGGTTACCTGCTTGCTGGTGTTTTCCCTGTGGTGTTAGTTAGCGCAATTATTTATCAACAGTGGGTAACAGGTTTGGAAGATTCTTCGCAAGAATTTGCTGCGCTATACACTTCCCAGATCGAGGTTTCTCTAAATAATTTTACTAAAGAATATGACAAGATCACAAAATCAGTTTTGATGGATAATGATATTATATTCAAGTTCAGTGACGAGCGGAAGTTGACCATGGACGAATTGATTATTCAGCAGGTTACTGTTCAAAGGTTATTAATGAGGGTTGCATTGTTAAAACCGGAAATTGTTAATGTGATGTTGATCAGTCGTGAGAACAGTATTTATCAGTACAGTAATACAACAAGCACAGCAAATTTAAGTGCGCTAGGTGCTAAAGAATGGTATAAAAGGCTTCAAAGCTCGGACAATACGTTTTTCATTACAGCTCTCCACGATCGTACTTATTACGAGGACAGGGGGACGGGGGCGCTCGTTACAATAGGGAGGGTGCTTCTTAATTATGATGGCACTTACGCTGGATTGCTTCTGATTGATATTGACCCGTATACATTGCTTCCACTTGATAATGATTTTCTCAAAGCTCAGGACAAATATGGTATAAGTGTTAACATAAGTGATAGACTAGGAGGAATTGTTTATCATTCGGATGCCGCTAGTGGAAGGCTATCATGGAAGAAAATAATGGAATCTGGTAAGGATTATACGAGTGATTCGAGTACGGATGATCAAATTGTTCTCACTGGCGAGACCGAGCTAGGAAATCTAATTATTAAGACTGAAATTTCCCGAGCCAAATTACTTATGAAAATCAGCAAGATGAAGGGTGTATCCATATTAGTAATTGTAATCGCAAGTCTCATAATGGTAATGATCTCTATAACCTTAAGTTATACCATCACTAAGCCAATCAAAGCATTACGTAGAAGCATGAAGCAGGCAGAAACTGGAGAATACAAACCAATCAATAATAAGCAGTCATATGACGAAATAGGATGCTTGGTGAATAGTTATAACAAAATGATTACAACGATTCGAACCTTGATTGAAGAGGTCTATATAGCTGAGATAAAGCGTCGTAATGCCAAGTTTATTGCCCTTCAGAACCAGATCAATCCTCACATGCTCTATAATACATTGGATTCGATCCGCATGAAGGCTCTTGTCAACGAGGATGAAGAAACTGCCGACATGATTATTATCTTGGGAAGAATGTTCCGGCTAGCATTGGGTAAGAAAGGTAAAAGGCATTCTATTAAGGATGAATTAGAATACACGGTTAATTATTTAAAGTTGCAGAATATCCGTTTTGATGACAAGTTCTCTTTGGACATTCGCATTCCTGAGGAAATGCAGCGGTGCAGCATCATTCCCATCATTTTTCAGCCCATCGTTGAAAATAGTGTTAATTATGGTTTTCAAGATTACAGCAGGATGATGAATGTCGTAATTGAAGGGCTTTGGACTGAAGAGGGATGGATACTGATTCGAATTTCGGATGATGGACTTGGCATACCTATTGAAAAATACAAAGAGCTTAGTCGAATTTTGGAAGATGCAGATTTGGATAAGTACAAGCTGGAATCGGAGAATGTTCTTGAGGAAAAAGGGCTTGGCCTTAAAAATATTGCTGAGCGCATAAAAATACATTATGGCGAACGATATCACCTTAAAATTTTGCCTTCAGACGGGAAAGGGACAACGGTAGAAATACTGATTCCGAAGGTTTAATCCTTAGTAAAATTAATAAAAGAGGGGGGTAACAATGAAAGTATTTTTGGTAGACGACGAGAAGGGGATTCTTGACGGCCTTCAACTGTTAATAAAACGAAATATTCCAGCATGTAAAGTGATTGGTGTAGCTCTCAACGCTCATGAAGGCGTTAAATTAATTCAAGAACAGAAGCCAGACATTGTAATAACGGATGTTCGGATGCCTCAGATTGATGGTTTAGAAATGATCAGACTGCTTAAAGAGGCTGGGTGTCAAGCGAAGTTTATTGTTTTGAGTGGCTATGCAGATTTTGAATACGCCCGCAGAGGCATACAGTTGGGGGTGCAATTTTACCTTAACAAGCCAGTGGAGGGAAGAGAGCTGCGAGATTGTATTCAGAAGGTCGTAGAGACTATCGAGACAGAAAAGGCTAAGATTCGAGAAGTAGAAGATCTGAAGCAAGAGGTTCAAAGCCGAATGCAGGAAATTTCTTTAAGGGACATCATTGACGTTGGTAGTGAAAATACCGAATACGTGGAAGGTCTGCTCCGGATGGCGGCTATCCCCATCGAGGGTAATTCTTTTGTTTGTGCTCTCTTAGAATTTGGGGATACCCTTGAAAGCTTTAAAGAATTTGTTCTGGAACCCATGTTTCGCCAGATAGATCACGTATTTGGGAAGTACCGAGAGGTCTACAGATTCCGTTATTCCAGAGGACAGATTGCGTTAGTAGTTGCTGTTAACCCAGATACTGCTTATGAAAATTTGGTCGGCTCCGCCCAACGCTTGATAGAATCCCTGTATCGCGAGTTAAAGCTGCCTATAACTGTCGGAATTGGAACTGTACATGAACGGGCAGCAGGAATCAGCCGGTCCTTTGAGGAAGCCCGCTATGCTTTAAGCTACAAAGTTATCAAAGGTGTGGATGTTGTGATTCCTTATCCTGATATACTTAGTCTTCCGGGAACGAGCCATCCTATTTCGGAAGATATGATCATCCAATTGGAATCGGGTTTGGATAATATGGATGATGCAGAATGCGTTCGTATCATACATGAAATATTCCAACAGATGGAGTCGGAAAAAGAAATGAGTCCGATTGACCTTCAATTGCAATGCTTGAACATCCTATTATCTAGTGTACGTAAAATGTCTTTCCTTCAGTTACAGCAAAATAACCTGTTGGGCGGAAATATTTTGTCCACGGAGGACACTTCGCGTATCCGAACGATGGAGCAATTGGAGCAATGGATGGTTCAAGTTTTTAGGGGGATTATTTCTTTAAAACGGGAAAAGAAAATACCAAAGAAAAAGGATATCATTACCGAAATCAAAGAGTACGTGAAGAACCATTACAACGATCAAATCAGCCTCGCTGATCTATCCGATCGTTTTTTCATTAATCCATTTTATTTAAGCCAACTGTTTAAACAGAAGACAGGCGATACCTATCTTAATTTTCTTGCGCAGATTCGAATAAATAAATCGAAGGAGCTGTTGGAGAAAACCAATTTAAAGGTGTATGAGATCTGCCAATTGGTCGGATATTCGGATGGTCAGCATTTTTCCCGTTTATTTGAGAAGTTGGTAGGTGCTAAACCTAGTGAATATCGTAAGAATCTAAGAAGGAAATAAAAGTAAATATAAAAAAGTTGCCAGATTCAACACATGATGTGTGCAAATCCGGCAGCTTTTTTTCATTATGAAAATAGTAAGAGTAGGACATTTTATAGTTTCAAGCAATGGCATTTTTAAGGGTTTTAATACGATGAATGTTCTTTTAAAAAGCCAAGAAGCGAGTGGGAGTAAGTATCTAAAAAATCACATGGTTATATGCTTAAAAACCCCCAATTGAGCTAAACTGGTCTGAATAGTATAGTAAATGTAAGCGATAACAACATTAGATTGCAGGGGTGAAAAACTTGGAAAAAGTAGTAAATCAGCGGATGAAAGTAGCTGAAGGAGGAAGTAAGATAGTTAAATCCGCTAACCATCGGATGAAAGTGTTTTGGCCCTTATACATAATGGCCATTCCAGGTATGCTGTTTCTAATTGTGTTTAAATACGTTCCAATGGTTGGAACTGTAATTGCCTTCAAAGATTATTCCGTGTTCAAGGGAATGCTTGACAGTCCGTGGGTGGGTCTTAAGCACTTTCAGACCCTCATTCATCATCCCGATTTTGTCAGGATATTCAGCAACACATTGACGTTGGGATTTCTCAAAATCGTGCTAGTGTTTCCCATTCCAGTCCTGCTGGCACTCATGATTAACGAAATACGGAAATCGGCGTTAAAGAAAGGAATTCAAACGGCACTCTACATTCCGCATTTTTTGTCCTGGGTGATCATCGCCGGCATCGTCTTCGATTTCTTCTCGCTCAGCGGATTGTTTAATGTAGTAATTGGATGGTTCGGATACGACCCTGTACTGGTTATGCAAGAAAGCGGATACTTTCGCTTGGTCTATGTCATTACAGCCATATGGAGAGATGCGGGATGGGGAACTGTCGTTTATATGGCGGCTATAAGCGCAATCGATCCTCAGCTGTATGAATCGGCTATGATGGATGGCGCTTCCAGGTTCAAACAGATCCGCCATATCACCTTCCCGCTTTTATTGCCCACAGTATTAGTCCTGTTCTTGCTTGAGATTGGAAATTTCATGGAGCTGGGCTTTGATCACGTGTATAATTTGTTGACCCCGATGACGTACAGTGTTGGTGATATTCTGGATACCTACGTATTCCGAACGGGAATCCAGCAAGCGCAGTATAGCTTTGCTACGGCGGTTGGCCTGTTCCAGTCGGTTATTGGATTTACACTCGTATACATTTTCAATAGACTATCAAGAAAAGTGTCTGATGGGGGGCTATGGTAAGTATGTCTGAATCCAGAGGAGAAAAGATATTCGGATCAGGGGTCTCAGTTGTTCTTGTACTTCTGTCCATCGTTGCGATTATTCCGCTGTTATCCGTTCTCTCCACTTCGTTCAGTTCCAAGAAAGCAGTGGATTTGAATCTGGTCACGATCTGGCCAAAGGAGTTTACGTTTGACTCCTGGTCGTATATCATTTACCGTCCGGACCTGTGGAAAGCGTTCTTCCTCACCTTAGGCTCAACGCTAATCGGTACCCTATTGGCGCTGCTGGTCACCGCATTGCTTGCTTATCCGCTTTCCAAAGTGGAATTCCGTTGGGGGCCGGTAGTTATGATCGGTGTAGTTATAGCCATGGTCTTTAAAGCGCCACTTGTCCCTTACTTCCTGACAGTGCGTGGTGTAGGACTTTATAATAACCCGTTAGTCCTGATCATACCTCATATTCTGAATCCATTTAATCTGATTATTATGAGAACCTTTTTCAAGCAATTTTCAAAAGAACTGGAAGAAGCGGCTTTCATTGAGGGTTGCGGATACTTCAGGATGTTGTTCCAATTCGTACTCCCGCTGTCCAAGGCGGTATTGGCCACCTTGGCCTTGTTCTACGGCGTTGTGCTATGGAATCAATTTCAGACGCCACTGTTATTCTTGCAAAATCCGGACCTGTTCCCGTTGCAAATCAAAATCAGGCAGTTTATTACCGACGATAGTGTGATTATGGCGTTCGTTCCTTCCAAGCTTGACGTCAATTATAACGAACGGACTCTGAGAGCGGCAACCGTCATTTTCGCGATCGTTCCAGTCGTTGCCGTATATCCTTTCTTACAGAAATATTTTGTCAAGGGAGCTATGGTTGGATCAGTTAAAGGGTAATAACATTATTGGTTTATGGCTTATAGCCTTAATCATACTTAAATAAAATTCAAGGGGGAAATGGCATGAATATCAAAAAACTTGGTTCGCTCTCACTGACGGTCTCACTTATGTTATCAGTCATTGCCGGCTGTTCAGGTAATGCGGATTCGCCTGCATCTTCTACAGCTGTGTCTCAGGAGCCAAACAGCACAAACGAAATTGTAGATATTGAAGTATGGAGAGAGAACAACGGCTATTTACCGACCACCAAGGGCAGTAAGTTATATGAATTCTATAAGGAAAAGCTGGGCGTTGGCGTCATCCATCCCTATGTGGAATGGAATGGCGGTACCAATTACTTAAATCAACTAAACCTGAAAATTGCGGCTAACGAAATGCCGGATCTATTTTCACCATATAATGGAATTGAATCTAGCCTCGCCAAGAGCGGCGCTATTGCGGATCTGACTGACTTACTGCCTAAGTATGCTCCTAATGTATGGGAAGCAGTTCCCAAAGATGTTTGGGATATTGTTAAAGCAAATGACCCTACAGGAAAAGGAAGAATTTATTATATACCTGGTGTGCTAGACTACGGAAGATACGCCGGTATGATCCGAAAAGATTGGCTCGACAAGTTAGGTTTGCAGATGCCCAAGACCCAGGATGAATTTGAAAAGGTTCTGGAAGCGTTTCGAGACAAGGATCCTAATGGTAATGGTCAAAAGGACGAAGTTCCGACTGGCGGCAGAGAGCAAGCGCGTTGGATGGATCATCTATTCGCTATGTACGGCGTTGCAATGTTCGAAGGAATGCCGGACTGGGATATGTACGACGGCAAGCTGACTTATTCCGCAGTTACTCCGAATATGAAAGCGGCTCTTGAATATATTTCTAAACTATACAAAGACGGATTATTGGACAAAGAGACACTGCTGAACAACAAAGCAAAGTGGGACGGCAAGGTTGAGGGGAATAAAGCGGGGCTTTATTTCCATTGGGCAGAAACAGTTAATGACCGTCTAGAGAACATGAACAAAAATACTGGGGTTAAGGCTGATTTTTCTGTACTTCCCCTGCCGGAAGTTCCGGGGTACAAAGGCTTCTACACCTGGAAGAGATTAACTCCTCCAGCCTGGGTCGTAAAGAACAACAAGGATCAGAAGAAGCTAATGGCTACCTTGAAGCTGCTGAACAACGTGTATGATAAGAAAATTTGGAATGATCTGTTTTTGGGAGTAGAAGGAATGCACTACACCATGAAAGACGGAAAAGCTATTCGTCTTCCAGATGACAAGAGTACTCAGGAGAACATGATTTTCGAGCCGTATAAGAATCTGGCAACCCTAGATTTTATGACCGGACTCATTAAGAATACGTCAACGGAAGAAAGAAAATGGGCTACAGACCAGACCATCCGTGATATGCAAGAGGCTCAGAAATATGCAAAGGTTATCGCTGGGGATGGAATGCCGGCGGATGTTTATGAAGGCTTTGCAGATATCAACAACCGTACGATGTATGTGGAATATGCCACTAAGATTATTCTTGGCCAGTATCCCATCAGTAAATTCGATGAGTTCGTAGACAAATGGAACAAATCTGGTGGAGAAGAAGTCACGAAACGCGCTAGAGAATGGTATGCGAAAGTGAAAAAATAACAAAGTAGCTAGTCGGGGTATAATATACAAGGCATGTTGTCTCGGCAACGTGCCTACTTTTTTACAGTCGAAAGGAATTACAATCAATGGCGATAGCACTTACATTTCCGGATTATTCCCCCAAGCTAATCTTTGCCGTTTGCAGATTGCAAGCTGCAATAACAGATTTGGGTGAGACATGGACGCCCAACACTGAGCAATCCTTGGATCAAGATCATATCGTAGTTGTTTTTGATGACACAGTTGCAAAAGAAACATTCGGTTTGACCGTCGATGCGTCTGTCAAGACGGAAGGTTTTGAGATACGCCGCTCGCAGCATCTTGGATATCCAGCACTGTTCGTTCTGGCTCGTGATGAGTCCGGCGCCATGTACGGCGTGCTGGAAGTCGCTGAGCAGCTTCGGATGCATGGTAGTATATTAGATGTATCAGAATGTATCGTTAACCCTAGATTTCCATTCCGCGCCGTGAAATTTAATCTTCCTTGGTCAACTTACCGGAGGAACGAGTGCTTCGAATTACAAAAGGAAACGGTCCGCAACCTCGATTTTTGGGAAGCTTTTTTAGACATGATGGCGGAAAATCGCTACAATGTGCTGACTTTATGGTGCCTTCATCCATTCCCTTATATGATTAAGTCCAAAAGTTTTCCTAAAGCCACCCCTTTTACGGATGATGAACTCGCCGATTGGAAGCGGTTTTGGACATCCTTGTTCCAAATGGCCCATGATCGAGGAATTGAAACCTATTTGATCAACTGGAATATTTTCGTCTCGGAATCGTTCCGCGAACATTACGACCCCCATGCCGTTAGTGATGAGACATTCTACCATCACGGTGATTATTATTCTACTGAGCAAATCAAGCAGTATACCCGTGAATGCGTGACTCAGCTCATCGACGAGTATCCCGGATTGGCCGGCTTTGGTATTTCTGTGGGGGAAAGAATGAATGGAATGACACCTGAGGAGCGGCAGGAATGGATCGCGGATGTCTATTTTGAGGGAATGAAGAACGCCAGCCGTGCTGTGAAATTTATCCATCGTGCCCCATTCTCAGTTGACCCGTACATAACTCGAACCGCGATTGAAGAAAACGAGATGCTGCCCCAACCGGTATGGGTTGAAGTCAAATTCAATTGGTCCCATGCGTACTCATCGACGAAGCTGCTGATGACACACGGCGGTTCCGAAGGCATGGAAGGATACTGGAATCCGGCGCCGCAAAATTACAAAATTACTTGGATGGTCCGAAATGAGGATTTTTTCACATTGCGCTGGGCTCAGCCGGATTTTATCAGAAAACATCTGTTGGATAACGGACATGAGTATGTCGGTGGGTATTACATCGGCTCTGAATGTTATATCCCTGCCAACGATTATTCACATGCCCCAGGGAGTCCACATATCCAGTGGACATACGCCTTCGAAAAGCATTGGTTATATTACATGCTATGGGGGAGATTGTTATACGACCCAACGGCATCCGATGATGTGTTTGTGAACGCAATCGAACGCCGTTACGGCAAGTCCGTAGGTCGACCGCTGCTTGCGGCTTTTTCGTTTGTTTGCAAAATGCCGATGGCACTCGCGTCGTTCTTTTCTTTCTCTTGGGATTTTACCTTGTATGCGGAGGGATTTATTGCCACTGATAAATCTGAATACAATGCAGGGAAAGCTTTTATCTCGTTAGAGGATTTACTAAACAGTGAACCGCTGGACCCCGACTATTTATCGATTCGGAACTATGTCGATTGTATCATTGCTAAAAAGTCTGCTGAAGGTTATGTGACTCCTCTCCAATTGGCTGACTTATTGGCGTATGATGCCCGAGAAGGTTTATCGAGGCTTGTTTCAATTGTACGCGATATACCATCTCTTTGCTGCGAGATGGCGGATATCGAGGCTTGGGCACATCTGGGGCTTTATTTCGCAGCTAAATTGCGTGCCGGAGTTAGTTATGAATTATACGTGAGGACCGGGGATGAAGGGGAACGGCAGAAAAGCATACAATGGCTGGAATCGCCAAACGCCCTTAAACACTGGGATGATCTCATTCGTGTGACCAATTCTCATTATATAAAGCAACCGTTACTGCATTTAGGAAAAACACCATTCTCATGGGAACTCTTCCGTCCACAGGTACTCGAAGATATTATATTCGTCCAGAAACGATTGACCAGTACCTCTTGACGCAATGTCCGAAAAACCATAACCGTGAAAGGATTCATGATGAAAATCAAAAGTATAGAAACGTTCACTTCGCATAATATTTGTATGACCCGAGTCCGCACGGACGATGGCCACGAGGGGATTGGGCAAATTGCGCCTTACCATGCTAATATTTCCGCGCTTGTGTTGCACCAACAGATTGCTCATCAAGCATTGGGCCAGGATGCAGACCGAATAGCAGATCTTATTGAAACGATCGTTACCCACGAGCATAAATTTCCCGGCTCTTATTTATGCCGGGCTGTCGGAGGGCTCGATACCGCACTCTGGGACCTTAAAGGGAAACGTCTCGGGAAAAGCGTATGCGAGTTAATTGGCGGAACCCGGGGCGACATCGAGGTCTACGGCTCGAGCATGCGACGCGATATCATGCCGGAGGATGAGGCTGAGCGTCTGAAACGACTTCAGGATAAGCACGGCTTCCGTGCCTTTAAATTTCGGATTGCGAATAAATTCGGAAACGATGTCGACGTTTTTCCAGGCCGTACGGAACAGATTGTGCCTGCTGTGCGTCGAGCGCTTGGCGACGATACGCAGTTGTATGTCGATGCGAATAGCGGCTTTACCCCTGCCCGTGCGATTGAAGTGGGCCGTATGCTAGAACAGCAAGGTGTGGTGCACTATGAGGAACCGTGCCCCTATCCGCGGCTTGAATGGACCAAGCAAGTCACTGACGCCCTAAGCTTGAATGTAACGGGTGGGGAGCAGGATACCGATCTTGTACAGTTTCAACGGATGATAGACATGCATGCAGTTGATATCGTACAGCCGGACATCTGCTATATCGGAGGACTCAGTCGGGCACTTGAAGTAGCGCGTATGGCGCAGGAGGCAGGAATGTCGTGTATGCCTCATGCGGCTAATTTGTCAATGGTAACGATCTTTACCATGCATATGTGCGCTGCGATTCCGAACCGTGGTCCATTTATGGAGTTCAGTATCGAATCTAACGACTGGACGAAAGACTTGTTTGTGGAGAAACTCGTGGTGCGGGACGGCAAAATATCGATTCCTGACGGCCCAGGCTGGGGTGTCAATGTGCGGCCGGAATGGCTTGAGAAAGCTGAGTATCAAATTAGTCAACTATGAAGCCCTTGCATTTGGCGAAATAATGCCTGGGGTGCAAATACACAATCGTAGGAGGAACCGACAATGGATTGGTGGAATGAGAAGCCAATGCGGCTGATACAGACCAATTTAAGAGAAATTGACGCGATGCTGGATACCGACGAATATATGCGGAGCCTTGAGGATTTCTCGGCAAACGTTCTGCTGTTTAACGTAGGGGGGATCGTAGCTAACTACCCTTCGTCCCTTGAATTCCATTATGTGAATCCCAATTTGAAGGATGATTTTGCCGGGAGGGTAATTGAACGTGTTCACGAGAAAGGGATGAAGTTTATAGCCCGCTTCGATTTCAGCCGGTTAAATCAAAAATGTGCTTTGCCGAATCCGGACTGGCTGTATCGGAGTGTGGACGGAGAGATAGTCAATTACAACGGTCAGGTTCACACCTGCATCAATGGCTACTATCAACAGGAATATTCACTTCACATATTGAGGGAAGTGGCTGAAAGGTATTCCATTGACGGTATTTTCTTTAATATGCATGGTTATGTGACTCACGACTACAGTTATAACTATTATGGGGTTTGTCAATGTGGCAACTGCCAAAAACGATTTTTTGAATACACTGGACATGAGCAGCTGCCTCTTAGGGAGGATCCGAACGATCCGGTCTTCCGGGATTATGAAAAATTCCGTACAGAGACAGTAAGAGAGCTATTTCTTAAACGAGTAGAGATCGTTAAGCGAATCAATCCTCATATAGCGATATGCAACTATACGCATTCTGGTACCGATATCTTCCGGAAGGAATCCAACACGGGAATGAACCGGCCTCTGCCGGAATGGAATTATTCAGCCACAGAAAATGTGCGCACTGTTCGGGGGACCTGGGATGGAATGGCTGTAAGTAATTCGGCCGTTCACTTTGTTGATTACGCCATGCGGCATACGGCGGTTTCCCCTCATTTAACTGGGCTGCGACTGGCGCAAAATCTAGTGAATGGAGGATGGCTGGATTATTATGTGATCGGCACTCTCATTAATCAGGATGACCGTCTTTGTCTCGATCTTGTGAAAGATATTTACTGCTTTCATCAAAATCATGAAGATGATTACACGGGCCTGCAATCGTTAGCAGAGGTATGCTTGATTGTTCCGGAAAGCAGTAGTATATACGAAAGCAAAAACGAGCTAAAGGGAATTATGAGAATTTTGGCAGAGAATCATGTGCAGTACGATCTTCTTCACGACAGTATGCTGCAATCGCCGCAGATTGACAAGAAGCTTGGTCGATATAAACTGTTGATTCTCGCCGACCAGCGAACGATGAGCGACGAAGCTGTGGGCGCTGTTGACCGTTTTGTAGAACAGGGTGGGAAACTCCTTGCAACCGGATTTACCTCTACCTGCGATCTTAAAGGTCATCCGTTAGGGCAAATCCGACTGCAAAGTATTGGGGCAAAGGAATTTACACTTAAACCGAAAGCGCAGGGGGCTTATTTCCGAATTCGCGAAGCTGATAAGTCGATTATTCATCATTTTGAACGAATTGACCTTGTGTATTTATGTGGTGAAGCTTTGGAATGCGAGCTTGAGGATGAAGCTTTCGGATTACTCGGCTTGATTCCTTCCTGCATGTTCGGGCCGCCGGAGAAATGTTACATCACCGAAGAGACGAACATCCCCGGATTAATCTATAAACATTACGGGCAGGGGAAATCCGCTTATATTCCGTGGGGACTAGGATCGCATTATGAAAAACTGAGCAATCACGGTCATAGCCGCCTACTGATGGCAGCACTTCAGGATATACTCGGCCATCGGGAGCCCTTACAGGTTACCGCCCCAGCTTTGGTTGAAGTTTCTTATTACAAGGGAGATTCACGTCGATTGGTAAGTGCTGTGAATGTATCGGGCCAACTAGGCACAGCATTCCATGCACCGATTCCGATTCGGGACATTCGCTTCACGCTCCGGAGTGATTCTAAGCCTTCACGTGTGTATGCGTTGCGTCGTTCAGGGGATATCCCGTTTGTTTACAGTGAAGGGCAAGTTTCATTGAGTCTAGATGAGCTTGAGCTATTCGAGACGATTGTGATTGAGGATTAACGGCGTTATGCCTAAGGAGGCAAGTGCATGAGGGATATAAGGGTTGTTCTTACCACAGTTGATTATAAAGATGAACATTATCGTAGACTAGCTCAGGCTTTTGAGCCTGCAACCATGATTCGTCTGCGAAGTGACGATTATGTAGGCATCGGGGAAGCGCTTGAGCTCGCGGATGTAGCCGTGCTTGCAGGTGATATCCTCGATGAACGATTCATTCAAGCACCATTGCTCCGTTGGATTCACTGCGACCATGCGGGATTAAATAAGAGCGCTCGTCCTGAAATATTCGAGCGGGAGTTGCTGGTAACAAGTTCTGCGGGTCGATCTTCCCCTGCATTAGCGGAGCATGCCATATTTTTCATGCTGGCGCTAGCCTATCAGTATCCGCGGTTTCTTGACGCTCAACGGGTCCACCAATGGGGAGTGCCCGGGCAACATGAGCTGCGAGGATTGTATGGACGTACGGTCGGCATCGTTGGTATGGGAAACATCGGTACCGAGCTGGCGCTGCGAACCAAAGCAATGGGCATGCACGTGCTTGGCTATCGGAAGAGCAGTGCGCCTCCGCCTCCGGGAGTCGATAGGTTCTTCTGCGCCGATAACGGGGATTCGCTTGACGATCTACTTGCTGAGAGTGATTTTATCGTATTAGCTTTACCGCTGAGTAATGCGACGCATCACCTGATTGGCAGACGTGAACTGGCGCTGATGAAGCGCTCAGCATGCTTGATCAATATGGCACGCGGTGCTGTCATTGATGAAGCGGCACTGACAGAGGCTTTATATGCAGGACAAATCGGCGGAGCCGGACTCGACGCCTTCGCGCAGGAGCCGCTTCCGTCCAGCAGTCCGCTCTGGGACGCGCCCAATACGCTGATTACACCGCATACAACACCGCAGGTGCCCGACCGTACTGGTCGTTCCATTGACATTATCACAGAAAACGTTAGGCGCTATCGAGCAGGAGAAGCGATGCTCAATGAATTGAAGCCTAGCGATGCATACACTAGATAACCATAATGAAACCAATTAGGAGGGAATTCAATATGAAACTTGTATTTATCGGTTTGGGAAATATGGGATTGCCGATGGCGCGAAATCTTGTAAAAGCTGGGTACGAAGTGTATGGAATAAACCGGAGCAGGGGAAGAGAAGCTGTGTTTGCGGAATCTGGGGGCAAAGTCGGACTCTCCCTGAAAGAATTAGCAATGCAAGCCGATGTGATCATGACGTGCTTGCCAATGCCGTCAGATGTGGAGCAAATTTATCTTGGGACGGAAGGAATCGTGGCGAATGGACGAAACGGATTGACTTTAATCGACTTCAGCACCGTGTCGCCGGATCTTTGTGTAAAAATCTCCTCAGCTGCTGAGCAAGCAGGAATGGATTTTCTAGATGCGCCTGTTAGCGGGGGGACGGTAGGAGCCGAGCAGGCGACGTTGTCTATCATGGTTGGTGGAAGCAGGCAAGTTTATGAACGTGCTCTTCCCGTAATGGAGAAGGTAGGTAAAAACATTTATCATGTTGGAGAAGTCGGAAATGGGACTGTCGTTAAGCTGTTAAACCAACTCATGGTCGGCATACATACCCAGGCTGCGAGTGAAGCAATGACGCTTGCTGACAAAATGAATCTGCCCAAAGATATGCTTCATCGAATTTTAAGTAATAGCTTTGCTCAAAGTCGGATTTATGATCGACACTATACCCAGTTTGTTGAAAAGGGGGAGTTTCAGGCGGGCTTTGCTCTTAATCTTCTGCATAAGGACCTGGTTCTGGTGAAGAAAATGGCGGATGATATCGGTGCTGCATTACCTATTGGAACCCATGTAGAACAGCTCATTGATACGGCTAAAGTCAAAGGGTTTGGGGAGAAAGACATGTCCGGTATGTATTTGTACATGAGCGAAATAAACGGACAACGCCAAGTGACCAAGTAAATATATGTCGCTTTCATCCTAACTCTATCGTCAAGCGTTATAACCGTTAGCTAAGTCATCATTTCGAATACTCGCGAGGTGAGAACATGTCTGAAAGAGTCAAGCTAACAATCGATACAATGAAAAATGATTTAATCAAATTGATCGGTCCAGAGTACGTAGTTGTTGGTCACGAAGAGGGGGGGCGACAATATCAGCTTCATGCTCCTATCGTTGTGTTTCCCGACGAGGAACAGAAGGTAAAGCAGATTTTGAGTTGGGCTTACAACAATGATGTGCGGATCTCACCTCAGGGTGGGGGGACAAAAGATGCCTGTGGACATCCCGGTGAAGGAACGGATGTGATATTGTCGCTAAGAAAAATGTCTGGTATCCTCCACCATTCCGTCGGTGATCTTACCGTTACTGTGCTGCCGGGGACTACGCTGCTAGAGCTCCAGCAAGCTTTAGGCAAGGAAGGGCAGTTTCTGCCACTTGATGCAGCCTGGGAGGAGTGTTCAACCCTAGGGGGGATTGTCGCTGCCAACGCTTCGGGTCCAAGCAGAGCGATGTACGGATCGGTGAGAGATCATTTAATTGCAACCCGTATTTGCTATCCGGACGGCACGCTGATTCGTACGGGTGCAAAAGTTGTCAAAAACGTGGCAGGATACGATATGAACAAGCTTTTTATCGGTTCCATGGGCACCCTTGGGGTTTTCACCGAGCTCACCTTTAAAATCCGGCCAATTCCCGTGTTTACTGGGGCTTTAGCCGTACGCAGCTCGGATTTACTTAAGCTTCGCAAACTACAGGAAATTCTGCTGGACTCCCAGCTTGAGCCTTCAGTAGTTGAATGGGTAAACGGGAGACTCGGAGGGGAAATATTCGGTGAAGCTACGCAAGACCCTATGCTGTTGGTTTCGTTTCAGGATGTGGAGCGTTCGGTGCTATTTCAGATTAATTGGTTGATGAACGCGTGCGAAAGCTTAGGGGTTGCGATCCAGTTGAAGCTCATGGGGTATGAAGAAACCCACACCGTACTCGCTAAATTAAGAGAGGATCTTCCGAATTCGGGCGTGATCTCTGATGACAAGCTTGTGATAAGCGTCAAATTACTCTCTTTGATCACAGAGGTACCTCTTGTTTATGAAGCCGCGCAATCTGTAGCATACGAAAAGGAGTTAGTGTTGGACTTCCACGGAGGACTATATACGGGTATTAGCAGAGCAACGGTTCGAGCGGATTGGGAACAACAGCAGGCAGTTTTTGAATGGCTGCGCTCGGTCGAGTTATTTGTCAGCAGGCTGAACGGGCGTTCGGTGATCGAAGTTGCTCCCCGCAAAATCAAGCAGATGCTGAATATATGGGGCACTGAAGCAGAAGATTGGAATTTGATGAAAGAGATCAAAAACAAAATCGATCCGAAGTGCATCTTGAATCCAGGTCGGTTTGTAGGAGGGATTTAAGATGTCGCAGAATGGCGCTAAAAATGCACAAGCAACTCCGACGGCATGCCAGGATGTTTCGTTAACCCGTTCCAATTATCTATGGGAGGATGCCCCTGATCCGGAAAAGTTTTCACAATGCGTGCATTGTGGGATGTGCCTCGAAGCGTGTCCGACCTATCAGGAAACCGCTTTGGAGCCGCATTCTCCACGAGGACGGGTTTATTTGATTAAATCTGTTGCCGAAGGGAATATGCAGCTGAATGAGTTTTTCAAAAATCCAGTGTCTACTTGTTTGGACTGTCGAGCCTGCGAAACAGCTTGTCCTTCGGGTGTTCAAGTGGGTGCGTTGATCGAAGAAGCGAGAGGACAGCTTTATAAGGCCAGTCCTCCCAAAGGATTCTCGGGGTTGCTGCACAAACTATTTCTGCATGGTCTTTTCCCGTATCCATCAAGAATGCAAATGCTTGGTGCGATGCTGAAGCTGTACCAGAAGTCGGGACTTTCTTATTTGGCGCGACAATTGAGAGTAATGAACATACTCCCAGCGCATTTGCGCGAAATGGAAAAGGCGCTGCCGAAGTTGACAAGGCCCCCGGTGCTGCGTTCCCATCCGGAAACGTTGCCGGCCATCGGTGTAAAGCGATCGAAGGTGGCAGTACTTACTGGCTGTGTCATGGACGTCGTATTCAGTGACATAAATGAAGCGACGATTCGAGTTCTGCGTCGTAATGGCTGTGAGGTATGGATTCCGAAAGCGCAAAAGTGCTGCGGCGCTCTGCACGTTCATGCAGGTGACCGCGATCAAGCCAAGCAATTGGCACGTCATAATATCGACGTGTTTTTATCCGATGACATTGACGCCATTATTGTAAATGCGGCAGGTTGCGGCTCGACACTGAAGGAATACGAAGAATTGTTCAAAAATGATGAGCGCTACCGCGGCAAGGCGCACGCGTTTAGCGAAAAGATTGTGGACGTATCGAAGTTTCTCGATAGGCTTGGTCTTATAGCACCAAAAGGGAACCTCGACATGACAGTCACTTATCACGATGCATGCCATCTTGCGCATGCACAAGGAATTCGAGTTGAGCCGCGCCGGCTGCTTGCAGCCATCCCTGGTTTGCGTATTGTTGATTTGCCCGATGCAGACCGCTGCTGCGGCAGTGCAGGCATATACAACCTGACGCATCCCGAAATGGCGGGGCAGCTTTTGGATCGCAAGATGAATGACATTCCCGACGGCTGCGAGGCTGTGGCAATGGGGAATCCCGGGTGCATGATGCAGTTTCAGGTAGGCATCGTGCGCCATAACCGATCGGAGCAGATTTTGCATACGATCCAACTTCTCGATTGGGCATACAGCAAGGAGGAGGCACACCGCTCATGAATACAAAGGGGAAGGCAGCGACGGGTTTCCTAAGTCTTGAGCAACGTGAACAGCTCATTCGGGATATGGAACAAATGATAGGACCTGCAGCCATTCTGCATAGGTATGAAGATTTGGTTGCTTATGAATGTGACGGATACACGATCGAAAGATCGCTTCCCACTGCCGTGGTCTTCCCGAAGGAGACCAAGGAAGTTTCCCAAATCGTCAAATATTTGTATGAGCGTCGAATTCCTTTCTTGCCTAGGGGAGCGGGAACTGGTCTTAGCGGAGGAGCTATAGCACGAGGAGGAGAAGTAATCATCAGTCTTGCTCGAATGAACAAATTGCTCAACATCGATTATATGAACCGTAGAGCAATCGTTCAACCGGGATACATCAATTTGAAGCTGTCCAATTCGATTTCTTTAAAAGGATACTATTATGCACCCGATCCTTCCAGCCAGGCCACTTGTACCATTGGGGGAAACGTCGGGGAAAACGCCGGCGGAGCGCACTGTCTGAAATATGGTGTCACAACTAATCATGTATTAGGACTTGAGCTCGTTCTCCCAAACGGGGAAATTGTGAATACTGGAGGAACACTCGATAGTCCGGGGTATGACCTGCTTGGAATCCTTACCGGATCGGAAGGTACGATGGGCATCGTAACGGAAATAACAGTCCGGATTTTGAAGAAGCCGCAAGGAGTTAAGACGGTGCTGGCCTTATATGACGACGCCAGCGATGCCAGTTTGGCTGTTTCCGAAATCATTGCCGCAGGAATCGTCCCGGCAGCTTTGGAAATGATGGATAAAACCGCTATTGAAGGCGTTGAGTCAGGCAATTATCCCGTCGGATATCCAAAGGATCTGGGCGCAGTGCTCATCGTCGAAGTCGACGGAATTGAGGAAGGATTGCAGGATCAGGTCGATCATATTATTGCCGTTTGCAAAAAAAACCGAGTTCTGGAAGTACGCCAAGCGGCAGATACGCAGGAAAGGGCGCGCTGGTGGGCTAACAGAAAAACGGCATTCGGCGCAATGGGAACCATTTCTCCCGATTATTTGGTTCAGGACGGGGTAATTCCGCGCAGCAAGCTTCCTGAAGTTTTGGCGAAGGTGGGGGAGATCAGCGAGAAATATAAGCTGCGTATCGCTAATGTGTTCCACGCCGGGGACGGCAATCTTCATCCGCTCATTTTATTTGATTCAAGGGTCTCTGGGGAGACGGAACGTGCAGTAGCCGCAGGGTCCGAGGTTCTTAAGGCTTGCGCGGACGTGGGCGGTTCTATTACTGGTGAGCATGGGGTCGGCATCGAGAAGATGGAGGATATGCGCTTTATTTTTAATGAACGAGAAATTCAGGCGCAAACGGATCTTCGCGACGTATTCAATCCGCATGGTCTATGTAATCCGGACAAAATATTCCCTAAACCTGCCCGCTGCGTAGAAGTTAAACACTATGCGGTCTTGTCTAAGGAATAAAACGAAACCCGTTGGGTATGGGCCCGGTGTAATACTGGGCTTATACCTTTTAATTTTACATGGATGGATGGACTTCTCGCTTGATTTGTATCTATAATAAAGTATTGACTCTCCGTCATAGCCGAAAGTTCGGTTCGATAGATATTAGTTGAGTAGGATGTGATTGCTTGGACCAAAAGTATTCCGTTCCTGCATTGGATCGGGCGGATGCCGTTTTAATGCTGGTAGCCGAGGAACCCTATAAATGGAAGCTTTCGGATATATCCAAACAGCTAAGTATAAGCAAGAGTACGCTGCATTCGCTTTTGCATACGATGGAACGGCTGCAGTGGATAAACAGGGACCGTAACGAAACTTATGCGGTAGGAAGCGCGCTCGGTGATTATGGAAGCGCCTATTTCCGACAGTTCGATCTCATTGACGAATTCAGACGCACTGCCGAGCCAGTGATGCGAAAGCTTCAGGAATCGGTTCAACTTGCTCGATTGGATGGAAATGAAGTTCTATATTTGGCGAAAATAGAAGCACCTTCGCCTGTGCAGATGGTATCCGGCCCCGGTGTGCGATTTCCTGCCCATTCCACAGGGCTTGGCAAAGCCCTAATGTCCGATATGGATGCCGGACAAGTCCGAGGATTGCTTCCACACGAACAGTTGCCGAAACGGACCGTCCATACAATTGACAGTCGTGAGACCTTCATTCAAGAATTGGAAAAAGCTCGACGCGCAGGCTATGCCTTGGACCTTCAGGAAGGCGTCATGGGCTTCTGCTGCGTTTCCTCACCCATACGGCTCAGGGGCGTGATCAATGCGGCTGTCAGTTGCTCAATGCCTGTTCACACTTGGGAAACGAAGAGGGAAGAGGCTATTGAGGAAATAACTAAGTTGGCAGCAACTCTCTCGACGAGTCTATAGGGTTCAAGGAATAGCATAAAAAGCATATGGATATGATACGTACGAATCTCGGTCGCTGCTTTCAAGCGGACCGGGATTTTTTACATATTGGGCATTTCAGTCATTGACAATGAAGTTCACGTATGGGAAGATGTGGTTAGCAACAAATTATCGAACGATGTTCATAATACCGAACAAGGGGTGTAAACAATGAAATTAGTGAGGTTTTCGCTGCCTGCCGAGGATACCATATGCAGCGGGTTATTGGAGGGGCACAGTATTCATGAGTTTGCTGGGGATATGTTCTCGGATAGACAGATGACTGGACGGATTTTTGACCTGGAGCAGGTTTCACTGAGGGCTCCGATTGTTCCTAATCAGATCATTGGCATCGGTAAAAACTTTGTCCCTGACAATGCGGAAAAGCCTTCGATCCCGGAGATGCCTATTTTATTTTTTAAACCTCTGACAACTGTCGTGGGTCCAGGGGAACCCGTGGTGTTGCCCCAAGGAACGGATGAAATTAAATTTGAATCGGAGCTGGCTGTCATTATTGGCCGCACAGCCAAGGATATCCATCCGTCCCAAGCAGATGACATCATTTTCGGTTTTACAGTAGCTAACGATTTAGGAGCATTTAATTATTTTCATCCGGAAGGGCATTGGACAATTGGCAAAGCATTCGATACGTTTTGTCCGCTGGGGCCGATCATTGAAACGGATTTTGATTATAGGACCGCTCGGATTCATGCAGCTGTTAACGGTGTGATGAAGCAAGATGCGGCAATAGAACGTATAATAACGCCTATTGCTGAGATGATTGCCTACATCAGCCGATTTATGACCTTGAATCCAGGAGATGTGATTTTGACAGGGACACCGGCAGGATCGGACTATGTGCGCGACGGAGATGTCGTTGATTGCTGGATTGATGGCATCGGGCGTTTGTCCAACCATGTGCAAGCCATTATTCGTTAAACGAAGGAGAGTTAGAAACTATGAATCCCTATTTGCAAGTAGGAAATCTGCAAGTCGCATCCAGTCTGCATCGTTTTCTGGAGTCTGAGGTACTACCGGGAACTGGCATAAGCGCAGATAAGTTCTGGGCACAGCTGGAATTGCTGATCGATGACCTATCCCCGGTGAACCAGGCACTGCTTCAAAAGCGCGATGCGCTTCAAGACCAGTTGCATCAGTGGCATAATCAGCACCGGGACGATTTTAATGCGGAGACTTATAAAGCATTTTTATCTCAAATCGGTTATCTGGAACCGGAAGTTGAAGATTTTCAGATTGGGACACAGAGTGTAGACGATGAAATTGCTATACAGTCCGGCCCGCAACTGGTTGTACCTGTGACCAATGCGCGGTATGCGCTGAATGCGGCAAACTCGAGGTGGGGAAGCCTGTATGATGCGCTATATGGCACAGATGTCATTGATGAAGGCGGCGGTGCTGAACGAAGCGACTCGTACAATGAAGTTCGTGGTCAGAAGGTCATTTCGTTTGGAAAGTCATTCTTAGACCAAGCGGCTCCTTTAACGAAGAATTCGCATGCAGATGCAGTTGCCTATACGGTTGTTGATGGGCAATTGCAAATCGTACTAACCAGCGGGGGACGGGTTGGTTTGTACGACAAAGTGAAGTTTGTCGGGTATCAAGGCAACCCAAGCAGCCCGTCAGCTGTTCTATTGAGAAATAACGGGCTCCATATAGAACTTCTAATCGATCGTCGTCACCTGATCGGTCAGAATGACCTGGCAGGCGTGAAGGACATCTTCCTAGAAGCAGCAATTACTACGATCATGGACTGTGAAGATTCTGTTGCAGCTGTAGATGCGGAAGATAAGGTGGACGTGTACCGCAACTGGCTAGGCCTCATGAAGGGGAACCTGCAGGCTTTCTTTTCAAAAGGCGACACAACGATAACCCGTGCTCTTCATCCCAATCGCAGCTATGTGTCTCCCGAAGGCGAAGCATTCGAGCTTGCTGGACGTTCCCTGCTTTTTGTGCGGAATGTCGGGCATTTGATGACGATCGACGCCATTCTGGATAGAAATGGAGAGGAAGTGCCTGAAGGGATATTGGACGCCGTAGTGACTAGCGCTATCGCCATGCATGATGTGCTGGGCAACAGTCTTTATCGGAATTCAAACAAGGGATCTATCTACATTGTTAAACCCAAGATGCATGGCTCGAAGGAAGTAGCATTTGCCAACACGCTCTTTGATCGGGTAGAGGATTTACTCGGTCTTGAGCGACACACCATTAAAATTGGCGTGATGGACGAAGAACGGCGCACATCTTTAAATTTGAAAGCCTGCATTCGGGAAGTAAAGGATAGAATTGTGTTTATAAATACGGGATTTTTGGATCGGACAGGCGACGAGATGCATACGTCTATGGAAGCCGGACCGATGATCAGGAAGAACCATATGAAGTCTTCAATCTGGCTGCAGGGCTATGAACGTTCTAATGTGCACGTCGGACTGACTTGCGGCTTGCAAGGTAAAGCCCAGATCGGCAAGGGGATGTGGGCGATGCCGGATCTGATGAAGGAGATGCTTCAGCAAAAAATCAGCCAATTAGAAGCAGGCTGCACAACAGCCTGGGTGCCCTCCCCTACTGCGGCAACTTTGCACAGTTTACATTATCATCAAATAGATGTAAAAGAAGTTCAATCACAACTGTTGATGCAAAAAGTGAATTATATCGATCAAATTCTGGAGATTCCCGTTTCGCACGATCCTTCATGGTCCCAAGAGGAGATCCAGCAGGAATTAGATAATAATGCCCAAGGCATTCTCGGATATGTCGTTCGTTGGGTGGAGCAGGGTATCGGCTGTTCGAAAGTCCCTGATATCAATAACATCGGTTTAATGGAGGATCGGGCAACGCTTCGGATTTCCAGCCAACATCTGGCGAACTGGCTGCGACACGGCATTTGCAGTCAAGAACAAATGATCGAGACTATGCGGCGTATGGCACATATCGTGGATAAGCAGAACGCGAATGATCCCGCATATCGTAGTATGTCAGCTGACTTTGAGCACTCGGCAGCGTTTCAGGCAGCGCTCGAGTTGGTTCTGCAAGGTTTCGATCAGCCCAATGGTTACACAGAACCAATTTTGCATCGTTACCGCAGGGCCTTTAAAGCTGGCAGCACAGCGTTGAACGCTTAACCGTAACATCCTCATGTAGAAAGGAGCGTTAAATGCATGCGTATTCTGGTTGCACCCGATTCGTATAAAGGGTGTATGACAGCTTCACAGGTTGCAGCGATCATAAAGAAGGGCATTGAAGCGGGATTTCCGGAAGCCATTGTGGAAACCGTCCCTTTAGCGGATGGAGGGGAAGGGACTCTCAGTACGTTGGTGGATGCAACCGGAGGCAAAGTTATGGAGCTCGAAGTAAGCGGACCCAACATGGCGAGAATTACTTCTCAATATGGCGTCTTAGGCGACCGACGGACAGCCGTTATTGAAGTTGCGCAGGCAGCAGGTTTGACGTTGGTGGAACAATCGGAAAGGAACCCGATGCAAGCAACAACTAGGGGCGTCGGTGAGCTGTTGATTGCCGCTCTAGATGAAGGATACAGAGAATTCATCATTGGACTGGGTGGAAGCGCGACAAATGATGGCGGGTTGGGTATGCTTCAAGCGTTGGGGGGCGTATTTACGAATGTGAATGGCCAGGAGGTGCTCCCCATAGCCTTGTCTTTAGCAAGTATCCACTCCGTAGATTTAACAGGGATTGACCCCAGAATCAAAGAAAGCCAAATTACAGTAGCTTGTGATGTAGAGAATCCGTTATGCGGGCCAACGGGGGCATCTGCGGTATTCGGTCCTCAGAAAGGTGCCTCGTCGGAACAAGTGAAGGCGTTGGACGGTTCCTTGCACGCCTATGCCTCGCTGATCGAACAACATACCGGGTGCAAGGCTCAAAGTATCCCTGGAGCAGGCGCAGCAGGCGGTCTTGGGTTTGCTTTCCTTACGCTTGGAGCTAAGCTCGTGCCTGGTGCCAAGATCATGGCGGAAGCATCCGGCTTGAAGCATAAAATGCGTCTTGCTGATTGGGTCATTACAGGAGAAGGCCGGAGCGACTCCCAGACGGTCTACGGCAAATTGCCGGTCTATGTCGCACAACAAGCGGAGGAGCTGGGAGCGAAGGCAATTTTGATATCCGGCGGTCTTGGACAGGGGTATGAGGATTTGTATGCTTACTTTGTGAGCTGTCACTCTATAGTGCCGGGACCAATGACATTGGAGTCTGCCATGGAGCATGCTGAAACACTTCTCATGCGCACGTCGGAAAACGTCGCTCGTCTCATACAAGCTTCCAGCGTCAACAGGAGGGAATCATAATGTCAATAACCACGAACATGATCCTACGGGTCGAGATTGATAAATCGCTCATCACTTTTGGAGAAGTGGCAACAGTAATTCATCATGCAGGAGGAGATTTGGTCGCCATGGATATGATCCGGGCAGGCAAATCCGTTATTGTTCAAGATCTTACCATCCAGCTAAATGCTGAGGGCGACAAGCAGCTCATTCATGCGATCAATGCTTTAGAAGGAGCTCGGGTTGTGCATGTTTCAGACAGTACCTTTCTTGCACACCTTGGAGGTAAGATTCAAATAACGCCGAAAACGCCGATTAAAAATAGAGAAGATTTATCACGGGTGTACACGCCTGGCGTCGCTCGAGTCTGTATGGCGATCAAAGACGACCCGCAAAAAGTATATACCTTAACGGCAAAACGAAACACGGTTGCCGTCATTACGGATGGTACTGCGGTTCTGGGACTTGGTGACATCGGTCCTGAGGCTTCGATGCCTGTAATGGAAGGGAAGGCTATGTTGTTTAAACAATTTGCTGATGTGGATGCATTCCCCATCTGTCTGCAAACCAAGGATACCGAAGAAATTTTGCGCATTATCAAGGCGATATCGCCTACTTTCGGAGGGATCAATTTAGAAGACATCAGCTCCCCGCGCTGTTTTGAGATTGAGAAAAGGCTTCAGGAAGAACTGGATATTCCAGTCTTTCATGATGATCAGCATGGAACCGCGGTCGTTATATTGGCGGGTCTGTTGAACGCGCTTCGTTTGGTCGGCAAGTCTATCGAACAAATTAGGGTAGTCATTTGCGGTATTGGAGCCGCAGGAGCAGCTTGCATTGAAATGCTGCAGGCAGCGGGGGTGAAGAGTATAGTAGCCGTAGACCGGTGCGGGGCATTAGTGCCGGGAAGCTTATATGGAAATCCGACGTTGGATCGAATCGCAGCTATTACCAATCCGGAGCGTAAACAGGGAGGGGTATCGGAGGTGATCGGAGGTGCGGATGTATTCATCGGTGTATCAGGTCCCGGCGTGCTCGAAGTTGCGGATCTACGCTTGATGGCAAGGGATCCGATCGTGTTTGCCATGGCGAATCCGGAGCCTGAGATTGATCCGGAGCTTGCCGAGCCTTTCGTTAGAGTTATAGCTACAGGGCGGAGCGATTACCCGAATCAGATCAATAATGTGCTTTGTTTTCCGGGGATGTTCCGGGGAGCGCTTGATTGCCGGGCTTCATGCATTAATGAAGAGATGAAGCTGGCAGCAGCCAGAGCCATTGCTTCTATCGTGACAGATGAAGAACTGAATGAACAATACATCATTCCCAGTATTTTCAACGACAAGGTCGTTCCAAGAGTTCGTGATGCTGTGATAGAGGCAGCTATACGTACTGGGGTGGCAAGGCGGATTCCCCCGGAATACCAGTCTGGTGAGAACATGCGAAATTTCCAACTTTTACAGGGAGAACAAACCGACATACTAGTCTGACACAGGATGGTCGTTAGTAAGTAAAGCTAATTGGTAGAATCGTCTATTATTAAATAGGGTCTTTTCCAAAGTGACTTTTGAAACGACCTCGAGTAACCGTTTAAGATTAATTTTAGAAAACCGAAGAGCTAAGCGGTTTGTTTTGCTTAGCTCCTCGGTTTTTTTCATCCACATCTGCTTTTTGAGCAGATTATGGTGGCTAATTATCGGAACTCAAGGACAATATTTTGAAATGCCTTCAACGCATTGAATCCACTGGTAGAAGTACCCGTTAGGTTGTACGATATGTTCCTGATCCCAAGCACATGCCGCATCTATAAGGTAAAATGGAAGATCTTTATCTGATTCTGTTATGACAGGGAAAAATCTTTTCATGTTATCACATCAAAGTCAATCGAAGTTATCTTTCTAAGAAGTTAAGAGAAGGAAATGATCCTTTCCAAGGAATTGTTCTTTCACTTACTCACATGTTTTATATTTGGGGAGATTAAATAATCGGAAGATCCGCTAAGTCAGCGGAAGATCGTCTCTGTTCGTGAAGCAATGCATCTCCTTATAATAAGATACATAAGTTACATACAAAGTTTAATGGTAAGCGATTACAAGATTTTATCCGTTCCGGTTGTAAAGGACTGAGGGCCTTCAATATATTCAAATTATTACAAGGGGGAAATAAGATGAGTATCAAGAAGCTGGGCTTATTAGCAGCTATAGGCGTGATTGCTGTTACTACCATCACCGGGTGCAATGGGAAAACGGAATCTCAATCGGCAACTCCTGATCCGAGTAAGAATATTGGTAGTAGTGAAGGAGAGGTCGTTGATCTTGAAGTATGGGATGTAAACGGAGGTTTTAAACCGATAACTAAGGGGAGCAAACTTTATGAATTTTACAAGGAAAAGCTGGGGGTAGGCGTCCTTCAACCGTACGTAGATTGGAACGGCGGCACAAACTATTTGAACCAGCTGAACCTTAAGATTGCCGCTGGTGAAATGCCAGACTTATTCCTGCCATGGCAAGGTAATGAAGATACCTTGGCTAAAAGTGGCGGCATTGCCGATTTAACTGATCTTTTGCCCAAATATGCACCAAACGTATGGAATCAAATCCCCAAGGATGTATGGGATATAGTGAAGGCAAATGATCCGACGGGGCAAGGCAAAATTTATTATATTCCCACCGTTTTGGATTATGGAAGAGTGGCTGGCTTGATTCGCAAAGATTGGATGGACAAACTTTCTCTTTCCATGCCGAAAACTCAAGACGATTACGTGAAGGTACTGGAAGCGTTCCGGGACAAGGATCCGAACGGCAATGGTCAGAAGGATGAGATTCCAACCGGAGGCAGGCAGGAAGGGCGTTGGATGGATCACTTGTTTGCGATGTACGGAGTTGCAATGTTTGAAGGGAACCCGGATTGGGATTTGTATGACGGCAAGCTGACGTATTCAGCCGTTTCTCCAAATATGAAAGCAGCTTTAGAATTCATTGCGAAACTATATAAGGAAGGATTATTGGACAAAGAGACGTTT
This sequence comes from Paenibacillus oryzisoli, assembly GCF_050467285.1. Taxonomy (GTDB): domain Bacteria; phylum Bacillota; class Bacilli; order Paenibacillales; family NBRC-103111; genus Paenibacillus_E; species Paenibacillus_E oryzisoli_A. Next base: position 54,511 of record NZ_JBCMUN010000025.1, on the reverse strand, counting down.
CTGAACAGTAATGCTCAATGGGACGGTAAGATTGACGCCAATAGAGTCGGTAACTATTTTCACTGGGGACAGAACGTGAGTCAACATTTGGATAACATAGTTAAAAATCTCGGTGTCAAGGGTGATTTTTCAGTGCTCCCAATACCGGAGGTCCCAGGATACAAGGGATTTTATACAGCGAAGAAGATGCAGAAACCAGCATATGTCGTCAAAAATAACAAGGATCAAAATAAGTTGATGGCTACAATGAAATTGTTGAACAACATGTATGACAAAAAAAATTGGAAAGACCTGTATCTTGGCGTGGAGGGCATGCATTATACAATTACAGATGGCAAGCCGGTTAAATTGCCTCTAGACAAGAGTACACAAGAAAATCTATTTATTCAACCGTATCAAAATTTAGCGACGGCTGATTTTACTTCTGAATTAATTGAGAGTACTTCGTCGGAGGATAGAAAATGGACAACTGACCAAAATATTCGAAACATCCAAGAAACCCAGAAATATATCAAGACAATTGCCGGCGACGGAATGCCTCCAAGTGTATATGAAAATTTTCCTGATATTAATAATCGTACCCTGTATATCGAATATGCTAGTAAGATTATTACTGGACAATTCCCAATCAGCAAATTTGATGAATTTGTTGAGAAATGGAACAAATCAGGCGGTGAAGAAGTTACGAAGCGTGCGAGAGAATGGTATGCAAAGGTAAAGAAATAGTTTTTATAAGGATTAACATAAATGAATGAACAATGAAAAGAGCGAGTGTTGGTAATAATTCACCAACACTTGCTCTTTTTATTCAGCTAACGATTTGTTTCTCTGTATTTACTAGGAGATACGCCGAAACGTTTTCTAAACATGCGGCTGAAGTGAGTATAGCTGCCGAATCCACTGGAGTAGGCAATTTCCTCTAACGTGCTCGTTTCAAATAGAATATAGTTCCTCGCAATGTTCAACTTAACCTCATTAGCATAATCCATTATAGAGTTGCCAAATGTTGCTTTAAACAACTCCGATGCGCGAGATATTCCTAACCCTGCATGAGAAGCAACTTGTTTCAGGGTGAGTGATTCTGTGGCATGCTGCTCAATGTAATTTCTCATCTGGCTAGACAAATAATGCCTGTTGGAAGCGACTGAGTTGCGGCTTAGAAATCGGCGGATATACAGAAACGCAAGACGAACCGAATAGTCTTGAATATCTAAATCCTGATCCTTCAATTTACGACGTTCATAGACTAAATTTTTTAATATGTTGAGGAAAGGATCATCCATTCCAATGTGCAGCTTGCGAGGGTGATCGCCAAATGGTTCCACTTCTTTCGTTTGGCAGTAAAAAAAGTAGTCGACACAGCGCACGCTTTCCCCGTGCTCCGAAAGACCCGTTTTTAGGGCGTAATGATCTCCAGGAGAGGCGACTAATAGATCACCAGGGTGATACTCTTGAGCTTGCCCGTTAATGGATATCTGACTACTCCCTTCGGCTTGAAAACGAATCAGAAAAAATTGAAGCACCCGCTCGGAATATAGCGGTTTGGTATGGATCTTGTAACCACAACTTAACAAAGAGCATGATTCCATTTCTGTCTTAAAGCCCCCTCCCTGAAATTAATCGGAAGATCCGCTGAGTAAACGGAAGATCGTCTCTGTTCATCATAAGCGCTGCTTACCTATAATGTAAAGAGAGGTTGCGTGACTGCTACCAATCAATTTATATGGAGGTCTTTTAAATGATTCAGCAAAAATGTGCTCTGCAGCTGTATACTTTGAGAGAAGAGTGCAAAGTGGATTTTCCAAAGGTTCTGCGGGAAATAAAAAGCATGGGGTGGGCTGGCGTGCAATTTGCTGGATACCATGGGTATGATCCGGAGGTACTGGCTGAAACGGCGGAGAAAACGGGTCTGCAGACCGCGGGATTGCATGTTAGCTACCAACGGGTTACAGAAGAGTTAGACGAACTCATTGCTGAAGCACGGATGTTCAAAACTCGTGATTTGATCATGTCCTCCACTCCTATGAACCTGAGAGATTTAGAAGGATACACTGAAATAAAGAAGCGATTAAATGCAGCTGCTGAACAATTACGGCTTGAAGATATGCGAATCAGCTACCATAACCACGCCTATGAGTTTGATACCGCGATTAATGGACTCTCAGCTTTTGAATTTTTGCTGGAGCCAACAATGGACAATCTGATCCTTGCCGAAATTGACGTATATTGGGTGAAGAAGGGTGGCTATGACCCTTTATCAATTATCTCTCGTTATTCCGGAAGAATGCCAATCATTCACTTGAAGGATATGGCCCTAAATAATGAACAAACGTTTGCGGAAATTGGCGAAGGATGTATCGACTTTAGTCCGATTTTGAAATGGGGAGAGCAAAACGGTATAGAGTGGTATGTAGTAGAGCAGGACAAATGCTTTAGGGCCCCAATGGATTGTGTACAGACAAGCTTCACCAACTTGTCTCGCATCGTTACAGAGCTTAAATAATAAGGCAACTGAGGAAATCCGAACGTTAATCATAAGTTGGAGGTAACTATTATGGGGAAAAAGCTGAAATTTGGAATTATCGGAACAGGGAATATATTCACAGCGTCACACTTGCAGCCTTTATTGGAGCATGAAGAGGTAGAGATTGTCGCTTTATGCGATATCAATAAACTCAGAGCAGAGAAACTAGCTGCTGAGTACAAGATTCCTTATGTTTACAGTGACTATGATCAGATGCTGAAGGAATTACCTGAACTAGAGGTGGTCGATATATGCACGCCGAACCTCTTTCATTCCAAGGCGGCTATAGCAGCTCTGGAAGCGGGTTGCCATGTGTTTTGCGAGAAACCAGATGCGGTAAATCCAGTGGAAGCGCAGAAAATGGCGGACGCAGCGAAAGGTTCCAATAAGCTATTAATGGTCATGCGCAATAATCGCTTCTCACCGCAAGCTCAATATTTGAAGAGTTATATTGAGGAGGGCCTAGCTGGAGAAATATACACCGGTCGTTGCGGATGGTTGCGCCGTAGGGGTATTCCTGGCAAAGGTGGCTGGTTTACTACCAAGGAATTGTCAGGTGGTGGGCCTCTTATCGATCTTGGTGTTCATTTTATAGATTTGGCCGTCTGGCTAATGGGTAACCCTCGTCCTGTGGCAGTGAGTGGCGCAACTTATACGAAATTTGCTAACAATGAGTTATCGGACTCTATCCATTCGAAATTCGGAGAGCGGCAGGAAAATGGCACGTTTGACGTTGAAGATTTGGCAAATGGATATATCCGCTTCAATAACGGGGCTACTCTCCAATTGGAATTCAGTTGGGCGTCCAACCTTGGGGAGGAGATGAACTTTGTGGAATTACGAGGCACTCAATCCGGGGCCAGCATTATAAAAGGTGAATTACAAATTTATACTGAGACTGCAGGACAGTTAACCAATCTTACACCTGTGTTTAAAGGTACAAGCAAGCTGGGGAATCACGGAAAGCACTTGTATCACTTCATTGATTGTCTACAGGAACGAGCGGAGCCGATCAACACGCCAGAACAAGGAGTCGATATGATTAAAATTTTGTCTGCTCTCTATGAATCTGCGGAAACCGGTAAAGAAGTACGCTTGTAATTTCAAACTGGTGTTCTGAACGATCCCCTTCTGATATGTACCTTAAGAGAATGACTCTTAACGTAGACTTTTAAAGACCATTTGAAAATGAGTCTGATCACACATTTACTCCTCTGATGCAAGAATTGGGCAAATTGGTATAATTAAGATAATAGTGAAAATATCACTCTACAATTTTGAGGAGAAATGAAGATGAATGTAAACGCTGCAAAACGGCCCAATATCATTTATATCATGAGTGACGATCATGCTGCGCATGCCATAAGTGCCTATGGTAGCCGGATTAACAAGACCCCGAATATCGACCGAATAGCTGAGGAAGGTATGCGCTTTGATAATTGCTTTTGCACGAACTCCATTTGTGCCCCTAGTAGGGCGGTGATTTTGACAGGCAAGTATAATCATCTATGTGGAGTTCAAACGCTGAAGGAAAACTTTGATTCGCGACAACCCACCGTACCCAAGATGCTTCAAGAAGGCGGATATCAGACTGCGCTCATCGGAAAATGGCATCTCGGACACGGTGGAATCAGTGATCCTACTGGATTCGACTACTGGAACGTATTCATTGAACAAGGTGAATATCATAATCCAGACATGATTGAAATGGGGGAGAAGAAGACCTTTACGGGTTATGCGACGGATCTCGTGGCCGACTTCTCAATTGATTGGATGAATAAGCGCAATAAAGAACAGCCGTTCTTCCTGATGTGTCATCATAAAGCACCGCATCGGCCTTGGGAGCCGGACGAAAAACATAAGCACATGTACGAAAACGAGGAAATTCCGGAACCGGAAACCTTTTACGATGATTACGAAAACCGTTCCGAGGCGGCCAGTGTAGCAACCATGCGAATCGACGACTTAAAAGAGAGAGATACGAAAGGCAAACCGCCGGAGGGGCTGGCTCCGCAGGAAGTGAAGCAATGGAAGTACCAGCGATATATAAAAGATTATTTGCGATGCATCGCTTCTGTGGACGATAATGTTGGAAGGATTCTAGATTACTTGGATGAAGAAGGCATTGCGGAGGATACGATCGTTATTTATACCTCGGACCAGGGCTTCTTCCTAGGTGATCACGGCTGGTACGATAAGCGGTTTATGTACGAGGAGTCACTTCGTATGCCTTTCCTTGTTCGTTACCCGCGGGGCATCCGTCCAAGCAGTATCAATAATGATATGATTTTAAATCTTGATTTTGCTGAGACATTCCTTGATTACGCTGAACTGCCGGTTCCGAACGACATGCAAGGACGAAGCCTACGGCCGTTGTTCAATGGTGAAACACCAAAAGAGTGGCGAACTTCCATGTACTACCGTTACTGGATGCACTATGATCAGTTCCACAAGGTATATTCACATTATGGTATACGGACACAGCAGTATAAGCTGATTTACTATTACGGTGAAACTTTTGGATACCGTGGCTCCTTTGAACACCAGATAACGCCTGAATGGGAAATGTTTGATCTGAAGGCTGACCCATACGAAATGAACAATGTGTACGACTCGCCGCAGTATGCTCAAATCCAGAACGAGCTGATTGCAGAGCTTGAACAGTTGCAGGCGCAATATAAAGACGAAGGACTACATCGTCGACATAGTGGATAGTATAGGTGTACACAGCAACCCGTTGGAGCTGACGCCCAACTTTGACAGATTGACCTAGTAAACAGCTTGCATGAAGCCTGTGAAATTAAGATTTCACAGGCTTTTAATTTTTTATGTCGATGTTGAAAGGGGAGGTGCACACGGTTAAGTATTTTCAGATGTGGTCAAAGCTTAAGCATCCGTCTGAAATCCCGTGGCGCGAACCCGGTGTGGTTCTTGAACATCGTTGAAAAGTTATGCTGTTCCATGCCTACGGCTTGGGCAATGCTGCCGATGGACTGATCCGATGCCAGCAGTTGGCGAGCCTTCTCCACCCGCAGACGGTTCATATACTGCATGGGAGAGCAGCCAAGCAAAGTGTGGAACGCGCGGATGAAGTAATTCGGATGGTAGTGTGCCAGTCCAGCCAGCTGTTCGATTGTAATTTTTTGATCCAGATGTTGTTCAATATATTGAAGAACACAGTTCATTTTTTGGGCAGCAGCAGCCGGATTCGCAATCATCTCGCAGGGCTGCTGCAAGTAGAGTCCTAACAAGCTGAGCAGAGCGGACCGTGAATGAAGAATGGCGGCTGGCGACAGATCTGCGTTGCAGTCTACGATTTGCTGGAACCACCGTTTGACCTCTGACGGGTCGGGGGCTTCGAGGCATACGGGGAACCGATACAATTCGAAGAGATCCCGGCTTCCGACGCGGGCGGTGAAGTGGCACCAATATTTATGAAACGAGGCATCGCTATCCTCTGGAAACGACTGCACGGTGTGGCAAGGCAGCAGAATGAGTTGACCGGGCTTTGCCTGGTAAGCAGTTCCGTCCACTTCGATGGGGCCGCTGCCTTCTATAATAAAATACATGCGATTAAAGCTATGGATGGGGTTGTTTGGCTTCCAGTCATCACAGACGTTCTGAACCTTGGCGACGATTACATCGACCTGTAAATTAAAGAGCAGGCTGCGCAGAGAATCAATCATTGCTTTCTGATGCATATTGCCTCCTATTTTCGAAAAATGAAGTTAATATTTACTACAAAAAGGTTAACAAATTGAAAGATTGATGTAAATAGAAAAGGTACGATAGAAGGGCAGTTTGTAAGCGTGACCAAGCTAATTGAGCATGACAAGTATCCATTAGGAGAGGTGTGAAGGAGCAATGGCAGGTAATCGCGCTGTCGTGTATGTTGAGCCAGGAAAGGTGGAAGTTCGGGATATTCAATTTCCGGATCTTATTCTAAGAGACGGACCGGGAGTGAATCCGCTTAATGTGGGGCGCAAATGTGAGCATGGCGTTATTCTCAAAGTCGTGACCACGAATATTTGCGGCAGTGATCAGCATATGGTTAGAGGCAGAACGACGGCTCCAAGCGGATTGGTATTGGGACACGAAATTACAGGTGAAGTCATCGAGGTTGGCCGTGATGTGGAGTTTATTAAAAAGGGAGATCTGGTTTCCGTTCCGTTCAACATTGCATGCGGCCGATGCCGAAGCTGCAAGGAGCGGAATACGAATGTCTGCGAGAATGTGAATCCGGACCGCCCGGGCTCTGCTTATGGTTACGTCGACATGGGAGGCTGGGTTGGCGGGCAATCGGAATATGTTATGGTGCCTTACGCCGACTTCCAGCTGCTTAAATTCCCTGACAAGGAGCAGGCGATGGAAAAAATCCAGGACTTAACGATGCTTTCGGATATATTTCCTACTGGATACCACGGAGCTGTCAGCGCGGGGGTGCGGCCAGGCTCGACGGTATACGTCGCCGGAGCTGGCCCTGTCGGTTTAGCGGCTGCTCACTCGGCACAGCTGCTTGGCGCTGCAGTGGTTATCGTAGGTGACTTGAATGCTGAGAGATTGGCACAAGCACGCAGCTTTGGATGCGAAACCGTTAACTTGAGGGAACATCCCGATCTGGGAGAGCAAATCGATCAAATTCTAGGGGTTCCTGAAGTCGATTGTGCGGTGGATTGCGTCGGTTTCGAGGCTCACGGCCACGGTCACGCGCACGGCGAAGCTCCGGCAACGGTGCTCAACTCCATTATGCAAGTCACTCGGGCAGGAGGAAAACTCGGGATTCCAGGGTTATATGTAACTGGAGATCCGGGAGCTGTTGATAACGATGCCCGAATCGGCACGTTAAAAATTCGCTTTGGCCTTGGCTGGGCCAAATCTCATACGTTCGTGACAGGCCAGACGCCTGTTATGCAGTATCATCGGGAACTCATGATGTCGATCCTGAACGGTAAAGCTCAAATCGCTAAAGCTGTAAATGCAACCGTGATTTCGCTGGATGAAGCGCCGGCTGCTTATTCGGAATTTGACAGGGGAGCTTCCAAGAAGTTCGTCATTGATCCACACGGTTTAGTTAAGAAATAAAGTCAGTAACGGAAATGATGGAGGTTGGCATGAAAACAGGCAATCGTCAATTTATGACGGAAGTTGTAGCAGGGTGGGGCAAGCTGCCCGAAGGCATTTCGTTTGGCTATACGCACGGCATTGTGATCGATCGAGAGGATAACGTATACGTATTGCATACCGGTGAAGACAACGTAGCTGTGTTTAATCGATCCGGTGAATTTTTGCGTTCCTGGTCCGTGGAAGGCATAGGCGCTGGCGCGCATGGATTGTATCTGCATGCAGAGGCTGATGGTGAATATCTGTACATGACGGATACGGACAGTGCAGCAGTGCTTAAGACAACGCTTGACGGGGAGATCGTGCTGCGGCTGCAGCCACCAGTTTTGCCGGATATATACAAGGAAGAGAAGCTATATAAGCCGACCGATCTGGCGGTTGCGCCGAATGGCGACATTTATGTAACCGATGGCTACGGCCAACATTGGATTCACCGTTATGCGGCCAACGGGGAGTATCTGAGCTCTTTTGGCGGCACAGGCAACGAACCCGGACGTGTAAAATGCCCTCACGGCATCTCCGTGAAGTTGACGGAGAATGGTCCCGAACTGTATGTCGCAGATCGTGGGAATTACCGAATTCAAGTCTTCACGATGGATGGCAATCACAAACGGTTTATTCAAAATGATATGGACATGCCTTGCAGCTTCTATTTTGCTGGTGATTATATGTTCTTCCCTGACCTGCACAGCCGAGTCACCGTATTCAATGCTGCGGACGATACGCTGGTCGCGCATCTCGGTGAGGATCAACAGGCTTACAAGCAGCAGGGCTGGCCGAATCTGCCGAAAACCTACTATCGTGATAACCGTTTCAGCTCACCGCATGGTGTCTGTGTGGATTCCCACGGAGATGTGTATGTGTCGGAATGGATTTTCGATGGTCGTGTAACGAAGCTTCGCAAGATCTAGCGATAGAAAAAAAACGAGTTGAGCGCGAATCCGCTGCTTGACTCGTTTTTTTATGTTCAGTTTTAACAAGCTCGAATTCGAATCTCTGCTTGCGGCAAGCAGTCCGTGATGATTATTTCCACGCCGCCGCCTATGCGAGCGGCAATTTGCACCGTACACCCCGTACCTTCAGCTGCAAACTGCCCCCCTTCAGTCAGATTGACCAAGATGCAGAAGGGCTGGTCACGTTCCCCCACGTAGCGGAATGCTGCACGGTACGCCGTATAGTCTTCGTTGAAATGCTGCTGCAGCATCCACACATTGAAGCCGGCCGTCACTTTGCCCAACTGATAATAAGAGGCAAACCAGTTGATCACCGGTGCCGACAAGCCGCCGAACTGATGCCATCCTGCACCCCGCCCGGTCTGAACGATAAAATGCTCGTAACAATTGTAGGTGTCTTCCGTTTCACGTTTCCATAGCTCCAGTGCGGTATGGGCTATGCGGGAAGCCAGATCCGGGTAACCGAGATCAAGCATCGTTTTCCAGAAAAACCATTGATGCGGCATCCAAACCGCACCGTTCCAATAGCCATCCGCTCGATAATACGGTGCGCTTTGGTCTACGGTAGAAAGACCGATCGGCGTCCAGAAGCGGTCCTCATCGAACAGTGCCGCAACCAGCCGCTCTGCGCGCGCTCTGTCACAAATACCGGCAACCAGCGGATAAAGGCCGTCCATCCCCATGTTGTAGTTGGCGCCGGAGGCGTGCCGCAGAAGACCGGCAGGCGTGCCATCCTCGTGATGGATGACATAGCCGTAATAGCCGGCTTCTTCATCCCATGCATGCTGCTCCAGCGCTTCGGTCCATAACCGAATATGTTCCTCGTACTCCGTAATATCCGCTTGCCAAGCCTCGGACATGCCAGCCGCCAGTTGAAGAATCTTCGCGATGCGAATCGCCTGACTCGTTGTGATCACAGGAGCAACCGTCGATGCCAGTGCTTGTTCATGTACATATTTCTGCGGCGGATAGTCGTCCCAGCCTCCGGAATTATAGAAATAATCCCATGTTCGGAGCAGCCCGGACTGGAGTGTATTGGTCGTAGAACCGCCGGTTCTACCGGCCAGGAACAGGTAATACTGCCGCAACCGCGGGTAAAAATGGTTCACAAAGGCGAGAGATTGACCGTGGTTCCACAACTCTTGGAACAGGTACAGCTGCACGGGCACCGGGCTGCCGTGGTGAATAAAGGCGGCTTGGGAATCGCCCGGCTCCGTCATATACGCCTGCAAGCAATCGATCGCACGCTGAGCGTCGAGATCGGAAAAGCCCAGCCCAATAAACCCGGAGTCCCAGGTATAGAGCGAATCCCACCAGCGGCCAGGCGTGCTGTGGCGAATATATTTTCGCTTCGTATAGACAGGGAAAACGGTATTCGTCAGCAAGGTGGCGCGCATCAGCTGCTGGCTGAAAGCATAGGTGTCGCCGGAAGGGTAGACTGGAGCTGGCTTTAGCTTCGCGCGCTCCGTGAGATAGATGGACTCGCATTTCTCAGCGTCAAGCGTAAACGTCGCTAACATGGCATGAACGTCTTCATACGTCCCCGAGCACACGATCCCATGAAGAACCATCGATGAAGCGGGAAGCAGATGAATCGGGCGCATAAACACATTCGTAAAGTGCCCCTTCCCATTCCCCTGCAAAATCTCATCGACATGATTATGTACCGTATGACGAGCATAACGATCCAGCTCATCGTTTCTGTACTGCCGAATCTCAACATCAGGATACGTCCATAGGAGTCCATAATGATAAGGGGAGTCTGGGTAGCGAAGAATCAGACTGTCTAGAACAGGGCCTTCCAGCAGCTCAGGCTCGATCTGCCAATGACGGTCAACAAAGACGACGTCTGAGCAAACGCTGCGTTCGATAAGCGTGAATCCGTCAATGATCAGGGGACCCGAGCCAGCAGCCTGCAAGCGGATGGTGACTTCTCCGGCAGGAAGCGTCCCTAAGTGCAAGGGAGCAACTATGAAAGCGCTCGATGGTTCCAGCACAAGAGGATGCCTCTCACGTCCGATCTCAATCTCGAGTGTTCCGCGCTGCTTCGCTTGATAGCGCAATAGAAACACGCCGTCCTTGAGAGGGGCAGTGAGGCTCACCTCATAGCGGAGCAGATCTCCGTCGTCCGCGCCGAACTGGCACCCGATGGCAGAGCCGCCCGTACAATGCTGCCCGCGCACTTCTCCGCGCGCAAAGCCGTCATAGACCAAGCCGTCCGACGGGCGCGGATGGGCAAACGTCAATTCGCTGTAGTCCAGCGCATCTACCCACACCGCGCCTTCGGGAAGCTTGGCTTCTGCATGCACATGCACGTCTCCGTGTCCCGGAAGACGAGGCGGTTGCAGCGAAGCCATCCAGTGCAGCACGAGGTTCTGCGGCTGCTCGGTTTGATTAGCCAAAGCAACGCGGACGAGCCGGCTCTGATCGTCGATTCGACTGAACGAAATATCGGCATAGACCCGATCTTTCCATTCCAGTTCATGTCGATGAGAGAAATAGCTAAAATCCGGCGCAGCTTCCCACGGATGATAGCCGGATTCCCACAGAACGCTGGGAATATCGATTTTTCTTCTGTAGAATCCCGGCATTAAACTGAGATCAAAGCGCAAGCCTCTTGCTTGATCACTGATATGGGAAATGCCCATATATTGTTTCGTGTAAGGTCCCCAAGCAGGCAGTCTAAGATCATGGTCAGCGGGGAGGTTGTCGATGTCTGACATGTAGAATCGCTCCTTCAACAGTGTGGGATATTCTCTTTATTTTAAAGGAATACAAGCCCCAAAGCCTCTTGAAAGCAGATCAATTTGTCTTGAAATCGGATATTCGTGTTATGATGGAAGGAAAGCACCCGGGTGAAAGGGAGAACGCAAATGCCAGTAAGTTTGGCCCCTTACGATAAGGAACAAGTTGAGTATGCAGATCCGAATTTTCGAATTAAAATTTGGACGATCAACCATCCCAGCCAACCCTGGGAACAATATGGACCGTGGCACTACCATGAGGAAGTGGAGTGGATCGCAGTACTGCAAGGCACAATGACAATGGAGACGACGCATCTCAGCTATCCGCTGCAAAGCGGTGATGCGGTGATGTTAGGCTCCAACGAGCTTCACCGATCCCATAAATATGGACAGGCTGATCTGACGTATATCGTTTGCCATGTGGATATGCCGGCTTTCCTGGATCCGTCACTGCTGCCCTATCTGGCTGCTTTTACCGGCAGGTCCGCGAATCTAACGCAACTGAATGATGCGCTGCGCAAATATCCGTCAAGCAGACAACTCATTCACGAGCTCCTGCACCAGATGCTGGTGGACATGACCGCCAAACCGAGAGGCTACGAGCTCGCCGTGAATGCCAGTTTGAAAAAACTCCTGTATACGCTGATTCAAATTGACGATGCCCGCGTCATTGTGCCGATGGACCCGCAGTTAGCAGAGAAACTACGACCGGCGCTGACGTATATCGAGCAGCAGCTAGAGGCGTCTTGCCAGATTACGGATATTAGCGCCAAGCTGAACTACAATAGCAGCTACTTTGCCAAACTGTTCAAGAAAGGAATGGGCATGACGTTTACGTCGTATGTACAGCTGCGCAGAATGAAGCGAGCGGAGCAGCTCTTGCTGACAGAGGCATGGTCGGTGACGGAAATCAGCGGAAAAGTAGGGTTTACAAGCCCTGCACAGTTTTATCAGTTGTTCAAAAGGCACTTCGGCTGCTCACCGAAGCAATTTGTTGAAAGGCGGAACGCCAACCATACGACGAGGGATTAAAGCTAGGTACCACGCCGAAATTCACTTGGTGTCAGTCCAGACCAGCGCTTGAATTGCCGGCTAAAGTGTGTGGTATCCTGGTAGCCCAATAAGGAAGCTAAAGATTCAATGGATAAGGCGCTGTTAAGCAGCTGCCATTTGGCCTCTTGCAAAAAAGTGGGCTGCCTATGTGAAAGAATTATTCCGATTATGGAAGGGCTTGTCTTTCCTTTCATCGCAGGCTGTTCCAGGCATGTAGCCTTGGGACAGCCTGCTTGCATTTAATAATTCGAATAGTTAAGCTCGACCGTCGACAACCCGCAGAAGCCCGGGAAGTTCTTGGCGATCTTTCTGGCTTCTTCATCGGTGGAGGCTGCACCTAATTCTTCGATGCGGCGAATGCGGGCTCGCTCTGACATTTCCGCAGCTGTAATAATGTTATTAATCTGCTTATAAAGTTCCGGACCCCAGACTTTGCCGAAGTCTACATGCATCCGTTCATCGGCCATGTCAAACTCGCAATGAATCGCAGACAGCCCGTCGTCGAAGTTCCAGAACTGTTCGGCGCTTTTCCGCTTTTTAATAAAGGAACACGGTTCGGCGACCATCGTCAGCCCTGCGTACATATCCGGGAACCACTCGGCTGCAAGATCTTGGAGGCCTTTGCCCGGAGATCCTTTAAAGTACTTGAATTGGGAAGTGGTGTAGCCCATTTGCTCAAGACGCCGAACGCCCATTTGGCAATGCCGCACTTCATCCCACAGGTGACGGGCCAGGTCAAAATAAAACGGTTTCGGCAGGAGCTGCGCCCCATAATATAAATAGCATAACGATTCCGCTGCTCCCATTTCCGTGGCGTTGATATAGTGCATTTGTTTGATGCTGTCATGAAGGACAGACATGGAGGGATCTTCGTACGCCGTTTTATACTGGCCTGTAAAAATATGAATGGGGAAACGCTCAGCGTTCCAGGCTGAATCGGAAGGCACAGGGCCGAAGGCTTCGACTTCTGGATGAATCGGCCATTGGATAGTTGAACCCGACTCCCTGGGAGCTTGGCGATCATAACAATGCCACACCTGATCTACGTAGCGCTGCCAAGCTGCAACTTCCTCCGCGATAGCAGCGTTGTCGCTGCCTGCAAAGAAGATTTGGTCGTGGGCCCATGTCAGCATCGCCTGCCGATCCAGCACAATCATGCGCAGGACATCCAGCGTAGGCGCATCCAGAATGGGGTCAAGTTTATACTGGAGCGCTTCGTATCCGTCGTATAACCGGCGAAGCATGACGGTATAACCGGCAAAAAACGCGGCCTCCGAAGGCGCAAGAGAGCTTCGCTCGAAAGCTTCGCGCACATATGCCGGAGGGGGCTGCTTCTCAAGGGAGGGGCCAGGGAGCTCGCCTGTACGGGCATAGAGAAGCTTGGCGTGCTGATTGTGCAAGTAGCCGAAGCGGGCGGTCTGCCCCTTCGTTTCAAATTCTTTGACAGCAGGCACCCAGCCTAAAACGGCACGAGATAGCTCGAATTCCTCCCAGAACAACGCAGTGAGCGCAGCTGCCGTGTCTTTGGGACGCAGGTAGCGATTGGGTTTGCCTAATCTCGCTTTTACCGTATCCTGATCCATGATATTAACATCACGATGTTCATTCATAAAGTGGACCCCCAGTGAGATAGTGTTTGGTTCATAGGTTTAGTGTATCGCTCTGGAGGTAGTAAAAGTTTCTTTCATTTGTGCTAAAATATCGTTATGTTGCTCTTTATCAAAACAACCGAGGAGTTAAGCGAGAACAAAGCGCTTATCTCCTCGGTTGTTTTTAAATTTAATCTGACAACAAGCTTATTTATTTTTGTAAGCCTCGTTAATTTCTTGCACTATTTTTTGCACGTTCGGATCAGCTTTCATCTTGGCGACAAAGTCGTCCCAAGCGGTCAGTGATTCTTTGCCCATAATGACTTTTACTTTCATATCCTGAATTTTCTTTTTCAATTCGGGACCGTTGGTCAAGAAGGTCTGCGAAATCAGGCCGTTGCCAGCGTCCGGCGTGCTGAAGGCGGCGCGGTCGTCAATAATTTTTTTGCTGCGATCGTAGAACTCTTTCGGAATGCCGTTGTAGTAGGCGCGTTGGTATTTATCGAACATTTGGAACAGTTGTCCCAAGTTGTTTGATGTATCCGCGACATTATCCGTTTTGGCTTGTTCAGTTGCAACTTTAAGGTCGTCTTTCACCGTGTAGTGCTTGTCAGGCAGGCCGTACCGGGCGAGATTGGAGACTTCCTCGCCGTATCCTTGATCCATCAGAGCCAGCAACTGCTTCATTTTTGCTTCCGGCACCGTTTTTGGAATAACATACATGCCGTAGTTGCCAGAATCCTGGCCGGCGAATTTCTTGCCGTCCGGTGTCTTCAGGTAAGGAACCGGGAAGGAATCGGCTTTAGGGTCAATTTTTCTCATCGCATCCGTGTACAGCCATTGCGGGTTCAGCGCGGAGCCCAATACCCCGGCCTTGCCTCCCATATACTGCTCGCGGGCTTGCGTCATTTTAATGACGGCAAAATCCGATGTCAGCACTTTTTCATCATACGCTTTTTTCAACCATTCCAATGCTTGACGTTCACCAGGCTGGAAGGCTATGAAATCCAGTTGATTGCCAACCAGCTTGAAGGTGCCGAAGGCGCCGTTGAAGGTATCTTCAACCCAGGTATAGAGGCCCATGCTGTCTGTTTCTACTTGACCGGTGAGTCCGATAGTGTCCGCTTTTCCGTTGCCGTCCGGATCTTTTTCGGTAAATGCTTTCAAGACAGCGTACATCTCGTCCATCGTCTCCGGCACTTTCATGCCGAGCTTATCCAGCCAGTCTTTTCGGACATGTACGCCCCATGAGCCTTCGACCGGCCGCGGCCGCGGAATGCCGTAATTCTTTCCTTTAATTTTGGCATTATTCCATACGACCTCTGGAAGCGCACTCAAATTTTTATAGTCTTTGATGTAGGGAGTAACGTCCCAGAAAGCACCGGATGTAGCCATTTGCACAACCTGGGAGTCAAAAATATTGGGCACAAGCGTCAAATCAGAAAGATCGCCGGAAGCAAGCATAACTTTCGTTTTTTCATTAAGAGAATTCAGCGGGCTCCAGATGATATCCAGCTTAGTGTTGGTCTTTTTCTCAATTTCCTGCAAAATCGGGTTGCTCGGATCGACGGCCTGAGCACCTTGCTGCAGAGTATAAATGGAAACCTTCAGGGGTTCCTTGGAAACGGCGGTTGTACTGGTGCCGGCAGTTCCATCCGGAGTGGTTTTGGCATCCGTTCCGCAGGCAGTGAGCACCGTCGTCAGACTTAGCAGCGCGACGAGCGTCAACGCTGTATTCTTGGCAATGTTGTGATTGGTTGTTGGCATAGAATAACCTCCCTTGTGTATCATAGCGTATTTTGGGTTAAAAAAACATATAAGCAGTCCTTGCAAAATTCCGTCAGATGTCAGCCTTTGACGGAGCCGACCATCACCCCCTTGGCGAAATGCTTTTGCAAGAACGGATAGACAACCAGAATCGGCACCGTAGCGATGACGACAGCCGCCATTTTGAGCGTATCCGTTGGAATCTGGACATCGCCGGCCATTTGATTGGCGATTTCCCCCGAGGCGGAGCTGGACGAATCGATGAGCAGCATCTGCAGCACAACTTGCAGCGGACGCAAGTCTGGCTTCGTGATATACAGCACGGCGGAGAAGAAGGTGTTCCAGTAAGCGACGGCGTAGAAAAGTCCGAATGCGGCCAGCGAAGGCAGCGATAAGGGTAAAATAATGCGGAACCAGACGCCGAGATCGGTGGCGCCGTCGATTTTCGCGGCTTCTTCCAGTTCGTCCGGAATGCTGTCAAAGAAGCCCTTCATCAGAATCACATACCAGCCGCTGGTGAGCACTGGCAGAATCAGCGCCCAGGCGGTATTGATCAAATGAAGCTCGCGCACGACGAGATAAGGCGGGATGATCCCCGGATTGAACAAGGTGGTCATAAGAATCAGAATGAGCAGAACGCGTCGGCCCAGCAGCCTTTTCCGGGATAATGTGTAAGCACCGGCTGAAGTGACAATGAGACTAAGCGCAGTTCCGACGGTTGCCAGGAAGGTGCTCATGCCGGCTGCTTTGGTAAATACATTGTTGGAAAGCAGGTAACGGTAAGAGTCGAGCGTCCACTTGTCCGGCAGCAGAATAATCGTCTTCTGCAAGTATTCAATCGGCGATGTAAAAGAAACCGTGGTTATATAGTAGAAAGGAAAAAGCATGACCAGCGCGATCAACACCAACGCGCCAAGAATGGTTCCCTCAAACCAGCGGTCGGATAAGGATTTGTGGTTCATAGTCAAGACCTCCTAGTAAATGCCTTCCTCGCCGAATTTCTTGGCAAGGCGATTCGTAATCACGACGAGCACGACACCGACAATCGATTTGAAGAGACCGACGGCTGTGCTGTAGCTGAACTGCGCCTGCTGAATGCCGCTTCGGTAGACATACGTATCGAAGACATCCGCGACTTCGGAGACGGCGCCGTTCATCATGAGGTACACTTGTTCGAAGCCCACGTCCATCATATGTCCGACGCGAAGAATAAGCAGGATAATAATAACGTTGCGAATGGCGGGCAAGGTCACGTGCCATATCTGGCGAATGCGTCCGGCGCCATCGATTCTTGCCGCTTCAAAGAGCTGCGTATCGACGGAGGCGATCGCCGCGAGAAAGATGACGGTTCCCCAACCCACCTCCTTCCAGATGGATTGGAGGGTCAAGAGCCCCCAGAACATATTAGGGTTGGTGAGAAATTCGATTTTATCGAGTCCGACGGCATCCAGCAGCTTATTGATAAAACCGCTGGAGGTGGAAAGCATCAGATACGTAATCCCAACAATGATGACCCAGGACAGAAAGTGCGGCAAATATATAATGGATTGAATAATGCGTTTGACCCACTCCAGCTTGACTTCGTTCAACATCAGCGAGAGGAGGATCGGAAGCGGGAAGAAAAAGACGAGATTGAGCAAATTAATGGCAAGAGTGTTGCGCAGCAGCAGGAAGAAGCTGTCTTCGCCGAAGAACCGCTGGAAGTGCTGAAGACCTACCCAAGGGCTGTGCATAAAGCCTGCGAAAGGAGAGTAATCCTTGAAGGCGATAAGAACCCCCCACATGGGCACGTATTTGAATAGAAGAAAGAAGAGCAGCATTGGCGAGGCGATCAGATAGAGCATCCGATCTCGTTTAATCGCAGACCAGCGTTGCCGCAAGGTTGATTTGTTCGCTGCCTTGGCGGGCTTGTTTAATGCAGGCATGGGAACATCTGGCGTTATCGATGATTTCATAAGTGTCACCTGTTTCTGAATGAGATTGGTTGCGGTTGTCTGACTCCACTGTAAACGTGCCGTGCATTTCCGGCAATTAGACACATATTCCGGACAATTTCCTGCGATTGGACAATGATTCCGGAGCTGTTTTTTACAGAAAAAGGTTGGAATCGAAGCTGTTTTTCTTATATGATGAAGAAACATTTACGGAGGATAAGGACGAAGAGGTGAGCGAAATGTGGCGGCAGCAGTATCGAAAAAAGGGGCTATTCATCGCGATTCTCAGCGCTTGCGCACCCGCGGCTCTGATTGGCATTATGCTTTATGTGCTGGGGACACAGCAGATTGAAGCGCAGGCACAGAAAACCCATCGCAATCAAGTTGCCTATGCAACGGAACGGATCAGCCAGAACCTTACTCATTTGGAGACGATTATGGCGCAATGGTCCTTCAATTTGAATCTGGGGGCCGCCTATTCGGACTTGGAGATTTACAAGGATTTTCAGAGCACGCGCGCCATCTATCAAGCGCTGTCCTGGATTAAAGCGTCGGATCCTCTAATCGAAGAAGTTACGCTGTATCTGGACAAACAGCAGGTCGTGATCAAAGAAAGTTCGGGAATCCGTGTTGTCCAAAGCGAGAAGGAACTGCAAACTTACCGTGAGCTGGCCTCTTATCAACGAGATGTATACTGGACGCCGCGGGGAACGATCGCTGAGACGAATTCGGGGGAATTTGCGCCGTATATGCTGATCGTGCGGCTGCCGGGGGGATTGGTGCGAACAGAAGCTGCGCTCGTCGTTGAGATCAGCGCCAAGCAGCTGAATAATCTGATAGCCGAGCTGGATTCGGAAGGAACGGGCGCAACCGTGCTGATCCAGCAGGATGGCGATGCGATTTCGCTCGGGAAACATACGCTGACAGAACCGACCGTGCTGGACAAAGAACTGATTGACTCCATCCGTCATCCTCAACACACTGATAAATCCTCTGCAATTGAAACCTGGGGACAGGAAGCGTATTCCGTCTCATATGGAGGCATGAACCGTGTGGGGAATACGTGGACGCTGGCGGCGGCTACGCCGCTTTCCCAAATGACCAAGCCGGTGCAGACGCTTTCGCGGATTATGATTGCGACCGGCTTGTTCGGGGTGGCTCTGGCCTTGGCGCTCTCCTGGTATTCCTTCCGGCACATGTATAATCCGGTGCGGAAGCTGATGCAGCAGCTATTCCCCGGCCGCGTGGCGGCTTCATCTGATGAACTGGCTGCGATCGCCGACGCATGGAAAAATTTATCGCGGGAAAGTCAGATGCTTCAGGAGCGGGTGGATCGACAGCTGCCTTCCCTTCGGGAAAGCTTCCTGATTCAGTTGATGCAGGGGCACTTGTCGTTTCTGAGCGAGGAGGAACTCGCAGACCACATGGCGCAGTATGGGTGGGATGTGCAGGGGAGGTCGTTTTCGGTCATCGCGGTGAAGCTGTTGGGACTGTACAGATCGGAAGGCAAATTCTCTCCTGGAGATGAGCAACTGGTTACATTTGCGGCCGTGAACATTACGCAGGAATTAGCCGAGGGCATGCATCTGGAAACGAATACCATTAACTTTCAGGATTTGACCTTGGGCGTGCTCGTCAGTCATGCGCATCCGACGATTCCGTTGGAGGAGATTCGGACAAGCCTGTTTCACTTTGCTGAGACATTAGCGCCTGCGCTCAACAATCTGCTCAAAGTTGAAGTGACGGTATGCGTCGGCGCGAGCACGCAGGAACTGCATAAATTGCCGGTCTACTTTGAAAATGCGCGCAATGCGCTGAATCACCGGACGATTGGCGACGAGCAGCAGGTGATGGATGTGGATGACATTCTGCCCGGCGGTCATGATGTGATTGTCTATCCATTCGAAGAGGAAGCGGCTATACTCAAAGCGCTGCGATCGGGGCAAGAGAATGAACTGGACGTTCAACTAAATGAGTTTCTTGGTCATCTGAAATCGCGTCTGGTAAAGGAGCTCGATGTTCGGCAAGGGCTGCTGCAGCTCTGCGGCAATATGCAGAACACCATTATGCTTTCTGGCTTCAACCCTTTGGAATTGAACGACGGGGTGGATATCTGGCTGCATTTGTCGGAATTGCAGGAGCCGGAAGCAATTCTGCTCTGGATCAAGAAGCATATTGTTAAGCCCTATGTTCATCGGCTTCACAGCACGCAGGACATGCAGTTGAAGCGGCTTGTAGAGAATGTGCTGTCCACGATCCATACCGATTACGCCAAGGATATTTCCCTGGAAGGCTGCGCCGACCTTCACGGCACCTATGCCAAAAAGCTGAGTTTAGGCTTTAAGCAGGTCACAGGGATGACGTTCATCGACTACGTGACGATGTATCGGCTTGATAAAGCGAAGGCGCTTTTGCTGGAGACAGATGATAAAATTAACGACATTGCACTGAGTGTCGGGTACCAGCCGCCGTATTTCAACCGGCTGTTCAAGAAGTACGAAGGGATTACGCCGGGACAATTTCGCGAGCAGGCGAAATAGCGCGCCCGTGAGCTGCTCTGCCTGCAGCGCGCTTCTCGGAGCGGCGAGGCAGGCGTCATGAAAGTCATATGCCGGGAAACGGCTTCAGAATGGATGTGCAATTGCCGGAAATTGCACATCCCCTTTATAGTGAGGGCAAGAGCGCAGAAAGGAGGGCGCTTGGCCAACATTTCACGATAAGGGGAGAAGTTATGTGACAAGTATGTTCAAAAGAAATGTAAGCGTTTTACTTGCGTTTGTGATGCTGGCGGTTCTGTTCTTGGCGCTGCCGTCGAAGCAAGCGCACGCTTCGGACGCGTATGACGATCTTCGCGCCAAACGGAAGGAGATGCTGACCGGCGGCACATCCTACAGCACTTCGGACCCCGATATTGCCGCACAAATTACGACAATTACCACGAGAGCCCAGTTGTACTGGGATACGATGACGACACCGCCGGTCTCCTATGTATGGAGCGATCTGGCCAGCAGATGGGAAACCGTGCAAGTAACGAGCAGCTATAATCGTCTATATGCGATGGCGTTGGCGTATTCCACGTATGGCTCAAGCTTGTACAACAATGCTTCGCTTAAGACGGCTATTATTGCCGGTCTGGACTGGCTGTACACGAACCGCTATAACGAGACGAAGACTGAGGACGATAAATGGTGGGATTGGGAAATCGGCATCCCCAATGCGCTCAACGATACGGTCATTCTCCTGTACGATCAGCTCACGTCCACACAAATTACGAATTATATGAACGCTGTCTATCATTTCTCGTCGGATCCAACAAAAATGATGGGCACGGCGACTTCATCAGGAGCAAACCGCGTCTGGAAAAGCCGTGTCGTCGGCTTGCGTGGCATCATTATCAAAGACAGCGACACAATCACCGCAGCCAAGAACGCATTGAGTCCTGTCTTTGATTATGTGACGAGCAGTGACGGATTTTATCGGGACGGCTCCTTTATTCAGCATGCGTATTTCTCCTACAACGGCGGATACGGGCTTTCGTTGATTGACGATATCGCTAACCTGCTCTATCTGCTTGATGGCTCGACATGGGAGATAACGGATCCTGATGTCGCCAATGTGTACAAATGGGTGTACGATTCGTTCGAGCCATTCGTCTACAAAGGCTCACTGATGGCCCTTACCCGCGGTCGGGAAATGTCGCGCGACTATTCAACGGATCACGGCAAGGGAGCCGCCATTGGTCAGGCGATTACGCGCCTGTCGACCTTTGCTCCCACAGCGGACGCAATGGCCTTTCAGCAAATGGTGAAGTACTGGATTCAATCCGATACGTACCGAAGCTTCTATACGAATTGCCCCATTCCCATTATCGTGCTGGCGAAGAGTATTATGAACAATTCCGCTGTGACGCCGCGCGGTGAATTAATCGCGCACAAGCAATTCTACAGCATGGATCGCGCCGTTCATCTGCGCCCTGGCTTCGGATTTGCACTCAGCATGTCCTCCAGCCGAATCGGCACCTATGAATCGCTTAGCAATAACATTGAAAACAAGAAGGGCTGGTATACCGGCGATGGCATGACGTATGTGTACGATAGCGATTTAAGTCAATTCGACGATAACTTCTGGCCGACCGTCAACCCGTATCGTCTGCCTGGCACGACGGTAGACACGATGACGAGAGCGAACAACTCGGGTGCAAGCTATCGGAACTCGTCTGCCCGGGCCGGCGGCGCCGATATCGCGGGCTTGTATGGCGTCTCCGGCATGTCGCTGTACGGCTGGAATTCCAGCCTGACGGCGCTCAAGTCCTGGTTCATGTTCGATGACGAAGTCGTGGCGCTCGGCGCCGGCATTACCGATTCGAGTCAAACAGGGAATGGTTGGGATGGCATCGCAAGAAAGGTGGAGACCATTGTTGAGAACAGGAAGCTGAACAGCGCGGGAAGCAACACGCTGACGGTAAATGGTGTCGACGAAACGGCAACGTCCAGTTGGACGCAATCCGGTGTCAATTGGGCGCATTTGGCGGGCAACGGTTCGGGATCGGATGTGGGCTATTACTTCCCGGGCGGCGCGACGGTGAAGGGGCTGCGGGAAGCGAGAACCGGGAATTGGAATGCCATTAACGAGAACGGTTCGACGACCAATGCCACAAGAAGCTACCAGGCGCTGTGGTTCGATCACGGAACGAATCCAACGAATCAGGCGTATACCTACGCGCTGCTGCCGGGCAAAACAAGCGCGCAGATGAGCAGCTACGCGAGCATTCCGGACATTGACGTGCTGGAAAATTCGACCTCCGCACAAGCGGTGAAGGAGAAAACGATCAATGTGATCGGCGCAAATTTCTGGGAGGATGCGCTGAAATGGATTCAGGTCGGCGGCACGAACCTCATTTCCAGCAACAAGAAGGCATCGGTGATGACGAAAGAAACGACCGATGACTTCGAAGTCGCTGTCTCGGATCCTACGCGGCTGAATACCGGTAACATTGCGATTGAGATCAACCGAAGTGCGGCAAGTATCTTCTCAGTGGACGCCGGAGTTAATGTGACGCAACTGAGTCCAACGATCAAGCTGTCGGTCAATGTCAACAACGCGAAAGGAAAAACGTTTCACGCCAAGTTCAGTTTTATACCGACACCGTCTGTTCTGCTGATGGATGAAGATTTCGACACTGGAACGACTGGCAGCGCCCCTGCGGGCTGGACGGTGGATTCTCCGACGGGCGCGTCAACTACGATTGCTGCGGTGCCAAGTGCGTCGGATAAGAGCATGAAGCTCGCGGACAGTTCGACAACGACATTTACATATGCGAAGAAAAGCTTTGTCGCCCAAACGGGTGAAACAACCTTTGAGTTCCAAGCCATGGCTGCTCAGACGAGTTCAACGACCGGCTTTCATGTAAGGAACACCTCCGGTACTAGCGCCATAACGGTTGCGTTTGGCTCTTCAGGTGATTTGTACACCTACTATGGTGCGACCCAGACGAACCTGCAGACATACACGGCCAATACGTGGTACACCTTCAAGATTGTGGCCCGGCCTGCCACGGATACCTTTGACCTGTATATCAATGGCACGCAGGTTGTTGCCAACCAAAGCTTCAGGAATGCTGTTACTTCGGTGAGTGAGGTGTACTTGAACTCGCCGATCGCCTTAACGGGAACTTTTTATTATGATGAGATACAGGTGTATCACTAGAGAAAGCAAGAGGAGGATGTGGAGTTGGAGAGAATACACAACGACTGTTATTCTGAAAATTTTACTGATAATCGAAAAATAGATTGGTACCTTCCCCGGAAGTCTCGGAAGCAGACGGCGCTCCTTTTCATTCATGGAGGGGGATGGATGAAGGGCAGCAAAGAGCAATGGCAGGACGTATGCGCACATTTTGCGAATAAAGGCTATGTCTGCGCTACAGCGGGCTATAGATTGGTGCCGCAGTTTCGATTTCCCGCCCAGATTGAAGATGTGAGATTGGCGATTCAGCATATGAAACGCGAGAGCGGGAGGCTTGGGTTTGACGCTGGTCGCATTGTGGCCATAGGTTCTTCGGCTGGGGGCCATCTTACCGGTATGCTGGGTACGATGGGGGCGGATGATCCGCTTGGCGTATCGGATGAACTGCAAGATCGTGAGACCGTCCCTTATGCGGTGATCGGCTACTGTCCGGTTGTCACCATGTTCGACCGCAGGGATACGATTGCCAATCTGCTTGGTTATCCGCTCGGAGAGCAGGAAGCGTTGTATCGAATGGCGTCCCCAATAGAACGGTTGCGTGGGGGCGAGCCTCCATTTCTGCTGATTCATGGGGATGCGGATCAGTTGATTCCATTGGCGCAAGTGCAGGATTTCCATGATCGATTGCTCCGGCAGGGGGGCCGTTCCCGGCTTGTTGTCCTGCCCGGTGTCGACCACGGCTTCGGGTACGGCGTTCAGACCGAGGCGCAGCAAGCGGCGCTGGCTGAAGTGGAAACCTTCTTAAGCGATCTTGAGAAGGAGAAGTAAGGATTTGGCACATCCCTCGGTTGACCATTCTTTTCAATTGTGGCCTAGTCTTCTCCCATAGTCCACCACAATTTACTTTCCGAGCAGCCGCTTCCGGTACTGCTTCGGCGATATGCCTTTTAGGCTGCGAAAATGCTTAATAAAATAACTGGTATGGTTGAAGCCGGTTTCAGTGGCGATTTGCGTAATCGTTTTAGAAGGGTCGAGCAGCAATTGCTCGGCTTTTCTGATCCGCAAAAACAAAATGTATTTGAGCAGCGGCATGTGCATGAATTGCTTGAAAACGGTGGCAAACCGGCTATAACTCATCATAGCCAGGCGCGCGACTTCGACGGCATTCAACTCTTCATGAGAATGGTCGTTAATGAAGGAGAGTACCTGGGTAAACGTATGCATGCGCTCGCCGCTGTGGGAGTCCTCTTGTGGAGCGGCTTGGGCGAGCACGGAGCTATGGCGAAGCAAGAACAGCATCAGTTGGTGGATACCGGATGTAACGGTGAGTTCAAAACCGGTCTCCTTGGTTGTAAATTCGCTGTGCATCATCGTAATCATATTTTCGAATCGCTGCTTCTGTTCATTCGGAAGCTTGATTAAGTTCCAATTCAACTCCCGGTGGAGGGAGTAAGGCAGGCGATATTTTAAGTCAAAGGCGAGCTGCGGCATGGGCGACATCAGTTCAGGATCGAACCCAATGACATAATGGCTTGTAGCAAGATTTGGTTCAACGTACACAGCGTGCACTTCGCATGGAGGAATGAGAACCAGATCGCCGGCCTCGACGCTTAAGGTCGAGCTGCCTGTCGTCACCGTACCTCTGCCTTCAGCCCAGTACACGAGTTCCATATGATAATGCCAATGGTGACCGATCGAATAGCCTTCTGTTGTGGTTTGCAGCGTTCCGATATAGAAAGGGCGTTCAATGCTGCCGCTGTTCGATTGGTCTTTGTTCGCTTCCCAGTAAGGTGTGATGTTCGTCATATGCGTATCGCGGCTCCTCTCAGGCAATGAATCGATAGTAGAATCGTTATACTTTTTAATATGTTCATTATAGTTTACTTGCCTTATTTTTAGTAGGCTAAAAGTGGTCAAGTATGAGGCATAGCGGAAGGGGTTACAACATCATGAATGCAAGTATTCAGGTAGAAAGTCCGTTCTTTCTTGGCGTCAATTACTGGGCGTCCCATGCGGGGACGGCGATGTGGTCGGATTGGCGTCCGGAGCAAGTTGAGACGGATTTGGCAAGGCTGGCGGGAGCAGGTGTCGAAATTTTGCGTGTTTTCCCGCTTTGGCCGGATTTCCAACCCATTCATACCCTGTACACCGGACGCGGAAAGCTGCATGGGCATCGCTTCGGTGAGGAGCGGCTCCCGGATAGTCCTGCAGGACAAGCTGGGGTTTCCGAAGTGATGATGGAAAGATTCAAGGATTTTACCGCGATTGCCGAGCGCCACGGCTTGAAGCTCATTGTCGGACTGCTTACGGGCTGGATGAGCGGAAGGCTGTTTGTGCCTCCGGCACTGGAGGGCAAGCCGATTTTGACGGATCCGGATGCGATTCGTTGGCAGGTACGGTTTGTGCGGTATTTTATATCGGAAATGAAGCACAGTACGACGATCGTGGCGTGGGATCTGGGGAATGAATGCAATGAGATGGGGGAAGTAGCCAGTCGGGAAGAAGCTTGGCTGTGGACGTCTTCCATTGGGAATGCGATCAAAGCCGCCGACAGCTCCCGGCCGCTAATCTCGGGCATGCATAGTCTGCTTCCAGCAGGGAAATGGACGATGCAGGATCAGGGAGAGCTGACGGATATTCTGACGACACATCCGTATCCATTCTGGACGCCCTACATGGACTTTGATCCGCTGGACACAATCAGACCTACAATTCATGCGACGGCGGAAAGTTTGTTTTATGGGCAAATTGGCGGCAAGCCGTGCTTTGCCGAAGAGATGGGAACGATGGGCCCTATGGTGTGCAGTGAAGAAACGGCGGCTGCCTTTGCGCGAACCAGCATGCTATCTCAGTGGGCGCACGGATTGGATGGCTTGCTGTGGTGGTGTGCGAACGACCAGACGAAGCTCCAGCATGCTCCATATGACTGGGTAGCCTGCGAGGGCGAGCTCGGCCTGCTGACGGAAGAAGGCCGCGTGAAGCCGGCTCTTCAGGAAATGGGCAAACTCAAGAAGGCGATTGAGGCACTTCCGATGCCGAAACTGCCGTCGCGGATTACAGAGGCGGTCTGCATCATCAATACGTCCCAGGATCACTGGGCTGCGGCGCTTGGCTCTTTTATGCTGGCAAAACAAGCAGGGTTCGATCTCGAATATCAGTTCGAAGATCAACCGTTAAAACAAGCGGATCTCTACATGCTGCCGAGCCTGAGCGGCGTGCAGGGCATTCCCAAGCAGCGCTGGGAAGAACTGCTGCGCAGAGTAGCCGATGGGGCTACCTTGTATATGTCTACGGATGACGGCTACACGCTCGATTTTGCTGAGCTGACAGGGCTGACGGTGGTGAACCGCCAGCGTCGTGCGGAAGCGGCAGAGCTGAAATTGGCCGCTAGTGCTGGTGATGCTGAAATGGCGATCCCGGTCTCGTTCAAGCTCACCTTCCGCAATGACCGGGCCGAAGTGTTGGCCGAGGAGGAGGACGGCAATCCCGTCTTGACGAAGGCCTCTTATGGGAAAGGAACAGTCTATTTCTTATCCGTGCCTGTAGAACTCGCGATTGCGCAGAGCAAGGAGACGAGTTATCGGACCGAGGACAATCCATTTTGGAAGCTTTACGAAGCAGTATCCGCCGATGTGCGCAGCAGCAGTCGCGTTGTGACGGCAAATACGCCGAATTGGGGAGTGACCGAGCACCCGATCGACGAGCACACGAGAGTTGCAGTCATTATCAACTACTCACCGCTCACGTGCGTTAAGCAGTTGATCCTGGCCGAAGGCTGGAAGGTAGAGGCTTGCTGGTACGGCCAGGCTCCATCCCTGTCAAATGCTGAAGGAAGTGACGCGCAGAATATCTGGATGAGCAGCGTGCCGGCGAATGACGGATTGATTGTGCTGCTCTATAAATGATTTGGCCTGCACGACGGAAGGGTGCACGGGTTTGTGCTTGTTTGTAGAGCCTTCGGAAATAAAGGTTTCCGTTCGGCATTGAAGTTTTTTCATGAGCATGGCTATTAAATACGCTGGGGGAATGCTTGCGACTCGCCCCCATCAGAGCTCGCTGCAAAGATCTTTTGATCTTTCGGCGGGCTTTTTTGCGATAAGTTAAGGTTATTCAATAGACTTAATGTCAAATTAAATTAAACTTAGTGAATCCATCGGATTTAACTGAATTAGAAACCAACAATAACCGAGTTTTCTCAGGTCTTTTTTCTTATATTTAAAAATGTTTATTCCATTTTGGATTAAAGGAAGGTATAATGAATGTAACAAGAACGGACTTGGGAGGGATCCATTTTGCGTAATCGTAAACTTCATCTTTGCTTGGATATTTTCTGGACGTTTTTCAAGATCGGTCCATCGACGTTCGGCGGCGGGTACGCCATGATTCCTGTGATTGAGCGCGAAATTGTCGGCAAGAAAGCGTGGATGGAAGAGGCTGAAATGACAGACATTATCTCCATCGCAGGATCGGCGCCAGGCGGCATCGGTGTCAATGCTTCGGCTTTTATCGGGTATCGGCTTGCCGGTATTTGGGGTGCGATCGCTGCAGTTGTCGGGATTGCGCTGCCAACGTTCCTTATTGCGCTTGTTCTTAGTCTATTCCTGGTGTTCATGCAATCAGAGCCTAAGATTGAAGCAGCGTTCAAAGGCATTCACGGCGCCATTATCGGACTCATTGCCCTTGCCGCATACAACATGGGGCGCTCAGCGATTTATGACAAAACGACACTGGGCACAGCGATCGTATCTCTGGCCCTACTGCTGATCCTGCCGATCAATCCGATTTTGATCATTCTCGTCGGGCTGTTCGTCGGCGTTGTGCTGGTCAAGGTCAAAGAAGCGATGGGCTACCGCGTTACGCTTGAAAAGGGCAAGGAACCGATTCACACCTCGCATAACGGTTACACGCATTACGACTATTTTATCGCAGACGGCATTTAAAAAGAGAGAGGGGAGAGCCGAATGCTGTTATGGCAGCTTTTTATATCGTTTTTGAAAATCGGGTTCATGTCTTTTGGCGGCGGATACGCCATGATTCCGATTATTCAGCATGAAGTGGAGCAGCATGGCTGGATGCCGCTTGAGGCTTTTAACCAGAGCGTCGCGCTAGCGGGCATGGCGCCTGGACCGATTGCAACGAACAGCGCAACGCTTGTCGGGTATAAAGCCGCGGGTTTTCTAGGGGCTACTGTCGCTACCGTTGGGATGGTGCTGCCTTCGCTGATCATCGTCATTATTATTTCCTCGTTCTTCTATAAGATTTACAAGAGCAAGGCGGTTCATACAACCTTTTACGGACTACGGCCTGTCGTCACAGGGTTGATCGCTTACGCGGCCATCCATTTCGGCTTCGCAGGCCAAATGCATGATCTGTTCAACTGGCAGGTGCTCGTGACCATACTGATTGCTGCAGGCGTGTTTATCGCTGTCTATAAATACAAATGGCACCCGCTGGCGACCATCGTCTTGTCGGCCCTGGTCGGAATTGCTATATTTAGTTGAGAGTATGCATAACTTAAGTCGGACACGAGAGGAAGTTTCAGATGGAAACGAATAAACCATCCTGTTGTTCAGTAAGCCGAGCTTCGTCCGAGGAAGCTTCCTCGAGCGTGAATATTCAATTTGAACGTTTTGGCGCCAAGCAAGAAGAGACGCCTACGCGTGAGGCCAAGTCGGGGATGATTTACTTGTCAGGCGGCAAGTTTCTGATGGGGACAGACGACCGGGAAGGCTTCCCGGCTGACGG
Organism: Paenibacillus oryzisoli; assembly: GCF_050467285.1. Lineage (GTDB taxonomy): Bacteria > Bacillota > Bacilli > Paenibacillales > NBRC-103111 > Paenibacillus_E > Paenibacillus_E oryzisoli_A. Next base: position 25,396 of record NZ_JBCMUN010000025.1, on the reverse strand, counting down.
TGAAGGCCCTGTGCGGGAAGTCAGCGTAGCACCTTTCTACATAGATCCGTGTACGGTGACGAATGCTGAGTTCAAGCAGTTCATAGACGCAACCGGATACAAGACAGAGGCGGAGCGATTCGGCTGGTCCTATGTATTTCACCTTTTTGTCTCCGAAGCGACTGGCGCCAAGGTGCAAAATGCTGCGCACCAAACACCGTGGTGGTGGGCTGTGGAAGGCGCGGATTGGGCTCATCCGGAGGGCCCTGATTCGAACGTTGAAGAGCGCCTGGATCATCCTGTCATCCATATTTCCTGGAACGATGCGATGGCTTACTGCAAGTGGGCAGGCAAACGCCTCCTGACCGAGGCCGAGTGGGAATTTGCCGCGCGCGGCGGACTTGTGCAGAAGCGTTATCCTTGGGGGGACGAGCTAAAGCCGGACGGCAAGCATATGTGCAACATTTGGCAAGGGAAATTCCCGGTGAAAAATAATATGAGCGACGGCTACGCCGGCACGGCGCCGGTTCGCTCTTTTGAACCCAACGGCTACGGCTTGTACAACGTATCCGGCAATGTATGGGAATGGTGCGCGGACTGGTTCAGCCCGAACTATCATCTTAAGGAGAAGCGGGAGAACCCGATCGGCCCTCCCGCAGGCGATAACCGCGTGCTGCGCGGCGGCTCGTATCTGTGCCACCGCTCCTACTGCAACAGGTACCGTGTTGCGGCCCGCAGCAAAAACACGCCGGACAGCTCAACCGGAAACATCGGTTTCCGCTGCGCGGCGGACGTATAAATCAAGATGGGCACAGGACGCCTCAAACTTCGACGAGTTTGGGCGTCTTTTTGCATCATGAAAGCCGTCCTCTGGGTAACACATCCCTCTTATCGGCAATATGCTGAGTCTAGAACAACTTTATGAGGTGATCTGATTGTCAGTTGTAAAAGCCAGAAGCAGCGATATTGACATGCTGGCAAGGCTCCTGAGAGCTGAGGCTGAGGGAGAGGGAGAAATGGGCATGCTCCTCGTCGGAAATGTCGGCATTAACCGAATCCGAGCAAATTGCTCCGATTTTAAAGGACTTAGAACGATTCCCCAGATGATCAATCAGCCCCACGCATTTGAGGCGCTGCAGCACGGACAGTTTTATCAAAAAGCCAGAGATCGGGAGCGCCGATTGGCACAGCGTGCGGTAGACGGCGAGCGTCATTGGCCGGGCAAATTTTCGCTGTGGTATTTCCGCCCGGGAACGGCGGCCAATCCGAAGCCATGTCCGGAAACATGGTATAACCAGCCGCATGTAGGGCGTTACAAACTCCACTGCTTCTACGAGCCAACTGCGCAAGAATGTCAAAATGTGTACAACACGTTTTAAAAATGACAAAGAGACAGTTTTATTGAACTGTCTCTTTGTGCTGCGTTAGTCATGTCTCGAAGGCCTGTTCGCCAGAAGCATGAAGCCGAACGAAATCACGATGATTGTCCCCGCCCACCACCAGGCGAGCGGTTGATTTCCCGATTCGACCGCGATATAGATCGCGGTGGGGAGCGTTTGCGTACGATGCGGGATATTGCCCGCAATCATGAGCGTCGCGCCGAATTCGCCGAGGCCGCGGGCAAAGCCGAGAATATACGCGGTGCGAACGGAGCGCCAGGCGAGCGGCAAGGTGATGTACCAGAGCACCTGCCACTCCTTGGCGCCCGCGGATCGGGCGGCGTGCTCGAGATCGGCGTTCACGCCGGCGAAGCCGGTTTTCATCGTCTGGTAGACGAGCGGAAACGCGACGACGACCGATGCGATGACTGCAGCGCCCCACGTGAAGATGATCGTTTGATCGAAGAGCGCCTCGATGGCGGAGCCGATCCAGCCTTTTTTGCCGAGCAGCACGAGCAGGATGAACCCGACAACAGTCGGGGGCAGCACCATCGGCAGCAGAAATGCCGTTTCGATGAGCAGCTTGCCACGAAAGCGGCGTCTCGCCATTAGCCATGCAGCCCAGCAGCCGAGCGCCAGCACGATAAAGCTGGCTACGCCGGCTACTTTCAGCGACAGAAGGACAGGGGAAACGAATTCTTGCCAGGAAATGCCGACCATGTTACTTGGCAGCAACGGTAAAGCCGAATTTCACGAATACATCGAGCGCTTCCTTGCTTTGCAGATACGTATAAAAATCGCCGGTTTCCTTGCCATGCTTTGTCGCTTTCACGATGCCGGCCGGGTATTCGACGGCTTTATAGGTTTTCGGGTCGATCGTGCCGGCGATTTTCACCTGTTTGGAGGTCAGAGCGTCCGTTTTATAGACAAACCCTGCTTCCGCGTTGCCGGACTCAACATACGTAAGCACCTGGCGTACGTCTTTGCCTTGCACGATTTTGTTTTGCAGTGTATCCCACAGCTTCGCATTCGTCAGCGCTTCTTTCGCATATGTACCCGCGGGCACGGTTTGCGGTTCGCCGACGGCAACATGCTTGATGTTGTCCGCTGTCAAATCTTCCACCTTGGTCGCGGCAACCTTGCCGTCCGCCGGGACGACGAGCACAAGCTCATTTAAGAGCAGGCTCTTCTGCTGGGCTGTATCGATGAGCCCTTTGTCGACGAGGTCTTTCATATTTTTGGCCGCTGCCGAGAAGAATAGGTCGGCCGGAGCGCCTTGCTCAATTTGCTGCTGAAGCGCGCCAGAAGCGCCGAAGTTGAAGTTCAATTTGATGTTCGCATGCTGCTTTTCATAGTTAGCGGCGATTTCTTTCATCGCATCCGTCAAGCTAGCAGCAGCGGAAATCGTAAGCTCCACTTGCGTTTGCGGCTGCGTGGAAGCCGTTGCAGAGGCAGTTGCTGCGGCGGCTTGTGTGCTGGCAGGAGCTGGGGAACTCGTTGGTGCAGGAAATTGACTGGACGTGGACGAGCAGCCTGCAGCAAACAGCATAAGCGCAAGTCCAAATAACGAAACAGTACGAAACATGATTTTCTTCATCTTTTTACCCTCCGACTTGTTCTATTCTATCTATTTAGTTATAAATAGTATGATTTAGTTATAAATGATTATAATTCAATCCGTTTCGTGCGTAAATATGCAATTTGAAATCCTTGTCCAATCGGCATATGATGGAAAGAAACGAGCTATCCGGAGGTCGCGTATGACAGCGAATATATCTTATACAACCGAGGACATCTCCAAGCTTCTGAAAATATCGAAATTAACGGTCTATGATCTGATTAAAAAAGGCGAGCTGCCGGCCTACCGTGTCGGCAAGCAGATGCGAGTGGACGCATCCGATCTAGAGGCGTACAAAGCGAGAGCCAAGAGCGGCACAGCGGCCGCCGCGATCAAGGTGGAGGTGGACGAGCCCGGCTATGCGTCCCAAGCGCGGCTCCAGCCGACAGCATCTGGCGACCGCAGTTCACTTGTCATCACCGGTCAGGACATGAGTCTTGACATTCTGGCGAAGCACTTGGAACGCAGGACGCCTTCGCGTCGGCCACTGCGCGCCTATGTCGGAAGCATGGACAGTTTGATCGCGATGTACAGGGGAGAATCGGACATTGTCAGCACGCATTTGCTGGATGGCGACACGGGAGAATACAATGTGCCGTATGTTAGGAAGCTGCTGATCGGCCACGCTTATGTGGTCGTGACGCTGGTGCAGCGAACGGCCGGGTTATATGTGCAGCGCGGGAATCCGAAAGGGCTTCACGGTTGGCAAGATTTGGCGCAGGAGGGGCTGCGCCTCGCCAATCGGGAGAAGGGCTCGGGCGCCCGCGTACTCCTAGAAGAGCAGCTTCGCCTTCACGGGATTCCGGCGCGGCAGCTGCTCGGGTACGAGCAAGAAGAGACGAACCACATTGGCGTTGCAGGGAAAGTGGCGGTCGGCGCTGCCGATGTCGGTATCGGCATTGAAAAAGCGGTATCGATGGTCGGAGGCGTCGATTTTATTCCGCTCATTCAGGAGCGGGTGGACCTCGTCATGGTGAAGAAGCCGGAGAGCCTGGGCTGGATTCAAAGCGTCATCGACGTTCTGCAATCCGAGGCGTTTCTCGGCGAGCTTCGCCCGATTCACGGCTACGACCTGTCACAAACAGGAAAAATTGCGTTTGAAGTATAGTCGGTGTGCAGAGCCTTAGGCCTTGGCAAGATAAGGTTCTGCGCGTATAATTGTTAACGTGTGCAATGGTTGAAGCGTTTAAATTAGGCGAAAAGAGGTCGATGACAATGAACCGCAAAAGTGTAGGACGTGCAGGATTTGAAATTTCGACGGTAACGTTTGGCTGTTGGGAGCTGGGCGGAGGCCCATGGGAGTTCACGAATGATGAGAACAACAAGCAATTGCTTCGCAAAGCTTACGAGCTCGGCGTGACAACGTTTGACACGGCGGAAGGCTATGGCAACGGCCACTCGGAGGACATCGTAGGGGCTGCGCTGAAAGACATCCGCCAGAACTGTATCATTTCCACGAAAGTCAGCCGCGCGAATTTGCATCCGGATCAAGTCCGCCGGTCGGCGGAAACGAGCTTGCGGCGATTGCAAACCGACTACATCGACATTTATTATATCCACTGGCCGAGCTTTGACATTCCTGTGGCGGAGACGCTTGGCGCGTTCAATAGGCTGAAAGAGGAAGGTCTGATTCGGGCGATCGGCGTTTCTAATTTTTCGCTGGCACAGCTGCAAGAGGCGGTCCAATACGCGCAAATCGACGTGATTCAGCCGGAGTACAGCTTGCTTCACAGAGCGATCGAAGGCGACATTGCACCGTTCTGCGAAGAGTGGCAAATCGGCATCATGAGCTACAGTTCAATTGCGAAGGGAATTTTGACCGGCGCGTTCCATTTGGCAGGGAAAAAGCTGGCCGAAGACGATTTCCGCGCGCAGCGGCGCCTGTTTTCGCCGGAGCATTTGCAGGCGTCGCAGCAGCTGCTCGAAACGATGAAAGCGATTGCGGATGAACACAGCGCGAGCGTATCGCAAATTGCGATTGCGTGGCTGCTGCATCAAGCGCCGCTGACGTCGGCGATTATCGGCACGCAGGATGAGCGCCATTTGGCGGACAATCTGGGAGCGGCGGACGTTCAGCTTCGTGCGGAGGAATTAAAGGTATTGAGTGAGACGAGCCGGCAAGCGTTGGCGAAGATCGGATACTAGATTTGGAATCGTATAAAAGGTGTTTATCATGAGAGCCTGCGCTATGCAGGCTTTTTGGCGTTTGGCCGGCGAAGCCTTTTAACCCTGCATTTCGCAAAATCTCTTAAATAACAACATATGAAACTTAAAAAACATGATTTATCTCGCATGAAAGCGTTGTTAAGCTTACAGCATAGGAAAACATATTCCTGATTATAGAAAGGAGATTGAGCATGAAACGGCTTTTCAAGCAGGCGATATCTTTGCTTTTATGTGTGTGCATGGCTGTTACATCCCTCTTGTTGGGTTCAGCTACGAACGTTGCGAACGCTGCGGGAACGACGGTTTCGTTTCAGCCGACACAAGACGGGTTTGTATCCAATTTTAACGGACAAGGCAACAATACGAATCCAACGGCAACGAAATTAATCTATGGGAAGTCCCGTCATACTTATTTTAAGTTTGATCTATCTTCCATCGATACGACCCGGTATGCGATTGGCGATATGAGTATGACGCTCAGCTTTAGGAAGTCGCATGCGGCGAATGAGCTGATTTTTACGGAAAGCGAATCGGTTCTGCGCGGTACGAGCACGGAATGGACGGTCACGAATGTGACGTACAATAACCGTCCGTACGATATTGCCGGAACGCCAAGTGTAAGCAAGAATGTCACATCTACAAGCGAAGAGAATCTCTCTATCGATTTGTCAACGATCTTCCAGAATGCTTTGAACCAGGGCAGAAAGGTCGTCACGATTCATTTGACAACTGCGAAAGTGGACGACGGTACGGTAAGTGCAAGCGAGTTGTATTCCTCAAGAAATACAGCGTACCCAGGACCAGCCTTGAGTGTGACCCTCGGAAACCCGATTGTGAACGACGGGGTCGATAGAACGGCTCTGAATTCAATTATCGGTCAAGCAGAGCAATTAGATGAAACCGCATACACGCCTGGAAGTTGGGCGACATTAATGACCGCGCTCAATGCGGCGAAAGATTTGCGCGTTAACAACACGACGCAGAGCGAAGTTAATCAAGCCGTTGCCTCACTGCAAACGGCAATAAACAACCTTGTGGAAGCAGAGCTTCCCTCCAAGATTGCGGGGCCGGATATGGGCAATTATTACAACAATAGTAAAACAGCTGCTAAGATCATCCTGATGAAAAATGAGGCTGGACAATATGTGAAGGTAGACCCTGTCACAGAAAAGCTGTCGCTTACAGCCAGCGCCGCTGAGGCGTCGCCGTTTGCGTTGTATGTGCTGGATTATTTTGCGACTGTGGATCATACCGAGCCTGAAGTTGGGGCTACACGAACGGCGTATTCCATCAAATCCTTGGTCAATAACAAATATTTGACCATTCAAAACTATTTTACGGCGGAAGAATTTCTGAGCAATACCCATCGTTATTTTAATATTGTGACGGGGGCCCAAAGCGGAAGCAGTACGGACCGGACGTTCGAAATCAAGGCATCGGCTGCTGTGCCGGGCTGGAATGAGCGGTTCTATATCGATCAGTACGCGACTTCAGGTTTTTATCGCATCTGGTCGCATTTGTCGACGATGAGGGACGATGTAAGCTTTAACCGATATAATGTAAAAATGTCCACAACCGCTATGCTGAGCAGCGGAACGGCGTCCGAGAATACCGAGTACAAATTTTATTTTGACCCCGTGACGGACAAAGATCAATTGGACATCAGCCAGAACGTCTCCGGGAATAGCGCTAGCTTGTTCTGGAAGCCGATTAATGGCGATACGAACCCAGCCAGCTATAGTGTCAATACAGGAACGGTCACTGGAATCGTGTACTCAGGCGGTTTGATGCGTCTGGCGCTCGCCAATCTAAGTGTCGGCGTTCATTCGTATGCGGTTGCTTATAATGGAGGCGGCTATCAAACGTCGGCGGATGTGAATGTCCGCATATTCAATCATCCCGGCATCCTGCTTACAATGAATGATTTGGACAGCATGAAAGCGCATGTGCTGGCCAAGGAGGAGCCATGGTACTCCGATTACCAAAGAATGGTGAACAGCGTTTCGTATGGCGTTGCCAGCTACGACTATCAGACAACTGTCTTTTCCAACGTCGGGCGCGGAGGAGCTCCTTCGGATTCCGGAAATATCGGTTATTTTGAAAAAGGAGGCAATGCCGCTTATTTCAATGCTTTGCAATGGGTGATTACCGGGGATCGCCAGTATGCCGACAAAGCTGTGGACATTGTGACGCAGTGGGCGAACGCGCTGAAAGTGATTGACGGCCGGGACAGAATACTGGGAGCCGGCATCAATGCGTATAAGCTGGCCAGTGCCGCGGAAATTATCAAGCATTATAACGGCGGCTATGGCGGATACAGCGATGCCGACTTCAAGGCGTTGCAGGATATGATGATCAATGTGGTCTATCCCGTGATTCAGGATGCGGCAGTTCCGATGCTGGCCAATGGCAACTGGGACCTGGCGGCGCTGGTCAGTATGATGGCGATTGGCGTGCTTTGCGATAATACCGAAATTTTTGACCGCGCGATGTTCTTCTATCAAGACATTCACACGAATGGTTCGATCTTCGCTTATGTGAACGATGCCGGCCAGACGATGGAAACCGGTCGCGACCAGGCCCACGCTATGCTGGCGCTTGGCTATATGTCCGAAATCGCGCTGATTGCGAAAAGTCAGCAAGAAGATCTGTATTCGCTGTATAATAACAGGCTTGCGAAAGCGTTCGAATATTTGGCCAAATACAACCTGTATTCAAAGGAGTTATACGGAGAAGATCTTCCTTTCGTGGCGATGCCGAACGTGTTTGCGGATACCAGCAGAGGGTATTACGGCGTCGGTTTTGACAGAGACAGCAACGGGCTGAACCGAGGCGAGATCAGACCTGTTTTTGAACAAGGACTCGCTTTGTACAGAAACGTGCCCAGCGTCGATCTGACCTGGACCGAAAGAGCGGCGGCAGCGTCGCGCCCGCAAGGCATGGTGCATTTTGACAATCTGAACTTTGGCACCTTGACGTACTATAACGGTGAGCCGCTCGGCACAATAAGCGGACCGTATTTTCAAATGCGGACCCGTTGGGAACCGCTGTATCAACGGAATTGGAGCACAGTGAACGGGGAGAAAGTGGCCGAGACACTGAACTCGTACTATGATGTGAATGATAAAGGCGAGCTTACGACCAGTGTGATGAAGGGAACTGCACCTTTCTACCGGACGGTCGCGAACGATGACGGCACGTATGCCATTCAAGTGCTCAAAACAGGTAAGTTTTTATCTATCAAGGATGAGACGGCTGGGGATTACAACGTCATCAAAGCTGATGCAACACAGATCGGCGACAATGAGAAGTTTATCCTGCGTGCCAGCGGAGTCGGCCCGTTCTTCCTGGCTTCGCCCAAGTATGAGAACCGGATTGTGTATCAGGATGTTGTCGGTTCAGGCAACACCGCAGTATTAACGCTTCGTCTGGGAACAAAGAAGTTGTCGCAAATTACAGATACTCCGGATGTTACGACGAATGAAAGATTGCTCTTTATGTACAATACGCAGGAAGTTGCATTGACTGGCCTTGAAACGCCGCCGACCATTCCGGGCAGACCGCAAAGCTTTGCAGTTGTAGCCGGTGACGGACAGGTAACATTGAGCTGGAGTACGCCATCCGATAACGGCGGCGCGGACATTACGAAGTATGAAGTATCCAAGGATAATGGCATTTCTTGGATGGATGCAGATACCCAGACTGGACACACTTTCACGGGCTTGACGAATGGAACTGTGTACTCGTTCAAGGTGCGGGCAGTCAATAGTGTCGGCAGCGGACTGTCGGCGGATGTGCAGGCTGCGCCGGTTGCGGCAGATAGCTCGCCCTCAGATCCGGGTTCAGCACCGGTTACGACCGGCCCGGTAGTGAAGGAAGAAGAGAAGCAGCATGTGTCACTCAATGGCAGTAGCGGCACACTTACCCAAACGGATGACGGCGGCTACAGCCTGGTCAGCACTGCTGAGCAAATTAAAGCGGCGCTTGGCGGCAGCAGCGAGTTGATCATTCATGCGCAAGATATTACGAATCTGACCGTGAAGCTCCCAGTTTCGGCGATGGGCACTGCGGCTTTGACGGTGAAGTCTGATTTCGGAACGGTCACACTGTCAAATGGGGCGCTGCAGGAAATGGTGAAGCAGTACGGAGACACGCTCGTTCTTCGCATCCGCAAAGGAAGTTACGTGCTTGAACTGCTAGCAGACGGCAAGCCGGCGGCGTACAACGACCCCGCTCATCCATTGACGATTACACTGCCTGTCCAAGTGGCTGAGGGACGCGATGCTTCGGAGTATGTCGTGGTTAAGAAAGAGAACGATCACAATGTGATTCTGCCATTCGTTGTTGTCGGAGATGGCGGAAGCGTGACCTTCGACGTGGCAGGGACGGGCACCTACGATGTGCTGGCAAATGGCCTCGCTTTCCAAGATGTGCCTTCGGCCAATTGGGCAGCGAAGGATATCGCCTTTGTGACGGCGCGGAGACTGTATGAAGGAACGGCTGACCATGTATTCAGCCCCGAAACTTCCATGACGCGGGCCATGTTCGCCCAGGTTCTCGCCAATCTGGAGGGAGCCGACCGCAGCAGTACAGGAGCGTCTGCGTTCTCCGATGTGGTGGACGGCACCTGGTATGCGGCGGCCGTGAACTGGGCGGCGAAGAACGGCATCGTGAGCGGGACCGCTGAAGGCCTGTTCAGCCCGGATGCCAGCATTACGCGCGAGCAGGTGGCGGTTATGCTGTGCAACTACGCGGCAAGCAAGGGGTATAAGCTGAGCGCAACGAGCAGGGCAGACTTTACCGATGGTGATAGCGTGAGTACATGGGCGCAAGAAGCCGTTGACAGACTCGCAGCGGCAGGCATTTTGAGCGGCGAAGATGGCGGCTACTTGGATCCGCAGGCGGGCGCTAGTCGCGCAGAGGTGGCTGCGGTGTTTGCAAGATGGATTCGAGCGTTACAGTAGAAAAGGGACAAAGATAAACGGCTCCGCCGTCCTTTCGAGGACGGTAGCATTTACTGATGACATGGAGCTGCTTCGAGGATATACTTTCTGACATGTTGAAGAAGAGCTAAGCGATGGATGTCGCTTAGCTCTTTATCGTTGGAATCATTTGCAACTGGAAGTTCGTTGTTTACTGAGTAACATTGGAACCGTCAATTTTCTTGAATCCGCTTGCATTTCCGCCGCCGTCGATATTGTTCTTCACTTCACCGTTCGAGCTGCTGCTATTGACCAAGATGCCGTAACCGCCATTGTTTTTGACGGTATTCGAGTTGATTTTAAAGTTTGTAACTCCTGTGGACTCGCTGTTATATACAATGCCATCACCGGTTGTATTATCATGGACATTATTATTGATCGTATCAATGTAACTGCTGTCAGCGACGCGAATTCCGCGGAAATAGTTGTTGTATACGCTGTTGGAATCAATCGTAACATTATCCGAATACGAAATGTTGAGCCCATTTCCGGACGAGGAATAGCTCATCACGTTGTTTTTAACTAATACTTTGGAGACTCGTCTTACATACATGTTGTGCCAGTACAGATACGATCCGCCATTGTTGTTGAAGTCACTGTTCTGGATCGTTACGTTCGTGCTTCCTTTGATGTGGAGACCCATCGTGGAATTTTTAACTTTAAAATTGTCAAACAAAATTTTATCGTTGGAGCTATCCGGCCCTTGAATCAAAGCGCCGTAATTGGTAATGCTGTCATGGTCCGGATCGGTATCGGGGTCGATAAAGCTGTTCCCGTCAATCCCCAGATTTTTAACAATGACGTTAACCACGCCGCCTGACGTCGAAGTCGTTAATACGCCGTTGGCTCCGAGATTCGTACTGGCATTACGTTTAAGCACGGTCGAGTTTTTTCCGGCGCCGTTCAAGGTGACATTGCTTTTTAAAACAATGGGTGCGGTAATCGTATACTCGCCTGAAGCCAGCGTTACGGTTCCTCCTCCCGCACTGGAAGCGCTGTTAATAGCGCTTTGGATGGTGCTTGTAGAAGCCCCGGCCGCAACGGAAACATCCTGAGTATGCTTTTGTGTGGGAAGTGTGGGAAGCGCTGCTGTCGCACCTGCAGCATTCGGAAGAATGCCGACGCCGCATGCAATAGCTAAAGAAAGTGCAAATGCCGAAAGCTTACGATTTACTTTTCTCATGATTAATTGCCTCCTTGTTTTGAATATTGGATTCTAAAAGCTGATCCACTTAGGTACTCGTCGAGGAGGAAGATTCCTCCCAAATTCACCTCCTGACATGATCATAAGGCCGGCAACGCATCCGCAGCATCATTGATATTTAACGAAGTCCACGTTTTCTTACGAAGGCGGGCAGGTTCTTAAAAAAGCGCGCTTCAATATTAAAAAACCGCACAATCCCAAGGTTCTGCATCCGATTTTTCTTTTTTCGGCGAATTCAGGTATACTAACAGGTGCACAAGAAAAAGGGGTGGCGTTATGTTCGCAATTACAAGTTACACCGTGGAAGCGGTTAGGGATCCGTTCGGCATTTTAGCCGGCCAGCGCTATGAGTTCAAAATCGAGATCGACGTCGAGGAGGACGACGAGCTGTATACGGAAAGCGGCTTGTATGTCAGAGTCATTTACAATGTGACCGAGGAGTCGGCCGGCATTTTGAAATATGAGCTGTACGAGAAAACGACTGAGCTTTATTTGGATTTTGACTTGGAGGACGACGAAGTGGCTGAACTGGAGGCGTTCTGCAAGGCGCACTACCTGGAAGGGCACGAAAGCGAATAAGAAGAATGGGACGAAAGAAAGGACCTCGCTCCCCGCGAACCGGCGGTGGAGACGAAGTCCTTTTGCTTGCTCAAGAATATTTCACGACTTTATTTTTACCGGTCGTCTTGGCTTTGTACATCGCTTCATCTGCCTGCTTGATCAGCTCATCGGCGGTCAGCCCGTTCTTGTACTTGCTGTACCCGATGCTGGCGGTGACGATTGTTTCTTTCTCGATGCGGCTGCGGATGCGTTCGGCGAAGCTTTCCATTTTCACGCCCGGATCGGACACCATAACGACCATTTCCTCACCGCCGTAGCGGCCGGCAATGCCGCATTCTTCCGCTTCTTCTTTCATAATTTGAGCCACCTGCTTCAGCACATGGTCCCCCATTTGGTGGCCTTGCGTGTCGTTCAGCTTTTTAAAATTGTCAATATCGCTGAACAGCACCGAAATCGGAATATGCCTCTGAATATGCTGGGAGACCCGGGTGTAGAAAAACTTGCGGTTATAAAGCCGGGTAAGACCGTCGGTAATGGAGGAATTATAAATCGCCTGCATCAGCTCGACCACCCGCTCGAACAACAGCAGGAATAGCAGGAAATAGTACACAATCGGCAGCACGTTGCCCGCCAGCGTCAGCGCAGGTTGAGCGCTTCCATACATGTACGTATTAATGAGATGAACCAATTGTTGGGCAAAAAATATCGTAAGTGCAAGCTGATATTTCATCTGCTGCCCGATGTACGGCGGAATTATATAGAAGCATAGGAAAATGATGACAAACATATACAGCTCAAACCCGATGTCCTGCAAAAGGCGCACCTGCTGCTCGGTTCCGCTGTACAGACGAGGTACGCTGAAATGCAGCACCGACACGACGAAGCCCATGACGATCAAGCCGTAGAAAAAGATGTACTGCTTGCGGCTCGTGCGATTATATAACTGGTAAATTCCCATATTAATAAGTACAAAGGAAATAATGCCAAGCATGTGCAGCGTATAACTCGTAAGGGAAGGGTTATAACTCCACAGCGCCACTGTCATCTGGAGCAGATGATGGATGCCGACAATGACGAGGGAAATCGTCATGGACATGTAGCCTTTTTTTCTTCTGTCCAGAAACAATCGAAGCGAGATCACAAACATTAATGTAACAATGACAGATACAATCGCATTGGAAATCCAAGTGGCCAATTCACCATAGAGCAGATCGTGAACGTTCATGCGGCCCTCCATCACCTCTTAATTTTCGACAAAGCTAGACTCTATTATATAGGAAAATCGGCGTTCGGCATAGAAAGGATTCAGGGGAATGCGCGGTGTTCTCTTTTCTAATTGATGGACACAAGTTACAATAAGAAGGAAAGCTGAAGGATTTTGGAGAGGGGCTCATGCAATGAACATCTTGCAAGCTTTATTTTTCCCGCCGGAACAGCCGGGTGGGGTGTCATCCATGGTTCCCTATATTTTGGAACGATTTAATAGAAAAGGCTGGGAAATGGAACTGTTCTCACTGCCCAAGCGAATTCGCGGCAAAGGTACAGAGGACGTGAATTTCACGACATTCGACTGGCGCAAATATGCAGGCAACCCGATTGTCGATAAATATATACAAACCTACAAGGATTACGTCTGGTGGACCAAGCTGCGGATCAAGAAAAATTATGACATCATTCATGCGCATCACCCGATTGCGGGGTTGGCGATGAAGCAGATTTTCCCGGATACGCCGGTTATTCTTACGATTCACTCCTCGTTTGAGCGAGAATTGATACTCAATGGCCGCATTCAGGAAAATGGAGTCGAGCATCAATTTCTGACGCAAATTTACGGCGAGCTGGAAGCGAAAGTGGATCAGATCATTACGGTGTCCAATTCGTTCAAGATGTACATATCGGATTACGTGCAGGACAGCGAGCGGATCGGGGTTATTCCAAACGGATTTGACGAGAAGCGGTTTCGCCCGATTTCGCACGAAAATCAAATCGCGCAGTTTATTACGGTATGTCGGCTCGTGCCGGCAAAAGGGCTCGATACGCTGATTATCGCGTGCGGTGAGTTGAAAAAACGCGGTCATCCGTTCGTGCTGCACATTATCGGCGACGGTCCGAGCCGTGAGGAACTGGAAAAATTAGCAATCGAGCACAATGTGTACGAGGATACGATTTTTTATGGGTATATGCTGCATCCGGAAGAGTTCATGCCGTTTTTTGACGTGTTCGTGCTGCCTTCGCGGGCGGAGGCGTTCGGTTCGGTGTTCGCCGAGGCGGCACTGTGCTGGCTAGCGCTGATCGGCACGAATGTCGGCGGGATTGCTGAGCAGATTGAGCATGGCTACAACGGACTGCTCGTGCCTGTCGGGGATGCGCTGGCGCTGAGCCATGCGATGGAGAAAGTTGTCATCGATCCCAGCTACCGCTACAATCTGGCCCGCGCTGCGTGGGAAAAGTCGAAGAAGTCGTATTCCCTCAACCGGGTACTGCGGCAGCTCAAGAGTGTGTATGAGCGCTATCAGCAGCCAGAAGTGGAAACAGAGCCGACGGACGCAGCCCAGCAGCCGAAATCGGATGAATAAGGGAGCTTTCCGAATGTCTCATAAGGGGAAGGAAGGCGAAGGAGCATGAAACGATTGCGGTTTCTGCATGCAGCCGACCTGCATCTGGATAGTCCGTTCAAAGGCATGTCGGCGCTGCCGGAGCGCATCCGGGAGCGGGTGCGCGAGTCGACGTTCGATACGCTAGGGGAGCTGGTGAGGCTGGCGATCCGGGAACGGGTGGATTTTGTCCTGATCGCCGGCGATGTGTACGATGTGGCGGATCGCTCGCTCAGGGCGCAAATCCGGTTTCAGCAAGCTGTGGAACAGTTGTCCTCGGAAGGCATACCGACCTATCTCATACATGGAAATCACGATCCGCAGGATGGACGCGCTGCACAGCTGGATTGGCCGGCAGACGTTCATTTTTTTGCGTGCGATCGTGTGGAAACGGTGCAGGTGATAAAAGAAGACCGCGGGATCATTGCCGAAGTGCACGGCATTTCTTATGGGACGGCGGCGGTGACGGACAATTTGGCGCAGCGGTTTGCAAAAGGGAGCGAGCCCGTCTATCAGATCGGGCTGCTGCATACGAATGTCGATGGCGATGCCAATCACGACAACTATGCGCCTTGCACGAAGCAGGATCTGCTGCGGGCGGGCATGGATTATTGGGCGCTCGGGCACGTGCATACGCGGCAAATTATACAGGCGCAAGGGCCTGTTATTGTGTATCCCGGCAACCTGCAAGGGCGCAGCATTCGCGAGCAGGGGCCGCGGGGGGCGTACGTGGTGGACGTCCATGAAGATGGACGAGCCGACTTGTCTTTCCAAGCGCTGGATGCCGTACGCTGGTATGAAGAAACCTTGGACACGACGGCGATCACGACGGAGCAGGGTCTCAAGGACGCGCTTGGCGATTTGTTGGATCGCGTGCGCGGCACGGCGGACGGCCGGGCTGCAATCGTACGCGTCGTGCTTGCAGGGCGCAGCGCGCTGCACCGCCTGCTGCGGCAGGGACAGGGGCGAGCGCTCCAGGAATTGGTCGACGAGCTGAGGGAAGAGGAAGCGGAGCAAAGCCGCTTTGTCTGGATCGAATCCGTCGTCGATCGGACGGCGAGCGAGTTGGATTTGGCGGCGCTGGCCGGGGAGAACAGCTTTCTCGGCGATTTGCTGCGGTATGCGGATGGACTTCAGCAGGATGAGGCTGCGCTGCAAGCCTTCGCGGATGAAGCACTGGCTGCGCTGCAGGGCTTGCCGCAGAGCGTAAGGGGCAGCGTGAACGCTGAACAGCTGCGGGAGTGGCTGCGCGCGGCCCAGCAGCTTGCCGCGGACTTGCTGACGGAGGAAGGAGGGCGGCGCGAATGAGGATTGTCGCGATCGAGGTCGATGGCTTCGGTAGCCTGCGCGAACGGCGGCTCACGACCGAGAGTGCGCTTGTTGTGTTCTACGGCGCGAATGAAGCGGGCAAAAGCACGCTGATGGGCTTTGTCCGCGCCGTCCTGTTTGGCTTTCCGACGCGCCAGCAGCGCGCGGAGCGGTATGAGCCGCTGGGCGGCGGCGCCCACGGCGGAGCGTTGACCCTGGAGGACGACCAGGGTCAGCGTATTCGCGTCGAGCGCTACGACGTGCCCGCCGCAGGCGGCCGACGTGCCGCAGCCGGGCACGTGCGCGTGGTATTCGCCGACGGCCGGATCGGCGGCGAGGCGGAGCTTGGCAGGCTGCTTGGCGGCCTCTCGGCCGACCTGTACCGCAGCCTGTTTGCTTTTGGCCTCAGCGAGCTGCAGGAGCTGCGCACGCTGCAAACCGACGAGCTCAGCGGCTATCTGTACAGCGCTGGGCTCGGGGTGAGCGGCTCGGCCATCATGGAGGCCGAGCGCAAGCTGACGGCGCAGGCCGACGGCCTGTACCGCCCCCGCGGGCGCAACCAGGAGATGAACCTTCTCCTGAAGGAGCTGGAGGGGCTGGAGCAGTTGCTGCGCCGCAGGCGGGACGAAGCCGCCGGCTACGGCCGGCTGCGCGAAGAGCGGCGCTCCGCGGCGGTGCGCATTGCTGCTCTCGAGGAGCAGCAGGCGGCGCTTCGCGCGGGGCTGGAGCAGCTCGCGCTGGCCGGTAAGGCGCGCAGCGGTTGGCTCCGCTGGCGGCAGCTCGGCCGCGAGCTGGAAGGGCTGCCCGCGCGGCCGGGCTTCCCGGCGCAGGCGACGGCGCGCCTCGAAGCGCTCGAGGCGGAGCTGGAGCGCCTGCAGGGCGAGCGCGCGAAGCTGGAGCTGCGGCGCGGCGGGCTGCGCAGCGAGCTGCAGGGGATTCAGCGGAAACCGGAGGTGCTGGCGCACCAGACCGAGCTGAATCACCTGCTGGAGCAGGTGCCGACGTACGAGGCGTATACGCGGCAGAGGGAGCAACTGCGCGTGGAAGCGGCGCAGCTTACGGCGCACATTCGCCGGCAGCTCGCGAGCGTGGATTTGGACTGGGAAGAGCCTGCGATTTTGAACTTCCCGATTACGATAGCACTGCGGGAGCAGGCGCGCCTCGATCGCGAGCGGCTCCGCAAGCAGGCGGACGCCGAGCTGCGCATGGAAGCGGAACTCGATCAGCTCTACGAGCAGGAGCGGCGGCTGCAAGAGCAGGCCGCACGGCTGGCGGCGGAGCTGGAGCGGAGCGGCGCCGGCAGCATGGGCGTGGGCGGCGTGGCCGGCGGGGCTGGGCAGCCCGTCGATCCGGCCAGTGAGCTGGCGGCGCTGACGAGTGATTACGCTCGTTGGCAGCTTGCTTCCCGTGAGCTGCGCTACGAGCAGGAGCGCCAGCAGGCGCAGCGCAGTCTGGAAGACGCCGCAAAAGCAAGCAAAGCGTCCGCGCGGCGGCTCATGCGGCGCTTGATGCTGCTCGCCGGCGTCTTGACGCTGGCGCTGCCTGCGGTGCTGCTGTGGCAGGGGGCGCTGCCGGCAGCAATTGCGACGTTTGTCGTGCTCGCTGTCGCAACCGGGTACATCGGATTCGGCACCCGCGAGCAAGGGCAGCGCTCATCACGCGCCATGTCGTATGCGGCGGGAGCGGCCGAAGCTGGAGCCGCCGCAGCGGAAGCGGATCTCCAGGCCCTGGAGCTGCGCCTCGCGAAAGGGATCGAGCGGATGATGCAGCAGGGAGCTGGCCATGAGGAAGCAGCGGCAGGCCGCGAAGGGCGGAGCAGCAGCGGAAACGGCGCGATCCCGCTGGACAGCTTGCAGCCATACCTGGACGCATGGCAGCGGGAAGCGGAAGGGCGCAAAGCCCAGTACCGCGAGCAACTGCGCAAGTGGGACGGCCGCAAGGATACGGAAGAACGGTTGCTCGCCCTGCATGCGCAGATTGAGCAGCGCAGTCAGTTGGCGGAACGGTTACATAAGGAAAAAGCCGATGCAGAGAAGGCGTGGTCAGCGTGGCTGCACGGCATGAACATACCGGCGGCGTTGTCGCCGGACAGCTTTCTAGAAACGCTCCAGACGTTGGGACAAGTGCAGGAAACGTTACGGCAGCGGGGCCAGTTGGAAGCGAAGCTGGCGACCATGGAACGCTATCTTGCGCAATTCGAAGCGCAAGCGGCGGCGCTGTTGGATCGGCCGCTTAGCGGGTCAGACGCGATGTTTGCGCTGAAGCGCTGGAAAGAGCAGGAAGCCGATGAGCTTGCCGGCGAAGCGTCTATACGGCAGCTGGAGCAGGCGATTCGGGAAACGGAGGAAGCGTTGGCGCTGACGGAACAGACGAAGGAGCGAACGCAGTCGCGCCTCCACATTCTGCTGCAAGAGGGCGGCGCGGAGGACGGAGAGCAGCTTCGGCAGTTAGAGTGCGAGCAGTTGACACGCACACAGCTGGTCGACGAGCAGCGCCTGCTGGAAGGCTCGCTGGAATCGCTGCTTGGCAGCTTGCCAGCTGCGGATCGTCTCTTCGCAGAGCTTGGCGACGTTACGGAAGAGGGGCTCGCTGCCCGCAGCGAGAACGTCCAGCAGCAGCTGGCAGAGCTGACGGCGGAGACGAACGAGCTCCGCGAGCGGGTCGGCAAGTTCGACGGTCAGCTCGAACGGCTGGAGCAGGGCGCCGAGCAAGCGAATGAGCGCTTGCAGGCGGAGGCGCTGCGGACGCGGCTGTCGCAGCTTCGTGACGACTACGCCGTCGCGTCGTTCGCCTCGCTCCTGCTGAAGAAAGCGCGCGACGTCTATGAGCAGCAGCGCCAGCCCGGCGTGCTGCTGCGGGCGTCCGCCTACTTCGCGGAGATGACGAACGGCGCCTTCCAGGCGGTGAAGGCGCCGTTTGGGGAACAGCGGCTCCTGGCGATTCGCGCCGGCGGCCAGGCGGTGGACACCGCAATGCTCAGCCGGGGCACAGCTGAGCAGCTGTATCTCGCCATGCGCTTCGCGCTGGCTGAGGAATATGCCGGAAGGGCGGTGCTGCCGCTCGTGATGGACGATATTTTGGTTAATTTCGATGAAGCTAGAATGGCGGGATGCTTACGCGTCTTGGCCGATCTGAGCAAACGCCATCAGGTGCTGCTTTTTACGTGCCATGCGCATGTGCGGGAAGCGGCGGCGAGCCTGATCCCGAATCATTTATCCATTTCACTATAAGTCACTATAAGGAGGGCATGTCCGGATGGAAGATGAGCCCGACAAGAAGAAAGAACATCGTGAAATCTCGTATCAGGTCGGCTGGAAAAAAGGCAAAATCGCATGGAAGGAAAACGAGATGGGCAGCGTGCAGCCCCAGGCTGCGTCCAGCGTTGACGCTTATTTCCCGGCAGTGGCCGATAGGCGTCTCAAGCTGCTGTGGCAGCCTGCGATGAGACTGCCAAACGGCGCATTGCTTCCGTTGCTGTACGCGCTGCCGATCATTTGCTTTGCTGTTACCCTTATTCTAATTACAGGCCTGCGTTAACGTCCGTCAGGACGCAGGAAGAGGAGGCTCACCTATGAATATGCTGCTTACGGTCATCGGCGCTTTGATCGGTTTATTCGTTACCGGCGCCGCTTTGTATACAGCATGGACCGTCCATCAGTTGTGGCGGCAGCAAGCGGCGTCACCGCGCGCCGTCTCCCAGGTGGAAATTGCGGTCACCTATTTTTCCAAATGGACGATCCTGGACTTCTCGGCGATCGGTATATTTCTCATCGGCTTTGTCTTACTGCTGGCTGAGCTTGTTTCGGTTCACCGGGGGCAGACGGAGGCGAATTTGCATTTTATGTACCTGCTCTCCGGCATGATCTACTGCTCGCTGGGCATGCTGCTGCTCATTGTTCGGCTAGCTGTGGTGCTCGCCTTCCTGCCGACGAGCACGTTACAGCGCGCTTCGGCGATTGCGCCAGATCATCAGCACGAGCCACACAACGCTAATTAAGCCGAATACCGGATACAGTGCCGACAGCAGCACCTTGAATCCGATATGGCTGATGATATAGCTGAGCGTTAAAATAAGCAATAAGAGCACTTTTGGCGGCAGCTTGGTTCGCTGCTGAAGCTGCATGGACAGCCCGTAAGCGTCACCGATGAATGTGGTGAATATTTCCCCATAGATAACGAGCAGATACGCAAGCTGCGGCAGTGGGCCGAGCTTGGTCATGATGGAGCCCATCGGGATTTCGAACTGCGCGATGCCCGGCATTTGCGCCGATAAGGCATAGTGTGCGGACAGAAGCAGCAGGCCGATACCTGCTCCGCCGATAAGGCCGCCCCATACGAGGACGGAGCGATTCGTCATCGCAGCGCCCATCGGCACCAGGACAGCCTGTGCCATCGCCAGGTTGAACGCGGTATACAGAAACGGGGCAAACCAGATTTGTCCGAGCGTGTCGTCGCTTGTGATGCGCAGCCAATTGCCCGAAGAAGGGGAATGCCACGTGTAGACGACGATGACGACGCTGAACAGCAGCATAATCGGGACGACAACGGAATTGACCGTCATAATGGCTTTGATGCCTCGGGTCAGAATGAGATAAGATAAGACCAACGTCACGAGGAGTCCGCTTGTGTAGGACAGGTTCAGCTGTTCCTCGAAGACCGTGCCTGCACCTGCGAGCATCACCGTCGTGATGCCGAAAAGGACGACCATCATGAACAAGGAAATCCATTTGCCTATACGTTCTCCGAAAATGACTTTATTCAAATCTTCATAGGAAGCGGCTTTCAGATCGTACGCCATCAGCATCAACCGAATGCCGATCCAGATGAAGAGGAGAGTGGCCAGGGCAATCGTGAGTGAAGCGAGCGATCCGTATCTTGTAAAAAATTGCAAAATCTCCTGTCCGGACGCAAAACCGGCCCCTACGACGGTGCCGATGTACGTAAAGGCCACACGGACCACCTGTGCACCTGTTCGCATAGATTGCCTCGCTTTCTATCGTTTGATATAGTACAAGGTATGTTTGTTCCAACCTTCGCATGACTGGAACTTTGGGCAAGCTCTTGGCGCAGTCATAAGGCGAGAAGCCGATAAATCGAAGAAATGTACGGGAGAGTGTCTCTTGTGAAAGAAACTCTTTTTGCTTTAATTGACCAGTACGGCTATGTGGCGTTATATTTGCTGCTTGCGACAGGCATTATCGGGTTGCCGGTACCGGATGAAACGATAATGGCCTTTGTCGGCTCTTTAATTGCGTTCGGCGGGCCCTTTGAATTCGGTCCAACATTGCTCGTGGCGTATGCGGGCACGATGACGGGCATGATCGTCAGCTATCTGATCGGCCACCGCGTGGGCAAGCCCTTTTTGAATCGCTACGGCCGCTGGATCAAGCTGACGCCGAGCCGCATTGAACGCGCGGAAGGATGGTTCAAGAAGTATGGCCTCTGGACCGTATTTTTCGGATATTTCGTTCCTGGCGTCCGGCATTTCACCTGTTATTTGTCAGGGGTAAGCGGTGTCAAGTTCTATAAATACATGCTGTACGCGGGAAGCGGCGCGCTGCTGTGGTGTACAACTTTCCTCCTGCTTGGCCGGTTTATCGGCCATAACCTGGAAGGATTGTTTCACCTGATTCATCGCTATGTCGGCTTCTCATTGATCGCGATTGCGATACTGGTCTTAATCGCGCTCATTATTATTGTACAAGTACGGAAACGCAAGACGGCGTCGTAAGATGCGGGGATAGGAAGCACAGTGCAGGTTGTATAGTGAAGCGGCAGTTCAGGACGCTAAGGGCGTTCCGGGCAGCCGTTTTGTTGTTTTTAGCTCGCCGCCCGCCTATTGCTGGGGAATAAGGGTACTCAACCACTTCTATTTTTTCCAAGTCAAGTGCTCGCTACAAAATAAGTGTAGTAAACCGCTTCTATTCGAAATGGGGAGGGGGCACTTCGGCTATATTTCCGAAAATTAAAGTGGTTTGCCACTCTTATTGGAAATGTCCTGTTTCTTTGGGATAGTCTCTTTTGGCGAGAAATTGCAATTTCTCTATAAAAACCGGATATTGAACTAAAAAAAGCGCATTCAGTCTAACGCCGGATTCTGCTATGCTCGTTATTATCGCAAGAATCGAGTATCGATAAGGAAGCGGGGAAACGTCATGTGGAGCGGCGACCAGCTCATTCAAGCCATGATTGACGAGGCGAAGCAAGCAAGAAAACTTCGCCGTACTGGGGAAACACGACACCAGCGCAAACAACGCCTACAACAGCTTCTGCGGGAGTCGCTGGGCACTTTTGCATCGACAGAGAACTTTACGCCGGTTGATCTTGAAAGCGAGAAGTGCGACGGCTACACCAGAGAGCGGGTCGAATTGTCGGCCGTACCTGGGGTAACGTTCCCTGCGTACATTCTCATCCCGGACGGCGCGTCGTCAACTAACAAGCTTCCGGGTGTGATTGCCGTGCATGGCCATGGTTACGGAAGCCGGCAAATTTGCGGCATGCGTTCGGACGGTTCGCCCGATAGGGGTGAACCGGATCTGTATAACCATTTTGCGGTGCAGCTCGTGAAAAGAGGCTTGATCGTCATGGCTCCGGATGTGATTGGATTCGGCGAGCGGCGTCTGCGTTCCGAAGTCGAAGAGAATCCTGACGCGCCGAGCTCCTGTTACCGGATGGCCTCACAGCTGCTGATGCTGGGCAAAACGCTAACGGGCTTGCGGGTCAAAGAGACGCTAAGCGCTGTAGACTACTTGGCCCAGCGAAGCGAGGTAGATGCCACAAAGTTGGGTATCGCCGGATTTTCCGGGGGATCGCTTATCAGTTATATCGTTGCAGCGCTGGATGAACGGATTCGGGCTTCGCTGCTGATCGGTTTTCCCAATACGTTTGAGGGCAGCATCATGGCCGTTCATCACTGCTTGTGCAACTATACGCCGGGGATTCTATCGCAAGCCGAGCTGCCTGACCTGATGGGGCTCATTGCGCCGCGGCACTTGTTTCTTGAATCGGGCAAGGACGATCCGATTTTTCCGGCGGCCGGGTTTATGGAAGCCGTTCACGAGCTTCAGGCGATCTATGAAGAGGAAGGAGCGCGAGATCATCTCGGGTTCGATCTTTTTCCAGGCGTACATGAAGTAAGCGGCAGGCACTCGTTTGCCTGGCTAAGATCAGTCCTTAATTCCTGAACTGAAGTCTGTTTCAAAAGGGGGATTGCGATGAAACGCATACAGGCCTTCCTGACCAATAAAAATATGCTGCTTCGCATAATTTTGTCCTACTTGCTGGTAGGACTTTTAGTTATTGTCATGCTCACTTTTGTGATCGCTTCCAAAGTGTCGGGGGATTTGACAGAAGAGATTAACCGCTCGGCGGATACCGCGATTGAGCAGTCGTACAATACGGCGAGCATTGTACTCAGCTCGACCTTTGACAACTTTGGCTCGGTGTTCGGGAGCGCGGATATTCAGGTTGGTTTTTATAACGAGGATTTCGACACGAGCACGTTAGGGCGGATCGGCACGAAATTGTATGCGCTCAGCGCGAGCAATCCGCTCGTCCATTCGATTTATTTGCTCAACAGTCAACGCAAACTGGCGTTCTCGTCGTTGTCGACGGTCAGAGACTTTGATGAGTTCTATGACAAGGGCGCGTTGGCACTGCTCGATAACCTGCAGCCGAACCGATCCGGCATTTTTACCCCGCGGCACATTCATTACGCCATAGACGGCAAAAGCGATGACCGCAATCTGATTTCCGTTGTGCTTCCGAATGCAATCGGTCAGGCGACGAACGGCGCGCTGGTGCTGAATCTCGATCAGCGCACCCTGCAGAGCATGGTGATGAACGGCTCGGAGAGCCGGCTTTTTCAATCGATGATTCTGAATAAGCAGGGCATCGTCATTACTCATACGAACGCAGAGAAGATTAATATGAATGTGGCGGAGCAGCCTTTTGTCCGTACGATCAGCGCGTCAAGCTCCCCGAAAGGAACATTTCAATTCAAAGAGGAGGGGCGGACGTACCGGGTTACGTACATGAAATCCGACAGCTTGGGCTGGACGTTCATCGGGATGATTGATTATGAGCAACTGCTGGGGAAGGTGCAGGAAATTAAACGCTTTATCCTTGGCGTGACCGGCGGGATGCTGGTGGCCGTCTTCCTGATCGGCGGTTTCTTTACACGCTGGATCTACGCGCCGATTCACCGGCTCATGACCTATGTGCATCATTCTCCCCTAGGTGCCAAGGAACGGCAAGGGGGGAGCGAACTTGACCTGCTTGGAAGTACATTCCATTATTTGGAAAATAAAATTCGCGATTTGCAGTGGCACGTAACCGAATACCAGTCGGCCAAGCGATCGGAGGTGATCCGGCTGCTTCTCTCCGGCGCGTGCACCCGGGAAGGGGACATGCGCAAGAAGCTGGTTGACGTCCGTATTGAGTTTACGCATCCGATCTTCGCCGTCGCTGTCTTGAAGCTGGATCATTTCCGAACCTTGCAGGAAACGTACACACAGGCCGACATCGATCTGTTCAAATACGCCGTGGCGAATATTGCTGACGAGCTCGTCTCTTCCCGCGTCTACTGCGTTTGCTTTGACAGCGGAGCCGATGAGGTTTCCCTGATCGCGAATTTCCCGGAAGGCGCAGGGGGGCTGCAAGATATGGCGGCTATGTCCGCCGACATCCAAACCAAGATCAGCGAGTTTCTGAGATTGTCCGTCACTGTGGCCGTTGGTCAGGAGGTATCGCAATTGGCCCATGTCAAGCGATCGTGGGCGGATGCGCGGAATACGCTGAGGTATCGGCTTGTGAGCGGGACCGGTGCTTTCCTGGGGCCGGACGTGGAGGAGAATCGGGAAAGCCGCTCGGATCATGAGACGGCTTCGGCAGAAAAACTCATTTTGGACCAGTTGAAGCTTGGCGATCTGAACAAAGTGCGGGAAGCGCTGGAGCAGTATATGGGCCTGATTCGCAGCGCACCGTTCGATGAGCTGATGCTGGCGTTGATGCAATTGATACTATCAACCGCAAAAGCGGCAAAAACGATGGCCGGTCCGGATCAACTCTCCACGCGCATGGACATCGGGACGCTCTTGGAGCAGCTCGGCACCTGGGAAACGTTGGAGGAAATTGAAAGCTGGTATATGAGGCTATGCGAACAGGCTGTTCACCTGCGTGACCGGCAAGCGCAGCACAAGAACAAATGGATTGTGGACAATATCCTGGATTACATTCATACGCATTATGTCGATCCCGGACTCACGATCGATCAACTGGTGGAGGTTGGCGGGCTTTCGCTCAATTATACGCGCAAATTGTTCAAGGACATGACAGGGCAGACGATCACGGCTTATTTAAGCGGCTATCGATTTGCCAAGGCGCAGAAGCTGCTCGTCGAAACCGATCTGCCAGCGAACCGGGTGGGGGAACTGGTGGGCTTTGAGAACGCCAATTACTTCTATGTATCGTTCAAAAAGCATACCGGAAAGGCGCCGGATCATTATCGAAAGCAGCATAAATTCAGTGCAAACGAGCAAGCGGCAAGCGAAGTTTAATCAGAAAGACGGGCGGAAACGCCCGTCTTTTTCAGTGCGCCTCACAGT
>NZ_JBCMUN010000024.1:0-2894 GCF_050467285.1 Paenibacillus oryzisoli | reverse complement strand
TGAAAACTAGATAACGAAACGAAGTAATAACTTAGGTTTATCTTTAATGTTTTATTATTAGTGGTTAAGCTAATAAGAGCACACGGAGGATGCCTAGGCACTAGGAGCCGAAGAAGGACGTGGCGAACGACGAAATGCCTCGGGGAGCCGTAAGCAGGCTTTGATCCGGGGATGTCCGAATGGGGGAACCCAGCTGTGGTAATGCGCAGTTACTCATTAGTGAATACATAGCTAATGTAGAGGCATACCCAGGGAACTGAAACATCTAAGTACCTGGAGGAAAAGAAAACAATAGTGATTCCGTCAGTAGCGGCGAGCGAAAGCGGAACAGCCCAAACCAAGGAGCTTGCTCCTTGGGGTTGTAGGACCTCGNNGCCTAGAGGGATCCTGAGTACGGCGGGTCACGTGAAACCCCGTCGGAATCCGGCAGGACCATCTGCCAAGGCTAAATACTCCCTAGTGACCGATAGCGAAGCAGTACCGTGAGGGAAAGGTGAAAAGCACCGCGGAAGCGGAGTGAAACAGAACCTGAAACCGTGTGCTTACAAGAAGTCAGAGCACTCTTTATGTGTGATGGCGTGCCTTTTGTAGAATGAACCGGCGAGTTACGTTCCCGTGCGAGGTTAAGTCGAAGAGACGGAGCCGCAGCGAAAGCGAGTCTGAATAGGGCGCTTTAGTACGTGGACGTAGACCCGAAACCGTGTGATCTACCCCTGTCCAGGGTGAAGGTGAGGTAACACTCACTGGAGGCCCGAACCCACGAATGTTGAAAAATTCGGGGATGAGGTGGGGGTAGCGGAGAAATTCCAATCGAACTCGGAGATAGCTGGTTCTCCCCGAAATAGCTTTAGGGCTAGCCTCGGAAGATGAGTTGTGGAGGTAAAGCACTGATTGGGTGCGGGGCCCGCCAAGGGTTACCAAGTCCAGTCAAACTCTGAATGCCACAAACTTTATTCCGGGAGTCAGACAGTGAGTGCTAAGATCCATTGTCAAAAGGGAAACAGCCCAGACCATCAGCTAAGGTCCCCAAGTGTGTGTTAAGTGGGAAAGGATGTGGAGTTGCACAGACAACCAGGATGTTGGCTTAGAAGCAGCCACCATTGAAAGAGTGCGTAATAGCTCACTGGTCGAGTGACTCTGCGCCGAAAATGTAACGGGGCTAAACACGCCACCGAAGCTATGGCTTGCACGTATGTGCATGGGTAGGGGAGCGTTGAATACGGGTTGAAGTCAGACCGAGAGGACTGGTGGACTGTATTCAAGTGAGAATGCCGGTATAAGTAACGAAAAGATCAGTGAGAATCTGATCCGCCGAAAACCTAAGGGTTCCTGAGGAAGGTTCGTCCGCTCAGGGTAAGTCGGGACCTAAGGCGAGGCCGAAAGGCGTAGTCGATGGACAACAGGTGGAAATTCCTGTACCACCGTAGCCGTTATGAGCGATGGAGTGACGCAGAAGGATAGTGACGCGAGCTGATGGATGCTCGTCCAAGCAGTGAGGCTGGTTAGTAGGCAAATCCGCTAACCGTAAGGCTGGGCTGTGATGGGGAGGGAAATCTTTAGTACCGAAGGTCATGATTTCACACTGCCAAGAAAAGCTTCTAGCCAGGCGAAGGTGCCCGTACCGCAAACCGACACAGGTGGGTGAGAAGAGAATTCTAAGGCGCGCGGAAGAACTCTCGTTAAGGAACTCGGCAAAATGACCCCGTAACTTCGGGAGAAGGGGTGCCTCGGTAGGGTGAATAGCCCGAGGGGGCCGCAGTGAAAAGGCCCAAGCGACTGTTTAGCAAAAACACAGGTCTGTGCGAAGCCGCAAGGCGAAGTATACGGGCTGACGCCTGCCCGGTGCTGGAAGGTTAAGAGGAGTGGTTAGGGGTAACCCGAAGCTATGAATTGAAGCCCCAGTAAACGGCGGCCGTAACTATAACGGTCCTAAGGTAGCGAAATTCCTTGTCAGGTAAATTCTGACCCGCACGAATGGCGTAACGACTTGGGCGCTGTCTCAACGAGAGATCCGGTGAAATTTTAATACCTGTGAAGATGCAGGTTACCCGCGACAAGACGGAAAGACCCCATGGAGCTTTACTGCAGCTTGATATTGGACTTTGGTACGATCTGTACAGGATAGGTGGGAGCCTTTGAAGCGTGAGCGCCAGCTTGCGTGGAGGCGCCGTTGGGATACCACCCTGATCGTATCGGAGTTCTAACCTGGTACCGTGAACCGGTATGGGGACAGTGTCAGGTGGGCAGTTTGACTGGGGCGGTCGCCTCCTAAAATGTAACGGAGGCGTTTAAAGGTTCCCTCAGAATGGTTGGAAATCATTCGAAGAGTGCAAAGGCAAAAGGGAGCTTGACTGCGAGACCAACAAGTCGAGCAGGGACGAAAGTCGGACTTAGTGATCCGGTGGTACCGAATGGAAGGGCCATCGCTCAACGGATAAAAGCTACCCTGGGGATAACAGGCTTATCTCCCCCAAGAGTCCACATCGACGGGGAGGTTTGGCACCTCGATGTCGGCTCATCGCATCCTGGGGCTGAAGTAGGTCCCAAGGGTTGGGCTGTTCGCCCATTAAAGCGGTACGCGAGCTGGGTTCAGAACGTCGTGAGACAGTTCGGTCCCTATCTGTCGCGGGCGTAGGAAATTTGAGAGGAGCTGTCCTTAGTACGAGAGGACCGGGATGGACGTACCGCTGGTGTACCAGTTGTCTCGCCAGAGGCATCGCTGGGTAGCTATGTACGGAGGGGATAAGCGCTGAAAGCATCTAAGCGCGAAGCCCCCCTCAAGATGAGATTTCCCAGTATGTAAGACCCCTTGTAGACGACGAGGTTGATAGGTTCGAGGTGGAAGTGCGGTAACGTATGCAGCTGACGAATACTAATCGGTCGAGGGCTTATCC
>NZ_JBCMUN010000023.1:0-42049 GCF_050467285.1 Paenibacillus oryzisoli | reverse complement strand
ATCCCCCGTCTTACTCTACTTTTCAGCATGGTTGTTAAGCTAACTATTTTTGCGAAAAATGAAACATTTGTGACTTTCGTGCGTTTTAATTAACAGTTTGAATAAACGTGTAAGGTAAGGGAGGAAATCAGAATGACGATTACGTTTTATGAAAAGCTTCCTGGTGGCGAGCTTCGCAAAATCAGCGATCGCCCATGGGATGAAAAGGTGATTCAATCTTTGCAGTCGGCCAATTATATTTATATTGATGGGAAAGAGTATGAAATGATCGAGGGGCGGTTGAACCTGGATTTGTATGTTTTTGAGCTTTTGTTGGTCAAAGCCGGCTCTGAAGAGGGAGGCGCTGAAGCGTGAAGCGACCGCTAAAAGTATTCTCAGCCTCGCTGACGCTTTTGCTAGCAGGTCAATTGATGCTCGTCTCGGCTACTAACGCGGCTGAATCGTCATCTCCGGCTGCGAACGGAGCCACGCTGGTAGAGTGGTCGAACGATGAGGTCAAAGCTTATTACGACCCGACAGTAGACTGGAGTTTGCCGATTCCAGACGAAGCAGGAGCCGGTTCGCCAACGCCGACACCGACACCAACGTCAGGGTCCAGCTCCAGCAATAACACGACCATTATTAATAATAACAGTTACGGCTACGGAGGTTCCCATTTCGGTTGGGATGATCTGCTGCTGTATCATTTGATTTTTAACAGTATGCGGCCGTATTCTTCCAGCGGATGGACGAATACGCACACAACGACCTATTATCGGTCGAATACGCCGTATGTGAGCAAAACGTATCAACCAAGCCAATTCTCGAATAAAACGACGACCAAAGCGCCGACAACGTCCAGCGGAACAGGAACGTTTACGGTGAACAAAACGAGCGCAAGCAAGTCGAGCAGCGCCAGCACGCCGAAGAGCGGCAGCAGCACTGGCTCAAGCAGCGCGGGCACGGTGAGCGGAAGCAAAACGACCGGTACAACTTCGGGCAGCAGTACCGGCTCAAGCGCGTCCAGTTCCAAAACTAGTACCAGCACAGGTTCTAGTTCCAGCTCAAACATTAGCTCCGGCACGAGCTCAAGCACCAAATCAAGCACAAGCTCTAGCTCCAGTTCTTCCTCGAAATCGACATCGACGTCGTCAGGCAGCATCGGCGGCAAATCGAGCGGATTCAGTTCAAGCTCCAGTTCAGGGAGTTAATCGCCTATGGTATTTCAGATTATTGGAACGCCGGCAGCGGATCGCAAAGAAAGGGTTCGGCAGTTGGCGGAACTCGGGTTCACCTGGGCCGATTTGGAAGAGGAAGCCTACTGGATCGATCAACTGGTATGTATGGAGCGGGATGTCTATGAAGAGTTGATTCAAGCTGCGGAGAAGCTTTGGCTGATTTTTGACAAAGCCGGGCGCTATGTGCAAGGCAACAGAGAGTTTTACGCGCACCTGAGCATCCCCGAAGTGCTGTGGGATGGTTTGGATCGGCTGCCGATGAACGAAAAAGGCTGGATCAGCCGTTATGCCAGATTTGATTTTAGCGTGAATCAGTATGGAGAAATCAAGCTTCTGGAGCTGAACAGCGACACGCCGACAGGCTATGTGGAAGCCGCTATCGCCACGCCTTGGCTGTGTAAGGAGTATGGAGTGGACTCGCCGAATGCGGCGATGAAAGATTTCATTCGAAAGGCCTGGGCGATTGAACAGCCGGATTACGCTTCATGCATCGCGTACGGCACGCATTTGGAGGATTCGGGGACAATCGATGCACTGGTCAAGCACAGCGGCAGAAGCATCACCTGTCTGGACGTGTTAGATCTCTGGATTGACGAAGGCGTTGTTCGAAGCGGCCAAGACCATATTATCCGCAAAATGTTTGCCCTGTATCCGAAGGAATGGATGGGCGTCGATGATGGCGGCGAAGCGCTGTCCTATGCGATTGAGGAAGGTTTCGTCGAGTTGTTCAACCCGCTGCACGCGGTAATTTTGCAGTCGAAAGGGCTGCAGGCTTTGATCTGGGAGCTGCAGGAGCAAGGCGAGCTCTTTACGGAAGAGGAGCAGCTCTACATTAAGGCTTACATGCTGCCTACGTATACGGAGCCGGTGCTGGCTGGCAATTATGTGTCCAAAGCGATGTTCGGCCGAGAGGGCGGTTCGGTAGAACTGTATAATCATGAGGGCGAACTTGAGCAAAAGGACGACGCCGGTTACGATACGAGCATTTTTTTCAAACGGGTGTATCAGCAGCGGGCGGATCTTCCCGAGCTTCATTTTGCCCATGGCAGCGGGCATTTGCTCACCGGTCTGTTTATACTGAACGGAACGCCTTGCGGCCTTTTAGGAAGAGCGGGCGGTATCATTACAGGAAATGCAAGTCAATTTGTTGGAATTGGAGTGAGTTCAGCTTGAAGCATGAAGGGTTATCAGGCAAGTTTCTCAAGTTGATCGGAATTATTGCGGTTATCTGGTTCTTTGTGTGGGTTTGCCAAACGATTTATTCGAAAGCGAACCCGGAAAGCAAGAGCGTGGCATCAAGTAGCGAGACCGCCGCACCGGCAACAGTGCCGTGGGACTATCAAATTCAAGAAGCCAAAGTGAGCAGCATTGATGGCGGGGATCTGATTCTGACGCCGGGAAATGGCCGGATTTCCAATGATCAGAACTTGGCAATCGGCGACTCCCTGTGGGTCATGGATTATAAGCAGGCTACGACGGATGCTGACGGCAAAAGCACGGTTTCCGATTGGAATCCGATCAAAACTTTTAAGACCAAGGAAGATGCTGAGAAGGATTTAAGCGAGCTGAAAGTGGAGATTAAAACAGATGTTAAGCTGATCGGCGTGTACAAAACGGAGCTTAGCGGCAAATTCCGCTATTTTGCGGTCGTAGAGCTGCCGACAGGGCAGGCTGTGAAGCAGCCGGTCACAGAAGCGATCTACACAGAGTTTAAGAGCAAAAAAGAGGTTGGCGCTGTGCTGGAGGAAGTGCACGATTACAACAATTATGATGAATCCATGGCCAAATTCCGGGGGTGGGCGCAATGATCGCAGTTAATATTTTGATTAGCTTGGTGGTAATCGTGGTTTTACAATTCGCAGGGATGTTCGTGTTCAGTCTTATGACACCCTTCCGAGACATGGAGGAAATCAATAAAGGCAACGTCGCTGTGGGCATTACGATGGGCGGCAAATTCATAGCAACAGCTATCATTCTCGGAATTGCCGCCTATACGAACTCATCCATTGCACATATGAGCCTTTGGTTTGCGGTAGGGTATGTATGTTTGATTGCGTCCTACTGGGTGTTCGATTGGGTGACTCCCAAATTTAAGCTTTCCGATCAGTTAAAAGAAGGGAACGTCGCCGTCGGTATTTTGCTTGCTTCTGTCTATATCGGGATTGCGATCGCGGTGAGTTCCCTGATTATTTAAATACAAATGTTGGAAATTTCAATGTTAACAAGTTGGCTAAGATCCAGGAACTGGTTGTTGATTTTAATGAGCGGCCGGAAAAAATCGGTAGGATTGGTCATGACGATCGTGCCTTCTCTCCCGTCGCTCAGCACCACCTTTTTCCCGAGGAAGTTAGGGATCATGTTGCGGATAAACACCTGTGTGATTTTCGGATCCAATTCGCCGAAACTCATCCGGTGAAGCTCGCGCAGCACGAAGAGCAGATCGCGCTTGTCGCGGTATACACGTTTGGAAATCATGGCGCTGTAGACATCGGCCACCGCAACAATACGAGAATAGGAATGGATGTCCGTGCTGGATTTGCGAAGCGGGTAACCGCTTCCGTCCATACGCTCGTGGTGCTGCAGCGCAACAAGTGCAACTGTATCATCTTTCAGCGATTTACGGATAATGTCATAGCCGTAAATGGTATGTTTCTGAATTTCATTAAATTCATCCGCCGTCAGCTTGGACGGCTTGTTTAGAATCTCATGGGGAATTTTGCATTTTCCGACGTCGTGCAAGTAGCCGGCTTTCCCAATGAGGTGAGCTTCTTTTTCACTTTTATTCATCCATTTGGCCAAATAATAGGAGAGCATACCGACCTGAACGCTATGCTGCAAGGTGTAGTCATCCTGACTGTTCAATGTGAGCAGCAGGGAGACGACATCTTTTTCCTCTTTGATATTATCGAGAAGCGGATTGAAAGCGGATTCCACTTCATCATCATGAATCGTACTCCCGCCTTGAATCGATTCAAAAAGCGATTTAATGCCAGTGATTGCGTTTTCAAATAAACGAAGCTGAGTGCTATGTATAGGCCGGCCAGCCTCTTGGGGAGGAGCCGGCGCTGGATCGTCTGTTCTTGGATAAATCTCAACGTAATCGACGTTGTGACGGTTGAGCATGTGTATGTCTGATGAATCCAACACCGTGCCGGCCGAAAGGAGATGAAGCCCTACCGAATTGAAGGAATCGGAAACCAATTTGTCGCCAACGATCAATTGAAGCACATGAACACGCATAGAAGCTCCTTTCCAAGTCCTAGTCTCATGTAGGTATATAGTAGTTATACTACATCCCAATATAGCGGCTGTAAAGACTTTTGGCATGAATCACATCGTCTGTTCCTTGAATCACAACTCGCCCGCCTGGGAAGAGGATCATCTGAATGTCCGGTGTCGGACTGAATTTTAGCAGGAAGCGATTTTTCTCTACAGGTCCGAGAGGTTTAAGGCGGGTTTCCCAGTAATCAAGCGGCCCAGAATGAGGGACAACGGGCAAAATTTGCACGGAATTCCGGCCGCATAGTGACTGAATCGTATCGCTGTCCACGATCGCGTCCAAATAGTCATACTGTTCCTTCGCACAGGCCGGGCAATCGGCTTTTTTAGCCCCTCCGACACGGATGGCGGACTGTTGGTTGAACCATAAGTCCCACTGCTGCATGCCTAAATTAAGCTGCTCTCTGGCGCCGACCAGCAGCTTGAGCGCTTCCGTCGCTTGGAACGAAGCGACGAAATGAATGATGCCGCCAATGACGCCGGCGGTATCGCACGTTTCCGTCGTACCGGGAGCGGGCGCTCCTGTGAACAAACAGCGCAGGCAAGGCGTTTCGCCCGGCAGGATTGTGAGCGCGACGCCTCTTGAAGCGACAGCGCCGCCGTAAATCCAGGGAATGCCGTGCTTCTGGCTGACATCGTTCAGTAGGAAGCGTACGTTAAAATTATCGGTACCGTCGAGAATGACATCGACGTCCTGCAGAAGCTCCTCCGCATTCAGCGCATTGAGATCCGTGACGTGAGGCTCAATCACGACCTGTGAGTTGACGCGGGACAAGCGAGCGGCCGCCGCGATCGCTTTCGGCGTGGTGGAAGCGGCATCTTCCTCGTCGTAAAGCATCTGCCGCTGCAGATTGCTGCGATCGACAAAATCGCGATCGATGAGCCGGATAAAGCCAACGCCTGCGCGGACCATATGATTCGCCAGCACGGTGCCTAAAGCGCCCATGCCGACGATCGCGACACGGCTGCTCCCCAGCTTGCGCTGGCCTTCCGCTCCGATCGGCGCAAAGAGCACCTGGCGGGAATAACGTGCATCTATGTCAGCGGCATCTGAAGGTTGAGATGAGTGTAGGGTCATCGCGGTTAGCTCCGTTCTTCTTGGGAGACTGGCGGTTCGAGCGGGTTCCAAGGGCCGGTTTGGCTGCCCTTCCATGCCGAGCCGTCTTCCCAAATTTCTTTTTTCCATATTGGTACGATCTGTTTCAAGCGTTCAATCGCATACCGGCTTGCTTCATAGCAATCCGCGCGATGCGGGGACGAGACGGCGATGACGACGCTCGCTTCCGCGATGGCGACTTGGCCAAGGCGGTGCGTAATGGCGCACAGCGTACCCGGCCAGCGGGCGTCGATTTCTTCGCCGATCGTAGCCATCGTTTTGAGCGCCATCGGTTCATAAGCTTCATACTCGAGCAGCACGGTGCGCTGACCGTACGTCATCTCGCGGGTAGTCCCGATAAAAGCAAGGGAAGCCCCATGGTTGGGATGGTTCACTTTAGCTGCAACGGAGGCGACATCGATCACCTCATAAGTGATTTCATACAAGGTGGGCTGTCCGCCGGAAACGGGTGGAATGAGCGCCAGCTCGTCCGCTTCGGAAACCAGCTCCTGTTCGCCGGCATAGGCTTGATTGACAGCCAAAAAGCAGATGGCAAGCTGCGGCGCCGCGTTGGGGTAGTCGCGCGTCAGCTGCTTTTTCAGCGCCTCTACGGTAATGGACGGAGCCTCAACCTGTATATGAAGGACGTTCGTCCCCAGTAGATCGACAAGACCTGCAAAAACTTGAATAGAGAGGTTCATAGCTGCTGCTCCTAAAGGTTGGTGTTAGAATCCCTTACAGCATATCATATTTTGGCCTGAAAATGGTATAATGGGTGGTGAGTTTGCGTACGGAGTGCGGAACCACATTGACGTCGGGAGGGATGGGCAGCATGCAGAAGGAACTATGTATTGAAGTAGCGGATATTCGGAAAGGAACGGCTTCGTTTACTGTTCAGGAGATGGCGGCGATGACCGGCGAGCAGATTGCGCTTGAGGAGCGGGTGCCCGGCGTGAGCGGGGAAGCTTTTGGGTTAAAAGCTTGGTATCGCAGTTGGCGGCAAAGCGAGCCTGGGCAAGAACCTACGCATGTTCGCGTAGAGGCGGTGGACGAATTTCAGGCGCAGCTGCCTTGGGCGGAGGCGGATCTGGCGGTTTTCCTGTATGCGCAGGATGGCGAGCCGATCAAGAAGGGGTACCCGATGCGGTTGTACGTCCCGGACGGAAGCAGCGAGTGCCTGAATGTGAAAAGTATTGTGAAAGTCTGGTTTCTTCAGGACGCTTCGTTGGAAGCCGAAGCGACCTACGGCTTTAAAAATCGCGTGACGCTCAGCGACATGAAATTAAAGAAATGAGCCCCGCAGCGGGCGCATACATATCATAGACATGCTGTTCAGGCAAATACGAAGAGAGGTGACGGGATGTCGGACACGTTGCAGCGGCTTGTTGTCTTGCATACGAACGATTTGCACAGCCATTTTGAACAGATGCCCAAAATCAGCGCTTACTTCGATCGTGTTCGCAGGTTGTGGCCGCCGGATCAGGTGCTGACGCTCGATATTGGCGACCACATGGATCGGATGCGTCCGGAGACGGAAGGCACGAATGCGATTGCCAACATCGAAATCATGAATGCGACGGGCTATGATGCCATGGTTATCGGCAACAACGAGGGGCTTACCTTTACGCCGGAATGGCTGCGAGGCGTGATTGAAGAGCACGCGCGGTTTCCACTCATCGGCAGCAATATTCTGGAAAGCGCAACGGGCGAGACGCCGGGCTGGATGGTGCCGAGTCTGATCGTTGAGCGGTCGGGCCTGCGGATCGGCCTGATCGGCGTAACCGCGCCGTATCAGGCTTATTACGGCCTGCTCGGCTGGGAGGTGACGGATCCGATGCAAGCCGTTGCCGCATATGCGCAGCAGCTCCGGCCTGAAGTCGATCTGCTGATCGTCATGTCGCATCTCGGCTTGCGGATGGATCAGCGGATGGCGGAGGAGCTTGACGGCATTGACCTGATTCTGGGCGGGCATACGCATCACTTGCTGGAGGAGCCGCTGTACATCGGCGGCACCTACGTTTGTGCGACCGGCAAGTTCGGCCAATACGCCGGTCATCTGGAACTGGCGTACGACCCGGCGCAACGCCGGATCGTCCATATGAACGGCCGCGTCATCCCGATGACGGACGGCCGCGAAGAGGACAGCAGCATCACGACGCTGCTGGATCATTTTCGCATCGCCAGCCGCGCGGCGCTGGACGAGGAGGTCGCGCAGCTGCGGCAGCCGCTGCGCCTCGATTGGTACGGCGAATCCCCCCTGGGCAACTTGCTTGCCGCGGGGATTCGCCGCTGGACCAGCGCCGACATCGGGCTGGTCAACAGCGGGCAGCTCCTTCAGTCCCTGAAGGAGGGCCGGATTACGCGGGGCAGACTCCTCGAGATCTGCCCCGGGCCGATCAATCCGTGCCGCTTGCTGCTGCGCGGCTCGGACCTCCTGCAAGCGCTCGAAGAGTCGCTGCTTGATGAGTTCATGGAGAAGCCGATCCGCGGCTTCGGCTTCCGGGGGGAGGTGCTTGGCGTGCTGAGCGTGGACGGTTTGACCGTCCAGGTGGACAGCACACGCGCACCTTACGAGCGGGTGCTCGCCGTGCACGTCGGCGAGGCCCTGCTGGAGCCGGACCGATCGTACGTTGTCGGCACGATCGACATGTTCACGTTCGGCTCAGGCTACTTGTCCCTGAGCCGCGGGGAGCAGATTTCGTATATGCTCCCGGAATTTATTCGCGATGTGCTCGCGGCGCAGCTGCAGGACGTAGGGCTGATCGCGGAGGCGCACCGCGCGAGATTCGAAGATGTTGCTAGAAACAGCGGGAAAAAGGTAGAATAGAAGGCGGAATAGGAAGTTGAAGCTGAGCCATATCAAGTAGGGGGATACCATGCATAGTATTTTCGAAGCGATCGTGATCGGGATCGTAGAAGGTTTGACTGAGTTTTTGCCCGTTTCATCAACGGGACACATGATTTTAACACAAAGCTTGCTGGGCACGCATGACGATGCTGTCATGAAAACATTCGACTTTGTCATTCAATTGGGCGCGATCATGGCGGTCGTCATTATTTACTGGAAACGTATTTTATCGCTGTTCGGGCTTGTCAAACGCAGATCGGAAAGCAAGCACGGCAGAAAGCTGAACCTGCTGCACATCTTGATCGGCATTTTGCCGGCGGGCGTAATTGGCGTACTGTTCAACGATATCGTCGATGAAAAGCTGTTTAATTCCACGACGGTGCTCATCGGGCTCGTGCTCGGCGGGATTCTGCTGATCATTGCTGAAAGCCGTAAAGAAGCGCCAACGACAACCGTACTTGACGACATTACGTATAAACAGGCGTTCTTCATCGGGCTGTGGCAGCTTGTCTCGATCTGGCCGGGATTCTCCCGTTCGGGCTCGACCATTGCCGGTGGGATGCTCTCCGGAGTCAGCCGCGCGGCGTCTGCGGATTTTACTTTTATTATGGCGATTCCGATTATGTTCGGCGCATCGGGGGTATATTTCCTCAAAAATTACGACGCGCTGTCTTCCGCTGACTTGCCGTTTTTCATTACGGGCTTCCTCGTCGCCTTCGTCGTCGCGCTGCTCGCGGTGGTCACGTTCATCAAACTGGTGCAAAATATGAAATTAACTTATTTTGCCTACTACCGTTTCGCGGTTGCGATCGTTTTTGCCATCTATATGTTCTTCCAATAAAAGCGACAAAAACAGCCGAAAAAGCACGGCAGCATCATCGAACCGCGTCGAACGACGCGGTTTTTTGTGTTGAACTTTTGTTTAAAATCTATTACATTTAAGTAGAACGTAATGCTCACCTAGGCGGGGGTCCTGAAATGCTGTTAATGCCGATCAACATGTGTCGACCTGGAATGCGGTTGGCTAAGAATATCTACAACGACGATGGTATGGTCCTGCTAGCCGTTAATGTTGAGTTGTCCCAACGATTGATCGACCGGTTATTTTCTTACGGGATTGATTACATATACATCGAAGATTCGCGCACGGATGACATCATTCAGAAAGACATCATTCAGGATGAGACGAGAGTGAAGGCCGTAACTGAAATTCGCAATACGTTCAAGAAAGTCATGGAAGACTCCAATAAACGCGGTGCCGTCAGTTACTACGATATTGGACGGAATTTTCGCGATGTCATGAAGATGATCATCGATGACCTTAGCGCGCATGAAGGCGCGATGGTGATGCTCAATAATATTAATGTAAAGGACAACTACTTATTTCAACACTCCGTGAACGTCAGCATTTATGCACTTATGCTGGGTATCAGCTACGGCTATAGTCGGGACAAGCTGGAGGCGCTAGGGCTCGGCGCGCTGCTGCACGACATCGGCAAGACGAAAGTGCCGCTCGGTATTCTTCGCAAGCCGTCGCAGCTGACAACGGAAGAATATAACGAGATGAAGAATCATACGACGTATGGTTTTAACATCTTGAGGGAAGAACCGAATATTCCGCTTCTCTCGGCGCATTGCGCTTTTCAGCATCATGAACGGATTAACGGCACCGGATATCCTCGGGGGCTGCGCGGAGATGAGATCACGGAATTTGCCAAGTGGATCGGTCTGGTCGATTCCTACGATGCCATGACGACGACGCGTGTCTATCGCAGGCCGCTGCTGCCGCATGAAGCGATGGAGCAGCTTTTTGCCGGTTCGGGTACCCTGTACGATCAAAGTCAGATTGCCCTCTTTCGTGATAAAATTGCCATTTACCCACTCGGTATTACGGTTCGGTTGAACACAGGTGAGTATGGGATCGTATCGAAATTAAACATAGCCGTTCCGCATCGTCCGATTGTCCGTGTGCTGCACGATGCGGGGGGGACGGTGCTGAAGGAACCTTATGAGATGGACTTATCCAAAAAGCTATCCATATTAATTTCCGAAATTGGGGAAATTAAAGTTGGCGATATCAACATTGATGCCGATAATCCGACAATCTTAAAATAAATAGAGAAAACAGCGAGAAGAACCTGGGCAACCAGGTTCTTTTTGCAAACGGCCTACTTAACAAGAGATGGAAGCGGAAAGGAAGTCGACCATGAGGGAAACGACCGAGAAAGGCTTATTTTGGCAATGGGGCTACGCGATGTTTCGCTTTCGCTGGCTCGTTGTTGTGATTAGCGTGCTGCTGCTGATCGGGTTTGCCGGATTTGCCCAGAAAACGCCGAGCATGCTGAAGGATAACGGATTTACCCCGAAAGGCAGTGAATCCGATCGGGGGCTTGCGATCATGCGGGATGAACTCGGCATGTCGCAAACGCAGCTGAGCATCGTGTACGAAGGGAAAGCATTGAATTTGACCGACAAGGCGAATCAGCAGGCGATTATGGATTCGCTTCAGGATCTGAAAAAGCTGCCTTATGTAGCAAGCGTAGCTTTTGTAGCAGCGCCGCGCAGCGAAGGCTATGCGGATACGCAGGCGGTGGCGGTTTCGTTGAAGCTGGACACCGATCAGGCGCTGGACAAATATCCCGAGCTGAAGGCAGCGGTACATAAGCCCGCAGGGATGAATGTTTACGTGACAGGCGGCCCCGCCATTCTGTACGACATGCAGCAGGCGAGCAAGCACGACATCGCCAAGTCGGAGTCGATAGGCCTGCCGATTGCATTAGTCGTCCTGCTCGTTGTGTTCGGGACGCTGGTGGCGGCGTTCGTCCCGATGATCGTTGGCCTCATGAGCGTAACGTTTACGCTTGGGATCACGTATTTTATTGCCCAGCATCATTCGTTATCGAACTTCCTGCCGAATATGGTGACGATGCTGGGGCTAGCGGTCGGCATTGATTATGCGCTGTTCCTCGTCAGCCGGTTCCGTGAAGAATTAGGCGTTCAGAAGAGTGTAGCGGAAGCGGTTGCGATGACGTGCCAAACGGCCGGAAAATCGATCTTTTTCTCCGGAATCGCCGTGCTGATTGGACTTTTCGGTATGCTGTTCGTCAACTTGACGTTCTTCCGTTCGCTGTGCTTGGGCGGCGTCATCGTCGTGTCGATCTCGGTCATTGTGGCCAATACAATGCTGCTTGCCGTCCTTGGTCTCCTTGGGCACCGCATTAATGCGCTGCAAGTGCTGCCGAAGCGACTGCGTAAAAAAGAGTCTTCGATCTTCTGGGAGCGGGTCGCTTATGCGGTCATGCGCCGCCCCATTGTGCTGATCGTAGTTGTAGGCGGCTTGCTGATCTATAGCATGGTGCCGGTCAGCCATATGAAGCTCAGCGTGCCGAATGCCGAGGTGCTGCCGCCAAGCTATGAGTCGCGCTACGGGGCGGAGCTGATGAAGGAGGCGTACGATGCCCGCGCAATGAATCCGATTCAAATCGTCGCCATCTCCAAGGAGGATGTGTGGCAGGCCTCGTCAATTGCGCAGATCCGTGCGCTGACCGATCAGGTGAAGGGCGTGCAAGGCGTCAAGGACATGCAAAGCATGGTCACCGTGCTTGGCCCTGGCTCGCATACGGATGCCGAGCTGGCGCAAATGTTAGCCGGCGCGGATGTACGGGCCAGCTTGGAAGCGAAGCAGCTCGCCAAGGGACATACGGCACTGGTGGTCGTGACGCCAGCGTCGCAGCCGGATGATGAGGCCACGGACGCGCTTGTCAGGGAGCTGCGGAAGCTGGAGCAGCCTGGGCTCGATCTGGTCGTGACCGGCGGCGCTGCGTACCGGATCGACATTATCGACCGGATTCAGAATGAAATACCGGCCGTCCTGCTTTTTGTCATGGGCATTACGTACTTCGTGCTCCTGCTTGCTTTCCGCTCACTTGTGCTGCCGCTGAAGGCGGTGCTGATGAATATGCTGAGCCTGGGGGCCAGCCTCGGCATCGTGGTGCTGGTGTTCCAGCACGGTTACATGGCCGATATGCTGCATATTACGTCGATCGGCTCGGTCAGCGCCACGCTGCCGGTCATTATTTTCTGCGTCGTGTTCGGTATCTCGATGGATTACGAAGTGTTCCTCATTTCAAGAATTATGGAGGAGTATGAGGAGAGCGGCGACAATGACCGGAGTACGGCGCAAGGGCTTAAGAAAACAGGCAGCCTCATTACGAGCGCGGCGTTTATCCTTGTTGTCGTGGTGGGATCGTTTATTTTTACAGATATTGAAATCATGAAAGCGCTGGGGCTCGGACTTGGCCTTGCGGTGCTGATCGACGCCTCGATTGTGCGGGTGATGCTCGTTCCGGCGCTGATGAAGCTGCTCGGCGATGCGAACTGGTGGGCGCCGAAATGGCTGCGCGTAAAACCGCAAATCAAAGATACGCCTTAGCGGAAGGGAGGCCGTCATACATGACGGTTTCCTTTTTTGTCAATCATAAGTTACAATATAGGGCATAGGTATATAGGCAAGTAGCGTAGCGATACGCATGATTAGGAAATGATAGGTCAGGTGTAAACAGCATGAACAGGAACGGAAGTAATGTCATTTTACAAGCGATTACCCCGGAGTACGATCCTTGGGATCCCCTTCGGTCTATGCGTACATATGGCAGGCACGTGCTGACCAGCGTGGAGCTTACCATTACGAATTTGTGCAATATGCGGTGCGAGCACTGTGCGGTCGGCGACTCGCTGACGATGTCGGAAGGCCCGCGGATTCCCGTGGCGGACATCCTGCGGCGGTTGGACGAAGTCGAGCATCTTGAGACGCTCTCACTAACGGGAGGAGAACCTTCCTACCATATCAAAATCGTCAAAGAATACATGCTGCCGATTCTGAAATACGCCAGAGAGCGCGGCATTCGGACGCAAATCAACTCGAATTTGACGTTGGATCTGGACCGGTACGAGATTCTCGCGCCGTATCTGGACGTGATGCACATCTCGTTCAACTATTTAAATGCGGACGATTTCCATCGGGTCGGTTTTGTGAATTCGGAGCGGGCAGTCGGGTACGCTACGGCGTCTGTGATGTACGAGCGCATGGTGAACAATACGATTGCGCTGACCAAAGGCGGGTTGTATGTCTCAGCCGAGTCGATGATCAATACGCGCACACATGAGAAGTTGCCCCAAATTCATCAGCTTATTCATGAAATGGGTTGCCAGCGCCATGAGGTGCATCCGATGTATGCGAGCTCTTTTGCCGCTCATCTGCCGATGGTTTCGCTGGAAGAGCTCCGAACCAGCATTCATCGTCTGCTCGACAGCCGCCATCAAGAGATGTGGATGCTGTTCGGTACGCTGCCGTTCTTCGCTTGCAGCGAAGTCGAGGCGGATCGGGAGCTGGTGCGGAGGCTGCGCCAGGAACCGAATGTGACGGTGCGTAACGATCCGGACGGCCGCAACCGGCTGAACGTCTCGACGTTTACCGGCGAGGTGTTCGTGACGGATTTTGCGGACGAACCGCCGCTCGGGAGCATTCATCTCGATGATCTCGACACGATTTTTGCCCGTTGGGAGCACAATCCGCTAAATCAGCGTGTGAACTGCTACTGCCCCGCAGCTGCCTGCTGCGGACCGAATCTGCTGGTTGCGGATTCGTATTATAAAACAGTGGATTTTAAAAAACGCAAAGCAATCATTTAATTCTTTTAATTAAAGTGTGTGTTCAAAAAGTCGGGTTTTCAGCACCGAGAAGGTTGCGAGAAGCTGAAGAAGGAGGAGCGGAGTGTAGGCAAAACCTACATGGCTACCTGCCTTCGAAGGTGAACGCAAGATTCGAAGTCGAGTCCGCTTCATGGATTGCATCGTGATCAAAAGACGACTTTTTGAACTACCTCTTAAAGGAGATTGTCCCTGTTGCATACATCCTTTGACATCGGCTCGATCGTACTCAATTTGGTTCTCGTGGTTGTCTTGGTCCTACTCAATGGCTTTTTCGTCGCGGCGGAATTCGCTTTAGTGAAAGTACGCCAGTCCCGTCTTCAGCAACTGGTGAACGAAGGCAGCGGAAAAGCCAAGTACGCGAGCAAAGTGACCTCACAATTAGATACGTACTTATCTGCGACGCAGCTCGGCATTACGCTGGCTTCCCTTGGACTCGGATGGATCGGGGAGCCTGCCGTGTCGGAGTTGATCATGGAGCCTTTGTTTCACATGTTAGGACTTGAACCTTCGGTGTACACATCGGCGATTTCCTTTATCGTCTCCTTTGGTTTCATCACGTTCCTGCACATCGTGCTCGGTGAGCTGGCGCCCAAATCGTTCGCCATCCAGAAAGCGGAGGCTACATCGTTGTGGCTGTCTGCGCCGCTGCTCTACTTCTACAAGCTGTTTCGGCCGATCATTTGGCTGCTGAACGGTACGGCGAACAAATTCCTCTCCTGGATCGGTGTGGAGCCTGCGAGCGAGCATGAAGCCGCCCATACGGAGGAAGAGCTGCGCATCCTGATGGACGAAAGCGTCAAAAGCGGTCATATCAATGAAGATGAGATGACGCTGTTCGACAATATTTTTGAATTCTCCGACCTGGTTGCCCGCGAAGTGATGCTCCCCCGCACCGATATGGACTGCTTGTACCTTGAAGTCGGCTTTATCGAAAATTTGCGGCACGTTCACGAGACGAAGCATACCCGCTATCCGGTCGCGAACCAGGATAAGGACAATATCGTCGGATTCGTGCACATCGCCGATCTGCTGACAGCCGATCCTGACGTCGAGCAGGACATACGGAATTTTATCCGTCCAATCCTGAATGTGCCGGAGTCCATGGAAGTGAGCCGCGTGCTGAAGCTGATGCAGAAAATGCACTCCCAGCTCGCCATCGTCATTGACGAATACGGCGGGACTGCCGGGCTGCTGACGCTGGAAGACATCATGGAAGAAATTGTCGGAGAGCTGCATGATGAGTTCGATACCGATCGCCCCGGGGTCGAAGTGAAAGACAAATACACGTCCGTCGACGGCCGGGTGCTGCTCGAGGACTTGAACGATTTGCTCGATCTGAACATTGAAGATGAGGACGTCGACTCGATCGGCGGTTGGCTCTTCAAGAAAGTCGAAGGCGAGCCTGTCAAAGGGCAAAAAATTACTTATGGCGACCATATATTTGAAATTTCAGAGGTTGACCGCCTGCGTATTTTGCGTATACATATAACGAAGAACAACACCGTGCTGCCCGGAAATGAATAATCGGAGGAGTCCTTATGTCGACGAAGACGACCATACTTTTGCTTCTTGGCGTTGTGGTCTTGTATGGGTTGTTTACAATAGGACTGCCGTTCCTACTAGCCCTCGTGACGGCGATTTTTCTGGATCCGTTGATCGGTTTGCTGGTGCGATGGGCCAAAATGACCCGGTTTATCGCCGCGACGATCATCGGCACACTGTTCACGCTGGTGCTGCTGGCGCTCATGTATTTTATCGGAATGAACGTCGTGACTGAGCTAATCGAACTTGGCCGCAAGGCGCCGAATTATATGGATCAGGTCAACCTCTACGTGGATCAGGCTGTCGACCGGACACAGGGCTTCTATAACTCGCTGTCCCCGGAGATGGCGGCACAAGTTCAGACATGGCTCGAAAAAGGCACGGAAACGCTGACAGGAGCTTTAACCAGCTTCCTTAGTAGTGTATCCGGATTTTTCCTCAATATGGCGAGTAAAATCCCAAATTTCTTCCTGCTG
Source organism: Paenibacillus oryzisoli (assembly GCF_050467285.1). Classification (GTDB taxonomy): domain Bacteria; phylum Bacillota; class Bacilli; order Paenibacillales; family NBRC-103111; genus Paenibacillus_E; species Paenibacillus_E oryzisoli_A. The sequence continues at coordinate 25,879 of NZ_JBCMUN010000023.1, read as the reverse complement.
ATGTTGATTTATGTCATTGCCCTGTTCTTAACCTTGTACAGCCTGCCGAATATGAAGGCGGCGTTCCTCTCCATGTTCGAGGAGACGGCGAGAGTGAAGATGGAGCGGGTGCTGAGCTATTTGCGCGAAGCGATTTTCGGCTTCGTACGGGCGCAGCTGATTATGGCGCTGTTCACCTACGTCGTGACGTTTATCGGTCTGCTCGTGCTTCGGGCTGACTATCCTTTGGCGATCTCGATGCTGGTGATGATCATGGAATTTGCGCCGATCATCGGAACTGGGCTTGTTTTTATCCCGTGGCTGCTCTATCAGTTCCTGGTCGGGCATACGGCGATGGGGATCGGCCTGCTGGTGCTGTTCCTCGTGCTGTCGATTATGCGCCGGATTATCGAGCCGAAAGTGCTTAGCGATGCGGTAGGCATCAATTCGCTGGCGGCGCTGATCTCGCTGTTTATCGGTTTCGAGTGGTTCGGGTTCGCCGGGCTCTTTCTCGGGCCGTTGGTCGTCATCATTTATCAGTCGCTCCGGAAGTCGGGTGTGCTGCATTTTAATTTTAAATTGGATTAAGTTCCTCTGAATCCCTGCCTGGTTGCTTGCTGCGATCGGGCGGGTTTTTTTGCTGTTTTTTGCGGGCACTCCGGCTTGTCATTGCAGAAAAGTGTGATTTTGGTCAAGTTCTCCCGCATATAAGAACAGAGAGGTCCTGTAGAGGAGGAGACATATGCATACGCAATTCAAAAAATGGTATCCGTACATCGGTCCATTCGACCCTTGCCCGCCGATCCGCTGCAAATGGTATAATACACCACCGCAATTATATATGACTTTTCAGCCCCCGGGTCTGCCGCAATTCAGTCCATATGAAGCGCTTCGCACCGGCACGCTGTGGCCTGCGCTGTATGGGCCATACACGCCGAATCTGACAGTAGGAGGGCCTGCCTGATGGAGGAGCGTTCACAAGAGACGCATGCCATGCCGGAGAGCTTTTACAAGCAGCTGCACGACCTGCAAGCGGTCGATTTTGTGCTGGTCGAGCTGACGCTGTATCTGGATACGCATCCGAATGACCTTGCCGTCATCCAGCAATACAACCAATTTGCGCAAAAAAGAATGGGCATGGTTCAGCAGTTTGAATTGGAATTTGGCCCGCTCATGCCATTTGGCCACAGCTTTACCAGACAGCCGTGGCAGTGGATCGAGTCGCCTTGGCCGTGGGAAGTATAAGCATGCGGAGAACAGGAAGGAGGAAGCGGCATGTGGGTTTATGAGAAAAAGCTGCAGTATCCGGTTCGGGTCAGCAAATGCGATCCGCGCATGGCCAAACTGCTCCTGGAGCAATATGGCGGCGCAGACGGAGAACTGGCGGCCGCCCTGCGATACTTGAATCAGCGGTATTCGATTCCAGGCAAGGTCATCGGGCTGTTAACGGATATTGGCACAGAGGAATTTGCGCACTTAGAAATGATCGCGACAATGGTGTATAAACTGACGAAAGACGCCACGATGGAGCAGCTGAAAGCAGCGGGGCTGGACGATCACTATGCCGCCCATGACCGGGGGCTGTTCTATCAGAGCGCCGGAGGCGTGCCGTGGACGGCTACATATATTCAGGCGAAGGGCGATCCGATCGCGGACCTGTATGAGGATATTGCCGCCGAAGAGAAGGCGAGGGCGACGTATCAATGGCTGATCGATCTTACGGATGACGTGGATCTTCAGGACAGTCTCAAGTTTTTGCGTGAGCGTGAAATTGTGCATTCCATGCGCTTCCGGGAAGCTGTTGAAATTTTGAAGGAGGATCGGGAGGTTAAGAAGATTTTTTGATGAAAAGGCTGCCCGTTCCAACTTGCGTTGGAGAAGGCAGCCTTTGCTTTGTGTGGCGTTGGGCGCGTCTGTTTACTTGCCTTCCAGACACAGCCGAACGAGGTCGTCGACGTGCGCGGTCGCCAAGCATTCTACGGTGTCGGCGGCGCCGTAATAGATTTTGACTTCGCCGTCGTCTTCCAGAATCATTCCGCCTGGGAAAATCACGTCGTTGCGGAATCCACCGTCCGTTTCATAGCTCGCTTCCGGCGCGATCAGCGGGTCCTTGTACATGCCGACGATTTTCTTCGGATTGTCCAAATCGAGCAGCATGATGCCTGCGCAATAACGTTTTTTCCAGCTGTCTTCCCAGCCGTTCTTGCCGCGGCTCGGATCGAGGTCGACCGAGTGGAAGGTGGTCAGCCAGCCTTTGGACGTTTTGATTGGCGGTGCGGCAGGTCCGATTTTGTCGTTGGCGTAAGCGACATGCTCGACGGCGAGCAGCAGATCGGTGTTGCCCCAATATTTTAAATCGGGAGATTCTGAAATCCACATATCGAATCGGTCTTTACCGCCGCGGCTGTATACCGGGAACGGGCGTTCTAGGCGTACGTAGTTGCCGCCGATTTTTTCCGGGAACAGCACCATGTTCCGGTTGTCCGGTGCCGTCATATGCAGCACTTCAAACTTCTCGAAATCATCAGTTACGGCGATGCCGCCGCGGACGCCATGCTTGGTGTCGACAGCAAAGCACATATACACGCGCCCGTCCATTACGGTTAGACGCGGATCGTAGGTGCGGATGATTTCGTCGTCTTGGAGCCCGAAGCAGGGACCTGGCTGCACGTCCCAATGAATGCCGTCATGGCTGTAGGCAAGTCCTAGGTTAGTGGTCGAGCTTGGCAGCAGCGTGTGCTTCTCGGGATCGCCGTAGTCGTTGCGGAATACCATGATATAGCGGCCTTGGTATTTGGTTACGCCTGCGTTGAAGACGAGCGCCGGGGCATAAGGCACATCGCCTGCGGTAAGAATCGGGTTAGCCGGATGACGCGTAATGATCGAGCTGGACTTGAGCGCGCCAATGATTGGACTGGACATTGCGTAGCCTCCTTGTGTGCTAATATGATTAGGTTGCTGATAACCTCATCATAGACTACAATCAGAAGACAGATAGGACAGTTTCCGGTGAGACTATCTCAATTTTTCGTTGCAGGAGCGTGCCGAACGCATGAGCCTATACCCAACTAACAAACACTTGACCGATTATCCTTGGATTCATCCCAGTTTTCCGTTCCATGTTTCGATTAACGAAGTCGTGCGGCATTTTCCCCCGCATCGCCACGATTTTCTTGAGTTTTCATTGGTCATTGCAGGCTGCGGCGTCGAAATCATCAATGGCGTCCGCCATTCGCTGAAGCCAGGGACAGCGACCTTTTTACTGCCGTATCAGGTGCATGAGCTGCACGTGGAATCAGCCGAGCCGCTGCGGCTGTACAACTGCATGTTCGATATGGAACTGTTGTATCAGTCGTTGGAGGTTGGACCGGGGCTCAAAGAACTTCTGACGGGCGAGGAACTGTCCGCTCAGGTGCATCTGAATGAGCAGCAGTCCAACGTGCTAGCCGGCGCATTTGAGGACATGCTGGTCGAATATGCCGGCAGTGAGGTGTGGCGTATGACGCTGCTGAAGCTGAAGCTGTTGGAAGCGCTCGCTCGATTTGACCGTATGCGGAGAAAAGCAGGGGAGTATCCTGTGTCGCCGCCAAACGGGAATGGAAAAAAATCCGCATGGCCGATCATTCACTATATCCATGCCCATTATAGGGATCCCCTTACGTTATCGAGCGTGGCGGAGTTATTCGCCATCAGCAGCTCGTATTTGAGCGAGGAGATTAAGCGGCATACGGGGGCCGGGTTTGTTCGTTTTTTGCACGAAATTCGCATTCGACATGCGTGCAGTTTGCTGTCATCGACGCAGATGCCCGGGATCGACATCGCAATCGAGGTCGGTTTCGGCTCGTTTAAGTCATTCTCGCGTATATTCCGCGAGTTGAAGGCGATGACGCCGGGTGAGTATAGGAGAGCGCATGCGCTGCAGCCAGCGGAGTTGAGTTAAAAAAGAGCGGACGACCGGGGCATCGGTCGTCCGCTTTCTTTGTGTCAAGCTAGGATTTGCTTGCCGCGCACCCATACGCCGTCCAGCGCAAGGTCTTCGCTGACGAGCAGCACATCAGCCTGCTTGCCGGCGGCGAGTGAGCCGTGCGTTGCGCTGAGGCCGAGCTGCCGCGCCGGGTTGGCGCTCGCGAAGCGGCTCGCGTCCTCTACGCTGACGCCAACCTCGCGCACCATAAACCGGAGCGCGTCGATCATCGTCAGCGTGCTGCCGGCAAGCGAGCCGCCTTCCGTCAAGCGAGCGACGCCCGACTTCACGGTCACGGCCTGGCCGCCCAGGTCGTATTGGCCGTCGCCGAGCCCGGCGGCGGACATCGCGTCCGTGATGAGCAGCACGCCATGCGGCGGCTTCGCCAGCGTCACCAGCCGAAGCGCGGCCGGGTGGACGTGAATGCCATCAGCGATAATTTCCGCGCTGATGCGGGCGTCGGTGAGCACGGCACCGACGGTACCGGGTTCGCGATGATGCAAGGGCTTCATCGCATTGAAGGTGTGCACCGCTTGCGAGAGCCCCGCGTCCGCCGCCGCCTGAATGTCGGCGTAAGTGGCGTCCGTGTGGCCGCAAGCGGCAACGATACCGTGATCGCGCAGCCACGCGATCGCGGCCAGGCCCCCCTCGCGTTCGGGGGCCAAGGTCAACTGCTTCATAAGCCCCGGATAGCGCTCATCCCAGTCCTGGAGCCAGTCAAGCTGCGGATCGAGCATCAGCTTGGGGTCTTGCGCCCCGGCCCATTTCGGCGAAACGAAAGGGCCCTCCAGATGCACGCCAAGCAGCTGGGCATAAGGCATTTCCTTGCGCGAGTATGCATAGATCTCGCCGAGTGCGCGATCAATCGCTTCGCGCGTTTGCGTCATCGTCGTCGCGAGCATGCCGGTCGTGCCGTGCTGCGCGTGAAACTTCGTGATCGTCTCCAGCGTCTCCGGATTCGCGTCCATAAAATCCGCGCCGTATCCGCCGTGCACATGCACGTCGATAAACCCGGGCAGCAGCCAGCGGCCTGCCGCGTCGATCCGTTCGGCAGCCGGGCTTGCCGTCTCCGGCTGCCATGCCGCTTTGCCGCCGGCAAAGGCAATGCGGCCTTCCTTGGCGTGAAGGACGCCGTCTTCAATCACGCCCTGCTCCGTTACGATGCGGGCGCCTGTGATCAGCAGCTCGCTCATTTGAACAGCCTCCCAGCTTCCGCATCCAGCAGCACGACGAGGTGCGGGTGCGTTTGCAGCAGCGTGGCCGGCACTTCCGTCGTAATCGGGCCGGTGAGCGCACGGTGAACGATTTCCGCTTTATCGGCGCCGCGGACGATGAGCAGGATTGTTTTCGCTTTTAAAATCGTACCCACTCCCATCGTCAGCGCATGCGTCGGCACCTCGTTGATGGAGTCGAAGAAGCGGGCGTTCGCTTCGCGCGTTTCCTCTTTCAGTTCGACAATATGCGTGCCGCTGGTCAGCGCGTCGTCAGGTTCATTAAAACCGATATGGCCGTTATGACCGAGGCCGAGGATCTGCAGATCAATTTGCCCGGCTTCCTCAAGCAGGTCGTTGTAGCGCTGGCACTCTGCTTCCAGATCTCCCGCGTTGCCGTTCGGAATATGTGCGGAGCTTGCAGGAAGGTCGATGTGAGAGAACAAATGATGGTTCATATAAGCCTGATAGCTTTCGGCATGATCGGTCGGCAGGCCGACATACTCGTCGAGGTTGAACGTCGTGACTTGCTTGAAGGAGACGCGTCCCTTATTAAACGTTTTGACAAGCTCCTCGTAAATCCCTACGGGTGTGCCGCCGGTCGCCAAGCCAAGCACCGCTTTCGGCTGCATTTGGACGAGAGAAGTGATAATGCCGGCTCCGGCTTCATTTAGCTCCTGCTGATTCTGAAAAACATGAATGTTCATCAACGTGTTCCTCGCTTTCGGTAGATGGAAATGATCGTTTTATTGAATGAAAATTTCATTTTGTCATATAAATACTTCACATTTCAATCATAACTGAATTTATTTCCTACGGCAATAACCATTTTACCCGGATGTGCATTGACTTCTAAGGGTATGTTTGCCATCCTTAATGAAGATCATGAAGATTTTTTAGCATATCAGAAAGTATATCCTCGAAGTGGCTCTATGCCATCAGTAAACGCTCCCGTCCTTGAAAGGACGGCGAAGCCGTTTATCTTTGGAGAAAAAAAGGAGCGAAATCATGCTGACTTTGACGAAACCTCAAGCGATGCTGTTCGATCTGGACGGCACGTTATTTCAAACGGAGACGCTGCTGCTGCCCGCTTATCACGCCACGTTTGACGCGCTGCGAGCACGCGGCTTATACGAAGGGGCAACGCCGCCGGAAGAGCGGATTCTTGGCGCTTTGGGCATGCTGCTGGAGCAGATTTGGGAACGCGTCATGCCGGAATCGCCACAGGAAGTGCGGGAGGAAGCGGATCGGCTTCTGATCCATTATCAAATGGAAGGGTTAAAAGATGGCCGCGGCGTCTTGTATGAAGGCGTTTCAGACACGCTGCGCACGCTGCACGGGCAAGGCATCCGGCTGTTCGTTGCCAGCAACGGGCTTGAAGACTATGTCAAAGAAGTGACGAAGGCAATGGGAATTTCCCCTTTGTTCGAGGGCTTGTACAGCGCAGGGGAATATAAGACGAAATCAAAGGTCGACCTGGTTAAAATCCTGCTGGAGACGCACGGCGTCGAATCCGCGTGGATGGTCGGCGACCGCTCCTCCGATGTGGAGGCCGGGCTGCGCAATAACCTGACCGTCGTAGCGTGCGATTATGCCGGCTTCCGGGAATCCGGCGAGCTGGAAGGGGCGCACGTTCGCTTGACGCGCTTTGCTGAACTGCTGGATCACGTGCCTGCGCAATAAACTGTCGCAAACGCCGCCCGCCCGGCATAGACTGTAGCACATTGATGTAAAGGTGCTGATCAGCATGCCTTCTTTTGTAGGAATATTCAACATCATCAGGAATGAAGGAAACCTGGTCAACGGCGATACTTGCGTTATCGCACCGACCAGCGCCTCGAAGTCGTATGCGGGTGCGGGCGGCGGCATCACGGGGGATTTCTCGATTTCTACGACACTGTTTAATGCGACGATCACTTTTGATCCCGACGTTGTGGAAGCGGGTGCGAACAAAGCGGCAACAGGAACGTGAGAGGTTTACTCTCCCGAGGGGCCCTCGAGGGGCTCTTCGTGAAAACCTGCATTTAAGCAGGAATTCTTTTTTGCATGGCCCGCCTAGTTTCGGGGCAAAGCCTGCAATATGGCAGGTATTTTTAACGGATCGACCCGATTTGAAGAAAACGAAGGAGAAAAACTGCTCTATCGCAGGAATTATCTTGAATTAGCCTAAAATCCAACAAATTCATGCCAAATTGCAGGCTTTTTCGCATTGGCGGCACGATTCCCCGAAAAGCGTCACACTGAGCTGAAACAACAACCGGGTCATTTCTCCTATTTATAGATCGTTCTTTCCCCTTTAAACCAAGGGGGAAGGCGGTCTTTTTGCTTTGCCGACAAGTTTCGCGGCTGCCCATTGACTTTGGCTTGCTCGATTCGTTATGATGAACATATGAGTAATTGTTCATATGAATGGATGTTCAGATAAGGAGGGGAGTCCATGACGCAAGAATCTCAACATCGGCAAGGGTGCAGCCACACGCACGGTGACGATCATGCACACGACAAAGACCATGACCACAACCACGATCATAGTCACGCGGGCCACAGCCATGATCACCATCATGGCCATCATCATGGGCATCATGGCCACCACCACCACGGGGCGGGCAATCGCAAAGGTTTGACCTATGCGCTGCTGATCACAGCCGGTATCATGATTCTGGAGTTTGCCGGCGGGCTGTGGACGAACAGCCTGGCGCTGCTGTCGGATTCCGGTCACATGCTGAGCGACGCAGGTTCGCTGGCGTTAAGCCTGTTCGCGCTGTGGCTGGCGGCAAGGCCGGCTTCGCCGCGCAGATCGTTCGGTTTTCATCGGTTTGAAATTTTGGCGGCTTTGTTCAACGCCGTGACGCTGTTCGTCATTGCCGGTTTCATCCTTTGGGAGGCCGTAGAACGGTTCCGGCACCCGGCCCCAGTGGCGAGCGGCACGATGATGGCGATTGCGCTCGTCGGGCTTCTCGCAAACTTGCTCAGCGCGTGGTCGCTGATGCGCAAAGGCGATGTGCACGGCAACTTGAACCTGCGCAGCGCTTATCTGCACATTCTCGGCGATGCGCTCGGTTCTGTCGGAGCGATCCTGGCCGGGCTCGCGATGCTGCTCTTCGGCTGGTATGCGGCCGATCCGATTATCAGTGTCATCGTATCGCTGCTTATCTTACGTGGAGCATGGAGCGTGCTGAAATCGACGCTGCACATTCTCATGGAAGGCGCACCGCTTTCCGTCGAGCTGGAAACTGTCAAGCAGGCGCTGGCCAGCATTACCGGCGTTCGCGATGTGCACGATTTGCACGTATGGACGATTACGTCCGGCATGGATTCGCTGAGCTGTCATCTGCTGATCGAAGATGATCAGGACAGTCAGGCTATTTTGCAGCAGGCGCTTGAACGGATTGAGAAACGTTTCAATATTACCCATGCGACAGTGCAGATCGAGAAATCGACGAACGAGCACCCCGCATTGCCAGTATAACCAGACGGAGCGGAGGGATTCATGCAATGGAAAAAATGTTGATGCAAACAGGCGCGGACGCCTCCTGCTCCTGCTCGCATGCCGATGCGATTCCGGCCGACCGCCGAATTACGGATCAGCAAGCAGTGGGCATGGCCGATATTTTCAAAGCGCTCGGCGACCCGACGCGGGTAAAAATCATATTTTTCCTCGTCGAACAGGAGCTTTGTGTGCACGATTTGGCAACGCTGATCGGCATGGAGCAGTCCGCGGTTTCCCATCAGTTGCGCTACTTGCGCGATCTGCGTATCGTCAAGCGCCGCAAGGAAGGCAAGACGGTTTACTACTCGCTGGACGATGAGCATATCGAGCAAATTTTCGTCCAGACGATGGGCCATCTGGGGCATTTGGAAGCGTAGGGGGTGCCACGGCAACCTCTCGCATACCCCACCCGCTTGCCCCCGCGCCCAACGCGAAAAGAAAGCCTTTCGATCACTCGCCAGGCTTTCTTTTCGTTTATGTGGACTCCGTCTCTGTTTCTTCCGAGAGCGGAGCTTTTTTTTGTTTAGACATCCACAGCGCGTATTCCAGTGGTCGGGAGACCGCTTTCTGATAGACAGCGTGCTGTCCGATGCGGCGGAACACTTCGCGCGAAGGCTTCGGGTTCACTTCCAGCAGCCAGACGCCGCCTTTGGGATCCACGGCAATATCCATGCCCAGCTCGCAGAGCTTGCCGAACTTGACTTCGAGGAATTCAGCCAGCTTATGGGCGAAACTGTTCATTTCGTTTTTAATGCCGGCAATCTTGTCGGGCGAGAACCGATAGCCAAGCAGCCGGTCTTGGGCGACGGCGCTTCCGCCTCCGTGCAAGTTGGACGTAATACTGCGATGCGGGCCGATCCGGCCGGCACAGCCGGTCACTTCCCATTCGCCTTGCCCGTTCTTTTGGATCAAGAGCCGGTAGTCATGCACCCGTCCGTCCCGTAGGGTCAACGGAATGCCCTGCTGCACGACATAATCAGGGCTTAGGCGCAGTGAGTGCAGCTTGATTTCAAGCTGCCGTTCATTCGCGCGAAACGGCGAGATGATCGTCCGGCTATGATTGCGGCCCTGCAGCAGATACCGATCTGTCCCAACCTGTTCGATGCGAAGGATGCCGCGGCCCCCGGTGCCGTTTTTCGGCTTGACGTAAATCAATTTATGCTTTTTCAAAAAGCGAAGCAGATCGGATACCGACGTATAGCGAACCGTCGCCGGCAAATACGGCTTAATCGTGGCGCTTTGAGACAGCGTTTGATGCATCGACCATTTATTGGCGAGCGGCCTGCTTAAATAAATCAGTTTGGAGTGCCGATTGCGAAAAGCTTTCAGCATCTGATAGTTCGCTGCGGCTTTGTACCGGCAGCGATCGTAGATGACAGGCGGCAGGGGGGTGAGTTTGCGCGTCCAAGTCCCTTTTTCCGGGACATAGGTCAGCGTTCGCGCCGATTCCCCACTGACATCGCCTGGTGTGAATACTTCAACTTGAACCCCGATTTTTCTGCCTTCCTGACTGAGCCTTTTAAAGAACGACAGTTCTTCGAGCCTCGATCCCCCTAAATATATCGCTAGTACGCCGAGTCGTAATGGAGCCAAGCTTCATCACCTTCTTTTTCGGTTGTGGATTAAATACAAACTGTACTCAATAATCCGGTCGAGCGATTTGCGGCGAATGGTCGGTTCGTCAAATTTCATCGGCTTGGAATTCGCTTCGAAAAACCAGATGCGCCCTTTGCTGTCAACGCCAATGTCCATGGACATTTCTCCGAGCTGGGCGCCAGACGATTTCTCGATCTGTTTGGCAAGCTTGATAGCGGCGGTTCGAACCTTTTTGAGCATGTTCTTGGCTTCCTTGGCGCCGAACGCATGCGTCAGCAGCATTTGCGGCTCACCGATGGATCCGCCGCGGGGGACGTGCGTTGTGATGCTCGCCTTGCCGGCAACTCTGGCTCCGATGCCGGAGACACTCCAGCTGCCTTTGCCGTTCTTTTGAATCAACGCCCGCAGATCATAGGCGCGGTCCTTGTGGCGGGTCAGATCGATGCCCTGCTGGGCGATATAGTCCTGGCCGATCCGATGGCGGTTCCATTCCTTCCAGATGTCGTCCGCCGTTGGATGAAAGCTGTGCACCATCTTTTTATCCTCTTGGCGGCTGAGACGATACGCTCTGTCGGGGCGGCCTGCCGGCCGATCCACGCGCATGATGCCTTTGCCGGCCTTGCCTTTGACAGGTTTCAGATAGAGTACGGGATGTTTCTGAATCAGTTGAGACAGATCGCTGACCCCGTTCAGCTGAACCGTTTCGGGAATGTAGAGTTTGCTCTCTGCGGCGCCGCTCAGCCAACTAAACAACGTCCATTTGTTAAAAAAAGACGGATTGAACAGCTCCACGCTAGTGCTTCGCTTGCACGTTTGGAGCGTCTGCTGGACTTCGGGCCGCATTTCCATTTTCCGGTAAGGGATGCGGTTGTACACCACCTGCGGCGCAGGTACGAGCTCGCGAATCCAGCGTTTGGAATCACTGTGGTAGCGGTAGCCGTACATTTCCTCGCTGCTGAGCTTGAGGTCTTTCGTCGTGGCCACGTAGACGTCGACACCGTGCTGTTCGCCGGTACGGATCAAATCCACAAAGTTATTCAAATTCCCCCGGAACACGCGATCGCTGTCTTTCACCGTTAGAATCGCCATTGTCGGGCGTTGCTTTTTTTCATGAAGGGTGAGTCCCATCTAGCCATCCCTCCTTGAGCGGAAGCGGCTCAAAAACAAACAGTGATCGTATACGTTCTGAATCGTAGCGACATCGCCGGCTTTGAGCGAGGGATGCTTGAAGATGGAGCGTCCCGGCTTCGCGTTCGCCTCGAACATCCAAACGCGCTCATTCTGGTCGATGCCAAGATCGAAACCGAGCTCGCCGAGCAAATGGTTGTAATTGCTCTCGATGCCCGACGCAAGCTGAATCGCGGCATCTTTGGCGTTTTGCAAAATCTGCTCCGCCCGAGAGCCGTACACATGCCGCAGCACTTGCTCCGGTGTCATCAACATGCCGCCGTTGCGGATATGCGTCGTAACACTGCCTTTGCCGGATTTCTTCGCGCCGATGGCAGCGACAACCCATTTATTGCTGCCGTCCTTGGTCAGATGGAAGCGGAAATCGATTGGGCAGTTGTCGATCTCGATCAGCCGGATGCCTTGCTGCGCCACGTAATGAGAGAGGCGCCCACGATCGGTCCCGAGCATCCCCATGAGCCCTTCGAATTTGGCGTAGCGGATCAGGACGTTCTTGCCGGCTTTGCGATAGCGGACAAAATACCCGCGCTTCGGATTGTAGGTAACGCGGAAGATCCCGATGCCGAGGCTGCCGGCCGTTGGTTTAAGGTAGATGAATTTATGTTTATCGAGCATTTCCCGAATCTGTTCGGACGTTGGATTGATGCGCGACTCCGGTACGTAACGGAACGCGTCGTGGCCGTCGAGCAGCTTATACACGTCCCATTTGTCGAAGAAGCTCCAGTTGAAGATCGGAATGCCTTTGCGGACGAAGCGGTTTTTAAAATGCTCCATGCCCGCCGATTTCTCCGCTTTCCGGGAGGAAAGCCTGTTGTAAACGACGTCCGGCAGCGGGAACGTTTTGCGCGCCCAGCCGCCGCTTTCGGTCGGAACGATGCCCGTCACTGTTCCCTGAATCCAGTTCACGCTGCGCGGGCTGAAGGCGAAGCTGAACGATTTGGCGGAATTCGTTTTGATGACCTGCCGAATGAACCCCGTTTTGGAGCCAAAGGGTCTGGAACTTCCTTCAATGTTGGTGAGGACGCCGATGACCGGCCCGATGCGCAGCTCTCGGCTGGAATTGCTGACGACCATGACATTGCCGACGCGCGGGATGCGCAACGTAGTCATGAGGGATGTCGGGATGTGCATATGCTGGCCGCTTTTTTTGATGAGTCGGATTGGGAGTATGGCGGATTTGCTGCCAACCTTTAAGGTTATCGTGCGATTGCCGGTTAACCGCAAAGCTTTGGCGAGATCGCTGGTCAAGTAGACGGATTTGTCGGTTCGAGGTGCGGCGTGGAGCATACAGGATGTCAAACTCATTAGGTTACCCTCCTAAACTTGTTGCCCTTCCAGGGCTCTCCGTGGCAAAACAGGCAGCGAATTGCGCTCTGCCTCCTTGTCGCGGACTGGTTCGCTAAGCTGCCCTAGCCAGGCATTCGGTGAAGCAAAAAACGTGCATATCGGATCGGATTGGCGATCGAGTCGGCTCGGGCGCGCTCGTCGCGCAGTTCGGCAAACAAGGTACGTCCCGGCTTGGAATTGATTTCGAGAATCCAGATACACCCCTGGGTATCAATGCCAAAATCAAGGCCGAGCTCAACCAGCCGTCCGTGGTCGTTTTCAAGCAATGGCGGGATGCGCAAGGACAGCTCCGTGATGACGCTCAGCAGTTCTTTCGCCTTGGCTTCGCCAAACTGTCGCGTCAAAAAGGAAGAAACCTCCTCCGCGCTGCCCCCGCCATGAAGGTTGGATGTCAGGCTGCCGGGCTTGCCGGCGCGCACGCCGACCCCGGTCATCTCCCACAAGCCGCGCCCGTTCTTTTGCATGAGCGATCTGACGTCGTAGGCGATGCCCTCAGCGGTATGAAGCGATAAGTACGCTTGAATCAGGTAGGGTCTAGCGCCAATGACCATGCGAAGCCACTGCCAGCAAGATGGGAAATCGGGGAACGCCCTTGACAACGGCTGATTGCGCCCATCGCGCCCCTCTGCCACGTAGCGCTCGCTGCCGGCTTCTCTTGTGTGCTGCACATGCAGGGCACCCTTGCCTTGACTGCCGCCTTCCGGCTTTAAGAACGCCTCCTGCTTCTCGGCCAGCCACGCTTTCAATTGTGCGCCGCTGTGCAGCCTTGCGGTTTCAGGCAAATAAGGGAGCAGTGCGCTGTCTTTCGCCAGTATCTGGGCTACTTCCCATTTCCCCCCGAGCCCGTTGCCTAGGAACCGGATGTCCCGCCGGGCGCGCAACTTGCGAACGTGATGGCGATAAACGGTATAGCTTTCTTTGCCCGAAAAAAAGCAGCGATCATAGATCAGCGAAGGAAGCGGGAACTTACGCGCCTGCCAGCCGTCCGCTTCATCGTAGACGTAGCCCTGCACGGTCGATTGCGTCCAATCGATACGATTCGGCGAAAAGACGAACACCTCGATGCCCTGTTTGGCACCGCAGGCGGTCAGCATGCGATAGAAGGCGGCGTCTGCAAAAGGAAGCGGCCGGTTTCGTTCAGTCACCATAATCCCAAGCCGCGGACGGCGATGCGGTGTCCAGCGCATATGCTCACCTCAAAACTTCGCTAAATAACGTGCGTATTTCACCAATGTTTTGACAGACGGCCGAATTTTTTTATCGGCGTTCAAGGCGGTATTGTCGTCTTTAGATGGCTTGGAATTGACCTCCAGCAACCACACTTTGCCGCTCGTATCGACGGCAAGGTCAATGCCTAACTCGCCAAAATGGCTCTGGATTTGCGTCTCGACCCCTTTGGCAATATCCAGGGCCGCTTTGCGCATACGCCTTTTAATGGCGACACGGTTTTCAGGGCTGAAGCCTGCTCTGGCCAGCGCTGCGGGCACGGTGCTGAGACTGCCGCCTCGCGCCAAATTGGAGACAAAGTGCTGGGAGCCTGCGATGCGTCCGACGATCGATGTAATCTCCCACTGACCGGTGGCTCCGCGCTGTACGAGCGCACGGAAATCAATCGGATTTCCTTCCGCCGTAATCAGGTTCAGACCCTGCTGAATTTGATAGCGCTGCGCCCGCAGCTTGCCGGCGAGCGCCTGGAAAGCGGCGGAAAGACTCGGGAATGTCTGTCTCCGCACGCCGGAGAGCGTCGTGGAATGCGCGGTGAAGACATCTCCCTCACGTCGGATACGGATGATGCCTTTACCGAGCGAGCCCGTGATCGGTTTCAGAAATAAGACCGGATGACGTGAAGCCATTGAACGCAGCATGGCATAGTTTTTGAACAGGTGCGATTCCGGCAAATAGCGGTGCAGCGAGCTGTCCTTGCGCAGGGCGTCGAACACTTCCGTTTTATTCAAATATTTCTCGTTAAAAATTTGCGTGCCGTGGTTCGTCTTGGCATCTTTCAGAAATTGCTGCACATTCGGCATATTTTCATATCTGCGGGAAGTGAGCCGATTGTAGATCACATTTGGAATCGGAAACGTTTTTTTCGTCCAGCTGCCGCCAGAGTAGGAATGGGCCGCAATGGACTGGGCATTGGCATGCATTTCTTTGGGCGGAAAAAAGTAAACGACCGCGCCTACCTGCTCGCAAGCAGTCGTCAATTCACGGCAAAAAGCCGTAATCGCACCGAAAGGCCGGCTTGGCGAGCCTGCATAGACACGGCTGATCATAACGCCGATTAAAGGTCCGACCGACAGCGTATTGGCTTGCTGTTTATAGTGGAGGTTGACTTTAGCGCCTTGGTGCAGCCCTAAACGGTTCGCGAGCTTCGAGTCTACACGAAGGCAATTCGAGACTTTCGCTGTAATCACCCTGACATCGTGAAGCGAAGAACCAAATCGCAAGGTTATCGGTTGATTAGAGGACACTTTCCATTTTCTTGCTATGCCTTCACTTAGAACAACGGTCCGATCATCCAAAAAGATGCTGGGGCTTTGAATGGATACTCCAACTTTCGTTCTGGTCATTAGCATACACTCCTTCCAGCATCAAAAATGGCATTGCTTAAGCAAAGTAAACTACTCCATCATATGAGGACATATATCCCTTGGTGCTTAGGCGGATAGCCCAAAACGCCCATTCTTTGGGCTGAAGAACGTTCAGCAGAGATTCAGCCAGAATTTAGGGAGTTCTCAGGACGAAGGTGAAAGTTCCCGCTATAATCAAGTTATTAGATCGCCAAGGTTGAGAGGAAGGGATAACATAGATGAACGCGATATGGAAATGGACGAAATGGACGAAGTGGCAAATTGGCATCGTACTGGCTGTGGTGCTGTTTTATTTGTTTCAGCACATTAAGGGCAGCCCCGAATTTCTAACCGCGGTGAAGAAAGCTTCTCAGGCGCAGGAAGAGCCTGCCGTTGCCGCTGCTCCGGAACGCCAAAGCGAGCAGTTGCTGGAGCCGCCAAGTCAGGGAAAGGGGAGACACGGCCGCAATCGCGGCTTCGACGGCGATAGGCAGTCACAGCCGAATGCGCAGGAGAGAACAGAGCCGCAAATCCAGCAGCCCCAGTCCCAGACATCGCCGCAATCTTCTCAAAGCCAGAGCAGAACCCATACGCGCAGCACGGCATCTTGATCGAAACGGAGGGGGAAGGCATGATGCGTTCTTATCACTTTCGTGCCATGAATACCGCAATCGAAGTGGTGCTGGGCTCGGAACGGGATGAGCCTCAACTGGAGTCGCTGATCAAGCAGGGATTTGACCGCAGCGAGCAGCGTTTCAGCCGGTTTCTGTCGGAGAGCGAGCTTTCCTGGCTGAATCGGGAGGCGGGAAAACGATGCTTCGTTTCCGAAGCGATGTTGGATGTGCTTTCGCTATCACAGCATTATATGGAAGTAACCGAAGGCGCTTTTAACATTTTTATTCTCCAAAGCTTGCAGCGTGCGGGCTACGATCGTTCGTTTGAAAAGCTGCCGCAGTTTGCAGGGGCTGCTGCTAGTGCGGAGCAGGCTATTCGTCCTGTTCAATATGAATGCCTGCTGCTTGATCAGGTGATGAAATCTGCGCAAATACCTGCGGACGTCACGATCGATTTGGGCGGCATTGTCAAAAGCTGGACTGCCTCGCAAATCGCCTCGGGCCTTCGCAAATGGTGGGCAGTGCCGCACGGGCTTGTGAACGCCGGCGGCGATGTAGCAGTGTGGGGCGGAGCGGCGCCGGAGGAACCGTGGCGCGTTGGCATCGCGCACCCGTACGGGCTTCCGCCGGAAGAAGAGGCGGTTGCCGAGCTAATGGCGGGCGCGGTCGCGACTTCCAGTACGTTGCGCCGCAGATGGCAAGGGGCGGAAGGGTGGCGACATCATTTGATCGATCCGCGTACGATGCGGCCTAGCGAAGCTTCCGTTGTACAGTGTACGGTTGCAGGCCCCAATCTCCTGGATTGCGAGGTGTGGGCCAAGGTGCTCTGCCTGCGAGGATTGGAGGAAGGCGCAGCACTATTTAAGAGAAATGCGCCGGATTTGGAAGCTTTGCTTTATACGGAAAGTGGAGAAAGTTATTTGATTCGAGCGAGCCGTGCCAAGCTGGAGCTCGCTTGGCACGGACTGAAGGGAGTGAAAACAGGATGATAACTTGGTTCTTGCAATTTCCGACGTGGACACTGATTCGAGTTTTGGGCATCGGCTCATTTCTGAGCTTGTCGGCAGGTATGGTTATCGGGATTATGTATGGCTACCCGCAAATGAAAGGCAGGAAGAAAGCGCAGCTCCACCGCTATCATACGTTTCTAAACAACGCGGGGACGGTTATGGCGCTTCTGCATGCCGTGTTGCTCATCATTGATACATTTATGCCGTTTGACTGGCATGAGATTTTAGTTCCTTTTACGGCTAAGCACAATCCTGTTCTGAATGGAATCGGCACCGTTGCGATGTATGGTCTGCTGCTTGTGCTCCTCACGACAGATCTGCGCCAGAAGCTTCGCAGAAAGCTGTGGCTTGCGCTGCATATGCTGTCGTATCCGATTTTTGTATTGGCTTTGATCCACGGGCTTATGTTGGGGACTGACCGGCATCTCGGCATCGTACAAGCGATGTATGCGACTGCCTTGCTCGCGCTCATCGCGGCCACAGGTGGGCGCTACGTGTCGATGCGTTGCGAAAAGCGTCGAAAGGGGCTATATTAAAGGTATCTGAGCAGGAAATGAGGATCGCATCACACCGTGGCCAAAAAAGCGAAGATTACCGAACTCGACATCGTAAGAGCGATTTCCATACTGGCGGTGGTGTTAATCCACGTCACAGCCGATTGGACCGTTGATCCGGCGCTGAAAGGGAGCAGTACGGCGCTGCTGGTTCTGTTTATAAATAAAATCAGCTATTTTGCTGTACCTGTGTTTATTTTTTTGAGCGGTATCGTGTTGTTCTATATTTATACTGATAACTGGAGCGGTAAGCAGGCGTTTATCTTCTATTGGAAGCGCGTCCGCCAAGTGTTGGTGCCGTATATCGTATGGTCGTTCTTCTACTATATATACAATCCGTGGCTGTGGACGCCCGGACATCCGATCAAGATCGAACCGGAGGTTTTTCTGAAGCAGCTGAAATGGGCTGACTCCGGCTATCATTTGTATTTTATGATCATCATCGTGCAGTTTTATTTGCTCTTTCCGCTGCTCGTGTGGGCCGTCCGCAATGCGACCTGGTTCCGCCGAACGCTCGCTTTCTGGGGTCTGGCCATCCAAATTGGCGTATACATCTACACGCATTGGTTCGGTACCATCGATCATAAGCCTGAGCTGTGCATCACCTATTTCGGCTATTTTCTGATTGGCGGCGCCATCGGTATGAACTATACGGCGTTTCGAGCGTGGCTGGAGCGCAGCAAGAGCTGGTTCATTCCCGCCTCCTTCTTGTGCGGCTTGATTTATACAGGGCTCTATCTAGCGGGGCTGAAGGGATATACGTTTGAAAATACATGGTACGAGCTGTTCTGGCTGCTGTACAGCCTCGGTATCGGCATCAGCCTGATCTGGCTGTCGAAGTGGCTGCTAGAGAAGTGGGCGCTTATCGGCAAAATGTTCGTTTCCCTCGGCGCGGTCTCCTTCGGTGTGTATCTCATGCATCCCGCACTGCTCTCGCTTTGGAAGTATAAAGTGCAGACGCCGGGCTCGATCGTTCTTTTTAACCTCTACAATCTCATCGTCTTTGTGCTGATTGTGACGATCCCTTGGTTGTTGACCTTACTGTATCGTCAGGGGCGGAAACGATTGAAAGTGTAGTGCTTTGCAGAAAGGAAGTTTGAATCATGAACGAAGTCATCGATTTACTTCTCCGTCACCGTTCCATACGCAAATTTACGCCGGAGCCTGTCAGCGCTGAGCAGCGTACGGCGATTCTGAGAGCTGCGCAGGCCGCATCCACCTCAAGCAACATGCAAGCCTACAGCGTGATCCATGTGACGGATCAAGCGCTGAAAGACCAGCTCGCTGAGCTGGCCGGCGGCCAAGCTTACGTCAGCGAGTGCCCGCTCTTCCTCGTGTGGTGCGCGGACCTGCACCGCTTCGCGGCGGCGGCGGGCCGCCACACGGACGCCCCCATCACCGGCAATGCTGAAAACTTCATCATTGCCACGGTCGAAGCTGCATTAGCTGCGCAAAATGCAGCCGTTGCCGCCGAGTCGCTCGGCCTCGGCGTCGTGTACATTGGCGGGCTGCGCAACAAGCCCGCCGAGGTCAGCGAGCTGCTGGGCCTGCCGCAGCTCGTGTACCCGGTGTTCGGCATGTGCATCGGCATGCCGGATCAGGAGCCGCTGCTGCGCCCGCGGCTCCCGCTCGAAGCCGTGTACCACGAGAATCGGTACACGGACAACCCCGCCGCGATCGACGTCTACGACGAGACGATCCGCGAGTATATGCACCGTCGGACCGGCGGCAAGGCCGATACGACGTGGTCCAAGGAGATGGCCGCGAAGACGCAGCGGCCGCGCAAGCATATGAAAGCCTTCTTGCAAGGGCAAGGCTTTGAGCTCGAATAGCGCAGGCGGGTCACGCCCCCAGTCATATAACCACAACTTGTCTCATACATTGGGAGAAGGTGTGGTTATTTTGCTAGGGAAAGGTGTGATGATCCCATGAAAGGTTTCAAAAATGTCGTGTTCATGAGCATGGCGGCAGGCATGCTGTTCTATTCCATTCCGATGCTGGAGTTCAGGGACGTCGGTTCCATTCAAATGGTGTTCAGCTGTGTCTGGATTGTGATGGCGCTGCTGGTGGTCGCGGCCCATCTGCATCAAATTCTGGGTGTGGACGAGGAGAAGCGCAGAGAGCTCAGCCGGATCAACCGGATGAAGAAGTGGCAAACGGAGCAGCTCCTCCAAGGCCGCAAAAAGCTGCTGCAATTCCGCAAATAAGCAGGAAGTCGCAAAACTTTTTGACATCGAACATATGTTTGTTATAATGGAAATGTAACATCCGATCCTGTATAGGGTTGGATGTTTGTTTTTCCACAGCCATAGCCGGAAGCAGATTGTCCTCCTCCTGCAAAAACGCTATACTGATAGTACAGAATAGTACAGGATACGATGAGTGAGGTGGTACAGTTGGAACTGCAAACGGGAGATACGACGACGAAGCACGAGCAGATCCTGCGGCATATTGAGGAGCTTCCATTGGGTACCCGGATTTCCGTGCGGAAGATCGCCAAGGGGATGGACGTCAGCGAAGGCACGGCCTATCGGGCGATTAAGGAAGCGGAGAATCAGGGACTCGTTTCGACGAAGGAACGGATCGGCACGGTGCGGGTAGAGAAGAAGCTGCGGCAAAATATCGACAAGCTGACGTTCGCCGAAGTCGTCAACATGGTGGACGGACAGGTGCTCGGCGGTGCGCGCGGGCTGCACAAAACGCTGAACAAGTTCGTCATCGGCGCGATGGAGCAGGATGCGATGATGCGCTACATTGAAGCGGGCAGTCTGCTCATTGTCGGCAACCGCAACCGGGCGCATCTGGGCGCCCTGGAACAAGGGGCCGGCGTGCTGATCACCGGGGGCTTCAACACCTCCACGGAAGTGAAAGTGCTGGCCGACGAACTAGAGCTTCCGATTATTTCTAGCAGCTACGATACGTTTACGGTCGCGTCGATGATTAACAGGGCGATCTACGACCGTTTGATTAAAAAGAAAATTATGCTCGTGGAGGACATTTTGGCCTCGGGCGTCACCATATCGGCTTTAAAAGCCAACAGCACGCTGAAGGATTGGCAGCGCCTGTCTGAGGATACCGGCTACAGCCGGTTTCCCGTCGTCGACGAGTGGAACCGGATTATCGGTGTCGTGACCTCGAAAGACATGGTCGGCGCGCACACTTTGCAGACGGTCGATAAACTGATGACGCGCAATCCGCTGACGGTCACGCCGCAAACCTCCGTCGCCTCGGCGGCGCACATGATGGTGTGGGAAGGCATTGAACTGCTGCCCGTCGTGGACGGCAACCGCAAAATTCTCGGCGTCCTCAACCGCAGCGACGTGCTCAAGGCGATGCAGTACATCCAGAAGCAGCCGCAGAACGGCGAGACGTTCGAAGATTTGATCTGGTCGGGGCTGGAAGAGGTGCGGGATGAGAAGGGGACTCTGCAGTTCCATGGCGTCATCACGCCGCAAATGACGAACCATCTCGGGACCGTATCGGAAGGCGTCTTGACGACGCTGATGACGCAGGCGGCTTACCGGATCGTGCAGGAGTTCAAGAAGGGCGATCTCGTGATGGACAACATGTCGACCTACTTCCTCAAACCGCTGCAGATTGACGCCAAAATAGAAATAAAGCCCACCATCATTGAGGTGAGCCGGAAGTTCGGTAAAATTGATGTTGAGATTTATCACGCGGGGTCGCTCGTGTCCAAGGCGATGCTGACCGCGCAAGTAATTTAACCGCGCAGCTGCCGGTCGTAGTGGCCGTGGTTGCGCACGCCGACGAAGAAATTGAAGACGCCGATCAAGACAAGCACGGTGCCGAAAATGCGGCGGAAACTGGATTCGCTGAAGAAGAAAATTTGCGTAATCGCGATGAGCACCAGCATGAGGCCCATGCAAATGTTCATGCGCGCCGTATAGAGGCCGCGTTTGGTCGGCTCCGCTTCCCGGCGGTACCGGAAGCTGTAGAATACGGTCAGCGCCAGCATGACGCAAATGAGTAAAAAGAGGATCGTTTGTGCTGCAAGCATAAGTGAAAACCGTCCTTTAGTCCATTTTACTGTTAACTTTAGCGATTTTCACCGGAGATTGCAATATTTCGCGCGTATTCGCGATTATGTGCGCTTCTCCTCGGCGGTGATCCAGACCGTCAGCTCGTTCTGAATCAGGACGATGGATTTCACTTCGACCACATATTTTTTTTCGTGCAGGACGTAGGTCCGTTGGGTGATGAGCCTTTCGTAGAGCGGCTGGGAGTCGCGGACGTAGGCGGCTTTTTGGCCGATGACGAGCTTGAGCTCGCCTTTGACGTCGCCTTCGATTTCCTTCTGGATATCCTCGCTGATGAGCTCGTCCTGGTTTTTGGGGAGCAGGTGGACGTTAACGACGCTGACAAGGGATTGCTTGTTTTTCGTTTTTGTCAAGCTGTCCAGATCGTCCTTGAGTTCGGCGTTCTCCTCCAAATATTTGTGCATTTGGATATATAGTTCATTGTACGCATGCTGGTGGATGCTCATATAGACCGCGCTTCCGATAATGGCGCCCGATAAGACGAGTGCGAAGCCTTTGAAGAGATGCGCATACATCGCAAAATGCGGGATTCTCAAGGCTGGGTGCCTCCCTTGCAGATCATTTGGATCAAGGAGGTGCCGAAATGCGCGCCGATAAAGGCGACGACGATATACACAATCTGCTTGATCGCCGGGTTCAAGTGCCCGATGGCGACATGGCTTTCAATATAGCGAATGGGGTCAATGGTACCGCCGATGGAGGCGACCATCGCCCAGATTTTAATGTTTTCGGCGATGGTTAGCATTTTTTCCGTGGGAGATTGAAGGGTGAGGACGGCAGCGACGCCGCTGAGCATACTGCCTCCGAAGACGACGCCGAAGGCAATGGCGAAATGCATAATAACAGTGGCCCAAAAGCTAACCATGGTCTGCTCGCTTCCTTTCCGGTAATGTAGGGACAACTTCCTCTTTTACTGTATGGGACTGGCTGGGTGGATTATGATAAAATATAAGGAATAATTATGGACGGAAGGGGGAAAAGCTGATGAGTTCATTTGTCCATCTCCATGTTCACAGCGAATACAGCCTGCTCGACGGCGCCGCACGTATGGAAGAGCTGGTAGGCCGAGCGGCTGAGCTTGGCATGACCTCGCTGGCGTTGACGGATCACGGTGTCATGTACGGAGCGATTGCGTTTTACAAAGCATGCAAGCAGCGGGGGATCAAGCCGATTATCGGGTGCGAGGTGTACATCACCGCAGGCTCTTTGCGTGACAAAGGCTCGAGGCAGGAGCAACCGATCTATCACTTGATTTTGCTGGCTCGGAATATGCAAGGCTACCACAACCTGATGAAGCTCGTCTCGCTCGGGCATCTGGAGGGTTTTCATTATAAACCGCGCATCGATATGGCGCATCTTGCGCAGTATGCCGAAGGGTTGATCTGTCTCAGCTCGTGTCTGGGCAGCGAAGTGTCGCAGCATCTGCTCCACGATCGCTATGAGGAGGCGCGGAACACGGCGGAGCGGTACAGGAACATTTTTGGGGACGATTATTTCCTGGAAATTCAGGATCACGGCATGATCGAGCAGAAAAAAGTGATGGCTGCGATGATCAAGCTGAGCCAGGAGACCGGCATTCCGCTGATTGCGACGAATGACGTGCACTACGTGAAGGAACCGGATCATGTCGTGCAGGATATTCTGATTTGTATTGGAACGGGCAAAACCGTGGCCGACACGGATCGTTTGAAAATGGGCACGAGCCAAATGTATTTGAAAAGCGACGACGAGATGCGGCGCCTTTTCGCGCATGCGCCGGAGGCGCTGGCGCACACGGCGGTTGTTGCAGATCGCTGCAATCTCGAACTGACGTTCGGGAAGTCGATTTTACCAAGCTTCCGGCCGATTCCCGAGGGCTTGACGGCGGGCGCTTATCTTGCGCAGCTATGTCGGATTGGGCTGGAGCAGCGCTACGGCGCCAAACCGCAGTGGCAGGATGCCTCGGACCCGCTCAAACGGCAGGCGGAGGAGCGGCTCTCCTACGAGCTCGGCGTTATCGAGAACATGGGATTTTCGGACTATTTCCTCATCGTGTGGGATTTTATTCGCTTTGCGCATGAAAAAGGCATTATGACCGGCCCTGGCCGGGGCTCATCGGCAGGCAGCCTCGTGGCGTACGTGCTGCGGATTACGAATGTGGATCCGCTGGGGTATAAGCTGCTCTTCGAGCGGTTCCTGAACCCGGAACGGATTACGATGCCGGATATCGATATTGACTTCAGCGACGAGCGGCGGGACGAGGTCATCGATTATGTCGTGGCCAAGTACGGGCGCGAGCATGTCGCACAGATCATTACGTTCGGAACCATGGCGGCCAAAGCGGCGGTGCGCGACGTCGGGCGCGTGCTTGGCATCCCTTACGGCGATGTGGATCGTGCGGCCAAAGCGATTCCGCACCAGCTCGGCGTAACGCTGGCGGAGGCGCTGCAGACGAGCTCAGATCTGAAAGGGCTTGTGCTGCGCCAGCCGAAAACGGCGGAGCTGCTGAACATGGCGATGCGTGTGGAAGGCATGCCGCGGCACGCTTCGACGCATGCCGCCGGCGTTATCATTTCGCGGGAGCCGCTGACGCAGTACGTGCCGCTGCAAGAAGGCACGGCACAGACCGCGCTGACGCAGTATACGATGGAGCATCTGGAATCGATCGGGCTGCTCAAAATGGACTTCCTGGGCCTGCGGACCCTGTCCATTATTGAACGGACCGTCGATTGGCTGGCGGACATGGAAGGCGTCGAGATCGTGTTCGACGGGCTGGACATGGACCGCGATCCGGTCACCTACGAGATGCTCAGCCGGGGTGAAACGACCGGTGTCTTTCAATTGGAGTCGAGCGGCGTCCGTAAGGTGCTTAAGGAGCTTAAACCATCGGAGTTCGAAGACATTATCTCTGTCGTGGCCTTGTATCGTCCGGGTCCGATGGAGTTTATCCCGAAATACATTGCAGGCAAGCACGGACAGGTAGAGGTCGTCTATCCGCACCCGACGCTGGAAGGGATTTTGAAGGATACGTACGGCATTATCGTGTATCAGGAACAGATCATGCAGATCGCCTCCTCGATGGCGGGCTTCTCGCTCGGCGAAGCGGATTTGCTCCGCCGTGCTGTGTCGAAGAAGAAACGCGAAGTGTTGGACGAAGAGCGTGCACACTTTGTGGCCGGCAGCTTGAAGCAAGGCTTCACCGCGGAGGAAGCGAACCGGGTGTACGATATGATCGTGCGCTTCGCCGACTATGGCTTCCCGCGGGCGCATGCGACGGCTTATGGCGTTCTGGCATTCCAGACGGCTTATCTCAAGGCGCATTATCCGATCTATTTTATGGCGTCGATGCTGACTGCCGTCATGGGCAATCACCGCAAGGTGGCGGAGTACGTCGACGAATGCCGCCGTGTCGGGTTAGCGGTGCTGCCGCCGGATGTGAACGGCAGCGGCACGGTGTTCACACCCGATCCGCAGGCTGGCGCCATCCGCTTCGGTCTCGCCGCGATCAAGAATGTCGGCACGCACGCGATCGACGCGATTCTCAGCGAGCGGAAGAAAAGTCCGTTTGAGAGTTTGCTTGATTTTTGCCGCCGCGTCGATTTGCGGGTGTGCAACAAGCGGGTCATCGAGTCGCTGATTCAAGGCGGCGCGTTCGATACGTTGGGCGGCCACCGCGCGCAGCTGCTCGCGATTTTGGACGAAACGATCGCATCTGCGGCCAAATGGCGCAAGGAACGGGACGACTTACAGCTCCACCTGTTCGGGTTCGTCGAGGAGCCGAACTGGGAGGTTGAGGTGCCGGACATCCCGCCGCTGCCGCAGAGCCGCCAGCTCGAGCTGGAGAAGGAACTGCTTGGCATGTACATTTCCGGTCATCCGCTGGACAGCTTCACGGAACAGCTGGCCGCGCTGGACGCCGTCATGCTGCATCAATTAGTCGAGCTGCCGGATAACAGCGAGGTGCTCGTCGCCGGCATGATCCTGGGCAGCAAGACGATCGTGACGAAAAAAGGACAGCCCATGGCCTTCATGGACATGGAAGATCGCATTGATAAAGTCGAGGTGGTCTTGTTCCCCGAGACCTGGAAAACCGCCGCTCCGCTGGTGCAGAAAGGGCGTCTCGTCCTCGTCCGCGGGAAGCTGCAGCTGCAGGACGAGGACCCGCCCAAGCTGCTCGCGGAGCAGCTTGCCGCGCTGGATGACCCTGCGGGCATCCAGCGGCTGCGCCGGCCGCTTGGCGCGCCGAGACGATCCGCTGACCGTGTCAGCGATCGTCCGGCGCCCGCGGCCGGCCCGAGCGGCGCGCGCAGCGCCGCTCC
>NZ_JBCMUN010000022.1:0-104867 GCF_050467285.1 Paenibacillus oryzisoli | reverse complement strand
CCCCCGTCTTACTCTACTGAACGGTGACGGTGCTACATATAGTTGGGAGGAGGATAGGAAAGGAGTGATGGTCAGCGATGACAGCGTCCGCCTGGTTCGAGCATCGATTTTGGCTGCAAATTTTGGGGGACCATGCCCGGTTTATTGAGAACGCACTGCCGCCGAAAGAAGTCGCGGACATTCAACTCGCGCAGCAATTTATCACGCAATTTGATCAGCTTCTGGCCCAGGCCAGGTCAACTGAGTCGAGCGGCGCGCTGGCTGCAATTAATCAGCAGGCGTATACGCTCACGGTCAGTTTGCGGACGTTCAAGCTAGGTCTGTTAGACCGCATGCTGGTTGGCAAAGTTCAAATCGGCCTTACCCCTACATTCATCAATCATATGGTCAATGAGCTGGAAGAATATGTGCGGGTATTGACAGCTTTGCTCGAAGGGAAACCGGTCCCGATCTATGAGGCGCTGCACCACGACTTGCTGTGGCTCCTGGATGCGGGCGGTCATGCGGCTGCAATCGCAATGGAGCTTGATGCGGTCGAGAAGCGTTTGCTCAAGAAGAGCAGGCAGTTTGAGCGGCACTTCAATGCTTTCTACTTGAAAGCGATTGAACTGACGGGATTTACAAGAACGATGAGGCGCGAATTCCCGGCGCTTGCGAGGTTCCATGACGATGTGAATGCAGAAATGCGGGTTTTTATGGCGTTTCTGAAGGAACTGGATGAGATCGACCTAAGCTCGGAGCTCTTGAGCCGGTTGAACCCGCTCGTGCCGGATCATATGTATCGGGAAGAATGCTACTATTTGTTAAAGCTTTCCCAAAGCGCGCAGGTGGAAGTGCCGAATTGCGATCCGACCAAGCCGAGAGTGGAAAAATAAAACGACGAAGCCTGCGAGATTCGCAGGCTTTGTTAACGTTAGGCATTCTTAGTCTTCTATCTCGTCGGCGAGAAGCTCGCCACTTGTTTCAAAATCTCTTCAATCTGCGCCAGTGTATCGGCGTTCAGTTCAACGTCAATCGCCTTGACGTTTTCTTCGATCTGCTCCGGCTTCGTTGCGCCGATCAGCGCCGTGCTGACACCCGGCTGACGCAGCACCCAGGCGAGGGCGAGCTGGGCGACGGAGATGCCAAGGTTCTGAGCCAGCTGGCTTAAATCTTCCACGGTCTTAAGCACAGCGTCGTTCAAGTAGCTCTTGATGACGCTGTTCACCCGGCTGTTCGCTGCGCGGCTGTCGGTCGGCAGCTCTTGACCCGGCTTGTATTTGCCGGTCAGAATGCCTTGTGCCAGAGGCGAGAAGACGACTTGACCGAGGCCTTTCTTTTCTGATATAGGCAATACCTCGCGCTCAATGTAGCGCTCAAACATGTTGTAGATCGGCTGATTTGAAATCAGCGGCCGGAAGCGCAGACGATCGGCGATCGCAGCCGCCTCAGTAATTTGCGCCCCTGTCCATTCGCTGACAGCGGGGTAGAGGATTTTGCCCTGCGTGACGAGATCGTCGAGTGCCCAGAGCGTTTCCTCCAGCGGCGTGTTCACATCGTAGCGGTGGCAGAAGTAGACGTCGATGTAGTCGACGCCGAGCCGTTTCAGGCTCGCGTTGCACTGCTCGACGATGTGCTTGCGGGACAGGCCGCGATCGTTCGGGCCGTCGCCCATCGGGAAGTACACCTTCGTGGACAGCACGTAGGAGGAGCGGTCGTAGCTGCGCAGCGCGGCGCCCATCGCTTTTTCGCCTTCGCCGCGGTTATACGCATTGGCGGTATCAAAGAAGTTGATGCCGCTTTCGAAGGCTTTGGCCACGCAGGCATCTGCAGCTTTTTGCTCGGCAGCGGTGCCGTAGGTCAGCCAGCTGCCTAACGAAATTTCACTTACTTTTAACCCGCTGCGCCCTAAATTTCTATACTTCATGGTTCATTCATCCTCTCATACCGGTGTTTGATGCCAGTATACGGGAGGAGGGGAAAACGGACAAGAACGCACTATTTATTCAGTTAGTTACGCTGAGTTAAGTTAGGGAGGTCGAGGTTCGCTTGCTACTCCAAAATAAGTCCTCTACATCTACTTCTCCAACGCATAACGGGTCGCGATAATGCCTGAATTGAACGTTCGGCTGGACAGCAGCTTTAGCCTGATTTTCTCGATCCCGCCGTCGAATACGGATTTCCCGCTGCCCAGGATGACCGGACAAATCGTCAGCAGGAATTCGTCGATCAGCCCGAGCTCGAGCAGCGTTTTTGCAGCTCCCGGGCTGCCGAAGATAACGAGATTTTGGCCAGACTGCTCCTTGAGCGCCTTGATTTCCTCTGCGATATTGTCCTTGATCAGTATCGTATTGTTCCATTCGGCCTTGTCCATCGTGCTGGAAATGACGATTTTCTGAACATCCTGCACCCATTTAGCATGCTCCAAATCGTGCTGCGATGCATTTGGATCATTCAACACCGTTGGCCAATAACCTTCCATTAACTGATACGTCGTACGTCCGTAAACGGGTGAGCCGACTTCGGCTACGACCTCTTCGGCGTATTTCTCAAATTCCTCATTGTATGGTATCCAACCCAGTCCCCCGTTCGAATCTGACGCATACCCATCCAGTGACACATGCATAAACAATACGAGTTTTCTCATGACCGCTTCTCCTCCAATTTCGAATTCATCTTGTGCGATTTTTGGACGTTGTCCTGTGTGTTGTCCTGCTGTTGTGTTCACTATAATCCATTACGTTACGTAAGGTTCAAGAGGGGATCTGAATTTTTTCATAAATAAAAAAGCATGATCCCCTGGACCATGCCCCTCCATCTCCCTATAAAAACCGCCGATGATGCTTCTTCCCATCAAACGTGAACAGCACCGGTTTATCCTCCACGATCGTGTGCATATGCACGGGCTTGCCCCAGAGTTTGTGAATGTAAGGGAGCGTCCGCTCCAAATATTTGAGATCCAGTTCAACGCCCTCGTACGCGTGCTTCAGGTACAATTCGCCGTTCCGCTGATAATCTCCATCCTCCACCAAAATGTAAGGGAACCCGCCGTTGACACGCGAGTAGAACAATTGGTCCCGCACGTTCTCCCACGTTTTATCCGTGATTTTCCATTCCGGCCCTTTCTTCTCAAACACGTATAAATCCAGCTCTTCGACCAGCGGTTTATTCAAATAGTTGCGGATGAACGAGGTATCCGACTCGTATTCGCGCACCTCAAACATTTTGCTGCGGCCCTGTCCCGGCTTGCGTCCGAACAGACGCTGTTCCTCTTCCGTCGGGTTATCCCAGCGCTTCTCGATGTCTTCAAAAATTTTGACTCCGAGGTAGTACGGGTTGAGCGTATGCCGTGACGGCACGACGACGGACGAGTTGAGCTTGGAATACTCGATCGTCTCCTCTTCGGTGAGATCGAGTTCCCGCAGGATGCGCTGATGCCAGTAGGAGGCCCAGCCTTCGTTCATAATTTTGGTTTCCATCTGCGGCCAAAAATAGAGCATCTCATCGCGCAGCATGGTCAAAATATCGCGCTGCCAATTCTCCAAGTACGGCGCGTGCTCTTCGATGAACAGGAGCAGGTCTTTCTCGGGCTGCGGCGGGAAGCGCTTGGTTTCGTCCCTATCCGGTCCGGCTTTCGGCTTGTTCCGGTTATCAAGCTCCCAGAGGTCCTCGTAACCGAAGGTGTTCTCTATCTTCTGATGGGGCGCGGCGGCCCGGTTCTGCTCCTGGCGCTTGCGCGCTTGACGGTAGGTCAGCGTCAGCACCGGGTCGATGTGCTCCTGAATCGCGAGCACGGCGTCGATAAATTGCTCAACCTCATCGATGCCATATTCCAGCTCGTATTGGCGAATGCGTTCGGCGGTGGCCGACATGCTTTCGACCATGTTGCGGTTCGTTTTGGCGAACCGGGCGTTGTTCTTAAAGAAGTCGCAGTGCGCAAGCACGTGAGCGACGATCAGTTTGTTTTGAATAAGGGAATTGCCATCGAGCAGGAACGCGTAACAAGGGTCGGAGTTGATGACGAGCTCATAAATTTTACTAAGGCCAAAATCGTACTGCGTCTTCATTCGGTGAAAATTTTTGCCGAAGCTCCAGTGGCTGTACCGCGTGGGCATGCCGTAGGCCCCGAACGTGTAAATGATTTCAGCCGGGCAAATTTCGTAGCGCATCGGATAGAAGTCGAGCCCAAAGCCTTTGGCTATTTCGGTAATTTCATCAATGGCTCGCTCTAATGCTTGGATCTCATCCTGGTGCAAGTCGGTTCCCTCCTTAGATTCCATGTATCGACCGAATACAGACCCCGGGTGGCTGTAGGATGAATAAATTCAGGTTCGTAACATTGTATGAGCCGGGGGAGGGGGATATGATTTGGATGTGCCGAACATCTAAATTTCGTACAACAAACTGCTAAAATATGTACAGGGATTAGGTCTTGTCGTATGGTACGCTTTTTGTGCATCCACATGAATCAGTCAACCCGAAGGGAGCAAGCTGTATGAAAATTACCGGATATGAGACGTATATTGTACCGCCGCGGTGGTTATTTGTGAAAATAGAAACGGATGAGGGTCTTGTTGGCTGGGGAGAGCCGGTCATTGAAGGCAAGGCGCATACCGTGCAGGCTGCCGCCCGGGAAATGATGGACGGCTTGATCGGCAAAAACCCGCTAAACATTGAGGACCACTGGCAACTGATGTACCGTTCCGGTTTTTACCGGGGAGGTCCGATCTTGATGAGCGCGATCGCCGGCATTGATCAGGCCTTGTGGGATATCAAAGGAAAGTACCACGGGGCGCCGATTCACCAGTTGATGGGCGGTGCGTGCCGCGATTCTATGCGGGTCTATTCCTGGATCGGAGGCGACCGTCCGGCGGATGTGGGCCAGGCGGCGCTTGAGAAAAAGCAGGCGGGCTTTACCGCGATTAAAATGAATGCGACTGAAGAATTACAATATATCGATTCCCATGCCAAAATTGAAAGCGTGCTGGAGCGGGTAGCCGCGATCCGGGAGGCAGTGGGGACGGATTTTGGCATCGGCGTCGATTTCCATGGCCGTGTACATAAACCGATGGCGAAGGTGCTCGCCAAGGAGTTGGAGCCGTTCAAGCTCATGTTCATTGAGGAGCCGGTGCTGCCTGAGAACAATGAAGCGCTGCGGGAAATCGCCAATCATACGAGCACGCCGATCGCGACGGGGGAGCGGATGTTTTCGCGGTGGGATTTTAAGCAGCTGTTGTCCGAGGGGTATGTCGACATCAT
This sequence comes from Paenibacillus oryzisoli, assembly GCF_050467285.1. Lineage (GTDB taxonomy): Bacteria > Bacillota > Bacilli > Paenibacillales > NBRC-103111 > Paenibacillus_E > Paenibacillus_E oryzisoli_A. The sequence continues at coordinate 99,629 of NZ_JBCMUN010000022.1, read as the reverse complement.
TCAGCCGGATCTGTCCCATGCCGGAGGCATCACGGAATGCAAGAAAATCGCGGCGATGGCGGAGGCTTACGACGTGGCGTTTGCGCCGCACTGCCCGCTGGGCCCGATTGCACTTGCCGCTTGTCTGCAGGTTGACGCGACGGCGTACAACGCTTGCATTCAGGAGCAAAGCCTGGGGATACATTATAATCAGGGGAACGACTTACTGGATTACCTGGAAGATGCGGCGGTATTCAGTTATAAGGACGGCTACGTGCAAATTCCGCAAGGGCCGGGGCTTGGCATTACGGTCAACGAAGCCTATGTGAAGCAAATGGCGGAGCAAGGCCACCGCTGGCGCAATCCGGTATGGCGGCACAAGGACGGTTCGATTGCCGAGTGGTAGGCAGCGCGGCAGTAGAAGTGAGGGAGGACTAGCAGATGAGCAGACCGATTGTATTTATCCCTAGCCGGATTCCGAATGCCGAGGCGGTTATCCGCTACTTGAGCGATTATGCGGATGTCGATTACAGGGATGTGGAGGAGATGCTGGGGGACGAGCCGTTTTATCAAGGGTTGGAGCGGGCCGACGGTCTGATGGCCTACTCCCGCAACAAAATCCGCGCAACCCAACTGGAGCGGGCTCCCAAGCTCAAGGCGGTGTGCAACATCGCGGTCGGGTACGATAATCTGGACTTGGACGCGCTGACGGCTAGAGGCATAGCGGCGACGAACACGCCGGATGTGCTGTCGGAGACAACGGCGGATTTGGCTTTTGGACTGCTGATGTCCACGGCTCGGCGTATTCCCGAAGCGGATCACTATGTCAAAAGTGGGCAGTGGCACGGCTGGCTTCCCAGCCTGATGCTGGGGAAGGACATTTTTGGCGCGACGCTGGGCATTGTTGGGCTGGGCCGAATTGGGCAGGCGATTGCCCGGCGAGCCTCCGGCTTTCAAATGAAAGTGCTGTACAACAATCGCACGCGAATCTCGAATGAGAAACAGCAAGGGCTGGAGTACGCGGGTCTGGACGAGCTGCTGCAGCGCTCCGACTATGTGCTGCTGCAAGCTCCGCTGACGCCTGAGACGTCGGGCATGATCGGGGCGCGGGAACTCGGCCTGATGAAGAAGGATGCGATCCTGATCAACACGGCGCGAGGCGGTGTGGTGGATGAGAGGGCGCTGATTGAGGCGCTTCAGGAGAAGCGGATTGCCGGGGCCGGCCTCGACGTCTTCGAGCAAGAGCCGCTGCCGCAGGGGCATCCCTTCCTGAGCATGCCGCAGGTGGTGACGGTGCCCCATATCGGCAGCGCCACCGTGCAGACGCGGTCGGCCATGGCGATGAAGGCGGCAGCCAATATGGCGGCGGTGCTGCGCGGGGAACGGCCGGAGAATCTGCTGAATCCGGAAGTATGGCGGCGATAGACAGATAGGTGCCGCCGCAACCGAAACAAGCCAAAGAGCTCATGCGCGAAAAGCATGGGTTCTTTGGCTTGTTTGGCATCTTTTCAGACATGGTTACCCTCTTCCAACAGAACCATGTGCTTTGCGATAAGCCGCTGGCGTCATCGGCTCCTGCTTTTTAAACGTTTTGGTGAAATAGGTAGGGTGGTTGAACCCGCTTTGGTAGGCAATGTCGGCGATCGGCATTTCCGTCTCCCGAAGCAGCTTCTTGGCGTAATGAATGCGTTTGACGGCAATGAACCGGGTGATCGTAAGTCCGACATGCTTGTGAAACAGCGAGCTGAGATAAGAAGGATTCATATGCACCAGCTTGCTCAGTTCCTCCAGTGTGAGCTCGCTTTGAAAATGTCCGGAGATGAACTGCACCAGGTAGGAAATTTCCTGCGGGAGCTGCGCTGCAGGAGGCAGCGTCAGTTCTTGCTCCGCCAGCTGATGACGGCGGTAGGCGAGCAGGAGCAGCTCTTGGATCAGGCAGCGGATCACCGGCAAATAGCCAGGCTGCCTCTCGGTCCATTCCGCGTTAATATGGCTTAAAATACCGCTAATCCGGCTTCGTTGCCCCGGTTCAAAAGCTACGCGGCAGCAGTCCGCCGGCATGTGCGCTAACGGAAAAGGCTCTTGGGACGGCCAGCCCTCCAGCAGGAATTCTTCTTTCCACATGAGCACACTGCGGCAAATATTAAAATTCGCATCGGTTTGCAACACTTTGTGCAAGGTAAAAGGGCGGATGATCATAAGTGTGCCAGGCTCCAGTATATAGGTTTCATCCCCGACCAAATACAAGCCTTGACCGCTTTCGACATAATACATTTCAATCCCATTATGGCTTTGGAACCCGGGATAGGGGGCGACAGCGTCGAGTTTGTGATACAGCAGCACGGGAATTTCGCGAAACACGGCATCCACGGCCGAGCTTAAGTCTTCTGCTGTTCGAAAGGCAACCTGCAAGCCCTCCACACTCCCCTCTCACCGATTCATGTCCACATTATAGCATGAATCGGTGAGGGGGAGATAAAGGGTAGGCATTCATTGGGCTGGTACGCTCTCCTGCTTGGTAAAGAAGGTTTTGAGCGCTTTGTAGACTTCACCTTTTTCCCGAATGACATAATGCATGAACTTCGGATTGTTAATGTGGCGGAACGCCGACATCAGCGTTGAGCTGCGGTTATACTGGTTGACTTCGCCGTAGCCGAACATATTGCAGCGCTCCATGAGCTGGGTAATGAGCTTGACGCAGCGCTCGTTGTCCGAGGTCAGGTTGTCGCCATCCGAGAAATGGAACGGGTAGATATTGAACTGCGACGGCGGATAGCGCTTGTCGATAATATCGAGCGCCGTCTGGTACGCCGAGGAGCAGATGGTGCCGCCGCTTTCGCCTTTGGTGAAAAATTCCTCTTCCGTGACCTCTTTCGCCTCCGTATGGTGGGCGATGAACACAATCTCGACGTTCTCGTACTTGGTGCGCAGGAAGCGGGTCATCCAGAAGAAGAAGCTGCGGGCTATGTACTTTTCAAAAGAGCCCATGGACCCCGAGGTATCCATCATCGCAATGATCAGCGCATTGGAATGCGGCTTCTCGACTTCTTCCCACGTCTTGAACCGGAGATCGTCCGGGGAAATGTGATGAATGCCCGGCGCGGAAGTGCGGGAGTTGCGACGCATATTCTCTAGAATCGTCCGCTTCTTGTCGATGTTGGACATGATTCCTTTTTTACGAATATCGTTAAAAATGACTTCCGTCGTCGTCATATTTTTCTTCTCTTTTTTCTGCAGATTCGGAAGCTCGAGTTCGGAGAACAGCATAGCCTGCAGCTCTTCCATGCTCACTTCCGCTTCATAATAATCCTCACCGGCCTGATCGCCTGCACCTTCGCCTTTGCCGGGGCCTTGCGCCGGCTGCGGATCGGTGCCCAGCACATCTCCTACCTGCGATTCGCCGTCCCCCTGTCCAACATGCTTCCCTTTGTTAAAATTGTACCGAAACCGGTATTCATCCAGACTTTTGATCGGCACCTTCACAACTTGTTTGCCATTGGACATGATGATGCTCTCGTCCGTCACCAGATCGGGGAGGTTCTGTTTAATGGCTTCCTTTACTTTCTCCTGATGCCGGGTTTGATCCTGGTATCCTTTGCGATGCAGCGACCAATCCTCTTTGGAAACGATAAATAAGGGCTCTGTCATGGGGACACCTCCTTAACGTTTATGGTAAGCGGGACGCGATGCAGACATGAGGAAATAAGGCTTGTTACTAAATATATTCAAGAGACGACGGGATATGTGGTGATTTCGATGTTAATTTTATGTTATGTATATTGACATGAAATTTGGGTGTCGACTATAATGGTCTCACTACCACAACGATGTGATAGCTGCTGCCAATATTTATCCGTTTTTTATTGCTATAACGGCAAAGGAGCCGCATGGCATCCCGGTTTCTGAGGGGTGTTCTGTGGCCTTTTTTTATCCCATTTATGGAGGTCTGTCCTATGATTAAACTCATGCATGCAGGCGAGTATCATCACATTGAAAGCAGTCTGAGCCAATTGGCGGACGGAGACTTCCGAGTAAGCAAATACAGCGCGTCCGTCCATCCAAGGTCCGGTCTGCAACCGATTGTAAATCGAACGATCCGAAGTCTAAAATCGCTAGTGCGTGTGGTCGATCATTCTTCCAAAGCGCTCCATCGCAAGATGGAGGATACGAGTACGAGATCGGCGATGATTTCTGAACAAGTGGATGGCGTGACCAGCACCATTCGCGAAATGGCTGTCGGGATGCAGGATGCCTCCGAATACGTCTTCGACATTGCGGATGAAATGAAGCGAATTCACCATTTTTTGCAGGATGTAACAGGAAAAAACGGTGAAATTGTCCGTTCCTCGGAAATACTATCGAGTGATGTGATCAGGGGATCGAACGACATGCTGTCCGCAGTGGAGCACATGCGCTGCATTTCTGATGAAAGCATCCAAGTGCAAGAGCGAATGAGTCGTCTAAGCGAGGCAATTGCGAAAATTGCTGCCATGACAAGCGTGATTGAAGAAATCAGCGCTCAGACTCAACTGCTCGCGCTGAATGCAAATATTGAAGCGGCGCGTGCAGGCGAGCATGGCAAAGGATTCGCGGTTGTCGCACAGGAAATTACGAAATTGGCCGTTCAAACGAAACAGGGAACTTCAGGCATTCAAGATGTGATCCGTACAGTGGCGAACAGCGCCGAAGTGCTGAGTGTGTCGATACACAAGATCGATGCTGCCATTGGGACAGGGGTGCATACCTTGGAAACAGCTGTTGGCAACTATCAGAAAGTCGAGACGTTCCTCGGACAGATCGTTGGTGAGATGAAAGAAGTCGACGGAAGCCTGGCCGGCATTACGAGCAGCACCTTATCGATTGCGGATTCCGTCAACCAAACGTCGGCGATGATTCAACAAGTTGCGGCCGGCAGTGAGGAAGTATTGGCCTCGGCCGAAATTCAGCAGCAAAACTTGCTGGATATTAACGCTAACATTCAAGAGTCGGTGCTGCAAAGTTTATCTTTGCGGTCTTCGGTGTCCCAATTCAGGCTGCCGCCTCCGGAGGACAGTCACCCGCTGCAGCAGGAAGTGGATCAATGGATTGAAGCGGCGATGGCCATTCGAGCCGTCATGGTTTCCATGATCGAATCGCGTGAGATCGATAGAATTCAGGCATGGTATCGGCAAAAGATAGCGAATGAAGCGCAGTTGGCACGTTGTTTCGGGCAGCTGGAGGCTAAAGCAACTACGGAGAAGGATCGCCGATATTGCGAAATGCTTGGTGACGCTTGGGAGCAGTTCGGTGTCATTAAAGATCAGAACGCCAAATGGATGCTCGAAGGCGAATATGACAAAGCAAAGCAAGCTTTGGTGACAGAGGGAAGAATCCGTTTTAAGAAGGCCATGGATTTGGCAGCGGCGTGGATGGAAGGAGAGTGAAGAAGAGTTGGCATGCAACCTTACCTCGTGCTGGTTCGTCTAATTGTGTGAAGATTGTTCATTTCAATCAGTCATATTAAAAGAGGTGTATATGATGAAAAAGAAATCGGTGGTGTTATTAAGTACAGTCGTAGCGTTGGCCATGTTTAGTGGTGTTGCGTATTCAGCAAGCGGGCTCAAGCTCATCGTTAACGGCAATGTGATTACCCCTGAAGTGCCGCCTCAAATCATTGACGGCAGCACGATGGTACCGATCCGGGCGGTTTCTGAAGCGCTGGGGGCCGATGTGCAGTGGAACGAAGCTGAACAAACGGTTACTGTCAACCAATCCGATCGCGCATCGATGCAGCGGCAAATTGATTTACTGCAAACCGCTTTGGCTGCGGAATCCGCTGATCAAGCGGTGAAAACTTGGGCCAAAGAGGTGAAGAACCGCAACGGTGCAGCCCAATACGCTTTGCTTTCCCCGGAACTGCGGAGCGAAACGGTGAAGACGTATGAGGATCTCAATTGGGTGACGGGCGTGTCCAGCCCGTGGATAGACAGCTATCAAGTATCCGATGGCGTTCAAGCGGACAATGGCAGCGTTAGTTATGATGTCGGCTTTCAATTGAAAACCTCGACGGGCAGCGCCGGAGAGGGAACGGTAAAGGTGACCGTCGGCATGAAGGACGGCAAGTGGATGGTTACCGGACTTACGTATAAAGACGGTTCAGACGAGCTGAACGGGTTGGTCGTCGTGCCTGGCGCTTAGGATCATATGCCCAGTTAGGAGTTGTGTCACGGAGAATTCGTGGCCAGCTCCTTTCTTTGTGATCAAGATTTTATTTTCATTGAGGATGATAATTATTCTCATATGTGATAAGATAAGATTATGGCATGAGATCGGTTGGTTAGCACAGCGCAAGGGGGAAATGAAATGAGAGCTGAGATTGTGGAGCTATTAGCTCGTCAGTTTGGCGTTACGTCGGAGCCGCATGAAGCACCGTTGCATGAAATCGAGGGCAGACAGCTAGTGCGTCTTGACGGAATGAAGGAAGCGATAGCTGCCTATGCACCGCTTATGAAGGCTTTGGAGCCGGCAGCAGCAGCGGCGTATCTGAACGGCAGATTAGGCAATTTGAATACAGCCGTTCACTATATGTTGGCGCATGATGCGCTGATTGATTTGTCGCCGGAACGATGGACGCTGCAAATTTATCAGCATGAACGGGGCTACGTGGAGTTCCGCTATGTCCTAAGCGAGATCGTCGAGTTGGAAGGACCTCTCTCCGGGCAGCGCAGCTTATGGCGGGAACAGCAGCTGCATCACTGGTATGGGAACGTCATGAGGCCGATCGTTGAAGTGATAGCCGCGGCCGCAGACATGGACATTACGCAGCTGTGGAGACTGTTTCCGATGAAATTTCCTTATTTTCACGAAGCGCTGCAGAAGATGCCCAATCACGAAAGCGTCGCGCAGAAGTTTGGGGAAGATTATAAGTTTGCGTTGCATGAGCTGGGCGGCGAGCCGTTCGGACGTGCGCGCAATCCGCTCGATGTGACGTTCCGCACCGTCGATTATCCCGCCGCGCCGGGGCAGCCGGATGAGCAGATACGCATGAAGACTGCCTGCTGCATGTATCATCGGACGGAGGGCGGCTACTACTGCTACACCTGCCCGCGGCTGAAGCCGGAGGAGCGTGCGAAACGCAAGGAAGAGATGCGTGCCAAGCTGGAGGAGCAGGCGTTGAACACGGCGGCGGCCCAGTAAGGGAAGCGGCAGAGAGGAACCCGACAGGTCGAGGAGACTTGTCGGGTTTTTGCATGTAACAAACGGGAATTGATTTCGGATGGTTTCTGCGAGTGCATAACATTTTGGTATAATTAAGAAAATGAAGCTGAATAGGGGAGGAAGAGCATGGAGAGCGAATTAACGTTAACCCAGCAACAGTTCACTGAATTGGTCGATACCTATGATATGTATATAGAAGTGTTCCAAAATTATTTGAATGTGGAGACTGGCGAGATTGTCACACTTCGTTCTGATGAAAAAGATCCGGAATTTGAAGAGCTGGAGGAGCAGGTTGAAGAAGGGTTTGGTGACATTTATTTTCGAATTCCCGAAAGAGAATCGCGTGATGGTTTCGATGATATGGTTGATTTTGCCGAGACGATATCGAATGCAAGATTGCAAGAGGAACTGTACAGAGCCTTGAATGGAGGAAAAAGAGTATTTCGTCGATTTAAAGATACGCTTTCAGACGACCGGCAAGAGCTCGAAAGGTATTACGCGTTTGTACATGAGCGCAATCGTACGCGCATGATCGAGTGGTTGGCAGATATCGGTTTTACACTTAAACTTATCGACGAAACTTAGGAATGGAGGGAATCTCATGAGCAGAACGGACACGGCTTTGAAAACGTGGGAAGACCTGTACGAGGCGGCCGCCGCATTTAAAAAAGCGGAGTGTTGGAAATATTTTTCGAACAGTCATTTATTTGGTGTCGAGAACCCGCGGACCGGGGAGGTCGGCTATTGCTGCATCTTGGGAAATGGAGGCGAGATGTACGGTCTGGCCGTGTATTTGGGACCGGAAGGGTTGGGAACCATCATCGGCATGCTGACCGGCGAGAAGGAAGAAGATCCGATGTTTTCGCAGCATTGCCTGATGCTTTCCTTCGAAAATCGCGCAGAGCTGTACCCTGCGGAGCTGCGGCAGATTAAGGAGCTTGGGCTCAAGTTCCGCGGAGCTCATGCTTGGCCAACGTTCCGGTTATATGAACCGGGCTATGTGCCGTGGCCGATTTGGCGGGAAGAGGATGCGTTATTCCTCACTATCGCTTTGCGGCAGGCCGCTGAAGTGGTGGAGGCGCATAGGCACGATCCCGATGGCATTCTCCAAGGCAAATTGGGGACGTTTCTCACGCGAACTTCCAATCGCGATGTGGAGCATCCGATCTGGTCTGAGGCCTGGCTGGAGCCGGAGCTGCCGAAAGAGGATTCGGATGAGGAGCCGCGTCCGCTTGATGAGATTAGACTCACGAATGCTAAAAAATCGTTAAAAGGCATCGTCGGCGAATGGGAAATTGACTGTTTCTTCGCGCCTATGCCAATTGAGGAAGGGGACAGGCCTTTTTATCCGAAAATGTGCTTGATTGTGGATCAACAGACCGGTCAAATTATCCAGTACGGACTATCGGAGAAATCAGGTGCGTCTGCTATGTTGGTGGAGAAGTTTTTGGAAATTGTCGAAAAGTTCAATGTCGTTCCGAAGGCGGTTTTGGTTTGCAGGGATGAAGTTGCGCACGATCTTGAGCCGCTGCTGAACAAATTGGACGTCCAAGCGTATTGGACGGAAGTTCTCCCAGCCGTAGAAGAAGCTAAAGAGGGCATGCTGCAGCATTTCTAAATAGGGAGCAGCGTTGGGGAAGAGATGTAGCGGTTGCCATAGGGCTTATTTGGCTTCCAATACGCCATTTCACATCGTAACGGTTGCCGCCGCGCTTATTTGCTAAAAATCTAGCGAAATCTGGCCGATTTGGCTCAAATAGCCGCTGTTGCAACCGTTAACTCTGGAAAAGTGGCGTAAGGCGCCAAATAGGCGCCAGGGCAACCGTTAGCGATGAGGTGCTTGATCCCACCAAGCTCCGAAGCAGGTGAAGAGGGTTTTCGCGCAGAGACGTGCCGTCTCTGCTAGCGGAAACCCTTTTTCAACATGGCGCGCCTAGCTAAACTAGACACAATTTATTTTGCATGAGAAGTTGATGAAGCTTGTGAAGCAAAGAATAAGCGAAAGAAGGATACTCAAACTCATACGGAAATAGCTGAAAGCAGGAGTCGTTAAAGATGAACAGTTTTACGAAACTGACCTCGGAAGCCCTCAAGGGGGCGTGATTAGTCCATTACTTGCAATCATCTACCTGAACTATTTCGACACGGTATGGGAACACAATTTATAATCCTGGAAATTGCGTTACTACTTGGGTACTCGTCGAAGAGGAGGAAGAGGAAGACGACAGGGGAATTCCTGCAAAAAGACAGGCATTTTTCACAAAAATACCTTTTTTCGCAAAATGCCTGCGATAAAGCAGTTTTTTAGGCCAAAGCTCTGTCAAAATGGAGGTCTCACCCCGGAAGCCTGCCTTTTTGCAGGTATTTCGTCGAAATTAGGAAGCAGAGAGGAAATTTCCTGCCTTCTTGCAGGCTTGATGCTCAATCCGAAAGCCATCTCGGCTCCCTGTCCCCATGCTCAGTTCGGAAAATCAGCCTCTGGGCAAGCTCTTGTTCAACTCGCATTCCACGAACACGGGTAAGTCTCTTCATGTCTCCGGGTGCCTGGGTAGTTACGATGTGGCGAAATATTTCTGAATAGATTTACAACTTCTTCATATCAGATTAATGTTAGGAGAGCATCTCTTCGCTATAGTTAGCGTATAAATGAGCATGATCAAACAGGAACGCGCGTAAAATGCGCAGGAATGTTTAATAACGAGACGAGGCAGTGAACCTATTGAACATGGAGCAACCGAACACCCAACCATCCGCACATCTTCAAAATGGCGAGCATCATCCCCATCATCCTGGTGTCGATGTCATCTGTATTAAAGCCGGCGCCCTGCCAAGCGCGGCGGCCTACATCGCCGAGCGCCCTTACCGCAGCGTGCTGCTGGCGGCGGATGCGAACACCTATGCGGCGGCAGGCGAGCGCCTGTGCCGCCTTTTGACGGAACGCCGCGTCTCTGTGCACGCGGCGCACATCCAGCCCGGCCGCGCCGGCGACGTGCTGGCGGACGAGGCGGCGCTGATCGAGCTGCTGCTCGATATTCAGCGCATGCAGCCGGATCTGCTCGTCGCCGTCGGCGGCGGGACGATCCACGACATCGTCCGCTACTGCGCCTTCACGACGCGCATCCCGTTCCTCTCCGTGCCGACGGCGCCCTCCGTGGACGGCTTCAACTCCCTGGGCGCCCCGATCATCACGCGCGGGCGCAAGATCACGGTTCCGGCCGTCGGGCCGGAGGCGATGTTTGCCGACCTGGACGTGCTGGTCCAGGCGCCTTCGCCGTTAATCGCCGCAGGCTTCGGCGACATGCTGGGGAAAGCGACGTCCCTGTTCGATTGGCAGTTCGGCGCGCTCGTCGCCGAGGAGCCTTATCTGCAGGCGTCGGCAGACACCACCAGGCAGGCGCTGGCTACCTGCATCAGCCAAGTGGGGTCCATCGCGCGCAAGGACGCCGAAGGCATCCACACGCTCATGTCGGCCTTAACCCAGTCCGGACTCGCTATGCTCCGGTTCGGACAGTCGCACCCCGCTTCCGGCTCGGAACACCATTTGTCCCATTACTGGGAAATGGCTTACATCCAGCAAGGCCGGAAACAGCTGCTCCATGGCGCCAAGGTCGGCGTCGCTTGCGCGCAGATCAGCCGGCTGTACCATCGGCTCACGGCGGAAGGGGCGGAGCACTGGAGCGGCATGCCGAACATAGCGAGCCGCTGGAACGAGATCGCGCAGCTCATCCACAGCATCCCGGTAGAGGTGCAGCTGCAAGATCTGCTCCGTGAAGTCGGCGGACCGGCCACGACCGAGGAGCTGGGAATCGACCCGCAACTGCTGACCAGCAGTCTGCTCGAAGGGCATCTGGTGCGGCCTGCCCGCTACACTTTGCTGCGCGCCTACAATGAGCGCTCCATCCTTACATGAGCTTGTCCAAATAAACTGCTGGAAGGGAAGGGACGTCTCATGATTCAAAAGCTTGAACAATCGCAATCCCTCGTCATTGCCGGGCATCGCGGCTTCAAATCGGCGTATCCGGAGAATACGCTGCTCTCCTTCAAGGAGGCGCTGGCGCTGGGCGTCGGCATGCTGGAGTTCGATCTTCGCTTGACGAAGGATGGCGTCGTCGTCGTACTGCACGATGAAACGGTGGACCGCACGACAAACGGTACAGGCCCGGTTGGTGAGTACACGTTGGATGAGCTGCAAAATCTTGATGCCGGCGGCTGGTTCGACAAAGCTTATGCCGGTTTGCAGGTGCCGACCCTGGATGAGCTCTGCGAGCTGCTTTCGGATTATCCCGAGCTGCTGCTCAATGTTGAGATCAAGCCGAGCCGGACGGCGAGAGAGGTGACGGATCAGGCGATCATGACGCTGGAAAAATTCGGTCACCTGTCACGCTGCGTATTCACCTCCTTCGATGCGGCTGTTCTGGACTATCTGTATGACGCGTATGGGGCGAAAACACAGGGCTTCGAAGCGGGGGCAATGTCGAACTTCGATCACAGCGAGAACGGCACGTATTCGAAAATGTGGGCGATCGCCTTCCCGATGAAGGCGCTGACGGCGGAGAAAGTGCGTGCGGCTCAGCAGAAGGGGCTGCTCGCGTGGGGCTACTGCCCGGATACCGCTGAGGAAGTCGCTTATGCGAAATCGTGCGGCGTCACGCTGGTGACGTGCAACGACCCTCGCCCGGCGCTTGAAGCGGCGGGGCAGTTGGTCAAATAAATCGTGCTCGTTTACTGCTGAGCGCATGTGCAAAGAACCCTGGCAATCATTTGCCGGGGTTTCTTTATTTTAGCGCGCATCCCCTAGCCGTTTCCGAAACTCGCTCGGCCGCACGCCGATCTTGCTCTGGAACAGATTCGAGAAATAATGCGGATCGTTATAGCCGAGCCGGTATCCGATCTCGCTGATCGTCAGCGGGGTGTCCAGCAGCATGAGCTTGGCGGACTCCATTTTTTTGCCGAGGATGTAGTGATAAACGGTCGTACCGACTTCCTTCCTAAAGAGACGGTTCATGTGCCGTGCGGACATGCCGACTTGTTCGGCGAGCTGAAGGGGATCGAACCCCTGCATAATGTGATTGTCCAAATAGTGCTGAATCGCTTGTACAGCGGGTGACAGCTGGGCGCCTCTTTGGCGTTGGAGATCCGAGAGTGTGACGATGATGCGCATGAGCATCACCTGGAGTTCGGCCTGCATCTCGTTCAAAGAGCGGTGCACCGCGCCTTCAATGGCTTCGTGGAACAGTGGGCCCAGTCCGCTCTCGGGCGTCACAAGCTGGGCCGACAGCTGGTACGCGTCCAGCAGCTTCAAGATCCAGCTGCCGCTCACATTGAGCCAAATGTAGCTCCACTGCTCCTCATGCCGGGCATCAGGTGCAACATCGTGAGAGCAGCCGGCGGGCAAAATGAAAATATCGCCTTCTCCTGCGATATAGGATTGCGCATTCACTTTCAAACAGCCTTGTCCGGAAAGTACATATCCGATGACCGTGATGCTGGCAAGCTCCCGAACGTTACGATAGTCGTGTTCACAGTAATTGATGCCCAGGAATTGCACGCTGAGCGGGGGCGGTTCTCCAATCGGCGGCAGATGATAGATGGGACCGTGTTTACTGAACTGGTTCATGGCGCTTTTCGCTTCCTTTGTATGTCGGGCAATTTTCTTCATTGTAGCATGAGCGCTGCACCCGGAAAAGGGGCGGGCTTCACGGCAATCCATGGATATGCAAACTTGGCATCATGTCCGTTTTCCTCACCTTTTCATCCGAAATTCCTATTAAGCACGAGTTCCTGGCGCGTTATACTAAGGGGAGAGCGTTTTCAACTTGTCTCGGTGAAAAGGAGAATGACAATGAAGTCCGATTTTATTCAGCACCCTCCGCATCCTGAAACGGAATGGTCGGCGTGTACAAGCTATTCGGCTGAAGCCGTAACGATAGAGCCCATCTTAGATGTACCCTTGCAAGACGCAAGCGTGTGCGCAGGCCCGGATCACCTGTATTATTTGACCGGAACACTGGACGGTGCGCAGGTCCAGATCTGGTCTTCACACGATTTGCAGACGTGGGGAGAGCCGGTCAAGGTGTGGAGCATCACTGAGGACGGTTCTTGGCAAAAGGAAGGGGAATCCTCCTACGGCATTTGCGCGCCGGAGCTTCATAATGTGCAAGGCACCTACTGGCTGACCTACGGCGTTCGGCAAGGCGGGACAGGCCTCCTGCGAAGCGCGACCGGCAAGGCGGAAGGCCCTTATGAGGATATGGGCCAAATGACCGCAGACGGCCAGGATGCCTCGTTATTCCAGGACGATGATGGCGTCGTCTACTGGGTCTACGGGAACGGCCGAATCGCGCGCATGAAAGCCGACATGAGCGGCCTGGTTGAGGAACCGCGCCCGGTGGAGGTGCAGCCGTGGACAATGCCCGGGCGGGAGGATCATCCATCGTATACCGGCAATCGACAGGTCGGCGCCTATGGCGCTTTTCTGTACAAGCGGGACGGGTATTACTACATGACCTGCGCCGATCCGCTTGCCCGCATGGGCAGCGACAGCGTGGATACGTTCGTCGCAGTCAGCCGCTCCATCTACGGGCCGTACAGCCGGAGATATCTCGCGCTGCCGCACGGCGGGCAGATCACGCTGTTTGAGGGCCGCGAGGGCGGGCTCTACGCGGCCTTCACCGGCTGCGGCAGCTACTCGCAGGTCGAGCATTTCCCGGCTGTGGTGCCGATGGAGACGCCGAGTCCTGGATTTTTGCGCCCAAGCCCTGGCGTCATCCTGGAAAAAGGTGCGGTCGGCGGCTTGCAGCCTGTCGCGGATTTTCCGATTCGGGATCCGCATATCAGCGTAGGTCCCGACGGGACGTACTACATGACGGGCACGTCGGATCAGCCCCGTCGCGACTTCTGGGATCGCAACGATCAGCTGCATCTGTGGCACTCCTCGGATTTGAAGGAATGGCACCATCTGGCGAAGGTGTGGGATTTGACCGAGAACGGCACCTGGGAAAACAATATTTATCCAGAACCTTGCCTCTGGGCGCCGGAGATGATTTATCTCTACGATACGTTCTGGATCACATATTCACTGAAAGGCGGCGGCACAGGGCTCATTAAGAGCGTATCGGGCCACGCGGAAGGTCCGTACATCGATATGGGCCGGATGACGAATACGGATATTGACTCCTCCTTGTTTCAGGATGAGGATGGAGAGGTGTATTTTGTCTGGCAGGATGGCAAAATCGCCCGCATGAAGAAAGATATGACCGGCTTTGCGGAAGATCCGCGCAAGCTGGTTCCTGTGGACGGCCGGCGGGTCGGCTACGAAGGTGCTTTTATCGTGAAATATCAAGGCAAATATATTCTGGGGGCGGCGGACTGGCACGGCGACAAGCGTGTGGACGGGACGTATGATCTTATGTATGCCGTTGCCGATCACATCTACGGGCCCTACACGCCGAGAAGGCTGGCGGTTCCCCATGGCGGTCACGGCACGATGTTTGTCGACCGGGAAGGCAGGCTGCAAGCAACGCTGTTTGGGAACGACAGAACGGCTCCGTTTCGGACGCGTCCCGGCATCGTGCTTCTTCATGCGGAAGAAGATGCGCAGGGGCTATGCATTACGCCTTGGAGTAGGTAATATTAGAAGCATGAATCAAGCGCGCAGGTCGGGCAAGGTTCATGCTTTTTTTTCTATGAATCGGAGAGGAGATTCCCATGAAGCTAGCCTCGCTCAAGAAGTTATTTTCACCTACGTTCAGCATTCAGGGCAAAATCTTCGTCGCCTTCAGTCTCGTCACGCTCATCGGCATTGCCGCCGTTACGAGTATCGTCTACTTGTACATGCGGGAAACGGTCAAAAACAACGCGATTACGTCCGTGACGGAAAGCATCCGGCAGGCGGATGAATCGCTTAACCTGCGGTTGGAAGAGGTCAGCCGTCTGAACACCGTTGTCGCTACGAACAAGACGGTACTGGATACGCTCACGAGTAAAACGGAAGAACCCAGCTACGAGTGGTTTCAGGAACAGAAACGGATCGAAGAGTTTCTATCCGCTCTTATCGCTTACAAACCTTACATCTCGCGCGCTGCCGTGATCGGCTTGAACGAGAAAGTTTTTTTCGTCGGCTCGCCATGGCTTGATCGAAGTGTGCTGGGAACTCCCATGATGAACGATCTGCTCCAGAACGGATCGGACCACGCTTATTTTCACCAGTCAGGCACTGATAACTCGATCGTAACCGGGCGCGAACTGCGGTATAATCGTAGTCTGATCGGAATGGTCATGTTCAATTTGAACGATGATTTTATAAAAAAAATATTTGATGTTAAACCGACGCCGGACAGCATGCTGTATGTGCTCGACAGGAAGGACGAATTCATTTACCAGCCGGATACAAGCTCGCTTCCACAGGAGACCATTCTTAAATTGGCCGATGAATTTCGCGATACGGAAGGCTCCGTGGAACGCATCATTCAGCAAACGTCCTATCTGGTCGTGATCCGGAAATCGGACTATACCGGGTGGTCGACGCTGGCGCTCGTGCCGATGAATTCGCTGCTGACCGAAACGGCGCGTATTCGCAATATCATCGCGACCGTTGCCTTGATTGTATTTATCATTATTGTCATCGCCACGCAGCAGGTTTCCTCGCGAATAACTCGCAATATTCGTCGGCTGCGCTCGATGATGATGCATGTGATGGAAGGGAACATGACGCTGACGACGACTGAGATTCATTCCAAGGATGAGATTGGGCAGCTGCATCTCGTTTTCAAAAGTATGGTCGGTGAACTAAAGCGCTTACTCGACGACGTTGTGAAGAAGGAAAAAGAGAAGCGAGAAGCGGAGCTCGCGGTGCTGCAGGCGCAGATTCGTCCGCATTTTCTGTACAACACCTTGAATACAGTCAAATATTTGGCCAAGCTGAACGGGGTTCCGAATATTGTCGAGGTGTCCGAATCGCTGGTCGAGCTGATGCGCGGCGTCCTCGGTCATTCGAACGAATTTCTTACCCTGCAAGAGGAATTGCAGTACGTGCGGAGCTATGTGACGATTGAAAAATATAAATATGTCGAGCCGATTCACTTGCATATCGAAGTCGAGGATGAGGCGCTGCTGCAGCTTCGCGTGCTCAAGCTGATGCTTCAACCGCTTGTGGAAAATGCGATTATTCATGGCATTTCCTCTTCGGCGCACGAAGGACTGGTGCAGATCCGCATTTATGCCGAGTCGAATGAGCTGCGCATTGAGGTTCGGGATAACGGCAAAGGCATGACCAGGGAGCAGATTGATGCTTTGTTTGAAGAACAAAAAAACACGCGCTTCAGCGGCATGGGCGTTCGCAACGTGCATGAGCGCATCGTTCGGCTGTTCGGCGTGCCGTACGGCGTGTTTCTCGAAAGCGAGCCGGAGGCTTATACGACCGTGCAAATCCGGTTTCCGAGATTGGAACCCCATGAACAGGAGGGCTAAAGCATGTACGAAGTTTTGCTTGTAGATGATGAAGCGTTGGCGCGCAACGATGTGAAGAGCATGCTTTCGTGGGAGGAGCATGGCTTTGTTATTTGCGGTGAGGCACAGCATGGGGAAATGGCGCTTGCCATGATGGAGCAGCATCTCCCTCACATTGCCATTATCGATGTCAGCATGCCCAACATGGATGGCGTGGAACTGTGCCGCCGGATCAAAGAGCGTTTTGCTAAAGTTAAAATGATCATGCTAAGCTCCTTTGACGATTACGACTATGTGCGTTCGTGTCTGATGAACGGGGCGATGGACTATTTGCTCAAGCATCGACTGAATGGAGAAGCGCTGGTGTCGCTGCTGAATAAAGCGGTACAGGAACTGCAAAGCGAAGAGCGTGAGCATGAAGCCCGGAGTGCGCAGACGCGGATGATGGAAAGTCTTAGCCCAGTCATGCTGCGCGAGCATGTCGCGAATGTCACCAGAGAGGGGCAAGAGGCGGGTGACGCTTTGCAGGAATTCGTCCGTCAGAGCGGCGTGTATGCGGGTGCTGTTACTTATGGAACGGCCGTCGTGCAGATCGTTCCGTTCCTGCTGGTGACTGAACGATTGACCGATGTTCAAAAAAACGAGTTCGTACACAAAGCAACCGAAGTTATGCAGCTCGCCGTTGGTGACGTTCAGAAGCGAACGGTCGGATATGTGGGCGAGGGACGGTTCATTGTTCTGTTCTCTTTCACAGAGCGAAGCGAGCGTGCCGTCATGACACAAATGAAGCAAGCCATGAGTGCGCTGTCGCATACGCTGGAGAAGTTTCTGAATTTGCACTGCATTTTTACCGTTGGATCTTTATGTGGAAGCCTTCGCCAAGTTGCCGTCAGTTACCGGAAAGCGGACCAGGAAATGACCGCCATGTATGCTCAAGGTTTGCATGCGCCGATGCTGCGAGAAACGTTGTTTCATGAGGAACGCAAGCAGCTTCTTCTCTATTTGGAGCAGCTCGATCTCGATAAAATTGTGCAACTTCTGACCATGATGTTTGCGGAAGTACGCACGCTGCCAGCCTACGCAATCAAAGTTCAAATGATGGTGAGCGAATTGCTGCATGGGATGGAAATGACCTTGAAGCGGCAATTTGCCCACATTTCCCCGGAAGAGCACGAGCTGGTCCCCTCCCGCAATGAGATTGCGCGTCTGCGTACCGTGTCTGAGCTTGCCGAGTGGATGATAGCCTACTACACGCGGGTAACGGAAGTCATTAAAAAGCAGCAAGTAGGCGGACCGTATTCGCGACATATTGCCAAAGCCGTGCAGTATATCACCGATCATTATGCTGCCAATATTTCGCTGGACAGCGTGGCAGGCGCGCTCAATTTGAATCCATCTTATTTAAGTAGGCTGTTTAAGGAAGAGACGGGGATGACGTTCACAGAGTATTTGAACCGGCTGCGCATTCAGAAGAGCTGCCTGCACATGGAAGCGGGCGCTCTCGCTTTGAAGCAAATCAGCAGCGAGGTTGGCTTTGTCAGCTATACCTACTTTTTCAAAGTATTCAAAACAATAACCGGGACGACGCCGCAAGCTTACATCGATCTCCTCAAACAGTCAAAATTGTAGAATGGAATGTCATAGATGTTGAATCACGGGAAGAAAGCGATTACTTATAATGAAATCACCCCTTAGAAAACGCTTACCTGCTAAGGTGGACATAACTTGTGAATCGGAGGAAGATCGAATGAAAAGAAAATGGGGGACAGTACTTCTTTCAACGCTGGTCGTATCCAGCATGACTTTATCGGCATGCAGCTCGGATACGTCAAGTAAAGAGACGAAAGATAAAACAGAGAGCGAACCGACAGATGCGGTGTCGACAGCAGGGTTTCCAATTGTCAAAGAGCCGTTGAAGCTGAAAATGTTTACGCGCGTTGCGCCGGTTAACGGCCCGTTCAAAGATATGCCGGTGTTCCAGGACTACGAGAAAATGAGCAATGTCCAAGTGGAGTGGATCGAAGCGCCAACAGACGGTTTTGCTGAGAAAAAGAACCTGTTATTTGCTTCAAATGAGCTTCCGGATGTCATGTATCGCTCAGGTTTGACCCCGCTCGAGGTTACCCGTTACGGCGCCGGCGGGCAGCTCATTCCGCTTGAGGGTTTGATTGATAAATATGCGCCGAACATCAAGAAGCTGATGGATACGTATCCCGAGATCCGCTCGTCGATGACGACCCCTGAAGGTCATATCTACGCGCTTCCCGGCATTGTATCTGTAAACGCTGCCAGAACCGACAAACGCTGGATGAACCAAGCATGGCTCAAGAAATTGAACCTGAAAGAGCCGCAAACAACGGATGAATTGTACGAGGTACTGAAAGCGTTCAAAGAGAAAGATCCGAACGGCAACGGCAAGCCCGATGAAATTCCGATGACAGCGCGCAACGGTCTAAGCATCGTGCCCATCATGGGGGGCTCCTTCGGTCTTGATTTCCAATTAGGCTACAACATTAATCTGGAGAACGAGAAAGTCAATATCTGGATGGGCAGCGACCGGAACAAAGAACTGCTGATGTACCTGAATAAGCTATACTCCGAGAAACTGCTGGATCAAGAGCTGTTTACACAGAAGGAAGCGCAATATTTGGCCAAACAAGGTTCGGGTAACACGGGCTTCTTCTTTGACCAGACGAACAATCCGATGTTGGATACGAAAGTCAATGAACAGTACATTGGAATCTCGCCTGTGAAAGGCCCGCATGGCGACCAATTGCAGCTTGCTGCTCCTGTCCCGAGGGATTTTGGCGCTTTCGCCATTACGTCTGTGAATAAAAATCCGGAAGCAACGCTCCGCTGGGTCGATTACTTCTATGGAGATGAAGGTTCTACGCTGCTGCGCTTCGGTCGTAAAGGCGAGCACTATGAACTGCGCGATGGCGTTCCTTACTACTTGGACTCCTTCCTTGCTTCCGGCAATCAAGGCAAAATCACACCGTATGCCGGCGGCGGCGCTCCGCACCTGATCAGCGAGAAGGTGGCTTCGTATATCAACCCGCCTCAAGTGCAAGAAGCGCAGAAAAAGCTTGATCCGTACATGCCGAAAATCCGCTATGCGGCTCCGATGTTCGATGAGCAAACAGCGCAGCAAGTGAATATTTTGCGCAACGACATTGATAAATATTACGAAGAACAAAGCACGAAGTTCATTGCGGGCGCGCTCAGCTTCGACAAATGGGATGAATTCCAATCCACGTTGAAGAAAATGAAAATTGACGAGCTGCAGAAAATTTACCAAGATGCCTACGACAAAATGAAACAGCAAAAATAATAACGCATCACGGCTGGAGGGCTGCACATGAACAGTACGGCACATGCAGCAGGCACAGCGTCTCGATCTCGATCGAGGCGCTCGCGCCTCTGGAAAGCGGTGAGCAGTCGGTACGATCTGTATCTGATGCTGCTGCTCCCGATTGCTTGGTATTTAGTGTTTAACTATGGCCCGCTTTACGGGCTTCAGATTGCGTTCAAAAACTTCAGCCCGGCGAAAGGCATTAGCGGTAGCGCTTGGGTCGGTCTCGACCATTTTAAAAGATTCGTAGATTCGTATTACTTCTGGCGGCTCTTATGGAACACGATCTCGATTAATCTGTTTTCTCTGCTGTTCGCCTTTCCGATCCCTGTTCTGCTGGCCTTGCTGGTGACAGAAATACGCAACAAGAAGTTTAGTAAGATTGTTCAGAATATTACGTATATCCCGCATTTTATCTCCATTGTCGTGATGGTCGGGATGATTATGGTATTCCTATCTCCGCGTGGCGGCCCGATCAATGCGATCATTGAAGCGTTTGGCGGAGATCCGGTTCGATTCCTGGATTCGGCAGGCTGGTTTAAACCGATCTTTATCTCTTCAAATATTTGGCAAAACATGGGTTGGCAATCGATTATTTACATTGCAGCCTTAAGCGGAGTCAATCCGCAGTTGTATGAAGCCGCTAAAATGGACGGTGCGTCCCGGCTGCGGCGTATTTGGCATGTCTCTTTGCCGGGAATTTTGCCGGTCATCGTGATTTTGCTTATCCTGGATGTCGGACATTTTATGAATGTCGGCTTCGAAAAAATCTTGCTCATGCAAAATAACTTGAATCTGGAATCCAGCGATGTCATATCGACCTTTGTGTACACGACCGGTATTTTAAAAGGCGAATACAGCTACACGGCGGCGATCGGCCTGTTCAACTCGCTGGTGAACCTGGTACTGCTGCTCCTAGTGAATCGCTTTGCCCGCAAGAAGGCGGAAACCAGCTTATGGTAAAGGAGGGAAATCCGAATGGTTAGTGGAACGCTGCAAAAGCGTACATCCGATGAAAAAGTTTTTGATCTTGTCGTGAACGTATTGGCGGCGCTCATCGTGGTGGTGGTGCTGTATCCGCTCATTTTTATCGTGAGTGCCTCATTCAGCGATCCTGCGCTTGTATTAAATGGCGAGGTGCTGCTGCTGCCTAAGCAAATTACGTTAGACGCCTACCGAAACGTATTTGAAAATGAACAGATTTGGAACGGTTATGGTAATACGATCCTTTACACGCTGGTCGGCACGGTGATCAACTTGCTGATGACGACCTTGGCTGCTTATCCACTCTCCAGGCCCGATTTGCCTGGAAGAGGCATCATTATGTTCTTCATTACGCTAACAATGTTTTTCAGCGGGGGACTGATTCCGTCGTATCTCCTCGTGAAAAATTTAGGCATGGTGGACACGATGTGGGCGCTTGTGATTCCCGGCGCGATCGCCACCTATAATCTGATTGTCATGCGAACTTATTTTCAATCCAACATTCCTTGGGAAATTCAAGAAGCGGCCAATATCGACGGCTGTTCCAACTGGAAGCTGCTGACGCACGTCATTCTCCCGCTGTCGAAGCCGATTATTGCGGTGATGGTGCTGTTCTATGCGGTTGGTCACTGGAACTCGTATTTCAATGCGTTAATCTACATTCGGAGCAAGGATATGTACCCGCTTCAGCTTGTGCTGCGCGAGGTGCTAATGGTGAGTCAGGCCGATGCGGCTGACAGCAGTGTGGGCTTGGAGCATAAAGTGCTATTGGCGGAGAGCATTAAATACGTTGTCATCATTATTTCCAGCTTACCGGTGCTGGTGATGTATCCGTTTGTTCAGCGCCATTTTGTGAAGGGCGTTATGATCGGTTCTTTGAAAGGATAACAAGGTGGAAGGGTGCGTTAACATCATGGTGCAATCCAAAGCAACAATTCAAGTGAATACGAAATCAAGCTGTACGACTGCAATCAATCCCTATCTATTCGGTCACTTCGTTGAAGATATTCGCGACCATATGGAGGCGATGCTGGCGTATCCGCTAAGAGATATGGATTTTGAAAGCGAGGATGTCGCGTATCGGGGACTGTCGGGAAGCTGGCGGCCCTATACGAACGGCAAGAGCACGGTCTATGGCCTTGAGCCAGCGGCTGCGTATCATTCGGGGCACAGCCAAATGCTGCGTATATACAGCGACGACAACGCTTATGCGGGGGTGTCTCAAGCCGTTGCCGTCAAGCAGGATCAGAGTGGCTACGCCTTATCACTCTATGCCAGAGCGTCCGTTGATATTAAGTACGTGCTGGCAGAGATTGTGAATCAGCGAACCGGCGAGGTGTTGGGTCAAGTTCGCATTGATCTGGAGAGTCACGACTGGCGAGCGTATGATGTTCGCCTTCAGGTGGAGCAGGCGTGCGAACAGGCGGAATTCCGACTGTATGTTCCTGCTGAGCATCCGCGCTGGCTGGATCACGTGTCCACCGGGATGCTGTGGCTGGACCATATTTCCTTGCTGCCATCGGGTAGCGCCGGTAACGTTCGCCGGGAAGTGATGGAGATGACCCGCTCCTTAAATGCCGGGATGATGCGGCTGGCGGGCAATTATATCTCCGCCTATCATTGGCAGCAGGCGATCGGGCCTGTATATGAACGTCCGTGTCTGGTGAATGAGGCCTGGGGCGGATGGACGAGCAAATATTTTGGTACGGACGAGTTTATTGCTTTTTGTCGTGAACTGAATGTAGAGCCTCTGATCTGCGTGAACGACGGCTCGGGCACGCCGGAAGAGGCGGCCGAGTGGATCGAGTACTGCAACGGCGACGCGACGACGCCGATGGGTCGTCTGCGTGCTGCCAATGGGCATCCGGAACCGTATGGCGTAAAGTACTGGGAGATCGGTAACGAAGTATGGGGGCCGTGGCAGGTGGGGCATTGCAACGCCGAGCAGTTTGCTGAGCGTTATGTTCGATTTGCTGTGGCTATGAAAACAGCGGATCCGGGTATTCGCCTGCTCGCCTGCGGGGATGACAAGACAGAGGGATGGAACGCCACGGTACTTGCACGCGCCGCCGAGCACATCGACTATCTGACACTGCATTTATACCATGGCTGCCCGCGTTTCGGGATGAATCACAAGACACCGGGTGAAGAACGATTCAAGGCCATCGTATCGTATCCGGAATGGACGCGCGAGACCGTAAGTCATGCCAGAACGTTGATCGGTTCGTCCGAGCGGTACGCGCATGTGAAGCTGGCGATAACGGAGTACAACACGATGTATTACCCGAACACGATTCGCAAAGGACTGCCGAATGAACATACACTGGAGGCTGCAGCAGCGAATGCGGCGAATCTGAACGAATTTATCCGGAGCAGCGACTTGATCGAAATCGGCAGCTTCTCCGACCTTGTCAACGGCTGGCTTGGCGGCTGTATCCGTGTCGGCGACTACTATGCCGACCAGTTCCGGGGCAAGTCTGCCGACAGAACGGAGAACGCGCTGAAGGTTTACGGGTCGCCGACGTATTATGTTATGCAGATGTATGCGAATCGAGATTTAGGGTTTGTCGTGGAAAGTAAAACCGATTGTGCGAGCTTCGGGGTGAAGGGTCCGGCGACGGGTCCAAAGCTTGACGAGCTGCCGGTCTTGGATGTTGTGGCGAGTATCAATAAGGATCGGAATAAACTGACGGTCTTTATCGTAAACCGGAGCTTGGAAGAGCAGGTAACGGATGTGAACATCGGCGAATTTGCTTTGTCGGGCACGGCTCGACTGACGGAAATTACGGGCGATCATTTTGAGAGCTTTAACGCTGCCGAGCATCCAGAGGATGTGGTCAGCAGCATCCATGAAGTGTCGGTGGAGCATTCTGTCGTGACGTGCTTGTTGCGTCCTTCTTCTGTCTATGCTTTGGAAGTCATTGCGCCTCATGAATCATGAGGTGACATCTAATCCGAATGCGCGCTGGCTTATTGTGGCCGCATGCGGCATTGTACTGCTGCTGTTAGCCATGGTCCCGCAAGTTACGCTGCGTGGACAAGAGGAGGTGAAGCGCGTGGAAGTTACACTTGGGGCTACGTATCAGAATCCGTTTACGCTAGAGGGAGAATGGGAGGATTACGGTATTGGCGATCCTTACATTCTTCGCTTTGACGGCAAGTATTATCTGTACTGCAGCACGAAAGATCGACGTGTTGGGATTAAAGCCTGGAGCTCCGACGATTTGGTTCATTGGCGATACGAAGGTTTGGTGACGGAGGAGCCCATTAGCGAAGGCGCCTATGCGCCGGAGGTTGTGTATTGGAACGGTGCTTTCTACATGTACACGTCGCCGGCGGGCAAGGGGCATTACGTGCTGCAAAGCGACAAGCCGACCGGGCCGTTTGTGAAGAAGACGGATAACCTCGGCTTCACGATAGACGGTTCCGTTTTTATCGACGACGATGCCAAGTGGTATTTTACCCATGCCAAACTGGGAGGGATCATGGCGAATTCGATGCCTGATCCGTATACCATCGGGCCGGACCAACAGTTGAACGCTTCGCTGGGTCATTGGACCGAAGGCTCCATGATTATTAAGCGGAACGGGCGTTATTACATTACGTATACCGGGAACCATGTGTTTAGTAAAGGGTATCGCGTCAACTATGGCGTGAATCATGAATCTCCGGTAGGGACGTATAAGATTCCTGAAAACAACCCGATCCTGATTTCGACTGCGAATGACTTTAACGGTCTGGGCCATAGCGCGACTGTACTCGGGCCGGATTTGGACGCCTATTATATCGTCTATCACAATCTGGTCGGCCGATCTGCGGAAGGGCCTCCCTTGCGCAAAATGAATATCGACCGGCTTGTTTTCAACGGGGACAAAATGTCCGTTCTCGGCCCGACGCATGGGGCGCCGCAAGAGGCGCCAAAAATGCCGGTGTTCCGGGATGTTCCTGGGGCGACGCCATCGGCTGAACGGTGGGAGAGAATTGAAGGAAGCGGGCAGGGGCAAGGACAAGCGCAGGGAGAAGGGCAAGGATGGCTCGCTCGAACTGGGACGGGTGACCGGTATACGGCGGAGCTCAACTTTGTGACTGGTGCCGAAGGTGGAGCAGCTTCGACGTTTGATGTTGTCTTTGCTTATGCGGATAGTCGGAATTATCGTGCGGCTCGTGTTCGACCTGCTGCGAAGGCGCTGGTGCTTATAGCTAGCGTTGATGGGAAAGAGACGGAATTGGCAACCAAGCCGCTTCCAACAGGAACAGATCTGACGAAGCTGCATACCGTTCGCATCGAGTCGGACAGCTCGGGGACGAAGCTGTATTGGGACGGTTTGCTCCAAATCGAGCAGGGCGATTTGCTTGGCAGCGCGGGACGCATCGGCTACCAATGGTCGCAAGGCTTGAAGCCGGAGCTGCATTACACCGCCTTCTCGGGCGAGGCGAATGGCAGTAGTGACCGTGAAGCGATCAAGCCGCTGCCGGGGACAATGGACGCGGTGCATGGCACGCTGAGCGGCCAAGCTGCGGTTCGTTCCGGCTTTGCGCCGGACGACAGCGATGCCGTGTTGCTCTCCGGCACGGGCGACAGCGTATCCTTCCCAGTCAACGTGCGCGAAGACGGAAGCTACCTGCTCGCTGTGAACGTATCTCAGGCATCGGCCGGCGGGACATTGCGGGTAGAAGCCGGCGGGGCGTCCAAGGAAATCAAACTGGACGAAGCGCTGTTTGCGGGGGACGCCGCATGGAGCAAAGTGTCGCTCGGCACTTTTGAGTTGAAGCAAGGGACAGGCTGGCTGACGATAAGCCGGGGCAAAGGTGAAATTGCGCTGAGCGACCTGGAGGCGAGTCTCACTCAAGCGGTGCCGGAGCAACTGGTGGTCAAGCCGAACACTGTCGGCCTTGTCAACCGCTTCGGCGGCGAATGGGGCTGGGGCGACTACACCGTCAGCTTTGACTTGACGCTCAATCAAGTGTCCGGTGCCATGGCGACCGTGCTGCTCCGAACGACGAACGAGTCGGATCACAAAGACCAGGTGAAGGATGCTTATATGGGCTATGCGCTTGCTTTTGCGATGGACAAAGTAACCTTGAAGCGGAACAGCTATGAAAATAGCATGGAAGCGGCGTCCGGCTCCTGGAAGCTTGCTCCACAGGAAACGGCGCATGTGACCGTCAAGCTGCGCGGCGCATCGATCTCGGTTTTCACAGATCGCAGCAAGACGCCGATCTTGACATGGACAGATCCGAACGCTTTTCTGCTCGGGCGTGTGGGGCTGAGCGGCGTTTCGAGCGCGTGGACGGTGTCGCCGCTGACGGTGGCGGCTAAGTAAATCGTTAGTTGCACCCCTTCTCCTTGGGAGAGGGGGTGTTTGCTTATGTTGTTATTTTGTTTACTATACATGCAATCTACAAAAGCTCCATGATATAATAAAGTCAGATGAGGAGCTGATTGTTGATGAAAGATTTGCTCGACCCGAAGATAGATTTTGTCTTTAAACGCATATTCGGAAGCGAAGATAATACAGACTTGCTGCTGGCATTTCTCAATCGCACTTTTCAAGAATCAGGCGAACCGCCGCTAACTGAAATTGTCCTCATGAATCCCTATACCGATAAAGATTCTCCCCAAGATAAGCAGTCCATCTTTGATATTCAGGCCAAGACGACGGAAGGCGAACTGATCAACATTGAAATGCAGTTGTTTAACCGATATGACAACGAGAAGCGAACCTTGTATTATTGGAGTAAGCAATATGCCAGCCAGCTGGAAGAGGGACAATCTTATAAAATTTTAAAGAAATGTGTTACGATTAATATTCTTAACTTTTCCATACTTCCCAATGATCAATATCATAACGTATTTCATTTAAGAGAAGATCGTAGTCATATTTCTTTGATTGATGACATTGAAATTCATTTTCTTGAATTGTCAAAACTAGACAAACAACAGATAACCACATCCGGAGGATTGTTAAATTGGTTACTTTTTCTAAAAAGTGACAATACAGATAACTGGGAGGTGCTGAAGATGCAGGAACCAGAACTGGAAAAAGCAATGACAGTGCTTGAATTCCTTAGTCAAGATAAAGAGGCGCGCCGACGTTATGAAATGAGGCAAAAAGCTTTGCATGACGAAGCGTCGTTGCGAGAGGGTGCGAGAGAAGAAGGTCAGCGAGAAGGAGAGTTGCAAGGGAAACTAAAAGGCAAACTTGAAGTGGCATCAAACATGTTGGCAAAAGGCATGAACATCGAAACAGTCTCCGAGTTCACCGGTATTTCAATCGAGGAATTAAAGAAATTAGCGCAATCTCACTAGGACACAAGCTGCCAAAGACATCCCTAGCGGCTTTTTTTTTGCTTCCCCCCAAGGCCAGCCCCCCGGGCATGTTTCTTGGATTCAAGTACCCATGCAGCAAATTTGTCTTCTATAACGAGGTATTTCGGGAGTATGTGGTGTGATTGCAGCAAGACGTAGTATAATGTTCCTATTGAATGGTGGAGGAACTTTAAATGACGTTAATTAAACAGTTGCAAGCCCCCGATGAGTTTGTCGGGTTCTATCTCATCAAGGAATTGGAAATTAAGCAAACCAACACGACGCCGGCCAAAGATTTTCTGGACATTGTCCTCTGTGACGCCAGCGGCCAAATTCCCGCTAAGCTGTGGGATGCGAGCATTACCGACAAAGAAACATTTTTTCCGATGACGCTGGTCAAAGTACAGGGATTAGTACAATTGTACCGCGAACGGCTCCAAGTCAAAATTGCAAAAATCCGCAAAGCGACGCCCGAAGATGACGTGAAGCTGACCGATTTTATTCGCTCGGCGCCGATTTCGCCGTATGACTTAATCCAGACGATTCATCGCGTGCTGGACAGCATCGAGAACCCGACGATCCGCAATATCGTCTCGTTCTGCGTCGTGAAGGTTGGCGATAAGCTGGAGCACTCCCCGGCGGCCAAATCGCACCATCACGCCTACTACGCGGGACTTGCCTATCATATCGTAAGGATGCTGGAAATCGGCGAGTTTATTTGCGGGCAGCGGCCGTTTTTGAATCCGGATTTGATCAAAGCGGGCATCATTCTTCATGACATTGCGAAGCCGGATGAGATGGTCGCCCAGCTTGGCATCGTCTCGGATTACAGCGTGCAGGGCAAGCTGCTCGGGCACATCTCCATGGTATCGAGCTGGATTACCGAAGCCGCTATCTATCACGGCATCGACCTGCAGTCGGATGTCGTCATCGGCCTTCAGCACATCGTGCTGTCCCACCACAACCTGCCGGAGTGGGGAAGCCCAGTGCTGCCGCAGCTGCCGGAGGCCGTCGCGCTCCATTACATCGACTCAATGGACGCGAAGCTGCAAATGGTCGAGGACGCGCTGCTGACGACACCGGAATCCGAGCCGTGGACGCCGATGATACGCGGGCTTGAGAATAAAGCGGTGTACCGCTTGAAGCTGTAGTCTGGAAAAACCGAAAAACCAGCCTTAGTGTCCGTTAGGACGCGGGGGGCTGGTTTTTTGTTGGGCGGAGATAAGCCCATTTGGCGTGCTTATTGTCGAGAATTCGGCGGTTGGCTACCCCAACCACAAGTAAATCGGAATAAACAAAATCGACGTAATAATTCCCGCCGCACCCATCGCGAAGCCGCTCATGCTGCCTTCCGTCTCGGAATCCTTGAGCAGCCGGGCGGTGCCGATGCCGTGCGCGGCTGTGCCGACCGCGATGCCGATGGAGAGGGCGTCGCCGCATCCCATCGCCAGCAGCAGGCGCCGGCCGATCATACTGCCCCAGAGGCCGGTCAGCACCGTGAGCACGGCGGTCAGCTCCGGCAAGCCGCCGAGATGGCGCGAGATTTCCAGCGCGATCGGCGAGGAGACTGACTTCGGCAGCAAGCTGAGCAAAATCTCGCGGCTGCCGCCGAGCAGCCCGACGAGGGCGGCGCTGCACAAGATGCTCGTCAGGGACCCGAGGGTCACCGAGACGAGGATCGCACCCAAATTTCGCTTAATCAAAGCGAAATGCTTATACAGCGGCACGCCGAGCGCCACGGTGGCCGGTCCGAGCAGCAGCGTCAGCACGTCGCCGCCGACTTTGTAGGCGGAATAAGGAATGCGAAAGCTGAGCAGCACGACGATGATGAAGCAGGCGCAGACAAAAAGCGGATGCAAAAACCGCCACCGCCGATGAATCGCCTGCGCCGCCGTATAGGCGGCCACGCTCAGCGCGAGGCCGAACATCGGGTTCGTGAGCCAGGTGGCGGTGCTCATGACATCCCTCCGTCCACTGTCCGCGCCTGCTCATTACGCAGGCCGCGCTTGCTGCCAGCGCCAGCATCCGTACCCGCACCGCGCTGCAGCTTCGACGTCACGAAGCCTGTGACGATCAGCACAAGCACGGTGCTGCCGATGACGCCGGCGCCGATGGACAGCCAATTTTTCCCGATCAGCGGGAAGAACGCCATCGTGCCGACGACAAAGGGCAGGAAGAAAAGCATCATATGCCCGGTGAACCAGTTCGCCGTCTGTTCCACCCATTCGAGCTTAATCAGTTTCGTAAACAGTCCGATGGTAAATAAGATGAGTCCAATCACGTTCCCCGGCAGCGGAATATGCAAGCTCATTTGCAGCCCGATGCCGGCCAAATTAAAAGCTAGTAAAATCGCGAGTCCCAGCATGTGCTCTCCTTTGTAGGGTAAGCGGCTCCCCAAGCTATCTGTCAGTCACTCTATTGTAGCGCACTTTGCGACGTCGCGGGGATCCTAATCTTCCCGCCGCAGAGGCAGGGAGGGCCGTGTAAGTCGACGGCGAGGTCCTTACGCCCTGTCACTGCCCTTACGCCCTGTCACTGTCCTTACGCTCTGTCACCGTCCTGGCGGTACTCAGTCGTGGGCATCTCAATGAGCATGTTTCCGATAAGCGGAAGGCGTAAGGCCGGTATGCTTTTTAAACACCTCGATAAAATGGCTGGCGTTATTAAAGCCGCATTGCAAATAAATGTCGGTAATGGGCATATCGGTCGTTTTCAAAAGCTCTTGTGCTTTGTTCACCCGAAGGGCATTCAAATAATAGGTGAAGTTCTGGCCAGTCATTGCTTTAAAAATACTGCTGAAATAGGCGGGAGACATATAAGCTTTCTCCGCCACTTGGACAAGCTCAAGCTCCTCGGCAAAGTGCGTTTCCATATACGTAATCGCGCCAAGCAAAGAATGTTTTTTACTTTGAAAGAGGCGATGTTCTTCTTTGCCATGGATGGCATGATGAAATTCTCTGCCGGCTACAATAAGCAGCTTCAGCAACTCGGCGCGGACCGCCAGTTGATGCATTGGTTGTTGAAGCTCCAGCTCCTTCTGCATGGTCGCAATCATCTGCTCAACCTGCTGCTGGGAATCTTGCTGCAAATTCAGCTTGGGGAGCACATGTTCGGCGGAATTCAGCAAGGGGTGCAGATAAGCAAAGTCAACGATACCTTCCAGATCGGCAGAGTACGTCAATTGTTCTTGCAGGAAGCTGGGGAGGAAGTCAATCTGAGCTAAGTGAATGTCGTGACCTTCGATTTTCTTTAAACGATGCGTCATATAAGGGGGAATGGAGAAAAAATCACCTTTGCATAGTACCGCTTGGCATTCGTTAATCGTATGCAGGCAGGTTCCTCGAATGACGTAGCAAATTTGGAAAAAATCGTGCGCATGCACATGCTCCGGCAAAGTATCGGCGTTTCGGAAGGTAAGGGTAAAAGGAAAAGGTGCCTTTAAAAAGTTGATATGTTTATAGATTTGAGTGAAGCCAACGTGATGTTCATTTGGGTTTGAAGACATAGAGGCCTCCGGCATGGTGATCTTATGTTCTTTATTATAAGCAATCAGCCTGAGAAAAGTCGAAATAAAGTAAACACGATAAAAAACCTGAAACGGTTCGTAAAAAAACGCAATTCATCGGCGCGATTCTCGACTACACTGAAGGAAGAAGCAATTTCAACTAAAGGAGATAGCCAGATGAATATATTGATTACGCTGCAGGCCGGGAAGCTTCGGGATCAGTTTTTCCCGCGCTCTATCATGGAACAGTTGGAACAAATGGGAACTGTGAAGGTAAACGAGTTCGGAAGAACGATGACGCAGGACGAGCTTGCGGAAAGCTTGCCGGGCATTGATATTTGCTTGACCCATAGTTGGCTGGGGTGTCCGGTGTTTGATGAAGAAGTGTTAAGACACGCGCCAAATCTTAAAATGATCGCGCACGTCTGCGCATCTGTAGGTCCATTTCTCACCGATGCGGTGTATGATCGGGGAATTCAAGTATGCAGTGCAAATAAAATCATGGCCCGTTATGTGGCCGAAGGAACGCTGGCCTATATGCTGTCTGCGCTGAGACGCATCCCCCAGCACGATGGAGCTATGAAAGAGGGACGCTGGCAGCCCTATGACAAGAGGAGTCTGTTTGGCAAGCGGATTTCCTTGATTGGCTTAGGGACGGTTGGCCGCTATTTGCTGGAGCTGCTGCAGCCTTTTGGAGTTTCGGTTCGGATTTTTGACCCGTATTTGACAGCGGAAGCTTTGCAGTCGTTTCCTCGTACAGAGTTGGTTGCTACGTTGGAGGAAGCTATGACGTGGGGGGACCTTCTTTCCATTCATGCTTCCAGAACGAAAGAAACGTACCATTTAATTAATCGGCACATGCTCAGCTTGATGAAGGATCAAGCGGTATTGATCAATACGGCGAGAGGGGCGCTCATTGATGAAAAAGCACTTACTGCCGAGCTCGCCAGCGGCCGAATTTTTGCCGTGCTGGATGTGTTTGAAGAGGAGCCGCTGCCCTTCAGCAGTGTGCTGAGAGCCATGGACAATGTCATTCTACAGCCGCATTGCGCAGGCGATCTGGACTATGCCGGGTACACGCAGGGAATGGTCGAGGAAATCCGTCGCTTTGTCGCGGGAGAGCCGCTACAGCAGGAAATCGCGCAAACGCAGTTTCAACGAATGACCGTTTGATTGTGGAGGTGTAGGGATGAAACTCAGTTATACGACGTTAGCGACACCGGGGTTCACGTATGCCCAGTCCATTGAAGCGGCGAGGCAATACGGCTATCAGGGGATTGATCTACGGATCTCGGGGCAACCTGGGGATATACCTCTAGGGGCATCGGACAAAGTGCTTGCGCAGATTAGGCGCCTACTGGAGCGAACGGGCATTCAAGCAAGCAGTCTGCTTGCTTACAATCCTGCCCCGAATGGAGAATTGACTTCCTGGCGCGAGCTTGAAGCGTATTTGCGGCAAGCGCTTGAATTGGCTAATGCTGTAGGGGCGCCGGCGATACGCGTGTTTTGCAAGCTGCCTGCCGATTCGTCGGAGGCGTGGTATCACGAACAAATGGCTAAATTGCTGCTTAGCGTGCTGGAGCAGGATCGTTCTGACGTCGCCATTCTCCTGCAAAACCACCGAAGCCATGCTACGGCTGGTCAATTAATGCGACTGTTGGACAGGATCTTCCATCCCCGAATGGGGATGATTTTTTCACCGGATCATTGTATGGAACGAGAAGAGGAGCTGTTTGATCAGTTAGAGCGCATTCTTCCCTACGTAAGACAACTGTATGTGGCAGATGTCCTTTCATGTGGTGGGCGTTTTCCCGATGTACTGCCAGGTCAGGGGCGGGTGCCTCTCAAGAAAATCATCCGCAGTTTTGCCGAGCATGGTTTTGATGGCTGGATAAGCTTTAAATGGGAGAAAATGCACAATCCGCTCTTGGAAGGGGCTGAGATTTCGCTGCCCTATTATGTTCAATTCGCGCGGAATGCGATTAACGATGGAGGGAGCATCTAGGTAATGCATAGATGATGCGCGTGAACATGCGCTATTTGCTCTCGTTCCAATTTGGATGCTTTTGTTTCGCGTAATGTTTGGGCAGAACGCCAACCTTCTTCTTAAACATGCGCAGAAAACTTGTATAATCGTTAAAGCCCGACCCCAAACAGGCCTCCGTCACCGTGGCGCCTTCCTTCAGCAGCTTCTTGGCAAGCGCGATGCGTTTGACCACGATGTATTCATGGATGGTGCTGCCAGTATACTTTTTAAATAGCCGGCTCAAGTGGAATTTGCTGATGAAAAACAATTTTTCCAGCCGTTCCAAGGATAATTCCTCGGCCAGATGCTGATCCAGAAAGGCGAGGATTGGCGTCAAGCGCACAGGCATGTCCAGGCCGGCTTCTTTGTCGTGATTGGCATCGTATAAACGCTGGACCTGCGCAATAATTTCGAGCATGCAGCCTAGCTTGACCAGGGCATCGCCTGGAAAAGGATGCTTTGTAACCTGATCAAGCGTATGAAAGCGTTGAAGTAAGGCGGCGGCTTCCGCTTCATTTAAGCTGATTTTATTTTTCTCGCCAAGCGGACGGTCATAGAAGCATCTCAGCGGCACCATCTGCTCGGTTTGGAACATGTCAAAGAGCGCAGGATCGAATTCAATGGTCACTCGCTCGTACATCGCTTCAGAGAGAATCGCTGGCTTGTGGATTTCGTGCTCATTGGTAATGATGAGGTCGCCATATTGCAGCGGGTACACGGTTTTCTCTACAAAATAATTCACATCTCCGCGAATTAAAAAGAAAATTTCACACCCTTTGTGCAGATGGAAATGCACATTAAAGGGTGGTTTTCGCGTTGCATGAAGAAAGTTTACGTGTTCATCCATATGGGAGAGGTAGTTCGAAATCATGTCGTATCGTCCTTTTCAAATGAGCAAGATAATCCACTTTTGGGGCAAATTCATCCATGATGTAGCTAATTCCAATGGTATAAGATGGAAGTAAGTTATTCAATATTTATTTGCAGGAGGGAACGATTGTGACTCTGCCAGTGGTAAAAATCGGTGTCGTTGGATTAGGCAATATTGGTCAACTCCATTTGAAGTACGTTAGTGAAATGGCGAATGTGGAGCTGGTCGGTGTGTGCGATGTAGATCAAGAAAGGGCGAACCGCTATGCGGAGATGTATAATGCCAAAGCGTACCCTAGTCCCAGTGAGCTGCTTGCTCATAGCGGTCTTGACGTTGTCATCATCGCTGTTCCACATTATGATCATCCTGCCATCGCCATTGAAGCGTTCGAACGCGGCATTCATGTGATGTGCGAAAAGCCGATTGCCGTGCACGTCAACGATGCGAATCGGATGATACAAGCCTATGAAGCAGCAAAACTCAACCATCCGGGCTTGCAGTTTGCCATTATGTTTCAAGAGAGAACGCTTCCTTTCTATGCGAAGCTGAAAGAAATCGTGGCGAGCGGTGAGCTCGGGCAATTAACCCGGGCAACGTGGATTCATACGAAGTGGTTCCGTTCGCAGGCTTACTATAACAGCGGTGGCTGGCGCGCAACCTGGGCAGGTGAGGGAGGCGGCATCTTGACCAATCAATGCCCGCATACGCTGGATATGTACCAGTGGTTATTCGGCCTGCCGTCGCTCATTTCCGGCCATGCCCATATTGGAAAATATCATGATATCGAGGTTGAGGATGAAGTAACGGCTTATTTGGAGCATGCCAATGGCATGGTTGGACATTTAATCGTCACGACGGCCGAGTTGCCGGGAACGAATCGCTTGGAAATTGTAGGCGATCTTGGAAAGCTGATTCTGGAGAACGGCAAATTGTTGCACTTCAAATACCCGCAACCCCTCCTGGCCTTCTCCAGAGAGACAGATCAGCACTTTGCGACGTGGACATTGGAGCCGGAGGAAGTTGACGTGGACACGACGATTCCAACAGGCCATGAGGTTGTAACCCGACGCTTAGTTGATCGCTTGCTTGGACAGGACGTGGAACTGATCGCGGAAGGTCCGGAAGGGCTCGGTGCCGTAACGCTGGCCAATGGCATTATGCTGTCCTCCTTCGAGAAGCGTCCTGTTGCGGTGCCGATCGACGGCGATGCGTATCAAGCTCATTTGGAAGAGAAAATACAAACGTCCACCTTCGTCAAACAAGTTCTAACGGCGCCTGTCGTCGTGAGCGATATGTCAGCCTCGTTTGGTTCCAATAACGGTTAGGGAGAGGAGTCACGCAATGTCCAAAGTAAAAATGACGTGTTTCGCCGATGAAATTTCACAAGATTTGGATGAACAATTGGATGTGCTTCAAGCGGAAGGCCTCTCCTACATCGAGGTTCGGAATGTCTGGGGCAAAAATGTGCTCGATTTGAATGAAGAGGAGCTCCAAACGATTCGTCAAATGCTGGACCAGCGTGGATTCGCGGTGTCCTCTATCGCATCGCCCGTCGGGAAGTATCCGATCGGTGATGATTTTGCCCCGCAGCTGGAGGCGATGCATCGTGCGGTTCGTGCTGCCAAGGCGCTGAATGCAGCCTATATTCGGGTCTTCTCTTATTTTGTAAAGGAGGACGAAGATCTGGATGCTGTCAGGGATGAAGTGCTGAGCAGGATGAAGCAGTTGCTGCGACTTGCTGAGGACAACGAATTAACGATGATTCTGGAAAACGACAATCAACTGTACGGCTCAAGCGATGATCGCTGCTTGGATATTTTGCAGCATTGTGCTTCGGACTCGCTGCGGTTAGCCTTTGATCCAGGCAACTTTGTTATCAACCATGTGAAGCCCGCGGATGAAGCGTTTCCCAAATTAAATGCCTATACCGCCTACATCCATGTTAAAGATGCGATTAATGAGCCAAGACAGTTCGTCCCTGCTGGTAAGGGGGAGGGGCAGATTGATCAATTACTTGTGCTGCTGCGTGCCCAAGGCTTCGCCGGTTTTCTTTCCGTCGAACCTCACTTGACCAAGTATTTGCCGTATTCCAGCGATCCCAAGCGCGTCGTAACAGCTATTCATGCGTTGAAAGATGCGCTGGCTCGGGCAGAGATGGTTTGGGAGTAAAACGATAACACTGGCAAGCAGGTTCGCATTGGAACGGAATGAAGAAGGACTTGAGCGGCACTACGCGCTTCAAGTCCTTTGGTATTTTATTGGGTGTAGAGGTTGATTTCGTTGATCGTCCACCAGGCCGTCTTGGCTGTGTTGATTTTGAACGTCACATAGCGCCCTGTACGAGTGACAAAGGATAGATCAATCGTGGGATTCGTATTATTCTTGAGCGATTTCATAGGGTAACCGATCTCCGTGATGTTGTTGGATACGAAAATATCTACACCGCTCGGGAAATTGACACCAGACGTGTCGGAGCCGAAGGAGACGCGGCCTACGAGCTGACTTTGACCTAAATCGAGGGTAAATGTCTGCCCTATCGCCATATTCGTACCCGAGGACCAATAGGATGTTGTGCTGCCGTCAATCGCATACGCCGGTACCAATGTGTTGCGGGTGGCAAAAGCGGAAGCGGTCCAGCCTGTGCGCGATAGCTGCGCGCTTGTCACGAATTCGAAGGCCCCGCGGTCGTAGCCTGTTCCTTGCGGACGTGCGTTCAACTGATTATCCGTCGCCTGGGCGAAGCTGGACGTGCCGCTGTCCCGTGCCGGAGAGTTCGAATCGAGTCGGAAATCATAGCCTGCCCGATTTTTAAAAAGCGGATTTACATATAGATTATGATTGGGTGTCGGTGCAGCCGCTCCATCAACCACGCCATTAAGCACGTTGTAATCATAGGCGACGTTGGTTGTGCTATTCATGCTAAACGCTTTGTTGGGAGTGGCTGCCCCATTCGGATAAGCGATATTATTGTAGTAGTTGATATGGGAGCCGCGTACTGCAAAAATTTCCGGATAGTTCTCCGAAGGCACTAAGCCATTATTGGACGTTGTATTGTTGATGAAATCCACATAGCTGCTGTCGACCTCGTGAATACCCGCTCCGCCGTTATTATAGGACAAATTATTGGCAACCAGCGTCTTTCCTTTATAGTTCGTCACCTCATTGGAGTCGATAATGATCCCGTTGCCATCGGACAGGAAGGGTGTAGAGGCCTTTTTCAATTTCTTTATCAGCCCAGCCAACCTCAGAGCGATTGTCATAGACCGTATTATTGCGGACATAGTTCTTATAAAAGGACGTATCGGTATTAGTATCCCAATTCGTCAGCTTAAGCAAACTGATCCCGCTTGTTGCAAAGAACGTTCGTTTGGACGTACCGTAGACAAGATTGTTCTCGATGGTTAAATAATCTCCGGACAGACCGGCGATGCCAGCCCCCGGCATATCGTGAATCTTGTTATTGCGTATGTTGATGTGTTGAGGGATCAGAGGAGGTGAGTTCGGATTCGATGGCACGGATGGGGCGGTCGTAATCTGAATGCCGTTCGTATTCGTCTTGGCATAGTCATTCCACGTGATGGTGCAGTTACTGGTGAAGTTGGGATTCTTTGCATTGATGGCCTGCGTTTTGTAAGCGTCGTGACTGGCTTGTGCTTGAGCCAACGTAATATTCGGCGTGTCGCCTGCAATTTCAAAACCTTCAATATTCACATACGCTGCACCATGAATGGAGATCGCATTCCAGGCGCCGTTCACAGGGCGCAAGAGAGGGGAATGCCCTGGATAAGCTTTAAATGTAATGTAGGCGGTAGGCGTGCCTGAATGTGAAATACTTAGCAGTGAACTGGACTGCCAATCGTAGTAAGTGCCATTCATGACATAAATTTTGTCCCCGGGACCCGAGAGGTCGGCTGCCCGCTGGATGGATTTGAAGGCAGTCTGCGTGCTGAGACCATCATACGAGTCATCCCCGGTGGATACGCTTACATAATACGTCACAGGTGTATCTGCCTGTGTGACATGGGGGACGAGCTGGCTGCCAATGACAGATGCGAAAATAACGCTGGTGAATAACAGTTTTCTCCTTAAATTAATCATCCTGATCCCTCCTCAATTATAGGCAAAACTTAAGCCTGCATCACATGTAGGGCTTCGCTTAAAAGCAGCTTTGCAGCACCTCCTTCATCCGGATTCAATTTCAAACAACAATAAAGAAAGCCCTTACATGTGTTAACTATACACACGCTTCGGACTTAACGACAAACTCAAATTTTTTGTACAAGAGAATCTGCAAGCTGCTATTTTTTTATGTATAAAAAGTGGAAGGAATGTGCCAAAAGTGGAGTCCCTCCCTCTACAACTCCAACCCCGTCCCCTGCTTAAATCGCTTGATGACCATCTGCGTATTTACACGCACAACGCCATCCAACTTGTAAATGTTCTGATACAAAAATTGCTCCAATTCAGCCTCGTCGCGCAGCAGGGCGTGCATATGCAGTGAACTCATGCCGGTCATCTGATAAATGCTGACCACATTCGGGTCTTCGGCGAGCGCGTTCCCGACGGCCTCCGCATGGCGAGGCTCGACTTCCACTTCGAAAAAAGCGCTCACCACCTTGCCCAGCTTCGTCGCATTCAACCGAATTGTGAAATTTTCGATAATGCCGTCCTCGATGAGGTTTTCAACGCGCTTCTGTATCGCAACCCGTGAAAGGTTCAGCATTTCACCGATTCTCGCATAGGAGATGCGGCTGTTCTCATGGAGTAGTTTGATGATCTCTTGATCGATCGGATCGAGATTGTGTAAATCTAACATAAATATCACTCCTTATGTCGACGTGATGATCGAAAACGTAATCGTTCATGTTCTTTATTTGATATATTGTTAATATAACATAGGTATAAAGCGAATGAAACGTAATTATTATCAAAAAATATATTAACGAATGTATTGACGTCCTGTTGACCATGAATTTATAATCGTGTTAAGTTACATGACATAATATTTGAAAACCAATTTTTTGTTAGTTTATATTACGTGAAAGAGGTGATCCCCATATCCACTAAACTCATTTACAACGGCACGGTTCTGACCATGAATGCCGCAGGAGAGATTTTCAAGCCCGGCTACGTCTACATCGAGCACGACACGATCCTTGAAGTCGGCGAGTGGACGGGGAGCGTTAGGAAAGAACGGTTGCTCCAAGAAGCTGGCAGCGCCTACGACGTCTCAGGCAAAGTCGTCATTCCCGGCATCGTTAACGGGCATACGCACCTTTTCCAGACGTTCATGCGCGGAGTTTCGGATCGCTCCCCACTCGCGCAGTGGCTGCGGGAAATTATTTGGCCGATGAGCTTGGCGATGGAGCCGGAAGATTTTTATCTGGCGGCGCTGATCGGGTGTATCGAGAATTTGAAGTCCGGCGCCACGTACATCATGGATCACCATTATATTCACACGTTCCCGGAAAATGACGCCAGCGTGCTGCAAGCCATGGTCGATTCGGGCATTCGCGGGCATTTGGCCCGGGGCTGCTCGGATTTGGCCGGTGAGATTCGCTTCCGTGAAACGGAGGAACAGATTTTCGACGCGACCGACCGACTGCTCGATGAGTGGGAGGGCGCTGCGCAGGGACGCATTCGCATTGCCCTCGGGCCGCTCAATCTGTACGGCTGCTCGCGGGGTTATCTGGAAAAGGCGGCGGTATTCAGCCGGGATCGCGGGCTGATCTCGCACGTTCACGTCGCGGAGACGAGCGAGCAGATCGAGAATACGATGGCGCGCTACGGCCGCCGCAATTTGGAGCTGCTGGACGATGTCGGTCTGCTCGGCGAGCAGACGCAGGTTGTGCATGGCGTTTGGCTCGATGACGGTGAACTGGAGTTGATCAGGGACAAAGGCGCTTCGGTCATGCACTGTCCCGTCTCGAATATGTACCTCGCTTCGGGCGTAGCGCGTGTGCCAGAAATGCTGCGCATGGGCATCAATGTCGCTCTGGGCACGGATGGCCCCGGCTCCAATAACTGCCAGGACAACCTGGAGGTGCTCAAATTCACGGCATGCCTGCACAAGGTGAATGAGCTGGACGCGACGCTGCTGCCGCCGATGGAGGTGCTCCGAATGGCGACGGTGAACGGCGCCAAAGCAGTCGGGCGCAGCCATGACCTTGGCACCCTGGAGCCGGGGAAAAAAGCCGACCTCGTGACTGTCGATATGATGAAGGCGCATATCAGCCCTGTTCACCGAGCGTCTTCGGCGCTCGTCTACAATGCAAACGGCAACGATGTCGATCTTGTGATCGTTGGCGGGCAAGTGGTTGTGGAACACGGCAAGAGCACGTGGATCGACGAGCAGGACGTTTTGCGCCAGGCGCAGATGCGTGTGGACGCGCTCCGCAGCAAGCTGGCGGGGGCATATCCGATTTTTGCTAACCACGATTAAAATAGCAGCACCAACTTTCATTCATGGAGGATGAGGAAGATGGCACAAGAGAGATTGCACGATCCTGTATTGGAGAACGATTGGCATGCGGTTTATTTGGCTTCAGAGCTGAAGGAGCAACCGGCGGGGGTCATCATTCTGGGCGAACGCGTGGCGATTTATCGGAGCAGCAGGGGCGTCCATGCCCTGCAGGACCTTTGCATACATCGTGGGGCGATGCTGTCCCGAGGCTGGGTGAAGAACGATATTCTTGTGTGTCCGTATCATGGCTGGCAGTACGAATCCTCCGGCCAATGCGTTTGTATTCCTGCACAGCCACAAGGGGAGCGCATCCCGCCAAGGGCCAAAGCCGTGACATACGCCTGCGAGGAGAAATACGGCTTTATCTGGGTGTGCCTTGGGGAGCCGAGCGGGCCGATTCCGCATTTTGAGGAGTTCGCGAACCCGGAGTATCACCCGATTCCATGCGGACCGTACAAGGTGCAGGCAGCGGGGACGCGCGTGATCGAGAACTTTACCGATTTTGCCCACCTTATGTTCGTGCATCAGGATTTGCTGGGGCATCCCGACTATGCGGAACTGCCGGATTATCAGGTGATCAAGGAGGAAAACCGTATTTATATTGAAAATATTCCGATTTTCCAGCCTGTCGCACACTCCGGCTCCGATAAAAAGGACGGCACAACATATGTGTACCGCAAGGAAATATACCGTCCCCTTTCAGGGCGGCTGACGAAGGCGGACCCGAGCAACGGGCAGGCGCTGTGGATCATGCTGACGGTGCTCCCGGTTGCGGCAGAGGAGTGCGTCGTGTTCATGCTCGTATCGCGCAATTATGCCTATGACGTGGACGATGCGAACTTCAAACATTTTCAGGATATTGTGTTTGATCAGGATGCCAAGGTCATTGAGACGCAGAAGCCGGAGCTGCTGCCGCTGGATTTGCAGGTGGAGCTGAATCACCGGGTCGACCGTTTCTCCATTGCGTACCGCAGATACTTGCGTGAGCTTGGTGTCGTAGTGGGTACGATATAAACGAAGTAGGTAATATTCGGATTTTGGTCAAATTGTAAAGAGTGGGGACCGAACAATCATGGAAAAACCATAAAAAGACGATCGTTTATTGTGTGGAAATACAAAACGTCAGTCTCTTCGTTGACGATGGCAGGTTTGCAAACGTATATTTGACTCAAGGTTAACGGCCTTATAGAGGATGTTCAAGATCGTAGAGAAAACCACAATCGGAGGGGAAGTTTAAGATGAAACGATTCCAAGGTTCCCAAGCATTTGGCGTGAAACGCCCGGCAGTTGTCTCTCTCAGTGTGCTTATGATTTCAGGGCTTTTGGCAGCCTGCGGCAGCTCCACGACTTCCTCTTCGCCGGCGCCATCGGCGGCAGCACCGTCTGCGGC
This sequence comes from Paenibacillus oryzisoli, assembly GCF_050467285.1. Lineage (GTDB taxonomy): Bacteria > Bacillota > Bacilli > Paenibacillales > NBRC-103111 > Paenibacillus_E > Paenibacillus_E oryzisoli_A. Next base: position 58,105 of record NZ_JBCMUN010000022.1, on the reverse strand, counting down.
AGCAGGGGCTTCTCCGACAGCTTCGACGGCTCCGGCAGCGAAGACGCCGGTTCCCGTGACGACGGTGCTGAACTGGTTCGCCGAACCGGAGCACGGCGGCAACTTTGCGGCGCTGGCCAAAGGCTTTTACAAAGATGCAGGCTTCGACATGACGCTCATGCCGGGCGGCCCGCAAGTATCCGCCACACAGATCGTGGCGTCGGGCAAAGCGCAGTTCGGGATGGCGAACGGCGATGACATTTTGGTGGCGAGACAGGAAGGCATTCCGATCGTAGCGATCGCGACGTCGATGCAGAAGAGCCCGCAAGCGCTCATCTACCATAAGGAATCCGGCATCAAGGACTTCTCCGACCTCCACGGCAAAAAAGTTTATGTCGCCTCCACCGCAAGCTTCTGGCAGTTTATGAAGAAAAAATACAAGCTCGACGATGCACAGGAGCTCAAATACACAGGTCAACTGGTCAACTTCGTGAATGACAAGTCGTCATTGACCCAAGGCTACGTCACTTCCGAGCCGTTCACATTGGATCAGCAAAAAGTCGAGTACGGCGTCCTCCTGAACGCGGATTCGGGTTACAACATTTACGCCGGCGTCTACTTCACGACCGAGAAAATGATTCAAGAACACCCGGATCAAGTCAAAGCGTTCGTGGAAGCGACCGTGAAGGGGTGGGATTACTACAAAGATCATGCTGAAGAAATTAACCCGGCAATTCAACAAAAGAACCCTGATATGGGACTGGATATGATGAAATACAGCTCTACGAAAGAAATGGACTTCGTTTTCGGCGGTGACGCTGTAACCAAAGGCACCGGCATCATGACGAAAGAACGTTGGGAAGAAGTGCAAAAGCAGCTGGTCGACGTTGGCGTCCTGAAAACGGCAGAGCCGATCGACAAAGTGTTCACAACACAGTTTTTGCCTACAAAATAAAGACTGAAAATTACGATATTTTACCACTTGGGAGGTGGCGGCATTGGCTTCTGTAACTTCGAGCAACATCAATTTCTGTAACGTCCGATTGCCCTTATATAATGAAGAGAAATTTTATCGTCTCTCCATTCGGGATGGGGAGTGGACGCTTATCGAACAGCAGGAAGCCGATGCAGCCGGCCTGCCAAGGGGTATCAAACTGGAAGCGTGGACGCCTGAGTCGCATGGTGCGAACGATGTGGTGCCGACGATCGATCTGGAGGGGCGCATCATGCTCCCCGGTTTGGTCGACGCGCATATGCATCTGGATAAATCGTTTTCCTTGACCACGGTGGAAAACCAAAGCGGCACACTCGAAGAAGCCGTTCGCAACTATTCGCAGGCGGCTCCGACTTTCTCCAAGGAGGAGATCAAGGCCCGCATCATGCGCTCGGCGCTTCAAGCGCTGTCCTTTGGCACGACGCACATCCGCACGCATCTCGATTTCAACTTGAGGCACTCGCGAGATGTTGCGATCCGTACGGTGGAAGCGGCACTTGAGGCCAAAGAAGCGCTGGCGCCTTTCATCAACTTACAGCTGTTTCCGATGTGTCCGTTCAACTTTATGTCGCTGGACACAGAGGCGATCCACGAAGCGCTCCGCATGGGTGTGGATGGGATTGGCGGCGCACCGCATTTGTCGGAGACCCCGCAGGCGGATATTGATTATATGTTTAACTTAGCTGAAAAATACGACGTACCGATCGATCTCCACTGTGACGAGACCGACAATCCGGCGATGAAGACAGCGCTCTACGTGGCGCAGCGAACGATCCAATCCGGCTACCAGGGCCGAGTTGCCGTCGATCACTTGTGTGCGCTCGCTTCGATGACTGACGAGGATGCTATGGCAATTATCGATAGTATGGCCGAAGCGAAGCTCAAAGCGGTATCTTTGCCGGCTGTGAATCTGTATTTGCAAGGCAGACACGATTCGTTTCCGGTGCGGCGCGGTGTGACGCGTCTCAAGCAAATCTGGGAAGCGGGCATTCCGATTGCCATCGCTTCGGACAATATTCACGATCCTTTCCATCCTTTCGGGCGGGGGGATTTGCTGCAAATTGCCTTGATCGGCTCCTATGCGGCGCATATGGGCAGACCTGGCGATCTTCGCACGCTGCTACGCATGATTACGGAGGCGCCTGCGAAGGTGCTTGACTTGCCGCAGTACGGCATACAAGAGGGTATTCCCGCCAGCTTCGTTATTTTGGACGGCACGACAGTAGAAGAGCTGTTCACCCTACTACCCGATCGGAGATGGGTGTACAACCAAGGCCGGTTCGTGCGTACGCCGGGAAGCAAAGCTGAATGGCGGCATGAAGCGCTGGCGCAATATTGGCAAGCATCAGCGGAGCAAGTTTCTTTTAGCAAGCAAGCCGCCGTGAAAGGGTGAACGCCCACGAAGTGCGCATGGTTCGAATATAGCAGATTATTTAGGAGATGACGAACATGGCGAAGAATGCCCCATTGCTTGCTGCGTCCAGCCCGATTGCAACACCTTCAACCTTTGTCAGCTTGGCGAATCTTTCGAAAACGTATCCGAACGGCACGATCGCCTTGCAGGATGTGAATTTGATCATTCAGGAAGGTGAGTTTCTTTGCTTCGTAGGCCCTTCAGGCTGCGGGAAATCGACGATTTTTAAAATCATGACCGGTCTCTCCAAGCCGAGTAAAGGCACGCTGGACGTCTTCGGCACGACGCCGAAGGAAGCGCGCAAGCAGAGCGACATTGCGTTTGTGTTTCAGGACCATACCTTGCTGCCGTGGTCGACGGTAGAATCGAACGTCAAACTTCCGCTCGAGCTGCGAGGCGTCGATAAGAAAACCCAGCAAGCCGAAGCGCAGCGCGTACTCGAGCTTGTCGGGCTGAAAGATTACATGAAAGTGCTGCCCCGGGAGCTTTCCGGCGGCATGAAGATGCGCGTGTCGATTGCGCGCGCCCTGATTTCCCGGCCGAAGCTGCTGCTGATGGATGAGCCGTTCGGCGCCCTCGACGAAATTACTCGCCAAACGTTGCAATTGGAGCTGTTGAACATCTGGCAGCAGGACAAATCGATGACCGTACTGTTTATCACGCACAACGTGTTTGAATCTGTGTTTTTATCAACCAGCGTCATGGTCATGACCCCTCGCCCCGGCAAAATCGCCGCCAGAGTAGAAATTCCCGTGCCGTTCCCACGGGATGAGACATTCCGGACGACGCTGCAATTCAACGATTTGGTGCGTGAAGTGAACGACGCCTTAGTGCATTAAAAAGGGAGGTGAGCCTGCAATGTCCACACAAACGACTTGGCTGCATGAAATCGAAGACCAGTTTGGTTCAGACATCGTCGCAATCGATTCCGATATAAGGGAAAAGCTGTCCAAAGATTATTACTGGTACTCACCGGTGCTGAACCGATTGCTGCAAGGGGTGAAGGCTGCTGACGCGGTCGTTCTGCCAAGAACGGAAGCGGAAGTGGCCGAAGTGTTGGCCTTCGGTTACGCTCACCGCATTCCGGTGACCGTGCGCGGTGCCGGAACCGGCAATTATGGGCAAGCCGTTCCGCTGCAGGGCGGCATCCTGATGGATCTCAGCCGGATGGATGAGATTCTTGAAATTGGCCCCGGTTATGCCCGCTTGCAATGCGGCGTCAAGCTCGGCATCATCGACAAAAAAGCACGCGAAGTCGGGCAGGAGCTGTGCATATACCCCAGTACGTATGTGAAAGCGACGGTCGGCGGCTTCGTCAGCGGCGGGTCCGGCGGGATCGGGTCGATCACCTACGGCAATCTGTGGGATGGCAACGTGCTGGAGGCCGTCATCTATACGATGGAGGAGGAGCCGCAGCGCCTCGTGGTTCAAGGCGATGAGTTGTTCAACTACATTCATAATTACGGCACGACGGGGATTTTGACCGAAGTAACGATTCCGCTGGCCCCGCGCACCGAATGGACGCAGGCGATTGCCCAGTTTCCGACCTTCGAGCTCTCGATGCGCTTCGGCGAAGTGCTGGCCCGAGATGAGCGCATTCCAAAAAGATTGGTTGCGCCGATGGAATGGCCGATCCCTTCGTACTTCATCCCTTTTGCCAAAGTGATACAGGAGGGACAGGCGGCGGTCATGCTGGAATTTGCTGAGGAAACACTCGCTTTGGTGGAAGAACATGCGCAAGCGTTCGGCGGTCATCTCGCCCATATAATAGGAGCAAAAAATTACCGCAAAACGATCGGTGTCTCCGACTTCACCTGGAACCATACGACACTGTGGGCGATGAAAACCGATGAGACGATGACCTATTTGCAGGCGGGCTTCCAGATTGATCGATACCTGGAGCAGATCGCACTGCTGAAAGCGGAGTACGGCGATGAACTGTTTCTGCATGTTGAATGGGTGCGCAGCGGTGGTACGGTGACGCCGACGGCGTTGCCAGTCGTGAAGTTTACGACAGAGGAACGACTGTACGAGATCATCGGATTTTGCGAATCCATCGGTGTCCGCATTTTCGACCCGCATACGTGGGTCCTCGATCAGGGCGGGCGCGGCGAAGTCGGCAGTATGGAACGCAAGAAGCGGGTGAACGACCCGAGAGGTCTGCTGAATCCGGGCAAAATTATATGTGAAATGTAAAGCGAAGGGAGACAAGTGCTATGGCTGTTGACTCTAATTACTTGCAAATGCTACCTGATGAAATCTTTCCTGCACGCGAGCGTGTGGCCTGGACCAAGCGCATGGAGGATGGGGTCTCGCCTGGCCTTCGATTCCTTCTGCTCTTGAGACAGCTTGTGCCGCCATTGGTCGCATTTATCGTGTTTATCGGCGGCTGGGAATTGTTGTGTGCGTTGACCCATGCACCGGCGTACCTCGTTCCCAAGCCATCCGACATCGTGAAAGCCGCTTATGAAAATAGAGCCGGGCTCTGGGTGTCGGTGCGGACGACCACCTTTGAAGCTGTGCTGGGCTTCGTGCTCAGCATCTTCCTCGGCATTGCCGGCGCGGTCTTGCTCGCCAGCTCCAAATGGATCGAGAAAGCCGTCTATCCGTACGCCATCATTTTACAAACCATCCCGATCGTTGCTGTCGCTCCGCTTATCGTGATCTGGTTCGATGCAGGCATGAACGCCATTGTCATTATTACGTTCCTGATCGGCTTCTTCCCGATGTTATCCAACACCTTGATCGGGCTTAACTCCACGGATCAGAACATGAGCAACCTGTTCTACCTCTACAATGCGAGCGGCTTCCAGACGATGCTCAAGCTGCGCATTCCCGCAGCCCTGCCTTACATCGTCGCCGGCCTCAAAATCTCCTGCACGCTCTCCGTTGTCGGCGCGATCGTGGGCGAATACATCGCCGGCATCGGCGGCGGCCAAGGCGGACTCGGCTACGCGATCACCTACGCAGCAGCTCGCCTCAAAACGCCGTACCTGTTCGCCTGCGGCTTATCCGCCTCGGCGCTCGGCATCATCTTCTTCCTGCTCGTAAATGCCTTTGCGAAATGGCTGCTTAGCTCCTGGCATGAGTCGGAGATGAAGAAGGAGAGTTAGGGAGAAGAAAGTTAAAAAGAAAAAGGACAATCGAACGAAGGTTCTGATTTGTCCTTTTTTTTATTATTTCTCATTTTTCTTAATTTTACGGTTAACTTCAAGAGCTTTACGGAATAATTCCAAATGTTCTTTACTTATTTTGGGATCGTTTATTTCATTAATCATATCTTTTGCCGATTGACCTCTGACAACAATTCTAGAAGTTCGTTTCAATCTTCATCACCTTCCACAAGCATAGAGTGATACAGTTTATGCTTGTAGTGTAGGCAAAAATGACAGGTTTTAAACAGTTTGATAGTATGGGATTAATAGTCTCATAGCTACTTGATTCTTCGTTTCGCCAACATCTGTTTCAACAAAGAGCTTCTTCTTGTAAAACTCTCTTGATTTTGGGACGGACCATAGAAAAAGATACTTGACTCCTGCCCATTGCGTCAATTCAATGCAATCTGCTCTGCATAGGCTTGGTCGGATTTTAAAAAACGGTCTATGTCTGTATTTCCACATGAAAAACCCCCGAAAGTATGTTCTGCTTTCAGGGGAGTAAATTCAACTTCGTCCAAATTCATATGAAGTATAGCATCCTTTCCAATCAGTTCAGTTTAGCAATTGCCTTTTGTTCAAGTTTTTTCTTAACCTCTAATGCATTTCTGAACATTTCAATGTGTTCTTTACTGAAGGAAGGTGGTTGATTGATTTCTTGTATCATGTCTTTCGCTGATTGTCCCTGAACTACAATATGTTTTTTATTTAAAGTAACCATAGATCTTCCCCCTTTTACCTGTTGGATAAAATTACCTAATTAAATCATAGCATTGTATGTGAAATTTTTCAAACCCCAAAACATCTTTTTATTAACAGTGCCTTTAGATGCATAGAAGCTATGGTTAGCAAAGAGCGATAGCATAGATTTCTAGTCTTAGAGGTAATTTTAAGTTTGAAGATCCTCATATCCAATGTTATGATTAGACTAGGAAATATTATCCAGTCAAAAGGAGTTCATTTCTGGAACTAAGTACTTCCTTTTTGTTTTTTTTATTTTGTATAGCATACGGCTATAAGGTGTTTACTTTTGTTTAATTATGTTAAATGAGAGAAGGAAAGTGCTGATAATCGTCGAATTATAATTTGTAAATAACTTACAGGTAACGTTGGGAAGGTGAATGCATGGGGCAAACTCAAAAGCGGCGAATCGGTTTGTGTGCTATGGTCGTATGGATGGTGTTTCTGGTAAGTCAGCTCAGCTTGATTCCCCAGACGAAAGCCGCAGAGGTTAATGACTTGAAACCGATTTCTTCTTGGGATCTGATGTGGTCTTCACCGGAAACAACTATAAAGGATGTAATGAGTACCGCGGGGGCGGAGAATCAATGGATTACGGTGAAAAACGGAGATGTGGCACCGGAAAAGCCGAAGGATGTGACGGTTGCATGGGTTCGGTTTAAGTTACCAGACGAGATTCCAAAAAATTATGGGGGGTATATAGATAGAATTTATGCTCAAAAACAATCAGTGTTTATGGATGGCCAACTAATCTACGAAATGAAATATGACTATGCACATGACATTATGTATTCGCTTTTACCGTTGAACCCTGAAGACAATAAGCAGGTTCTTTATATGAGATTGGAAACAACGATGGATAGGCTTGGGATAAATTCAAAAATAAAATTGGGCAATTATGATGTTTTAACGCATACGCTAATTTTAAAAGATATGCAAAACTTCATTATAGGCAGTACGCTACTAATTATCTCTTTTATAATGTTTATTTGTTCCCTGTTCTTATACAAAACACAACGCCAAACATGGATCTCCCTTAGCTTGCATATCTTGTCTTTAGGTGGGATATTCCTTACTTTTTCGCAATTTTTGTATGTAAACTATCCGCAATTTGGTGTTCTGCTTAGCAATGTTTTTGATGTCTCGCTTGCCATTTTCTTGCTTACTCTGACGTATTTCATTGAAAAAATATTCGAAAACGGAAAATTACGTTGGGTACGCTATTTTCGTATCACCCAGACGGCCTATTCGACAATGACAATTGCCTTTATGTTCATTAATCAAATGAATGGGTATCAATGGAACCAACTCTACTATTTTATGTCTGTTACATTATTAGGCATCATGATGATTTTACAATTTAGTATAATTTCGATTTTGTCAGTTTATTTTGTGATTCGTGGTAATAAAGAGGCGATGATATTCTCGATAGGGTTCGCTACTTTTGCTATTATGGGAATTCTTGATCTTGTTCTATTTTATGGAAATGGGCAAAGGTATCAATTTATTCTTTGGAAATATGGCATCATTGGTTTTCTTCTGACTTTAATCATCATTTTATGCAGAAGATTCGCCATTAATCAGAAGCATATGATTAATTACGCTAAAGAATTAGAGTTTTATAATCATCAACTTCAGCTCTCTGAGAAAATGGAGATGATATCCTCTCTCGCAGCTTCGGTCGCGCATGAGGTTCGTAATCCGCTACAAGTGACACGGGGATTTTTACAATTGGTTTCTTCATCGGCTGATTCAAAGAACAAGGAATACATGGGAATTGCTATAGAAGAACTAGATCGCGCATCAGTAATTATTACTGACTTCTTGACCTTTGCCAAACCCCAGTTGGATGAAATGGTAGAGTTAAATGTTAACAAGGAAATTAGTCAAATAGAAGGTATTATCGTCCCATTAGCTACAATGCATGGGGGAGGGATTTCGGTAAGTGTACCAAATGACCTTTACATACTCGGTAATTCATCTAAATTAAAGCAAGTCCTAATGAACTTAATCAAAAACAGCATAGAAGCTTTTCAAACAGAAGGGCAAATTCACATTTGGGCTTATCGAAAGCAAGAAGAAGTGTGGATCCACATCAAGGACAACGGTGAGGGGATAGAGCCGGAACAATTAATGAAGCTCGGCGAACCGTATTACTCAACCAAGACGAAAGGAACCGGTCTTGGACTTATGGTAACGTTCCGGCTAATTGACATGATGAAGGGAAAGGTTGAATTCAAGAGCCAACGCCATCAAGGTACAGAAGTAATTCTTCGATTTCCTGCTATAACGGAAGAAAAGGTGCACCGCTAAAAGCGGGCACCTTTTTTAATTATGAACTACCACATAGATTCTGCACCATTTGCCATAACCAATACTTTAGCAGGATTTGTAGGAATAACCAACACGAACTCTGTCGACGTTTCTTCAACTGCGTTCACTTTGATGTCATCCGGAATTGTGATGTTGAACGCTTGCTTCAGTGCCGCCTTAGGATTCGACAGCAGTTGCTGTTTGAAGGCTTCATCTTCCCAGGCCTTTTGGATAATTTGCGCTTTCAGTGCTTCGTTTGATGACATCGGCAATCACTCCTACTATAGTTATTGGGTAAAATTCCCTACAAAGAGAATTGTAGCATGATTCCCGAAAAAATTACAGAAAATTCTATACAGATTTCGACATAAAATGGAAAAAACCGCCTAAAAGTAATTGTTTTCTTTGTTCTTTTATTTCCTGAGAAATATTTTGCAAGTTTCGTACAAGAGATTCATGAAATTCATAGAGTTGATCCATATGAATCGACATATGATGCAGATTTTCGTGATGGGCTGCAGCGATTTCTGAATAAACATCGGCGTGATCTAGTACATAAAGCTCATGTTTCACAGCCTCCACGGTCAGCGTATCTATCCGCGAAAAGTTCAGCTTCCTACGAATCGAAGCCAGCAAACAATTATAGCTTCCCTCTTCCAAATCCTCCTCCCAATCTGCGTAATCATCCAACATCTGCAGTGTAACTAGCGATAACTCTACAGCAGCAGTTACCTCAGGGATCAGATGGGCTTGTCCAGTCAGCAGCAAAGCGCCTGTGCTGGCGTTCTTCACGGGACTTGCTTTGCGCGCGATGCGCAGCTTGTCATCAAAGAAATCGTCTCGGCTGCCTTCGTTCGTCACGCTGTCCGCCCACTCGCATACATAAGTCTCATAGTAGCTCCAGAATGGAGAAAAAGCCGGGAAAAGTTCACGATAAATCGCCATATAGTCCATTTGAAACAGATTAGCCAATGGCAGCTTCTCGCGATGCTCCCCTTTGGAAGAATCCATAATGTCGTCTTGAATGAAGTAGTACAACATGATAAAAATATTTGCGATCGCGAGTTTATCTTGCGTTTCGGACGATAATTCGCCTACATCTTCCATCCAATAAGGCAGTAAGTAGCAGACATAGTTCTTAGAGCTGCCTTCTTGACCTACGTCGAATTTGGCTGCATACGACAGCCCTAGCTGATCAAGCGGAGCAGGGTACTGACGCACCCTCTCCGTGACTGCCTCGAATACCCGCCCCAAGCTCATCTCATGCTTCGTTAACCATGTCTTCATTGTTTCTCCATCCCTTTCTGCAGGGCGATGCCCCCGTCCATTAAGTTCGTTAAAAGCGCACTTTGAGGCGTGAATTTTTTTCGGAAATCGTTCGGCGTAATGCTGTGATATTTCTTAAACAGACGATAGAAGTAGGAGTCGCTCGTAAAACCGGTTTTCTCGGCGATGTCGGCGACAGATAAGTTGGTCTGCAGGAGCAGTTCCTTGGATTTGCTCAGCCTGACATCTTGAATGTAATCGGTGAGCGGGACCAAGGTGTTCTGTTTGTACAAGCGGGAAATGTAAACCGGTGACATGGACAGCTCGTCGGCGATGGATTGAAGCGACAAATTCGGGTTCGCATAATCGCGTTCGATGATGTCATTCATTTTTTTAATCAGCTCGAGATGCTTCGAATTCTTCTTCTCGTCGAGCTTCTGTTCCAATTGCCGGAACACTTGAAAGAACTGATTGTCGACCTCGGCAATCGTTTCGATGCGGGACAGTGAAGCAATGGACGTGTTCAGATAAAGCGGCATGGACACGGCATTGTTGCGATTCATTGTCGTTAGTACGTTGTTGACGGTCAGTGTCAAATGCGAAATCGCCAGATGTACGACAGAGTAAGGATACACAGCTGTTTCCTGTATGATTTCGCTGTAGACCGCCTCTGCTCCTGCGCTGTCTCCGGTCATCAGACGCTCGACGAGCTGTTTTTCTTTTTGCGTCGGGAATTGATACTCCTTGTCTTGATAGGCCAGAATCTCATCGGAATGGATCATGCAGCCATGCCCTCGGAACAAGCGGTGGTAGGATGCTTCCAGCAGTTGATGGTACAGGTCGAAACAATCTTGCGCATCCTGCTGTAACGGACTGATCGTCAAGGACACAGAAAGCTTAATGTAATCGGCAATCGAGGTGCGAAGCTGTTCCAAAAGTGAAGTGAAAGCAATATTCTCGAGACACAGCTCCTGTTCTTTCGCAGAGAGAAGCAGCAGAATATGATCTTCCTCCATATCGATGGCCTCCGTATGGAAGCTTGGGCTGAATACTTCCCACCCGATATTCATCATCGCGTAGCGCATCAGGGTGATTTGATCGTTGTACGCTGCGCGCGTTTCCTCAAAGCGGTCAATTTTTACCATAAGCAGTATGGCCGGGTTGGCAATATCGATACTGGAGCCGAAGTAGCTGAGCTTCTTTTGCAAGGCAGCAGGGTGGTACACGTCCCGGCCGGTCAACATATTTCTCAGGAAATTTTGCCGTAAAATTTGTTGATTATCTCTGCGCTCATTCTCCAGCAGCTTCAAACTGCGAATGACTTTATCGATCGGATCGTACAGCCGTTTGGAGGTGAACAGCGACATGAGAAGCCCGGCCAGCAAAATGCTGAGCGAGATGTAAATTGTTTTGGTACGCATGCTCGTAATTTTCTCGGTAATCACCGCGTACGGTGTGACACGGATGTATCGCCAGCCGAGCGGATCCGGTGCGGTGTAGGAGATGAGCGACTTGACGCTATCGACGTCGGCGACCAGATAGCCAGGCGATCCGGCGTTGGCCAGAATGCGCTGAATGTAGCTTTTCTCCGCATAGCGGGTAGCAATCGCATCACTGCCGTTCGTAGAAAGCAGTGTCCCTTCTTTATTAATAATAAATTCATTGCTGGAGCGGCTGTTCGGCTGATTTTGCAAGGTTTTATTGAAGAAAGATTCGGAAATGTTGACGATAATGGCCGAATTCAAGGAGTTTTCTAGGTTAATGGCATCGTAGCAGAGATACGAGTAAATGCCGACAGGTTGTGGGGGCAGTGAAGGTTGATCTGCGGCTGTGTTAAACGTTCTGGGAATCGGAATGAAAGGCGTATAGGCTTGAAAATGATCCAAAATCTCGACCATCCCGGGATCGCCAAGCTGCTCACGCGTTTGAATGCCGCTCTGAAAATTGTTCGAGCTCACATAAAACAACTTCGAAGCGCCGTTGTAAACATAAATCGAGTCAATGAACGGCATAGCAAGGCGGTAATTATTCAACTGGGCCATGCTGCCCTGAATATCGAAGATGTCGGGCTTATCGTAGAACAGCAGCTTGCTGATGACGAAATCGCGGTAGATCTGGAATGAAAGCGAGGCGGCGGTGCCGGTGATCGATTGAATGCGCGTGCTGGTCTGCTGGAGACTGTCGGAGTCCGATGCATACACTTGCTTGAGCGCAATATTGTCAAAGTTAACGTAAAGAATCGTAGAGGATACGAGCAGCGTAATCACGATGGTCATGATCGTAGTTAGAAGAATGTTGCGGTACATCACTTTGCTCTCCTTCTTACGAAGCATCCAGGCACCCCTCCTCCATGTGTAGGAAAAGTATAGCGTATCTCGAAAACGCTTGCAATGGATGGAGCGGCTCTCAGGAATAGGAAACCGTGTGAAAAGTCGGGAAAGTCCATGAAAGTAGGAATTGTTCATACCGCAGATGGCAAGAGTTGATGGGATTCTTTCAGTTTTTTGAACGGATTTTCAGTATCGGAAACGATGAATCGCCGCTTATAATGCGGATATGACGATCGCTCACACACAATCTGATGACAGGGCAAGCAGGAGGGGGAAGACAATGCTTCGTAAAAAGGGCTTCTGGTATGAACTGAACAAAAACAAAATCATGTTTCTGATGTTAGCGCCGACCTTGCTATTCTTCTTTATTAATTCGTACGTGCCAATGATCGGCATTTACTTTGCCTTCACCCGTTTCGATTTTGACGGCGGATTATTCGGAAGTCCTTTCGTCGGACTGCAAAACTTTCAGTTCTTATGGAAGTCCGGCACGTTATGGACACTGACTCGCAATACCGTGGCTTACAATCTGGCTTTTATCGTCTGTCTGAATGCGGCAGCGATCTTCGTGGCGATTCTGCTCAGTGAAATGCACGGTAAGCTATTCAAAAAGATTACGCAATCCCTCATGTTTCTGCCGTATTTCATTTCCTTTGTTCTGCTTAATGCAATCGCTTACAACATGTTCAACTATGATACCGGCTTTGTGAACACGACGCTGAAATCCTTGGATAAAAACCCGATCGATATTTACAATACGCCGACGGCCTGGATTTTTCTTCTCGTCATTTTCTATGTATGGAAAAATCTCGGCTATACGATGGTCATCTATCTCGCGACGATCACCGGTATCAGCGACGAGTATTATGAAGCGGCGAAGATCGACGGCGCCAATATTTTTCAGCGGATCTGGTACATTACGGTGCCGATGCTGAAGCCGACCTTTGTCATCCTGCTCTTGTTTGCGCTGGGCAGCATTATGAAGGGACAATTCGATCTCTTCTATCAGCTTATTGGGAATAACGGCATTCTATACAACACGACGGACATCCTCGATACGTACGTATTCCGCTCGCTCAAAGTGACGTTCGACATTGGCATGGCGACGGCGGCTGGGTTGTTTCAATCCATTTTCGGCTTCGTGCTGATTATGACCGTGAACTATTTGATTCGCAAATCAAACGAAGATTACGCATTATTCTAGGAGGTGAATCTGGGTGCGAGCCAGAGGCGTTGACGTCATTGCTTTTCATATGTTGGCTTATCTCATTATTATTGCGCTTTCCGTGCTCTGTTTGTTCCCGTTCATTCTGATCATATCGGGGTCCTTGACCGAGAATGAATCGATTATCAAGCACGGGTATCATTTGATTCCGCAGGTGTTTTCCATCACGGCTTACAAAGCGGTGCTGAATTTTCCCGACAAGGTGCTGCGAGCATACGGCGTCACGACGTTTGTGACCGTCACGGGGACGGCGCTGGGGCTGTTTATGATGACGATGACAGGGTATGTGCTGCAGCGGAAAGATTTTAAATATCGGAATGTGGCTTCCTTTTATATTTACTTCACGACGCTGTTCGGCGGCGGTTTGGTGCCTTGGTATATTTTGATTACGAAATATTTAAAATTCACAGATTCGTACATGGCGCTCATTTTCCCTGGGCTGATGACGCCGTTTCTGGTGCTGCTCATGCGCAGTTTTATCTCTGCTTCCATCCCGGATGAGTTGTCAGAGTCGGCGAAAATCGACGGGGCGAACGATTTTACGATTTACTATCGGATCGTGCTGCCGCTTGCGCTGCCGGGCATTGCGACGGTGGGGCTGTTTCTCGCCCTTCATTATTGGAACAGCTGGTTCTCGACGTCGCTTTTCATCAACGATCAGAACAAATACGAGCTGCAATATTTCTTGTACAACATTATCAATACGGCAGCGGCCATCTCGCAGCTTGGAGTCAGTACAGGGGCGACGATGAGTCAGGAGATTCCGACCGAGTCGACCAAATTGGCGATGGCCATCATTGTGACGGGGCCGATTCTGTTTCTATATCCGTTTGTCCAGCGTTTCTTTGTTAAAGGGTTAACGATTGGCGCAGTGAAAGGTTAGACCTGAATCGGAGGAAGTCCGACAGCTAACATAGAGGTTTGTTCGAATACCATATATAATGAATAAAGGGAGGATTTGTATGAAACATCATTTAAAAAATACGTTCGGCGCATCCATCGCCGTTGCGCTCGTCGGCTCACTGCTTGCCGGGTGCAGCTCGACAACATCCACGGACAGCCCATCGCCGAGCGCCGCTGCGAGCAAAGCGCCTGAAGCTTCCACCGCCCAGACTACACCTGCTGCGCCTGCGGGCCTCGACATCTCGAAGAAAGTGGAGCTCCAGTTTTACATGCTGGGACCGGCGCCAAAAGATTTGCCGGTGATCGAGGATGAAATTAACAAGCTCGCGCTCAAGGATTTGAATGCAACCGTCAAATTCAACTTCACCACCTGGACCGACTGGGATCAAAAATATAAACTGCTCCTCTCCTCCGGCCAAGCGGTCGACTTGATCTTCACCGCTGACTGGACGCAGTATCAGGCATACGCGAAGAAGGGTGCGTTCCTGCCACTCGACGACTTGCTGCCCAAAGCGGCGCCGAAGCTGAACAGCTTCGTGCCGAAGGACATGTGGGATGCCGTGAAGATCGACGGCAAAATCTACACCGTCCCGGCCACCTATAAGGAATATGTGACGACGGGTTTCATCTGGCGGGAGGACCTGCGCCAGAAATACAATCTGCCGAAGCCGGATTCCTTGGCGAACTTCGAGGCATATTTGGCCGGCATCAAGAAGAACGAGCCCGACATGATTCCGCTCGCTGCGAACAGCGATGTGAAAGGCAGTCTCTCCGACCAGTATAAAAACTTGACGATCGACCCTGTAGGCGCGCTGCCGTACGGCATGCAAGTTCCGTACAAGAATCCGTCGGAAGTGACCGCGTACTGGGGCTCTCCCGAACATTTGGCCGAGCTGAAAACGTTGAAGAAATGGCAGGACGCCGGCTACATTTCCAAAAACGTCCTGAACACCAAAGATGCGATGACGGATCTGATTACAAGCGGTAAAGCTGCGGCGAACCTCGGGGACAATCCGACGCGCTTCAACGACCAGAAGCTGAAAATCGCCTCCACGCATCCGGATTGGAAGCTGGAGTATTACCCGGCACCATCCATTAAAGGCCATGCCGAGCCTGTGCATCCGATCCATAACGGCTTTGCGATTCCGAAAAGCAGTAAGAACGCAGAGCGAGCGTTGGCTTTTTATGAGAAGATGGTGACGGACAAAACGTATAACCAATTGACACAGTACGGCATTTTAGGTAAAAACTATGAAGTTGATAACGGCTATTATAAAATGATCGGCGACAGCAACACGAATGGCTTCCCACGCGAAGGCATGCAGGGTTGGGCATGGCGCAACCCGGAATTCATGCTGTTCGATAAAGGGTATGACGGCGTGAAGCAAATTTTCTCCGACTTGGATAAAATCGCTACTCCGGACAAATTCACCGGCTTTGCTGAAGACTATACCAGTTATCAGGCTGAGCGGGCTGCTTTGGAGCAAGTGGAGAAACAGTATCTCTATCCGCTGGAAGCAGGGCTTGTCGCTGACGTGGAGGGCGGTCTGAAAACCTTCATGGAGAAGGCGAAAGTGGCCGGTCTTGATAAAATCCAGGCGGAGTACAAAAAGCAATGGTTAGAGTATGTGAAGAGCGCGAATATAAAGTAGCGTTGCAGTGATAATGAGCGGAAGGGCGCCTAAGCGGCGCTCTTTTCGCTTTTTTGGCAGGTTGACATCCATAGGATAATTGTTTAAATTGGAAGCGAATCGATTGTTTGCAAAATGATAGATGAAAGGAATTTGACGATGAGCAGTAGTGAATTTTTGAAATTGGAAAATCAGCTGTGCTTCAGTCTATATGCGAGCTCGAGAGCAATAACGCGGATGTATCGTCCTCTTCTGGAAGAACTGGGGATTACGTACCCGCAATATCTCGTACTACTGGTCTTGTGGGATCAGGAGGAAAGCACCGTCAAGGAGCTCAGCGAGAAGCTGGACCTGGATTCCGGGACGCTGACGCCGATGCTGAAGCGCATGGAAGCGCAGCAGTTGTTGGTGCGAAAGCGGTCGCAGGAGGACGAGCGGGTTGTGAATATCCTGCTTACGGAGACGGGGCGCGCGCTGTACGATCGTGCCATGTGCATTCCGCAGACGCTATTCGCGGCGAGCGGGCTCTCGCAAGAAGAAATTGTGAGCTTTAATCAGCAGCTGCAGCGTATCATTACAAGTGTAAATGCCACGATGTAACGGAGACAACAGGGGTATGCGAGGAACGGGGACGAACAGCGAATGAATTACTTCATCTATATTCTGATTAATAACATCGTGCCGATCAGCATTATGATTGCGATTGGGGCGACGATCTATCGCGCATTTAAAATCGATATTCGCACGTTATCGAAGCTGAATTTTTATGTGTTTTCACCGGCTATCGTGTTTACGAAGCTGTATGAATCCGAAATGAGCCTGTCCGTGCTGATGCAGGTGCTCTTATTTTTTGTCATTTTCTTTTCGCTGCTGTTTGCGATCATTGAAATCATCGTTCGCGTGCAGAAGCACCAGCGCGGGATGCGGGTTGCGATGCGCAACAGCGTCATTTTCTACAACAGTGCCAATTATGCGCTGCCGCTGAATCAGACGGTTTTTGCCGGAAATGCGTATACGCTGTCCATTCAAATTATTATTATGATTATGCAGACGTTAATCCCAAATACATACGGCATATATGCGCTGAATGCACATAGGGCGAGCTGGAAGGCGACGATGCGAACGATTCTGTCGCTGCCGGTTATTTATATCATTCCGCTGGCGATGCTGCTTCGCTATTTCCATGTGCCAGTGCCGGAGTCGATCCATCTGCCGATTAGCTATATCGCGAATGCGTTTATGGCAACGGCATTGCTAACGCTAGGTGTGCAGCTTGGCGCGATGAAATGGGAATTCCATTTCTCGAACGTGCTGCTCTCCAATTTATTGCGGCTGGCGGTGGGGCCGCTGCTCGGATTTTTCGTCGTCTGGCTGCTCGGACTCTACGGACTGACGGCTAAGGCCTTGATTTTGTCCTGTGCGGTGCCGACGTCGCTGAGCTCGGTGCTATTGGCCATTGAGTATGAAAATGAAGCGGAATTCTCTTCACAGGCGGTGTTTACCTCGACGTTGTTCAGCATGATTACGATTCCGATTGTGATTTATTTTTTGGACTGGGTATAAAGTTGTAGATTGGGCGTGACAATAGCAGGAATATCGACAAATTTTGGCGAATATATGCAGGACTACAATTGTAACCATATGAAAGGGGATTCTGTCCTGATGTTGTACCAATTCAGCCAGTATGTCACGATCGTCGATATGAACGAGGAGATTTTGTCGGAGGTTGTTTTCGAGCATGGAGAGTATGATGTCAATGCTGTTGCCATTGGTTCTTCTGTATTTACCCACCAACTGGGTCTGCGCCAATTTGAAGTGGTTTTTGATAAGCGGGAAGGCAAGACGACTCGTTATAAGGTCGTAGACATTGAGATTAATCTAATTGAGCAGCCAACCGTGACACGCGTATATCTGGAGCCTGTCCAATTGATTGTGGGGCAGCACGATATTGGCGCCGTGTAGCGGAGGCCAGGAAGGAAGTAAGTTTAGATGAGATTGTTTATACTGATTGGCGCTATTAATGCGTTTCTATCCGTCGCGTTAGGGGCGTTCGGCGCACATGTATTGAAAGATCGCATTCCCGATAAAATCGATGTGTTTCAAACCGGGGTGCATTACCATATGATTCATGCGGTGGCGCTGCTTGTCATCGCCTTGCTGGCAGATCGTTTGCCTCATACCTCTCTCGTAACCGCGTCCGGATGGGCGATTTTCATCGGTATCATTTTGTTCTCGGGTAGTCTATATGCATTAAGCCTAACGGGCCTGAAAGTGTTCGGTCCGATTACTCCACTGGGCGGCGTAAGCTTTTTGGTCGGTTGGGTGCTGCTCGCGATTGCCGCGTTGAAATAGCAACCGACAATATTGACGAAAGAGGTGGAGAAATTCCGCCTCTTTTTTTCTATTTCCGACAAGGCAGCAGGAAAATTCCGCCTCTTTGTAGAATGAAGACGATGATAACGCTTCCTAGCGGTATTCGATAGGCAGCAATAAGGAGGCTAATTCGTGAAAAACCGGCTTTATATTGGCTTCTATGTGGTCGCAGCCGTAGGTGTCAGCCTTTTCCTAAAGCCGTTTGCTCCCTGGTTTTGTTTACTGGCATCGCTGCTATTGATCTACTGGCTGCGAAGACGTCAAACGGAACCGGATGCTATCCAAACGGTCGCGCCTGATGAGAGGGAGCAGTTCCACATTCTCGATTCCTTGTTTGAGCATAATCCCAACGCGATTCTCTTCTATAAGAAAGGGCAGCGTTTCGTGCGCATGAATAGAGCCGCGGAGGCTCTGCTGGGGTATACCCTGGAGGAGTTCGCAGTCATTGATATGACGACCATCATGACGAAGGAGCAGATTGCGCATGACGCAAGAGTGCTCGCGGCGCATATGGGTATGACGGTGAACTTCGAGACGTCCGTTCTGCATAAAAGCGGCTACCGCATCGACATGAAAGTGACGGCTGTCCCCGTTTCCATTGCCCCAGACGAACAAGGGTTTATTCTGATCGGTCAAGATGTCACGGAGCGCAAACGCGGCGACGAACAAATTCGCTACATGGCCTATTACGACGATATGACGGGCTTGCCGAACCGGCGCTTGTTTAAAGAGCAACTGAACGAATGCCTGAAGATTTGCAAAAAATCCGGGCAAAAGCTCGCCGTCTTTTACTTGGATATTGACATGTTCAAATTGGTGAACGACAGCTTCGGCTATGATTATGGGAACATGCTGCTCCTGCAGTTGGCCGAACGATTTACGCATTGTGTGACCGAGAGCGACTTTCTAGCGCGTACGGAAGGCGATGAGTTCGCTTTTTACTATACGAATGTTGCGGACGCAGGCGATGTCATTGCGGTCATCGCAGGTATTAACCGCGTGTTGACAGCGCCATTCCTGCTCGAGCAGTATGAGCTTCATGTAACGGCAAGCATCGGGGTGGCGATTGCGGGCGATGAAGACGAAGACGCCGATATGCTGATGAAATACGCGGACATTGCGCTTGCGAGAGCGAAGGACAAAGGCAGGAACGACTATCAGATTTTCAACAGCGATATGAAATTGACGTCCATTAACCGCCTCAAGCTGGAAAACGAGCTGCGCCGCGCACTCGCGAACGATGAATTTGTCCTTCATTTTCAGCCGCAGGTGGAGATCCAGACCGGGCGCATTGTCGGCGCCGAAGCGTTGATTCGCTGGGATCATCCGGAGCGCGGATTGATCTCGCCGAGTCAATTCATTCCCTTTGCAGAGGAGTCGGGACTCATCGTGCCGATCGGGGAATGGGTGTTGAAGGCGGCATGCCGCCAGAACAAACTGTGGCAGGACACGGGCTATCCGCCGATTGCCATCTCGGTGAATTTGTCGATGCGCCAATTTTTCCAGCATAACTTGAAGGGAAAAATCAGCCATGTGCTAGAGCAGACGAAGCTTGATCCGCAGTATCTGGAGCTCGAAATTACGGAGAGCATGACGATGGATGTAGATCATGCTATTCAATCGCTGCTGGAGCTCAAAGAGCTAGGCGTTGGCGTTAGTATCGACGACTTCGGTACGGGTTACAGCTCACTCTATTATTTGAAAAAATTCCCGATCGACAAACTCAAAATTGATCGTTCGTTCGTGAGGGACATCATGGAAGATCCGAATGACGCGGCAATCGTCGCCACGATCATTGCCATGACGCATCATTTGAATTTGAAGGTGATCGCGGAAGGTGTGGAAACGGAAGATCAGCTGAAGTTCCTGTACCAGAACCGTTGCTACGAAGTGCAGGGCTACTGGTTCAGCCCGCCGATTGCAGGCGAGGCGCTCGAGCTGATGATGAGCGAGGGCATGACGGCGGCCGCGTTGGCCCCCGAGGAATAACAAGAAGGCTCCCTGGCATTAATTAGCCGCGGGAGCCTTCGCTTATTTTTGATCGAAAGCGACGTAATCGTCAATTTCATTCAGCTTGAACAGATACACTTTTTTCTCATCCACATGATAAACGGTGACATTCTGGTTGTCACGGTCGAAATTGAGGATGCGGCAGGGCAGATTGAGCTTGATGCCTTGGGCTTTAATGACGGTCAGGCGGATCAACGTGTTGTTCGCTTTAAAGCTTTCCAGTTGATGCATGATGTCATGAGCGGAGTCTGCACTCGGTGGTTTGGCCGCGGGGGGTGCGGTCTTGCCCGCAGGCTGTGCGGGTGCCTGCTTGCCAGCATTCGTGTTCAGCGCGATGAGCTTCCCAAGGTTGATACCCTTGAGGATCTGGTAGTCTTTGACGGTGTCCACGTTCAGAAGATGAAGGAGCTTCTCCATGGCTAGGCCATTAGTCCCTTCTTCAATTAAAATTTCTACCGTGAACAGATGTCCGTTCTTCGCTTTCGAATTGGAGTTCCCCTGACTCATATAGCCTCCTGGTCCTAAATGAAATGGCTCGTCTTCTTACTATATCACGATCTTGGCGGCAAAAGTAGTTCGGATTGCCCGGAATCGTGGGAAAATTATTGGAAAATGTTTTACGGGATTTCTTTTTAGCTGTCAATGCATAGGTCATGGAATCTTTATTATTGAGAAAATTAGGGGAATTGCTGTATAATTTTACTAGTTTGAAAAGAATAGGGTGATTGATAGAAATGACAATTGATAGGAATCAAGTCATATCATTATTAAATGAACCGAATGTTAAAACCGCATTAGCGAACACTAACCGTAATGTGGAAACTGAGCTTCTACATCTTTTTCAGAATAATTATAAAATGATGTCGAATCAGACTATGCATAAAAGCTTGGAATTCATCCTTGATCTCAATTCTTGGCAAGAGTACGGAATCCATGGTTCTAAGAGAACAGAGAAAAAAACTCACGCCGCAACATTGAGTTATAAAAAAGGCGATGTAGTATTTGTAAAACTCGGTACACTTAATATTGGAGATGAACTTTCCTATGATCATATGGGAGTTGTGATAGGAGAGTTCGAAAAATTCATTGTGATGGTACCTATTACTACGAATCGTGGTCAGAACTACTACGGTGAGATGGGAAAATCCGTCATTCATGTTGACAAGGGTGGAACGCTTGATGTAGGGTTTCAAAATAATTCCACCCTAGTTGTACATCAGATCCGCAGTGTACATAAAAATCGAATCATTAGAGATCTTAACTTTTCAATTAAAGGAACCCCCTTATGGAAAGAGCTAGAACAGAAAATAGCATCACGTTTTGCTACCGAATTTATTGAAGAGAAAGATAAATTAGTTAGAAAGCTGAAGAATCAAACTAAATCCGACTTGCGAATACAGAGAAAAAAATATGAAGCTCAAATAGAACTGCTACAACATCAAATGATGAAGGCCAACGAGAGGGTTGTAGAGTTGGAAAAAGAATTATCTTTGAAACAGGTTGCCCCGACTAAGGAATAATCTCTTGACAATGGTTAAAATGAGTTATAGACTTGACTTATTAAGTCTCTAGTCTGTGAAATACGTGCAGTCGTAGTGGGACATTTGGACATGAAGTGCTATGCCTTGTAAATGGATTCATTTCTTTTACGTAGAAGGCATGAGGGAGGCGCCCGAATACGGGGTCTCCCTTATTTGTTTTACAATCAATATGTTCTGCGCCTCGAGGAAAGTCTTGACTTACAAAAAACATTCCCTCTCCCACCACACCGTACTAGCCGCCCTCGCATATACTACCGTAAGACTGCGAAGAGGAGCTGTGCAGAGCATGATGCGCGTAGAACCCATTCTCCTTGAGGGACATACAGCAATCGCAATTGAAGTCAAGCTGCCGAAAACGACGCTGCTGGTTGTGACAACGGATAAAGGCTATATTATGTGCGGTGCGCTGGATGTGGCGCTGCTCAATGAACGGTTGCGGGAACGCAACATTATTGCTGCTCGGGCGACCGGTGTTCGGACGATTCAGGAGCTGCTTGATGCGCCGCTGGAGTCCGTGACCTATACGGCGGAAGATCTAGGTATTGTGGCAGGGATGACAGGCAGGGACGCCATTCTGAGAATGATGTAAGTGAACAACACATAGCGCTGTAAAAGATAAGTATGCGACACCGGCGATCAAGAGATCCCGGTGTTTTTGCTTTGGTGGGCAAGACGAATCTGCCGCTTCCGTTTTGTGCAAGAAAACAAAGATGTCAGAAAATCCGACTTTCCACCAATTTCCTGCTGACATAGCTGTTGTCATTTTATTGACCAAGTGTTAATATATGATTCGGTATGAACTAGAACGGGGGAAGATGAGTGAAAAGATTTAGTATTTTTGCACTAGCAGCGATGATGCTGGTTGCGTTGACAGCTTGCGGATCCAAAGACAGCGGGAGCGCTAAGATCAAATTTGCTACCGATGCGGCATACGCGCCGATGGAGTACATGGATAAAGGCAAAATGACAGGCTTTGACATTGAGTTTCTTGATGCCGTCATGAAAGAAGCCGGCATTTCTTACGAAGTTGTCAACACCGGTTGGGATACGATGCTGACGAGTGTTGAGCAAGGCAAAGAATATCAAGGCGGCATTTCCAGCGTTTCCATTACGGAAAAGCGGAAGGAATCTTACGATTATTCGATTCCTTATTTTGAGTCGATTAACATGATCTTAGTCAAAGAAGGCAGTCCTGTGAAAAGCGCTGCTGACCTAAAGGACAAGAAGGTGGCCGTTCAGATTTCCACTACAGCGGACACGCTGATGTCGGGCATCATGGGCGCAGACAACAAGTCGCTCAAGCGGATGGATAACAACACGCTGGCACTGATGGAGCTTGAAAATAACGGTGTAGACGCGGTCGTCGCGGACGTTGCCATCGTTAGTGAATATGTAAAAAATAATCCGAACAAAAAATTGGTTGCCATTTCCGATCCGAAAAATTTCGAATCCGAATATTACGGTATCTTGCTTCCAAAGGGCAGCGAGCTGAAAGCGAAGCTTGACCCAGCGATCAAGAAAATTATCGAAAACGGCACGTATACGACGGTATATAAAAAATGGTTTGGCCAAGAGCCGGATACCAAGAAACTACTTGAACAAAAATAATGGAAACCGGAGCATGCGCAGCACTGTGCGCATGCTTTTGTTCATGATAGGGACCGAAGCACGACATGTCTAACGGTTCTAATGAAAGGAAAGGAAGAGTTGAATGGATTTTCGTTTCGATATTATTATTGATTATTTGCCTCTGCTGCTGAAAGGTACGCTCTGGACGATCGGCATCTCGATTCTATCCATTCTGTTCGGTTCGGTGCTGGGCCTAGCTGTGGGCTTGGGCAAAATGTCCAGCCGCGGTTACTTGACCTGGCCGTGCAGCATCTATGTGAATTTCTTCCGCGGCACGCCGCTGTTGGTACAAATTTTGCTCGTGCACTTCGGTGTCGTGCCGTTATTTCTTGGCGAGACGAATGCCATCGTCGCTTCGATCACAGCGTTGTCGCTGAACTCGGCGGCGTACATGGCGGAAATTTTCCGCGCCGGCATTCAATCGATTGACAAAGGGCAGACGGAAGCAGCGTATTCGCTGGGGATGACGCATGTGCAGACGATGAAGAGCGTTATTTTGCCGCAAGCGATGAAACGGATGATTCCGCCGTTCGGAAATGAGTTTATCGTGCTCATCAAGGATTCCTCTTTATTTGCGATTATTGCGGCGCCAGAGCTGATGTACTGGTCGAATGCGATGCGCAGCCAATACTTCAAAGTGTGGGAGCCGTATCTGACCGCGGCTTTGATTTATTTTATTTTGACATATTCCTTAAGCAAGCTGCTTGGCTATTTGGAGAGGAGGATGTAGGGTGTCTGCGATGATTGAAGTACGAAATCTGCAAAAAGCGTTCGGGGACAATGTGGTTCTTCGCAACATCAGCGCGGATGTGGAGCGCAAGGAAGTGCTTGTCGTGATCGGACCTTCCGGTTCGGGCAAATCGACGTTTCTGCGCTGTCTGAACCTGCTGGAAGTGCCGGACGACGGAACGATCCTCATCGAAGGCCAGGCGATCATCGGCAGCCGCAACATTCATGAAATCCGGGCGGATCTCGGCATGGTGTTCCAGCGGTTTCACCTGTTTCCTCATATGAGCGTGGTCGATAACATAATGCTGGCTCCGATCAAGGTTAGAAAATGGCCGGAAGAGAAAGCTCGGGCCAAAGCCTTGGAGCTGCTGGCAAAAGTCGGGCTGGCGGACAAAGCGAACGCCAAGCCGGACTCGTTATCCGGAGGTCAGGCGCAGCGTGTGGCGATTGCCCGCGCACTGGCGATGGAGCCGAAAATCATGCTGTTCGACGAGCCGACATCGGCCCTCGATCCAGAGATGGTCGGCGAGGTACTCGCGGTCATGAAGCAGCTGGCGCAGGAAGGCATGACGATGGTTGTGGTTACGCACGAAATGGGCTTTGCCCGCGAAGTCGGCGACCGTGTCATGTTCATGGAGCAAGGCGTCATCGTGGAGGTTGGCAAGCCCGCGCAAATATTTGAGCATCCGACGCAGGAGCGGACGAAGGCGTTTTTATCGAAAGTATTATAAGAGTGAAAAGACTGCGCTTATCGAAGCGCAGTCTTTGGCATATATAGGAGACAATCTGAAAATCTATCATTGACTTCTAGCAGCATCTTCCAGTAGAATTATATCATACTATTCCTGTAGGAATAATTTACATTTTTTCCTGCAAACCATCTACTATTATACATACCCTAGGAGGCATGCTCATGTCAAATTCTGAACGTAAGTTCTTACCGGAAACGTTGGCCATTCACGCAGGACAAGAGGTCGACCCTGTTACCAAATCCCGTGCTGTCCCGATTTACCAAACCACGTCTTATGTTTTTAATGACACGGAGCATGCCGCTAATTTGTTCGCCCTCAAAGAGTTCGGCAACATCTACACGCGGATCATGAATCCAACGACCGATGTGTTCGAAAAGCGCATTGCCGCGCTGGAAGGCGCGCCTGCGGCACTCGCAGTAGCATCTGGACAATCTGCCATTACGTTTTCTATTATCAATATCGCTGAAGCAGGCGATGAAATCGTAGCGGCATCCGCGCTGTACGGTGGTACCTATAATCTGTTTGCCAACACACTGCCTAAATTAGGCATTAAAGTGAAATTCGTCGACGCCAGCAACCCTGAGAACTTCCGCGCTGCCATTACGGAGAAAACGAAAGCGCTGT
This sequence comes from Paenibacillus oryzisoli, assembly GCF_050467285.1. Lineage (GTDB taxonomy): Bacteria > Bacillota > Bacilli > Paenibacillales > NBRC-103111 > Paenibacillus_E > Paenibacillus_E oryzisoli_A. Next base: position 32,496 of record NZ_JBCMUN010000022.1, on the reverse strand, counting down.
ACGCAGAGTCTATCGGCAATCCGAGCGGGGATATTCTGGACATTGCCGCGGTTGCCGAGATTGCGCATGAGAACGGCATTCCGCTTATCGTCGACAACACGTTCCCAAGCCCGTATTTGCTTCGTCCGATCGAGCATGGCGCCGACATCGTCGTTCATTCGGCAACGAAGTTCATCGGAGGCCATGGCACAACCATTGGCGGCGTCATCGTGGACGGCGGGAAGTTCGATTGGGCGGCTTCCGGCAAATTTCCGGGTCTTACGACACCGGACCCAAGCTACAACGGTGTCGTATATACACAAGCGGTTGGGCCGATCGCGTACATCATTAAAGCGCGCGTTCAATTGCTGCGCGATTTGGGGGCGTCTCTGTCTCCGAACAGCGCGTTCCTCCTGCTGCAAGGCTTGGAAACGTTGCATTTGCGTATGGAACGTCACAGCTCCAATGCGCTCGAGGTCGCGAAATACCTGGAAGCGCACGAAGCTGTGGACTGGGTGAGCTATCCAGGCTTGGAAAGCCATGCGTCCTACCAGAAGGCGCAAACGTATTTGCCGAAAGGGCAAGGCGCGATTCTGAGCTTTGGCATTAAAGGCGGCGTAGAGGCAGGCAAGAAACTGATTCATGCTGTAGAGCTGTTCTCGCATTTGGCGAACGTAGGCGATTCAAAATCCTTGATCATTCACCCGGCAAGCACGACGCATTCCCAGCTGGGAGAGCAGGAGCAAGCGTCTGCCGGCGTAACACCAGGACTTATCCGCTTGTCGGTCGGTACGGAAGCGATTCAAGATATTATTTACGATCTGGAGCAGGCAATCGCGGCAAGCCAGAACTAGACTTCTCGGCGTAAAACTTGTCACCAACCCGTCATTCCGCTTAAAATATGAAAAGGCTGCGTTTAGGAGCTACCCTAAAGGCAGTCTTTTTTGTTGTTTGGATGGAACTATGAAACTTTTTCAGCTCGAACCGTGTCTATTCTTTTGAAAAGTTTTTACAACGTTTAGGGGGCAAAACGAGAAGTATGAATACGAAAATGAAGGTATCAATTTCCATTTTAATAGCAGCGTCTGTCGTGGCGCTGACAGGCTGCGGAGACAAGCAAGAAGCAGCAAGCTCATCGCCTGCGCCGACAACGGCAGTGACAACCCAGCCTACGTCTTCGCCGAATACGGGCGGCCAGGCGAGTGCCACACCGATTTCCCAGGCAACGACCACGCCTGCGGCTTCGACAAAGCCGGGAGCAAGTCCCACCGGGAAAGCGTTGGCAACGTCAAGTCCTGCGGCGACGAAGGGAGACGCGGTCCAAGTGGTCGCCAACCCGACGAGCGTGACGGTGCTTGTTAACAAGCAAAACTCATTGCCATCCAGCTATGAGCCGAGCGATCTGGTGTATCCGAACATTCCTTTCACGTTCAAGGAAAAGATCGAAAAGCGCAAAATGCGCCAGGTCGCGGCGACAGCCATTGAGAAGCTGTTTGCGGGCGCAGAGAAAGACGGTATTCATCTCGCAGGTGTATCGGCCTATCGGTCTTATGTGACGCAGAAATCCGTCTTTGAGCGGTATGTGAGCATCGACGGCGAAGAAAAGGCGAAAACGTACAGTGCGGTGCCAGGCACCAGCGAGCATGAAACAGGTCTGGCGATCGATGTGACCGGCAGCAACGGCAAGTGTGCGGCCGAGGATTGCTTCGGGGGGACGAAAGAGGCCGTATGGCTCGAGAAGCATGCGTACGAGTATGGTTTTATTATTCGCTATCCCAAAGGCAAAGAGGGCATTACCGGCTACCAGTACGAGCCTTGGCATATTCGCTATGTCGGAAACGATATAGCCAAAGAAATTCAGACGAAGAATGTCACGCTGGAAGAATACTTTCGGACGGTTCCCGTCGCCAAATAACAATACCCTCGCGGGAACGACAGCCGTTCCCAGCGAGGGTATTCTCGTTTTACCAGCCCCGACTGTAAGACGGCGGCGGCGCAAGCTCGGCCTGCAGCTCGCGAGCGGCTGTCCGGGCCCAGTACGGATCGCGCAGCAGCGCGCGTCCGAGGAAGATCAGGTCGGCGCGCCCATTCTGCAAAATTTCTTCAGCTTGCTGCGCGCTGGTAATGAGGCCGACGACACCGACCGGGATGCCGGCTTCGTGACGAAGCTTCTCGGCGAACGGCACTTGATAGCCTGGGTAGGAATCAGGCACGACAGGCGCATTACCGCCAGAGCTCACGTCGATGAGATGTACGCCGAGCGCTTTCAATTGCCGGGCTACATAAACGTAGTCCTCCGGAGTAAGCCCGCCATCGACATATTCATTCGCCGATATGCGCACGAATAAAGGACCGTCCCAGCGCGCTTGGACGGCTTCCACCGTCTCGCGCAGAAAACGGAAGCGGCGTTCCGCGTCGCCGCCGTACGCGTCTTGCCGGTGATTCGAGTGCGGCGACAGAAACTCGTTAATCAAGTAGCCATGAGCGGCATGTAGCTCAATGACGTCGAAACCGGCTTGATTGGCACGCTCAGCGGAATCGGCAAACGCCTGAATCGCAGCTTGAATGTCTGCCAGTGATGCTTCTTCTGGCGTTTTGGACGATTCGGAGAAGGGGATGGCCGATGGGGCGAGCGCAGGCGTGTCGAGCACCGCTTTGCGGCCGGCATGGGCCAGTTGAATGCCAATGTGCGCGCCGAAGCCGTGAACGGATTCGACGACTCGCCGCAAGCCTTCGATTTGGCCGTCCTGCCAGATGCCCAGGTCACGCGCCGAAATGCGGCCCTCCGGGGTAACGGCGGTGGCTTCTAGCACGATGAGGCCGACTTGGCCGACGGCTCTTGTTGCGTAATGGACGTAATGCCAGTCCTTCACTTCGCCCGAATCATCAGAAGCGTACATGCACATGGGCGACATGACGATGCGATTTTTCAGCGTAAGGCCGCCGACCGTATAAGGTGAAAATAACATAAGAATCCCTCCTGGCCTTGCTAGTATGGATTTATTTTAAACTAATCCAATTGGAATAATCAAGTTTGGTCTATGCGCTGAAATGCTTGACGAATATAAGGATCTACTTTACAGTTCAAATTATACGACAGGAAGGATGTCGCAATTTTGCACAACAATCTGTCGCTAAATCGAAATTTAATCCCAGGTTTCACCGTGATACAATGAACCCAAGTCACTTATTTGGAGGTATTACGATGAAAGTAGCTATGCTCAGCTTCTGGCATGTACATGCGAAAGATTATGCAAAACAAGTGGATGAACACCCGAACACGGAAATTGCCGCGGTATGGGACGAACTGCCGGATAGAGGCCAGGATGAGGCCGCGAAGCGGGGCGTACCCTTCTATGCGAGCTTGGAAGAACTGCTGGCAAATCCCGAGATTGAAGCTGTGGTTGTCGATACGCCAACCAATTTGCATCGCGATGTCATGATCGCGGCAGCAAAGGCGGGCAAACATATTTTTACCGAAAAAGTCGTGGCGCCTACGCTGCATGAAGTGAATGAGATTTTGGCGGCTGTCGAGGAAGCGGGCGTTACGTTGACCGTATCGCTGCCAAGGCTGAATTCGCCTTCGACGCAAGCGATTCAGCGTGTGCTCGCAGAAGAGAAATTGGGACAACTTACGTTGGTTCGGGCGCGCTTGTCACACAATGGTGGCATTTCGACGACGGCGAATCCGAATGGCTGGCTGCCGGCACATTTCTACAATGCAGAGCAGTGCGGCGGCGGTGCGCTCATCGATTTGGGCTGTCATCCCATGTACCTGACACGCTTGCTGCTCGGACTTCCCGACGCTGTAAGCGCTTCATACGGGTATGTAACCGGACGTGAAGTGGAAGATAACGCAGTCGCCTTGCTCCACTATCCGAACGGTGCGATTGGCATCGTAGAAGCCGGATTCGTCAACGCGCATTCCCCATTCGTCGTCGAATTGCACGGGACGGACGGCAGCCTGCTGTATTCCGAGCATGACGGACGTGTGCTGGTGAAATCGAACCGGGATGCTAACGCGGCGTGGACGGAAGTGCAGATGCCTGCGGCGAAGCTGTCGGCTTTTGACCAGTGGGTCGCACATATTCAGCAAGGCACGAAGGCCGAGGAAAATATTCGCCTGGCTGTAGATTTAACGAAACTGATGGAGGCGTCCAACCAATCCGCTGCAAGCAAAGGGCAGGTGCGGCTGGATTCGCTGCAACCGTAACGGGGAGACCCGAGAGGGAAAGGAAGCCGTGAACAGCATGAATCAGCCCTTTTATTTCGAACCGATGCTTGAAAATCCGATGGCGCTCGATCGCCTGGACCTCAGCTTTCGCTGGGGTGGGTACGGTCTGACGATACTCAAATGTCATTTGACCTCGTTTGCCCCTGGGGCGGTGGTCGATTTTCATCATCACTCCGAGTTTGAAATTCATTATATCCCGCGTGGAAAAGGAAGAGTCATCCTCGATGGCACGACATATCCGCTGCAGGAGGGCATGCTGTATGTCACGGCTCCCGGTGTGAGCCATCGGCAGGAAGCGGATGAGCGCGAGGCCATGGGTGAACTTTGCCTGCATGTGGACATCGTGAAGCTGGAGGAGCCGCACGATAATCTTGAGGGCGCCATGCGGGAATGGGGCGAAGCTTGGGAGCGTGCGGAAGCGGATGCTTGCATTCAGCAGCTGCGCGATGCACCGCATATGCCGGCGCAGGACCGGCAGGATGCGATGAAATATTTTCTGGTGGCTTATGAGGCCTGGCGCAGCAATGGGCTTGGGCAGTACACGACGATTAAGCAAGCGATCGTCCAGATGCTGCTGCGGACCGTCGGCGCCTACCGGTTGGATGGGCAAGGGGTCAACCTGCCTGCGCGGGACATGAAAAGCTATCGCTACCAATTGGCGGTGCAATTCATTGAGGATAACTATCGCCGTCCGCTTACGCTGGAAGGCGTGGCGGAACGCGTGCAGATCTCCTCTCGGCAGCTGCAGCGCATTTTCAAGGAGCAGGCCGGCATCTCGTTCAGCGAATATCTGGAGCGGATTCGTCTCAAATATGTGTGCAGCGAGCTGCTGCAAACGACGCTGACGCTGGAGAAAATCGCCGAGCGCAGCGGCTTCACGTCCAGCAATTATTTGCACTATGTGTTTAAAAAAGCGTTCGGCACCACGCCGAACGCTTATCGCGGGCATCAGTTGCAGCTTTGATGATCCCATGTTGCAACAGCGAATGCCAAATAAAGAGGATGCCCCTCGCCATTTCGAATGAAATGGCCGGGGCACCCTCTTTTTATTATTCGAACAGCTTGCGCAAGTTCTCGGTATAAGGCGCTTGCACGATGCCTTTTTCCGTGATGATCGCGGTGACATACTCGTTCGGCGTCACGTCAAACGCCGGGTTGAACACCTTCACGCCCGCCGGTGCCGTGCGCTTGCCGAAGCCTTGCGTGATCTCGTCTTCGTGGCGCTCCTCGATCGGAATGTCGCCGCCAGTCGGCGTGTTCAGATCGATCGTGGACAGCGGGCACGCCACGTAGAACGGAATGCCGTGCGCCTTCGCCAGCACGGCGACGCTGTACGTGCCGATCTTGTTGGCCACGTCGCCATTCGCCGCTACGCGGTCTGTGCCGACGATGACCGCCTGCACCCAGCCCTTGGCCATGACCGCGCCGGCCATGTTATCGCAGATGAGCGTGACGTCCACGCCCGCTTGCTGCAGTTCAAAAGCGGTGAGCCGTGCGCCTTGCAGCACGGGCCGCGTTTCATCGGCGAACACTTTGATGTTCAGCCCTTTTTCCTTCGCCAAGTAGAACGGCGCGAGCGCCGTGCCATACTTGGCGGTAGCAAGACCGCCGGCGTTGCAGTGCGTCAGCACGCCGAAGCCGTCCTCGAACAGCGCGAGCGCGTGTTCGCCGATCAGGCGGTTGGTCTCCACGTCCTCCGCCTGGATCTGCTGCGCTTCTGCAAGAAGCGCCTCTTGGAATGCCGCTGGGCTCACGCCTTCGGCGGCCAGCGCCGTCGCGCGCGCGCGCATGCGGTCGAGCGCCCAGAACAGGTTGACGGCCGTCGGACGCGACGTCGCCAGGTAGTCCGCCTGCTTCTGGACTTCGGCCAGAAGCGCATCTACGCCGCCATCCACACCGCGGATGCCGAGGTACACGCCGTATGCGGCGGCGATGCCGATCGCGGGGGCGCCGCGCACTTTGAGGTGGCGAATCGCTTCCCACACCTCAATGGGGGTTTCAAGCGGAAGATAGACGATCTCTTCCGGCAATAAGCGTTGATCCAGCAGATCAAGCTGCTGGCCGTTCCAGCGCAAGGATTCGAGCGCGCTTGATGTCTCTGTGCCGTTCAAACTCATAGGGCAAAACCTCTTTCTACAGCTTGCGTCGCCAGCGCGATCAGCTCGTCGATGTTGTTCACTTGGCGGTTTGTGCGGATCGCGCCGGTGCCGATGCGCAGCGCCAAACGCTGTGCGCGTTCTCTAGCCGCGGCGTCTTCGATTTTATCAATGTCGGCGACATGGGCGAGGCCGACGACGCGGCGCACCATTTTCGCACCGGTAAAGCCTACGGCGTCGCGCAGCAAATTCGCTACGAAATAATCTTGGTAGCCAGGCGTTGCAAATACGCGGTCCACACCCTGCTCATTCCAAAGCGCGCGGAAGTTCGCTTCAAAATGCGTCCAAACGTCCTTCACGGTTTGAATCAGGTAAGCACGGTACTCGGCGCGGCCTTCCTCATCCTGACTCCAGCCCTCTTGACCTGCATAGTTCAGCAGCAAATTGCCCAGTACAGCGCCGATATCAAAGCCCATCGGACCGTAATAGGCAAATTCAGGGTCGATCACTTTCGTTGAATCAGGTTTGATAAAAATCGAACCGGTATGCAAGTCCCCATGCAGCAGCGCTTGCGACTGCGTCAGGAATTTGTTGCGGAGAATCGCCACTTCGAGATGAAGCTCGCTGTCGTTCCACAGCGCTTCGGCCGCATCGCGGATGTGCGCTTCAATGTTATTATTGTCCGAATTGCGGTACGGATCGTCGAAAATCAAATCTTCGGTAATTTTGCACAGCTCAGGGTTGATAAATCGGCCTTGCTGCAGCTTTTTCTCCTGCTGATTTTTCCCGAGGTCGGAAGTGAAGAACAGGGTGTGGGCCAGGAAGCGTCCGATATGCTCGGCAAAAAGCGGATACTGATTGCGCTCGATCAAGCCGCGGCGCATGATAACGTGATCGCTGAGGTCTTCCATGACCGTCAGAGCCAGATCGGCATCGTATGTGTACACATGCGGCACGAGGTCCGGGCACAGCGCTTCTTCGATCATCAGCGCCTCGCTCTCAATGCGGGCGCGGTCTAGCGTCAGCGGCCACGATTCGCCGACAACTTTGGCGTAAGGCAGCGCCTGTTTTAAAATAATGCTTTTCCCCGTCCCAGCTTCGGTAATCCGGAATACAAGGTTAAGGTTGCCGTCCCCGATTTCTTGGCTGGACAGCTCAGAGCCTGTTTGAAATAACTGCGGGATTTGACGCGCATACGCAATTGCTTGCGCTTCGGTCAGCGGATGGTAGTTTGACATTGATTTTCCTCCTATAAGTAATGGAATTAATTCCAACTAAATTACTCTGTTTTGATGAGTCTTTTCCTAGTATAAGGCATATTGCGGCAGCTTGAAATACTCTGGACGCAATTGTTTCAGATTTTACATAAAATCGCGGGCCAAAGCCTAAACTACGGTGTACAAGCTCGGCGTCAGACGCTATTTTCGAAGGAGGTTTATCATGGCTACGGCAACAACGGTTTCCCCGCAAACGATTCATACTGTCCTGAACAAGCAAATTTCCAACTGGAACGTGCTTTACGTGAAGCTTCATAACTACCACTGGTATGTGAAAGGCAATCAATTTTTTACGCTGCATGTGAAATTTGAGGAACTGTACAATGAAGCCGCGCTGCATATCGATGAACTGGCGGAGCGCTTGCTGACGATTGGCGGGAAGCCTGCGGCCACGATGAAATCGTATCTGGAAACAGCTTCGATTAAGGAAGCTTCCGGCAGCGAGGCGGCTAATCAGATGGTGGAAGCGATCATCGCCGATTTCACAACGGTTACGGAAGAGTTGAAAGCCGGCATGGAAGCTTGCCAGCAAGTCGCGGATGAGACGACTTCGGATATGCTGCTGGGCATTCAGACGAGCCTCGAGAAGCATCGCTGGATGCTGCAAGCGTTCCTCGGTTAAATTTCACGGAAAATTTACACAAATTTTAATTTGCCCGAACATGCCTCTGATGAAACTTCCGTAAACTAGAATTATATATAGGAAGAATCGGAGGAAGAGCCGATGAAGAAAATTGTGCAAGTTCTACTCGTTGCCGCGAGTCTGGCAGGGCTTTTGCTCGTTGCGTATTGGGCTGAACCCCAGAGGCCGGCTGCGGACCCGAACCCGCTGAAGGGAAATCAGGAACAGTTTGCCCGAATTCAGAGCGCATATTACGCAGAATCGTCAGATAAATGAGGAGAACAGTCTTGCTGATAGCGAGGCTGTTTTTTTATGCTTCGTAAGCGTTCTCTAATTTGTTTTACAAAGCAAGATTATTTATAATAGATGGATTAATGAGGAGAACGGAGGCGTTGGCACAATGGGGAACGCAGTTGCGCTTAAGGAGTGGGCATCGGCGATCAAGGCGCTGGAGGCTGGCAAGCAGATTTTTATTATGCGCAAGGGAGGGATTATCGAAGAAACGCGGGACTTCCAGGTGCAGTCGCACGATTTCCTGCTGTATCCAACGTATGAGCACCAACGCCGGGAACTGCTGAAGGAAGCGTACCGAGGTGTCATTGACGAGACGCTTGCGAACTGGTCGGCGGAAGATACACACGTCACGATTACGAGCTATGCCCGATTGATTGAGGACATCGAGATCATGGAGCAAGAGCGGCTCAATCAGTTGTTTCCTTTTCACATTTGGACGGAAAATTTCACGGAAGAAAGATTGAAGTGGAAACGGAAAAACCCGCTGCATATTATGCTGTTAAGGGTGTATCGTTTGAAGCAGCCGATCACCATTCCGATCGAACAGGCCTATATGGGCTGCAAATCCTGGATCCAGCTTGGAAACGAGGCGCCTGGGGACGATGGGCTGGAGCCTGTCCTGAATGACGAACAATTTGCTGCGCAACTTGCCGAAATAAAACGGGTTTTGACATAAAAACTACGCATATTTTCACATTTTGCACTCGTTTTGTATGGAAATGCCCTTTCTTGATTTACAGTAGTGAGTTATAATAGAATTATTCTAATGAGAATCAGTGATAATCAGTTTAGGTTTATGGTTGTCATTTGTTTTAAAAGTACACTCAACATTATGGAGGCTTATCGAAAATGGCAAATTCCCCAATTTTTACAATAGACGGGCTGAAAGCGAACGTCGAAGGAAAGGAAATTTTGAAAGGTCTGTCCCTTGAAGTCAAGGGCGGCGAAGTGCATGCGATCATGGGACCGAACGGTACGGGTAAAAGTACGCTGGCTTCCGCATTGATGGGGCACCCGAAATATGAAGTGACGGAAGGTTCCGCAACGCTCGACGGTGAAGATTTGCTGGAAATGGCCGTTGACGAGCGCGCTCGCGCAGGTCTGTTCCTGGCGATGCAGTACCCAAGCGAAATTACGGGCGTAACGAACGCTGACTTCCTGCGCAGTGCGATCAACGTACGCCGCGGCGAAGGCAATGAGATCTCTTTGATCAAGTTCATTCGCCAAATGGAAGCGAAAATGAAGCAGCTTGAAATGAACCCTGAGTTCATGCACCGTTACCTGAACGAAGGCTTCTCCGGCGGTGAGAAGAAACGTAACGAAATTCTTCAAATGCTGCTGCTTGAGCCGAAAATCGTCATTTTGGACGAAATCGACTCCGGTCTGGATATCGATGCGCTTCGTATCGTTGCGGAAGGCGTTAACGCTATGCGCAGTGAAGAGCGCGGTTTCTTGATCATCACGCACTATCAACGTCTGCTTAACTACGTAAAACCTGATTTTGTACATGTTATGATGCAAGGCCGCATCGTTAAATCCGGCGGTCCTGAGCTTGCAGAGCGTCTGGAAGCGGAAGGCTATGACTGGGTGAAAGCAGAACTCGGCATCGTGGACGAAACGGTTGGTCAAGACGAAGAAGAATTCAAAATTCCAATGAACACCACAGCGCCGAAATACTAATCAACACCGAAGTAATAATCAGGAGGATATTATGAGCAATCAAACGACCCTATCCATCGATTCGAACTCGGTGCTTGAGCTTTCCAGAAGCAAACAAGAACCGGAATGGATGACGACACTTCGTTCCGAAGGTCTCTCCCTGGCGAATTCGTTGGACTTACCAACGCTTGAAAAAACAAGAATCGACCGCTGGAGCATTTCCTCCTACGGTTCCTATAAAGCCCAGTCGCCTGTGGCGTCTGTGGATGCACTTCCAGCTGTCAGCCAAGGGTTGGCTGGCGGAGAGAACTTGATCGTGCAGCGCAACTCCGGCATCGTGTTCACGCAAGTGTCCGAAGCGCTGAAAGCGCAGGGTGTGATCTTCACCGATCTCGAAACAGCGGTACGCGAGCATGCGGACCTCGTGAAGCCTTACTTCATGAAAGCCGTTGAAGCAAACGAAAATCAAGTGACGGCGACGCATGCGGCGCTGTGGAACGGCGGGGTCTTCATCTACGTTCCGAAAAATGTCGTGGTTGAAGCTCCGCTTCAAGCGCTGTTCATCGCGGACGATGCGGAAGCGACGTTTGCGCCGCATATTTTGATCGTAGCTGAGCAATTCAGTTCTGTAAGCTTTGTTGAAAATTACGTATCCGCTGTCGGCGGTGCTGCGCTCGTACAAAACGGCGTCGTGGAAGTCTTCACGAAACCGGGCGCTCGCGTGAACTATTCCTCCGTGCACAGCATGGAAGAGTCCGTGACCGACCTGACTTACCGCCGTGCGATTCTCGAAGACGATTCCGCGATCGCGTGGGTTGTCGGCGAGCTGAACTTTGGCAACTCGATGTCCGATACGACGTCGATTTTGCGCGGCAAAGGCTCCGACTCCGATGCGAAAGTGATCTGTGTCGGCACGCAAGAGCAGAAGCTGAACCTGACGACACGCGCCGTTCACTGGGGCAAAGCATCCACGAGCGATATGATTACGCGTGCGGTTATGCGTGACGGCGCGACGGCGATCATCAACGGCATCACGAAGATCGAGAAGGGCGCAACAGGCTGTAACGGCCAACAAACGGAGAAAGTGCTTATGCTGAGCCCGAAAGCTCGCGGGGACGCGAATCCGATTCTTTTGATCGATGAAGATGATGTAAAAGCTGGCCATGCTGCGAGCGTAGGCCAAGTCAATGCGGAGCAGGTTCACTACCTGATGTCGCGCGGGATTACGAAGGAAGAGGCTCAACGTCTGATCATCTACGGTTTCTTGGCGCCAATCGTGTCCGAGATTCCGTTGCAAAGCGTTGAAGATCAGCTGCAAAGCTTAGTGGAGAGGAAGCTGGGACAATGAATACAGCCGAGATACGTGAACTATTTCCCATTTTAAAGCAAGAAGTGAATGGTCATCCCCTGGTGTATTTGGACAGCGCTGCTACCTCCCAGAAGCCGATTCAGGTGATCGAGGCACTGAAGCATTACTATGAATGGGATAATGCTAACGTTCATCGCGGTGTTCATACCCTCGGCTCCAGGGCAACGGATGCGTACGAAGGAGCTAGAGCCAAAGTGGCGAAGTTCATCGGCGCAGCCAGCGAGCAGGAAATTATTTTTACCAGAGGTACGACTACGGCCATCAATCTTGTAGCGTCCAGCTATGCGCGCTCGGTGCTGAAAGAAGGCGACGAAATCGTCATTACGCCGATGGAGCACCACAGCAACCTGATTCCTTGGCAGCAAGCCGCTAAGGCGACGGGCGCTACATTAAAATATATTCCGCTTCAGCCGGACGGCTCGATTGCGCTGGCGGATGTGGAAAGCACGATTACAGATCGCACCAAAATCGTTTCGGTTGTCTACATTTCCAACGTGCTCGGCGTCGTGAATCCTGTGAAGGACATCGCGAAGATCGCCCACAAGCACGGTGCGAAAATGGTTGTCGACGGTGCGCAAAGCACGCCGCACATGAAAGTGGATGTGCAGGATCTGGATTGCGATTTCTACGCGCTGTCCGGCCATAAAATGTGTGCGCCGACCGGAATCGGGGCATTGTATGGGAAGAAGGCGCTGCTCGAAGAAATGGAGCCGGTTGAGTTCGGCGGCGAAATGATCGACCATGTGGATTTGTACAATTCCACATGGAAGGAGCTTCCTTGGAAATTCGAGGGCGGCACGCCGATTATCGCCGGCGCTGTAGGGCTTGGCGCGGCGATCGACTTCCTGCAGGAAGTCGGCATGGAGAACGTGTATCAGCATGACGTTCAGCTTACGCAGTATGCGCTGGAGCGCATGACGCAGCTCGAGGATTTGACGGTTTACGGACCGACGACGAATCGTGCGGGGCTTGTGACGTTCAACCTCGGCGACGTGCATCCGCACGACGTGGCTACGGTGCTGGACGCGGAAGGCATCGCCATTCGTGCAGGCCACCACTGCTGCCAGCCGCTGATGAGATGGCTGGAAGTCAGCTCGACGGCACGCGCAAGCTTTTATCTCTACAATACGGAAGAGGATATAGACCGTCTCGTGATGGCCTTACAAAAGACAAAGGAGTACTTCGGCCATGCAATTGGATGACTTGTACCGTCGCGTGATCATGGATCACTATAAAACGCCTCGTAATCGGGGGAAATTTGAATCGGATGAAGCCGTAACGATCGACTTGAACAATCCGACCTGCGGCGATAAAATTTCGCTTCAAATGCAGGTGGAAGACGGGATTGTCAAACTGGCGAAGTTCACTGGAGAAGGCTGCTCCATCTCCATGTCTTCCGCTTCGATGATGACGGATGCCGTTAAAGGCAAGTCGCTTGAAGAGGCATTGAAGATGGCGGAGGATTTCTCTTCTTTGATGAAGGGGGAGCCGGTCGAATTCGAGTACGAGGACATTGAGGCGCTGTCCGGCGTCAATAAATTCCCTGCGAGAATCAAATGTGCCACGCTGGCCTGGAACGCACTGCGCAAAGGGATCGAGCATACGCACAAAACCGAACACTAGCACATTTTTTTCGTGAACCACATATAAACATTACACATGAAGGAGGAATCAACCATGGCGAAACAAATGCCGGATCTTGAAGAGTATAAGTATGGTTTTCGGGATGAGCACAAAGCCATTTTCCAATCGGGCAAAGGTTTGACTCGTGAAATCGTTGAAGAAATCTCAAGAATTAAGGGCGAGCCGGAGTGGATGCTGGAGTTCCGCTTGAAGTCCTTGGAGCAATTCTTCAAAATGCCGATGCCGCGTTGGGGCGGCAACATGGACGATCTGGACTTTAACGACATTCAGTACTACGTGCGTCCATCCGAGAAGCAAGGGAAAACATGGGAAGAAGTTCCTACGGAAATTAAGGAAACGTTCGATAAGCTCGGTATTCCGGAAGCGGAGCAAAAGTTCCTAGCGGGCGTATCCGCGCAGTACGAATCCGAGGTTGTTTACCACAGCATGCAAAAAGAGCTGGAAGATCAAGGGGTTATCTTCATGGATACCGACTCTGCCTTGCGCGAGTACCCTGAGCTTTTCAGACAATACTTCGGTACGGTCATTCCTCCGTCCGATAACAAATTCGCTGCGCTGAACAGCGCCGTTTGGTCCGGAGGCTCGTTCATCTACGTGCCAAAAGGCGTCAAATGCGAAGTGCCTTTGCAGGCTTACTTCCGCATCAACTCCGAGAACATGGGGCAATTCGAGCGTACGCTCATCATCACCGACGAAGAGAGCTTCGTGCACTACGTAGAAGGCTGCACAGCGCCGATCTACAGCACGAACTCCTTGCACTCCGCGGTCGTTGAAATCGTGTGTCTGAAGAACTCCCGTGCGCGTTATACAACGATCCAAAACTGGGCGCCAAACATCTACAACCTCGTGACCAAACGTGCGGTTGCTGAAGAAGGCGCGACCATGGAATGGGTCGACGGCAACATCGGTTCCAAGCTGACGATGAAATATCCGGCTGTTGTGCTTAAAGGCCGCGGCGCGAAAGGTATGGTGCTTTCCATCGCGGTTGCGGGTAAAGGCCAACACCAAGACGCAGGCGCGAAAATGACGCACCTTGCACCGGATACAACATCCACGATCGTATCCAAATCGATCTCCAAGCACGGCGGTAAAGTAACGTACCGTGGTCTCGCTTCCTTCGGACGCAACTCCCAAGGTTCCAAAGCGAACATCAAGTGCGACACGCTGATCCTGGATAACGAATCGACGTCGGATACGATTCCGTACAACGAAATCATGAACGATAACATTACGCTTGAGCACGAAGCAACGGTTTCCAAGGTGTCTGAGGACCAATTGTTCTACCTCATGAGCCGTGGTCTAACCGAAGCCGAGGCGACGCAAATGATCGTTATGGGCTTCATCGAGCCGTTCACGAAAGAGCTGCCGATGGAATATGCGGTTGAGATGAATAGATTGATAAAATTTGAGATGGAAGGAAGCATCGGATAAGCTTTGATAATTCAAAGCAATGTCTTCAAGCTTCCTGGTGTGTAAAATACGTGTCCGCAATGACTTAGGGGATTGCTTCCTCAAGTCGCGCGGGCACGTATTTTTTTGTGGCGCAGGCTTCTAATATATGCGGACTGCCGTAGCGGGAACAGCGGTTGCGTGCGGGGGACGGAGAGGGCACGATGCTTACGTTGCTGGCGCTAACGGTCGCCACAGCGGCTATTTGGCGCAAAATCCGCCATTTCAAACTGTAACGGTCGCCACGGAGCTTATTTGTACGAAATCAGCCTGATTTCACCAGATTTCATAGAAATAAGCGTTGCGGCAACCGTTAGAATAAAAAATGCTCGTTTTTCGAGGCAATAAGCGTTGTGGCGCCTGTTACAGCTTTTTATCACACCGGCCTCGCTCCAAGGCGCGCTAATAAAAAGCCTCCATACTCTCCGGTATGTTATGCCGGTTAAAAAAGCTTTGCAGCGACTCCCCCTGCTGCGGAGAATCTCCCGCGGTCAGCAGCCGGATCGCAAACCGATTGGCTTGTCTTTCAAATTTGCCTGCGACAAAGAAGGAGGACTCGTCTATCCAAAAACGGCTGATGCCGGGATGCAGCCTGTCATGGGCGAGTTCGTGCGCGCAGACGAAACGCTGCCAGTTTTCATCCAGTTGATTATGAATCACAATATAGCGTCGGCGCAGCTTTTTGGTGTAGAACCCGCGGGTGTTGTCGCCGAGATCGTGGAACACCACGTTGATATTCAGGCATTTGGCCAGCTCGAATGGATTATTCGTTTTATATTTGCGAATTAGCTTATAAATAAGTTCGTCCATTCAGGTCCTCCGCTACTCTTCGATAGGCTTCCTCTTGTTTTTCTTCTTGGCATCCCAGAAAATCGCTTCCATTACTTTCATCACTTTGTCTTTATCGTCCTGATCCAGCGGAACCCCGTCAAACATGACAGGCGCATCTTCGAGCAGCATTTTTTTAAAATCCCGCAAATCTTTGGACGTTGCCCAATCCGGCGGCGGTGCGTTGTCTTCATCCAGGAGATGATGCGTGGGGATGTTCAACGCTTCTGCGATGGATTTGAGCGTCTCTACACTTGGATTGTACCGATCTCCTTCAATATCGGCAAGATACGAACGAGAGAGACTGGACTTCTCGGCCAGTTCGACTTGCGTTAATTTCCGTTCTTTACGAAATCGCTTGATGTTGGCGCCTATGGACATGATGGGATCCTCGCTTTCATGTCGGTTATTCCGACTATTGAGTCTAGTATAACGAGTGGAAGTCGGGAGGGCAACACTAAAAAGACGGAAATACAAGTTATATTAAGGGAATATATGGAGTTTCAGAGCTAGAATGGGAGATTCCTGTAAAAATGGGCAAAAATCGCTCAGAATCGGTTTGGACAAAATG
Source organism: Paenibacillus oryzisoli (assembly GCF_050467285.1). Classification (GTDB taxonomy): domain Bacteria; phylum Bacillota; class Bacilli; order Paenibacillales; family NBRC-103111; genus Paenibacillus_E; species Paenibacillus_E oryzisoli_A. The sequence goes on along the minus strand of NZ_JBCMUN010000022.1, from coordinate 16,474 downwards.
TCGTGGATACTGTACATTTTTGGGTATAAGAACGTATGTTTGGTTCTGAACACTAGATATAATGTCGGGAATACAAGATGAGAATAACGGAGGGACTACAATGCTAAATATTCATGATAAACAAAGAGTGATTACTGGAAAGGTGAGATTCATCCAGCTCAAGCTGCAGCCTTCTGGCAATCGCAATCGGGAGAATGGAACAGCGTATCTTATCACGGTGCTCATTCCCAAGTCAGATGCGGCAACGAAGCGAAAAATGGATGCAGCCGTTCACGGTGCGATTGAAGAAGGTGTTCGGGTTCGTTGGAAAGAGACGAACTGCTTGACAGTATCGAGCCCTGTTCGCGATGGCGACTCGATGGCAGATCAGGTATGCCATGGGCACTGGGTATTGACGGCGACAGCCAAGCCCGATGAAAAGCCAGGGATCGTGGATAGGGACTTCCAGCCGATTCTGAATTCCAATGACATTTTTGCCGGAATGTATGGGCGGGTGTCGCTTTATTTTGCGGCGGAGGATCTTGCTTCGGGCACTGGAATCGGGGTGTATGTGAAAAACATTCAGAAGTTGGAGGACGGCACTGATCTAGATGACAGCAGAGCTAATCTGGAGGTGGATTTCATTGAGTCTGCATGATTTGCTGCTGCAATATATGAAAACCGTTCAGAATCTCACGGCTATGAAGGAGCAGGCAGAACGTCAAGAGGATCAAAAACTGCTCGCCGAGATGATCGGCGATTGTGAGTACATCGTGCTTTGGCTTCGCACAGGGCGGGCGCCTGGCAATCGCAGGGGTGTAGAACGCCGATCGGTCTATGAGCTGACCAAAGTGTGGGACCCCAGCTGGTTTGAGAGTTTTACAGGTGTTCCCGTTGCGGATTCCGTGCGCGAGCTCACGGCCAAAGAGGAGTTCGGCCTGCACGATGCCATGGCGGCACTCTCGGAGCGAGAGCGTCAGTGCTACATTTTGCACATCGGATTTGAATTCAGTTGGGAACAGGTTGCGCGGGAATTAAACATTACAATTCGCACTGTGCGTACGCATTACCAGCGAGCCGAGCAGAAGATGGAGCATATCCGAAAGTTGCTACTTACAAAAAGTTAGTTTGTCGCACGCATGCCCCTATATAGTGTAAGATGCGAACGTAAGTTCGCTAAGGAGGTGATGAACGATCATTGTTGATCAGATTATGGCAGGCATTGCAGCTTGCCTCGGCGAGACGGTGACTGGGGTTCCGGTTCATACAGAGGAGCCTGGCAGCCAGGAATCGTATCTGTTGGTCACGTTGACGAGCAGCGAGCAAATCGGCGGTTTGGATCGGAGAAGCAAGCGCGTCATGCAGTTTTGCATTTCCTTCTATCCGGAGCCGGAGAGCTTGACGAAAAAGGCCGATTGCCGGGGCGTGGCTGAGCAGCTTTTTGAGCCGCTGGTGAACATGGAGGCAGGTGGACAAACCTTTCGCTTGCACACGATGAAGTATGAAATTGCTGAGGATGTCCTCCGCTTTTACGTAACGGCGGATGTTCATGTGATGCGAGAGAAAGCGGTGCTTCCGCAGACGATGAAGCTTGAACAGGAGGTTCGCGTATGAACCAGGAACATGAAGCGGGACGAGAGCCCGTATTTACGAAAGAGCAGTTATTGCGCTCGACCCGGTGGGCAGGGACGTTGAAAGATGTGCTGAAATCTCAGCTCGCAGACGGCGAAAGCTACACCCATCAACAGGTGGAACAGATTGTAACTACATTTTTGAAAAGGACGGTGGAGTAAGATGGCAGGTGGAACTTTTACAATTCAAAATAAGGTGCGCCCGGGCGCATATTTTAATTTCGCAAGCAGCAGCACGCTGGGCACGCTGGGAGATCGCGGGATCGCGACGATGGCTCTGACACTGAGCTGGGGCGCGGCTAAGCAAGTGCTTGAAATTCATGCAGGTGACAATGTCAAGGCGCTGCTTGGTTATGAGGTGACGGACAGCAAGCTTGTCTTGGTCAAAGAAGCGCTGAAGCGGGCTGGCACACTGCTGCTCTATCGCTTGAACAGCGGAACGAAAGCGGCGGTTACGGTGGAAGACCTGACGGCTACAGCGAAGCACGGCGGGGAGCGCGGCAATCAACTGAAAGTGACGATTCAGCCGAACGTCGATTCGCCTTCCAAATTTGACGTGACGACGCTGCTCAGTTCGGAGGTTGTGGACAAGCAGATCGTTGGCACCATTGCGGAGCTTGCGGCGAATGCTTGGATCGATTGGAGCGGGGAAGGCGATCTGACCGCTACAGCCGGCGCAGCCTTGACCGGCGGAGCCGACGGTACGGTGACGAATGCCGACCACATCGATTATTTGACAGCGATTGAGGTTTACGATTTTCAGACGATTGCGTTGCCGTCGAGCGATGCGGCGCTGAAAGCGACGTATGCGGCATTTGCCAAGCGTTTGAGGGATGACGAGGGCAAGAAAATTCAAGCTGTCCTCGCGAACTATCCTGCGGCGGATTACGAAGGCGTGATCTCCGTCAAAAACGGGGTTATTTTAAGCGATGGGACGCATCTGGATGCAGTGTCAGCCACCGCGTGGGTAGCAGGGGCCGCAGCCGCAGCGCAAGTGAATGAAACGCTCACTTACCATGCTTACGACGATGCGGTGGATGCGAACCCGAGATACACGAACAGCCAAATCGAAACGGCGCTCAAATCCGGCGAGTTCTTGTTCACTCACAACAACGGCCAGGCGATCGTGGAGCAAGATATTAACGCGTTGACGTCGTTTACCGTGACGAAGGGACCGGTGTTCGCCAAAAACCGTGTGCTTCGCGTATTGGATGCGATCAATAACGATTTGAAGCGGATTTTTGAGCGTTTTTATATCGGCAAACTCGATAACAACAGCGATGGTCGCAACCTGCTGAAAAACGAATATGTGAAGTACCTGGAGTCCTTGCAAGAGATTGGCGCCGTGCAAAACTTCAATTCGCAAACGGACATTGTTATTGGTCAGGGCGTATCGGCAGATAGCGTGCTCGTTGAAGTGTCGGTACAGCCGGTCGATGCCATCGAAAAAATTTATACGAAAGTACAGGTGAACTAATATGAGTTTCCTTTATGCCAAAGATACGATTTCCGGGCAATCCGCCCGCGCTTATGCCACGATTAACGGTTCGGTTGAGCTGATGTTTTATGCCAAGAAATTCGAGGCAAAGGTCAAGAAAAACAAGAAAGAAATCAAGACGCTCGGCAAACGCGGCACGCAGAACAAAGCCAATGGCTTCAGCGGAACTGGCAGCATGACGATTTATTACACCACTTCGCTGTTCCGTAAAATGATGCTGGAATACACCAAAAATGGCGTTGACGTATATTTTGACGTGCAGGTGACGAATGAAGATCCGAGTTCTTCAATCGGCCAGCAGGTGACGACGGTCAAAAACATCAACCTGGACGAAATCACGATCGCTGCATTCGATGTTGAATCTGAGGCGATGGAAGAAGAAGTCAGCTTTACATTCGACGATTGGGATATGCCGACGGAATTTTCTGCGCCTGAATTAGGCTAATTCATAGAAGGAGGGTACTGGCATGAGTGAAATGAGCGTATTTTTGGCTGGCAATGTTGCCATGGAAACGACGGAGGAGTTCGTCGTATCCGAACGCTTTAAAGATAGCGAGGGCAGACCGGTCGCGTGGGTGCTCCGTTCGATTACGGAGGAAGACAACGACGCAATTCGCAAGTCCGCCACAAAGCGAAGCAAAAGCAAGGGCGGCCAGCAGGTGGCGGAAGTGGATCAGACGGATTACTTGTCCAAGCTCGCGGTGGCTTGCGTTAAATTCCCGAATCTGAAGGATGCGGATTTGCAAAAATCGTACGGTGTGCTCGGCGCGGAAACGCTGATCCGCAAAATGCTGCTCGCCGGCGAATATGCGAACCTGCTGCTCAAGGTTCAGGAGATCAACGGCTTCGATAAAGACATGAACGATCTGGTCGACGAGGCAAAAAACTAATCGAGGGAGGATGGGGCACGGACGGGGAACGGTGCGAGCCGGACCCGACCGCTGTCCTCCTGTACTACGCCTTGTTTAAGTTAAGAAGGCTGCCTAACGAAATTTTGCAGCTGCCTCGGAGTGAGCGAGCCTTCGTGTTCGCTTCGCTCCAGGTTTTTGCAAAACGCGAGGCGGACGAATCCAAAAAGACTCGGAAATAAAACGCCTCTTGGAGGCGTTTTGTTTGCGGGAAAGGAGTGTTGGGATGGCGACGGTTAGTACGAGTCTGGCTTTATATAAACAACCGGAAATTGTTGTAATGGAGCGGTTGGATACCACCAAAGCGATGAGGCAAGCCTATGATTTTCGCGAGCGGCTTTTTGAAATGATGGGTACGTTTATGACAGAAGTCCAATTTAATTTTCCTTCCGCCCTGGAATCGTTTCTTAAGGAAATGAGCAGCATGATGCATACGTTAACCGGTGAAGTTAAAAAGCTTACGGAGCTGCTTCAGGCTGCTAGCGCAGGTGGGGGAGCGGGTGGAGCTGTTGGGGGAAAGGCGGAGGAAGCCGTTAAAGAAGCGGCTGAGAAAGCTGACCCTGGAAAAAGCAGTAAACTCGTAGGTTTCGTTAAAAGTGTTGCGTCCTCCAATACGCTGTCTGCTGTCATGAAGCAGGCGAAAAGTGCGATGTCGGCAAGTATGGAAGAGCAGCAGTTGGCAAATACATTTAAAGCGCGAACTGGCAACGACCAGGTCGGAGCAGCGATGTTCGCAAAGTTTAAAAAAGAAGCGCTCGCCGCAGGGCAGGATGTCAGTCAGTCGCTGAAAAGTACGCTCTCTTTTCTCCCTGTTGCGCAAAATACGAATCAGCTATCCAAAATGAACACAATGGCTCAAAGGTTAAGTGTCGGCGGCGGCAGTACGCTCGATCAATCATCATCGGCGCTGAAAGATGCGATGACTGGGGATACAGGGGCGCTGGAAAAGAATTTTAACGTCTCCAAGGCAGATGTCAGCAAATACAAATTGGACAGTTTAGGTAAAAAAGGCGATATTGATGGATTCTTAAAGGCATTCGATCAGTTGCTTGAAAAACAGAAAATGGGTCAAGCTGCCTACGATAAAATGATGGCAAGTCCCGCGAATCAGTTACAGGCTTTGAAAAATAATCTTAAAGGCTCCATGGCAGAAGCGGGGCAAGGTGCTGTTACAGCGCTTCTCCCACTGATGCAACTGCTGAATACGGCTTTTCAGAGCGGGAAGTTTCAACCTTATTTTGACGCCTTTGCCTCCGCAATTCGAGGTGTAGCCATGATCTTCAGCACTTTGGTACAAACTGCTTTAGCACTGTCAAATGTGATTCAGGCGCATTGGCCGCTGATTAGCAATATCTTGATTGCCATTGGTGCAGCCGTTGTGACATACCTGATTCCGCAGCTATGGGCGATGATCCCTCCTTTATTTGCAGCGTTGCCGCCGCTTTTTGCACAAGTATTGGCTTGGCTGGCGATTAATTGGCCGATTCTGCTTGTTGCTGCTGCCATTGGAGCAGTTATCTTTATTTTGTTGCAGTGCGGGGTAACCGCTGCTCAAATTGTTGGGGCGATTGCGGGAAGCTTTATGGTGTTGGTTGGGGTGGTTTGGAATATTGTTGCTGTCATATGGAATTACTTTGTCAGCCTAGCTGAATTTTTAGTTAATTTATTTATTGACCCCATCTATGCAATTCAAAAACGTTTTTATGATTTAGCAATGTCTTGGGGGCTATTTGCGATAAACATGGTGAGAAGCGCTGAAGATTTTGCTGGAGGATTGATGACCTCTATCATATCAGCAATAAACGTGGCTCTGAAAGGATTTAACTGGCTGATGAGCGCTGTCAGTAGCTTGTTTGGAAAAGATTTTCAACCAGTGCAGCTACTCGACGAAAAAAATATCCACAGTGTTAGTGATAAGATGCAGGGTGTTCTCGACAAGATAGAAAAACCGACTAGCGACAAGAATGTAATGGACTTCTCCGCTGCCAAAATGGATCAGAAAAACCTCAAAAACGAGTTCGATTATGGCTTTAACGGTGGCTCGGATTTTATGAAAAATCTCTCGTTCAAAATGCCAGGAGCGGACACGTCTGTACTCGATAATTGGAATCAAAACGCGACCATTAATCGAGTGAACGAAGTTGGCTCTATTAATGACACCGTCGACATCTCCAGCGAGGATCTGAAGGTCATGCGCGACCTGGCTGAGATGAAGAGCATTCAAAACTTCGTTTCCCTCACGCCGACTGTACAGCTGACTGGGGATATTCATAACAATAATACAGGCGATGTCGAGGATATGCTCGGTCAGATCGTGGAAGCTTTGCAGGTGGAAGTATCCAGTTCCGTGAGCGGGGTGATCGCGTGAGTTATGAAATTCACTTAAGTTTCAACAACAACGAGGAAGGGTTCCAAATCCCGGTCAACCCCGAAACGATTGAATTAACGGCGAGCGGCAATGGCAAGACCTATGACATCATTGGGCCGAACGGGGGAACAGCGGAAACGCGCGCCGGTGAGATCAACATCATCACGAGCCCGAAGCTCAGGGAGGTATCGTTCAGTGGCATTTTTCCGGCCAAGTGGTACCCGTTCGTGACGAGTGAGCAGCTTTTTGAACCGATGTATTATGTGAAGTTGATTGAAAAATGGATGGCAACCAAGCATCCGATTCGGTTTGTGTACGGCGCGCATTATGAGCAGCATCTGGTTGAGCAGCATTTCCGGGGGCAAGATATTAATTTCCCTGCTTCCATTGAAAAGTTCAGTTGGAATGAGGATGCGGGGAGCTCCGGCGATCTGGAATACTCGTTGTCGCTGAAGGAGTATGTGTTCTATTCGGCACGCAGAGTGGTGGTCAAAACGGACAGCAATGGCGAAGCGGCTGCGATTCCCCAACCCAAGCGTCGGCCGGATGATCGCATCAGGCCGGATACGTACATGCTGAAAGACGGCGAGACCCTCGCGCAAGTGGCTATGAAGTTTTATTTGAATACTGACGGGGATCCTGACAGTTCGAAGTATCAGGAGATCCAGAAGCTGAACAAGCTGTCGGACGCGGATGTCAGAAAATTAAAGGCGGGCACGCGAATCAAGCTCCCTGCCTATTGAGGTGCTGCCATGTTAACGTTAGAGATTGACAATCGGGACGGAATGATGTGGGAACCTCCTTTCGCCGAAGTGACGGTGAAGACTAGCAGGGTTGGCAAGGCTTCCAGGTTGGATTTTACACTCTTGAAGGGAGGGCTCTATGAGAGTGATGCTTTTAAGTATGCGCCGGGTAATGTCGTGCGATTGCGGTATCAGGGACAGCCTCTGTTCTATGGCTACATTTTTGTCGTCGACGATGGCCGGGACAATGGCGTCAAAATTACCGCCTACGATCAAGTTCGGTATTTGATGGGGAATGAGACGTATGTTTTTAAAAATATGACTGCCACTGAGATTATTCAGAAGATTGCCGATGATCTGGAACTGAAAACAGGAAAGCTTGCCGATACGGTTCACAAGTTCCCGCAAAGGCTGGAGGACGGCACCAAGCTGCTGGATATGATTTGCGACGCCTTGGCAGATACGACGGTGGCCACGGGGAGATCTTACGTTTTTTACGACGATTTCGGCGAGCTGGCGCTTCGGGATATTGACGATTGGAAATTGGATTTTTCCATTGGGGATGAGAGTCTTGCGCTCGATTATAAAATGCAGCGATCCATTGATTCCGACACATACAACCGCATCAAGCTCGTTCAGGACAATAAAACGACGAAATCGCGTGACCTGTATGTCGCACAGGATAGCGGGAACATTGCCAGGTGGGGGCGGCTGCAATTTTATCAGAAGGTAAATGAGAAGCTGAATGAAGCTCAGATTAAACAGATGCTGGATAACCTGATTGAGCTGAAAAACCGCGAAACGCGCACCTTCTCCATAGATGCGATCGGAGAAATTCGGGTGCGGGCCGGTAGCTCTGTATCGATCAATATCGGGGAAATCGGGCAGAACAGTTATTTTCTGGTGGATGAATGTACGCATAAGTTTAGCGGGGCCGACCATACCATGTCACTAGAATTGAGGATATACGACTATGAAAAAAATAGCGGAACTGAACAACCTCATTAAACAGGTTGGTGTTGGGGCGACGGAGGCGGGGAAGCCGCTGCAGCTCCTTTTTGCAAAGGTCACAGGGATTGATCCTCTAGAGGTGTTCGTTGATCAACGATTCGCGCTTGATGAGGATTTTTTGATTGTGCCTGAGAGTCTGACGGCATACCAGGTAGAGAGTGAGGCGCTGCCGGAACCGCTGGTCATTCGCCGCGGCCTTGAGGCTGGAGACGATCTGATATTGCTTCGATTGCAGGGCGGGCAGCAGTTTTTGATTTTGGATCGGGTGGTGTCGTCATGATTCCTTCTGGGGGAATTGGCAATAGGGCGCTGCAGCAAGCTGAGCAGCCATCCTTGACCTATGCGCTTGATCCGGTCGCGGGGCGAATCATTGGGCGTGTGGACGGGCTGGAGGCGGTGCGGCAAGCCGTTTATAAAGTTTTGCAGACAGAGCGATTTAACTACTTGATTTATGGGCCCGACTACGGTTGCGAGTTCCAATCGCTGATTGGGAAGAGTGCCGTTTTTATTCGGACCGAGCTCAATCGGCGGATTCAAGAGGCGCTGCTGCAAGATGATCGGATTAAAGCGATTGAGGATCTGACGATTCGTCTGAACGGGGATTCCGCAATCGTAACGTTTACAGTTATCACGGCTTATGGAAATTTTGAAACGAGAAAAGAGGTGTAATGGCATGTATGAATCGCAAAGTTACGCGGTCATTCTGGGACGTATGTTAGATCGGATCCCGGACGATGTGGACAAGCGCCAGGGGAGTATGATCTATGATGCATTGGCGCCTGCGGCTTCCGAGCTTGCTCAGCTTTATGTCGAGTTGGACATGGGACTCCGTTCCGTATTTCCGCAAACGGCTGTGGAGGAGCATCTGGATGATTTAACCGAACCGTTTGGCCTGACGCGAAATCAAGCAACTTACGCAATAAGGAAGGGCGTGTTTGCAGGGGCTGCAGGTGTACCGCTTGATGTGCCCATCGGGAGTCGGTTTTCGATCTCCGGAGTGACGTATGCGGTCTTTTCGAAAATCGCTGCCGGCCAATTTGAAATGCGTTGCGAGACGCTAGGCGTTGTCGGAAATCAATACTATGGCACGATGCTGCCCATCGATTACATTACCGGATTGGTGAGTGCGACCCTGTCGGATGTGCTCATTCCCGGCGCTGAGCGGGAGAGCGATGCCAGTTATCGGGCGCGTTTCTTCTCGGAGGTTCGGGAACCGACAACGAGCGGCAACAAAGCGGATTATAAAAAATGGGCGCTGGAGGTCGATGGCGTAGGCGGTGCGCAGGTGATTCCGTTGTGGGACGGACCAGGAACGGTCAAAGTCATTATCATGGATACGAACAAGCAGCCAGCAAGCTCAACGCTTGTTGATGAAGTTCAGGCGTATATGGATCCGAATGCGGGGGTTGGCGAAGGGAAGGCGCCGATTGGCGCGTCGGTTACGGTGGCTGCTGCAACGAGCGTCGCGATTGAAGTGACGGGAACGATTACGCTTGACGGTTCGCGTACGCTGGCTCAGGTGCAGGCTGACTTTTCGGCTGCTTTGGCTGAATATTGTGCCGGCATCGCCTTTAGCTCCGATCCCTCGGTCAAATATGCGAAGGTTGGCGCAATGCTGCTGAATGTGGCGGGAGTGGCAGACTACTCATCGCTATTGCTCAATGGAGCGGGGAGCAATGTGGGCATTGCTGCCGGGGCATTGGCGGTTCTCGGGACGGTGACGCTGAGTGATTGAGATTGAAATCGGAAGTGCGGCGGGAGCGCAAATGCTGGGCTCCTTGCCGGAGATGTTTGAAAACATCTACGAAACCCGGGCGCTGGTGCAGGCAGAAGGTGTCGAGATTGACGATTTGAACGGCAGTTTGAGTGATGTTGTGGATCAGGCAATTGTCGATCGCGCAACCTGGGGTCTCTCGTATTGGGAGGATTTTCTTGGCATCCCGACGGACATTACGAAGCCCTACGATCAACGGCGGTCCGTGATTAAGTCGAAAATTCGGGGGACAGGGACGGTCACGATTGAGCTGCTTCGTAAGGTAGTAAGCAGCTATCAGAATGGCGCGATTGATGTGAGCGCCGATCCTGCATCCTATCAAATTACGGTGAGCTTCTCGGATGTGATCGGGTCACCTCCTAACATGGCAGACGTGTATGCGGCTGTCGGTGACATTTTACCGGCACATCTTGAAGTGATCTATCGCTTCCGTTTTCTATCCGTCTCAGAGGTTGAGGCATTGACGATTGACCAGCTTGAGCACACAGTGCTCGATTATCTTGCATGGGGGTGATGTGGTATGGCTACGCCTACTACACCGAATTTAGGATTAAACAAAGTGGATCGCAGTTCGCCGACAACGACATATGTGAATCTGAAAACATTGATCGATGATAACATGGATGCCTTGGATGCTGCGGTAGCGGGGAAGGCGCCGAAGGATAATCCGGTGTTTACGGGCAGTGGGGTTACGCTGCCGGCCGATCCGACTGCGGCGATGCATGCGGCGACGAAGCAGTGGGTAGAGGCGCAAATTGCATTAGCTAAAAAATATGCGCCGTAAGGAAGGTGAAATAGAGCATGAGTGCTTCTAATCAGATTACACTGGATTTCGGAAATTCCCCACAATTACAAGTAAATGGAGCTTACGGCGTTTTATCTAACGGATGGATTTATATTATTCGAGCGAATCCCGCGTCGAGTAATAGAATCGAATTTTGGGTTTCTTCCGACAACGGGGCGTCTTTCTATTTACATACGTACATAGAAAGTGGTAACTGGGGATTATATAATACGACAGTTAGCGGAACTAAACTTTTAAGCACACGTGTTTCAAATGGAAACTGGGGAAACTACTACGTTTACGGAATTGACTTAACAGCCATCCCAGTCGGTGCTTCCGCAAATTCTGTAGCGTATTCAAATGGCGGATGGTGGCAACAATATTTCGGATATTCGTACTACGCGGACACTGGTCCGGCTTTTCTTGCGTCTAATGGTAAGATATATGTAGGGACGACAAATAGGGTTGATAGCGGTGAAGATTCCCCTTCCGAGGATAAAATGTGGGTCGGAGGATGGAATACAGCATTTTCAGCTATTGGCTATGGCGGAGCAAACGTACGCACGATGGTTGAAAAAGATTGGCGTGTATATTTCGTTTATCCGGGCGTTAATGTTGTGTCTATAGACATGAACACAAATGCGTTTACACCCATCGGGCTTCCTTCTGGGATGGCGGTAAACTCATTATACTATACGTATTTGTTGCGTAACCCTAAGGATGGGAATATTTATTTTGTTGATCCATATTTAATAGCTACACTCAGAATATATAAATACGATGGCAGTTCATGGAGTCAAGTTTCATCCTTTTCATTTACTCATCCATCGACGGAAACGATTGTAATGGATTCATCTGGAAATATTCATGCTTTTTATTATCAAGCGCCTGGTTCTATGTATCACTATACTGTGTCCAATTTCGGCACTTCGGTATCAGCCATTACAGATTTAGGCGCACTCTTTTCCACGTATAACGTCGCTATGCAAGCACAAACGATTGAAGGGTATTCAAAAGGTGTGGGGGCGGCATTTGCCTCCGTCACAACCACACGTGTTAGTATTTACAGCTATACAGCTAATACAGTACCAAACGCTCCGACAGTAACAAGCCCGACAGCATACGCAAACACGAGAACGCCTACAATTTCATGGACGTTTAGCGATCCCGACAGCGGAGACACACAAGCAGGGTTTGAGGTAGAGATTGCAAATTCTGCATATAACGCAGTTCTATGGAGTTCGGGCTATATAGCGAGTTCAGCAACAAGCTATACAATTCCGGCGGGGGCGATAACGTCGGATGGTAGCTACTACTTCAGAATGCGTGTATGGGATTCATCGGGGGCAATCAATATAGCCAACGGCACAAGCCCCGATCCGAATTACGGCGGGAGAAGTACGCCGACTGTTATTGATACTGTAGCTCCTAACCAACCAACCCACACAATCGGAACGGTAACAGGCACAACTGCTGCAATAACATTTTCCGCATTTAGTGATAACGTGCCAAGCTCTGGGCAGAATGGCGGCGGTTATGTATGCGTTGAAACTATGGCAAGCGTGCGACTTCAAACGAATTGGCTAGCTGTGGGACAAACGTCATACACAATAACGGGACTCACGCCCAATACGCAGTATCGCGTTTTTGTGGTTTATCAAGATAACGCGGGTAACTGGAGTTTAAGTAGCCCTGTTTCTACAGTCTCAACGGATACGACAGCGCCAAACTCACCAACGCAAACAAACGGAGTGTTATACGCAACATCAAACGGCGTTTCATGGTCAGCCTTTAACGATCCGGCTCCATCCTCTGGCCTGTTGCTCACAACCCTTTATTTGCAGCAGTGGAACGGCTCATCGTGGGCTAACGTCCTAGGCTATCCTAAATCCGTTGTAGGGCTGACAAATAGCTTAACGGGGCTAACGCCTGCGACGCAATATAGATGGGGTGTAACCTATATGGACAACGCTGGAAACGTCAGCACGTTGAACTATACGACATTCACCACAAATAGTTATCCCGTGTCAACGTCCGTCAATCTCTCGTCATCCGGCTATACGCTAAACAAGCGCCCTAAATTCAAATTTACGGTTACAGACGCCAACGACGCCACATTGACTAATTTTCAAATTCAAATAAGTGCAGCAAATGATTTCTCGTCAATTCTGCTTGACACTACATCAAGCGCGGTTTCGTCGGGGTGGAGCGCAACAAGTCTATCGAGCGGGTCGACGGGCTACTATACACCTCAGGCAGACATAACAACGGGCCCACGTTACGTCAGAATCAGAGCATACGATGGAAAGGATTGGGGGACGTGGAGCGGGACAGCGGCATTTACTATTCAGGCCGTTTCGTGGCCTACTGTAATTGCCTCAGACGATACGGCGATAAGCAAGCGTACGATTGATGATTTGCGAACAAAGATTAACGCTATCCGACAGGCGCGGGGCTTGGCCGTAGCAACATGGACAGATGCTTCGATTCAAGACTGGACGAACGGGGCATCGGCCACAAACATAAGGGCGGTCCATTTAATTGAGTTGAGACAGGCAATCACAGACATTTATACAGTGCTGTCTACGGCAGCGCCTTCATGGGCACCTGATACGGTGATCGACACGACGAAGGATCGCAAGGGCCAACATTGGCTGGATTTAAGAACAGCGCTTTTAGGTACGTAGGCGGAAGCAATCATACTATTTGTGTATAAAGACGGCTATCCGTGTATTCGGTTCAGTCGTCTTTTTCATTCTCATAACGTTTCGAAAAATACATGTTCGAGGGCTTTACGATTTTCGCAGCCAACTTGGTAATTAGAAAAGGAGGTGGTTGAGGATGGAAAAAAGTATCGCGTCGACGTTGTTTGTAGCATTGGGAGCCTATGCATTCGGGGGGTGGACGAGTTTGTTAGTGTTATTGGCGATAGCCGCAGGTGTCGACTATATCACCGGCGTCCTTGCCATGATTAAATCGGGTCAGCCGCAGAGCAGCATTGGTTTTTGGGGGCTTATTAAAAAAGCGCTCATGTTTACCGCGATCATGCTTGCGCATCGGCTTGACCAGGTTCAGGGAACGACGATAATTATGCAGGGGGCTATTTATTCATTTTTAGCGAACGAATTGATTTCGATCAGTGAAAATTACGGCAAGCTGGGGCTGCCGCTCCCCAAGCCATTGCGAGAAGCGATTCGTCTAATCAAAAGTAAAGTCGGTGGTACATCCAAATGAACATGATTAATTGGTGGAACAAGGCGAAGGAGGCCAGTTTGGATACAGGCTGGTTTCCGACAGTCATTTTAGCCCAGTGGCAGCTTGAAACCGGCAACTTTACGAGTTCAAACCTGCACATCAACAACAATATCGCTGGCCAGACCTGGCAGCCTTATATGAGTGAGTCCTTGAAGGGTACGCCCCGCCCTGCCTCAGAAGGAGGCTTTTACATCAAGTATGATGACCCTGTTGCGGGGTATGTGGATTTTATCCTGCAAAATGGACGTTATGCCGATGTCAGATGCAAGGCGACGGAAATGGAACAGATCCAGGCGATCGCTACCGCGGGATGGGCTGTAGATCCTAATTATGCGAACAAGCTGGTTAAGATTCTGAGCAGTAACCAACAGCAAGGCTTCACCTTGCAAAGAGCGGAGGAAGAAAGCTTGAAATTAGACCCGGGAGTGGCGAATACGATTATTCATACGTGGATTGGACCGGCTTGGCTACAAGCGGACGAGGCGCAAAAAGAGTGTCAAGGCGACGTCGTAACAACGACCAAGTTACAAGAGCAGAAGGTCTACTATAACTGGCTTGCGAACCAACTGCGGTTGGCCGCGGGGCTCCCTTTTGAATAAAGCTCCGTCCCGAGACCGAGTCCACAAGGACCTTCGGACGGTTCAACAAGCCCTAAAGACATGTTATGCTTAAACATAACGAAGTTAAACGGTGATACATTGGAGGTTACGTACAATGCACAAACGGAGCTGGCATAACGGGATGTGGGAGACGAGCAGATGGAATCAGCGGGAGATTGATTATCAGTGGCCCTCGCAGTCGCTGCCGCTGATCAGTATACGGATCGGAGGGGCGCACACGGGCAGGAAAAAGGTGGCCATCGGGCTTATCGCAGTCGGGGATATCGCGATTGGTCTGATTTCAGCTGGAGGCGTAGCCTTCGGGCTCGTATCGATTGGAGCCGTCGCGATTTCTTGGCTGTTGTCTTTGGGCGCCGTTGCGGTCTCGCATTACTTGTCGGGAGGGGCCGTTGCGGTCTCCGGTTTTCTATCCGCAGGTGCGGTCGCCATTGGACATTGGGCCGCGGGCGCTGTTGCCATCGGAGAAGCAGCGCTAGGCGCGGTCGCCATTGGTCAAACTGCGCTCGGTGTCGTCGGGATTGGTGAATCGGCCTATGCCATTGTTGCGATTGGTCAGCACGGGATCGGATTGATACCGATATTGGGCGACTTTTTTAACTGGATCGCAGGGCTCTTTCGCTCTGCTTGATCAACCAACTTCTTTCCATTAAGCACCATGCCGCTGGCCAAGAATTGGCGCATATTTGCTCCTCGCTTGCTTCACTCTATGAAGGATGACAATGGATTCCTGAAGGAGAGAGAAGCGCATGTGGAGGATATGGAAAGCAGCGGCGGCTGGCGGTATGGCTGTTGCACTCTTGACGGTTACAGCCTGTGGGAAGGATGGCGCAAGCCCGAGCAGCAGCCCGTCGCCCACGGCGAAGCCCAAGGCTCAGTCGACAACGAACGGCAATTCGGCGCGCAGCTTATCGCAGCGGGGCGGCGGTATCATCGCTCAAGGCACCAACGAAGATGCGGTCATTCCAATTAAGGTGATCGGCAACACCAACTATATTCCGGTCTCACAGCTCATTCAAACGCTAAATTACAAATCCAATTGGGAAGATGGCCACACAAAGCTGCAGATTGGCGATAATGATGCGAATTTCGAACTGATCATGAATACGAACAAAGCGGTAAAAGACGGTGCTGAAATCCAGCTGGGACAGTCGGTCGTCCAAGAAGGCGACAATGCCTATTTGCCTGTTTCGGCGGTTGGGGATTTGTTCCAGGACGATATGTCCTTCGAGGTGAAAAATCAGGAATTGCGCATCCATCCTTCGACCATTTCGACACCGCCGAACGAGGATGCCCCTGATCCGGCCGGCACTTCGCCCGATTTGGATTTTAGCGATGACCCGGCCGATCCATTCCGTGGGGACGAGGATGCGGAAGCCGCTGTTCCATTATTGGATCAAGCCCTGCCGGCTTGGACAGATTTGGGCAATGACCAGGTCGTCCCTGTGCTGAAGAATGTGAATATCAATGCGATGATTCGAAAAGGCAAGCAGTATCTCGGGGTGAAATACCGTTTTGGAACGGGGCCGTATCCGAAAACAGGACGCTTCGATTGCTCGACCTTCACGCAGTATGTATACGGCAAGTACGGGGTTAGTCTGCCGCGGGTGGCGCGCCAGCAAGGCACGCGAGGCAATTTGGTCAGCCGGAAGTCTCTGCGTAAAGGAGATCTGATGTTTTTCTACGTGCCGGGCCGCTTTAAATCGAATCGTACCGTTGGACATGTCGGCATTTATATCGGTAATATGCGTATGCTGCATGCATCTCCTGAGCCGAAGAACGGCGTACAGATCACGAATATCAATAAAGCATATTGGAAAAAAACGTTTCTGAAAGCAAAAAGAATTGTATATTAAGCCGATTGCGTCTATCCTTAGGGATAGACTTTTTTAGTGCGCCTCACAGT
>NZ_JBCMUN010000021.1:0-163195 GCF_050467285.1 Paenibacillus oryzisoli | reverse complement strand
AAGCGGATATTCCATCCGCTTTGTTTGCTGTACGCTTTTTTCTTGCTTGCGCATAAAAACAAACGGCACAGGGCTTTTTCCCATGCCGTTTCAGATTCCATTTTTAATCCCAGTCTTGTCTTCAAGCGTAACTTAATGACATTGCGGTTGGGGGCGGCTTTTTTTGCATTGTGGGGCGGGGGAAAGAGTTTCAGAAACGTAACGGATGCGAGAGTGGGCGTGGTACGGAGGCTGATTCCTGTGCCGGCATGGACAGAACCTGCATTTTCTACAGGCAATTAAGCACTTTTGGGTAAATTTCCACGAAATCCTGCATTTTGTACATCTAATTTTGGCTGATCTCATCATGAAAGGGCTCACACTGCTGTCTTGCAGGAATTTTACTGTAGGAAATACAGGCACTTTGTGCATGTCGCCCCCTTTCGGGCAAATTTGATGTAGGTTTTGCAGCTAAACCTTTGCAACCCCGCCAATTGCTGCTCGTAACCGTAACCAAGTCCCACAATTCCAATATTACTAGCTAACTTTCCGCTTAATCCGCGTACCAAGCCCTAATACCAGCTACTCCAACCACATCTATGAACTTTAGCTGCACAACTCATTCATCCTCCACGCACCGTCTACCCGAACAAGCAACAAAAAAAGCAGCCGCAGCCGCTCACCCAGCTACAACTGCTCCTGATGCATCCTCCGGAAATCCGACGGCGTCACGCCCGTTTCCTTCTTGAAAATCCGATTAAACGACCGGTAATTCTCGAAGCCGATGGATTCGGCGATTTCGAACGTTTTCTTGTCGGTCGTGAGCAGCAGCAGCTTCGCCTTTTCCACCCGCAAGCGGGTCACGTACTGGACGAAGCTCTCGCCTGTTGTCTTTTTGAACATGGAGCTGAAATACGGCACGCTGTAGTTGATGGACTCCGCCAGCTCCTCGAGCTTGTACGGGTAGCTGAGATCCTCGTGCATCCGCTGAATCATGCGGGAAATCGACGCGTCGATCGTCTTCCCGTCACCCTGCAGCCCTTGCAGCCTGCGGAAAAAGAGAAACGTCGTATCGTGCACGTCGTGGAACGTCTGGCACTGCTCCAGCTTCTTGCGGAACGCGGCTTCCAGATCCGCCACATCCTCCGAATCCGCCGTAAAATGGCTGATATCCAGAAACACGCGCAGATACAGCGATTTGATCTGCTCCGGGTCCCAGCGCTGCTCCATCGCCTGCCGGAAGAAAGAGCTGCGCTCCTGCTCCAAGGCCGCCGCGCTGCGGAGCGGCTCCAGCAGCGCCTGCTTCAAGATCTTGACCCATAGCCGGCTGAAGTGCTCTGGCATGTGCTGGAAGCCGGCGATCTCCGCCCAATCCGTGCGGGCAACCACCGTCTGGCTGCGGTAAAAGAACGGATACGCCGCCGTTACCAGCTTTTTCAGCTCGGGCAGTTGTGCCCCGAGCCCTTGCCCAAAGCTGAGCTCGAGCCCTAAGGCGCTCATTTTCAAATACAGCGTGAACGCCTGCACGATGTGCTCCAGCAGCGCAGGCGCAGGCGGCGCAGGCGTGTGCGCCACCCCGCCAACCGGCGCGTAGATCGCGAAGAATCGCCCTTTATCCAGCGCGATGACTTTATTCGGCCCGCGGTCGCCGAGCAGCTCCTTGAGCACGTTGACGCCGGCGAACTGCCACAGCTTCAGCTCCTCCTGCTGATCGATCGAGAAGCGCAGGGAGCTGCGGTCGAGCTCCAGCAGCAGCGCATGCACGCGCCCGCTGCGCACCGGAATCTGCGCCGCCTCCAGGCTTTGCAGCCAGGCCGCCTCGTCGTCCGGCGAACGGAGCATATTCAGAAACGTGCTGCGCTCGATTTCCATTTCGCTCGCCCGTACCTTCTGCTCCAGTTGCAGCTGCTTTTCCCGGCTCTCATCCTGCGAAACGGCCTGCCGGGCCAACCCTTCCATCGTGCGGGGGAGCAGCTCGGGATCCGAGAGGCAGTCGTCCTTGATCAGATAAGCGGCGGCTTTCAGCTGAATCGCCTGCTGCGCATAATGAAAGTCTTTGTGCGACGTCAAAATGACCGCCTGCGGCATCCCCTCTCCGCTGTGCTCGATCTCGTGCAGCATATCCAGACCGCTCATGCCGGGCATCGTAATGTCGGTGACAATGAGCTGGGGCTTATGCTGCCGGAACAGATCCAGCCCCTCGCCGCCGTCCTCGGCCTCGCCGACCAGCGTAAACATGCCGTCGCCGTAGGCTTCAATCATCTGACGGAAGACCGTTCTTGCCGGAATTTCATCTTCAACTAGCAGGACTTTAACCATGCTGCACCTCCTTCAAACGCACGGTGTCGGCGGGGAGCACGAAGCGGATCAGCAAACCGCCGCCAGCTGCCGCCGCTAGCTGCACCTGCGCCTCCTTGCCGAACATGAGCTTCATGCGAAGCCAGACATTTTTGAGGCCGATGTTATCTCCGATCTGTTCCTGCTGCAGATGAATCTGCAGCTTCTCTAGCTGCTCCTCATCCAACCCCAAGCCGTTATCTTCAACCTCGATGACAACAGCCGCAGACGGTGCATCGTCAAGCGCATACACCCGCAAATGAATATGCCCTTCCGCTATTTTCTTCGGGAGAATGCCGTGGAATACCGCATTTTCAATCAGCGGCTGCAAGCCCAGCTTCGGAATCGACATCCGCTCCAGCGGCGCTTCAATCTCGGCGTGAAGCCGAGTCTGGTACTTGTACCGCATGTTGAGCAGGGCGATATAGTCCTGCACGTACTCCAACTCCTGCTGGAGCTGCACATTTTGATCGAAATTCTCCATACTGTAGCGCAGCAGCGAGACGAATTTGCCCATGAGCGTGTTGATATTGTCGTAGTCCTTCAGCATGGCGAACATGCGGATCGTATTGAGCGTGTTATACATAAAATGCGGATTAATCTGCGATTGCAGCGCCCGAATCTCCAGCTTGCGCTTCATATCCTCGGATTCTTGCTGCTCAGAGAGCAGCTCTTGGATCCGGACGGCCATCGTGTTGAGCATGCGCCCCAAATCGCCAATTTCATTCGGGGCAAAATGGGTGACGCGCGCTTCGAAATTCCCTTTTTTAATCGCGTCGACTTGCCGTTTGACGGCTTGCAAAGGCCGATACAGCTGGTAGCCGAAGCCGATGACGGAGAGACCGCCGACCGTTACGAGGGCAATCAGAAAATACGTGACTGTGCGCCGGATAATATCCGCGCTCTTCGTCAGTTCCTGAGATGGAATTTCCGAGATGACGATCCAGTTGTCGAATGTTTTCGTCTGCTTGACGGAGACGATGGACGTGCCCATTTCGAGCTGATCCGGCTTGCCGAGCTCCGCCCAGCGGGATAGAATGCTGCGCGTCCGTGCATCGTCCCGGCTGCGCTCCAGCTTGCTCGTCGTCGCGATGGTCACGCCGCTTGGCGTCAGCAGTGATACGGAACCGAGCGAACCGAGCTGAATGTTCTCGATCTGCCGATGGAACTCCGTATTGTTCATGGAAATCAGCAGCACCCCGCGCAGATCCTCGAACGTATCGAACGGGATGCGGCCGATATAGTACGTAGAATTTTGCAGAATCGGCACATTCGGATGGGTGCTTTTGTCCAGAAATAGGCTAGAGCTGCCCTTTGAAAGGAACTCCTCGATCAGCGGTCTGAACTTGGAGCTTTCCAGCGTTGAAGGGGCCTCGTCGGAAGACAAGACTTCATCCGTTGCCACGGAATACACTTGCAGCCCTTCGACGTTCCCGATCACGGCGGAGGCCGTACTGAGCACGGCAATCAGATCTTTCTTCCGAACAACCTCCTCATAGTATTGGCTGGATGGCGATACCAACGCGCTTTGGATGGAGGAAATGCGGGAATACTGCTCACTAAGCTCCCTGAACCGGGACATCGTCAGCTCGATCCGGTCTACGACCTGATTGACGAGCTGGGCGTTCAGCCGATTGACCTGACTTTCTACCGTCGAACTGGAGACGGACACGGAAATGTAGGACAATACAATGAGCGGGATAATGGAGACGGCCAGCATGACCAGAATCATTTTGATATAGAAGCTGCGGGTTAGAAAGCCGAAAAATGGCGACATCATGGTGCCGATCACATCCGTTGCGCGAGTAATTGACGCCCTCCGCCTATGCGGGGGCTTTTTTCGATTATAGTACAAGGAACCGTCCGGAGATACCGATTTGCAGGCAAATCTTAAAAACGGTGACACTTTCCCTCATTTTCGACATGTTCTTGCCTTCCGGCAATCTCTATAATTCGAACTGTACCACAGCTGACGCGTTAGAAAAAACGAAAAGGGGAATGAATCGATGACTAGCAAAAAAACGCTTGTACCTGCGCTCGCCGCTACCCTGCTGCTGACAACGGTGCTGGCCGGATGTTCTAGCGGTTCCAACAACGCAGGAAGCACACCTGGAGCAGGGCAAGCCTCACAGGCACCTGCCGCGGCTGCGCCGACAACCATTAAAGCCATGACGATTCTGTTCGGCAATCCGCCGGCGACGGATAACAACAAAGCCAAAGACGATATTGAAAAAAGAGGCAACGTGAAGCTCGACGTGACATTCGTTCCTTCCGAGGCCTACAAAGATAAGCTCTCTGTCGCGGTTTCCGCGGGCGATTCTTATGATTTGCTCTTGCTGGACGGCGGCAAGGACGATAAATACACGAACCTGGTCAAAATGGGTGCCTTCCATGATCTTACACCCTATCTGGAAAACACCAAGAACCTGAAGCAAATTGATCAAGCGGTGTGGAACAATACCAAGGTTCAAGGGAAAGTGTACGGCATTCCAAGACCGCGTGGCTTGTACGGCGGCGGCGACGGCAATCTCATCATTCGAAAAGACTGGCTGGATAAGTACAACCTGCCGATGCCGAAAACATTGGATGAGCTGACGAATGCGCTCCAAGTGTTTAAGGAAAAAGATCCGGCCGGCGGGGGCAAAACGATTCCGCTTTCGGTTAACGGTGTAGACGCGATTGGGTCGCCAGGTCCATTTGCCGGTACGAACCCGATGCAATTTGCTTTCGGTGTGCCTAACGTATGGAAGCTGGATAATGGCAAAGCGGTTCGGGATTTCCAGACGCCGGAGTATAAAGCTTACCTCGAGTGGCTGCAGGGCGCGTGGAGCAAAGGCTTGATTGACAAAGACGCGCCGGTGCTGAAAAACCAACAGCAGGTGCGAAGCAAATTCATGGCGGGCGTAGCCGGTGTATTTGCGGGGAATGCCAGCGACTTTACGGAAACCAATGTAGCCAAGCTGAAACAGGTCGATCCCAACGCAGAGATTGCGATTATTGACTTGCTGGAAGGCCCTGGCGGTAAGAAAGGCGTTGCCGTCATCGGCGGCTACTACGGGCTCTGGGCCATTCCGAGCTCGGTGCCGAAAGATAAAGTGCAGCAAATCATCAACTTCTTGGATTTCAGCGCTTCCGAAGAAAATGCAGCCTTCGCCAAAACAGGTGTAATCGGCGTGCATGCCTCCGAGTTGAAAGATGGCATCGCGGTTCAAACGGACGATCAGAAGAAGCAATTTGACCTAGATAAACCGTCACAATTTGTTTTGGAAAATAAAGCGGACCCTTACACATACGCAACCGCGAAGGACCCGGCGATTTTGAAGGTGCAGAAGGCATCGCTGGATGTTATTAGCAAAGCTGGTATCGAGAATCCGTTCCTGAGCTACAACTCGCAAGTGGCAAGCAAGAATCCGGATAGCTATAAGAAAATGAGCGCGGTGATGACCAAATTTGTGCTGGGCGAATCCAAGTGGGACGACGTTCAGAAGGAAATCGATGCTTGGACAACCGGCCTGGGCGCGCAGATTACGAAAGAGCTTCAAGATCAATACAACGAAGACCATAAATAGCAAGACCCGGGGGGCTTGAGCGGCCCCCTTTATTTTCGCTAAGGAGGGGAAAGGCTTGGAGAGAACGATACGGCTTCATCGACCCAAACGATTCAAACAACTGTGGCCTTTTTATGTGCTGGCTGCGCCGGGCCTGCTGTACTTTATTATTTTCCATTATGCGCCTATGTGGGGGCTCGTGCTCGCTTTCAAGGATTTCAGCCCGTTCCGGGGCGTATGGGACAGCCCGTGGGTTGGACTTGAAAATTTCAGAGCATTTTTCAGTACATCGGACTTTTACATTCTTTTAAAAAATACGCTGCTGATTTCCTTCCTCAATCTATTTGTTTACTTCCCGTTTACGATTCTGCTTTCCATTATGCTGCACGAATTGCGGCTTCAAGTGTTCAAACGGATTTCCCAAACTATCGTCTATCTCCCGCATTTCCTATCATGGGTTGTCATATACGGCATTACGATTTCGTTCTTCGGCCCGTCCGGGGTCATCAATCACTACCTGGAGCAATGGATGAATACCAATGCGCTGTTCCTCGTGAGCAACGATTGGTTCCGTCCTTTAATTGTGCTGCAATCCATCTGGAAGGATGCGGGCTGGGGAACAATTATTTTCCTGGCTGCGCTTGCTGGCATTAATCCGGAGCTGTATGAGGCGGCCAAGGTTGACGGCGCGAACCGTTTTCATAATATTCGGCACATCACCCTGCCCGGGATCAAAAGCACAATCGTCATCCTACTGCTTCTCAAGCTGGGCTCGTCACTGGATTCGAACTTCATGCAGATTTTCCTCATGACGAACAGCCTGAACCTTGAGGTTTCCAATGTATTCGACCTCTTCGTATACCATATCGGCTTGGAGCAGTTTAATTACAGCTTCGCAATTACCGTCGGCTTGTTCAAATCGGTAGCCAGCCTGATTCTCGTACTTGGCGCCAATTACGCAGCCAAGCTGCTGGGCGAAGACGGCATTTTCTAGAGAGGAGACAACAACATGAAAGCCCGTGTAACCTGGTTCGACAGTATCTTGATCGTGATCATCGTTCTGATCTCCTTGACGGTACTGCTGCCTTTTCTATACATTATCGCGGTTTCGTTCAGCCCGCCCGGCGATTCCATGGCTGGGAACTTCTACATCTGGCCTTCGCATTGGACGCTGGATGCTTACAGCTACTTATTTCATGCGCAAACCTTCCTGAAGTCGATTCAAAACTCCGTCATCATCACGGTGCTGGGCACCTGCATCAACTTGATCGTGTCGATTACGCTGAGCTACGCCTTGTCCAAAAAAATCATGCCCGGTCGCCGCGCCATGCTGCTGTTCATTTTCTTCACGATGATCTTCCATGGCGGTATGATTCCGAGCTATCTTGTGGTCAAAAACTTAGGGCTGCTTGACACCTACTGGGCGATCATCCTGCCTGCGGCGTCGAGTGCGTTTAACGTGCTGGTCATTCGCTCCTTTTTCCAGAGCTTGCCCGAGAGCCTAGATGAGGCGGCGCGGATTGACGGTGCGGGCGAATTCCGCATTCTGTTCTCTGTCGTGATTCCGCTGTCAAAACCGATTATTGCGACATTTACACTCTTTTTCATGGTGCAGTATTGGAATGAGTTCTTCTCGGCTGTCATCTATCTGAACGATACGAACCGCTGGCCGATTCAGCCGCTGCTGCGGCAAATGGTGGCGATCAGCGCCTCTAACATTTCGGCGGATGCCGCGCTGGACGCGCAATTGGCGGTCAATCTGGGACCGAACGTGCAGAACGCTGCAATCCTGCTGGCGATGCTGCCGATCGTAGCCGTGTATCCGTTTCTTCAGAAGTATTTTGCTAAAGGGGCCATGCTCGGCTCTATCAAAGAATAAGAAGGTGTTCGTATGATTGAGATGAGCTATAAGGAGCTGCGAAAGGATACGCGCTATACGAGACCGCAGCTGAGCGATGAAGCGTTCATTCGGCAGGAGCTTGATCTGGAGCGGCCGGATATGGCGGAGGTGCGGGAGCGCCTTGCTGCGGGAGATGTCGAGGGAGCGCGCGACGCTTATCTGGCGCTGATCGGCTCAGGTGTAACGCGCCGGTACTACTTCGATGCGCAGGATGTGCCTGAGTTGATGAAGTATGCACGGGAGTGCTATGGCGAGGATGAGGAAGCGGTGCTGTCCCTTGCGGAGGCCGACCAAATTGTGGAGGGAAGCTTTCCGCTTGTTAAAGGAAGACGAGTGCAGTTTTCGGGTGGCAACTACGACTGGAACAGCTGGTTGTTCGACAGCTCGCAGTATCAGCTGCATCTAACGCGGTTTGCGTATGTGAAGCACTTATCCCGGGCGTATTGTCTGACGGGAGGTGAAAAGTATGCCGCCTGCTTTAATCGGATTATGGGCGACTTTATCGACGACAATCCGGTGCCGGTAGACGGTTCGTTCCGGGCGCAGCACTGCACGTGGGACCCGTTGTCTGTTGGGGTTCGGCTGTTCATGCTGCCGGAGGCGTTCATTACATTTTGGGGCTCACCATCCTTCACACCCGATGTCAAAATGAAAATGATCAAATCGTTCCACGAGCATGGGAGCTATGTGCGGAACTATCATGCGTCGCATGGCAATCATGCGACGATGCAGATTCGCGGCCTGATTCAGGTAGCACTGCTGCTGCCGGAAATGAAGGTGTCCCAGGCGTGGCTGAGCTATGGACTGCAGGAGATGCCGGGCTACATTCACCAAAATGTGTACGAAGACGGCGTGCAATTCGAAGCCAGCCCGAACTATCATGTCGTCGTGATGCGTGACTTGTTCGAGCTCGTGTCACTGTTCCAGGCGCTGCAGCTGCCGGTGGACGACTCCTACAGGGACGTCCTGGAAAAAATGTACACCGCGCTCATGTATATGCTAACGCCGGATGGGCTTTTGGCGCGGTTCGGGGATACGGACGCGCACGCTCCGCTCGAGCTTCGAGATGCGATGAGCTTGGGGGCGTATTTGTACGGTCGCCCGGATTTCAAGTTTTTCGGGCACGCCAAGCTGCCGTTCTCGCTGCTGTGGCGGCTGGGGTCTGCGGCAGTTGAGGCGTACGATCGGATCACAGCTGAGTCGCCTGCTGCGACGTTGGCCAGCTTTCCGGTGGGCGGCTACATCGTCTCCCGGCAGGATTGGACGAACGAGACGCTGTACATGGGTATGCGGGCCGGTGTCGGCATAAACGGGCACGCGCATTCCGACGCGCTCAGCTTTATTTTGTTCAGCGGGGGCAAGGAGCTGCTGGTTGACTCCGGCATGGGGCTCTTCGAGTGGAACAAAGAGCGGAAGTACGCGGTGTCGACGCGCGCGCACAACACCGTCGTGGTCGACGGACAGGACCAGCATGTCCGCGGCCTGCACTGGAATGCGCCGCCAACGGCCGCATGTCGGATTTGGGACGTGCGCGGCGATGCGCGCTACGATTATTGGTTTGCCAGCCACTACGGCTATACCCGGTATGACGATTCGGTCATTCATTCGCGCAAGGTGCTGTTCGTGAAAAACCGTTACTACCTCGTCGTCGACCTGTTTGAGGCCGAGGCGCAGCATGTGTACGAGCAGTATTACCACCTGCCGTGCGGGGAAGCAGTGTACGACCTGGCGGGCCGCCGGGTTCGCACCGCGGCTGAGGGCCCGAGCGTGCAGCTGGTGTTCCCGCAGCTGGCGGCGGGCAAGGATGAGCTGGCCGTGGAGTCCGGCCAGGTGTTTATGCAGGGGGCGTATTACCCGAACCCTGTGGTGCGCAGATCGCTGACCGCCACTGGGCGTGCGGCGATCGAGACGATCATCGTGCCGTCGGCGGCCGGCGGTCCGGCGCCTCGCGTGACCGTGCAGCGGCTGGAGGCCGCGCAGCACGGGCGGGCGCTCGCGCCGTGGGAAGCGACGGCGCTGCGGGTCGAGGGCGACGGCTGGCGGGACGACATTTGCCTGTACCACGGCAATGTCTCTGTTGCCTCGTACCTCGACCATACGGGCAACATCGTCACGGCTGCTCTGCTGCCGCAGCCGCAGCCGGTCGAGGGCTTGACGTTCGCCGGTGCGACGCACGGCGAGGATGTGGTATTGATCACGCAGGCGTAAGGCGTGCGTGATCGGGGTTTGTTCTTGCCGCCGCTTGGTGCGGGCGGCAGGGAACTTTCGCCATCGATAGGCGACAGGGAGGTTGGAGCCGCCGGCGGGATGCCGGCGACTTTTCATGGTTGCCACGGCTAACGGTTGCGGTGAGGCTGTCGATTAATTGTTTATACTTTGAGATTCTGCGGGAGAACACAAAGTGTATACGAATAGTCATATATAATGTGCTGCATTCACATAAAATCAATTAATTCTATTCGAAATATCATACACATTTTAAGCCTAGCTCGTTTCTCGTCCGTCCAACCTGTTCCCTGTTACTCAGCTCTCGGTGCCCCATTTTATGCTAAAATAGGGGGAAAGGATGCATGGGGAGGAGTACACTGCAATGAAAACAACGGCAACGTTTGCGCTGGGCGAGCTGCTTTATCAAAATGCTTTGGCTAGAGAAGAAGATGTAAGGGGATTCAAAATGGAAGGCGAAGCTGTCCTGAGCTTTCCGCTCGGGCGGATGCGGATGGAGAACCTGCTCGATCCGAAGCTGGGGCAGCAATCGAACTTTGTGTTCTGGTGCCCCGAGGAGTTCCCGGATAACATCGCGATTACATGGGAGTTTTGGCCGATTCGGGAGCCGGGGTTGTGCGTGTTCTTTTTTGCGGCGAAAGGGAGCGGAGGCGAGGATCTTTTCGATGACAGGCTCAAGCCGCGGCAAGGCCCTTACGACCACTATCACCATGGCGATATCAACGCCTACCACGTGTCGTATTTTCGGCGTAAGTATGAGAGTGAGCGAAGCTTCCAGCTATGCAACTTGCGCAAAAGCTACGGCTTTCATCTCGTCGCGCAAGGCGCCGATCCGATTCCAACCGTGGCGGATGCGCAGGGGCCTTACCAGATGAAAGTGATCAAATGGGGCCGGGAGATCCATTTTTTCATCAACGACTTGCCGATTTTCCAGTGGGAGGATGACGGCGAAACGTTCGGGCAGGTGCTGCAGGGCGGCAAGCTTGGTTTCCGGCAGATGGCGCCGCTTATCGCGGAGTATGCGAATTTGCGGGTGCATCGAGTGGATAAGGTGGAGGGGTGAGGGAAACCCCTTTATTTGTTAAATCAGCTTTGTTAACATGATCGTAGAGATAACCTTGGAGGTGTGCGTATGCTGCGTTTTGCACAAGATCAAATCCCTTCTCTGACGGAAACCGAAGTTAGCGCCATAGATGAGCTCAAATCGATCATATGTACGAAGTTCTCCATCAGGGAGTTCATTCTTTTTGGATCAAAGGCTAGAGGGGACTATACGAAGGATTCGGATGTGGATATTCTGGTGCTAGTGGACGAGGAGAGCTCGATGGCGAATCGGAATATTGTTTGGAGCGACCAGTATGACATTAACTTGAAGCATGATACAGATCTAAGCTGTACCCTTAGAAATTATGAGAAGTTCTATAAGGGCGAAGGCGAGTTTCCAACTTTCGTTCGATCAGTGATGGAAGAGGGGATCTCGATTGAGCTATAAGAACGAAGCGGTCAAGGTACTGTTAAAAAAATCGTCAAGCAAGTTTAGAGCCGCTCAACTCGCCTATAAAGAAGAGTTGTTTGACTCTGCCGTGAGTGACTTATACTATTCGGCCTATCAGAGTGTTTCTGCTTTGATGGTGTATTGTGAATAAAGAGCTTGGTTTAAAGGGATGCTCCCTCTGGATTTATGTAAAATGTAGGGTATTCTCATGGATCAGCGCTCGGATGCGGATTACTCAGGCGAGGTATCTTTTACAGCCGATACCGTTGAGGGAATAATGCAGAATGTTATGCGCTTTAATGAACATCTGCTAGAAATATTAACAAAAGAAGGCTTCTCCACCACGTAACCATCCCCCACCCGGGGCGTATGAATGGGTAAAAGGAGGCGAGCGCAATGCAGCTGTATTTTCGGGATAACATGTTTAATAGAGGCGTAACGGAGATTCTGGATGAGCATCAATCTGTAGCGGGCCGCTTAGATTTGAAGAGCGCGTTGGGTTCGTCCATTGACGTGTATGGACCGCAGGATGAGCTGGTGTGCAGCGGGAAGTTCAAGGTTTTTTCGAACAAATGGTTTATAACGGACGGCCGGGGTAATGAGCTGGGCGTGCTTCGGTGCCGATTCTCTTTCTTTTCGAAAAAGTATACGTATGAGGCAGCCGGCCGTGGGAGCTTCGACATTGTGGCACCGGCGTTTTCCAAGGAGTATGAGATTCTGGAGGAGTCCGGCGCGCAGACCGCCCGTTTTGAAAAGGTGAGCGGCTGGTTCTCGGCAGGCGCATACCTGCTCGACAATCATGGTGAACGGCTCGATACCTATGAGCTCATCACCGTCATCATGGGCGTGCACGAAATTCAAAAGCAAAATAATTCGGCGGCCGGCGGGGCCACGTGATGAGAGGCTGTGACAGGGAGAGGAGTTAAAAGGGATGTATGCGGAGACTGGCCGAAGAGGCTGGTCTTTTTTATTTGCTGGCCCCCTAGCTTACATAATCGCAAATCCGCCATGGATGCAGTGAACGCGTGGTATACGAAATATC
This sequence comes from Paenibacillus oryzisoli, assembly GCF_050467285.1. Taxonomy (GTDB): domain Bacteria; phylum Bacillota; class Bacilli; order Paenibacillales; family NBRC-103111; genus Paenibacillus_E; species Paenibacillus_E oryzisoli_A. The sequence continues at coordinate 150,668 of NZ_JBCMUN010000021.1, read as the reverse complement.
TTATAAGAAATTCTTGAAATCACAGAAATTTATCCAAAAGGGGGGTGTTATGATACACATATAAACAAAGACGAGGTGATGATATGCAAGCGAAATCGGCAGCGGACGCCATTCCCCTCCCCAAAAAGCGGAATTCATGGATAAGAACGATACAGAAGTATAAAGTGATGTATGCGCTCCTATTCCCGGCATTGGTTTACTTCGCCGTATTCAAATATATTCCTATGGCCGGAATCATCATTGCTTTTAAAAACTACAACTTAGCATTGGGACTATGGGACAGCCCCTGGGTGGGATTAAAAAACTTTAAAGATTTCATGAACGGTGTTTATTTCTGGGACATTATGAGGAATACGATCATCATATCGCTGTATAAGCTATTGTTCGGTTTCTCCGCTCCCATCATACTTGCGTTGCTGCTCAATGAAGTGTATACCCAATGGTTTAAGAAAATCGTACAAACGATTACGTATTTGCCCCATTTTCTGTCATGGGTCATTGTGTATGGACTGATGGTGGCATTATTAGCCCCGGGAGATGGACTTTTTAATATGATGTTGAAGGACAGTGGTATTCAGCCTATCTCTTTTCTAACGGAACCTGCTTGGGGCAGAATGCTGATCATCTTATCTGAAATATGGAAGGATATTGGCTGGGGGGCGATACTGTACCTCGCCGCATTAGCGGGGATCGATCCGAGCTTATATGAAGCGGCTCGAATGGATGGTGCTTCCAAGTGGAGACAGCTATGGCATGTCACCTTACCCGGTATTCGAGGCGTGATTATTCTGATGCTGATCCTTAAATTAAGCCATATTCTGGACGCCGGCTTTGACCAAATATTCATGTTTGCGAACAGCTTTAACCAGGAGAAAATCGACATTATCGATACGTGGGTATACCGCGAAGGGTTGGAACGCTTGAAGATTGGGTTGGCTACGGCTGTGGGATTGTTTAAAGCTATCATCGGATTTGCTTTAGTTTTGGCTGCAAATAAGCTTGCCAAAAAATTCGATGGGCAAATTTGGTGAGGTGGTTTGGAAATGATCAACATGACAGTCGGGGAAAAAATATGGCAAGCAGCCGTTTATATGATTCTTATTGTGCTGGCCCTGCTTTGCTTACTTCCCTTTTTATATGTGATGGCTGTTTCAGTAACGCCCGAATCGGAAGTGTTGCGAAGAGGAATTGTGATTATACCGGAATCTTTTACCTTTGCAGCCTATAAAGAGGTATTCATCTCTCATGGGATTGGGCAGGCGTATAAAATCACGTTGTTTCGAACGATTGTAGGCACGGCGCTCAATGTCTTTTTTACGATTATAGCGGCGTATCCGTTATCCAAAAAATATTTGCCGGGGCGCAGCACATTTCTACTGTTTATTGTGTTTACCATGATGTTCGGCGGCGGATTAATTCCGACGTACTTGTTAATCCGCTCTCTGGGACTGCTAAACAGTCCGTGGGTATTAATTATTCCACAACTCATTAGTGCATTTAATCTAGTCATCATTAAAGGCTTTTTTGAACAATTGCCTGCTGAAATCGAGGAATCGGCGAGGGTCGACGGTGCAAGTGAACTTCAGTCACTATGGCGAATCATCTTGCCACTGTCCTTGCCCGTTCTTGCTACCATTTCGTTGTTTTACGCCGTGGGGCATTGGAACAGTTATTTCGATGCGATTGTGTACTTGAATGATGCGAAATTAATGCCGCTTCAAGTTGTCTTGCGCAACATTCTGCTTAACATCGCAGCACAGAACGCGGATTCGATGGCCAATTCCGCGACGGTTAGCAAGTTCGCTGTGCAGATGGCTGCTGTCGTCGTGACGACGATCCCGATTCTGATTGTGTATCCGTTTATGCAAAAGCATTTTACCAAGGGTGTGCTCATGGGATCGATTAAAGGTTAGAAGCAATACCTGCCTAGGTTGTTACGGGGATACCGTGATAATATAGATTTAAGCAAAAGGAGAGGTCAATATGCAACGTAAAAAGGTTTCATTTACTGTTCTGGCGGCCATCGTAGGGCTGGGAACGCTATTGTCAGCATGTGCGGACAAAGAAGAAGTTAAGCCGGCGGCTTCGAGCAGCCCTCAAACAGAAGCTAACAAGTTTGCAACCAAGATGAAAATTTCGATGTTTAACCAAGGTACGTTTAACGCTGCCGCTCCGATACCTCCGCGTGAAGAAGATGTCCAACGCCAAATGTTGGAGAAGGCGATGAACATCGACTTGGATATGATGATTCCTCAAGCCGGGCAGGCAACAACCAAGCTGAACACACTCATTGCAGGCGGAGATATTCCGGATTTAATCTTCTTGAAAAGTCGGTCCGATCTCGCGCAATATTACGACCAAGGCGTTATTGCGGATTTGACACCGTACCTGGATCAATTTCCCGAATTGAAGAAACGGTTTGCTCAAGATTCCTGGGATGCGACGTCCTACCAAGGGAAAACCATTGGCGTGCCAGGTTATGACAATGTCAACGGTATCAGCAGAAGCTTCTTTATCCGCAACGATTGGCTGAAAAAGCTGAATATGAAAGTGCCGACAACCCCTGATGAGCTGTTCGAAGTGATGAAAGCCTTTACAGAGAAAGACCCGGACGGAAACGGCAAAAACGATACGTACGGATTCATTGGCGGTATGAATAAAGAAGGCAATCTGCAAACGTACGGCTTCGATAGCTTGATGTGGATGTTTGGTGTCAATCCTCCCTCTGCCATTGAAGTGAAAGACAATAAACCGGTGTTCCTCTTTATTGATCCCAAAATGAAAGAGGCGCTCGCTTACATCAATAAAATGATGGAGGCCAAAGTTGTGGACCCGGACTGGGTGACGATGAATACGCCAGATTTACTGGATCAAAAGTTATTTAAAGGTAAAGTTGGCTTCATGATCAGAGATGCCCGCAGACTGGAACCGGATTACCAGCAGAAAATGAAAGAAATCGGCGGGGAGATACCGGAATGGATCGTCATTCCTCCAATGAAAGGGCCTTATGGCGATCAAATCGTGGAGAGAAAATCGTTCCAAGGCAATTCATGGGCCATTTCCAAGAAGGCCGACAAGGATAAAATCATTCGAATCTTGTCTATGCTGGAATATCTCTTTACAGATAAAGAAGCTTATCCGAACTTTGCATACGGAATTAAAGGGATTCATTGGGATATCGTGGACGGCAAAATCAAAAATAAAACGTCTGAATTATCCAAGGAAATGAAAGAAAAGTACCTATGGGTGGATCATTATAGAATGCCGCGCCGTGGCGATGATGCCGAGTACTTCAGCTTCCAGAATCCGAAAACGGCCGAAGCTTTCACGAACAATCAACAATATGTGGGGCCGACGTTGCCAGGAAATATATTGACGGCAGACCCGGGCGATACCTTGGCAGCGGATCGCACACGTTTCATTAATGAAAGCTTAGTCAAATTTATGACAGGCAAAGATCCTCTTACGAACTGGGATAATTTTCTCAAAACCTTGGATACCAAGTTCGATATGCAGAAATATAAAGATACAGCCCTTAAACAATTTAAAGAAGCAGGTTTAATCAAGTAAATAAACGAAGGGAGTGGCGATATAACGCCCCTCTCTTTGTTGTCCTATGCTAATCTTAGTTAAATACGGCTACAAAAGGACGATGACCGATGCGAAGAAGAATCAGCTTGCCTTTAAAACTATTTTTAATCGTGTTTGCCTTTGTATTAAGCTGCATCATTTTGATAAGTCAATTGTCCTATCGCTATGTCCAAAAGGAAATAAGAACGAACGACATTTATTACACAAACCAAATCGTAGACAAAGTTGACCAGTACTTAACGGTTAATTTTTCCTCCTTCCAGACCATCTTGTTCTCAGTCGAAACATCGGTGAAAGCAAACATTGCCAATACAGAAGTGATTAAAAAGCAATTAAGAGAACTCTATGAACTCAACAGTAATTATGTCAGTAACATTTACTTGATCAAAAGTGATTTATCCATTTTAGGTGGAAGTACGCCTACACGAATTTTCGATGAGCCTTTATCGGACAGAAAACCTTTGTTTGACGCGGTCGATACGAATAGATGGACTACCTTTGTCAGTGATCCTTATAAATCCAAATATTCCGGCTGGACCGTTACGATGGTCCGATATCTGAATGCAGCTCCGTCCCCTATGGCTATTGCGGTCGATTTGGATCTTAATGCCATTGAAGAAGCGTTGTTCAAGATTAATAAAAAGGAACAAATGAATCTGGCCCTGATCACCGCATCGGGTAAAATTATTGCCGGATTTTCGGAAAATAAAGGTCCACTAAGCATTCAAGAGCATACGTTTTCAATCGGGGAAACGTCGGCAGAACAAATTCTGGATGCTACGGGCACAAGCCTTCAATTGCATACAAAAGGCGGTTTACCGGTCTCCATTCTTAAGAAACCGACGGAAAAATTCAATTGGTTTATTATCTCCATAAACGATGAATCGCGCATGGCAGCTGCACTATCCAGATTGGAAACTTTTTATATCGGGCTGCTCATTGCAGGTCTTCTTTTAAGTCTGTTTATTTCCTTCTTTATTGCCAAATATATTAGGAATCCGCTCTATGCACTCAAAACAAAAATGAAGCGGGTAGAGCAAGGCGATCTGACAACGGCAGTTACCATGAAGCGAAACGATGAATTCGGTGACCTTTCCCGCGCGTTCGACCGGATGCTGCAGCAGATTGTGGAACTGATTCGGCGGGGAGAGCTGCATAATGAACTGGAGCGGAAGCTGGAAATCCAGGTGCTGCAATCTCAAATAAACCCTCATTTTTTGTATAATACGCTTGGTTCTATCAGCAATGTCATCCGCCTGGGACAAATAGAGAAAGTCGATGTGGTGATTGGGTCTCTCATTTCATTATTGGAATACGGGATCGCCGACGCTTCGGTGAAGGTTTCGCTACGTCAGGAGTTACAAAACGTATCGGATTATATCGCGATCCAGAACATCCGCTATAACAGGCATTTCGACTTGATTGCACATATCGAGGAGGGGTTAATGGACTTTCCCGTTTTTCGAATGCTGCTGCAGCCCATTGTGGAGAATAGCATCTTCCATGGCTATAACGGAGGGGGAATCGAAGGCTCGATTACGATTCATGCGTACAGGAAGGGCAGCATTGTCATGATCGAGGTCATTGATCAAGGCGAGGGAATTCCAGCGGATCAAATCCAGCATATTTTAACGGCAGAACCGCGTGATCTGGAAGTCAAAAGAAAAAGGATCGGGTTAAATAATATTCATGGTCGAATAAGACTTCACTACGGGGAGCAGTTCGGGCTCCAAATCATAAGCATACCGAAGGAAATAACTTGTGTCCGTGCTGTATTCCCAGTAGGTACGTTTAAAGGAGATGCATGATGGTGAGAGACTATACCTGCTTCATCGTTGACGATGAAGATCTAATCATTCAACGATTGGAACTATTTTTTAGCGAGCTCTCCCATAGGGAAAGGCGATTCCGTCTGGTGGGAAAAGCAAATAATGGGCTGAAGGGGATCGAGGAGATCTTACAGCTAAAGCCAGATATCGTGATCTCCGATATTGTGATGCCGCGAATGGATGGGATCGCCATGATTGAGCAGTTAAAACCGGAGCTGCCTCATACCCAGTACATTCTGCTGACCGCCTATTCATCCTTTGAATACGCTCAGCGGGCTATTCAGGCGAACGTATTGGAGTACATTGTTAAGGTTCCGTTAAATGAAGCAGATTTGGATCGAGCTTTGGATAAGGCAGCCGGCATTTTGGACGAGGTTAAGAAAAAAGAAGAAGAATTTCAATCTCTGAACGTATCGGTTCTTGAAAATAAATATAGAGTCCGCAAGCAATTTTTTAACGAGTTGATTAGAGGCGAAATACCTTCGCATCGGGTATCGCATTTTGCAGGTAGCATGCAGTTCCAGTTCTTTCAAGCCAACTATTGCTGCTTTATTGTTGAAATGAATCTGTATGAAAGCTTCCGAAATGAATACTCAGCGGCGGACCAAAACATCTTGAAATATGCGATGACGAATGTCATCGAAGAAACGGTGATGCATTATGGCAGGGGGACAGCCACCGAGCTGGCGGATAATCGGTTTATTGGCTTTCTTTCCTGGGAGAACAATCGCAGTGAGATGGATACGGAATATGCTTGTCAGGCCTTGGGAAATCAGCTCGTTTCCCATTTGCATCAGTATTTGAATCAAAGTGTATCTGTAGCTTTTGGAGGATCGCATCGGGGCTGGGCATCCATTCAACAAGCTTACCTGGAGGCCCATAATGTAAGTGACGATTTCTATTACCATGCAGAGAAAGTCGTCAAAACACCCGCGCATCGGTTCCATTACCGTAACGAGAGAAAAGCGGACTTTCAGCAGAAGCTGGCCGATTTTCTTACATGGGTGCAAAGGAAGGCCTCTAAGGAAGAACTGGAGAAAGAACTTGCGGATTTAAACCAATTTGTTACGGATCATAAAATCCATAAGTCCATCATGGCCCCTATGCTGCGGGACTTGTATAGAGATATTGCCGCGAAGTTTAAAGCGGGGAACACATTAACCCTGGATGTAGCAGAGTTTCCTATGGAGTTTATGGCATTTCAGGAGCAACTCGCCTATATTGGCGATTTTACCTTTGCATATGTACACGCTGGCCAACTTTTGCACCGTGCAGAAATTATGGGAGCCTTACGGTTTATAGAGAAAAATCTGACACAGCGTTTAACCTTGGAGGCGATTGCCGAGGATGTGAACTTAGCGCCATCGTATTTTAGCAGCCTGTTTAAAAAAACAATGAACGAAGGCGTGATCAGCTATATCAACCGTAAAAAAATTCAACTGGCGCTCGAACTGCTAAATGTCCGGGATTATTCGTTATTGGAATTGTGCGAGGAAGTAGGCATCGTCAATGAAGGGTATTTTTGCAAACTATTTAAAGAATATACGGGCGATACACCTAAGCAATATCGGATTAAAATGACCCGGTATGAATCCAAATAAGGTTGCAAAAAATGTATGAGTTTTTCGCGAAATCCTGTAAAAAAACGGGGATTAAAAGAACTACCATGATAGATGTATCTTATCATGGAGGTTAACCAAATGGAGCTTATTAAAGCGGATGTAACCGTCGTAGGCGGAGGTATTGCTGGGCTATGTGCTGCCATTGCGGCTGCTCGTCAAGGGCTGCAAGTGTCACTTATTAATGATCGGCCGGTTCTAGGGGGGAATGCCAGCAGCGAGGTGAGAGTGCATATCAACGGGTCGGCCTATCTCGGAAAAAGTCCATCCTATTATGCACGTGAGGGCGGATTGGTGGAAGAGCTCAAGTTGAAGATTTTCCACTATAATCCGTTATATAACAAAAAACTTATGCTTTCGCTTTCGGATACGGTCTTGTTGGATATGGTCTATGCTGAGCCTAACATTTCCCTATTTCTAAATACATGCGTGCATGAAACAGGTATGGAGAACGGCAGAATCCAATGGGTGGAGGGGCTTCAATTGGCTTCCGAAAGGAAATTCCGCTTTGAAAGCCGAACCTACATCGATTGTTCCGGAGACGGGGTCGTCGGATATCAGGCAGGTGCACTCTACCGATGGGGAAGAGAGGCGAAACATGAATATGGGGAAGATTTGGCCCCAGAAGTGGCGGACCACTACACCATGGGTGACACGATTCTTTTCCAAGCCCGTGATGTCGAGTATCACGTTCCGTACAAGAGGCCTGGCTTTGCGTATGATATTACGAAGCTGCCCTTTTTTGACAGTATCAGAAAAGGCTTGAACCATCGGTCTTTTCCTAGAAAAATCAACGGGCTCGGCGGATTGTGGTGGTTGGAATACGGCGGGCATCTGGATGTAATCACAAAGAATGAAGACATCGCCTTGGAGCTGCGGAAATTGGTGTACGGGATTTGGGATTATATTAAAAATAGCGGCGAATTTGATGATGTGGACAATCTTATACTGGATTATGTATGCCCGATTCCGGGGAAACGCGAGTCGAGGCGGTTTGTGGGGAATCACATGTTGTCCCAGAACGACCTCACCACAAAGCCGCACTTCGAAGATGCCGTAGCTGTCGGGGGATGGTACATGGATTTACATGCTGCTAAAGGCATCTATGATGAGGGTCCGGCTACAGCATGGAATTTCGTACCTGGCTTGTATAATATTCCGTTCCGCAGTTTATTTTCCCGGAATATTCCGAATCTCATGTTCGCTGGCCGCAATATAAGCGCTACTCATGTCGCTTTCGGATCCACCAGGGTGATGGCAACCTGCGGTTGTATGGGGCAGGCGGTTGGAACGGCTGCTTCGTTATGCTCGAAATATGAGGTAGACCCGGCAGCCATTGTCGAGGCTCATATGGGGGAGCTGCAGGCGCTGCTGCTTCGAGACGGACAAACGATTGTAGGCCTTCAAGAAAAGTTAGATCCTTACTTCGCCGACGGATTACAGATTCGTGCCTCGTCCCAGCGCAGCTATGACAATCTTCATCCCACTGAAGCGATTCCCGTGGAGCAAGGGTTATGTTTGGTCCTTCCGATCGAGACGTCCGTGGCGGAAAGTGTGCGGATTAAAATAAAGAATAGTTCCGGGCATTCCGAAACGCTGCATGTGAAGCTGTTTGGCGGGGAACGGAAGGAAAACTATATGCCCACCAGCCAGATGAAAGACTACAGCTTGGCCATTGCCGCCGATCATGACGACTGGATTACGCTGGATTTGGGCTTAGAGAAACCGGTAGACGATAAAATTTACATCGTGCTGGAAGGAACGGCGAGTCTTGCCGTATACGGCAATGAAGAGAAGCTTACAGGAGTGGTCAGCTTCCATTATAGGCCAGAGGAGCCGTCCAGGCTGAAGAAATTCAACAAAAGCATTTGCTTTAGGGACCTACAGCCAGCCCAGCATATGTATAGTCCCGAGAATGTCGTCAATGGCTACTCCCGACCGTATGGGCTGCCGAACGGCTGGATTTCGGAGCGTACGGAGGGTCAGGAATGGTTGGAATTCTGTTTTGCAAGCCCTAAAAATGTAGACGAAATCCATCTTGTTTTCAATTCACAGCTGGATCTGGAGCATTTCGACGATCCGATTGACTCCCTCATCCAAGATTATGATGTGACCTTAACCCTTGAAGACGGAACCGAGAGGGAAATCAATATCCGTGGAAACTATCTCACGTTGAATAAACACAAGGTGGATGCGAGATGTGTAACCCGAATCCGGTTTCATTTCTGCGCAACATACGGTGCGCCGCATCATGAAGTGTTTGCTGTGAAATTGTATGCGCCTATAAATAATCAGTGAGGTCAGGTGAAGTCGCGATGCAGGAACTATTCCCACGAAGAGGATTACCTAATATCATTCAGAAGTTGGAAAATGGGGAAACCGTGACCATCGTCTATTTTGGCGGCAGTAATACGCGTTCTGCAGGCTATAGGGTCATGACGGCGGAATGGCTGCGTGAGCAATATCCCGAGGCGGATATCCGCTCAGTGAATGCAGGTATTGACGGAACTGGATCGGATTTGGGCTGTGCCCGCTTGGAGACGGATGTGCTTCGTCATCAGCCTGATCTCGTGTTTGTTGAGTTCGTTGGCAATGATGGCGGCGCGCCCGAGTCGAAGGCGCGGATCGAAGGCATTGTCCGTCAAATTCGTAAGCGGAGCCGATTTATAGATATTCTGTTCGTGTATACGCTGAAGGAGCGAGATGTCGCAGGTTTTCAGTCTGGGGAGTACCAGAAGGGGGCTCTTATGCAGGAGGAAGTGGCCGACTATTACGGTATTCCTTCGATTCATCTTGGGGTGGCGGTCAGTCAATTGGTGTCGGAAGGGAAGCTTATATTTACCTCAGGGGGGTCAGGGGCAGACCAGTCCATTCCGGGAGCCGTTGTTTTTACGCATGATTCCATCCATCCCATAATTCCCGAGGGGCACCAGATTTACACGGATACGATCACCCGGTCGTTGGAGCGCATTCGTGAACAGCAAGTTGGTTCGGGAAGTGTGGAACATAACTTGCCGCAGAACCCTTTGGTCCCGTCCAATCCTTGGGAGTACGCCGCTATGCTGCCACTGGATGGGCATGCCGATTTATCGGCAGGATGGTCCTACATGACCGCCGATGATTTCACTTTGGCCCGCGAGTATAGTTGGTTGTTCCCTGGCTTGTGGCGGGCAATTGATCCCGGAGAGACGATTACGGTGCAGTTCGAAGGCACGCATATCGGGCTGTTCGATATCGGAGGGCCGGATTCCGGCAGATTGAAGGTGACGGTGGATGGCGGGGAACCTTTCCTTGTCGACCGATTCACCACATATAACGACCATAATCGGAATCAGTATGTTTACTTGCCGGAGCTACCGAATGGGAAACATACGGTTCGTTTCGAAATCGATCACGAGCAGACAGACAAAGCGGCCGTGTTTGAGGCATGCGGCAATGAACGAAGTAGGGAGCATGTTCGGCAGCATCCCGATTGGTACGATCAAACGGTGATCCAGCTTGGGAAGTTGTTGCTGGTGCAACCGTCACAGTAAGTGTCCTCTTGGAAGACCTGTCTCGTAACTGGCTGCGATTGAGCAATCAGTGACGAGACAGGCTTTTTTTACTTAAAATCTTATAAAAAATTCTAGAAATCAAAGAAATTTCGCGGTTAGGTGAGGTGCTATGATAAACAAGGCGGAGGGGGATTAGCCAGATGAATAGGGCTAGTTGCTTTTTTGCGATCATGCCAGCAAAGGAGGATATGATGTTTTGAAAGCGCAAACAATCTATGAAGAGGATGTGAGTGATAGGATGAAAAGGAAGCTGATCTTACTTATTTTGATGATGACGATGATCGTTCCTTTAAGCTTTCTTGGAATAAGAACCGTTGAGGCGGATTCCTTACTGTATAAGACAATTATCATCGATGATGGCAGCCTCACAATCGATGGTGTTGTGACCCCTGATGCAGATAATGCAAATAACGGATACGCGGCTCCGAACTGGACTACAAGTACAGGGGTAAAGGGGTACGATAATTCCAACTCTATGTATACAAGTACAGTTGGCAGAACCATGTCATGGAATCCGCGATTGGAAGCAGGAACGGCGAGAATATCGTTCTACAAGCTTGATTGGGCGGATAAAGCAGATAGCAATGTGAAAATTGAAATCGTTCATAATGGTATCACGGATGTTCAATTCATCGATCTAAGACCATCGTTCGGGGCGCCTGTGGGATGGGTTGATTTGGGCGAGTACTATTTTTCCGGGATAGGTGAAGAATACGTTAAATTGACCCGGTCTACCGCCAGCACCAGTTCGATTCTTACGCGTGCGGATGCAGTCAAGTTCGAAGGAAACATTCAGCAGAAAGAGCCTCATAAGACGATCATTATTGATAATGGAAGCATCACGACGGATGGTGTCGTCACCATTGATGTGGATAACAAGAATAACGGATATGCGGCTCCTTATTGGAGTACAAGTACGGGGGTGAAGGGGTACAATAATTCCAGTTCCAGCTATACGGATGCTGTGGGAAGAACCATCACCTGGAATCCGCGATTGGAAGCGGGAACGGCGAAAATATCGTTCTACAAGCTTGATTGGGCGGATAAAGCAGATAGTAATGTGAAGATCGAAATTGTTCACAATGGGATTACGGATGTCATGTTTATGGATCTAAGGCCCTCATCAGGCCCATCCGTCGGTTGGGTTGATTTAGGTTCTTATTATTTTAGTGGAAATGATACCGAATTCGTCAGGCTGACTCGCATGCAGCCTACGACGGGAACGATCATTACGCGGGCAGATAGCGTCAAGTTCGAAGGGAATATTCGGCAGCAAGCGCCACCTTTGCCTCCGCTGCGCAGCCGCACATTAGCGAATCTCAGTTATACCGAGAAAGGCAGCATTGCAAACGCAAGCTATAAGGCAACTTTCTATGAAGCAGCTTGGGATGGAGGCAAAACCATCGTCCGTGATCTGTTCTACAAGGACACAGGTACAGGAAACTGGGTGCCCGTCAATAATGTGGCGGAACGACTTGAAGAGCAATGGGTTTTATTGGATGGAAACGCAGGGAGTCGGACCAATTACTACGATACGATGAACAAACGGTGGATTACATTTGACGGGATTCATTTCCCAGACAGCCATACGGCCGTATTAACCGATTCTTTGCATGGAAGCGATTACGATTTACAGGTGAAATGGTCCATGGCAGGAGACAAACCTGATGTTTCCTTCGACTTTACGCCTCGCAGGGGCGGCAACTATGTGATGGGCTATCAATCTTTCACAACAGAGTTAACCTCTGGCATCAATGAAGTATTAAACGGCTTCAGGTCGCATGCGAAAATGGTAGGTTCGGTGGAATCAACTAGCTTGAGGGAGCTAAGCGCTCCGATGAGTCTAGTTGAAAAGAATGACGGTGCGGGGAATGCTTTGTCGTACGGCGTATTCGTACCATCGGATGAACTCCCGGTCGAATTTGAACCGACGGGAGGCGTCTCCCAGCAGCGGCTGGGTATGAGCCTTGTTAACAACGAAGGCAGCGTGCAGCCGATCCTTTATGCGCCGCAGCTAGGGACGTATTCGCAGATGACCGCGGAAAGCACGTATCAGTTCCATATGGGGCTAATCGCTCAAAGCAGCAGTCTGTATGAGGCCTACGAGGATATTCTCCGCAGTGAATACGGATATTCGGCTTACCGGGAAAATGTCGGCGAGCAGTCCCTGACAGATGCGATGTTCAATATGATCGATCTGCTCAAGATCGAACCGCAGGGGGATGATTCTGTGAATTATGTTCCGTCGCCCAGCGGGTGGTGGAACCGGGCCAAAGGCTTCATTGATATCGAAAACGAGGATAGCGTTCGGACAACATCCAGTGCGGCGCTTCTGGGGGCTTACTATTTGACTGGGGACGACCAGCTTTACGATACGAGGGCGCTGCCGTCCATTCAATACGGGGTATCACGAAATGGTATCGGTTGGTCGCCAACACAGAAGCCGGTATACGGCGTGCCATCGTTATGGAAAATGGCAACCTTGCCATTCGATGTTTCCAGTGTAGCCGCTGTCAATCAAATGCTGGGCACTTCGGCTGGCATTGGGGCGCTGGGACAGGAAGAGTACCTGATGCGCGATCCTGATCAGAAAGACCGGGGACCTGTCATCCAGCCCCTGATGATGTATCGGATGACGGGGGAAGCGCAGTATTTACAGGCTGCCAAGGATGCAGCCGACAGCTATATCGCTCAAAATATCGATACGCCTGCATCCGTGGATGTGAGTAAAAATGAGTTTATTTATTATTACGGCAAGCTGTGGATGGAGATCTTGGAGCTTTACGAAGAAACGAAGGATCCCAAATATTTGAATGCCGCGTACAAAGAAGCCAAACGATACGCCACCATGTTCGTTGCTCGTCCGGTTCCTGAAGGCACCGTTACGATTCCGCAGCCGGAGACGTATAATTACGCGGAATCGTTCCATTGGCCGGAAAGTGGTAAATACGCATATCCAAGGAGCAAGCTTCCTGAAGATGTAGCCGGGGGTGTACAAGCGGACAGTTGGCTTGTGTCACCCAACGGATTGACGTTTGAAGCGGGAAGTACGACCGGCTATTATCGGATGAATGCGCAGGAGGCGCCATTCATGCTGAGATTATCGCTCTATACAGGCGATAAACTGCTGCAGGATATCGCCCATAATGCAGTCATCGGACGCTATTCGAGCTATCCGGGTTATTATTATAAGGGCTTCGCCGTTAGTCAACTCGAGCCGGATTTCCCTCTGGAGGGTCCAAGCGGAGCGACATCCATCTATTATCACCATATGCCGGCGCAGCTCGGGCAAACGATGGATTATTTGATAACCGAACAATCGCTCAAATCGAATGGAAGTATTACCTTTCCTTCCGTGTTCGAAACGAATTTCCTGTGGTTCAAATATCACCTCTATGGGAATAAGCCAGGTCAATTCTACGGCAATTCGAACGTGTGGCTCTGGATGCCCAAAGGAATCATTCAGACGAACGATCCGCAATTGAATTGGATAACGGGAGAAAGCGGAAATAAGTTCTACATCAGTTTAAGTAACGAATCGACAGCTGAAGTCCAGACGCCGATCGCATTGAATGCACAAATGATCGGGTTCAACCCAGCACACAATTATAACGTAACGATCATCCGCGATAATGGGACACCACAGCAAGCGATAATGAGCGGCGGAATCATTCAAGCCACCGTGTCAGGCAAGGGAATAACAGCAATCATTGTGGAGGGACTGGACATTGATGTGCCGTTACATCAGGTTCGAACAGCCGATACCTCGGATGCAAGCTATTTCTTTGATGTGCACAGCCCAATCGATGCGGTGAAAGGCATGCTCCTCGTTAAGCCCGACGAAACATCCTACGATGCTTACGTAGAGGCCAAAACGACGAAACCAGCGACGATCCATTACTCTTTGGATGGCGGGGCCACGTACACGACTGTTCCGGATACGATCTATCCGATGGAATGGTCGATACGGGTAAACGATTTATCCCAAACCTTCACTTATTACGTGGAAACGGACGGCAAACAGACCCGCGCGCGGACGCTATACCTGCCTGATCAGGTAGCGGTAACGCCGGTCCAACCGGAATGGCAGGAGGGACCATCCATTGTTGTAGATAATACAGAGGCGGAGACGGAAGGCATTTGGATACGAGATACAACGGCTGATGATTATTACTACGATAACTACGTATATGCCAAATCGACTACCGGTACAGCCACAAGTACACTAAAATGGCGACCAGAGCTGCCGGAAAGTGTCACGTATAGCGTGTATTACAAGCTGCCGCAAATTACAGCCTCAAGCGAAAACTGGGCAACCAATGCCTCCTTTACCGTTTATTATAGCGGGGGCTCCGAGACGGTGACCGTTGATGAGTCGGCGGCCAATGGGACGTGGGTGTTCCTGGGAGCCTATCCTTTTGCGGCAGGGGATAGCGGATATGTGGAATTAACCAATAAGGCCAACAAGTCACGGGTAGTTGCCGATGCCATGATGTGGGTGGATCCTAATAAGGCGCACCACTTGGAGTCGGTGGCGATCCTGTCGGATCGGGATGAACTGCAGATGACCCAAGCTGCCCAACTGAACGTAGCTGGCCATTTGGATAACGGTCTGATCGCCGACCTGACACAGGCAAACGTGCAGTATGTTGTGGATAGAACGGATCTAGCTCATGTAGATAGCAACGGTGTACTAACCCTTCAAAGTCTTGATGGGGTTACGGATCATATCGCGGTGTGGGCCACAGTAACGATGGACGGTGCGACGTTAACAACACCGCCTTTGACCATCGCGATCAAGGATCTGACGGTTATCGTCGACAGTACGAATACGACCGGGTTATATACGACGGAAGGGTCTTGGAGCCAAAGTAATTTAGCCGGCTATAAAATTGGCGTGAAGTCTCGCTACTCTACCGTGCAAGGATCGTCGGCGACATGGAAGGCTCAGTTTCCAGAGGGGAGATATACGGTCTCTGTCTACAAGATCGTCCATACGACGGCAAATGATAATCATGTCAAAGTGGAAGTGAAGCATCAGTCGGTTACCGAGGTCACGTATATCGATGCGACTGTCGGCTCGTCGGGTTGGGTGAACCTGGGCACGTTCGATTTTACAGGAGACGGCACCGAGTATGTTCGTTTAACCAGAGAGACTCCGACTACGGTAGATCCACCAACCCTTCCGGCGGATATGATTTATACGAGGGCGGATGCCGTCAAGTTCGAACGGCAATCCGCCAGCTCAAATTTACTCACGAACAAGGGGCCAGTGAAACCTTTCGTATCAAACTGGAATGGAGCGGCATTCTATCCCATATCCATTACCGGCAAGACAGTCACCGACGCGTTAAACACATGGTTTACACAGAAATAGAGGTTTAGAGCGTAAGTCCGATACAGTCATTGTTCCAAGCCATCAACCGCTTGCTTATTAGCAGGTGGAGGATGGCTCTTTTTTCGGAGTAAGTAATTATTCCTTCACACTTTTCCGGTATAATAAAGAAAACCTGTAAAGGGAGCGTGCACGGGTGGCAACGATTCTGGTCGCAGATGACGATATCAATATTTGCAAAATCACGAAGCTGTACCTCGAAAAAAACGGCTACGAGGTCGTGACGGCGTACGACGGCGAGCAGGCGCTTCGCCAGTTCGAGGAGATCCAGCCGGATTTCATCGTGCTGGACCTTATGATGCCGAAGCGCGACGGCTGGGCCGTGTGCCAAAGCATTCGGGCACGCAGCGACGTGCCGATCCTCATGCTGACGGCGCGCGGGCAGGTGGACGAACGGGTCGAGGGGCTGCGGATGGGCGCCGACGATTACGTCGTCAAGCCGTTCGACCCGAACGAGCTGGTGGCGCGCGTGGCGACGATTATGCGCCGATCGTCGAAGCGAGCGGCTCCGGAAGCGGCGCCGCATATCTACGAAAGTGGGAGCTTACGCTTGGACAGCCTCTCCCACGAGGTCAGCGTGGAGGGCCAGCCGGTGCAGCTTCCGAAGAAGGAGTATGAGCTGCTGCTCTTTTTTATGCGCAACCCGAACCAAGTATTTACGCGTGAAGATCTCATCACGAAAATCTGGGGGTGGGACTTCGAGGGTGAGGATCGCGTCGTCGACCTGTACATCAAGCGGCTGCGCCAGAAGCTCACCGCCCTTACCGCACGCGGCAACGACTGGAGCATCCGCACCGTCTGGGGCGTCGGCTACAAGTTTGAGGGGCCAGGATCATGCTGAATTCCTTTTACCGCAAGATGCTGTTTATCTACATTGCGATTACGCTGGTGTCGATTATGGCGATTTCGGGCACGATTTCGTATACGATGAAGCAGAAAACGTACGATCGCAGTGAAAAGCTGCTGCTGGAAAAGGTGGAGCAGGTGGAAGAGCTGACGGCGGACTACTTCAATAATGAGACGCCGATCAAGGATTTCCGCAAGCAGATTCAGGCGTTGGAAAAGTCGTCGAACGTACGCGTGGCAGTGATGAAAAATCCTCGGGCCAACCAGGAACGCGGTGTGACGATTGGCGAGCAGCCCGTGCGGCAGGCGTGGTTGGAAAAAGTGCTGTCCGGCAATCCGGTGACGACGCGAGGCATTTTTGCACAGAACAGTTCGGTCAAAATGCTGATCGTCGGCCGTCCTGTCCAGCAGGACAACCGGGTGGTGGGGGCGATCTTTCTGTACACGCCCCTCGTGAACATTCAGGGCACGATTAAGGAGATCAATCGCGCAATATTCGTCTCGGCGCTGGTCGTGGCGCTGCTCGCCGTGGCGGGACTCTACTTCGCTTCGCGGCATTTTGTGAAGCCGATCCTGCATATGAGCCGAACGGCGGAGGCGCTCGCCACGGGCGATTTCGGCGATCGTGTACCCGTGCGCGGCAAGGACGAGATTGCTTCCTTAGCCGGTTCGCTCAACCGCATGGCAGGCAAACTGCAAAAAGTCGAGGAGGGCCGCAAGCAGTTCCTCTCGGAAATTTCCCACGAGCTGCGGACGCCGCTCACCACAATAAGGGCCTCCCTGCAGGGGATCACCGACGGCGTCGTCGATCCGCAGGATGCGAAGGAGTATATCGAAGTCTCCCTCCAGGAGACATTACGCCTCAGTCGGCTCGTCGAGGATCTGTTGGAGCTGTCATCGTTTGAAGAGAAGAAGGTGAAGCTGAACCTCGCCGATGTCGACATTCCGGAGCTGGCCGGGCTCGTGGTCACGCAGCTCACAATGAAGGCAAAAGCGAAGGGTATCGAGCTGCATGCCGCCAGCGACGGCACGTACATGGCGAGGGCCGATCGCGATCGGCTAAGGCAGGTGTTGATCAATCTGCTGGATAACGCGATTAATCATATCCCGGAAGGATCTCAGGCGGGCATCCGCATTCGTGTCCTGCGGCAGGAGCGCTGGATCGAAGTATGGGACAACGGGCCCGGCATTCCGCAAGAGAAGCTGCCGCATCTATTTGACCGCTTTTATAAAGCGGATGAGAGCCGGAACCGCACGGGGGCGGGGCTTGGGCTGACAATCTGCAAGCATATTGTCGACGCGCACGGCGGCGCGATTCAGGTGGAGTCGGGGCTGCAGGCGGGGACGATTTTCAAAATCTTTTTGCCAAAGGGGATGGGAGCATGAAGTTTGTTGTAGCGCCAGATTCATACAAAGGGAGTTTGACGGCGGCTCAGGTAGGTGAGGTAATCGAGCGGGCGATCCGGGAGGAGCTGCCCGAGGCGGAAGTCGTCGTCGTGCCGATGGCCGACGGTGGGGAAGGCACGGTCGAGGCGGTGGTCGCCGTCTGCCGGGGCGAGCTGGTGCCGGTCACCGTGACCGGCCCGCTGGGCGAGCCCGTCGATGCGTGCTACGGCGTCATCGATCAGCAAGGCGAGCGGACGGCCGTGCTGGAGGCCGCGAATCTGTTCGGCCTGCCGATGGTGCCGGCCGATCGGCGCAACCCCCTGCACACGACGTCGGCAGGGCTTGGCGAAGCCATGCTTCATGCGCTGGATGGCGGCATCCGGCGCATGGTGATCGGCCTCGGCGGGAGCGCGACGAACGACGGCGGCCTCGGCCTGCTGCGCGCGCTCGGCGCGCAGTTCACGGGCCCGCAGGGCGAGCCCGTCGGCGGCTTCGGCCGCGACCTGGCGCAGGTGGCGGCCGCCAATTTCAGCGGCCTCGACCCGCGCCTCGCCGCGTGCGCCATCACCGTGGCCAGCGACGTGACGAACCCCCTCTGCGGGGCAGAGGGGGCGTCCAGCGTCTATGGCCCGCAGAAGGGCGCCACGCCGGAGCAGGTGGCGCTGCTCGACGGCGCGCTGGCGCGCTACGCCGCCTTCGTCGAGGTGGCGCTCGGCACAGCAGCGGCGCACCGCGATGCGCCCGGCGCCGGGGCAGCCGGCGGGCTCGGCTTCGCGCTGCTCGCGCTCGGGGCGAGCGTGCGCTCCGGCGCGGAGGTCGTCGCCGAGCTGACCGGGCTTCAAGCGCACATCCGTCAAGCCGATTGGGTGTTGACGGGGGAAGGCCGCACCGATGGGCAGACGCTGTTCGGGAAGCTGCCTTTCCGCGTCGCCAGCTGGGCGAAGGAAGCGGGCGCGAAAGCGGTTCTGCTCTCAGGCAGCCTTGGCGACGACAGCGGGCGGCTGTACGAGGTGTTCGACGCCATTTTCGCCATCGTACAGCGTCCGGCCACGTTGGAGGCTTGCATCGCGGAGGCGGAGCCGAATTTATACAGCTGCGCGCGCAGCGTCGCCAGACTTATTCGAGCAGCGTCCCCGTCCTTATAATACAAGGCTTACTAGCACAACAGCTGTGATCGCATGCGTCAGCGCATGGGCGAGCATGGCGGCTGGTAGGCCTTTTTTGATATACAGCCAGCCAAAAAGCAGACCGAGCACACCGTTCATCAGGAAGCAGCGAATGACGATTGTTGCCGAAAGCTCGCCGAAAAGCGCATAAGAAGCCGGCAGATGCCCTGCAGCGAACAGGAGCGCAGCACCGATGTTAGCACAGATGTAAATCCAGGGAGCGACGGGGGTGCGGCGCCGTCCGCCGCCGGTCAGCTTCCACAGGATGAAGGCGAGCAGCGAGAGCATGAACAGCCGCAACATGACCTCCTCGATGATGCCGCCGTATACGACACCGGCTAACACTTGCAGTAAGCTGTAGTGCGCTTTCGTATAGCTGTCAGCAACTTGAGGAATTTTGGGCGCGAAGAAAGCATAGTCGAACAGGAAAAAGAGCATCCCCACCACGCCAGTGAACACCGCGGGCAGGATGGTGGATGTGTTCCAGTTGATACGCCGCAGCAGAGTGAGTTTGCTGGCCAGAACGTAGCCGAAATAACCGAGCAGTCCCGTGTACAGCACGGCCGTTTGCAGGGCGGTCACCAGCACATAGGCTGATTTTGACAGATGGGCTTGGGCGGCGATCTCGTCGGTGAACGTTGTGAGTCCGACAAGTATTCCCCCGAGCAGGCCGACTGGCAGCATCGCCAGAGCGAATCGTAACGCATGGGAATTGATCCATCGCATGTTACTGCACCTCCAATTTGGATTTCAAGCGCTCGATCAAACGGTGAAAAGCGGGCAGCTCCGTCAAGCTGGCAAATGCGGGATTCGCCGTCAGTCCCTGCACCATGCTGGCTTTAATAACCTGTTCATCCCGAGGCGCTGCGGTTGCCGTTTCAGCCAGCCACGGGTTGATGCGGTCGAAGAAGTCGTCGCCGCGCAGAACTGCAGGGAATCGGAGCGCACCGCATGCCTCTACGTATTTGCCCAGCAGGTCGAACGCCTTCTCGTGCCGTTCGTGCTGAACATAGAGCTGTGCCCCCGCCAAATACAACTGGATCATGAGGTTCGGATTCAGCGCCTCCACGCGATAAATAGCCGCCAATGCTTCCGCGCGCCGCAAAATCTCCTCGGCTTTGTCGAGTGCATCCCCGTGCAAAAGCAAAGCATGAGGCATCGCCCCGAGCAAGCTCATCACATGCTGGTAGGCGGCTGCTTGGAGTACCTCCTTGGCTTTGTCCGCCTGTCCGAGCTGGTGGTACGCCTGGGCGATAAGATCGGTCGCCGGCAGTTCAAGGCGCACGTCTTCGCCGAGCAGCTCCAGCGCCGCTTGCGGCTCTCCCAGTATCAAGCCGCATGTAGCTTGCAGAAAGACGGCGTCCTTCGCGACCCACACGTCCTCGCTTTCGCGGGCGGTTCGTTCGCAGAGTTCGCTAATTTGCCGAAGGATAGCTGATTTCTGCTCTGGATGGGGAGCCAACATGTGATGATTCAGGAGCAGCCCCGCCATTTGCAGCAGCAAGGGGAAGCAGGCGTAATATTTTCGAATCAATGCCTGACATTCGGCTAGTGCTTCCTCGAACGGTTGCGAGGCGAATTTGGCAGCGAGCTGTCGGTACAGTTTGGCGATTTCCTCCTTGGGTAGCTGTGGCGAATAGCCCATCAGCTCATCAATGCTAATATTGAAATAGGCAGCGAGTTGGGGAAGAAACGTGATGTCAGGGTAGCTGTTGCCTGTCTCCCATTTGGAAACCGACGCTTTGGATACACCGATGTAGGCGGCCAACTCGTCTTGTGTGATGCTTTTCTCTCTTCGTTTGGCTGCCAGAATAGCAGCCAGTTGAATTTCTTTCATGGCGATCATCTCCTTGCCCCAATTATCGCCGATGGCTGCCGCATGGAGCAATGGATTCGTCGTTAATTTTGGTTGAAAAAGTCAACCATAAGGAAACTTTTCTGCGACAAACTTATGACATAACTCTGCAGTAAGATAGGAACTGTCAGCAAGTCAGACAAATCTTATCCAAACCTATCTAAACCAAGGAGTGATTCTCATGTTGAAAAAGTTGGCAAGTCTCGCGCTCGCAGGCGCCATCATAGCATCCGTGCCGGCCATGGTGTTTGCGGAGGATACACAAGGAAGCGGCGCACCGACGCAGAAGGCGGAGGCGTTACACCCGCTGAAGCAGCTGCTTCAGGAGAAAGCGGCGGCCTTCGGCATTACGACCGATGGCAAAACGAAGGAGCAAATTAAAGCGGAGATCAAATCCGTCAGCGAGGCGGATCGGCTAGCGCATCTGCAAGCAGTGGCTGCGAAGCTCGGCATTCAGACGGACGGCAAAACGGCCGAGCAGTTGAAGACGGACGTGCAGGCGGCAGCGCACACGAAGCTGGCGGCTAAGGCCGATAAGCTTGGCGTCAGCAGCGACGGCAAGACGAATAAGGAGCTGCGCGCGGCGCTGAAAGCGGCGAAAGCTGCGAAGAAGGCTGAGCACGATGCGAAAAGAGCGGATGCTGTGAACAAAAAAGCCGCGAAGCTTGGCATTTCCACGGATGGCAAGACAACGGCACAGGTGTTTGCCGAGATCGAAAGCGCGCTGCAAGCCAAGTGGGCGAAGAAAGTGCAACAATAAGCGGCATCCCGGTTTTTGGATCGGGGCATACAGAGAGAAGTCCCGGCGACCTGTTGGTTGGCCGGGACTTCTTTTTGCCGCTTGTATCTGTGCACCACATTCATGCTACAATGAAAAGACTGGAAAAAGGCCGCCAACCGGGAGGGCACCATGCTGTTTTTCGCTAGATTTTTTCGTCGATTGATTCAATTGAATAATTGGGCTGTTGTCGTATCCGCCGTGTTGTTTATCGCCATCAGCGCCTTGCTTGCGCATGCACTTGAGCCTGATACGTTCGGGACGCGCTTCAATGGCTTTTGGTGGGTGATGACGACGGTCACCACAGTCGGCTATGGGGACTTTTATCCGCATACGGTGGCAGGCAAATGTCTTGGCATTGTCGTGTATATGTTTGGAATCGGGATTATTTCCATTACGATCAGTAAAGTGGTGGACGCCATGTTCGTGTACCAGCGGAGGAGGGAGGAAGGGAAGTTGCGCTATACAGGAGAAGGTCATTTTGTCCTGATTGATTGGGGTCAGCATGCGGATAATGCGATGAAAGAGATTTTGCTTACCGACCCGCTGGCGGAAATTGTGTTGATTGACATGATGGAGCGGCGTCCTGTCCGCGATGACCGGGTCCATTATGTGCAGGGCAATCCGCAGCTCGTGGAGACGCTGGAGATGGCCAATGTGGGCAAGGCCAAAGCGGTCTTCATTTTTGCCGACGATGTCACGTTGTATCAGCATACCGTGCGGGATCCGTCCTTTGTCGACGGCCGAACGCTGTTGATTGCGACAACGGTGGAACGGAACTACAACCATGTGTACACGATTGTGGAGGTGCGGGATAAGCGGAATTTGCC
Organism: Paenibacillus oryzisoli; assembly: GCF_050467285.1. Lineage (GTDB taxonomy): Bacteria > Bacillota > Bacilli > Paenibacillales > NBRC-103111 > Paenibacillus_E > Paenibacillus_E oryzisoli_A. Next base: position 127,819 of record NZ_JBCMUN010000021.1, on the reverse strand, counting down.
GAATTTCCAGCATATCCGCATCGATGAGTTTATTTATGGCAGCGAGACAATTTCTCAGCTTGCCGTGCGTGCGGCGTTCAACCCCGGCAGTTCCAAAATTTTGACCCAACTGCTATCCCGCTCTTCCGACGGCGAAGATTTATACGAAATTCCGAAACAAGCGCGTTGGGTCACTTTTGCCGATGCGTTTCACGATTTGCTGAGCCAGGGTGCGACGCTCATTGCCGACGGCGAGCAGTTGAACATTAACAAGCGGCTGTCTGAAACGATTCCCCAGCACGCTCAATTGTTCGTCATCTGCGATAGGGAGACGTATGAGCGGCTGCAGCAGTCTTAAAAGAAAAAGCCGAGAGGGTGCATCCTCTCGGCTTTTTGTGCTGTACGCCGTTCCCGCCAAATTTTAAGAAAATAGATTCCCCTGCGAGGCTCTGTTGTGTATAATAGAACGCGTTCATATCGGCCCCGACTTTTCTGAGAGTGGAAAGTCACCCAATTTGACAGCTAGAGGAGTTGACTATGTTTTGTTATACGACAAATTGAAAATCGCCTGGTTCTCCAACGTGCGCAAAGACGTGCTGGCGGGGATGACGGTGGCGTTCGCCCTGATTCCGGAAGCGATTGCGTTCTCGCTGCTTGCCGGAGTTGACCCTATGGTCGGGCTGTATGCCTCCTTCGTCATCGCGGTGACGATCTCATTCATCGGAGGCCGCTCCGGCATGATTTCCGCCGCAACGGGTGCAATGGCCTCACTGATGGGGCCGATCATGGCCAAATACGGGCTGGAAACGCTGTTTGCTGCGACGATTTTGACCGGCATCATTCAATATGTGATGGGTTTGTTGAAGTTCGGCCGTTTTATTACGTTTATTCCCCATTCCGTCGTGACCGGGTTCGTCAATGCGCTCGCAATCATCATCTTTATGGCGCAGCTTCCGAACTTCGTCGGGGCCAACTGGGTCATGTATCTGATGGTCGCGGGTACGCTGGCGATTGTGTATCTGCTGCCGCTTGTTACCAAGGCAGTGCCATCGGCCCTGGTCGCCATCATTGTGATGACGATTCTCTCGGTCGCGTTCCATCTGGATTTGCGTACCGTCGGCGATATGGGTGATATTACGCAGGCGCCGCCGTTTTTTCACATTCCGGACCTTACCTTGTCCTGGGCACTGCTTGGCCACATCCTGCCATTCTCGTTGGCTTTGGCGGTCGTGGGCATTACAGAGTCGCTGATGACGGCTACCATCGTGGATGAGATGACCGAGACGAAAAGCGATAAAAACAAAGAGGTGCGCGGCCAAGGCGTTGCCAATATCATCACCGGCTTCTTCGGCGGTATGGCCGGCTGCGCGATGATCGGACAAACCGTCATTAACGTCAAGTCCGGCGGCCGCGCGCGGCTGTCGACGTTCGTGGCGGGCGTGTTCCTGCTGTTCTTGATTTTGGTGGCGGGCAGTGTCGTGAAGCAAATTCCGATGGCGGCGCTTGTCGGGGTGATGGTCATGGTGTCGGTAGGTACGTTCGACTGGCATTCCCTGCGGACACTGGGCAAAATCCCGCGCAGCGACGCCCTCGTTATGGTCGTGACGGTGGCGATCGTTGTCGCGACGTCGAATCTCGCGATCGGCGTGATCTCTGGCGTCGTGCTCAGCGCACTGACATTTGGGTGGAAATCGGCGAAGATCAAAGCCCTTACGCACATCGACCCGCAAGGGGCGAAGGTGTATCGCATAACGGGGCAGTTGTTCTTCGGCACGATGAGCCATTTTGTGGATTTGTTTGCGTTCAAAGATGATCCTGATCGGGTTATCATTGATTTCAGCGGTTCCCACGTGTGGGACCATTCAGCGGTGACGGCGATCACCAAGGTCGTGCAGAAATATCAGGCGCTGGGCATCGGCGTCAAGCTTGTCGGGCTGAACGAGGAGAGTACGAAGTTGGTGCAGCAGGCAGGACTGTAAGCGAAGTGTGCTATAAGGTTGAAAAGAGCCAGGAGCGTGTATGCTCAAGGCTCTTTTTTATATGACGGAAAGTGCCTACAACCCGTTTTTCTTGCTTTTCAGCCGTTTGTTGGCGGCAGCCAGTTGAATGAGCGTTCCGGCAATCAGCGCCAGCACAGGAATGTAGATGATGAGGAAATATAAGAAAGCAGGGCGGTCCCAATTCATGATAAACATGGGCACTTGTGCGGCAAGCACACAGGCTAACAGACCGATCAGCCGATTGTTGCGTTCGATAAGCGAGTCGTTGTCGGTAAACAGCGCAGGCTTGGCCCCCTCATAGGGGGTACCCCAAATATACCAGCCGCTGCCGAAATAATACTGCCGCCAGCCGGCATCCTCGCAGATCCGAATGTAGTTCGGGTCTTTCCGGCTTTGAAAATCGGCGCAGTAGCTCATCTTGCGCGGCTCCCCGCGCTTGAAGCGGAAGCGGGTTCCCATACGGTCGATGTCATCCAGATGCCAGCCCTGCAACTCCATTTCTTCGAGCCACCGCTCGATGCGTTCGCACCTGCCTGCGTTCCACCATTTGAACACGTGCTTGATGTCACTCATCTCCATACCCCTCCAGAATTTTCGAGTTTTCGTAGAGCTCTTTGAGCCGCGCGATTTCCAGCTTAAGCAGTTCAATTCCGCTTGGAGTAATCTGATACAGCTTGCGCCGGTCTTCCTCGGCGACTGCTTTGATCAACTTATCCTTCTCCATGCGGGAGAGACTGCCGTAGATCGTTCCGGGGCCTAGACGAATCCGGCCTCCAGTCAGTTCCTCGACAAATTGGATAATGCCGTACCCGTGGCGAATTTCGGTCAATGAAAGCAATATATAGTAGGCAGTTTCCGACATGGGCAAGTATTGTTGATACAGTTTACTTTGGCTCATAGGAGGCTCCTCGTCTTGCATCGCAATTCGTTATATCGTGTGGCGATATATCGTAGCGTGAGTATATCAAGGCGCGATATAAAAAACAAGAGGCATTCTGAATCTATTTGAAAATTCGCGCTTATTTGGGTAAAATCACAGGACAAACCGAGGTGACATGGGAAAATCTGTCGCCTGGAATCCGTCGGAAAGAAGGTGGAACCATGGAGCATGGCAACGGTTCTCTGGGCAGTCTCATTCTAGTGGTCGCCATTTCATTTCTGGTACCGATTCTGCTGTACCAGCTTAGACTACGGATTATCCCTGTTGTCGTCGCGGAAATTGTCGCGGGGCTTATCATCGGCAAAAGCGGTTTTCAGCTTGTCGGCAACGATGCATGGCTAGAGCTGCTGTCACTGCTTGGATTTATTTATTTGATGTTCTTGAGCGGACTTGAAATCGACTTCACGTCCTTTCTGAAGAAAAGCTCAGGCTCAGGCGGAAAGCCAGGGTTCAGCCCGCTGGTCGTTGCCATTACGATTTTCATGGGCATTTTCCTGTTCTCCGGTCTGTTCGCATGGGGGCTCCTCTGGTTCGGTCTGGTCAATCGCGTGTTCTTGACGACATTGATCATCTCGACGATTTCGTTAGGTGTTGTCGTACCTGTCTTAAAGGAGCGAAAGCTGCTGCAAACCGATCTGGGGCAGACGCTGCTGCTCATCACGGTGCTGGCGGATTTCTTTACGATGATTCTGCTTGCGTTCTATGTCAGCCTGCTGTCACGCAATATGTCGAAAATGCTGCTGCTGATCCTTTTCTTCCTGATCGTAGTCGCGATCTTCTTCATCGTGCGCAAGCTTGTCTCGGGCAAGGTATTTCAAATTCTGGGACGCAGCTCGATCCAGTTCGGTACAAGGGCCATTTTTGCGCTCATTCTCATGATTGTGTTTCTTTCGGAGAGCCTGGGCGTGGAAAATATTTTGGGCGCTTTCCTGGCCGGTACAATCGTGTCGCTGTTGCGCCCGAAGAAGGAATTCGTGCATCAGCTGGAATCGTTCGGCTACGGCTTTCTGATTCCGATTTTCTTCGTGATGATCGGCGCGAAGCTTGAACTTAGACCGCTGCTGACCGATGCGCGGGTGCTTCTCACGATCCCCATTCTGCTCGTGCTGATGTTTGCCGCCAAATGGCTGCCAATGCTGCTGTTGAAGCGTTGGTATTCATGGCGCGAAGTGATGAGCTCAAGCATCCTGCTCTCCTCCAAGCTGAGCCTTGTGATCGCGGCGGCGACGCTTGCGCTCGATCTGAAGATGATCGATGCCACCTTTCACGGTGCGCTCATTCTGGTGGCGATTCTTAGCTGCATCGTGTTTCCTGTGGTCTATAACAAGATCTCGCCTAAACCGGAAGAGGCTAAAAAAACGATTACCATCATCGGGCTGAATCATATCTCTAAGCCGGTGGCGCAGGACTTGGCAGGGGAGGATTTATACCGCGTCAAGGTGTACACCGCTTCCGGTGGTGACGCAGCAGGCGGCGAAGGAGAGGAGATGCCCGGGGCGATCCATCATGTGAGCGATCTGCAGACGGAGACACTGCTGGCGAGCGGGGCCTTTGAGGCAGATACGATCGTTTTCGCAACGGCGGATGACGAATTGAACTGCAGGCTCGCCAAGCTGCTTCAGGCAGGCAGCGGCAAGCGGGTGCTGGTTCGCGTCGAGGCGCCGGACAAGCAGGCCGAGATGACGGGCGAGGGCTTCGAAGTGTTCTCCACGTTGTACGCAGCGCGGACGGTTCTGCGGGCTTTGATCGACAGCCCGGGGGCGCTGAAGCTGCTGACGGAGGAGGAAGGCACGATTTTCGAGGTGAAAATCGACCATCTGCCGTATCGCACCACGCTGCTGCACCAGCTCCCGAACTTGGAGAATGTGCTGATTCTGCGCATCTATCGGGGGGAATCGTATTTGATTCCGCACGGCACGACCGAGATTCGCTTGGGCGACCGGTTGCTGCTTAGCGGCAGCAGCGAGGCCGTAGCAAGGTTCCGCCAGTCGGTTCAGACGTAGCCGGCGCCGGATGAAACTTTTCAGGTGCGCACTCGTATTTAGTTGTCATAACAAATAACAGGAGGTAGTATCATTCAGATGGAATCCGAGCAGGAAAGGTTTTGGCAATTAGTTAAAAAAGGTAACACCTCGTCGATGGCCGCGGCCATTGGCAACACGTTTATTGCGATCGTCAAAGGGGTCGCGGCCGTGCTCACAGGCAATGGCGCGATGTTCGCCTCTACGATGCATTCGATCGCCGATGCGATTAATCAGGCTTTTGTTTTTGTCGGGAGCGTTCTTGCGGAGAAGAAACCGACACGCCGTTTCCCGACAGGATTTGGGCGGGTTATTAATATATTTTGTATGGTCGCCGTGATTGTCGTCACCGTCATGGCCTATGAGACCATTAAGGAAGGCATTCATTTAATCGGGCATCCTGTGAAGCATACGTCGGGCTTTATTTTGAATTTTGTCGTGCTGGTCCTTTCCATTCTTGTTGACGGCTATGTGCTCGTGAAAGCGATGAAAGAGATCGTGCACGAGTCTCGCAATGAGGCGAAAGGGTTGGCGGTGGTCGCCGGCGCTTTTCGTAATGTCAAACGTGCTGCGCCCCCAACGCGCCTTGTGTTCTATGAAGACTTGGTCGCGACGACCGGCTCGTTGTTGGCTTTGATTGCAGTCGTTGTGACCACGTTCACGGATCTTGCCGTGTTCGACGGACTTGCAACGATGCTCATCGGTTTCCTCATGGTCGGCGTGGCCTTCCGTGTCGGGTATGATAATATGGTCGGTCTGATCGGCGTGGCCGCCCCTCCGGATGTTGAAGCGAAGGTTGCACAGTTGATCCTTGGAGATGAACTGGTCACAGACATTTACCAGCTGCGTGTGCTGCAGGAAGGCCGTTACTATCATGTGGAGGGCTTGATCGAATTGAAGCGCGGATTATCGCTGGCGGATGCCGACGATATTAAGTTCCGCATCCGCGACAAGCTGCTGCTTGACCCGGATATTACCGACGTGACCATCGGTATTATTGAAGATAACGGCGTCACGAACTGGGTACCGGTGGAGAGCCGGGTCTAAGCTGGTGCTGTGGATCGGAGCGTAAATGATAAAGATAGGCCTTAGCGGCTGGGGCGATCACGACCTGATCTATGGCCCGGGGATTCGCCAGCCGGATAAGCTGAGAACGTATAATCGCTATTTTAAAACGGTGGAAGTCGACAGTTCGTACTATGCGATTCATAAGCCCGAGTTGTTTGAGAAATGGGCAGCTGAGACGAGCTCTGATTTTACCTTTCTGGTGAAAGCCTTCCAAGGCATGACGGGGCAGTCGCAGATGAAGTATTCGGACGAAGACATGGCGGATCTGTTTAGGAACTTCCGGGCGTCGATTCAGCCGATGATCGACGCGGGGAAATTGATGGCGGTACTGTTCCAGTACCCGCCCTGGTTTGACTGCAAGCGGGAGCACGTGCAGATCGTGCGCGCCGCGAAGCGGCGGATGGGCGATGTGCCGCTCGCGCTGGAGTTCCGGCACCAGAGCTGGTTCGAGCCTGACATGCAGGAGCGAACCTTGCAGTTTATGCAGGACGAGGGCTGGGCGCACAGCGTCTGCGACGAGCCGCAGGTGCTGCCGGGCTCGGTGCCGATTGTGCCGGAGGCGACGCACCCGGCACTGACGGTGGTCCGTTTCCACGGGCGGAATGCGCCGGGGTGGACGAACAACGGGCAGGACAACTGGCGCGCGGTGCGGTATTTGTACAAGTACAGCCAAGAGGAGCTGCTGGCGTGGAAAGAACGTCTGGAGAAGCTGCAGCGGGAGAGCAAAGAGTTGTGCGTTATTTTCAACAACAACTCCGGCGGCGACGCCGCCGCGAATGCACGTCAGCTCATGGCGATGCTGGGGCAGGCCTGCAAGGAACTGCCGCCTGAGCCTCCGGAGCAGATGGCGCTGTTTGAGTGAAGCAGGTTGGACGATGCCGGGGTGCCATAGTCGCTCAACTTTGCTACAATAGGTGGTAGAAGATTCGGACAGACAGTAGGGGAGCGTTTATCGTATGGTATTGACGATTATTCTAAGCATTATTACAATTCTCATCGTAATCGGGTTGACGATCTGGGTCACGAAGAAGGCCTATTCCCGAAAATGGGATGAGGATGACAACGATTTCTAGACTCTAGTTCGGACAGCAAAATACCCTCGTGGCGGAGCGCAGGATATAGCGCCCCACCGCGGGGGTATTTGACATGTGTGGGGCATATAGACTAGGACGGCGAGTCGCCAGAGCAAGTGCGATTTTGAGTATATTGCCCGAGTTATAAGAGGCAATAGACCAGTTATACTAAAGCTATGTTATGGGGAATGCTCATAAATGGAAGTATAGTAAAGTAAGATTCGCACAATTATCGTTGTTCGACATATTCTATGAAAATCCTTCATACTGTGATTTAATTCTACAATAATCCGACATTGTGGATTATACTAAATTTTACCAGACAATTCAAGTGACCTATGACTCTGGAAGTTTGCTCGGATCATCTGCTAGACTTTATAAAATTTCTGGGTATAGTCTAAAGGCACGCCCCAGGAAACGACTATAAACTATCTTTCAAGCTGTTTTCCACAAAATCGGGAGCAGCTTTTTCAATTTGTTGCACGGTATGCAGGTAACGTTGGGTAGTGTTGATATGCGAATGCCCCAATGACTCTTGAACTTGCTGCAAAGTTGCTCCGCTTAGCAGCGCCAGGGTTGCGTTGGTATGTCTCAGCCAGTGAGGAGTAACCTTTTTTTCTAATCCGCACTGCTCGCGTGCTGTTTGAATCATCTTTTCAATGCGCCTGACGGATAAGGGAAATATCTTTTTGTTTGTCGCTGCAGACTTTTGTGTGAGTTGGGGGAAGTGCTTCGTGAATAAACTCCAAAGCAATTGAGGTATTTTCACTTCACGTTGTTTTTCGCCTTTTCCGTAAACCGTCAGCCAAATCGAACTTTCTTCAGGGTCGGTATGAAAGTGCCCCCATTCCATAGCAACCAGTTCGGATACCCGGAGACCGAGCAAGACTAAGGTTAATCCGATCAAGTATTCACGTTGACCTTGTTTTTTCAATTGCTCACAAAGGCGAATAACCTCACGTTTGGTCAAGTAATTGTTCTTGCTTGTGACCGATATTTTGGGTGTCCGGACACTGGTCAGTGGATTGTGTCGGAATAGGCCGATATTGGAGTCGCTTCCCCACTTATACAATGTACGTAAAGGCGCTATATGAATAGCAACAGTTGCTGGAGCTTTCGGTTTGTTTTGTTTGCCTAAAAGTCCCTCCATGAGTCCGATTTTGTAGATCTCCACCTCTTTCCAGGTCACCTCGTTAAAAGACTTGTCCCCGATAAAATTGCGAAATTTGTTAAAGGCACTTCGATAATTGCGTACCGTGTACTTAGAACGTGGATAAGCTGCGAAAAACATATTGACGATCTGATCGTTAGAGTAGTTTCCATTGTTGTGAGTTTCGACCAATTGCCGAGAAATCATACCGGTAATTAACATGACTCGCCTTTTCCTCCCTGAATGATTCGAACAACGATAATTGTGCGAATCTTCACTGTACCATGATTTGGATGTAATGAAAATTCAATCATCGTTTCGAGCAGAGATAAAGCAAGCAGAAATGCTCACTCATTGAAAATTCAGTGAGGAGGAATTGAATGTATCACTTCTTGCGCCAGGCTGTAGGATGAAAGGAGAAGATGCTCGTGGAGGATCGGCTGTACAAAGACGTGATGGAGCAACTGCTGAAAAAAGATCTGAATACGTATGAGCATAGTGTGAGAGTTGGGAAGTTGTGTGCGGCAATGGCAGCTCCATTGCAACTGGATGAGAAGCAAGCCGAGTGGCTACTTCTTGGGGGATGTTTGCATGATGTAGGGAAAATGTTAGTTCCTAAGTATATTTTAACCAAAAAGTCGGCACTGAGTCCTCATGAATGGAAGATCATGCAGCAGCACACATATTTGGGCGCGCAAACACTTCACGATTACGAAGTAGAGCCAGAGATTGTTGACATCATCCATTTCCATCACGAACGCTTGAACGGCAAAGGCTATCCTCTCGGCCTGAGCGGCAGGGATATTCCCGCACTGGCTCAGATTTGTGGCATTGTCGATTCCTTTGATAGTATGGTTTCTGACCGTCCCTACCGTAAAGGAATGCCTTTTCAGGATGCGGAGGAGGAACTGCTGCTCCATAGTGGCACTCAGTTTGACAGCGAATATGTCCAGATGTTTTTGACATTGTCTCCTACTTACGGAGGCGTATACGACGGTCAAACCGTACTATGCCAGGAAGCCAAGCACGACTAAAGGAGATCTTGTCCATCCCGCTCTTTCGGCTGAAATAGCAATAGAAATTCGACTGACAGTAGGGAAGCGTTTTCGTATGGTATTGACGATCTGGGTCACGAAGAAAGACTATTCCCGAAAATGGGATGAGGATGACAACGATTTCTAGGTGCAGGCCCGGATCGCAGAAATACCCCCGTGGCGGAGCACAGAGCTCCATTGCCGCGGGGGTATTACGTACTGCTTAGGCTTGATGCCGTTTGGAAGCCAGTTCAGCGGTCATCGCTAGTGTCCGCTGCTTGTTCAGCGGGTAGGTGAACACGAGCAGCAAGAACAGGATCAAGTATACGATCCCGGGTACCAGCGTGCACAGCCGGTAAATACCGTCCAGCGCGGCCTGCGTTTGCGTCTGAGCCGCAGCGTTATAGCCCACGGCGCCGAGGGCGAAACCGCCGATGCCACCGGCAATGGCCTGCCCGAGCTTGCGGGCAAAGGAGTAGACGGAGTACACCGTTCCGTCCTCGCGTAAGCCGGTCACAACCTCATGGTAATCGATGACGTCCGTTACGAACGCCCAGACCACGAGGTTGAAGAAGGCCATGCCGAGCGTCCCGACGGAGGAGAGAGCGACGAAGCCTGTGACGGAGATGCCGGGGAACGCGGCCAGCAGCAGATAGACGGCGCCGGCGAGCAGCATGCCGCTTGCGGCGATTTCTTTTTTGCCGAAGCGGGCGACCAGCGGCTTGGCGAGCGGAATTGCAATCAGGATGATGACCGCCTGAAGCAGACCTACGAGGCTGAGCATGGATGCGCTGCCAAAATAATTTTTGTACAGATACACATTCACCGCCCCGGTCAGCATCGTCAGCATGAGGAAGAGCAGGGAGATCAGAAGAATTGAGAGCAGCGGTTTATTTCGCCCCATCCCTTTCAGCGTCGTCTTCAAGTTCATCTGCGCCAGCTGTGCTTCCGTCGATTGAATGCGTTCGGTGGATAGCTTGTAACAGGCGATGTAGCAGGAGATCGAGAGCAGGCCGAACAGCAGGGCGCCCAGCATAAAATGGTTCGCATCCGCCTTGTTGTTCACGAATAGAATCAGGGGGCCCGCGACGTTGACGATCAAGCTGGCGAAGATCGCGCCCATGGTGCGGAACGTGGACAGCGAAGTGCGCTCCACTGGATCGCCCGTGATGAAGGACGCCATGGAGCCGTACGGGATGTTCACGGTGCTGTACAGTGTGCCCCACAGAATGTAGGTCACGAACGCGTAAGGGAGATAGAACCCGCCGGACATGCCGGGAATATGGATGAACATCAGGACGCCGGAAATGACCAAGGGGAACGACATCCGCAGGATCCAGGGCTTGAATTTGCCGTGCCTGCTCGGCTTGCGTGTATCGATGAACCGGCCCCAAGTGATGTCGGCCACCGCGTCCCAGACCCGGGCAATGAGGAAAAGCAAACCGACCGTGCCTGCGCTAATGTGGAAAATATCCGTGTAATACACCATGAGAAATGAACTGACCAGAATGAAAAAGAAATCGTTTCCAAAATCGCCGAACAAATAGCCGATTTGATCCCGCAATCCAAAATTGCGAATGTCGGTTGCAGTTGTTGCGGCCTGTCCGAACTTAATTTCCGGCGCTGTGTTCATAAAGAACCCCTCCAAATTGTTCTTGATGTATCGGTAGCCCCCGTCCTGCGGGAGACAAGCGAGGCTTGAGGCTTCACCTGTCTAGCCGCGAAAAGCAGAAAGGGAAATCAGGATGCAGGGGAAGCGGCAGGCTTCCGAATCGCAGTTAATTCCTTATTCATGGCATACATGAGCGTCTCCGTGAACAGATCGGCGGCCATCGAAGCGAGCATGTCAATCTTCATGCCCTTGGTCATGCCGAACATTGGGTGCTCGGCGAAGTTGCCTAAGTATTTTTCTAGAATGGCGCGCGCTTCTGCGTGCTCCATCATTTCGCCCATCGAGCAGCGCGTGGAGAAAACGTCATCGGTAATAACCAGCTCCTCGACGGTGATATGCGTCAGCTCGGGCACCTGGAACCAGTTCTGCACGAAGCCGCCTTTTTCTTCCGGCGCTTCATAGCTCGGATTGGCCTCCGCGACCAGCTGGAACCAAGCGGTATCTTTATAGGCGAGTCCGTTAGCTACCGCTTCGACTTTGATTTCGTTCAACCCGCTCGTCAAAGCGACATCCGGGAAAACGAATACCCGCTGGCCGCCGGTCATCACCGCTGCCTTGGCGCCATTGACGTAGAGTGTTACGTACTCGCAGTTTGAGTACACTTTGACCGCAATCCGTTCATCCGGGCGGTCGATGTATCGTTTGCTGGCGATGTGCGCGAATTTCTCCGCAGACCAGTGCGCCTTGTAAAGGTAGAAGGCGTCTTTTTTGATTTTGCGGTCGTAGGTGACAAGCCCTTTGTTGTTGCGGCCCTTCACGCCGCCCTCATCGCGGATGTTGGCCCCGAAGTCGAACATGTTCCACACATAAGTGCCCCACAGAAACGGTCTGGCGGCAAAAATGTTCCACACGGTCTCGTGGTACAGCGCGTGATATTCTTCGGAGTAATCTTTGACCTTCGGATCGGTATTGTGATATTCGATAATGCCCTCGGCCCCATACTCCGAAATGCTCAGCTTCACGCCGGGATTGACCCGGTGAAAACCATCGATCCACGCGGCAAAATCCTCTGCCTTCCCGTTGTACCAGCCGTAATATTTGTTATACCCGATCACATCGGTAACGTAGTTGTATGGATCGGTATCCTCGACGAACATTACGTTCGCCATGGTCGAGAGGCGGGTCGGGTCCTCCTGCTTTGTCAGTTCGTTCAGCTCGCTGACGAGCTTGCGGAGTGCGGGTGAATCGCCGCCGATCTGAATTTCATTTTGAATGCCCCAGAAGACGATGGACGGATGGTTGTAATTTTGCCGGATCAGTTCGATCATTTGCTGCTTAGCGTTTAGTCCTTCCAGCTCGTGCTTCGACATGACGGAGATGAAAGGAATTTCTGCCCACACAACCATGCCTTCCCGGTCGCAAAGGTCGTAGAAATAGGCGTCATGCTGGTAATGCGCGAGTCGGATAGACGTTGCGCCGACCTCACGGATCAGCGCCATGTCCTCGTCATGCTCTTTGCACGTAATCGCCCAGCCCATATCTTTGCGGTCCTGGTGACGGGATACGCCGTGCAGAGGCAGATGCTTCCCATTCAGGAAGAAGCCTTGCTCCGGATCGACGCTGAAATAGCGGACACCGAATGGAATGGACAGCTCGTCAATCGTATCGTTATAGCTGATGATCGCCACGTTCGCGGTATAGAGGTGCGGCTGCTTGAGGCCGTTCCACAGCAGGGGCTGTGCAAGGGTAACGGGCTGCGCTATGGTTTGCGTCGTACCGGCAGGCAGTACCGCTTCGCTTGCGGCATAGGCGACGGCCTGGCCGTCGGCGGCTGTAATCGTAGTCCAGAGGCGCACTTTTTTGGGCGTATCGTCGGTGTTGACCAATTGGGTCTTGACGGTCAGCGCCGCGCGCTCGTTCGTGACTTGCTCCTGCACGATATACACGCCGCTGGAGCCGTAATCCATCAGATCGATATGAACGGGGCTCACGACGATCATGTTCACATTGCGGTAGATGCCGCCGAAAAAGGTGAAATCGGCCATCTGCGGATACACATCGTCCACGACGGTGTTGTCGACCTTGACGCTGAGTACGTTATCTCCGCCGATCTGCAGCGCCTCCGTCATGTCGAAGCGGAACGTCGAATAGCCGCCGCGGTGCTGGCCAAGGTGCTGTCCGTTCACATAAACGTCCGCAATGCTGTTGACGCCTTCAAATTCGATGTAAACGCGTTGGCCTTGCGCAGCCGTGTCGACTGCGAACGTTTTGCGGTACCAGCAAGCACCTTTGTAAAAATCAAAGCCGTTCGCACCGTCGATCGCGTTCCAGGTGTGGGGGAGGTTGACGGACTCCCAGCCGCGGGGATCAAACGGAATCTCGTGCGCAGCGGGTTGGCCCTGCTTGGTGAATGTCCAGTTGGCGTTCATATTTATCTGTTTTCGCATAGGGAACATCATCCTTTTCTAACAGAGTAAGTGGTGCATATCATGGCGTTGGAAACGATTACAGATCTAATCGTAAATGATTTTCGATGTTTTTAATCGCACGATTTTGCTTGAAATAGCATAATTATTGCATGTTGGTAGTGGAAAGTTTTATGATGGTGGCAGAATGAAAGCGGAACAAACGAGGAGGGTGTGCCGATGTCAGAAGCCGCGATGGAAGCCTTGCTTATGCAGAAAACGGTGCATTTGGTGCACCATTTTACAAAAATGGATACCCGGTTTGTGGATCGGGAAGGTCGAGCAGCCGTGCAGCTTGTCGATCATCTCCTCCCGGCGGCGCTGGAGCCTGCGGGCAGCATGTACCCGACGCTTCGAGGGATGTTGGAGGAAACTAGTCCGGCCACCTGCTTGTACTATATCAACGTGTACGGGTTGGAATATATCGCATCGGCGGTATGGCGGGAGGGGCAGTATGGAGGTTTTCTGCTCGTCGGACCGTATTTATCGGGCATGCCGGATTCTGATTGGATCAGCGACATCATCGTGCGCAATCAACTTCCGGTCAGTGAGCGCAAACAGCTTCAGGCGTTCTACCAATCCCTGATGGTCGTGGGCTCCAATGAGACGAATCGGATGGGCGATCTTCTGGTCAATCTGTGCGGTCATCCGTATCGGAGCGCGGAGCTGCTGACGCCTGTGGTGATTCAGCCGGTGCTCAGCAAAGAGCAGCAGGAGAACCATATTGCGGCCAATCTGTCGATTATCGAGGCGCGGTATGCCCATGAGAAAAAGCTGATGGACGCCATTGCCCGCGGCGATAAGGCCGGGTTACGCAAGCTTCAGGCTGAGATGGGAAGCTTGTTTCAACTGCCGGACCGCATTCCCGAAAGCCCGATCCGTTCCACCAAAAATTTGCTCATCACGCTGAACACGCTGTGCCGAATCGCCGCGGAGCGGGGCGGATTGCACCCGGTGTATCTGCACCATATCTCCGAGAAATTCTCGATCACGATCGAACGGTCCGCCAACCTGCCCCAGCTAAAAAAAATGAGTACAGTCATGCTGGAGGAATACTGTGATGCCGTTAGTGAGAAGTCCACTCAGGGCTTCAGCCTCGTGGTCAAGCAGGCGATAAACCATATTGACTTCCATGTGGCCAAGCCTTTGTCGCTGCAGGAGATTGCGGACGAGATTCACGTAAATGCTTCCCATCTGTCACGCAAATTCAAACAGGAAACGGGCATGGCGCTCACCGATTATATTCAGCGGCAGCGGGTGCAGGCCTCCAAGCTGTATTTGCGTCGGGGCGGCATCCCGATTACGGAAATTGCTTTTATGGTCGGTTTCAATGATGTGAATTATTTTACCCGGGTGTTTAAGCGGTGTGAGGGCATGACCCCGACGCAATACGCGAAGGAGAGCCGGTAGAACGGGACTGCCTGGAGTAGGGCAGGATTTTTTTCGTCAAAACGCCTCCCTTCCCGCTTGAAAGCGGAGAGGGAGGCGTTTTTTTGCATCTCAGGATGCATGCACATGGCGGACGAGAGTGGTTGTCAATTTTGCCGTGCACAATTATTTTCGGTATAGCGGATAGCCGGGATCGGTTGGCACATCAATGGCAATCAGCCGCAATGCTTGGTCTGCCGCCGCTTGGAACAGAAGCGGTTTGCCCTCCACTGGCGCTTCTGTCACAACAAAGTCCTTGTGCGAGAGCGCCGTTTCCTCATCGCCGGTAATGGTGCCGCTGCCGCGGATGACGAGGAAGGCCAGCGAGCGGCCTGCTTCCAGAGAGTAGCTGTAGTCGGCTCCTGCCGCCAGTTCCCAGTCGTAGAGGCGGACGTCAGCGTCGATGGCAATTGGGGATTGACTGCCGATCACGGTTTTGGCGGTTACCCCGTCTACTTGCGCCGTTGGCAGCTCTTCGTGGTTATATTGGCGGTAGGTGGCCGGCTTTTTACCGGATTGGCTCAAGTGCGGCTCGAACCAGATCTGCATGGCTTCGCTGCCGGCCCGACGGAACGCTTCGGCATGGTAGACGCCCGAGCCTGCTTGAATCACCTGCGCGCCGCCGTTCGTTACGGTTTCCAGGGACCCGAGTGAGTCACGGTGCTCGACCAGACCGTCGATGACGTACGTGACGATTTCAAAAGCTTTATGCGGATGCATGCCGATCTCCGACACGTCAGACGCTTTGCCCCATGCCCAGTAAAATAAAGGGCCAACCCGGTCTACGGCCGTTTTTTCACCGGGAAAAGAGATTGCACGCTGTTCTACAAACTTGCCGCCGTCGAAAGCACCAGTGCCTTGTTCCTCTACAGAAAATACGCGAATCGCCATATCTATGCACCTCTTTGCTATATATTATTTAACGACTTACTTTATGTAAGTATTATATGACTTCTTTCTCTCCCTGTCAAAGGGGGATGGTTGGCATGCTTCATAATCACTTCGAGACCGCGACCAGCGCTTGACTTCCTCCCAGCGGCACCTCTACAATCTAATTAGTTAGGAGCGTGTACGTATGAAAATGCAGAGTTTTAAGCTGAAAGAAACGGGCTTGAACCGCTTTTTCGGTCCGCTGGAGGCCCGGATTATGGAGGTTCTGTGGTCGGCTGAGGCGGAGCTGACGATTAAGGATGTCCAGCTCAAATTGGATGAGGATAAAGTTATGAACTTCAACACGGTGATGACGGTGATGAATCGATTAGTGGACAAGGGCATTTTAAGCAAAAACGCGGAGAGCCGCTCTTCGAAATACAAGCCGGTCGTCACGAGAGACGCCTTTATGGAGACACAGTCGAAAGAGCTGACGTACGACCTGATCGAACAATTCGGTCCGCTGGCCGTCACCCATATGGTGGATGCGCTGGACAAGGTCGACCCGGAGCTGCTGGATCAACTGGAAGCGCATATCAAACTTTTGAAAAGGGATCGATAACGATGACGGAATCGCGATTCAAATGGCTGTACGCGGCAGTTCTTGTCGTTAGTGGTCTAGTGCTTTGGCAAATGCTGCAGTATGTGATCGGGCATCTCCTCCATCTGAGGCCGACGCGCAATTTGTTTGATTTGTGCTTTATTGTCTTTAAATATTTGCATCTGCCGGCGCCTTTCGCGATGGTGTTTGTGAATGTGCTCATTACCGGGACGTGGGGCACGATTGTGTGGCTATCCGCGCAGCATGCATGGGCCGCCTTCAAAGCAGGCAGATTCATCCGGAAGCTACATGCGCCGGAGCAGAGCCGCTCGATTGCCGCCGTTTATGGGCTTCGGCCGGAGCAAATGCGCATTATTCGGCATGCGTCGCCTTTGGCGATGACCGTGGGGCTATGGCGGCCGCGCATCGTGCTGTCGACAGGTCTGATCGCCATGCTGGAGGAGAGCGAGCTGCACGCCGTGATCGAACATGAGAAGTGTCACTTACGGTATCGAGATCCGCTGGGGATTTTTCTGCTGACCGTCCTCTCGAAGGCGATGATCTACATTCCCATGTTTACGTGGATGGCGCGCAAGTATCCGATTCTCATCGAGCTGCGCGCCGATAAATACGCGATTGGGCAGATGGCCCAATCAGCGGATTTGGGCAGTGCGCTGCTGAAAATGCTGCGCGTGAAGACGACATGGCCGATCACGATGTCGCATGCGTCTTTTGCCGAATCGTCGATGAATCTGCGCATTCGTCACATTCTTGATCCGCAGCTCCCGCTGGACGTGCGGTGGCCGGTCACCCGCCTCGCGCTTTCCGTCGCGGCGCTGGTGGTACTGCAGGGGCTGATCTAGCCCCTGCGCTTAACCGTTGGGGGGCTGTGCCGCCCAACGCCAAAGAGGCCTAGACCTGACTGACGCTCGGCCAACATGTATCATGTTGCCGGGAACCGGGGTCTAGGCTTGTTTGTGCTGGCGCCGCGCCTCGGGCGGCGGCGCTGCATGGCGAGCGCGGGCCCGGCCCGCTCGCCATGCGCCCAGGCAGGCAGGCCGGAGGGCTGTGCCTGCCTGAGCGCCAGCGGCGACATTCGCCGCTGAGCAGCGGGATGCGAGCCCGATGTATTTGGATCGGGGGTGATCCAATCCTGCGAATCTGCAGGCATTCTGGGCTGGAGCCCTCTTTTTGAGCAGATTCAGCTCCAAAACCTGCTTTACCGCAGGCATTTTGCGGAAAATGCCATTGTTGCGGAGCAATTCCTGCATAATCGCAGAACTACGCAGCTCGCTATCCCTATGATCGACAGTCTAACGGTTGTAGGGAGACTGTCGATTAATTGTTTATACTTTGAGATTCTGCGAGAGAACACAAAGTGTATACGAATAGTCATATATAATGTGCTGCATTCACATAAAATCAATCAATTCTATTCGAAATATCATACACATTTCGTGATTTGAGGCCTGATTTTGAATATGTATTCGAAAAATCATATACATTCTGCGTGTGTCCGTTCATGGATAAAGCTGGCCACAATTAATCGACAGTCTCGTTGCAACCGTTAAGTTTGTTTTCAGGGCGTTTGAGCCCAAATAAGCTCGCCGGCATCCGTTAGCCCAGACCCAGCCTGCGGTTTCTTGTCCCACCTAAGTAGTAGTCATAATCGCAGGAACTAACTTGTCAACCGCGCCAGATACCCGATCAGTCATGCGACGTTTGCTCGCAATCAGATAAAACATTTGACAAGCCCTTCCCTTTAACACTACACTATGTAGTGTGCAATATTTTCCAAGTGGTGGAGGGATCTCAGTGGACTATATCATTAAAAATGCACATTTTATTTTTACACACGTTCCGATTGCACTTTTGATTTTTAGCTTTGTATTTGACGTTTTGGCGCTGATCTTCAAAAAAAAGGAATGGCATGCGGCCGGTATGCTTTGCTTGGTCGTGGGCGCGCTTGGCGCGATCGCCAGTGTGCTGACAGGGCCGAACTCTCCAAATCCGGGGGTCAGCGCGCATGAAAAATTCGCACAGATCACGATGCTGCTGTCGATTGCACTGGCAGTCGTTCGTGTCGGCTTTCTCGTGTGGAAGAAGCTGGAGCTCGGCCGGAACCTGATTTATCTGGTCGTGTCGCTTGCCGTGGTGGTGTTGGTGAGCTATACCGGGCATCTTGGCGGTAAAATGGTGCACCGCGACATGCAGGGCGGGCCGGGCATGGGGCAATTCGGCGGGCCGAATGGCGGTGGCGGACCGAATGGGCAGCAAGGTGGACAATTTGGTGGGCAGCGGCAAGGCGGACCTGGTCAGGGTCAAGGCGGAGCAGGTGGCCAAGGTCAAAACCAAGGCGGTCCTGGCGGCACCGGAGGCGCAGGTGGCGCAGGCGGGCAAAACCAAGGCGGACAAGCGTCCTCCGCGCCTGCCAAGTAAAGTCGCCGCGCACATCGGCCGTCGCTGAAGAAGCGTAAGGTGCACGGCCCTGCGCCGGATCAGCATGCGGCCGTCCACGCATAAAATCAAGCGCATTGTCTCAACCTAGCAAGGTATGCCATTATGCTTGAGGAGGTCGCTGACGCACTATGTCGCAACAAGATTCCAGTCTACAATCACAAAATCCGATTTCTTCCGCGCAAAACTCGGTCGATAACGTGCACAACGCTGTGTCCCATGCGCTGTCGCATCCGACAGCACAGACGGAGGCTGAGGCGCTGAACGCCATCGAACAAGCGAACAATGCACTTGTTCAACTCAACGATCAGTCTGATCGCCCTGAGGTACAACAGGCCAATGAAGAGCTTGATGAGGAAATCAATCGTCTGAACAATTTGCAGTAGGCATCGCTAGGCCTTGAACCTCTTGTGGTTCAAGGCTTTTTTGTGGCCCGTGCCCAGGGTGTTGCAATTTCACATCAGCAGCTCCACGAACAGGCTGTTTTCCTATGGAAAACGGCTTTTTCCGCCTGCCTTCGTATGCTACACTAACTCTACCAACTCTCATAGTAGACTTCTCTTCATAAATTCGTAAGATTTGTATCCGATTTTTCGTAAACTATGTGGATTACCATTAGGCTTGCACGGGAGCAAGAGAGAATAGATGACAAAGGGTGCGTGGAACGTGACGAAATACCGGGTGCTGGTGGTCGATGACGATGTCGACATTCAGGAAGCGATTGAAATCTACTTGAAAGGCGAAGGCATGGAGGTCGTCAAGGCGAACAATGGCCGCGAAGCGCTCCGGATGCTGGAGGAGAAGGAGATTCATCTGGTGATCCTCGACATCATGATGCCGCAGATGGACGGGATTCAAGCGACGTTCAAAATCAGGGAAACCTGCAACGTCCCGATCCTCATGCTTTCGGCGAAAACGGAGGACACGGACAAAATCCTCGGGCTGAATGTCGGCGCCGACGATTATTTGACGAAGCCGTTCAATCCGCTGGAGCTGATCGCCAGGGTGAAGTCGCAGCTGAGACGCTATACGGCACTTGGGCATTACGGGGCGGAAGCGTCCGAAGCCGGGGAACTGTCTGTGCGAGGGCTTGTCCTCAACCAGGTGACGAAGGAAGTCACGGTGGACGGTGAAGAGGTGCGTATGACCCCGACGGAGTTCAAAATTTTGGAGCTGCTGATGGTGAACAAAGGGCGTGTTTTTTCAATTGATGAAATTTACGAGAAGGTATGGAAAGATCCTGCCTTTAACGCCGAAAACACCGTAGCCGTACACGTCCGAAGAATCCGGGAAAAAATCGAAATCAATCCGAAAGATCCGAAATATTTGAAGGTGGTGTGGGGCGTTGGTTACAAAATGGAGAAGTAGATCGGTCTCGCTTGTCCTGCTCGGCGCTGTCGTTGTGATGTGGACGCTGACGCTGTTCGCCGCGGCGAATGTGTATCGGGACAGCAAGTATTTTGGGGCGGACGCGTACTTTAAAAGCGAGGATTTTGAGCGCGAAATCAGCAATGTGTATGCCCTGATTCAGCAGGTGCATATCGTCGCGCCGCATTTCAGCGAGAAATCGCCCCAAGAGCAGATCGGGAACAACAGCTACTACAACCTGGAGCAGGATGCGCAGCGCTTAGTGCAGGACCGTTGGAACAATATTCAGCAGAAATATGATTCGCGGATTGACACGGCCAAAAACGGGGGAGACAACGACGAAGTCGACCGGCTCGAGGCCGAAATGGACGCGAAGCTGCAGGAGTTGACGAAGGAGAAGAACGCGGCGTTCGAGGAGAAGTTCAAAGCCGCCGTCGAGGCGAAGCAGAAAGATTTTGCCGTGGCGAGGAAAAATTTGGACAGCTATAAAACCTCCGTGTACTACACGGTGAAAAACGAAAGAACGGCGGAAACGTTCAGCAATGTGTCGAACGATGTGTGGCAGAAAGCGCAGGCGCAGCACAGTATGATGCATACCGTGGAGCTGCCGAGCCGGGAACTGCGCTATTTGAACCTTTATGGGGCGGACCCCATGAGGGGCACTCTCTATATTCTATATCCGACCATCGGCAGCGGAAATATTCAAAGCGATTATCTCTCGTACCTTTCGATGCAGCGGGAAGCGAAGAATTCGGTTTACTTATTCGGCGGCATTCTCCTCCTCACCTTGGCGCTGAGCACGTATGTTGCCAAATATCGCAGGGCTGACTTCTCCACAGAGGTCTACTGCAGGGTGATGGCCCGTGTGTTTCCGCTCGATGTTCGGGCGTGGGCGACGTTTATTGCGGGAGCTGCGCTGTTTGGCATTGTGATGGAAAATGACGTGTTGTACGTGGCGCCAACGTATGTCAGTTTGTATCAGGTGCTCGTCGTGGCGCTTGCGGCTGTGCTGCTGCTGATCGTCTGCAGCGGTCTGCGCGGGGCGGTGAAGCTGCTCCAGGACCCGGAAATGCTGGCCTGGGAATGGCAGCGCAGTCTGACGTCCTCGTTCTGGCACACGCTTCAAGACTCGCTGGAGCAGCGGGGCTTGTGGTTCAAGCTGCTGGTGTTTACGCTGATCGTCGGCATCATGGGCTTTTTGCCGGTGGTGGTCGCAGCATCCGAAGCGGAAGCCGTCGTTGTCGTCTTCACGTTCGGCTGGTACATTCTGTTCCTGCTCATCGTGCTGCCGTACCTGATGCGCAAGGTGAAGCAACTGCGGGCTATGATCCGAGGCGTGGAGCAAATGGCGCAGGGGAACTTCGACGTGATGCTGCCCGCCAAGGGCCGGGGACAACTCTCCCGAATGGCGATGCATATCAACAATATGAAGTACGGGCTCCAACTATCGCTGGAAAAACAGCGGGTGAGCGACCGGCTCAAAACCGAGCTCATCACGAACGTGTCTCACGATCTCAAGACGCCGCTGACGTCTATCATTAACTATGTGGATTTGCTGAAAAAAGAAGGCTTGTCCGGCGAACAGTCCGCCCACTATCTGGAAGTGCTCGACCGGAAGACGCAGCGGCTCAAAGTGCTCATCGAGGATCTGTTCGAGGCCTCCAAAATGGCCAGCGGTGCCACCGAGCTTTACTGGGAAAAAGTCGACGTCGCCGCGCTGCTCACGCAAGCGCTGGCTGAGTTCAGCGATAAGATCGAGGCGTCTTCGCTGACCTTCCGCGTGAACGTACCCTACCCGCACATGTATGCGATGCTGGATGGCAAAAAAACTTGGCGCGTCTTCGAGAACCTCATCGCCAACGCGCTCAAATACGCCCTGCCAGGCACCCGGGTGTATGTATCCCTGATGGAAGATGCCGAGCGCATCACCTTCATCATCCAAAACATCTCCCTGCACGAGCTGAACTTCGACGCGCAGGAGCTGTTCGAGCGCTTCAAGCGCGGCGATCAGTCGCGGCAAACCGAAGGCTCGGGCCTCGGCCTCGCCATCGCCAGAAGCATTGTCGAGCTGCAGGGCGGCACGCTCGCTATCGACATCGACGGCGACCAGTTCAAGGTGATCGCCGTGTTCGAGAAGCGCCTCGAGCTGGCGGAGCGCGCGGAGGGGTGAAGGGCGCAGCACAAACAAAACTCGATCTCGGACGCTTGTCCGGTCGAGTTTTGTTTGTGTTATACTGAGATTAATAATCGAGGTCGCAGGAGGGATTGGCATGCGATGGGAAGAGGTACAAGAAAAGTTTCCTGAAGAATGGGTTGTATTTGAGGCTGTAGAAGCTTATTCGCAAGATGGATTTCGTTGCATCAATTCCGTGAATGTGATTGACTGCTACGAAGACTCACTCGATGCCATGCAACGATATAAGCAATTGCACAAGGATCAACCTCGGAAGGAAATTTATTTTCTACACACGTCACGTCCGGATTTGAAGATTGAAGAGAAATGGGTCGGGTTCAAGAGATGGCGATAAATCTAAGACTGCTGCACGGATTACCCATAGTTGGTATTGATGTTGCTTTCTTGGGACGACAACTTCGTCTAGAGAATGTCTTGCTTGATACCGGATCGGCCGGAACTATTTTGGATGCGGACAAGGTTGCATAGAAATCGGGGCAATGGATTATGGGATAGAAATTGACGGTATCCTTGGATTTGATTTTATTCGGACAGCAGGACTTATCATTGATACTAATAAAATGCAGATATATGCGAGCAATTGAGCCGCTTCCCCAAACGACCTCAGCACCATGAGGGTTTTCCAAACGACGCTCCCCCCCCCTATCCTTTCAAAGGACAGCCCTCAAACGGCTGTCCTTTTTGCCTTCTCTTTACGCCCACTTTATGAAATGTTGTGGAATTTTCTGTTATACTGAAACCAATGACGCCTTTCGAAGGAGGAACTTGTTATGGGGATCTTATCGAGGTTTAGGGACGTGATGAAGGCCAATATGAACGGCTTATTGGACCGGGCGGACGATCCAGAGAAGGTCGTGGATGCGTATATGCGCAGCTTGAACAGCGATCTGGGCCAAGTGAAAGCGGAGACGGCTGCGTTGCTGGCGGATGAGAGCAGGGCGAAGCGGGAGCTGGACGAATGCAGCGCCGAGATCAAGAAGCTGCAGCGCTATGCGGAGAAGTCTGCGGAGTCGGGCGAAGATGAGAATGCGCTTAAGTTTTTGGAAAAAAAGGCGAAGCAGGCGGAGAAAGGGGCGGAGTTGCAGGCCGCTTATGACCGGGCTTCTGCAAAAGCAACGATGATGAAACAGATGCAGACGAAGCTCGTTTCCGATCGGGCGCAGCTGGAAGCGCGGTATGCGGAGCTGAAAGGCAAGCTGGCGGCTGCCAAAGTGCAGCAGCAAGCGAATGAAAGCAACTACGCTGCAGGCCGTGCAAGCGCTGCTTTTGACGCGATGGAAGAGAAAGCGAACCTGGCTTTAAACGAGGCCCTGGCGTTGGCTGAACTTAGAGCGGGGACCCAGGAAGACGATCTGGATGTGTTAATCGCTCAGCTCGAGAAGGATGCCAACGTGGGTACGGCTGTAACTGCGGCGACCCGTGTGGAAGATGAGCTGGCAGCAATCAAGGAGAGACTGAAATCGAGGTGAATCTATGGAGGCAGTTATTGAGTACAAGTGCCCCAGCTGCGGCAGCGGTATGGTTTTCGACGCGGTCACAGGGACACTATCCTGCACCGGCTGCGGGCGACAGGAGAATATCGAGCAGATTCCCGATCCGCTGAGGAAGATGACGTTTGCGGAGGGTGAGGTGAAGGAGTACCACTGCACCAGCTGCGGAGCGGTCATCGTAACGGAACCGGAGACAAGTGCAACGGCTTGCAGTTTTTGCAGTTCCTCCGTGGTGCTTAGCGATCGGTTGACCGGTCATTATGCGCCGGCGATGGTGATTCCCTTCTCCATCACGAAGGAGGCGGCGACAGCAGCGTTCAAAAAATGGTGCAGGAACGGCTTGCTTACGCCCAGAGGTTTTATGACAGCGGATCGGATCGCGGGAATGACGGGAATGTATGTGCCTTTCTGGCTGTATGATTTGCATAATAGCATCGAGGTTCACGGTCAGGGGACCAAGGTCAGGATCTATGCGGACAGCAATTACCAATATACGGAAACACAGCATTTTAACATCTACCGCAAAATTCGTCTGGATTATGCCCGGCTGCCTGTCGATGCCGCGGAGAAAATGAACGATGAGCTGATGGATAAGCTGGAGCCTTTTCCTTACGAGGAGTTGAAAGCGTTCAAGACGCCGTATCTGGCCGGTTATGTAGCGGAAAAATACAGCTATACCGATGGACAGCTATTCCCTCGCGCCAAGGAAAAAATCAGTTCCTACATCGATGCTTATATTTCTTCAACGGTATCCGGTTACACCAGTGTCAGCTATACCGACAAGCAAATTAATACGAAATTGAAACATGCCGATTATGTCCTGCTTCCTGTATGGATGGTGAAATACAATTTGAATCGGACGGAGTACACGTTTGCCATGAATGGTCAGACGGGTAAGGTGGTGGGTAAGCCCCCACTCAGCAAGGGGAAGGTAACTGCATGGTTTACAGGCATAGCTGCCGTTTCTTTCCTGTCTTTGAAGGTCGTTTCCTGGATGATGGGAGGCGGGTTCCTATGAGAAAATATTTCGCGTTTCTCGCAGCCTTATGCCTGTTCGTTGGCTGTTTGGCAGCCTTGACGGTACCCGTTGGGTCAGCGGCAGCGGCGGCGGTCGAGTCCAAAAATCTGATTTATGACCAAGCGAATCTGCTCAGTCAGCAAGAGAAAGCCGAGCTGAACGCTTTGGCAAATCAATATGGGACCGAAAGAGAGACGGACATCATTATTTTTACTTCCATGAACCAGGCGAATCAGGATGTTCAGCGGATCACAGAGGATTTTTATGATGATCAGGCACCTGGGTACGATAAGGCTCACGGCAATGCCGTCATTTTGACGATGGACATGAAGAACCGGCAAGTTTACTTGGCTGGCTTTGCGAAAGCGGAAGATTCCCTCGACAGCGGCAGGCTGGATAAGATCAGAAAGGCGATTTCGCCGGATTTAACAAGCGGGAATTATAAGAAGGCTTTTGAGCGGTATATGACACTTGCTCATACATATATGGGGTTTAAACCCGGCGTAAATCCGGATAACATCTTATTTGCCCTTTGGTTTCAGTTGGGGGCGGCTGTCATCATCGGAGGCGTGATCGTCGGCATCATGGTTTACCGTTCCGGCGGCCGGATTACGGTGAATCGGGCAACGTATGAGGATGCAGGAACGTCTGCCGTACTGGAGCATGCCGATCAGTATATTCGAACAACGGTGACGAAAAGCAAAATTACGAAGAACAATGGCGGCGGATCTGGCGGGGGTGGCGGTGGCGTTAGTCGCGGCGGCCATTCGCACAGTGGAAGCAAGGGTTCTTTCTAAAATGACATGCTGAATATAGAAGGGATGAGCATACAATGGGACTGTTCGGGAATCAATTTTCTAACGTGGTGGAATGGGAAGAATTCAGGGATGATATGATTTTCTGGAAGTGGAGCAACCAGGAGATTAAGAAGGGAAGCAAACTCATCATTCGGTCCGGGCAGGATGCCATTTTCATCAATAACGGCAAGATTGAGGGGATTTTCCAGGAGGAAGGGTCATTCAGTATCGATTCGGACATCATTCCTTTTTTATCGACATTGAAAGGCTTTAAGTTCGGCTTCAACAGCGGTATGCGGGTCGAAGTGCTATTCGTGAATACGAAGGAGTTCACCGTCAGATGGGGGACGCAGAATCCCGTGCTGATCCCGACGCCGCAGCTTCCGGGCGGGATGCCAATTCGTGCCAACGGCACGTTCACTTTTAAGCTGAATGACTACATGGCGCTGATTGATAAGGTTGCGGGGATCAAGCAAAGCTACTTGGTGGAGGATGTCAAAATCCGGATGACCGCTGTGCTGGATCAGCTGCTGATGAAGTGGATCAGTCGCGAAGGCAAGGACATGTTTAATCTACAGGCGAATGCCTCGGATATTGCGAGGGGAATTCGCGAGGATCTGGACATGCAAATGAGTGACATCGGGATAGCGATCACGGGCTTTCAGGTGATGAGCTTCAATTATCCGCAAGAAATTCAGGATATGATTACGAAAACCGCTTCGCAGGGAATGATCGGCGATCTGCAAAGGTATCAACAGGTGAGCATGACAGATGGCATCTCATCGGGTAAGGTGCATGGCGGCGGTACAGCTGCGGATATGGCCGGCATGATGATGGGCATGAATCTGGCCAATGAAATGATGAAAAATATGAACCGCAATCAGGAACAACAGCCTGCGAATAGCAACGGCTCGGCTGCGCCTTCGTCCTCGGAGGGCAGTAAAAAGCCCAATTTTTGTCCCAACTGCGGTGCCAAAAATGAAGGGGCGAATTTCTGCCCGAATTGCGGTCAGAAGCTGGGGTAAAACAGCATAAGAACAAAAAGGACATCCGCATGGGGTAAGCCAATGCAGATGTCCTTTCTCTGTCTCAACGCAACTTGTCAAGGAGATTGTAGTAGTAATAGGTTTTTGAACGCTGTTTTCCGTCGGAGAAGATGATCCTTTGTGACTCCAAAATAGACAGGTATCTTCGACAAGTTGCTTCTGAAATATCTGCTGCTGAAGAAATGGTCTGGACTGTGAAAATAGGCTTCTGGTAGATGGCGTCAATGATTTTTTTAATACCGCTGCTGTTGATTAATGATTGTGCCAAGTTTAAATCCTGTTCATACAATTGGTTAACATCATTGATTAATTGAATATTTTTGTTGGCTTGAAGTATGATCGCTTCCAGGAAGAAACGGATCCATTGATTCCAGTCACCGTTATACCGTGTATCATTTAGAAAGCGATAATACTTGTGCTTATCTCTTTCCAAAGCTTCGCTTAAAAAGAAATTTGGATAATCAATGACGTTCTTATTGAATAAGTACAAGGGAATTAAAATACGGCCGATTCTCCCATTTCCATCGAGAAACGGATGAATAGTCTCAAATTGTGCGTGAATGATAGCGACTCGAACAAGTTCATCCAATTGATCTTGAGGATTATTAATATACACTTCCAGATTATTCATGTAAGCATCAACGAGTTGAGGCTGCGGTGGGATGTAAGTTGCTGTTTCCATTGAGCAGCCTTCGGGGCCGATGAAGTTTTGAATTTTCCGATACTCTCCAGGAGAACGGTTGCTCCCGCGAACACCATTTGACATGAGTGTGGTGTGCATGGCTTTAAAGAGCCGTGTGGAAATCGGTAAAACAGCCAACTTATCCATGCCATCTCGGAGAGCATGGTAGTAGTTAAGCACTTCTTGTATATCTTTATTATTTTTTCTGCTCTGCGCTTCAACTTCCAGTACCTCATCCAGCGTGACTTGCGTACCTTCAATTTTAGTAGACTGTACGGCTTCATTCAACATGACAGGATTCAATAATAGGTGGGAAGGCAGTTTAGTGTTTTGAAGCAATACCTGATATTGGGCAACTTTTTTGTTAGCTTCGATTAATTCCCGAAGGAACATTAACTGGTTAATTCGATCACTGGATAACGGTAAGTTTTCAGGCGTGAAGCTTGCTTTCGCCATCTTGAAACCTCGCTTTCAAAAGAATACACGATACTATTAACATGATAACCGATTTATGATTATAAATACAGGGATAGTTGCCAGTAACGATCAGAATTACGAAAAAATGATTGCAACAGAAAGGCGTTGATAAAATAAAAAAGGGATGGTGGAATGTTCACCAGTCCCTTTTACCACTTATTGTTTCTTACTTCTTTTTCTTATCCAGCTCAAGCTCCTCCAAGGTATATCGATTGTCCCATAGAAAAACCATGTCATACTGCGTCGAATCTCTTGATACCGCCCGGGCGACGCCTGCGATGACGATACCTGTAATCGTGGCGAAGCCGGCAATCCATCCCATTAACTCGAAAACCTGATTGATCATGGCCATCGATCCCTTCTCCGTGAGGATGAGCTTCTATGTTCTATGAATATGCCGAATGTTTGTGAAAGATGTGTGACAGGGATACAGTTCGTTTATAGTCTTTTTCTCCGATTGACACGTCTGGAAGGCGGATGTTAAGATCACCACTGTAAGGTTTGTAGCTCAACTTTTGGAAAATAACGAACGAGGGAGGGTATTCGCATGAAGGATATGGTTTGGGATCGTTTTATGCATACAGCCGGGCATATGTCTCTAACCAACTGCATAGCGAGTAACCCGAAGGCAGCGCCCCGCAGGCCTATCTGCGATTAGCGGCAAGCTGTCCCCTACTAACGCTGAAAGTATGAAGCGCGGGTTACGCATCGTTCGTAACGAGCGCTTTTTCTATGGAAAGAGAGCCCATCGCTGCGTGCGGTGGGCTTTTTCTGTTGTGAACCCCGAGAGGAGTGAAAGGAAGTTATGTTTACGGTTTTAAAAAAATTAGCCTGGTTCTTCCGGATGAACTGGAAGCGTTACACGCTCGCAATCGGCTTGCTGATCATTGTCGGCGTCATCGACGTGATCCCACCGAAGCTGATCGGTTACGCGATCGACGGCATCCACATGGGCACGCTGACGGGCACGAAGCTGGTGCAACTGCTGGCGTTCTGGGGCGCGCTGATCATTGTCGGCTACAGCCTATCGTATGTATGGCTGTATCAATTGTTCGGCGGCGCCTTCGTGTTGGAGCGCGTGCTGCGGTCCCGTTTTATGCGGCATCTGCTCCGAATGACGCCAACGTTCTACGAGAAGTACCGCACCGGGGATCTGATGGCAAGAGCGACGAATGACCTGCAGGCGGTGTCTACGACGGCGGGGTTCGGAATTCTGACGTTCGTGGATTCCACCCTTTTTATGCTGACAATTCTGTGCATGATGGGCTTCTTCATCTCGTGGGAGCTGACGATTGCGGCGATTTTGCCGCTGCCGCTCATGGCGGTTGCGATTACGATTTACGGTGGTCGCATCCATAAAAGATTCACCCAAGCGCAGGACGCTTTTGGGAAAATGAATGACAGCGTGCTGGAGACGATCGCCGGGGTGCGCGTCATTCGCGCCTTCGTGCAGGAGCGGGCCAGCGAACGCCAATTCGGCCGCATGACGGACGATGTGTACCGCAAAAACCTGGCGGTCGCTGTTATTGACGCCCTTTTTGAACCGACGGTCAAAATTCTCGTCGGCCTTTCTTACCTGATCGGCCTGTGCTACGGGGCGTATCTGGTGTTCCACAGTCGGCTGACGCTGGGCGAACTGGTTTCTTTTAACACGTTCCTCGGGATGCTGATCTGGCCGATGTTCGCCATCGGGGAGCTGATGAACATCATGCAGCGGGGCAATGCGTCGCTCGATCGCGTCAATGAGACCTTACGCTATGAGCCGGATGTGCAGGACGCGCCGCAAGCGGTGATGGCTTTGCAGCCGGACAGCATCACGTTTGACAATGTAACGTTTCGTTACCCCTCGTCCTCGATTGATAACCTGATCGGGCTGAATTTCCGCTTGGAGCGGGGGCAGACGCTTGGCATCGTCGGGCGCACGGGCAGCGGTAAGTCGACGCTGTTGAAGCAGCTGCTGCGGGAGTACCCCGCAGGGCAGGGCGGCACGATTCGCATCGCCGGCACGCCGATTGAGAGCATCGCGATGGACGCGATCCACAGCTGGATCGGGTATGTGCCGCAGGAGCCGATCCTCTTTTCCAAAACGGTGAAAGAGAACATTATGTACGGCGGCAGCGACGGCACGGAGGAAGGGTTGATGCGCGCGCTGGAGCTGGCGGCGTTCCGCAAGGACGTGGCGTTCCTGCCGGACGGCCTTCAGACATTGGTCGGGGAAAAAGGCGTCGCCCTCTCCGGCGGACAGAAGCAGCGCGTGTCGATTGCGCGGGCGCTTTTTACAGATCCGGAGATTCTTATGTTAGATGACGCGCTGTCGGCGGTCGACGCCAAGACGGAGGCGGAAATCATTCGCGGCATCCGCACGGAGCGCGCAGGCAAAACAACGCTCATCACCACGCACAGGCTTTCGGCCGTGCAGCATGCGGACTGGATTCTCGTGCTCGATGAGGGCTATGTAGTGGAAGAAGGCACGCATGAGCAGCTGCTCGCGCTCGGCGGTTGGTATAAAGAGCAATATGAACGGCAGCAAATTGAAGCACAGTTGAACGCATAAAGGTCGGGTGAAGATAGAGAATGAAACAGACAGGAAAAAGGTTAGTGCAGTACGCGGCTTTATTCAAAAAAACGCTGCTCTTCGCACTCCTCTGCCTCTCCGTCGCGGTCGCGACGGAGCTGGCGGGGCCGTTTATCGCGAAGCGGATGATCGATACCCACATTCTGGGTATCGAGAAGCCATGGTACGAGACGGCGTCTGCCACGCAGACGGAGAAGGCTGTCCCCTGGGAGGGGACATTTTACAAGCGCAGCGATAATTTCGCAGAGGGTGAGGCGCATGGCCGAGAGGTGCGGATTTTGCAGGTCGGCGCGGCGTTCGTCTGGGTCGATCAAGCGATTGCCTTCGATGGCGTGCGTAAACTGACGGAAGACGGCAAGCTGACGATCACGTCGGGCTCGGAGCAGGCGCAGTACGCGTACGAGAAGCTGAGTGCAGTGCAGCTGTACCCGTTTTATAAGCCGGAGTTTACCGAGCTGATGACGCTGGCGGGCTTTTATGTGATTTTGATCGTCGTGGGCGCAGGCTTTACGTACGGGCAGCGGTACCTGCTGCAATCGGCGGCGAACCGGATTATTCAACGTATGCGCCGGGATGTGTTCGCGCAGATTCAGCGGTTGCCGATTACGTATTTTGATAATCAGCCGGCGGGCAAAGTCGTGTCTCGGATCACGAACGACACGGAAGCGGTGCGCGATTTGTATGTGCAGGTGCTCGCAAACTTTTTTACAGGGACGATTTATATTGTGGGCATTATCATTGCGATTTTTGTGCTGGATTACCGCCTCGCCCTGTTCACTTTGCCGATTATTCCGCTGCTGCTCGGGTGGATTGTGCTGTATAGGAAGTATGCGTCGGTCTACAACCATGAGATTCGGGAGCGCATCGGCGCGATTAACGGGATGATCAATGAAGCGATTCAGGGAATGACGATTATTCGCGCGTTCCGCCGGCAGAAGGAGACGACGAAGGAGTTCGACACGCTGAACGACGAGTACACGATGTACCAAAACAAGCTGCTCAGCCTGAACTCGCTGACGTCGCATAATTTGATGAACGTAGTGCGGAACGTGTTCTTTTTCGGGTTGATCTGGTATGTCGGGGGCAGCTCGCTGAATGCGCTGATTTCCGTCGGGGTGCTCTACGCGTTCGTCGATTACCTCAACCGGATGTTCCATCCGATGATCGGGATGGTGAATCAGCTGCCGAATCTCGAGCGGGCGCTCGTGTCGGCGGATCGGGTGTTCGAGCTGCTGGAAGAGCCGGGCGTGGACGTGGTGGAAGGCGATGTGTCACGCTTCCGGGGGCATGTGCAGTTTGATGGCGTGCGCTTCGCCTACAAAGAAGGCGAGGATGTGCTGAAGGACATCTCCTTCGAGGCGAAGCCGGGGCAGACGGTCGCGCTTGTCGGACACACAGGTTCGGGCAAAAGCTCCATCCTCAACCTGCTGTTCCGTTTCTATGACGTGCAGCACGGCAGGATTACGGTCGACGGGCGCGAGATCCGCGACCTGTCGAAGCAGCAGCTGCGGCAGCACATGGGTATCGTGCTGCAGGACCCGTTCCTGTTCACGGGGACGATCGCATCCAACGTTTCGTTGGATGATCCGTCCATCACCCGGGAACGGGTGGAGGCGGCACTCCGCGATGTTGGCGCAGCGGAGATGCTGGCGGCGCTGCCGCACGGCCTCGATGAGCCGGTCATCGAGAAGGGCAGCACGCTGTCGGCGGGGCAGCGACAGCTGATCTCGTTCGCCCGGGCGCTGGCGTTCGACCCGGCGATCCTTATTCTCGACGAGGCGACCGCGTCGATTGACACCGAGACCGAGGCCGTCATCCAGGCGGCGCTCGGCGTGTTGTCCAAGGGGCGAACGACGTTCGTGATCGCCCATCGGTTGTCGACGATACGCAGCGCCGACCAGATTCTGGTGCTCGACCACGGCGAGATCGTCGAGCGGGGCAGCCATGAGTCCCTGATGGCGCAGCAGGGCCGGTACTTCCAGATGTACCAGTTGCAGCAGGGACATCAAGGGGTTGCGCCGGCGGCGCCGGAGCCCGGCGAGGTGCGGGGGCGGGCGTAGGCGGCGGGGCGATAGGCCGCCGCCGGGGAGCGCGAGCCGGGCAAACGCAGTGTGCCGCGCGCGGTTCGTGAGCCTACGCGGCTTCGGCGGCGCAAGCCGTGCGGCAGCTTGGAGGTGCCGCTGTGCTGCGGCTCCGCCCCACCTGAACTGGAATTTCTTCAGTTCAGTTAGGCATTTTGCGCCGATCTGGCAGGCTCAACTGGAATTTCTCCCGTACATTTCGGAGATATTCCCGAAAATGCGCAAAGGCCGCCAATGAACGGGAGGTTTTCCAGTTCATTGGCGGTTTCTTGCGTTTGAGCTAGGTATAAACTGGAGAAGTTCCAGTTCAGTGTGTGCCTAGCCCACCGGGCAGATCCCCCGCAGACGAAAGCTGTCATCCTATGGTACAATGGGACCAATTCCTAGCAAATGAAACGGAGGCGATGGCCATGCGTTCAGATACAGCGCGTGTGCTGAATATCATTCAGCTTTTGTCGGAAATTGCGATTTTGGCGGGTTATGCTCTCGGTATGATCCCATTTGTGTACTTATGGTCCTGTGCGTGGGTCATTCCGCTGGTGTTTGTCAACTTGATTTTTGCAATTGTTACAGGCAATGGGACGACATTCAAAACGATCGTGAATATTGCGATGGCATTCCTGAGTTTTATCCCGTTGCTCGGTTATGTGTTCCGTGCGATCGGCATTCTAATCTCGGTGCTGAATATTGCGGCACTTTCGAAAGATAATCCAAGATACTAGGGATTACTCTCAAAGCACATCTTTTTCTTGGCAGAGGGGACGGGGGCGCGATCGCGGCTCGGTTGCTGCGCGGGAAGGGATGTGTTTTTATTATAATAAACAATCTTCACCGGTGGCAGATTCTCAGCATTTTACGGGAAGGATAAAGGAATATGAACATTTTAATCATAGAAGATGATTCCAGCATTCAAATGCTGCTCAAGCTCAGCCTGGAAGTCGAAGGCTTCAAGCCAACAGTGGCCGGCACGGTCGCGGACGGGATTCGGGAGCTGACGAGCCGCGCGATTGACCTGATTCTGCTCGATCTGACGCTGCCGGATCAGTCCGGCTTCGAGCTGCTGAAGCTGCTGCGGGAAGACTATGCGGACATTCCGGTGATCGTCTTGACGGCTCGGAATGAAATGAATGACAAAATTTTAGGCTTCCAGCTCGGCGCGGACGATTATTTGACGAAGCCGTTTGAGACGCGGGAGCTCGTTGTGCGGATCCATGCCGTGATGCGGAGGATGAAAGCCGCCCGGCCTGCGGCATCCCCATCCACGGACAAGCTGCAAGCCGGTGTAATCGAGATTGATCGGGCGGAGCGTGCCTGCAAGGTGGACGGGCAGCTTATCAAGACGACGAGCAAGGAGTTTGAGCTGCTATGGCTCCTGTGCAAAAACCCGAAAAAGGTGTTCACCCGCGAACATTTGCTGGACCAGGTCTGGGGCTACGAGTATTACGGGCAGACGCGTTCGGTGGATATGCTGGTGAACCGGCTGCGTGAAAAACTAAAGCCGCATGATCATGTGCTCGCGACAGTGCATGGTACGGGCTACAAGCTGGAGGTTTGACCGATGCGGCTGCGTAATAAGCTGTTTTTTCAGCATGCCATCACGATTGTGATGCTGCTGGCTGCGATGTATGTCGTCGTCAATTACACGCTGAGCAAGAGCATGATTGATCGGGACACACAAACGCTAGGTCAATACTACGGACTACACCGCATTGAGACGCTGAAAATTGTCAACGATAAGAAAATCACGATGGAGCAGCTGTTTTCGGGCAGCTATGCGCCGTTCATGGCTTCGCATTTGGCGGCCAACAATAATTTTCAAGTGCAGTTGTTCGACGCCTCCGGCACGATCACCGGCGACAGCGGCAACAAGGAGGATCTCATCAAGCGCAGCGATATTGACGCGGCCTTGAAAGGGGACACAGCGACGGTCATTACTGAAAGCGAGCGGGGCAAAATCCTGATCTACGCTTCACCCTTCCTCTACGAGGGGAAGATAATCGGGGGCTTTCGCTACCTGCTGGAGCTGAATCAGCACGAGCAGACGCTGGCCGACATGCGCAGATGGTTCATCGGCGTGGCGATGGGCTGCCTGCTGCTGGCGCTGCTCGCCAGCTATTCGTATTCCTACTACATCATGCAGCCGCTGTTTGCGCTGCAGCAAGCGCTGCGGCGCGTGGCGATCGGCGATTTCAGCCGCAAGATCAAGGTGAGCAGCCGGGATGAGGTGCGCAGGCTGGCGGACGATTTTAACCGGATGTCCGAAGCGCTTCAGGAGCATATCGAGCTGCTGCATCTCGAGCAGGGCAAGCAGAAGAAATTTTACGATAATGTCACGCACGAGCTGAAAACGCCGCTCACCTCGATCATCGGCTTCTCCGATTTGATCGACAAGCTGGAGAAAGTGGAAGACATCCGCAACTGCAACGGCTACATCCGCAAAGAAAGCGCGAAGCTGCTGCAAATGGTTGAAGAACTGCTGCAGTCTTCGCTGAAAGGCGAAGAGGCGTGGCGCGTGCAGCTGCAGCGAACGGACTTGACGGCCGTGCTGACGGACAGTCTGCGCATTTTGGAGCCGACGCTGCAGAAGTCGTCGATCTCCACAGCGCTCCAGGCGGAGCCGTGCGAGGTGTACCTCGACCCTGCGCGAACGCAGCAGGTGATCTTCAACGTGATCGACAATGCCATCAAGCACAGCAAATGCACGCACTTGACCCTAACGTTGGACACCGTCGCTGCCCGCGCCGGCACGTGCTTGCTCCGCATCGCCGACAACGGCCAAGGCATGAGCGAGGCGGATGCGGCCGAACTTTTCCTGCCTGCCGAGGAGAAGCCATCGCGGCCTGTCACCGCGAATTCCCATGGACTGGGACTGCTGCTCAGCAAGCAGCTCATGGAGCTGCAAGGCGGAGATATTGCCGTAAGCACCCGCCTGGGAGTAGGGACCGTTGTGGAACTGACGTTCCGAATCGACCGTCCGCCTGCGCAAGTTTTGTTACAAAATTGATACAAAGCCACGATTTTTTTGAGACAAAAGGAGAGTAAGCTTACATGCAAGAGGAGAAGAAAGGGCTTTCATGGATGCGTCTCATCTTCATGCAAATCGTTATTGGGTGTGTGTTGATCGGCATTTTCGCTTTTGTGTTTCGCGTCGGTGTCGATGAAGTGCGCGTGCTGCCCGGGAATATGCACAACAATGACATGGCGGAGGGAATCCCCATGCGCATGAGCGTGACTTATCCCGGCGTCGGAACGACCGTCATCGAAGACCCGAAAGAGCTGATCGCGTGGAAGGATGCTTTTGCGCAGCTGCTGCATACAGGGACCCAGCGCAATCATGGAAACGCTTCCAGGTTGCTGCTGTCCGGTTCGATGGCTTACCTGGATCAAGAGGATATTCAGTTCCAGGTCGGTACGAGCGGACTGAGCTTTGGTTCGATGTTCGTAGGCTCGATGGACATCTCCGCCGAAATTCGGAAGCTGCAGAACATGCTGATCGACAAGGCACTGACCGCTGAACGCGTAGGAGCGGCAATTGCCAATATGGACTCGGAAGTGTTCCGACTGGAGGAAGGGGTCTTAACACCGCTGGATAGCAAGGCACGCGCTGCGCTAGCGCAGCAGACGAGTACAGCGGTTCGGCTGATTGATTTTAGCCAATTCAGCTTCCCCGACAAGCAGCCTAACGCCCACTATGTGGTGCAGCTGACGGACGCAAAGGCGAGTGCTAAGCATTGGCTGCATCTCGACCAATACGACAACGCCTACTTCGTTGTTTTCGATTTGCTGGATGAGACGAATCATAAAGCCTATTTCAAACAAAACGATGCCTCTTAGGGCGTGTCTGAATACTCAGAAGGTAGCGGGTGTTCAGACACGGCCTCACAGATGAGAGGGGATGTTGATTGGAATGGCAAGAAACAAAAGCAATAAATCGGTCCTGATCGTTTCGCTTGCTGCTGTTGTGCTAATTGGGGGATTCTTCTTGTACAAATCCGGCGTGTTCGGAGGCAAGTCGAAAGGCAAAATTACGGTGTACTCCATTTTCCAAGAGGAAGAAGCACGCAAGATTTTGGATAAGTTCAAAGAAGAAACCGGCATCGAATACGAAGTGTTGCGACTGCCAAGCGGCGAGGCGGTATCCCGCGTACAGAACGAAATGGGCAAGCCGCAAGCGGACTTCCTGATGGGCGGCCCGGCCGATTCGCATGAGGTACTCAAGAAAGCAGGAGCGCTGGAAAGCTACACATCGCCGAACGCCAAAGATATTCCCGACAACATGAAAGATAAAGAGGGATACTGGAACGGCTTTTACCTGAACCCAGTGGCTATCGGCATCAACGAGCAGCGCTGGAAAGAAAAATACGGCACGCAAGCGTACCCGCAAACGTTCAAAGAATTGCTCGATCCTAAGTTCAAAGGTGAAATCGGCATGTCCGACCCGGCGACATCCGGTACGGCGTATACTGCGGTAGCTTCGCTGGCCCAAGTATGGGGCAAGGATGAGATGCTGAAATACGTGTCGCAGCTGCTGCCGAACCTGAAAGAAAGACCGAAATCCGGGATTGAACCGATCCAGAAAGCGGCCAAAGGGGAATACACGATTGGCGTTACGTTCCTTGGCGACCAGCTCAAAATGAAAAATCAAGGCAACCCGATCGTCAGCATTGTGCCGGAAGCCGCAGGCTACGAAGTAGGCGGACTTGCCATTGTAAAAGGCGGCCCGAATACCGAGAACGCGAAGAAGTTGATGGACTACATGTTGACCAAAGAGCCGGCAGTGCTTTATACAGAGTCCGCTATGGCGGTTGCTGTGAAACCAGGTGTTCCCGTTCCTAAGAATGGCATCGATATTCAAACGACCAAATACAACAAATCGTACAGCCTGTGGAAAGCTGCGGAGCAGCGCAAGGAATTGCAGGATGCTTTAAAGGATCTCAAATAAGAAAACGCTTACAATTTATTCATTGCCTGGCGGAGCCCGACCCTGCTGCGGGAAAGCGGCTCCCCCGGCTTTTCCAATCGAAATCGGAAGGTGGTTGCAGTACCCCTATGATCATAGAAAAAAAGGGCGTAGGCGCTTCGATAAGCCGCCTGGTGAAGGATCCGTCGTCTCTGGTGCTGGTGCTCATTAGTTTTGCCGTCCTGTGTCTGTTCGTTATCTATCCGCTCATTTACGTCATTTCCCTGCCCGGGGCGGACAGCTGGAAGCTGTTCTTCAGTAAAAGCCGTTACGCCACCGCGCTGCTCAATACAGTCGTGAGCTCAAGCTTATCCGCCTTGACGGCGACCGTCTGCGGCTTCATTTATGCCTACTCGATTCATTACAGCAACATTGTCGGGAAAAAGTTTTTCCGGTTCATCGCATTCCTGCCGATTCTCGCGCCTTCCGTGATGACGGGCCTCGCGTTCCTGCTCCTGTTCGGGCGGGGCGGTATGGTGTCCCAGTGGATGAAAAGCTGGTTCGGCGTCGAACTGGATCTCTACGGCCTTCCCGGGCTATGGATCGTGCAGACGATTTCATATTTCCCGCTGGCCTACATGACAATTACCGGCGTGCTGCGCGCCATTTCGCCTAACTTGGAAATCGCTGCGCAGAACCTCGGCGCCCGCGGCTTCAAGCTGTTCCGCACGATTACGCTCAAGCTCGCTTTGCCGGGCGTCATTAACGCATTCCTGCTGGTGGCGATCAACTGCTTTGCCGACTTCGGGAATCCGAAGCTGATCGGGGGCAACTACTCGCTCCTCGCGGTCGAGATTTACGGCGAAATCATCAACAACGAGCCGGGGCTGGCGTCCGTCATGGGCATTATTCTCGTCATTCCGGCGCTGATCGTCTTTGCCATTCAGAGCAAGCTGCTGTCAAAAGGCTCCTACTCCACCATTACCGGCAAGCCGGTGTCGGGCCTCAATCGCGTGACGACCTCTCGCAGAACTGACATTTTGCTGTTCATTTTCAACTGTCTCATGTCCGTCTTCATTCTCTCGATGTTCCTGATCACGAT
The DNA here is from genome assembly GCF_050467285.1 of Paenibacillus oryzisoli. Taxonomy (GTDB): domain Bacteria; phylum Bacillota; class Bacilli; order Paenibacillales; family NBRC-103111; genus Paenibacillus_E; species Paenibacillus_E oryzisoli_A. The sequence continues at coordinate 89,391 of NZ_JBCMUN010000021.1, read as the reverse complement.
TCTGTTCGCTTTCACGAAAAATTTCGGGCGGGACAACACGTTTACGCTGGATCATATTTTTAAAATCGTCTTTAACCCGTCCTCCCCGGCGGTCATGAACAGTCTTGTGCTGTCCTTGGTCAGCTCGCTGCTAGCGGTCGCATTCGCATTGGTGCTGGCTTATGTCATCGTTCGCAAACCGTTTCCAGGCAAAAAACTGCTCGACTTCACCGCTGTATTACCGATTGCCCTGCCGGGCACATTCGTTGGCTTGGCGTTGATCGTTGCCTTTAGCTCAGGTCCGCTGATGCTGCAAGGCTCCGCCGTCCTGATCATCGTGGCGATGCTGCTCAAGCAGATGCCTGTCGGGTATCGCGGGCTGACGGCTTCCTTCAAGCAGGTCGATAAATCGATCGAAGAAGCGGCCGCCAATCTTGGCGCAGACAGCCGCAGGACGCTGACCACCATCGTGTTCCCGATGCTGCAAAAAACTGTCGTTGCCAACTTCGTCTATGCTTTTATGAAAAATATGAACACGCTGAGCACCATCGTCTTCTTGATTACGCCGAAGTGGGTGGTAGCGGCCGTCTCGATCTTCAACTACGCGGAAACCGGCACCTACTACTGGGCGGCTGCGGTGGCTGTGGGCCTCATGGGCGCAACGCTGGGTACGCTGGGCATTATGAAACTGATTTTCCGGGATAAAGTGAAAATATTCGATTTCTAAGACAGGAGCGTGAGACGCATGAGCTCGCAAGCATTACTCGATCTGACCAACGTCAACAAAGTGTTCGGCGACAACCACGTGCTCAAAAATATTCATCTGCAAATTGAGCGCGGCAAATTTATTACCTTCCTCGGCCCGAGCGGCTGCGGCAAAACGACGCTGCTGCGCTCGATCGCCGGCTTTTATACGATCGACGAGGGCGAAATCCGCATCGACGGCAAGGTCGTCAACGACCTGCCGCCGTACAAGCGGGGCACGCCGATGGTGTTCCAGGAGTATGCGCTGTTCCCGCATATGACGGTTTTCGACAATGTGGCGTACGGCCTCGACATTCAAAAACGGCCGGAGGCCGAAGTCCAGCAGCGCGTGAAAGAGGCGCTGGCGAAAGTGAAGTTGACCGGACTCGAGGAGCGGTACCCGCACCAGATGTCCGGGGGTCAGCAGCAGCGCGTCGCCATGGCGCGGGCGCTCGTCATGAACTCGCCGATCATCTTGCTCGACGAGCCGCTGTCCAACCTCGACGCCAAGCTGCGCGAGGAAGTGCGCGTGGAGCTGCGCACCATCCAGCAGGAGCTGAACCTCACTGTCATCTACGTGACGCACGATCAGCTCGAGGCGCTGTCGATGTCCGATCACATCGTCGTGTTCAACAAAGGCGCGATCGACCAGTACGGCACGCCGCACGAGATTTACTACAAGCCGAAGACGACGTATGTAGCGGATTTTATCGGCACGACCAACTTCGTCGATGCTACAGTGCGCAGGGTGTCGGGCCAGCAAGTTACGGTCGAATACGTGACCCAAGGGAAAGCACGCGCCGTGACGGTCACGACCGCTGAGTCCGTGCAGGCGGGCGAGCAAGTGGCGCTCAGCATTCGTCCGGAGTCGATCCGCATCCATGCGGCTTCCGGGCTGGAGGAAGGCTTCGCCGTAAGTGGATTCGTACGATCCTCCATGTTCCTAGGGGAGAAGGAGCGCTACTTCATCGTGGACGACAACATGAAAGAATGGATTGTGGACGCCTACGACCTTGGCAGCGAGCGATTCAAAGGGAACGTTGCGATCAGCGCAGCGTCGGAGAAGATCCATTTAATAAGAAAAGAGCAGTAAATCAGCGCGTATGGGAAGAGCTCGCCATGATACAATAGATCATGTCGGCTTTTTTCGTCATGATTCGTGTGAAGGGAGGGGAGCGCGTTGAGGAAAAAGATTTTGTTCGTCCTGCTGGGGCTTGCCGTTGTCGTTGCTGGGTTCTGGCTGTTCAGCGAGAAAAAGAGCGGGCAGCCGATCAAGGTGTACGTGGTGTTTCAGGAAGATGAAGGACGGATTCTGCTGGAAATGTTTAAGAAAAAAATGGACCAGCCCTACGAGCTGATCCGCATGTCCAGCGGCGAAGCCGGCTACCACTTGCTGACACTCGGCAAAACGGGCATCGACGTCGTGATCGGCGGCCCGGCCGATTTGCACGAGCAGCTCAAGCACAAGAACAAGTCCATCCGCTACCGCTCCTCTGCGATAAGTACAATTCCCGATCGATTTAAGGATAGCGATGGATATTGGAGCGGGATGTACATGGGGGCGCTGGCCATCGGCGTGAATGAATCCGTATGGCGGAGCGATCCGCAGCTCGCCGCGCTGCCCATGCCTCAGCAGTATGAAGATTTGCTGCGGCCTGAGCTCAAGGGCAAAATCGAAATCCCCGACCCGGAAACGTCGGGGACGGGCTATACGCTGCTGGCGTCTCTAGCTCAGCAGCGAGGAGAAACCGAGGCGATTTCCCTCATGAAATCGCTCAAGCAGCAGAGCGCGTCGACGACGTTCTCCGGCATTACAAGCGCGCAGCGCCTGGCCGAGGGCGAAGTCGCCGCCGTGGTCTCTTTTCTGGGCGACCAGCTGCGCTTCAAAAACTCGGGCTATGCCATCCGCTCCCTCATCCCGCCCGAAGCGGGCTGGGAAGTCGGCGGCATCTCGATTCTGCGCGGCGGCGACAACACCAAGGCGGCCAAAGCGTTCGTCGATTTTATGCTGTCGCGCGAGGTGCAGACGGATTATATGAACACGGCGTTTTCGTTCCCGGTGACGCCGGACATTCCGCTCAACCGCCTGCTGGCGCCGGTGAAACTGGAGAATCTGATGGGCGGCTACCGCTTTGACTTGGCGGCGCAGCATCGGGAGACGTTGCTGGGTCAGTGGAAGGCGGCGGGGGAGGAATAGAAATAAGCGCTCTGTGAGGGAGCGCTTGTTTGGCGTGGCGGGATGTCAGGGCGTGTTACGTTGCTGCTAATTACGGCAGGGAAAACCGTGGGCTCCCATGCCAGTAGGCAGACGCACCCCGGAATTTGCCTATTTGCGGCTAATGCCTGATAACTGCTTAGGTACCGGTCGAGGAGAATGAACTAGCGTTTCTGCAATTCAGGTTCCTACACAGGTACCTGCTTAGTCGGAGAGCGATGGCCATGGGCAGACGAATTCCTGCGAAAAGGCAGGCATTCGCCGTGGAAATCGCGGTTTCGGTAGAAATACCTGCGAAAAAGCAGTTTTTTGAGACGTGCCTGGCCCAAACCGAGGAGATTTCGTCTAAATGCCTGCTTTCTCGCAGGTATTTCCTGAATTTGCGGGAATTCCGATGAAATTCCTGCCTTTTCGCAGGCTTGCGCTCCGCGCGCGGACGTGTGTGCCGATTCACACGCCCGCTCAATACGCGAGCCCGACGCGGCAATTCGCCCACGCGTCGCTCAGCGCCGCGCGGTACGTGAACGCCGCGGTGTCGCCGGTTGTGATGGATGTGCCGCCATCCGGGAGGTAGTCGCACTCCGCGCGGAACAGATGTTGCGGCTCGCCTTCCGGCAGGTAGGTTGGACAGACGACTGTCCAACAGAGCCCGGAGGCGGCGAGCGCCTCCCAGGCGCGGCGGTGCTCCTCCGCCGCACGGGTCGACGAGCGCCGGGTGTCCGGCGTCTCGTAGCGCAACAGAGCCGGATGCTCCCGGCTCTGGAGAATCCCGGCCGTGCCGACGGTGACCACCCGTCGCACGCCGGCCTGCCTCATCGCCCCGACGAGGAGGGGCGTGGCGGTTGACAGCACCGCGGCGCCGCCGGTGCTGAGGCAAGAGATGACCGTATCGGCGCGCGATACGGTGGCAAGTACGTCGGCAGCCTGGCAAGCGTCACCTTGGATCAAGGTGAGGTTGTCCGGCTGCCGTTCGATGTTGTTGGGGTCACGGACGAGCGCCGTGACCTCGTGGCCGTCCGCGAGGGCGAGCGCGAGCACGCGCCGCCCCAAACGGCCAGTTGCGCCTAGCATGGCGATGCGCATGCGGTCGTGGCCTCCTTTTTAGCCTATCGGCAAGGATATCTTTTTGGTTGGAAATGGTCCATCCAGTATAGCATGCCGGCCGAACCAAGCCCAAGCGGGGGTGGGCAGCCTTTTTCTGTTGTCAGGGAACGTCTTTCCGATCCGGCGACTTGAACGGGCTGTCCAAATCCCGCATAATAAAAGGATTGAAGCGCTGGATGCAGAAGGGGACTTCTCACATATGAGAATTAATAAATTTATTAGCGAAACGGGCGTCTGTTCGAGACGCGAAGCGGATAAATGGGTCGAAGCGCGGCGCGTGACGATCAACGGCGAGTTGGCGACGCTGGGCAGCGTGGTGGGGCCTGGCGACGAAGTGCGCATCGACGGCAAGCCGCTGGGGCAGAAGAAGGAGCATGTCTACATCGCGCTGAATAAGCCGGTGGGCATTACGTCGACGACGGAGCTGCATGTGCCAGGTAACATTGTAGATTTTGTCGCGCATAAGGAGCGGATTTTCCCGATTGGCCGGCTGGATAAAGATTCGGAGGGGCTCATTCTCCTTACGAATAACGGGGATATTGTGAATCAGATTTTGCGTGCCGAGAATAACCACGACAAAGAGTACATCGTGACGGTGAATCGGCCGGTTACGCAAATGTTCTTACGCGGGATGGCGAGCGGCGTACGGATTCTGGGCACGGTGACAAAGCCGTGCGAGGTCATTCAAGTGAATGAGCGGACGTTCCGCATCATTCTGACACAGGGGCTCAACCGCCAAATCCGCCGGATGTGCGAGGCGTTCGGCTACCGGGTCGTGCGGCTGCAGCGTGTCCGGATCATGCATATTCACCTCGGGAACCTGAAGGTGGGCAAGTGGCGGGACTTAACGGCCGGTGAGATGCAGGATTTGATGAAGACGCTGGGCAATCAGGGGACACAGACAGGCAAGTGAAACGGAGCATGACAGCCATCTCTCCTTGGAGAGGGCGGTTGTGCTTTTTTTTAGCATATCGGAAAAGATATCTCCACGAGTTTCCAAAGCTACTGACATAACGGTGTCAGTAGCGTTTTTTTATAATTGGACATGTAAATCTACAGCCAGACCTATTAGAAGGAAGGATGATATTTTGTGAATTTCGCTTCTGTTCGTATCATTACTGACGACGTGGATCGTCTCGTTGAGTTCTATGAGAAAGTCATGGGGGTTTCGGCGGAGCGGCCCGCGCCCGTATTTGCTGAGCTCGTTATGCCATCATGCACCCTTGCAATCGGCCACTCCCAGACGACGCAGCTATTCGGCGCCGGTTCCGCAATGGGGGCAAGTAATCGCACGGTCATTATTGAATTCCGCGTTGACGATGTCGAAGCCGAATACGTGCGCTTGAAGCCATTTGTCGATAATTGGGTAAAGGAACCGACCACAATGCCGTGGGGGAACCGTTCTATGCTGTTCCGCGATCCCGATGGCAACCTTCTTAACTTCTTCGAGCCGGTAACCGAGGATGCGATAAAACGGTTTAGAGATAGACATTGACGGGCAAGGCATCAGTTGGCCAAAAAATTTTAATGGTCGCGCTGCAACCTTTTTCCAAGTACCTCCGTCCAAAATTTAGAAAGCTATGGGCCGGACTCCGCCAGCTGCCTGTCGGATGAACTGCACGTGGCCGAAGACGATTTTGAACTCGCTAAGGAGGAAGATGACTTTGAAATTATTGAAACAAGCAGGCACGGTCGTGGTGGCTTCATCTTTACTGCTCGGAATGGCGCCGGCGGCGTTCGCAGACATGGTTATGGGGGCGAGTCCTGCCGTAGCAGCGACAGACGTCATGACGACGGCTGTGCCGGTGAAAAGCGGCGACGCCAAGCAGCTCGAGGCCAAACTTACGAAGGAGCAGGCACTCGACAAAGTCAAAACGTACATTACCCTTCCTGACGGCTACGCCATCCAGAATGTGAGCTTGAACGCCTATTACGGCGGCAATGGCGCCAGTATTCCGACCTGGAACATTTCTTATGCGAAAAAAGTGAAAGACCGCAATTATGGCTACCTCAACGTTTCCATTAATGGCATGGACGGGTCGCTGACTTCGTACTCTTTTAACGATAACGATCCTGATCACAAGCCAAGCTATCCACCTAAAGTGGATTATGCGGGAGCGAAGGACATCGCCGCAGCGTTCTTGGCCAAGGTCAATCCTGCGAAGCAGTCGGACTTGTTGTACAATGACGCCGACGAACAAGCATTCCGCACGCCGCTGGACGGCAATTATCAATACAATATTCGCTATGATCGCGCTGTGAATGGCGTGCCTTTTGGCGGCAACGGCATCAGCGTGAATGTGAACGGCGAAGGCCAGGTTGTCAATTACTATTACAATTGGGATGACAGCCTCCAGTTTGAAACGGCGACACCGATCGATAAGGAGAAGGCAGCAGCGCTGGCGCGGGAGAAATCGAGCCTCTCGCTGCAATATCAGGTGCCTTATCGTGCACAAGACAAGAAAACGCCGATCATTTCTTATACGTTGAATCCGGCTACCCTGAATGCGACAACTGGTGAAGTCTGGACGCCGACGCAAGGCATTGAGATCAGCGATGAGAAACCGTTGACCGACAAGCCGCTAGGCGCGATACCGGCAGCCAATCTGAATTTGACGAAAGAAGAAGCGATTAAGAAAGTGACCGACACGTTCAGCGGGCTGAGCGACTATGAGCTGCAGGAAGCGAGCTTCAACGAAATGACGAATCCGGAAACCGGCGAAGTGACGTCCAATTGGAGCATTTCCTGGAACAAGCCGGCGACGGATTCCACATCGACAAGTAAAATAGCGGGCGGCAACGCTTGGGCAAGCGTCAACAGCAAAACCGGAGAAATCACCTCTTTCAGCATGTACTCGCCTTATGACTATGACAGCAGCAAGCCGGTTGAAGGGAAGGTTTCTCTCGACGACGCCATTGCTAAAAGCAACGATCTTGTGAAAAAGCAGCTGCCGGGTTACACGGATCAATTGTCGATGCGCGTGCAAAAGTCGTACTCCGACGAACTGCTCAAGCAGCTGCGGACGTGGGACATTAACTACGTTCGCACGATTGATGGTGTTACAGCCGGCTATGAAGGCGTGCGGATTAGCATCGACCGCGTTACGGGCGAGATTCGCAATTATAATGTGACCTTGAGCAACCTGCCGTATCCGAAGCAGAAGCCGGAGGTCATTTCTGAGGACAAAGCCAAGGATCTGTGGCTCGGTCAGTACGACCTTAAACTGAGCTACATGCTGGACGGTGGTTACTACGGCGTGATGCCGATTGAGAAATACCGCGTGATGATGGCGGCGGGCGAGGCTTTACCGGTGGATGCGGTGAATACGCAAGGCAAAGCCACGGCGAAGCTTGTGTACTCGCTCAATCTGCGGAGCAACCACCAAGCCTTCCTGCTGGATGCAGCGACAGGCCAGTGGCGGAACGCCGATACGGGTGAAGGGATGACGCTCGGCAAAGTGACGGTCAGCGACATCGACCAGCATTGGGCGAAGAACGAACTGCAGCTGATGCTGGACTATCAGGCGCTTGACGTGAAGGACGGCAAGGTGAGCCCGGATGAGGCGATTACGAAAGGCGAGCTGGTCAAAATGCTGGTGATCGCTATGAACGGCGGCAATGGCGGCATTTACTACGGCGCTGAGCGTGCGGCGTCGTTTGCAGATGTGGCGAACGGCTCGAAGTATTTTGCCTATGTCGAAAATGCCGTGGATCGCGGACTTCTCGATGTCGGCGCTGACTTCAATCCCGACGCCAAGATGGACCGGGAGTCGATGGCGCAGCTGATTGTCAAAGCGCTAGGCTACAAAAACCTGGCGAAATACGATGGCGTCTTCAACCCGCAAATCGCCGATAGCGCGCAATTGACGCGCATCGGGGATGCGGCGATCGTCGTGGGCCTCGGCATCATGTCGCTTTCGGACGGCAGCTTCGCGCCGAAAACGGAAGTGACCAAGGCGCAGGCGGCGAGCGCGTTCTACCGCTTCTTGCAGCGCCGTGCGGAGCTGCAGGAGCAGCCGCGTTATTACTAACTTCAAGCGATACATCCAAGCCTTTCCTGCCACGGTTGACGTGGAGGGAGGGGCTTTTACTTTTTTCGCAGATTGGTCAAAGAACTGCCTTATTCGGTTGTCTTTTCCATACTATTGCCGCACAATCTGTGCTACAATACTCGTTAAAATATGACTGGATATGTCAGGTAAAGGTGGTAGAAGGCGATGACGGTAGCCGGAAAAGTGGGCTTGGAGGATATTCTGAAAGCGAATCATGTACTCAGCAAAGTGATTGAACCGTCACCGCTGCAGCGCAACGACTTGCTTTCGAGTCAGTATGAATGCAATGTGTTTTTGAAGCGGGAAGACATGCAGGTGGTGCGTTCGTTCAAAATTCGCGGCGCGTACAACGTCATCCAAGGACTGACGGCCGAGGAGCGGGCGGCGGGTGTGGTCTGCGCGAGCGCGGGCAATCATGCGCAGGGCGTGGCCTATTCCTGCAAGCAGCTTGGCATCGAGGGGAAAATTTTCATGCCGACGACGACGCCAAGGCAGAAAATTTCGCAGGTGAAGCTGTTTGGCGGTTCTTTTGTGGAGGTCATCCTGACCGGGGACACGTTCGACGATTCTTCCGCTCAGGCGAAGGCATACTGCCAGAAGGAGAACAAGGCGTTCATTCACCCGTTCGACGATGCACGGACGATTGCCGGGCAGGGGACGGTCGGCCTGGAAATTATGAATCAGATGCAGGATGCGCCGGATTTTATCTTTGCGACGATTGGCGGGGGCGGTCTGGCGGCAGGGGTTGCGACGTATGTGTCGAGCGTATCGCCGAAAACGCAGATCATCGGGGCCGAGCCTGAAGGGGCAGCGAGTATGAGCGAGGCGTTTCGCCTTGACGGTGTCGTGAAGCTGACGAACATCGAGAAGTTCGTGGACGGAGCGGCTGTCGCGCAGGTAGGCGAGCTGACGTATGAGATTTGCCGGGACAAGCTGGCGGAGATAACGGTGATTCCGTCCGGCAAGGAGTGCACGACGATTCTGGAGCTGTACAACAGCAACGCCATCGTCATCGAGCCCGCAGGCGCGCTGCCGGTGGCGGCACTGGACGCTTATCGGGAGCAGATCAAGGGTAAAAACGTCGTCTGCATCATCTCCGGCGGCAACAACGACATTGACCGGATGCAGGAGATCAAGGAGCGCTCGCTCATTTATGAGGGATTGAAGCATTATTTTATTTTGAACTTTCCTCAGCGGGCCGGGGCGCTGCGCGAGTTCCTGGAGGACGTGCTGGGGCCGACGGACGATATTACCCGTTTTGAGTATATGAAGAAAAACAATAGAGACAACGCGCCGGCGCTAGTCGGCATCGAGCTCAAGAACAAGGATGACTACCAAGGCCTTATCGAGCGCCTATCGCGCAAGGATTACGGGTATATGGAAATCAATAACGATCCGAAACTGTTCAACCTCCTCATTTGAGGGGGTTTTTGTTATTATTTATGCTTCTTGGCGAGGGGATAGCCGGGCGCGGGTGGCGAAGAGCAGTGTCGTCGTCGTCAGGTTCAACTGTAAGACATTCAATAAGCCCACGCGGAGTGCTTATCGAGCTGTTGAGCGCTGAATTTCGGACAATAAGCACTCGCTGAGTGCTTATTTCAGCCAAAGCGGCGGGAAGAGGCGAGTGTTGCGAGGAATAAGCCCACGCGGAGTGCTTATCGAGCGGTTGAGCGCTGGATTTCGGACAATAAGCACTCGCTGAGTGCTTATTTCAGCGACAGCCGCTCGATGGGCAGCAGCGATGCTCGACGAATAATTGTGTACGGTTGTCTTCCCCCCACACGGTGCGCTTGCCTTTTTTGAAGGCGCTTTCCACTTGTTCAAAAATATGACGTAACACCATATAGATTTTATTGACCAATGGTTGTATAATCAAAAATCGGGGCATCTGTTCTCATTTGTAGGGGAAAACAAAAAGTTCATGTTAATTTGTGTGACGTTATAAAATGTAAGTACATTACTTTTCTTCTGTCCATCGAGTTGTTACACTTGTTGGGGAGCCACTTACATATTTTAACTGGGAATGGTCAACCTACTAGGAGAGGCTTCCTGTTTTGAATAACGATACGATGGGGGTTAGATCCATGAAAAAAATGTTCACGACAGCCGTCATGGCTGTAACGGTCTCCGCATTGGTCCTTTCGGGCTGCGGGAAGAAAGAAGAATCCAACACAGGCGCTTCGGCGACACCGGCAGGCACGGCGGCTGCATCGGCCGCACCTGCTAGCGACAACAGCGGCAAAGACTTTAAAATCGGGATGGTTACAGACATCGGCGGTGTCAACGACAAATCCTTTAACCAAAGCGCATGGGAAGGTTTGACGCTGCTTAAGAAAGAAACGTCGGCTTCCGTCAAGAATCTGGAGAGCAAAAGCGACGCTGACTACACAACGAACCTGAACCAATTCGTCAAAGACGGCTACAACCTCACTTGGGGAATCGGCTTCTTAATGGGCGACGCAGTGAAAACGGTGGCGACGCAAAATCCGAACTCGAAGCTCGCGATCATTGATAATGAAGTGGCAGCTCCGAACGTCGAGTCTGTTATGTTTGCAGAGCAAGAGGGTGCATATCTCGTTGGTGTGGTAGCAGGCCTTACAACCAAAACGAACAAAATCGGCTTCGTCGGCGGCATCGATATTCCAGTCATCAAACGCTTTGAAGCAGGCTTTGTCGCTGGTGTTAAAGCAGTAAACCCTAGCGCAGCGGTCAAAATCAACTACACCGGCGCATTCGACAAGCCTGACCTTGGCAAAGCAGCTGCGGCGACGCTATATAACGATGGTGCGGACATCATTTTCCACGCAGCGGGTTCGACAGGCAATGGCGTGTTCAACGAAGCGAAAGATCGTGCGAAGAACGGTAAGAAAGTATGGGTAATCGGCGTAGACAAAGACCAATCGCTGGAGTTTGGTGACGATGTGACGCTGACATCGATGTTGAAACGCGTTGACCAAGCGGTTGTACGCGTCTCCAAGGATTTGATTGCGGGTACATTTACCGGTGGTAAAACGGTTATTCTCGGCCTGAAAGACGACGGCGTAGGCTTGCCGGAAACGTCGAAGAAAAACGTATCCGCCGACATCCTGAAAAAAGTCGATGAATACAAAGCAAAAATCATTTCCGGCGAAGTGAAAGTGCCTGAAACACCGTAAGCGGTTGGAGGTACAGCGAGTATCAGCATGAATACCAACAAGGCTAGTTATCTAACTAGCCTTGTTCACATGTTGGAGCGTATATCCTCGATATGGCTAGAAGCAGTTCAAATTTGATCCTTAGGGTGATCCGATGAGCGAAGCAGTACCTGTAGTTGAGCTGAGGAACATTACGAAGCGTTTTCCGGGCATTGTGGCCAACGACGCCATCTCCCTCAAGCTGCGCAAAGGTGAGATTCACGCGCTGCTCGGCGAGAACGGGGCGGGGAAATCGACGCTGATGAATATTGTGTTCGGCTTGTATCAGCCGGATGAAGGTGAAATTCTTGTGCAAGGCAAGGAAGTGGCCATTGACAGTCCGAACCGGGCGATCGAGCTCGGCATCGGGATGGTGCATCAGCATTTTAAGCTGGTCCAGCCGTTCACGGTCACGGAAAACATTATCTTGGGCATGGAGCCGAAGAAAGGCGCCAATATCGATTACCGAGCGGCGCAGGAGAAAGTGAAGCGAATTTCTGAACAGTACGGTCTGCGCGTGGATCCCAAAGCCCGGGTCGAGGATATTTCGGTCGGGATGCAGCAACGGGTCGAGATCTTGAAAACGCTGTACCGGGGCGCGGAAATTCTCATTTTCGACGAACCGACGGCTGTGCTGACTCCGCAAGAAATCAGTGAATTAATGGTCATCATGCGCAATCTTGTGCAGGAGGGCAAGTCCATTATTCTCATTACCCATAAGCTAAAAGAAATTATGGAAATCGCCGATACGGTCACGATTATTCGCCGGGGCAAGGTGATCGACTCGCTGCCGATCTCGGGGGCGAATCCGCGCATTTTGGCGGAGAAAATGGTAGGGCGCGACGTCTCGTTCAAGGTGACGAAGGAGGACGTGAAGGCCGGCGAGCCTGTCCTGCAGGTGAAGGATCTCGTCGTGCGGAGCGCGCAAGGGCTTCCGGCCCTGAAAGGGCTCAGCTTCGAGGTCAAAGCAGGTGAAATCCTCGGCATCGCCGGGGTGGACGGCAACGGCCAAAGCGAGCTGATCGAAGCGCTGACGGGGCTGCGTCCCGTGGACGGCGGCCAGGTGCGCCTCATGGGCGGCGACATCACGCATCATACCCCGCGGCAAATCTCCGAGGCGGGCTTGTCGCACATCCCGGAGGACCGGCATAAGCACGGGTTGGTGCTGGATTATACGATGAGCGAGAACATGGTGCTGAATACATACTTCCATCCGGCGTACAACAAAGGCGGCTTTCTCAACTACGACGCGATCGACAAGCACGCGGAGGCGCTGATCAAGCAGTTCGACGTGCGTACGCCGAGCATTTACAACAAAGCGCGGTCGCTGTCCGGCGGCAACCAGCAGAAGGCGATCATTGCGCGGGAAATTTACAAAGATCCACACCTCCTGATCGCGGCGCAGCCGACGCGGGGGTTGGATGTGGGCGCGATTGAATTCGTGCACCGCCAGCTGATCGAGCAGCGGAATAAGGGCAAGGCCGTGCTGCTGATTTCTTTTGAGCTGGATGAAATTATGAACGTTTCGGATCGCATCGCGGTGATCTATGAAGGACAGATCGTGGGCGAGGTGCTGCCGAAGGATACGAACGATCAGGAGATCGGTCTGTTGATGGCGGGCAGTCAGCCTGGGGAGAAGGGGGCGCCTCATGAATAAATTTGTACGCGTGTTTACAAGTGAATCTGCGGTGAATCCCATCGTCGCGATTATCCTGGGGCTGCTGTTCGGGGCACTCGTCATGCTGGCCGGAGGGTATAATCCGATTGACGCGTATATCGCGCTGTTTAAGCGGATTTTCGGCAGCTCCTACGACATCGGAGAAGCGATTCGGGCGATTACACCGCTCATTCTGACAGGATTGTCGGTGGCGTTTGCGTTCCGCACGGGCCTCTTCAACATCGGCGCCGAAGGCCAATTCGTGATGGGCATGACAGGGGCGACGATCATTGGGGTCAAAATCCACGGCCTGCCGTGGATCATCCATGCGCCGCTGGCGGTTATCGTCGGCGCACTGTTCGGCGGCCTCTGGGGCGCCATTGCCGGCTACCTGAAAGCGAAGCGCGGCGTGAACGAGGTCATCACGACGATCATGCTGAACTGGATCGCGCTGTTCCTCTCGAACTACATCGTGAACCGGTTCCTGCTGGAGCCGAAGCAGCAGCGGTCTTACATGATTCAGGACTCCGCTTCGCTCAGCATCGGCTGGCTGTCTGACGCGATGAATCATGCGCGGGTGCACTGGGGCACCGTGATCGCGCTGCTTGGCGCGTTGGTGTTTTATCTGATTCTGTGGCGGACGAAGCAGGGGTACGAGCTTCGCGCCGTCGGCCATAACATGGATGCGGCGAAGTATGCCGGGATGAACGTCAATCGCAGCATCGTGAAGGCGATGTTTATTTCGGGGATTTTTGCCGGGCTGGCCGGCGTGTTTGAAGTGCTGGGCGTTTTTCACTACCAGGTCGTGGCTGCGGCATCGCCGGGCTACGGCTTCGACGGTATCGCCGTGTCACTGCTGGGCGCGAACAATCCGATTGGGATTGTGCTGGGCGCGATGCTGTTCGGCGGGCTGTCCTACGGCTCCGCGGGGATGAGCTTCGGCGCGGACGTACCACCGGAAATTATCCGCATCGTCATCGGCTCGGTGATCTTCTTCGTGGCGACGCAAGGCATCGTCCGCTGGATCCTGCTGCCGCTCTATGGCCGGCGCAAGAAAGAGAGGGTGTCGTAGATGGATATGCTGGATGCGTTTTTTACGAAATTCAGTGAATTGATTAATATTACGCTCGTGTATTCGACGGCGCTCATTTTCGGTGCGCTGGGCGGCATTTACTCGGAGCGTTCCGGCGTTGTTAATATTGGAATTGAGGGCCTGATGGTCTCGGGCGCGTTTGCTTCGGCTGTCGGTTCCTATTATGCGGAGCAGGCCGATATGGGCTCTTTGTCGCCTTGGGTGGGGCTGATCTGCGCGATGGTGTTTGCGCTGATTTTTGCCTTGATTCATGCGGTCGCGACGATTACCTTCAAGGCGAATCAGGTCGTCAGCGGCGTCGTGATCAACTTCCTGGCGGCAGGCGTGACGCTCTATCTGGTTAAAATGCTGTTCAACGGCGCGGGCCAAACCGAGACGCTGAACGATGTCTTTTCCAAGTGGCGGATTCCGCTCCTGGCGGACATTCCTTATCTCGGGAACGCGTTTTTTACCGCGTATCCAACGACGTACATTGCGCTGATTCTTGTCGGCGTGACGTACTACGTCCTGTTCAAAACCCCGTTCGGCCTGCGCCTGCGCGCCGTCGGCGAGCATCCGAGCGCCGCGGATACGAACGGGATCAAGGTGAAGCGGATCCGCTATATCGCGGTGATGCTCAGTGGGCTATTCGCCGGGCTCGGCGGCGCGACGATTACGCTCACCACGACGAGCGCGTTCTCGCACAACACGATCTCGGGCCAGGGCTTCATCGCCATGGCGGCGATGATTTTCGGCAAATGGCATCCGTTCGGCGCATTCGGGGCCGCGATGTTTTTCGGGATGGCGCAGGCGCTCAACAACTTCCTGCGGCTGTTCGAATTCTCGAAGCACATCCCGCAGGAGTTCCTGTACATGCTGCCGTACGTGCTCACGATTCTCGTGCTGGCCGGCGCCGTCGGCCGCTCCAAAGCGCCTTCCGCGCTGGGCGAGCCGTACGATCCGGGCAAAAGATAAAGACGCACCGCTGGGCGTGGTTCCCGGCGGTGTTTTTTTGCGCTTTATTCAAGGTAAGGTACTCGTGTAGGTCAATCGGCATGGGCTGGTTGGCCTTCTTTGTTCACTATCAGCGAAGGTTCCTATGCTATAATAGCGATAGAAAGGCGGGATACTTTGAAGGCGATTACTAGGGTGAGATCGTTATGGGTATTCATTATTAGCTTGCTATTAATAGCGGTTATCGGGACGAACTTCTATCAAATGTTCGCGCTGAAAGAGACCGTCGATGTGGTCAAAACGAACTGGATGCCCAGTGTGGCCAGGATTTTCAAGATGGAGGAGAATTTCACGAAAGAGCGGATTCTTCTGCATAAAATAGTGCTTGAAACGGATCGTGAGCGTCTCCATACGCTCATTACCGATTATCAAAATACACGGAAACTGCTCAATGAGCAGTACGAGGCTTACGAGCCTTTCCTCAATTCCCAGGAGGAGAAGGCTATTTATGAGATGGTGTACGAGAAATCGCTGGATTACCTGTTGAAGGGGCAACTCATCATTGATGCCGTGCAGTCAGGCGACTATGAGTTTGCCAAGTTGCTGCTGGACCAGTTGGCAATCAAACGGCAGCTCGCTGATGAGGAACTGCAGCGCTGGGTTGATTATAATTTGACGGGAACCCAAAGGGATGTCGACCGTACGTCCCGTCAACGCGGAACGGCGCTGTGGATGGGTTTTATTTTTACGGTGATGGCGATTGTCGTGGGTGTAGGATTGGTGCTCCAGACGCGGGACGTTCGGCGAAAAGGCGAGCAGAAGCTGTTGAAGGAGAAAGAGAAGGCCCAAAGCTACCTCGATCTTGTCGATGTGATCATTGTGGTGATGGATCGTTCGGGTCGCATCGAGCTGCTCAATCGGAAAGGATGCAGCATGCTCGGCTATGCGGAGGCGGAGATTGTAGGGAAGAATTGGCTGGAGGTATGTGTGCCGGAGCATCTGCTCGAGAGTCGGCGCGAGCGATTTCAGCAGGTGATGAGCGGCGGCGAGCGGCCGGATTATTATGAAAGTATTATTTTGAACGGATGCGGTGAAGAGCGTTTGATCGGCTGGAACAATACGCTGCTGAGAAACGAAAAGGGGGAGATTGTCGGCCTCATTCTGGCTGGAGCGGACATTACCGATCGCCGGCAGGAAGAAGAAATGCTGCATCAATACAAGGATCATCTGGAAGAGTTGGTGGAGGTCCGGACGTCGGAGCTGGCGAGCAAGAATGTGCTGTTAGCTGATGCGAAGGAGCTGGCGGAGGCGGCGAATCGGGCGAAGAGCGAGTTTTTGGCGAATATGAGCCATGAGATTCGGACGCCGATGAACGCGATTATCGGGCTCAATCATCTTTTGCAGCAGACGGCGCTGACCGATCAACAGAAAGATTATGTCGGCAAAACCGCGATTTCAGCGAAAAGCTTGCTGACGATCATTAGCGATATTCTGGACTTTTCGAAAATTGAAGCGAAAAAAATCTCACTGGAACGCATCGATTTCGATCTGTACGAAGTGATGAGTAATATTTCAGATATGATCGGCTTTTCGCTTTATGAGAAGGGATTGCGGCTGCATTTTGCCATCGATCATGAGGTGCCGCAATTGCTGAAAGGTGATCCGTTCCGGTTCAATCAGGTGCTGCTCAATCTCGTCAATAACGCGCTGAAGTTTACGGAGGAAGGGGAGATTTCCGTTTCCGTGCGGGTCGCCGAGAAAATGGACAATGAGGTGCAGCTGCGTGTCGAGGTTCGCGATACGGGCATCGGCATGACGCCGGAGCAGCTTGGCAAGCTGTTCCGCGGGTTCTCGCAGGCAGATATGTCGACGACGCGGAAGTACGGCGGTACTGGACTAGGGCTGGTTATTTCCAAACACCTTGTCGAGCTGATGGGTGGCGAAATGAGCGTGGAGAGCGAGTTCGGCCGTGGCAGCTGTTTTTACTTTACCGTGAACTTTGAACGGGGCTTTAGCCATGTATTCAGCGCGCCGATTGCACCGCATCTGCAATTTTTGCGTGTGCTGGTCGTATGCGAAGACGAGGACATGCGGCTTGTGCTGGGACGCCAGCTGGAGCAGTTCCAGTTTGTCGTGAGCACGCAGGACTCCGCTGCCAGCGCGTTCGCACATATGGATGCCAGTGACCGCTACGATCTGGTCATTGTGGATTGGATGCTTCAAGGGGAGAATGCGCATGCTTTTGCGGAAAAGGTCAAAATGGGCTATGATAATCCGCCGCAGGTCATTGTACTGATCAGTGCGTACCATGAGGCGGATGTACAGACCAAGCTGCCGACGTCGTATGTGCGCAAGGTGCTGTATTATCCGATTTCCCAATCGCAGCTGTACAATCATATTGTGGATCTGTTCCAGGAGCAGCTCAAAGTCAAAAAAATCGGCGCGCAGGACGAGTCCGACGGAAAGAAGCTCAGCCTGCTTCGCCACGCCGAGGTCCTGCTCGTGGAAGATAATGAGATTAATCAGCAGGTAGCGCAGGAGATTTTGCAGGAAATGGGCGTGCGGGTCGATGTGGCCGGCAATGGCATCGAGGCGCTGGAACGGGTTGCGTCGAAAACCTATGACGCGATTTTGATGGATTTGCAGATGCCGCTGATGGATGGGATTGAAACCACACGCCGCCTTCGCAGCGATGGCATCACGACGCCGATTATCGCCATGACCGCCGATGCAATGCAGGGCGTGAAAGGCCAAGTGTTGGAAGCGGGCATGGATGCCTACATCTCGAAGCCGTTCGAGGCGATTCAGCTGTACAGCGTGCTGCAGCGGATGATGCAGCATGCGAAGCAGCTGGCTGCTTTGGAGGTGGCGACCGCAGGAGAAGTCGCAGCGGCTGTGGAAGCGCCGCCTGAGGACGCACCGGCGCTTGATACGGAAGGCGCCTTGGCGCGGCTGGGCCAGCGGAAGAGCCTGTACGCGCAGGTGCTGCGCAAATTCATGGAGGGCCACCTCCAGGCGGTGGCGGAAATTCGCGCCGCTGTGCGTGCGGGAGACGTGGAGCGGGCGCTGCTCCTCGCGCACACGCTCAAGGGCGTCGCGGCGAATCTCGGCGCCGATCCGTTGCGCGAGGCGGCGGATGGGCTGCAGGCGGCGCTGCGGTATGGTGTTGAGGCGCGAGGGGTGGAAGTGCTGGATGCGCTCGAGCCTCTGCTCGCGGACGCGGAGCGGAAGCTGGCGCAGTTGAAGCGGGTGATCACGGCGTATTTGGGCGCGGAGTAGCGGGGCCGGGGAAGCGCAAGACAGCGTGACAACCTGCCTGTCGCGAGCCAGACCGGAGTTGGGGGCCGGACAAGCATAGAGGATGCTTGTCCGGCTTTTTGCGTATCGTTGAATGTATACCCTCGAAGTAGCCCTATGCCATCAGTAAACGCCCGTCTTGTTAAGGAAGACAATTTGATGAGTGCGGGACTCGATGGAGCAGAGCGGAATTTGTGTGGAGCGTGGTGTGGCAGTCAGAGCTTGATTAAACGGGCGAGGGGGAGAGGGAAGTCTTGTCCAAGCACACTCAACTGGAATTATTCCAGTTGAATGGGCGGTTTTTTGCGCGAAACCTTACGTGAACTGGAAAACCTCCAGCTTATTTCTGTGAAACTGTGCGGAATCCGGGAAATGCTCGAGATGAACTGGAGTTTTTCCAATTGAAGGTGATGAAATCGGCAAAATGATTGAAATGAGATGGATAAATTCCAGTTGAGCAGTGGGAGGACGGGCAATGTTGTCAGGTTAAGAAGTTAGCGGAACGTCAGTTCGCTATCGGGGGGGAGTTCCCCCTTTTTAGGATAATTGAGGAGTATAGATGCCTTATTCGAGCCCCAGCCCCCGAATTTACCTTGCGCAAATAAGGACCTGACGTTCCGTTTGACAAACGGAACGCGCACTTCTTTAACAAATTAACGTCTTCTCGTTCCGCATACTCAGCGCAATACCGAGTTTGGATGCACCCCTGCCAGACGAAGACGAGAAGGCTTGCAGAAGCTTAACCGAACAAGATTACATAACCCCCATGTTGAGGCTGTCGATTAATTGTTTATACTTTGAGATTCTGCGGGAGAACACAAAGTGTATACGAATAGTCATATATAATGTGCTGCATTCACATAAAATCAATTAATTGTATTCGAAATATCATACACATTTCGTGATTTGAGGCCTGATTTTAAATATGTATTCGAAAAATCATATACATTCTCTGCGTGTGTCCGTTCACGGATAAAGCTGTCCACAATTAATCGACAGTCTCATGTTGTTCGGTTAAGTCGCATGGTGCTTAGACCGATAAGATAACGGCGTTATCTTATGGGGAGGTATACTCCCGATTGGTAAGGAAATAAGTTAGTTGAGCGAACTTATTTCCTGCAAAAGGCCCCGAAACATGACGGAAAATCGCAAATAAGATAGGGAGGTTATCTTATTTCGGGAAAACGAGGGCGATCCGCGAAAATAAGTTATTGGAAGTAACCTACAACATTTGGGTTAAACCTCTTAGTTCTAGCTTGTTTAGGTAACCCGCCTCGTTGCGGCTTGCGCTGCAGCACCAAGGTGCCTTCAAGCTCTCACCTCTCCGTTTCAGCACTACAGCGCCTTCATCTCGTTCCGATACTCCGTCGGCGAGACGCCATACCACCGTCTGAACTGCTTCGAAAAGTACAGCGGGTCGTAAAAACCGACGGACGACGCGATCTGCTCGATCGTGAGCTCCGTCCGTTCCCGCAGCAGCAGCCGCGCCTTGTCGATGCGCAGCCGCAGCAGGAAGGTCACCGGCGTGACCTTCGTATGCTTCTTGAACAACCGCGACAAGTACGCGCGGTTGTAGCCGAGGCTGTCGGCCATCATCTCAATCGTAATCGGCTCCGCATATTGCGTCGATAAGTAGTGGATGGCCTGCTGCACAATCGCGTCGCCCTCCGCGTCGAGGGCGGCCCGGGCCGTCGTCTGCGAGGACAGCGACTCGCAGTACTCCCCGAGCAGCAGCGTCAAATAGCCGGTGGCTTTGAGCTGCGCGTTCGACCTCCGCAGCTTCAGCGCGCGCTGTATGTGGCGAAACAGCACCGGAATATGCCGATTCCGGGTGGAATGCACGACCGGCGCGAGCGGATCGAAGCCCGTCGAGGCCAATAGCGCTGCCGCTTGCTCGCCGGTGAAGGCGATCCAGCAGTAATGCCACGGGTCGTCGGCGTCCGACACGTAGCTGATGAGCTGCTCCGGCTCGATGACGAAGCTGTCGCCGGCGCCGAGCGTATATTCCTCGCCGTGCGAAGAGAATAGGCCGCAACCCGAGATGACATAATGGATGAGGTAATAATCATATACTTTCGGGCCGAGCCGATGCTCGGGCTTCGTCTGGCTTTCGCCGGCGAACAGCACGGTCAGGGCGGCAGGAGCGGCCGGAAGCGGGTTGGAAACGACGTAATAACTGGGCGTTTTCACCATGATGCGCATTCATCTCCGATTCCAAAGTGGTTGCTATCATTTTAGCATAGGGAGCCCTCCAGAAAAAACCTCGAAATCACATTTATCCATGTGAAAATAACATGACTCCATAGCCAACGCTTCGTGCTTCTTTTATACTGAAGATACAAACACGCAACCAATACAACCATTCCATATACCCAAAGGCGGTGCCCACATGGCAGATTTGCAAAGCTTGAAAAAGACGTTTATCGAAATTTATGGAGAATCCTCCGCGAACATCTCGGCATTCCACGCGCCAGGCCGCGTCAACCTCATCGGCGAGCACACGGACTACAACGGCGGCTATGTATTCCCGGCTGCGCTCACATTTGGCACGACGCTGCTGATTCGTCCAAGAGCGGATCGCACGATCGGTTTTGCTTCCACGAACATGCCGCTTCGCAAACAAATTTCCATAGACGACATGGTCTATAACGAAGAGGACGACTGGATGAACTATCCGAAAGGCATCGTTGTCCACCTGGCGAAAGAAGGCCTCCCGGTGCAGCATGGCTACGATCTGCTCTTCCACGGTGAAATCCCGAACGGCGCAGGCCTTTCCTCCTCCGCTTCCATTGAAGTCGTGACGGCATACGGTCTCCAAGCAATGGAGAAATACCCGACAGATACGGTCAAAATCGCGCTGCTCGCGCAAAAAACCGAGAACCAGTTCGTCGGCGTGAACTGCGGCATCATGGACCAGTTCGCTGTAGCGAACGGCAAAAAGGACAACGCGATCCTGCTCATGTGCGATACGCTCGAATACCGCCACGTGCCGTTCCAAAGCGGCAGCTACAAGCTGGTCATCGGCAACACGAACAAACGCAGAGGCCTTGTCGATTCCGCCTACAACGAGCGCAGAGCGCAGTGTGAGCAGGCCGTGAAGGATTTGCAAGCGCAGTTCCCATCCCTCACGCTTCTCGGTCAGCTGAACCTGGCGCAGTTCAATGAATACAAGCATCTAATCCCGGATGAAACGGTTCGCCGCAGAGCGCAGCACGTTGTAGAAGAAATCGACCGCGTACTGCAGTCCATCAAAGTGCTCGAAGCGAATGATCTCGAATCTTTTGGCAAGTTGATGATCGGCTCCCACGATTCCTTGCGCGATCTCTATGAAGTGACAGGTCTTGAGCTGGACAGCATGGTCGCGGCAGCGCTGAAAGTGCCTGGCGTACTCGGCTCCCGCATGACGGGTGCAGGCTTCGGCGGCTGTACGGTTTCCTTGGTGCATGAAGACAGCGTGGAGACGTTCATTGACCAAGTCGGCAAAGAATACACGGAAAAAACAGGCCTAACACCAAGCTTCTATGTCTGCGACATCGGCAATGGTGTAGAACAAGTCGGGGAGGCGCTTTAATATGGCGATTCTAGTTACAGGCGGAGCCGGCTATATCGGCTCACATACCGTTGCGGCACTGCTGGAAAAAGGCGAAGAGGTCGTCATTGTCGACAACCTCCAGCAAGGTCACCGCGAGGCGCTGCTTGGCGGCAAGCTGTACGCAGGCGATTTGCGCGATGCGGCGTTCATGGATACGGTGTTCAAAGAGAATGAGATCGATGCGATCATTCATTTTGCGGCGAATTCCCTGGTGGGCGAAAGCATGACAAACCCAGCCAAGTACTATCACAACAACGTGTACGGCACCTTGTGCCTCTTGGAAAAAATGAACGAATACGGCGTGAAGAAAATCGTCTTCTCCTCCACGGCTGCAACGTACGGCGAGCCTGAGAACATTCCGATTCTCGAGAGCGACCGCACGCTGCCGACGAATACGTATGGCGAAACGAAGCTGGCGATGGAAAAAATGATGAAATGGTTCGACACGGCCCATGGCATCAAATACGTATCGCTGCGCTACTTCAACGCGGCGGGCGCGCATGCCGGCGGCAAGATCGGCGAGGATCACAGCCCGGAAACGCATCTGATCCCGATCATTTTGCAAGTTGCGCTCGGTCAGCGTCCGCACATCTCGGTCTTCGGCGACGACTATGCGACGGAAGACGGCACTTGCGTTCGCGACTACATCCATGTCAGCGACTTGGCTAGCGCGCACGTGCAGGCTGTTGAGAAGCTTCGCGGCGGTGCGGACAGCAACATCTACAACCTGGGCAACGGCACAGGCTTCTCCGTGAAGCAAGTCATCGACATCGCCCGCAAAGTAACCGGCCACGCCATCCCGGCGGTCATCGAGCCGCGCCGCGCCGGCGATCCGGCAGCCCTGATCGCTTCCTCCGAGCGAGCCAGAGCGGAGCTGGGCTGGAAGCCTTCGCACGACTCCCTCGAAGAGATCATCGCGAGTGCGTGGAATTGGCATCAGAATCATCCCAACGGATACAGCAAATAGAGAAACGCAGAGGTAACCGAGCTGCCGTCAGATCAGGGCGGCGGCCGGTTCTGCATGGCGGATAGGAGCTTTTTTTGCAGAAAGGGAAGTGACCAAGAATGGAACGAACATTACGAACACCGCAGACGGCTGCGCTTGCGATTGAACGGCTTTTGCAATTTGGCAGTCAAAACGGGTTGCTGGAACCGCTGGATACGGTCGCTGCGCGGAATGCGCTGCTGGATTTGTTCGGCCTGGCAGAGCCGTATCAAGGCGATGTGCCGGAAGAGCAGCTTAGCTCACCGGTGCCGCTGCTGGAAGAGCTGCTGGATGCGGCTTACGAAGGCGGTCTGCTTGAAGAAAATACAATGACCTACCGCGATCTGCTCGATGCGCGCATTATGGGGCTCCTGATGCCGCGGCCTTCCGAGGTCGTGCACCAGTTTTGGACGCTAGCGAGAACGCAGGGCGTGGAGGCGGCGACGCAATATTTTTACAAGCAGTCGATCGATTCGAACTACATCCGCATGGACCGCATCGCGAAGAACGCCTACTGGCTGACAGACACCGCATACGGCGATCTGGAAATTACGATCAACCTCTCAAAGCCAGAGAAAGATCCGAAAGAAATTGCCCTGCTCAAAACGCTGCCCCAAAGCAGCTACCCGGCCTGTCTCCTCTGTGTGGACAATCTGGGTTATGCAGGCCGTGTGAACCACCCGGCGCGGCAAAATCTTCGCGTCATTCCACTGGAGCTGGACAACGAGAAGTGGTACCTCCAGTACTCGCCTTACGTGTACTATAACGAGCACAGCATTATTTTTCATGAAAAACATATCCCGATGAAAACGACGGCGAACACGTTCTATCGCTTGCTCGACTTTGTCGATCAATTTCCGCATTATTTCATCGGATCCAATGCTGATCTGCCGATCGTAGGCGGCTCCATTTTGAGCCATGACCACTTCCAGGGCGGGCGCCACAAGTTCCCGATGGAAAAAGCGCCGAGCGAGCAGGTGTTCACGCACGCGGACTTCCCTGGCGTGAAAGCGGCCATCGTCAAATGGCCGATGTCGGTTATTCGTCTCAGCTCGCATAACAAGCAGCTGATCTATCAGCTCGCGAGCAAGCTGCTGAGCGACTGGCGCGCGTACAGCGACAGCGAGGCCGAAGTGCTCGCGTTCAGTGACAAAGAGGGTGTGCGCGTGCCGCACAACACGATCACACCGATCGCCCGCAACAATGCGCGGGGCGAGTACGAGCTCGATCTGGTGCTGCGGAACAACCGCACCTCTGCGGAGCATCCGGATGGGATTTTCCATCCGCATCAGCACTTGCACCACATCAAGAAGGAGAACATCGGCTTGATTGAGGTTATGGGGCTGGCGGTGCTGCCGGGCCGCCTGCAGGACGAGCTTGCGGACATCGGCAAGCTCCTGACGGGCGAAGCCCGCGCGGGGCGCGAGCTCGAGGAAGCGAGCCACCCGCTGCACAAGCACGCGGCGTGGATCGAGACGCTGCTGGCGCAGCATGGCACGTCGCTGAGCGCCGACGCGGCGCAAACTGTGCTGCAGACCGAGGTCGGCAGCAAGTTCATGGACGTCCTGCTCGACGCAGGCGTCTTCAAACGAGACGACGCCGGGCAGGCGGCGTTCGGACGGTTTTTGGCGGCGGCGGGGTTTGCGCCGCAGGGTTAAGGCATGGCGCGGATGGGCGGGAGCCCATTCGCTTGGGTAGAGACGCTGAAGGTTGGCGCACGAAACGGGAGAAGGGCTCCCGTTTCGTGGGCGGCTTTCAGCGTTTTTTTTGTGCGCGGCGAAGAGGAGGCTTGCTCACGCCGCGTATGGACAAGCTCTGGGGCCGTTCCGGCAGAATAAGACCCCGAGGAGGTCTTATTTTGCGGAATTCGCCTTGTTACGGAGAAATAAGCACTTCGTGTGAGCTTATTTGTGTGGAATAGGCCTGTACAGGGGCTATTCTGCCAGAATAAGCCCTCGAGGAGGTCTTAATGTGCGGGAACTTGCCCCGTAATGGAGAAATAAGCACTCCGCGTGTGCTTATTTGCGAGGAATGGCCCAAGCAGGCAGGCTCTCCCAGAATCTAGACCATGGTGACGGTACGATAACAGGGCAGCGGGTATAGGGAGCCGTCATAGCACACGCAAAAAATTGGTCGAGCAAGGGGAGGGGGCTTCCTGCGCATGGCCAGTTTTTTTGTGCTTTTATCGCAGAGACGAACTTCGCACTGTCTTCATTCGTCAAAGGTATAGGTTCATCCAATATTGCCCAGAAGGGAAGAATCGACCGATGCCTTGGCCCATGGTGCATTTTGCAATAGCAGATAAAGTGTGTAAGGGAGATCCGTGTCCACATTTTCTAATCGGCAGTATCGCTCCTGATGCCATACATGCGAGAGCAGGAACTACACGTGAAGATAAGGGCAGAACACACTTCATGGAAAATGGAGTCATGCCTACCGTCGACCAGATCGGTCAACAAGCGGTTCAGTACTGGAGGGGGAATCCTGCGCCAGAATGGAGGGCGTTCGTACAAGGCTATATTTCGCATGTGTATGCAGACTTGAGATGGACGGAGACCCTTTATGCAGAATACGAAGCCAGCTTTCATGAAGCCCTGGAAACACGGAGAAGTACATACAATTGGGAAGTTAGTCAGATCGAGTTCATTTTGATGAGGTCTGAAACGTGGACAGATCGCGTCATCCACCAGTTAAAGGAGGTGGAAGCTTTTTCGCTGCCACCGCTTATTGAGTCTGATGAGGTCGAGGCTTACACCCACACTAAAATCGAATGGCTGCTTGATGTGCGCAATGAACCCGGGATAACGCCGATTTATTTTGAAGAAGAGAAAGTACGGTCTTTTATTTCCCGAACATCCGAGGAACTTCAATGGTTATTTAGCAAGTGGGGCGTCAAAGCGATATAACATGCAGCAGCGGATATGAGTGTGAGCACACGAGCACATCCGCTGCTGTTTCGTTGTTAGCCCGAATGCCTACACCAGCACTTTCTCCGGTACAGGCCAATCCTCCACTCGGTACGCCATATCGAAGAACATATACTCCAGCTGACAGCTAATCAAAAAATGCTCCCGCATCCGCCGCTTCTCATCCTCCGACGCCGTTACCGCCCACGCATCCAATTGCGCGCAGAACGCCATCATGCGGGGTTCGGCCTCGGGCGCTCCATAGAACGTGATCCACTCGTAGAACGGATGGCCCGGCTGCGGCCGGTAGTCCTGCATGATGCGCTGCGCCGCCTCCATATACGTCCAAGGGCAGGGCAGCAGCACGGCATAAATTTCGCCAAGCGTTCCCTGTGCAGCCACCGTGAGCATGTGGCGAGTATAATGCTGCGCTGTCGGCGCGAGTGGGTAGCCTTGCAGCTCCTCGTAGGTGACGCCTGCCGCATGGCAGAAATTGTTGTGCGGATGAACCTCGCTATGCAGGATATAGCCGATCTTCTCATGGAACTTCGCGATTTCCTCGCGCGTTCTACATTTGCTAATGCCGAGCCCGTAGACGCGCATGTACGCGTTCAAATACTCAAAATCCTGCTTCACATAATGGATCAACTGCTCTTTGCCCAGCTTACCTTGCGCAATGCCTTGCACGAATGGATGCTGGTAAATCGCCTCAAAAATCGGGTCAGTCGCCTCACGCAGTTCTTTCGTAAAACTCATGCTATACGCCTCCTAAGATAAAATGAAAAGCCGCCCCATCATGGAGCGGCGATGATCAGCTTAGGCGAACGTACGGCCGAGGCTTTGCATAGAAATGCCGGCTCCACTTTCCTACGCTGGTATGATCCAGATCAGGTTATAAGGGTCCGGGGATTGTTCCCCGTCTCAGCCACCAATTAGGCGCCCCTAGTGGAAATGCTTTACAGTTACTTTTACCCTACAAGGTGGAGCGCGTTTTGTCAATGCTAAGATGGTTGACCGTCGGTCAAGATAGCCACACACTCCATAATTTAGTAAAATATAAAAATGACGGGACAAGTCGATCCAGAAGGAGTGTGTCTGTATGGAAGCTTTTCAAGCGCTGATGGTGGACCGCACGCAAAATGATTTCAAGCTCGCCCTACAAGAGCTTCGCCTTGAAGATTTACCGGAGGGGGAGGTCACGATTCGTGTCCGGTACTCCGGTATTAATTATAAAGACGCGCTCGCCTGCAGCCCGGCGGGGCGCGTCGTGCGCAAGTACCCGATGGTGCCCGGCATTGACCTCGCGGGCACCGTCGCAGCCTCCGCCGACCCGCGCTACCGGGTCGGCGACGAGGTGCTGGTGACCAGCTACGAGCTGGGCACCGGTCACTACGGCGGGTTCGCGGCATACGCCCGCGTCCCCGCCGACTGGGTCGTGCCCCTGCCGCAAGGCCTCACGCATCGCGAAGCGATGGCGCTCGGCACGGCAGGGTTCACGGCGGCGCTCTCCATCCACAGGTTGGAGAGCAACGGGCTTGCGCCCGAGCAGGGGCCCGTGCTCGTGCGGGGCGCCACCGGCGGCGTCGGCAGCGCCGCCGTGTCGATGCTGGCCGCGCTCGGTTACGAGGTCGACGCGAGCACGGGCAAAAGCGCCGACCACGCGTACCTGCGCGAGCTCGGCGCTCAGCGCATCGTGCCGCGCGAGGAGCTGACGCCAGCGCTACCTAAGCCGCTCGGCCCGGAGCATTGGGCCGGCGCGGTTGATCCCGTAGGCGGCGAGGGGCTCGCCTACGTGTTCAGCCGCCTGCGCTACGGTGGCTCCGTCGCGCTGAGCGGCCTCACCGGCGGCGCGGAGGTGGCCGCGACGGTGTATCCGTTTATTTTGCGCGGCGTGAACGTGCTGGGCATTGATTCGGTCTACTGCCCGTCCGCGCTCCGCAGGCAGCTCTGGGAGCGGCTCGCTGGAGAGCTGAAGCCGCTACGGCTGGAAGAGACCGTGCACCGGGAGGTCACGCTGGACGGTGTGGCGGAGGCCGCAGCGGAAGTGCTGGCCGGCAAGGTGCGCGGGCGCGTGTTGGTGCGGCACGAGGCGTGAGCTGGTGTGCCGACGGGGCGAATTGATCACGGCTAGGCGTCGGCTGCACAAGAGGGGCTGGTAGGTTCTACTGCTGCCCCTCCGTCGCCATACGGCGCACCGCCGGGTGCAAGCCTTTTACAAGAACAAGGAGGAACACAACATGAAAATGCGGGTATCCGTGGTACAGTACCATTTACATACGATAGGCAGTTTTGAAGAATTTGCGGCGCAGGTGACGCATTATGTGAAGGTGGGGCAGGAGTTTGAGGCGGATTTTGTGCTGTTTCCGGAGCTGTTCACGACGCAGCTGATGTCAATTGGCGACGAGAATGGCAAGGCGCTGCCGATTGAGGCGCTGCCACGGTATACAGAGGCGTATAAGACGTTGTTTCAAAGGCTGGCGAAGGACACCGGCATGCACATCATTGGCGGCACGCATATCGTCGAAGAGGGCGGGAAGCTGTACAACACAGCGTTCCTGTTCTATCCGGACGGCCGCATCGGCGAGCAGAAGAAGCTGCACATTACGCCGACGGAAGTGAAAGAGTGGAGCATGGGCGCAGGCGACTCGCTGCAGGTGTTTGATACGGAGAAAGGACGCATCGCCATCCTCGTCTGTTACGACGTCGAGTTCCCTGAGATTGTGCGGATGGCGCGGGCGCGCGGAGCGGATGTGCTGTTTGCGCCATCCTGTACCGATGACCGCCACGGCTTCCATCGCGTGCGGTATACGTGCCATGCGCGCACGATTGAGAATCAGATTTACGTCGTGACGACTGGGACGGTAGGGGCTTTGCCGACGGTGGATTTCATGCGAGCGAACTTTGGACAGGCGGCGGTGATTACGCCGAATGACGTGCCGTTTCCTCCGAAAGGCATTCTTGTCGAGGGCGAAATTAATAACGACATGGTTGTGACGGCGGATCTCGATTTGGAGCTATTGAGCGTGGTGCGGGAACGTGGGTCGGTGACGACGTGGCGGGATCGCCGGACGGATCTGTACACGGACTGGTCTTGAGAGACGCAGACGGACTTTAAACTGCAGGAGGGTTTAAGGATGTCCTTTTATATGAAAAAACTCTACGTCTTCGACGGCAATGGGCCGAAGGCGGCGGTGATCCGTACGTACGGGCCGGAGGATTTTGAGGCGCTGATCGAGGTGCAGCAGGAAAGCTTTCCGCCACCGTTCCCTTCGGAGTTGTGGTGGAATAAGGAACAGCTCACTGAGCATGTGACCCGATTCCCGCAGGGGGCGCTCTGCGTGGAGGTCGAGGGCCGGATCGTTGGCTCGATCACGGGGCTGCTCGTGGACAGCGCGGCCATGGCGGCGAGCGGCGACCACAGCTGGGCTGCGGTTACGGACGATGGGTACATCCGTACCCACGCGCCCGAAGGCGATACGCTGTACATCGTCGACATCTGCATCAGGCCCTCATACCGCGCTTACGGACTCGGCAAATGGCTGATGCAGTCGATGTACGAGGTCGTCGTGCAGCTCGGGCTGGCAAGGCTCTTAGGCGGCGGTCGCATGCCCGGCTATGGCAAGCACGCCGATACGCTGACGGCGGAAGCTTACGTGGCGGCGGTGCTGGCTGGGGAGCTGAAAGACCCCGTCATCACCTTCCTGCTGCGCTGCGGCCGGACGCCCGTCGAGGTCGTCGCGAATTACTTAGAAGATGAAGAATCGTGGAATCATGCGCTGCTCATGGAGTGGCGTAATCCGTTCCGCGCTTCGTCACACGAATTTTAGGAGGGAAATTCATATGGACTACATTCGCATTACATCGATTGACAACCCGTTATTTCGGGATATGCATAACATGATGAAAGAGGTTTTTCCGCCGGAGGAAGTGCTGGAATACTCGTTGTGGAAAGAGCCGCTAGAGGATCCGGGTATTCGCGTTTTTGTTGCCGTGCACGAGGGCAAAGTTGTGGGCACGACCGAGTATCGCTATTATGAGGATTTTCAGGTGGCGATGACGGATTTTACGATCATTGGGCAAGCGGGGCTTGGCATCGGTCGCTTCCTGGCGCGCCGCCGCTGGAAGGATCTTGAGGAGCTGGCGGCTAGCACAGGTAAACCGATGCTCGGCATGTTCGCCGAGATTTATGATCCATATCGGATCGAGGATCATGCCTTTGGCGGCGTGAAGCCGATGGATCCGTACGTGCGGCGCGAGGTGCTGTCGCATTTGGGGTATAAGCGGATCGACTTCCCATATGTCCACCCTTCCTGGGAAAACAACGGGGAAGCCGTCGAAGAGTTGGATCTGTGCTTCCTGCCGACGGACGAGGACGCGGAGGAGATCTCCGCGCAGCTAGTAGCTGCGTTCCTGCGCCGCTACTATGCGGTGCTCGCGAACAAGCCAGAGGCGTGGGAAGCGATGGTTGCGGGGCTGGAGGCGCGGGAGACGATAGCGCTGAAGCCGCTGTAGTTGTGGCCGCCGACCGCTGGGACTGCCCGGACTATGCGAGGTGCTGTGCCACACGATAGCGCTGAAGCTATTGCAGCTTTGTCGGTCCTCCGTTAGGCGCATTCGAAATGGGCACGACACCGTAGCGGCGCTCGAAGCCGTTCTATTGCCAACTCGCCGTCCGGCCGCGTTCGCCCTGGTTTTGGGACCGAGGCGGGGCGCGGAGCAGGCGGCAACAGCAAAAAAGGCAGGCGCATAACGCCTGCCTTTCTAAATTTAGGGATATCCCCGTGCGGATGAGCCGAGCGTGTTCCCCAATAAGCGTGGTAAACCACGCTTATTGCTGGGATATTCGGTACACAGGGGAAAATAAGAGTGGCAAACCACCTCTATTTTCATAAATAAAGGTTGATTTCCGCCGCTGTGCTCCCAATAGCAGTGGTTTAGCACTCTTATTTCTCCGCATAAGGCGGATATGCCAGGAATAGAGGTGGCAAACCACCTCTATTCCCGCCAATACGCTGCCTGGCATCAACTAGCAGCTGCACACTGCCGCTTATTCCTAGCGGCCCTTGGGCATCAACGCCCTCTTTTACCAACCAAAATCCAGCGTCTTGCCTGTCTCCGCCAACGTCTTGATGTTGCTCAGAATCATCGGCCAGCTCGCTTGGGTGGACTCGTAGCTTGGGTGGCCAGGCGTCCAGTTATCGTTCACTAACGTAAACTTGGTGCAGTTGCCGACCGTTTCCAACGAGAACGTCATCCGCGACTCGAAATCCGCGTGGTTCTCGCGATAGGAAGGGCCTGCGTGTTCGGTGCAGCTCATCATTTTGCCTTCCTCATAAGCTAGCACGGTGCCGTAGACGTGAACCGTTTCGTCGCCATCATTGCCAGGCCCGATGTACTTGTACTCGGAACCGATTTCAAACGTGGACACGAGGACGCTGCCGAACAAAATTTGACGAGTTCCCTCCGGTTTTGTGAGAATATCCCATACCACTTGCTCGCTTGCGCCGATGTAAATCACATATTGTAAGGCTTCCATATGATCGTTCCTCCTTGGTTTCTGTGTTTCTGTTCTTTAGCTTAGCTTACAGCCTGAGCATTGTATTGTAAAAAAGCGACAAAGGGTGATCAAAATGAGTACAAATGTTCCCGCGACCAGTCTAGGCATCATGAAAAAACAGCAAGGCGAACGCAAGTTTCAACTGTCTCGGCACGCGCCTTCCGAGGATTTGGCTTTTTTTATTCGTCATTATTGGCTCGTGTCGTGGGATTTAACCGGGGAAGCTCCCTATACGCAGCATGTGATCCCCAATCCGTGCGTCAATCTGGTGGTGGAGCCGGGCAAGTCGGCGATCTACGGCCCAGGCCGGGAAAAATTCGGCCAATACCTCGAAGGCAAGGGCTGGGTGCTCGGCGTGAAGTTTAAGCCCGGTGGCTTTTACCCCTTCGTGAAGCAGTCGGTATCTACGGTATTAGAGAAGCCTATCCCCCTAGATGAAGTGTTTCACATCGACGCCAGGGTGCTGGAGCGCGAGGTATGGGAGGCTGGAGATACGGCGGAGCAAATCGCGATTGTGGAGCGAATGATCCGTGCAAAGCTGCCGGCCGAGGATGAACAGGTTGCGCTGGTGAACGAAATGGTCGAGCGGATCGGCGAGGATCACGAGATCACGAAGGTGGAGATGCTGTGCGAGCGCTATGGGATTCATATTCGGTCGCTGCAGCGGCTTTTTGATCAGTATGTCGGAGTAAGTCCCAAGTGGGCGATTAAAATTGCCCGCATCCAACATGCCGCCGAAACGGCAGACCTGAGCCAGGCGCACGATTGGTCGAAGCTGTCGATGGATCTGGGCTACCATGACCAGGCGCATTTTATCAAAGACTTTAAGTCGATTGTCGGCCAGACGCCGGAAGCGTACGCGAAGAAAATTTAGTTAAAAAGATATAGTCCCTACTCCCGCACGCTTCCGCGCAGTATGATGAAGTCGCATGGACAAGTTCGTCATCAGGAGGTTGAACGATGAAACAAGGCATACACCCTAGAGCAGGCTTATCTTCGCAAGAGCTGGAAGGCGTCCGAACATTATGGGATACGTGCAATGAGCACGATGGGATTGATATTAAATTAAACTGGGGGACGCTCAGCAGCCGCTCTCCCGGTATTACGAACGATTTTCTCTATTACGAAAATGATGTGATCGTCGGCTTCCTCGCCATCTACAGCTTCCTCTCCACGGAGGTGGAGATCAGCGGTATGGTGCATCCGGCGGCGCGCCGGAAGGGGATTTTCAGCGCGCTGGCGCAGGCGGCTGTGGCGGAATGCCGGCGGCGGCAGGTGCCGAAGCTCATCTGGATCAATGAGCGGGGCTCCGCCGCGGGCAAAGGATTCGTCACGCAGCTGGGTGCAGCGTACGCGTACTCGGAATACGTCATGGAGCTGCGCGATGACGTACAAGCTGCTTCTGCCGCTGCTGCGCCGGCGGCCGTCGCGATTGCGCTGCGCCCGGCCGTGCAGGCCGACGCGGAGCTGCTGGTCGCGCTGAATGCGGCCGGCTTCGGCATGCCGGAAGCGGATGCGCGCGAGTATGTGCTGCAGACGCTCGAGGGCGACCGCGAGCGTACCTGGATCGCCGAGCTCGGCGAGGCGCAGACGCCGATCGGCAAAATCGGCGCCATGCTCGACCCGGCCGAGCGCAGGGGCTTCATCTACGGCTTTTGCGTAGCGCCGCCGTTCCGGGGCCAGGGCTACGGGCGCCAGATTCTCGGCGCCACGATTGCGCTGCTCCAGGGACAGGAGCAGGCGAAGCACGTGAAGCTCGAGGTGTCCGTCGAGAACGAGGGAGCGCTGGGCTTGTACGAGTCGTGCGGGTTCCGGACGACGAGCGCGAACGATTATTATGTGTGGATGATCGGGTAGGAAGAGGACTTCATGTTTCGAGGCAGGCAGTTGCTGTCTTCGGAATGTGAGGTTCTTTTTTGTATTTAAATACACAATTAAGTACATAATTGAATGCATAACTAAGTATATAATTGAATACTTATTATGCTATAATGGAGGTGTTATCAAATGAAGGCAAGGGGGAGAATCGCAATGTCAAAGGAAATGCTTGCAACAGTTGAAAAAGTGCGCGGCGGTTTTCAGTTGGGCAGTCAAATTCCGGTCACTCAGTTAGCCAGATCGACGGCGTGGAAGGATAGTTTGGCTAAATTCTCCATGCTTCAAATACTTGATCGCAATCAGACGGCAGCCGTTGTGCTTACACCGGAAGCGTTCCGGGCCGTTTTGACTTATATTGACGAAATCGAAGAAGAACTGGAATCGGCGCAAGTGGAAATGTTGCTGAAGGCACGCGAAGGGATGGAGAACTGGGAGAGCGGCGAAGAACTTGCGAGAAAGGCAAAGGAAAGCTTTCTGGAGCGCCAGGAGCTTCTGAGAGGAGTACTGGATGGCGATCAGCAATGATCTGATTTTAGAATGGATTGACCGAATCGCGAATCTTCAGGGGCTTCAGATGGATCCGACGGCGCTTGCCGACGATGTCCTGCTGATGGCTTTTGTCTATAAGAAAGAAGAGGAATTTGTGCTCGCCATGAGTCAGGTTGTAAGAGCGATTGGACAGCTTGTGGCTAATAAAGTTGAAGTCTCGCAATTAGAGCGCAACTATAGCGGGTGGGATTCTTATCATTTTCAAAGTAGACGTGTCCAGGGGCAGGGGGCGGATCTGCGCATTGTATTCCAAAGCACGTCAGCCAACACCATTAAGATTAAAGGATTTAGCAATCGCCACATCCCCTCCGACATCTACAAACGCTTGGGATCACGTCGATGAAAAATCGGTGAAGAGCCGCCTCTTGGACAACAAAGTTCCTCGGATGGCGGCTGTTGATCGTTCTCGTAGTCAGTCACATTTCTCTGGTCTAATCAATGATACACCAACTCCGACGCTCCGCTAATGATCGTCCCTGTGTTCTGCCCGGCGCAAATCTCTCTCATCGACCCCGGCTTGTCGAAATTGAACACATGAATCGGGATGTGATAATCCCGCGCGAGAATGAACGCCGACTGATCCATCACTTTGAGGTTATGGTGGATGACGTCGTTGTAGTGGAGCGACTTATACTGTTGCGCATCCGTATGCAGCTTCGGATCGCGGTCATACACGCCGTCCACACCTTGCTTCGCGACGAGAATGGCGTCGCAGTTCACCTCAATTGCCCGCTGCACGGATGGGTAATCCGTCGTGACGAACGGCTGCCCGTTGCCGCCGGCGAAGATGACGATGTAGCCTTTTTCGAGGTGGTGGATGGCCCTCAGCCGGATAAAAGGCTCCGCTACCGATGCGATCGGAATCGCGGTCATGACGCGCACCTCGGCGTCGGTTTTGGCTTTGAGCACGCCGCGCAGCATGAGGCTGTTGATGACCGTGGCCAGCGTGCCGATGTTGTCGGCTTCGGCTTTTTCAATGCCCCAGCTTTCGCCCATGTTTCCCCGGAAAATATTGCCCCCGCCGATCACCAGACACACCTCGACGCCTAGATGGACGACGGTCATAATCTCATTCGCAATATGATCGAGCTGCAGGGGATCAAAGCCGAAGGAACTGCTTCCCGCGACTGCACCCCCACTTAATTTGATGAGAACCCGTTTATACCGCAATGCCATGCTCCTCGCTCCTCTCTGATTCGTATCTGCCCTAGGGCGTGTCTGAACACCCGCTCAGGGGCATCTTTCACCGCCTTTTCGCCCCCTGCTGCGTCACTGTTGCTTGACGTACCCCCGGTACGCCTTCACAAAAGTTCCTTGCATGGAACGAAAATTCGGCCCAATCTGCGACCCTCGGCGTATTCAGACACGCCCAAAAGGCACAAAAAAACACTAAAGCCCTTAATAGGCCCTAGTGTTCCGTATAAGAAAAAGGGGAAGCCCATGTGCTGTTTATCCAGATCATGCCAAGTTTCATCGGCTTCACACCTTTCTTGTGACTGTGTTCGCCCTTATTGTACATGAATCAGGAAGCGTTTGGCAATTTTTTCGGCACGCGCACATGCACGAGGAGTCCGATCACGACGAGCACGAGCAGCGAGCCGAGCGCGAGGCGGGAGGCCAGGTTGCCGTGTGAGGCGAACGCCAAGGTGATCGTGCCGTATAGGGCTGGACCGATGATGGAGGATACCTTCCCCGAGAAGGCGAAAAGCCCGAAAAACTGCCCTCGCTTTTCCTCAGGTGTCAGTTGCACGATCAGCGTGCGGGACGTGACCCACATGGCGCCCATGGAGACGCCGTAGAGGCTGCCGGCCGCCCAGAACATGCTTTGCTGTGTCGCCAGGGAAGCCAATGCGATCGCGACGATGAGCACGCAGGCGACGATCGTGACGGCACGCTTGGCACCGAGGCTGCGCGTGACGTAGCCGAACAGGAACGAACCGATGATGCTCGAAATGGTGGAGACGAGATAGAGCAGAATGAACTGGCCGGTCGAGAAGCCCATGACCGTGTTCGCATAGACCGCCATGACGGCAATGGCCGTGGCAATCGCGTCGTTGAAGAAGAAGTAGGCGATCATGAATGTAAAAGCTGCCTGATACTGGCGCGCCTCCTTGAAGGTGGCCCAGATTTCTTTGTAGCCGCTGAGGAGCGATTTGCTGCGGTCGGCGGTTTTGGCCGGCTTTTCTTTGAACAGGAACATGATCGGCAGCGAGAATAGCAGGAACATGGCTGCGCTCGGAATGAACGTATTTTCGAAGTGGTTGCCTGTGACCAGCGGGTACACGACCAGACCGACCAGCGTTCCGATGTAGCCGACGGCCACGCCGAAGCCGGAAATCAGCGGGATTTCACGCTCGTTCCCGAGATCGGAAATCATGGAATCGTAGAAGATCAGGCTGGAATTATAGAAAAATTTCGCGATCATGAAAAAGAACAGCACGCCGAGAATCGACATGTTCAGCCCAAGCCAGGCGGAATCCGTCTGCCAAAGTGCGGACAGTCCCATGAGAAGCGTCGCAGCAATGGCCACGAGGGTGAAGGGGACGAGGTAGGCTTTCTTTTTGCCTGTCCGGTCGATCCAGACGCCGAAGAGCGGCGACAGCAGCACGAGAAACAGGCTGGAAACCGCGTTGGAATACGTGATGAACGTGCTGGCGATCTGATTCATTTCTTCGCTGCTGCCGAGCACTTCTTTTAAATAGAACGGGTAAAACACGGTCACGATGTTCGATGAGAAGATCGTATTCGCAAAGTCATACATCGCCCAGGAGAAAATCGGTATGGAAAAAAACAGGGCCCACACACTGCGCCCTTGCAGTTTCGTGGAAGCGTTTTCTAGCTTTGCCAATCGGGTCACGCCCTTTCTGAAGTGGAAGCCTCTTACCCCTAATATATTGGCGATATGGAGGGGAAATCCCTCTCGTTTACAAGAAATACATAGGGGGGAATAACATCTGCAAATGTATGTGTGAATGAATAGAAAGAGCCGCTTTTTCAGGCGGCTAAAAGTATGAACGTTTTTATGTATAAACGATTCTAACGTTGATGACCTAATTTATTTTTTTAGTGCTTGTTGAGGGAGAATACTTTTAAGAACATCGTACTTAACCGGGGATTCATTCCTTACGGTGAGGCT
This sequence comes from Paenibacillus oryzisoli, assembly GCF_050467285.1. Classification (GTDB taxonomy): domain Bacteria; phylum Bacillota; class Bacilli; order Paenibacillales; family NBRC-103111; genus Paenibacillus_E; species Paenibacillus_E oryzisoli_A. Next base: position 52,541 of record NZ_JBCMUN010000021.1, on the reverse strand, counting down.
TGAAGGCAGTCCGGGCGTTCCTAATTGTTGAGCACCACCAATCCATTTTCCTAGTCCAGGATGAGAAACAGTTGATTGTACATCAAAGGATATTCCTTGCTGAGGGTTAATAGTAATCCCTAAGGGAGAGAAAACGGATGTTCCGGAATAAGACCAAGTAGGTGATGTATTTACTTTTTGTTTCAGTGTGTTTATTTCCGCCAAAAGTGTATTTTTCTCTTTCGCACTCAATGCGCTGATTTTTGATACAGTGCTTTCTAGACTTTCAATTAAATTGTTTTTTTCCTCAAGTTCATCTTTGTGCCGCTTATCTTTTAAGTCTAATTCATTCTTGAGAAAATTAATGTACGTTCCCATTTCATCAGCGCTGCCGGCTAATCTATTAAATATTTGCAAAAATGAATTGAAGGTTTGGTTATCGAGGTCGTAAGGATAACGGATGGTATGATCAATTTCACTCCATCCCTCTTCAAATATCGTTCTAACTTGAACTTCCATAATTAGCTGATCTTTATATGGTTTATTTTTTATAAGATAGTGAACCGATCGATATCCGAATTCATGTGGTTCCACGTTAGTATGCTGACGATAAATATCGGGGACAATGTCACCTTCTCTGATAAATGTTTTAGGAGGTTCATTCAACTCCCATGTGTTCAATATGTACTGATGGATGGGGAACCAATCATCTTTAAATAGGTGGAGCGCACGAATCCCAATTAAGTCGGTTATTTCGGAAAAATACGTCTCGCTATTTATCTCTCGTGAAGGATCTTTAATTTTTTTTCTTATGATTTTTTCAATGAGGTGCTCGGGATCTTTTACCCTATATCTTATGGAATGCACTCCAGGTGCAGTTCTGATACCTTCTGCAGCCATTCTTGCTGCCTGAGACAGTTGTTCATATTTACCTATAAAATCGTCAAATATTTTTTGTAGCTCAGCCCAATCTAAATCTGTCTTCTCGAAACTAGATGCATCAATTTTATATTTCAAGAAAAAATGTTCTCTGTCTAGAGTCATAATGAAATCCTCCAAAATGAGTTTTCTTACTTTTATTGTAGTATATCATTGCAATTGGAGTAGCACTATAACCCCCGCCTCCATCCGGAAGCGGGGGGGTTCTTACATACGCCGCCTATTCCACCTGCGGCTTCTTGATATTCACTTCGATCATGTCCTGATTCTCCTGAACGCCCAGCACTTCGATGCCGTTGCGCTGCAGCTCGTCGGTCAACGCTTCCTTGTCCTGCGCCGGGAACACGTACGCGTGGCAGCGGCCGCCCTCGATGAGACGTTTGGCGACCTGTACAAGGCGTTCCATTGTGAAAGGTTTTTTCAAATACTTCTCGATTTCCTTCTCATGGTAATCATGCGGCGGATCGAGCGCGGTGGAAACGATTACCGGTGTCTGCGCGTGCAGCGGGTGCTTGTAGAGGCCTGCGATGAAGTCCCAGCCGGATCGCTCCCCTTCCAGCAAAATATCCACGATAAACAGGATCGGCCCTTCCTCTCGGCAGCGTTCCAGCGCAATCAGGCCTTCCTCGGCGGAGCGAAGTTGGACGGAGGGCAGCGCCAATTTGTTCAGTGCAATCTGAATCAATTTGGCAAGGTTGTCGTCATCTTCGAGAATGACGATGCGGCCGTCCATATCCGCAATTTCAAACTGTGCAAGCTCGAGCAGGAACGTCGTGCCATGCCCCATTTCGGACGTGTACGTAATCAGGCCGTGATGCCCCTCGATGATCTCTTTGACGATGGCGAGGCCGAGGCCGGTGCCGCCGATCTGCCGGCGGTCCGAGTTGTCCACCCGGAAAAACTTGGAGAACATGTTCCCGCGGGCTTCCTCCGGAATGCCGAGCCCGTAGTCCTGAATGGCGACGGTTACGCGGCCTCGGTCGGCGGATAAATAAATATCGATGTGATCCCCGCCCGGCGAGTACTTGATCGCATTGCTGATCAGATTATCGAACACCTGGCGAATCCGGTCGACGTCTGCCCGCACCCACAGTTCCTTTCCGGCTTCATGGTGAATATTCACGCGATGACGTTGCTTATCCTGCCACTGCTCGGCGATGTCCCTTAGCATATCCGGCAAGTGCACCGGGGCAAAATGGTACGACTGCCGGCCCGACTCCATCCGCTGGAGGTCCAGGAAATCGTTAATCAGGTTGGACAGGCGCTGTGCTTCACTGTAAATTGTTTCCATATATTTTTTCTGTTTATCCTTCGGCAGCTCGCGATGCAGCAGGATCTCGATAAATCCGAGTACGCTTGCCAGCGGTGTCCGTAACTCGTGGGAGACAATGGAGATGAACTCATTCTTGATTTCATCAATGCGCTCCTCTTCCGTTCGGTCACGGAAAACGAACAGATATCCTTGCTGCTCGGTGCCCTCACTCACAAGGGTGGCGTACAGCTCGGCATGCTGCATATGCTCGCCCTGCATAAAGCTGAAGCGCTGCGTCAGGTGCGGCAGCGAGCGGTCGATCAGCGCCTCGATCGAGGCGGCGACGCCATAGAAGCTCGTCACCTCCGAACCGATCTCGTGCGCGCAGGCGACCAAATTCTCTCCGATGCGCTCGTGAAGTCCGAAATACATGTTCATCCGCTGATTGGAGAACAGAATCGTCCCCTGTGCATCGCACATCATCATGCCTTCGTGGGCCGATTCCAAAATATTTTGAATGAGATCCCGCTGTCCCTCCAGCAACTGCTTCTCCAGTAAAAGCTGCTCGTTCAGCTCGGCCAGGTCGACCGCCTGCTGAAGTTTCTGGTCGTTCATCACCTGTGCGTAGAATGCCAGTCCGAACTGACGTACGAGGCCTTTGGCTAGCCGTTGGTTCTCTTCCTGGAAGAACGAGCTTTGGTAGCTCGTCAACAGCAGAAAGCCGATGACCGTCTGCGTATCGTCCATAAGCGGGATATATTGCTCGACGGCGCGGGTCATCCCGCGATGGATGCCCTGCTCGCGCTCCGTCACTTCGCGCGTGTGCGTCAGCGGCACGCCCTCTTCAAAGACGCGCTTCGCCGGGCCGTACAGTTCCTGCACGGCAGGCTGCACCTGCCCTTTCGGGTAGCCGATCGCATGCACGACTTCATAGTGCGCAGTCTCGGAATCCAGGTTGCCGCGGCGTTCCAGAACCACGAGCGCGGCATCTTGAGAGAGCGAGTTGAGAAGCGCAGGCAGCGTATTTTTCAAAAACTCCGATAACTTGATATAGCCTGTCAACTTCTCTTGGTAGGAAGAGAGAAGCTCCAACTCGCGCTCGCGCTCGGACGGCTTGGCCAATGTGGCTTGCTGTTCTTCTTGTTGGGCGATGATTTCTTCATTTTGAATCTCGAGACTCTCCGCCATGTAGCGGTACGTCTCTTCGCTCTTGCGCAGCTCCAGTTCCGCCTGAAAGGCGCGATAAAAGACAACAATCGACATGCCGCCGGCCATTAACGCGATTAGACCACCGACAAGCGTGATGATGCGTGAAGTGCGTCCAGCCTTGTGAGTGGCATTGTATGCGTCGGTCGTAAGCTGATTAATCGTTTTTTCCATAGAAGCGTGAATGACACGATAGCGATCCATCATCGTTTTGCCGGTGGAGATGCGCGCATTAGCTTCGTCTAGCTTACCTGCTCGAATAAGTTCCAACTGCGAATCGTAGTAGCGCTGCAAGTTCGTAATCGCGGGCTTCGCCTGCGTATCCAGGATGATTTGCAGGGTTGGATATTTGGCATCGAAGCTCGACATCGTCTCCAGATCCAGGGCAATCTGCTCCTTGCCACTGTTGTACGGTTCGAGGAACTGTTCGTTGCCGGAGATTTCAAAGCCCCGGATGCCCGTTTCCTGATTAATCAGATTTGTGAGCAAGCGGTTTGTTGTCGTCAGCAGCGGCAGGACGTCGCCAACGATCGCATCGCTTTCGTTTTCCATATTGCGGGATGCGATAAAGCTGGAGACGCTGACTAAGGCCAGCAAGATGACGATAAGCACGACATACAGCATGGAAATGCGTGATTTTGTGAAGGATTTCATAAGAAAGCGCACCTGAATTCTTTATAGAATGGCTGGTAGTATCTTTATAGAAATTTCGACAAACGGCTACAAAATCCTGCAAAAACCGTTAATGTCATGTTTTCTTACATAATGGATTGCAAGAAGTGGAAATGTCGTTTACAATATGGTCAAATACATCGTCCGATAACCATGTTCACATGGATTTGAACGCAACAGGAGGCGCACAGTGCAGGTGAAAAACATCAGGATTCCGCCACGGCATGAGGTACAACCGTTTTTTCAGCCTATTCTTTCCTTGCAAAGTCAAGAAATCATCGGGTATGAAACGCTGGGCCGGCATGTTCAGGAGAGCGGTGTGGAGAGTTTAGGGCCTTTCTTCCATAACCCTGACATCCCGGAAGAGATGCATCTTATGATTGACCGGCATCTCAGGGAACAAGCCATCCAGCTTTTGGCGTCCACGGCGGATGACTGTAAGTTGTTCATTAATCTTAAACCTTCTTGGATTTATCGGACGTTTAAACGAACGGGCAAGCTGCCGACGATTGAACTTCTCAAAAAGCACGGCATCGCTCCCTCCCGCATTGTTATTGAGATTACGGAGGAAGAGTTCACCGGCGGCTTGCAGGAGCTGACCTGGATTGTCGAGCAATATCGCGAATTCGGATGTACGATTGCTATTGACGATGTCGGGAGCGGATTTAGCAATTTTGACCGGATTGCCAGTCTGCAGCCGAAGATTCTGAAAATGGATCTGAACATTTCGAAAAAAAGTCTTTTCCACGACGGGTACAAAGCTTTAATGCAGTCGTTTTCGATCTTGGCGGGGCAGATGGGCGCATCGCTGCTGGTCGAGGGCATCGAGACGAAGAAGGAGCTGCAAAGCGCGCTGCAAGTTGGTGCCCGGTATGTACAGGGCTATTTGTTTGCCAAGGCGGAGCCCGGGCTGCTGCCAAAGGATGCGTTCAAGCCGATGCTCAAAGAAGAAATGAAGCTGTTCGGGCGGCAGGAATTCGAGCGCTATAACAGTCTGTTGACGGTCCCGCAGAGTCTGGACGAACTGGTGCATGCCTCCTCTACGATCACTTCGGCGGGAGAAGCGGACGCGCTGATTGAGCAGGCGATCCGTAACGTGTCGGAGCAATGCATCCGCATTTATATCTGCCGGGCAGACGGCTATCAGACCTCGTCAAATTACACCCGCCGAGAGGAAGGGTGGGTTAAGGACGAAAGCTACCGCGGGGCGAACTGGACGTGGCGGCCTTATTTTATCTCGAACATTCTGATGATGGACATGCAAAAGCAAGGGATTCTATCGCAGCCGTACACCGACCTGGATACCTCGCAGCAGATTCAGACGTACTCTTGTGCGCTGAGCGAGGGCTATTATTTGTTTTTGGATTTGTTGATGTGACAGGGCGAACAAAAGAGGTTATCTCAGTGGGATAACCTCTTTTGTTTGCCTGCCGGTGGGAGCTGAGGCGCGCGAAATGTCGAAAGGGAGGGCGACCGCCTGGAGTGTGGGCGTCTGACCAATGACGTTCGGACTGCTCCAAAGATCCCGCTATAGTACCTGTGCCAGCTTCGGCTCCTCTTGGCGGCAGTTTACTGTAAAACCTACAACTTTTTCGCCTAAATCGCTTAAAGTTAGGGAAAACCTGCAAATCCTACAGCAAATTTGCTGCTGACTGGCCATTTTGCCCCCTTTGAAGGGGGACTGGGCAAATTTACATGTACAAAATGCAGGATCTCCCGTCGGATTAGGCCCAATCGCGCAAATTTGATGTACAAAATGCAGGTGGGCGGGTGTGCGATTGGTGGGATAGCGCGAGAATGAGTGATCAGTATCACGACCATGCCCAGTCACGCCGCCGCGCCCGGCACTACTTTCCTCCGCGCTAAGCCTCCACCCACTCGCGCCGCAGCGAGAACAGGTCGCGCAGCTCGTCGGTCGACAGCTCGGTGATCCAGTTCTCGCCGGAGCCGACGATCTGCTGGCTCAGGCCGAGCTTCCGCTCAATCATCTCGTCGATGCGCTCCTCGAGCGTGCCGAGCGTCACGAACTTGTGCACCTGCACGTGCCGCGTCTGCCCGATCCGGAAGGCGCGGTCCGTCGCCTGGTTCTCGACGGCGGGATTCCACCAGCGATCGTAGTGGAACACATGGTTCGCCGCCGTCAGGTTCAGCCCGATGCCCCCGGCCTTCAGCGAAAGCACAAACACATTGCGCTGCTCTCCCGGCGGGCGGTCCGCGTCCTGGAACGTCGCGATCATCTCGTCGCGCGACGCCTTGGGCGTGCCCCCGTGCAGGAATAGCACGGGCTCGCCAAGCTCCTGCTGAAGCACATGCTGCAGTAGGGTGCCCGTCTCGACAAATTGCGTGAAAATCAAGCATTTGTCGCCTTCCTGGCGCAGCTCGAGCACCATCTCGAGCAGGCGCTCGAGTTTGTTGGAGCGTCCGCTCCACGGGGCGCCAAGCCCTTCCTTCAAAAGCAGGGAAGGGTGGTTGCACACCTGCTTGAGCTTCGTTAGTGCGGCGAGGATGAGCCCGCGCCGCTCCATGGTCGAGAGCTTATCCAGCCGCTCGAACATGTCTTGAATATAGTTCTCGTACAGCGAGCCCTGCTCGGCTGTCAACGAGATAAAGGTTTTGGATTCGTTCTTTTCCGGCAAATCGAGCTGAATCGCCGGATCCTTCTTCTCCCGCCGCAGCAAGAACGGTCGGATCAGCTTTTGCACCTTGCCGATCGTCTCGCTGTCCTGTGTCCGCTCGATCGCATTCACGTAGCGATGCGTGAACTCGCGCACCGTCCCCAGATAGCCGGGATTCGCGAAGTCAAAAATCGACCACAGCTCCGTCAAGCGATTCTCGATCGGCGTCCCCGTCAGCGCAATGCGATGATACCCGTTCAGCCTGCGGATGGCGGAGGCTTGTTTGGTGTAGGCGTTTTTGATGTTTTGCGCCTCGTCGAGACAGATCGAGTTCCAGACGATATCGCTGAGCTCGCTTTCATCCAAATGAGACAACGTATAAGAAGTCAGGACGAGGTCGCAGCCGCCCACGAGCTTTTCCTTAAAGGCTGGGCCTTTCAACCGGCCGGGCCCATAGTGCAGATGCACCTTCAGAGAAGGGGCAAAACGCTTGAGCTCCATCTGCCAGTTGCCCAGTACGGAGGTTGGACAGATCAGCAGGGAAGGCGTCTCCGGTGCTTCCGATTCTTTGACCGTCAGCAGATAGGTGATCCATTGGATCGTTTTGCCGAGACCCATGTCGTCGGCCAGACAGCCGCCAAGCCCGAAACGGCGTAGGAACAGCAGCCACGAAATGCCGTCGACCTGATAATGCCGCAGCGAGCCATGGAAGCTCGGCGGCGGCTCAGCTTTCGGGATCGACGACGTCTGCGTTAGCTGCTCGATCATCTGGGTGAGCTGCTCATTCAGCTCCACCTCCATGTCGAGGTAACGCTGCGCCTCGGGATCGTCATCAACCGGCAGTAAATCGCCAGCCTCCCCTGCAAAATGCAGCTCCAACACATCGCGGAACGATAGCCCCTGCTTCTTCTGCACCTTTTTCATGATCAGCTCGACCTGCGCCATAAAGCGCGGATCGAGCTGAATCCAGTTGCCGCGAATCTGCACGAGCTTGCGCTTCTCTTCCAGCAACTGATAGAACTCTTCCTCAGTGAGTTCCAAATCACCCACCGCCAGCTTCCAGTCGAACTGCATAAGCTGGGTCAGACCGAACATCGTCTCGCGGGCGGAGCCCACGGACGACTTGATCTTTGCGCGCAGCTTGGGCCGCTGCTTGCGGATGCGCTCCCACCAGGCCGGGAGGAACACGCTCGTGCCGGCCTCAACTAATCTTACGCTTCCCTCGGCGAGGAAGCGCCAAGCCTCCTCCTCCGTCAGCGTCTGACGGAGGGCGCCGTCGCCTGCATCCAGCCAAGGCAGGATGCGCACCCATTTCGCCGCGTCCCGGGAGACGCGGCCGACTTCCTCCAGCCACGCCTCCGGCAGCGGCTGTTCGCCCGCGACCGGCTCGCCGCCGGTCGTGACGGTGCGCAGCACCTCCGGCGCCAGCCGGTCCTGCAGCAGCACGCGCAGCCGCCAGCCTGCGCCGTGCGCGAGGTCCGGCTCGGCGAGCTGCAGGCACGTGCGCATCGGCGTGCGGTCCTGGCGCCAGCCGATCGCGACGAGCCAGTCTTCCTCGTCGAGCCACAGCGAGCTGTCGAGCTCGCCGCGGCTCATGAGCGGATGCGCCGCTTCCAGCTTGCGCAGCGTATCTTTCATGACGCCGTCGCGGTCGACCCATTCGGGCACGAGCGCGTGAATCCAGCGCAGCATCGTCGGCGATTCCAGCGCTTGCAGCTCTTCCGAGAGTTGGAGCTTCCAGCCGATTTCGCCGGCTTTCCATTTTTCATAATCGGGCATGAAGCTGCCGGTCGCGAGCGCCTCGCGCAGCGCAGGGGCCAGCTTCAGCAGATCCTGACACGTCGGGTCCCAGATCAGCTTGAGATGCTGCACGGGCTCCGGCGAACTGAAATAATCAAGCGCTTCCAGAGGCAGCAGCTCGATGCCTTCCCGGTTCTGCCATTCGCTCGGCTCGTAGAAGGTGCCGAAGAACGATTCGCGATGCCAGGCGAACAGCATATTTTTCAAATCAAGAGCGTCCCATATGCCGCCGTTTGCGCGGGAGCCCCACAAGAACAGATTGCCATTCGGCAAAGAGCCGGCATGGACGGTCAGCGCGCTGGTCTCGATCATCGAATCCATTTTCCTTTCTTCAGCTCTTCTTGAAAAGCACGCAAGCGGGAGAATTTATCCGCCAAGCGGTAAATGTAGTGCTCCCAGCGGTCGTCTTGGCCAATTGATTTATAGAGGCTGTGCAGCCTTTTCAGCAGGCGGACAGCGGTTTTGTAAGAAGCGCGGTTTTTCTCCAGTACGGCACGCTCCGCGGCTTGATGGTAGAGCGGTAGGAGCAGCGCGGGGTCGTGATCCTCGATCGCTTTGAGCTCAAGTCCATACAAGTTGAGTGGCGAAATCCGGTTGGCCAGCTGCAAATCCACCCATTGCCGGTAGCGATTCGTTTGCAAGAGGTAGGCCGTATAGTAATAGTAGGAACGCGGCAAGAGGGCCTCCATCACCCCGACCCATTCGCTGTCGGAAGCGAGATGCTTCGTCGTGTCCAGCCAATATTGGCAAAAGGTGCGGAAATCGTCCTGCCCCGCCGCCGCAATCGAGTTGAACAGCCAACGCAGCCACACGAGCACTTGCTCCCACTGGCCTTCGTGATAATAAGCGTTCACGTATAAAAAGAATTCCTTCGCATGCGGGTGCGTAAGCTGTTCCAAACGCTCGAACGCCCGATCCGTTTCGCCCTGCATAATATGAAAATGCGCCCTGGCGGCCAGCAATACGTCCCTTTTCTTCGCCAGCATCTCCTTCTTGGCCAGCAGCGTCTCCAGACGCGAAACTTCCTCCTGCTGCGCCTGCACCTGCTTGGTCAGCTTCCACCAGACGAAGCGGTACACGAACAGCCAGTCAATCGGGCTGTCTTTGCCTTGCAGGGCCGATTCACCGAGCATCCGCATTGTCGCGTGCCAATGCTTCGTTTCGGCGCTGTAAGCCCGGTTCAGGTCCATACGTTCTACATATTCGACAAGCTTATCTTCACAATGTTTGGCGGTGATGCGGCATCCGTTTTCGTGATAATACGACAAATAGGAGCTTTTCGTCTCCTGATAAAACTGCTCGATCTTGCGCATCATGAACAGCACGATATGAAACTGGTAGAGCTCGCGCAGGTCCTGCTTCCAATTCGCTGCAAAAGGGGGCAGCGATTCCAAAGCCGAGTCATAAAACGTCTCGATGGAATGCTGATGCGAAATGGAGAAGCCGTGGAACTTCCCTTCAAAAAAGCGGTGCCAATCGACGGGCATCGCATTCTCCTGCGGCACATTGGCGGCCGGGGCGGGCTTGCGCTCCGGCATGGGGACTGCGCTGCGCGTCGTTTTGCGCCGAGTATGAATCTGCTGCTTGAGCTGTTGGAGCAAAAGCTCCGGCCGTCCGTACGGGGCGAACAGCGAGAAGAAAACCGCCCCAAGGTGCGGACAATTGCTGCCTAGCTCGCACGTGCACGTGCTCTCTGTATAATTTTCCAAATTCAGCTCAGCCGTCTGTATCGCCTGATCGGCGACGGTGGCGACCACGCTGAGGCCCTTGAGATCGATTTCCGTGACGCGGCCTTTATGGAAAGCCTCCCAGCCCTGCTCGAGACGGGCGGCTTCGAAATGAAGCGGGATCTGTTTGATCAGGTAGTTCATTCGATTTTTGGGAATCTGCAGTTTCAGCATGTGTGCGCTCCTACCCTCCGAACGGTTCATTCCTTCTACCATAGTAACAGTTTTTTCCGAAATTGCCCATTTCCTTAGTGTATGCCAAACGGGATTTTTTTAAAATAGCAAACAGTCATTTATTTCCTCTCGAAATTGTAGCAGGCGGCGTTAACCCTGCATTCTCCTCCATAATATGATAAAGTGAAACTATATCAACAGGCTTTGCAAAGCGAAGGGAGCTGTCAGACGCATGGGTATCAAATATGGCAGAGAATATAAGGATATTGTGACGGATTTTGTGAAGGGCATTGAGCTGGTGAACGGTTTCTACGAGCTGCTGGACATGGAGGCGAACGACTGGAGTGCGCTGGAGCCGGAGGAGCAGGAAGAGTGCTTGCGTACGTTGGCGGACGATATTTTCTACGGCTTGGGGAGTGCGCCGGTGATGCAGGTGGGAGCGGGAAGTGTGCGCCACGATGCGGCCAACCACGTGCTGAAAGTGCATGACGGCGAGAAGCTGGTTTCGATTGTGTATCTGGTATAGAAGGTAGGGGAACGAGGAGATGCTGGATCAAGCTAGAAAAGTCTTACAGCAGGTCTACGGCTACCCCGAATTCCGTGTCGGGCAGGTCGGGATCATTTCCAATCTGCTCGAGGGCCGGGATACGCTGGGGATTATGCCGACAGGCGGCGGAAAATCAATCTGCTACCAGGTGCCGGCGCTGCTGATGGACGGGGTGACGCTCGTCATTTCGCCGCTGATCTCGTTGATGAAGGATCAGGTGGATGCGCTGGGCACGCTCGGCGTGCCTGCGACGTACATCAACTCGACGCTGGAAGCGCGCGAGGTGGAGCAGCGGATGCAGGGGGCGATGCAGGGCAAGTATAAGCTGCTCTACATCGCGCCGGAACGGCTGGAGTCCGAGCGGTTTCGCGCGCGCATGGCGGCGCTGAAGCTGCCGCTCGTGGCGATCGACGAGGCGCACTGCGTGTCCCAGTGGGGTCACGACTTCCGCCCGAGCTACGTCGGGATTGCGCCGTTTATCCGGTCGCTGCCTGAGCGGCCGATTGTGGCTGCTTTTACGGCGACGGCGACGGAGGAGGTTACGGCGGATATTGCAAGGCTGCTGGAGCTGGATGGCGCCGGTATTTTCGTCAACGGCTTCTCCCGGGACAATCTGGAGCTGACGATTTTGCGGGGCGAGAATAAGCGGGATTATATAGGTAAGTATGTCGCCGGGCACACGCACCAACCGGGCATTATTTATGCAGCGACACGCAAGGACGTGGAAGAATTGTACGAGCTTCTACGCAAAAAAGGATTCGCCGCCGGCAAGTACCACGCCGGTCTGACGGACGACGAGCGCTCCTATATGCAGGAGGCGTTCCTGTACGACGACATTCGCGTCATGATCGCGACGAATGCGTTCGGCATGGGCATCGACAAGTCCAACGTGCGCTATGTCATCCACTACAATATGCCGAAAAATATGGAGGCGTATTACCAGGAGGCGGGTCGCGCCGGGCGTGACGGAGAGCCGAGCGAATGTATCCTGCTGTTCAGCGCGCAGGACATTATGACGCAGAAGTTCCTCATCGAGCAGAACCAGCTCACCCCGGAGCGCAAGGCGAACGAGTACAAAAAGCTGCAAACGATGATCGACTACTGCTATTCTCCGCGCTGCTTGCGGAATGTTATTTTGCACTACTTCGGGGAAGTGGAAGTGAAGGATACGTGCGGCAACTGCTCGTCCTGCAAGGATGATCGGGACTCTGTGGACATTACGGTCGAGGCGCAAAAGATTTTCTCCTGCATTCGCCGCATGAACGAACGCTTCGGGATCTCGATGGTCGCTTCGGTGCTGAAGGGCTCGAAGGCCAAAAAGATTCTGGATTATCGGTTCGACCGCCTGCCGACACACGGGATCATGAGCCAGCTGCCGGAGAAGGAGATTACCGAGATCATCAATGTGCTCATCTCGGATGGCTTCCTGCAGCTGTCGGAAGGGCAGTACCCGGTAGTGCGGCTGCTGCAGCCTGCGGCGGAGGTGCTGCAGGGGCGCCTGCCCGTGTTCCAGAAGGTGCGCAGACAGCCCGTCCGCACGGCGGCAGCGGTGGACAACACGCTGTTCGAGCAGCTGCGGCTGCTGCGGCGTGAGATGGCGGCGCGCGAGAAGGTGCCGCCGTACATTATTTTCGCGGACTCGACGTTGCGCGAGATGAGCGAGCAGTGCCCGACGACGGAGGACGCGATGCGGCGCATTAAGGGCGTCGGCGAGGTCAAGTTCCGCAACTACGGGCAGCCGTTCCTGGAACTGCTCCGTACGTACGCGGGTGAGAGCGACGCAGGTGCGGGCGCTGATGCGGGTGTGGACGCGGACGAATTGGCTTTTGGATTTGAGTAGCGGCTGCGGGCGGCGGGTCACCGGGGCTTCGAGCCACCGAGTTCCTGAGCTCCTGAGCCCCTGCGCTATCTGGCGAATAAGCCCTCATGGTGGTCTTATCTAAGTGAACCCGTGGGAATTAAAGGGAATAAGCACTTTCCAAGTGCTTATTCGCAGCAAATATGTCCTGTTTGCAGAAAAAACTGGCAAATAAGCCCATGCTGAGGTCTTATGTTGGCAATCTGGCGCGAATTAGAGGGAATAAGCACTTTCCAAGTGCTTATGAAGGTATGATGGATAACCGAAGGCAGTATCGCTTGTAGGAGACTTGTCGTGACATAGGCCTCCTGCATGCTTAACCTGATACGATGGGGGCGAGGGGTGTGGGGGAAGCAGGATGAAACTAGATCAGGCTGAAGTAGAAGCGGGGCTCGCATCGTTGCCGGGCTGGAGTCTGGAAGCAGACGACAAATGGATCGCGCGCAAATACCGGTTCGGTACGTTCCTGGACGCGATAGCGTTCGTGAACGAGGTCGCCCGGCTGTCCGAGGCGGCGAACCACCATCCGATGATCGCGATCGATTATCGGATGGTGACGCTGCGGCTCACGACGTGGAACGCCGGCGGGCTGACGCCGCTGGATCTGGCGACCGCCGCCGAGTTCAATGAGGCGTTCGAGCGCGTGAAGGCCCAGAGGGCTAGCGGTAGCCAAGACGCGGACGGTCAGGCGTGATCGCAGTTCCGCGATAGAGCCGATATACTGCGATTCCAGGGGTTACAGCAGTCGTGACCCAGTCAGCCGGGCGCGGGGTACCTGCGAGCCCCGGATGCGCATCGCGGCCCAGCGGCTACGCAGCTCTCGGCGCGAAGCAGCAGCAAGCGCAGCCTTAGCCTAGCGGCGGGCGCAGCCCGGTGTAGACCATGCAGTGGACGGGCTCGCTGCCCGCGGGCGTCCATTTGTCGTACGTGTCGGTGATCGTGAAACCGGCACGTTCGTAAGTGCGAATCGCGCGTTCGTTCCAGACGAACACTTCGAGGTCGATCTCGTGCGCCGGATCGGGCGCACGCCGCAGCGCTTCGGCGATGAGCAGCCGCACGAAGCGGGTGCCAAGGCCGGCCTGAGCGCTGACATCGCCGCTAGGCATGGGCGGCGCGGCGTGCAGCCTGAGGCCTCCGGCATCCTGCTCGCCGCTTGGCGCTTCACCGCTGGCGGTTCTCGCTCCGTTGCTGCCAGCCTCGCGCACGCCGCCCCTGCGGCCCCGCCCGCACAGGTCCGGCCGCAGGCCGAGGCCGAGGCGCGTGACGCCCGTCAGCGGAAAAAACTGCGCGAACCCGACCAACCCGCCGCCCTCGTTGATGGCGCCCCAGTACTGGGCGGCGCGGATGACCGGGTCGGCGAACTCCTGCTGCTCCGCTAGCATGGCGACCCAATCTGGCCAGTTGTAGCGATGGTACGGCTCGGGATAGCGCCAGGCGCAGAGTTCTTGACAATGGGCGTCCGTCAACGGGACGAGGCGCCAGGGTAAGCTTAGCTGCTCAGACATAGCGAGCGCTCCTTCCGATTTCTTTTTATATCTACTATTTAAGGAGGCATGGGCACATGAGTCAAGTCATCGTTCGCGAAGCCGTTCCCCATGATGTTCCGGCGTTGCGAGAATTAATGCTTGCTTATATTGTTGATTTTTATAAATATCCGGCGCCGGAGGAGGACAAGCTGAACGCGCTGATCCATAAGCTACTCGATCAGATTGTCGGCATTCAGTTCGTCGCTGTCGCGGAGGACGGCGGGCTGGTGGGCTTTGCGACGCTGTACTTCACCTACAGCACGCTGCGTGCGACACAGGTCACGGTCATGAATGATCTGTTTGTTGTGGAGGCCGAGCGGGGCAAAGATGTGGCCGCCAAGCTGTTTCTAGCATGCAAAGCCTACTCGGCGAAGCACGGCTACGGGAACATGAGCTGGGTGACGGCACGGGATAATGCGCGCGCGCAGGCGTTTTACGATAAAATGGGCGGCCAGCGCAGCGATTGGCAGGACTACGCCATCGATCCTGCCGGCACTCCCGAGTAGTATCGCAGGGTATTTAAACCCGAAGGACCTGAGGCAAGAGCCTCAGGTTTTTTTCTATAGTAGCGCGCATGCTCCTTTACGCTGCTGGGAACTCTAAGATTTAGGCCCAATTTTTAGAGAAATTGTATGGCCATACGAATGAGGCGAGGTGCAGACCATGACACTTCCTCTGATTACATTGAGTGCTCTAGCGGCTGCAGGCCTGTACTCCCTGAGGTTTCTCCGAATCAGCTTTCGAACCGTTGAAATTGCCGCTGCCTTTATGATCCTATGCTCCCTGATTATCGAAGTCTACGGCATGATTACCCTAAATCTCGATCTGCTTAAGCATTCGTCGATGTTTACTGGGTATTGGTACATCAACCTATACCTTCTGATTCTCGTTCCCTGTGTTACGTTGTGGTTGATCGCCGCGCTGTTCTCTCCTGCTGTGCCTTTTTTCGCCAAAGCATTGCTTATCGTATCGTGGCTATGCGGCAATTATGGTGGCGAGCTTCTGATGAACGCTTGGGGCATACTGACGTTTGATCATTGGAATATAGCCTATTCTTGTTTGGATTGGCTCATTCTACTGACGCTATCCGTCTGTTTTATTTATGGATTCCGCAAAATGTGGAGAAAGCAGGTAAGCCGATGATCCTCGCCGCGCCTGCGAATTTCGATAGCAATGAATGGTTCATTATTGGTGCCGTCGTAGTCGTGCTCACCATTTCTTGGTTGCTGCCTCGGCGGTGGTTGCCTGTGCAGACGATCTTTCTTGTCTTGTTCAATCTCTATTTGGGGAAGGTAGGAGATTATCTGCTGGCGATTCCGCCTGTTGACCTTTATGATGCGAATGATACGGAGAAGTACGAAATCTTCGATTTCGTGCTGTATGTGGCTGCCTATCCCCCCGTCGTCTATATTATGCTGAACTTCTACGATAAATGGAGACTGAAAGGCGCGCGCCGGGTGTTGTATATCTGTTTTTTTGCCCTCTTGACGATGGGGCTGGAGTGGCTTGCGCACTTGGCTGGTGTTTTCACCTATAGAGGGTGGCATATCGGTTATTCCTTCTTTGTATATTGCGTGGTGTATACGCTCAACGTGTTCGTATTCCATTGGGTTCGGCGTACAATTATACGGGAAAAGGGGAACATAGACTCGCAGTGGTGACACCCCTTTAGAGGCAGAGGATCTCCACCCAATCGATTGGGCATCGTCACTTTCGTCCCCCGGCATTTTGCGTTAAAATGGATGGTGATGGAAAATGCTCGATTACTCGTGGGGAAGGTGGCCATACCGTGGAAAATATCGTAAGTCAATCGTGGCTCTTAGGTCAATTGGGCGACGCCAATATCGTCATTGCGGATTGCCGCTTTGCGCTGGGGCAGCCGAACTCCGGGCGTACCCTGTATGAACAAGACCATATTCCAGGCGCGGTTTACGTTGATCTGGAAAAAGATATGTCCGGTGCCCTCATGGCGCACGGCGGGCGTCATCCACTGCCGGATCTCGGCGGGTTCTCCATCCTGGTCGGCAACCTCGGCATCGACGGTACCAAAACCGTCGTCGCCTACGACGATCAAGGCGGCGCGATGGCCTCGCGCTTGTGGTGGATGCTGAAGTTCCTCGGGCATTCCGAGGTCTATGTGTTGGATCAGGGCTACACGGCGTGGAAAGCGGCCGGATACCCCGTCACGGCAGAAGTGTCGCAGCCTTATCCGTGCACATTCTCGCCGAAGGTGAACCGCCGCATGCTGGCGTCCATGGACGAAGTGAAGGACAAGCTCGGCAGCCCAGGCACGGTGCTGGTCGATTCGCGCGAAGAGCGGCGCTACCTCGGGCTCGAGGAGCCGATCGACAAGGCGGCAGGGCATATCCCGGGCGCACGCAACTTTTTCTGGAAAGGCGTTCTCGGTGAGAACGGCGCCTGGAAGACGGCTGCGGAGCAGGAGCAGCATTTTGCTTCGCTGCGGGATGCGGAGGAAATCATCGTCTACTGCGGCTCTGGCGTGACGGCGTGCCCGAACGTGCTCGCGCTGAGCGAAGCGGGGTTCGACAATGTGAAGCTGTATAGCGGCAGCTGGAGCGACTGGATCTCGTGGGAAGATAACCCGATTGCAACGGGTGAGGAGAAGTAAACTGTAAGCCGCGTCGGATGCGGGTTTGAGGGCTGTGACAGTTTGCCGAGAGGCGGGCTGCTGCAGCCCTTTGCGCCTTTTTGCACTAGCTTGCAGGGTCGCTACTCGCACACGCTATTTAAATTCCTGTTAATCTGTATGATTTTTCATATACGAATCGTCACAGTACACGCAAATTGACAGATTCTATATGATTTTTCATACAGGGTCGTCAAAGTTGCCTTCTTCTCGTAAATTCTATACGATTTTTCATATACATTTACGTAAGCATAAGGTTATAGAGACACGTCACACTAAATCCGGACTTTGAATGGAACCCACGTATTCATAGTAAATGACCCGCTCAGACACGCCCCTGGCTACAGATCGAAATTTTCCTTTTTCCTCTAGTATGCGACAGTACTTAATGACGGTCATTGGATGCAATTCCAGTTCTCGCGCTGCCGCGGTTGGACGAAGAACACGATTGTGGCGAATGGCTGCTCGCATTAAGTCTCGTTCTATTTTTGAAAAGGGTCTTCGCACTGCTCTTGCAACTCCTAGCTCCGCGGTCAAATAAGGAGACAGGATGTTCCGCAAGGCGGAAAGAATGAACGTGGGATTTTCTTTTAGCTCATCCAGAGAGATGTAGTAGATCGCACAGTCTTGAGCCTGCAGAAATAGTCCCCGGTTCAAATCCATGCGATACTTCGTCCGGTCCTGTCCGTGGGACCCAAAGTCCATGATTTCCAATCCAATCTGCAAGGCACCAACCCTCCACATGAAGTCAACGAAGTAGGATCTGCCTCGCCAGTCCATTACTTCATATTCAGGATGCAGTCCGTGAAAATGTCCGACAAGGGGCCACCAAATTTTTTCTATGAATAATCTGTTTCCATAGCCATGACCGCGTTTCAGGGCATCGAGTCGCTCCCCTTTTCTTCGTTTTAGATGGTTAATCATCCATTTCTCGTGTTCAATTTGAAATCCCATCCCCAGTCCTCCTCGCTTTTTCTAAAAGCAAAAAGCCCCGTCCTTTCCGGTCTGGAAAGGAAGCGGAGCATGCTTTGCCACTTGGTTGTAAATATATTGATATCCCAAGTGTGTCATAAAATTTGAAGGAGCGCAACCGGGAGGCTGGTTCGCTACGGCTGAACGAAAACGGAGTAGATGAAACGTCGACAACTACAAGACCTTTTCAATGCTATTATATGAAATATTGAGTTAGTGGAAAATGTGTGAAAAAATAGGGGGACAGCGTCTAAAATATAAGATAAACAGTATTCGCACCATGTAGAGGAGTGATTAGGGTTGTTGGAAATCGTGCAGCAACAATACGGCTGGATCCGATCGGCAAGACAAAATATGTTTGCGTTCTTGGAAGAACTCCCTCTTCATGTGTTACACCAAACCATACCTGAATTTGGACGTGGAACGATCCTGCGAACCCATGTTCATGTCGTTGACTCGTACAGGTTCTGGTTGGAATCTTTCGCGTTTAGGAAGATAAACGAACATCGTGATAGTCCTGTGCACGAGATTGAACGCGCTGATGTAAAGTACGTTCGTAAAAGATTTGCGGAAGTGGACGAGCTCGTACAACGGTACTTAAACGCATATTGCGATCGTTTATCGGAACCTATTGAACAAGACGAGAGCTGGCAGGGTTATCCGAAGTCAGCAACGCCTTTATTTCTATTAACTCATGTTGAGACACATGAATTTCATCACAAAGGCCAAATCGTATCGATGGCCAGGCATCTGGGCTACCCGCCTCCAGCCGATGATCGGTTAGGCGGACTTTTCACCTGACGGCTGGCGGAGCCAATTCTACGCTGGGGGCGACTGGATTTCATGGGAAGACAACCCGATTGCGACGGGGGGGGAAATAAGCTAATACCCGCGTCGGATGCGGGCTTGAGGGCTGTAGCAGGTATGAGTATGCGACCTGTTTCAGCCCTCTTTTTGTATTTTGTAAATTTTCTAGGCACGGGCCTACGATGTGATAACCATCACAGAAAAGTCTGACATATTCCGATAAGATCTGTTCATAGGAAGCCTTACCGGAGCCATGGTAAACCAATCTTTATATAATCGTTGCTCTGCATGACAGGAATTTGGAGGTGAGCGTAAATGGAAATTGCTGCACTCGATAAGGTTGAACAGCTTGCCTTGAAGAAGCTCAAGGTATTCAAGATGAGCCGTCTACGGTATATCGCGCGCTCTGCACTCGCGAGCATGTTCATCGGGTTTGGCGTCATTGTTGCGTTCAAGACAGGCAGCTTTTTTTACGGGGAACATTCACCTCTTACGTATCCAATGGCGGCCATTACTTTTGGAGCGGCCATCATTCTCATCGCTTACGGGGGAGGGGATCTGTTCACGGGCAACACCTTTTACTACACGTATACGGCCTTACGACGGAAAATGAGTTGGCGTACCGTGCTGAAGCTATGGCTGTGCACCTACATCGGCAATATCATCGGCGCAGCCTTTTTCGCGTTCATGATCTACACGACCGGGCTCTTCGCGGAGTCGTCTGTCAACGAGTTCTTGCTCAGTGTCGTGGATAAAAAAATGAATCTGCCGATTGGGGAACTGTTCTTTCGCGCCATCCTCTGTAACTGGCTCGTCTGTCTTGCCTTTTTCATCCCCTTGTCCCTTAAGGGAGACGGAGCGAAGATGTTCGCCATGGTTCTCTTCGTGTTCTGCTTCTTTATCTCCGGCTACGAACATAGCATTGCCAATATGTGCACGTTCGCGATCGCGTTGGTGCTGCACCATCCTGGGACGATATCCATCGGCGGGGTGTTTCATAATCTCATTCCCGTCACCCTGGGCAATATCATTGGCGGCGCGGTGCTGATGGGCGTGATGTACCACTATGTGAACAAACCTTATTTGGAAGATCTCCATTCAACTACTACATTAACGGAGGGCGATTTGGATGAGTAAAACGAAGATTGTAATCATTGGCGTAGGAGCCGTAGGCGCAACGACTGCGTACACACTGCTGCTCCGTGAGCGAGCGGAAGAGCTGGTGCTCATTGACGCCAACAAAGGCAAGGCGAAAGGCGACGCGATCGATATGAACCATGGCCTTCCTTTTTTAGGGAAAACGAAGGTGTGGGCCGGTGAATACGAGGACTGCCGCGATGCCAGCATTATCATCATTACAGCAGGCGCTGCCCAAAGGCCGGGCGAGACGAGGGTCGATCTGTTGAAAAGGAATGTCGGCATATTCGAGAGCATTATGACCGAAGTGCTCAAGTACAATCAGGACGGCATTCTGCTGATCGCCTCCAACCCTGTGGACATCATGAGTTACTTTTCGTGGCGGAAGTCGCAGTGGCCTGTTCAGCGGATCATCGGTTCGGGCACGCTGCTCGACAGCTCGCGCTTCCGTTACCTGATCGGAGAAGAGCTGGGCATCGACCCGCGTAGCGTGCATGCTCATATTATTGGCGAGCATGGCGATTCCGAGCTCCCGGTGTGGAGCCTGGCCAATATTGCCGGAACCCGCATTCCATTCGACGAGGAGACGAAGGAGAGAATTTTTACGAATACGAGGGATGCGGCATACGAGATCATCTCGGCAAAGGGGGCTACCTACTACGCGATCGCCCTCGCGCTCGACCGCATCTGTACAGCAATTCTTCGCGATGAAGGTGCCGTGCTGAATGTCTCGACACTGCTTCAGGATTATCACGGGGTATCGAATGTCTATCTCGGCGTCCCTTGCGTCGTGGACCGCAGCGGCGTTCGCGAAGTGCTCAAACTAGAGATCTCGGAGTTGGAGCGCGAGCAGCTTCAGCGGTCGGCGCAGAAGATGAAGGACCTTATTCAATCCATCGATGCATGACCAGGAATGAGCCTGAGGGGATTGCTTCCCTTGGCTTACCACTGAGGTAGACCGCGTTGGTCGCGGGTCTGGGGGCTGTGACAGGTTGCCGATGGGCAGGCTGTTGCGGCCTCTTTTTATTTTTCGTTCAGCAGCTCCACTTTCCATGAAGCAAGTCTGTTGATAGTTAATTGGGACATTTTGCCTATTTTATTTTCCCAAGCATAGGTTTTTTATTATTTTTTAAAAAAATTAACATGAAAATTTGTCGAATTTTTGGTGATTTCTTTCGATTTATTTGATATATTTTAGGTCTAAGGTCCTAAATGTGCGAAAAATATTGTTTTTGTCCAGAAATTGTTCAGAATGGTGTGTTATATTGTTTATCACTATAGGTACTCTGGCTCAAAGTTACATAAAATGATGGAGCGAAATAGCGATATTTGGCGAATAATGTCAAACTCAGAGAGGTGGAGTGATGAGCGAAAGTCAGGTCACATCCGTGATAACTCGGTAACCCTGAGATTGTGTCAATAAAATCGCTTGTTCTACCGTAGGGC
Source organism: Paenibacillus oryzisoli (assembly GCF_050467285.1). GTDB lineage: Bacteria > Bacillota > Bacilli > Paenibacillales > NBRC-103111 > Paenibacillus_E > Paenibacillus_E oryzisoli_A. The sequence continues at coordinate 31,237 of NZ_JBCMUN010000021.1, read as the reverse complement.
GATGCCTTTGTTGGTTCGCCTCCTTGTGATTTGTAGTGTACGGGTACCCTTGTACTCAAGAATACAAAAAATTGCCCATGGCTAACGGATTTCATTCCGTTTAGTGCCGTGAGCGAAGCGAAAGGAATAAATATGAAAAACAACGGCATTAAAAGATTGATTTCAGCTGCGCTGTCTGTGTTCTTGATGCTGGGGGTTATTGGTTTTTCCCCATTCGGCAGCGTAGCGGCTGCGGCGGCACCTACGGCGAACTACAATCAGTTCCAAGTCAAGTTGACGGCCGATCCGGTGACGGATGCGGCACCTGTCGGTTCGCCTAACGGCTTCGGCACAACAGGTTCAGCCGGACGCATATGGACCGACAAGAGCGTTACGGTCGAGAGTGACGGCAGTTTTGGTGTCAAGTTGTCTACATTGGCGCAGGAATATGTAACTGTAAACTCGCAAAACCCGGGCGTTGGTGGCAGCAGTGGCAACACGCCGGCGGCGGATGTGACGTTTGTTCTGGATATGAGTACGTCTATGAATGGACAGGATGTCAATCAAACACCAGGGTCATCTACCAAATATCGTCGCGTAGAAGCTATGGCGATGGCGGCAAATGATGCGATCCGCACCGTCATGGATGCAAACCCTAATAATCGTGTGGCGGTTTATTGGTTTGGAGGGGCCGCTACGAGTAACCATCTGGGTACGATGATGCCCCTGAATCACTATGATCTTTCTTCAGGTCAAAAATATTTAATTTATGGAACAGGGGATTATTCCATCACGCCAAACAGCAATTTGGGTGTTTCAGCAACGAAGGTATCGCTAGCGGGAGGAACGCCGACTCAGGATGGAATCATGTACGGCATCTCTAGCACTTTAAACGCTTTAGGAACAAGGAGCACTGGACCTAAGCGCCAACCTTATGTATTTATCCTGTCAGACGGAGCGGCGATAAATGCTAAAAAAGCTTGGTATACATCGCCCAAGGACAATAAATCCTTTGACAATGATTATCTAGGAGCATTAAGCGACGCTACCACAATTTCAAATTATAACCGACCAAGTAATTCGAACGATTATGTGCCTCCCAGCGGGACGGCGTCGATAACTGCGGGAGATCCTGAGGTGGCAGCGCTGACAATTCTCACCGGTGCGTATATGAAAAAGATTGTAGGGGGTGCATACACGACTTACAACGGAGAATCAACGGAAGCTAAATTCTATACGGTAGGGCTAGGTACGGAATCCGCCATAAATGGTACCAGCAGCGCCGTTTACGCATGGGCGGGGCTTGACCCGAAAACACTCAATGATAATAAAACTACCAGTAGTTTTAGAAATGGTACGGCGGTCGCTACGTATGGAAAACTAGCGCCATATGCAACCTCAGGGCCGGGTGGCATAGACTATACAAATGCTTTTGTCTACAGCAATTATTATACATTTGCTTCAAGTTATGACTTGCTCAGCGGAGCCTTCAACGGGATGGCCAGTGATGTAGAGGCTTCCACGACCATCCTACCGCTGCTCGATATACCCGCAGGCGGGGGGCTTGGCGGCTCGGAAACGGCCGAGATCGCGAGCGCCATCGTCTTCGTTGACGAAATCGGCGATGGTTTCGCTGTGGATACGTCCACGCTGAAAATAGGGGACGCTGTTGCGACGGTCGATACGAGCCTGAGCATAACCGGCGGTACGGCGTATAAATTCGCCGGATACGGAAGCAAGGCTGTCATTCAGACAGTTGACGGCGTTACTAGTCTCACCTGGTATATCGATTCGGCAGATATGCAGCCGCACATTTATCGCTTTACAAACCGGACTAGCCCGGTGGCGGGGGAATATACCGCGCCTACAAATGGTTCTTTTGCACTCAACTATAAAGTAAAACCTGCATTTACAGCATCGCCAGCCGACAGTGCGCTGAATCTTGCCTACTATCTCAATTCCGGCAGTGCCGGCGGAGGGGCAAAAACGGCGGCTTACTTTACGCCGCCCGCTGACAGCCCGTATTATGCTGGTTTAACCAGCACGCGGACGATTACCAAGACAGGCGGCATCGGGGCGAATTATGTCACTGAGGAGTCGCTTTCCGGTAATAAAGTGACGATGAAACTTGGCAACAACGGCAAGCTGGGGTTGGAAATGGGGATTATTAAGACCGGCCCAGCGACTGCTCCGCTCAACGGCACTATCAATTATACGGTTAAGGTTTATAACTACACAGATACAGACAAAACAGGTCTTAGCGTCATCAGCGAAGCACAAACGCAATCAGGTATTACGGTTCCCGCAAATGGCAGTAAGGAGCTGACCTTTAGTACAACCGCGCCAGGTACGACAGGACCGATAACCAGTGGCACTGCTGTCATTTCGGGTATCAATCTTGCATCCAATACGGTGATAACGGATGTAACGAATGTGAATGCACCGCCAACCGCAGCGGCTCAATCGGTTGATGTGAATCAAAACACGGCGAAGGCCATCACCTTGGGTGTCGCGGACGATCTGACCGCCGTGAATGATTTGATCTACGTGGTGCCGGCGTCAACCGCACCGGCACACGGGACATTGTCGCAGGACACGGTGGACAAGAACAAATGGAACTACACGCCGACTACGGGATACGCAGGCCCAGACAGCTTCACGTACAAAGTGACCGACGCTGGAGGTTTATCGAGCAGCGAAGCTACGATCACGATCACGGTGAACGGAGCGCCGACGGCGGCGGATCAGACGGTGCAAGTGGGTAAAAATACGGCGAAGGCCATCACTTTGAGCGTTACAGACGATCTGACGGCTGTGAATAATCTGATCTATGTGGTGCCGGCGACAACCGCGCCAGCGCATGGGTCATTGACGCAGGATGCGACGGACAAAAATAAGTGGACGTATACGCCGACTGCGGAGTATACAGGTTCCGACAGCTTCACGTACAAAGTGACTGATGCAGGAGGTTTGTCGAGCAGCGAAGCCACGATCACGATCACGGTGAACGGAGCGCCGACAGCAGCGGATCAATCGATTGCTGTGAACCAGGGGACATCGAAGGAGATCACCTTGGGCGTCACAGACGATCTGACTGCTGTAAATAGTCTGATCTACACGGTGCCGGCGACAACCGCGCCATCGCACGGAACCTTGGCGCAGGACGAGACAGATAAAAACAAGTGGACGTATACGCCAACTACGGGATATGCAGGCCCGGACAGCTTCACGTACAAAGTAACGGATGCGGGAGGTTTGTCGAGCAGCGAAGCTACGATCACCATCACGGTGAACGGAGTGCCAACGGCAGCGGCCCAATCCGTTGTTGTGAATAAAAATACGGCGAAGACGATCACCTTGGGCGTCACGGACGATCTGACCGCTGTGAATAATCTAATATACACCGTGCCGGCGACAACCGCGCCAGCGCATGGAACTTTAACGCAGGATGAGACAGATAAAAACAAGTGGATATATACGCCGACTGCGGGGTATACAGGTCCGGACAGCTTCACATACAAAGTGACCGACGCTGGAGGTTTAGCGAGCAGTGAAGCTACGATCACGATCACAGTGAACGGAGTGCCGACAGCGGCGGATCAGACCGTGCAGGTAGTTAAAGATACGGCGAAGGTCATCACCTTGGACGTTACCGACGATCTGACTGCTGTGAATAATCTGATCTACACGGTGCCGGCGACAACCGCGCCAGCGCATGGGACATTGACACAGGATGCGACGGACAAAAACAAGTGGACGTATACGCCGAGCGCGGGATATGTAGGTCCGGACAGCTTCACGTATAAAGTGACCGACGCAGGAGGTTTGTCGAGCAGCGAAGCTACCGTAACGATTGCAATGAACGGAGCGCCAACGGCAGCAGGACAATCGGTTGATGTGAATCAAAACACGCCGAAAGCCATCACCTTAGGCGTCACGGACGATCTGACGGCTGTGAATGCTCTGATCTACACGGTGCCGGCGACAACAGCGCCAGCGCACGGAACATTAACGCAGGACGCGACAGTCAAGAACAAGTGGACGTATACGCCAAGTGCGGGGTATACAGGTTCAGACAGCTTTACGTACAAAGTGACCGATGAAGGGAACTTGTCGAGCAGCGAAGCCACTGTGACGATTATCGTGAACGGACCGCCTGTGGCAGTCGGTCAGGATGTAAAGACAAACAAAGGTGTGGCCAAACCGATCATGTTAATCGGAATGGACGATCTTTCCTCCGTGACGGGTGTAGTTTATCACCTGCCTGGTACAACGCAGCAGGGCGGCACGTTAACACAGGTTGGTACGAGTGGGGCGGTGATTTATACGCCGGCACCCGGCTATATCGGGCCGGACAGCTTCACATTTACAATTACGGATGAAGGTGGCTTGGAAAGTAACCCAGCTGTAGTTAACCTTACGGTGAACGGCAGCCCGACGGCTTCAGGAAACACGTTCGAAACATCGGAGAATGTGATTTTGAGTAATCAGGTAGCGGGAACTGACCCGAACGGGGATAGCTTGTCTTACCACCTCCTAACGCAGGCCGGGCATGGGACGGTGACGATGGATACGTATGGAGGCGGCGCCTTTACCTATGTACCGGATGTCGATTACACAGGTGAAGATAGCTTCACGTTTAAGGTGATGGACGAAGATGGCCTGGAAAGCGAACCGGTGACAGTGACGATTACCATCTTGAAGTCGCTTGACGGATGGGTCGGCAATAACGGCCTCGGAGTCACTAATCCTCCTGTTATTGTTGGGGCGGGAGATCCGCTTAAACTATCAGCGATCAGTTCCATTTTTGCGACGACAGCAAAGGCAACGATTACGTACAAAATTTTAAATGCAACCAATATGTTGGTGGATCAAATCGATACGGTAGACCTGGCGGTGAACCCAGCTGGAACAACATTGGTCAGCACGCAGTGGACGAACGTCAACTATCGATTGAACGACAAGGCCGTAACAGGCTCCTATACCGTTACTTATGCGACGTACAAGCAAGGTAATCTGTTCCAGACAGAGCCAGGCGACCGTTTGGCGGATAATCACTTCAGTGTTGTGACGAACATCAATTTGGTAGGTACGGTACAAAGGGATGAAGAAACAGGTCCGGACCTCCCTCTTGCAGGTGCCAAAGTAACACTGTACGATCCAACCGGTTTAAATAAGGTTGCTGAAACGACAACGGATGCAAATGGCGGCTATCGCTTTGAGGGCATTGCCACCAAGAAATATTTGATTGAGGTGGGCAAGCAAGGATACACATCGAAGAAACGGGTATTCAATGCTTTGCCGACAACAACGGGTCAAACGGAGATCAGGCAGGATTTCCTGCTGGTCAACTTCGGGCTAGGCTTGACGGCAACCCCTACCGCCATCGTTGGTGATGGTAACACCACGTCGGTGCTTAAGGCTGTTATAACCGATCGCAACGGGAATCCGATTCCCAATATCGAGGTCGTATTTGACGCGCAGGACGGTACTTTCCCTAGCGGAACAACAGCAATGACCAATGCGAATGGCGTTGCTTCGGTCGTGTTCAAATCGGCGAAGATTGAAGGCATACTTTCTCAGCTTGTTCCGGTGACAGCTACTGTGAATGATGATGCAAACGGGCTGCACGATACAGCGCAAATTCTGATTACGTTTGAGCCAGCTTCCGTTGTCGGACAAGTCACGAATACGACGACAACTAACGGTCATGCCAGCAGCAGTGTGCTTGCAGGCGTTCCGATTAAGCTGACCGCCGATTTTGACGGAGACGGCATCATCGACTTCTCGGCGGAGACGGTGACGGATAGCGATGGCAAGTACAGCATTGCCGTACCAAGAGGAGATAAACCGTACCATCTGGAGGTTATCCGTACAGAAAATATCGGTGGAGTCGCTACACCGGTTTCTTACCAGCAGACAGCCAATGTAGGAATCGTAACCGGTGCAGGTAACGAAAACTTCAAGTCCGAGAAAACAGCGACGGGCATCGTGCTTTTCAAACAGCAGGACGGTACGGAAGAAGGCAAATCCAGCTTGCCTAGTTCGGATTTGAAGAATAGTATGAAAGTTTATGTGAAAAAGTCGGACGGCACTTATATCGAGGATAGCCCCGGTCATCCGAAGTCATTCGCTCTTTTGAACCAAGGTGTCTTCAATGTCGAAGGACTGGCTGTAAATGAAGCCTATACGCTGGATTTCGCCTACGAGGTATCGCCGGGCAAGGAAATCGTGCTATCACACAGAACTGTGCAGGTTGCGGCAGACGGTGAAATGAACATTACGCAAGAGCTGATCGACCCATATGGTAAGGTAACGGATGCTGTTGCTAATAATCCGATTGCAGGCGCGCATGTGGTTCTCTACTATGCTGGCACAACGACCGGTGTTGTATTGCCGGGCATTGCAGGCTTTGCGCCTAATAACAATGCAAGCCCTGATCAATACACCGATGCGTCAGGTGACTATGCCTACATGGTATTCCCGGATACCGACTATAAGTTGGTTGTTTCCAAAGATGGCTATTACACGAAAACAATCGATAATATCCATGTCGGTAAAGACATCGTTAAACAAGACTTTACCCTGGATCCGATCCCGCCTTCGGATGGAACGCCAAGCGTACCGGCACCAACAAATGTAACCTTGAACCTGTCCGTGGATAAGAACCTCGTGCAGGAGGGCGAAAATTCCACGATTGCCGTGGATTATACGAATCCGACTGCGACAACCATTAAGGACGGTAAGATTACGGTTACCGTGCCAGACGGCGCCAACATTGTAGACGCTGACGGCGGTACTGTTGACGGCAACACAATTACATGGCCGGTGACAGACTTGCCTGTCGGGCAAGCTAGCAGCCACCACATTGTTGTGAAGTGGCCGCAGCTTTCCACAAAGGATGCTGATTTTGATTTGCAAGGCAAGTTCACGGTTGGCGGAAATGGTGTAAATGCCGTGAAGGCGAGTTCGACCGTGAGAGTCAAAGTATTCTCGGATCGTTTCAACCATCTGCAGCATCAACGTTATATTCTGGGGTATCCGGATGGAACCTTCAAAACGAATAACGCCTTGACACGAGCCGAGCTTGCAGCCATTGTTGCCAGACTGACGGAAAATGTGAAAATCGATGCACCGTTGACCTTCCGTGACGTATCAGAAACGCACTGGGCAGCGAACTACATCAAGATCGTAACCAAACATGGCTTCTTCAATGGGTTTGAAGACGGCACCTTCCATCCGGAAGCGCCGGTAACAAGAGCTGAATTGGCATCGGTTATGGTGCGGTTCTTGAAGCTGAATGTCGGTGTGACCGGTGACTACCACTTCACAGATGTTCAGGGTCATTGGGCAGCCCAAGCGATTGAAGAATTGTATCGTGAAAAATTCCTTGCCGGCTATCCGGACGGAACATTCAAACCGGCAGCGAACATTACCCGCGTTGAAGCTGTTACATTGATCAACCGGATGTTGTACCGCGGCCCATTGACCGGCATCTCACCATTATTCCCGGATGTGTCTTCTACGTATTGGGGCTTCGGAGATATCATGGAAGCAAGCATCTCACATGAATCCACCCGCAATGCGGACGGAAGCGAAGCTTGGTTGAACAAGATTGCGGATGACGTGCAATAATCAATAAAGAAGAGACCTTAGCCTGATATTGGTTAAGGTCTTTTCTGCTTTGTGCATGAGGCAGCCTTGAAGACATCATGATTTACAAGCATGCAAAACATACGTTCGTATGATATAGTGTTGTCAAACAGAAAGGAGAAACAGACATGTCAGACACTCAACGTATACTTGAGGATTTTAAAGCGATTATTCCCTGGGTTAACCAACTTGTGGAACTGGATGACGCTGCTTGGTTCAAGCCGATTGCGGAAGGAAAAGCCTCTATAGCCGAAATCATCTCCCATCTCGAGAATTGGGATCGATATCTGATAACGAAGGCTATTCCTTCAGCGCAGAAAGGGGAGGGCATTGTTTTCCCAGACTTTGATCCGTTTAATACGGCGGCGTACGAATATGCGAGATCCGGCATAAGTAAAAGCCAGCTAGTGGGCAAGTTCTGCGCAACACGCATGGAGTTGTATGACTTGCTGCTCGAAATCGGGGAGGAAGCGCTCAGAAAACATGTGGCCGCCAATGGGGTTGCGCTATGCCCCCACACGGGAACGCCGTATTCGGTATTGTATATCATTCAGGAATTTATTGAGCATGACCTTCATCATAAAAAGCAAATTGACCATGCGCTATTGCGCTGAACTCGCCTTCATCATTGCGTCCAGCATCCGTTTGCGAACGATCTGCGGGTTCAGATCAGGGGAGGTAATATGCGCCAGATAGCCTCGGGCGCTATTGTCGATTTGCTCATCCGTCGCTTTGATTGCGCCATAGAATTTATAATGAGGCAGGAAAATCATGCCGGTCTGATTGGCAAACACTTGCAGGGGACGGACCAGTTCACTGATGGTATAGCCAATGAGGCCGCCTGATTGATAGGAAGATTCATCGCCGCCAATCGATAGGGCAAGCACAAGCTCGGTTCCCGCGATGGCCTTGCCGCCGGTGCCGAACAACCAGGATGTCGTCACGACGTCATCCAGCCACTGCTTTAGCAAAGCCGGCATGCTGTACCACTGGATGGGAAACTGCAAAACGACGCGGTCATGCTCGGCGAGAAGGTTCTGTTCATTTTCCACGTCAATGGCATGATCGGGGTAGGTTGCGTACAGTTCTTGAACGGTGATTTGGTCGGGGTGCTTACGAAGTTCCGCTAACCAGCGTTTGTTGACGCGCGACTGTTCGATACTCGGGTGGGCTGCAAGGACAAGAATTCTCATCGGCGGCCTCCTCTGGCTTCGGCCTCGATGGTCGCTTTCATAACCTCCGCGCCGCGATGGATACGCGCTTGAATCTCGGGAGCGAGATGCTCCGGCAGGAAATCGGTGATCCAGACGAGGTTAGTGCTGCTGTTACCGTGAGGGAAAACTTGAAACGATGCATGATGATGTAGCAATGGCATGCGTCCTTCAACGACGGCGTACGCCATTCTGCGTTCCTGATCATCAATGGACACAATGTACTCGCGCGTCATGCCGCCATTTGGCAGCAAAAGCGTCCTTTCGTGACCGTCGATGAGGGTGTTCTCGGTATAGCCGGGAACCAGTCGATAATGGACAGCACCGACGTCGCTGACGGCGTCCCATACCTGCTCGGCTGAAGCATCAATCCAAATTTCCTTGCGAATCGTTGGCATAAGAATCACGCTCCTTGAGCTCATTATATTTTTGATTGAGTTATCAGTCAACCAAAAAAAGAAAAAAGCCTAATCCGGCTTGAAAAATGAAGTAGCGGATTCGGCGATCTGATCGAACTTTTCGCTCATCGTGAGGTTCACTTCTGTCTCTGTCACACCTTGAGCGGTAAGGTCCAGAAACAGCTGATCCAGATAATTCACGCCTTGGGAGACGGCGCCCCAGAACTGCATAGCCATTAAATTAGCGTCGCCCTGACGAATCATGCCCTGCTGAATACCTCTGTCGATCGCCTTCACCATCGGCTGGATGAAACTCTTCATCCAATCGAAGGGTGACAACTCTCCGGGCTCATAGAGATGGTGCAGATCAAGACTGATACGCATATAGAAGCGCTGGGTCTGGGAATCGGTGATGACTCGCTCGCAGATGAGTTTGGCGTAAGTTTGGAATTGGGTAAGCACCGGCCTATCTTGTTCAAAATAGGTCGTCGTAAACCGGAGGGATTGCTCCGTCATGTATTCGTACAGCTCACGGAAGAGCTGTTTTTTATTTTTGAAATAATAATAGACCAGTCCATGCGCAAGACCCGCCTGAATAGCGATGTCGCCTAAAGTGGCCGCAGCGTAACCTTTTTCAACATAGACACGGATGGCCGCCTGCAAAATTTCTTGCTTGCGCTGCTCGCGGATCAGCTCGTTCTGTTTCTTTGTACGGGGGGACATGTGATCACACCTTGGTTTGATTTTATTACCAGTATACGTCATCGCGAGCAAGATGAAAAACGCTCGGGCCCCGCGCATCGTCAATAATTCCAACTCCAAGGTTCCCGAATCATAGTTCGTTATGCTACACTTGCGGAAGACGGGCCTACAGGCGATTTCTTCAATGAACAAGGGATTATCCCCTGGTAATACGATTCTACTAAAAAATATGGAGGTCTTCAGATGAGCGGCGGCGACACGACGTTTTCCATTAAGGGCATGTCTCGAAAAACGGGATTAACGGAGGATGCGCTCCGCTATTACGAGAAGATCGGACTGCTTCCCCGGGCAAAAAGAAAAGAGAACGGGCGGCGCGTCTACCACGAGGAAGATATGCAGTTGATGGAGCTCATCATTTGTTTGAAGAAGATGGGGGTTCCGCTGAAAAATATTAAAGAGTTTGCTTCGCTGTCCTATGTCGAAGATATTGTGTCTGTCCCCGAACTGTACGAGAAAGTGCTGATGTACAGGGAGAGGATTCAGACCCAGGTGGATCACTTGCAGAAGATTTTGAGCGTCTTGGATTATAAAATTTCTCATAAGAAAAGCTTGCTGAAGGATACTCAAGAGTAAACGGCTTGAGGCAGAAGGGGCTTGATCAGGGCTGTGTCAGGTTGCCGAGGGGCAGGCTGTCATAGCCCTTTTTGTGCCAAGGAGGAGAAGTAGTCGATGACGAACTCGCGGAATTCCAGCGCAGCTTGCGATATGTATCGGCTCGTATTCCATAGTAGTGCGATTTCCCGTACCAGTGTATGATTGTCGATTTGCAGGTAATGGATCGATTCTCTCGCACTTTTGGCTGTGCCGGGAATGAAGGCGATGCCGATTTCGGCCTCTACCAACGCAGCTAGCCTCGCAGGTTCGTCCCCTTCATACACATAGTGAGGTGAAAATCCGACCGACTGGCACAAAGCGTCCACGAAGTTGCGGGCGCCGTACCCTTTTTGGACGCCGACAAACGATTCATTCCGCAGTTCAGCCAAGGAAACATTGCTGCGCTGGGCCAGCGGGTGCCCCTTGGGAACCGCCACGAAGATGGGATCGATGCACACCACTTGGCAGGCGATGCCTTCTTCCTGAATCGGAGGTGATGATAAGCAGAAATCGACCTCGCCTTTATGAAGAAGCGAAATCAAGCTCTGTTCGTTCATCATTTGCACGTGGAATTGAATGTGGGGACGCTTTTTGCGAAAACCCCGCAGGAGTTGAGGCAGCGGACTCGCCGTCGTCACCGCCAATTCAAGCGTGCCGTGCTCTGGGCTGGATAAATCGCGCAGCTCCTGCCGTCCTTGCTCCAACTCATACAACGCTTTTTCCGCACGGCGAAGAAATCGAGTGCCGAACTCGTTCAAGCGCAGCTTCCTCCCCGTTCGATCGAACAGCGGAACGCCGAGATCTTCCTCTAAACGCTGGATCGTTTTGCTTAATGAGGACTGGGTGACATGCAGACTCCGCGCAGCTTCTGTCATATGTTCCAAGCGAGCGACGGTGAGAAAATAATGCAATTGCAGCAGTTCCATGGGGCAGTCTCCATTCATTCCTTCTAGTCGATGGAATTATAACATAAAATGCCTTGGAGTAAATGGGCGATTTCCAGTACGATAGGGTCAACATCGATTTGGGAGGAAAGTTGGCCATGAATTCAGCACGCAATCAATGGCTCATGAGCGCTGTCGGTTTAGGCATCTTGCTAAATCCACTCAGCTCTTCTATGATTTCAGTTGCGATAGCCAGACTGCAGCACGTATATACGTTAGATTTTACAACAGTGTCCTGGATCGTCTTCTGCTTCTATCTGGCGAGTGCGGTCGCACAGCCTGTGATGGGCAAGGCCAGCGACATGTTCGGCCGCAGAAAAATATTTCTGACCGGTCTTATCGTCTCGTTCGCAGCTTCCTTGCTCGCGCCGTTGTCCCCGAATTTTGGATGGCTGCTGGTGTCCCGTACAGTGCAGTCGATCGGCACGAGCATGATGGTCGCCGTGGGCATGGCGATTGTCAGAATCGAGGTGAAGGAAAAGCAAGCGGTGGCATTGTCCGTGTTGTCCATGTTCATGTCCGGCGCAGCGGCCATTGGGCCTTTTGTTGGCGGTGTTATGCTCCAATGGGGCGATTGGCCGGCAATCTTCATCGTGTGCCTGCCTTTCGCGGCCGTGAGCTTCATCCTCAGCTGGCGAGTGCTTCCTAAGGACGCACCTGCTAAGGCAGCAGGCGCCAGGTCCTTTCGGACATGGCTGCAATGGATGGATGCGCCGGGCATTCTGCTGTTCACGATCGGTTTGATTAGTCTGCTCGTCGGCTTGCTGTCGGCAAAGACAGCCGGTCAGTTCTCATGGACGAGTGGCAGCGTCTGCTTGCTCGGGATCGCAGCGCTGGCCGTTTTCGTACGGCACGAGCTAAGGACGGCTTCACCCTTTATTCCGCTGCGAACATTCGCTCAGCACCCTGCCCTGACAGGGGTCAACGTCCAATATTTGCTCGTCAATTTGCTGTTTTACGCGCTCTTCTTCGGAGTACCTTCTTATTTGCAAATGGTTCGCCATGTCAGCGAATTCCATACAGGACTGCTAATGCTGGCCATGGGCCTCAGTTCGTTGATCGCTTCCCCGATTGCGGGACGCTGGGTGGATCGATCCGGGCCGCGTCCTGTGCTCGTTGTATCTGCAATCCTGATGACACTCGGTTCGGTGTGGCTGGCATTATTGAAAGATTCATCACCGGTGATCAGTGTCTGCTTAGCGTTAGCGGCGTTTGGGTGCAGCAACGGCTTGAACGCCGTGGGGCTGCAATCGGCGCTATTCACAAGCGCGCCTAAAGCGATGATCGGCGTTGCCTCCGGACTGTTCAATACATCGAGATATGTGGGAACGATTCTCTCCTCCTTGTTGACCGGCTTGATGATGGGAGGAAGCTTCAGTTTTATCGGGTTTCGCAGGCTCGCGATGGTGCTTGCCGTAATCGGCGTTGCCTTGGTGTTCATGAGTCTGCGGCACAGGGAGGCCAAGCAGCACGTACAAGGATCGGATGCGTAAAGGGGCGCACTTTTTTTCAGCATCTCAGCAAGTATATCCTCGAAGTGGCTCTATGCCATCAGTAAACGCTCCCGTCCTTGTAAGGACGGCAAAGCCGTTTATCTTTGATGCAGCATTCCAATCCGCCGTAAGGCAGTCGTATAATAAAAATTATCCATTTGCAGGGAAGGGACAAGCCCAACCGCTTGGTGATGTTCACTTCATGATGAAAAGGGCGTGACCGTGTTGTTGAAAGAGAAAGATTCTATTTTGCGGCATCCGTCGTTTAACAAATTCTGGCTCTCGCGGATGTTCTCCTCGACCTCGTTCCAGATGCTCTCCGTCGCGATTGGCTGGCAGATGTACGATCTGACGCACGATGCGTTCAGTCTCGGTTTCGTTGGTCTGGCCCAGTTCATCCCAATGGTGCTGCTGACGTTTGTAGTCGGACAGGTCGCGGACCGCTTTGATCGACGCCGGATCGTGTTCATCTGCCAAGGGATCGAGGCGCTGATCGCTGTCCTGCTCCTGTTCGGCAATGTGAACGGTTGGCTTGGCAAGGAGGGCATTTTTGCAGCGGCTGCGATACTTGGCGCCTGTCGCGCTTTTGAAGGACCGACTTCGTCGGCCTTGCTTCCGCAGCTCGTTCCCAAGTCGATGCTGCAGCAGGCGATTGCCTGGAGCACGTCGGTCGGGCAGACGACGCAAATTTTGGGGCCGTCCTTGGGCGGACTGCTTTTCGCGTTAGGACCTGTTTCTGTGTACGGTACGGCAGCAGTGGCCCTCTTCGTCGCCGCGATCCTAACGTTCCTCATTCGCACAGAGCCAATTGAGCGTAAGTTCGAGCCAGTGACGCTGCGCTCTGTATTCATGGGGCTGTCGTTCATCTACCGGCACCCGATGATTCTGGGCACAATTTCGCTGGACCTGTTTGCGGTGCTTTTGGGCGGAGCGACGGCGCTGCTGCCGATTTTTGCGCAGGATATTCTGCATGCCGGGCCTGTCGGCCTTGGGCTTCTGCGTACGGCGCCGGCGGTTGGCGCGCTGCTGATGTCCATCGTCCTGGCCTACTTCCCGCTGAAAAAAGCAGTGGGCTTCAAGCTGTTCGCCGCGCTGGGCGTGTTTGGGCTCGCCACGATGCTCTTTGCCATTTCGACCAATATCGCGGTGTCGTTATTCGCCCTGTTCCTTGTCGGCGCATCGGATGTCGTCAGTGTCGTGATCCGGTCATCGCTGGTACAGCTCCAGACGCCGGATGATATGCGGGGCCGGGTGAACGCGGTCAACTCGCTGTTTATCGGGACATCGAATCAGTTGGGCGAGTTCGAGTCGGGCATTGTGGCTGGGTTCATCGGCGCGGCGCCTGCGGCACTCGTGGGAGGCATCGGCACACTCGTTGTGGCGGGCTTATGGATGTATCTATTCCCGTCACTGCGGCGGATGCGGTCATTGGCGGAGGAAGGATGAAGTCGTAGCTGCGGAGACTGGCGCATAAGGATGAAACATGCAAGCGATATCCATAGGGGGAGAGAGCGATGACCGTATTTTCCTGTAGAGCTGCTAGGCCCGAGGACTATCCTCTGATTTGTACGTTTCCGCAAAATGCGCAGGAACTCTTCTATATGTATCCGGCGGGGAAGTTTCCGCTGACTCCGGAGCAGCTGGCCGCAGCGGTAAAAGAACGGTGGAAGCCCACCGTTGTACTGGCTGACGGGGAAGTGGCAGGCTACGCGAACCTGTACGGTCTCGTGGAGCAGGCGGAGTGCTATCTCGGCAACGTCATCGTGGCCGCGGCTTACCGGAGCCGCGGGGCTGCGTCCGAGCTGATCGGGCGGATGATCACGCAGGCGAGGGACGAACTGAACGTCCCGAAGCTGAAGCTGGTCTGCCATCATACGAATATGCCTGCCTTGCTCTTTTACAAAAAGCTCGGCTTCCGGCCCTTCGATCTGCGCACGATGAAAGGTTTGGCAGGCGAGACGGTTGTCGGCCTTTTAATGGAAATGGATCTCAGCCGCTCCGAATAAGGTGCGGAACCTCTGGTTACGCTGAAAGTAAATGTGACAAGCGAAGGAGAAGGTCCGATGAAGGTTGCGCTTGGCAGATGCCTGCTACAAGAACGATTGAACGAACACGGCGTGTCGCGCGAGGAGCTGGCTCGGGCACTGCACTATAAGCCGGAACGGCTGGCAGATTATATGGAGAATAAGCGGGTCATGCCGCTGCAAGTGGCAATTTCCATTGCCAATACCGTGGGGTGCGGCGTGCGGGAGTTGTATGAGTTACGGGAATCCTGAGCGTATCGAAAAGGCTGTAACCGGCGCCGAGGGGCGGGGTTGCAGTCTTTTTTAGTATAGGGGGAGCGAGGTGTGCCCTTTATTGTGTTCTGGCGGGTAGGGGGAGACGGGAAAAGTAGCGAAAGAAGGAGATTGGTTGGGAGAGAGCAGCAGTGGAGAAGGCAGCGGAAAGTTTGAGGAGAGGGGAGTAGGGGGTAAGGAGCGGAAAGTTGGTGGGAGAGAGCATTCGTGTGTAAGGAGTGGAAAGTTGGTGGGAGAGGGCAGTCGTGTGAAGGAGCGGAAAGTTGGCAGAGGAGTTAGTTAAAACAATTTATGTAAGCGTATGCAACCCCTCTTATTTCACGCTAGGGCCGAGGAATTGCCTAAATAAGAGGGGTAAAACCCTTCTATTCGCTCTCGTTTGCCCAAAAATGGCGGGTTGGGAGAAGAATAAGAGGGGCTAGCCACCTTTATTTCGTGCCAATCCGCTCCATTAGCAAAAATAAGAGGGTTTTCCCCCTTCTATTCGACGGGATCATACGAGGCGTCCCACTTAGAGCCTGCCCAAACCCACCCAAGCCAGCCAGCTTTCCCCGAAGGGGACAAGCCCGCCGCAAATTAACAAAACCAACATGATTCCCCGCATCCCCTTTTACATTCCTCGGCTACAATGGAGGGACAGCCGGATTGCTGAAAAGGACGGTGAGACGGAACGATGCGCTCCAAATGGTGGCCGGCGGCGCTGAAAATCTTGCTCGCGGCCGGCATTGTGTATGCGGCCCAGCGAAATTTGCCGCTCAAGGCGGCTGATCTTCTTCAATTTATGCTTCATGCGAAGGTTTCTTTTTACATATCCATGGTTGTGTTCGCGATCTTCCTGATGCTGCAGGCGGGCATCTGGGTGCTGATCGTGAACGGCGCGAGCCGCGCAGGCAGTGAGGGCATCATCAGCGCTGGCAGCACAGGCCCCACCAACACCGGTGCCTCGGGCAGCACCCCCGTCACCGCCAGCGTGGACACCACGGGCCCCACCACCGGCAACGCTGGCACCACGGCAGCCGCCGGCAGCGCAAGCGCCACCAGCGCGGGCAGCGACACCGCGGGCCCCGCCGACAGCGCAGCCCCTGAGACCCCAGGCGGGGCCCCACCCCCGCCTCCCAAGCTGGCCATGCTGCAGGGCCTGCGCCTGTTCATCAATTCCCAGTTCGCCAAGTATATCCCCGGCGGCTTCTGGAACTACGCGGGCCGCATCGTGCTGGCCACGCAGGCGGGCATCCCGCTGCCGGCGCAGCTCGCGGCGATCGTCTACGAGAACGTGCTGCTCGTTCTCGCCGCCTGTGCGTACGCGCTGCTCCTCGCGGTCGAGCTCAGCCGCGCGCCGGGGCTGCTCGTCGGCGGCGCGCTAGCTGCCGCACTCGGCCTGTACGCAGGCTACGCCCCGCTGACGGCGCTGCTCAGCCGCGCATTCGCCGCGGCCTCCCGCTGGCCCCGGCTTCAGCCCCTGCTGCGGCGGCTCCACCCCCGGCCGTCGGAGCCCGCAGCCGAGCCCAACTCCAAGTGGGCGCTGCTCAGCCGCAACCAGTTTTTTGCCTGCTGGGGCTACTTCTTGGCCAGTCATTTTGTCATGGGCATCGCCTTCTGGCTGCTGTGCAATTCCTTCGGCGCAGGCCGGATCACGCTGCTCTATGCCGCCGGCACGTTCGCCACATCGTGGCTGCTCGGACTGCTTAGTCCGCTGCCGGGCGGACTCGGGGTGCGGGAGGGCTTTCTGGTTTACTTTTTGTCGCTGAAGCTGGGGACAGAGGCGGCCGTGCACATATCCGTTATCGCGCGAGTATGGAATATCATGGCGGAGCTTACGTTCTGGATGCTCATTCAAATCATCAGCAGACTTGCGGGAAAGGTGAGATGGTATGAAGCCTAATCGAAAAAAAGTCGTCCTGGTTGCCGGCGTATTCCCACCGGGGATCGGCGGCATGCAGAGCTATTACTATAACCTCTCCAAACACACAAAACATGACATTACTGTTCTGGCCCCTGAGTATCCGGGCAGCGAGGCGTTTGATGAGGAGCAATCGTTCCGAACGGTGCGCGGCTCCTTCATGCGAAATGAGCGAGCCCATGTGCTAAGCTGGGGACGGCTGTTTCGCCATGTCAAACGGATGATGACCATGGAAAAGCCGGACGTCACCGTCTACGGCTATGTGCTGATCGGCTTCATCGGGCTGTTGTTCCGCCTGTTCGGCAATCGGCGCTACGTCATCTCTACCCATGGCATGGATATGCTGATGTTTCGCCGCTTTTGGGGCCTCAATCAGATCGTAAGGCTCATCCTCGTCCACGCGGACGGCGTCCTGACGAACAGTTTGTTTACGCAAAAGCTAGTCGAAGACTACGGCGTCGATCCATCCCGCATCTCCCTCGTGCATCCGGGGGTGGAGGCGATTTTTGACAAGAAAGACGTCAATCGGGCGCTGATGCAGAAGAGCAGTCTGGAAAATAAGTACGTTATTCTCTCGGTGGGGCGCTTGGTCACGCGCAAAGGGCAGGATCGGGTCATCGAGGCGATGCCCGACATCTTGCGGCATATCCCCCACGCGATCTATGTCATCATCGGCGACGGCCCGGACCGGGCGCGCCTCGAGAAGCTGGCCGAGTCCACCGGTGTGGCGGATAAAGTGCTTTTTCTGGGCAGTATCCGCGATAACGATCTGTTAAATGAATATTACAACCTGGCCCATCAGTTCATTATGGTGGCACGGGAATTGGACAAAGGGGATGCGGAAGGCTTTGGCATCGTGTATCTGGAAGCGGCTTCGGCGGGATTGCCGGTCATTGCGGGGAGGTCCGGCGGCGCGCTGGAGGCCGTGCTGGACGGAGTAACGGGACTGCTCGTCGATCCGAACGATCATGCGGAGATTGTTGCGAGCATCGTGCGGCTGTCGCAGGATGAAGCGCTGCGGGAACGGCTTGTGCAGGCCGGCTATCTGCGCGCCAAAACACGCTTCCAATACGACGTTCTCGCAGACACATTCGATCATTACGTGGAACAGCTGTGCGCCGATCCGCTGCCGGCCAAACGGCTCGCCGACAAGCGGACGCGCATGAACTAATCAGCCTGTCATGACCCTTTCGACCGGATAGCGGTAGAGAGGGTTCTTTTTGTTGCCGCCCATCAGGTTCAAGACGGAGGTGAGCCCGATTCTTCCAAGGAACATAAGGACCATCAGAATACACTGGGCAAAAGGACTGAGGTCCGGCGTAATGCCGGTCGACAAGCCCACCGTGCCGAAGGCGGAGCACACTTCCAAAAAGATGGCGACAGGCGAATGTTGGCGGTCCGTGAACGAAATCGCCATCACCGAGACACAGCAGAGCACGAGGGCCAGCATCGTGATGGCGAGCGATTTCAGAATGTCGTCCGGGTGTACCTCGCGATTAAAGACCTTGATCTGAGGCTTCCCCTTGGCAAAGCTGTAGAGAAACAGCATGTTCAGCGCAAAAGTCGTCGTCCGGATCCCGCCCCCTACCGAGTTCGGCGAGCCGCCGATGAACATATACACGCTCATTAACAGGAGCGTCGGCAGCGCGAGCTGGTTAATATCCAGTGTCGTCACGCCGGCGCTGCGCGTGGTTGCAGCTTGAAACAAGGCATAGAAGAAGCTCTGGTGCCAGGACATGCCGCTAAAATAGTTGTTATGCTCGAACAGCAGAATCAGCAACGTGCCGGCCGCAAGCAGAATGCCGTACGTAGACACGGTGAGCTTGGTAAAAAGCGAGAACCGATACGGCAGCTTGCCCAAGCCTCTTTCGTGGGATAGGAAGGCTTTAGCCTCAAGCAGAACGGGAAACCCGATCGCGCCGAAAATAATCAGGACAATCGTGACAAGCTGTACGAAATAATCGCCGGCGAACGGCGTCATCGACAAGCCGGTAATGTCCAGACCGGCATTCGTCGTGGCGCTGACGGAGGCGAACAAGCCGTGGAGGAACGCTTCCCGCCAGGTCGGGTAATACTGGATAAACCGAATTCCCAAGATGAGCGCGCCGAGCAGCTCGGTGATCAGAAATATTTTCACAACATCCTTCACGAGCTTCACGAGTCCCGCCAGCGCAAATTGATTGTTGTCCACCATGATGAGCCGGCGTTCGCGCAGGGAGATCTTGCGTCCGAGGAGCAGCCAGAATAGTGTGGAGATCGCCATAATGCCGATACCCCCGAATTGCAGGACAAGCATAATCACAAAATAACCGAACACGCTGTACGTATCCGCGACGTTGAAGATGCTGAGCCCGGTATCGCTGACGATGCTGACCGACATGAAAACCGTATGAAAGAACGAGACGTTGGCCCCCGGTTTATGTACGCCGGGCAAGCTGAACAATATAATAGAAATAATAACGGCCATTACATAGTACCCGCTTACAACCTGTGCGGGGGAGAGGGACTTGAGCCAGACCCATTGTTGACGCAGCATAGGAATAGTAACCCTTTCTATATTGAACCTGAGCAGGGACCCGTTGGTATATCTTGGTTTACCCATCTTAAGAGTATGGTATTCGCCTCGGGAGCGGGCGTCAAGTGCATCCTGCCGGATGGTGCAGGGATTGTCGGGTCTCGGAACGCGGATCTTGCTAAAGTAGGGATAGAAAGGAGGTCGGCTTATGGATTCGTTGAAGCAGATGAATAGCGCACTCGCCTACATTGAGGAGCACCTGGACGGTGACATCGATATGAAAGAAGTAGCCCGGCGCGCGTGCTGTTCGGAGTATCATTTTACGAGAATGTTCTCGTTTCTTGCGGGGGTGACGCTGTCCGAACATATCCGCCGCAGACGGCTGACGCTGGCCGCACTGGAGCTTGCTGGAAGTCAGTCCAAGGTGATCGACGTTGCGGTGAAATACGGATATGCCTCGCCGGATGCGTTTACGAGAGCTTTTCAGGGGATGCATGGCCTTACACCCTCCGAAGCCAGACAGGGAGGACGCCAGCTCAAAGCGTATCCGCCGATGACCTTTCAACTATCGATCCAGGGAGGACACGAGATGAAGTATCGGGTTGTACAGAAAGACGCGTTTCGTATCGTAGGTTTGCATAAAAGAGTGCCGATTCAATTCGAGGGGGTGAACCCCGAAATTGCCGCGATGTGGCAGAGCTTGGATGAAGCCAAGATCAAGCAGCTCAAAAGCCTTTCAAACACCGAGCCCGCCGGCATTCTCAGCGCTTCGGCCAACTTTTCCGAAGGTCGGATGGAGGAGCGGGGCGAACTCGACCACTACATCGGCGTAGCGACGACAGAGGCCTGCCCGGACAATCTGGCGGGGCTGGAAGTGGCGCCCTCTACGTGGGCGGTTTTTGAAGCGGTAGGCCCATTTCCGGAAACGCTGCAGGGGGTGTGGGGGCGGATCTATTCGGAATGGTTCCCGTCCTCCGGTTATGAACTGGCGCCAGGGCCGGAGATCTTGTGGAACGCCGATAAGGATGTTACGTCGCCAATGTTCCGCAGCGAAATTTGGATTCCGGTGACGGCAAAAGGGTAACAAGCGGTGCTCCGGGCCTGCTCGGTCAGATTCTGTCTTCATTCTGGAACACTTTTACAGTATGATGAAGGAGACAGTGTTTAACGAGCGGGGGAGTGATTTGACGGTGGAGAAGTCGATGATTACCAGGCGGGGAATACATGTGGGGATATTTGCGGTTGTAGCATTAAGCTGCGGTTGGATTGGCCGATGGCTTGACACCTATGCCGGCAGAGACGCGAGTGGAAGCCTCGGCCAACTGCTGTGGATTGCGGCGCCGGTGCTGACGATGATCCTGCTGCGGAGCGCAGCGGGGGACGGTTGGAAGGACGCGGGGCTGAGGCTGCGGGGGCATGGCCGGTATTATGCCGGGAGTGTACTCTTCTTTCCAGCACTCATGCTTCTCGTGGTTGGCTTTGGCGTCTGCGTCGGCTGGATGGACTGGACCGGCATATCGCCGCAGACATATGTGAAGGCTTGCGCATTGGCGCTGATTCCGAGCTTTATCAAGAACATTGCGGAAGAATTCGCTTGGCGGGGGTACCTGGCGCCGTCGTTATTTGCGCTCGGCGTTCCGCGTTTGTGGGCGCATGCAGTGACTGGCCTTATCTGGGGAGCATGGCACATTCCCTATCTATTTCTGTTTATCACAACTTCCGAAGGTATGCTAACCTTCCTGCCGCGCATGCTTCTCGGTGTTGTCGCGATGGCCATCGTCTACGGTGAGATTCGGCTGCGCACGGGCAGCGTCTGGCCGGCGGTCTTGATGCATACGGTGGGGAATGCGCTGATGAATCCATTAATCGCGGGGGAATATCTCGCTGTGAAGGAGAAGCTTCAGGCTCTGGCGACGCCGAGTCCAGACGGGTGGGTCGCGATGGGGCTGACAGGGGCTGCCGGCATCTGGCTGATGCGGAAAAAGCAAAGAACGGCATAAGGCTATGCCGCTCAGGGGGGAGAGCTCGATTAAGGGCTCTCTTTTTCTGTTTCTTTTATGGTGGCGCTGGGCTGCTTGCGCCAGTTTTTCGGGTTCAGGTAGCCGCGGATTCTTTTGGCGACTTCTTTGCCGACGAGAAGGACGCCGATCCAGAAGCAAATCTCGGAAACGACCAGCGCGACGGAGATGACGCCTGTCTTGGTCTTCGTATCCAACGGCAGGAACGGAACGATAAACGGCGTAAGCCATAGGGTCAGGGAGACGATGATGAAGGTGAGTCCTGTTCGGTATAGAAGTTTCTGTTTCGGGTTCATGGGTAGACCTCCGTTACGTGCGTTGGTTGCAGTCATTTCGTACGTTTGGAGGCGTTGGAGGTTTCAAAATCTTGATAGCTCCGGCAGGGCAAGATCTGGTAAAGTGGGGATAGCTCTAGTGAGTCTATAAACGCATAGAAGGGGTGCATCATGAAAGCAAATCGTATGGAGGCTTTCAGCGATGGCGTGCTGGCCATCATCATTACCATCATGGTGCTGGAGTTCAAAGTGCCGGAAGGCCATGACTGGCATTCACTGATTGGCCTGATTCCCAAAATTATGTCCTACATCGTGAGCTTCGTATATGTGGGCATCTACTGGAACAACCATCACCATCTCCTGCACACAGTGCGGAGAATCAACGGCAAATTGATGTGGTTGAACATGCTGCTGCTCTTTTGCTTATCCTTGGTGCCGTTTACGACGGCTTGGATGGGGGAGAGCCACTTTGCCCCGACGCCGACGGCACTGTATGGCATCGTGCTGCTGATGGCTGCTGTGGCGTATATGTTCCTGCAGCGGGCCATTATTGGACAACACCCGGCTGACTCGGTCATCGTGTCCGCCATGGGCAAAGACCTCAAGGGCAAATTGTCGCCAATTCTGTATCTGCTGGCAATTATTATGGCGTACGTGGCGCCGTGGGTGTCGTGCTTCTTCTTCGTGCTGGTCGCGGTCGTCTGGTTCGTACCGGACAAGCGGATCGAGCAGGCCCTGTCGAAGCACAATGAGGAGCAGGGGGCGTAGCGGGGGCTGTGAGTTGCCTTGCTTCGCTGGCTCACGCCGGGCAGCCAGGCCCTCCGCGTTCGTAACGTTGCTCAGCGATGCGGCAGACGCGCCGCTGCCCTACCTCCGCATCGCTGAGCGCGTCTGCTGCAACCTGCGCATCAGATTCCGGTTCCGGCTTCGGCGAATCCAGCGCTCCGCGAGCAGCAGATTCGGCAGCCACGCCAGCCAGGCGATGACGACGAAGGACTCGTTCGTCCCCAGGCCGAACAGCACCGCCGCCAGCGGCATATAGATGCGGAGCGTGATCGCCGCGCACGTCAGCGCATAGTTGCGCAGCATCCACGCGCCATGGGCTTGCAGATCGCGGCGTACGATCATGCTTTGCAGACCGCGATACAGCGTGTACAGCCACATCACCGACAGCATGGCGAAGCCGGTTCGTCCGATCCAACCGCCGTCGGCGTAGTAGGACAAGTAGAGACCGGTCACGCCGGCGAGCGTGATGCCCGCGGCGTACGCGCCGCCGATCACGCGGTGCACATTCACTGCGCGCTGCCGCAGGCGCTTGATCCACTGCACCCAGCCGATGCCAAGCGCAAGGCCTGCCGATACGGCATGCACCCAGAGCATGCTGTACCACAGCTCGGGCAGCTCGCCTTTTTCTGTCACAAACATGCTTTCCCGAATATGGTCGGGGTTGCCGTATACCACCAGCGCGTACAAACCGACCCCCACCGCAAATAAGGCTAAAAGTCCAAATGCCCACAGGCTTTTGCGGGTTCTTTTTTGCATCCGTTATTCCTCCCTCGCTATGCTTCAAGAAGTGTCATCTACTTCGAATTATAGCGATAGGATAATTATTCCAGAAGCGACCTGAGTCGGGTTATGCCTACGGCTGGAGACGGAGGGGAATCGGCCTTATTAAAAAGTGAGCAGCAGAGCCGCCCTACACATTCTGCGGCAGATCCAGCTCCAACACGACCGGGCAATGGTCGCTGCCGAGCACTTCACAGGCAATCGAAGCTTCCGTAATCGACGGACCTAACCGTGCGGAAGCGAGAAAATAGTCAATCCGCCACCCGACATTCCGATCGCGGACGCCCGGCATATTCGACCACCATGAGTACACATCGGCACGGTCGGGATACAGATGACGGAACGTGTCAAGGAAGCCGGCGCCGAGCAGGTCGGTCATTTTGCCGCGTTCTTCCGCCGTAAAGCCGGAGTTGCCGTGGTTGCCCTTGCTGTTCTTGATGTCGATCTCCTGATGCGCCACATTCAGATCCCCGCAGACCAGGACAGGTTTACGCTCGTCCAGCTCCTTGAGATAGGTGCGGAACCGATCTTCCCATTCCATCCGGTAGTCCAGCCGGGACAGGTCGCGCTTCGCGTTCGGCGTATACACCGTCACCAGATAAAAATCCTCAAATTCCAGCGTCACAATCCGGCCCTCGGGCTCGCTGTCCTCCTCCATGCCGTACCGCACCGAAAGCGGCGCAAGCCGGGTAAAGACGGCTGTGCCTGAGTATCCTTTTTTCTCCGCGTAGTTCCAATACTGTCGGTATTCTTCGCCTAGCGGGAGCTCAATTTGCCCCTCCTGCAGCTTCGTTTCCTGCACGCAGAAGATATCCGCATCCACCTCCCGGAAATAGTCCAAAAACCCTTTATTCACACAGGCTCGCAGCCCGTTAACGTTCCAAGACACCAATTTCATAATCAACAACGCCCCCTACCGATCTAAAATGTCGAACCTCCCCTAGTGTACCACAGTCAACCGAGCCCTGCGTGTACAAGGCAGCCAAATATAACCCATGTGCCGCTTGTTTATCAGGAATATTGATTTCATTTCTGACGGCGGAGTCGCTATACTTTATTTATCCTACTGAATAACTCGGAATAGAAGTGGAATGGGAGGCTGCTCATATGACCAAAATCTACAACAACTTAACCGAACTCATCGGCAATACGCCGCTTTTGGAGCTGTGGAACTTTCATAAAAAGCACAACCTGTCCGCCAGAGTCGTGGCGAAGCTGGAATATTTCAACCCGGCCGGCAGCGTGAAGGATCGGATCGGGTATGCGATGCTGAAGGAAGCGGAAGCGAAGGGGCTGATCAATAAAGAGACAGTCGTTATCGAGCCGACCAGCGGCAATACGGGGATTGGGCTTGCTTTTGCAGCGGCGGCGATGGGGTACAAGCTGATCATCGTCATGCCGGATTCATTTAGTGTTGAGCGGCGCAAACTGCTGGGTGCACTAGGCGCGGAGCTCGTCCTGACCCCGGCGGCGGAAGGGATGAAGGGGGCGATTGCCAAAGCGGAGGAGCTCGCAGCGCAGCTCCCGAACGCCTACGTGCCGCAGCAGTTCAGCAACCCGGCGAACCCGGACGTGCATCGCGCGACAACGGCGGAAGAAATATGGCGGGATACGAACGGGTACGTCGATATTTTTGTGGCTGGCGTCGGATCGGGCGGTACGATTAGCGGCGTAGGCAGCTTGTTAAAAGAGCGCAATTCCGACGTGCAGATCGTCGCCGTCGAGCCGACCGACTCGCCGGTGCTGTCCGGCGGCAAACGCGGCGCCCACCAGATCCAGGGGATCGGCGCAGGCTTTGTGCCCGACAACTTCCAGCGGGATGTTGTCGATATGATTATGACCGTGAGCAGCGACGACGCGATCGTCACCGCCCGCGAGCTGGCCCGTACGGAGGGGCTGCTCGTCGGCATCTCTTCGGGAGCGGCGGTGTACGCCGCAGCCCAGCTGGCCAAACGGCCGGAGAACAAGGCCAAGACGAT
This sequence comes from Paenibacillus oryzisoli, assembly GCF_050467285.1. Lineage (GTDB taxonomy): Bacteria > Bacillota > Bacilli > Paenibacillales > NBRC-103111 > Paenibacillus_E > Paenibacillus_E oryzisoli_A. Next base: position 5,653 of record NZ_JBCMUN010000021.1, on the reverse strand, counting down.
CGTTGTCCTTTTGCCGGACACCGGGGAGCGGTATTTGTCGTCCTCGCTGTATCCGGATCAGACGATGTAACGCAGGCTGTTAACCAAAGAAAGAGACTAAGGGCTCCCTACGTCCTTGGTCTCTTTTAGCTTGGGCAAAACCCGGGCGTTTTGCCGCAGAGAAGCTTTGCATATTTGGGATCGAGCTTCGCCAGCTCCTGAAAGTACTCGCTCACCGCATGGTTGCTGGACAGAGAACCTGTGGGGAAGTCGAGCTCGACGGCTTTTTTTACATGGATGTAATGGTAGAGGTCACCGGTGCGCAGCGACTTGTAGACGAGCGGCGGCAGGGCGGGCACCATATCGTTGCGATTGTATACGCGATAGTGCGGGCCTGTTGCCAGGTTAAAATGCTTGGCAAACCCGGGATTGCCAACACGCGGGGAGCCGAATGTGTAGACGGCGGGGGAGCGGAATTTTGTATTCGTGGCGAGGTCCGCCGCACATAAAGCGGCAAGAGCGCCGCCGAGGCTGTGGCCGGTCAAGTACAATTGCTTTTGCGCGGGAAGCTTGCGCATGGCGGTCAAAATTTGCTTGCGCGCTGACTCGTAAATATCGAGGAAGCCCTGGTGCACGAGCCCTCCGTCCTTGGCATACGGATACGCGGTTTGCCGGGCGATCGCATCCGAGATCCAGTCCGACGTGGTCGTGGTGCCCCGGAAGACGATGTTGATCTGACTGTCGGATTCGGCGATGAAACCGAACAGCTCCCGTCCGCTGAGGAAGGAGGAGGCGGTGAATGGCGCGACGATGCGGTAAGCGGTGGGCAGAATCACATTTTCCGTACCTTGGGCAAGCTGTGTGTAGCTTTGACTGCACATGGCAGACAGTCGGATGGCTGTTCGCGTATCGAGCGAGTTGCTGAACATGGTGTCATTCCCCCACAATGATATATGATGTATGCATATGAAAATGAAGGACACCTGTCCTCAGATAAAAGCCTATTTGTGTAAGCAATCAGGTATAATAGGCAGGGGAAAGGTGGAGAAAGGCGTATGTTAAAACGTTTTTTTAGTTATTACCGGCCTTATAAACGTCTGTTTTTACTGGATTTTACCTGTGCCGTCATTGCCGGTATGCTGGAGCTCGGGTTCCCGCTGGCGGTCAATCAGGTGATTGATAAATTGCTTCCAGCTGGAAACTGGACGTGGATTTTGTGGGCATGCGCGGGCTTGCTTGCGGTGTATGGAATCAATACGCTGCTGAATTTCGTGGTGACCTACTGGGGGCATATGCTGGGGATCAACATCGAAACCGATATGCGGAAAAAAATGTTCGATCACCTGCAAAAGCTGTCTTTTCGCTTCTATGATAACAACAAGACGGGGCAGCTCATGTCCCGCATGTCGAACGACCTGCTGGAGATTGGCGAAGTTGCGCATCACGGGCCGGAGGATTTGTTCATCGCTGTGATGACCTTGATCGGGGCGCTCGTGCTGATGCTGAGCATCAATGTGAAGCTGGCGCTGCTGACGTTTGTCATCGTGCCGCTGCTGCTGTGGGTTGCCGTGTACTTTAACACGAAAATGACCAAAACGTTCCGCCGCATGATGGGCGACCTCGCTGACATCAATGCCCGCGTGGAGGACAATATCGGCGGGATTCGCGTGGTGCAGGCGTTTGCCAACGAGTCCTACGAGAAAAAGCTGTTCGCGGACAACAACGGCCGTTTCCGTCTGACGAAGCTGCTGTCGTATAAAATCATGGCGTGGAACATTTCCTTGAGCTATATTCTGATGCGGCTCGTGACCGTGTTCGTGCTCATCTGCGGCACCTGGTTCGTTATCGATAAGCAGATTACATATGGGGAGTTTATCGCTTTTGTTCTTTTGACGAACGTTTTTCTGGGCCCGATTCAGAAAATCAACAACGTTATCGAGAGCTATCCGAAAGGGATCGCCGGCTTCAAACGGTACGTGGAAGTCATCGATACGGAGCCGGAGGTCGCGGATCGGCCGAATGCCGTGAAGGTGGACCATTTGCAAGGCCACATTGTGTTCGACCGCGTCTCCTTCGGCTACGGTGAAGAGGAGCGGGTGCTCAACAACATTTCGCTGAAAATTCGCGCCGGCGAAACCGTCGCTTTCGTCGGGCCGTCGGGCGCCGGCAAGACGACGATCTGTTCCTTGCTCCCTCGCTTCTATGATGTCAGCGAGGGCGGCATCTCCATCGATGGGCGCGATATTCGCGACATCGAGCTGGAATCGCTGCGTCGCCAGATCGGCATCGTGCAGCAGGATGTGTTCCTGTTCTCCGGGACGATCCGGGAGAACATCGGCTACGGCAAGCTCGGCGCGACGGACGAGCAGATCTGGGACGCTGCGCGCAGGGCGCAGCTTACGAGCTATATCCAGTCCCAGCCGAAGGGACTGGACACCGTCATCGGAGAGCGCGGGGTCAAGCTCTCCGGCGGGCAGAAACAGCGCCTCGCAATCGCGCGCATGTTCCTGAAAAATCCGCCGATCCTCATCCTCGATGAGGCGACATCGGCGCTCGACACCGAGACCGAGGCGGCGATCCAGCAATCGCTGGCCGAGCTGTCGCAAGGCCGCACGACGCTGGTTATCGCGCACCGCCTCGCGACGATCAAGAACGCCGACCGCATCGTCGTCGTGACGGATCAAGGCATCACCGAGCAGGGCGCTCACGATGAGCTGCTCGCTGTCGGCGGCGTTTACAGCCGCCTGCATGCGATGCAGTTCAGCTCGTAGCGCGCTGGCGAGCTGTCAGGGCTGGGCGAGGCAAGGGAGGGAATCCCTTGCCTCGCTTTTTTGCGTCTGCCTGCCTGCGCGCATCGGCGCTGACTTTTCTTGCGGATGCGTGGCCGATCTGGCCCGGTAAGTAGACATCCTGCATTTTCTACATTAAAAATGGGTGAAATCGGCGTCATTTGCCAAAGATCCTGCACAATGTACAGTAAAATTTGAGCGAATACGATGTGGAAACGATTACATGTACGGAATGGTGAAATTTTACTGCAGTTTTTGCAGGATTTTAGCCATTTGCCTCCTTTTCGGACGAATTTACTGTACATTTTGCAGCTTCCACTGAAATTGGCTATTGTGCGCCGGTCACTCCTCATCAATTCCCCACACTAGCTCACAGCCCACCAATCACAGAACAGCTAACTACTCCAGACCAGACGAATAAAGCGCACCAGCATACTACGCCAATTCCCTGCTTAAGCTCTCAGCACCCCAACCACTCCCCGCGAGTCTCCCGCATCAGCCCCTTCATACCCACGCTGTCGCGCGCACAACTTTCCCTCTATGCTCGTCCAAGCCTTCATGCTACACTATTCGCATAGCAACTATTTTACCTATGGTAAATAATGAATGGGGTGGCACGGCAGTGAAAGCAATGGGACGTTGGTTGCTGCTGGGGGCGATCACTGTGATCGGGATTTTCCTCCTAAGCAACATTCGGCAAATGTTCTTATCCGTACAGCCGGATCAGCTTAAGGTAACGGTGAGCGCGAATACCAGCTTGTCGAAAATGATGGAAGCGCTGCCGGGCAGTCAGGTCATCGATGAAAAAAGCGGCCTGCTCCGCGTACCTTACGGCAAAGCGTGGGAGTACCAGGGAACCGCGATGACGACGCGCGGGGTGCTGAGGGCGACGACGGTTCCGCTGGATGCGCCGGTGATCTCATGGCGGTATTACGGCTACTCCGTCAAGGAGCAGGTCAAGGGTTACCTGCACGGCGATTTCGGCACCTACCGCGATCCCTATACGCGCAAAGAAGTGACGATCGCTCACGGTATCCCGCAGATGCTGCTCAAAACATGCAAGTACTTCATCCCCGGTCTGCTGCTTGCGATCGTGCTTAGCATGCTGGCCGCGATGTGGGCGGCCTTGTCCAGACGCACAGGCAAGCTGCTCGATGGATTGCAGGCGCTGCTCGTCGGCTTGCCGGACTTTTTTCTCATCGTGCTGATTCAATTAGGCGCCGTCTACGCCACCAAGCTGCTCGGGCACTACGTGCTGCTCGTCGTGCAGGTTGGGAACCGGACGCCGTTTCTCATCCCTTTTCTCACCATCGCCCTGATTCCTTCGGTGACGATCTACGGGATGCTGCGCCTCGCGATCCTGCGCGAGATGGGGCAAGACTACGTCGTGACGGCGTTGGCGAAGGGGCTCACCCGCGGTGAAGTGCTCGTCAAGCATGTGCTGCGCAACGTGATGGAAGATGTGCTGGCGATTTTGCCCAAAGCGACGACGCTCGCGCTGGCCAGTATGGCGGTAGCCGAAGCGATCTGCGGCATTACGGGGCTGGGTGGATTTATCGTGTCGCCGCTGTACCAGGGTATTTCGTCCATGTCGTCGATTTGCGTGGCGCTCGGCTTGATCGCGATGGCGTTTCACATCTTGTATGCGCTGCTGCGCAAGCTATTCATCGTACGGACAGAGGAGGTGGCTGAATCGTGAAAAAGCCATCCAACGGAGCCTTCTACCTCTCGATCGGCATGCTGTCCGTGTTCCTGCTGGTGATGATCTTCGGCACTTGGCTGAAGCCCCACGGCATCTCGCCCGAGGACAAGATCAACATGCTTCAATACCAAGACATCGATGGCAAAACGAGATACCGCATCCCGCCCTTCGCGCCAAACGGCACGTTCCTCCTGGGAACCGACCACCGGGGCTTCGACATCCTGAGCCTTCTTCTCAATGGGCTAAAATACACCCTCGGCACCGCACTCGGTCTCACGCTGGTGCGTTTTGCGGCAGCGCTGCCTTGGGGGCTGTGGAGCGGGATGACCGGCCGCACGCGCAAGCTGCTGAGCTCCTTGCAATGGGCGACTGCGGCTGTGCCGACTTTCGTCTTCTTGTATCCGCCGCTGGCGGGCATGTACTATGGCTTGCGATTGGATCAGGTGGCCCAAGCAGACCCGCACAATAAGCTGCTGTTCAGCGTCACCTTCGTCATTCTGGTCACCGTGATCGGCGTCTTCCCGCTCGCGCACCAAATTGCAGACCGCACCCGTTACTACAGCGGCAAAATGTTCATCGAAGCCTCCCGCCTCATGGGCGGCTCGTTTCTGCACCGGACGCTGAGACACATCGTGCCGTCCATGCGGAGCGAAATGCTGTTCCTCTTTCTCAGCGAGTTCATGCAGGTGCTGTTCCTGCTGGGTCAGCTCGCGGTGTTTCACATTGTGCTGGGCGGCACGGAAACGATCGGCGACGATGATGCGGGCTACAGAATCACGCTCACGACTTCGGGCGAGTGGCTGTCGATGATTGCCTACGGTTCGCGGTATATCCGGCTGCACCCGTGGATTATCCTGAGTGCGGGCGCGTGTTTTGCGGCGTTGTTCCTGTCGCTGCAGTTTTTCCTGAGCCAGCTCAAGCGCCGATACGGCGAGGAGCGGCAGCTGATGTAAAAGAAAGTCGACTCACCTCCCGGAAGGGAGGGGGGCGGCTTTTTGCGGCTTTTGATGGTTTTTGCAGTGTCCCCTGCAGCTTGTCTAGCCGTTCAATCACTCTAATCAGGAGGCGCCTCGCGCAAGCTTAGCCAAGGTCCGCCAAAGGCTGCAAAGAGGGGGACGACTTATCTCTCTACCTTGGTGATCGCCAGTCTAACGGTTGTAGGGAGACTGTCGATTAATTGTTT
>NZ_JBCMUN010000020.1:0-284609 GCF_050467285.1 Paenibacillus oryzisoli | reverse complement strand
TTTGGACTCCTCGACGCCGTTAGCACGCATCAAACGCCATTTGTAGTGATCGCCATACAGCCAAGCTTCCGTAATGTTGCTGAATTGTTTATTCTCATAAATTTCTTGGGGGCTGAGGTGACAGTGATAGTCAATAATCGGAAGCTCTTTGGCGTATTGATGGAATAATCGTATGGCCGTTTCGTTCTTTAGCAGGAAATTTTCATTTAAAAAGGATTTCATTTCTGTTCTCACTATCCTCTCTACAGCCCGAAAAACTGCTGCAACTGCGCCGCCAATTCATCATCCGACAACGGATTACGGTGCGTATTCTCGAGATAGATGTACTTCTCCGTCTCCGGCATGAGATATTCCTTGTACCATAAGAAAAAGTCCGGGCTATCTCCTTGCATCCGCAAGAACCGGCGAAGCGTGTCCATATTATCCACTGTGCTTTGCACATTGGTCAGCCAATCTGCGCTGTAGAAGCGTTCCCATTTGCCATGCTCGGATTCACGGAGCGCCTGCAGTCCGCGCTGATAGCTCCACATCGCTTGCGAAGCGTGTACGAACGCCTGCGGATACTGGCCCTGACTTGCCGCCGCGAACGACCGGCACAGCCAGAAGAAGCCTTCCGCGCCCGACTGGTGCAGTACGCCCTGCAGCCGCAGCTGGTCGATCACACGGCTGCGATCGTCCTCCTGCAGATGCTCGACCAACTCGTCGCACCGCTCCAGCCAAGCCGCCCAGCTTGCAGCTCCCGCTTCGCACCGCGCCTCGTACCGGCGCACCTGCTCGGCAAAAGTCTCCGCCCCCGGCGCCGCCCAGATCAATCCAAGGTCCAGCTCGCCGCTCCGGCCCTGCAGCCAGTGCCCGACGATACGCCGCGCCGGGTGGTGATAGAACTCGTCCCCGGCCAGGTCGTCGGCGTTCGGCCCGTACGGGATTGCCGCCTCGCTGTAGCTGCGGTACAGCTCCGCAATCTCCGCATGATGTCCCGCATAGTAGTGAGACGTGAACTGACGCAGATGCTCCGCGGTGTCAATTTCGCCGTGCTGCCACAGCTCGCGAAGAATATCGAGCGTGTAGACGTGCATGCGAATGTTGCCGCTATTCACAAGCACGTACTCGTTTGCGCCGGACGCAAAAGCCCCTTCCACTTCCTGCTTCAGGAAATCGGCGCTGCCCGGGAACATCGTAAGATGGTTCGACGCCTGCAAATCATGGAACGTCACGTGGTAATAAATGCCGTGACGACCTCCATCCCCTTGTGCCGGCAAAGCCGGAACTCGCAGGTTCAGATTGCCGTGCCGGCGCGACACCATTTTGCCGTAACCGTTATCGGCCCAAATTTTAATAACATCAGGCGGCATTTTAACATGACCTTCCTTATACAGCTCCGCGATTTCCCCGTACAACGCTACACATGCCACAGGATCGGCGACCTTCTCGCGAATCATGTCATACTGCCGCTGAATGACGTAAGAAATCATCCCGCCGCGCTTCTCCGGCGTATCGAAGGAAGGATCGTTTTCCCAGAACGGCTTGTCGCCCTGCCCGCGGAACGAGAGCACCCACAGGATGTTATCGTCCTTCTGCTTCTCAATCGCCTCGCGCCACAGCCGCTCGAACAGCTCCGGCGCCTCCTTGTAGCTGGCCGAACGGCCGGTGTAGGCGCGCAGGAACATTTCCGCGCCCAGAGGCTCTGCATGATGATGCGTCAGCCACAGCCCCATCTCCGCCGCAAGCTCGGCATGAACGCCGGTTTTCGGCAAATCCGTGCCCGGAATGACCATGTTGCCGCCGCAGCGAAGCAAAGCCTCGAACACCGGCAGCCACACCTCGCGGGATGGCGGGTACGGCTCTTTCCAGCCGATGAGGCATACCTCATCGTTCACGAACCAGCCGCGGAAGCGGACTTTGCTGGTTGGTGCGTCGTACGCTGTACAAGGGACCTCAACCGTCTCACGCTTCACGATGGTTTGATCCGCCCAGAACCAGAAAGGCTCAATACCCAAATACACCCTGCTCACATGTAAAATGCCGTATACGAACCCCAAATCATCCCGCGCCGCAATCGTAAGAACTGCCTCGCTCGTCTCGGCCGCCGCCGAGAAACGAATCGCAAACGCCTCCGGATGCGGCGGACATGCATCGCCATCCACATCTTGCCGTACAACAATCTCCGCCTGGGCCGGGCTATCGACCAGTTCAGGTTCCACCCCCAACACCGCAGCGAAATCGCGAAACAGCATCCGCAGCGCATGCTGCACCGGAGATGTCTGCTCCATCTGTACGTGAATCCGTACTGCCCCCTGCCAGCGCACAACCTGGTCTGAACTCCTCTTTTCCATCCTGCCCACGTCCTCTCCGAATAAAAAAACCATGGCGCCGTCGTCCGAAGCGACAACGCCATGATTTCATCTGCCTTTATTTTTTCACTGCATCATCGTATTCTTTCGCTTTTTTCATCATCTCGTCGTACGCTTGCTCCGGCGTTGCTTTACCGAACATTAATTTCTCTACGATCTTTTTGTAATCCACCTTGAAGTTGCCCCAGCCTTGCGGCTCCGCAACGAATTTTTGCGCAGTCGGTGCAACTTTATTAATGAATTCGAGCGACGTTTTGTCTGCTGCACTAAACGTTGGAGAAAGCGTGCTAACAACTTTCGCATTGCCCGGAATGCCACGCGTCAACCCGAGTGTTTTGCCGGCTTCCTGATCATTAATAAACCACTCGACGAATTTCTTCGCTTCCTCTTGCTGTTTCGAACCGGCGTTTACGCTCCAGAACATGCCTGGTTTGAGCCAGCCTCCTGCCTGAGCAGCTTTAGGAAGGCTTGTAAATCCAAAGGAATCTGGTTTAAGGGTGTTGATGGAACCTACAGAAGCGGAAAATAGATGTCTTGCAATTGCGTTGCCATTCACGACGTTATCCAGCTTCGGATCGAGTTCTTTATCCGTTACCGTCATGTCAGGAGGCGTGACGATTCCAGCCTTCCGCAGCTCATCCTGCTTCGTCATATATTTAATCCATGTATCCTTATCAATGGTAAGCTTGTTATCAGTAAACACCTGACCTTTACCTTGACTCAATTGATAGGCGGTATAATCGTAGAGGTCGGAGCTTTGATCTGCGAACACATACTTATCCTTGCCTAACTTCGCTTTGGCTTCCTGTCCAAATTTGTAGTAATCGTCCCACGACCAATCCCATGCTGGAGCACTTAGCCCAAGCTTCTCAATCACCGTCTTGTCGTAAACCATTCCGAAAGCTGCAGTACCGAGTGGCATCGCGTAAAGCTTGCCATTCACTTTACCAGACTCGATGAGGCCTTTGTCCATGTCAGCCACGTTGATGCTGCCGAGATCGGCAACCAAGTTACGAGCCACATATTCGTTCAGGTAAGCGGCATCCATCTGAATGATGTCCGGTGCATTTTTCGCTGCAAACTGCACGCCCAGCTTATCGAAGTAGCCGTCCCAACCGGAGAATTCGCTTTCAAAAGTAACGTTCGGATGCAGCGCCGTATATTGGGTAAGCGCTTTTTGTGTCGCATCGTGGCGTTCCTGCGAGCCCCACCATGCAATCCGCAGCTTGACAGGCGTTGTCGATTCTGCCGCTTTTTGCGTCTCCGCCGGCTTGGCCGAGCTGCTTGGTGTTGCCGAAGACTCGGAGCTGTTATTGCTGCCGCAAGCCGATAGTGAAGCCATTACCACAAGTGAAACCGCTGCTGTTAATAGTCTTTTCTTCATTGGTAGAATCCCCTCTCGCATATGTCGAATTTACATGTTTATCGTAACGCCGAAAGGTGAAATGGTACATGAGGGTATCGAACTCATTTCTTTCAGTATTTCAAACTAAAGCGCGAAATCGTTATTTTTTCAGCAAATCGCTCGGGTTCATCCCGCAGTATTTCTTGAATAGCGTGCTAAAATACGGCACATTCTGGTATCCGACCTGCTCGGCGACCTCATAAATCAAATAATTGCCCTCCAGCAGCAGCGCTTTCGCTTTCTCGAGACGCACCCGAATGACATAGTTCATGAACGTTTCGCCGGTCACCTTTTTGAATAATTGGTTTAAATAGTTTTTGGAAATGAACAATTTCCCAGCTAGCTCGTCCATCGTCAGATCGCTGGCATAGTGCTCGTGAATGTAGCCGATCATAAAATCTACCGCCGCCTTATGCTTCTGGGAAATGACCGGCTGACGCTTGATTCCGATCGTTTTCACCTTGGCATTCAGGTAGCTCTCGAGATCGTGCCGATTCATCACAGTATCTACGATCGCGATCGCAGCACCGTTATCTTCCTCTTCCGTGATCGCCATATCCACCTGTCCGGCCGCATACTGCAGTAGCGTCCACAGCTCGGTAGCGAGCACCTTATAGAAAAGCTTGGTATCTCCACCCAAAGCAGCGGCCTCCTGCTTGTCCATGTATGCTTGCAAATGGCTCCATAAGTTTTCTTCACTGTTTCTTTGCAGCGCATGAGAGAGCCTGCGAACAAGCTCCATCGCACCTTGGCCTGGGGAAGATGCGTTCAACGCTTCGAAGGCTTCATCAACGGAAGCTTTCAGATCGGTCCATCTCGATTTACGCTGACCGAGCCCAATTCTGACCGTTAGCCCCAGATAGCGCTGCATACTGTCCGTGACCAGCTCCGTGAAATGGGCGAGCCGTTTCGCTAAGCTCTCCGGCGATTCCTCGCGGGAAATGTGCAGCACAAAAGCTGAATAGGCGCCAAGCAACCAAACGAATTCAGCCTCCGGCCATTCCGTTAACGTCAGTTCCTTCGCGACATTGGACATCGCAAAACGGAACAAGTGCCAATCTGCCACCGAAATATCGGTGATGCGGTCGGTTTTGACCAGTTCAACCACGGCTGTCAGTTGGTCGCGGTCTTCCCAGTGCGAGCGGGGGCCCGGCAGCTTCAGCTCGGCGGCGGCATTCGCCTGCACGGTGCCGTTCAGCAAACCGGCCAGTTGTTCCGAGGCTGTCTGCTTCTCGTAATTTTGGACAAACGAAATGAGCTTCTTTTTCTCCATATTTTCCAGATAAGAGTCTTCCAGCCGGCCAATGGTGCGAAACAGTACCTCACGAATCTGATCCACCGTAATCGGCTTGTTCAAGTAATCGTCGACGTCGAGCCGAATCGCTTGGCGAGCGTACTCAAAATCCGTATATCCGCTATGAATAACGAATCGCCCGGCAAAGCCTTCCCCGCGCAGCTTCTCAATCATTTCAATCCCGCTGATGCCGGGCATATATAAATCCGTAATGACAATATCCGGCCCCACGCGGCGAACCAACTCGAGTCCTTCCTCACCGTCGATCGCTTCCCCGGCAAACTCCGCATCCAGCTCCGCCCACGGGATGATATGCCGAAGTCCGCGCAGCACTTGAAAATCGTCGTCGACAATGGCAATTTTCCACATTGTTTGTCAGCTCCTTTAAGTCCCTATTTTTCTGAGATTGGAAAAAGAATATCGACCTGTACGCCGCCTTGCTCTCGGTTGACGAGGGATAGACGATACTGCGAGCCAAACAGCGCATCCAGCCGTTCCCGAACATTGCGCAGCCCGTAGCCCCCGCGCTTTCGCGGCTTATGCTGCCAATTGTCGGCGAGTCCGCGGCCGTTGTCGGTAATCTGCACATGCAGTTGATTGTCCTCGCGAGAGATGCGAACCCGGAGTTCTGCCGCCCGAACGCCATGAAAGCCGTGCACGAATGCATTTTCAATAAAAGGCTGCATCATCACTTTCGGCATCAAGCAATCTTTGGCGTCATCGTCAATCTCCACCGTATACGTCAGCCGCTCCTCCCAGCGAAGCTGCTGAAACTTCAGATAGCAGTCGATGTGCGCAATCTCTTCCGACACCGCGACAAGGCTGTCCGTGTTCGTCAGAACCAGGCGGAACATGCTCGCCACCTGCGCCAGCATCGCACTAATTTTGTCCTGCCCGGCTTCGATTGCCGTCCAATTAATCTGATCCAGCGTGTTATATAAAAAATGCGGATTAATCATCGTTTGCAGCGATTTCAGCTCCGCCGCCCGCTGCTGCTTATGCTTCTCGTCCAGCGAATCGTACAAATCCTCGATCCGGTGCGTCAGCTTGCGATAGCCATGAAACAGTTTGCCGAACTCGTTCGTGTAGTCGGTCGGCAAGGTCTGGGCTTCGCCGGGCGAGAATTCGCCCATCGCACGTACCAGTTGGTTCATCGGCTTCATGAACCGGCGGGATAGAAAGAGCGTGATGAGCAGCACGAGCACGATCGTCGAGACACCGAGCAGCAGGAACAGCTTGGCCATGCTTTTGCTGCCCTTGGTCATTTCGTTCCATGAACTCACCTCGAACAGCGTCCACTGCGCATCCGGCGACTTTGCCCAGACAAAAAAATCGTCGCCGGAACGCAAAGAACCGCTCGGTTGGACCATTTCGCCGTTCAGCGTCCGGGTAGCGGCCTGCAGGTTAGCTTCCTCGCCGGAATGCGCAATCAACCGGCCAGCCGCGTCCAACAAAGCCATTTTGGCCATGTCGTCCTCCGAGGAGATCAGTTGCTTGATGGAGCTGACTTTAATGTTAAACACCATCAGGCTGTAATATTGATTGCTATTATTAATCACCTTTCGCGCGAAACTTATCACCGACTCTTCACGCCCGTTGGAGATGATCGTATGCTCGCCAAGCCAAGCGCTGTCCGTATCCACAATGCTGGCGTACCAAGGCTCCTGCTGCAGTTTGCTGAGCGTATTAAACGTCACTGGCGCTTGCGTATCGGACGTGAAGGGATAGTTGGCGTAAACATGAATCGATTGTAGAATCGGCGTTCCGAATACAAGGTAGTTCAGCTGGCTTCTCAGCTCGTTCTCTACGCGCAACCGCTCATAGGCATCACTGTCCTGCAACCGATTGTAGAGAAGATCCAGGTTTTTGGCCGCCGTTAAGGACGTTTGTTCGATGCCGATGAGACTTGTGCTCACCTTTTTGCTCAGTTCGTTCAGCAGTCGCTGCTGATAGTAGGACGTGTTGCTCGCCACCTGCCTGGACGTCCCCGAATAGCTGACCGCGCTCACAATGCCAATAAGCAAGATGATAATAATCGCCGAGCTAAAAAAATAAACCCCGGTAATGCGGTATGTTTTAAATGGATTTTTCAGCATAGCCGTTCCTCCGATTATGATGCAAAGAAAGCTGCAGCACAGGCAGCAGCTTCCTTCATATGCTCAAGCTTATCCTTTTAACGCCCCCGAAGCAATCCCTTCCACAAAGTGCTTTTGCGCGAGGAAGAAGATCACGACGGCAGGCAGCACCGATACGAGCGACATCGCCAGCATTTGTCCCCACGGCACTGTACCTTGCGAATCGATGAACAACTTGAGCGCCAAGTTAACGGTGTATTTATCGACCGAGTTGATGTAAAGCAGTTGACCGAAGAAATCGTCCCAGTTCCAGAGGAAGCAGTAAATGCCTACCGTCACGAGCGCCGGCTTCGTGAGCGGAATGACGATCCGCCAATAGATGCCGAACCAGGAGCAGCCGTCCATTTTAGCCGACTCGTCCAGCTCTTTCGGAATGGAGCGGATGAACTGGACCAACAGGTAGATAAAAAACGGTCCGCCGACACCGCCAGCCAACAGATGCGGCACGTAAAACGGCAAGTACGTATTGATCCAGTTCAGCTTGCTGAAGAGCACATACTGCGGCACAATCGTAACCTGCGTCGGCAGCATCAGCGTGACCAACAGGATCGCAAACCATATTTTACGAAGCGGAAAATCCAACCGGGCAAACGCGAACGCGACAAGCGAGCAGGAGATGATACTCGTAAAAAGGACGCCTGCAATGAGCTCCACATTGTTCCAGTAGAACACGCCGAAATGATAGTTCGGCACGGAAACCCAGCCCTCGGAGTAATTCGACCAGTGCAACGTATCCGGGAATAAGTTCGGAGAACGCATTTCATCGTTGGTTTTCAACGAAGCGCCTAGCCACCAGAAGATCGGATACATCATAAGCAAACTGAAAATAATGAGAAGGAGATGTGTGAAGCTTTTGCGCTGTGCGATCATTTCCCCTTTCCTCCTTGCGTTTCATAATACACCCAGTATTTGGACGTCGCGAAAATGAGCGCCGTTACCAATGCGATGATAACCAGCAAGATCCAGGCCAGCGCGGAAGCATAGCCCATTTGGAACTTCGAGAATGCTCTCTCATACAAGTACATCACATACACGAACGTGGAATTGACCGGCCCGCCGTTCGTAATGATGAAGGCCTGTGTAAACATCTGGAACGAGTTGATCGTCGACTGCACGAAGTTGAATAGCAGAATCGGCGACAACATCGGCAGGGTAATCGTGAAGAATTGGCGAAATTTGTTTGCTCCGTCCACCGAAGACGCTTCATAGAGATCCCGCGGAATCTGCTTGAGACCGGCAAGGAAAATAATCATCGCGGAGCCGAATTGCCACGCCATCAGCAGTACGAGTGTGCCGAGCGCCGTATCCGGATCTGCAATCCAGGACTTCCCGTGGATGCCGACGAGCGCAAGCGCTTGGTTGATAAAGCCGTCTTTGCTGAAAATATTTTTCCATAGAATCGACACAGCAATACTTGTCCCGATCAAGGAAGGGAAGTAGATCATCGTCCGGTAAAAGGAGATTCCCTTGATGTTCTTGTTCAGCAGCATCGCCACGAGCAGCGCGGCAATCAGCTTCACCGGCACCGAGAACAGCACGAAGAGCAGCGTTACTTTAATCGATTGACGAAACGTATCGTCCTCTGTCAGAATTCGCTGATAATTCTGGGTGCCAAGCCAATGCGGCGCATCCAACAACGAGTAGTTCGTGAACGAGTAATAGAGGGACATCAAGATCGGCCCCAGGGTCAGTAAGAAAAAGCCAAGCAGCCACGGAGATAAAAACAAATATCCGGCTACAGGCGATTCCCAACGGCTCAAAAACGGGATTTTTACTTTTTTCTTGCCTGCCGGCAAACTGTCCGTTTGCAGTACAGTACTTTTCATCGATAGCTCAACTCCTGTTCAAAGCGCTAGTACGTACTTGTCGCTTGTCGTCTATATTTGTATTATAAAAGGCTTCGCTCGGCGGTTACATTATGCATCGAATGAAGTTCTTTCACTATTTCACACGAATTTCTTCAGCGCTTATTGATGATAAGACCACACTTTTAAACAAAATGATGGCGCTGCCAGTTACGGCAGCGCCTCAGTGTTCTTACATTTTTATTGTACAGGAGACCTCTTTACTGACCTACTTGAACATAGTCGATAAAGGCTGTTCCTGCATTGACATTATCGGCGTAGAACTGAATCTTGCTCACATTCGTTACCGCGGTACGCAGTGCAGCTCCCGCTACGACCTGCGTACCATTGATATAGAAATCAAATGTGTCCGTATTTGTATTGAGGACTACGGCGATATCGTACCATGTGTTAGCAGTAAATGGTTGAATCGTCGTCAGTGTGCTTCCTTCAAAGACTTGAATGTTTCCTGCATTGAAGGCTACGGAAATAGGTTTATTACCAATGCTGTCGTAGATATACGGGAGACTGAAGTAGGTTGAGATATCGCCTCTCATCACACGGTATTTCACGATTACTTGCCCGCTTAAAGGAGTAAATGTTCGGTACATCCCCGTCAATCCGCTCGTATTGGGCTTATTGATTTGAGCGCTATGATTGGTTGAGCTTGGGTTTGCGACAACTGTAACCGAATTGCTGGTGTTGGCGTTGTCAATGGTCCAGCCAGACGGTGCCGAACCTACCGTATCGCTATCAAAATTATTGTTAATGGTATAGGTCGCAATGGTTGGCGCGACGGCTGACGGCTTCCCTACTTGAATATAGTCGATATAAGCTGTTCCTGAATTAGAACTATCTGCATAGAACTGGATCTTGTTGACACTGGATACCGCGGTACGCATTGGTGCTTCAGAAACTACTTGTATCCCGTTGATATAAAGATCAAAGATGTCAGTAGCTGTATCGAGCACCACTTCGATATCGTACCATGTATTAGCAGTGAAGGGCCGAAGCGTCACCATTGTGGCTCCTTCATAGGCTTGAATGCTGCCGTTATTGAAGGCGACGGATATCGCTTTATTACCTGCGCTATCGTAGATATACGGTAGACTGAAAAACGTTGATGTATCGCCTCTCATTACACGGTATTTCACGATCACTGGCCCGCTTAAAGGCGTAAAGGTTTGGTACATCCCCGTCAATCCGCTCGTATTGGGCTTATTGATTTGAGCGCTATGATTGGTTGAATTTGGGTTTGCCACAACTGTAACCGAGTTGCTGGTGCTGGCGTTGCTGATGGTCCAGCCAGACGGTGCCGCCCCTACCGTATCGTTATCGAAATTACTGTTAATGGCGTAGGTCGCAATAGTTGGTGCGCTTAGAGTCGTGGCTGCAGCCGTATTGCTCACTGATGAAATGTTGCCCGCCGCGTCCTTTGCATACACGGCATAATTGTACGAGGTCGATGCCAGCAAGCCCTTATCCATAAACGAGGTCGTCGAACCATCCGTGATGCCGACTTGTGTACCATTGCGTTTAATCAGATATTTAGCCACGCCTGCATTGTCCGTTGCAGCAGTCCAGCTCAGGTTGATTTGTTTGTTGGACACGGCAGTCGCCGCAAGATTGGTCGGTACCGTGGGCGCTTGTGTTTCGCTAGTTGCTTGCGTTAAAGCCGTTGATGTATTGCTTACCGGTGAAATATTTCCTCTTGAATCCTTAGCATACACCGTATAGCTGTACGAGGTCGATGCGGTCAAGCCTGTATCCTTATACGAGGTTAAGCCCAATGTTGTGCCAACTTGCGTTCCGTTGCGATAAATAAGATACGCAAACACGAACATATTGTCCGTCGAAGCGGTCCAATTCAGATCGTTTTCGTTGTTTGACACAGCAGTCACCGTCAAATTGGTTGGTGAAGTTGGTGATGTTGTGTCGCTATAGTATTCATTTGCCCCGATCGCTGGGAGACCGTTATATAAGGGATTTGCCCAGAAATCCACGCCTCCATTGCCCGAAATGGATGCGCCAGCATTGCTAACGGGAGAAGTCGACTGCAATTGATAGCCCCCCAAGCTATACAATGCCGGTCCTGATGTTGCTGTAGCCGTACCGCCCGTTCCAGGGTTGACAAACTTCGGATCACCAACAACCGCATGGGTATCCGTAGCTGGAACACTTACATTGTTGTAGCTGTTGTAGCTATAGGTAACTCCGCCTCCGGTAGCCAAATTCGCACCGCTTACTGTGGAATCAAAGATATTGTTCTTGAACGTATAGGTACCTCCGGTATTTCCGCTTACAAAATAAGTGCCCTTGTTATTATAAAAGGTGTTGTTGTAAATCTGCACGTTCACGCCAGCGCCCGAAGCAAGATGAATATCACTGCTGGTTTGGTTTTCGAAGATATTGTAGCGAACTACAGCAGTGCCCCCGAAGCCATTGAAACAAGTTTGGCAAAGGAGAACTCCCTCTCCGTTATTGTGCATGTAATTGTATTGCACAGTGATATTCGTTGTGGCCAAGTCAGGATCAATGGCGTTGAAATCAACGCCGCCAGATGAACTTTTGACTGTATCGCGCACATCGTTTTTCTCGACAACTACGCTATCGCTTTGACCCAACTCGATTCCACAAGTCCCTACGTGATTGATCACGTTGTTTGAAACCGTGCCGTACTGAACGTCTTCCAAGAGCATGCCATTGGAACCGAAGCTGTAATTGGAATTGTCGATGTAATTATTCTGGATCGTGATATTCGTAAACGGAGACCAATTGGTGTCAGTGGCAGACGAACGTTTGCCCCAGTTAACAAGTGTTGCACCTGATTTGTCACCGAAATACTGTTTCGTGGTAATCCCTGAGAATGAATTATTTTCAATCCTTGAATTTTCGACCACAATGTCGTTAAAGATGCTTTTTATAGGGTTCGTGGGGTTGTTTGTGCCGGCATTGATTACGATTCCACCTGTATTCTTGGCAGCATCCCATCCGTTAGAACTGACCCATAAAACCTCGCCTCTGACATCGTGAACGTATACGTTATTAATACGAATATGGTTCAATGTGCCGCCGTAATCGACGCCATAGACATGAATGCCTCTGAAGTCGCCTACAGTAGTCGCGGTATTCGTGACTTCCAAGTTGTTGATTTCCCAATACTGCTGATTTTGCAGAAGCACGGCATCGTTGGTCAAACCATTTGCTTGGATTAAAGGTTTGCCGCCTGATGCATCTCCGTACATGTCAATGACAATTGGGGAACCGCTTACACCTGATCCCAACGGATGGAGCATGCCTGTCCACATCTCTCCGGCGTGGAATAAGATCTTATCTCCTGGATTAAAAGTCTTGCTATTCACCTTACTGAGTGACTTCCATGCCAAAGATGGAGACATCCCGCTGTTATTGTCGCTTCCGTTAACCGAATCAACATAGTATGTGGTGCTCGCCGCATGTACAATTCCCGCGGGTTGTAAAGTGAAGAACAACAATACAGCCAAAATGAAAGCGATTGCAAATGATTGCGTAAACTTTTTAAATCGAATCGTTAACATAAACCTCAATCCTTTCTTGGCATATTTACAAAAAGATTCATTCTCACATCTTTATCAAACACACGCTTCCAACACGAGTTCCCTTATCAACTCCCTTCGAGCTTTACTTTAGTGATCCATCAAAAAAGTGTATAGCAGGGGATCGAACGTAAATGTTTCAGTTTTCAACTAAAATCTTGCAAAATCGGATGTGCTTTGAAGTGTCCGTCTATTTCAGAAGATTTGATGAATAATACAAAAAGGCCCCTCGGCATGTGCGCCATGGGCCTTCACTATTTGAGTGTTGCGATGGGTCTTTCGATTGATCCATGAATTCTAAAGGTCACTTCATGGATATTGCTGTTGTGTGAAAGGCAGGTTTAAGTACGGCTTTAAAATTGGAACCAATTGCTTAGCAGCCTTCGAGTGTCCTAAACGAGAGGGGTGAACACTAAATCCGGTAGATTTCTGTACATAATCTACTGTAGTGGTTGTTCCATACCCTTGAAGCCAACCTGCCGTATCAACATAGTGAACCTTGGCATCGCCAGCAACAATTCTGGCTTCTACAGCATTTTGAACTTCAGTCTCAAACCATCCATTAAAAAGTCTTAGTCCGAATATCTCAGCATCGGGATATTTTCCCCTAAGGTTTGTCAAAAATACAATGTAACGACTTTGGAACAAAGCCGGATCAATATTGCTGTAATGGTCGTTTGAGCCAAGGTTCACAACAATGGCTGCTGGCGTATATGTTGAATGGTCCCAGTCTGAATTTGTTGTTGTGTAATTAGGTGTTTTCAGTTTGAAGTATGCCGTTTCCATCCCTGAAGGAGACGATCCGTATCCATCTACGAGTGCTATACCGGGATCCGAAATCTGAGTATGCTCAACGCCTAATAAGTCGCTTGCCAACCATGCGAAAGCATCTCCGTCTCCATTTGGATTGTCTGCGCCAGTTGTAATTGAATCGCCGATGAATTCGACAATCTTATTTTGAGATATCAAAGGAGCTAACGTTTCCGCTTCTGGGTCAAGAATCAAACCTTGAAATACAAGCTCCATCTCATCGTATTGAGCTGCGACCTTTATGGAATGCGTACCCGGAAGGAGTTCATCAGGTGTTAAATTTACGGTTCCATTAACATTGTGGAATAATTTATCACCAGTATTGTCAATGTTCACAAGAAGAGAGGTTGATTTGTTCAAGTTGATTTTTACGCTCGTCCCTGTGAATCTGACTTTTAAATATGCCCCTCCCCAATAACTGTGATAGTAACCTGGGTCACTTCTATCCCACCGGCCATAATACGCTATATTAGAGTCTCCAGGTGGTATCTCAGTAGGGCGGCTGTTATCTCCCGGAACAATGTTTCTCAATTTCTCCATGTCTCCTCTTCGTCTCTCCCTTTTTTCTCGTGTTACTTTATCGTACTGTTGATGGATAGTCAGGTATATAAGGGACTTGCATAAAAATCTTTCAGTATTGAATTAACCGTGTGTTTTCGATAGAAACGAAATCCCCTTACTCGCTAATTGCGATGTAAGGGGATTCTTAGCCGGCAGAAGGACAAAGTGTCCTGCTTGACGTTAAATTTTATTTTTGCAACAGATTAAATAGAATTTGCGCACTTTCAGCCCGACTCATGAAGTCCTGCGGCGCAAAAGCATTGCTTTCGCGACCGGAGACAAGACCTAAGGCTTGTGCGGCGCTTACGGAAGATTGAGCCCAGGCTTGAATCTGCTCGCCATCGCTGAACGAGCTTGACGGCTCGGCAGACGCTTTCTTGCCCTTCATCACTTCATAAGCGCGAACGATCATGACGGCCATCTCTTCACGCGTAATAGCAGCGTTAGGAGCAAATGTCTGAGCGTCACGTCCCTGCACGATGCCTGCCTTGCTTACCGCAGCAACAACTCCGCCATACCAAGCGTTAGCGTCCACATCAGCGAATGCGGGTTGTAGATTGCCGGTGACTTCCAGGCCTAGCGTACGGGCAATCATGGCCGAGAATTCGGCCCGCGTCACTTGCGCCTGCGGATTGTATTGCGTTTCGCTGACGCCTTCAATAATGTGCTTCGCGGCCATTACTTTGATGACATCATGAGCCCAAAACGTATCATTTACATCCGTGAAGACCTTGTTGTATTCCAAAACGGCATATGGACTCAAATGAGGAATCTTGGCACTAATGAAGCCATTTGCAAGCGTGCCCCCCATGTATTCAAGCTTGCCGTCCGGCGCGATGTAATAGACGCCCAACAAATCGGGGTTCGCCTTCGGATCTACTTTAAACGTGAGCACGATAGGCTCGCTGAGCGTCGACACTTTTACTTCGCTGCCATCTGCAGCAACGACATGCAAACTAAGATCATAGAGCTCACCAGCTAGCGCGATCTTCGTCGAGTTGCCAGCTGTGCCCTGATTGATTTGGGTGGTGATTGCATCCTTGGAGGCTGGCGTAATCGAGAATTTGATCTGAACTTCACCCGCTTGCGACTTTTGAATATCGTTAAGCAACTGACTGGAAAATTCAACCGTCAAGTTATTCTTGCTTAAAAGCAGACGGTTGTCGTTAATCACACTCGAAAGATTGTTTGGCAGCAGTACCGCTTCTTTGCCTTCTTGCAAGGCGACTGAAATCGTACCGTCCTTTTCCACTTTTAAATCGTCCGCCTTCACGATCTGAATCGGCGTCGTATCCGGTTCAGGCGTGGATGTGACAGGCGTCTGCGGTGAAGATGGCGTCTCTGGCTGCGGATCCGAAGTAGAGGAATCGTTTCTTGGCAGCACGATGACAGTCCGCACGACTTCCAATGCTGCATTGCCCGCAGTGTCGCTCACATTGTAGTGGTACACATAGGTTGCACCGGTCACCGTGTTGATTGTATCAACAACATTCCCGCCATACGTAATCGTCGTCACAATCAGACCAGTGATGTCTCCGTCACGGTCATCCGTTGCTATGGCACCTGCATCTGTATAAGCCGTTCCATTCGGTACCGTTACGACCGGATTGCCAAGCAGCGTGATCTCTGGTTTTGCCGTATCAGGATCTACCGTGACGTGAATGGTGCGGATGACTTCCAGCGCCGCGTTCCCCGCCGAATCGCTCACGTTGTAATGAACGGCATACGTCGCTTCGGTCACTGTGCTGATGGAAGGAACAACATTCCCTCCATAGATAATGGTCGTCATGATCGAGCCAGTGAGGTCTCCGTCATGGTTGTCCGCGGCAGTCGCTCCCGCATCGCTGTATACGGAGCCTGTCGCCAAATTGATCGTCGAGTCACCAATCAAGGTAATCACAGGTTTTTCCGTATCTGGAACATTCAAAGCTGTAATCGTTCCTTGTCCAGCAGCCGTTTGCGCTGCACTGCCTTTCGCCAGGGACACATTGAAAGCAAACGCTCCCGCAGATCCCGCAGCAGCCGGTTGGAACGAAGTCACATTCACTTGTCCTACAACCGCCCCCGTGCTGCTCAAGCCATCCAAACCGCTAATCGTTTGAGTCAGCCAAGTTTGTACTTGCGTTGCATCAGAAGCTGCGTCTATGTGATAGGTGCCGGACTCAATGATACCTTTAGCAGCCAGAACGGCTTGTTGGTCTGCGGCATCAGCAGGCGTACCGAAATAGGCTTTAATTCCATCTACATAGAAATCTCCCGTACCGTCCGAAGCAAAGATCAACAAGCGATCCAGCGTATTGTTCCAAGTCCGCAGCGGCTGGTTCTCGAGGACCTTCACACCGTTTATATAGAAATCAAATGTACCGGTATCCAAGTTCACAACATTGCTGACATCATACCAGGTATCGGCTGTGTAAGGAGCCGCATTCACCACGTTGGAGCTGCCTCTTACATTATGCGTCCGGATTTGGCCGGCATTGGTGACAATCGTCGCCATCGGGTTAGCAGGAACTCCATCCGTTCTAAATGCGGAATCGATATAAGAATACAAGGCATACTGATTGCTGCTTCCCGCTCCCCGTTTGAGACGCATATTGATCGTAAACCGGCCGTCTGCCCCAAGCGCTGCATTGTTGTAGACGCCAAAATAGCTGCCGGTGTTCCGCTTCATATGCAGCACCTTGTTGCTCGGATCATCGGGGTCTTGAACGATCTCCAGCACATTGCCGCTAGTGCCGATGACTCCCCACAAGTCGCTGCCACTAAATGCCCCATCGGCATAGCTGTTGAAATCGTCGGCAAAGAATACTTTATAAGCATCGTCTCGCAGCACGAAGTCAAACACATTCCCGCTCTCGGCCTTCACCGTGACGTTCTGTTGGTCCTTCGACCGGTAGTTGATCTTCGAAACTGTTAAGACGTAACCCTCGCCAACAGGAGCACTCAAGGTGTACTGCCCGGATGCATTCGTCGTCGTTGAAGAAATGACATTGCCATCTTTCGTAATGGTCACCGTTGCATTGTCCAGCGGTCCGCCGTCCCGAATGGACACGGTACCGGTCACGGTGCGGTTGCTGTCCAGCAGCGCCCCCACAGACAAATTAACCGCTCCGGTGCTGTCTGTGATCGTGATGGCTTGGCTTGAACCTTCGTAACCAATCTTTTCTGCGATGATGGTATAGGTCCCATTGTCAACGCCGGTAAATTCATAGCGTCCCTCGGCGTTCGTCACACCGCTTTTGTACGTGTCAGTGCCTTGTTTCATGGTTACTGCGACGCCTTCCACTGCTTCTCCATACGCATTAGTCACAATACCTGCCAAGGTGCCGTTAAAAGTGAATTCAAACAAGCCGATACTTGGCGGACTTCCGACTTGTACGCCGGCAACGTCCAATCCGTTGGGCTGCACATTGATTTCAGCAGGCATATCTCCGTAGACCACACCGTTGCTAATGAGCGGCGAGCCAGCTTGCAATTTAAGGGCAGTCCAGTCCAGGTTGGGAGCTACATGCTCTCCATTGTTTGGCAGCGTGTCGTAACCCGAAGGGGCAGCACCAGCAAACAGAGGGTCACCAGATCGGTAATTTGCCCCTAATTTCGCAGGGGGTGTTACGTTATAAAAATGGTTGGAATTCGTTGTACCATAACTGAAATTTGCAGAACCGGTAAATTTATCGCTAGAAATAGGTGTGGTGCTATAAAATTCATTATTTCTTATATACCATTGGTCGTTGTTGCCACCACCACTGTTAATGAACGTGCTTGGCGTTTTCTTATCTTGATAAATAATATTGTTGTAGATCTGAATTAGTCCGTCTCCCGTCGAATCCCGAAGAACGATACCGGAGTTGTCTTTAATCAGATTGTACCGGGCGATAACCGAATTGTATGCGAATCCGCAAAATAGAATACCGTCACCATTATCATGGATGAAATTGTATTGGATGATAATATCTGACGTCCAGCCATCAGGGTCAATCGCATTGGAATCTCCGCCGCCGGCCTTCTGCCGTGAGCCCCATACCTCATTTAGTTGAATCGTCCCATTGTCAACATAGTAGAGTTCGATGCCGCAAACACCAGGATTGCGTATGGTATTGCCTTGAACCAGGACGTCTCTGGCACTGGTGATGTATACCGCGTCGTTCGCATAATCGGAGCCGCCTTGGTCAAAGGTATTATTGAGCACCTGAATATTCTGATGCGGCGCCCATGCCGAATCGAAATAAGTCGGCGGCGTATTGCTGCTGCGGGCAGCCCAGTCGTTCTGCGCAGTGCCGCCGTTGCCAATGGTCAGCGATTCTTTACTCCATTGCTTGATTGTAAAGCCGCCGAAGGAGTTATTATCCAACCGGCTGTCCTGCAAGGTAACATCTTTAAATGTCGTGGGATGAACACCGTCGCCTAGCATGGTCTCCATCAGGATTCCCCCGGTACGCTTGGAAACGTTCCATCCGCCCCTGCCGATAATACCGGGATAAGCGAAATTGCCGCCAATCCACCGAACAAACCCGGTGACATCATGAATATATAAGCGCTGCAGCGTGAAGCCAGTGAGTTCCTGGCCATTATCGCCTGAAATGTGGATACCTCGAAGATCCCTCAGCTTGCTTCCGTTCCCGTCTGCAGAATCATCGCGAGTGCCTGTAAAGCCTGCAACCGTGTTGGAAATCTCCAGGTCTTGAATGGTCCAATACTGTTGGTTATGCAATCGGATGACATTGCCGACATTTTGATTCAAGTACGCCGTCTGCGTAGTACCGCTGGCATCTTTGTAATTATCTTTTACATTAGCATCAAAATAAGGATCGTCGTAAGTTATGCCATTGCCTTTCAGATAAGGCCTCTTGCCTGTGCCATATTTGCCGATGGTAATCGCGGCCTCAGTTGAACCCGAACCCTTCGGTATTAGCGCAACGTCCTCCCACACGTCCCCGGCCTTAAAGAAGATACTGTCCCCAGGGATGAATGTTTCTGTGTTCACCCGCTCAATCGTTTTCCAAGGTTGGCTTTCGGTACCTGGATTACTGTCATCTCCGCTGTTGCTTACATAATAAGCTTTTGGCGTGGTATGCGAAGGCAGCGATTTCGTGATCTTCACAAAATACGTCATCGTCGTCTGACCATCCGCAGCCGTGAGCGTAACCGGAATCGTATTGTCACCTTCCACCAAAGAGACCGTAGCGGTATAAGAAGTATCGCTTTCTTTGGTCGCTGCTTGGCTGTTGACGGTCACGCCGGTCACCGGCAGCGAATCGTTTATCCCTTTCGCATTGGTGCTTTGGGCTTGCGGGTTAATTGTCAGATTAACCGAATCTGCGGTGATATCACTTGCACTGTACGTCTTGGTGCTTTCCGAATACGTCAAAACGATTGACCCGCCGCTACCCGCTGCCGTGATACTGCTCACAGCGGCATTCTGGATAGGCTGACCACTATAGATAGACAGATCGTCAAAGTCAATATCTGCATTGGAACTGGTATCAAGGATTTGCAGCCCCAGGAGGGCAAACCAATCAACCGTACTGCCGGAAGCAGAATATTCCCGCATATCTTCATTTTTCTGATACAGTTGGCCATTCACATAAAAATCGTATTTTTTGGTGCTCAAATTGCCCACAAGCGTGAGGTTGTACCATTTGCCTGCTTCCATGAGAGCACCTGAATTTTTGTGATTGCCCTGTGGTGTACTGCTGTAGTAAGCATTGTTAATTGTCCAAAATCCCTGGCTGATTGCGACTACGCCAGCGTTTGGCCGGTTGGTGTCCCACGAGGCCAAAGCTGTCTTGAAGGAACTTTGGCTATTGAAGATACGCAGTTCAGGATAAGAATTCGTTGCGCTAACGCCAACCATCCGCCGCACGCGGAGATCCATCGTGACCGTCCCCGTCTGCTGGGCCAATGGCGCCGTGTTGTATACGCTTACTTTCCCTTTATTGCTTCCGTTGTAATTCTGCAAGTGCAGATATTTGTTCCCGTCACTTTCTTCCTTGATTTCTACTACGCCGCTGTCGTTCTGGTTGTAGACGGTCCAAAGGCTTCCTAGCAAACTGCCGCTGCTGTAGGGCCCTGTGGTGTAGTTAAAATCTTCATGCAATGGGGCTTCTTCTGCTGCCGCCACAGCCGGATTCCCGGCAATAAACTGTAGTGTCATACCGAAACAGATCAGCATAAATAGAAAGCCGTATAAGGCACGTTTCAAAATTAAACACTTCCTTTCATCCGTTTACATTTACCCCCAATACCCTGCCATGCCGTCATAGCCAAAATCGTATCTGCGTTGAACCTCCTTCTTTTCTGTACTTCCTTCCAGCCAAGACGGAAACAGGCTCATCGGGGCCTGACCAATCAAGCACAGTATAGTTAAAAATGTAGAACGTTTACATACGGATTCGAACAAAAAGTCTTCACTTTATCTCGAAAATACGGTCGACATGCTAAAATACGATAAGGGAATCCTTATGAATGGATGAAATAAAAAGAAGCCTCTGCAGTCAGCCCGCAGAGGTTCCATTTTCAACTCCGAATTATTAGAATCATGCCTCTCTCCGGGACCACAAAACAATCGGTATTAACAATAAAGACAAAAATCCCCCAGCTAAAGCGAGTGTCGAATAGCTGGACTGAGCCACAACCATTCCAGACAATGCACCTCCAGATGCTCCTGACAATGCAATCAGAACGTCCACGGTTCCTTGTGTCTTCGCCCGTATTTGAGGCGTAGTCGCATCCACGATTGCAGCTGTCCCGCTAATTAAACCGAAATTCCACCCTAATCCGAGAAGCGCAAGAGCGAGAATGAGATATCCCATTGAATCACCTGGTGCAAGTGCAGCCAACAGACCAGCCAAAAGTAAGGTAACGCCTGATGCATAGGACATCGGCTTACGTCCGTACTTATCGACGAGAACCCCTGTGAGCAGCGAAGGCAAATACATGGCAGCAACATGAATACCGATTACGATCCCAACATCACCAAGCCCGTGTCCATGATGCTTCATATGAATCGGTGTCATGGTCATAATGGCTACCATGACAATTTGAGTTAGCACCATAACCGATGTACCCACGAGGATTCCTCGTTTGTTAAGGCTCGCTTCCTGCGAATGGAGTTGCTGTGTGTTACTCTGACTATCTTTGATGCGTTGCACTTCTGCAATGCGCTTTGCCACGATTAAAGGATCAGGTCGCAGGAAAATGAACAGTACCAACCCCGCTACCGTATAAGCGACAGCTGCCAGCATAAATGGCCCGGACAATGCAGGAGCACCCATAGAAACAGCTATCCAACCCGTAACCGTCACGAGATTCGGTCCGGCAACCGCGCCAAACGTTGTGAAAACCATGGCCGCACTAATCGCTTTGGCCCGCCCCGTCGGGAGTGCCAAGTCCGTACCGGCATATCGTGCCTGCAAGTTGGTAGCGGTGCCTGCTCCATAGACCAGCAACGAAAGGAATAGTAGGGCTATATTATTAAAGACGGCTGCAAGGACGACACCCGCAGCTCCAAGACCGCCTGTGAAGAAACCCGCAGACAGCCCTGCACGACGCCCCAAGCGTTGAGACAGACGGCCGACGATTAGCGCCGCGGCAGCAGAACCTAACGTAAACATGGCAGCCGGAACTCCGGCAAAGCCGTCTGTGCCAAGCATATCCTGCGCTAGCAGAGCCCCTACCGTGATCCCAGCCGCCAATCCAGCCCCGCCAAAAATTTGGGAAGCAATGACGACGATCATTGTTCTTTTGTGCAACTGACGCTGCTTCTCGGGAGAATCCACATAAATCTTCAGAGATTCCTCCATGCCTTCTATTTTTTCCTTCACGATCGACGTTTCGCTCGACATCAATCTATTCCTCCTATTCTATATAAGAGCACAGGGAATTAAGTTTTATTTTTCGTTTGAATAATATCGAGAGCAGCCTTTTCTGCTGACTGAAGGGCACCTTCCAGATGACCACCGAATTGCGAATTTGTCTCTGTTCCGGCAAAAAGCACTTTCTTCTCCCATACTCCCGTTACCCGAGGTTGACCATACAAAGGATAATTCATAAGCGGTTCCAAGTCTTGCCCAACAGCAGTTTCCGCATCTTCCGACCAATCCTTGTAAAGAAAAGCTCTTACCTGCTCAGCCGAAGCTCCAAAAAGCCTTATTAATTGCTCAATCACCGTCTTTTTTATTTGGTCTTGACGCATTTCATGGCGTACTTCTGCCGGTATGCCTAAGAAGCCAAATAATGCTCCAGAGCCCTGATCGGGAGAGGCATCATGGATTTCCTGCAAGGGTCCTACCCGACTAGATACAAACCCGGAAAGTCCTGAGTCTCTCCAAAAAGGACGATCATAGATGATAACCGCCTTGGCCTGCCCTGCCATCCACGTAGGTTTGCCCACAAGGTCATCCATCAGATCAGGGGGCAGTGGAGGAAAGAATTCAATCTGCCGCGCCACTATTCTAGGCGGCATCGCAAGAATCACAGTGTCTGCTGAAATTTGTGCAGTCTTTCCATCTGCAAGGGTTGCTTCAACCTTTACAGCACCTGTTTTATCCAGCCGAATGGCTGTTACTCGTGTTCCTAACTCGACGATACTGGAGGGAAGCGTATCTTCAACCGCATCAACAAGCGACTTCACCCCTCCTGTGAATCGAATCGACCTCTCATTTGAATTTTCTGGAAGTATATATCGCTCTGGGAGTTGATTGGGGAACCGTTCCAAAAGCATTGCCCCTTTGGTGTACTGAGTGAAGGTCTTCAAATTCAATTCTTTTACAAGATTGGAGATCTTGCTCTCATACTGCGGCCAGAACCATGTCGGTCCCAGATCAAAAATCCCTAAGTCAGGTCTATTCAGGTCGGAGGCGCTCAATACCCTTCCCCCAATCCGATCCCTAGCCTCCAGTACTCTGCATTTGATGCCATGTGAATGAAGTAAAGACGCTGCCCGAAGGCCGCTTAATCCAGCTCCAACAATAACAATAGAAGTGCACATCACGATTCCTCTTTCCTATCATGAGGATTGCCTGTTATCCTTCAACAAGTTTGCCCCATCATAGCACACGAAAAAAAGCCATACAATAATTAAATTGTATGGCAAACAATATTATGCAAGCTCATCAAGTACCTTTTGAAGAATGATTAATCCTTCCTCCAACTCCTCAAGTGTTTCTGGTGCGCAAACTGCAATCCTTACAGCCCGCTCTGGAGAACTATTTCCAACGACGAATCGATCAGCAGCATACACTTGTACTCCCTGCTGCGCGGCTAACCTTTCGAACTCAAAACCAGTCACCTTGCTTGGTAACAGCAGCCAACGGAAATTGCTTGTTTCAGCTCCAATGCAGGTGTAATCTGCTAAATATCGGTTTACCAGTTGGTTTCTTCGAATGGCTTGTTCCCGATGCCCCTTAATGATCAATTCGAATTGGTTAGATACAATCGTACGAGCTGCCAATTCTACAAATAACGGCGAAACTGAAACATTTAAATTATAAAGCGCCTTTGACATTGAATCCTTGAATTGAACCGGCACTGCGACATAGGCTAACCGTAACGCCGGTGCGATTATTTTCGACAAACTCGCAATGAAAATGGTCTGTTCAGGCACAAATGAGGCAACTGGCGGAAGCGGTTTTTCACTAAGGAGACTATATGACGTATCTTCTAAAATGAACTGATTATACGTTTTGGCGATAGCTGCAATCTTCTTTCGATTCTCTACAGACATGATATTAGCTGTTGGATTATGGTAATCCGGGATCACGTAAATACCTTTAATATTGTCATTTTTACATGCATATTCCAACGCAAATGGACTCATTTCATCGTTTTCTGATTTTATTGGTACGATTTGTATACTCAGCATCGCTGCAACCGTTTTTAGACCAGGGTAAGTATGCGTATCGGCACCAATGCGGTCTCCGGGCCTGCATAGACTCGCAAGAGCTGCAGCAATAGCATTTTGAGCGCCATTCGCAAATAAAATGCGATCGACTGTTGTTATAAGGCCACCTCTTCGGATGAGTTTGAGCGCCGCATCCTTTTGCCAAAGGTTTTCTCCAGCTCGACCATAACCAAACCATTTTTCATAATCCGTCTCTTGCAACATACTTTTAAGTTGGAGAAGCAGTGGCTCGTATGAAGCATTATCTGGTAGTGTTGCTCCCATTTCAATTAAATGACCCGGCTTGGTATCTTCGAGTAAATAAGCATTCGATAAAGCATCATATGAGACATATGTCCCACTGCCAACCGCTGCACTTAACAAACCTTTTAGCTCGCACATTTTGAATGCCTTGGAAATGGTGCTCAAATTCAAGTCTAAATAATCGGCCAGCTCTCGCTGCGATGGAAGCCTTGTTCCAGGTAGTAAAACTCCGTTAAAAATATCCTGCTTCAACTGCATTGCGAGTACTTTATAGATAGGTTTTTGGGTTTTATCAATCGAAGGCTTCCAGCTCATTGGATAGTTATCATAAGAATTAATCGGCATGATCTGCATCCTCTTCATATGGTGAGTACAATAAAACTTCTTTGCAAACAGCTTATCATAAATAAGTTTAACGTAATTATATGTTCAATAAAAGCGTGTAAAAAAAACACTACA
Organism: Paenibacillus oryzisoli; assembly: GCF_050467285.1. GTDB lineage: Bacteria > Bacillota > Bacilli > Paenibacillales > NBRC-103111 > Paenibacillus_E > Paenibacillus_E oryzisoli_A. Next base: position 260,031 of record NZ_JBCMUN010000020.1, on the reverse strand, counting down.
ACTCCCCCATCCCGAAAAAGAGGACGAACAGCGATGAGCCTGCTCCGTAAACCATGGCGAACGTCAACTACGCTCTATATCCTGCTGTTTACGATGGTCGTGCTTCCGATTCTGACCATTTCGGCGACAAAAAGCGCAAACCCCACTGCTTGATGCAGTCAGGGATTGCGCTTTTTTTGCGCCCACTTCCCATTCCCTGCCTAACAGCCGCTCTTCCGCGCCTTGACGATGGTTTTATTTCCCTCGCTTTTGGAGATAACTGATGGAAAGGTGACAGAAAGAAGGGATGCTGTGCTTCTGAAATCTCTCAAGTTCGGGAACGGAGGAGGGCAGCCTCCTGCCAATTCTCCACAATCCGCCGAAACGCCGGTGTCCATCAGTCTGGAAGATAATATCGCCTATATTCAAAATGTGCTGTCCACACCGATCGATCTGGTGATCCGCAAGTTTTCCATCGGCCAGACGCTGCATCCGTGCGCTGCCGTTTATCTCGACGGACTCGTCGATAAATATACCATTAATGAAGAACTGATTAAGCCGCTGCTGCATGACTTCCAGGATATTGCAGTGTCGGAGCTGCCACAGGGAGTCGCCGCGCATATTGTGGCTACCTTTAATCTCGATGATGGGTTCTCCCTCGACGATGCATTATATAGCGTGCTTTCGGGCAATACAGCGGTTTTTATCGACGGACTCGACACCGTCATGCTGATCGACAGCCAAGGTTGGAAAACCAGAGGCATCGAAGAGCCGCAAACCGAATCCGTGATCCGCGGGCCGCGCGAAGGCTTTATTGAGGATATTCGAACCAATACGGCATTGCTGCGGCGCAGAATTCACGATCCAAAATTGCGATACCGGGCATTTACGATAGGCCGCAGATCCAAAAGACAAGTCGTTCTCGCTTATATTGAAGACATTATCCATCCCGAGATTGTCCGGGAAGCCGAGCGCAGGCTCAACTCGATCGATATTGATGACATTGCGGGCTCGGCCACGGTCGAACAATGGATTACAGATAGTTTCCTCAGCCCCTTTCCGGTCATTGCCAACACGGAAAGACCCGATAAAGTCTCGGGAGCTCTGCTGCAGGGCAAAGCAGCCGTTCTCGTGGACGGTGATCCTTTCGTGCTGCTTCTGCCAGTAACGTTCGTTTCCAACATCCAGTCGCCGGAAGACTTTTATCAGACTTGGCTGATCGCGACATTAACTCGCTTGCTGCGCACGATTGCGGGGCTGATCGCAACCTTTTTGCCGGCGATGTATATCGCACTGCTGGAATATCACCATGGTATGATTCCGTCCAAGCTTGCTTTCTCTATCGCAGGCTCGCGGGAGGGCGTTCCCTTTCCAGCGGTTGTGGAGGCTTTCATCATGGAGACGACACTGGAATTACTCCGGGAAGCGGGAGTTCGCCTCCCCAAGGCAATCGGTCAAACCATCGGTATCGTGGGAGGATTGGTCATCGGGGAAGCGGCGGTGTCGGCGGGAATCGTAAGTCCGGTCATGGTTATCGTCGTGGCCATCACAGCGATTGCCTCCTTTTCGTATCCGTCCTATTCTTTTGCCATTTCGCTGCGTATGATTCGCTTTGGCATCATGATCACGGCCGCCTTCTTCGGATTATACGGAATCATCCTGGCGTTTATCATGATCAGCATTCACTTTGTCAACTTGAAAAGTTTCGGGATTCCGTATTCTGCGCCCCTTGCTCCTTTATTTCTAAAGGACTTGAAGGATATGGTTTTACGGGCACCTCTCACGTTTATGAAAACACGACCACAGCTGGATCAGCCCGAGGATCCGGACCGCTTACAGAAAGAATGACGGTGATGCAATGAATAACTTTACGTATGGCGACAAAGAAATGAAGCTCCGGGATATGGCCGTCTCCATCTCATCTATGGTCGTTGGCGTAGGCATCTTAACCTTGCCCAGGCTAGTAGCAACCTCTACCGAAGCCTCCGATGGCTGGATGTCCATTCTTGCTGCCGGCATCGTCATGCTCGGCGCTGCGTATATACTGGCCAAATTTGCCGTGCTGTATCATGCCGAGGGTTTCTTTGCCTTCACGTCAAGGCTTGTCGGCAAGCCTGTCGCCGCCGTGATCGTCTGCGGCATGTTCCTGTACTACCTTTTGTTCGCAGCGTACGTGATTCGAGCGATTTCCAATATTTCCAAACAATATTTATTTGAACGTACGCCTGTCGAGGTCGTTGCCTTGATCTTCCTGCTCGTCGTCATTTATGCGGTGGCGGGTACACGCATCGGGCTGGTTCGCCTCAATATGCTGTTTCTGCCCATTGTACTCGCCATTATCGGCATCGTCTTGATCTTCAGCCTGAGCATCTTTCACGTCGCAGATTTGAAGCCGTTCTTTGTGACGGGGTGGAAAGGATTATTCGTCGCAGCCAAGGATTCGGTGCTCTCCTTTCTTGGCTTCGAATTGGTCCTGTTCTATATCACCATGATGCGCAATCCGAAGGATGCCCCAAAGGCGGCTCTCATTGGCGTAGCCATGCCGGTCATCCTGTACCTGGCCGTTTATGTGATTGGTGTTGGCGTCTTTACGCATTACGCCTTGAGAGAAATCGGTTATCCCGCTGTGGAGCTCGCTAAAGAGATTGAAATTCCCGGTGAATTTTTCGAACGATTCGAGTCGATCTTTTTCGCCATATGGATGATGACCATCTTCAACACATCCAGCATGGCGGTCGATCTCGCCGTGTACAATCTCAGCCATCTGTTTCCGAAGGCTTCCCGCAAATCCCTTGCGTTTACGCTCAGCCCCTTCATCTATTTCATTGGCATGCTTCCCCGTAATGTAACGGAATTCGCCAAGGTTGGGGCCTACGTCAGCTATCTCGGTCTGCTTATCGGCATTCTGCTTCCCAGTCTGCTGTTCGTCTTGGCCAAACTTCGCGGGGTGAAATCGCTATGATTCGAAAAATCGGCCTGATTCTCCTGATGCTATTCCTATCCGGGTGTTGGGATCGTGTCGAAATCGACCAACGAGGATTCGTTACCGGCGTAGCCGTGGATATGGGGAACGTGACAGAAAAACAAGATCAGGAAGCGCCAAAGAGCGTCCCCACCTACAGGAGCACTTATCAGATCATCGTCCCTGCCGGGCTTAAACAAAGCGGCAGCAGCAAAGAAGTCTCTACCGCTTCAACAGGAGGCACCTACTTTAATATCAGTGCATTCGGCAATTCTATGCCCGCAATCTCCTCCAAGATCGCGGCGGAAACGAGCCGATCGCCGTATTTTGAGCATCTCAAAATCATCGCCATCTCCTCTGACCTGGCCAAAGGATCAAACAATATCGCGGATATTATGGACTATTTTCTTCGGGACAACGAGATTCGCCGGGGCGTGAAAATATTAATAACCGATGGGCCGGCCAAAGAAGTGCTCTCCGTCGACTCGCTCAACGAAAAATACCCGATTGCTTACATTGAATCGACCATTAACAACATCAAGAACAACAACGCCATGGTGCCGGCAACGCGAATCGGTGATCTGCATGAACAATTGCTGAAGAACAACGCCTATGTCGTTCAAAAAATCAAATCATCCCATGGCAAAATGTCGCTTACCGGCGCGGCCGTCATCGATAATAAAAACCGGTTTGTCGGCTTTTTGTCCGATGAGGAAACGCAGGGGCTGAATTTGCTGAAAGGCGATGTCAAGGGAGGCACGCTCGAAGTCAAATTGGACGGACAACTTCTTGATTTCGGCTTCGATAATGAACATAGCCGTATCACTGCCGTCCTGGAAGGCAATGAAATTCAAAAGTTTATGATCGCCATCACTGCGGAAGGCTACATTGGGAAGACGGCCGAGCAACTTGACCTAACCAAACTAAACAACATCACGATGCTCCAAAAAGCGATTGAAGAGCAAATCGTGCACGTCTGCGAAGCAACGATTCATACGCTGCAGAGCCGTTACCAAAAAGATGTGATCGGATTAGGCGAATATCTGAATCAAAATCACTACCGTCTATGGACCGCTTTGGAAGCCGATTGGAACAGCGGCGAGCATCGCTTCGCCAACATTCCGATTGACGTCCATGCCAGCGTTGATATCCGCAGAATCGGAGATATTAATCGAAGTGAGTGATGAACACCGTGCTGCATAAGCTATTGCATTTTCTGCCAACTTGGGAGGTATACCTCTGTACGATACTGGCCTTTGTCATTCCGTACACCGTGAACAAAATCAATGAAGCGCTGCATAAATACGGCGATCCCCCCTGGAAGGGGAAGTAACTGAACAAGAATCGTAAAAAATGACAACTCGATTCGGCGGCATTCCTATGAGAATGGCGACCTTTCCAAACATCGGACGATAGTGGGAACACGACTCCGCAGCTACAATAGAAATACGCAAACACCAAGAACTCGCGGCATTCCGTAATCTTGGTGTTTTTGCGCGTTGGAGAGAAATCCCAGATGAAGGAGGAAGGTGATACACCTCGCTTGCAGGTCAAGAAAGTGAAACAACAGCAAGAGCGGCTCGCATGGATTGTCCGTTTGGCCAATTAACGACTAGGAGGAAGGTTATGAAAATCAAAGTAGGTTTGCTCGCACTTGTTCTTTTTCTGCTCATGGGATCTGTGAGCGCGTTAGCGGCACCAAAATACAATACGTTTGAGCGGCCCGCAAGAGGAAGCGCTTACACACTCGCACAATGGGGCCTCGACGGCTGGAGTGCGCCGTGGGACCTCGGGATGAGCACGAGAACGTGGATGGACGGCTACAACTTTAATCACTCCGGGGGCCAGTCGCTGCGCGTCTTTTATCCGGCCGGGCAAATTGATCCTCAAAATTCCGGTGCGCAAGCTCCTTTCACGCTAACACCCGGACAGGAATACTACTTATCGTATTGGGTAAGGTTCAGCAGCGATTTCAGTTGGGGCTCGACCGAGCATGCAGGCAAATTAGGGCTGGGCCTCGCCGGAGGTGGCGCAAGCGCTTGCTCAGGCGGTAATGTATGCACGGGCTATAATGGCTTCAGCTCCCGGATGATCTGGCGCGCAGGCGGCCAAGCTGCGATCTACTATTATGACATGAACAACTCCGGCAATTCCGGAAATTACGGCTCTTATGCCGTGTTGAAAAACAATGGAAACGACATTTATTACCCAAGAGGCTCCTGGGTCAACATCGTGCAGCGCCTGAAGGTAAATACCGTGACAGGCGGCAACGCAAATCCCGACGGTGAAATTCAAATCTGGTACAATGGCGTCTCCGCCGCCAACATTACCGGCTTGCGTTTCGTACGCAATAGCGATTTGGTCGACACCGCCTACTTCTCTTCCTTCTTCGGCGGCGCCACCTCAGCCTTTGCGCCACAGAACGACTCCTACATCTGGTATGACGATCTGAAAGTGTCTACCAACAAGAATGACATCTGCGAGCTGAGTCCTGGCGGCTGCTTCACCCGCACTTTCCAGGCAGAGAGCTATAACGCCATGAGCGGCGTCATGACCGAAACGACGCCAGACACCGGCGGCGGGCAAAACGTCGGCGGCATCGACAATCAGGATTGGATCGCTTTTACGGGCGTGAACATCCCGACGTCGGGTCGATATTTGGTTGAGTACCGGATCGCAACGCCGAACGACGGCGGCAAACTGTCGCTCGATCTGAACGGCGGCGCTACCGTCCTGGGCGAAATCAATATCCCGAATACCGGCAGCTTCTCCACGTATCGAACCGTTTCTCATGAGGTGAATATATCTGCCGGAACCTACCAGTTCGGCCTCTACGCCGTCACCGGCGGGTTCGACATCAACTGGTGGAAAATTACGAAGCTGTATTAGGGGCGATCGCCAGGCGGCGTGCTGCAACGCATGTGAATCCCGCGCTCATGTTGCGGCACCGACGCATGGCGGCGGTCGAATTCCCACGGTGGAAGGCCGGCTCTTCGGAGCCGGCTTTTGGCTGTTGGGGCCTAATGCTCGAGGGACTCCCGATTACCTTGCATACTCCTGCTCTCCCTTCACTATGCGGCCTCCCCGCCGTCTTCCATCTGCTTCCACATCCCGCCGCCTCTCACCGCCTTCCTACTCCCTTCACATCTCCACCTCCCGCTCACTGCCTTCCCGCTACCTTTGCATTCCCGCCGCCCGCTCACCACTCTCCTGTTCCCCTCACATTCCCGCCGCTTTTCCACCGAACCTGCAAAAACTACAGGAAATTTCCCAGTAGACGGTGCAAACTAGCTATAATCTTGTAAAAAGTACATTAAAATCTCCACTTGTCTGCCCAAAATGCCCCATCTGAAGCCCAACGCAACAAATTTGCTGTATAAAATGCAGGATTACCCTCGACAATCGCACCAATTCGTTGATTTTGCTGTACATCATGCAGGTTCATCCAATTCGCCGTGAGGACGTACGAACAAAAAGAAGGTACAGCGCCCGCCCTGCGAGGCTAGCTGTACCTTCTTGTTTATGCTTACTGCTTCAGGCTTTCCAGCAAGCGGGTAATGACCACAACCGCTTCTGCGCGCGTCGCCGTCTTGCCTGGGGCGAAGCGGCCGCCCTCATAGCCTTGCATGAGGCCTTGCTCCTGCACCACGGCTGCGCTTGCCAGCGCCCACGCCGGGATGTCGGCGCTGTCCGTAAAATTCGGCTGCGCCCCGTCCTTCGGCGAAGCGCCCAGCGCGCCGGCCAGCATCACGGCCAGCTGCGCTCTCGTCAGCTCCGCGTCCGGGCGGAAGCTGCCGTCTTCATAGCCGCTCACCAGCTTGAGCTGAGCGGCCAGCGCAATCGCCGGCTGCGCCCAGGCGCCGATGCTTGCCTGATCGGCGTAGGCCGTCAGCTGCGCCGGCTCTACGTCTGGATGCAGCGCGTTCATCAGCAGCACGACGAACTCCGCACGGGACACGGCCTGATCCGGCTTGAAGCTGCCGTCCTCATACCCGTGCACGATGCCGGCTTTCATCGCCGCCCGAATGTCCGCTGCCGCCCAGTGATTGGCAATATCGGATAGAAGCGGCTGCTCGGGCGTCTTCGCCTCCACGTTCAGCACAGCGAATTTGGTCAAATGGTTGGATGTCACTTCGATGGTATCGCCATTGACCGTGCCGCCCATGTCCACCCACACTTTCTTCGTCTCATCGTAGTAATGAACCGAAGGCTTTTGCCCTTGCTTCACTTTCGATGGATCGAACGTAAACACCAGTTTGATCGGCACGGTGAACTGTCCGGCCTGATCTTTCGTAATTTCGAAAATCGGGCTCAGCGCTTCAACCCCGCCCTTGAGCAGCCCCTCAACGACAGCCGGATCGCTCAGCTTCTCAACCACGTATTTCGTCGCTTGAGGCATGGCTCCCGCAGGAATCTGTACGACAAGTTCCTTCGTCATCTCTAACTGACCGCTTTCACCCACAGCCACCTGTTTCTCCGAATGACCAGCGGTCGTCGAAGGTGCAGACGGCCCCGATGGGGAAGACGGAGTGGAGTCACCTGGATCGGTCGTGCCTGGATTCGTAGTACCTGGGTCCGTCGTGCCCGGATCCGTTCCATTGCTCACAGTCACCATCACAAAGCCGTTGTCCGTCGTGAACGGTACCTCTGTGCTATTAAGCAGCACCTTCGTCACCGCTGGTGCATAAGCGACCGCCGTCAAGCTGTCGACATCCGCCAGTTCGGCTGTCAGGCTGAGCTCGCCAGCGTTCAAGCTCGACGTTACCGCAACGTCGTCGGGCACATACTGCTTGCCGTCGACGAAGTAGTACTGCAGCTCACCGACAGCTTCCGCCCCGCTGTTATAGTAGAACAGCTGCTTGCGGCCGTCCTTCAGCTTCACTTCCACATGTGAAGCGTCCGTTTTCGTTACGCTCGCAATCCCGCTCGTGCCTCTGTACGGCTCCAGCACGCTGACGAACTGCGCGCTCTTGCCGACGACACGATTGACCAAGGTCGGCGTATACACGCTGGTGTCGTTGCCCGGCCCCGGCGCTTCGCCGACGATCATCGTCGAAGGCGCGCCCTGCGAGCTTGTCAAGCTGAACAGCTTAAGCCCGTTGCCGTTCGCCGTCTTCCAGACGCCTTCCCAGCTGCCGGTCAAGCCGACCGACTTGCCGTTCCTGAAGAACGGATACGCATCCTTCGCGCCCAGCGGCTCCGCAAACGGCGCCATCTCCGTCCCCGGCGTAAAGTCGCCCATACCATGCAAAATCCAGTCATACTGCCGTTCTGTCGCCGAATCGAGCGAGAACAGATCGATGACATAATCTTTCGTCACCGCAACCGTTCGCTCGTAACGGTTCAGCCCGTCGTACGCTTTTTTTGCCGAGTTCGTCATAATGCCAAGCGGCCCCGCTTGCAGGAACAGCTTCGTCGGCTCATACACTTCCACATTGTTCACCATCGGCGTCACTTGCGTATCGCCGTCCACCGCTACGGTGTTGTGGGAGAACGTCTTTTTATAATACGTCGTGTACATCGAATTGCTGTAAGGCGGAATGCCGAGGTCCGGTGCCAAACGCTCGCCCTTGCCGAAAATCTCCAGGTGCAGCAAGTCCGGGTGTCCATGATAACCGCCATGCAGACCGTAATCCACCAAAGTGTACAGTTGATCGTCACCTGTACCCGCCCGAATAACCGAGTGGCCCAGCCCCGTGAAATTATTGCTCGCCGAAGTCAACGTACCGCCTGCTGGAATGGCCGATTTTCCGTAGAAAACCGCCTGCTCTCCGACGATGCCTGAGCTGGAATTCCCCGGTACTACGAAGCCGCCCCGTACCCGGCCCTTATCGTTATACAGCTTGCTCAGAAGCGCCCCGTACGTCGGGTCATTATACTCCGCGTAGACGCCTTCGTAATCCATCGGCACAACCCGGCCCGGCGCCGCCAAGCTCGTCGGATACTTGCCGGAGTCGTTGCTGTTGATGATGCCGAGATCCGGGAACGCGTACTGCAAGGTGACATCGAACGTCTTTTTAAAATTCGCGTTCGCGAACAAGTCATAGCCCATATTCTTCAACGCTTGCGCATGGAAGAAAAGCGCTGACTGCGCGTAGAAATGGTAGCCGATGGCCCCTTCGTACCAGAAGCCGTCGGACAATACGCTGTTCGCCATCTGGAAGTTGAACCCGCTTCGACCCGAAACGGAGAAGTCCATCAGCGTCCGGTCCTCCAAAGCGGCGCCGATCGCGCCAATGGCGGCATTATGCCAAGTTTGCCAATTGGATTTCCCGACATCGTAGCCTTGCAGCGTCTTCGCCGATGGCGCAAACAAATTTTGCTCGACGTTGTACTTTTCCGCTGCGCTGAATAAGCCGCTCGGCTCAATCAAATCGTACGCCTGCACAAGCTCGATCATTTGCACCGCTTCGTCCAGCGACTGATAGTACAGTCTGCCGTTCAGCGCTTGCAAGGAGTAGCTCGGATACAGCTCTGCATAATGCAAAAGCATGTCTTTCGCTTTCACCGCAAAGCGCGTGTCTCCGCTAAGCGCATACGTAATCGCGAGGTTGCGGATCGCCTCGATATTGACCGTATGGGCGGTGAACCGCCATGCGGCATCTACCGCATCGCCTTTGACCCACGTATTGTCGGTCGGGCATAAGTGCTCGAAAGGCTTGTCGTAGTCAAACACAAGCGGCGTATCGCCGCACACGTACAGCGTGCTCTCGCCCGCCGGCTTCGACGGGTAGTACACCGTTTTGTCCAGCCAACTGTCGGCTTTCACCTTGATCGCGTCCAAATAATCCTGCGCCCAACCGAAGCTTGCGATCTTCGCTCTGGCTTCATCCAGCTGCGTCTGCGACGCCATGATGTACGGATGCTGCATGGTCGCAGCCCTCGGCGCCCCAACTTTCAGCCCCAGCTCAATCGTCACAGCTTTGCCGCCCTGCAGCGGAGTGACGGTATAGCTCGCTTTCAGCGAATCCCCAGCCTGCGCTCCAGCCGGTACTTGCACCTCGACGTCAACATCCGTCTCCGCGCCTTTCGCGACAACAGGCGTCGTCGACACGACATTTGCGGTGTAGCCAGCACCGAACGTTGTCTTCGGCGAAATGCCGTACGCTGTCGAGGCATCGCTGATATTTTTCAGCGAGAACGTGTAGTGCACCGTGCTGCCTGGCAACGCGCTTTTGTCGATCTGCTTGATGGAAGGCTCCACCGCATTTTTGGCCAGTGCAAAGTTGTCAAAGATCAGCTCATCCGTCGGATCCGGCACAGGGTCGGAATCGTACCACCGTGGATGAATAATAATCTGGTGGAAGTTGGCGAAGTCCGCCAGCCCCGTGGAATTCAGCATTTTGTTGAACGGAATCTCAATTTTCTTCCAGCCGACCCAGTCCACGTAGAAGGAGGACATGAAGTAATCGAAGCCAGGGTCCGGAATGTTACACTCCAGGATAAAATAAATCTTTTTCCCCGACGCCTTGCCCGAATACAGCCAGAATTCGATCTGATCGTTTTGCTGCCATGGCGCCGTAATGCCCGAAATGTTAATCGCTGTCGTTGGATCGGTCCAACGACCGGCCTTCGCTCCCAACACGGCAGGCGTCGTCACCGGCGTTGTATTCGTCCAGCCTGCGAACGTCTCCGTATCGCCGATCGGCGTCGAACTGCTGCCAGACAGGTCGATCGTATACGCGTGGCTAACTTCTTCGCTCACCTTGCCGCCCTCTTCGGCCTTCGTTACAATCGTCTGCGAATGATCGACGAGCAGCGGTGTCGTGTACAGCTTATATACGCTGTCTACGCCTTCCACCTTATAGTACACGGCTGCGCCAGCAGTTGCAGAAGCGAGAGCCACCGTCTTAGCCTCCGCATAAGTACCGGCCGGCGGCGAAGCCGTCACATTTTCCGTATAGTCGCGATACACGAACGTATACTGATACGTCGTTTCCTCGCTCTCCACATTGTTCAGCGACGATTTCGTCACCAACGTCGTATCGGAGGTCAGCGTCAGCGGCCCCGTGTACAGCTGGAACTCGCTGTCTATGCCCACTCGCTTATAGTACAGCTTTGCCAGCACGGACGGCTTCGTCAGCGAAGACAAGCTGACCGTTACTTTGTTGACATACTCGCCTGACGGCTTATCCGCTGTCACCGGATGCACTTCCGCATCGTTGGTCAGCCGCAGGTCGTCCAAATAGATCTGCAAGCCAAGATCGAGTGTCGTACCCGATACGCCAGCCTGGTCGAAGCGGACATAATCAAGCGGCCCCCATGCTTTGACGGAATCGCTGCTCTTCTGGTTCTGCACGACGCTAAGCGGTACTTCGATTTCTTTCCAGCCCGTCCAGTCAAGCGGCAGGCGGTAATAGTAATATTGAGAATCGCCCTTCATAAAAAAGCGAATCTGAATCGGCTTCTCCGCCTGATCGCCGGTTCTCGCCTTCACGGAATACGCCCACACTTTGAGCGTAGAGTAGCCGTTCAAATCGACGTTCGGTGCCAGCTTCGGATAAATGAGCGCCGAGCCAGCAATATCCGTCGTGCCGTCATTAAAGGCGAGCAGCCACTTCTTCGAGCCTGTGCCCTCCTTCACGTAATCGCCGTACGTGTTCGCCACGACGGCTACGCCTGCCGTTCCGACCGTATCGCCGGTCGAATTCGTCGCCGAATCCATATTGTTCAGCTGCAGGGAAATCGGAAAAGACTGCACAGCCGCCCGGGCAACCGGTTGAGGCAAGAGTGCCAGAAGCAGGCTGGCGAGCAGCAGCGAGACAAGCATGCCGGACAATTGAGTCTTCCATCGATGTAAAGCCATCACGAATCTTCCTTTCCGCAGGTAAGATAGAAGCCCCGCTATTGCAACGGGGCTTTGAGATTGACGGAATTGCCTATTTTTTCACAGCAGCTTGCGCACGATCGTACGCTTTTTTATAAATACTTACGATTTCCTCGTAACCAAGCTTCTTCTGCTCATCAATGAATTTATCCCACTCGCTGAAGCTGCGCGTGCCCATGATAAATTTCGCAAAGTTCTCGTCACGATTGGCGTTCAGCGAATCGCCTTTCGTGCTGAGCACTTGCTGCTCATCCAGCGTGAACGCCAGCGAGACGTTCTTGTCGCCGTCATATTTCACCGCTTCTTTATACGCGCTTTGCAGCTCCGGCGAGGACACCGAGATGTGTGCGTTGAAGTCGAACCATGTGTACGTGCCATCTGTGGACAGACCAGTTTTCTTTCTCATATCGGCGATGTCGGTGTATTTGTCGACAAACGCATTCCCTTTCGCTGTGTCGCCCTCTTTTCCCCAAGAAACAAGCTTCTTGCCATCTTCCGAGTAGAAGAAGTCCATAAATTTCATGACATCTTTAATATTCTTAGACTTCGAGGAAACCATGAAGCCCTCTTCCGTGAACGAAGTGTAGGCATTCTTCCTTACACCTGGCACCCCGGCAGGCGGCGCCATAAAGTTCATTGTGAACTGCGGGTTATCTTTGCGCAGCGCACTGTTATAGAAGTCGATGCGGCCGATGTAATCCAGCGTAACGAATGCACGGTTCGTGGATACAATGTCCTGCCACATTTTCGTATCGATCGTCAGGAAATCTTTCGGAATCAGGTTCTCTTTATAGAACTTGTTCAGGTAGGTCAGCATCGTTTTGTATTCATCCTGAATCGGCGCGTATTTCCATTGGTTCGACGCTTTGTCGAAGTAGACGCTCGCTTTGCGTTTCTCCACCTCAGCCGGCACGTTGAAGCTTGCGCCAAAGTCGAACAAATAACGCAGACCGTTGCGGAATGTGAGCGGGTAGCTGTCCGGGTATTCGGCTTTCAGCTTCTTGAGCACGTCGTACAGCTCATCCCACGTATTCGGCGTTTGCAAGCCGAGCTTCTTGAACACGTCTTCCCGATACATCCACGTGCGGCGGTTCGATTCGCCCAAGCCTTCGTTCGGGAACTCGTACATTTTGCCGTCGGAGGAAAGAACGTTCTGCGCTTCTGTCGGATATTTCGCCATCCAGGCTTTCAGGTTCGGCATCTCATTCACGTAGTCCAAAATATTGACCAACGCGCCTTGCTGACCAAATTTATCGGCGATCGCTTTGCTCTGCGTCCACATCAGATCCGGCATATCGCCGGAAGCTACCGTCATGCTGAGCGCATCCTCCAGCAAGTTGCCGGGAGGCAGTTGAACGTCGAGCTTTACGCCCGTCTTCTCTTTCATGTACGACCACACTTTCCAGTTTGCATCATACGGCCAGCTTGGGTTGCTGTAATCGAGGAATTTGAACGTCATCTCTTTCGGTGCAGATGATGCTGTAGCCGGTGCTGAATCTGCTGGTGCCCCTGAAGGCTTGACCTCGCTTGTTTCTTTGGAACACGCGCCCACGATCAGACTCACGCTCATCATCGTTGCTAACATCACGGCTGACTTTTTCTTCATACTTGCCCCACTCTCCCTAATTGTCTTAAATTCGCTTGCCTCTTGCTCTTTTCCTTGCTTTCCCCTAACTTTAAGCTAACTTTATGTTAACCTTTGATCGACCCGATTAACGCGCCCTTCGCAAAATACTTTTGCAGGAACGGGTAGACCAGCAGGATGGGAACGGTGGTAATAATGATTGCTGCATATTTGATCGCTTCGTCGACAATCAGCGTATCGCCGCCGATGTTGCCGGCGCCTGTGCCTTGACCTTGCAGCACCATGTTGCGCACGATGACTTGAAGCGGGAATAAATCGGCGTCCCGTAAATACAGGAGCGCGGAGAAGAAATTGTTCCAGATCGCAACGCCGTAGAACAGCCCGATCGTGGCGAGAATCGCCTTGGACAGCGGAAGCACCAGCCGGAAGAAAATGCCGATGTCTGTCAGCCCGTCTATTTTGCCCGACTCTTCTACCTCTTGCGGAATGCCCGAGAAAAACGTGCGCATCACAATCAAGTTCCACGAACTGACCGCCGTAGGCAGAATCATCGCCCAGATCGTATCGATCAGATGATAGCTGCGCACGACGAGGAACGTCGGGATCATCCCCCCGCTAAAAAACAGCGTAATGACGATCATGATCATAAAGCCTTTCTGGAAAATTAAATGCTTTTTGGATAGCGCATAAGCGCCCGCCCCAGTCACCAACAGGGAAATCACCGTGCCGAGCACCGTATACAAAATCGTGTTCAGGTAAGCGCGTCCGATTTCCGGTTTTTCAAACACCGATGCATACGTAGCCACATTGAAATCCTTCGGCCACAGCCACACCTGCCCTTTCAGAACCGGTACGACACCGCTGAATGAAACCGCAATCATATACACGAACGGATAAAGTGCGGAAAGCACCACACCGAGCAAGATTAGATACAATACAACATCGAACCATCCAAATTTAGGTTTCACAGCCAAGCCTCCTCTCCCTCTACCACAAGCTTGTCTCGCTCGTCTTTCGGCTAATCCAGTTTGCCGTTAAAATAAAAATCAGATTAATGACGCTCGTAAACAAATCAATCGTCGTGCCGTAGCTGTAATTCATGGACTGAATCCCTGTCCGGTACACATAAGTCGAAAGCACGTCGGCCGTTGCGTAAATCGATGGATTTTGCATCAGCAGCACCTTCTCAAATCCAATATCCAGCACATGGCCAATGTTCAAAATAAATAGAATGATGATCGCCGGTCGAATGCCCGGCAGTGTAATATGCAGAAGCTGGTGCTTGCGGCTGGCCCCGTCGACGCGTGCGGCTTCATAAAGCTGCGGGTCGATGGCGCTCAGCGCCGCCAAATAAATGATCGTTTCCCAGCCGACATGCTGCCAAATTTCCGAAAGCACGTAGATCGCGCGGAAATAATGCTCATTTTGCATAAAATTCACTGCATCGCTGCCAAACAGCTTGATCACCTTATTGATGACCCCGCTCGTTGGCGAGAGGAAGAGGAACATCATGCTCACAACCACGACATTCGAAATAAAATGCGGCAAATAGGAGATCGTCTGCACGAACCGCTTGAGTACCGCCAGGCGAACTTCATTTAAAAGAAGCGCCAGAATGATCGGCGCCGGGAAGCCGAAGATGACTTTGTACAACCCGAGCAGCACGGTATTTTTCACTAATTTGAGAAAATCCGGACTATGGAAGAATAAGGAGTAGTATTTGAAGCCTACCCAATCGCTCGCCCATACGCCCTTGAATGTGTTGTAGTCCTTAAACGAAATCATAATGCCGAACATAGGCACGTACTTAAACATCACGTAATAAAGTAGTGCCGGCAAAAACAGGATCAATAAATATTTGCTGTTATTCCATCTTGTTTGGAATCGCTGCATGCCTTGGCCTCCAGTCTGGGTGATCTTGCTATGTCCAAACTGTACCGGAGAGGGCCCGCCTCGACAATGAGGCATGCTTTGGATCGTTCACCTTTTTCCGTCTGTCCGAAGATCAGACAAGTTTATTAAACTCTGCGTATTGAAGCTCCCCTAGTTTGCCGTGCTATACTTAATGAAAGATTAACAATGCACCGTGGAAGGAATGACACGATGAAGTGGATTACACGAATTCGGACAAGAAACCAGAATCAGGTCTCTCTCTTTTACACTTTGCTCATCAGCTTCATTTCCATTATTGTGCTGCTTCTCTCGATTCACGCGTGGTCCTACTCCTTCTTTCGCAATCGCATTAAAGATGAAATTATCTTGAACAGCGCGATGAACCTGAATACAACGGTCGCGAACTACGAGAAGCATATCCGGCTCATTCGCAGCTACATGGTCGGCTATCTCTTCGGGACCGATACGGAAATTTTGAAAAACGGCAACCCGCTGTCGCACTACGATACCGTCGTCAAAGCGCAGTACGAGCTGCAGCATTCGTTGAACAACTCGCTCCTCTATCTGGACAACATTATTTACTATTATAAGGACAGCGGTTTTATCATTGAAAAAGACGGTACCCGGGACGCTGCCACCATGTTCGGCAAGTTTTATGTGCAGCCGGCCTACGGCGTCAATTTCTGGAACAAAGAATTGGAGGGCACAGACAGCTTCAAAATCTACCCTTCGGCCCCATTCACCTCCGAGACGGCTTTTGAACGAAAATCGCTCGGTCCACTGATGCCGATTCTTGTGAAAGGGTCTTTTGAACATAATTTTGCTTTTATCGTGCTGATGAAGAGCAGTGCACTGTACGAGGCGTTCCATCAGCCGCAGCCGGAAAGTCGATTGATGATTTTGGAAGGCAGCCAGCTTGTTTTTGCTTCGGAGAGAGGGATTGAACTGCCGCAGAGCTTGATGGCGAAAAAGGGGGATGGGTACGAACGAATTGGCGGGGCGTACTATTTCTATAAAACGAGTGCCGAAACCGGACTAACCTATATCGAATCCGTGTCCGACAAAGGGCTCGCTAAGCAGCTTCGCCATTTGAATGCGATCATGGCCGTGCTATTGTTCCTCTCTTTGCTGATCTCGTTGGCTGTCTCTACCTTTATCGCCAGACGATTTCATAATCCGCTCGCCAGCCTGCTGCGCTCCATTGAGAACTATGGCGTCGGCCTGCCTCTGCTAGGCAAGAGCCGCATTAAGGAATTCAACGTGCTGCACAACGATCTGCACTCCAAAAACTCGCTGCTCCAGCAGTTCGCCTATATGACCAGACTCAAGAACATCCACGGCAAAGGCGCCCAGCTCTTGACCTCGGTAGACGCGAACCGGCCGTTCAAGCTGATCCTGTTTCAAATCGATTTCAAAGCGCAGCTGCTCTCCGAATTCGCCAACGTGCATCATCGCGCGTTCAATACGTATCGTGAGTTGATAGACTTGCATTTTGCCAAGCTGCACAGCGAATCACTGACGTTCCAGATTGAGAAAGATCAAATTCTGTCCATTCTCTTTCTTGAAAAAGAAGACGAAGACCGGCACGCCGCCGACTTCGACGCCCTCTTGCGCACCCTGGCAACCGACAGCCTCTTCTGCAATTTCACGATCGTGCCGAGCCCGATCCACGCGCACTCCTCCGACTTCGTGGAGGCCTACCAGAATGCGCTGGAGCTGATCCGGCAGCGGAAGCTCGGCGAAGGCGTGCAGGTGATTACCGAGTGGCAGCCGCAGCCGGCGCTCATGATCCCCACGCCATCCGAAGAGAGCGAGCTTGTCGCCAACCTCCAGGCCGGATCGGATTCGGTCACCCTTCCGCTCGTGGACCGGCTGCTCGATCAGCTTGCAAAAGCAGGGGCGCTGGCTTGGCAGTTCCAGGACTTCGCCCAGGACGTCGTGAACAAAGCGATTAAAATGATGTACGCCCAGAACATCTCCATCCAAGCGTTCTCGGACAAAGGCTCGCCGTACGATCATCTGAAGGCTTGCTACACTTTGGAGCAATACAAGGACTTTTTCCACTGGTTCCTGAAGCGCTCAGGGGAAGCCATTCAAGACAAAAAATCCGAAACCGATGTCATGACCAAGTTCGTCATGGAATACGTGGAGTCGAATTTTGGCGAAGATTTGTCGCTGGATGCGATCTCGGCGAAGCTCGGCATTACCGGCCCCTACCTGTCCACGTATTTCAAGGAAAAGACAGGTACAAATTTCTCCGACTATATTTTTACCGTGCGGATGAACAAATCGATGGACATGCTGCGCGACACCGATCTGAAAATCCAGGAGATCGCCTCGCTGATCGGCTATTACACCGCCGCTTCGTTCAATCGCGTGTTCAAGAAGCACACGGGGATTACGCCGAGCGAGTTCCGGCGGCTGAATAGTCGGCATGGGGAGTGAGCTGGCGAGGGGAGACAAACCACGGGTGGTGGCGGGTGGTGCGCAAGAGCGAGTTACGGTGGTTGAGTAGTCGGGCATGGGCGTTGTTAATTTTCGTCATCGCCGCCTGTTGCCGCGTCTCAATGAACTGGAATTTCTCCTGTACATTTTCGCATATTCGCCTAAATTGAGGTGCTGAACTGGAATTTCTCCCGTACATTTGCCTGTTTGGCAGCTATTCTCCGAAAACTGCTGAAATGAGCTGGAAGTTTTCCAGTTCAGCTGACTCGGAAGCTGTTTACAGACCAAATAAGCTGGAGGTTTTCCAGTTCAGCTGACTCGAGAGCTGTTTCCAGACCAAATGAGCTGCAGGTTTTCCAGTTCATACACACGTAAAGCCCGCTTAGCGCTTCATCAAAAAAAGTCCCTCGCCCCCCTTAACGGGAAGCGAAGGACTTTTTGAATCTCGCACGCCGCCGCGCCGCTCTACTCCAGCACCTTGGCGTACTTCGCGTAGCTTTTCCAGGTGCGGTAGCCCAGCTTGCCGTAAAAATCGACATACGGCGTCGTGTCGATCACGATGCGGCGCACGCCCCGCTCGCGCAAATAGTGGATCGCGGCTTGCACGATCGCGATGCCGTATTTCAGGCCGCGACAGCTTTCGTCGATGCCGAGCGGCCCGATGCCGCCGAGCTCGCCGTCAAATAGCGGCGCCCAGTAGATGTTCTGCGCGAGCAGCGGCGAGGCGCTGTCGTTCATGCGGCAGAAGCCGACGATCGCGCCACCCTGCTCAAGCAGGACGAACTCGCGGCCCGTGCCGCCGCGCGCCCAGTAGTCGCGGTGCTGGTACGCCCACGCGCCTGGGAAGCATCGCGCCATGAACGCGAGCAGCGCCTCCCGGTCCGCGGGCTCCGCCACGCGGAACACTGCTCCTGCCGCCGCCGGCAGCGGCACTTCCTCCGCCGCGGCGTACGCGTGCAGCAGGTCGTGCACAGTCTCCTGATAAGCGTAGCCCTGCCGCTCATACCAGCCCCGCGCATCCCCGAAGTCGTCGGGGATGCCCGGAAAGATCCGGCTGTGCAAGTCATTGCCCAGCTGAATGCGCGTCGCGCCGGCCTCCCGCAGCGCGGCCTCGGCGCGAAGCAACAACGCGCGCCCGATGCCCCGCCCCCGGTGCGCGCTGCTGACGAGATGGGCCTGGATCCAGCCCAGGCCCTGCGGAATGCCGGCGCGCACGGCGTCCTCGCGCGCGATCTTCGCGACGACGAAGCCGATAACGCGCTTCGTCCCTTCCTCCAGCGCCACCCAGGACCCTTCGCGCAGCCAGTTGCGGTCTTCGGCGATATTTTGCTGGAGCAGCCTATGCCTCATCGGAAATGTTTCCGCCAACTCCCCATTCCAAAGATGCAGAATCGCTTCCAAATGGGCTTCGTCCATGCGTTCAACGTTCATGATGCTCCTCCTCCAGGATCAGTTGCGGCATGTCACATACCTCTATCGCTACTATAGAACATCGGGAGGAGGAGGCCTATAAGCAAATCTTTCGAAAGTTGGCGGATCATAAGACGAAGCCCTATTTAATTCCCCACAATATCCCCGATATTTGTGATCCGGCTTTTAATCTCGATCTCGGTCAGCAGACGCGGATAATACACCTCTCGCCAATCGGGCAGCCGCTCAAAGGGCAGCTTACCTCTAAAATACTGGCCCGTACCGAGCACGTCCGACCGCGCAGCCTTCAACTGCCGGAACAGCGCCTGATAGCGATTTTCCATATCCTTGGAAAATTCTGTTTCGATCTGCTCAACACTCTGCTCGCCGTTATTTTCGATGAGGTGCAATCCAAGCTCCATCCGCATGCGCAGCACGGGACGATCCCCGTCCCATGCGGTGTGAATGTGGTTTTGACATTTCATGATCGACACGCTTGCTTGATGGGTTACTTGAATGACAGATCCCTGAAACAGCTCTTCAAATAAATTCACTAACAGCGACTGCTCCTTGACGATCTCGTCTTTCATTTTATCCTTCGACATGACGGCGGAGCCGATGAACTCCATCATGGTCGATTTGCCGGAACGCAATATCGGAATGCTCACGTCCTGCGTATCCGAATGGATCGCCCCGAACATTTCCCAGAGATAGACCAGATTAATCTCAGGACTCCAGCCCGCATTTTTATTAAAAAAGTTGAGTAACGCGTTGCCATCGGTTTGAATGGCTTTGCCTGTATGATTCAGAAATTCCCCGATATCCTCGGAGGTAACGGCAAGCAGCGCTTTCGTCGGCATATGCTGGCTGCGCATAATAAAAGCGATCTCCTTCCGAATGCCGTCTTGGGCGACTTGTCGATCAAAGACAATCAGTTGAAGATGCATAAAATCAATGCCGGATTCAATGTCCGTGTCGATATCAGTCAAAGCTTTGCTAATCGTATCGGCCTCTTTGTAATAGACCTTGGAATTCAGCCCCCGGCTGATCGGCAGCGGAAGCTGGATGTATACGCGGTATTTGGCCGTTTTCCCGTAGGATACGCCCATGATGATCGGCAGCACGCGGTGGTTTACATCTTTAATATTCCAACAACCGGTCAGCATCAACATACTGGCGCAGAGGAGAAGCATCGTGCGGAATTTGCGCATCATTTTAGCCCAACCTGCCTTCTGCCTTGCCGCTCAATTCGCTTCCCACGCAGGTAGACGGCAAACGGAATCACCACGAAGATCGCCAATCGCAGCCACGTATCCGCGGAGAAAATTTCCACATACCGCTCCCACGTCGGAATCAGCATGGCCGCCACATACACAATCAGGCACAGCCCGCCTCTGATATAGGTTTCCTTGCAGACAGGCACGAGCTTGTGAAGGAGGAGACCGCACGACCACAACGCAAACGACGATATCGTCATGACGAAGGCAAGCAGCGCAACGGCATAGAACAAGGACACACGATCAAATATGGACCAAGTGATATTGACGGAATCCAAACTTGTCATCAACGGAAAGTTCATGATCCTCGCCGCATTCACGCCATAGACGAGAATCGGAAGATAGACAATAAAAATGTACAGCAGGCCGATAAGCGCCCATCCCAGCAACATTGGCTTGACTCGGACCTTGCACACCGGCGGCAGCATGCCGAGAAATAAAAAAGGACAGATGGAGAATAGCGTGGTCAGAAATTTTTTCTCCATGAGGTAGTGCAGATGTGGGTTGAGCAGCGGTCGGATTTGCAGCCAACTGGTGTTCGACAAGCAGGCCAGCAGGGCGAACAACAGCACAGGCAAAAAAATGAGCGTCATCAGCGTGCTCGCCCGCATGATACCTTGCGGGCCGAGCGAAGCCCCCAGCCACATCAGCAGACAGAGAAGCGCGAGAATGGCATACATCGGTGAATTGGCGATGAAGACAATGACCATCAACTCGGCAAAGCTGCGAACCGCCAGAATCGGAACCAACATGAAATAGCAGGTCAGAGGCAGCAGCAGCACTGCGCCCACCCACCTGCCAAGTGGCAGAAACAAGTCGCCATAGTCCCGATTGCCCCCTTTGCGCAGACCTTTCATCAAAATCAGCATCAGCGCCAGCTCGATCAGCATGATGACCGTTGCCGGCTCCCAGTGGCCGTAATTGGTCGTCGACAGAATCGCTCTAGGATAGGCGATAAACAGGATGCTGCAGTGCGCCCCGATAAAAAATACCGGCGCCGTCATCGTAGAGATCCAGCGATGCATTACACACGTCACCTCGATTCATTGGTCATTGCCCCAGCTTCTTGGGCGAAAGAAAGCTCATGAAAGGCACCCCGAAACGCTCCAGGCTGCAAGCGTAATAACCGATAGCCACAACCCCCGCGAATAGTCCCATAATGCCGAAAACACCGGAAAGAATGACGATACCCGATCGCAGCAACCGGATGACCAGTGTATTCAAATAGGTAGGAAAGGCAAAATTTGCGGTTACAGAAGCGGACAGCACAATGAGCACAAGGCTGCTAACCAGCTTGGCTTCAACGATGGATTGTCCGAGAATGATCCCTCCGATGAGGGTGTTC
Source organism: Paenibacillus oryzisoli (assembly GCF_050467285.1). GTDB lineage: Bacteria > Bacillota > Bacilli > Paenibacillales > NBRC-103111 > Paenibacillus_E > Paenibacillus_E oryzisoli_A. The sequence continues at coordinate 238,308 of NZ_JBCMUN010000020.1, read as the reverse complement.
GTCGCCGCAATGCCTCTTGGCAAACGTTGTGTCGCTTCGATGATGATTTCACTGATCAGCAGAAGCATCAGCATCTCCAGAAAAGTCGGCAGTGGAATACCGATTCTACTGCTTGCGACGGAGAGGGCAAGCTCGATGCGCAGCGCCTCCGGATTCACCGATACCAGCGCGACATAGAGCCCCGGCATCAGCAGCGCGACCAGGATGCTGAGCAGCCGTAAAGCCCGCAGTACCACCATGATGAACAGCGGAAACTGCCTATCCCACTCCAGCATAATAAAGTCGGAGGACAATAGCGGGAGTACATACGCTGTCGGCTCGCCGTCGATCAGCAGCACGACCCGCCCCTGCATCAAGGAGGTAATGGCTTGCATTGGAATTTCTGTTTTATGGTAAGGAGACAGCAGATGAAAGCGATGGAAGCCGAAAATCCGATTGAGATCCTGGCCGTTGCGGAGCTCCTGCGCAGTTGCATTCCGCAAAGCGCGTCTAACCTTGTCCAGCAACTCGCGGTCGACGCAATCCGCCAGATAGATCAAGGACGCTTCCTTCGTTCCCACGCCCTGGAACTGAAAGCTTTCTACCTCCAGAGAGCCTGATTTCAGCGAAGTGCGAAGAAGTCCCAGATTCGTACCCAGCAGCTCCGTGAAGGCAATCGCTGGCGCAAACGGCATCGGCTCATTCTGGGCCGCATCAATTGGCCTGATCAGCGATCTGAGCTTGCCCTGCATGCTGAAGGCGAGGTTGGTGTCCGCGTGGACCAGGACGACTTTCCCCTGCAGCAGCTCATCCATCGACTCCGGCGCCCACGGCTTGCCAAGCAAATGGCGGCAAATTTCCTCAAAGCCCGCCCCGGAAGGAATGTCGCACAGGGAGATAGCCGTCAACGTTTCCTGCCAATTCACGATGGACTCATAGCCCGCCATCCAGAACGATAGCGAGCCGATTTGGACGGATTCGATCACCAAGTCCTGCTGTGTTCTTGATTTGTGGATGAGATTATCCATATAATTTCCCATAAAATACCTCCAAGCGTAGTATTTTCTTGAGAAGCGGAAAGTATGCAGGCGAAGGAGCTGGAGCGATTGGGCTTCTTGGGGGCGGTGGTGTGGCTGGGTGAGTAGCTGGTGACGGGATTCGGCGGGGACAGGGGGCGTGGCTGGGGCGAGTAGCTGGTGACGGGATTCGGCGGGGAGATGCTGGCATGGATGAATAGCTCGTTGCGGGATTCCGCGGGTGAATGGTGACGTGGATGAGTAGCTAGGGACGCTGGCGTGGCAAGGCATGCTCGGGCGAATAGTTAGCGGAACATAGAGGCTCTATTGGGCTGATCCGGGCCGATTAGCGCGAGAAGCGGAGCGAGAAGACGCTATTCAGGCCCCTTGTCCCCGGTTTGGCACAAAAAACCTCAAATAAGGGCCTCTCGTTCCGTTACCGCGCCAAATCCGTCAATTTTGCGCAAATAGCGTACTGACGTTCCCCTACTCACAAAAATACCAAAGAAGCCGGCCCGAAAGTCAGCAAATCTACCCTTGGGATGGCTTCAGCATTCGCTATTACTTAGGTAGGAGGAGCAACCGAAGGCCGGGTTCTCGCCTAACGGATACCAGCGAGCTTATTTGGGCTAAAACAGCCACGATTGCGAGCTTAATGGTTGCAGCGGCTATTTGGCCCAAAACCATCCCAAAATCACCATTTCCGAGCAAATAGCCTCGCTGACAACCGCTAGCCACGCATGACCACCCGTTTTCCCTGATATAGCCTCTCCTACGAGGCAGTCTATTAATTGTTTATAACTTCGCAAATCTGTGAGCGACTACAAAATGTATGCGAAAAATCATACATAATTGTGTGGCTACACAAAGAATCCGTCGATTCTATTCGAAATTTCATGTACAAAACGTGATTTGAGCCCTGATTCTGTCTATGTGTCCGAAAAATCATATACATTCTCTGGATGTGTCCGTTCACGTTGATACTGTCCACAATTAATCGACACTCTCCCTACAACCGTTTCACTGTGGATCATGAGGATGGCGAGCTACGTAGTTTACCAAAATTCAGAATTCAAGCTTCAAACTTCAAGCTTCAGCTGCTGGTTGCAGACTTTCCATAGCTTGCAGCCTCTCCTGCAGCCGTCTCTCCGCATCCGCCGCCTGCAGCGACTGCGTATGAAACGCCAGTCGTCGGGCGACCGGCCCACCGCCATGACGGTGGTGCTTCAGGTGCCAAACGTCGACTGTCTCCGCCCGCCACAGCAGCAGCGCATGGAGCAGCGCATCCCGTACCTGGCGGTACGCTGCCGCCCCATACACATCACACTGCTCGCGCGGATCGGCGATGCGGTCGTACAGGCGGCCGACGCCTTCGTCGAAGTCGTACTCGAGCTTCCACCGGTCGGTGGCGACAGCGGCGGAGCGGTACAGCGTACCGACGGCGCAGCGTCGCGGCGACGGCAGACCTTCCCTGAGCGGCGCGTACAGGTCGAAGCCCTGCACCGCATCGACAGCGGCACCGGCCGCGCCGAGAATGGTCGCGGTGATGTCCGTCCACACCGCGTAATCGCGCTTTTCGCCGGCCGGCAGCGTGCCCGGCTGGCTCAGAATGAGCGGCACCCGCCACGACGCATCGTGGTAGTTGTGCTTGTTGTTGAAGCCGTGATCGAAATACTCCTGACCATGGTCAGAGCTGAAGATCACGAGCGTGTTCTCCCGCAGGCCGGCGCTGTCGAGATAGGCGAGCAGCCGGCCGATCTGCGCGTCGCAGTACGCGGCGAGGCTGTAGTAGCGGCGCCGCAGCTGGTCGATGGCGGCCTGCCCGATGCGCTCGACGCCGCAGTGCGCATCGAAGTAGCCGGCCTGCGCCTCGCCCAGATACGCCCGCTCCGCCTCATCGAGCGGGCCGACGAGCCGGCGCATGTACGCCGGATACGCCGTCTCCTCGCCCGGCGTGTAGTTCAGCGGCGGCAGCGCGACGCCGTCGAACAGCGTCGCCCATTCGCCTGGCGGATCCACCGGATCGTGCGGGCTCACGAGCGAGCAGTAGAGGAAGAACGGGCGCTCCGCCCGTTCCCGGCCCTGCTCCTCGATCTGCTCACTCTCGCTCTCACCCTCACGCAGCTCCGCCTGCCCACTCCCACGCTCCGCCTGCCCTTCCCCCCGCACCGCCCTCTCGATTTCCGCAATCGCCGTACTGACCAGAAACCGGTCGAGATAATGCTCTTCCGGAATCGCTTCATCCGTCCGGGCCATCCCGAACGAGGCCAGGTAAGTGGCATAGCTGTCCTGGACGTCCAGGCCTTTTTCCATCGCGGTATGCACGACGTCGAAGGAATCCGGCACGGGGCCGAAGTGGGTTTTGCCGACCATGATGGTGTAGTAGCCTTGCTCCTTGAGCCTATCCGGAAAAACCGGCAAGTTCGCCAAACGGTCGATCCCGTTCTCGATGCAGCCGTGAAGGTGCGTGTGCAGCCCGGTCAGCAGCGAGGTGCGCGCCGGCGAGCAGACCGGGGAGGCGGTGTGCGCCTGCGTGAACAGGACGCCCTCCGCCGCAAGCCGATCCAGATTCGGCGAGAACGCGAATTCGCTGCCCATGCAGCGAAGCGTGTCGCAGCGCTGGGTATCGGTTGTAATCACGATGATGTTCGGTTTGCGTGTCAAGCCGGATTCTCCTCTCTTTTCGCCGTTTATTGCGGCAGAACGACAATATTGTCAAAAGCGGTCGTCGCATTCGTCGTGCTGTTCGGGCTTCCGACCCGCAGGCCGACCAAGCCGCCGCTGTACGTACTGTCGGTTGCCGACAAGGTGGCGATCACCGTGCCTGCGGCGTTTTTGAGCGTGGCCGTCAGCGCGCTGCCGTTCGCCCCAATTTGAAGGTGATACGTCTCATTCGTATTAACCGTCAGCCCCGACGTTTTCTCCGCCAAAACCGTGCCCGACGTGCCGTTCGCATCCATCCGGATCAAGCGGAACGCGCCGCCGTATTCGATTTGCGCGAGATAGCCCTTGAACATGAACGAGCCGTTCGCGTGATCGGAGCTGCGGAAGATGACACCGGATTTCCCGGACGTCTTCAGCATCACATCGGCATCATAGGTGAAATTGGTAAAATACGAGCCCGCCTGCACGGAGCGGATGCCCCCTTTGCCGGTACCTTCCCACTGGTTCGCACTGTTCACCGACCAATCGGGATTCGGCGCGTCCGCATCCTTGTTATAGGCGAACCAGCCCTGCGCGTAACCGTAAGGCGGGTCGGTGTCACCCGCACCCGACAGGTCGTCGTTAAAATCCTCCCGCAGCGGATTGTTCGCATTCCAGTCGTTCAGCGCAGCAATCAAGGCGTTTTTCGTCGCCGTCAAGCCACTGCTGCCGATGAGGTTATCGCCTGCTTGCTCCGGATTCACTTCTGTCACGTCGTACAAATACTCGTTCACCGTCGTGTCGGGATCAATCGTGCGGATATATTTGTACGTACCGTTGCTGACGGCAAGCTGTACCTGATCTGTCTGACCTTCACCGTCCTCGTTGATATACCGCCAGTACAGGTAATCGTGCGGGTTCCCGCTGCTGGTCCCCTTAACATACGGCGACAAATCCGTGCTCGCCTGCGTAGGCAGCGTGGCCGTCGAGCCGGCAGCCCGCAGAATGGTCGCCAGCAGGTCCTGCGTGCCCACCATCTTCGTGTAAGTCGTGCCCGCATTCGTATACTGGCTCGGCCACTGGATCGCAAACGGCTCGCGGATGCCGCCTTCGAACACATCGTGCTTCCCGCCCTGTAACCGTCCGGCGGAGCCGATTTCCGGCCCGTTGTCGGAAACGAAAACGACCATTGTGTTATTCCACTTGTACCCCGAATGAGAGCCGAGCGCATTCAACACTTCCCCGACGTTATGATCCAGATTGTCGACCATCGCGTTGTACACTTTTTGCTGATTCGTCAGATCGGTTCGGCTCGCGTACGGCGCATAGTAGCTCGAAGGCACCTGCATCGGCACGTGCGGCGAATTGAAGGCCAGATACAGGAAAAATGGATCCTGCGCAGCCCCCCCGTTATTTTGAATATAATCGACCGCCTTGTCCGTAAACACATCCGTTAAATAGTTCGTTGGCGTCCGCTTGACATACGTGCCTGTCCCCGCATCATATTCCTTGACGTTCAGTGTCTGATCGGAAACGACCGCCTGGCTAGTGACCACGGTATTCGTGCTCTTTTGCCAGAACGTCGCGTCGCTCGGCGCTGTGCCGTTCGTCGGATAGTAGCTGGAGATACCGCCCGGAATGCCATAAAAACTGTCAAAACCGCGAGCCACCGGCATCAGCGCGTTCGTATTGCCCATGTCCCATTTGCCAATCATCATCGTTTTGTAATTGACGGACGAAATGTTTTTGAGCAGGCTCGCAATCGAGTACGTTGGGTTTCGATCGTCGTACGTCCGCGCCAGAAAATTGCTGTCAAAGCCAAAACGCGCCGGATACCGCCCCGACATCAGCGCCGCCCGGGAAGCCGAACATACGGGCGAAGCCACATAGCCTTCCGAAAAATTGATGCCGTTGGCAGCAATGGATGCCAGATTCGGCGTCGTGGAGATCGACGTCGAGTTAGTCAGACGCGTATCGCCGTAGCCCAGATCGTCGGCATAGATCATGATGACGTTCGGCGCGGCCTCTGCCTCCTTGGGATGCGACATGCCGACGGCCACCGCCGCAGCGGCAGCGACAAACGTATACTTCGCGGCCGTGTAGTACTGTTTTTTATTCATGCCATCGTCCCTCCTCTTGAAGGTGGGCAGCCCCTTCAGGCTGCCCCCTGACCTACTTCACAACCGTCAGCACATCGGAATTTTCCGTGCTCTCCACGCCGGATTTAACGGCCTTCACTTTGTAGTAATACGTGGTGCCCGTCGCAAGTCCCGTATCCGTGTAAGTCGGGCTGGTCAGCCCGGAAGCAACGACGCTGAAGCCGGATTGCGGTGACGTGCTCCGGTAAATTTTGTAGGTGCCGGCCGATCCTGTCATGTTATCGACCCATGCATATACACGGTCGAACATCGCCTGCTGCTTGTTGGCCGCCAGCGCGATTTTGCCGGATGTCAGTGAAGAATCCGTTGCGCTCAAAATCTCGCGGCTGTCGATGTAGCACTTAATCGAAGAGCCGACAAATTCCATAATCATATGCATATTGTTGATGTCAAAAGGTTCAAAATAGCTCGTCGCCTGCAGCGACGCCAAGGTCGTCGTGGCTAACGTCGTGAACGTGCCGCCTACGCTTTTGATCAGCTTAAACGTCTGGTCGCTGTTGTCATACACATACCGGTAATAGTTGCTGTCGTCCGTATACCGCCCCAGAATACTGATCGTGCCGTCGGCGTTCCAGGAACTGACCTCGACATTCGCTTCCACAAAATAGTCCTGCCAGCTCGCGCTGCCCGTGTTCGACTGTGCCAGCCCTCCGGTTGACGTCACTTGGTAAACCTTCGTATCCCGCTGCGCGCTCGGATGATCGATGACCGCCCAAGTGCCTTTCGTTTCCGTCCACGTATCTGTCGCCACACCGTCCTCAAAATAGTCCTTGAACGCCCGCACGAACGACGGCTCCCACGTCAGCTTCACACTCGTGGAAGTGCCTCCGGCGCTCTGCAAATTATTCGGCGTGTACGCCAGATCCAGCACTGGCTTCGCGCTCAGTTCGGACGAAGCGGCACTTTCGCCTTTGCCGTTATAAGCCGTCACGACAAAATAGTACGTCGTGCCGGACGTCAGCCCCTCCACGTTCATGCCCATGCGGTTGCCCGCATCCAACGTGTTCGTGTAGACGCCAGGCGACGTGCCGTATTTGACCTTATAGCCGGTGGCGTAAGGCACGCTTTGCCATTCCACCTGGGCCATGTTGCCGCGCTGCCCGAAAGCTCGCGTCGCCGTCGGCACCGCCGGAATCGCCGTCCGCGCCTTCACTTCGTTGGACACGCCGCTTGCGCCGGACGCATTATTCGCCGTTACGGCAAAGTAATACACCGTATTCGCGCTCAGCCCGCTCACGGTAAACTGCGTAGCCGTCCCTGCGGACACCGTGCTCGAATAGGAGCCGGACGCCGTCCCGTACTTGACCGTATAGCCGGTCGCCCCGTCGATCGGCCACCATTTCAGGTCCACCGTGTTGCCCGCTCCGGTTTCGGCCGACGTAATGCGCGTAGGCACTGGAACCATCAGCGCGTCGCTGCGATTCCACTCCACTCGCATCACGCTGTAAGGCGGCACCAGAATCGGATTCGTGCCGGTATACGACGCCGTCTGGATCGAGACCGCCGTCGGCGCGCTCGACGAGTTGCCCGCCTGCGGGTTGGTCGACGACGTATAGTACGCCGTTTTGGCCGCGTTCACGTTCGTGCCGTTTATTTGAAGAGTCACGTCGTGAGATTTATCGGATTTATTCGTAATCAGTACGTAGTTCTTATTGTTGTTATTGTAGTTGCCTTTGTAAGCCGTCGCGTACAGCGCCGGGATTGTGGACGCATTCAGCGTATCGCTCAGCGTCGCGACCGTCGTGCCTCCGCTTACCGAGGCGTTCCAGCGCTTCGTGCTGTTGTTGATCGCTTGATTGACCAGCTTATTGGACAGACCGGCCGTTTTAAAATACAGCTCATGATCGACGGATGCGGAATCAAACACCTGATCCTTCTGATAAGCGTCCAGCACCCGATCGTTGTAATCGACGGCAGCATCGATTGTCCAGAGCGGAATGCCGCCCGTGCCCGTCAGCATATAGTTGTTCGCCTTCGGCACCGTGGACAGGCGCATCATCGCTTCCGCATTAAAAATCGCATTATACTGCGTATTGTAGAGCGGTCCGGACACTTTGACGTCCAGTTCGTTCTGGATGATCGGCGTCGGATTCAGCTCGCTGTTCGCGAGGTAATTGTTGTCGATCCGGCTGCGAAGCTGCGGCAGCAGCCAGTTGCCGTTCTTCATGCTTTCGTCGAACGTAACGCCGTTGGAGCTATCCGGATCATTCGCTTCGTACGTATGCCACACGATCGCATCCCACCAAGGCACGGCTGTGCCCGCTGTGTAGTTCAGAATGCTCGTATCCCACGTATTGTTGCCTTTCGGCGTATACGCGACGGTCGTTTTCGCATTCGGGTCGACCGCTTTGATCGCATCGCGGAACGGCTTGAGCTTGTTCAAGTAATCGACCGCGCTGTTATAGAACTTCGGAATCGCCGAAGTACCGCCGTTAAACAAATAAGGCTCGTTGCTCAGCTCCCAGTAGTCGACGATGATGTTATTGTCCTGGCAAAACTTCACCAGATCAGCAATCTCGTCCGGCGTACTCGTGAAGCCGTTCACGACAATCGTCAGACGGGAACCCGTTTTGCGCAAAAACTCATAATAGGCCACGAGGTCCATGTACCCTTTTCCGCTCGCAATTTCCCGTTCCCACTCATATTTGTAGTACAGCTTGCGGTTATCGAACATCTGGGCGTTGCGTTCCTCCGGCATTTGGCCGGTCTTCACGTTAAATACGTCATTCGCCGTCCCCGCCGACCAGCGTCCCCACTTCGCGTTCAAATCCTTCACCATATTCACATAGGCCGGATCGGTAAACTGATACGCCCGGTTCGTGATATGCATGTTGTATCCGATCAATCCCTCTTGCAAATCGTATTCCGTCGTCGTGTCCACATTCACCGTCGCCGTAAAATCCGCCGCATGCGCAGCACTAGGCAGCCCCAAGCTGACCAATCCGCCAAGCAGCGTAACCGACAAGCAAGCGGAAAACGTCTTTTTCATCATTAGACATTCCATCCTTTCATCGTTATGGCGTTGCCTTTCCCGGACAAGCAGTAATCGCTTACTTAAAAAGGAAGTGCTCACCTCCCCGTACAGATGGCGGCTCCGCAAGCTTTGCGCACCACGAAGATGAAGCCGCACTCGTTATCACTATGCCTGATGCACTGGGGAGAGGTAAATATGTGAAATTGCCATGTCGTTGAAAACGCTTTCAAGTCAAAAGAGAAATACATACCACCCACCTTGTATTGACTCGGCCAGCCACAATAAAAGAAAAGCTGCCTGAATGCGCGTCAGCACATCAGGCAGCTTTCCATCTTATTAGAATTTGTCATCCCAGGCGATCGTCTGGAATGTCCCCGTTTCGGCCGATTGCTTCGCCTTCAGGCACATCAAAGCGCTGGTAAGACCGTGATCCAACGTACTGTGCGACTTGTCCAGGCCCTGCATCACGTCGACGAAGTTGTTGACCAGCATGGTATCGCCGCCGAAATGATCATTCCCGGCATCGACATCATACGTTTCCACTCTGTTCGTATGATGCATGTACACCTTGAGCTGGCTTGTGTAGAAATTGAACTCCAGCGTGCCCTTATACCCCATGAAGCGCGCGCCACGGTAACCGGCTTTATTGCGGACGAAAAAGTTTTGCGAATACGCGACATGCATGCCGCTTTCGTAGCGGACCAGGGCGCTGCCGGAATCCTCATTGCCGGTGTCTTCGGCAAAGGAGCAGTAGGCCCATCTTTCCCGTTTTTTCTCGGGCAGTTTAATCGTGCTCTCTTCGCAGGTCCTATTTTCTTCGCAATCCATACATTTTAATCCTGCCGGCTTTGTTCCCTTGAAGATTTGCTTGGAGGTCATGGCGCATACGGCAATCGGACTTTGATCGACAATGTAGTTGATGTAATCGAAGTCATGCGTCGCTTTCTGAAGGAACAAGCCTCCCGTTTCTTTCTCATCCCTGTACCAACTATGATAATAAACGCTCCCGTACGGCGTGTTGTTCGTTGCTTGCACGTGCTCAACCGTACCGATTTTGCCCGAATCGATGATTTCCTTAGCCATCCGGGCCACTCTGGACACGCGCAGCGGGAAGGAGACGACGACCTCCGAGGAAGAAGCATCGCTTGCTTTTTTCAGCCTGTGTACATCCGCCATCGTCGTTGATACCGGCTTCTCCAGATACAGCGGGATGCCGGTCGGCAGCACCTTCAGCGCCATTTCCGTGTGAAGCGAGCACCTCGTACCGATCAACACGCCGTCAAGCTCCTCGTTGTTGTACATATCCTCGAAGGAGGCATAGAAATGAACGTCCTGCAAGGCGCTGTTCTGCGCTTTCAGCTCATCGTTGCGAATATCGGTGATCGCCTGAATTTTGCATTCAGGGCGCTGCTCCTGCATCACTCTGATAATGTTGCCGATCCGCGATCCGTAACCGATTACCCCTAATTTGATCATCTCTCTTGTTCCCCCAGACTTTGCATGAATTTGACTGCTTATCTTCATTTTAGCTGCGGCGGATTTATGATAAAATGGTGTAATCCCGCCATTTAGTCACATCCGCTGACTACTTGGTCGACAAGCGGTATACAATGAAGTCAAATCGTATAATAAACCGCTTTCACGAAAAGGATCGAGCGTACACCGATACATGGGGGACTAGCATGAGGGATTCTCTGAGCTTATGGTTTATCGTGAAAAACTATCGGATTCGCAGCGTCTTTATTAAAAACTTTTTTATTATTTTGTCGTTGATCCTGCTGCCGGTCACCGGCTTCAGTGTGGGCATTTATCAACTGTACAGCAAAACCGTGACCGAAGAAATCAGTTCGGCGCATCTTCATTCCTTATCCCGAATCCGGGACATGATCGATATGACGATCCGCGAGGCTGACAACTATTCCATCCGGATCGCGTCCAGCGAGACGCTTGCTACACTCATGTCCCCCTCACCGATGCACAATTACGATTTGAATGTCAATGTGCTCAAGATGTCTGCTGAGCTGAATATGATGGATACGATGCGGAATTTCGTCGAGTCGGTGTACGTGTATTCCGAACAAAACCGCAGCGTGATCTCGTCCCAGATGGGTCGATGGGATCTGGAGCAGTTTCTCGATCAAGGCTGGCTGGACAGTTATAACACGAACAAATCTCAGCGTAAAGCTTGGACCGTAGCCCGCAAAGCGAAGACGTTCCAGTCGGAGTCCGAGGAAAAAACACTGATCACCTTATTCCGGCTCGCCCCGCTGCTCGAAACTTCCAAGCTCGGCAGCGTCATTATCAATATCGATACGGCCCGGTTCATGAACATGATTAATCAGACCGGCAGCGATTACATCGACAGCGTCTTTATCATCGGGGGAGACGGCACCATTCTCGGCAGCAACGACCTTACCCTGATCAATCGTCCCATCTCGGATGTCATTCCGGTGAAAGACATAGCCGAGGGTAAGCCGAATGAACCGGTCTTTGTGTATGAGGATGAATCCAAGCAATCGGTATCTTATGTTCATTCCTTGTATAACGACTGGAAATTCGTCTCCATCGCTCCGTTGAAGCTCTATGAGGACAAAGCCAAATACATCCGCAACTATTTGTACATCTCTTCCTTGTTCAGCATTGTGGTCGCGTTGATCATCTCGCTGGTCGTATCTTGGAGAATGTACATGCCGATCAAGCAGATTATGTCCGTCGTCAGCCGCCCGGGAGAATGGCTGGAGGAATCTCCGCCTCCCAAGCGGGTGAATGAGATTAAATATATTACGTCCAGCATCCTTGACTCTTACGGAGAGAAGCGCGAACTGGAAAACGAGCTGCGCTACCGCCTGTCCCTGCTCGACCGCGCTTATGCGATCGCGCTCCAGTCGCAAATCAATCCGCACTTTCTGTACAACACGTTGGAGACGATCAACTGGCAGGCAATCCGCTTATCGGGCGGAGAGAATGTGGTGTCGGATATGATCTCCTCCCTCTCGCAGCTGCTCCGGTTTTCACTGGAGGGCGAGGACAATCTGGTGCCGATCCGCGTAGAGATTGAGCACTGCAAGCATTACATCGATATTCAGAAAATCCGGTACCCGCGAAAAGTCGACGTGCAATGGCACCTCGACGAGAAAATCATGAACTACAAAATTCCGCGGATTACCTTGCAGCCGCTGATCGAAAATTCCATTTACCATGGCATCCGGCCGATGTCCCAGGAAGGAATGATTACGATCAGCGGACAACTGGAGGGCGATTCGATTGTGATTCGGGTCGCCGATAACGGCGTCGGGGCCGATCCGGACAAAATCGAGCGCATCAATCAAGAGCTGGCTGATAAAAATTGGATCACCGCCAACAACCATATCGGGATCCGCAACGTCAATCAGCGCATCAAGCTGACCTTCGGCGATCAATATGGCCTGCATATGGCAAGCGTTCCCGGTCACGGCACAACCGTGACGGTACGGATTTCCGCGATTCAGGCCTAACTCTAAAAATAAACGATCCGGCCCTCGTCGGCCGATTGCCTGGCCTTTAGCGCCGCTTCCGTCACAGCGAAGGAGTCTGCGGCGCTTACCAGGCAGGCGGCTTCTCCGCGCACTTGCCGGACGAAATCGACGAAGCTCTGACCCTCCGCAAGCAGCGGCATCTCGTGGACGCCTTCCAGCCCATTGCGCATCAGCAGCACTTTCTGTTCCCGAACCTCCAACACCCCTTCGGATCCGGCGATGCGGATTCTGTCATCGGAGTGGCTTGGCGCCTGCCGCGGCCGCAAGTAATCGATGCTGACCGAACCGAATACTTCATTCGAAAAGGTGAAGTGGCACAGCGCCGACGCCTCCAGCTCGCGATGCCCGTTATTCGCTCGGCAGGAATGAGACGCGTACACGGAATGGAAGGACTCCCCGCTTAACCAATACAACCAATCGATCGCATGGCTGCCGACCCAGGGAATTGTGCCGCCATACGTGGCCCGGCTCCGGTACAACTCGCTGCGCTCCCCGAGGCGGTAGGACTTCTGTGCGGTCATTAACCGGACGTCCCCGATAACACCTTCTCCAATCAACTGCTTTGCCGTGAGAAAACAGGACATATACCGCATGCCGAACATCGCAGCCAGATGAACGCCGCTTTGCCGATGGATCGCTTTGACTTGCTCCAGATCCTCCAGTGTCAGCGCGAGCGGCTTCTCGACAAAAACATGAATGCCTCTGCGCATCGCTTGCATCGCAACAGCCGCATGATCGTGAAAGCCGCAGGCGACAGCAGCAATATCAGGCTTCAGTTGATCCAGCATGTCCGTGTAACTGGCGAATTGCGCAGGCATCCAACCGTAAGCCTCAGCGCTTCGGAGTAACGGCTCGACATCTTCGGCGGATGAACCCGGAGCGATGCCGGCGAGCTCCACCTCCGGCAGCTCTTTCAACCCTTTCAAGACATATGCCGTATGTCCCGTTGATCCAATGATACAAACCTTCATTATGATTACCTCCCTATGCATAGATAAAAATGAAACAAGCCGAAGCCCCCCTATCCGGAGAGACTTCAGCATGTTTTAGGATCGAGGCGGATAACAAAGGATGACTTGAAGCGGCTCCCCGTCCGCACACTTCCAATTCAAAGCAGGCAAAGCTGCCGGTAAAAAGAACGTATCTCCTCGCGCGACGCCAAGCTCTCCCGACGCCCAACGAACGACGCCCGTCCCTTCCACAACAATCGCGATCGCAAACGTCCCGCTCGGCTCCATCGTATAGTCCGAGACGACTGTCAGACGATCCATCCGGAACCGGTCCGTATCGCTTTCTTTAATCAGCGAGGTGAGGCTGCCGCCCGTTGTTTCGTGAACAAGATCAGGCGCAATATGCCATCTCGCTTTGATCTCCTCCAACGTATGCGCTTCATAGTGGAAGCACTCCAGCATCGCATCGAAGCCCAGTCCTTGATGGCAAGCCTGATCGGGCACGGGATTGCCGCGCGGGGTCACCCGCTCGGTCCGCAGCGTGTAATCGGTCGGCTCCTGGATTTCGATCAGGAAGCAGCCGCTGCCGATCGCATGCGGAACACCACCCTCGACAAGGAAGACGTCGCCTTCGCGAACGGGAATTCGATGCAGGGCATCCAGCATGCCCGCAATATCCTGCTTGTCGAACAATGCCTTCCACTTCTCCGGTGTAACGCCGGGCTTAAAGCCGAATAAAACGTAAGGCGCGTCCCCATCGAGTTCTCTGCCGCCGATAACGTACCAAGCCTCCGTTTTACCAAAACGGGATTGGAATTTTGTCATGGCGTATTCCCGGTCCGGGTGGACCTGAATCGTCAGCCGCTCGCCGGCATCGAGCAATTTGACGAGCACGGCCGGGTGGCTCCCGTACTGCTGGACATGGGCTTCTCCCAGATACGCGCACGGATCCGAAGCGATGGCTTCTTTGAGCGTCACCCTGCTGCCGTCCGGCAGACGAACTTCACTCAGCCCCTCGTTCCGGACGTGCTCGCGACCAACATTGGTCGCCTGGACAACGGAAGCTACCCATTCCTCCGGCATTTCGCCGTCTTCCTGCCGCTCATTTCCTTGAAACGCGTCAATCAGCTTGCCTCCCGAATAGGTTCGCCATACCCGATTGCGTTCCAGCCGGATCGGTTGTTGCGCTAACGATTGGTAATCCCCTGCTTTCATCGCTTATTCCCCCAGGAAACGTGATAGATGGCCGTAGCTTTGCTCGGAATCGCTGCCTTTAGCAGCAGCCGGTTGTCCTCGCAAACCGCGTCCACAGCGCTCCGCCGCACAAGCTCCGCAACCTCTGCCGCCGGCGCATCGACGCCATTCACAACAAGATCTGAAGCAATCGGCTCGTCGTGATAATTAAATACGAACAGCAGTAGGCCATCCTCTCCCCGCAGCGTGCACAGCCTCAATCGCGGATCGCTGCTGGCATGCAGTGACAGACCGAGCTCAGCATCCAACCCTTGCAGAAAACGCAGGATGTCGGGGTCCGGTTTCTTATGATAGCCATACCACAATAAGGTAGAAAGGTAGATCATCCGCCCCTGCCCGACCGGCGAAGCAAGCACAGCCGGCGCATCGTCCGCATAGCGGCCCCACACCTCAACGTGCTCGCTCTCAACCTGCAAGAGCTTCCGTTCGAAAAATCCCGGCAGTCCCCCAGCTTCATTCGTCCCCGCCTCCTGCAGCGTAATCGCCAATTGCAGCGGATCGATATCGATCGTCCGATAGCCAAGCAGCGGGTTCAGCGCCCCTCCCGGCAAATCCTCGTGCAGAATGCCGTCTTCACGGATTTCGCCGAATTTGCCATCGGCAATTACGGTGCCGCCCTGCTCCGCGAAATGCGCGAGCGCAGCGGCGAATTCCTTGTCCATGACGATCTGATTGGACAGAAACAGCACGCGGAATGCGTTCGCTTTGCCGCTCTTCACATCCTCCGGCGTAATAAATTTGACGGGAATGTTCAGCTCCCATAGGCATTCATACAGACCGGCGATCGAATCAATATACAGGTTCGTTTCCTCCGGAACCGCGTTCGTAAACACTTTGGTAAAATCGTGGGTCAGCTTATCGTAAACGATAGCGGCATGAGGCTGCTCCGGCTCATAAGTCATAAATTCAGCCGCATGCTCCTTGAGGATGCCTGCCAGCTCCGCAGCCGCTTCCGCCCGAGGCGTCACCGCTCCTTTGGCGTCGACCAGCCCTCGGCCGGACGTTTGGTTGCCTTTGATGAACGGATCCCATTTCCAAAATACCATACCTTTGGCCCCATGTGAAATCGCTTCCAGTACCCACCATTTCAGCTCATGAGGCAGTACGGTGCTGCCCGGATTAAACATGTTCCGATGATGGCTCTGCATCTCCGATATCCAGAACCTTCCCGTCCGGGTTGCCGAGTGAGCGCCGACGAACGTCTCCCAGCGCTTGTAGTGCGGCATTCCCGCCACATTCTCCTTCGGATAAAAGGAAATGCCGAACTCATCCACATGCTCCGCAACGTTCCAATCATCATGCGGACGATCATAAAATTGATCGGAAGCGACCATCGAATGAATATTGTCGGCAATCGTCGGACGATCCGGATCGACGGCCTTCACATACCCCCTCCACTCGCTCAGAATCATGCCCACATTCGCTTTGCGGAATTGCTGCCAGTCTACGAACGGCATAACGCTGGGCCACAGCCAGGAAGTAAATTCGACCTGATGCCAACCGAAATAGGCGCGGTCCCACACTTCATTCAACCGCTCGATCGTTCCATATTTAGTCTCCAACCACTGCCGGAAAAGCTGCAGCGTATAGCGGTCATACGAAGTGAACATCGTCTCATTCAAAATATCGTAGCCGTACAGCGCGGAGAAACCTTTGTAGGCCCCAGCCGCGGCAGTGAAATTTTGCTTCACCAGCTGCTTAATCTCAGGGTGATTATAATTGAGACAATCGAAGACGCGAGCGTCGTTCTTAAGGCTGCCGTCCTGCTTGACGGCGTAGTAGTCGTCCTTCATCAAGAAATCGGGCGCATACTCCAGCGATGTAATTTGCCCGGCCAGTTCCATAATGACCTTCATACCCAACTGTTCGGCATGCTCCAGAATCGCGATGCCCGTCTGGAACGGGTAGTGGGCATGGGCTCTGTTTTCCCACCAGAAAACGGCAGGCCAGACGACGACGGTATTCATGCCGCATCGCTTCATCGCCTCCATTTTCTGATAAATATCGGCAAGCGAGAACTCCCGCTGTATTTTCAACACGGCTCCGTATGGAAATGTATGCATCCTTATTGTCCCCTTTTAAGCGTCAGGATTGGATTCTGTCGTATTGCTGCTGTTTGATCGCAAGCCAATCATTAATTCCGAGCTTGATCAAGGTGCTCCTGAACGCTTCCCAGTCGATTGTCTTCCTGCCATAGATGAACTGAAGAACGGATTCCTCAACGTAGGTTTCAATATTGACGCTCAGCTTTTTTTCTTTTTCGATTTCTTCATTGGTTGCCAGCATAAACCGGATCGGCGGCGTGTCTACCAGATAAGGTCTTACCCGATCGGCCTGCGCCATCATCGCCGGATCAAGGCTGAGCAGCGCTTTCGGCTGCAGGGAGAATGGTCCGTACTGACTGCGAATCCAGGGCAGTGTAGGGAATGCCCCGATCGATCTCAAGGCGTTGGCCGGGTCCAGCCCGTCCGGATTATGCGCGATAAAATCGGTAAACTGCGGTTTGCCATCGACCATCGTATAGCTGAGCCCCTCCACGCCAAATGCGAGCAAACGCGCCCCTTCTTCACTGGCATAGATATAGTCAAGCCAACGGATCGCCAGCGCCGGGTCTTCAGCATCCTTGCTAATGCCGTAATAAGAGGCGATTGGCCCGGATTTTTCATAAAATCGCTCAACGCCGGGATCCGCCGGAGGCAGCGCAAGCATCCAGTTGGCCTTGCCCGTTCCAACGGCCGCGTTGAATTTGGCTGTTGCATTCAGAAAATGATTGGTGGAGCCTACGCGTTCCAAGGCGATGTCCGACAAAATTTTGTCCGCCTTTTTGGACATAAATTCCGGATCCAGCAGTCCCTCTTCAAACAGCTTCCGCAGCCAGCCAACCAGCTTCTCCGCTTTCGGGTCCATCCAGCCGTACTGCAGCCGACCGTTCTCATCAACATCAAAGCCTCGGCAGTACCCAGCCACATGCAGGCCAAGCGCATGCCCGAATATTTCGGCGGCTCCGCCCCAGGAATATCTCGGCGAGAACGGAATTTCATCTGCTTTCCCGTTGCCGTTCGGATCCTTCTCCTTGAATGCTTTTAATACGGTGTACCATTCATCGAGCGTAGTCGGCTCCTGCAAGCCCAGCTTATCCAGCCAATCCTTGCGAATGAGCACCCCGCTCGGGTCGGTATAATCGGTGCCGCTGACCACACTGGACAGTGCATAGATATTGCCGTCGGGCGCCTGCAGCAAGCGGCGGATATACGGATTATCGTCCAAAAACTGTTTGATGTGCGGCGCATGCTGGTCGATCAAATCGTTCAGCGGAAGGATAAGCCCGTCTTTCCCGTAGGATACGGGGGAATCCGGGAGCTGCAAAATGTCAGGCAATCCGCTGGCCGCAGCCAGACGTACCCGCATGACATCGTTATATTGTTCGGTCGGATTGACATTCCATTCAATCGATACCCCGGTTTGCTTCTCCACTTCCTGCCACACCGGTAGATTTTTCGTATAGCTCATGGGGGAGTAATAGTTGTCCGTTACTCCAATCGTAAGCGTAGAGCCATCTTTGCCAAGCGGCGTCGCCTTCGCGTCGCCGGGTTCGCCCGCGCTGTCATTCTTCGGACTGGTATCTTGGCAGCCGGACAAGCCGCAAGCGAGCAGCAGCACGCAGGCAAGCAATTTTGTTTTCTTTGCGTTCATGTTGTTAGTACCTCCCTGTATGGGCTTGAGAGCTATTTCTCAATTATCCCACAAAGGGCCGATTTCGAGTATCATGAAGTTCCCTCCAGAGGCCGTTCGATTCATCTACACGTTGATGCGCAGATCGAGCAGCTTCTCCACCTCGGGCTCAACGCCCAGCCCCGGAGCGGATGGAACGCGAACAACGCCATCGCGGATATCCAATCCTTGAACCAGCATGTCCTGCAGCAGCTCCGGACCGTTCAACTCCGCAGGCAGCGCCAGCTTCAACGTGCTGAACAAGTGAACGGACGCAGCGAACGCGACACCGCAATCGGTCAATCCGCTGCCTAATAGCTCCAGGCCATTCGCCTTAGCGACAGCCGCTGTTTCCAGACATTTGCGGATGCCCCCCGATTTGCAAATTTTCAGCACCACCATGTCGGCGGCGGAGAAACGTACCGCCTTAGCCAAATCGCTCGCAGAGAAGCACCCTTCATCCAGTGCAAGGGGCAGCGGGCTGCGCTGGCGGATGGCCGCCATGCCGGACCAATCGGTACTTTTGACCGGTTGCTCAACACAGACAACTTGCTCTACGTCAGCAATGGAGCGCAAGAGCCGTACCATCGTCCCGGGCGTATACGACTGATTGGCATCGAGCCACAACGGCTTGCCGGCCGTCACCCCGGCTATGGCGCGAATGCGTTCGCTATCTTCGGGCACGTCCCCGGCGACTTTGATCTTGTACGCCGAATAGGCGGACGACTCCTGAGCCTGCGCGGCCATCGCCTCGGGCGAGGATACGCCGATGGCCGAGCACAGCGCCACCTCGGAAGCGAGAGCGCCGCCCAGAAAGGCATGCAGCGGCACACCCGCCAGCTTACCGGCCAGGTCGTGAAAAGCCATGTCCATAGCCGCCCTGGCGAACGGCATGCCGTTCGAAACGGAGACGCTTAGCGCGGCATCCGCCCGTTCGTGAAAGAGGGCGACGTCAAACGGAGACAGCCCGATTGCAAGCGGCGCGAGATGGTAACGAATCGCCGCTGCCATCGTTTCGATCGTCTCATAGCTCCAGCGCGGCTCCGCCCGCTGCTCGCCCCAGCCGACCAGCCCGTCGTCGGTCTCCATACGTACGAACAGTACCGGCTTGCCCGGCCCCGACGCATCGCTGGTCACCCCGTTGCCGAGTGTAAACGCTTTGCGGTAGGGTACGTTGACGGGATAGAGCTCAATATGCGCAATCGTTGTCATAAGCCGTTCTCCTTTCGCTCACATGCCGCAATAAATGCGGAGAACAACCGGCTTGCCGCCTCGTCGCCTCCGGTCAAATTTTCCGGATGCCATTGTACACCCAGTACGAACCGGTGCGTTATGCTTTCCATCCCTTCCACGATGCCGTCCGCAGCGGCCGCATTCACGCGAAATCCAGGCGCGACTTGCTTCACCGCCTGATGGTGAAAGCTGTTCACGCGCAGCTGCGCCGAGCCCGCCGCTTGTTCCAGCAGCGATCCGGCTTCGACAGCGACACGGTGCGATAAGTGGTCTCGCGGCGCAAGCTGCCGGTGCTGCAGCGCATTCGGACGCTGGCTCGCAATATCCTGCAGCAGCGTTCCGCCGCAGACGGCGTTCAGAAGCTGCATGCCCCGGCAAATCGCGAAGATCGGCTTATCCGCAGCCAGAAATCTTTCCGTCAGCAGCACCTCCACCCGATCCCGTTCGGGCGTCAGCGTACCTAAGCCTGGCAGCGGCTCTTCACCGTACAAATTCGGATCGATATCTTCGCCACCGCTCAGCAGCAGCCCGTCGGCGATCTCGCAAATCGTGTCAAGCAATTCGGATTCCGCTACATAAGGAACGATTAGCGGAACCCCTCCGGCCAAACGGACGGATGCCGAGTAGTCCTTATGCAAAAACGTATTTCCGTTATCATACACGGATGTGACCGCAATGACCGGTTTCCCGCTCATGCCATTTCCCCCTTTTAGACATCAACTTCTCTTCCACGCCGCGCCCATTCGAATCCCGCTTCAACAGGCAGCACCGCTTGCTCGAAAGCAAGCTCCAATTGGTCTGCCAGACCCGCAACGTAGTTCCCGTCCTCATGATTCCAAAGCGGCCTTCCTCGTTTGACCAGCTCTGCCGGGAACTCGGCGATATCCTCCACCGACCTTTGCATCGCGTTGATGCACAACGTATGGGATAGGGCCGCTTCAATCCCGCACACAAGCCGGTCCCGTTCGCCGCGAACGGCGGCGATTGCCGCCCACAGCTTGACGCTGCTGTCCACATTCGGATTTGCATATTCCTTCGTACCTCCGCTATGGAAACGGGCTATAATGGGAGAGCCCGGCTGTCCGTCGTCGAGCGTAACTTCAGCTTGCTCAAATTCATAGTGAAACAAAGCGCCAACTCGTCGATCTACCGCATGAGAGCCGTAATACAGCAGCTCCGTGCCGTCTTCCGTATAACATCTCATCGCCGCCGTATCATAATTTTCAATGGGGTTCGCGCGGTAAAGCTCCGCCGTAACCTTCGCTGGCTGCGCACTGGCCCCGATGTCCCGTCCCAGCACATAGAACATATTATGAAGGTAATGCGCTGTCGCATTGTTCGCGACGCTGTCCAGAATCAAGGTTCCCTTGTCGTCGCGCTTCCGGCCTGCCCAGCCCCGCGCATAGTAACGGTCGGTGCGCGGCCATAACACCATCGTACGCAGCCGTTTCGGTTTTCCGAACAGGCCGCTGAGAATATCCCGTTTCAGGGCTTGCATCCCCGCGCTGTAACTCCACTGATACCCAACGGCCGCGAAGCGTCCCGCACGCTCCCTTGCAGCGATCATGCGCAGGGCTTCATCCTCGGTAACGCTGACCGGCTTCTCGCACAATACGTGGCTTCCGTGCGATAAGGCCAGACACGTATGCTCGCAATGAAATTGGATCGGCGTGCAAATGACAGCCAAATCCGCACGTGATGCCGCGTAAAATTGCTCCAGCGAAGCATAGATCGGGATTCCTCTTTCCATCAGCTCACCTAGGAAAGGACTTTGGTCCGGATATGGGTCAACCGCTCCGACAAGCGTAAACGGGCAGTCGCCTCCCCCGCTCAACAAATCTTTGACATACTTGACCCCGTATCCACCAATGCCGGCTAACACGATTGTAACTGGCTCCATGTACACCACCCCAATTCTATGCCAAAATATTCCAAGTGCCAGGAGCGACTTCGTAACGTGTCGGCTCCCCGCGCATGCTTCTGACAATATCGCCGACGATCTCTGGCATTAACGCCCTTTTGCACTGCTCCGTATTGCCTGCAATATGCGGCGTGAGGAGCACATTGTCCAGCTGCAGGAAAGGCGACGCCAAGCCCGGCGGCTCCTGCTGCAGAACGTCCAGCACAGCCCGGAAGCGTCCTGTCTGAAGCTCAGCGAGCAAGGCACCTTCATCGAGCACCGCTCCGCGCGACGAATTGATCAGGATGGCGTGATCCGGAATGGAACGAATCAACCTCTCGTCAATTAGATTGACCGTTGACGGCAGCGCCGGCGCATGCAGCGAGATGATCGGACAATGCATCACCTGCTCGAGCGATGCCCGCTCCACGCCAAGCTGCTGCGCCTGGTCTTCACTTAGATACGGATCGTAAACGAGCACCTTCACCCCGAACGGACCTAGCAGCCGCAAAAAAGCGCGAGCGGTAGAGCTAGCCGATACGATGCCGATCGTTTGGCCTGCCAACTCTTGTCCGAGATGCTGGTTGGCAATGTCCCACCAGCCTCCTCTCCGAACCGCCTCGCTGCACGCCGGCAGTTGCTTCAGCATGGCCAACAGTACCGTCAGGCAATACTCGCCGACACTTTGCGCCAGCCTCGGAGCGCCGGAGAACACTTTCACCCCGCGCTCCACAATCTCGCCGGGCACGAAGCCCTTCACCGAGCCTGCAGCGTGGCCGTAATACCGCAGACGCTCCGCTTTATTCAACATATCCAGCGTGATGCGGGGCGAGCCCCAGCTGGACAGGATAATCTCCGCATCGCCGATAATCGCCGCTAACTGCTCCGTCGTATAGGGTTCGTCGGACAAGTTCCATACCGTGTCGAACGTGTCGTCCATGACTTCGCGAAAGGCAGGCGGGCACACTTTATCCAAGGCCGGACCTGACGGTAGAATGTACGTTTTTGCTTTATGGGCCACGATAAGCTCCCCCTTTTATTCGCTTAATTTACGGATCGTCGTCAGGATCGCCGACGCTTCGGCGGCCATCTGTCGTTCCGGCGGCATATCGGCCGCATTATTTTTGACCTCTATGACGATCTTGTGCATCACCTTGTACACGTCGCCCCATGTCTTCCGGAAATAGTCGGCTTGAGCGCCCGTATACCCCGAAGGCATCGGAGGCGCAACCCTGAATCCGGCTTCCCGCCAGTCATCCGATATTTGGTCCGCCCAGCGCTGCTGCTCCGCTTGCATAATCGTTTCCTGCAGCGACGGATTCGGCAGCAGAATCTGGCATTGCGTCGGTGCGCCATCAAACTCCGTCTGGTGAAGATCGAGCCAATAACGGTAGTTGTAGACTTGGTGCATACGCCGAAACAGCCTCGAATACGAGGAGAGCGGGCTCCGGTTCGGCTCAACATACGTGTACGAATCAATCTGTTCATAGGCGATGCCGATCGGATCGGGTGCTTCAACTTCCCTAATATCGAATTTGTCCACTCGATTCCATATTTTCAGCGGCGTAGCCCGGTCTTCCCCAAACATGATGCACCGGAATCGTTCATTGCTCACATTGGAGCCGTCCCAGTACGGATAGGGAGATCGCTCCGTCCCTCCCGGATTGCCAATTGCATTGAAGGTCAACACTGTCGTCGCCAGCACCTTCTCCACATCCAGGCTCGTCGGGCGGCCAGCCAAGTCTTTCCCGGTCAGCAGCTGCTCGATGACATCGATCATCCCTGCCGTCGTCGCCGGTTCATGCGCATGCGGCTGCGCAACGTACAGCTTGCTCTTCCGATCGTCAGGCACGGTAAAATCGGTGATCGTAATGGCATAAACGTTATGGCTCGTGTAGGCCATTTCAGCATCAACCCGCAGGTTATCCGGAGCATTGCATCTCCATTGTTTCAGCTTCTCTTCCAACTGCGCCGGCTTCGATATAAATACACTCCCCATCGCTTTCCGTCGCTCCTCTCCCGTCAACTAGCGCCTTGCCTGCTCGCATCCCGCGAACCCGGGTCAATCGCCGCGCTTCATACTGAATACTTCCTTCGCGTAGGCGATGTCCTCGGCAATGTGCCGGTCGATCAGTCGCTCATCCTCATATTCCGCCGTTAAACAAAGCACGCCCTCATACTGCCGCTGCTCCAGGCATCGGGCCACGGCCGGCCAGGAAGCCATACCCCTGCGTCCGGTTGTAAAGACCGTTTCCCACTGCGCCTGCTGCTCGTCTTCGGGGTTCGTCTGCCGGTAGTAGGCGTTCTTCAAGTTCACCATGCACAGTTGCGGCCACAGCATATCCAGGCCGATGTCCGGCCCTTCTCCGCGTAAGCCGTCGTGACCGGCGTCCCAGATCGCCCCGAAGCAGCGGGGGTCCGTGTGTTCGAGAAAGCGGAGCAGCCCTGCGGCCGTTTTGACACGGGTCCTGCCGGTATGCTGCTGAACCCCTACCTTCACGCCGTACCTTTCACAGAGCGGCTGCAAGCCGGCTATATACGCTCGGATTCGTTTCTCCGATTGCCAATACCCTTCGTCGAAGTCGATGTCGAGCATAATGCGGATCACCGGTACACCGGCTTCTGCACAGGCGGCGAATACGGATTCCTCCGTCGAAGCGGCCACGCTGTAGATGCGCAATCCGTAATCCGCCATCAGGCGGCTTAACTTCGGCAGCGCTTCAGCCGCATTGTGCGGCTCGACCTGGAAGCCTTCGCGTATCGGGAACTCAATGCCGTCGAATCCGAGCGTGCGAACTTTCTCCGCAAGCTGCTCCGCCGGCAATGACTTCCACGGTTTCGTAAATACTGAGAACGAATACGGTCCCGCGCTCATTGAAATACCTCCCCGCTCGCTTGCAACTGTGTCCACAAACGGGCCAGGGCGATCGCCGGGTTATGCCCCAAATAATCGCGGCACGGCTCGTTGACGTCCGTATACGGCTTTCTTGCCAGCGCCGTCTGCTCGCCGAGATGCGGATGATAAAACTCCCAGACCGTTTCGGTCCGCTCGAATTGTTCGGCCGTGGCGTCCAAGGCTTTCTCTAGCAGCTTCAACGCCGCATCGGTCCGGCCGTACCGTACGCAGCCGCGGGCCGCCCAATACGTCATGCTGTTCCACGTAGGTCCGCGCCACATGCGCAATTCGAACCCGGGATCGTCCAGACTGACGGCGGGAATCGGATGCGCAGTGAAAAATCGCTCGGGATTCAATAAATAACGGTCAATGACCGAATTCGCCTGCTCCTTCGTTGCCGCCCCGACGACGATCGGCCACATGCCGTCCATCGTCGTCCGGCGCAATGCGGGGTTGTTCACCGACCAGCTGTCGTAGAAGAAACCCGCATCCTCGGCATAAAGCCGTTCCCGGATGTAAGCCCCGAGCTGCTCCGCCCTGGCTGCAAACCGCGCCTTGTCGGCTTCATGCCCCAGAAGCTCCGCCCACTTTGCAGCGTGTTCGTACATTTGATACACGTGGCAGGTCGCATCGATGCAGGCGAAAGCCCCGGTCTGCACAGCGTCGTAGCGGACGCCGTCGTCAATGCCGCTTTCCCAGGAATGTGTCAGGATGTCCGTATAGAAGTAGCCCTCTCCCTCCGCCTTGCGCTTGCGCTCGAACCAACCTAGCTGGCGGAGTAGCGGCTCGTAGCAAGCCTCCGGCAGCGATAGGTCGCCGTGCAGCTCATAGTGCTCTTGCACGGCGATCGGCCAGACGGGCGGATTGCCGGTGACAGTGCTCCATTTTACCTGATTGTTCCACAGCCAGATCGTACCCGGCACATGTCCGTCCGCCCCCTGCAGCGCCAGATTATTCAATAGCTGATGCCTGGCGTGCAGCGGTTCGCAGGGCAGCGAATCCATGACCTGGTGGATGAGATCCCAATGTCCGAAGGCCGGAGACGCGAAGTAACCGATGCCGATTTCCTCCCACGGGTACGGGAACGGAGCGCTGGCCGGATGCATATTCCGCTCGTGCAGCTCCGCCGTATACACGAGCATCGGCCGCCAAGCTTCTTTGCCGATGGATGCCGCATGCCGCTTCAATTGTTCCAACACAGTGGGTTTCCTCCTTTTCCCAATTGCATCAAGTGATCATGAAAATCGTCAGCGTCACGGTCAGCATGCTCGCCATCGTCGAGAACAACACGGCATGCGACGAAAATTCCGCCTCGTTTCCGTATTCAATCGCGATCAGCGCGCTGATCAGCGCCGTAGGTGCGGCGCAGGACAAGACGAGCGCCTTGGCGATGTCTCCCTCAAACGCCATCAGCTTCACCAGCCCGAAGCCGATGAGCGGCCCCGCCAGCAACCGCAGCGAGCCAGAAATAACGACATCCTTATACCGGATGTTCCCGTTCAAGCCCGCTAGCTGGACGCCCAGCGTCACTAGCGCCAGAGCGACCGTCCCGTTCGCCATGTAATCAAAGGGCAAATGCAGCGATTCGGGAATCGGGATGTGGAAGCTCCGGATCAGAACGGCGGCCGCAGCCGCGTAAATGCCGGGATAGGTCAGCGTCGTCCGGAGCGCCGCCAGCAGCCGCCCTTTGTGCGCATTGGCGTTG
The DNA here is from genome assembly GCF_050467285.1 of Paenibacillus oryzisoli. Classification (GTDB taxonomy): domain Bacteria; phylum Bacillota; class Bacilli; order Paenibacillales; family NBRC-103111; genus Paenibacillus_E; species Paenibacillus_E oryzisoli_A. Next base: position 212,373 of record NZ_JBCMUN010000020.1, on the reverse strand, counting down.
TAGACGCCATAGGTGCCCGGCAGCAGATTTTGAAATACCGACACGATCACCTGAACGGCCAGCGTATTCGGATTGCCTGCAAACACAAGCTGATTTAACGGAATCATATAATTGCCGCTGTTATAGAACATAATGCTGTTGCGCATCGCGCTCGCCATCCGCGGTTCATAACGGCGCAACCGGATAACGGCCGCCGCAGCCAGCGCCAGAACAATGACGAAGGCCAGATTAAAGCCAAGCACCTTGAAGGCCAAGCCCCACGAAATCGAAGCCTCCAGCAGCAGTATGAACATGAAGGCTGGCATAAACAGGTTAAACACCAGCTTCGACAGCGTCTGGGCGTGAAGCGAATACTTCTTGCCCATGACGAAGCCAAAGGCGATCATAATGCCGATTGGAACGACATTCAACAGTAAAATATGGACAAAGTAGCTCATGGACGGATGTCATCGCCTGCAAGCTGCAGCGTCATCGTGCGTACGCAGCACGCATCGTAATCCGTCGCTTTGAACCGTCTTCCGGAGAAAATAAGCTGAAGTTGCGTGCCATCCGTACTGATCCATTTGGTTGGGAAACGGTACGAATGCGTCCGGCCCAGCCCCCAATACTCGGTATAATAGACCGTACTCCAAGGCCCCCACGGAGTCGGCGCATCGAAGATGCCCCAGCTTCCTTCGTGATTGCAGGCCGGAACGAGCCAATACCTGCCGGTCGCTGCATGATAGAGCGCCTCCAGCCGGTGACAGTGGCGAGGGAAGGTGAACACCGGTCCTCGATCTTCCAGCTTGGTTGTCCAGATGGGCGCACCCGCTTCATCCGTTCCCCGGTAAAATTCGTAAGCGCTCCGGCTGCGGATATGGTCGCGGTTCACCCGCGCCAACACGATATGATCGTACTCTTCATAGGCGCTTGGGCCGTCAGGCGAATAAATATATACATAATTGTCCTGAGCCCCTTCGTAATGCTGTCCATAGTTGACAAAGGTCGGACAGCCGAAGCTGGTCTCGAACGTAAAGCCCCATTCCCAGGTGCGGCCGTTGTCTTCCGACCAGGCCAACTGCGAGTTGCCTGCATTGCGGGCCAGCATATAGAGCGTGCCGTCCACCGCCAACAGACCGCTTGCTTTGAGTCCATGCGGTCCGTCTCCTTCCCGCTCGCCGGTTTCCGTGCGCAGATTGACGCCCTCGAACGATTGCGGCGTGCCGTGAAGAACGGCCAGTCCGAGACTCAGTTTTTTCTCCGTATGAGGCACGAAGCCGTATCCATCTCCGTAAGAGGTAAACAAAGTACCGTCTTCCCCCCAGGTGCAGGGCCAATTATCGCTGTCCTCCCCGGTGATCCGGATGCTTGCCGCCGGTTCGAAGGAGACGCTGCGGACGCGGTCGCTCTGCGGAAACGGGCTTTGGTGCAGCAGCATCGCCGGAATCGGATCCAGCAGCAGCTCCTTGATCGCGTTCCAGAAGTCCTCATCGGCGCGCTTTGCGCCTTGCAGCAAAGAATCGCCCATCCGGACAATGACCATATCCAGGCTCGGAATGACGATCATCAGCTGATGGCCTGCGCCTGCGCCGATAAACGTACAATCCGGAACGCTCGGAAATACGTTGTAATGATTGACAAAGCCGCCTACCGACGAGGTCGGCAGGAAGCCTTCCGGGAATTCGTCGCGCAGCACCGACTTGTAATTGCCGGCCATCATCGGCCTGAGCACTTGCGGACGAATCAATTCGCGGCCTTCCCAGCGCCCTGTGTGCAGCAGCAACCGACCGAGCTGGAGCACGGCCCGGGCCGTAAATTCCCCGCCGCCCCAGGTGGCGTAAACCTCCATGCCGTCCAGCGGAAAAGGCTTGCCGTAACCGATGCTCCACTCCGCGTCAGCAATGCCGAGCGGCAGCATCAGCTTTTCGCGCAGCAGCTCACGGATATTCGGGTAAGGCGTAGGCTGCAAGCTCGCCGTAATCGCGTAAGCCAATGCGGCAAAGCCCGGATTGCTGTACAGAAATGAGGTGCCTGGCTCGTGAATCTGCGGCGCCTTGTACAGGGCGCAGGTGATCGGGTCGAGCGCATCCGGACCCGGATCCTTTTGCCAAAACATGCGCTCCCAGCCCGCTTCGGTGCCCTGTGCGGCGTTGTCCAGGCCCGAAGTATGTGCAGCAAGCTGGCGGACGGTGATGCGAGATTTGAGCGGATCTTCCTGCCAAGCTTTGATATATGTGCACGCCAGATCATCGTAGGCCATGTACCCTTCGCTGACCGCAACGGCCAACGCGAGGCCTCCTACGAGCGTCTTGGCGAGCGAAGCTGTATAATGAGGCGTCGTCTGAGAAAAACCGCCTGCATATTGCTCAAGCACAAGCCGTTCATTTCTCAAGACGAGCAGCGACTTTGTGCCCCGCTCGGTCAGACGTGCAGCGTACAGGTCCAGTTGGCTCGCAGCCAACCCCTGGTTCTCCCCAGTATCCGAATCAACGATCATGCTGAATGAATCCCCTTTCCTTGCAGGCGCATCAGGGTCGCCTCGATAGCAGCCGACTGCGCCTTCACTTGAACCTCAACAGGGTACTTCTGCCGGTTCGTCACGACCTCAGTCGTAATCCGGTGCATCCGCCGATGCAGGTCCCCAAACGTATTCCTGAAGTATTCCGCCTGCGCGCCGGTATAGCCTGAACGATGCGGAGCAGCCGCAGCGAAGCCGCGCGCAAGCCAGGCCTCCGTAATATCGGAAGCCCACACTTCGTTCTCCGCCGCAATCGCTTCAGCTTCAAGCCCGGCGATCGGCAGAAATATTTGACAGCTGTAGCCTGTATCTTCAAAGTTCCCGTCAATAAACATCATCTGATGCAAATCAAGCCAATACTCGTAACGATGCATGGCGTCCATCTTGGCGAACAGCTGAAAATAGGAAGAAAGCCGAGTCCGGTTCGGCTCCGCATAGTGAAATTCGTCAATCGGTTCATAGACGATCCCTACCGGATCCGGTGCCTGTTCTTGTCTGAGGTCCCACACATCAACACGTTTCCACTGGCAGCCCGGCTGCTCCGGATCTTCGCCAAAGATGAGGCAGCGGAACGCAGCCGGATCATACTTGGTTCCGTCGTAATACAGCTCCGGCGCGTTTTCCCTGCCGAACGGATTACCGATCGGATTGAACGTAATGACCGTGTTCGCGAGTATTCGCTCCCGGTCTAAAGCAGTGGGCTTCCCGGCCAAATCTTTCCCGGCGATCAACTGCTCGATGACGTCCGCCATCCCCGCGGTCGTCCCCGGCTCGTGCGCATGCGGCTGCGCGACATAGACGGCCTTTTTGTCCGATCGAGGTACGCTCGGATCCGTTAACGTAAGCGCATATACGGGATGGCCGCTGTACGAACGGATAGCATCCGTTGTCAGCAAGGGACCGGCGAGCCGCTGCCACTCCGCCATTTTACGCTCCAGCTGGTCTTGCTTCGCTATGAAAGGGATCATCGTCGTTGTCCTTCCCGTCCCGGCAGCTAATGAAGGCCCCGGGGATTGTAGTATTGCGCCATGAGCGCCTTCTCCCGTTCGCTCAAGGAGCGGATCGGGCCGGACGCCGCAAGCGCGCCTTCTCGCACAGCCGGATCGGCTTCGCGAGCCGCCAGCCTTGCCGTCAGATCGGTTTTGAGCCGCTTTAGCTGCCCACGTTCGCTGCCGGAAAGGTCCGTCAGCTCCTGCGGATCACGGCTTATATCGAACAGCAGTTCCCTGCCATCTTCCTCATACCAGATATATTTCCATTTGCCGTCCGTCACCATCAGCGAGCGCTTGCCAGTTACTCCGAACTCGCCGAGTATCATCTCGCGAACGGCCGACTGGCCGGGTTCCCTGACTATCGGCAGCAAGCTGCGGCCGTCCAGTTCATCGGGAGCGGCGATGCCCGCAATGTCCAGGCACGTCGGCATCAGGTCCTGAAGCCCGACGGGCGACGAGTCGATCAGCCCGGGCGTCCACGTTGTTCCAGCGGTCAGCCCCTCTCGCCCAGCGCCTGCCGGCGGTACGATGATCAGCGGAATCCGGCACGCTCCCTGCAAAAAGTTGGCCTTGAACCAGATGCGGTGATCGCCCATGCTGTCTCCGTGGTCGGACGTGAAGATCAACCATGTGTTATCCAGCATGCCCGCTTCGCGCAACGTTCCGATCAGACGGTTGATCGCCCGGTCCACTTGGGTGATCGAGGCGAAGAAGCCGCGGTAGGCGAGATCCGCCTGCTTGGCGGTGCGGGTATCTGCGCCGTAGGCCGCCGCAAGACGTTCGTGATACAACGAATGGCTTTTTGCCCAATCGCCGACCGCAGGCTGCGGCATCGCATCCCGCTCATAGAGATACAAATCGCGCATTAACGGAGTTAGCGGCGGATGCGGCGCCGTGAATGAAGCCCACAGAAATAACGGGCGCGTCCAGTCTCGGCGGACGATCGCCTTGCAGCTCTGGTCCGCGATCCATTCCGTCGGATGCAGATGATCCGGAAGATGCCAAGGTGACATCGCATATTCGTTATTGGCCATGCCGTGAGCAAAGCCTTGCCCCGGATACCCTTGCTCGGCCAGCCACATCTCGTAATCGTCATACCCGCGCTTGTGCGGCGATTTGGCGCCGAACATCCGCCCTTCCTCACAGAGCAGCATGCTGTCGAAGCCGTAATGACAGCGCTCCGGATACACGTGCATCTTCCCTACGGCCCGCGTCTCGTAGCCCCCATCGCTGAGCAGCTGCGGCAGCGTTTCGCCGGTAGGCAGTTGGAAGCCTTCCACATAGGTCGTAATGCCCATACGGTGACCTTCCATCCCCGTCATAATCGAAGCCCGGGCGGGAATGCAGATCGGCGTCGTGGAATACGCCTGCTCGAAGCGGACGCCTTGTCTGGCCATATTATCCATGTGGGGCGTCTGAACGATGGGGTGGCCTGCGCAGCCCAACAGATCGGCCCGCATCTGGTCCACCGTAATCAGCACGATATTCGGCTGGCTCATCTGTCAAGTCTCCTCTCGATGCGCTAGTTCGCTTACGTCTGCGATCATTATTTGCCGGTTGCCTTCCGGCGTCCCGTTAAAGAGGACGTATCGGCAATCGGCGCTCCACACCGGATGCGGGTCACAGCGTAGTTCCGCGGGAATATCCGTGCCGCCAAGCGTCCAGATCCAGCAGATCGCCTCTTCCGCACCGGACTTCGTATCGATCAGCCGGATCGGAACCTCATGGCGTTCATTGACGCACGGCTCCCCGGTATAGGCGTCCGTCACGATATACCGTCCATCCTTGTCATAGCTTGGATGCCCGCCGCCAAGCCGCTGCGGCGCAACAAGCCTGAACGTATCGTCATCGCCGCCAAATTCGCCAAATCTCATTTCGTTCAGCTTGAAATTCATCAGAATACGTCTGCCGTCCGGATGCCAGTCGGGGTGATGCGAGCCTTCCAGCCACATTTCGTACGGCAGCGCAATCCGCGCTTCGCTCCCGTCCGGCTTGAACGTCACGATAAACTTCTTCTGCGGTCTGCCGTCATCGAACAAGCAGCGAACGACCTGCATAATCCGGTCCTGCTGCCGGTTGATCTTCGTATGGAAAAAAGTAAACCGCGAACCCTCGAACGGCCGTTTATCCGGGAGCAGCTCGTAAGCGTCCTTCAAACTGAACAGCAGGCTTCGTCGGTTGGTCCGCACATCGACCCGCCACAGCCCTTCGTCATCCGGTGCGCCAAGCTGCGGTGTACAATCGCTGCCGTCCGGCATGGAAGCGCCGTAACCGTTCTGCGCAGCGTTGATGAGCGAAAGCGAAGGGCTCAGCAAGTAGGCGCCGTCGGGCGAAATTTGATACACCGGCCCTGACATCCTTCTTTTTGTGCCTGTCGGCACGTGATGTTCTACGGCAAAAATCTCGCAGCCATCCCGATCGTTGTAGTACAACAGCTCATCGCTTCCCCAGCAAATGTGAGCGCCGACCTGCAAGCCCCAGCCCCGCGTCTCTCCAATCTCCTCAATCGTCTGTTCCTGGAGATCGATGATGCAGACGACCGCCGCATCGTCAGCCCCCGGCAGACGATCCTGAAACGGCAGCTTGAGGCACGCCATCAGCCTGCCCGACGGGCTCCACGGCCTGACATCAAAAAAGGTATGAATATAATAGCCATCCTCAGGCGTCACAATCGTCACCGGAAAAGCGCATTTCCCGGAATCGTAGGTCCTGAAGCGGAACTTTTTTACCGTTCTCATCGGTTTATGCCTCCATTCTGTATCGAAAACTCTCGCTGCGCCTTTATTCCTTCAAGGACCCGATCATAACGCCCTTCACGAAATACTTCTGCAGAAACGGATACACAAACAGAATCGGCAGCACCGAAACGATAATAATCGCATACTTCAACTGCATGCCGAACATGGCGCGGTCCAACTGATCCGCCATTCCCTCCAGCATCGAGTCGTTATTTTGCACGAGAACCTTCATTAAATACAGCGACATCGGCTGCAGCTTGGCATTGGACAAATAAATCATCGCCGGCACGTAGCTGTTCCAATGACCGACCGCATAAAACAGCGCCAGCACAGCCAGAATCGGCTTCGAAAGCGGTACGATAATACGAGCCAGAATATGAACGTCGTTGGCACCGTCGATCTTCGCGGATTCCGTCAGACTGTCGGGAATGCCCTGCAAAAATGAACGCGTAATAATAATGTAAAAGGCGGTCGTCAGACCGGGAATCAGCAGCGCCCACCGCGTGTTATACATGCCGAGCTCTTTGATCAGCAGAAACGTCGGAATCAGCCCTCCGCTGAAAAACATCGTAATCACGATGATCGTCATGATCCAGTTGCGGGCAAAAAATGTTCGTCTGGACAACGGATACGCTGCCAGCACGGTAAACACAATATTGAGCGCCGTCCCCACGACTGTATAAAAAATCGTATTCGAGTACGCTCTCCAAATATCTTCATTCTCAAACACCCGTTTGTAGCTTTCCAGCGAAAATCCTCTGGGGAACAGCCACACGGAATCGGATACAACATATCTAGGCGCGCTGATCGACATGCTCAGCACATACACAAACGGATACAGCGTAATGATGATGACGACAATCATGCCCAGCACGATCAGCCAATCCGATACGGATCCTGTTCTTCTTCGGGTTCCTGCAACCATACGTTCCCCTCCTTACCATAAAGACGTTTCCGATACTTTTTTGCTTATCCGGTTTACACTGATCAGCAGGATCAGATTGATGACATTGTTGAATAATCCGATGGCCGTCGAATAGCTGTAGTCCGCTTGCTGAATCCCTTGCCGGAATACATAAGTGGAAATGACGTCCGCCGTTTCGTACGTAGTCGGATTGTACAGCAGATTGATTTTCTCAAAGCCGACATCCATCAAATTCCCTACGTTCAAAATTAACAAAATAACAATCGTCGGCACGAGACTCGGCAGCGTAATCTTCCACATTTTCTGCCAGCGATTCGCACCGTCCATCTCCGCGGCCTCGTATAATTGAGAATCAATGCCGGCAATCGCGGCCAAATAAATGATCGAGCTCCAGCCGAAGCCCTGCCAGATCGAGGACGATACATAAATGTCCCTGAACCAGCCCGGTTCGCTCAAGAAATTGATCGGTTGTCCACCGAACCATTGGATCACCGTATTGATGATGCCCCCGTTCACCGAAGTAAAATTGGCAATCATCCCGACAATGACGACAATCGAAATAAAATGAGGCAGATAGCTGATCGTCTGTACCAACTTTTTGAATATGCCTTCCTTCAGCTCATTGAGCAGCAGCGCGAACAGAATTGGCACCGGGAAGCCCCATAAGAGGGAATAAATGCTTAGCAGCAGCGTATTTTTCAAAATTCTCCAGAAATAGACGGAGTTGAAGAAGAGCTGAAAGTTTTCGAATCCAACCCATGCGCTCCCGAGAATTCCTTTGAGCGGCTTAAAATCTTTAAATGCGATAATGACCCCATACATTGGAATATAATGAAAGACTAAATAGTACAGCAAGACGGGCAAAATGAGCAGTAACAAATACTTATCCCTGTTTAATACTTTTGCTACATGTCGCATGATGTTCACCTCAATATATCCGAGGACAAGGCGTGCTTGCGTCACACACGTCACACGCCTTGCCTTCTATTAAACAGGCATTAATTTTTAATGAAGCGGTCGTACTGCGCTTGTCTGATCTCGATCAGTCGGTCCACGCCAAGCTCTTTGCTCCGTTTTACATAGGCATCCCAGTTGACCGGTTCCTTGCCCGTAATATTTTTGAGAACGGTCTCCTCATGAAACGTATCCAGATCCGTGCTGATCCGTTTGATCTCTGCCGCTTCTTTATCCGTAGAAAGCATATATTGGAACGGGATGCCGTCTTTGAGATAAGGCTCGATTTTCTTCGCCTGCTCTTCAAGCGCCGGTGTCATCTTCGTCAGATCCTTCGCCTGATCGGAATACACACCCTTGTCGTCGCGAATCCACGGCGTTGTCGGGAATGCGCCCAGACTTCTTAAAGCGCTGGTCGGATCGAGGCCATCCGGATTTTTCTTCACGAAGTCGGTAAACTGCGGCTTACCGTTCACCATCGTATAGCTGATGCCTTCTACCCCATAGCTTTGCATCCGTGCGCCTTCTTCGCTGGCAAAAATGTAATCCAGCCATTTGATCGCGACTTCAGGATTTTTAGCATCCTTCGTAATGCCGTAATACCCGCTGATCGGGCCGTACTTCTCATACCAGCCTTTAACGCCCGCATTCGCAGGCGGCACGGTCATGATCCAGTCGACTCCCGGCTTGTTGACCGCGGCTTCAAATTTGGCCGTTGCGTTCACAAAGCCTTGCGTCGCGCCTACCTTATCGAGCGAAATATCCGGCAGCACCTGGGCCGGCGTTTTCTTCGTCACGAATTCGGGATGAATCAAGCCTTCCTTGTACAGTTTCGCTAACCAGGTGACTAACTCTCCGGCTTTCGGGTCCAGCCAGTCGTATTTCACTTTCCCGTTCGCATCTACCGAATAGTCGTCGCTGTAGTCCCCGAGGTGAAGTCCGAGCGCTTTGCCGAAGTTCGACAAGCCGCCCCATGAATAGTTCGGCGCAAGTGGAATTTCATCGGCTTTGCCGTTGCCGTTCGGATCTTTCTCCTTAAACGCTTTCAGCACTGTGTACCACTCATCCAGCGTTGTCGGCTCTTTGAGTCCAAGCTTATCCAGCCAGTCCTTCCGGATCAGCCAGCCTTGCGGGTCGGCCACGCCGGAACCGCTGACGTCGTTGGTCAAGGCATAGATTTTGCCGTCTGGCGCGGTAAGCAGCTTGCGGATTTGCGGGTACGTTTCGAAATACTTTTTAATATTCGGCGCATATTTGTCAATCAAATCGTTAAGCGGAATGATGAGACCGTCATCCGCGTGGGTAACCGGATTGGCCGGCAGCTTCAGAATGTCCGGCAGGTCCGAGGCTGCAGCCAGCCGAATATTCATCGCTTGGTTGTATTGCGCCGATGCCGTCACGTCCCAGTTGATTTTGACGCCTGTCTTTTTCTCGAATTCCTGCCACACCGGCAGGTTCTGTGTATAGCTTTTGGGCGCATAGCCATTATCGGGTACAGCCACTTTTAAGGTGACGGAGCCATCTTTGACAATTGGAAGCGTATACGCTGCCGCCGTCGGTGAAGCGGTTTCCCCGCCTGCCGCATTTTGACCGCCGGGCTCGGCTTTGTCGCCGCTGCACGCGGACAGTACGCCTGTAAAGAGTAAGGAGACCACACTGGCATAAGCGATGTTTTTCTTTTTAAGCATGAAAAGAACCCTCCCTTATTCATTTGCTATTCATTTGCTGAGAACACGCGACGAGAAACTTGTAAGCGCCCTCAGCACCTATTATCCGCTCTAACAATGTGAATAAAAATGACACAAATCCGCTTTTTGGTATCGTATGGCGCCGATTCCGCGGGGAAATGGTATACTATGAAGGCAAAGCGTATAATAAACCGCTTACATTTCTCTACGGGGTCGATATTCCGCTGTGATCCCACATTGACATTTGGAAGACGGAGTAGTATAAAACTAAGATAAACGACTCCGCTGTCCTTTCTTGGACGGTCCGGTGAATTAACTAGCGGATGGGGAGCTCACCACACTTTTCATGATACCGTTTTCAAGGAGGCTCGTTGATGACCTACCGACTCATAATTGTAGACGATGAAGAACATATTCGAGAGGGACTGTGCGACCTGGTCAACTGGGATTCGCTCGGCTTTCAGGTGATCGCCAAATTGGAAGACGGGAAACAGGCGCTCGAATGGTTGCAGAAAACAGATGTCGATGTTATATTAACGGACATCAACATGACATTTATATCCGGCCTCGAGCTGGCCAAATACGTGTACGAGCAATATCCCGCAACCAAGGTTGTACTGATCTCCGGCTTCAAAGAATTCGAATTTGCCAAGCAGGCGATCGCTTATAATGTGGTCAATTATTTATTGAAACCGACCAAGCTCAGTCAAATCGTCAGCGTCTTTCAAGAGCTCAAGCTAAAACTGGATAAGGAAAAGGAAGACAGGGAACGGATCGCCATGGTGATGAAGCAAAATAACGAGCTGCTGCCGACGATCCGCAAGCAATTGTTCCACGATCTGTCCACCGGCAGACTGATCGATCAGCAGGAAGCCGAAAATTTGCTTCGTCTTACAGGAGTCCACGCCACAACACAGAACAACAGGTGCGCCCTGCTCCGTCTATCCTGCCTGCTTGCAGAAGCGCAGCAGGAGGACCCGAACGAGCATATTCCCGCCGAAGCCATCGAGAATCTGGTCAAGAGCGAGCATGACGGTGTCTTGTACATTCCTTTGAACTGGAGCTCCGGGCAGCTTTATATTTTTGCGCTTGATCTTCAGGCTGACCGCGACGGCGGCGCCTTTCGCGAAGCCGTCTTGGTGCACATGCGCACGGCGGCGGCGCGCCTGGCCAGCTTGCTCAGCGTGGAAGCGGCCGGGGGCATCGTACGGGATTTCGACCACCTTAACGCCATGATGCAGGCAAGCCAAACGCACCATCCGATTCAAGACAATCTGCTTGAACACAATCCGACTGAAATCTCAATCCGCGATCTGCCTTATTTGGCCGATTTGCACAAGCAGTTTCATACGTTCGTACATGCGGGCAATTTCTCAGTGCTGCCCGACCTGTACGATCAGCTGTTGAACGCCTTCATCCAGGAATCCATGCCTGAACATGTGGCCAAAAACATGCTGATCGAATTGTTCTCGTCCATCTGCGGCAAGCTGAACGAGCTCGGCTCGCCCATTGGCAAAATAACGGACAAGCCGTTCCGGTACGAAGCGATTTTGCGAATGAACGGTTATCCTCACCTGCTGGAATGGGGCTGCGCCTTGCTGAAGGAAATTGCCGACTATATGGAGGCCCGGAGCTCGAGCGAGCCTTCCGTTGTCCAGAAAGCGAAGGAGTACGTGCACCTGCAGTTCGACAAGGACATTTCGCTCGAAAGCGCCGCTTCCTATGTGTACTTAAGCGCCGATTATTTCGGCCGCATCTTCAAACAGCATACCGGCAGCAGCTTTACCGATTACGTGACCGAGACGCGGATTCATAAAGCGATGCAGTACTTGCAGGACCCGCAGTATAAAATTTACGAAATCGGCGATCTGGTCGGCTATAAAAACACCAAATATTTTTTCAAGCTGTTCAAAAAACTGACCGGATACACCCCTACGGAATATAGGCGCAAATCGGCAGGAACGGAGCTGTAGAGCCCACGTATCCGAACATTTAAAAAGAGGCCGCGGTTTCATCCCGCAGCCTCTTTCTGTGTTATTCCGCTATTGTTTCATATTTAGCATCCGGTATAGCAAGACGGCCGCTTCCGCTCTCGCAGCTTGAGCTGACGGATGAAGCCGGCCTGCGCCGCCTTGCACAAGGCCCGCCGCTGCAAGGGCCGCCAGATCATCAGCCACATAGGCCGCCACTTCGGCGTGATCGGCAAATCCATCCAGCGCCGAGCTTGACGCGCTTCCTTCCAGCTTGCCTGTCAGCCTCAACGCCCTGGCGGTCAACACCATCATGTCCTGCCTGGTTATCGTCTTCTCCGGTTCAAAGGCATGGTCTCCCGAGCCTTGAACAAGACCAAGCGCCTTGGCAGCCGATACCGCCTCATAGTAATAAGCGTCACGGCTGACATCGGCGAAGACGGCATCGGCATCCGAGTGTCCGTGTCCGGACAGCTCCAGCGTCTTCATCAGGAGCAGCACAAAGTCCGCGCGCCTGATCGCTTCCGCCGGATGATACGCATCCTCGGTCATGCCGTTAATAATACCTTTTGACGCCAGCACCTCGATCTCTTTCCGAGCCCATGGATAGCTTTCCAGATCTGCAAATGTTTTCTGGACAAAGGCGATGGCGTACGAGCTGAAATGGGTCGTTCGGAACGTAACCTCGCCCGTGTCAGCGTCATAGCTTCCGCTCGGCACCGGCACCATATTGCCTTGCGGGTCGATATAGAGAACGACGATATGCTCGCTGTTCGTCCGTTCTTCCGCTGTCGGGACGTAGCCGACCGAGACGGTGACCGGCGCATCGGGATTGCTCCAGGCAAATCTCCGGCCATCGGCCGCAACTTCAACTTGCACAATCGGCCTGCTGCCGATTCGCTGCAAAACCTCTTGCGTCAAACCCGAACGATCCGCTTGGCCGATCACGAGCTGTACCTTGTCCAGCCTCTCCCACGCTGCCTGATTCAGCATATTGCCCGGCGCCTCGATCGTGCCGTACGGCGTTTCGATCCTGATCCTCACATCGGCGCCATTCGATCTCAGCATGTCCGCGCTTAGCTCCTGGGCGTAGTGTTCCGCCCCGACGATTTCATTCATCTTCAGGACAACTGTTCTCGCGCCTGAAGCATCTGCCTGCGCTCGCTCCAGCGCTTGCCGCCATGCCGCTTCATCCAGTCTGGCGACGGCAATGCCGCTCGCTCGGTCCAGTTCCGGCGTCTGCACAAGGATGCCGCTTACCTCCTCCGGCTCTGCCTTGCCGCCTGCGGGGCCGGAGGGCGCGGAAGACCCGACAGAATGGTCCGAATCCCCGGGAGCTTCAGGTGTGGAACCGCCGGGTCCGGCCGCTTGCACCATGACGGATACATCTTCGTCAACGGGATATACCCGCTTCTGTAAGCCCGATTCATTCGTTCGCGTGACGACGGTTGCGCTTATCAAGTGAATCAGGGCTTCTCCCGCCGCCTTCGCCTCAAACATCAGCGTATACAAGCTCAAGCTGCCGTTATCGACAGGGGCATCGCCAGTTCGAGTATACGCGGCATAGACCGTATCCCCGATAACCCGAACAGCTTTCGTGGAGGACTGCTGGCTCAGTACAGGCACGGCTTGAACGAAGGTCAGACGACTGGCATCATATTGGATTTCCAGTTCATAGGCATACAGATCCGCCAGGTCCATCCCGGTTACTGATACGCTTACGCGCCCGCCGGGATTCAACGTAGGGGAGCTGCTGTTCAGCAGGAACGAAACCTCCTGTGCCGGCACTTCTGCACCGGTGCGGTCTGCCGGCAGCCAGCAGCTCACAAGCAAAACTGCGACAACAATCCAAAGGAGTCCTCGTCTTCTCATGTTATTCATTCAGCAATTGAGCGGCAACCAGCGCAAGGTCCATCACATCGATGACGTCGTCCTGGTTAATATCCGCCGCTTTCGCCTGTTCCCAGTCTGAACTGCTGCTGTCCTTGCGGTAGTGATAGACGATAATCGCAAGATCGCCGATATTGACTTCGCCGCTGCCGTTAATATCCATTTGCATTACCCGCACCGTAATGTCATCGGGTTCAGCCGTAATAACGCTGCCTTCAGGCGGAATGCCAAGCTCCGCTTTAAGTACGCGAATCGCTCCAGCCGCGGCTGGCGCTCCATTTTTCACTTTGAAAGTCAAATCCAACAGGTCGGCGCTGCCGCTAAGCGCAGTTTCGTTCATCGTAATAATATGCGCAGTCCCCGGCGTATCGTAAGTTGCGCTGACGACCGACGTCCCCGCCGCCGCAGGCTGCACGTCAACAAGCTCGAACAGCTGCGCATCGTATTGCAGTGACAGATCCTCGGCGCGCACGCCCACCGGCACATTCGCCAGCTTCAAGCCGACGTGGAACGATTGGCCTGCCGCCACCGGCAAGTCTGCTCCTTCCAGTACAACGGAAGGTCCCGCTACCGTAAATGTGCTGACAGCCGGGATGCCGGCTCCTCCGTCATGGACGACAGCCGTAATCGTATAGGTTCCATTCGTAAATGGAATCCCCGATGTATCCAGCGACCAGCGGCCGGAATTCGCCTGGTAGCTGCCGTACACGCTTTGCACGACAGCGCTGGGCGCATCAAAAGCTTGCGTCGCCGCATTCCAGTAGCGGTTCGTCGACTGCTGCTTGATCGCAACGGCGATATCCGTAATCGCCATGTTCGACGAATCCGGGTCATACGCTTCGCCGGTCATCGCGGCAGGGCCGCCGTTCAAGGAAACGCCGTCCGCCGGCGCGGTAATGACGGCAGTCCCCGTTTGAGCCGCAGGCACGGATTGCTCTTTGACCAGCGTTAAATAGAGCAGATTGCTTTTATTCCCGTTATCCCCCATCGATACCGTCGATCCCGCAGGGAAGCTTTTCTTATACAGGCTGAACGTTAAAATCGGCGGACTTGCAATGATGAAGTCTTCCCCAGTCGCGTGCCATTCAGACAACCAGGCCGGCCTTGGACTATGCCGGTCATCGAAAGCGACATAGACGTCCGAATCCTCCACAACCTTGAAGCTGAACAATTCCGGTCCGACGAACGTCTTCGCATCGTTGGAGGGGATGATCCACTCGCTGCCTCTAAATTTCGGCGGAATCTGCTGAAACGTAAACGCTCTGTCCGTATACACGGAATCACCCGGCTGCAGATTCGTCTTGATGGCCCACGTATCGGCTTTCGCCGCTTTGCTGTTCACCGCCAGATTACTGATTAGAACCGGGTCCGTCGGTTCTGTATCAGGATCGGGCTCCTGCTCGGGCTCGCCGTCGGCAGGATCGATCAGCGGCGGCTCGCCGCCCGTTCCTTCCACGAACGCCGCATAACTCTGCAGCCATTCCTCCAGATTCGTATAACCGTTCCCGTTATCGTCGGCGCTTGGATTTTTCGGAATCACCAGCTTCCTGACATGCTCCGCGACGACAGGCCAGCCGCCGACATCGCCAAGCGGAATCACATTGCCTGCACCGTCTCTCACCGAGTTAACGACGCGGCCGGTGCCTTCCCTGGCATTTTGCACGATGCGTTTCTCATAGTCCAGCCGGTCGGCCGGTCTTGCGCCCGCATTCGCGAGCACCCAATCAAACACTTCGCCGGACGGCTTGACGGCAAGCCCCTCGTTCCAGGCCGGTCGCTCCGAGGCGATCAGTTGCCCTTGCGTGAACGGCGTTTTATTCGATACGAGATCCCATTGCGATTGCTCCTCAAAGCCTACTAAATCGTTGTCCTCCAAATATACCTGTCCCCCATTAGTAAAAGTGGAGGAAATCTCAATGACCCCGTGCTCGGAAGCCCAGTCAGCCAGCGAGGGGCCGTTCTTAAATACATTGCCGACCAGTGAGCTGCGGGTTGGCACGCCTCGCTGGGCGGCAAGCCGGTTAAACGTATTAATCCGATCGTAGAATACGTTATTTACCTGCACATAATCGCTGTTCATCGCATACGGCAGCCGCCCTTCAACGTGGCTGAACAGACTTCCGTACATCGTAATCGGCGAATCCTCCTGATTATCGAACACCGGACCGAAGCCGTGCGGCGCCGTGACCGTCTGCCCCTCATCAATATGGATCGAGTCGTTTAACGGCTCGGCAGCGAGCACCTGTTTGAACGTAATGTTACCGGCGGGCCCCCACGTTTCGAACATCTCATCAATCGACCAAGTGAAGGTACAGTGGTCGATGACAATGTTCTCGGCCTTCTCTCCGTACGGGCTGGTAATCGCCAGTGCGTCCCGGTTGTTAGGCGCAACTGGTGTCTCCCCGTCGCCCGGAGCCGCCCTCAGATGCTGCAGCAGCACATCGTGAGTCATGAGGCGGATCGTCGCGCCTTTCAGAAAAATGCCCGGCGAAGGCGCAGTTTGACCGGCTACCGTAACATATGGATACGCAATGTCCAGGAAGCCGTTCACCTCAATCGTCCCCGATACTTCGAATATAATTGTCCGCGCTCCCGGCTGACCGAGGGCATACCGCAAAGTTCCCGGCGTATTTGTGTCGGCCAGACTGGTCACCTTAAAGACGGCGCCTCCCCGGCCGCCGGGCGTTTCCATTCCATAACCCGCCGCCTGCGGGATTGCCGGCAAAGCGTAGGCCGCTTGCGGTGCAAACCAGGCTATCACAACAACGAGACATATGACCGACATGATGCCTCTTCTGATCATCTTTCGAACAACTGGATTTCGTCCCATACCTGTTCTATCACTCCTTCGTTATAGCTGCTGAGAAATGGTTCCTTGCTGTCATTGTTTCCGCTCCTTCTAGCTGCTGATCTAGGTGCTGATGCAATCACTGCCAATCCACCCCATCTGTCCGCAAACGAACCCCTTTCACCTCCATTTCACCTGTGTAAGCGTATCTTATTCCCTATTTCCGGTCATTCGAAAGGAACTAAATCCGTTATTTGGTATCTTTATCCGACAACTGCTTTCGATGAGGTATAATGATCTGACATTTTAGTTGAAATCGCTTTCAACTAAAATGTCGAATATACACTTTAAGCCCCCCATTGCTGTTTATCCTATTTTTTTGATAAACTGATGGTACAGGATGGGAAGGGAGACGTCTCAGCATGGGAAGAAAACAATCCTTTACGGAAACAGAACTGCTTGACATGACAAAAAGATTACTGCTTGAACATGGGTACGACGGATTTCATCTCAAACTGCTGTCCGAGCATTTGCCCGGAGCCAGAAGCACGATTTATCAATACTATTCCAATAAAGAAGAGATGGTTGCAGCTTGTATGAAACGAGTGATTACGAACGTAATCACAAACGCCTCCTCCGTGGATGAGACGGACGCGATGGCAGCTCTCGAGCAGCTGCTTCACATTTATGTACAGGAATCCAAGCTTCATCAGCTCCTTGGAGATGCGCATAAAGTTAAGACAGAGCATGCAAAGGCTCTTGAAGATCTTGCATACGTGGATCAAGCGCATGCGGTTCTCAAAGTTCAACTGGCACGCTTGTTTGAACGTGCTCAAAAAGAGAACAGCCTTAGAGCGGATATCCCGCTCCCCGTGCTTATCAGCACATTTTTTAACCTGATCAATACCCCGAATATGATGAATCTCCCTGCGCAGCAATGGAGCCATCTCTTGTTTCAATTATGGATCGGGGGCTCGAGGAGCTAGCAGGTATAGACCAATTATTGTTTTTTGACACTCGTGTCAGTTTTGTGGTTTAATAGCTAATGACACACGAAGCTTTTTTCATCGACCAATTATGACACAAGTGTCAAATATTCCGCGGTAAGGGAGTTGGAGAGAGAAATGTTTTTGGCTATGAAAGAATTACTGCATAGTAAAATGAGGTTTTCCATGATCATCATCATTTTCGTGCTGATTGCCTGGCTGGTGTTCATACTATCTGGCTTGGGGAATGGTTTATCAACGCTTGCTGCGTCAACATTCAAGAACATGCAGGCCGATTATGTCGTCTTCCAGCAAGGGTCGCAGTCTTCCATGAGCAAATCGCTGTTGTCCGAACAGGTCGTCGCTGAAGTATCGAAATTACCGAACGTAACAGCCGCTTCACCGATGGGTAGCTCGATGGCGACAGCGCTTAAGGCACAAAGCAACAAAAATGAAGATAAAGTCGATATCGCCATTATCGGCATCAACCCTGGCAGCTTCTTGGAGCCGGCCGTTATTGAGGGAAAGCCTTTATCTTCCGATAACCCGAAGCTAGTCGTTGCCAATGTGACGATGAAGGATAAAGGGTTTAAACTTAAGGATACTTTTCAATTAGACGGTTCTACCGAGTCGTTAACGATTATCGGATTTGTCGAGAATCAAACGTACAATCACGTTTCCGCCATTTTTACACCAATGCCTGAATGGCGTAAAATCGCCTTTGCGGCACCCGGCTCAGATAAAGGCATAAAGGATCCAGTTAATGCTATTATGCTTCAAGGCGAAAATATCGATGCAGCCTTAATTGACAGTCAGCTAACCAATACGGATACCGTTACTCGTGGCGGAGCCGTGCAAGGGATGCCTGGATATAAAGAAGAGAACGGCTCGATTCTGATGATGCTAGGTTTTCTTTTGGCGATATCCGCCTTCGTTCTTGGCGTATTCTTCTATGTAATTACGATCCAGAAGACCAACCAATTTGGCATTATGAAGGCGATCGGTGCTAGGAACGGTTTCTTGAGCAAAGCGATTTTGTCGCAAGTCTTTGTGCTGTCGCTGATCAGTATTATTGTCGGTATTGCGCTTACCTACGGGACGGCTGCCATTATGCCAAAGGGTATGCCATTCAAGCTTGAAACGAATTTAGTCATTGGATATTCCATCATCCTTCTTGTTATTGCATTGCTCAGTTCATTAGTGTCGGTTCGCAGAATTATGAAAATTGATCCGCTGAAAGCGCTCGGGAGGATCGAATAATGAATAAAGGATTACAGCTAAGTCAGATCACAAAGTATTATACCGAAGGTTCCAATCGGGTTGCTGCACTCGATCATGTCTCGATCTCCGTTGTGCCTGGTGAGTTTGTGGCTGTCGTCGGACCATCCGGCTCCGGGAAGAGCACCTTCTTGTCCATTGCAGGAGCACTCCTCAAGGCTTCCGAAGGCGAAGTCATGTTGAATGGGCATAATATTTCTCATCTTTCCAATAAACAGTTATCCGACATCAGATTGAAGGAAATCGGCTTTATTATGCAATCATCGAATTTGGTTCCCTATTTAAACGTCCTTGATCAATTGCTCCTCGTGAAAAAGATGTCCGGGAAGGCAACAGCGGAGGATAGAAAATTCGCCGTCAAGCTGCTTGAAGAGCTGGGACTTGGCGCAAAGCTGAAGAGCTTCCCGGAGGAACTCTCCGGTGGGGAGAAACAGCGTACCGCCATCGCCCGCTCTTTCATCAACAATCCTAACGTCATCCTGGCCGATGAGCCGACAGCAAGCCTAGATACCAAACGAGCTCATGAAGTCGTCGGTCTGATTGCCCAAGAGGTGAAGTCACGCCAAAAAGCGGCGATCATGGTGACTCACGATGAGCGGATGCTTGCCTATTGCGACAAAGTTTACCGAATGGAAGACGGCAAAATGAGCTTGTTCGTCTAACTGCATCAAGAATGCCCAAAGAGAGATACAAGTCGATGTGCTTGTATCTCTCTTTGGCGTCATTGGGTATATGCATAAAGCTGCGCCCATAAGCCTAACCCCATCTGCGAGAGGACGCGGTACCCGCTCCGCTGCAGCGCCATCCCTCCGGCATTATGCTGGGCTACGCCAGTCAGGATGCCGTCCGGTGAGAGAGAGGCGGACAGCTCCGCGAGGTTATACCGGGCGACCGCCATATATGCGTCTGGCAGCAGGCCCTGACTAGCCGCCAAAGCAAGCGCGGCGGAGATGCCTGCCGAGCCGGAGGTATCGATGCCAGTTGCAGGATCATCCACGAAGCAGGACCATAGCCCATTCGGCTGTCTCCAATTCACCGCAACCTGCGCAATGCGGACAATTTCAGCTTCGAGCTCCTCAACCCCCGCCAAATCGGCGAATGGGGAAGTTTTCAGCTCGACACACGTTTTGACCAGGCCTAGACAATACCAAGCGAACGCCCTGGCCCAGCTGCGAAATGTATGCGTTTGCGTGTCCAGCTGATAGCGCAGGTAAACATGCTGCTCGCGCGTCAGGCAGTCCCTCCGGATCCGTACCTGGGCGATCGCTTGCTCGGCCATCTCCCGACGCTGGAACTGCTTGGCCATCACGGCAAGCGGATAGGCTACCGTATAAGAACCTTCCGCGGAGACTATACTTCTATCAATGACAGCGCCGTTGTTGTTGCGGCTCGCAGCCTCAAAGAAATCGAGCGCTTTGCCGATCACGGAATGATCCGGGCGATATTGTGCAATGACGGCCAGCGGCAGCGTGGCTTCAATCGTTGTAAACGTCCCGTCTGCCTGTTGACCATGCAAATCCTCGTAAAGCAAATCTCCCTGCTCGTTAAAAAACTGGCTAAAATGCAAGTCCAGGATCGGATTCACCTGGTTTTCCCCCAGCACGGGCTGCAAGCTGTTAATCCCATCCAGTACACAGCCTTCCATCCACCCAAATGGCTGTAAAGAGGAGAGGGACAGCAGCGTATTCAGCGCTTCATCGACGCGAGAACCCGGTTCTCCCATCAGCAGATGGGGAGCAAACACCTCCCGTCCCGGAGCGTCCTCCTGAACATCGAATACCCATAGCGGTACCTTGCCTTCTTTAAGCTCCAGGCGTATACCTTCATTCAGAACGGCGGCCGTCTGCGCTTTCGATAACGCCAGTTCAAAGAGCTGAAAGACATACGCGTATCGAATATCAATGGCCCCAAGCCTGACATGGGATTGCTGCAGGTAAACCTCAACCAGCCCGGCGTCCCGGTAGTCTAACGCAATGGAGATTCGCAATCGGCTTGCTTGACCTGCAACCTGCTGCCGCTGCTCCTCCGGCAACGCCCACTGTAAATTGAGCTGCTCTTGACCTTCTCCCACATGAATCGCATGCCATCCTCTGGTTATCTGTTTACCCGCGGGCACGCTTGCCTTCGACTCGCTGATTACGTGAGCCGGCAAATACTGAATCTGCCTCATTCAATCCCGCTCCTTATTTGAATTGATCCCGATATTGACTCGGTGTCACTTGGACGACCTTCTTAAAATTCCGATTAAAATTCGAAGCGGTGCTGTATTGCAGCTTTTCAGCGATGTCCGCGATCTTCATATCCGTCTCCAGGAGCCAGCGCTTCGCAACCTCAATGCGGTAGTTCGATAAGTACTCGGAGAAATTGACCCCGGTGTCCTTTTTAAACACGCGGCTGATATAGCTGGGATGGTAATGAAATCGTGTGGCAAACATCTCAACGCTTAAATCCTGGTCATAATTTTGCTCGATCTCCGATATCATCAGCATCGATATGTTGACTTCCTGTTTGCGCAGACGCTCGCCTGTCCAAGCAAGAAGCGGCTGGATAATTTGCTTCCAGAACCATTCCTCAATTTGCTTGGCTGTATGCATACGGACAAGAATTTCCGAGGAGAAGATTTCCTTTTGAAAAACCTCCTGTACGGATTCACCCGCATCCTGAACAAGCCCGGTCAAGTTATTAAACAACCGTCCGATAAAATGCTGATAATCGTAATGATTCATCGGGTTTTTCAGGAAATCTGCAATGATCGACCGCAGCCTCTCCTTCGCCTGCTCCTCGTTCGACTGCTTGATCGCCTCCATGATCTGAAATTCCAGCTCCTTCGGATAACGGAACGACAGCGCCGTGTTGGGCTCCACCTCGTCAATGAACAGAATAGACTCGGAACCGAGTCTGACGCGGTAAGCCAGCGCATCCAGACTTTCCTGATGAGCGAGCGGCGCATACATAAAATTCGAGTACCTTCTGCTGATCCCGATGCTGATCTTCAGATTCAAATACTGCTTGACGCTATTGCGGATTTCTTCGGATTTATTGTAAACCTGCACCTTGATCGGAGTCTCATCCTCCAGACCGCCGCCCAGAATCAGCACCACACCCTGGTTCTGAACAATGGAGCTGAGCCGCATCGACTGGGGGACAAGCTCTTCAATCATATTATGAATGGCATACAGCATCAGATCCAAGTCCTTTTCGGAATAACGCGTCCCTTCCAGCGTATCGATCTGCAGCGCCACGACAAACCAACGGTCCCAATTGGTCGGAAAGTCATGCCGGGCTAATTGCTCCTCCACCGACTCCAGCCGAATATCGCCTGAAAGCAGCTTGAATACAAAAAACTCGCGCGTCTGGTTATGCAGCAGCACCATTTCCTCTTTCAGCTTCGTACTGGATTTCGTCAAATCGTTCAAATGCTCGCCGATATAGATCAGCTCGTTATTCTGCTTATGCTTATGATCCGGTTGAATGGAACGATAGATCCGATGAATCGGCGTAGACAGCCTGTGTGAAAAAAAGAAGGAAGTCGTGATGACCAGTGTAATCAAGATCGCCGCGAAAAGTATCGTATACAGCTTGATATCATTGGATTTGCCCATCACATATTTCAAAGGTGTAATGGACGCATACATCCAATTATTGTAGAGCGCATGGTTGTAATGAAGGACATAATCTTCGTTATCCTGTTGAAAGAAGAAATAGCCTTCCTCCTTGCCGCTAGCCAGCATTTGCTGATAATAGTTCTCGCCTTGCACATTCGCACCGATGTCACGGCTGTTTAAGCTGGCCACGACAGACCCTGCCGCATCAATGATCAAGGTACGTCCTTTACTGACATCGCCGGAAAGACGTTTGCTCAACTCCTGCAGAGGCACATTGATCGTAATCAGGCCATCCGGGTTGATCGCATTCAACGGAATATGCTTGATCAGCTTAAACAGATACCCGCCTTTCCCGTCCTCCGTCAGCTTCCAGTAGGAGCGGCGAGTGTCATCCCGATAGGAAATCAGGAGCTTTTGCAGTTCATATAGATGCGCATCATGCGTCTCGATCAATGGCCGATCCTTCATCGGATACACCGCGCCGCCATCCACGATCCAATTTTGCCGGTAGCTCATTAAATTGACATCTTGGATGCCCAATTCAAACACTTGAATATGAACCAACTCATACAGCAGCTTCTCGAAGAGGTCATGATAGTCGTAATCAAAAGGCACGTCCAGGATCGTTTGCATCGAGATGGCGTTCGTCATGACGGTGCCGCTGACGGTTTGCGTCGCTAACGTATCAATAGTTTTCAGTAAGTACTCGACCTTCTCCTTGTTCTGCTTCAGAATGAGCCGATTGCTGTCAATGATCTCTTCCTCCAGAATGGCTGAGGATTTGTTAAAGGAGAGATAGCCTAAGAGCACAACAGGCAGGATGCCGATAATGCAGCTAAGCAACACTAGGTTTTTGAAAAATCTGGATGTTTGAAATTTATTCATCATGTGCCCCAAGGCGCCTCCCCCTATTTCCTATATCACTCATCATACCACGGAGTAGAGATAAGGGGCTGCATCTTTCGATACGCCCCTTATGGCCCATCCTACTTTTTCTTGTAAAGTTCGGCAAGCTCTTTGGCTACTTGGTCGCCGCCGATTTTTTTCCATTGCTGTACCGCTGCATCGAAGCCCGCGTCATCGATTTTCCCCATAATGTATTGGGTGCGCGCATCCGTCAAAATGGTTTTCAACTGCGCGTCCTTCTCTGTTTGCGTAGGCGAAATCAGCCCCATGGATGGGTCTAGGATGCTCACGTCCGCATATTCCTTCATCCGATTTTTCAACAAGGTATCGGTATCTGTCGTACCTGTCGGGTACACAATCGCGTCTGTCGTAATCAAGTTTTTCAGATCATCGATATTGAACTGCTCTGCCGCAGGCCTTTTATCATTTTCTTGCGCGATACGGACAAATTCCGTTTTGGCTTCATCGCTGTTCTGTGCATTGAAGTAAGTAAGCACCTCACGGAGCTCTTTTTCCGTCTTCACACTCGTTTTTGGAATTAAGGCACCCCCGTAATGACCTGAAGCGGCAAACGTTTTCCCGTTGATTGGCGGACTAACCGTCATCGGATAATTATTTTTCGTATCCGCCATCTGGAGGTAGTAGAACGGTACGACGGCATCGATGGATTCGATACTAAGTCCCACTTTATTATTGTAAAGATCTTTTCTGGCTTCATTCCGCACCACGATGGCAAAGTTTTTATTCATTAATTCCTCGTTATACAATTTGCGAAGGAAGGCTAATCCTTCCCGGTACTCCTTGGTTTCCACGTCCTTGATAAAGCTTCCGTTCTTATCCACCATCCAATTGTTTGGCGCGCCAAACCAGGCAAACATGTCTGCCGGGATATTATTTTCATAAATCATAAGGCCGTACGTATCGTTGACCCCATTCTTGTCCGGGTCCTTCTCTTTAAACGCTTTCAGTACATTGTAAAACTCATCGACCGTTTTGGGCTCTGACAGTCCGACGTTATCCAGCCAATCCTTGCGAATGATCGTGCCTAGCCGTACAAGCGGACGCGGACGCGGGATGACATAGTATTTCCCGTCAATCGCGAGATTGTTCAAGATTTTTGAATCATATTTTTTCAAATTTGGATAATCATTCAGATATGGCGTGATATCCCAGAACATGCCGGACCTTACGCCGTTAAGCACCGAAGTAATAAATGGATTTTCGACCATAATCGTCTGCGGCATCTCGCCGGAGGTCATCGTGACGTTTAGTTTCTCGCTGTATACATTAAAGGGCACATAAGTAATATCCAGCTTCGCGTTCGAAATCCGTTCCGTTTCTTTGACCACAGGCCCGTCGGCCTTCGGTGCCGTGTTCGATAAATACACATTCAACATCGACACCTTAACCGGACCTGCCGGCGCAGCAGGACTGGCGCTTATACCTGGACTCGCGCTTGCCGTCCCCGTTGTGCTGTCCGATGTCGAGCAGCCTGATAGCAGAGCAGAAATGGCTAGAACCGCAGTAAGAGAGATCCCCATAGACTTAACCGCTTTTTTACTTTTCACATTGACTCCTCCTTAGTTGTTAAGCATGTCTATTTAAGGCGGCTATAGGCTATACATCTAATTATAGCCGCAATGACACCGTTATACCCACATATAAATGCCGTCGGGCTGCAACTCCAGCTCTGCTCTCTCTAGGCTATCCGGATCTGTCTTGGCGATTTCCAGCTTTCCTTGACGAAGCTTCGTCTGCGGATCCACCAGATGCTCGCCTGTGATCAGGTCGAATTCCCAGCCATGCCACGGGCACCTGACGATCTCATTGTCTCGGCCAAGCTTATATTCGTAAACAAGTGAAGGCAGACGCGTCCCAGTTATGACGCCTTTGCAGACCGGCGCTCCGAAATGCGGACAGGCATTGCGCCAGGCGTAATAGTTCCCCTTCACCCTGTAAATGCCATATTCGGCATTTTTGACTTTTACGATTTTACAGGTACCTTCTACAATCTCATCCTGTGCAGCAACCCAAACCTTTTCCATAACCATTTCCTCCTGTATACTAGCCCTTCACTGAGCCAACCAAAGCACCTTTAGCAAAATACTTTTGCAAGAACGGATAAACAATCAAAATTGGTAATGTAGCCACTGTGATCACGGCCATCTTCACCGTCTCCGGAGGAATGGCGGATTCCCCCTCAATCGAGCCTTGCTCGACAAAGCCCGCCTGGGAAACCATGACAATCTGTCTGAGCAGCACCTGGATCGGCCACTTCTCCGTGTCGTTAATGTACAAAATCGCATGCATGTAGGTGTTCCATTGCAGCACGGCATAGAACAACGTCAGGGTCGCGATCGCCGGCAAGGAAAGGGGAATGATGATCCGGAACAGCATCCGCAGATCTCCGCATCCATCCATCTTGGCGGATTCTTCCAGCTCCTCGGGAATGTTCTTGAAAAAATTAATCATGATGATGAGATAGAAGGCAATAATCGCCTTCGGCAGGATCAGCGACCAATACGAATTCAACAATCCGAGCTCCTTCACGACAAGGTAATCCGGAATCATACCGCCCTGGAAAATCATCGTGACGACGATAAGAAACATGAGGACGCGCCGGAAATGAAAGCGCCTTCTGGACAACGGATAAGCAAACAGCGTCGTAAACAATAAGCTGGTCAGCGTGCCGGCAACGGTAATGAAAACCGTAATGCCTAAGCTTTTGGGCAGCGCATTGGTTGTGAAAATATAAGCGTAAGCCTTCAGCGAAAACTCGGTCGGGAAGAGCAGGAACGACCGTGAATTATATTCAGCCACAGATGCGAAGGAACTGGCGATCACATGAATAAACGGCACAACGGTAATGAGCGCGAACAAACTGAGCAAGACGACATTTACGCCATCAAACAAGTAGTTGCCCCAATGCTTACTCTTCATTAGTACAGCCCCTCCTCGCCTGATTTTTTCACGAGCCAGTTGGCCAATACAACGAGGATCAGTCCTACAACGCCTTTAAAAAGGCCGACTGCCGTCGCGTAGCTGAGTTGTCCGTTCACTAAGCCCACCCGATACACATACGTATCGAAGACTTCCCCTACATCGCGCGTCAGCGAGTTGACGATATTGAAGACATGATCAAAGCTTGTTTCCAGAATGTCGCTAATTTTGAGCAAAAGTAAAATCACAATCGTACTGCGAATGCCCGGCAGTGTAATGTGCCATATTTGGCGGAACCGGCCTGCCCCATCCATTTTGGCTGCCTCATACAACTCCGGACTGATAGCCGCGAGCGCCGCCAGATAAATAACCGTCCCCCACCCGCTGTCCCGCCAGATTACTTGCAAAATGTACATGGGTCGGAACATGTCAGGATCCATCATAAGTGAAAACTTTTGGAAGCCCAGCGATGCGATAAAAGATTGAAAGAAGCTTTGCTCAGATTCGAAAATTACAAAAAACATAGCGACAACAACGACCCACGACATAAAATGCGGGATATAGACGAGCGTTTGAAGCCAGCGCTTGAACCACTCCCGGCGCAATTCATTCAGCATTAAGGACAAAATGATCGGTGCCGGAAAGGCGAACACCAATTGATAGAGCGACAGCATCAACGTATTGCGAAGCAGCATGAAGAAATCAGGATCCGTGAATAGGCGATGAAAATGCTTCAATCCTACCCATTCGCTTCCGAAGAACCCCGTGAAGGGCTGAAAATTCTGAAAGGCGATAATGACGCCGCCCATCGGCCAATATTTAAACAAGATAAAAAAGAGAATTCCCGGCAAGGCCATGATATACAGCCAGCGATCACGCCTTATGTCTTTGAGTATTGTTAATCGGGTTCCGGATGCCTTCACCGATAGTCCCCCCTCACTTCACATTTTTTACTTATGCAGACCATATAAATCCGCCGCATTGTCACCTTGAATTTTCAGTCGAAGCGCTTTGGGAAAAGCGGACAGCACCATCTTGGGGTGATCGAAATCCCAGTGCGGGTAATCGCTGGAATACAGGATCCGATCCTCCATTTTGCACATTTGAATGATTTGTACGAGATGCGCCGGCTCGTCCGGCTCCTCAATCGGCTGTGTCGTTACATAGACATGCTGCCGAATGTATTCCGAAGGGAGCTTTGTCAGCCAGGGGGTCGTATCCCGCAAGGCTTTGTAATTTTTGTCCATACGCCACATCAGATGCGGCAACCAAGCAATACCGCCTTCGATCGCAACGATCTTTAAGCCGGGATATTTCTCGAAAACACCCTCGCACACCAAGCTGTTTACATGTGCCATATAATTGGTCGGGAGAATATTATGCCACTCCATATAGCGGGATGGATACCCGGATGGTGTTGGCGCTCCCGCCATTCCGCGTCCTTCCGTCCCCGGGTGAATGGCGACCGGCAGTCCCATCTTCTCGGCCGCTTCATATATCGGATGAAAGAACCGATGGCCATATAATCGCGTGCTGCCGCTGCACATGATGACTTGAATCAGATCCGGATGTCCGCCGACCCGCATAATTTCCTTTGCCGCGTACTGGGGATCCGAATGGTTAATCACCATCGCGCCTTTATAGCGCTCATCTTTCGACAGCCATTCATCAATTAAATAGTCGTTATAGGCCGATATGACCGCATTCCCATAATCAATATCGGGATTGAGCGACATTTCCAGCACATTCTGCCCTGTGAGAATGACATAATCAAAGCCATAGCGTTCGATGTGGTCCTTCACCAGGAAGTCCGGGTCGCTGCCAGAGTGGCCTCCGCGATCAGGCACAGCATCTCTTCTTAATACGCCTACTGGCGAGAAATACGGTTGTCCTACGCCGCTCCCACCGCCAATCCACTGCTTATGCCATGGCTTATCTAAATAAGGAAGCAAATCCTGCGGGTGCCTGATCCCATTGTGCACATCCGTATCAATGAGCATCAGCTTTGTCTTTTCATTTATCTCGTTGCGATTCATCTGATTCACCTTTCTTCGTTGTGGTTGTCGCTTGCTTGCTATTTATCTTAGCGTCTCGTGCACTTACCGCCTATAATCAATACCTGACAGTCCTCGAACGCAGGCCGCACGCGGGTTTGGAGACGTAAATAATCCTTATCTTCACATGGAGAATCATTATATGACTATTTGAGCTGAGCCCCCGTTTCCACTGTTTCCATAGGCACATTCGTAACCTCCGGCGAATCCATTGTTCAACTACAAAAAAGCCGTTCCGAAAGTCAACTTACAACTTTCAAAACAGCTCATCTTGCCAGCCTTTATCCGAGGGATTTCAGCCAACTTTTAAATTGAAATTTTGCAAAAATTTACACATGGTTGCAAAATCAAGGGGTTTGCTAATAAAATAACCCTGAATTTCATCGCATCCTAACGCTCTTAACAAATTAAAATGCTCTTCCGTCTCTATCCCTTCCGCAACGACCTTAAGCTGCAAATGATGTCCTAGATCAATAATGGCCTTGGAGATGGTCCTGTCATAATCAACAACAGTCATTTCATTAATAAACGACTTATCGATTTTTATCGTATGAAGCGGGTAACGGCGCAAATAACTGAGTGATGAATAGCCAGTGCCAAAGTCGTCGACTGAAATTTTCACACCAAGATCCAAGAGCATCATTAGCGTTTCTGCGGCTTTGCCTTGTGACATGGTTGTGCTCTCTGTGATTTCCAACTCAATGTCTTCCGCTCGAATCTGGGCCTCCGACAAAATCCTCGAGATGACCTCCAAGAATGGATCCTGCTCCAATTGCAGAACGGATACATTCACGGTAACAATTAAATCCGGGTATCCGCATTGCTTCAACTTTATGATGTCAGCGCAAGCTTGGCAAAGCACCCAATTGCCTAAAGGTATAATAATCCCTGACGTTTCGGCAATGGGGATAAATTCCGAAGGAGAAATCCACCCCATTTCAGGATGCTTCCATCGAAGCAGGGCTTCCACCTTGACGACTTGTAACGACTGCGCGTCTACAATCGGTTGATAGAATACATGAAATTCGTTGTTGACCATAGCCGATGCCAACTGAGTTTCCAATATAATTTTACGCTCAAGATCTTCCATCATTCGATTCGAGTAAGCACTCAGCTGGTTTCTTCCCGATTCTTTGGATTTAATCATAGCGATGTCCGCATATTTCACCAATTCTTCGGGAGTACTCCCATCGTCCGGGTATATACTGATTCCGATGCTGGCCGTTGTATGAAATTGCCGCCCTTTTATTGTATAGGAAGAAGCTAATGCGGTATGAATCTGATTTGCTTTTAAATAAGCCGCTTCTTTCCCAGAAATTTTTGTCAACAGCACAGTAAACTCGTCCCCGCCTAATCGCGAGACCGTATTTTCCGGCTCCAATCCCTCTTGAAGCCGAGAGGCGATCACTTTAAGAAGCTCATCCCCACAATCATGGCCCCAGGTGTCATTCACCCATTTAAATCGATCGAGATCTATGAACAAAAGGGCAAGTGGCACTTCTTGCTCTTTGGCCACTCTGATAGCGCTTTCTAAGCGATTAAAAAAATGGGCTCTATTCGGCAAAAGGGTTAATGGATCGTAAATCGCTTGCTTCTCCAATAAATTTCTGGAACCTTCAAGGGAAGACATCATGGTATTAAATTCTTTCTCCAATTGCGCAAACTCATCAGAGCCCTGACTGTTAATCCGCAATGTAAAATCTTGTTTTTGCGTGATAGAACGGAAGTTATTGACCAGACCTTTCATTCTCTTCAGGATCATCCGATCGATAACAATCATAATACCTGCGGAAATTAAAAGAACAATAAGGATCAGTACAAGCGCATACAGCTTTACAGCGGCTTGGCCTGGATTGTATACATTCCGTATTTTCTCTGAGGATAGAACAAGATAAGGGTTCCCAAAAACATCCTTTAATAACGAATGGACAACAACTTTTTCATTTGAAATCGTATCCATCCAGATGATGGGTGCTCCATCCGCATTTTCGTGGAATTCCGGAATGTGCAAATCTTTCGCTAATTGGAATGTAAATGGAGAATGGTTTAAAATCGTCAAACGTTCAATTTCCATCGCATCTAAAAGACGGCCGACAACCAAAGCACCTTGTATAGGTCCTTCCATCGTGCTTTTAATAACGGGAAGTGAAACTACAAACATAGGTCCCTCACTGGTTGCGATAATCCCTGTTTTACTCTGAAATTCTCCATTGAAATGAATTAAGGTTCCACCGTTGGCCAGTACAGAATCGATCATGCCTGCTGGGGGCTTGGTCTGCTGTCCTGCTGCTACATCATAATAACGATCGTAACCCACCTGCCCATTTGTTCCGAACAGCGCAGCAAAGTGAATCGTGTTCGTCTGAAAGAATGCATCGTTGAATTTATTTTGTATGTAAGGATCATCTTCTATTGGCGCAGACTTCATGATTTTTTTCATAAAATCGTATATCGCGTTGGATGCCGAATAGTCGATCATATTTGTTTTCATATTTTCCGTTTCATGTTCCACGGTTAATATCATATTTTTCATATCCGCATTGAGAGCTCGTTCATCCAATTGAGCAAAACGTTTCAGCAAAATCCGGTCTAATGAAAAATAAGTACAACCAAGTCCAAAAAGAACAATCATACCGATAAAAATCAATACTTTCTTGCGTAAAGTCATAACTTTATCCCCCAATGACCCGTTGATCCTCTAAGTTGGCTTGTAAAATCCGTTCATCTAGTATCATAAAGGTTATCTTTTGTTACTTTTTTATAGGCAGTCCAGATATATTTTCCATCCGTTAGCTCATATCCGCCTATATTTTCTTTGGTTGGTGTTTGTTTATTAGCAAGAACCTGTGCCAAATTAAATAGCGCCTTCCCTTGATTCTTCGCATCATTTAATACCGTTCCGAGCAAGGTGCCCTCCTCCAGCGCTTTGATCGCATCGGGTGTCGCATCGACGCCAACAACCGGTATATATTTATTTTCTTTAAAATATCCACATAATCTGAGGGCCTCAATCGCACCTAATGCCATCTCGTCATTATTTGAAAAAACGGCCTCGATCCGGTCACCATGCGTTGACAGGAAAGCAGCCATCTTCTCACGCCCCTTATCTCGGTCCCATCCAGCAGTATCCTCAGCCAACTTCTCGACTTTAATGCCTTCATCTTCCACTGCTTTGACCGCGTATTTCGTGCGAATCTCAGCGTCCTGGTGACCAGGCTGTCCTTTTAACATGACGTATTGCATCGTACCGTCTTTATTCTTGTCCGCTTCCGGATGATTTTTAAAATAGTCGGCCATAATCTCACCAGCCATTGCACCGGATTGTTCGGCTTTGGCACCTACATAGTAAATTCGATTCCATTTCTTCATATCGTCCGGCAGTGGTTCCCTATTAAAAAAGACAACGGGTACATCTGCACGCTTGGCTTTATCGATAATAATACTCGTCGCAGTCCGATCCACAGGGTTAACGACCAAAGCATCGATCTTTTTATTAATGTAATCTTCAATATTCTTATTTTGGATCTGTTGTGAGTTTTGACTGTCCTTAAAGTAGACGGTTGCTTGGTTCTCTGCCACTCCAGCGAAGAACTTCTGCACTTGAGAAATATACGCATCACCTAAATTGTAAACTAAAAAGCCGATTTTCTTGGAAGCCCCGTTGGAAGCGCCTCCAATTTGCGCCCCTTCCGAGTGATCTATTGGACTGCAGCTTGCAGCGGCTGTCGAAAGTCCTGCGATGAGAAGGCCAATTACCCTTTTATTCATGCTGTTACCACCTTCATGGTTAATCTCGCTGTGTGTGTACTTCGACAACTTTTTTAGAGATTCCTCCCCAAGAAGGCCTATATCATAAATTAAAAATTAGACTTAAGGCCTATATGGGCGAGTTACCTAACGCCGGATATTTCGATTACAACAAAAAAAGGCCGCCCGGGAATTGTTCATGTCCCCGAACAGCCTTCAATTCACAATCAGAATACTCTCCTTGCCGTAACAAAACGTTTTTTCCATGTGTCGTCGAACGCTTCAAAGTGGACTCCCTGCTCTTTCGAGTACGTATGAAGAATGCGCCCGTCCCCCGCATAGATACCCACATGCCCAATGTCGAGTCCACGAGCCCGGAAGAATAGCAGATCGCCCTTGCGCAGTTCATCCAGTGGCACTTCTTTTCCTTTTAAAGCTTGATCGTATGAAGTTCGCGGGAGAGCGATCGACAACACTTCCTTGAACACATACTGAACAAAAGAAGAGCAGTCGAACGTTTGCGTTTGACCGGATGCTGCTCCGAACTCGTAAGGCGTTCCCAGAAATTTTGCCCCGAACGCGAGCAAGTCATCCCCCTGCTTATCCGCTGAAGCATAATCCGTATATTGGGACGAGGCGGATAGAAATCCGATGACCTTGTCCTTCGTCTGAACCTCCAGCCAGTTAGCATCGACTTCCCGGATCACGTGGATGCTCTCATTCTTAGGAATCATGCGCAGAATGAGAGAGCTCGTATTCGGAGCGTCACGCAGATTCACGCCGTATTCGATCTGGGTCTCATACTCGTCAGCCGTGGAAATCGTAATCGAATGCGCATAGTCATGCCATTGGACGAGATTTCCAAGTGTTTCACTCATGATGCGAAGCGGTACCATCGTCGTACCGTCGATGATTTTACCCGCAATCGGCATTTCGATCAGGTCCTTATTTTTATAAGCGGTCTGATCTCCAACACGGTAGGTCAAGACGATATCATTTTTCGAAGCTGTCACCGTTCCCGTATTCGCATCCCACGAAACCTCGGCCCCCTCCGCTTCAAAAATAGTACGGAGAGGCACAAGGCTGTAACCATCCTCGATGATGGGAGGCGTTTCAAAACTCAACAAGTGACCATCCAGAAACACAGACGGTGCAGTGTCTGCATCCGCATACGCATGTGCAGCAGGGAGCATCCCTATAGAAAGCAATAGCAACGCTGCTCCTGCATATAAACGACTTTTTATATTCATCGCAAAAGACTCCTTGGCTCACTATAGTAGTATATAGACGCTTCTCACCACAAGTTAGTTGCCAGGAATCAACTGGTAAATGAAGGAAAGGGAACCCACTTGTTTCCTACTTCAAATCCTCAATCGACTCAATCGTCATATAACTCGGCACGACAAGCCCCAGCTTCGTCCCGTTCAGATTGGGACCCAGATCCTCGAACTTCCCTTTATACTTCTCCAAATAATCCTGATGCGTCGTCGGCAGCCAGGCGGCCACCATCGCATCCGCACTGCCATCGGCGATGCCCGCCCACATTGGGCCCGCTTCTACCTGCAGCATCTCTACGGTGTAGCCCAGCTTCTGCTCCAGCACCGTCTTCACGACGTTCGTGCTCGCAATCTCCGAGTCCCACGCGACGTAGGCCAGCTTCAGCTTCTTGCCTTTGTCCTGGGCCAGATCCTTCACCCAGCCGTCGACTTTGGCCGCATTGTCCTTCACCCACGCCGCAGCCGCCTCTTCCGGCTTCTTACCGTCCGCAACCGCGGACATCACGACAGCCATCTCCTCCGGCGTCCATTCGAAGCGGTCCAGCATCGCATAGGCCGACGGCGCGTCTTTGCTGAGCCCAGTACGCACAACCGTATGAATCTGCTCGTCTTGACCGTACACACCTTTCGGATCGCTTAAATATTTCAGATCATATTTGGCGAACATCCAGTGCGGTGTCCAGCCCGTGACAATGATCGGCTTTTTGTCCTTGTACGCCTTGTCGAGCGCCGCTGTCATCGCTGCACTGGAGCCTTCCACCAGCTTCCAGTCCTTGAGGTCATAGTCCTTAAGCGCTTGCGCGGTCTGCTTCATCAAGCCCGCACCGGGATCGATGCCGATGATTTCGTGCTTCACTTGATCGCCCACACTGGCATCCGAAGCAGCCTCCTTCGAGCATCCTGCCAGCACCGATAATGAGATCAGACTAACCGCCATCAATGTTTTAACCATATGTTTACGCATTCTCATGCACTCCTTTTTCTTTTCAAAATGTATTGCGTCATGCGATCCAGCAAAATCGCCAGCACGACAATCGAAAGCCCGGCTTCGAACCCTTCGCCTGTTTTAATTTGCGTCACGGCCCGGTACACGTCGGCCCCGATGCCCTGCGCACCGATCATCGACGCGATGACCACCATGGACAGCGACAGCATGATCGTCTGGTTAATGCCCGCCATCATGGAAGGCATCGCCAGCGGAAGCTGCAGTTTAAACAGCTTTTGCGAAGGCTTGGAGCCAAACGCATCCGCCGCTTCCACCAAATCCGCAGGCACCTGCCGGATGCCCAGATTGGTTAGCCGGATGGTCGGCGGGACAGCGAAGATCACCGAGGCGATGACGCCGGGAACGACGCCCAGGCCGAAGAACGTAACCGCCGGGATCAGGTACACAAATGCGGGCATCGTCTGCATGAAGTCCAGTAACGGAGTCAGCACGCTGCGGACGCGATTGCTTTGGGCACACCAGACGCCCAGCGGAATGCCGATGATGATTGAAATTAACGCTGAGGTCAGTACAAGCGCGAGCGTATCCATCGTATGATCCCAGAAGCCAAGATTATGTATAAGCAGCTGCCCGACAGCGGCAAACAGCGCAAACGCCCATTTTCCTAAGTAATAGGCTAATGCCGTGACCAAGAGAATCAATAAAAAGTCCGGTATAAAATGGAAGAAAGAAGAAAATCCATGAACTGTGCCTTCAATGCAAGTGGATACGACATCGAATAGACCCGACAAACCGCTCTCGAGCATATCTACGAAAGCTTCCACCCATTCATCCAGCGGTATTTTGGGAAACATGCTCGCTCACCTCCTCCGGATTGGCCGGCTGCCCGGCAAGCGCTCCGAGTACGGCTCCCCGCACGATCACGCCGATAATGCGGCGGTTGGCATCCACGACGCCGACGGGGTATTTCGCTTGGCTGCACACCTCGAACAATTCATGAAGCAGCTGCTCAGGCTCAACCGTCGGCACCTCGCGAATCACGATCTGCTCCAGCGATTGCCCCGCTTTCACCGCCTCGGAAGCGTCCTCTGCCGTAATGACGCCGATGAGCTTTTTCCCTCGGTCTACGACAAACAGGTTGGAAATGCCGCTTTCGCGCATCAACTGCAGCGCCACCCTCGGGCCCCTGTCGACGGCGATGGTTTCGGGCCTGCGCATCACGGACGATGCGGTCAGCACCTTGGACAGGTCGACATCCTCGACGAATCTTTCTACATATTCATTCGCGGGATTCATCATAATCTCTTCCGGCTTGCCGATCTGCACGATGCTCCCATCTTTCATGAGTGCAATGCGGTCGCCGATACGAAGCGCTTCGTCCAGGTCGTGCGTAATGAATACGATCGTTTTTTTCATTTTCTCCTGCAGATCAAGCAGTTCATCCTGCATATCCTTGCGAATCAGCGGATCAAGCGCACTAAACGCCTCATCCATTAGCAAAATGTCGGGATCATTGGCAAGCGCTCTGGCGAGCCCTACACGCTGCTGCATGCCCCCGCTCAATTGAGAAGGCGGACTGTCCGCCCATTGCTCAAGACCGACCAGACCTAACGCTTGCAGCGCTTTCGAACGCCGCTCTGTCTTGGCCATGCCTTGAACCTCAAGGCCGTACTCTACATTCTGAATGACGGTTCTGTGGGGAAATAAAGCGAATTTCTGAAAAACCATGGAAATCGACTGTCTCCTGACCTGCCGCAGCTCTTCCTCATTCATCTCCACGATATTGCGGTCATGAATGCGGATGCTTCCCTGCGTCGGCTCGATCAGCCGGTTCAGCAGCCGGACCAGCGTAGATTTTCCACTGCCCGAAAGCCCCATGATCACAAAAATTTCCCCGGGCTGTACGGAAAAGCTGACTTCGTTGACCCCTACGGTATGCTTGGTCTCTTTGTAGATCTGTTCCTTCGTAACCTTGTCTGCAAGCAGCGGCAGAACAGATTTGGGATCGGAACCGAAGATCTTCGTTACCCCCTGCACATCAATGATGGCCATACGCTCACTCCTTTCTGTATGTGTTCATTCCCGCTTTCCTTATCTAGTGTAAAGAAACTCTTCGCGATATGTCAACACTAAATACCGTTTAATCCGTTTGTACAGAAAAAACTGTATAAAATAAACGTTTTCCTTCATAACCCTGCTCCTTCCTATAGCAAGGCCATCTTTACATTCGTTCAATTGTTTCTTACAATAGCGATGTAACTATAAAGGCAGGGTGAATACGTCAATGGAACAAGCCAATTCGATCAGCGCAGAACAGGAACTGATCCTTCAAAATGCCCGGAAACGCGTCATCGCTTCTATCGGCAAAAATATGGATTTATACGGGATCACCCAGTCGATCGGCCATCTCTACGGCATGCTTTTCTTCCAGAATAAGCCCATGACACTCGATGAAATGGGAGAAGCCATGGAAATGAGCAAAACCAGCATGAGCACAGGTGTGCGTACGCTGGTCGATTTGAAAATGGTCAATAAAGTATGGGAAAAAGGGGCGCGTAAAGATCTGTATGAGGTTGAAATGGACTGGTTCCAGACCTTTTCCGATTTCTTCTCGTTAAAATGGCGCAAAGCCTTGGAAATTAATTTGAGCGCGCTGCGCAAATCCAAGTCAGAGCTGTCGCAATTGCTCCAGCCAGGCTCTGAGGATTCGCAGCTGCATGCGGTTGTTCAGGTCGATTTGGCCAAAATTGACGAGGCGATCCGTTATTATATGTGGTTGGACCGCCTGATCGATTCTTTCGAATCCGGCGATATTTTCAACTATGTGCCGAAAGATGTGCCGCCGCAGGGCTAAGCAGCTCGTTTAGAAACGCGGCGAATCCGGCAGCTCGTTAACCGACACGACATCCGCGCTTTTTTTGCTCGGCTTCTCCCACATCTCCTCGCTGCCCGGCAAATCATCGAACCACGCGGCGTCCTTCGGACAGTCCAGCATCATAAACTTGCCGTAATGGTCATCTCGGGACTGATGATATTTCAAATACGCCTTGCCGTCTTCAATTGCCAAAATTTCAATTTTGCCCGACGTATGGCTCATCGATAAACGTACGCGTTTGCCGAGGCCCGATGTGCGGGCTTTTGCCTGCTCCACGATCCGGTACACCTGCTCGAGCGGCAGCACGAAATCCCGATTCCCCGCGACAGGGCGGTTCACAAAGAAATAATAAGGCGTGACGCCCGCCCAAGACAGCTTGTCGAGCAGCTCGGCTAGTACAGCCGGATCGTCGTTGATGCCTCTTAGCACCGGCGTCTGGTTCACCACAATCGCGCCGGCGCGGTGCAGCGCCTCGAAAGCGCGCTTGGCTTCCTTCGTAATTTCCCGCGGATGGTTGATGTGCGCCATCACATAGATCCGCTTCTCCACCGTTGAAAATGCTTTAATCAGCTCCAGCAAGCCCTCGTCCTCATAAATCCGCATGGGATTGAATACCGGAATTTTCGAGCCAAACCGAATAATCTTCACATGTTCGATACTCCGCAGCCGTTCAATGATCGTTCTCAGCTTCGGTGTCGCCAGGATTAAGCTGTCTCCGCCCGTCAAGAGTACATTGTTGATTTCCGGATGGCGTTCAATGTAATCTAGCCCTGGCGCCACATCGGTCATCGCTTCCTTCACATCGTGGCGAAACAATCGTTTGCGGAAGCAATAGCGGCAATACGCGCCGCATACCTCCGAAACCAGCAGCAAAGCGGTTGTACGGTACTTATGCTGGCAGCCAGGTACGACATAATTCGTATCTTCATCGGACGCATCCCATCTGCCGTATTCCAACAGCTCGCCTTCATTCGGAATAATCAGCTTGCGGATCGGATCCTCCGGATCGTTCCAATCGATGAGATTCAAGTAATAATCATTCACACGAAATACGAACTTTTCCGTAATGACTTTCAGCCTTCTGCGTTCGTCTTCCGGAATCGCCGTAATTTTATCAATATCGGTCATGTATTTCGGTTGTGCCATAGATGATCCTCCTCGAATAAATGATGATAAGTCCTTCGATAGAGCTAAAATGTCCCTCCTCCCGCAGTAAGTTAGATGGGTGATCGCCGCAAACAAAAATAGACCCGTACGGGAGACCGACCACAACTTACGTTGCGGCCAGACTCCAAAACGGGCCTGCGTGTATAGACACAGCTAACCCGTTCCACGGGTCATTTGTGCAATGTTATGCTGAGTAAAAGTTCGACCCATCCACTGCTGACGAGGTTAGCTGACGGGCTCGGGAAAGATGGTTCCCTACATCACTGATTCGCCCCAAAAAATGGTTCCCCCGCTTTCCGGATCTGCTCGATACCGGAAATTAAGCGTAGCTCTATCTTACACAACATGGTGGGGTTCGTCAAACTTGCGGCCTCCCCCGACGGCATTATATTGACGAACATGCGCAATCAGCTCGTCCAGCTTCACCCAGGAAATGCCAATCTTCTGATCCGCAGCGCCATAGGCCATAATCAGTTCGCCTTCCACTACGATGCCTGCCGTCGTAAACAGGCATGGGGTCGGATAATCCGAAGGCATCTCCCAATCCTGATGGGCATACATCAGCCGGTCCGGACAGCGGTGCACCACCTCCGGGAAGTCGTCTTCACGCTCCTGCACGATCATAAACGACTGCGTGTAGCCAAAGTGAACGTCTTTCTTGCCGTGGTAAGCGACCAGCCATTGGCCTTCACCAATCGCAATGGGCGGCCAGCTCGCGCCGACTCGATTCGCTTCCCAATCAAACACGCGAGTCGCCAACAGGCGATGCGTTGCTTTCGGAGAAGCAAAGTCCTCAATTCGCTCTGCTGCAGCCAAATAAATAGAAGGACCTATCGCTTCCCCGCCAGGAAAAGGCTTTGAATTCATCGGGCGATGGAGCATCACATATTGCTCTTTTCCTTCAATTTTCATTTTCTCGGGAAACAGAAACACATCGCGATTATCGCTGATATGGCCTTCCGTCAAGGGACCGATATAAGCGAATGCTTCCTCGTACAGCCCCTGCTTCAGCCTGTCAAGATTCAACTTGAAAAGAACAGTCACGGTATCGTTCGTTCTGCATGTCTCGTAGAAGGGCCCCTCTCCCTCATGAACCCATTCCGGCACATAATCGTATCTGGTGTTAATCGGCGGATCCTGATCAATCATCCAATACGGTCCCGGCGGAAACAGGCGGCAAGCCACAGACATGTACAGTTCTCCCTCAACTGGAAAAATTCGCGGATCTTCAATACAACCGTTCGCATAATTCAGAACACGATTCCCGTGAATGTCCGTTATGTACATTTCCTGTTTCTCCCACCCCAGGGCAGGTGCCAGCGCCGGCCGGGAGAAATCAGCTTCCCAGGTTGCGCCGTTGTCATCGCTATAGGCATAACCAAGGAAAATAGGGTAAGGCGGCAATTTGCCTTCCCGCTGCTTCTGCGGCCACGGACCTGTCGCCCGAAAAAGCATATGAAGACGCGGGCCAGCCGGATCCTGAACGATCGCCGGGTTCAGAACCATTTTGTTCGCCCAATCGCACCCTTCCAGCGGCACCAAAGCTGGTTGAGGCGAGTATCGAAATTGAGGAATTGTCATGCTTATTGCTCCTTTATCCTTATAGTCGGCAAGTTCCTTTTTTTATCTTACGGGAGAGATGCCTTATAATAAAAGAGACATCCAGGACGTCTATTTAAAGTTACGTCTGATTTGTTATAGCACTATATTTTAGGATCTCTTAAAGGAGATGTTACCCGTGACGAGCAGTGTCCGTTATACCCATCTCAATATCACACTTTCTCTAGGTCTGTTGGATATTAACGTTCTTTACATCACTTACGAGCCTTCTGCGCCTGGTTGGACGTACCCTAATCACTGCCACAGCTCCTACGAAATGCATTTTATTCCGAATGGATTAGGTACTTTGCAGGCCGAAGGCCGGCACTTCAACATTGTGCCTGGCGTGTTCTACTTGACGGGACCTGGTATATATCACGAACAGCAGGCAGATTTGCATGACCCGATGTCGGAGTATTGTATCAATTTTGAAATCAAGGCGGTTCGCAAACGCTCTTCGCGTAAAGGGGAGATGGATCTAGGGGAGGAAACCCGCGAATTTCTGACAGCACTGCGGGAGCATCCATTTTGGTTCGGTGAGGATGCCCGCGCCTGCATCCCTTTGTTCGAGATGTTATTCACCGAGTTTAAAAATGAACTGATTGGGCACTACACCGCTGCTCGCAGCCTTATTTCTTTAATTATTGTGAATGCGATTCGGAGCCTGCTGAGCGGACAAAAATCGCGACAGCATATTCCGACCAAAATACTCGACGATTCCCGGCGTCATTTGACTGACGAATACTTTAACGCCCCTCACCTGAGCAAATCACCTGTGGAGCTTGCTAAGCTGCTTCGGATTAGTACCCGACAAGTCGATCGTGTGCTGAAACAGTACTACAGGCTCTCTTTTAAAGATAAAAGAAGGCAAAGCTGTCTTGACCAAGCGAAGGTCTTGCTTCGCACAACCGAGTTAACCATTCAGTATATTGCCGAATTGTTCGGATTTACGCCCAGCTATTTCTCCAAGACATTCCGGGCCTCTTTCGGCATCACACC
This sequence comes from Paenibacillus oryzisoli, assembly GCF_050467285.1. GTDB lineage: Bacteria > Bacillota > Bacilli > Paenibacillales > NBRC-103111 > Paenibacillus_E > Paenibacillus_E oryzisoli_A. Next base: position 171,552 of record NZ_JBCMUN010000020.1, on the reverse strand, counting down.
GTTGCAATATCGGAGCGGCGATGGCGATAAACGGAAATTGTTAAAATCCTAAAGTTGTGTTATGATACAAAAAGACCAATCATCCTACGTTTGAGGAGGACTAAAACATTGCTACAGAAAACAACACGCCTTTCACTAGCCGAGCAAGCGTCCATGCAGATCGAACAGCTGATCGAAACTGGCGCATGGCCCGTCGGCATGAAGATTCCAGCTGAGCCTGAACTGATGGAGGAGCTGCAAGTTAGCCGCAATACACTGAGAGAAGCCATGCGTGCATTAACGCATGCCGGACTGTTAAAGACGAGGCAAGGAGACGGCACCTACGTATGTGCATCGAGCGCGCTTGGGCCTGTTTTAAAAAAGAAAGTCCAACAGACAGACGCCTTGCAAACGCTGGAGGTCCGCCATGCCCTCGAACGGGAAGCAGCGCTTTTGGCGGCAGCCCGCCGAACGGCGGAGGATTTGAACGACATTCGGCAATGTTTAGCATCCTGCAAACAAGCCGCGCAACAGCAAGACTACACCGTTTATGCGCAATCAGATACGGCTTTTCACCGCTCCATAATTACCGCTGCGCATAATCCGTTGCTCTCCGAGCTTTACGACCATATTATCGAAGGCGTGTCCGAATCGATCATAGACGTCGCTGAAGTTTGCAGCGCCGCCTATTTTTTGCAAAACCACGAAATGCTTTTGGACGCGATTGAACGGCACGACGAAACTCTGGCGGCTGAAGCCGTACGCATTTACATCGAACAATCGAAACACCATTTTCAGCAGCAAAAGGATGAACAATCATGAGTACCTCACAATCTCTTGCCTACGCCAAAGACAGCATGAACATCACGAACAGAAGATGGTTGATTGTCCTTGGCATCATGCTGGTCGCCGCTAATCAGCGGGCTCCGATTACCTCAGTTGGGCCGTTGATTAGCGATATCCGGGCATCCACCGGAATTTCCAATACCGTCGCCGGCATGCTGACTACGGTACCTTTACTTGCTTTTGCCCTGTTGTCACCTTTCGCGGCAAGGCTGGCGCGGCGCTTCAGCACGGAAAGGGTGATCTTTACTGCGCTCATCGTTTTACTGCTCGGTACATGCTGCCGCTCGCTCAACGGCGCCGGACAATTATTTGCCGGCACGATACTCATTGGACTTGCGATATCCGTCTGCAACGTGCTGATTCCGAGCCTCGTGAAACGAGACTTTGCCAAGCAAGTGGGATTAATGACAGGCGTGTATTCCGTTTCAATGAATTTATGCGGAGCCCTGGCATCCGGCATTAGCATTCCCCTTGCGCGGGGCACCGGCCTCGGTTGGCAAGGCGCTCTCGCTTGCTGGAGCCTGTTGACGGTCCTGGCGATCATCTTCTGGTCTCCTCGACTGCGCGGGACGGGACTGGAAGCAGCGACAACCTCCTCTGCCGCAGCCCGCAAGAAGCCAAATTTATGGCGTTCCGGGCTCGCTTGGCAGGTCACAGCCTTTATGGGCCTGCAATCTTTAATCTTTTATATGCTGGCGGCCTGGCTGCCCGAAATCTTGGTCAGCCGCGGAATGTCGCAGGGCGCGGGCGGCTGGATGCTATCCCTTTTGCAGCTATCCATGCTGCCTTTCACCCTGATCGTGCCGATCTTAGCTGGGCGCATGCGCAACCAGAAACCCCTGGTCCTGCTAACCGTTATTCTGTATATCATTGGCATTGGTGGCTTATTTATCAACAGCAACGCGCTCGTTCCATTGTGGGCGGTCATTATCGGCATTGCGGGCGCTTTTTCGTTCACGCTGGCCATGATTTTCTTCAGCCTGCGCACGCGAACAGCTCATGAAGCGGCGGAACTGTCCGGAATGGCTCAGACGGTCGGCTACATTATGGCCGCGATTGGCCCGATGCTGTTTGGCTGGCTGCACGACATGACTCATGGCTGGGATTTGCCGCTCATGCTGCTTATTGTTGCAAGTGTGTTCATCTTTATATTTGGGGTGGGTGCGGCTCGCGATCGGTTTGTGGATTCCGTATAAAAAATCCCGATGTACCCAGGCTTTGGGTCGCATCGGGATTTTTTTCTGTCGCGTAAAGGTAATTACAGCAAGTTACTCCGCTTGCATTGACCAACTCACCTCGGTACTCGTAGGTACCGACGCCGCGTCCGTTAATCGCACTCACCGTGCTTTAATTTGTTATACTCCTCATCTGTTACGGGTTCCAACCATTCGGGTTTACCGGCAGTGATTGCGATGTGCTCGAACCAGCTGTCCTTTGCGGCGCCGTGCCAATGTTTTACACCATCATGAGTGACAATCACATCACCGGCTTTTAAGAATTGAGCAGGCTTGCCTTCTTCTTGATACCAGCCTTCGCCGCCGGTTACTAATAAAAGTTGAAATCCACCGCGGTGAATGTGCCAGTTATTCCTGCATCCTGGTTCAAAGGTCACATTCCCAACACCAACATTCACGTTAGGATCAGCAACTAATGTTTTCAGATAACTCTGCCCCACAAAATATTGGGCAAATGCTTCATTTTTTTCGCCCACTGGGAAAATCACGCCATTTTGTACTTCTTCATACTTGGCCATGTTGGTTCCTCCGTTTACTTTAATTTCCCTCCCTTTCAAGTGAAAAGGCACACCTGTTTAGGCGTGCCCTTTCATCTTGATAAGGAGGACTTATTCATTCTCCATCGTGCTGATGTCGATGACAAATCGATACCGTACGTCTGATGCTAGTACGCGCTCCCAGGCTTCATCGATCTGCTTGGCGGAAATCACTTCAATCTCGGGAGCGATGCGGTGTTCAGCGCAAAAATCAAGCATTTCCTGCGTTTCGCGAATGCCGCCGATCATCGACCCGGCAAACGAACGGCGATGGCCGATAAGGGAGAATACGTTAACCGACAACGGCTCTGCCGGTGCACCGACGTTGACCAAGGTACCGTCCAGCGTCAGCAGCGAAAGGAAGGCGCTAATGTCGATCTTCGCACTCACGGTATTCACGATAAGATCAAATGAACCCGCCAGCTCCTTAAACGTCTCCGGATCGCTTGTGGCATAATAATGGTCCGCACCAAGCTTCAAACCGTCTTCTTTCTTCTTCAATGACTGTGATAATACCGTTACCTCCGCCCCCATGGCATGAGCAAGCTTCACCGCCATATGTCCAAGCCCGCCAAGTCCAACAACCGCCACCTTCTTGCCAGGGCCTACACCCCAATGGCGCAGGGGCGAGTACGTTGTGATGCCGGCACACAAGAGTGGTGCGGCAGCGTCAAGGTCGATACCGTCAGGAATTCGAACCACGAAATCCTCAGTTACGACGATGTGGGTGGAATAACCGCCTTGCGTATATTGTCCGTACCGATCAATAGCTGCATAAGTGCCCGTATTGCCACTAAGACAATATTGCTCCTCCCCCTTATGGCAGTTCACGCACTCCCCGCAGGAGTCAACCATACAGCCTACTCCTACTCGATCGCCAACGGCATGCTTGGTGACTTGCGAACCAACCTTGGCGACGATTCCGGCAATCTCATGGCCTGGAACAAGCGGATATTGAACCGGCCCCCACTCGCCGCGGGCAGTATGAATATCGGAGTGACAAATACCAGCGTATTTTATCTCAATGAGGACATCATGTGGTTGAAGATCTCTACGCTCGATCGTAGTTAGTCTAAATGGTCCTTCTGGACTGAATGCAGCGCGTGCATGAGCAGTAATCATATATAGCCTCCTGTAATCTCAGTTAAATGAACACTCTATTATTAATCAACACCTGTCTATAATTATAAGTTAAACGAAGATACTATCAATGGTTAAAAGAGAGGAATTCGTTGATTATTAAACAAATGGAGACATATTGACTATTAACTTTTGAGAGGGTTTGAGGTTTTCATTTTGATTATTCTTCCTCAAACAGCCTCTCGCCGCGGTACAAACGCCAAGCAATCTTAGCCGTATGCGGCAGTTCCCGCGCACTTGGGGCATGGGCTGCCAAATATCGGGTACAGGCAAGCAGGCAAGTTTCCTTGGCTTGCTTGGCAAAATCATCCGAACGCTGATCCCAACGATCATATTCGGTGACGGCAGCCTCGTATAGTTGAAATGAGTGAAATTCAGCGTCCTCACGAAGCAAACTCAGGCCCAGCGTGCCTAGCAGAACATGAGGGTCCCGCTGCTCCCCAAGGTATCCGGCTACCCAGCCAGCTGCCTCCTCCACCTGCTGCCTTCGATCCATAAGCTCGAGCAGCTCCTCCGGCGCAAAGCTGCGCCCGCTAACGGGTCTCGGTTTCGGCGCCCGCGGCACATTAAGGAAACGGTCATGATAAAGGGCCATCGCCCCGTAATAGAGCGCCCGAAAGAGAAGCGGTTCCTTGGAACGGCTCAGCCGCTCGTGTACGGCATGAGCGTAAGTAAAGGTATGCAGCACCGCCACCCAATCGCTGAACTCATTTTGAGTGTGAAACCGCACAATTCTCTCAGCCGCGGCCAGACAGATCAATTGAGCCAACCGTTCAGGGGCTGCTCCCCCCAGCAAAAGCCGGGATAATTGATCGATCGTCACTAGCGCATTATCACTAAGCAGTTGTTCCACGAAAGCTTGTTCATTCAGCTGAAAGGATGGCTCCGAAGTTGCAGGCTGTTGCAGCTTCTCGAAAGCATTCTGAAGCGGAGTTACCAGATCAACCGGCGCCTGCCAGTGATGAAGTTCTTCGCTGCGAGTTGGCGATCTGAGGAGCGGAACAAGTGAAGCGAGGATGGGCTCCGTGAGCGAAGCTCCCAAGCTTTCCAGTGCCTCAAATGCTTTATTATGAAAATCGAAGGTATGGCCGCCATCCAAATAAAAGTGGTCCGTCACCGAGATCAGCATCATGTTGGCGAGTTGTTCGGATGAAGAACCATTGGCTATTGCCGTCAGTAATACCTTCTCCGCGCCTTGCGTATCGCGCACTTCGACACAGTTGCGGTACCATGCCATCAGTCTTTCCGTGGAAGCCGGCGAGGAAGGCAGCGCCCCGAGCAGGTGGCGGGGAGCACGTCCTGAGCTGGCTCTAGCTACTTGAACCAAGCCGTGGTATAAGGCGAGAATTTGCCCAGAGGTATCCAGCTTGGGCAGCACATTGCTCATCGCGGTCAAAATGGTTAAACCCGCTCCCCAGCCATTCCCTTGCGACGTACCGAATGTGATGCCGATGCGGACGATTTCATCAACCGGTACTTTCGATTCGACCAGTCCAATCACCGCCTTGGCAATCACGATACCGATGTTCTGCTCAAGGCCTTCCCGCAAACGGCGCTTAAGCTTCTCGGCATTGCCGATGTTCCTAGGTCTTGCGTTGACCCAGACGATCTCATTCTCAACCTTGACGTCGTAAGCGGGAACATCGTCCGCCCAAGGATCCAATGTCCCGCCACTGCAAATATCGAAACGAGCATGGTGCCAGTGACATGTCAGCATGCCATTGCAAACGCTTCCCAAATGAAGCGGAAAACCGAGATGAGGACATCGATTGTCTAACGCTCTGACTTCATCCTCATGGTAAAATACGGCGATACCACCTTTGATAACCTTGGAACTTACTTGCTTCAACTCCTCCAAAGTACCTGCGTGAATCCATTCCTCCATGCTCATAACGTCGCCTTCCTTTCCATATGTACTCTCTTAAGTATATAGCATTGGGTTATCGCTTATCATAGTTGGATTCTGAAACACCATCCCATAAACCTAACCTTATTGATTACTCAACTATTGTCTATTATTATAGAAACGTTAATTATCTATGAAAGCTTGGTGAAGATACGATGGCCAAAGTAGACCGAAGAATTCTTAAATCACAAGAAGCGATGAAAAAAGCTGTTATTGCATTAATGGCTGAAAAAAAATTCGATGACATCACCATTCAGGATATTGCCGACAAGGCCGACATTAACCGCGGCACCATTTATCTGCATTATCAGGACAAATATGATCTATTGGACAAACTCATAGAAGCACACATTAACGAATTAAGAGAGATGGGGGAATGGGCCTGCAAACTGGATTGGAGCAATGCTCTTCTACCCTTTTTCGAATATTTCGAAAAAAATTATGTCTTCTTTTCGACCATGCTAGCGAGCCAAGGGGCCCCATCGTTCAGAAGTCGGCTTTTTGATTATGTGACAGAAGGATTCAAAAATGAGATTGACCGTGAAAGTGGAAGAAATACGGATTTAAGCGAAGACGTTATGCTCCAGTATGCCGGCAACGCTTATGTAGCAGTCATTGAATGGTGGATCCGGAATGGCATGCCATCCCCGCCTCAAGCAATATCCAAACAAGTTGGAGCCCTGTTAGAAAGAAGCCTGTAGCCTATGTAAAACAAGAGCGTCCTGCCGAATTGTCAGGGCGCTCTTAGCGTCGTGAACGGCGAAATTATCTAGCCGGTTGTTGTGCAGGGGGAAACCTGTATCTTCTTACCAATAGGGTCACTGAACTTAATATTAATGAAAGTACTCCCACGATTACGACGTATTGCGTACCCATTCCTGAAATAAATAACCCACCCACGGCCGTCCCCAAGGTTGTCCCTAAATTCGCTGATGTTAAAAACAAGCCATTCGCAAAATCAGGCGCTTCTGGAGCTGCCGACACCATGATATATTGATTGATATTCCCTCCAATACCCGCAAGTATTCCCCAGATGAAAGTAATGATCGCCACTGGAAGGCTAAACGTTCCAAAGAAGAACAGCATGATGTAGACAATCCCCAAAATAAAGGGAAAAGATACGATAAATCTGATGGCACGATTCGTAAGCAGTTTACCAGCGATCACATTTCCGACGATATTGGCTCCACCGTACATGAATAACATGAAACTAATGGTATTGGGAGACATGTTCGTCACGGTTTTCAGATACTCCGCAAGATAACTGTACACGCCAAACACGGCTGAGTTTAATAAAATGACGGCCGCTATGGAAATCCAGGTCATTGTTTTTTTCAATACAGACAATTGAGCCCCGTAAGAAAGTCTTTTCTCAACAGGCATAGATGGTATAAATAAGAATGTAGCGAGGAATACAATAACATTGACACCCGCAAAGAAGACCATCGCCATTTGAAGGGAAGCTGTATTCGCAATAAAACTTGCGATGGGTACCCCGATGACCATACCGGCCGATACGCCAATAAGAATTTTGGAAACTGCTTTTGGCGCTTCTTCCTCATTGACCGAGTCAGCGGCTACAGTGAACGCCAACGAACAATAAACGGGATGAAAAAAAGCTGGTATTACACGCGCAATTAAAGCAATGGTAAAGTTTGAAGCAAAAATGGAGACCACATTGCCCACTACGAAAACGCCAAGTACGAGCAGCATGACCTTCTTCCGATTGATTCCCGAAAACAATAACGGCATGGTTGGACCAGAAACGGCAACAGCGATGGCGAAAAAGCTCACCAACCATCCTGACTGGGAAATACTGATATGATAGTGATCCGCAATGGAAGGCAATATCCCGATGACACCCATTTCGGTATTTAAGATGCCGAAAACGCCAACAGTTAATATAAAAATGAGCAGCTGACTTCGTTTTTGCAAAATTACAGCTCCTTCTTCATAGTACAAAATTGCCCTTAAATAAAAGACATAAATCGTTTAATCAACTCTTGTTTATAATTGTAAACAGAATCCAGGTGCTTGCAATAATCAATTCCTCACGATATGTGGATTAATCAACAACGCCTCCAGAATTGCCGATTATCTAAGAAAGTGACCATATATATCCAAACATAAAACAAAAGGCATCGAATCCTTATATGAACAAGGATTTGATGCCTTTTGTTGGTTTATGCGTAACGGTTGTCTTTGAGGCTAAAATGACACTCAAAGGGGAGGCCGCACGAACAACGCGCTATTTGAAAAACTGTGGCGCGTACGGCCGATTCGCTTCCAACAGCTCCTGCGCCATGCGCCGAATGTCGGTATAGTCCAGATGCTTGCAAGTCGGATCGTTGTATAACGCTTGCAGCGCCAGCTCGTAATTGCCGGTCGACGCCGCTTCATAGATCGTTTCCGAGTTCTCCGCATGCGGCAGCACCATTTGGCGGATTGGTTCCGGCAGCGGTCCTGTGCATACAGGCGTAAAGCCGAGCGAATTGACGACGCCGAGTGTCTCGACGATCGCGCCGAGCGGCAGATTCGGAATTTGCCCTTGATTCGGGATGTTGACGATATCGATGAACGTCTTGCCGAGCGCGACCGCCTCCACGATGTCCGCCGCGGTTTCCCGCGTGCGCTCGTACGTGATCGGTGTCGTCCCCTCGATCATTTGCATCACTTCGTCCTTCCATTTGCGGAGCATGTCGTACCGCTCTTCGATGGTCGTCCGATGGATGCGGTAAGTGTCTAACCGCTCTCCCGTTCCGGTAATGATGTTCGGCAAAAACTCGCACGTGTGCCGATCCCCGAAGTACGGCAAAAAGCCGTAAGTCTCGAACAGCTCACTGGTCAAATATTTATTGGACGAAAACCCGATTTCATCCGAATGCGCCTCGTTGATCAGGTCGATAAACCGTTTATCCGCCCCCAGCTTTTCCTGAAGCAGCGCATAACCATCCTGACCGTTCACCTTGAAATCCAGCATCCAGAAAAAATGGTTGACGCCGCCGAAGCGGACGTTCAGCTCGCTCTCCGATTGGAGCCCGAATACGTCCAGAAGCACCTCGTAGTTCTCGTACAAGCCGTGGCACAAGCCCACGGCTCTTAAATTCGTTTTGGCCGCGAACGCTTTGGTCAGGCAGGCCATCGGGTTCGTGTAATTCAGCACGACGGCGTCGTTTGACAGCCGTGCAATTTTTTCCGCCAGCGCATTGAAGACGGGGACGTTGCGCAGGTTGCGGCTCCAGCCACCGGGGCCGACCGTGTCGCCCACGGTCTGGTAAACGCCGTATTTTTCCGGAATCGCAATATCGTGCCGCATCGCTTCCAGGCCGCCCGTAGAGATGCAAATGATGACGAAGTCGCATCCGGCAAAAGCTTCCTCTTCGCTCATCGTCGCCGTAAACGTATGATCGGTTTTCAATTCCTCGTTCATCCGCTCGCATAGACGCTTAATGTCGCCTGCTCTCTCCAGCTCCCGATCCAGCAGCATAAAATCGATCGCTTTCAAGTCTTCTTTCAGCATAATATCTTTAATGATCCTTGGAGCCCATTGATAGCTTCCGCCGCCGACATAGGCAAGCTTGATCCGTTTATCCATTCCTACCATCTCCTGTGATTCTATTACTTATTGGGGTTAACATGACTGAGCAGCCACGCATATACGTCTTCTCTGCGATATACTTCCGTCCAACAGTCATGCTCGGCGTCGGGATATACCGTGTACTTCGCCGGATTACCGAGCGCTTTCAATGCCCGCACCATTTCATCCGTATACAAAATCGGAACGACCGTGTCCTTTGCGCCGTGAAACGTCCAGATCGGTTTGTCCAGCAAGTTGTTCAGCCGCCAGGACATGCCACCGCCGCAAACCGGCATAATGGCCGCGAACACATCCGGATGCTCCATAGCGATTTCCCAGGTGCCGAATCCGCCCATGCTTAGTCCGGTCAAATATATGCGCTGCGCATCTACGCTGTATTGCTGCCGAATGTCACCGATAAGGGACATGACCAGCTCTTTTTGCATGATCCAAACCGTATCCTCCGAACATTGCGGAGCTAACAAAATAAAGGGAAACGATCTCCCCGCTGCCGCTTCCTTCGGAGGCCCGTGCAGCTCCAGCACCGCGGAGTCAGCACCTCTCTGGCCTGCGCCGTGAAGGAAAACGACCAAGGGCCACGACTGATCCGCGTCATCTTCATAACCGTCTGGCAAATAAATTCTATAATGGACTTCGCGCTCTTGCGAAATCACCTTTCGTTCGTTAATTTCAATCGTTTTCATGCCTGACACGTGCGGCTAGCCCCCTTTTGACAAAAATGCACTTTCATATTACCTCCGGTTGTACCGTTATTGAATGAAATAATCTAAGATTTCATTAAAATTTCTATCCTTTTGCAAGCACAAGCCGCTTCAAGTTTCCCCGAAGCGGCTTGTGGATGGCAAATGGCTTACGGCACAGAAGTGTAAACGACGCGAACGTCGTCCACGTACGGATCATAGTAGCCGTCCGTTACGGTCGAGCTGTAAAACCCGATCCCTTTGACCCGGTCCCACAAGAACGGCATGGATGTCGTCTGACCGGTCGCGGTGTCGTAATAGACGCCCGTATTCGGGAATGCCGAGAACGGAATCGTCACCTCAACCCATTTGTTGCCGTAATCGGTAGTAGTCAAATAGTTGGAGAGCGGAACACGGCTTTCAACCAGCTTCCCGTTATTGTCGCTCACCAGCTCGACGGAGAAGCTGTTGACCTTGCGCTTCGTGTACACCCATAAGTGCAGCCCGGCCTTGGTTTTCAGCGCCGTGTAATCGAGCATCACCGACTTGGACGCGGAATTCGTGAAGTTCACGCCGACGCGCGACGGATCGAAACCGGCAGTAAATTTCAGCCGCAGCGATTTGGTGCCTTCTGCCGGAACCAACGTCGTGTTCGGGTCGATGGCGTAGCCCGAATTGAGCGAATATCCCCCGGCTGCAGTCCCCAGCACGCCGGAGATCAGGAAGCTGTCGTCGAACACCGGCCGGATCGAATCCCCGACATACAGCGTCGATTGACGGACCGGCAGGCTGCCTTTCGGCGCGTACTCCAGCTCGACTTCATGCCAGGCGTCGGCCGGAAGCGTCAGCTGTCCGGGCACCGTCATCGCCAGCTCTTCGTACCCCGTTTCGCCGCGCGGGCGCGTTCTCTTGAGGTACCAGGCCATGCTGGTGTTCGCTGCCTTGAGTTGTTTCAGCGTGACGGTCGGCCCAGCCACTTCTTTGTTCGCCGTATCCAGCGCGGTTCTGCTGACGATCAGCTTCTGGCTGCTGCCGAAGTCGTTGCCGTCGTTCGTTACCGCAATGACTGTGGCGGAGCCGCTCGTTCCCGTCAATTGAAGGTGGCTCAAACCGGCAGGCGCCTGCGCGTCCAAGCTGCCGCTGAACGCTTCCGCCTGCGGCGCAGCGACGGTAAGCTGTTTGCGCGCCGTGTTTTTAATAATTTGACCGGTATCGGAGACGAGCGGATTGGTCGGCGACGTCGTCATCCATGTCGCCGTCGGCTGCGACGGCGGCACAGGGCCGAACGCCCGGCGGATGCTGTTTATATTTTGCCAGCCCGGCTTGAATTGGTACTTGGGCGTCATGAGCGTCGAATACGTCGTCTTGTCTGTTGGGTCATCCACATACAGGGTAAGCGGATTCAGACTTTTCGCCGTCAGTCCGTTCTTGAAGAGGAACCCCGTCGTCCGCAGGTGATCCATATTCATGCCGTCCGACTCGATCTCGCCCACCATATCGGACAAGACGTTCGGCGTGCGCTCTTCCCACATCGACCAACCGTCCTTGCCGAGCATATGGTCGCCATGCGCCCAGGCGAACCAGTCGATGCCGCTCCAGTCGTTGAACGAGCCGTAGGCGCTGGCAGCGAGCAGCAGCATGCTTCGGTACGGCGCATTCGCCGCTAGATTGGCATCCGATTCCTGCTGGTTCAACTCGCCGATAAAATACGGCTTGCCCGCCATCATCGAACGGGATGCCGCATTGAACACATCGTCGAAATCTTTGACGACTTGCGGATTGACGTAATTGTGGTCTTCGATCACATCCGAAATGCTGTTCTGCATTTTTTGGAAGCTTTCGCCCCGCCATAGATTGGAGAAGATCATCGGCGTCTGTACGTTCAGACCCCGAACCATATTTTTAATCCGGTTATAGTAGTTCTGATCCAGCTCCCGCAAAAAGTCGACGCGCGCCTCGCTTTGCGCTGGGGTCAAAGAGCCGTAAATATCGACGGGCGCAATGCCATGCGCGGCAGTGTAGGCGGCCCATTTGTTGTTCAGCAGCGTTTTCCAGTACGACACCTTCGGGTACGCCGTGCTCTCAAATTTGTTGCCGGCAACGACCGCGTATTCCGATGACGTTTCGTTCATCGTTTCCAGGTAAAGCACCTGCGGATCGCTGCCGTAGGCGATGCCCGTATACGGGTTGACGTGCGTCAGCATGTTGCGCGCGTACTCTTCCATCAGCCTCGCCGCCCGCTCGTCGATCATCGGCAGCATGCGCACCATGTCGACGTTGCTCGGCACTTTGTTCAGCGCATCCATGGCGTCCATCCAATCCGTGCGGTCCTGGGCGGTCGTTTGCATAATGTCCACGTCGCCCGGCAAAAATTTACGACTGGAATCGAGGCTGATCTGAACATAGATACCGCGCGCCCTCAACTGAGCGTTCAAGTAATCGAAACGATCCCACGCCTCGACGTTCGGATCGCGCGTATTCGTCGTGTAGGCGGTCAGCGCCCCGATTTTGGAAATCCTGTTCCAGTCCAGACTGTTTCTCATCAAGTGATGCAGCCGAACGGCGTTAACGCCCATCGCAGACAGGTTCGCTGCAAGGTTCTCCGCCTGTTGATGGGTCGGGTACACCGAAGCCAGATTCATCCCCCAAAATCGGATCGTATCCCCGGAGTCGGTCACCATATTTTGCCCCTGTACATGGACGGGCTTGATCGTCGTTGTAAGGAAGCGGACGTTGTCGACACTAGGATCATAGTAACCGCTTACAGTCGTATCCGCGAAAAAATTGACGCCCCGCACTTTGCTCCAGTCGAACGCCTGCGGCGTGGACAGCGTGGTGGCGGGATTATAATAAAATCCCGTGTCCGCAAAATCCCGGAACGGAATGACGATTCGCGTCCATGTGTCGGCGTAGTCGTCATCTTTCAAATATTTTGAGATCGGCAGCCGCGTCTCGATCAACTGCCCGCCGCTGTCGCTCACCAGCCCGACCGAAAAGCTGGGAACCCGGGGCGACGCTTTCGGATTCACCCACATCTCCAAACCGCCGGCGATGCGCATCTGCGGCGTGATCGCGAACGTATCCGCCGTCCAGTCGGCCTTGACGAACCGGACACCGACGACGCTGCGACTAAAGCCCGCCGTAAATTTCAAGCGCAAGCCATACGGCGCGCTGTAATACGGCGCTGTGCTGTTCGACACCGCCTGGGCGTTCTCAAAATCGGCGGCCGTCGCCATATAAAACCGGTCATTCCCCGGCTGCGTGCTGTAAATATCTCTTAGTGTGTCGGAAGCTCCGTCTGCGAACACCGGCTGCACCGGCTGGACCAAAACTGTTGCAAATGCGCAAAAGAACAGAAACATACTGCTGCACAACACCTGAACCGCAACACGAAGCCGTTTGTTCATTAGCAATCCTCCTGTTTTCGATTAGACTGGTACGTCAGATTCCAAGTCCCAATCCCCCGTTTCCCATCCACCACCTCCTTTCCTACACATAAAAAAGAGGCATGATTTGCCCAGCAAGCATTCATGCCTCTCGTATCCTCGATCAACCGTTCCATACCGAGAAAAGCCTGTAAATCATCGTGGCCGCTTGCGCGCGTGTCGAATGCGCCTGCGGCGCAAACGCACCGCCGCTCACGCCGCTGACGATCCCCGCCCGCTGCAGGGCGGTTACCGCTTCGGCGGCATAGGCGGATATGTCAGCCCGATCCATGAAGGCAATCGGCGCCGCCGTTTGGCCGAGCGTCGCTTGCAGCTGCCGGGCCGTCCGGTCAATCAGCACCGCCATGTCCTGCCTGCTGATCGGGTCGCCCGCGCCGAAGCTGCCGTCGTCCTTGCCCTGCACGATGCCTCGCTGCTGCGCCGAGGCGACCGCGCTGTAGTACCAGGCGCCCGGCTGCACATCGCTGAGCGCTGAAGCCGCTCCCGCATCGACCAGGTCGAACGCCTGGAGCAGCATCGTCGCAAACTCGGCCCGCGTCACCTCACCGTCCGGGTTGAACTTCCCGTCGCCGACGCCGCTCACCGCGTCTCTGGCCGCCAAGCCTTCGATCGCTTCCTGTGCCCACGCCACACCTGCTATATCCCCAAAGGAGACCGGATGGTAAGCGGCGGCATACGTGCTGAAATGGTGCGGCTTAAATTCGACTTGCCCCGTTGCCGAGTTGTACTTACCGTTCTTGACGATCGCCAGACTGCCGTCGTCGGCCATGTAGTAAATGACGATTTGATGCGGATTCTCGCCGGGTTGGAGCGTATACGGCATCCCGACGGACACATCGTTACCGTCGAATTTGCTGATCTTGCTGCCGTCCACGCTTAGGTTAAAGTCGTACACAACCGAATTGCCGCCCAGTTGCTCCTGCACGCTCTTCGGCAAGGCGGACGCCTCCACCTTCGCGACGGAAAGCTGTAAATTCGCAGAAGCCGAGCCTCCATTTTTGTTCAAAATGTCCGGATTGAGCGTAACTGTCGCCAGCCCGGTATCGATCGCAATCGCGCCAATCTTGCTCTCTTGCGCTGCCGCTATCGGGGCGACCGGAATTTGCAGCTGCACTACCTTGGTCCCCTCGCCCGGCTTCACGACAATGTCGACCTTGTTCCCTGAAGCGTTGTTGACCGCTGCTTGCAGCTGCTGCGAATCGACCGTTACCGAGGCGACGCCTTGGGCGTCCGGCGATGCTTGAAGCTCGATCGTTGAGACCGGCTTGGTCGGTGGCTCCGGTGTTGGCGTCGGCGTCGGCGTTGGCGTTGGCGTTGGCGTCGGCTCGGAGGAGGAAGAATCGTCCGTGCGGATCTCAACGGAGGCGCTGCCGCCCAAGCTTCCCGCATGGCTCACGCCCTCGTGATCGACGAGCTGCACATGGCTCAGAGAGACGGCTGCGCTGCCTGCGGCGAGCGCTTGAAAATGCAGCGTTTGCAGCGCCACCTCTCCGGTTTTCCCGGGTTTATTGCCGGTCAGCGTATAAATTAGCGTTATCGTGTTTCCTTTGACGATCGGTTCCCAACGGAATCCTTCACCGATCCCGCTGGAGGCTCCCGTAAAGGCGAGCCTGCTGGAATCGAACGTTAATTGAAGTTCATATCCGTACAAATCGGTTAATTGTTCCCCTTGGACGTTGACCGTCCACGTGCCGCCCGGCTCAAGCGTACTGCCGAGCGGCTGCAGACGAATCACATCTGTCGCTTGCGCCCCTTCAGCAGAAGCGATGGATAGCCCAGAGGCAAGCAGGAGAGCAATGCATACTGCCACAAGTTTGCGAATCATAAGGCGACCTCTCTGTTAGTCCAAAATTTTGTGCGCCATCGCCACCAGATCGGCAATGTCCAGCTTGCCGTCGCTGTTCAAGTCGTACATTTGCAGCGCTGCCCAATCGGCGCTCTCCGTCGTCGCACCGTAATGGGACGCGATAATCGCCAATTCACCGACACTCGCTGATGTACTGACCGAATTGCTGAACGTTTGCAGCGCGGACGTTAGGCTCGCAGCCGCAGCGTCAATCTCGGTCTGCGAAGCCATGGCGTTGCCCAGTACCGTATTCGCGCTGGTGATCGCCGCATTCAGCGTATCAAGAGCCGTTTGAGGGTAGTAACCCCAACGCTCAAGTTCATCATACACTTTTGCCTCTGACGCCGCAGTCTGCGCTGCCGTTAGCGCTGCCGTCAATGCCGTCTTGTCGGTTTGCAGCACAACGATTTGCACCTCATAAGATGGGCTGGCGCTTAATTGCGTCCGGTTGCCATCTTGGTCGGCAATCATGATGTTCGACACAGCGATTGTGCTGGTTACGGTTTGCGCCGGAATAAGCGCATGGAACCGCAGCGTCAGCAAATCGACCGAGCCTGTCACCGCGCTGTTAGGCTTGGTGCTGGCTTCCAGGATGCGCACGCTGCCCGGAAGCTCGGTGTCTCCGACAACGTTAAAGCTGTCAGGCAGCAGCGAAGTAGCCGAAACGAATTCCAACTGCGCAGGATCGTAATTCACGGTGACTTCTTTCGCATACACGTTGGACGTCACGTTGTGCAAGCTGTACGTCACATCCAGCGTTTGGTCTGCCTGAACGGAAGCCGGTCCAGACAAGCCGGCGCTCTGCGCCTGAACTTGCGGCGCCAGTTCAGCAATGGCAGCCTGCAAGGCAACCTCTGCCGCATCCACTTGCTCCTGCGTGGCGTCCGCATCGCTATTCACAGCGGAAGCGGCATTCAGCGCGGTGCTCAGTGCCGCCCAAGTCGCCGGCGTATAGTCGGCTTCATGCAGCGACTGAGCAGATTCGATTGCGGCACTCAGCGCCGTTTTGTCGATATCCGCGCCCGGCATGCCGTAAACGAACGACACCTTATTGATGGTGGCAGTCCAGTTGTCGCAATTGACATCGCCGTACGGGAATACCACTTTCAAATACCGGATGCCTCTGGCGATGCTGTCCGCTTTAATTTGCAGCGTGTTAAAGCCGTTCGAAGAGCTGATAATTTTTTGCTCAGGCGTCAATTTGGTATACGTCACGCCATCTCCGGAGCCATACACCGAGAAGCCGACCGTCGACGGCAAACTGGTCCATGCGGAGGCATTAATATCAAACGAATAAATATCGTTAGCCGGTGACTTGTAAACGACGTATTCCTGATCCATAATGTCGTCGTTCGTGTGTCTGAACTGGGTTGCGTCGAAGCCGTATTTATCCAAACCTGTAGTGGCGACTGCCTTCACAATATGGGCGGATTTATCATAAAGTTTGGATAAATCTACTGCATCATCCGTGAGCTGCACCTTGATCGGATCTTCAGGCAGTGTCGGCTCGGCAAAATATTTGAACGATACGTTCAGCAGCCGTTCATACCAGTTGAGCTTGCCAGGGAATACGATCTTCAGGTATTGCGTCCCGGCCGGCAAGCCGCTCGCTGTGTTGCTGGATACGCTGTAGCTGTTGGCCCCGCCGGTCACCTTCGATTTAACCGTAATCGGCGTAAAGCTCACACCGTCGGCCGAACCGTAAAACGTAAATTGCGGCGTAGTCGAGTACAGTCCTGTCGCAATATCAAACGAGTAGATATTGCCATAAGGTGATTTATAGATGACATACTCAGGGTTCACCGGGTTGTCATTAATATGAATGAACGATGCCGCATCATTCGCAAAATTTTCCGGATGCGAGGTCTGAACGGCAATAGCCCCTGTTTTCGCATACACTTTATTCAACGTGGAGTTGTCGTCCGTAAACTCGACCAATCCTTCTGGCTCCGGCACGGTAACGACCGGTAAAGACAAGCTTAAGTTATGCACCAGCAAATGGCCAAAAGCGGACGTGTTCTGCCAGTTGTCACCGTTGCCGTTCCACATCATCTGGCTTTCGCGGTTGCCGCCGTTATGACCGTCATCGTCATTCACGCCGACATCGAATCCTAACGAAATGTCACGGGCCGGCGTGATACCGAGCGATGCCCACGGAACCGCCATCTCGACGGAGTAACCTCCGTTAATATCCCGCTGCGCATATTGGATTCCCTCTATGTTTCCGATCATGGAAAGCTGGCTGTCATGCCATCCCAGCGTAATTTGATGATCCTTCGCATCATAAGCGGTGCTTTGATTATGATCGGCATCGATATAAACCTCTACCGAGTCGTCTTGATAGGATTGCGCCGAATCGTTTTTCAAATCGGTATCCAGCACTTCGATGCCGACATACAAGTTTTGCGAATCGCCCAGCGTACCGAAGCGGACGCTGTTATTCGACGAACCGGTGATGCTTCTGGTGACGTTGCTTCTGAGCGACCAATACGGTTCATCGAGCGCTCCGTCCGTCGTCAGCGCGCCGGATGGCTCTCTGGCGACTGTCACATTTTTCCCGTCGTTCAAATACAAGCTGCCGAATGCGGCCGTGCTGCGCCAGTTGTCGCCGGTGCCCCGCCACATGAGCTGGCTTTCGCGGTTGCCGCTATTGCGGCCGTCATCGTCATTATAGGCGACGTCGAAGCCGACTACGCTGCCAACCTTAGGCGGAGCAATGCCGATGCCGCTCCAAGGAATGGCCATTTCCACCGTAAATCCGCCTGCGATATCTTGCTGCGCATAGGTGATTCCGGTAATATTGCCGCCGACGGAAAGCTGCTCGTCGTGCCAGCCGAGCGTAATTTGATGGTCGTCACTGCCGTATACGGTGCTTCGGCTGTTGTCGCCGTCAATGTAAATTTCAACCGAGTCGTCCTGATACGATTGCTCGGAATCATTTTTCAAATCAGCGTCCAACACTTTCACAGCAACGTACAGTTTGTCGGCATCCCACATCGTGCCGAATGTAATATTGTTGTCAGATGTGCCGGTGATCATTCTTTCCACGCGGTTATTGACAATCCAACCGGATTCCGCAATATTGCCGTCAATCGTCGGAGCCGCCACCGTTTTGTTGCCCACCGCAACACCCGGCGCTACGGCCCCGTCCTCGACAGGATTACAGGTCACGCTGACCACCGACTGCGTCACGTTGCCAGCAAGATCTTCCGCTACGACGGTAATCGTGTTCACACCTTTGGTGACCGGTACGACAGCCGTAAACGTGTTGTCTGCCTTAAGCGTAACCGGAACGCCATTGACTTTAATTGTCACGTTTTCATCGACACTGCCGTTTAAGACATAACTGGTGCTTGTCGTCGATCCTGTCGCCGGCACCGTGAGCACAGGAGCTGCGGGATCATAAACGACGCGAACGGACGCAGGCGCTGCTTGTTGGCCCAGTTCATTGCTTGCCATGACGTTCACCACATTTTCCCCGACGCTTAAGACCATGCCTGCGCTGAACGTCGGAGGCGTTATTGTCGTTGACGGCACGCTCGTGTATACAATTTTGATATCGTCCACATTCGGATCATAGTACGTCGCAGCGTTACTTAAAAATCCGATGCCCTTCATCTGGTTCCATAGTATTGGCGTATTGGTAATCTCTCCTGCGACGTCATAATGTACGGCCGCATCAAAAGCGGAAAGCGGTATCGTCACTTTGACCCACTTGTTCCCATAATCGGATGGGGTCAAATAGTTGGACAATGGAACCCTTGATTCCACAATCGTTCCGTTATTGTCCGATTCCAGTACAGCGGAGAAGGTGCTCTCATTTCTTTTCGTGTACACCCAGAACTGAAGCCCGGCTGAGCTTACAGCTGCCGAATAATCTTCCGTTTTCGCTTTATTCGCCGTATCGACAAAAGCGAGACCGACACGCGCAAGCCCTTGCGTTAATTTTAAGCGCAGTGATTTGGCGCCCTCAGCAGGCGTTAACACCGTACTGCTGTCCCAAACGACTTGCGAGTTGACAGAGAAACCGCCCTGACCCGTAGCCAAACCGGCTGAGGAAGATACGTAGTTGTCATTGATAATTTGCCGGATCGTATCCCCTACTTGGTGCGTGCTCGCTTCCGTCACGATATTGTACGTGCTTTGGCTCACCGTAGAACCGCCTACCTGCTGCTTGACGGTCACCATTGCGTTCCCGTTCGTTCTGCCTGTTACAGCATAATTATTTTGGTTCACATAAATTAAGCCGCTCTGATCCAAGGTCAGTCCCAAATAAGCGGAGTCATACCGAATCGTCAGTTGCTGCGGAGCACCCGCGTTGCCTAACGTATCCGTCGCTACGGCCGAGATCGTGTTCATCCCGGGCTGCAGTGTTACCGTTTTACTGAAGCTAAGATCGCCCGCCATCGTTGCAGCCTCTCCGTTAATCAACAGTGTGCCCGGCTCATCCAAATGTCCGGAAACTGTAAACTGCGAGCTTCTGACCGCATACCCGGCATCTGTTGTCGACGTGCTGTTGGCTTGATCAAAGGTGATATGCGGAGCCGCCGTATCTGTCGTGGAAGTGACGACGACGGATACGCTCTTGGCCGGCAATTGAATGTCCGAAGCTGTTCCTCCCAAAACGTTTCTTGTAGCGGCTGTCTTCATATCCTGCCCAACCGGAATATCGGAAGTCGTTTGATAGACGCTCGCCGTCGAGCCCGTAAGCCCTTTCACATTTACGGTTTTAGCTTGATCCGTCGGGTTAACGACCAACGCGACCGTTTTGTTGCCATTCACGAAGGCAACGCCGTCCATCCAGACCGAATCCGCCGTCGTCAAGCCGGAGGCCGGGTCTGCGGAAATGCGTCGGACTTTGGAACCGGCAGGAACATTATTGAAAATTTTGCTGAGCACATAAAATGTTTTGGATTTGGTTACTGTATAGCCGTCGCCATCCAGCAGCACTTCACCGACATCGCTTGGATGTCTGTTCGCCGCCCAGCCGAGCCACCAGAACCAGTAATTGTTGCGGATGAACGCCATGTCGCTGGACAATCTGCGGGAAGCGTTAATCGCCATATCGATATCGGAAACGCCGGCGATCAACGTACTGTACTCGGTTTCCCATCTGTCCTTTTCCGGAAAATGATCCAATGCGTCCACGTACGCCCGGTACACTTCCGTCGTGTCATAGCCTTTGGAGAAATAACTGTGCGAAGTAAAAGCGCCAATCGCATTATTCAGCGCCGGGTCTGCGCTCAACGCCGAGAAATTTTGACCGAGCAGCAGCTCGTTCTCAAAGTAGGCTGCGCCTTCCGGAGCCAGAATTTGAATGTTCGTCAACCCGGCGGCATCGAGCTTGGAACGCAGCAATTTGGCGACGCGCTGATACTGCATGCCGTTGTCGCCGCCCCAATAACACCATTCGCTGACGATTTGCGAAAGCGGCTCATTTTGAAAGCTAAGCGCCTTAGGCACGCTTGCCCCATGAGCGGTCAGCCATTGAATCGCTCTCACCAGATAAGACGTGTAAGCGTCTTCTTTTTCAGGTTTAAGACGCACATGCTCCGATCCTGTCCAGCCGTTCACGGTTGGAATCGTTTTCATATCGATCGGCGGGGACCACACGGAAATGATAAAATCGTGAAGCCCTCTCGTTTCCCCGGTTTGAATCAGATCGGAAATTTCCTGCATTTTCGCATCGACCAGATTGCCGTTGCCATCCCCAGCCAGAGGCGGGATCATGACCCTGAACATATTGACGCCCAAGTCGTTGAATAGTGCATCCTGCGCCCCTGTTTTATCAATAAAATTACGGGTCCAGTCGGCACGGTTCCAGGATGGGAACACGCCCCATCCTTTGACCGTCTGCTGGTCGGTGCCGGAAACCGTCAAATCGTAAACTTCAGATGAAGCTGCAGCATTTGCCGGTAATATTGGAAAAGCGCATAACACGATAAACATCGCCAGCATGACGCTGATTGCCCTTCGGAACACGGTTCGTTTCAAGCTTTTCATCCTCCTCATATGAATATGAACCCCTCCTAACTTTCCGATCAGCACTCCCCCCCTTTTTTGGTTACCTCCGCTTGGAAACTCATATCTATCCTTTGATGGCTCCAATGGTCAAGCCTTTGACAAAATATTTTTGTAATAACGGATAGACGAAAATAATTGGACCGATCCCGATAATGGCCATTGCCATCTGTACGGTTTCTTTCGGTATCGCTGCGGCAGCCTCACCGGCTACAGACGTATCAACCAGCCCTGAATTCAAGTATTGAATATTGTAAATGACCTTGTACATCAAGTACTGCAAGCTGACCAGCTTGTCGTTGCTAATAAATACCGAGCTAGTGAACCAATCGTTCCAATAGACCAGCGTCTGGAAAAGGCCGATCGTCGCCAGCACTGGCAGCGACAGCGGCATGACGATCTGGGCGAAAATCCTCAGCTCGCCGGCGCGGTCGATTTTGGCCGATTCAATCAAGGAAACGGGAATCGTATTGGCGAAGAATGTCCGCATGATGATCACGTTAAACGGCGCAACGAGATGCGGAATGATGAGCGCTGCAAGCGTATCTTTCAGTCCCGCAGCCGAGTAAGTCAAATACCACGGAACGAGCCCCCCGGCGAACAGCATCGTGAAGAACACGACAAACGAGAGAAAATTCCGGTACGGCATATCTTTTCGGGAGATCGGGTAAGCGAACAACGCTGTCAGCAGCAAGCTGACGATCGTCCCGATGACCGTCACCACAATGGACACGCCGTATCCGCGAAAAATTTTTTCGGCATCCTGAAACAAATACTCGTAGGCAAAAGTGGAAAACACTTTGGGAAAAATGTTATAACCACTCGTTATAATCGTATGCTCGTCCGTGAACGAAACCGCGATGACGAGCAACAGCGGATACAAGCAGACGATGCTGAGCACCGTAAACATGACAACGAGCAGGAAGTTCGCCAGACCTGAAATCCGATTACTGTAATTGTTCGACTCCGTCTTGCTGGTTTGCCCGGTGGATTCGATCGTTTGCGTTTGGGAATCTATATGTGCAGCCATCTAGCGTCTCCTCCTAAAACAGTGCATTTTCTTTGCTGAATTTACGGACAATGAGGTTTGTCACCAGTACAAGCACGATACCTACTGTCGACTGATACAAACCGGCCGCAGCCGACATGCCGACGTTTCCGCTGACGAGCAGGGATCGGTATACGAAAGTATCGATAACGTTCGTCGTCGGATACAACACACCTGTATTCAGAGGCACTTGATAGAACAAACCAAAGTCCGCATTGAAAATTCTTCCGATCTGCAAGATGACCAAGATCACGATAACCGGCGCCATGAGCGGGATGGTGATGCTGCGAATCTGCTGCCACTTTGATGCCCCGTCGATGACGGCCGCCTCGTAATACTCCTGATCGATCCCGACGATCGAGGCCAGATACACCACCATGCTGTACCCGATATTTTTCCAAAGATTGACCAGCGGCAGGATGAAGACCCAATATTTCGACTCTGTGTACCACGAAACGGTGTCGATGCCGAGGGGCTCGAGAAT
Source organism: Paenibacillus oryzisoli (assembly GCF_050467285.1). Lineage (GTDB taxonomy): Bacteria > Bacillota > Bacilli > Paenibacillales > NBRC-103111 > Paenibacillus_E > Paenibacillus_E oryzisoli_A. Next base: position 148,787 of record NZ_JBCMUN010000020.1, on the reverse strand, counting down.
CGCTTTGTTGATATATCCATTTCCGCCGAGAAACGCGTAAGCCAAATAGCTGACAACAACAAAGGACAAGAAATACGGGAACAACAAGCTGCTTTGGAAAAATTTCGCCAGCCTTCTATTTCTCAATTCATTGAGCGCAATGGCCAAGAAGATCGCACAAACCGTGTTCAACACGATAAACAGCGCGTTGTAGAGCACCGTGTTGCGCGTAGCGGACCAGGCGTCCTCAGTCTGGAACAAATATTTGAAATTCGAAAATCCTTCCCATGGACTTCCCAGAATACCGTCGACAAAGTTATAGTTTTTGAACGCGACGATGACACCGAACATCGGGATATAGTTATTGAAAATCAAGACGGCTGCCGGAAGCAATATCATCAGGAATAAGGCCCGATATTTGATTATATTGCGCAGGAACCCCGGGGTACTTCTCATAAAGCCCACTCCTCTTTCTGTCGTTTCTTCCATTGTAAAAGCAGCCATGCGTTTAATGAATAAAATAATCTAAGATAACTTTAAAATATCTATTTGAAATTGAAAAACACCGGCGACCCTCCATCGGTCGCCGGTGCTTGTCGATCATTGATTGCCTTGGCACGCCAGCACGCTTTGCGGCGCGCCTTCGTACACGGTTTGCCCATCGCAGACGATCCGGCACATGCCAGGCGACATGTGCACATCCACACGCTGGCCCCTATGCGGGTAACCGGTGATGGAGACGCTGCCCTCTGCAGGCGGCTGCGGGGACACCCACAGCTCGCCGTTCAACCGGGGCTCCAGCCCGGCCATGCCGAACAGAACCGCTTCCACGCCGGCAAGCCCGGCCACGATATTGGCCCGCTTATGCGCTGGCGCCATCGGACGGTCGCTGTAATGCTCCTGCGGGTAGTAAGGCAGCTGCTTGCCCATCCAGAACAGCCGCTTCAGCACGTCCCACGCCTGCTCGGGCTTCTGGATTTCCCAGAGCGTATGCGCAAGCACCGGTGCTTCGCCCGTGTAACTGCCGCCTCCCGACCAGTCAGGGTCGTTCAGCTCGTAATGCAGTTCGTCTTCGGCGGAGATGCTGCTTACCCCGTACTCGCCGAGGAAAGCGCCCTCCCGCAGGTGGGAGAGCAGCGCAGCCTCCATCTCCGGCGTGCACACACCCATACGCAGCGAGTCGAATGCCTGAATGGTATACACATATTCGATATGTTCATCGGGGTAAATACATTTGAACCAGCCTTTGTCCGCGTCCCACAGCTGCTCGCGAATTGCCGCACGAATGCGTTCCGCTTTGTCACGCCATTCCGCTGCGCCTTCCTCGCCCAGATGGTCGGCCAAATCGGCAAGCCGGTCGTAGCACCAGGCGCGCTCCGCGTTCGGGCTGGAGACGACATGCTGATGAGCGGCTGTACGCATTTCCAGCAGTTGGCGCTGGTCGCCGTAATCAAGCAACTCCCCGCGATGCGGCAGTCGCTCTTCGTCTTTCAGCAGCATCTCCTTCAAGAGCGGGAACATCTCGGTAATCGGGCCATGCTGCGTTGTCACGCACCACATCAAGTTATAGAACGACCAAAGACTGTAAGAATATACGCCGTCAAGTCCCTTGCCGCTCGGTGAAAAACGGGAATGACGATCGATGCCGCCAACCGCCATCAGACGAGCCAGCTCGATCGACTTGTCTTTGCCCAGCAGCAGATTGATCGCTTTGCCCGCATAGCCGCCCACGTCCCATGGATACACACATACGCCTGCACCTTCCATACCTGCTACGGCAGGAAACGGCTGCATCGCTAACTCCGGTTTGTACCATAGACAAACCATGCCGCTGATCAGCGAACGGCGATAGTAGTCTTCGAGTCCTGGAATGTCGCTGCGCAGCGTTGGCACATGGCGATTCGCCGCATCCAGTCGCTGCTGCCAGAACGCTTCGGTAGCCTTCACCCAAGCGGCCAAATCAGACGCGCCGGATACCGCTTCTCCTTTAGGTGTAACAACAGCGGCAAACCGCACGATTCTCTCTTCGTTCGGCTGCAACGGTACACTGTCCGGCGTATCGGCCAACAACGTCAACCGTACGGCCTCATTCTCCCACACGGAATCTTCAAGCAATTGCGCCGGTTCCCCCTGCCGTGGAAAGACAAAGTCCCACTCGTCCAGCGGGACGCGGTTCGGACAGCCGGGCATCAGCTTAGGCGTGAGTGTGACGTCTAGCTTGCGCTGCGTTCTGTTTTTCACGCGAACGCTCAAGACGAAGCCAGCCTGATCGGAAAGCGGCGTCAACTCGCTTTCTAGCGCAAGCGACAGCAGCTGATCGTTCACATAATAGTGGTAAGTGCCTTTTCTCGCGATCCGGTCCGGACGCCACTCGGCGCCGGCAAACAGCAAGCCGCAATCGCCTTTGCCCAAGTTCCCCGTATCTTCAATCACATGTCCGTCCGCTGTGATTTGCACATGCAGAACGGAATCACGTGCCGCAAACGGCGGTGAAAACCAGCCGTTCACGCCCATAACCGTGTGCGCAAGCGGCGCTGCCGTCGAAAACCCACTGTTAACCCAAATGTAATTGCTTGGAGCCGTGCTTTTTCGCAAATCTAAAGCAAATTCCTGTAATTCGTATGTCATCTGTATACCCTCTCCCTCTGCACCTATGTCTCGCACCGGCATTTTCGCGCATACGCAAGAAGCCGGCAATCAATTTGCCGGCTCGCGCAGTGCCCGTACCTGATTATTTTTTAGTTTTCAAAAATTCATCAACTTGCTTTTGTTTCTCGGCGATAACTTTGTCCAGTCCGGCTTTTTTCATTTTATCGATGAAGACCGGCAGTTCTTTCTCGTAATCAATAACACCTGTGCTCAAGCCATCGATATACGCGTTGTAAATGTTGACGATAGCGGCTTCTTCGTTTTTAACAGGTTCTGCGTCATAGCTGAAACCTACGATCGCGGAAGGCTTCGCCGATGCGTTGAATTGCTTGTATTGATCCCATTTTTTCGGATCTTCGTTATCCCACAGATAGTTCAGGAACTGATTGCCGAACATGTAGTTGTTGCCTGGCACGTAGCCGGTTTGTCCTGCTTTCATGCCGTCCGGAACTTTGATCGTCGTATCGTTTACTTTCGCATAATGCTTGCCTTCTACACCCATAACAAGTGTGTTGAGCAATTTGGCATCCGTATGCAGCAGATTGATCAGCATCATAGCGCGATCCGGATTTTTGGACGTTCTGGAAATCGCGGTCATGGCGCCATTGAGGTCACCGCTGGATGTGTAAGGCTGAGTCAGCACAACTTGCACCATTGGATGCCCCCATTGCTGACTAAGAACGGCGTCTTTCCCAGGTGTCAACTGCTGCCATTGCGCGAATGTCGTACCCGCTTTATTAGACGGACCAGCGTCTTTTTGCGTAGCAGGATCTTTTTGGAAAAACCCTTTCGCATTCCAATCTTTGAGCAGCTTCAACTGATCCTTCATTTCTTGAGTTTCCCACTGATCAACGACTTTCGTCGATCCATCATTGTTTTTGATAGCTCCAGGAACGGCGCCGTTGCCGATTTGCTCGAATGGAATCAGAGAAATATTGTTTTTCCCGCCCCACATCGGCGTTACGCCCGGCTCCTTCTCCTTGATCGTTTGCAGCATCGGCTCCAAATCCGCAAGTGTCTTGATTTTCGTAATGTCGAACTTATATTTGTCCACCAGGTCTTTATTGAGCACAACACCAAACTCTTGAGCCATTTCTTTTTCTACTGGAATCGCGTAATTTTTTCCGTTCACGGCCGTACCGGACAGCAGTAGCGGATTCATTTGCGCTTTCGTTTCTTTCGCATATTTGTCGATCAGCGGAGTCAGATCAAGGAACGCACCCTTCGCTACGTTGCCGCTGAAATTGTCCCAGCCAGCCGTAAACAAGAGATCGAACGGCTCGCCGGAAGCTGACATCAGGTTAATTTTTTGTGCCCAGTTCCCCCAGTCAACAGCATTGATCTTGACAGTGGCATTGATCTTGTCCTTAAGCTGCTTGTTCATTTCTTCCTCAACAGCAGCGACATCCTTCTGAGCCGTACCCGGATAGTAGATGGACAACTCGACCGGATCAAGAGGTTTTTGCGTAGCTGCTGCCGCTGTAGGCGCCGTCGAGGCCGCAGCCGTAGATTGTGCGTTCTGCCCCTCATCGCTTTTGCCGCAGCCTGTCAGTGCGATGGAAGTTACGACCACAGTGGAAAGAAGTGACGTTGCGATCTTATTTCTGTTTTTCAAACAAAACCCTCCCTGATATAAATAATTTTGGCGTTGTGGCTTGCTTTACAGTTTTCATTGTAGACGCTTACTTGGTGGAACTGAATAAAATTATCTATAGCGACATTCAATTTTCTATCACTTTTTTCTTAAGTGGAAATCGAAAATCGAAAGACGGATCCACGAAATCGTGCATATTAACCAGTTGCTGACCTATCGCAATCTCAAGCGACTCATTGTACTGCGCCGTAAGGCTTCCCAGCACTTCCTCCGGCGAATGAACGCCCTGCATCACTTCCCTGTAGGCTTTCATGCGCATCGCGTCGCCCAAATTTTTGGGGGAGAACAGTGTCGGAAAGTTTTTCAAAATGAACTTCGGCTCCCTTGGATACGGCGACTCTTCGCTAGTCGGGAGAAAGGCGCTGAATTGGGGCAGCAAAGGCCGGTACTGCGGATCCGCCGTAATGCCGGCCTGCGTCGGAATGGCGTCTCCCTGCTGGTACAAAGCGCCAAGAAAGTCGGGCGATTGGAGAAATTTCCAAAGCTCCACGGACTCCGTCTTGTGCGCCGTGTACGCATTGATGACAAAAGGCGGTTCGGGGTATTCCATTAAAGCACCTTGCCCCCGGCCGGACTTGTCCAGGAGCGGCGGCATCGCGACTCCCCACGCAAATTGCAGCGGCTTGACGCGGCCCAGCATCGCAAAATCGTGGTTGGTCACCAGCATCATGCCGATGTTCCCTTCCGCGAATTGCGCCAGCGCCGTATCGGTTTGCAGCGAGGTTTCCCCCGGGAACAAGCCGCCCTCCTTTTTCATGGCGCTCATCGTTTGGAACCACGGCTCGTAACCGCTGAAATCATACCGGCCGTCGGCAAAATTGTAATAGTACACGCCGCTGTAAGTACCGGCGATTTCCATCGCTTTGCGAAACGTCTCGTCATCGCCAGCCGGAAGCGCGAATCCGTATTTCCGGTAGCCGGTTCCCGCGTCGGAAATTTTGTTGGCATAGCTCCGCAGCTCTTGCAGCGTTTGGGGAGGAACGTCCGGGTTCAGCCCGGCGTATTTCAGCAAATCTTTATTATAAATAAGCCGCAGCGTCATTACGTCGGAAGGAATCGCATAGATGCGATCACCTTTATCCATCGAGTAATTCACTGCCCACTCCGGAAATTTTTTCAGAACGGATTCATCCACGACCTTCGACAGATCCAGCAGATAGTTTTTATCCGTATACGCCGCCAGCCAACCAGTCGCAAGCTGGAATACATCGGGACCCTCGCCCGAAGTCATCCGCATATTCAGAAACTCGTCATAACGATCTTTGGGCAAATTGAGCAATTTGACCTCGTATCCAGGATGCGTCTCCCGGAACCGGTCGAGCAAGCTTTCCAGCGTCTTCTCGTCGGCATACGATTGCACGGCCAGCGTCAGCGACTTCACCTGAGCCGCAGCCTGCTGTCCGTCGATCTGAACATTGTCGCTCTGCCGGTCGCAGCCGGCCAAGCAGCTTGCGAGGACGCCGGTCAAAATCAGGTTCACGGAAATACACCGAAAGCTAGAGTTCATTTTTAAGTTTCCTTCCTTTATAATGATGTCAAGATATTCCCACTTGATTGCAAGGGAGCCTTGCGTATGCTGCGGAAATTGGCGTCTTATCTGCCGTTTTACAATGTTAGCCTCAAATACCGGCTATTGCTCTACTTCCTGTTTCTCGTTATTTTGCCCACGTCGATCATTTCGATTACGCTGTACAATGAGTCGTACCGGACGATCACCGAAAATATTAATACGGCTGTGCAAAAAAACTTGAACATGGTGGAGACGATCTTCATTAATAAATTCGAAGAGATGGATGGAATCGCCGACTCCATCTATTTGAATCCGGAAATGACGGATTTGCTCTCCGCCGAGCGCCCGATCGATCAGGTCGCCGTTGTGAACGAGCTGACGAATCTGGATAAGATCCTCAAAAGCTACGATCTGCCCGGCGATCACGACCGGAAGTTCATGCCGAAACTGTACATGCAAGACCGGCCCGAATATTTGCAGTATAACTTCTCGCGCAACATCTCGACGATCAGCGAAATTGAGACGGAGGACTGGTATGTCAAGCTGCCCACAAAAGCCCGCTACACGATCGTCGGACCGCGTCCTGCATCGGCCTTGCAAAATACAGCGACGATTATGTTGGCCAAGCGGCTGTACGGCTTGAAAAACGCGATCATTCCTTACGTCGGCCTGCTGACAGTCGAAGCCGATATCGGTAATTTCGTCAGCATTCTTGATCAATTAAAGCCTTCGACGCACAGCACGATCGTCGTGATCGACGACAACGCCAACGTCATCGTCAGTCCGGACCAATCTTTTGTGAATAAAAATTTGTCCGCAGAGCCTTACATTCAAAAGCTGCTGAACGAGAAGGCGAGCCACAGCGGTTCCTACACCGAAGACATTCAGGACGAATCCAAGCTTGTATCGTACCGGCAAATCGATACGTTAGGCTGGATGATCGTCTCCGTTTCTCCGGTCAGCGATCTGAACGGCAAGCTGGTTTCGATTCGAAGAGCGATGTACGTCGTGATGGCGCTGTGTATGATCCTCGCCTTTTCGATCGCGCTGCTCTTATCCAACAACATCACGAACCCGATCCGCAAATTTATCAAAACGATGTCCTACGCGCAGGAAGGAAACTTTGACATCCCGATCCAGTACAAGCGCAAAGATGAGTTTACGTATTTGTTCAGCCAATATAATAAAATGATAAAGCAAATCAAGGAACTGATCAATAAATTGTACATCAGCGAGGTCAAGAAGAAGAAAGCCGAGCTGAAAGCGCTCCAATCGCAAATCAATCCGCACTTTCTGTACAATACGCTGGACTCGATCAACTGGATCGCGCTGCGGCACCGCGTGCCTGAGATCAGCCAGATGGTCACGTCGCTGTCGGACTTTTTCCGCTACAGCTTAAGCAATGGCCGTACGATCATCCCGATCGAGGACGAGCTGCGTCAGGTAGATAGCTACTTATCGATTCAAAAAGTGCGCTTCAACGAAAGACTGGAATACAGCATTGAGATCGAGCCGGAGGTGTATGGACATTATGCGGTCAAATTGATTTTGCAGCCTCTGGTCGAAAATTCGCTGCTGCACGGCATTGAAAGAAGGCGCGGAAATGGCGTCATTACCGTCAAAGCGCGCAAAGAAGACGACCAGATTGTCATTGAGATCAGCGACAACGGCGTAGGTGCCGATATCGACGAGCTGAATGACATGCTGAAGAATGACCGCAACAGCAACTCGTTCGGCATGAAAAATGTGAATCAACGGATCCAGCAAGTGTTCGGCTCAAGCTCCGGCCTTCGTTACAGCAACCACGAAGGCCCGGGCGTTACCGTCACTGTGACGTTTCCGTGTACAACAACTTTGGAGGGCTTGGAACATGACGCTGAAAATGATCATAGCTGACGACGAATACAACGTGCGGGAAGGCATGAAGGAGCTTATACCCTGGGAGGACATGGGCATCGAGGTCGTAGCCGTCGCTGCGGACGGCCAGGAAGCGTTCGATCTGTGCCGCTCCCTGAAGCCCGACATTTTGCTTACGGACATCCGCATGCCGATGATGGACGGTCTGGAAGCGGCTCTGAAGCTCAAGGAGCTGGATGAGCAAGTCCGTCTCATTATCATAAGTGGGGCGCAGGATTTCAATTACGCCAAAACGGCGCTGCAGTTGAATGCCGACGGCTACATTCTGAAGCCGATCAAAATCAATGAGCTGCAGGAAACGGTCAGCAAAGTCGTTTCCTCCATTACGATGGAGCGCAATCGCGAGGAGCATGAGCTGCGGTTAAAGCAGCAGCTGCAGGAAAATATGCCGGCGCTGCGCGAAAAGTTCCTTGCCAGCCTGATGCAAGGTATCTACAAAACCGAGCAAGAGGTGCAGGAGAAGCTGATCTTTTTTAATCTCCCGCTCGCCATGGTCGGTTCCTGGCGGGTGGCGGTTTTGCGGGTCGACGAGTACGAGGAAGCGATCAAGCGCTACAGCGAGGAGTACAAGCAGTTGCTCAGCTTCTCGATCACGAATATTTTGGAGGAAATCGTGAACCGCAGCCGGGTCGGCGTCGCCTTCGCCATGAGCGAGAACGAGTTCGTCGTTATTTTCAACCAGACCGCTCTGAGCAGCGGCCAACATGTCGACTTGTGCCAGGAAATGATCGACTGCATCAACACATTTCTGAAAATTCCGATCTCCGCCGGCATCGGCAATCCGGTGCAAAAAATTCTCGAGCTGCACCACTCCTGCCATGAAGCGTCTTCGGCGATCGAGTACCGCTTTTTCACAGGGAAAAATTCCGTACTCCAAATCAGCGACTTCACTACGAATCGCGTCGGCTCGGAATATCATTCGGTATACGAAGAGCAGATTAAGCTGCTGAACTTCATGAAATTAGGCAATCATGAGGAAGTTGCGAACAAATTGCAGGACATATTCGACTCCGTCTGCGCCAGCCACAACAGTCCGGCGGGATATGTTCAGAGCATCTGCATCGAGCTGATCAATATGGCGTCGAAAACGTTGTACGAGCTCGGCGAAAACATTGAATCGATCGTTGACAATTTCTCGGCGATATTCAGCGAGGTGTACAACAAACGGGACGCTGCCGAATTGCAGGACATGATGCAAGCATTTTTCAGCCGCCTAACCGACTACTTCTCCTTGAAACATAGCCAGAAGAACAGCCACACGATCAAAAAAATCAAAGACATTATCGCGCAAAAGTATATGGAAAACTTGACGATTGCCCGGCTGTCCGAGGAAGTCTTCCTGTCTCCGAACTACATCAGCTTGATTTTTAAACAGGAAACCGGCGAAAATATTACCGAATACGTGACGAAGGTGCGCATGGAAGCGGCCAAAGAGCTGCTGAAAGATAATGACTTGAAAATTTTGGAAGTCGCCGAAATGGTCGGATACGAGAACGCCACTTATTTCAGCACCGTCTTCAAAAAATACACGGGCATTCACCCGCAAAAATACCGCTCGCTGTTCCCGCATGATTGATTGAGGAACAAGGCTGTTTCTCTTTGCTGGAGATCGCTGCAAACGCAAACAAACCCGCATTAAGCGGGTCTGTTTATATATGATTGATGCACAACTATCTTTCGCCTTGGGAGAGATTCACTTCCCGAATCTTCTCCATTGGCACTTTCGGCCTGCGGTCCTCGGTCAAGAGACCATTCACTTCCTGCTGGACGTCAGTAATTTGCGTATAGCAGTAGCCGACAATATAGTCCGTTGCCTTGATCGCTTCGTGGATGCCTCGGAAACGCGCGAGAAACGCTTCTTCCGACGCGACTTGGCCGCCGTAGCCCCACCCTTTGTCAGAAGTAAACGCAATTCCGCCGAATTCGCTGACGATCACGGGCTGCCCTTTGTAGCCATATCCGTCGGCAAATGCGTATTTGAAGGCGTTGAACGACTTCTCGTTATTCACGATAGCACCTTTATCCGCATAGCGAGCCAGGAACTCCTCCTTCGTTTCCACGTAATCATGCAGGGTCAGAATATCGGAAACCGTATGCTCCCAACCGTCATTGGTCACAACCGGGCGGTGCGGGTCGAACGCCTTCGTCAAGTGATAGATGGATTCCGTAAATTGCTGCTGCTGCCGATCTTTGAAAATGTTCATGATGCCCCAAGACTCATTAAACGGAACCCATGTGATAATCGATGGATGATTGTACTGTTGGCGGACAATTTCCATCCACTCCTCCGTGTATTTCTGTACGGCATGGTCGTTGAATTCAAAGGTCGCCGCCATTTCCGACCAGACCAGCACACCTTTGACATCGCACCAGTAGAGGAACCGGGCATCCTCGATTTTCATATGCTTGCGCACACCGTTATACCCCATCTGAAGCAGAAGGTCGATGTCCTCAATCAGCGCTTCTTCGGATGGCGGTGTTAAATGGGTATCCGTCCAGTATCCTTGATCCAGCACCAGCCGCTGATAGATAGGCACATTATTCAGTAGAATCTGCCCTTTTTCAATTGATATTTTTCGCATGCCAAAATATGTGTACACGTGATCTATTACCACATCGTCACGATACAGAATAAACTCGACATCATACAAGTTCGGCCGTCCTGGCGCCCAGTAGCGGCGCTTCCATGGCCCGTTCATTTCATGGACGAGATCAACCTCGAGTGTGAGCCACGGCCTGTCGATCGCGAGGCTTGCCTGCTTAACCTGGCGCCCCTTCATCGAGATCACAGTTTCCAGTCGAAGCTTGGTGCCGGCGCTCGCCTCCCCCTTGATCTGGTAATCGAAACGAACGGTCGACGCGTCGAGATTCGGTGTAATCTTTACTGCATCCACGTACTCCCGTTCTACAAACTCCAGCCAAACCGACTGCCAAATGCCCGTCGTCTGGACATAGAAGCATTCAAAATTCTCCTCCACCCAGCGCTGCTTGCCGCGAGGCTGCGTAGCGTCCTTGCTGTCTTCCACCTTGACTGTAAGCTCGTTCACAGCCCCGAGCGTTACATACGGGCTGATATCGAAGGAAAAGGCCGCATAGCCGCCCTGATGCCGGCCGACATATTCACCGTTCACCCAAATCTTCGCTATATAATCTACGGCTTGGAAATGCAGAAGAATCCGCTTGCCGCTTGCTTCCGCAGGAATATCGAGCTGTCTATTGTACCAGACGAATGGATGGTGAGCTTCTTCGCCAATGCCGCTTGCCTTCGTCTCGTAAGTAAAGGGGACAATAATGTTCCGGTCTCCAGCGAACTCGCGCTGCCAACCCTTGGCTTCACCGAGGTTGTCATCATCGAAACCGAAGCGCCACTCGCCATTCAGATCGACCCATTGCTCTCTCACAAATTGAGGTCTTGGGTAATTTTTTGTATATTTCTTGGTTGTCATCTAGGTCTTTCACTCCTTAAGCATGCTTGGCTTTAACATCCGCATAGTGCAGTTTCACAGTGGTGTTCAGCGGAAGGCGATCCTCCTTCTTCATTGTCCAATGCAGCAGCTTGCGTTCGAGCTCTGAGCGAACGTTCGTAAAGTCAGGGTTGCCGAACAAGTTATGAAGTTCATCGCGATCGTTCACCAGATCATAGAGCTCTCCCTCTCCATTGGCGTAAATGTTCAACTTCCACGCCAATGTGCGAATGCTCTTGCCCTTCCCTACCCATGCCTCGCGGTAGGCACACCAGACGAAATAGCGGTCATCGAGCGGATGCTCCGGACGGACAGTAAGATCAGCGATGCCCAGCGGCTCTCCTTCCTCTCCGCTTTCGATAACGACATAATCGCGCGGCGTATACGCCTGACCGCTAAGGTACGACGCCAGGCTTCTGCCCTGCACGCCCGGAGGAATCGGGATACCGGCCATGTCCAGAAAGGTTGGCATAATATCGATTAGCTCGACAAGATGCTTTGTTCTCTTTGCCCCCTGATAGCCCGGAACCGAGACGATAAACGGTACGTGGGTGAAGGAGTCGTAGAACAGGTTGTGCTTCTGGATTAATCCGTGGGCGCCCATTGAATCGCCATGATCGGATGTGAATACAACGACGGTATTATTCGTGAGACCCAGCTCTTCCATCTTGGCGAACACGCGAGCGAGCGTATCGTCGATAAAGCGAATCATCCCGTAGTGAATCGCCCGAACCTTGCGAATCAGCTCATCGTCCGCTGTATCCATGGCATCCATCAGATAGGCCACCCGCTGACGCTCCGGTTTCCCGTCAAGACAGTCCTTTGGCGGAAGCGGTACCTTCGCAGGGTCGATCATACTGGCATAAGGCTCCGGAGCTTGATACGGTGTATGCGGATCCGGAAACGACAGCCAGGTGAAGAATGGCTTGGCAGGATCGCGGCGATTCTCCAGATAATCGATCATCGTATCTCCAAGAAGATAAGTGCCGCACTTTTCCGGTCGGCCTGGATTCGTGCCATGCCCCATCGGGCTCACCCAGCAAGTGTGGGACCAGGCATGAGCTGCCTTGCATTCGGGGTCATCCCTGTAACCGTCGACCATGTGCCCGTGATCGGCCAAGCGGACATAATCGAACACTTGATTCAGTACGCTGGCTTGTTCGCGATCCGCGACTTCAGCCGGATAATAGGTCTTGGTCGTTTCCATAAAAGCATGATTTTTTCCGATAATCGCCGTCTGGTAGCCATTTTGCTTGAGCACTTGAGGAAGTGTTATCTCCGCAGGATTAATCATCATGTGGTTCGCTTGAACGCCGATGGTAGAAGCATATCTTCCCGTAAACATCGATGATCTGGATGGAGAACAAGCCGGATAATTGCAAAAAGCGAATTCAAAAACAACTCCTCGTTCGGCCAGACTCTCCAACGCCGGCGTGTGCAAGGCAGGGTTGCCGTACAAGCTTAGCGTCTCCGCCGTCTGCTGATCCGTCTGGATAAGAAGTAAATTGGGTTTGCTGTCCATTATGATTCTCCTTTCTGGCGCGCTGTTTGCGATGGCGCCGGCCATGCAGTCAGCTAGCCTTTGATTGAGCCGATCATGACGCCCTTTACAAAATAGCGTTGAATAAATGGATAGAGCAGCAGCACCGGAACGCTTGAGACAATAATGACCGAATACTTGATACTTTCCGCCATCATGACACGCTCCGTCATCCCTGCGGCGCCGCCGCTTGCCATGTCATCCTGATTCAGAATTAGAATTTCCCTCAATATCAATTGAAGCGGAAAGAGATCCCGATCCTTCAGATAAATTAATGCGTTAAAATATGCGTTCCAATGCCCTACGCCATAGAACAGCACCATGACAGCTAGTATTGGCTTGGATAACGGCAGAATCACGCTCCACAGCATTCGGAAGAACGAACAGCCGTCCAGCCAAGCGGACTCCTGCAGCTCGCCCGGTATGCTGTTCTGAAAATAGCTCCGCATGACGATGAGATTATAGGTCGCAATAGCGCCGGGAATCAGCATGGCCCACACCGTATTGTTCATGCCGAGACTTTTGACCAACAGATACGTAGGAATAAGTCCTCCGCTGAAAAACATGGTAAACGTGATGAAGAACATGAGTAGTTGTTGACCTGGCAAATCTTTGCGGGATAGCGGAAATGCAGCCAACACCGTCATCACCAGATTGATCGCTGTGCCGACGAACGCGTAGATTAATGTGTTTCCGTACCCTTGCCATATGCTCCTGTTCTCGAATACCTGCTTATACGGCGCCAGGGTAAAGCCCTCAGGCAACAGCCAAACCCGCCCTTCCACGACGTCGATCGGATTGCTGAATGAAGCGCTGACTACGAACAGCAGCGGGTACCCGACCATGACCAGCAGCACGGCGGCAAGGATATACATAACGGCATCGAATAGCTTGTCATCGCGCGATCGCAGTTTGTTTTCGTTGGTTGTATGCATTCGTATCTCCCCCTACCATAGACTCGATTCCGTCTTTTTCCGTGCATACCAGTTCACCAGCACCAGAAGGGTAAAGTCGATTACCGCATTGAACAAGCCTGCAGCTGCCGTATAACTGAACTGCCCCCCCTGAATCCCGTTCTTGTAGACGAAAGTCGGCAATATATCGCTTCGGCTGGCGTTAAGCGGATTTTGCATCAGCAGCGCCTTCTCGAAGCCGACATCCATCAACTGACCGATTTGCAAAATGAATAAAATAATGACCGTCGGCATAATCCCCGGAATCGAAACATGCAGAACCCGCTTAAATCTCGAAGCGCCGTCAATTTTGGCCGCCTCGTACAAGGTAGGGTCAATGCCGCTGAGCGCTGCCAGATAAATAATGGAGCCCCAGCCCATATGCTGCCAGATCCCGGATGTGACGAAGATCGTCTGGAACCATTCCGCCTTTTTCATAAAATCAATTGTATCCAGCCCGAGCATAGCTAATATTTGATTCAGCTTCCCTGTATCGGGATCGAGAAAGATGTTCATCATTCCGACCAGCACGATAATCGAGAGAAAATGTGGAATATAGGTCATATTTTGCAGCAACTTCTGAATCCACCGGCTTCGAATCTCGTTCAACAGCAGCGCCAGCAGAATAGGAATTGGAAAGCCCACCACCAGCTGAAACAAGCTCAGAGAGAGCGTATTCCACAGCAGATCCCAAAAATAAACCGAGGAGAAGAAGCGGTCAAAGTGCTTCAATCCCACCCAAGAACTGCCCAAGATCCCCTTGGTTGCAGAGAAATCCTTGAAGGCAATCGTGATCCCATACATCGGAACATATTTGAACAGGATGTACCAGACAACAGGAACCAATAGCATAATGTAGAGCTCGTATCGAACCCTCATCCGCTTCCACAGGACATGCTTTGGCTTCCATTCGGCATCCGTTGATGTTGTCGCTTTTGCAGTCTCCGCTTGCATGACCTCACACTCCTATCACTCATAGGCAGTGCCCGGGCGGCGCCTAATCTGCCGCCCGCGGCGAGCCTCCATTATTTCTTGGCGTCGTATGCTTTCTGATACGCCTTCTCCAGCTCGTCAATCTTCATTTTTTTCAATGTCGCTACATATTCATTCCATTTATCGAAGCTCAGTTCGCCGATGATGAATTTAGCAACCGATTCCTTCACATATTTGTCAATATCAGCTTTAATCGGGATAATTTGATCCGAGGTCTCCTTGTCGAAGATCGGAGCGCCATAGACTGTTTTAGGCAAGTAGTCTTCAATAAATTTGTTAACTTCCAGTACCTTGTCGTTCTCAACAATGTTGCCGAATTTCTCTGTGACGACAAACGGGAAGCTGCCGCCCGGCACAAGATTCACCTGACCAAGCGCCGCCATGAAACCGCGAGAGTCATTCTTGATTGAATCGTTAATGACCGGTTTGCCGTCTTTCATCGTATACGTTTTACCTTCTACGCCGTATTGGAAAAATTTCGAGCCCTCTTCACTGAAGAAATAGTCAACCCAGCGAATAGCGACTTCCGGATGCTTGTTCTCCTTCGAGATGGCAAACGTACCGATCGGCGCCGCGATCGGGCCTGTAGCTGAATGCCCCTGGTCCCCGTGAGGCCCTTTGATCGGATTCATTCCCGTAAACTGGTTCTCCACTTGCAAGAACGGATCAGAAGCCTGAATAAGGAACATACCGATCAGTGCCTGCGACAGGTTGCTTCTCCACTTTGGCAAATCACCGGAGTAAAAGTCCTGCCACAACAGTTTTTCACTGTAAAGCTTGTTAAGGAATTGTAGAAGTTCTTTGAAGCGGTCGTCCGTCAGCCAGATTTTAACCTTGTCATCCTTGATGTTGATCTGATAACCCAATTGCTGCTCCAAGCCAAAAGAGCCGGAGAACATCGAGTACACCATGCCAATATCCCTTAGACCAAGTGGAATCTCATCCTTCTTGCCATTCCCGTTCGGGTCATTGTCACGGAATGCGCGTAGCACAGTAAACAGCTCATCTTCCGTCGTAGGCGCTTTCATATTTAGCTTGGCAAGCCATTCTTTGTTGATCCAAAGCTTTTCCGAGCGGCCCGAGCTTTGCAGACGAACGCTGGGCAGAGAATAAATATGGCCGTCCGCTGCCATTACGGTTTTCTTGACCTCAGGATACTCATCGAATATCTTTTTCAAATTCGGGGCATACTTATCAATTAAGCCTTCCAGCGGGATCAGCATATGCTCTTGCTGGCCGTAACGCGCAATGTCTGTGTTGGTCAGGTTAGCCCGCAGAAAAATATCCGGCAGTTCGTTGGCTGCAAAAAGCAGGTTCCGCTTCTCGTCACAGCCTTGCGCATTCGATGGCAACTGATCGAATTGCAGCGAGACATTGGTCATTTTCTCATATTCCTGGAAAATAAGAACGTCCTTCCACTCCGCATGGTTCGGGTCTTTGCAGCCGAATACCTTCTGTGTGACGGGCTCCTTTACGATAGGAAAACCCGTCTGCGCAAGGTTTGTCCCTTCATCTGCACTGCCCTTGTCTCCACCTGATTCCTCCGTGGAGCTACTGCAGGCGGAAGTAAGTGCCGTTACTGTCAAAACGGCTGCAAGCATTAGAGTCATTCGCTTTTTCGTCTTTGTCTTCATTAACGTTCATCCCCTTTTCTCATTCTTAGGCTCCTCTGCCTTTATGGAAAGGCTTTCACTCAGGAATCTGATCTGATTATAAGCTGTATACCGAAGTGAAAGCGTTTCATATTTTTGCACTTTCATATCAAATTTATGCAGCGGTTACGAGTCGTAACGTTCTCTCTTGGATTGCATGAAGGCGAATGGCGTCTCCCCTGTCGCTTCTTTGAATACGCGGATAAAATAACTGCTGGAACTGAATCCCAGCTTGGCATGCATTTCCTTCAGCGGTGTAACCCCTTCGAGCAGTAACTGCTTGCCTCGTTCAATACGATGCTCCGTCAATAACTCCGTGAACGTGCGGCCGCACTCTTCTTTCACCAACCGACTTAAGTAGGAAGATGTGATGCCTAACTCTTCAGCGGTCTCCTCAAGCGTAATGCCTTCCCGATAGCGGGTCGCAAGAATTTGCAAGGCTTGCTTCACATGTCGCGAGTGGCCAGGAGAGACGTTCAGTTTTTGCAATTCCAGCGCCAGTCGTGTGTAGATGTCGCACACCGCAGTTACCGCCTGCTCGCTTGTCAAGCCAGGACGTTGGAAAATGGAAAGTTCTTGCACCATCCAATCGGTCGGTATATCTGCCTTTCGGGCAATTTTCGCGGCAAGCTGCACCAGCTCCGCGGACACTCGCTCCAGCTGCACCGCATTCTCTTGCCGCTGCGGGGTGGTTCCCATCGTCTCCTGAATAATCACAACTGCCTCTCGGGCATCGGCCGCCTCCATTGCCGCGAGGAGGCGCTTCTCTTGTCCAATGGTCACAGAAGGTGATTTCACGGTCAGGCCGGCTTGGACCGGCTGCCGCGCCTCTCCTTCCACTTGCTCAATCAAGATGCGATACGCCTCACGACTATATTGCAGCGATGAGAAAATCGGACTCAGCAGGATCGTAGCCGCCAGATTCATATACAGCTTCAACGAAGAAGTTAAACGCGCGCTCTTGGCAGCGACCTGCTGGGCCACCGCATGCTCGCTTCGCTCAGTGCCGCAGGTCAGCAACACCGCCCAACGCCCGCGATCCATGGCAACCGTACAACTCCAAGGGTAACCTCCCGCCGCCTGGTCGCATAAATCAGTCACCGATCGAAGATATCGGGTCAGCTCCTGTTCGTTCATACGTGCAAGAAGTACGTCGTAATGGGCAAGCTGCACGAGCATAAGCATCCACCTCGGATTATTCACGCTGGCTTTATCCCCGGAGAAATATTGCTCGAGGAGCTGCAGATCAATGTCGACCCCCATGAGATGATCGCCCAGCACAGAGCGAGACAGCGCGATGTCCGCCTGCTCCTTCACCCGTGATTTCGCTTGCTGCTCTTCTAGCTGCCGACGAACCTTTCCGATTACCCCTTGCAGCATTTCCGGAGTAAGCTTGTGTTTTAATAAATAATCAACAGCTCCATGGCTGAGGGAGCCTCGCACATACTCAAAGGAATCGTAGCTGCTAAGCACAATGATTTTTAACCGAGGGAGTTCTTCCAGCAAATATCGGGTCAGCTCCAGACCGTTCATTCCCGGCATGCTCATATCCACAATAACGGCATCCGGCTGCTGAGCCCTGACAAGTTCCAGCCCCTGCAAGCCGTCTCCTGCTTCCCCACAGATCACAAAACCTTCTTTCTCCCATTCCAACAAGGATCTAAGGTGACTGCGCACAAGCGGCTCATCATCGATGAATGCGATTTTCCAGTTCATACATCCTTTCCGCCTTTCACACTCTGTATTGCGGAAGCCGAAGCTCCACAGTCGTCAATATACCTGGGACACTTACAATCGTTAGTCCGTATTCTTCACCAAAGGTCAGCCTGATGCGGTCCTGTACATTGCGAATGCCTACACCGGTTCCCTCCTGCGTCATCCGCTCGGATGCCGGATTGGAAATGGCAGCAATCTGCTCTTCCGAAATCCCCGCACCATTATCCGTTATATCAATGATCACCGTAGCATCCGCCTGACTGTAGCTCTTTATGGCAATGCTTCCCGCTCGTTCCGGCGAAATGCCAAAGCCATGCAGCAAGGCATTCTCTACAATCGGCTGAAGCACCAGTTTCGGGATCAGACAGTCCAGCGTACTTTCCTCTGCGTCGATGCTTATGGTCACACGATCCAGAAAACGATATTTCTGGATACTCAGATACCTCTGCAGCAGCTCCAATTCCTCACGAATCGGAATCAGATCCCGCTTTTGATCTACCGCGAATCGCATCAGCTCCACCAACGCTGCCGATACTTCGCCGATATTGGGCACCTGTTGAATTTTGGATAAATAATTAATCGTATTCAGCGTATTGTAGAGAAAATGGGGGTTGATCTGAGATTGCAGCGCCCGGTACTCAGCCTCCCGCTTTTGTCTGCCCCGCTCTTCTGTCTCTTCCATCAACTCCTGCACATGCGTCATCATGGAAGAGAACATCGCGCTGAGCTGCCCGACCTCGTCCTCTGTGTCAATACGTGGCCTCGCTTTCAACTGTCCTTCACGCACCCGTTTCATCGTATTATGCAGCCGCTTGAGATTTTTGGTGATTTGCTTGGAAAGCACCATGGAAACGACATGTACAGCCAACAGCACCAGTACCGTAACCAAAATGATGTCGTTTCGGATTTGATGCACCTCGCGCAGCAGTTCCTTCGTTGGCACCATACCAATGGTTGTCCAGCCTATAGCATTCGAAACAATCTGTACAGTCAAGTATTTTTCTCCGCTTACTGTTTTTAAGCTCCTTCCCTCTTCTTTTGTTTGGTCTCTGTAGATTTCCTCAATAACTGAGGACAAATCAGGGGTGCCGCCCCAATTTGAACCCGTATGATAAATAACCTGGCCTTGGTCATCAACAACCCCGATAAGACTCCCTTTCAGCGGTTGGATTTCAAAGACCATCTTCATAAAATCGGGTTGAAATTCGATGACGCACAGCCCGATGCTTTTCCCTCCCGCAAGCAAGGGTCGAGCAAGCAGAATCGAATTCTCCATCGAAGCGTCGAGCAGCACATGTCTTCGATTCTCCTGCAGCTCCTTCTTCTCCAGCAGCCCCTGCAGCTTCGACTGGCTGATCTGCGCATATCCGCTCTGGAATACTTTCCCGTTATAACCGATGACGGAAATACGTTGAATATACGTTTTGTAGGTTGTCAGGGAAGCAATGTAATCCTCAATCAGCTTTTTCTCTTGAAACCACTCGTAAGAAGGCGCTTCCGTGCTGCTAAGCAAGCTTTGCGCGACGATATCCCGTGTAACGATAACTTTAGCGATTTGATCCGCTTCCTCCATCGTGGACCGCAGCTTCTCATCTGCTCTGCGGATGCTATCGGAAATAAATGTCGTCGCATTATCTTCAATGACATTTGAAGCATTATGGTAAGTACTGTAGGCAATCGGAATAATGGCCAAGCAGATCATGATACTGAAGGCCAGAAACATTTTCCCCTGAATTGTGCGCATACGCTCTTCACCTCGGCTTTCCACTAACCTTGAAAAGCCACCTACCGACACATTTCGGAGAGGTGGCTTACTGTGTTTCAATTGGGCATTACTTCAATTCATTATAATGGAATATGAAGGAGAAGCAACTTTGTGATGACGGTTACCGCTTCCGCCCTCGTCGCATGTCCCGCAGGATCAAAGCGATGATCCGGATAGCCGTCGATGAGACCTTGCTTGCTCGCCGCACTAACAGCTGCCGCTGCCCATGCTGAGATTTCTGCCTTGTCTGCAAAGGGGATAGCCTCTTCGGACATTGGCAGCTTCGCAGCTTTGACGACCATTACAGCCATCTGCTCTCGGCTGATCAGATCATCAGGCCCGAATCGGTTACCGCTGAAACCTTCAATAATCCCATAGGCACTTGCCGTTGCGATATAATCTTTCGCCCAATGCGAGCCAGTGTCCGCATAGTTGTTACCGATTTTTGGCGAAAGCTTCAAGGCTGTAACAAGAAACTTTGTGAATTCCGCCCTAGTGATGCGGCTGTCAGGCCGGAAGGTTCCGTCCGGATAACCTTCTACAGCCCCGAGTGCAATCAATTTGGCAATATTCGCATTCGCCCAGTGTAGGGCAATATCCGAAAACTGTACACGGGGTGTAAGAGGCGTCTCTGTTTCATTTCCATCTGTTTCATTTCCAGTTGAAGCGCTGCCGTTCGCTCCTCCTGTTCCAATATTATCAGAACCGTCGTTATTTGTGCTATCGGGTACAATTGCGGTTTGGGTGTAAAGGACAAATCGTGTGAAGTGCTTCGTCCAAATCACCTTATCCACCCCGACATCCAGCGCCGCATCCCCTGCTGCCGCGATTTCGGCATCAGCTGCAGCTTGGTTATCCGCGCTGATTGTATTTGTAATTTTCGTCAAATTTCCATCTCTGACGTAGGCTGCTTCTTTCCCTGCTGCGCCTGGAATGACGATTCTAGCCGCCCTGCTTAACGTAAGCGGAACGTCACCAAAACCTACTTCGATTACAGCATGTACGGCTGCTGTCTTTCCAGGGTCGGGCACTAGATTTATCGTTTGAGCCGTCTCGACTTGCGGCAAATGAACGGTGCCGTCCCAGAGGCCGCTTGCAGGTGCGCTGATCGTTGTTCCTTGCGGAATGGCCATCCATATCGGCGATGAGCTGATGGAGGTGGCTGTCGACGTGTTCAACGTCGGAAGCCCAGCGGTAATGGCGATCCCACCCGACGGCGCGTAGATCAGTTGGGTGACGCTGATCGATGCGTCGGTGACAGAACCTGGTACAACGACCGTGACCGGCTCAGACAGAGCGAATGTTGCGCTTGTTATCGCCAGGTTCTTATTGGCTTCACTCACCGAAATTTCGTTCGATTCGATCGGTTCAGGCTCTCTGTATGACGTACCGGGAGGAACCACAAGCACATTCGCAACCGCTTGGCGGGTTCCCGCCATTGCTGTTCCGTAGAGCAAGCCGGAAGTCATATCTGAGGGAATCACGAACGAGCCGGTAAAACTGCCATTAGCATCCGAGGTCGGAGCAGCCGTAACTGCAATCGGTGTTCCATTTGCATCCACGATCCGAATAAATACGTCCGTGTGGGCAGCCGTCGTGCCTGTCACCCCAATCGTATCCCCCGCTGACCCATGGTTAGCACTTAACGCAAGCTTTAGCAATGAAACTTGCGATACATCCTGAGTCGTAACCGAAACCGAAGGGCCATCTGTTGTCCAGTTGCCTGCCGCATCGCCTGCTTCTACCTTGAACATGTAGGTTTTGCCTGCGAGCAGGCCGTCTATATCGGTTTGGTAGACGTCTCCCTCAACCGTCTTATACAACGTTCCATCCATATACACAGCGTAATTGACTGTACCTGTATCATCCATTGCAGCAGGCCAGGCAAGCGTGAGTCCCGTCTGCGTAATGCCCGATGGTGTTAGTTCAGCATGCGGCCAAACAGGCTTCTCCACGTCGCGATCATTCTGACCCAGAACCATGATCTCCGACAATCCTGCATCCCCGGAGCCGAGCATGCCTGTCACCTCAAACTTTACCCAACTTGCGTGCATCGGCGGGAAAGTTGCAATAGCCGCTGCCCCATGCTCATTTGGAAATGTCACCTGTATCGATGTGCCATTACTGAACGTTAGCTTTCCTGTTGAAATTTTACGATCAGGCGAAGCGCTGTCATAGACGGCTACGCTTGTTATCGTTTTGTCCTGCGGCCAAGCAAGCTGAGTCCAGGCTCCGATCTTCTCGTTATCGCTCATCCACTCATAGAAGTCGGCGAACTTAGGATAGATGCCAATCTCTCCATTTTTCAGGTTTTCAAGGCTGTAGCCCGATTTGGTGGAGGAGGCGGTGAAGTTAGCGGAACGCGCAATATTCGTGTACCCGTATATCCCAGAAGGCAGTGGCTGCGGCTGAAGCGTCGGCCCGTTCACATACACGGTTCCATCTTCTCTGAAACCCATTCGATTAAAAAATGACCCCTTGTTTTCTTCCGGCACCGACAAGCTTCCGGAACTGCCGTCCCCCTGATTCGGACAGTAAGTAATAAACAACTCACTGCCATCCGGCGAGGCAACAATGCTGTTATGTCCGAGGCCCCGCATCAAAGAGCTTGGGAACAAACCATCACTCTGGGCAATCGGATTGTTACTGTACTTGGTGAACGGTCCCAACGGACTGTCCGAAGTTGAATAAGCCAAATTATAATACATGGAGTTATAGTTATTTGTGGAGTAGAACAAATAATATTTGTTGTTATATTTGTGCACCCAAGGCGCTTCATTCCAGTACACGCCAACATCCGTTGATTTGCGCTCGTAAGGCTCTGTCGGCGCCGACAGCAATACCGGTTCCCCGATGATCGACCTCAAATCACTGCTCATCTCAACGCCGTAAATATTGCTCTGACGCTCCTCGACACCGTTAACCATCACGTAATTTCCAGACACGTCCTTGGAATAATAGAGATAGTACTTTCCGTCCGTGTCTTGAAAGATATGCGGATCAATAGCAGCGTACGAATCAAAGAGAGGCCTGCCCGAGTCTGTGAACGGCCCCGAAATGCTGTCGCTTTCCGCTATCCCGATACGGTGAAAGGACTTATTATCGGTGTTCCATACCTTGATGTTATCGAGAATCATTCCCGCTGTGCCCAATTGGGAGTCCGCGAAGCCGAGATGAAACACGCCATTTTTTATGGCATCTGTGAGTGAAAATGTATACTGTCCTGTCCCTAGAACATTGTTGCCGGATTCATCACGAACAGTTGCTGTCACCACTCCGGTCTCGTAATTCGCTCTAAGCACAAGATGGTACCATGTAGTGTCCGAATTGAAGTTCCCCAAAGTAGCACCTCCCGACATGACGGCGTTACCTGATCCGCCAAAATCCAGATAGGGCCGGCCCGGATCATGGATAACCGTTGTCAATTGATCCTGTGTCAAGAGCGGCACGGAAGACTCCGCGTACATTCTGCGGTTGATACCTCCCGGATATTGGACATCCGCCTCAAATACGGTCTCTCCTCTTCTGTAATTCGTATTGAATAAGAAGGATAAAGCGCTGTTCGCAGCCACATCCGAATCATTGTAAATATGTAACGCTTTATTGGTTGAATCGGACCCCTTTGGCGCTGTAATCACCTCAGCATTCAATGTGCGGTTCGCCGTCCCAAGCACCGGTTTAAGCCGGACACTTGGATTTAACTCCAACTCGACAGTTGCAACATCCAAATGATCTTCTGCGCCGTTATCCGTCAAGGCCAATTTCTGGGATGTTTTCGTAATCGTTGTCCAACCGTTATCGCTGTTGCTTATCTCAGGAAAAGCCGTAAAATCATAGTTTTCAAAGTTTTCATTCAGTAACGTTGTGTCTTTTTTTGCACAATACACCAAATAATATTTTCCATTGAATTTGTATACTTCAACTGCCCAGAAATCATGCCAGACATTGTTCCACGATGCCCACGATCCATTTAATTGGACATCAGGTTCGTCCCGCCATACAATCATATCCTCGGAGGAGCGCACTTTAATCAGTTGATTCGCTCCGTCAACAGCGTATTGATAATATTTCCCGTCGATCTGGAACACACTGATGGTGCCTGGCTTGACAGGATCTTTATAGTAAAGTTCCCGATAAATCTTCAGGTTATCAATCAAAATGCCCTCGTGGCCAAATTGATTGGCCGCAAAGCCTACATGAAGCAACCCGTCTTTAAAGTCATAGCTGATATTGCCGGGTTGGTTCAATTCGTACGTTTCAAAATCCTGCGCATACCGACCATCCAGATTATAAATAATCGTTCTGACTTTTCCGGTCTCTGTGTCGACAATAAATCTCACCCTGCGCCATTTGCCATCCGTTAGCGATTCTCCCGTTGTCAATCCCCCGGTAATCGTTCCTGTTCCATCGTTATTAAGCTGAAAATATGGCATATCTGCACGAGAAATCAGTGCGGAGAGCTGATCTTTCGTACCGATTGACACACTCGATTCGGCATATAAACGCGGAAGCCTGGCATCGTTAGCTTGGACATTAGGGTAAAAGACGTCAAGTTCGAGATCAATCGTGCCTTGTTGGGGCTCCTGAAAACCGAATCCTAGAACAGCATTCCCATAACCGTCCGAAGACTTAATTCTCAATGCTTTACTCGCTGCTCCGTTATTTCTCGTTACTGTCTCAATCTGATTGACAAAAGTACTTCCTGCTTGACTGACAGCCGGCTGCAAATACACATCGTTGTTTAACGCCAGCTTGACCGTGGTCGCTTGAAGGTTCGCCTCGTCCCCCTGATCATATAACGTAACGGCCGAAGGGGTAATCGTAATTGGCGGTGTATTGCTCAAACCGCTCGGATTTCGAGGCGGAATATAGCGATACGTTTCACTTAAAACTGTGAAATCAAGATTTTCAAATGTTTCGTCCACAACCATTTGGTTCCCGTCCATTTTCCCCGTATATGCATAGGGCTCTGCCACGCTTCCGGGGGATTGCGAGGACGACCAGTCCTCACCGTCAGTTGACCAAATGACCTGCCCATTCGCGCCAACGACAACAAATCTGCTGCCATCATAAATAACTGACTTGAGGTCGGCGGACACGCCGGATGTTTTTTTCGTAAAATTGACCCCATCCGTTGAATAAAAGACTGCTCCAGCCGATCCTACAGCAACGACCGCCGTCTCACTGCTGGCAACACTATAGAATTGTGCAGGGTAGTCCGTTGACTGTCGTACATCAAAATCATTTTCAGACCAAACACCGTTCGTTCCACTTGGCTTTCCGTCACCTGTCTTCGAGATATAAATACCTGCTCGTCCCGAACCGCCATTGCCCGAAACCGCGATCCATTTCGTTTTAAACCAGGCAATCCCATAAATCGGCCTGACGTCTCCTGTGAGCGTATCTCCAGGATATACATTGAAATTCGTAAGTGAAGTGCCGGTTGGAGAGATAGGCGGTGTCCCGCCGGTATACCCGGTAAAATCAAAATAATGAAGCATGCCCCGTGCTCCCTGTGAAGCGCTTCCGATCAGCAGTTGATCTCCGTTCCAGCCCAATGAATGCGAGTTGTTCGGAGATAGGGATAAGCCGTTCCATACAAAGCCTGAACCGTTCCATTGTCCGACAAAAGCTTGCTCGTTATTCGCAGGCGATTTGGTGGGAAGAACCGCAATAAAGACCTTCGTCCCGTTGCTCAGCTTGCGATAACTTAGTCCCCATACAGCTCTCGAACCGCTGGCGGTACGAAGAGCTGTCGATTTATCCCGCCAGGTAAGACCATTGTCCCCTGATACCAAGATCGTCGAATTTTGCCCTCCCGCAACGAAGATGCCCTCATCCGGGTCATAGACAACCCCATTCAGATTGGCTGTAAACGTACTTAACGGCTGACCCGTTCCATTTAAAATGCTGTTGGCCTGAATTGGAGCCCACTGATTCGCGGACAAGTCCGCTCCTTCACTTCTATACATAACCCCGCTCGCACCCACCGCAATATACACCGGATTGTCGCTATTGCCGTTATACGCGACCGCTGTAAGCGATTTTCCGCTTTCGATTTGTGCAGCATAACTTTCATTGCCCAGAACAAACAGCAGCATATTGCTTACTAGCAGCGCAATTAGCAGCAGACTAGCCCTTCTCTTCATTCCTTTGTGCCCCCTATTCCGTAAGTTTCTTCGTTCTCCCCTACGAATTGCGTATCCATGCGCGTTCACATTGCTAATTCCGTTTACCTCCCCTTTTTCTCGTGTCCTTGTAAACGCTGCCACGCTTCGCTGAGCGAATGTGCTACAATAGAATAGTAGCATAGGAGGTTGTCGACCAACCGATTAACTATTATGCATTTTCGATTATGTTTCTGCAGTTGGCAGTTGATGAAGGAGGCCGGCCCGTTTGGCAATACTCAGCAGAATTAAATTTGTCGAGGATCTTTTTATGCAGATCGCTTGGGTCATTGAACATACAGTGAACGCCGAAACCGAGTTCACTCGAGCAAGTTACGAGAAAACGATTATTTGGGTTGTCATGACAGGAAGAAGAAGGATTGAAGTCAACGGATCTCTGTATGAGGTACAGGCCGGAGATATTGTCGTCATACCGCCATTGACGCCTAGAACACTCCTACCCGGAGACCCGGCTTCTGTTCCCTTTCATTTTTATACGATTGGCTGTGATCTTAAAATCGGTCCCTTACATGTTGCCGAGCTATACAAGCTCCCTCTAGTGACAAGCATCAAGGATTCAGTCAACTTCCGAAATCTAATAAATTTAACCTCGATGCTGTTAACGCAATCTCTTGACATGATTAAAGAGCTTCAGGCACTGGATCAGCCCGAATTGGTCATCAGTAAAGTCAATACGTATGAAACCGCCGGGTTGCTCGCCGTTAATGCGTCGTTTCATCTTTGGTTCTCCCGTTTTTTTGAAATGATGCTGTGTTACTTGCCGGGCGAACCCCAGGATATTGACCCTCGCATCAGCAAACTATGCGCCTATATGCAGAAAAATGTAGACAGGAAGCTTACGCTGCCCGATCTAGCCCAGTATCTGTACATCAGTGAAAGTCACCTGCGTCTTTTATTCCGAAAGACACTCGGCATATCGCCTTCCACCTATTTGCGGCAGCTACGTTTGCAGCGTGCGAAGGAACTTCTTGTCAATACCTCCTACTCACTCAAGGAAATTGCCGAGCTATCCGGATTCGAATCGTTGAACCATTTCAGCCGAGTATTCAGCACATATGAGTCCGTTCCAGCTCTTCAGTATAGAAAACGTTATTATGGCAACATGCAGGGTTAGCTGAGAGGACTGGACATATGAAAAAAGACCGGAGAAGGCTCGCATAATTCTTCGAGCTTTCTCCGGTCTTTCGTCCCGAGACTGGTGATATTTCAAATACGCCTTGCCATCCCTTTTCATACACAACTTTATCCTTTTCCTTGTTAGGTTGTGCGACTTGTAACGATGACATCTCTATGTTTTATGCTTTTTAGCTTCCTACCTGCTTCAATCGAGAATTTCTCGACCACATAATAAGCCAATACGGAAACTAAAACTGACAGAACAAAGCTTATACTTAAAAGGAGCCACATCGGTAAGATCCCATACAAGAGATTTATAATTAGTAAGTTAACAATGAAATGATATAAGTAAAAACTGTACGAGATTTTGCCTAGAAAATGAACAGGCTTTAAGAGCAACATCTTACCCGCTAACGTCGAAGACAAGGAGAGAATGATCAACATACTGACTCCTATCGTCGTGAAGGCGTCTTGAATAACACCTCGATGCAGCCACGCAATTTCAGGAAAAAACCAAACCGAGTAGTTATATAAAAGTAGGGCTCCTGCGAAAACAATAAATTTAAGCCATGCTCCTAAAGATGAAATAAACGAAACAAGTAAGCTTAGATGTCTTACTAGAAGGGCACCAATCATAAACATGAATACATACATTAGACCTAAGTTATTGATTCCGAATTTATGTCTTAGAACTAGCTCCAAGATGGTTATGAAGCATCCGACCATGATAACGAACCACGTGGGAGACTTCTTGATAAAAATCATGAGGAGAGGGAAAATAAGGGAAATTCTCATTTCATGAACTAAAGACCAAATGACCGGATTATACGCATCTGTAGCATAGTTACCAATAAGAAATACGTGATTCAACAATAACCCATTCGAGTATGGTGTCACCCAGAAGAGATTGAACCAATCACTTAATGCAGGTATCCCACCTCTGGAGAACAATAGACAACATAGGATAGCTAGAACAATACAGCAGATATAAGGGATGTATATCCGAAAGAATCTTTTTAAAATAAATATGGAATAGGGTGGCTGAGTTCCACTAAAAAAAGGAATAGAAAGCACGAATCCACTTAAAACAAAGAAGAATAACACAGCTTCGTGACCTGCGAACAACAAGTGGAACAACGGATTCTTGTCCCATTGATCAAAGCTAGGAAAGATTGCGGCTAGATGATAAAGTACGACAGTCAGTGCGGCTAAGCCTCTAAGAGAGTCGAGTTCTTCATATCTTTTCATAAATACCTCCTCAAGGGATTCAAGACATGCGCGACGTTCTGCTCCTACTTGTAAACTTTTTAAGTTGATACAAATTGTATCATTTTGATTTTATACTAGAGTTGAATTCCGGTCAATCATTTTTTAAAAGCTACACAATCAAAAAAGGTAACAAGCAAAAGACGAGCTGTTTATCTCCAGATAACAACTCGTCCTTGTCATTTATGCCAGCTTAATGTTCGCAGCCAATCTCTAATTGCTTGTTTATTTTGCTTAATATAAAATCCGATCACGACGCCAACCACCACAACAATAATTGCCGCTATGGCGTATTTCGAAACGATGTGAAGCATTTGCTCAATTTGTCCACCAAAAATTTTACCGATCATGACATAAGTTAAGACCCAAACTATCCCGCCCGTGAAGTTAAAGAAGAGAAAGGTGCCTAACCGAACTCTTAGAATGCCGGACACATAGCCAGTGAAGTGCCGCAACCCTGGGATAAAGTAGCTGACAAGGATGAGCTTGTTCCCATATTTATTGAACCATTTTGTAATCTTTACGATTCGTTCTTGGTTTAGAAAAAAGAACCTTCCATGTTTTTCAAAAAATGGTGTGCCAAGTTTATAACCCAAATAATAAGTAACCGTTGTACCGGCTATAGCTCCAAAATAAGAGCAGAAGATGATGATTAGGATATTCAAACTCCCAAAAGATGATATGTGACCAGCTATCGCCATTGCCAGTTCTCCTGGGAAAGGCAAGGCTAATGATTCGGCAAACAAGCCAAAAATTAAAACGAAATATCCGTACTGCTCAAAGAGATTGCTAATCCACTCCATATTTACACTCCTCAAGGGCTTCATTCATGTCATATCATAGAGAACTCGTTATATAAACCATCAGCATCGCAGAACCCGTGCCAATCGCGCCTCCTGCTAGGCAATCCGTTGGATAGTGATACCCCCAATAAACACGTGAAAAAGCAACCAATCCTGCACAAAAAATCAAAAACAGGGCAACTCCCTGTGACGCTAGAAAAAGAAAGGGGGTGACGATTGCAAAAATGGCGGTGGTATGTCCAGATGGAAACGAGTAATCCTTAAGCGGAAATCTCCCTACTTTCACTTGTTGCAGGGCGTGGAATGGGCGAATTCTGCGCATCTTTTTCTTAACGAGAAAGGCAATCACATGACTGAAAGTCAAAGCCGCTAAACATTGCAGACCTACCGGTCCCCAATTATGGGGTGCAAGCCATATGACGACTACGGTACATAGAATCGTAAACGTCGCGCCGCCCATATGAGTAATCAATCCCAACAACCAGTCCAGAACAATGTGATTTACCCTTTGATTACACCAGATAAATAGGCTGTGATCGAACTTCCTTAACCTTTGCATGTTCCTCTTCCTCATAAATCCATTCGTCCTATACAGTTTGTTCATTGTTCCTCCATCTGGACTCGTATCCCTCAACCAAGCGTATATGCTGTTTCTCTTGTTGTTGTCTACAACATTAAGATTAGCAAATAAACAAAGTAGCCATAACTGTCTGAGGTTTAGTTTAGTGCTGGACTTTGGTCTTGGTCCATTTTGGAAAGAAGCGGGGCATGCCTACGAATAACTAAAATAACATGATGACCCCCTGTCCGCAGTATAGTCCTGTTGACAGGGGGTCAAATGATTGGGGGGCAGTTCCTAGAGGACTCAAGGTCCTATTTCAACCCGGTCATCGTGATACCTTCAATAAACCTTTTCTGAGCCGAAAAAAACACAACCAGCAGCGGAACCGTCGCCACCATAGATGCAGCCATGATTAGGTGCCCCTTGGTTCCGCCTTCATCCGTGAACATGGATAAAGCCAACGGTATCGTGTACAAATTACTCGAATTCAAGTAAACTAACGGCTCGAAAAATTCATTCCAGCTGTGCAGAAACGTCAATATGGATAGTGTGGCAATAGCAGGAGTGGCCAAAGGCAACATCATGTTCCAATAGATTCGAAACGGCGTACATCCATCAATCTTGGCTGACTCGCTCAGTTCATCCGGGATTGTGACGAAGAACTGACGCATTAAGAAAACGCCAAATGTCCCCCCCGCCCCGAGAATAGCCGGAACAATCAACGGAAAATGAGTATCGACAACCCTGAGCTTGCCGAACCAGATGAATAACGGGATTGCGGTGGATTCGGTCGGAATCATCATGCTGCTAAGCAGAAAAAGAAAAATCACATTTTTGAAAGGAAACGATATTTTGGCAATCGCATATCCGGCCAGTGAGGCAACCAGAATGGTTCCTACCGTCACCAGGACAGCAATATAAAGGCTATTGAAAAAATAAAGATGATACGGGTAACGCTGAAAAAGCTCCACATAATTGCTCCACTTGACCGGATTTGGAATCCATTGCGGCGGCGTTATAAAAACCTGTGAATAATCTTTGAGCGAAGTGACGGCCATCCAGTAAAACGGGATAAGACTAACGAAAGCGATGACGGACAGCACGATATATTGCGGTAAACTGCTCAGTATTTTTTTGCGGGAGCTACTCTTCATAATGAACCCACCTCTTTCTCCCGTACCACTGAACCAAGGTTAACAGCAGAATGACAAAAAACAGGATAAATGAAATAGCGGAGCCGTAACCGAACTCATTATATTTGAAAGCTTGCTCGTAAATGTAAAATACCATGACATTCGTGCTCGTTCCCGGCCCGCCTTTCGTCATAATATAAATTTGTCCGAACACTTTCATCGAACTGATCAATGTCATCATAACAACAAGAAACATCGACGAAGAAATCATCGGAAGCGTAACATGCAGGAATGATCGCCAACGGGAAGCGCCATCAATTCGCGCAGCTTCGTAATACATGGCAGGAACGCCGTTTAAAGCGGCCAAAAAGATGGCCATATTCATCCCTAAGCTTTTGAGCAGGGAGACGATAACAACCACGGGAATCGCCAAATCCAAATTATACAACCAGGCCGGACCGGTTATACCGAATACTTTCAGTGTAGCGTTGATCAATCCGTTATCGGTTTGAAATATGTATTTCCAAATGATGGCCCATACAACGATCGATGTGACCACCGGAGAAAAGATCGCCGTCCGAAAAAAGCCGATTCCGGGAATGGCCTTTTGCGTAAGCAAGGCCAAAGCCAAAGTGATTACGATATTTAGCGGAACGAAGAGCAGGGTAAAATATAACGTATTCCATATCGTCTTCAGAAACACCGGATCCCCTAAAAAGGCCATCCGGTAATTGGCCAATCCAACAAACTTTACATCATCCATCAAATTCCAATTCGTGAAGCTCATTGCGAATGAAGCGATGACCGGTCCAAATAGAAACAGGATGTATCCCAGCAACATCGGCAAGACAAACGCGTAGCCGTACCACTTCTCACTTCGGTTCAGCCGATTGCTTCGTTCACGAGCCTGCGTTTTACCGTTTATCTGTTGACTTGCCTCGAGTCTTATCATAACTATTCCCGCCTTTCGTCCTTATCGCCAAAATCAGCTGTTTTAGCGATAAGGACGTAAATCAGATTTCTCACTTCAAGAGAGGGGCAACTTCTTTTTCCATCTGCTCCAGCATCTGCTTGACCGTAGCATTCCGGGTATACAGCATATCCAGCGCGTTTTGCATTTTTGTATCAATCTGCTGCCAATTAGATGGGGTAGGTATGATACGTCCTCCTGCTAGCATCGGTTGAGACATGGCTAGCTTAATGCCTTCAGCGGAAGGCTGCTTATTCAAATTAGCGAATTCGGCGGATTCAAGCACCGATTTACGCGTAGGCGGGAACGTGGTCTGCAGCGTTTGTATCCCTTCTTTGCTTGTGAAAAACTTGAGCAGTTCAAGCGCCTCTGCCTTATTCTCCGAATCGTTCATGACGGAATAGCCGGAGACTCCATTATAGAACGGGGCGTCCGCCTTGGGACCTTTCGGCATCGGAGCGATATCAAATTCCAGTCCCTCTGCCTTACGGGCGCTTGCGGAGTAACTGAAGGTGCCGCGGTACATGCCTATTTTCCCGGATTCGAATGGAAGCTGATCGCCCGGTTTCGGATGAATGAGATTTTTAAACATCATGTCATCAATCATTTGAAAAGCTTGTGCGCCTTCCGGCGAATTCAATAAAAATTTCGATGCGTCTTCATTGAAAACATCTGCGCCGTAAGACCAGATCGTATCAGTGAACGCATCTTTCCAGTTCCCACCGTCACCTAGCTTCACGCCATAAATGCCTTTGGATGGATCAGTTAAAGCTTTGGCCGTATTGATGAATTCATCGTACGTCCATTTTCCTTCTTTCGCTAACTCGTTCGGGGTTTTCAATCCTTTTTCCTGGAACAGCTTTTTATTGTAGTATAGAACTTTAGGTCCGGCTGAAAACGGGATGCCATATAGTTTGCCGTTCTTACGGTAAATATCCATATTCGAAGGGTAAATATCGTTTAGATCATAATCCGCATCCTTAGCCAACTCCGACAAATCCATCAGTTGATTCGAATCCCGCAACTGAGGAATGATCGCATCGTATAACCAAGCAACGTCAGGCACTGTCTTACTGGCAACCATGATGGACATTTTCTTCGGATATTCCGCGTACGGAATCAGCATCACTTCTACCTTAATATTCGGATGCTTCTCAGTGAATTTTTTTCCTAAGTCTTCAAACACTCTCTTACGGTTGTCATCCCCCCAAATACTCAGCTTGAGGGTGACATCTTTCTTCGGTTTGTTCGTTGTGCCCGACTGATCATTTGATTGGGTCGCCGATTTACTATTTGTCGCGGAGGTACAGCCTGCTGTTACCGACAGGAGAATAACGCTGGCTGTGAGTGCAGTCCAAACTTTTTTCATCTGTTCAAAACCCCTTCCGTTTTTCCAAACATTTTGTAAAGCGCTTTCAATTGTTAATTATAAAGCTTCTCTTGGAAACCAGAAATCACCGGCAATTGTGAAAAGGTGCGAAATTTTAAGGTGTTCATCCATGATTCCGGTAATCGGAGGGGGTCGTTCCCACTCTTTGCTTAAATACGTTCATAAAATGTTTGGCGCTCACATACCCGGTCAAACGAGCTATTTCATGAATCTTCAGGCTGGATTCCTTTAGCAACTGCTTCGCTTTATTCATCCTGCTGTCCGTAACAAAATCAGAATAATTTTGTCCCGCCACTGTTTTGAACAGCCCCGACAAATAATGATGGGTTAGATTGACTTGCTCGGCCACTCTTTGCAAGGAGATGTCTTCGGCCAAATTTTGCAGAACGATCTCCTTGACTTTGCGAATCACATACCTTCCTTCGCTTCCCTCATCGGTAATTACGCTTTCATTGGAGTCCATTTGCCTGTGATCATCCAGCTTAATTTTGATTCTTTGCAGTGCCTCCGCTAACTCAACACGATTCACGGGCTTTAATAAATATTCCGCGACCTGATACTTGATGGCCTGCTTGGCATAATCGAAATCGCCGTATCCACTCACAATAATGATAGATAAATGCGGAAAATTGCTTCTGGCCCGCCGAATCATTTCTAATCCGTTCATCTCCGGCATACGGATATCCGTAATGAGAATATCAGGGGACGTTGCATTGATTAAGTCCAAGGCATCTTTTCCATTTACCGCTTCCGCTGCTATCTTAAAACCGCCGATAACGGCTTCAATTGTCTTCTTCAGGCCTGTTCGAATCTGTTCTTCATCTTCGACAATCATGATTTTGTACACAAGAACCCCTCCATTTTAAACAGGTATTTTTAGCATAAAGGATGCCCCTTCTTCCACGCCTTTATCGATAAACACGCCATATTGGTCACCATATATTATTTTTAACCGCTGGTGCACGTTTCTAAGACCAAAGCCTTTGTTCACTTTATCAAAATGGTCAAGCTCTTGCTGCATTGGATTTTTACGGTTTATTCGCTGCTCGATTTCGTGAATTTGCTGCTCTGTTAATCCGATCCCGTTGTCCTTCACCGTAATAACCAGGTCATCATTTTGAAAATAGGCAGACACTCGAATCGTCACCGATTCTTTTTTCAAAGCATGTTCGATTACATTCTCAATCAGCGGCTGCAAAATCAACTTTGGCACCCAACAATCTTCGTAGGAAGGTTCGATTTCGATTTCGGCATGCAGCTTGTCTTTCAAGCGAAACGACTGGATTTGCAAATAATGCTCTACAAACAGGAGTTCATCTCTCAAGGTCACCGGCCTTTCCATTTTCTCAACGGTGTATCTCAGCAGTTTGCCTAAGCTTGTTACCGTATCGGATATTTGCAGCTGTTGATTATGAAGCGCCAGCATATTGATCGACTCTAAGGTATTGTATAAAAAATGTGGATTGATCTGGCTCTGCAGAGCGGACAATTCCGCTTCGCTTTCCCTGATTCGGGTCTCATACACTTCCCGCACCAACCGGTTCAGCTCATCCACCATGGTGTTAAAAGCAATCGTTAATTGACCGATTTCATCGTGGGCAACTACTGCAGCTTTCGCTTTAAACGCCCCGCTTTGCACCAACTTCATCCGACTCTGCAGATGACGAATCGGCTTAACCAAACGATTGGAGATAAGGACGGCTATTCCGTAAGCGGCAATCAATGAAATGACAGATATAATAACGGTAAATGTTGTCAGTTCTTGCGCATCCTTGCGCAAATCGGCAAGCGGGATGTGTCCGACTAACGATAATTTACTATAATTAGAAAAAACATTAGAAACGATATAATCCGGCGTATTGCGGGTTACTTGTTCAAAAGACAGCTCCGGGGAATCGCTAAGCTCAAACGGATACAGCAGCACCCTATCGCGGTTATAAACAAAAAAACGGCTGTTAGGTGTAAAATCGACTACCGACAACACTCGCTGGAACCCTTCCATAGTCAGGTCAACTTTAATAATACCAATAGGAACCCGGGTCTCTGGATGAACGATCACCCTGGCGATGGATACAACCTTGAGCGGTTGAAAATAATAATCCGCCGAATGCGGCGGAACGATCACAAGCCCGCCACCTAATTTCTCTACTCCCGCCATCCAATCGTTCTCTTCATAATTCCAATAAGTTTTGATGCTGTTTACCGAACTGCTGAATAGGCCGCCGTCTTTTGTAAAAATCATAATGCCGTTAATTTCCGGTCTCTCGCTCGTTGAAGAAGATAAGAACAAATTGATTTTACCTCGCTCTTCAACAGATAAATAAAGTTCTGGATTATACCTTCCGCCATGTTGGAGAAGAATGCCCAGAACTTCTTGATCATACAGGGGAGCCTGTGTCACTCGGTCAATATCTTTGACATACCGATCCATATTCACATTCATTTGCTCCATAATTTTTAGCGTGGAATCGCGCATATTGCGGTCGACATCCGCAGAATATTTACGGTAAGTAAATATTCCGCTTATACAATACGGAACCGTAATTAATAAAATAAAAAACAAGAGAAATTTCATACGCATGGGCAAAAAATAACGTTGTTTGGCCATTCGTGGTCTTTCCTTTCCGGAGCTTATTCGCAAAAAATCCCCTCCCTGTAAACATAAGTGTTAATTCTTAACACTGTCTACCTGAAGGGGATACTGCAATTATAACCTATGATTACATTTCTATATATACGTTGCCTTGGTCGACAGATACGTCGAACGATTCTACAGTGACATCGTACGTCAGTGTCCGCACTTTACGATCCACAACCATGCAGCCGGTCGGGATGTCAAACTCCCAGCCGTGCCAAGGACAGCGAACGATTTCACCATCTTTTTCATACTGGAAATCCCCTGGTTTCGACGACTTGATCCATGAAGTGACTGGACCTTTGCATAGCTCCGCTCCTTGGTGAGGGCAGTAATTCAATAGTGCATGAAAACGGTTGCCGCTTAAGCGGTAAATTCCGATATTGCGGCCGTTGAGCTGAACCAGCTTCGGTTCCCCAATGGGAAATTGATCGGTCGTTCCGATATAATGTCGCGTCATGCCTTTACTCCTCCGTAGGCTTATGCAGCGGCAATCCGTACAATTTGGCTGCATTGTTGTAAAAAATGTTATCCGACACCGCTTTATCCATCTTCGGAAATGTCAGCTTCGGCGAATCGAAGTCCCAGTGCGGATAATCGCTGCAGAACAACATCCGCTCTGAGGCATAGGACGCCTCCATCATAAGATCGAACAGCGCCTTATTCGGTACTTCCTCCAGCGGTTGCGAGCCGTAGTATATATTCGTTTGCAAATATTCGCTCGGTTTCTTCTCCACCCAAGGCGTTTGCGGGCGAAGTGCACGCCAATCCTGATCCAGCCGCCAAAAATAAGGTGCGATCCAGAAAACGCCCGCTTCGATGAAGAGCACTTTCAATTGCGGAAACAGCTCAAACACGCCTTCAAATATAAAGCTCGCCATGTGAGCCATAAATACTTGCGGGCGAGCCGCGCGCCCTTCAATGTAATAAGAGGGATAACCCGCTCCAGTTGTCGACGCATTGCGGCCTGCGCCTTCTCCACCAACATGAATGGCGAAATGTAAATTATGCTTTATGCACGCTTCATAAATCGGATGATAATTCCTCTGGCCGTACGGATGTGCTGCTCCACCCTGGACATAAACCTGTACCATCTGAGGATGTGAGCCAACCCGTTCTATTTCTTTGACGGAAGCGGCAATATCGTGGTAAGGAATGTTGATGGATCCGCGCAGACGCGAATCTTTTTCCAGCCAATGCTCAATCGTATAATCATTATATGCGGAACACAGAGCTGCTGCATAATAAGGGTCGGGAACCATCGTACATCCTACAAATTCGCCAGTCAAAATGCCGTACTTAACGTTATATTCTTCAAAATGTTGTTTGATCATGAACGCCAGATCGGATCCCGCTTGCCGTTCCCCTTCGGGGAACGCATCAAACCGCCTTCCATGCAGACCGCCGTTCATTCCGAAGCCTCCATGAAGCGGCCCC
The DNA here is from genome assembly GCF_050467285.1 of Paenibacillus oryzisoli. Classification (GTDB taxonomy): domain Bacteria; phylum Bacillota; class Bacilli; order Paenibacillales; family NBRC-103111; genus Paenibacillus_E; species Paenibacillus_E oryzisoli_A. Next base: position 111,495 of record NZ_JBCMUN010000020.1, on the reverse strand, counting down.
CAGAGTTCGATCTGCTCCTTGTATTTCCTCGGCAAATAAGGAAAAATGGCTTGGATATTCGGGATATTGTGGTGTATGTCGCAGTCGATCACACCGATGCCTTTCTTGTCGGCAGCAGTTCCACTTTCATTCTTACTTTTTTTCGTTTGGAGCATTGGTTCGATACCCCTTTCCATGTTCACTTAGTTAAGTTAAAAGCCCCCTTAAGCGCTTTCAATAAACTGAGTATAATATTTCTAGTGGGAATCAGAAATCACCGGATATTGTGAAAAGGTACGAATTTTTAAGATCGATGCCTACATTGGCGATCCCCACACTTGCGAATGGATTTTTGAAATAACGCCAGGTTAGATGTTTCGTGATTACTTTTCCCGGACCAGGGCAGAGAGGGTTCAAGGAGCAGACCGGTTAGCTGCGGTAACTTAATGCCTGCCCTGTTCGCTGCGTCAGAGAAAAAAGACTGGAGAATCGCTTGGGGAAATGCCCGTGCGGTTTCCAGTCTTTAGTCCGTCGGTGGATATGAATTTTTATTCCTGGACAGAAATTATTTATTTGTTAAACATCCTATGCACCGAAAATAAAGTCATCTTACTTCATTAGCACTCACCAAAACGCCGCAATCCCTTGTCCGACCAGCATTCTCAGGCTTTCTCCCCCACAACATGAGAAAATAAAGTCGTATCATAAGATCAGGTCAAAACAGGGTAAATCGCTTGAGGTAGAGCTTGGGAAATAAAAATAAAGTCGTAATAATAAGGTTAAGGTTGGGTTGGGATTTGAGCACTTTCCCGATCCACTTTCCCAGTCTCATTTCAACATAATTTCGACTCCCTACTGGCTTTCTCCTGCATTCAAATCATCCGGCAAGGAAAAGCCTGCTCCTACATCTCCCCCGCTGTAAACCCTATCCTGAAGCCGCCACAAGCCCATTCAATACCCTCACGTAAAAGAAAATGACTGGGCAATTGATCGGTGAAGAACCCGAAAAAATGCCAGTCATTTGAATTTACATCAAATCACCGCCGCGGCTAATCTCACTCCAATTTCTCCGGCTTCATATCCGGCTATTTGCCTGGGTTTTGGTCGGGAAATAATCGGTGGATAGGTCGGTGAGACGACTTTATTTACTCCCACACGAGTTTATTTGCTCTGTGATGAGTTTATTTGTGCGGGATACATCCGCTGCCGCATCGCCTCGAACAGCAGCACCGTCGCGGCCATCGCGACGTTCAGCGATTCCGCCTGCCCCTGCATCGGAATGATCACCTGTACGTCCGACAGCGCGGCCACACCCGGCGACACCCCCTTGGCCTCGTTGCCAAGGATGAGCCACGCCGGCTCGCGCAGGTCGGTCTCGTAACACGAGCGCTGCGCCTGCAGGCTCGTGGTCACGAGCTGCACGCCGCGCTCCCGCGCGCGCGGCAGCAGATCCGCCAGATCGGCCTCCACGATCGGCAAATGATAGAGCGATCCCATCGTCGAGCGGATCGTCTTGGGGTTGTACAGGTCGACGGTGCCGCTACCCAGCACAACGGCGTTGGCTCCGACGGCATCCGCACTGCGGATGATCGTGCCGAGGTTGCCGGGGTCCTGGACGCCGTCCAGCACCACGACCAGATCATGCGCGCCGGCGAGCAGCGTATCTGCGCCGACCGCGGGCTTCGCGACGATCGCCAGCACCCCTTGCGGGGTCTGCGCATCGGAGCACTTCGCGAGCACGGCGCTGCTGACGCCGATCCATTCCACTGCAGCGGCGCCCTCGAGCGAAGCGAGCTCGCCGGGCAGCCCTTTTTCCGCGAGGAACAGGATCGTTTCGACCGCTGCCCCTGCTTTTAACGCCTCCTCAAGCAGGTGGTACCCTTCGATGAGGTATTTGCCTTGTTTGTCGCGGCCGCGCCGTTCGAGTAAAGAGGCCCACTCTTTGACTCTTGCATTTTGCACAGACAAAATTTCTGAATATGTACGCATCTTTCCCCGACTTCCTACTCCGAAAAAGTAATCTCAAAATTTTGCAAACTTTCGTTCTTCCCGACAATCACGAGCACATCTTCGGCCCGCAAGGGCATCTCTGCACTAGGCGGGATGACCAATTGCTCATTTTGCTTGATCGCGATGACGTTGCAGCCGTACTTGGCCCGCATGTCCAGCTGCCGCAGGCTGCGGCCGATCATTTGCTTGGAGACCTTAATCTCGACGATGCTATAGTCCGCAGACAGTTCGATATAATCGATAATGTTGGATGAGATCAAATGATGCGCAACCCGCTGCCCCATATCTCGTTCAGGATAAATGACTTTGTCGGCGCCGATTTTATTCAGCACTTTGCCGTGCAAGTCGTTGACTGCTTTCACGACAATCTTGGGAATTCCCATTTCCTTGAGGATAATAGTCGTCAGAATGCTCGCCTGAATGTCTTCTCCAATCGCGACGACCACCACGTCAAAATTGCGGAGTCCCAGTGCCCGCATTGCATCCTCATCGGTCGAATCCGCCTGCACCGCATGCGTCACGTAGGAGGAAACTTCCTGCACCGTCTCCTCGTCTTCGTCAATAGCTAATACCTCAAACCCCAATTGCGTTATCGTTTTTGCAATCGCAGAGCCAAATCGGCCAATCCCGATTACCGCAAACTGTTTTCTTACACTCACCGTGTCTGTGCCCCCATATCCCGAGATTTTCCTCAGTATACCATATATGATGCCCTGATCTCACTTTTTCCATGAGGACCTTTCCCGTTCCTTTAGAAAAAAGGATGAAGCAGCTCCCTTTTGCACATATTAACTCCGATACTGACAATAGAAACGAGGTCGACGTATGAACATCACGTTAAGACAAGCCATTCTCCAGCGCGTTAACAACAAATCGGATGATGAGTTAAAAGAGATCATTGAGGACTCCATCGGTGGAGAAGAGCGGGTGCTGCCCGGACTCGGCGTGCTTTTTGAAATTATTTGGCAGCACAGCGAAGCAAGCACACAGGATACGATCGTGGAAACGCTGAAAGGCCACCTCGCCTAAGCGGGTTCCGCGGCTCTACATGAAAAAAGCCTGCAGCCGCAGGCTTTTACATTTTTATACATCCATCACAACCATCTGATGACACAGCAGTTTCGGCACCTCGTAATGCACCGTCCCCTCGGCATCCATCTCGAAAGCGAGCTCCGTCATTTGCGGGGCCAGATACACCTTTTTCACAAGCTTGCCCAGATGCACCGACACCTTCGTCCCGTACACCGGCATCAGATCCTCGATCACCTCTACGCCCTTCCCGCGTTTGACTGGCACCGCATACAGCAGATGATTCACATACCGACCTTCCGCCGGCTGCTCCATGAGGGTAACGACGCCTTGTGCCGGCAAGTTGGTCGAGAGCGTTTTTGCAGCGCCAAGCAGCTTATTCAGTGCGTAAAGCACACTTTCCTTCAACACGAGACTGCCCACGCTTGCGTACTCCTCAAATACGTTCCACGCGAGATAAATGCCGCTGCGGCTTTCAACCATACCCGGACCGTCCTGCTGGAGCGCGCTTGGGGTATGCTGATGGGAGCAGAACGTGAACACGTCGCGGTTAAAATAAGGATTTTCCCGGTGCCCCAGCACGGTTCCCTCCTCGGTCACATCGATCTGCTGCCCCTTCGAATAGAACACGAAAGAGGCTTCCGGCAAGCTCTCCAACGCAAAATACGGACGGAAATACGACGGTTTATACGGATTCACCCCGGCATAACGAACGCCAAGCTCAATGGCAAAATCGGTCCCCTCCATATTCAGCCCCGATGCCCCCGTGGCCAGCAGCTTGCCTCCCTGCGCAAGGAACGCCTTCAGCTTCTCTCCAAGCTCATCCGTAATCGCAATACGATCCGGCAAAATAATCACCCGATAGCGCTGGAAATCGCTCCCCATATCGATCACGTCGAACAGCACGTGGCCTTCGAGCAGCATGCGCACCGCACCGGCGTCGGAATCGCCTGTTCGCTCCGCGCCTTCCTCCTGGCGCAGCGCTGCGGCCTCGACCGAGAACAAACCGACGTCCGCGACGCTCCGCACATCTGCGCACCACGCCTCCTTACTCTCTACCTCGGCGTAAGCCGCGCCAATGATCGCGTACGTCGCTGGATCCATCCGACCTTCCGGATGCAGCTGGTCGCCGATCGAGCAGCGTGCGCCGTTCGCGATGCTGAGCGCCGTCTCATAACGCAGCGCATTGGGATGCTTGTAGCCGCCGAACTCTCCCCACGACGTGTGGAATTTGCCCGTCATGCCGAGAAACGGCATTCCAAGCCCCTGCGCATAACGCGCGGACAGCGGAAAATGATCGTAGCCCCAGCCCCCGGTCGGCAGCGATTCCAGCTCCAGGTGCGAGTTCATCGCAGCGAGATCCCGGCGCCCTCGGCGGATATGCCCGCCGTTGTGGAACACGGGCAGTCCCGGCTTCACAGCGTCAATCGTCTCGCGAACCCGGCGCGTGTACGCCGCGTACGTGCGCTCGCCAAGCTCTACAATGGCGGCAGTGTCACGCGGATCTTTTCCCTCGGCGAGTAGCTGCCCGACGCACGTATGGCAGTAGCATTTGCGCACGCCGACAATGTCGAGGAAAATGCCATCCGCGTCATAGCGGCGAACCACTTCGTCGATCTGACTGAGCAGCACGTCCAGATACGGCGAATTCATGCAGAACTGGTGATACCCCGGCTTCATGAAGCCATCCACCCAGTTCGTGTTGTCGTTCACGTCCCGGATCAGCCATTCCGGGTGCCGGCGCGCCAGCTTTTCGTCCAGCCCTGCGGACAGGTAGACCGGCGTCAGAACCCCAATCTCATGTGCAGCCTCGATCATAGCCCCGAGCAAATCGAAGGAGAGATGCGGATGCATCTCGTTGGCTTCGGACGGATGGTAAGCCCAGCCATGATGGCATTTCGAGAAAACGGTGATGGAATCCACGTGCCCCTTGCGAAGCATGTCCTGAAACTGCCCTTTATCAAAATCGCGCCCGATCCCCGGGATCGCTTCCGACGTATGAAAATCAAGATGAACTTGACGAAAACGCATAAGTACTGTCGCCTCCTGGCCCTGTAGTTAATTTAACTATAGTTTGAAAAGCGAACGTGATATAGTCATAGTATCGACTAAAAATAGCACATTTTCGACTAACTTTTGAGAGAGAGAACATACCGTTTCCATCCTAAGGGAGGCCCCAATCTATGACCGACTGTTTGCAGCTTCGCATCCCGCCTTTGCCGCAATTTCTCACCATCGGCTACTCCACTTGGCCAGCCCAGGCCCAGCACTTCGGACGCACCTTCGATGTGTACGACTTGCTGCTCGTTCGCAGCGGGACGCTGTACATGACGGAAGGGGAACAAGCTTACGAGATCGGTCCAGGTGAAATGCTGCTGATGGAACCCGGCGTCCCCCACATCGGCCACAAAGCTTGCACGGAGCCAACCGGGATTTACTGGGTGCATTTCAAGCACGAGTCCCCGGCGGCCAGACTCCCGGATCATCAAGTCGCCTGGTCGGTCCGCGTGCGTGAAGGACGTGATAGCGATCTGGCGCCGCAGGAGCAATATATGTATTTGCCTAAATTCGGTACGTACGATCGGGTGGCGGTGGAACCCATTTTGGAGGAAATGCTCAGGCTGCGGCGTTCCTTGACGATGGAAGCTGCCCTTGATCAGCAGCTGCTGCTGGGAAGGCTGCTCTCGCAACTGCAAGCTTCCCTGCGGACCGAGCGGCTCGGCAGCCGCTCTTCCATCATCGCCGCACAGGTGATGCGCTATCTCGAAGCCCGTCTTCGCGAGCCGTATCATGCGGCGCAGATGGAGGATGAGCTGCACTTCAATGAGGATTATGCCGCCCGCTGCCTGCGCAAGCATACGGGACTCAGCCCGCTGCAGTATCATCATGTGGTGCGGATGGAGGAAGCGAAGCGTTTGCTCCGCACGAGCGAACTATCGCTTCAAAATGTCGGAGAATGTGTGGGTTACGAGGATTATAACTACTTTATCCGGATGTTCCGCAAAACCGTCGGGAGCACGCCGAGCGCTTACCGAAGGTCTGCTTATGGGTATGTGTGAGGTGCTTCACGATGCAGCGCAGGACGCATCCTGTGCCTATTGGGGCGCCGCAGTCGAACTGCGAACGACAAGCTCCGGCTCGATAACCGTTCTTTCGTGCGTACGCTTCTTCGCTGCCTTACCGAGCTCGCTGATGAGCAGATCGACCGCCAGCTTGCCCATTTCCTCGATCGGTTGGGCAATCGTCGTTAATGGAGGATCTGTCACCGAGGCGAGGATCGTATTGTCGAAGCCGACAATGGACAGCTCTTCGGGTACGCGCAAGATCAGCTCTTTGGCGGCCTGCAAGGCGCCGATCGCCAGCAAATCGTTGCAGCAGAACAGCGCCGTCGGCCGCTCCGCCGGCTGCAGCAGCGCCAGCGCCTGCCGCTTGCCCTCGGACAGCAAATCGTGTCCGCCGGCGGAGACGAACGCGTCCGGCAGCTCCAGCCCCGCCTCGTGCAGCGCCTCGCGCACCCCGCGAATCCGCTCCCGGCTGGAGCTGACCTTGAGGCTCTCGGCAATCACCGCGATCCGCGTATGGCCCTGCTCCAGCAAATGGCGGGCCGCCAGCCGGCCGCCGGCATAATCATTGACGAGCACAGGCAGCGTGTGCGGACTCCGCGTTTCGCGGGCGATGGAAACGATCGGAATGTCCTTCGAGACGAGCGGAGTGAGCAGGTCGTTATTATCCATCCCGGTCCCGATGATCAGGCCGTCGATGCTTTTTTGCTGCAGCAGCATCAGGTATCTCTCGATCCGCTCATCCTCGTTATGCGTGCTGCAAATGACGACGCTGTAGCCCGCATGATGCGCCTGATCCTCCACTGCGCGCGCCATCTCGGCGAAGAACGGGTTGGAAATATCGGGGACAAGCAGCCCGAGCGTGTACGTTTTTTTCCCGGTCAGCGCAGCCGCAATGACGCTTGGCCGGTAATCCAAACGCGCCATAATGCCGAAAATCTCATTCCGCCGCTCCTCGCTGATTTTCCCCTTGCCGTTAATGACCTGCGAAACTGTTGCGATCGATACGCCCGCTTCGCGCGCCACATCATAAATCGTTGCTTTCATCTTGCTTCCTCCGCCCGCTTCAATTCCGAATCGTGATTCATTCCTTCTATTATGCGGAGAAAGCCCTCGAGTTGCAATAACCCGCGGGCTTCCAGCTCATCTATTCGCTCGGCTTCGCCATCAGCCAGGCGTGGTCCGGATCGTTATGGAACTTCCACGTACGCGTCGGCCCCGCCATGACGTTCAAGTAGTACACGTCATAGCCCGGAGGCGCGCACACGGGATGGTATCCCTCCGGGACCAGCACCGTCTGCCCATCGCGCACGACCAGCGTCTCATCCAGCGAACGATCGTCCGTGTACACCCGCTGCAGCGCAAAGCCTTGCTTCGGCTCAACGTGATAGTAGTACGTTTCCTCCAGCAGCGACTCGTTCGGCAGGTCGTCGCGATCATGCTTATGCGGCGGATAGCTGGACCAATGTCCATTGGGAGTGAACACTTCCACGACAAGCAAACTGTCGGCAGGCTCCTCCTCCGGCAAAATATTATGAATCAGCCGCTCCAGATTGCCGTAGCCGCGCGTCTCGACGCCGACCTGCGCAGGCGCAATCAAGCGCGCCGCATGAGTTCCGCGCCCGGGAGCGGCGCATACGGCAATCTCCACATCCGTCAGCGCCCGCACCCCATACCAGTCCTCATTCGGAACATAGACCGAATAAGGCGGCGTCTTATCAAACACGCTCATCCGCTGTCCAATCCCGCGCCAAGCCGCCCCTTTCGTCGCAACATCCGCTCTTCCGCTCAGCAGGACGAGACACACCTCTTGACTGCCGGTATCACGGCGCAGCGTCTCGCCTTCCTTCAACTTCACGACTTGAAATCCGACATACGTCCATCCCGCCGATGCCGGTGTGACCGATAGCACGACACCTTCCTGATCCGGCGTTAACGCAGGCCCGACAATTAGCTTCGACATGCCATCAACTCCTTCATCTCATCTAGCCGCACCGGACGTCCCAGCTCTCTCGACAGCTTGGCGGCAAGCGCAATCCGTTCGGCTTGCAGGCCGTCATTGCCTTCCACCGGCAGCGCCGTCCCCTTCAAAAGACTGTCGATAAACAGCTGCGTTTCTTCCATATAAGCCGCGTTGTAACGCTCCAGGAAAAAATGCAAGGGCTTATCGCGCGTAATCCCCTCTGCCGTGGAGATTTCCGCCGTATTCGGGTGATCGTTCGTGACCGCCACGCTGCCTTTCGAGCCGAACACCTCCACGCGCTGGTCGTAGCCGTAGACCGCTTGGCGGCTGTTGTCGATGACACCGAGCGCCCCATTCGCAAACTTCAGCGTCACAATCGCCGTATCGACATCGCCATGCTCGGCGAACACCGGATTGATCAGCACGCCGCCCGCTGCGTACACTTCTTCAACTTCGCTGCCCGACACATAGCGGGCCATATCGAAGTCGTGAATCATCATGTCCATGAAAATGCCCCCGGACACCTTGATATAGTCCGGATGCGGCGGATTCGGATCGCGGGACGTAATTTTCACGATATGCGGCTCTCCGATCGTCCCTCCCTGCACATGCTCGCGCACGCGCTTGAAGTTATGATCGAACCGGCGGTTAAAACCGATTTGCAGCTTTACGCCCGCTGCACGCACCGCCTCCAGCGCTTTCTCCGTTTGCTCAATCGCCATACTCACCGGCTTCTCGCAGAAAATATGTTTCCCCGCCTTCGCCGCCTGCTCAATCAGAGGCACATGCGTATCGGTCGAGGAGCAAATAAACACCGCATCAATATCCGGATTCGCGATCAGCACCGCACTGTCTTGGACAACCAGCCCAATGCCTCTCTCCGCCGCCCAAGCCTCCAGCTCATCCCCTGCAAAAAGATCGCTGACCGCCACAACCTCTACCTGCGGCAGTCTCAGCAAATTGTCTGCATGAATTTTCCCGATGCGCCCCGCGCCGATCATGCCGACTTTCACTTTCGCCCTATTCGTCATCTATGCATGCCCTCCCGCTTTGCCTGAACTACCAAATAAACGAATTTTCGATTGCACCGTACGTTGTACAGCTTCGCGCGCCGGAATCAGATAGTTGCGGGGATCGTAAGCATCCGGATGCGCATTCAAAAAACTGCGAATCGCCGCCGTACAAGCCGCCTGATTGTCCGTGTTGACGTTGATTTTGCACGTACCTAGGCGGATCGCCTGCCGAATCTCCTCGTCCGGCAGCCCGCTGCCGCCGTGAAGCACGAGCGGCAAGCCCGTCTGCCGCTGAATCTCGCCCATCCGGTCGAAGCCCAGCTTAGGCTGGCCGCGATAAGGGCCGTGCACCGAGCCGAGTGCCGGGGCCAAGCAATCGATGCCGGTCTCGCGCACGAGGCGAACGCATTCTTCCGTCACGGCATACATCCCTTCCGCCTCGTCGACGACGAGATCGTCCTCCCGCCCGGTGATGCGGCCCAGCTCCGCTTCCACCGTGGCGCCAAGTACGTGCGCCACCTGTGTCACGCGTTGCGTCACATCGATGTTCGCCTCAAGCGAATGGTGCGAGGCGTCGATCATCACCGACGTAAAGCCGGCGTGAAGCGCCTGCACGCACACCTCAAAGGTTGAGCCGTGATCCAAGTGCAGCGCCACCGGAACGTTGATGCCATAATGGGCGATTAGCGCCTTGACCATACCCGCAATGCACGGGAGTCCGCCCATGTAGGGAATGTACGCTTCGCTGACACCGAGAATGACCGGCGCGTGCTCCGCCTGCGCCCCTTGCAAAATCGCCTGGGTAAACTCCAGGTTGTTTAAATTAAACTGCCCAACGGCATACTGGCCTTCCAGCGCCTGGTGCAGCATCTCCTTCATCGAAACGAGCGCCATCTTTCGTTACACTCCTTTTGTCAATCGAGGGCAGCCGCCACCTGCCTTACCAGCGGGCTGTCACCATTTTTTTTCGCGTATAGAATTCGACGCCATCCTTCCCGTTGGCATGCAGGTCACCGTAGAACGACTTCTTCCAGCCAGAGAATGGGAAGAACGCCATCGGCGCCGGTACGCCGAGATTCACGCCGAGCATGCCTGCATCGATCCCATCGCGGAACTGACGCACGCTGCTGCCGCTATCCGTGAAAATGCAGGCCCCGTTCGCGAACTCGGAGCGGTTCGCCAGCGCAATCGCCTCTTCCAGCGACGCCACGCGCACGATGGACAAAACAGGCGCGAAAATTTCGTCCTTCCAAATTTTCATGCCGCCCTGCACGCCGTCAAAAATTGTCGGCCCAACGAAATAACCTTCGCCGGCGGAAGCCGCATCCTTGCGTCCGTCGCGCAGCAGCAAAGCGCCTTCCTTTTCGCCGGTCTCGATGTAGGTCAGCGTGCGCGCCTTATGAGAACCGCGGATTACCGGCCCCAGGAAGACGCCATCATCGTTGCCGTTGCCGATCGTAAGCTGGTCGGCGGCCTCGACAAGCCGGTTCACAAGCGTGTCCCCGATGTCTCCCACTGCGACGACGACGGAGCAGGCCATGCAGCGCTCGCCTGCCGAGCCGAAGGAAGCGTTGATGATTTCTTTTACCGTCAAGTCCAGATCCGCATCCGGCATCACGATCGAATGATTCTTCGCTCCGGCAAGCGCTTGAACGCGTTTGCCGTGGGCGGAAGCGGTTTTGTACACGTACTCCGCGACCGGCTGCGAACCGACAAAGGACACCGCGCGAATGTCCGGATGCGCCAAAATGCCATTCACGACATCATGCGCGCCGTGCACAATATTCAATACGCCGTCCGGCAGGCCGGCTTCGGCAAACAGCTCCGCCAAACGATTCGCCAGCAGCGGCGTCCGCTCGGACGGCTTCAGCACGAACGTGTTGCCGCAGGCGATGGCGAGCGGGAACATCCAGCAAGGCACCATCATCGGGAAGTTAAATGGGGTGATGCCCCCGACGACGCCGACCGGATAGCGAAACATGCCGGACTCAAGGCCCGTTGCGATGTCCGGCAGCTGTTTGCCCATCATCAGCGACGGCGCACCTGCGGCAAATTCCACGCATTCAATGCCGCGAAGCACCTCGCCGTAGGCTTCGGCGTAGCTTTTGCCGTTCTCTCGGGTCACGAGGCGGGCCAACTCTTCCCAGTGCTCAACCAGCAGCTGCTGGTATTTAAAAAGCACTCGCGCCCGGCGCGGGACCGGCGTCCGGCTCCACCCCGCGAACGCCTCCTTGGCGTTCTCAACCGCCCGCGCCACGTCCTCTTGGCTAGAGAGCGGAACGTAGGCGATGATTTCCTCCGTAGCCGGATTGTACACCGGCTCGGTTTGTGCAGTGGCAGCGTCCACCCACTGGCCGCCGATCCAATTTTTCAACATTTGCGTCATCGTTGGTATCTCCTCTCGATCGTTACCTCGCTTGATTTAAGAAGCTGTGATTTCACCGCGATTGCAGCGCTCAATATAGTCGTGGACCGCCTCCGCCGTCGGCATCGCATCCGAGCAGCTGTGGCTGGAGATGACGATGCAAGCGGCAGCGCTGCCGAACTCCATGCTCCGCTCCAGCGTCCAGCCCTGCATCACGCCGTAAAGAAAACCGGCCGCATAGGAATCACCGGCACCGAACGTTTTTACCACTTTGGCCGGGAAGCTTTTGGCACTGTGGCCTTCCCCGTCCTGCGTATACGCTATGGAGCCGTCTTTGCCGTGCTTGATGATGACGATTTTCGCCCTGTAATCGAACCATTTGGCAGCCGTAACGCGGTCATCGTGCGCCGCATTTTCTTCAAAAACCTCCATCATATCGAACTCTTCGCGCGTGCCGAGAAGAATGTCGCACTTCTCCGCCGCCAAGTTATAGTACACGGCCGTCTCCTCCGGCGATGTCCACGTGTACGGACGGTAGTCCAGATCAAAGGCGATGACGGCGCCATGCTTTTTCGCATAGCTTAACGCCTGGAAGACCGCCTCGCGGGACGGACTCTTCGCCAGCGCCGTACCCGAGATCAGCAGCACCTTCGTCCGGGCGATCAGCGCCTCGCTCACTTCCCCCGGCGTCAGCTTCAAATCCGCTGCGTTGTCGCGATACATCAGAATGCTGCAATCCGTAGGGCTTTTAATTTCCGTAAAAGCAAGCCCTGTCACCGCACCGGTCGTATCCGTCACGACGTTCGTCGTTTCAATGTTGTTGCGGCGCAAATAATCGGCGATGAAACGCCCCATCTGGTCGTTTGCGATTTTGCCGATAAACGCGGTCTGGAGCCCGAGCCGGGACATGCCGATCGTAATATTCGCCGGCGATCCGCCGACATACTTCGTAAACGTCATCGTCTCTTCCATCGGGCGGTGAATTTCATTCGCGTTCAAATCGATGCACAAGCGTCCGATCGCCACAAAATCGAGCGGCTTTTCAGCCGGAAATTGAACATAGGTCATCAGCTTTTACCTGCTTTCCGTTGGAATGAGGGAATGAATGTAGATCAGTGCATTTTTCGCATAGTCGTAGGCAGGGTGCTCTGAGGGATCTTGCTCGCCTTCCAGCATCGCCCAACCGTTATATCCGCGTGCCAGCAATTCGCCAAGAATCGGTTTAAAATCCATACAGCCATCGCCCGGCACCGTGAATACGCCTTTTCGGATACAAGTCACGAAGTCTGACTTCGCTTCGCGCGCCTCCACCAGCACGTCCGGACGAATATCTTTCAAATGGATGTACGCGATGCGGTCGTAGTGCTTGCGCAGCACGTCCAGCGGATCTGCTCCGCCATAATAGGCGTGCCCTGTATCGAACAGCAGGTACACCAGACTCGGATCGGTCAGCGCCATAAGGCGGTCGATCTCCTCCGGCTGCTCCACAGCCGTGCCGCCGTGATGGTGGTACGTCAGCTTGAGGCCATATTCCTTGGCGATCGCGCCAGCGGCATTCAGCCCTTCAGCCAGCGACTGCCAGCCGGCTTCATCCAGCCTAATCACTTCTTGCTCATTCGGACTGCGGCGCGGGTCAAAATGCAGCGAGCCCCCCACCTCACACGTCGAAATCACCGTGCTGCCCATCGCATGCAGGAATTCGGCATGCTTCCGGTAAGCGGCAAGCTCGGATGCCCGATAAGCCGGATCGGAGAACAGCACTGACTTCCACTGGGATACGAGCCGGATGCCCCGCTTGGACAGCTCCGCTTGCAGCACGACTGGGTCCGTCGGATATTTCCGTCCCATTTCCGTGCCGGTTAGGCCCAGCTTCTGAATCTCATCGACAATTTGCTCAAACGTCGTATCGGCGCCATGCTCGCGCACGTCCTCGCCGACCCAGTTAATCGGATGAATGCCCAGCTTAAAAGGCAGCTCTGCCATATGTCGTTCTCCTCCCTCAGATCAGCTTCACAGCATCGATGTGCGCCTTCATCTCTCCGTGCGCCGCAACGACTTTCTCGCTGACGGACACTTCCGGGACGCCGACCTGCCACCACGATGCATAGCCGTCCGTGTTCGTTCCGGGCACAACCTTGATTTCAATCAACGTTGTGATGGTTTCTTGCTTCGCCGCCTCCAGCGCCAGCTTCAGCTCCTCCGCCGTGCCGGCTGTGTACGCTTTCGCGCCTAAGCTGCGGGCATGGGCTGCAAAATCAATCGGTATGAAGCTACCGGTCAGCCCCCCGGTCTCGCTGGAGCGGAAGCGGAATTCGTTGCCGAAACCGTCACTGCCTTGGCTTCGCTGCAGATTATGAATGCATTGGAACCCGTGATTGTCAAAAAGCAGCACCGTCACCTTGCGCCCTTCCTGCAAGGAGGTGACAAGCTCGCTGTGCATCATGAGGTAGCTGCCATCCCCCACTAGCGCGTACACCTCGCGGTCAGGCTCCGCCAGCGCGGCGCCGAATGCGCCCGCCACCTCGTAGCCCATGCAGGAGAAGCCATACTCCATGTGGTACGTTTTGGGCTCCGAAGGCCGCCACAACCGGTGCAGGTCCCCTGGCAGGCTGCCGGCCGCACAGACGATCACCGCGGACGGCGCAATGCGCTCGTTGATCACGCCCAGCGCCCTCGTCTGCGCGAGGCCGTCTTCATGCTCGAGCGCGTAGAGGCGATCCACTTCCGCGTCCCACTCGCGCTTGAGTCCGGCGATTTCCGCCTCGCCGTAACCGGTGCGGTAATCGGCGGCAGCGAGCGCCGCGTGAAGCGCTTTCAAACCCTCCCTGGCATCGGCGGTAATCGCGACACTATTGAGCTTCACCGCATCGAAGCCGGAGATGTTGAGGTTCACGAACTGCACGTCCGGATGGCCGAAGGCCGACTTGGACGACGTCGTGAAATCGGAGTAGCGCGTGCCGACGCCGATAATCACATCCGCCTCTTGCGCGAGGCGATTCGCCGCAAGCGTGCCGGTCACCCCCACCGCGCCGGTCTGGAGCGGATGGTTCCACGGCAGTGCGCTTTTGCCTGCTTGGGTTTCGGCGACCGGGATGCCGAACCTCTCCGCAAAAGCGGCAAGCTCTTGCGTGGCGCCGGCGTACAGCACGCCGCCGCCGGCAATGAGGAGCGGTCTGCGCTTGCCCTGCAGCATCGAAGCCGCTCGCTGAACCGCGTCCGCCGCCGCCGGGCGGCGGTCGATGTAGTGCACTTTCCGCTCGAAGAAGGAAAGTGGATAGTCGTAAGCCTCGGCCTGCACGTCCTGCGGCAGCGCAAGCGTCACCGCTCCGGTCTCCGCCGGATCGGTCAGCACCCGCATCGCCTGCCGGGCGGCCGTCAGCAGCTGCTCGGGACGAACGATCCGGTCCCAATACTTGCTGACCGGCTTAAAAGCATCCGTCGCCGACACCGTATAATCGCCGGCGACCTCGAGCTGCTGCAGCACCGGATCGGGCTGCCGCGAAGCGAAGTTATCTCCCGGCAGCAGCAGCACCGGGATACGGTTGACGGTCGCCGTCGCCGCCGCCGTCACCATGTTCAAGGCGCCGGGGCCGATCGACGTCGTGCAGGCGTAGATTTGCAGCCGGTTTTTCTGCTTCGCGTACGCCGCAGCCGCATGGACCATGCCCTGCTCATTTTTGCCTTGCACATACGTGAGAAGGCCTGCGCTGCGCTCCAGCGCTTCTCCCAGCCCCGTGACGTTGCCGTGGCCGAAAATGCCCATCACCCCTTGAACAAACTTCGTCTCCACGCCGTCAACCGCAACATATTGATTATCCAGAAATCGAAGTAAAGCTTGTGCCATCGTTAAGCGAATCGTGCTCATAGCGGCTGGCATCTCCTTTTAAAGTTTTGTGGATTAAGCGCTTAACCCAGTATGGAAATTGCCTAACCCGCTCGCAGAGGTTAAGCGCTTAATCCAAGTATTGATTTGATCATACTACAGGAATGATTTTACAACAACACCTTTTTTCCCAGCTTTGTCCAATTGGTGTTTCATTGCCGTCCGCGACCACCGGCTTCAGTTCGGCAGCCTCCGCGCCGGCCAGCATCATGATGCCGCTGCCTTGATTATCGGGGGCATATTCGGATCAGACTGGATCGGATCGGCATCCAGATCCAGATCCAAATCCAAATCCACGACTGCAAATCTAGTTATTCCCTGGAGTTACTCCCCTGGAAATCGTTCACTCCTGAGCGGTCGCCAAGGCGAATTTTCATCCTTTGAGCTGCCGTGCAGCGACATGATTTGGCTGCTTAAGTGAAGTTAGAACTGAAGATGCTGATGAATGGCGAGAGTGAGGGATATGGGGCCGAGAGTAGCTTTCAAATCTGTAGGCATTTTCCTCCCTCCTCTCCAGATCAAAGAAAAGCCTGCGGTTCTGCAGGCATTTTGAGCGAGAACCCACTTTTGGCGTGGATTCCTCGGCTCGAAAAACTGCTAGATCGCAGGCTTTTTGCGGAACGCTATTTTTGCTTAGAATTCCTTTATAATCGGTAACTACTTCGGTGCCAAGAGGCACGCGGAAAGGTGACCCCGTTGGTGGGATGCTAGCTGAACAAGAGTACGCCTAGAGGTGCATTTCGACAATGCTGATGGGGGTGGGGGGCCGAGCAGGCATTCCAAATGGGCGACAAGCCTGCAAAAAAGCAGGCATTTCCCCCCCTACCTTCCTGATTCAATGAAAAGCCTGTAAAAAGGCAGGCATTTTGGGCAAGGATTCACTTTGGGAGCGAGTCTAGCCTAAAAAACTGCTTTATCGCAGGCATTTTGAGAAAAGTGCCATTTTCATGGAAAATTCCTGCTTATTCGCAGGAATTCGCCAGTTATCTCCATCACAAGCAAGTACTAAGTAGTTACCATAATCGCGGGCATCAACTATCCACCTCGCCAGGTACCTGTATCGCCCCAAAGCAAGATCCAACCCGTCCTCTTCCCCATGGGTGGAGGAACGGCGCGTTCATCAACCAACCGACCGCCGCACCGAGTAATGCGCGCCTATTCGTCCCCGTTACAACGCCTCAGCCGGATTCAGCAGCTTCGGCCGCTCACAGTTGCTCGCCATCACGTAGTGCTGGCCGCTGTCCGACGCGTCATGGAACCCGTGCATCGCTTCCAGCACGTGATATGCGAGTGCGCCGTTCGCGCGGTGCTCCGACGCGTCGCCCGTCAGCAGCGCCTTCGCCAGCGCCGCAACGCCCAATCCGCGCGTATTGGCGTGGTAGCCGTGCGACAGCGGCACCGGCTGCCAATCCGAACCATGCTTGCGCAGCAGCACTTCGCCGCTGAAGTTGTTCGGATTCGGCACGCTCAGTGAGCCGTGACTGCCGTAAATCTCAATATGCGGTAGCTTCGTCCCCTCCATGATGTCAAAGCTGGTCACGAGCGTCGCAATCGCGCCGCCGTGGAAATCCAGCACACCTGCGACATGCGTCGGGGTGTCGACGACAATCTTTTGCCCGCGCTTCTTCTCGCTTGAAATCGTCCGCTCCGCGAACGAAATGCCCGTCGACCCCGTCACCCGGCGAATCGGCCCCAACAGGGCAACCAGCGCCGTCAAATAGTACGGCCCCATATCGAACATCGGCCCGCCGCCTTTGGCGTAGTAGAACTCCGGATCCGGGTGCCAGTGCTCGTGGCCTTTGCCCATCATGAACGCGGTCGCTGCCACAGGCGTCCCAATCCAGCCGTCTTCGATCAGCTTGATGCACGTCTGGATGCCGCCGCCCAGGAACGTGTCCGGCGCGCTGCCGACGAGCAGCCCTTTGCGCGCCGCCAGCTCGAGCACGCGCTGCCCTTCCTCGCGTGTCACCGCCAGTGGTTTTTCCACATATACGTGCTTGCCCGCTTCCAGTGCTTGCAGACACACGTCGGCATGCGCCGCCGGGATCGTCAAGTTCACCACAATGTCGATCGCCGGGTCTGCGAGCAGCTCGCTCACCGAATACGCATGCGGAATGCCGAATTCCTCGGCGCGCGCCTTCGCACGACTCACATCGAGGTCCGCGCAAGCCACTAGCTCAACTCCGGCAAACGTCGGAAGATTTTTCATATAAATCGAGCTGATATTGCCGCACCCGATAATACCCACTTTTTTCTTGCTCATGACGCTTCGGTTCCTCCTCAAAATCCGCATACTTGCGTTCTTTTCATTTGCACTTGTATTTGCACTCGCACCTGCACTCACATGCAGCGCCGTTCTACCCTTTAACGTGTCGCCCACAACAACCCGCGCCGCATCAGTTCTAGCGTCTCGGGCATGCGCACGATGTTCGCTTGATGGCCAAGCGAGTTGTAGTACACTTTGCCGACGCCGTACGTTTTCGTCCAGACAACCGGCATCTCCACATCGCCGAAATCCGTGACCGCATGCACCTGAATCGCCGGGTCCACATGCATATAATACTTCTCGGACACGACGACAAAATCGTCGATCCCCTGCGTGAGCGGCTGCTCCCGATCCTTCATGCGCACGGTATATGTGACGCCGTCGTTGCCCGGATGCGCCACCCATTGGCCGCCGACCATGTACTGATATTCGACTTCGTTGCGGAACGAATCGCCCATCCCGCCGTGGCAGCCGGCAATCCCGGTGCCGCCTTCTTTGACGGCAGCGAGCAGCGGAGACAGCTGTTCCTTCTCGATTTTGCCCATCGTCCAGACCGGCACGATCAGATCGATGCCCGCCAATTTCTCCGTGTCCCTGAAACTGTCCAGTGTATCCGAAACCTCGACGCCGTAACCTTCATTCCGCAGCAATCCCGCAAAAATCCCGGCAACCTCCTCAGGCTGATGCCCGTCCCAGCCGCCCCATACAATGAGTGCTTGTTTTGCCATCGCGCTTACGCCCCTCTCCCTCGTTACACTTCGCTGATTTTCACCCATCGGCGCTGCGCAATGGATTGATCCACCGCTTCCAGCACCTCCTGGCACTTCACGCCGTCCACAAAATTCGGCACCGGCTGACGCTCTTCTGCGAGCGCATTCATTAACTCCACAACTTCATGCACAAACGTGTGCTCATACCCGATCGTGTGCCCCGCAGGCCACCAGGCATCCATGTACGCATGCGGCGCATCCGTCGCCAATACGCGTCTAAAGCCCTGCACATCCTCATCATCGCTCGTAAAATACACCTGCAGCTCGTTCATCCGCTCGAAATCGAACTTCACACTGCCCAAACTGCCGTTAATCTCAAAAGAATTCGTACACCGATGCCCCGGCGCAAACCGCGTCGCCTCAAAGCTGCCCAGCGCACCGCCCGCAAAACGCGCCATAAACAGTGTCGCATCGTCCACCGTCACCGGTCCGTGCGGAGCGTCTTTGCTGCCCTTGGCACTGAGGCCCGTCATCGAAGACGGCAGCGGCCTTTCCTTCACGAACGTCTCGCTCATGCCGATAACCTCTTCCATGTCGCCGACGAGGAAGTGCGCCAGATCAATGAGATGCGCCCCCAAGTCGCCGTGCGAACCGGAGCCGGCAACTTCCTTCTGCAAGCGCCAGACGAGCGGGAACGTCGGATCGACGATCCAGTCCTGCAGGAACCAGGCGCGGAAATGATAAATCGTGCCGAGGCGGCCGCTCTCCACGAGCTTCTTCGCCAGCTGCACTGCCGGAGCAAAACGGTAGTTGAAGCCGACCATATGCTTCACGCCTGCCGCCTCCGCCGCTTCCAGCATCTCCCTTGCATCCGCAAGGGTCAGCGCCAGCGGCTTCTCGCAGAACAGGTGCTTGCCCGCCTTGGCCGCCGCTAGCGCTATCTCCTTGTGCGCATCGCTCGGCGCATTGATGTCGACCACGTCGACATCCGGGTGATTCACCAGCTCGCGCCAATCGGTCACATACCCTTCCCAGCCGAACTGCTGGGCAGCCTGCTTCACGCCGGCTTCATCGCGCCCGCAGATCAGCTTCATCACCGGCTTTGCCGCCTGTGGAAAAAACATCGGCAAATCCTTGTACGCGTGACTATGCGCCTTGCCCATAAATTTATAGCCAATCATCCCAATGTTGAACGACTTCATGCGTTGAACCGCCTCCCATAATGGTGATGTAACCCGTTATTTCCTTACCCAATCCCGCATCTTCCCCTACTCGCGCCCATGCTCGGCTTCAGTCGCGCACCTGGACGATTGCCGCACAATGAGCTGCGTCGGCAGCTTAAGCTGCTGACTGCTCCCCGGCTCTCCGTGCCCAATGCTTGCTAATACCGCGCGTGCCGCCGCCTTGCCCATCTCGAAGAAGGGCACGTGAATCGTGCTGAGCGGCGGGTCGCTCAGCTTCGCTGCATCGGAGTCGTCGCAGCCGATGATTGCGAAGTCGCGCCCGGCAAGCCAGCCGCGCTCGCGCAGCCCCTGCATCAGCCCGATCGCCATGCGGTCGTTCGCCGCAAAAATCGCGTCGATGCGATCACGCATCGCCCACACTTGCTCAGCCGCCTTATAGCCGCTTGTACGGCTGTAGTTGCCTTCGAGCAGCAGCTCCGGCTGAGCGGCGATCCCCGCTTCCAGCAGCGCTTTGCGATACCCCGCCAGCCGGTCGATGGAGTTCGAATAATACGGCGAGCCGTTCATGAAAGCAATGCGTCGATAACCGTCTGCAAGCAGGCTGCGCACCGCCAAATAGCTGCCTTCCACATGATCAGCGTCCACTTCCAGCAGCGGGAGTCCCTCGAAGCGCTGATTCACGAGGCAGAACGGCAGCCCTTGCGCTTTCAACTCTGCCAACGACTTCCGCTGCTCCGGCGTATCCCTTGCGCCAAGAATGACGCAGCCGTCCACCTTTTGCGAGCGATACAACTGCGTATAATCCAATTCCTCGTCCGTCGGCAGCAGGGAAAGCAGCAGATCGTAGCCCTCTTTCCGGCACTGCTCGCCGATTCCGCTTAGAATTTCCGCAAAATAATACGTGGAAAACAGATGCACCTTCGGCATATACGGCAGCACGACGCCGAGATTGCCGCTCCGCCGGCGCGCAAAGCTTTGGGCGATCGCATTGGGATGGTACCCGAGTGTCTGCGCAGCCGCCAACACGCGCTCCTTCGTCACCGGCTTCATCGGTCCAACCCCGTTAAATACCCGGGAGACCGTCGCTTCCGAGACGTTTGCCAGCTCGGCAACCTCTTTTCGCGTTACCATATCGCCTTGCTCCTTCCATCCTGTTTCGTTAAAATGTACACGCGTACATTCTCTCATTGCAGCCGGCCTCCTGTCAATAACGAATTGAAATTCCCCTTATGTTTCAAGGATTCAGCGCATTTCGACAGGGCTCGCTAAATTTTCATGCGAATCGCCAAGGAATTAAACAATTATTGTAAACAGTGGCAAATGTTTAGGTTGTCCTAACCGCGCCGCCGATTTATGATTAAAAGATATCTATGAATTACTTTGATGTGGGAAGTGTGATAGCAATGAAAGCAATCAGGCGCCTTTTTCACCTCGCCGCATCGTTAACCGGGCAGGCTCCGCGGAGCCGGAACATGACCTCTCGTATTTCCAATCGCAGACAGTTGCTCGAAGCGTTCGAGCACGCCGTTCAGCATAACTTACATGCCTCCTCTCACACCTTGCTCGCTCTGCTCGTGCTGGATATCGACCGCTTCCGGCAAGTCAATTTCTCGCTCGGCTATGAGGCCGGCGATCGCTTTCTCCAGGAGATTACCGCACGCTTACAGACCTCAGGCACGAGTCTCTTTCTCGCCCGCTTTGGCGATGATGAATTTGCCTTGCTTCTTCCAGGCGACTCGCCTGAAGTACTTCTGGTCAGCGCCGAACACATTCGCCAGCAATTCACCGCGCCTTTCGTATGGAACGGACAGCCCTGCTACTTGAACGCCAGCATGGGTCTCAGCGAACCCATCTCGTCCGCAAGCATGACGGAGGCTGCGCTCATTCAAGCAGAGCAAGCGCTTCTTGCCGCCAAACATTCCGGCAAAAACAAACTTGTCCCCTTCGAGCATATTCACCAGCATCGTTCTAATCAAATCATGATGGAAGCCGAACTTCGAAGCGCCATCGAGAATAATGAATTGATGCTCTACTATCAGCCGCGTCTGGAGCTTTCTTCGGGCCGCATTGTGTGCCTGGAGGCGCTCGTGCGCTGGAAGCATCCGGAGCTCGGCATGATTCCTCCGAACGATTTCATTCCGCTCGCTGAAGAGACCGGACTCATCTTGCCGCTAGGCGAATGGGTGCTGCGGGAAGCGTGCTTGCAGCGTGCCAAATGGCATGCGTCGGGTGTGCTTGACTACCAGGTGGCCGTCAACGTCTCCCCGTGCCAGTTCCAGGATGAACATTTTGCCGATAAAGCGATTCATATCATTGATTGGAGCGGCGTCGACCCGTCGTTCCTGGAATTTGAGATTACCGAAAGCTCGATTATGCAAAATATGGAGAAAACCGTCGCCGTCCTCGATAAGCTGACGCAAAAAGGCATCTCCATCTCGATCGATGATTTCGGCATCGGTTATTCGTCGCTGAGCTATTTGAAGCAGTTTCCAATTCACTGCCTGAAGATTGACCGCTCCTTCGTCCAAAACATTCAATCGAACCAGAGCGACCTGGCGATCACGAACGCGATCATCAATCTCGGCCATGCGCTCAATCTGCAAGTCGTCGCGGAGGGCGTCGAGGAAGTCAGCCAGCTTGACATCTTGCGGGAGACCACCTGCACGACGATTCAGGGCTACTTGTTAAGCCCGCCGATTTCCGTCGCAGAAATTGAACATACATACAGCGCGCACAACGCACAGCCGGTTATGATCTCATAACCGGCCGTAAGCTTTGGCGTAGTGCTTTATTTTTGCGAAAACTCGCTTATCCTTCAGCTTTCTGAAAATGTACGGATCAGGACTCGTATTCACCTCAAGAATCCACGGCTTCATTTCATAATCGACCGCGATATCGACGCCGATTTCCTTAACCCCTTTATACCGTGCCTCAACGGCCTTCGCAGCCTTGCGCCCTAATTGTTCCAGACGCTTCACGTACAGCTTGCGGTCGTTCGCCGTCATATACCTGCGCAGCAGCGTATCGACGCTTTTCAGCTTGCCGCCATCGTGGTAGTTGGTCACGATTTTCAACGGATGTGCGACACGTCCGATCACACCGGTCGTCTCCCATTTCGCTGCGGGCGTCATCTGCACCATGACCCGCAAATCAAAGCGATTCCCTTTGTATTTGAGCAATTGAATCCCTTTTTGGACCAGATACCGCCGCTTTCCGGTCACCTTGCGCAGCGATGCATACATCCCCTCAAACGTGGCAAACGACTTTTTCCGTACGCCAACTTGGAACGTATAGCGCGGTGTCGCCCCATTATCCGGCACCACCTTCTCCACGCGGATCACCCCGTCCCCGCACATTCCTGCGTTCGGCTTCACATACACCATACGATGCTCGTTCAGCATCTCCTGCAAAACAACCGCATCCAGCCTCTTCGTCACCGGCACATACTCGCGAAGCGACGCCTTCGCCTCCAGCGCGCGCGTTTTTCCCATTTTGCTGCCCACATATCGGGCTTTATTTGCAGTGGTTGCTGCCGCCTGGCGCTTGGAGGGGAGCTGCCCCTTCTTCGCCTTCTTCTTCCACGTTGTCACCATGAGCTGCTGCCTCCAGCCTCCGTATATTCCTCCTGCATCATATGTAGGCGGGAGCCAAGTGGCGACTGGCTGTTTTGCAAGCCAGGGGTGGTCCGCATGTGTGTGGGAGTCTTAACAATATCGGCTGCTCGATCAAAATTTAAGCGCCTACTCCCTCCAACTAACTAGTTTGAAAACCATGTTGGAGCGCCAAGTAGTCGGAATATTGGAAATGTGCGGCGGGGGCGGCGGTATAGACTACTCTAAGGGGGGCCAGACCCTGCTAATTGGCTCCAATCTCTCATTTTCGCTTTGTTAGCTAGGGCCAAACCCTCTTAGCCGCGCAGAATCCCCGGGTTTAGGCTCCATCCGGCAACTCTAAGAGGGGGCAGCCCCTCTTAACTCGCTCAAATCACCCATTTTCTCGCAGCTAGCTAGGGCCAGGCCCTCTTAGCTGGTCGAGATCCCCAGGTTGAGCTCCATCCGCCAGCCCCGTTTCACGCTCCACAAAAAAAAGAAGAGCCACCTCTCCCAGGAGAAGCGTCTCTTCTTCAAACGTGATTGCCTATCTAGACAAGCTCGACGACCACGACCTCGTATTCCCGCAGCTCTTCGAGGGTCACCGAAAGCATCCCGTCCGAATACGAGAACGGAAGCATCGCCCCGCTTCTCAAGCTCTTGACAGCCTGAACGCCCGCGCAGCCCTCGGCCACCGGCACCTGCAGACGGATTCGTACGTCTCGAAGCGGAATCACAGCCCCGATCGGCCTCGTTTGCGAGCCCGAATAGTGAACGAGATGCAGCATCATCCGGCCTTGCTGCTTGCGAAGCGAGAGATGGATCGAAGTCAGATCAACTTCGGCTGTCACCTCAACCGGCGGCTTCGACAGGCTCTCAACGGCATTACTCAGCAATTTTCTGTACTCGTCCAGCGCAAAGTCGCCGTAAAACTTATCGACATTGCCGGCAAAATAGAGGGAACTCCCTGATCCGTAAGCATGCGTGACGATATACGGGTAAGCCGTCTCATCCGGAAGCTCCGAGTACCTGGACACCTGCGGTTCACGGTACGCGAGCGAAGTTGCTGCAGTCGGCAGCGGCACCACTTTGGCACCGAGCCCCGCAGCCGGCAGCTGCGATTGGTCGATGCCTCTCAGCAGCGGCTCATCCGCCTTGACCGTAATATGGTCATAGGCGCACGCGCTGATGTCCTGAACTCGGGCCAGCCCCATGACATCGGCGAGCACAGGCTGCGCATAGCGTTCCCCGCTCTCGTCATAAAAAGACGTGTCGAACGTAGAGAGAATGCGCCCTCCCCCCTGCACAAAGGCGCGAATGGACGCCGCCGTTTGCTCGGACATGCAGCTGATGTTCGGCAAAATCAACAGCTCATACCGGTCCAGCGTGCCGTCCGATACGGCCTCCTCGTCGACGATGTCGAAAATAACGCGGCTTCTCGAAAGCGCATCGAACATGCCGAGGAAGGAAGCGCGCGCATCGCCTTTGCGCTGCTCATCCGCCGCGCGCTGCTCGTCCGTAAAATCCGTCACATCCGCGCTCGATTGATACTGATTCGCCGTCGTGCGCGACCAGAGCATCGCGATTTTGGCGGCCGATGCTGTCTGAGTGTAGTACGGCTCGTTCTCCGAGAAAAAACGGTTAATCGCTTGCACCGTCCGCATTCTTGCATCCGAATTATTGTCGTTGTACGTGCCGTACCACGTACTCGCTCCGTGCGCCGCAGCCATCGCGTGGACGAGCCACGTCTCGCTGACCGACAGCAAATAGCGCGACCACGGCGCCTGGCGGCCGGCAATGGCTACACAGTAGGGCTTACCCTTCGCTTGCGTCTCCAGCAGCATCGCCGTGGCAGCAGGCTTCCAGATTGGAATCTGGCGCAGATCGCCGTGGAGGAAGCCGCCTTCCGCCAGCAGCATATCCTGATGCTCGCCTGTCAATCGGTTGTCCCGGGAGCAATATTTGTCAGGCAGCAGCTGCAAATTATTCATATATATAATGGCGTCCGGGCGCACTCGGCGCAGCGCTTCGCGGGAGACGCGGACGAAGTCGGCGATGGATTGCTTTTTAAACGCAGCCAGATCGGCTTGCTCCCGCTTCTCTTTCGTTGACGTGGCCGGCATTTCATAGCCATATTGCTCCGCAAAGAGGGCGCGGCAATGTGCGCAGCGGCAGCCCTCGATACGAAAGATAGGGCCGTCCAGAAAAATGCCGCCGATCGCATACTGCGCAATCGTAGTGATCGTTCCCAACGCGTACTCGCGGAAAGGCGAATTGACGCAGGTGTAGCCGCCGAGACCGTAGCCACTTGGAATGATCTGCCCCGCATCGTCCTGCTGGAACCAGTCCGGGCACGGCTCCAATAAGGAGGGCGAGAGCCAGTGTACGTTAAAATACACAACAGGCATGACGCCGGAACCTTTATATCCCTCGGTCAATTCCCCCAACATATTTCTTCGCGTTTGATGCGCGTAATCGGAGGGGTAGAAGGTGATCGCCGACTCCCCCACCGTCACATCATGCACCTCAACGTGGTCGACATTGAAACCGAGCGCTTGGCGAATCCGGATCTGCTCCCCGATGTCCAGCGTCTCGTAACGATCCGGGTCAGGCGGTATAAAATCAATGATGCGCAGCGGTTTCTGATACCATTTCAACTCCGTCATGTGGTAAGCTCCTCCATCGCCATGGGCGTTTATAATTTTTTCACGCGTCCCTTAAAACGGTCGATAAACCGCCGATTGGCTTCGTCGCCGCCGGAAGCGTTGCCGCTCATCCAGATCGGCGGATTCACGCCCTCAGCGGCCAACAGCTCCACCGTTTCAGCAACCAGCGCGTTGAGCAGATAAGCATTAGCGAAGGTTGAGATTGCCGCAACCTTCTGCTCCAGCCCCTCGATCTCCACGATCGCATCGCCGACAGGCACCTTGCTGTCCAATACGACATCGGCAATGTCATGCAGGTTCCGCTTGGACGGGTGGCGCGCCGGATGATCGGCAGGCGTTGCGGAAGCGTGCGCCACCGAGGTCACCGCAATCGTGCGGATGCCCCGCCGTTTTGCTTCCAGGGCGGTATCGATCGTTGCCGAATTAATGCCGTAAGCGTTAATGATAATCAGCAAGTCGCCTTCTTGCAGACCATAGTCATCCATCACGATGTGCGCGTATCCCGGCGTCCGTTCCACGGCCATCGAACGCAGCGCCCCTTGACTCAGCAAGGTGCCTTCGTCCAGAATCGCACTGATATGCATTAAGCCGCCGGCGCGGAAGAAAATTTCTTGCGAACCGAGGTTCGAGTGTCCCCCGGGACCGTAAGCATACACGAGCTTATCTTCCTTGACATGGTTGGCTATCTCTCTCGCCGCAGCCTGAACCGACGCCGCTTCTTCGTCGTGAAGCTGCTGCAGATGGGCCGTAACATGGGACAATAGTTGTGACATGGCTGTCATTAGCACACTCCGCCTTCCTGTAAAGGATCTGCGTATACCGGTCCGCCCAACATAGCTCTAAGCTGCTCCATAATGACGGTTTCCGCCTCCGGAGCGAACGGCCCCGCAAGCCCGAAATAATAATGGGAGTCGATCGATTCATAGCCGCCCTCTTCCAACTGCGCCGCGGTCGGAATATAACCGATCATGCCATCGGTATAGCCGAGCGGGAGCACCTGTCCGCCGGACAACGCTTTGACCGTCAAGCCGTAGCGCAAAACCGGCTCGCCGTTCAAACCGAGAAAGGCCAACCCGTTGGCGATGCGCATCAGCGACATTTCGAGCGTCGCGTGCGGCTGGACGCGGGACGGATGGTCCAGCAGAAGCCGACCCCATTCGGCAATCGCGCCCTCGCGCTGCTCCGCACGCGCCAGTTCCTGCTCATCCGGCAGCGCCGCGATCGGCAGCACGATGGATTTGCGCTGCAGTGCCTGCAAATTCGGCGCAAGCCGTTCCATCGGCGCTTCCAGAATATGAAGCACCTCGCGGCCCAGCTTTTGCCCCAGCTCATCCACGTCCTGGAACGTGCCGTCGATAAATTCCTCGTCCTGGATCAAAGCCGGCCGAACGTCACCGCAGCACCCCTGCAAATACGAAGCGATGGCGGCGTTGCCGTAGCGCTCTTCCACAAGCTCCATCGCAATCCCCGGGAATTCGGGGGACACATAATTTTCTTTCGTAGTGGTCGGATGGCATGTGTAATGGAACATGACGCCCTTCACTTTGCCGTCGTACTTGACGAAGCGGAAAGCGTGCACTTCGGGATCGAACTCCCCGTCCTCGTTCGGCTTCATCAGAATGCGGTCATTCACGCGCTTTCTGCGGTGAATGCCGATGCGGCAGCTGCCGCGACCCCGTTCAATGTGAACCGGGTCCATATTCGCTTTCGCTGCGGAGATGCCTTGCAGCAGCTTCTCTTCCATCATACGAACATACGTTTCGTCATATTCACCAAGAGAAGGAATGAATAACTCGGACGTCTGCGGACCCGTATGGGTATGTGTAGCATGGAGAACGATCGACGCTATCCCGTATTCCTGCTGAATTCGCTGCTTGAGCGCCTCCACTCTTTCCGTCCCCCACCAAATAATATCCGCCTGCACGAACAGCGACTGCAGCGTGCTTCCGTTGCTCGAAGCTTGCTGGAAAAGCCAGCAGCGGGCATACAAAGGTTTGCGAATGCCTTCGAATACCCCTTTCCTCTTTTCAAAGCCCGCAAGTGGAACAGGACTCTTTGGTGTAATGTTCATTTTGGACGTTCCCAGTAGCAGTTGATTGTTCATTCGCCTGTATCTCCTATCCTTCTGTTGTATATCGCATCAGCCTTTGACTGCCCCTTGCAGACCTGATACAAAGTGCTTTTGCATCATCAAGTAAAAGATGATCACCGGCAGCAATGAGATGACGGTACCGGCAGCCATCGTCTTCACCTCGCCCCCGAACGTTCCGAGGAGGTACGCGAGTCCCAGCGCGAGCGGAAACAGGTCGTCGCTTTTCAGCACAATGAGCGGCCACATAAACGAATTCCATACGGAGATAAAGGAAAACACGCTTAAAGCGGCAAAAGTCGGTCTCACCAGCGGCAGCATAATATGCCACCACGTCCGCAGCATCCCGCAGCCGTCGATCACCGCAGCCTCTTCCATCTCCTTCGGAAGGGCCATGTACGACTGCCGCATGAGAAAGATCGAGAAGCCGCCCACCAGGCCGGGCATTACAATGCCCATCCAAGAATCGACGAAGCCGAGCTTATGAATGATAATGAAGAGCGGAACCAGCTTGCCTTCCTCCGGCAGAAACATCGTGCCGAGAATCGCGTAGAAAATAAATTTTCTGCCCGGAAACTCAATCCGTGCGAGCGGATACGCGGCAAGTGCTGTCAACATCAGGTGAATCGGCACCATGATGACGAGCAGCAAAAAAGAATTTTTCAAATACTTCCCGAACGGAATGGATGTCCAGGCCGTGACGTAATTCTCAAACGAAACCGGCTTCGGAATAAATTGCGGCGGAAACGTAAACACATCTTGACCGGCGGACATCAGAGATGTCGCCAACAGCCATAAGAAAGGGCCGATAAAGAGACAAGCGACGGCAACCAGCAACACATACATCAGTAGTTTTCGAATGATCATACGGCCCCTGTTTTTCCTTTCGTGATTTTAAAGTTAATGACGGTCAGCACCATGAGTATGACGAACAGCACAATCCCCATCGCGGAAGCATAGCCCATATCCAGTTCGACAAAAGCTTTCTGATAGATGTAGACCGGCAGCGAGATGGTGCTGTTCAGCGGTCCGCCGCCCGTCATGATGTACACGCTTGTAAAAATTTGAACGGATACCAAGGTCGCCATAATGACGCACAGCGAAATGAGCGGCTGCAAATGCGGCAAGTACACGTGCCATAGCACGCGCAGTCTGGTCGCTCCGTCCATTCTCGCCGCCTCCACCAGATCCTTGGGCAGATTCTGCAGCCCCGCGAGGTAAATAATCATGTAGTAGCCAAGCAGCTTCCAAATCTCCAGCATCGAGACGGCTGGCAGCGCGGTATGCGGATTCAGCAGCCAGTTCAGCTTATCCGTGTTGACGCCGAACATATGCAGTACCGCGTTCAGCAAGCCGGCCGGATGATACATATATTTCCACACGATCGCCACGGCGACCATCGCTGTAATCACCGGTAAGTAGTACACGACTCGGAATACATAAATGCCTTTCAGCTTTTGATTCACCAAGATGGCAAGAAGCAGCGGTAAAGTAACCAGCAACGGGACAATGATGATAAAATATTGCAAAGAGTTTCCAAGCGATACTGCGAACATATCGTCGTTCATAATTTGCTTGTAATTCGCAAAGCCTACCCATTTCGCTGCGTTGAAGATATGATATTCCGTAAGCGAGTAGTAGAACGCGCTGAAGGTTGGCAAATAATCGAATGAGAAGAACAAGATCAGGCTTGGAAGAAGAAACAGGTACGCTCCGATGATCCGCCGTGCTCTGATAAGTATCACCTTTCCTTCCGGGAAAAATAGGGGCGATAGAAGGAACCCTCTATCGCCTTGGACGAGGCCGGTCTATTGTTTGGCAAGCTCCGCGTCCCAGTACGCTTTCGCGTCATCCAGCGCCTGTTTCACCGTCATATTGCCTAAGAAAGCGGCGCGGATTTTTTCATTGTAATACTCTGTGATCGTGACCTCATTGTTGATGCCCAGTGAGCCGAGCGTCATTTTCTTGGCGGACTCAACTTGAATTTTTCTGGCTGTGCTTTGCAAATCCGTGCCTTTGACATTCGTGAAAAATTCATCGTTCAGCGTTTCTTTCGTGGATGGGAAAATCGCGACCAGCTTGGCGAATTCCAACTGTTTCTGATGACTCGTTACGAATAAAGCGAAGTCCGCCGCTTCCTTAGGATGCTGGGACCTTTTCGGAATTACGAACGTTTGGTAATCGCTGATAGCGATAGTGCCTGCTTTACCAGTGACAGCCGGAGCGACGATCAGCTTCTCCAGTACGGACGGGTTGCTCTTGGCCCAGTTGTTGATCTCGGTGGTCAAGTTCTGTCCGGATTGGGCAATCAATTCATTATCGAGCGTTTGCTGATATTGGCGATTGTCTTTGCCGATGGCGCCCGGTGCGATCGCCCCGGATTTGTAAGCTTGCACGAACTTCTCGATGAAGGCGACGTGCTCCGGCGAATTGAATACCGCCTGCTTGCGGTCGTCGGACAAGATCGGCAGTCCTTCGGAGATCAGAACGTTAATAAAAGGAAAATCGTTGGAGCCATACACTTTCTTCAGCGCGTCGTGAACCGAGTTGCCTCTGGCAAACAGTTCGTCATACGTTTTTGCTGGCTGCGCCGGATTCAGGCCTGTCTTCAGGTATAGATCCTTGTTGATAAACTGCACAAGCGGACCTCCGTTATACCACGGCAAGCCCATAATCTTGCCTCCGTAGGTCACCCCTTTGAGCATGCCTTCGATGTAAGGCTCGAATTTGGCCGGCTCCAGAATGTCCGAAAGCGGCAGCAACGCGTCATAGCCTTGCAGCTGTGAAATCGCTTTCGCGGTTTCGTTGACGACGTCCGGCACCTTGTCGCTGGAAAGCGCGGTAATGAATTTTTTCGTCACTTCTGCGCCGGGAACGTCGACCCATTTAATTTTAATATTGGGGTGATCTGCTTCATAAGCGGCAATCAAACTTTGCGTAATGTAAGCCTCGAAGTTTTTCTTCAGATTAATGGTCCAGAACTCAAGCTCGATCTGTTTCTTAGCAGCGTTGTCGGTGGCGGATGCAGTTGCGGATGAACTTGTATTGCTTGTTGAAGTGTTGGCATTCCCGCAACCGACAGCGGTCATCACAAGGGTAACGGTGGCCAGGCCAGCGGCAAGGCGTCCTGCATGTTTCTTCAAAACAATCTCCCCCTAAGTCATCAATAATTTTTAGGTACTTGTAAGTAACTTGTATCTATTACAATTTCAAATTACTATACAATTGCGTGAGTTGTCAATCCAAATTTTTCTCTTTTCCTCAATCCTCCTTACTTTCCCATTGCTCTCAAATATTTAAAGGTTTCTTTGTCACTTGTATTGAACTTGTTATTATTCTTTGATACTATCTATCTTGAACGCTAATTTTGGATTTTTTTGAAAGAGGTTACCAAGATGAGAAGACAAAGCGAATTCCGCTATTCGCGGCTGGCCTCCATTCTGAGAGAACAGATTTATTCCGGGTTTATTAAGCCGGGGGAATTTCTCATGTCCGAGAACGAATTGTGCCGGTATTATCAAGTAAGCCGAAGCTCGGTTAGAAAATCGCTGCTGGAGCTGCTGAAAGAAGGGCTGATCGTCAAGCGTCCAGGGCAGGGCACTTTCGTATCGCCGGACCTCGTCATCCCCGACGATCATCGCAAAGTGCTACGGATCATGGCGACGACCCCCTCGCATTTCGTAGATACATGCATGCCGCTTTTAATAGAAGAGTTCACGCAGGCCCATCCCAATGTCGACGTCAAGCTGCTGAACATCTCGCATCTGAACTTCTGGGATATGATTCGCTCCAGCAGCGATATGGGGCTGCAGCCGGATCTTATTTTTGTCACGGACCGGCAGTTTCACGATGCGGATCAGATTGGCCATTTCATAGACTTAAACGGTATTCTCGGCGAGGAGCTTCAATCTGTCTATCCCCGAATGGTGTCCGCTTTTACGCAGAACGAAGAGGTTCGGGCGGTTCCCGTGACGTTTTCTACGGTCTATTTGGCGTATAATCCCGAGTTGTTTGCGCAAGGCGGTGTCGAAGCCCCGAATGCCGGATGGACACTGGCCGAGTTTACAGAAGCTGCCGAGCGGTTGACGCTCGACTCGGACGGCGACGGCATTATCGATCAATACGGCTTCTCGCTCAGTTCTTCCATCAGCCGCTGGCCTGTGATTGCGCTGCAAAATCAGGTGGATTTCACGAATACGACGAATAGCGACCCGTTCCAGAAAACGCTCGCTTATATTCGCGACTTGATCTACCGCCATCGCGCCGTGACGTTGTATCAGCCGTACCGCTACCGGATTAACTCGGACGCCTTTATGAAAGGCAAAGCCGCGATGGTCCTGACCACCGCGATCGAAGTCGCCGGTTGGCGAAACGAGGGCATGGCCTTCGAGCCCAAGATCGCTCCGCTCCCTTTTGGCGAACTGAAGTCGACCCTGCTCGTATCCAACGCGTTCATGCTGTCCCAAGAGGCGGCTGAGCCGGAGCTCGCGGCTTTATTCTTGAAGCATATGTACCGGCAGGACGTGCAGGAGCGTCTTACGGCGAGAACCCGCTTCTTGTCCGCACTCCATCCCGTGAATTCATCCCTATGGGAATTGCCGCACCTTGCCTCCATCAACGTCGTCGACGATCAAATCAAAGACGCCTATTTCCTGCATGAAATATTCTCGGAAGTCCATATTGCCGAGGAACTCGAAAATGAGCTGGAGCTGTACTGGGCGGGCCTGGAACACCCTGCGCAGCTGATCAAACGGCTCGAGCACTACTTGTCGGAAACGCCCGACAGCAAGTCATAGACAGCAATAGAGGCGGCCCCTTTTCTTCAGGGACCGCCTTTTGGTCAGGATTCGGTTACGGAGACAAACGGCTTCTGCTTGACCGTCTCGTAGAACTGCTCCCACCAATCCGGGTTTTCGCTCACGTATGCCCCGCGCAGCGCCGCCATCTTCTCCCACGCCTTGTCGGCCATCTCCAGTGTCTCCTTGTTGCCTCCAAATACTGGGATTATCCATTTTCTACCAATTTGTGCATGAAGCACTTCGTCCGCCCAGTCGTAATCCTGAATACTGACGGCAAGATCATAGCCGCTTGCGATCGCGGTTTCCCACTCGTACTTTTTGCCTGTATCACCCGGCATCAACCCGAATTCAATCGCGTACAGAATCGCATGACGCTCCTCTGGCGTCAACATCGTGTTCAGCTCATAGGAAAAATTCACGCGAATCGGGAGCTGCGCAAAGTCGATGCCATTCATGAGGAAGCCTACTTCGCCCATCATTGAATGACGCGCCTCGTCCCAGATCTGCCTTCCCATATCCGCGTAATATTCCCACGGCTTTCCCTTGGTTTGGGCCACAATCGAGCATTGCATCTCCGGCACGTCCATTTCACGCAGACGCTTATAAAACAACGCCCACACGCGCTCCTTCGGATCGCGGCTCCGGTCCTGGTACACCTCATCCGCCGTTAATACGCTGTTGTACAAGTCTTTAAACCGCTCGTCGCGCTGCGGCACGAGCTCAAGCTTGAACGGCTGATCGCTGCGCGCCGCCGGCAATGTCCCGGCAAACGCGGGAAGTTCGCCAAGAACGCCCTGTGCGGCTGCGAGATACGCACTCAAATGATCTTCCCAGCGCTCGGCTTCCTCACGCTTCTCCGCCGTGTCCAGCAGCACCTCCAGCGCATCGCCAAGCCACGTCAGCATCTCTTCCTCTTCCAGCTTGATCAGCTTCAGCATGCGGCAGGAGGGATGATCGTTAAGCGGATTCGTCGCACGTACATAGGCCTGGTAAGCTTGCGCCAAAGCGGTGCGCAGCAGCTTTAAGCCGGACAAAAGCTCGATCGTAGTCGCTGCTCTCATTGCCTCATCGGTCAAGCGCTGCAGCCGCTCGTCCGGAATTTTATCCAGATGCAGCGGAGGTTCCCTCATTTCGGAAACCCTTTTGCGAAGCGAAGCGACATGCTCGCTGTCCAGCCAAATATGAAGCGCCAACGCCCCCTTCACTTCCCATTCGGGCGTCCGGTTCATGAAGCTGGCCATCAGCTCATAGATGCTTTTTTTCAAGTAATGCATGCGTTTCAGGCGATCGACGTTCTCATCGACCGACACGCCTTGAACGGCCGCTTCGGTAATCTTGCAAACACCGGCGAGCTTGGGCAAAAAATTCAAATTGCTCATCAGATCTCATCTCCTTGACTGGATTTGTAGTGAAAATCAAGATGCATCGCAAGGCTTGAACGCCAGTAGGTCCAGGTATGCGCGCCTTCCCGCTCGGCAAAATGATGCGGAATGCCGCCTTCCGCCAATTTGAGGGACAGTTCCCGGTTCTGGGCGGCGTAGGCGTCTGATGTCCCGCAATCGAACAAAAGCTCGGGATAGCGCGCTCCTGCGTGAAGAGGCAGATGAAGCGGCGACAGCGCATCGCTCTGTTGGACGGACGGCAGCACGATTCTGGCATACGTGTCGGCCCCGACCAGATGGCCAAGCTCCTCCACCATGAAAAAACCGCTCATGCTTGAGGCGCTCCGCCATAATTGCGGCTTGGTGAGGGCGAAACGCATCGCAGCGTATCCGCCCATGGACAGGCCGCTAACCGCGCGTTTGCCCG
The DNA here is from genome assembly GCF_050467285.1 of Paenibacillus oryzisoli. Classification (GTDB taxonomy): domain Bacteria; phylum Bacillota; class Bacilli; order Paenibacillales; family NBRC-103111; genus Paenibacillus_E; species Paenibacillus_E oryzisoli_A. The sequence continues at coordinate 77,078 of NZ_JBCMUN010000020.1, read as the reverse complement.
GGCTTCCCCCAATCGGCCACCGGGCCTCGACATGTGAAAGCAGATCTTCGAGCAAATAATCCTCGTAGCGATGCTCGCGCTCGCCGCTCTGCCAGTTCAAGTAGCCCGTTCCGATGCCATGCAATCCGTCCGACGGCGTCAAAACGGCGATCAGCCCGATGACGCCTTCGTCATACAGCCGATTCATCGTCGGAATCAGCTCACCTTGATCGATCCAGTCCGTTTCCGAGCCGTGGACGCCGTGCAGCAGCACGAGGAGCGGCAACCGCTCCCCGTCCGGCAGCGATGTGGACGAGAAGTCGCGCGGCAAAACAAGCCGAAATACCACTCTCGCGTTTAATGCCGGCGATTGCAGCACATGGGACGACCATTCGAAAGCGCCCATGGCCTAGTCCACATCCTGCACGGAACGCAGGACGATCTCTCGGACGACGCAGGCATCGTCCAGCTTGAGGACACTCAGGATGCCGCTCGCGACTTGCTCCGGCGACAAAAAAAGCTCCGTCGGCGCTTGTTCCTCGCGGGCCGCCTTCCAGAAGGCGGTATCGACGCCGCCCGGACAAACTGCGGTCACGCGAATGCCATAAGGAGCGGCTTCCTGCTGAAGCGCCTCCGTAAATCCGCGCACAGCAAATTTGCTTGCACAGTAAACGGCCTGACCGGCGATTCCTCTGAGCCCCGCTGTCGAGCTGACATTGACGATGTGGCCGAAGCGGCGCTCCCGCATATGCCGCAGCGCATGTTTGCTGCCCAGCATGACGCCTTTCGCGTTCACCTGCAGCATGTGGTCGATGTCACTTTCACTGCTGTCCGCAATCGGGCGGTGACGGGCAATGCCCGCGTTGTTAATCCAAACCGAGATGGCCCCCCAGCGGGCTTCAACGGCCTCTACAGCTGCGATCACGGAAGCTTCGCTGCTTACATTTAATGGAACCGCCAGCACGCAGTCCGGCTGAAAAGCCCCCGCCGCTTCTGCCAGCGCGGCAGCATCCGTATCCGTCATCGCCACGAACGCGCCCGCCTCCACCAATTGGCGTGAGAGCGCCAAACCGATGCCTCTTGCCGCGCCGGTAACTACGCATACTTTTCCAGATAGTTCCACACCTATTCCTCCTCCCGGATGATGTCTCCATCATACGATACAAGCAGGCGAATCATCGTCGCATATTCCAGTCAAAATGTTATAAATTCCGATTGCTTTGGTAATCCGTATGCTGCATTTTCTTGCGATGTGAAGCATTCCCAATTAAAATGGAGCTATAAATTTCAATTGCGGAGGCAGATTAGCATGCAACAACCCGCCAGCATCGGCGACGCCGTCATCGTCCCCTACATTCGTCAAGCCGATTACGCCTCTCGCTTGCCCTGGTCGTACGGGGAGCGGAGAATTCTCGATTATTTGCTTGTCTACATCGAAAGCGGACTTTGCCGGTTCACCGTCAACCGGCATCAATACGAGCTTCGCGCAGGTGATTTTTGCCTGGTCCAGCCGGGTGATCTGCTGCTGCTGGAAGGGTTGACCGAAACGCGAACGCCGTTTGCGCATCTCGATTTCTTTTACAATCCGGTTCGCGAGCAGTCCTTTCCCACAAGTACGGGCATGATCAATCTGGAGCCTTTCGCCCATCTGCTGCAACCGCGTCTGAACGATCTGCTCGGCATGAAGCTGCCGATCGTCTTTCAACCGCCTCAGCCCGTCTGGTTCAAGAACAAGCTGCTTCGCATGATCGGCAAATGGATGGAAGGCACCCTGCTCGGAAGAATTGAAGCCCAACTCCTGGGAACGGAGCTGCTTCTCGAGCTGCTGCGGATGTCCGGGGCTTTGACGGATAATCGCGAGTCGCCGTCCGCTCTGATGGACCGGGTCACAGCGTATTTGTCTCTGCACCTTAGCGAGACGATTACCGTGAAGCAAATGGCAGCGCTCGTGCATCTGTCGCCTTCCCGTTTTAACGTGGTATTCCGGGACATGTACGGCATGTCGCCTTACCGATACTTACTCGAGCTCAGAATCGAGCGCGCGATCGAAATGATGAAGCAAGCACCCGAGCTGCGCCTGTCGCAAATTGCGCTCTACTGCGGCTTCCAGACCGTGCAGCACTTCTCCGGCGCCTTCCGCAACGTCATCGGCATGACGCCGTCCGCTTTTCGAGAATCCCTGCCCTCGTAAATTCAGCCTACAGATACTGAAGCCCGCCGGTATACGGAAAAGGCAGTGGGAAACATCGCCCAAGCTCCGGATGGGCTTGCAGGCGTTCCGGCCATGCGGCTGCGGGCTCGAAGACAACCGCGTGAAACTCCTCGTGGTTAAGCTCGATGAGGCTCCCTTCGATGTGCAGACGAACCCGGTCATGCCCGCAGCTCCATCGGAACGCTTGCGGGCTGTCGCCGCATAGCCCCTTTAAGTAAGCTTCTGCCTGCTGCAGCAATAGTGCCGGGTCGACGATGCCTACAGTACAAGGCTGCCTGCTTTCGGCGCTGTCCATGCCCAGGTCGCCCAGCTGCTCATGGCTCGGCACACACCAATGCATTTCTTGCAGGCCGTGCCGGCCTATCACGTTTGCCATCAGCGAGCGGACTGTCTCCGGCTCGCCGCCCCATTCAATGACGATCGGCGCGCATTTCGGCTCGGCGTCGGTTGGAACGGCAGCGGCGATGAAGCCGATGATGCGGCTCTCTTGTCTCTTCTGGCTCTCCTGGCTCTCCTGCTCTGCCACCCACACCTGATGTCGCAAACGCTTATTGCTGGCAAATCCTCCCGCCTCGACCGCCGTAGCCCAGTCCCACAAGCTCATCTCGAACCGAACAGCCCGCTCCCGATGAAGCGTATGAATGTGATACAGGTCGCTCTCCCGTACAGGTCTGACGTGCAGCCCGTTCTCTATGTCAGGCAGGCTGGAGAGGGCTTGCTGCCTTAAAATCATACGGTGCAGGCCGCCGAACGGCCGGCAGCCATGGCGTGCATAAAGCGGCCCGTCGCCGGAAACAAGCAGCAGCGACACGGATGACTCACGCGCATGCGTTTGAATGAAACCGAGTATGGCGCCCGCATACCCTCGGCCCGAATAATCGGGATGCGTGCACACCGATCCGATTGCCATTACGTGGAGTGTGGCAGGTCCGATCTGCACAATGTACGGCACCACGCCGATGAAGGACACCAGACGGCCATCCACGAACCCGCCGACGGATTGTCCCAACGCGCTTGAAAAAGCAAGCGGAAACCGCTCAACCATCGACATTTGCCCCTCCAATTGAAAAACGGCATCCGCAAGCCGAACGGCGTCCTGAAATTCTTCTCTTTTAAGAAAACGTATCTCCAGCATTGCTGCACAACCTTCCGCTTTTGATTGATGTCTCCTGGCAAAAGGAAAACCCTCTGACCGCTCAGAGGGCTTCCAACTGTCGATGCGTAACGTTTACCAACTGTCGCCGGACCGTTTGATCTTGATATTGTCAACATGCGCTTTCCCGTTCGTCACCGTGTAATCTTTGTTGCCGATGTACACCCTCACCGTGTTGGCGGCGTTCGCCGGGGCTGTAAACGTAAAGCTCATGCTCTGCCAGGCTGTATTGGTAAAATCGTAAGAAGCAATCGATGTGCCGGTCGTTTCGTTGTAAATCTCAATCCGGCCTCCTGCAGCCGTTCCATCCGTCTTGCCGTCAAAGCTTACCTCATAGGAGGCGGAAGCCGTCCAATCGCCCCACGTTTGATAGATGCGCTGCGCGCTGCTTCCATTTGCCTTGATCGTCAAGCCGTAACTGCCAGTCGAGGCGTTGGCGGCATCGAGGTAGGCCGTGGCCGACGTGGACAGCGATCTGACCCATCTTGCCGGCTGCGTGCTGTCGAAGCTTGTTTTGAGCTCAAATCCCTGGTTGACAATCTTCTGCGGATCCCACTTCATCAGTTGGCTCAACGTTTGCAGATGCAGCGGATGCGTCGGCGTGAAGCTTCTGTACTGCTCCGCACCGATTTTCCATACATCGTAATTGAATTGGGAGAAGCCAAGCCAGCTGAACAAATACTTGGAATTGGACGTCGTATTGCCCGTTCCGTCCACATACTGCCTAACCGTCGGACTGGTCAGCGAGCCGTTCCACATTTTTAACATCAGCGTATCCGTAAATTTCTCCATGTCGGTTCCGTCAAAAACCAGACTGCTGCTGCGGTTGAACATATTGATCGCCGAGGCAATATCGATATTGCCGTGGGATGTGTCCTCAGCGACGGTCTGCAGCACACTGTACTTCCAGTTATAGGCGGTGCCGTTGGCGGTCAGCCTGTTTTTCCAGTACGTATTCATTCGCTTCGCTTTATCCAAGTAACTGGCATTGCCGTTGACATCGTACATCGTCTGCAGCATGTCGGCAAACACCAGCATCATGTTGTACGGCACAATGTCGCCGGGATTGTTGTTCACGTAGGTATCTCGGAGAGAAGAAAATTTATAATAGCCCTCTGTCGTGCCCGAGTTGACCCAGGTGTTCCCGTAATATGAGCTGTTCTCCCATTTCGGCACTACTTCGTTTTCAATGAAGGTTTGGTAGGAATTCGCCTTGGTCTGATAAGCAGACTGCAGGGCAGGCGTTTCATGAATCAGCTTGATGAACTTGGCGATCGGCAGCGTAATGGCACCGTCATGCACGACAAATTGGTACGCCTGCCCTACCCGTACATCGTCCACCAGAAATACGCCGTTCGTATACGTATAATTTTGGTGCCCGAGCCACACTTGGAGCTGATGTCCAGCCTGTGCAGGGGCGGTGCAGGAAGCCTGATAGTATTCCCATGCCGTGCTGTTGATGTCGAGGTTACAAATCTTGCTGCTCGTAGTCGCATCCCAGATATACGCCTGGCCGCCTGCCGGCGATCCGCTCGTTTTTCCCATCAGCATCAGGTGAAGCCGCTTGCCGGGTTCGTATTTGGTGATGTTTTGGTAAATCTTCAACCACTGCGTGCCGTTCGTGAGCAGCGCGAAACCATACGTTCCCGCTGGTGGAGTCGGAGATACAAAACGATAAGCCGTACTGCTCGTCGACTGCCAACGCGTCCAGCTTGCCGCCATCGTGCTGTCGCCGGACACAGCCGTCTCAAAGCTGCCGTTGCTGATCAACGGCGGCGAATATCTGCCGGTGTCCCAGCCCAGATAGCCGTCGCCGTCCGGATCGGATGCGTTGCCGATCACCGTGTCGACATGCGACGTCATTTTATCGAGCCACGTCGTGCTTTTGGTGACGTTGTACATATCCAGGTAACTCTCCAGCAAATAGCTTTCTTCCCAGGCCAGGTCCCCGGAATACGGGCTCTGATAACTGGCACTTCCCAGCGTGCTTTCGGCCGCCACATACTTGTCGTACCAGAGATTGCCCGATGCCGCTACCGGAGTGACATACGCAAACACAAATACCAGCGCCACAACCATGACCGTAATGCCCTTCATCTTCCTTGCCATTTAATTTCCTCCTTTTTACATTGGGATTTGTATAGTAAAGACCATGGTCTCAACTATCGGCAAGTCCAACTCCGCTTCGGGATGGATCAAAAGTCATTCTATTCTCGGCGATGCCCTCTTCGAAATTTAGGTATATGTATCATACTTGTATCTTAATACACGTTTTGTTTTTACACAATATGGATTTTAGCGTTGTGTGAAAGAGGAAGAGACTGACGCGTTTCTTGGGAGAGTAGCGGGGACTCCGGCCTCACGGGGGGAGAGCAATGAGGGCGGATTGGGGGCGGAGGTGCTTGGAGTAGCCTTGCGAGGCGAAGCTGCATTTCCTACATCAGATTTAGAATAATAGGCAGATTTTGCGAAGAATCCTGCATTTTCTACAGGTAAATCGCCGCTTGTCCCCTGATTTTCGTGAAAAAGAGGGATGAGGGCGAGAATTTACTGTAGGTTTTACATGATTGCTGCGCATATGTGCCCGTTTATGAGAAATTACCTGCATGTTTTACAGCTAAGGGAGTGTCCTTATCTTCTATGCGCCCAATTCTCCCGGGATTTTAAGGGGACCGAAATGAGGAGCCGGCAAAATAGAAACCCTGAAAACCGCGCTCAGAACGTCTACAACCCAGGCGTGCATCATAAAACCCGTGCCCCTCTCCCCGAGCATTATTGTAAAGGCACACGGCTTGGCCCCCCGACAGTAGCTTCGTGGAGCGGATAGCATCATGCTTAGCGATGGTAGGCCCAGAGTGCTAGGAGGTCAGCTTTCCAGGACGGCAGCTTCGGAGCGGAAAGCATCCATTGTTCTTGGGCGGCGATCTATAGGCTCCTTTCTATTTCAAAGAAAACGGCATTTGTGTAGGGCGGGGAGCACGGAGCCGCTTCGACGGCCTACCTTCCGACGTGAAAAAAAGCCTGGCGCTTTCGCCAAGCTTTCAGTCTGCCGACCAAATCCCGATACCATGGAGGGTTGGTCGAGACCTTAACCTTGCTCATAAGCGCTAGGTTATCTATCTCTGTGGAGCGCAGCCGCAGACGGAATGGCCACGCATCGTAACGGTCGCCACAGCGTCTATTCGCCGCAAAATGCGCCATTTCAAACTTTTGCGGTTGCCACAGCGCTTATTTGTCTACATACCGGCGAAATGTCGCCGATTTCGTGTAAATAGCCGCTGCTGCAACCTTTACAGGCCGCACGGCCAGCTTTTCGGCCAAATAAGCTCGCTGGCAACCGTTACACTTTGCACCCCCTCCCCTCTTCGTCAATGGTAGAAGGCAGCTGCCAACCACCGCTACTACTCCGAAACAAGTCTCCCCGCTTTAACCACCTGATGCAGCTCAATGCGGGCCCCCGCCCTGCGGAAAGTCGCCAGGTCCGCCGGCGCTCCGACCGCAAGCCCCTGCGCAGCAGGCAAGCCCATTTGAAGGGCCGGGCGCAGCGATGCCATCTCCCACGCCATCCCCAAATCCGCGAGTCCCCGCTCCGCAAGGTGAGAGACGGCGTCCGGCAGCAGCGTCACCGAGCCGGCCAGCAGCGCTTCGTTGCTCTCCATATGCAGCCGGCCATCCGGCGTTAAGATGACGCAGCCGCCAATATGCGTTTCGTACCGGCCCGGCGGCATGCCCGCGAGCGCCACCGCATCGCTGACGAGGAAGGCCCGGTCCTCTTTGACCTTCATGATGACCTTCAGCACCTGATCCGGCAGATGGAAGCCATCTGCGATCAGACCGCTGCTGAGCTCATCCAGCGCGAGCTGCTCCCAGAGGTAGTTGGGATGCCGGGGTAGCATGCGATGCGCACCGTTGCCCAGGTGCGTCGACATTCGAGCTCCTGCAGCTGCTGCCGCTCGAATCTGCTCAGGCGTCGCGGACGTATGACCGATCGAGACGACCAGGCCGGCGGCGGCACAGCGTGCAATGAAGCTGTCGCTGCCCGGCCATTCCGGCGACATCGTCAGCAGCCGGATTCGGCCGCCCGACGCCGCCTGCCAACGCTGCAGCTTCGCCCAATCCGGCGCTGCCACATGTTCGAGCGGGTGAGCGCCCCGCGCCCCATCCTCGGGCGAGATAAACGGGCCTTCGAGATGAATGCCCCCGACGAAATCTGCCCATTCAGGATGAAGCCGACAGGCCCGATCGATGGCAGCCAGCAATGCACACAGCTCTTCATCGCCATTCGTAATAACGGTCGGATAGAATGTCGTACATCCCCTCGCAGCCAAGCGGCGGGCGATGCGCTCCAGCGGAAACTCCCCATTTTCCTCAAGCAGTGTGTTAAAATCGTCGCCGCCGTAGCCGTTGATTTGCAGGTCCACCAGGCCAGGACCGACATAAAGGCCGGCCTCGCATTCAGGCGAGCTTAAGCTGCCCGGCGCAATCGCCGAGATGCAGCCATCCTCTACGACGATGCGCAGCGGCTCTCCGGTCCGGTAATGCAGACCGGTTAGTTCAAGCTGCCCGCTCATCTTGTTTCACCGTAAGCGTCCACATCTGTATACAGCGTACAGTCCGGATGCTGACGCAAAATCGTGGAAGGACATGCCACCGATACCAGCTGCTCGAGGTCGACGGTGTGGCGGACCGCCTCTCTTTTGCGCACGCCCGACACCATACAGAAAAGCCTAGCTCCGGACATCAGAGCCGGAATCGTCAACGTGACGGCATGCGTCGGCACCGCCTCAAACGTTGCAAAACACCCGTCGTTCACCTGCTGCTGGCGGCAAACTTGATCCAGTTCGACGCTTTTGACCAAAGCGGGATCGTTAAAATCCGCAACCGGCGGATCGTTGAACGCCAAATGACCATTCTCGCCAATGCCCAGGCAGACGATGTCGATTGGCGCTTCGGCCAACAAACGGCTGTAACGCGCACATTCGGTCTCAGGCTCGGCTCCTGAATCAATCAGATGAATCGTGCCCGGCTTCACCCGATCAAACAACCGCTCGCTAACGTAACGGCTGAACAACTGCGGCGCATCCTGCGGCAGGCCGATGTACTCATCCATGTGGAACACCGTTACCCGACTCCAGTCCAAGTCCCCGGACGCCTCAATCAACGTCTCCAAAAATTCATTCTGCGAAGGCGCCGCCGCAAAAATCATCCGAATCCCCGGCTTCGTCTCCAGCAGGGCTCGCATATACGCGGCCGCTTCCAGCCCCGCAGCTCTGCCTAAAGCCCCCCTGTCTTCGTAAACTTGAACGTTGAGTTGATCCGCCTTAGCGGTAATTACAGGGGCAAATCTATCGATTGTCATGAATATTCCTCCCTAATTTTACTAGATCTTTGGTTCCTGCTATCATAAATGCATACACAAGAGGAAGAGGGGCAGCACACATGGGCACTTCAAAAGGCCGCGGACCGACCATCGCCAAGGACGTCAACCGCCAACTCATATACCGCCAAATGAAACAGAGCCGCGAAACGACGCGCGTCGATTTGGCGAGAACACTCAGCCTGCATAAAAACACCGTGAATGCCATCATCGGCGAATTCGTGGAGACAGGCTTTGTCGAGGAGCTCGGCCAGCAGGCGCAAAGCGGCGCCGGGCGAAAAGCGACGGTCATCCGCTTTCAGGCCCGCAATAAATGGGCGATCGGCGTCCAGATTACTTCGGATGTCATTCATTGGGCCGTGACCGATTTGTATGCCCACCCGATTGCCTCCTACTCCGTCCCTCTGCGGGATGCGTCGCCGGACAGTGTTGTGCAATCTCTGCTGTCCGAAGCGGACAAGCTGCTTGTCACCTACGGGGCAGACGCCTGCGTCGGCATGTGCATCGGCATTCCCGGCCTGATGGAAGAGCAGCGCTCCAGCGTCATCCACTCCAGCCATCTCGGCTGGCAGCATGTGCCGCTGTTGGCGCTTTTAAAGGATCGGCTGAGCATCCCGCTAAAATTGGACAACAGCGTCAAGCTCGCTTCCCTCGGCGAACAATGGCATGGCAGCGGTAGCGGCAGCAATGACTTCGCCTACTGCTATTTCGGCAATGGCGTCGGCTGCAGCCTCGTGGCAAGCGGTTCCGTCGTCAGGGGAAGCGTGGGCGCCGCGGGCGAGCTGGGCCATTTCGTACTGGAGCCTGACGGCCCCTTGTGCGGCTGCGGTAATCGCGGCTGCTTGGAGGCTTTGGTCAGTCTCCCTGCCCTTTTGCGCCAAATCAGCGAAGCGGATGGCGCCGCAAGCAGCGAACAGCTCAGCTGGGATGCCGTCCTGGACAGGCTGCATCACGAGGACCCTGTCGTTCTGGGGGTGCTCCGCGATGCGGGCCGCACCATCGGACAGGCGCTGAGCTATGTGGTCAACTTGCTGAATCCGAAGCTCATCGTCTGCGACGGCCCGCTGATGCAGGCCTCCTCCATACTGTTCCCGCATATCGAATCCGAGCTCCAGCACCGCTGTCTGTCAGCCGTCATCCCTGTCCGCGTCACGCGCTCAGAGCTGTACCCTTACGCAAGCTGCATTGGCGCCGCCGCCGATGCCATCCAGACGTGGGAGGCCGCGACCTATCCGCTTTAAGCGCCCAAGGTACTGGGGGCTGAGCATGGCCTGGGCCGGACACGGTTACGCTAAACGCTGCCAAACTCAGTACTGCTACGCAGGGCACTGACGGATCCAGCCCCGGGCTGTGTTGAGCACGGAGATAGCCGCGGCACTAAGCTTTACGGCCGACTTTCTAGGCCCTAGCTCCCCTCCTCTCCAATTAGTATAAAATTTATACCAATTAACCGAAATAAGCAAGCAATTTTTAAATAAGCGCCATGGCTCACGGGCCTGCCTAATCCTATGGAGGTGTGCAACAGCACCTATTCGCCTGCCCTCGAAAGCTTAAGCGGAACAAGAGGACGCTATTCCACCATATCTCTCGACTTTCGACCACGATGCGGAACGAGACGACGCTATCCGGTCACCAAGCCACTATAGCAGTCTGAAAAAGCACAAATAAGGGCTTCACGCTCCCTTACAAGCGAATATCAACGATATTCGCACAAATAGCGCCTCCACGTTCCCTTCCCTGGAAATAGCTCGTTGCCGCGAGCTCACTATCGAACGGTCGCCCAGCGAATTTCCATTCGTGGTGATGCTGTGCAGAGGCATGGTTGGCTGCTTAGCCAACTGCCGAGATGAACCGCGGCCCACCGCCTCCCCCAGACAAATCAAAAGAGGCAAGCCCCAAGGCCTGCCTCTCCATCCTTTAATTCGTCGGTGCGCTGTCCAAGAACTGCGCGTTCGGATTCTTCTCGATCGAAGACCGCAGCGCATACTCGCTTTCGAACAAGCCGACATAGTTCCCCTTCTTGTCTTTCACAAGCGTGGAGTTGATACGGAACTTGCCCGGATCAATCTTCTCGTCCACAATCCAGCGCGCGAACTGGTAGTTCTGCCGCTGCAGCATAATGTCGACGCCGTACTCCGATTTCATCCGGTGCTCCAGCACCTCGAATTGCAGCTGGCCGACGACGCCGAGAATCATGTCCTCGAAGCCGATCGTCGTGAACACCTGAATCATGCCTTCCTCTGTGAGCTGATCGATGCCCTTGAGGAACTGCTTTTGCTTGAGCGCATTCTTGATGGACACCTTGCTGAACAGCTCCGGCGAGAACGTCGGCAGCTCGTCAAACGTGAGGGCTTCGCCTTCGCACAAGGAATCCCCGATGTGGAAAATCCCCGGATCGAACAGGCCAATAATGTCGCCCGGAAAAGCCTCCTCAACGATATCCCGATCCTGCGCAAGGAACTGCTGCGGCTGCGCCAGCTTGATGTCTTTGCCAAGCCGCACATGCTTCACGGACATGCCACGTTCGAACTTGCCGGACACGATGCGCAGGAACGCAACGCGGTCGCGGTGCGCCGGGTTCATGTTGGCCTGGATTTTGAACACGTAGCCCGAGAATTTCTCGCGTGTCGGCTCAATCTCCCCAAGCGAGCTGTTGCGCGGCTCCGGATCTGGCGCCAGCTGCAGGAAGTTCTCCAAGAACGTCTGCACGCCAAAGTTGTTGACCGCCGAACCGAAGAAAACCGGCGTCAGCTCGCCTTTTAACACTTTTTCCATGTCAAAAGGGTCCCCAGCTACGTCCAGCAGTTCAATATCATTGGACAGCTGCTGATGCAGGAAGTCGCCGGCGATCTCTTTCACGAGCGGGTCATCCACGCCGCTGACTTTGCGGACTTGAATGTCGCGATGATCCTCGCCATGATACAGCTCCAGCTGCGATTTGCCGCGGTCATACACGCCGCAGAACTGCTTGCCGGACCCGATCGGCCAGTTCATCGGATAGGAACGGATGCCGAGCACCTCTTCCAATTCTTCGAGCAACTCGAACGGATCGCGCCCCTCACGGTCCAATTTGTTAATAAACGTAAAAATCGGAATGCCTCTCATCCGGCACACCTGGAACAGCTTCTTCGTCTGCGTCTCGACACCTTTGGCGACGTCGATGAGCATGACTGCGCTGTCCGCGGCTGTCAGTGTACGGTACGTGTCTTCACTGAAGTCTTGGTGGCCCGGCGTATCCAAAATGTTGACGCGATGCCCTTCATAATCGAACTGCATCACGGAAGACGTAACGGAAATCCCCCGCTGCTTCTCGATCTCCATCCAGTCGGAAGTCGCATGCTTGCTGGCTTTGCGGCCTTTCACCGTTCCCGCGAGACGAATCGCGCCCCCAAACAGGAGCAGCTTCTCCGTCAACGTCGTTTTCCCCGCATCCGGGTGAGAAATAATCGCAAACGTCCGCCGCTTGGCGACTTCCGTTTCGAGCAATTGCTTGAGTTGCGTTTTCATAGTGGTCATTAAATTCCCTTCTGCTTCTACATTAAACATTTATCAAATGGCGGATCAGACTTTCACTTTTTCCAAAGGCACTGTCCAATTCGCCTCTTCAATCCAAGTACGGTTGCTGAACTCGCGGCCGCGCACAGTCACTTTGTCGGCAAACACCTGCACGTAAATCCCCTGCGCCTTGTTGCGCGCTTCCTGCTGGTACGCCCGATTCAGCGTCCTGCCAACGGAGGCGTTATGAAAATAATGGAATGTCTCCTGAATGTAATGCGGCGTGCCGTTCTGGAAATCCTGGTGGCGGTGTCCGCAGAACACGAGCACGTTCTTATACGGCGCAAGCGTGTCACGGAATTCAATCGCCCGCATCAGTTGATGCGTTTTGCCATCTGTCCCGACTGGCGGCAGCGGCTGGTGGGTCATGACAAACAGCGGACGTCCCGGCTTATACAGCTGCTTCACGCGCGCTTTGAACCACGCCATCTGCTCGTCGGAATACCAGGCGCCTTCACCGACTTCCGGCTTCTCCTGCACATAAGTTTCCTGCGATAACAGCACGATTGAGTGTCCATTCGCCGTAAAATCGTTATAAATATGAGAATAGCCAAAAAACTGCTTGAACTGCTCCCGGCTGATCGCATCGCTTTTGCCATTCGGCACCGCGTCCTGATCCCATTGATTCGCTTTGTTGATCCAAATCGTATAGTAATCGTGGTTGCCCATGTTGGCATGAACCGGCGGCAGCTTATACGCGTTCAAAATCCCCCGCAACTCCTTGTAATCCCGATCCGTTCCGGTATCCGTCAAATCGCCCGTGAACATGATCGCATCCACAGGTCCGTCAAAATGAGTAACATCATCCAACGCTTGCCGCAGCTTCGTCATCGTAAGGGGATCCCCGATCGTCACATGCAGGTCACTTAAAATAAAGAACGACATCAGCGGCCCCGGCGGCAGCGGTTCTTCCGAAGGCTGTGGCGGTTCCTGTGTTGCTGACGGTTCGGGCGTATCGGCCGAGACAACGGCTCCGGTTACGGTCTCCGTCATGAATTTTTTCTTAACGAGCCAACTGAACCAGGCGCTAACCCCGATTAAAATACCGCCGATAGCCACCAACCATCGAATAAATGCCCTGCGCGACATGGATACACCCCATAATATATGATCTTCAAGCCTGCTCCGTACGATTTAGTATACCAAAAAAATGTACGGCTTACGATGCCCCCGGACCAACTATTCGACAAAAACAAAAACCCAACAGGCTCCTTCGCCTGTTGGATTTGCAGGTACGCTTTTAAGCGAGCACCGTTGTCTTTTGAACTGCATCCCAATCGACTTCGCCTTCGTTTTGACCGTTGATCGGCCACCACTTGAAACCATCGTCGCTTAGCAGCTTCGACGCTGCCTCAGGCCCCCAGGAGCCCGCAGGATACTGCTTCAAATCTTGGGATGTCTCTCTCCACGCCGCAGCGATCCGGTCAACGTATTCCCACGCCAGCGCAACTTCGTCCCAACGCGTGAAATACGTGGAATCTCCGCGCGCCGCATCGTACAGCAGGCGTTCGTAGGCTTCCGGCGTGTTGATGCCGATTTGGCAGCTTTGGCAGAAGTCCATCGCGATCGGCACGATGACGCCTTCGGAGCCCGGCTGCTTCGCATTCATTTTCAGATAGATGCCTTCCATCGGATTCACACGGAACACCAACAGGTTCGGCTCCATCTGATGTTTGGACGCGAGGTAGACATTGTTCGGGATGTTTTTGAACTCGACCACGACTTCGGTCGTTTTGAGCGGCAATCTTTTGCCTGTACGGATATAGAAAGGTACGCCCGCCCAACGGAAATTGTCCACGTGCACACGTGCGGCAAAATACGTCTCCGTCGCCGACTGCGGGTTCACGTTGTCCTCTTCGCGATACGCCGGCAGCGCTTTGCCTTTGGAGGAGCCTCCGGTATACTGACCGCGCACCACGTTTGCACGCACATCGTCGCCGTCCTCGAACAGACGCAGAGAGCGCAGCACTTTCACTTTCTCGTCGCGAATATCTTCCGGATTCAGACGGCTTGGCGGCTCCATCGCCATCATCATAATCATCTGCAGCATATGGTTCTGACCCATGTCGCGCAAGGCGCCCGAGTGATCGTAGTACCCGCCGCGTTCTTCCACACCGACCGTCTCGCTCAGCGTAATCTGAATATTCGCAATGTACTTGTTGTTCCAGAGCGGCTCGAAGAACGCGTTCGCGAAGCGCACGAACTCGATATTCTGAACCATTTCTTTGCCGAGGTAATGGTCGATGCGGTAAATGTCCTTCTCCTCGAACACCTGGCGCAGCTGCTCGTTCAAACGCTGTGCAGACGGCAGATCGTAGCCGAACGGCTTCTCGATCACAAGGCGGTGCCAGCCGGTTGTATTCAGCAGGCCGCCTTCTTTCAGGTTGAGCGACACATTGCCGAACAATTCCGGCGCCAAAGCAAGGTAGAACAGGCGGTTGCCGCCGGTTTGGAATTGGTCGTCGAGCCTGGCCGTGAGCACGTTCAGTTCATGGAAGCCCGCGACATTGTTAATGTCGAGCGACATGTATTCAAAATGAGACGCGAATCGTTCCCATTCGACATCATCCACTTTTTTGTACCGTGCAAAATCTTGAATCGAATGCTTCACATCGTCACGGAACTGCTCATTCGTCCGCGGTCTGCGCGCCAGCCCTACGACGGCAAAGTTCTCGCCGAGCTTGCCTTCCCGATACAGGCTGTAAAACGCCGGAAACAGCTTTCTTTTCGCCAAATCTCCTGTTGCCCCGAAAATATAATATACAGCTCCACTCATCTATGCATCATTCTTTCTCTATTAGATTAGGGTAATAAGCATAGCATACCGAAATTTGTCAGACGATTCAACTTTTCTACGACATTTCTTCCATAACATTTTCTTATACCAAACTAGACATTCGTCTATACCAGTCGGCAATACGGTGCATAGGCTATCATACATACAACTCACGGAGGTGCCATATCAGATGCAACCCATTCACCCAATTTCGGCAAAAAGCTGCAAACATCTGCTCGGAAAGCCCGTGTTCCTCGTCTTGAAAGACGGCTCACGATTGTTCGGCGTCTTGCATCGCGTTGACAACAACAGGCTGACGATCGGCGAAGAAACGCTTGCGAGCGTCAGTGCGAAACCGAAAAAAACAGCCAAGAAAACGACTGCAACCAAAAGTAAACCGGCAAAAACAGCCAGGAAACAGACGCCTGCCGAGCAGTCTGCCCCTGAGCAGGAAACGCCTGCAGGGCTGATTTCGTTCGGATTCTGGGGACCGCCGCCAGAAGCGCCGGCTCCGCGTTCCTGGGACGTCCCGCTGGACAACGTAGGCGCGATGTTTACGGAGACGGTATAGAAAAAAGGCTGAGGATGCCCAAAACATCCCAGCCTTTTATCTTGTTATGCGCTTGCTCATTTTGTAGCAGTAGAGCTCAGGAATGTACGTCTCCACCGCATACCCGCGTTTCGTATAAAAGTGAATCGCTCTCGGATTGCTATCGTCCACGAACAGCTCTACGGATTTGCAGCGCTCTTTCCGGCCGTAATCCTCCGCCGTCTTCATCAGCTCATGGCCGAGGCCTCTCCCCTGCTCGCGCTCGTCAATCGCCAGCATATCGACAAAGAGCACGTTCGATTTGCGTACAAACGTAATAAAACCGTATGGCTTACGGAAGCCTCGGGCGGCTACGTAGGTTTTGTTGCGATTCAGCCTGGATCGAATTTCTGCGAACGTCACCGATTGGCCCGCATCGTAGAGTCTTGAGTAAGGCACTAGCTGTTCGATGACCATGCGATGGATCATGGCGTCGTCCGATGTAGGTAAACGTTTACGAATCATGCAGCACCGCCTCCACAAGCAGCAATAATGCTATCTTATGTCGCGTTTGCCGGAAATGACCCTGCGCCTGCCAATTTACCCCATTTCGTTCCAGTGGTATAATGAAAGTATATGAAGGGAGGGCTGGCTATGATCAATGCCTATCCGCCGATTCAAGCTGTTAGCAGCTACCAGACGCATAAGGATTACTACCGGGTGTCCGCGGTGAGCCGGACGGCTGGAGGACAATCCAGCACAATCCGCAGAGCGATGGACCTGCCTTACGAGAAGCTGCCGTACAAGCACTATGCCCAAACTGCAGCCAAAAGCGTATCGAACGTACTCGCTTCGGCCCAGAACGTGCAGCAATCCGCCGCGACGCTGGTGAGGGCGGGCGATGAGCGCCAGCCCGAGACCAACCGCGACATCCAAGAAACCGTTCATCATTTTATTGATTCCTATAATGATTTACAAGATGAGCTGGGGCAAGCCGGCGGCGAAGTCAGCCACGCGCTGCTCCGAGGTCTCGAACGCGCCGCGCAGCCTTACCTGCTCGGCGACATCGGCATCACCGAGCAGGAGGACGGCAAGCTCACGCTTGAGCCTGAGCTGCTCGAGGCCGGCCGCGACGCGGCGCTTCGCGCAGACGCGGGCTCGGCGATCTCCCGCGTGACGAGCTTCGCGGCGTCGATGGCGAAGCGGCTGGATCAGCTGCAGCAGATGCCAGCGGCGGCGTTGCTTCAGCTCTCGGCATCGCCGCTGAAGCCGTACGGGCAATACCGCGCCAAGCTGGACGCGTATTTGCCGGTGCCGCTGCGCGGCATGCTGCTGGACGCGCGGATGTGAGGACGCGTTGCGATGAAGACAAGGCCTTGCCAACCCGCATGCGCGTTGGCCAAGGCCTTTTTCATGTGCAGCTTGTTCCACAGAATACCACAGCTGCTCGTTTATCTCGTGGTGAGAAAGCTTCCCCTACCATTGTATGCTATACTCGACAATCATGGATGTGCGTTTAGATACAGGATGTGGCTTGTCAAGACTACTTAGTGAGTAATACAGTGGTAGGTAGTGGTGGATTCGTTGATCGTGGTTGCTTGCTTGGGGTCGCTGGGGGTCAGCCATCCCGTGATCCGACTCGCGCGCCTAAGACAACTGTAAAATGTGCAGGCGATTTCCGCAAATCTTCGAATTTCACACGATTAACTGCATAACCTACAGCAAATTTGCCCCCCCGAACCCCAATTTCAGCTCATAGCGACCCAATCGAGGAAATTTACCTGCATAAAATGCAGGATCTTGCTCCATTTCCCCATCATCTACGGAATTACATGTAGAAAATACATATCCACCACCCGTGGCAGCAGCTATTGAGAGACATTTCGCCGTTAGGGGCGGCAATCGTAACATTCAGCACTCGGTCACCCCATATCCAGGTATTCGCAACCCAATCAAGCATTTCACCAGCCAGTCAACCGACTGCCAAAACCAAAAAGCCGTCCCTCCCACGCGCGCCCACATCCGAGAATTCGAAAGGGGAGCAACCAACGCAAGAGGTGCGGCTTATCCACGTATATCTTTTAAAATAGCTTCTTCCCCAGCACATGATCCATCGGAATGAATCCGATAATCCGGCTGTCCATTGAATTATTGCGATTGTCTCCCATCACGAAAATGTTATCGTCAGGGACGGTCCATTTCTTATTGCTGTTCGCCTTCATTTCCTCATTCAAGTACGGCTCATCAAGCAGCTCGCCATTGCGGTACAGCTTGTTGCTCTTCATCTCAAGCACATCGCCCGGCTTCCCGATCACGCGCTTGATCCAGATATGCTTGTCGTCGCCATGGACGAATAGGCTGAGCAGCGGGCTGTCCAACAGGTCGTTCTTGAACGTCCGGCGCAGGTTCACGCGGGAGTCGATGATGACGATGTCGCCGTAATCCGGCTCATAGCGAAACGTGTGCGACAGCTTCGAAACGTACACCCGCTGCGTATCGTGCAGCGTCGGGTCCATGGAATGTCCGCTCACCCGGGTCGATTGAAACACGAACACGCCTAGAATCAAAACTAAAACAAAAGAAATCGCAATGGAGCTGACCCAACTCCAGATTTGTTTGACTGCCTTCATTCGGTTCGCTCCTCGCTTTATTCGGCCAGTCCATGCTTGAACGCATAAATGGCCGCCTGCGTCCGATCCTCCACGCCAAGCTTCGCCAGCACGTTCGTGACGTGAAACTTGACCGTCTTCACACCGATAAACAGGTCGTCCGCCAGCTCTTGATTCGACTTGCCTTGCGCAATCAAGCGCAGCACTTCCATCTCGCGCTCTGTAAGCTCCTCATGCGGCTGCGCTTCCTGCTTCGGCTGCCGGAAGCGGTTCATGATTTTGGAGGCCACTTGAGACTCCAGAATCGACTGCCCTTTCGCCGCGGCGCGGATCGCTTGCGCAATCTCCGAGGCGCGGGACGTTTTGAGCAGATAGCTGAAGGCGCCGGCTTCGATCACGGGATACATTTTCTCATCGTCCAAAAAGCTCGTCAACACAATCACCTTGCAATCCGGATAAAGCTGCAGCAATTTACGAGTCGTTTCGATCCCGTCCATGCCTTCCATCACAAGATCCATCAGCACAACGTCAGGCCGGTACTCCTGGGCAAGACGAATGCCGTCCATCCCGTTGCTGGCCTCACCTACGACTTCGATGCCATCCTCGGTGCCCAGCACCGCGGCAAGACCGATGCGCACCATTTCGTGATCGTCCACTAGTAGTACTTTAATCAAAGTGTCGTCGTCCATTTGCTTCTCCTTCCGTCCGCCAGCGCCGCCTGAGACCGCGACAACTAGCCCTCTATGGCTTGGGGATCGCCCGCAAGAATCGGCACCCGAATCTCAATCCGCGTACCGCGGTCAGGCGCTGTAATAATGTCAACGGAGCCGCCAATCTCATTGACGCGCTCCTTCATCGACACGATGCCGTAAGACGTCAGCTTTTTCGCATCGAGTTCAAAACCGACGCCGTCGTCCCGAATCACCAACCGAATGCCGTCAGAGCGGTGCAGCAGCTTCACTTCCAGCTTATTCGCCTTGGAATGCCGCAGCGCGTTCGACAGCGCTTCCTGTACAATGCGGAACAAATGATCCTCAATTCCTTTATTCAAACGAATTTCTTCGTCCATATCCCATGTTATCGCCATTGGCACCTTCGCTGCAAGTTCTTTGAGCAGTTCGGTCAGGCCTTCCGACAACCGCTTGCCTTCCAAATGAATCGGCCGCAGGTGCAGCAGCAGCGCGCGCATCTCCGATTGTGCGACGGAAGCCATCTCCTCGATGAGGTAAATCTGGCGCTTCGCTTTCTCAAAATCCTTGTCCAACGTCCGGCCGACCGCCGTCGCCGTCATCGAAATGGCAAACAGCTGCTGGCTAACCGCATCGTGCAGCTCACGGGCGAGCCGCTGACGCTCTTCAATGACCGCAGTCAGCTTCGCTTTTTCCGTCAGCTCCACGTTATGGTTGGACAGCCGCTGCAGGCTCGTCACCTGCTCCTCCCAGCGCTTCACAACCCGCTCCAATTGCTCGCCGAGCCGGCCAATCTCATCTTCGCCGTTGGCAAAACTGCCGCGGGTGAAGGTCCCTTTTTCAAGCAGCAGCAGCGTCTCCATCATCGGATCGAGCCTCCGGGTTACGCGGGAGGAGTTCCAATAACCGTACACAGCCCCGGCCACCGTCAAAATGAGCAAGGACATAAAGGCAAACGTGACGATGTCCTGCCAGTCCGTAAAGGCGAGCATGATGTTCCGGGAATTCAGAAAGTACAGCACCACACCGAAAACCACGAAGCTGAAAACGATCGCCTCTCCCATACTGCGCCATATCATGTTCGTTAACCGCCGTTTATATCCGTCCACTGGGTGAGGAACCTCCCTACGCGTGTTACAGTACTTTAACCTTGATATCTCCTACGATAAAAGAAAGGACGAGTTTCACCCGATGATCGCAATAATCATAATTGTTCGATTGCCATGTCAACTTATTCATCACGCCGGTCTCCCGCTCCTCAGCGACTTGAATCTGTCCGAACGTCACCGAAGATACAACCGATACCCCAATATCGTCCGGCACTTTAATGTCGATGTCGCCGACAACGCCTTGCAGGATCACCGTCGTTTCCTTTTGCTCCAGGATGGCCAGAGACAGATCGATATACGTCTCCCCGACCAGATACCACGTCGAATTGTTGCGCAAAATCCAAGGCTCGCGCCCGAGCCGAACGCTGTCCACGATTTTCTGCTTCTGGGTATAGCTCTCATCTTTATACATTTGCCTGGATTTGATAAAAAATAATCCTAGTGAAATCAGCACAACAGCTATCACAATCGTCACATGATTGCCAAATAAAATCACCGCGCCGGCCCCGATCAGTACGTAGCCTTTGTATTCCTTTTTGGACCGCACCCGGTGTATGCCGAGCAGAATGAGGAGTATCGCAAGAATAGGGAAAAAGCCTACTATATGATCCAGAAGCAAAAAAACACCGGCAGCTATCAGCACGAGCGCTGTGTTGCGGCTGCGGTTATTTTTGGTTTCTTCTCCCATCGTTGCACCTCCTCTGGTTGCTTGTACACATCGCTTCAATCGCTTCTTAGCATACCATAAGTCTGCACCGCCTCCAATAAGCAATTCCTTACCGCTCTAGGGGTTAGGATGCAGAGCAGCGGTGTGGGAGACTCGGAAGATCAAGCGTCGTGATGTAAAAGAAAGCTGCCCGGCTGCGGCGGGGCAAAGCGGAGTTGCGAAGCCCACGCAAGCCGAGAAGCCCACGGTCGGCTAACGGCGCGCTGCGGCAGCTACTTCACACCGCCGCCGTGCGAATCCCGATCGGCGCCGCGACGCCGCTCTTCTTCTTGCCATTCGTGCTGCAGCCGGGTGCGCAGCGCGCGCAGTTCATGCTGAAGGTTGCCGCCGGCCTCCTTCAGCGTCTCCTTCGACAGGCGGCCTGCGATGCGCAGCCCCTGCATGGCTTCCCGGCCGAGCTCGCGGCCGGTCGACTCCAGCTCGCGCCAGCCGCGGCGCGAGTCCTCATAGCTGGTGCCGCCGCCATCATGTGGCGGCACGTCCGCGCGCATCTGCTCCGAGAGCCGCAGGCACTCGTCCTGCAGGCTCGCATACTGCGCGCGGTACTGCTCGCAAGCGGCCTCCTCGCGCAGCTTCTCTTGCAGGGCGAGCCGCGCGAGATCCTCTTCGCCGGCTCGCATCGCGAGCTCGGCCTGCTCGGCGCGCAGCTGCGCCATTTCTTCGGCGCGCTCAATGTGCTGGCGCAGCCCGATCATTTCGTGGAGCGCTTCCTGATAGCGCTCTTCGAGTTGCTCTTTATCCACCCGGCGATTCCCCGGGGCGTTAGGGTCCAATTTGCCGACCGTCTCCTGCCAGACGGTGTCCATCATTTTGCCTACATGTTCAAACATATGTGAAAAGTCAAATCCGCCGCGATGCTTATTCATGCGATCCGCTCCTTTTTATCGTTCATCGTATCCTTATCGTATCCGATTCCGAGTAAGGTCAAAACGGACCCGCGACTGTTTTTAACCTAGACCTAAGTCCAGTAGCTTTGCGGCGTTACCACATTTTGGGCGTTGTTCCGCCATGCCTCGAATGATAAACTATTTGAAGCCGAATCCGATGCATTAATTGAAGTATTGGTACGGGGGACGATTTACTTGGGGTGAATATTTGCCGGCCATCCGCCGCAGACTAGGGAGAACCTTCTTCCCGAACCCGTCAACTAACCTCGAAGGCTTCGATGAAGGAGGATTACCAATTGCATAAGTTTACCAAAGGGTTAACGGGCCTTGCTGTGTCTTTGACAGTACTGGCTGCTGGCTTTCTTTCCCCATTAACGGCCAAAGCGGCCGAAATGGACGTGAAAGTGCAGGTCAACGATGACCTCATTCAATTTCCGGATGCGCAACCGTTTCTGGATAATAACCATTCGACGCAGGTTCCGCTCCGTTTTGTAACGGAAAAGCTCGGCTACCAAGTTGATTGGAAAAAAGACGGAAATCAAATTTCGGTTACACTCGGTAATAACAAACATACCGTTACCTTAATTTCCGGCCAAAAAGAAGCCCTAATCGATAATTCTCCTGTAACGCTCGACACGCCGCCTCAATTCCAAAACGGGCGCGTCTATGTCCCGCTGCGCTTTCTATCGAATACCGCGGGCATTCCGATTCAATGGGACTCCAGCAGCAAGCTGGCGATTCTAAGCAATGACGGTCAGCATCATGCGCCGGATTATCAGGTCTTCGAATCGACAGCCTACTCCGCAGATCCGTCTGAAAACGGCGGCTACGGCGCCTTCGATTTTCTCGGCAATCGCTTGTCGATCGGCACCGTCGCGGTAGACCCTTCGGTCATCCCGCTCGGCACGAAGCTTTACATCGAAGGTTATTCCTATAACGGCCTTCCGCAAGGCGGCATGGTCGCCTACGCAACAGATACGGGAAACTCGATTAAAGGCAACCGCATCGATATTTTCATCCCGGGCTCGAAGCAAGCACTGCGAAGCTACGGTATCCAAAAAATTAAAGTGTACAAGCTGTCCGAGTAGCGGATACGCTTGCAGGTCGACCGCCTTGTTCAGGTGGTCGGCCTTTTGATTTTTGTTGCGGTCTGGGCGGGCAAATGTCCAGTCAACGAATGCCTCTCCGCCATATGCTGATGATGTAAGCACCTAACACAATCCACATTCGGAGGGGATTTCATTATGAGTTGTGCAGGTACAGGTACAGGAACTGGCTATGGTTACGGATCCGTTGGCGTTATCCTTGTTTTATACGTGCTGCTTGTGATCATTCTGGCGACATTCTACTAATACACGGCATAATGCTGAAAAAGCCTGCCGCACCCCGGCTGTGAAGCTGGGGCTGCGCAGGCTTTTTCTATGGGTTTAAAGGGGATGGGGAGCCAATGCCTGCAAAAAAAGCAAAAAAGCAGGAATTTTACTCTTTCCCTTCGTGATGTGATCATATTCCTGCGAATCTGCAGGCATTTTTGGCGAGAACCGCCTTTTATGGCGAGCTTGGCTAAAAAAACTGCTTTATCGCAGGCATTTTAGAAAAAACACCTCTTTTGTAGAACGTTCCTGCCTTTTCGCAGGAATCCGTCTGCCGCCGCTCTACGCCCCGATAAGTAGCTAAGTAGTAACCTTTTTCACAGGAATTTCAGCAAGAAAGCATCCCTAGACGCCAACTGCCTTCACGTTCTGCCCGCGGCAACACTCCCTATCTCCGCGCGTCACCTGTCGGATACACGGTCACAAGCTCGCCGCGCTGGAACCTTTGCCCGCCGGCCGGCAAATAGATAAGGCAGTCCGCATCTTTGATCGACACCATGATGCTGGACTTATCAATGCCTGCCGGCTGAACCCGGACGACGCCGTCAACGACGGTCCTTGTACCCCGGACGTAGCGCGGGTAAGCCGACGGCTTGTTATAATCGACGTCCAGCAGCGCCGTCTGACTCGGCGCGGAAGGCTCGCAGCCTCCGAGCATCCAGTCGATCACCGGCTTCGCAAAAAGCTCGAAGCCGACGAACGAAGCCCCTGGATTGCCGGAGAGCGCAAGCAGCAGCTTGCCATTCCAGAGCGCCGCGCTCGTCGGTGTGCCCGGCCGCATCGCGACTTTATTAAACAGGAGCTCTCCGTCAAAGCGCCCGAACACACTCACCAGCACGTCGTAATCACCGACGGACACGCCGCCCGAGGTCACGACCAGATCGACGGCAGGCAGGATCTCCTTGAGCGCCGCTTCGACCTCTGCGGGATCGTCTGACAGCGCCGGCCTCACCATGGCTGTGCCGCCGGCCGCTTCCACCTGCGCAGCCAGCATGTAGCTGTTGCTGTTGCGGATTTTTCCCGGCTCCAGGGCCGCGTCGATACCGAGCAGCTCCGCACCTGTGGAGAAAATCGCCACCACCGGCTTGCGGTACACCGGCACCTCGGCGCAGCCGAATGTCGCCAGGATGGCCGCTTCGCCGGGGCCGATCCGCGCGCCGCAAGCAAGCAACTGTTCCCCGGTGGCGACCTCGCCGGCAACCGGCGTGATGTTGCTACCGGCTTCGACGTTTTTCTTCACCCGCACGAGCGTCGCGGCCTCAGCCTCCACGCCGTCGGTCATCTCGAGCATGACCACGGCATCCGCGCCGTCCGGCACAGGCGCGCCGGTCATGATGCGCGCGCACGTGCCGGGCTGAATCGTGAGCTGAGGCATCGTGCCGCTCGGGATGTGCTCCACGACGCGAAGCTGCGCCGGAGCCTCCGGCGTGGCACCCGCAATGTCCGCTGCGCGCACGGCAAATCCGTCCACGCCGGATCTGCGAAAATGCGGTACCGCATGGTCCGCATACACATCTACGGCCAGCCGCCGCCCGATGGCGGCCGCAAGGCCGATGCGCTCCACGCCAAGCGGTGCCGCGTGCTTAGCCAAGAGCAGTCGCGCATCCTCGACGCTAACGATTTTTCGTCCGAATTTGAGCTTCAATTCGCCACTCACTGCTCCCGCTCTCCTTTCAACATTACCCGCCGATCTGCGACATTCGGCGAAGCGTCGGCGTATGCGACTGCGCTTCATTTAATAGTACCTGCGCCATTTCGTGGTTTTGCGGCTTGATGTCCAGCGCCCGAAAGAACAGGTTCTCGACCGCTTCATCATCGCCGATATATTTACGGACGTTGAATTCGTCCGACCAGTACAGACACGGCTTGATGTTGCCGTCGGCCGTCAGGCGCAGCCGGTTGCAAGTCTCGCAAAAATGATCGCTGATCGGATGAATCAGGCCGAACGCGCCTTTCGCTCCCGCGATGCGGAAGTTCTGGGCGGGACCGTTGCCGTACACAGCTTCGGACGCTTCCGCTTCCCACCCATTCGCCTTGCACACGTCAAGGACGGCGGTCAGCGGGAGATACCGATTTTTCCAATTCTCGTCCGCGTGCCCAATCGGCATGTATTCAATAAATCGTACCTGAATCGGCCGATCGATCGTCATTTGCAAAAAGTCCGCAATTTCGTCATCGTTGATGCCCTTCATCAGCACCACGTTGAGCTTAATCGGCGTAATCCCCACGCGATAAGCCTCTTCAATTGAAGCAAGTACGCGGGTAATATCGCCGCCGCGGGTGATCAGCGCAAAACGGTCCGCCCGCAGCGAGTCCAAACTTATATTAACGCGGGTTAGCCCTGCGGCACGCAGCTTCTCGGCGCGCGACGCAAAGTAAATCCCGTTCGTTGTCAATGCGATATCTTCAATGCCCGGAATCGCCGACAGCATGGCGACGAGCTGTTCCAGATTTTTACGAACGAGCGGTTCCCCGCCGGTCAGCCGCAGCTTGCGAACCCCCAAGCCGGCCAATACACGCACGACATCCGTAATTTCCTCGAACGTTAACAGCTTCTCATCCGGTTCAAACTCCATGCCTTCCTCCGGCATGCAGTACACACAACGCAAATTACAACGATCCGTCACAGAAATTCGCAGGTAATCATGCATTCGGCCAAAACGATCCATCAACAGCTGTTTCGACATGGCGTCCACCTTCTTTCTGTGTTCATTATGGCATATTTTCTGACATTTTCAAAGAAAAACCCTCTGATTCCCAGTCTATTCTTCTATCCATCTAGTAAATCGCGGTAGATTACCTGACATTTCAATCCAATCTTCCGGCGTATTCACATTCACCGCAAACCCGGTTGAGATTCCTTTTTCTTCAAAAAAAAGCTCGTCCACCCGCCGACAATAAAGCGCATCCAGCAGACCCATCACCCGGTAGCGCTCCTGCCGGAGAAGGTTTTCCGCAGGACCGTTCACGCTCCGGGCATAAATGCCGTGCAGCGGATGTGTACGCCCCGCAATGACGGGAATGACCGCATCCGCGTTCTCGGCCATGCCGTACCGCGCCATCGCTTCCGCCGCTTCCGCCGAAATCCAGGGCATATCGCAGCCCACGATCCACATGAACGGCGATGCTGCCGCGCAGCTGGCGGCGTGGATGCCGCTGAGCGGGCCTTTTTGCCGGTAGCGGTCTTCGATGCAGCTCACGCCCGGATACGGTTTGAGCACGGGCGCCATGCGCTCCGGCGTATTGGTAACAACGAGCAGTTGCTCACAGATGCGCGACATTTCCTTGATCTGCCTGCCGATCAGCGGTTCGTCACCGCAAGGCAGTAAATATTTGGGGTTCCCGCCCATGCGGCTGTTCAGCCCTCCAGCCAAAATGACACCCGTGAGCTTCACGCTTCCAGCTCCGCGACCCGTTTACGGAACGACGCCTTCCAGCTCTCGGACAGCACCTCAAGATCCGCAAGCTTGCGGGCGGCTTCCAGGTTCTTTTTATCGTGATACTTCGTATGGTTGGCGTATCCGAGTGTGATGCCGTGTTCGTCCCGACGAACCAGCTTGATCGTGGAGGCCTGTGCAATCTTCCCTTCCTGCAGCACGCGAAAATAGTACCCGGTATAGCCTGTCTCCTGTACATAGAGCGCCGCTTGAGGCCAGTCCATGCGTTTAGCAAGCTTATGGCAAGGCTGCCTCGGCTGCGAAACCTGCACCAGCGCGTCTCCGATCGCGTAGATGTCCCCGATGCATACGTCCTGCTCCAACATGCCGCGAACGGTCAAGTTTTCGCCGAACGTCACCGGTTCGATCCTCTGCCCCCGCTTCTCCTCCCAATAAGCGTAATGCTCCTCCGGGTACACGCACAACGCTTTGTCGGCGCCCCCGTGCACGGTCAAGTCCGCTTGCCCGTCACCTTCCAAGCCAAGCTTGGTTACATGCAAAAGAGAGCTGACCGGCTTTTTCACAATCCCGGTAACCAGCTCTTCTCCACGGTACTTCATGACTTGCGGCAGACCTATGTTTAACGATACGATTTGCAATTTGCGTCCCTCATTTCCGAGCGAGATGGTTAGTTTCTACTATACCAAAATCCGCTCAAAAATAAAGCATAGACGCCTCCGTTACATATTGGACTTGCCCACCCAAGCGTCGTTATCGTAACCCCGCACTTCCCAGTAGCCCATGTGCTCTTTGTCGATCAGCTCGATCGCTTGCAGCCATTTGACGGATTTGTAGGCGTACATTTTGGGGACGATGAGTCGAACCGGGCCTCCGAGTTGGTTCGGAATCGGCTTGCCGTCCAGCAGCATGGCGACGAGAATATCGTCCATTCCCGCCTGATCCAGCGAAAGCGCATCGGTATACACCTTGTCGCCGGAGTAAAATTTGACGAACTTCGCACTCGGCTTCACGCCTGCGGCAGCCAGCAGCTGCTTCAGCGGGATGCCCTCCCACGTGCAGTTGTAGATGGACCAGCCCGTCACACAGTGAAAATCACTCACCTGCACGGTGCGCTTCAGCGCCAGAAACTGCTCCCACGTCCACGTGGCGGGACGCTCCACCAGCCCGGAAATGGCGAATTGCCACGTATCCGAGGAAAATACTGGGATTTCCGTTACGGTGTAGATGCGGAAATTTCCCTGCGCTCCGCCGCCGACCACCGCGGCGGAGTCGGGCAAAGGCGACGGCGGCGGCAGCATCTTGTTGCCGTCGCTCGCGAGGTACTCGGCGGTCTGCGACCCGCCGGTGTCGAACGCGCCTTTTACCCACCGGTAAAAGGCGGGGCCGACCGCGATCACGAGCAGCGCTCCTGCGACAAGTCGCAGGAAGGAGCCGCGTGTGATCGGCGATTGTTTCAGCGCCGCGATGAGCGCCTGCGCGGCGGTGCGTTCGGCCGCCTCGTCGGCGGCGGCCGGTGTTGGTACTGCCGCTGCTGACGCGGCAGCGGCGGGTTCCGCGGCCGGCGCGGGCTGCGCGGCCGGCGGGCGGTTGGCGGCGGCTGCGCGCTCTAGCCGCGCCTGGCGCTTCAGCCATCGGCTGCGCGAGATGGCGTGGTACACGGCATATGGCACGCCTACCCAGGTGAGCAGGTCGTGCACGAGCAGCGCCGTGTTGTTCAGCCCCGGCGGCATGTGGCGGAACTGCCACAGGATGATGCCGGAAGCCGCCCATCCTGCGAGCAGCGCCAGGACGAACACCAGGTTCGCGCGTTGACCGCGCCGCGCGCGAATTTGCCGCCAATGCTTGCGCAGCATCGGCGCGTACAGCAGCATCAGCAGGATGGATGCGAGGCCAATGTAAATATGCAGCTGCTTGAGCGTTACCCGAAAGCCGCCCAAGTCTCCGCGAATTGCGCCAATGCTCAGCACAATGCCCGTCACCGTCAGCGCCACCAAAATCCAGGCGTTCCAGCTATGAATCGCATTTAAACGCTTTCCAAACGATTGCTTCAGCCAGCTCCGTTTGCCGTCCATGTTGTACCTCCTCGATTTGAGCCACATTTTATGCTCCCATCATAACCCATAAATATTAAAAAAGGCTTACATTTTTGCCCTTCAGACGCCAAACCTCTCCTGCACTTTCGTGTGGAGAGGCTTGGGGCGAATCCTATTTTAAAAGATACATGTCAATAAACGATTTCGTCACATACGTCGTGCTGTCAATGAGGACAGGCGCATACATCACCATTTCCGTCATGCCGCCGATCTGAAGCGTTTTACTGTCAATTTGAAGCATGATCCCCTTGCTATCCATCATCGACTTGTCTTGCATCATGCCCTTGTCGTCCATCATCGACTTGTCCTGCATCATACCCTTGTCGTCCATCATCGACTTGTCCTGCATCATGCCCTTATCGTCCATCATCGATTTGTCCTGCATCATGCCCTTATCGTCCATCATCATCTTACTCAGCGTAATCGAACGGGTTTCCCCCATCCACGATACTTGGTAGCCCAGGCTTTCTGCAACTTGCCGCAGCGGCACCAGCTCCATGCCATCCTTCATCATCGTGGACACGCTCGTGTAGTCGTAGCTTTTCGTGCTCATCATTTCATCCGCATTCGCCAGCGCAGGCAAAGCGAGCGTACAAGCTACAACGCCTGTCATCAACATCGTTTTCCAATTTTTCATCGTATCCAGCCTCCTGAATTTGTAGTCGTTCGTTCTTCCTCTACAAAATTAAGGGACAAAGATTACCGATGACTAACGGGTTCCTTACAAAAGGCTTACAAAAGCCTATCAGAACTATGCAGCGTGCCCGTATAATCCGTACCGAAGTGGTCAAAAACTAGATGCCTGCTGGCCCCCAAAAGGTCATGAACTGCATTCTGTACATGTAAATGTGATCCGAACAGCTAAATGACTGACTTACCTGCATAATGTACATGTAAATCTCCCAATTTACTTAGAAACAAGGCGATAATCCGTCCTCTCCCCAAAAATAGATGTATGTTTTACAGGTACTCATGTCATTTTTGCGATATTCTGCAAATCAGATGTAGTTTTTACAGGAAGCCGACTGCGGAGCACGCGTGAGAGTCTCCAGCCATAAGTGACGTAGGTATCCAAGAGCTTTGACAAGCTCTGCAGCACCTTTCCTCCGTCGCCTGAACCCACCGCGCCGCCACAAAAGCCCTCCCCCACCGCAAACAGCGGCAGGAGAAGGCTTCCCGTGCATTATTCCGTTCTATAAACAGGCAGCGTGAACCAAAAGCAGCTCCCAGTACGCGGCCGACTCAGAACGCTCTGAACCCTATCAGCGCTCTGATCTCCCTGTTCCCATTGACCGTTCTGTCCGCCTCGTTCCTCCTGACCGCTATGACCGCTCTGTCCGCTCTGTCCGCTCTGTCCGCTCTGCCCGCCTCGTTCCTCCTGAGCACTCCGACCACCCAGTTCCCCCTGAACGTTCTGTCCGCTCAGAACACCGATCGCCCCGCCGTGAAGCTCGACGATCGATTTCGCGATCGCAAGTCCGAGCCCTGCACCGCCTCCAGCGCGCGTCCGGGCCGGATCGACGCGATAGAAGCGTTCAAATACTCTCGCGACATCCTCCGCCGGAATGCCCGGCCCTTGATCCTGAATCGCCAGCTTCACGAAGCCGTCGTCCGCAAGCTCCGCCTGTATGCTTATCGTGCCTCCGAGAGGGGAGTGTCGTATGGCATTGCTCAAAATGTTGCCCAGCACCCGATTGATTTCCTGCGGCATAATAGCCACAGGAGGCAGCCGATCCGGCACGTCAACCTCAACATGCAGCTGCTTCTCCTCCACTTTCAGCGCCAAGCCTTGCAGGCTGTCAATCAGCAGAACATCCACGTAATAAGGCACGGGATCGTACATTGTTCCGCCCGCTTCGAGCTGCGAGAGCTTGAACAGCTCCTGGATCAACGCATCCAGACGTCCGGTTTCCAGCTTGATCGTTTGCAAATATCGCTCAAACGTCGGACGGTCCTGAATGACCTCGTCCTGAAGCGCCTCAACATAGGACTGAATCGACGCCATCGGTGTGCGCAAATCGTGAGAGACGTTCGCAATCAACTCCCTGCGCGAAGCCTCAGCCGACCTCAACTGCTGAAAGCTAGCCTTCAGCTTCCCCGACATCACGTTAAATTGCCGGGCAAGCCCTTGAAATTCCACAGGGCCGATCTCCGGGGCCTTGCCCTCAAACTGCCCTTCCGCCAACTGCTCCGTTTCCCGTGTAATGGCGCGAATCGCTTTTTCAAGCGGCCTCGTCATGATGTAATGAAGCACCATGGACACGCCTGCAGCCCCTAACGTCACGGTCGTCAGAATCAACACGTCCCGCCAGTTCAGGATCATCGTTCGATAGCAGATAAACAGGGTGAGCAGAATCATGCCTGTACTGACTCCGCTCGCAACCAGCAAATACCCCCGCAGCTTCATGACGATTCCCTGCCTTCGAATTTGTAACCGATGCCCCAGACCGTTTTAATGTATCGGGGCTGCGAAGGAACGGGCTCGATCTTCTCCCGCAGCCGGCGAATATGTACCGTCACGGTCGTCGTGTCACCGTAGTAGTCGATGTCCCAGATCCGATTAAGCAACTGATTCCGCGAAAAAACCTGCTCCGGATGCGACGCAAACAGATGCAGCAGCTCGAACTCCTTCACCGTGAGCTCAATCTCTTTGCCTTCCGTGCGCACCGTTCTCGAGAGCGCATTCAGCTCCAGACCTGGAAACCTCAGCACATGACCCGGCACTGCCTGATTGCTGTCCTCCGGCTGGCTGCGGAACTGCCGCCGCAAAATCGCCTTTGCCCGGAGCACCAACTCGCGAGGCGAAAAGGGCTTCGTCAAGTAATCGTCCGCGCCCATCGTGAGGCCCATCAGACGATCCATTTCATCTCCAAGCGCCGTCAGCATAATGATCGGCACGTCCTCCTCGCTGCGAATCTCCTCGCAGACCTGCCAGCCCGTTTTGCCCGGCATCATCAGATCCAGCACAATCAGCTGCGGCTTATGAAGCCGCCATTGCCGAAGCGCTTCCTCACCGCTCGCCGCCGTGATGACCCGATAGCCTTCACGGGTAAAATACACGCTGCACACATCGGTAATGTTCGTTTCATCGTCCACGACAAGCACAAGCATGCTCATTCGTCTCAGCCCCCTTGTCCGCTCCCGTTTATCCTCCCCCGATTATACCGTATTCTAGTAGGAAAAGGATTACAAAAGCCTTACAAATCCCCGGCTGTGACCTTATACAGAAAGCCCCTCTGCAAGCTGCAGAAGGGTGGCTTCTCCGTACATGATTCCGTGCTATAAATGAACCTCGCGGAGATAAAGTTGTTGAACGTCTTCGCTTTGCAGTGGGACACTGTAAATTCGTACATGCCGGATCGCGCCTTGAAAAAGGTCTTTGCCCTCACTGTCACCAAAGGCATCTGTACCGAATCGACCTCCGTAGCCGCCGGGGCAGTCATGCCCGTGAACGAGCGTAACGGCTGAAGTGATGCTGCCCGCCGTTTTTCCGTCGACAAACAATTGAAGCCCCCCTTCGGCAAAGTTGACCGCCACATGGTGCCACTTCCCTGCCGCTAAGCCCGGATGCTCTCCTTGCAAGCTGCATTGCTTTCCTTTGCCGCAGACAATAGCTTCCACGACACCGTCCTGCAGCCGCAGCGCAAGCCCGTTCTCCGCGTCCCCTTCATCGTACAGCACCTGCCTGCCCTCCAAGCGCTCGGGCCTGATCCACATGGCTATCGTGCGCAGTCCAAAAGCATCGTGCAAAAAGCCCGCTGTCTCCTCGGCCGCTACGCGTACCGGCGCATAGGTTGTCGTCCGGTAATGCGCGAGGAGCGCATACCGTTCCAACAGCCGCTCCAGCTCCGCTTCGCCAACCGGGAAAAAGGCGGCATGCCTTGCCCGGTAAGGCGTCCGCAGCTTGACCTCCTCCAGCTCGGACGACCAGTGAACCATATCGGACGATTCCATGACACCGAACTTGCCGTACGCCCAGTAATCGTAAAGGAGCAGCCATTTCTGCCGGCTTTCAATCCAGAGGTATTCCGGCCCTTCCGTAAAATCGGGCGTTTGAATGCCCGGTATCCTCTCATACGGCCCTTCAACCCGCTCCGCAACGCCCATAAAATTCATCGGTGGATGCGGGTACTTCTCCGGCTCATAGACATAGCTCTCATCTTTGATCGCCATGTAAAACTTGCCGTCATGCTCCGCCAGACTCGCATCGATCGTTTGAAATCCGGGATCGTAGAACAACTGTGTCGCTGAAAAAGTCTCCCAATCCTTCGTTCTCGTACAATAATGCTTGCTATTGCTAAGATCCTTGCCTGTGCTGGATGCCCAGTATAGCAGAAACTCATCCTGAACCTCATCATAGGAGAACTCCGGCGCCCACGCGTTGACCGTATTCGGAATATCGGCCATCACAGGCAGCACTTTTTCTTCTTCCCAGTGAATCAGATCTGCCGAAGAGGCGTAGCCGATGACCGGCCCCATCGGCCTGATCGTAAACACGAGATGCCACCGGCCGTCAGGTCCTTTTCCGATAAAAGGATCCCGAAGAATACCGTCGCCCAGCGACGAAGCCCACACCGGCCGATTGCCGTTCAGCTCGTACCAACGCAGTCCATCCCGGCTGTACGCGTAGTGTAGCTCCTCCACTTTATGGGTCTGCCCTGGTCCAGAGCGAAAATACCCCATAAGATAGGCTTGCTCTTTATTTTTGCTTGATGCCAGCATGATGCATCCACTCCTTCTCTTTTTGGTTTGGGGCGCACAACGAGCGGGACACCTCTTCGCCAGAGGTGTCCCGACAGCATGCCGTTAGTTTTTACGCAGCGTATTGGAATGATGATAGCTGGAGCCGCTGCTGTTTTGCGCCGTTATTTGATAGTAATAGGTTGTGCCGGACGTCAAACCGGTGTCTGTAAACGTTGTGCCGGTAATGCCACTCTGTACGGCGGTGAAATTCGTGTGCGGCTGTGTGCTTCGAAGCACGGTATAGCTGTCGGCGTTATCCCGATAAATGCGAGCCCAGTTATAGTTTGCCTGCACGTTGAGCGTATAGAAGCCGAATTTACCGCTGGTAAAGGTGCTGTCCGTTACACTGAGAATCGGCCCCAACTGATTGACGGACGCGGTCAGCTTGTTGCCCTCGACACGGAAGTACATGAGCAGCTTCGTCAAATCCAGCACTGTCGCTTTGGTATCTGTCAGTACCTGCGCGCGGGTTTTGCTGGCCAGAACCGTTTCTGTGCCGTTTTGCACTTTTACGATTTTAAACTTGTCTTCGTTGATGTTGTACACGAACTTGTAGTAGTTGTTGTCGTCCACATAGCGGGCGACCAGTCCATACGCATACGCAGTTTTTCCGGAAGCCGATGCAACCTGCTCCACCATTGCCTCGCCTTCGTAATCACCGGTCGCGCTGTTGCTGAAGAACGTGAGGCCGGTACTCGTGAGCGGCGATTGATAGAAGTTCGCCCCTCTGCCGCTGTTCGTTACAATCGGCCATGTTCCCTTCGTCGCTGTCCAATTGTTGGCGACACCATCTTCAAAATATTCGTGATACGTCTCTGCGCGGGTCGGCGTCCAGCTCAAGGAGATCGACGTCGCCGTCTGGCTCGTCACCGCCGCATCGTGCGGCGCAAGCGGAAGGAACCCGGCTGCCGCTGCCGTCATTTCCGCCGACGCTGCGCTCTCGCCTCGGCCGTTGTACGCAAATGCCGCAAAATAGTACGTCGTCCCCGGCGTTAACCCCGTAACCAGCTGCCCGAGGTTATTGCCCACATCGATCGTCGAGGTGTAGCTGCCTGGCGCTGTGCCGTATTTGACCTTGTAGCCGGTCGCCCCGGGCACACTCTGCCATTCCACGGCGATATTGCCGGCCGTTTCGGCATAAGCGCGTCTCGCCATCGGCGCTGCCGGAACCGCCAGACTCGCTGTCGTTTCATTGGAAACCGCGCTCTCGCCGGAAGCGTTGTAGGCGGTGACAGTGAAGTAGTACGTACTGCCGTTCGTGAGCCCAGTCACGTTCTTCGTAAGCGTATTGCCGACATCTACCGTTGTCGTGTACGTCCCCGGACTAGTTCCGTATTTTACCTTGTAGCCGGTCGCGTTCAGTGCAGACTGCCATTTGAGTGTAACCGCCTGATTGTTGATCTCCGTGGTCATAAGCTGTGGCGGTCGCGGTGCTTCCGGCGTGCTCGTGCGCGTCCATTCGACTCGCATGACGCTGTACGGCGGCACGACAACCGGATTGGATGTGGAAGCCGTTTGCACACTGATCGCTGTTGGCGCAGACGAGCTGTTCGTCGTCAGCGGATCCGATGCGGACGTATACGTTTTGGTCATGGCTGCCGCTACCTGGCTGCCGTTCAGCTTAATCGTGACATCATGCGCATTCGCCGATTTATTCGTGATCACGACATAGTTTTTGCCATTATCCCCTTTGAACGCCTGAGCGAAAAGCGCCGGCATCGTGCCGCCGGTGCGGCTCACCGTATCGCTGCCGGTTACGGTCGTGCCCCACGCCACTGTACCTTGATTGACAGCTCCGTCCAAAACTTTCAAGGAAGCGGACGGGGTACTGTAGTAGCTATTGAAATTCAAGCCCGCCGTATTGACTTCGGCTCCGTCCTGAAAGGCATCCTCAAGCAGCATGCCATAGTCCGTACCAGGCGTGTAGACGCCATTGGTAAGCCGGTAACCGGCCAAATACGATATATTCGGATTCGTCACCAGTCGAAGAATGGATTCACTCACATAGATGCCGCCATACTGCGTGTTATCCAAAAGTCCACCAAGCGTAATGCCATGCTCCCCGATAAACACCTGGGGATTCGTTAAATTCGCTGCGTACGTGCCGGTGATGAGCGAATTCCAGGTGCTGAGATTTTCATTCGCGTCCGACATGGCGGCTGACAAGTTCGCACCGTTGCCCCGGAATCGATGAGTCGTAATGGCATCCCAGTATGGATTGCTGTAGTTGTAAACTTCCTGATCGTAATTTTGAACCTGCAAATTGCTCATCGAAATCACGGTTTTGGCGCCCGGATAAGCGCTTTTGATCACATCGTTAAACGGTTTGACCCGGTCGAGGTAATCTGTCGCATTCGTGAACGCCGCCTGCTGATTACCGCTTTCTGCGGTATAGAACGAAATCTCGTTGCCCAGCTCAAAATAAATGACCGGCACATGATTGTCATACAAATATTTGGCCAAATCGCGCGCCTGCTCCGGGTTATACTGCAGCACGTTCACCATGATCACAGCCTTGGCCCCCGTTTGCTGCAGAAAATCCACATAATCGGAGATCCGTTCATCCCCCTTGGCAATCTGATACCGCTTCGCATAAAGCTGATTATAGTACCTACGGTCTTCCTTCTGCGCTTGCCCCGTAAACTCGGTGTCCGTCAGCCCCAGCTTCCACGAAAAGCTGTTCGTCGGCGTTCCGCCCGGCCAGCGGACGAAGCCGATGTGTCCATAGTTTTTAGCCGCATTGACAAAGTCAGGGTCGTTCATGGAAATCGCCGTTCGTTCCGGCTCATTGTTCATGCCTCGAAAATCGGGGTTATACGTCGTCACCTTGCTGGAGTCAATATCGATGGTTGCCGCTGTATTCGCTGCGTGAGTTGCCGTTGGATAAGACCAAGAAATCGAAAGCATTGCCGCAAGTGCCAGAACAGCACGTTTGAGCCCTTGTTTCCTCATTATTTCAGTCTCCTTTATGATCGAATCGGCCTAGGACGTGTCTGAAAACCCGCTCAGGGGCATCTTTCACCACCTTTTCGCCCCCTACTGCGTCACTTTCGCTTGACGTACCCCCGGTACGCCTTCACAAAAGTTCCTTGCATGGAACGAAAATTCGGCAAAATCTGCGGCCCTCGGAGCATTCAGACACGCCCTAGCATCAGCTGCTTGAGGGGGAAAGACAGGCGTATCTTCAAACAAATACGCCTGTCTCTTACAGATTTACTTCCGTTGCTGATAGATGTCGTTCACCTCTTTCGTCAGTTGTTCGCCGCCTGCTTTCAGCCACTCGCTGACGGCTTTATCGATTTCTTCCATCCCTGCATCGTTCGCAATGACACGGGCAATGGAGGACATCCATTTTGTATTCATTTGCGTCAAATTGATTTTTTTATAAATATCGGTCTCAGCCGCCAAGCCAAGCCCATAGTTCGGATAGTCGAATTTATCGTTGTTATCCAGCCACTGCGTAACCTGCTTCACGTAAGTTTGATCGTTGTATTTATGAAGTTGAATCGCTTTATCCGCCCGGCGGAAGAAGTTGATGGAAAGCAGATTGCCGGTTTCCTTCGTTTCGAGCTTCTCGAACGTACCGTCATCTTTTTTCTTGTAGTCGACGCCTTCAACACCTTCTTTAAGCAGATCGTAGCCTTCATCGGAGAGCATGTAATCGAGCAATTTGAGAATGCGCTGCTGCTTCTTCGGATCGATGTTCTTGTTAATCACGACCTTCGTCTGGCCCATGCCATCGGTTTGCGTCGCACGAATGCCCGTTGGACCTGCCGGTGGCAGCAATTGTTCCAGCTGTGCTTGCGGCGCATTCTTCTTAATATTCGGCAAATCCAGACGCAGCGCCTCGTTCGGATTGATCAGTTGAATGCCGACCTGCCCGTTCCACAGCTTGTTTCTGGCATCTGCGGATTTCATGACAAGGAAGTTCTTGTCCAGGACGCCCTCTGCATACGCTTTGCGCAGGAAGCCGATGAATCCTTTGAGTTCCTCCGTCTGCGCTTGCATGGCTACGAGCTTGCCGTCCTTTTGCAGCCCCCATTCGTTGCCGAGACCGAACGCCCCCATTAAGGAAGCCGCATTGCCGAACGTACCGTTCGGATTAATCAGGATCGAAAAGCCCGTCGTATCCGCCTTGCCGTTGCCGTCAGGATCCTGCGTCACGAACGCTTTGGCGACGTTATAGAAGTCGTCGATCGTTTCAGGCATTTTGAGATTCAGCTTATCTAGCCAGTCCTTCCGGATGAACATCGAGAACAGATGCGGAATGCCGTAATACGGAAGACCGTAATAATTGTTCTTGCCGTTCAGTTCTTTCAAGCCCGCTTCCGGAAGCTCCTTACTCAGGTTCGGATACGAAGAGAGGAACGGCTTCACATCCATGAACACGCCTTTATCGCGCCATTGCATGTAATCCTGCGTTGCGATGCGATATACGTCCGGCAAGCTGTTCGATGCTGCCAAGACGCTGATTTTATCGTTGTAGCTGGCGCCCGGAATCCACTGGAGATCGAGCTTGATGTTCAACTTCTCATTCAGCTTCTTAATGAGCGGAGAATCGTTCGATGGGCCAATTTCGGCATATTGCGGCACCATTAACGAAATATTCATCAGTTCTTTGCCATCGTCAATCCCCGCCGGATTGGCTGTAGCAGCTGCGGTTGATGAAGCGCCTGTTGCGCTTGGCGTTGACGTTTCTTCCTTGGAGCAAGCGGCCAGGCTGCCCGCAGACAATACAACGGCCAGGCTAATTGCAAGTGTTCTTTTCATGCCAGTTCCCCCTTGTTTTATTTATGAGATAAGTGAATCGTCATGCGCGCCACGGAGCCCGCAGGCAGTTCGATAACCAATTTCCCGTCGCTGGCAAAAGTCAGCTGCGTTTCGGTCATCCCATAGCCAGTCTGCCCATACCAATCCTCGTGTCTCGCTAGCGGATCGGCCGCCGATTGCAGCAGCACCGTCGCAGATGCTCCGCCTGACGATCCAGCATGTATGTCAAGGCGATGCGCCTCGCGCAGATCACGGTTAACAGCAAACACCACAATCTCATCCCCACGGTCTGAGATAACGGCTGCCGCATCGACATGCGGGATCGACGCCATAGATCTGATCCGCACCCAGGTTTGCGGCATGTCGAAGCCGGTCCCTTCCGTCTGCAGCGGAAGATGATGCCATTTCGAGCCTTCCCGCAAGAACGGCTCGGCGTAAAAGCGGGACGTCTCGTTGCCCGGATTGACCGGTCTCATATCGACCGGATATGCCCGGTAGTACAGCGTATTGTCGCGCTGGTACGCATATTTGACAGCGTCCCCCTGACGGATGAACGCATTCAGCATCGAAGCGACGTAGCACGCATGCGCCATCGTCTCGTACTCCGCCTTCGGCCAGTTCGCGTCCGTCTCCGGCTCCAAATTCCACTCCCCGACTTCCAGCGGAAGGGTAGCAAAGCCTTGTTCGCTTGCAAGCGCCTTCAACTCCTGTAAGAGCACTTCATACTGCGTGGGGTATGTCACCAACACTTGATTATAAAAGATCGGATCGGCTTCATTCTTCTCCAGCCACGCGTGCCGCAAGCCCTCGTCCCGAATGCCTCGCGTGTACTGGTGAATATCAAGCCCGTCAATGTACGCCGGGCCGGCGTGCGCCAGCACCCGCTGATTCCAGATCGGCGGCTCTCCCGGAATTTCCGAATAATCGACATACATTGGATCCTCGCCGGCCATGACAATTGTGATGGACGGATCGACTTTTTTCATTAGCGTGTAGTACGTTTGAATCCGCTTGGCAAAATCAATTGAATTCGTATAGCCAAACTGATAGTCGCCGTAGCTTTCATTGCCAACTTGCCACAGCTTCACACCCCACGGCTCCGGATACCCGTGTTCCGCCCGCAGTCGGCCCATCGGCGTCGTGACGTCGCCATTCACGTATTCCACCCACTCCGCCGCCAGCTCCGGAGGCAGATCGTAGCTGAATCCGACGTTCAGGAACGGCTCTACGCCCACTAACTGGCAAAAACGCAGAAACTCATTCGTACCGAAATAGTTCGGCTCCAGCCCGCCCCAGTTCTGATTGTCCTTCACAGGTCGCGTCAGCCAAGGACCGATGCCGTCCTTCCAATTATACTCGTTGGCGTAATTGCCGCCCCAGCGGATGGACGTTACATGATACTGCTTCAACAGCTCAATCGTTGTCGGATTGAATAACCCCTCCACACGATCGGCGGACATAAGCATCACCCAGTCCAGATCCACCTCGCAGGCGCCCTCGCCTTCTGCCACGAGACTTAGCTTGTATTCGCCAAAAGGCGACGCCTTGTAGCGAGCCGTGCTGGCCCGCTCCAGCGTCAGGTCCAGCTCATAGCACGTCCACTCGCCTGTCAGCGTGACGGTGCCTTCACTCAGCTTCGCACCCGACGGCTCTTCGATCGTCACATGCAGAATGGTCTTCGCGCCCGTGCTGCGGGCATACACTTGCAGCTGATAGGCGAGCGTCCGCTCATCCGCCAGCGTAATTCGCTGGGCGACGCCGACCGAACCTGCTCCCGCTGCCAGCGCCATCCGCTGGTACGTTTTCCAGCCGGCTTTGCCATGAACGCCATCTTGCAATTGCTTGTAGGCCCCTTCACTTGCGCCCACAGGCTCCCAAGGATACGCCAAGCCCGGGATGACCGGCGCATCTCTGTACATAATTTCCGTCCGCATCATCCACGGGAGGTTTGTGCCGTCTTTTTTTCTTTTGGAGAACCAGTGTTCAAACGACCCGTTGGCGATGCAATCGTCGATAATGCCAGGATACGTGTCCTTGCCGTTCATTTCAAAAAACTTCCCAAAAATCCGCTTATCCACGTGCCAAGCGCTTGCCGCTTCAGCATGCGGATTCAGCTCTATACGCAGTCCCATGTGATCCCCTTTCTTGTTGCCTGGTTTGTTGATATGTCTAGTATGCAGCGGAAGCGTCTTTTTTTCGTTACACAAAAGCTTGAAATGTTATCTGATTTCGCTAGAAAGCGGATAACGCTACTTCCAGCGCATAGATCGCATGCGGTTGGAGGTCATACTGCCAGATCCCCTCTGCGAATGCAATCGAAAGAACCTCCGTCTTCACCTTCTCCGGCTCATCAACCGTGTTGCAGTCCTCATAGTGCCTGCTTGCGATCATATGCAGCCGTGCTGTGCCCTGCGTGTGCCAAGCCGAGTAATCTACGCTTAGCGGGACGGGCTCCAAGCTGCGATTGACGATACACAGCGTCAAGGTATCGCCGGTCTCCGAGACACAGGCAACCACATCAAGCTCACTGAGCGACTTGGATGCGAGATTCACCTTGGCCGTGCCGGGATGAAACGATTCACAATCAACTGTCGTATCCACCAGACGATGGAGGAGCAAATTCGCATACAGCTTCAGCATGTGATACGTTGCCGTGCCGAAAACAACATCGCCCCGCCCGCTCCAGCCGGGCTTTTTCATCCGCTCGTACGAATCGCCGACGCGAATGCAGCCGCCGACCCAGCCGTTGACGAGATCGGAAAAGTTTCCGATTTCTACGAGATGGCTTTGCCGGATCATTTCATGCAGCATGCAGGCATTCGCAAGGGCAGCCTCCAACGTATGCGCATTCGCCAAATCCGGATTCGGAAAATACATCGTATTCCACTCGGTCACTGCGATTTTCAGATGTTGGAGCCCTGTATTGCTTTGAATCATGCTCGCCAGCTGCCCGAAAAGCTCCCGCACAACCTCCGGGAACGCCAGCATCGCCCGAAATCTTTCTTCCGCCGGGGTTTTAGCATGTATCGGAAAGAAGTTCTGCCCCTGATAGATATGCAGCGTCACATAATCCATCGCATGGCCGGCCAGCTCCAGCACCGTGCGATTCCATCCGGGCACCAGGTCTTCCCGCGCCGTGCCGCAGCCCAGCAGCCGAATGCTCACATCCTTGTCACGCATCGCTTCAGCGAATTCTAGATATGTTTCCGCATACTGCTCCGCCGAACAAACACCGGCCTGCCACGGGCCATACATTTCGTTTCCGATTTCCCAATATTTTACATCATATGGTGATGGAAAACCGTTCTGCGCCCGGAGCGCCCCCATCGGCGTATCCGCAGCGCCATTGCAATACTCCACCCAATCCGCCGCTTCCTGTGCCGACCCGGTACCCATATTGACACAAATTTGCGGCTCGACGCCCAGCAACCGGCACAAGGCGATAAATTCATCCGTGCCAAAATATTTATGCACGTGCCCCGCCTGCTCCCACGCCTCATTGATGTAATTCGGCCGCAAGTCGGTAGGACCGACGAAATCATCCCAGTGATACAAGGAGATATAGTTGCCGCCAAGCCGCATAATGCCGCTGTTCAGCTCCTTCGCCATGGCGAAGACTTCCCCTTTCAGCAGCCCCGTATCTTGTTCCGGCAGCAGCGAGATATGATCGAACCAGATTATCCCTGTCGAGACGGAGTCCTCCCATTCCGCTGCCGGAAGCGGCACCGCCCATACCTGCATCTCGGCCGAGCGAGAGGCGCCGGCGACGTCGAGGAGCTGCACAGCCTCGAACCAGCGGTGCCCGGTCACAGCGATTTCCGCCGCACCCAGCACTTCCTGACTCGCGGTGTCGATAATCTTCACCTGCAAGCCTGCAATCTCGCGCGTCGCCCGCATCACGATCCGCAGCTTGTGCGGAATGCCCGCTTCAAGCTGAATCTTTTGCCCAATGCCTGCCTGGCAGCGGTCTTTATTGAACAGGCGCACCTTCTGGCTGTGCCCGCCATGTCCTTTGGCCGCCGGCTCTAGCGCATACTGCGTATGCTTGCCGAGGTTCAGCGGATACCAAGGCCCCGATACACCGTCGCCATTCTGATCTTCTTCCTCAAAATCCATACTGCGCAAGGGATACGCCAGCATCGCCGTCATATGATCATCAATATCTTCGATGAAGCTGCCGAAAATATACGGATGAATCGTATGACGCGATCTGCCGCTCCCAATCATAATGTGTGCTTCGCTCATAGGTATCCTCCTTTACAATCCTTGCTGTTGACTAGGTCATGCCTCTTGCAGCTCCCCGCTCGCCGTCCGAAAAGGAATACGAACGGAAACCACCGTTCCCCGACCTTCAAAAGATGTGATCGAAAGCCCATATGGCGGGCCATATTGCAACACCAGACGGGCATGAACGTTGACAATCCCGACGGATTCGCTTTTCATTAAAGCGCTGTTCTCCGCCGAAGAGATCCACGCCAGCTTCTCTTGCAGCTCCGCCAACCGCCCCGCTTCAATGCCGTCCCCGTTGTCGGCAATTTCAATGATCAGCGCTTCCCCTTCATTGTAGGCGCTGACCAGCACGGTGCCATGCCCGCTTTTCGGCTCCACCGCATACTTAATGGCGTTCTCGAGGATCGGCTGCAGCGAGCATTTGACAATGTTGGCATCCAGGTACTTCTCATTCACATAAAAATGGCTTTGAAAATATTTCGGAAACCGAATCTTAATAATTTCCAAATATTTTCGAAGCTGATCGAGTTCCTCTCTTAGCGTAACAAAAGGCTCCACAATCGAGGCGGTGTATCGGTAATAGTCGCCGAGGTTTTTGGTAATGACCTCGATGCGCTCGTTCTTCTCCACATAAGCAATGCTGTTGATAATGGCCAGCGTGTTATAGAGCAGATGCGGGTTGATCTGATTTTGCAGAGCTTGAATCTTCGCTTCTTTCTGACGCAGCTGGATATGCATTTCATTGACTTTCATGGAGCTCACCGTCTCAATCAGCTGCGACAACTGATCGGTCATCCGGTTATAGCTGCGGCTGAGCAGTTGAATCTCATCTTTGCCGGGCAGCACATCCGCGCGGACGTCCAGATTGCCTTTTTCCACATGCTCCATCAGCTTCTTGAGCCTGCGGAGCGGCCGAATGAACCATTGGGCGACGAGCGGAACCAGAATGAGGACGAACAAGGCCAAAATAAACATCGATACCAACGCCGCATTGCGCGCAACGGTCATGCCGCTCGCCATCTCCGCGAACGGAACCATCGCGACGACGTTCCATTCGGCCAGCTCCGAATAGCTGCTGGATACCAGCATTTCCTCGCCCATCAGCTTTTGCACGGAAGAGGATTCGGCCAGCTGCAGGGAAGCGAGTCCTGTGTCCTTGATCGGGCGGCCGATCCAATTCGTATCCGGATGATAAACGATCGTCCCGTCATTCGCCACGATGAAGAAGTAGCCTTTCTTCGCGAGCGAGGAACGGACAATCGTTTTTTCCAGCTCGTTGATACGCAAATTGATGACCAAGCGGCCGGCCAGCTTGACGGCGTCCAGCGAGTAGACCGGCACCAACAGCGAAAGCACCTGCTTGCCCGTCACTTCCGAACGGTGCGTCGGCACCACGGTCAACGTGCCGCTCATCGGCATGGCGTACCAAGGCTCGTTCAGATACGTTTTTGATAGCTCATCAAAATGCTGAATATTCGAAGCGATTCTCCCGCTCAGCGACATGAGAAACAGGCTGTCGACCTCGCTGTAGTTGAGCGCGACGTAATTGTTCAGCACGTCCTCCAACTCCGCAAGCTGCGTAGGTGGGAGGGAATTCTCATCGTTCAGCCAGCGCTGAATGACGCCGACCGAGCCGGTTTGCAAGTTAAGCTCGTTGCGCTTCGGGAGCGGACCAGCGAGCATGGAAGAGACGGATATTTTCATCTGCTGAATGTAGAGTTCAATTTGCCGGTTGAGTCGATAAGACGCATCCTCGCCAAATTGGAAGAAATCGTTGCGAGCCGCTTTCGTATAGAAATACTGCGAGAATGCGCCCGCAAGCAGAATGGACGTCAGCGTAGCGGCAAGCAAAATGACGATGAGCTTGACGCGAATCGAGAACCTGCTGAGCAAGCCGCCCTTGATCATACGCCGAGTCCCCTGCGGTATTCGTTCGGCGTCAGAGCCGTCACCGTTTTGAATACACGGTTAAAATAAGGCAGCGAAGCGAACCCCACCTCTTCCGCCACCTCGTAAATTTTCATATCCGAATCGCGCAGCAGCTCCATCGCCTTGTCCATCCGAATCTGATTGACGTAGTTGACGAAGCTTTTGCCGGTATATTGCTTGAACAGAACGCCGAAATAAGAGGGGCTGAGATTGCAATAGTCGGACATTTGCTTTAAGCCGAGCTCGTCCTGCAAGTGCGCTTCAATATAGTCACAGGCCCGCTTAATGACCAGCCGCATCTGATTGTTCGCAAAATGCGGATAGCGGCGAATCCACTCATGCAGCACATCGCGAAACACCTGCTTCACCTGATGCTCAGAACCGTCCTCGGGAACGTCCACTTGGGGCAAGTCAGGGTGAATGACTTTGACAACCTCAACCAGTTTGCTTAAAAAAATGCGATAATAACTAGCCTTCACGCCAGGCTCCAGGCCGCGCAGATGATAGATCCGGCTTAGCAGCCGGTCGGCCTGCTCGAACAAGGCGATGGACGCGTTATCCTGCAGGTCGTCGATAAAACTTTGAATTTCGCGAAGCAGCACATTGCTGTCTGCAATCGCTTCCAACCTGCTGACTGAGCGGGCCAGCGCCTCGTGCAGCTCCCCTTCGGAAATCGGCTTTAG
Source organism: Paenibacillus oryzisoli (assembly GCF_050467285.1). GTDB lineage: Bacteria > Bacillota > Bacilli > Paenibacillales > NBRC-103111 > Paenibacillus_E > Paenibacillus_E oryzisoli_A. The sequence continues at coordinate 32,257 of NZ_JBCMUN010000020.1, read as the reverse complement.
CAAATATTCCGAAACATGCAGCCGAATCGCATTTTGCGCATAAGGGAAGCTGTCGTGCCCGCTGATAATGATGGTGACGACCGGCAGCTTATCGCTGCGGATGCGCTGAATGAGCTCCAGACCGTCGCTGTCCGGCAATTGAATGTCCGTGATGAGCACGGTCGGCCACAGCTCCCGAAGTTGACGCCAGCCTTCCTCGCAGCTCCCCGCTTCTCCGGTCACTTTAAACCCGTCAAGCTGATTCACCATCTCGACCACCGCATCGCGGATTAATAATTCATCTTCGACAACCAGCACATGATACATGCGAATCCCCCTATGCCCATTCATTCTCTCAAGGTGTGTTATCCTTCAAGCGTACTATAGCGAGTTGGCTGTGCATAGAGGCGGCTAGCTGAAAGTTTTTCCTCACCCTTTTACAGAGCCCATCATCATCCCCTTGCTAAAATACTTCTGCATAAACGGATACACGGCAATCAGCGGCAGCGCCGTCAGTAAGATCGCGGCATGCTGGACGGCCGGCGTATATCCGTAACCGTTATCCGTCACGGCAAGTCCGAGCTCGGAAGGATTGACGATCAGCACCTGGCGCAAAAACACTTGCAGCGGATACGCCTTGGAATCGTTCAGATAGAGAATCGCCTGAAAGTACGTATTCCAGTTCGCCACGGCGTAAAAGAGCGTGAACGTCACGATCACCGGCAAGGAAATCGGCAGGATGATGCGCCATAAAATTTTAAATTCCCCGCAGCCGTCGATTCTCGCAGATTCCTTGATCTCGGCAGGCAGCGTCTGAAAGTAGCTCCGCATCACAATCATGTTGAACGGTGCGATCGCCGTTACTAGCCAGATGGCCCAGTACGAATTAATGAGGCCGAGCTTATTGACGACGAGATACGTCGGAATCATGCCGCCGTGAAACAGCATCGTAAACACGACGAGGAAATTGACGAGGGATCGGCCTTTGACCCCCGGCTGCGACAAGCCGTATGCCATCATGATCGAGAGCGCCATATTGATCGCTGTGCCGATGACGGCAAGCTCGACTGCATTTCGAAAAGCGCGTGTAAATTGCTCATTATCGAGTAGGAAGCGGTACGCCTCCAGCGTCCATGTCTCCGGCCAGAGGACAACCCCCTTCATGAGCAGCTCTTTCGCCGTCGCGAACGAGCTGAAGAACGTGAACAGAAAGGGAATGGCGACAATCGCCGCCGCGATCAGCAGCAGCACAATAACGACGCTGTTAAACAGACCTTCTCTCCAGGATTTTACCATTAGTAGACACCCTCCTCGCCGAATTTGCGCGCCAGCCGGTTCGCACCGAGCACCAGCGCCAATCCGACCAATGACTTGAACATGCCGACCACCGCCGAGTAGCTGTAATCCCGCTGGAGAATCCCCGTCCGGTACACATACGTGTCGAATACGTCCGAGACATGCGTATTGAGCGGATTTTGCAGCAGATAGATGTGTTCGAACCCGATGTCCATGAAGTTGCCCAGCCGGAGAATGAACAGCACAACGACGACATAGCGGATGCCCGGCAGCGTGATGTGCCAGATTTGGCGCAGCCTGCCCGCGCCGTCTACCTTCGCGGCTTCATACAGGGACGGATCAATTGACGCCATCGTCGCCAGATACAGAATAGAGCCCCAGCCCGCGCCCTGCCAAATGTTTTGCAGGAGCCACATCGGGCGCAGCCACTCCGCTTTGGTGAACAGCTCGATCGGTCCAAAGCCCGCCGAGACGAGCCATTGATTGATCGCGCCCCCTTCTGAGGCGAATAACGTCATGGTCAGCGATACGATGACCACCCATGAAATGAAGTGCGGCGCGTACATGATCGTTTGCACCGTGTTGCGAATGAACTTGATTCTGGCCTCATTGAGCAGCAGCGCCAGCACGATCGGCGCCGGGAAGAAGAGCAGAATGTCCAGTCCGGCGAACAGGAACGTATTTTTGAGTAGCAGCGGAAAGTCCGCGTCCGTGAAAAACCGTTGGAAATTGTCCAGCCCCACCCACGGACTTTGCAGGATGCCGACAAACGGGTCATAACGCTGAAACGAAATGAGCAGCCCGAACATCGGAATATATTTGAACACGATAAAATAGAGCAAGCCCGGAATAATCATCATATAAAATGGCAGATGATGCAGCTTCCATGCTTTACGGCGAGGCTGTCGTACGGTCGATTGCGATGCGGTCAGGGCGTTCCTCATGGTTACCTCCAGTAGTTGAGCGTTCATTTGACCTCATTATACGGATTCGCATGTCGGATTTCGTTGACCGGATTCTCGATTTCTTAACCGATTTCACTGTGTTGGCGGGGAGGGGTGGAACAAGCATGCGCCAGGAGGCTGATTTTCAGCGCTGCGGAGGGGAAGACGGAAACGTAAAAGAGTTCGGGGGATGGAGCATTAAGCCTGCAAAAAAGCAGGAATTTCCCTCCTTCCTTCCCTAGATTCGATGAATGCCTGCAAAAAAGCAGGCATTTGGGGCGAGAACTCCTTTTTTAGGGAATTTGGCCTAAAAAACCTGCTTTATCGCAGGCATTTTGTGAAAGCTGTCCTTTTTGTGAAGAAAGCCTGCCCTTTCGCAGGAATTCGCGTGCCCACCTCCCAAAATAAAGAAAAGGCTGACCGATGCAATCCTCGGTCAGCCTTCTTTTATTCATTCAATTGAAACAACCGATCAATGATAACCGCCGCTTGCGCGCGGTTCGCTGCGTCCTGCGGCGCAAATTTGCCGCCGTCCACACCGTTCACGATGCCGCTTGCCTTCATCTGTTCAACCGCCTTCACGGCGTACGGCGAAATATTCGCCTGATCCGCAAACGCGCCGCCCGTGGATGTTCCGCCCAGCTTCACGCCAAGCAGCTCGGATGTGCGGTAGATCAGCACGGACATATCTTCGCGTGTGATCTCATCGTTCACACCGAAGCTGCCGTCCGCTTTGCCTTGCACAATGCCCAGCTTCTGCGCTGCCGCGATGGAGCTGGCGTACCAAGCCCCTGCCTGCACGTCTGTCAGGCTGCTTGTCGCTGTCGCATCGGCAAGATCGAACGCCTGCATCAGCATTTTAACAAATTCGGCACGCGTCACATGCGCATTCGGATTGAATGCATGCTCGCTTATGCCGTCCACGATGCCTCTGGAAGCCAGCTTCACAATGCTGTCTTTTGCCCATGCCGCGCCGGACAAGTCGTTAAAGTTTACGGACACATAGGCAGCTGCATATAGACTGAAATGTGCCGGTTTAAATTCAACTTTGCCAGTCGCGCTGTTCCACTTGCCGTTTTTCACGACTTGCGTTTGACCGCTGCCGTCGATGTAATACACGACAATGCCATTCGGATCTTCGCCCGTTTGCAGCTCGTACGGGAAGCCGACGGTTACTTTGCCGTCAAGATTTGCCGCTTTTTCGCCGTCAACCTTCAAGTTCAGCTCATACACCGGATGATTGCCGACAATCGCTGCTGCGCCTGCAGGCAAGGAAGCTGGTTCAACTTTAGCAACCTGGAGCTGCAGATTGGATACTCCGGATTTCAGATAGTCGGTGTCGAGAGCAAGCTCCGCCAACCCGACGTTCATCACCAGTTGCTTCACAGAACCTGTTTTCAGCAAATCTTGTACAGGGACGTCCACCTGAACTTCTTTCGTACCTGCCGCCGGCGCTACTTGCAGACGTACGCTGCCCGCCTGACTGCCCGCAGCTTTTAGAAGATCATCCTTCTGGATCGTCACAGCGGCTTTACCGCTTGCATCCGGCTGCGCCGTCAGCGAAAGCTCGCCCTCTTTTATCGTTGGGGACGTTGTTGTTCCGCTTGATTGCCCAGCGCCCGATTGCCCACTGCCGGAAACGGTCCCTGATCCATTCCCGTTGGAGTCGGTATCCCCATCAGAACCGCTCCCTGTATCCGGTGCTTCCGTCGCAGGTACTGTATACATATTTGGCGCCGGCGGCGTTTGCATGCCGTTACCCAAATAGTAGCTCAGATGCGGCGGTTGATTGTAGCCGGTATTTTGCCATGCGATGCCCAGACGGTATACCGGATCGTGCATCAAAGTGACGAAGCGATAATCCGTTACAGCCGTCGAGGAATAGATGCGAAGTGCTGTGCTGTCTTCCGTTCTAGCCACGACTTCCTCACGCCAGTCGCCGAGAATATCGGCTTGCAGCGAAGGATTGCCTTTAGTGCCGTTATTTGAATATGTCCCGTCAAATTTAACTACATTCACCAGACTGCTGTTCGCGTAATCCCATTTGTCAATTTTCGGTACACCGTTGCTTCCATCCCAATTATGATCCAGCAGCTCACGGCTCAAGTCGCCATCCCACCAGATCGCAAAGTTGGAGGTTGGTATTTTGTTCGAAATCTTAGTTCCTGCACTCGTAAACATGAAGCCGTCTGAATTGTTCTCGGTTGCCGCTGATTTGGTCGCATCAATCGCCCAAACTTCTTCACCGGGATAGCGCGGATCAACGTCGGCCGAAAGACCGCGTCCCGTATCCGCCCCAACTTGCGGCTGACCGAACAGCACTTTGCCTGTACGGGCATCGATCATCGTAGCCGAAGTCGGCGCACTCGTTTCTTCTTGAATCGTCCACAGCTCCATGCCTAGACGGTTTGGATTCAAATCGCTGAGATGCATCGCATCGCCATGCCCAAGCTTCGTTTCCCAGAGCAACTGCCCATTATCGTCAATTGCCGTATTGCCTGTCACAATTTCATCTTTGCCATCGGCATCGATGTCCGCCACGCTCAACTGATGGTTCCCCTGTCCATAGCCAGGGTTTGGCCTGTCAAACGCCCACAGCTTGGAAAGCTGACCGTCTCTCCAGTTATAAGCCACGATCGCCATTCTTGTATAGTATCCGCGTTGCAGTACCAGGCTTGGTTTTTGCCCGTCCAGATACGCAATCGCCGCACCGAAACGGTCTACACGGTTGCCGTACGTATCGCCCCAACCGCCGACATCGCCTCTAGAGGGATCATAATCTTCACGAGCAAGTTCCCTGCCTGTCAAGCCTTCAAAGATCGAGAAATACTCCGGCCCTTCCAAAACATACCCCGTGCCATTCCGGTGATCCGCAGTCCCGTCGCCGATGACCGCGCCTGTACCGTCGATGGTACCGTCAGCCGTACGCAGCGCAACTTCCGCTTTGCCGTCGCCGTCCAGATCGTACACCATCAGATCCAGATAGTGCGCGCCAGCGCGAATATTCACGCCCATATCAATCCGCCACAACCGCGTGCCGTCAAGCTTATAGGCATCGACATACGTATTACCTGTGATGCCCGACTGCGAATTGTCTTTGGAATTGCTAGGATCCCATTTCAAAACAATTTCATACTGGCCGTCGCCATCCAGGTCACCGACCGATGCATCATTGGCACGATACGTGTACGATTCGCCCGCTGTGGTCACACCGTCGGCCGGTTTTTGCAGCGGCACGTTCAAATAATTGCTAGCCCAAGACTTCACCGTCTCAGACTTCTTCTGCTCCACACCGCCCATAACGGCACGCACGTAATAAGAAGAATCCGCTGTTCCTGCGGCATCTACATAATTCGTGCTGCCGGCAATCGGCGCAGTGTTCAGCTTCACGCCATCACGATAGAGATTGAAGGTTGTATCGGCAGGATCCGTTCCCAGCAATCGCCAGCTGACGAAAATATGTCCGCCATCTTGAATCGCAACCAGACCGCGATCCAGCTTCTCCATCTGTCTGGCCGGAAACGGGGTCGGCGTCGCACTCACGTCCACCGCGGCAGACTCGGACTCACCTTCACCGTCATAGGCATAGACGGCTGTAACTTTGTAATTGTAGGCCGTTCCATTCACAAGGTTGTCCAGCGTTGCCATCGACGTGCCTTTCGGCAGCGTCGCCGCAAGCGTCAAGGATTGATCGCTGCCCACCGCATAAATCCGAGCTGCTTGATACGCAGGATCGATAGGCGGCTTCCAGCCGATTTGCACCTTGCCGTCGTGCCCTTCCGCGACAACATCCGTCACTTTCGGAGATTTCTCCAGCTTATTGACCGTTAGGTTATACGTCCTTGCGACGTCTGTGTACGTGAGCGAAGTAACCGAAATAGGGACCGTCGTGGACAATCCTGTAAGCGGCACTGTAGTCGAGGCTCCGCTATTTACGCTTTCAGTCCCTACTTTCAGCGACACATGCCCCACGTTGCTAGCTGACGGCACTACCGTAACATTGGCCGTCGAGTTAGGTACCTCGAGTGCATAGTTTTGCACGGCTGGATCGAAGGAGAAGGAAGGCACATAGTCGCCCGCGTTTACACCTAGATCACTTAACATCAAATCCAAAGCCGTCAACTTGACGTTTGTGATATTGATTTTTCCGTTTGCTTTCTTATTATTATGGAAAGCAAAGCTGCTAATTCTCTCTCTGGTGCTGTAAAAAGCCTGATCTGTCGCAACTTCCGTTCCTGTGTTCAAATCTTTAATTGTCAGCGTATACTTCTGGTTAGGCACGTTCATAATCATCGTGAACCGATACCAGTGAGAAGCATCGTAATTAACCAGCGTCGCGCTAGAGGAGCTCGTCATCATCTTCTTAATGGTGCCGTTTTCAATTTGAAGCCGCACGGCTGGCGCACTTGTCGCATTGACCTTGCCATCCATGACCCAGAACGATGTGCTGGTGGATGTCGGCATATTAGCATCGAACTGCAGAATCGTTCCTCCGCTATCCGGAGCAAAACGCTGCCCCAAATAGGACGAACTGTCGGCTGCGCTGGTGAAGCTAACGGCTCCATAAGTCAAGCCTGTCACAGAATCCTGCACAACATTAACCGCCGGCACCGCCCCCTCCGACGCCCATTTGTTACCGCTTCCAAGCGTAAGCGCACCAAGCGAGTACGTACTGAAGTCATCACTGACGATAGCCGTATCCGCCGCGAACGCAGGAACCGCTTTCATAGGAAGCCACGGTACAACGATGGCCGCCGCAAGCAGCAGTTTGACTGAAGCCGTCCCGGCCATTTTCCGCCAAAAGCTCATATTCTCTCAACCTCTCTCTCATGTAAAATACTCCCTCATTATTCACCCAGATCTAACCTCGCAACAATGCAATAAACCGAGGCAAATCTCTAAAAAACAGTGTTAACTGCGCTTGCACAGCGCCGAACTGGCCTTGCATTTTGTTGCAGGGCTTGGACTATTTTGATCGTTTCCCGTCTGGCCGCGGTAGCTAAAGGCTTTAGCAAAAATAAAAAAAAAGACCGAGTCCGCCCCAAGAGCGTACTCAGCCTTATATCCAAACGCCTTAGTCTCGCCTAAGGCAATCCCTTTCACCGTCAACTATCCGCCAATCCGAATCTTCCGATATGTATCGATAAACGAGAGCACATCCACGCGCTTTCCTCTGCTTTTCGCCACACGCGCCATTTTCACAAGTGTCGTCCAGAACTCGTCCAAAACCGGGGAATCAAAATCGCTGCTTTTTGGTGTTTGGTTGCAAAGATGCTTGTAGTCGTTACCGTCATCCGAAATCAAAAACTGAAACTGATTCTTTTTCCATTGTTCGCCGGATACGTAGCTGACGCCCAGTTCCCTCATTTTTTTGCGGACCGATGTCACTGGCCGAGACAATTCTCGCGCGATGACAACCGGTGGGCATTCCGTGGCTAGACGAAGCAATTTGTCTAATTCTTGTGTCGACCAAGGTTTTTTGGTCATCATCAACCAACTCCCTTTTACACTCATCGTCAAAAATTTTCCTGCTCAGTTTCTTCTCTCGAAGCAATCACTGTATAATCAAAGAATAGCAATCAAATGTTAAGTAAGTATAAGGTTCACGTATAGAAAGTATGAGGAGAAGATTTTGTCACAATTTTGCCAAGGGAGTTGTTGAATGATGAAGATCGATGTCGAAGGCGCAAAGCTGTTTATAGAGGAAAAAGGGCAAGGAGCCGCGGTTATTCTGCTGCACGGTTTCCCGCTGGATCACGGCATGTGGGAGGCGCAGGCGAACGCGCTGTCCACTTCATTCCGCGTCGTAACGCCGGATTTACGCGGCATGGGGCAGTCGGCTGTACCTGCGCAAGCGATCGCGATTGAGCGCTACGCCGACGATGTGCTGGCCATCATGGACAGCCTCGGTATCGAAAAAGCCGCCCTCGGCGGCTTTTCCATGGGCGGCTACGTCGCCTTTGCGCTCATGCGCAAGGCGCCAACCCGCTTTACGGGGCTGATCCTGGCCAACACCCGGCCAGAGGCCGACAGCCCCGAAGCCCGCAAGAACCGCATGAACATGGCGGCTTCGCTGTACGAGAAAGGCCCCGCGGCCGCGCGCGACGCGATGCTGCCGAAGCTGCTGACGCCGGCGACGCTGGAAGCGCAGCCTGCGCTGGTCGACCGCCTGCGCGCGATGATGGACGCGATGCCGGCGGAAGGGCTCGTGCACGCCGCGTTGGCGATGGCGTTCCGCCCGGACTCCGCCGCGTCGCTCGGCGAGATCCGCGTGCCGACGCTCGTCATCGCCGGCGAGCACGACGCCATTGCGCCGCCCGACGTCATGCGCAAGATGGCGGACGCAATCCCCGGCGCGCGCTTCGAGGTCGTCGCAGGCGCCTCGCACCTCGCGCCGATGGAAGCGCCGGAAGCGTTCAACGCGCTGCTGCTTGATTTTCTGCGTAACGTTGTTGCAGGCTAACAACGTCTCACAAATAGAAGCACCGGACCAACGTTCGGTGCTTCTGCATCTTTTCCCCCTTACCACAACCTGCAGAACCTACAGTAAATCCTCTCCAAAAAGGCTGACATCAGATGAAAACCTGCATTTCCTACATCCAAATAAAGCTCGCACTCGAATGTAAGCCCTTTCACGCACTGGATGGCCGAATTTAGCTGCACTTTTTGCAGGTCTTCGCAAGAAAGTAGCCTCTATCGCAAAATTTTCATGTACTTTTTACAAGATCGTATCGAGTGAGTAAGGGGTGACGGCGCCAGTGTGAGAGTGCTGGCAACCCCACACAAAAAAGCGCTCACCACCAAGTGAGCGCTCCAACGCAGTCCCTTACACTTTAAAAAGCCGGTTCATCACGAGCACCGCCGCGCCAATCGCGAGCGCCTCTTCGCCGAGCCCGCCTCGGCTGAATATCACTTGATACGCGGGGTAGTAGTACGCTTTTCGAATCGCGACCGCGGTCGCCGTCTGGAAGAACAAATCTCCGCCGGCCAGGAGCGGCCCCCCGAGAATGACCTTTTCCGGTTGCAAAATATTGAGCAGATTCGCCAGCCCGATCCCGAAGTACGTCGCCGCTTCCGTCACGATCTCTACGACAAGCGGATCGTTTTTCTGGAGAGCATCCATCATATGTACGTAACTCAGCTGCTCCGGATCGGCCACCAGCTGTGTCAGCAGCGTTGTTCTCCCCATCTTGATCGCCGATTTGGCCCTCGTTTCAATCGCATGCAGCGAGACATACGACTCCAGCGCGCCATAATTGCCGGACTTGTCCCGAGGCGCGACGCCGTCGGTCTGAATGATCATCTGACCGACCGAGCTCTCCATATCCACAGCACCGTAAATGACCTTCCCCTCGGAAACCATCGAGGAACGGAGGCCTACACCCGCATGGATGTACAGCAGATGCTTGAAGCTCTGCGAGCGCTGGTGCCACGACTCCGCCAGAATCGCCGTATTCGCCCCGTTGTCGAGCATCGCCGGAATGCCCAGCTCCTCGCTCAGCATCTTGCAGATCGGCACCTGCTGCCAGCCTTTGGACGGAAAATACGACGGCTCGAGGATCACGCCGGAATGACGGTCGACCGGGCCGACCGACCCGATGCCGATGCCGAGCACGTCGGCCATCGCAATCCCGTGATGCGCCAGCATCGCCTGCGCTTCCCTCACGATCAGGCCGATGAGCACCTCCGGCGTCATTTCCGCCGTCATCGCCCAGCTTCTGGCCTCCAGCTTGGTCATTCCGAGATCGACCAATACGAGCTTGGATAGCGTTCGCGAAATCTCCAGACCGAAGACATAGGCATAGGCCGGATTGGTCTCATACAGAATCGGCCTGCGCCCGCCTGTCGATACGCCAAAGCCCGATTCGAGAATCAGGCCCTGCGCCGTCAGCTCCTCCAGATGCCGGGTTAACGTCGAAACCGTCATGCCGCTTTGCTCCAGCAGCTCTATTTTGGAAACGGTCGTTTGCCTGCAAATCAGCTCATAAATCTCTTTCGCCTTGCGGTTGGAAATACGTTCAGATATGACGTCTACGTTCAAAAGAAGCAGCCTCCATTGATAATCTTTCTCACATGTTCGCCATTCACGAATGAATTTCCTGCTTGGCCGTCCTAAACCGCTTACCCTTTCGTGCCAATCATGAGCGTATAGCCCAGATAGGCATGATATTTGTTCACCAGTTCATCATAACGCGCCGTAATTTGCCAAATGCGCGGATCCATGAACGATTGCTTGTCGGATAAATGAACAGGGTCCGGATGCTGCACCTGGTCTTCAAACATGGCCAGCGGGAACGCGTGAACCCCCGAGGATTCGACTGGATCGAACCGCTTGCCCTCGAACAGCGCCTGCCACTCCTCCTGGCTGTATATTTTATTTACGCCGTAGAAGCTGCACAGCGCGCGGTGAATGGCGGGGCTCATCTCCTTAATGCGAATGACCTCGCGATCGTAAAGCTTGCCGCCCGGACGCAACACCCGATAGTACTCCGAGACCGCTTTCTCCGCATCGGCGAAATTGGTTACCGACTCCACTAGCACAACATCAAAAGTACTGTCCTCAAAAGGCAAGCGGCATACATCGCCGACGATAAAATTCACTGATACACCTTGTTTCTCTGCCCGAACCTTCGCTTTCGCAATCATTTCCGGCCGGATGTCCACGGCGGTCACCTCAATGCCCTGCTCCGCCAAGTAGCAGGCAGTTCTGCCTGTGCCGCATCCAACCTCCAGCACCCGCTTCCCCTGTTCGATCGGATACCGCTTGAGCTGCTCGACCGTCTCCCCGAAGCCGCCGGGATGGGCGTTGCCGATGCCGAGCTTGGCGAGCATATCCAAATATTCCATCGCCCTACACCTCCATGATGGCATAACGTTTCTTTAACTACCATATGGAGGGCGTCAGCCACTGGTTCGGCGCGTTCCCCGTTTTCGCGCAAAAAGGGCGCCTGCCTACGTGAGGAAATCTTCTTCCCCGCATATAGGCAAAACACCCAAACATTCAAGGGATCATCTCCATAGGATAGTATTGTCTCTCATCCGATTCCGACAGAGAGCATTCCTTGCGATGGGGGGTGACGTGAATGGGTGTTGGTGTAGGTACTGGTGCTGCTTGTGGAGGTGGATATACATCCGCTGCTGCTGTTCTTGTATTGTTCATCTTGCTCGTTATCGTAACGATGACTTACGCTTGGTAATCGTAAAGGAGCCTGGGTTCTGAGGAACCCGGCTCCTTCTACATAAGGCTATTTCTTGTTGGCTGCCAGGAACGCGTCGAGCTGCTTCTGCTTCTCGGCAATGATTTTATCGATACCGGCCGCTTTCATTTTCTCCTGATACTTCGGTAAGGACGCATCGACATCGACGGAGCCCGTGTCCAGCGTCGCATCAAACTCTTTGCCGACGTTGACCGCAGCGGCGACTTGCGTTTTCACAGGCTCGGAGTCAAAGGTGAAGCCGAGTCCCGGGGACTTTTTGCCCGACTTGTTAAATTCCTTGAATTTCTCCCACTTCTGCGGATCTTCGTTGTCGTATAGATAGTTCAGGAACTCATTGCCGAACTGCCACGCCGCACCCGGCGCATAGTTTTTGCCTGCATCCGTCGCTTTGATAATGTTGTCGGACACTTTCGTGTAATGCACGCCTTCGATACCGAAGTTGATGAGATTGTTCAATTGCTTGTCGGTATGCAGCAGGCTAATGACCATCATCGCACGCGCCGGATCTTTGGATGTCACGGAGATGCCCAGCATCGAACCCGCCGTATCGCCAGTGGAAATGGTGCGCGGCGTCAGCTCGATTTGCCCCAGCTTGCCGACAAGATTCGTCGCATTCGCGAGTTCGGCATCTTTGCCTGGCTTGAGCGAGGAGGTAATCATAAACACGTTGCCGGATTTCATGGCATCCTGACCGGACAGTTGCGTGGTCGCCGCATCTTTATTAATGAAGCCTTTTTGCATAAAATCGCGCGTCAGCTTCAAAATCTCCTTATAACGCGGCTGATCCCACTTCGGCACAACCTTCGTGTCGCTGCCATCCTTCAGAATCACACCCGGGATCGTGCTGTCGCCGAGATAATCGTACTGTGCCATATAGTGCGCATTAAGGTTATCTCCGTCTCGCAGGAATAGGGCGGTCATTTCCGGCTTTTTCTCCTTAACCGTTTTCAGCACATCCCCGAGATCTGCCATCGTTTTAACCTTGCCCATATCAATGCCAAGCTCCTTCGCAATGTCGGCGCGGTACACGACACCGCCGGAAGCGGCCAATTCCTTGTTGGTTGGAATTCCGTAATTTTTACCGTTAATTTTGGCGCCTTCGAGAAAAGCAGGGTCGAGCGCATCCGTAATGCCTTTGCCGTACTGCGTAAGCAGATCATTCAGCGGCATGAGCGCGCCTTTACCGACGTTCACCGCATGTCCGTTCCACTGCGCCGTGAACAAAATGTCAAATTCCTCGCGAGACGCAATCATCAGATTCGTCTTGTTGTCCCATTGCCCCCAATCGATCGGCATGAGCTTGATGCTCGCATTGATTTTGTCCTTGAGCACTTTGTTCATCGCCTCTTCGACCTTGGCTTGGTCCGGCTGCGGCGTCCCCGGATAGACGAGCTTCACTTCATACGGCTTCAAGTCCGAGCCTGTTGCGGCTTTCGTCGCAGCGGGTTTCTCGGATGCGGCAGGAGCCGCAGATGTGCTGGTCGTAGGCTCGTTGCTGTTTGAAGACGAACAGCCGGCCAAAGTAAGCGATAGTGCAAACAGGGATGTTAAACCGACAATCGTGCCTTTTTTGAACACTTTCATGGAACATGTTCCTCCCTTTTTTATCATCGATCTGTATGCTGATCCGGCAAGCGGGATGACCGTTTACCGGGACAAGCCTTGCGGAAATTACCCTTTGATCGCACCTACCGTGAGACCTTTCTTAAAATATTTCTGAAAAAACGGATACGCGAACACGATCGGCCCGATGCCGAGCACGGCCATTGCCATGCGCACCGTCTCCGTCGGCAGCTGCAAAATCCCACCGGCCTGCGACAACCCCTGGCTCGCCTGCAAATTAGAGCTGAGGAACTGAATGTCCAGCATCGTCTTGTACATCATGAACTGCAGATTGATGTTCTTGCTGCCCGAGATGAACACGAGGCTGAGGAACCAGTCGTTCCAATAGTTAAGCACCTGGAACAGCGCCACCGTCGCCAGCACCGGCATCGACAAGGGCAGGATAATCCGGGAGAAGATGCGAATCTCGCCGGCGCCATCGATCTTGGCCGCTTCAATCAGCGGCATCGGAATCGAGCTGGCGAAAAACGTGCGCAGCAGCAGCACGAAGAACGCGGAGACGAGCAGCGGCAGCATGAGCGCGGCCAGCGTATTTTTCAGATCCAGCAGCTGGGTGTATACAAGATACCACGGAACGAGTCCGCCATTAAACAGCATCGTGAAAAACATAAAGAATGAAAAGAAATTACGATGCGGAAAATCGCTTCGGGAAATCGGATAAGCATACAGCGACATCAAGATAAGGGAGATCGCCGTGCCGACGGTCGCCAGAAACACCGAGATGCCAAAGGATCGCAGGATTTGATGCCAATCCTTAAACATAAATTTATACGCTTCCAAGCTCCACGCCTCAGGAATGAAGTTGTACCCGTGAATGAGCACGCCTTTCTCATCCGAGAATGAAACGATGATGACCAGGGCCAGCGGCATTAGACAAGCCGCCGTGTACAGCCAGAAAAACACGTTCACCAGCAAGTTTGCCGGAGCGGACAGCTCATTCGGCCCCCTCGTCTTGCGGATACGGGGCTGGCTGGACGTCGCTGTGATGGAGGTTTCACGCACAACAGACACTCCTTCCTTTTAAAATAGGGCGTTCTCTTTGCTCACTTTTCTAACGAACAAGTTCGTGACCAGGACAAGCAGGAAGCCGACGACCGCCTGATACAGTCCCGCCGCAGACGACATCCCGATGTCGCCCATCGTCAGAAACGTCTGGTACACATACGTGTCAATAACCTGCGTCGTCGGAAACAGCGCGCCGGCATTCTTCGTTACTTGGAAGAAGAGCCCGAAGTCCGCATAGAAAATGCGCCCGACCTGCAGCAGCGTCATCGTAATCATGACGGGCATAATGAGCGGAATGGTGATACGACGGATTTGCGCCCATTTGCTCGCGCCGTCCATTAAGGCGGCTTCATAATACTCGTGATCGATGGCAAGAATGGCCGCCATGTAAATGACCGTGTAGTAGCCAAGGTTTTTCCACGTGTTCACGATCGGCAGGATGACCGTCCAATATTTCGGCTCCGTGTACCAATCGATGGGCTGAATCCCTAGCTTCGGAAGCAGCACCGTGTTCAAGAAGCCATGCTCCGCCCCAAGGAAAGCGTATACAAGGTAAGCCACGCACACCATCGAGAGAAAGAATGGCAGGAACATCGCGCTTTGGTGGAATTTCGCCAGGAACTTGCTTCGCATTTCATTAAAAAGGACAGCCATGGCGACGGCGATCACCAGATTCAGCGCAATGAACACGACATTGTACGAAATCGTATTTCGCGTAATGACCCAGGCCGATTCGCTGGCGAACAAATATTTGAAATTATCGAAACCGATCCAAGGGCTCGCCCAGATGCCTTTCGTGTAGTTGACATTCTTGAAGGCGATCAGAACGCCCGCCATGGGAATGTAATTATTGATGATCAGCAGCAGAGCCGCCGGCGCCATCATGATGTAGAAGATCCAGTATCTTCGGACCGTCCGTAAAAAAGTCGATCTCACCCGCTCCCGCTTCACAGCTTTCGCAGGCATCGTCTGCACTGCCGCTTTGGGCGTATGTTCCATCTGCTTCTTGCGCTCCTTTCTGCTTGCTCCTGTTCTGTAAGCTTATTGTAAATTTTCCCAAGCCAAATCTCTATCCTGGAAATGACCGAATCAGCAGTTCTGTGACATGGGCGATGAATGATCAGATCTAACTGCTCCGAGGCACGAGTACTGCAGGCAGGCGTTATCGTCACATGGCTGTCGTTCTGTATATGGCTCAAAAATTTGTATATTGCCGGATCGAGACGGCGAATTGTATGTTGAATGGGCACATTTGGCTGTGTGCTATCGCGTCTGGGGAGGTGAATTCGTTAGATTTGAAATCGCTTTCAAGTTGTCCCAACACCCAAGCGAAGGAGAGGAAGGAATTTGAAAGGTAAAATGTCCACCATCACCGCTATGCTGCTTGTTGCTTCTTTATTATGCAGTCTGCTGCTCGTTCCAAACCGTACCGCTTATGCCAGCGATGAGTATGATACGCTGCGCCTCAAGCTGTATGACGTCATTACCGGCGGCACCTCGTTTAACCCGCTGGATCCCGATATTGCCCCGAAGATTACGGCTCTGGATACGAATGCTCAGCAGTTCTGGAGCACGATGAACAAATCCGCAGGCCGCACCTATCTGTGGAGTGAGCTCGGAGATCCGCTCGGCGCGAGCATGAACTCCACCCACGTTTCCGGCAGCTACAGCCGGCTTCAAACGATGGCCACGGCATACAGTACGAACGGCTCCGCCCTATATCAGAACGCGACGCTGCGCGCCGACATCATCAGCGCCATGGATTGGATGTACACGAACCGCTACAACACCAGCGTGCCTAAGCGCGGTTACGGCAACTGGTTCGACTGGCAAATCTCTTCGCCCCTTTCGATCAATGCCATCTCCGTCCTGCTCTATCCCTATTTGAGCACGACGCAAATCAATAACTGGCAGGCCGTCATCGATTGGCAGATCCTGCCGTTCACCTCCTCCAACACGGGCGCTAACCGCGTCTGGACGTGCAATATTATGATTACCGGAGGCATTCTGGCCAAGAACAGCACCAAAATCACGAACGGCGTGAACGGCATGAGCCCTGTCTTCGACTATGTCACATCAGGCGAAGGCTTCTACAGCGACGGCTCGTTCCTTCAGCACACGGCGCTAATTCCATATAACGCCGGCTACGGTCGTTCGCTGCTCGATAATCTGACGCAAATCATGTACCTGATTGCCGGCTCGACCTGGGATTTTACCGATACGGATCTCAGCCATGTGTATGAGTGGATCTACAACGCTTACGAGCCGCTCCTCTATAAAGATAATATGATGGAAATGGTGAACGGACGGAACATCGCCCGCGTCGCCAACGACAACCTGGGCGTCACGACAGTGGGCGCATTAGGCTCATCATTGGTGCGGCTGGCCTACTCCGCTCCAAACCCAGCCGACGCCGCACGTTATAAGTCCATGGTGAAGCAGTGGATGGGCGATGCCACGTCCCCGACGCCTTATGCGAGTCTGGGCTCGATTCAGCTTATCCAGCAGACGAAAGCGATTATGAATGACGCTTCCATCGTGGCCACTGGCGATCTATACGGGAACAAACAGTATCCGAATATGGCGAGGGCCGTGCAGCGCAGACCTGGCTTTGCATTCGGTGTCGGCATGTCCTCGGGGCGTGTCGGCAACTACGAGAATGTCAATACGGAGAATATAAAAGGCTGGCACACCGGCGACGGGATGACCTACCTGTATAATACCGACATCGCCCAGTATCACGATGCGTTCTGGCCGACAGTCGACAGCCATCGTTTGGCAGGCACGACCGTCGTACAGAACAGCGAGCCCGGCGGACAGCTGAAGAACGGCTCTAACTGGGTCGGCGGTACCGACGTCGGCGGCTTGTACGGCGTGACCGGCATGCAAGTTATCGCTCCGGACTCGTCCATGTCCGCCTACAAGTCCTGGTTCCAGTTCGACGATGAAATCGTCAACCTTGGCGCCGGTATTCAATCTTCCGTAACGACGAAGCCGGTCGAGACCATTATCGAGAACCGCAAGCTGAATAGCAGCGGCAATAACGCGCTGACGGTCGGCGGCACGACGAAATCCTCCTCGCTCGGCTGGTCGGAGACAATGTCCGGCGTAAACTGGATGCACCTTGCCGGCAACACGGCAGGCGCGGACATCGGCTACTACTTCCCGAGTGCGACAACCGTGAAAGGGCTGCGTCAAGCCCGCACCGCCAACTGGAACAGCATCAACACCTACTACAGCGATCCGGCGCTGACCCCTGAATATTTCGTTAATTACACTCGGAACTTTATGACCTTATGGCTGGATCACGGCAATGCACCGACGGCCGGAACGTATGCGTATGTGCTGCTGCCGAATAAAACAACGACGCAAGTTGCGAATTACGCCGCGGCACCGGACGTGACGATCATCGAGAACAGCACGCAGGCGCAAGCGGTCCGGGAAAATAATTTGAATGCCCTCGGCATCAATTTCTGGCAGAACGCGACGAAAACAGTGAGCGGCGTTACATCCAATAAAAAAGCGTCAGTCATGGTTCGTACGAGCGAGAACGGCACCGAAGTCTCTGTCTCCGACCCGACGATGGAGAACACGGGCACGATCCAGCTGACGCTGACGCAGAGTCTTGGCCCGCTGGCTTACAAAGATTCCCGCATCACCGTCAGCACGAGCGGCGGCACGACGATGCTAACCGTTAACGTGAACGGTGCTGCCGGCAAAAGCATCAAGGCGTTCTTCGCAGCGCCTGTCGGCGGAGCGGTCACGGGCTATGCCGTGAACGAAGATTTTAACAGCATGACCCTGGGTTCCCTTAACGGGCACAACGGCTGGACCTTCGACAACGGCGGCGCCACTGGGCAATCCGTTATCGTCTCGCCGGTAAACGGCGCTTATGCCGCGAAGTCGCTGAAAGTGACAACCACCTCCACCAGCGGCGGTGCAGTCGCGAATCGAATCTTTAGCGCGCCGCAAGATGGCTACATTACCGCAGAGGCTACAGTTACCGCAGACGATAATAACTGGAAAAATGCGCTGGTTATCGCGGATAACAGCTTGACCAGTGGCGGCTCGGCTGTGCATCTGATCATGCAAAACGGCAAAATTTGGGGCTATAACGGCAGCACCCAAACGGATATTTTAACAGGCACGACGAATGGCCAGCCGTATCATCTGAAAGTCGTCATCAACGCGTCGACGAAAAAATTCAACGTCTACGTCAACGATGTGCTCCGCGCCTCCAACTGGAGCTACCGGTATGCGGGGGTGAACACGCTGAACAAGTTCTCCACCTCCATTGCCGGCAACGCCAGCTCCATGAGCGTGGACGACGTGAAAATCTCGTATGCGCCGCTAACGCTGGACACCTTGATCGATACGGACTTTGACGGCCTCGCGCTCGGCAACTTGAACGGGCAAGGGGGCTGGACGTTCGATAATGGCGGCGTCTCCGGGAATACGGGCGTCGTGCAGAATGCCAGCGGCCTCGCTGGGAACAAAGCGGCCAAACTGACGACCGTCTCCACCACCGGCAAAGCCGAGGCGTATCAAGTGTTTACCGCGCCGGCCGGCAGCACGTTGATTGCAGAAGCGACCGTCACCGCAGACGATAACAACTGGAAAAATGCGCTGGTCCTCGGCGACAGCAGCCTGACCTCGAACGGCTACGCCGCGCACATCATCATGCAGAACGGCAAGATTTGGGGCTACAATGGCGGCACACAGACGAACCTGCTGACCTCCACCACCAATGGGGAGCCGTACCGCCTGAAAGTCGTCATCAACACCGCGACCCACAAATTCGACGTCTACATCAACGGCGAACTGCGCGGCTCGCAGTGGAACTACCGCTATTCGGGACTGACGAAAGTGGATAAACTCATCTCCTCCATCGCCGGCAACGCCAGCTCGATGAGCATCGACGATGTGAAGGTCAGCTATAAACCGTGAGCGGCACGTTACATTAACGGGATAGACCGGATGCACGCGTTGCGTTGCTAGAAACATGATACTGCTGTTGGAAGAAGGGGGATTGGCTCCCCCTTCTTTTTTACTGGATGGGGAAGACCTATGTTGACCACGACGAATGAGCAGCTCTTCCAGCTAGTGGATGCGAAGTCGGTGTAGGCTTCCCGAAATAGAAGCGGTAGACCACTTCTATTTCTTTCGCATCCATCTGTCTCCCGGAAATAAGGGTACTAAACCACTTCTATTGGGAGAAGATAGGCGGTAAATCCAGTGCGTTTTCACAAATAGAAGTGGTTGGCCACTCTTATTTCTCCGGATTTGCCGTAGTTCGCAGGAATAGTAGCGGTTTACCCCTCTTATTCGTAAGGAACCATTCGGGTGGCACTCGTCTGTCGGCTTATTCGGGCAGCAACTCGTCTGGTGGAATCTGTCGGCTATTTTACGCCTACCTTTCTGCAGGAAAACACTCAAAATTCCCTCCACCTCCCCACACTTTACTGTACAAAATACAGCTCTCGCATCACACCAGCCGGCCATCCCCTGGAAGTATCCGGGATTAACAATTTTTCAGGAATTAACATGTCTATTTACCCACTATATGCCTCGCCCAACAGCCTTACCTACTGCCACGCCTACAGCTCTCCCCCTCCCCATTCACTCCGCACGCCCCGCCATCCCCCCCGTACTCTCCCCGCTGTATATCCTGCAAAAACATGTATATTGAGCGCTCCCACCCAGGCGCAGTAAGCTAAGCGTGTTCCCGCAGCAAGCCAAACCGCTCACACAGAAGCACAGCCGCGGAACGCAACAAGAGAAGGAGTGGAGATCATCTTATGCATACGACACCTGAATGGATCGAACAAGCCTGGGACGCAGGTGCCCGCAAAATAAAAAAAGCAAGCCTGCGCATCGGCGCACGCTTCCCGCATGGCTCCATCGACGGCGAGTACCACCTTATGCCGCCAGTGTACTGGACAGCCGGCTTCTGGACCGGCCTCCTGTGGCTCGTCTACCGCGAGCACGGTGACGAAGAGCTTCGTGCCATCGCCGAAGACTGCGAAGCGCAGCTCGACGCGCTGCTGCAGGACTACAGCGCATTAAGCCATGACATCGGCTTTATGTGGACGCTGAGCTCGCTCGCGCAGTGGCAAATCACGGAGAGCGAAGCCTCTCACCGCAGAGGCATGCTGGCCGCCAGCCATCTCGCCGGCCGCTTCAACATCCAGGGCCGCTTCATCCGCGCCTGGAATCAACCCGAGCGCATCGGCTGGGCCATCATCGACTGCCTTATGAACGTGCCCCTGCTGTACTGGGCCACGGAACAGACCCATGATCCCCGCTTCCGCCACATAGCGGTCGCGCACACCCTCACCGCTGCGCAGCAGTTCCTGCGCAGCGACGGCTCGGTCCACCACGTCGTCTTCTTCGATCCCGAGACGGGTGAACGCACCGGTGCCGGTGGCGGCCAAGGCTACGCCGAAGGGTCCGCCTGGGCACGCGGCGCCGCCTGGGGCATCTACGGCTGGACGCTCGGCTGCCGGCACACAGGGCGCCGGGAATTCCTCGATGCCGCCGAACGCGCCGCTGCCTTCTTCCTGGACCATTTGCCGGAAGACCGCGTCGTCCCTTACTGGGACTTCCGCCTGCCGACGCAGGAAGGCGCGCCGCGCGACTCCAGCGCCGCCGCCATTACAGCGTCCGGGCTGCTCGACCTGGCCGACATCGTCGGCGGCGAGAAAGGCCGCTACTACCACGAGCAGGCACTCGGCATCCTGAACTCGCTGTATACGAACTACCAGGCCGACGACACCGAAGAAGCGATCCTGCTTCACGGCACCGGCAACCTGCCGATGAACCAGAACGTCGACCGGCCGCTCATCTACGGCGACTACTACTACATGGAAGCGCTGGCCAAGCTGAAAGGCAAGTCCGGATTCTGGGGGCCATGGACGAGATAAATCGCATAGCAGAGCGCTTTTCGCCCCCTGTTAATCGCACAAAATCATGTATATTGAGCGCCAAGGCGCGCCTGCTATACGATAGCCTTACTTCAACCGAGAGGAAGTGACAGCAGCAATGAAATCGATGGACGACTCGGTCTCTTCCGTGACCACCACCATCCCGCCAGCCACCGATGCGAAGCCAGTTGTCAGAACCGGTTGGCTGCAGCGCAAATACACCAAACGGGTACTGAAACAAAACATTCCGCTTTACATCATGTTTATACCGATTCTGATCTACTTTCTCATCTTTAAGTACTATCCGATGACGGGCCTTGTGATCGCGTTCAAAAAGTACACGTTCATCAAAGGCATCTGGGGCAGTCCCTGGGCAGGACTGGATATGTTCAAGCTGATTTTCTCTACGAAACAGATGACGAACATTATCTGGAACACCCTTCGCCTGAGCGGACTCAGCATCATCGTCGGCTTTCCGATGCCGATTATTCTCGCCTTACTGTTGAATGAGGTCCGGAAAATGTGGTTTAAACGCATCGTGCAAACGTTCGTGTACTTGCCCCATTTTCTGAACTGGGTCATTATCGGTGGCATCGTCGTGACCATCTTCTCGCAAAGCACAGGGGCTATCAACCATGTCCTGGACAGCTTGTTTGGCTTCACGTACCCGTTCCTCTACAAAGACGTATCGTGGATCACGATCTTCCTGACGTCCGGCATCTGGAAAGAAGCGGGCTGGGGCGCCATCATCTATCTGGCTGCACTTACCTCCATCGACCAAAGCTTGTACGAAGCCGCGAGCATCGACGGGGCGAACAAATGGCAGCAGCTCATACGAATCACCGTGCCAGGCATCATCCCTACGGCCATTATTATGCTCATTCTCAAAATCGGCCATCTGATGGAAGTCGGCTTTGATCAAGTCTTTGTTCTGCAAAATAATACCGTTGCCGAAATTTCCGAGGTCATTTCAACCTTTATGTACAAAACCGGTATTCAGCAAGCGCAATTCAGTCTCGCTACCGCAATGGGCTTATTCGAATCGCTGGTCGGCCTGCTGCTGGTCGTCATCGCTAATCGAATCGCCAGACGTTTCGGCCAAGGCCTATGGTAAGGAGGAACCACCATGAAGCATACGACCGGTGAAAAAATATTCTACACCGTCAACTATCTGATTCTCGCATTCGTCGGGCTGAGCTGCCTGCTTCCGCTCATTCATATCGCGGCCGTTTCACTCAGCGATAAGCACGCCATCGCCTCTGGAAGCATCGCCTTCTGGCCGGTGAATCTGGAGCTCAGCGGCTATAAAGCGCTCTTGAAGGAAACGCCGGTTGTGGAAGCGTTCCGCAACAGCGTCGTCATCACCGTCGTTGGGACGGCGCTCAATATGGTCGCCAGCATTATGGCGGCGTATCCGCTGTCCAAACGCTACTTCATCGGACGCAAAGTCTACTCGTTCGGCATCATCTTCACCATGCTGTTCGGCGCGGGCCTCATCCCCAGCTACCTGCTGCTCAAAAGCCTCGGCCTCATCAATTCGTATTGGGCGCTTTGGCTGCCCGGCCTCGTCAGCGTCTGGAACATGATGGTGCTGCGGAGCTTTTTTGAAGGGATGCCCGAGGAACTCGAAGAGGCCTCGCGAATTGACGGCTGTTCGGAATGGCGGCTGATCACCCAAATCGTGCTGCCGCTCTCCACGCCAGTCTTGGCAGCGCTCTCTTTATTCTATGCGGTGGGCCATTGGAACTCGTTCATGAGTGTTCTGATTTACATCAACGATTCCAGCAAACATAACATGGCTGTGCTGATCCAACAAATGATTCAAAATTCCAGCCTCATGCAGGAAATGGCCAACGTTCAACCTGATCTTGCCCTCTCGCTCACACCGGAAGGGGTTAAAGCCGCTGGCATTATCGTCATGACGGTTCCGATGCTGATCGTATACCCGTTCCTGCAGCGTTATTTTGTGAAGGGCGTTATGATCGGTGCCGTGAAAGGCTAATGGCTTCCATACTTTGCCTAGGTGGTGATCACACACATTCCGTGTAAGACAGTTTGAAAGCAGTCCAAAATATGCGACAATATGACAAGGGGAGTGTCTACACAATGAAAAAACAACTGCTCAACAAAACCGTTACAACCTCTTTCGCACTTATGCTGATAGGAAGTGTACTGCTTACAGCATGCGGTGACAAGTCCGATGAAGCGACAAGTACATCCGGCGCAGCTTCCACTTCTTCCGCAACTGCAGCAGCGACCAAAGGGCCGAAGCCGAAAATTAAAGTGTCCATCTACGATCGCAATAACGTCCCTGAAGGTGAAGGTAAAATTACCGACAACCGCTGGACCAAATGGATTAATGAAAATGCGCCGGTTGACGTCGAGTTTGTACCGGTCCCTAGAACGAATTCGCAGGAAAAGTGGAACGTGCTCTTCGCATCCGGCGATGCGCCTGATCTCATTTTAGAATTCTCCAATGCGTATATGAAAGATCTTGCTGCGAAAGGTCAAATCATCCCGCTCGACGACGCTATTGAGAAGTATTCCACAACGTATAAGCAGTTCTTGAAAGATAACCCGATTATTAAAACGCTGACATCTTATAACGGCAAAACGTTCTTCTTCGGACGCCTGCTGCCCGCTTCCACGAACCACTATTTGATGATTCGCAATGACTGGCTCAAAAAATTGAACCTGAAAGCCCCAACAACGCCCGAAGAATATCTCCAAGTCGCGAAAGCATTTACCGAGCAGGACCCAGACGGCAATGGCAAGAAGGATACACTCGGTTCTATTTTCACAGACATCGATATGTTCTATGGCTTTGAGCCGAGCTCGCCTGCTTGGATGTACCACCTTCAAGGCGACCAGTACGTTCGCTCTTGGGACCGTCTCCAAGCTTCTACCGAGCTGAAAAAGCGTCTCTATGATGCCGGAACGGTAGATAAAGATATTTTCGCAGATAAAACTGGCGCGAAAGCCCAACAGGACTGGGTCAACGGCAAGCTGGGCATGTACGTAGGCGATGGCCTGGAAGGCACGAAAGGTTATGGCATCTACGATACGCTAATGAAAAACAATCCAAATGCCGAGGTTTCCATCATCCCGCTGCCCAAAACGGAATTCGGGCAATATTCCCCGGCAGGCGCAACGCCGTTCCAATTTGATGCGGCGATCAACGCAACGACCAAAAACGTCGAAGCCGTCATCAAATACGTCGATTGGTTAATGAGCGATGCCACAGCGAATACGCTGCAGTACGGTATGGAAGGCGTCCACTATCAGAAAGACGCGACAACCGGCTGCCCGAAACCGATCGATGTCGAGAAGAACAAGAAAGAGCTCACATGGAACGCCGACTTCTCCATGCTTAGCCAAACGTATAAATTCGGCAAATGCGCCGAGTTCGTGAACACGTCGCTCAACTTGAGCAAGCCGATCGACAAACAGTATGCCGACCTGATCGCCCAAGGCCGCGATGCTTACATTTCGCCGGATCGTCCGCTCTACTACGACCTGACACTGCCGGTGACACTTACCGATGACCTCGTTGTCATCAATAACACCGCAACAACAACGATCACGAACACGATCACGAAAGCGATCGTCAGCGGAAGCAGCTACACGACCGAGCAAGCGATCAAAGACGCGAAAGAAGCTTGGGACAAGAGCGGCGGCAAGAAAATTGACGATTTCCAACAGAAAGCTTATACCGACTACAAAAATAACGGCGTCATCTTCACCAAAGATTTTTACCAATATATGAAAAAGTAAAGCATCATCTCGAAGGCGAGCACCTCACTCGCCTTCTCTCTCATTTCCACTGCCTTCTATGCACGCAGAATTATGTGGTAGACTGAAGACGGTCCTATTCGAAGGAGTGTTACAACTATGAGCAAAAATTGGTTCCACCGGCTGCTTCTCTCGTATTTGCCCGTCTTGCTTCTGCTTGTTTGCCTGTTTGCCTTTATCGGCATCGTCCAGCTAAGTGAGCTTTCCCAGAAGGAAGCCACCAAATCAAGCCGCGTCTATGCGCAAAATCTGCAAAACAATATCGACACCACACTGCGCTCCATCGAGCTTATGATGATGGAAACCATATCCCGTAACGCCAAATTGACGTATTTTGCCGGCATGGAGAGCTCTCCTGAATTCATCATCGACCTCTCGCGGCTGCTGGAAAGCATGCTTAACACGAATAGCTGGATTGATTCGGTCTACATCTATCGCGCCGGTGACGGCGCGATCGTTACGGACAAGACCAAGCTCATCATAGATCAGTTCGCTGACCGCGCCTTTATCGAAGACAACCTGAGCGAGCGCCCGAACGGTTGGAGTAGTCCGCGCACATTCCAGATTTTCCCTGACAGTACCGAGAAAGAAAGCGTCATTACCATCGCCAAAGGCGTTCCCCTCAGCGGCAAAGGGATTGCCCTGATGGTGGTCAACGTTAATATAGAAGCTATTCAGTCGTATTTAAGCAATTTCGCCAGTTCTGACGTCAGCTACATCTCAGTCACGGACCAGCAAGGCAACGCTCTGTTCCATCAAGACAAAGGTCCTGCGGGTACCGAAGACATCATCCTCACCTCCGCCTACACTGGTTGGACCTATCACAGTGGATTAAAAGAGAAGTCCTTCGGCAACCTCTTCAGCTACTTAACCAGCGGCTGGCTGATTGTAGGCTTCCTCGGGCTCGTTCTAGGCATCTGGTGGATGGTCTACATTTCCCGTAAAAACTACAAGCCGATCGAGACGATGATGTCCCGCATTCAGAAGTACAACCAGCAGCATCAACATGCCGCTATTCAAGAGCCCTCCACGGACGAGCTCGGCTATATCGACTTTACGCTCAGCAATATGATCGAGGCTACGCAGGACTATGAGCACCGCGCGCAAGAGAACAAGCGCTATCGCCGCTTGCGCGTGTTTCAGGAGCTCGTCGAAGGCAACGGCTCGCTCAGCGACAGCGAGTGGCGCGAGGAGCTCAGCGAGATGAAGATCGGAACGCTGAAAGGCGCCTCGGTCAGCATCATCGAAATCGATAAATATCCGGAGTTTATCCGGCAGTATTCACATGAAGATCAGGGCTTGTTCAAATACATCCTGACCAAGGTTGTGGACGAGACCGCCAAAGCCGATTCCCTGCGCATCTGGCAGGAATGGGTGACCAATCATCGGCTGTGCGTTATCTATTTTGACTCCGACGAAGAGAAACCGCTGCACGGCGGCAGCCGAATCCTGGCGCAATCTGAGCAGATTCGCGTCTGGCTGCTCGAGAATCTGAAGCTGACCGTCACCTTCGGCATTGGAACAGCCGTTTCGGATGCCCGCGCCATTGCGCAGTCCTATGAGTCGGCCAATAA
Source organism: Paenibacillus oryzisoli (assembly GCF_050467285.1). Taxonomy (GTDB): domain Bacteria; phylum Bacillota; class Bacilli; order Paenibacillales; family NBRC-103111; genus Paenibacillus_E; species Paenibacillus_E oryzisoli_A. The sequence continues at coordinate 5,903 of NZ_JBCMUN010000020.1, read as the reverse complement.
AGCACTCAGCTACAAATCGGCGCTCGGCAGTAACCGCGTCATCGGCCATTGGGAAATCGAAGTGCTCTCCCACGACGATCTGTTCGTGTACTTACAGTACGTGCGGACCATCGCACAGTCCTTCCGCGTCGGCAACGACGGCTGGCAGGAGCAGTTGACCCTGCTCTTTAACGGCCTCCGTTCCTTGCTGCTGCCGAAGGAAGAAATCGACGGCGTTCTCATCTATATGAACTTCTTCTTCCAAAGAGAAATGATGGAGCTGCCGCCCGAGTACCAGGAACTATGGAACACCGAATTCCGCGCCAAATGGGAAGCCCGCATGGACTCGCTCGAAACGCTCGATGAGTTGGAATCGTTCTATCAGGAACGCCTGACCGCTTGCACACGCCTCATGCGAAGCCTTCGCGAAGAGAAGGGCAACCACGCCGTCGTCCGCCGGGTTCGCGAGTATATCGAGTCGCACTTCGATAATCCCGATCTGTCGCTCGCAATGCTGGGCGAACAGTTCAACATGAACACCTCCAGCCTGAGCACGCTCTTTAAAGAAGAATTCGGCGAAAAATTCGTCGTCTATCTATGCCAGGTGCGCATGGAGCATGCCAAAGACATGCTGCGTAACACCGATCTCCCGATTCAGGACATTTCCGGCAAAGTCGGCTACCTGCACCCGATGTCCTTTATCCGAACGTTCAAAAAAACCGTCGGCGTCACGCCCGGGGACTACCGCAAAGTCCATCAGTAAGCGTCTCCCGCGCGCTCCACGCCAAAAAACCAGCAACCCTCTGCGGTTGCTGGTTTTTTCTACCCCTGAAAGCTCTTCCGATACTCCTGCGGGGACAAGCCAGTATACTTTTTAAACATTTTCGCGAAAAAGGAAAAATGGGAATACCCCGTCTGCTCGGCCACAGCACTCACCTTGTCATTGGACTCCGCGAGCAGTTTCTTCGCGCGCTCCATCCGAACCTTGAGGCTGAACTCCGAGATCGAGAGCCCAGTCTCCTTCTTGAACAACCGGGACAAGTACGCTGGGTTGAGATACACCGCAGCGGCCAGTTCTTCGCGGCTCAGCTCCTCGTGCAGATGCGCCTCGATATATTGGCAGACGCGCATCGTGACCGCCGATACGTCCTTCAAATGCTCGTTCATATAGTCACAGCAGCTCCCTGCGACGCGGATCGCCCAGCTCAGCAACTGATGGAGCGAACGTGTCGCCCCCGCGTAATCCTGCAGCTCCTGCGCAGGCAGCAAATCATGCACCGCCAGCCCCTTCCTATGACACACCTGGTACACCAGATGCAGCAAGCCATAGTAAAAGGCCTCCACCGTCTCCGAGCCGATCTCCTCCCCCTGATAGCGGGCAATCGTTTCCTGAATGCGATGAATCAGTTCCTCTTTTTTCCCAGCCTCCAGCAAAACGCTCCAATCGCCAAAAGACGGCGCTTCCCGCTTTCTGCCGCTCGCCCCATCCGCCGCTTCCGCTTCCGCCAGCACACAGTTGCTCCGAGTCACATTATTCCGCTCCGCCTGCCACAGATCCGCCACCCGCACCGCTACATCCGTCAGCGCCGTATACGCGCCCATGTAGCACGATAAGCTGCATTGAAAATACCGATTGCACGCCGCGATGAACGCTTCGCACCTCATCTTCACTTCCTGCTGCGACAAGCGTGCCGCCGCATCGTACAGCAGCACCAGCGTCGATCCGCTTTCCTGGATCACGCAGCCCTTCTGCTCCGCGACAATAAGCTCTGCCGCCGCCTTGCGAATCGCGTACTCCATGATCTCCTCGTCACGGGCATTCAGCGTCTCCTTCCAATGTTCCACGGAAATGAGGATCGGCAAAATCGTGCTCGTCATCTGGAGCGGCAGCTCATACATCTGAAAATGCCGCATTAACCGCTCCGGATTCGCCGGTATCTTGCCGCCGAGCAGCTCCTGCCAGAACCGCTCCACAATCGCCGGCAGCTCACTCACCCAGTGCTGATAATACGTCTTATACGTCTCGTGGAAATCCTGCTGCTCCTGGTCCGCCCGAATCTTCTCCATCGCGCTGCCAACAATCTGCTGCAAACGGTCATGGTCCACCGGCTTCAGCACATAGTCAAAGCTCCCGAGCCTGACCGCCTGCTGGGCATATTCAAAGTTCGCATGCCCCGTGAGAAAAATCGTCTCCGTATGCGCCGAATTCGCTCGCACCCACTCCTGCAGCTGCAGCCCGTTCGCGCCCGGCATTTCGATGTCGGAGATCATAATGTCAATCCGCTGCGTCGACAAGATACGCTTCGCTTCCTCGACATCCAGCGCCTCATAAATGCCGCCAATCGCCATCTCCGACCAGTCGATACCGACCGTAATGCCTTTGACCGCAAACTTCTCGTCATCCACGACCAGCAAGTTCATCATGATCCTTCTTCCCTTCCCCGTGTTTAAGCCAAGGCAGCCTGAGCGTCACGACCGCTCCATGATCTCCGCGATTCCCAAAATGTATGCCAACCTCACGCCCAAAATTCATCTGCAGCCGATGCCTGACATTCCAGATCCCCAAATGTTCGTCCCCGGACTGGTCCAGATACTGCGCCGAATTGAGCAGCGGCAATAGCTCCATCTGAAAGCCCTTCCCATTATCCTCAATGCGCAGCAGAAAAAAATCCTCCGGCGCCTGGGCATCCCTCTCCGCCCTCACTCGAATCTCAAACGCTCCGTACGCCTTCGTAAAGCCGTGGATGATCGCATTCTCTACAAAGGGCTGCACCACCAACGGCGGAATCTCAACGTGCTTATACGGCTCAGGAATGTCCAGCTGAAAAACCAGATCATCCGGATACCGTATCGCCTGAATCTCGAGATAGTTACGAATATGCGCAATTTCATCCTCCAGCGTCATCGTCGTCCGGTTCGTCCGCATAATGAAGCGGAAGTAGTCTGCCAGATGCAGCGCCATCTTCTGCACCGCCTTCGTATCCTTGAGCGCCGCGAGATTGTAAATAATGTTCAGGCTGTTCATATAAAAATGCGGATTAATCTGCACCTGCAAATGCTTAAACTCCGCCTGCTGCACCCGTATCTTCTCCTCGTACACGGAGATTTTCAAATGCTCGATCTGATCCACCATGTTGTTAAACGTCGTGATCAGAAAAGCAAACTCCGTCGAGCCCCCTTCATGCAGGCGCACGGACAGCTCCCCTTGCCCGATTCTGCGCATCCCGCGCATCAACTGCGTCAGCGGCTTCACCAGAATCCGCTGCAAGTAGAGCAAGTACAAGGCCAGCACCACCGCTCCGCCTACCGGTAAAAAATAAATCAACAGCTGCAGATTCGGCAAATTCTGCAGCATATTTTTCTCCGCGACGATCAGCTCAAACTCCATCGCGGCATGCGTAGAAGCTTCCCGAACAATCAGGAATTGTTCGTCCTGCTCCTTATCCTTCACGATGCGTGTGCGTGAAGGCTCCAACTGCAGCTGATCGCTAAACTGTCGATAGCGCTCCAGCGGAAAATACATCGTCGTGAGCGGCTCCCCCGACGGCGCAACCACCAGGGCGCCTCCGCCCTGCCCTGTATTCCATCGGCTGAGCGGCTCCGCCAAGCTGCTCATCTTAATCAAAATGCCGCCGGACAGGCCCGCTCCCAAATCTTTGTTGATTTTCATCAAATAGTTATCGCCGCTCGCCGCCGTCATGACAAGCCAGTTCCCGTTCGAACTGTCGTTCGGCCGCGTGGCAGCGTTTTCGCTTATAAATTGCTTCACTGTCTGTACGCGATCATAGTAGTACGTGTTCTCACGCGTCGAAACCAGTAAATCGCCTGTCACCGGCGAATACACAAAAAACGTATTCACCAGGTTGTAAATATCCAGCTGCCGACTGAGCTTATTAAACACCCGCTGCTTGGCCAGCACATAATCATCCGTCTCAATCGCATATAAGTCCATATTGATGACATCCGGATCGCTGTACAAGTGGAACAAATAGTTATCAAACTCTTTCAGCGTATTATCCGTGTCCTCCACGTACTGAATTAGCAGCTTGCTGTAGTTTTGTGAGATTTGATCCCGCACCACATTCATCGAATATACATTATTAAAAATCAAAAAAATGACGAGTGGCGCCACCACCAACACGAAGCCTACAAAAATCTTAAATCTCACCGAATTAACCAGTTGCAATGCGTTCCCCGCCTCGATCCTGTATAGTGGGCCTGCGCTTCCATTGTAGAGCAGCTAATCTTATTTTACTACCAGTCAGAGGCACTTACATAGCACTTTTGAGACAATTGTATAAAAAGAAAAAACGTATGAAATCTGATGATTTCATACGTTTTTTGATACCGGCGAGAGGACTCGAACCTCCACGGTTTCCCACTCGATTTTGAGTCGAGCGCGTCTGCCATTCCGCCACGCCGGCATATTCAGTTGTAAAACAATGGTGCCGAAGACCAGACTTGAACTGGTACGGTAGTCACCTACCGCAGGATTTTAAGTCCTGTGCGTCTGCCGATTCCGCCACTCCGGCAAGTGTTGGAGGCGCCACCCAGACTCGAACTGGGGGTAAAGCTTTTGCAGAGCTCTGCCTTACCACTTGGCTATGGCGCCTCATTGCAACATTGGAGCGGAAGACGGGGATCGAACCCGCGACCCTCGCCTTGGCAAGGCGATGCTCTACCGCTGAGCCACTTCCGCATAATTGTATAAAACTGGGGATCAAGGATTCGAACCTTGGCATGACGGAGTCAAAGTCCGTTGCCTTACCGCTTGGCTAATCCCCATTATGGTTAACCAATAGAGGGCGACCGATGGGACTTGAACCCACGAATGCCGGATCCACAAACCGGTGCGTTAACCCCTTCGCCACGATCGCCATATGAAGTTAGTTGGCAGGGGCAGCAGGAATCGAACCCACACCAAAGGTTTTGGAGACCTTTGTTCTACCTTTAAACTATGCCCCTAGAAAGGATATGGAGGCTGATGGATTCGAACCACCGAACTCGGAGAGAGCAGATTTACAGTCTGCCGTGTTTAGCCACTTCACTAAGCCTCCATACATACAGTGCCGTCGAGAGGACTTGAACCCCCAACCTACTGATTACAAGTCAGTTGCTCTACCAGTTGAGCTACAACGGCTTATTAAGTTGAAAAATGGTGGCTTTGGACGGAATCGAACCGCCGACACGAGGATTTTCAGTCCTCTGCTCTACCGACTGAGCTACAAAGCCTTACTTGATATTATAATGGCGGAGCCGACGGGATTCGAACCCGCGGTCTCCTGCGTGACAGGCAGGCATGTTAGGCCTCTACACCACGGCTCCACAGTCATTATTGGTTGCGGGGGCAGGATTTGAACCTGCGGCCTTCGGGTTATGAGCCCGACGAGCTACCGAGCTGCTCCACCCCGCGTCGTTAAGTATAAGTGATGTATCGAAGTAAATCAAGCTTTACTTTAAGATACATGATGGAGGCTGACGGGATCGAACCGCCGACCCTCTGCTTGTAAGGCAGATGCTCTCCCAGCTGAGCTAAGCCTCCATGATTTAAACTAAATGGTGACCCGTAGGGGACTCGAACCCCTGTTACCTCCGTGAAAGGGAGGTGTCTTAACCACTTGACCAACGGGCCATATTATTTCACAACTAAACTTCACGTTTTGATATGAAGTTAGTGGCGGAGAGAGAGGGATTCGAACCCTCGAGACGCTTGTGACGCCTACACGATTTCCAATCGTGCTCCTTCGGCCAGCTCGGACACCTCTCCATATGGCTCCCCGAACAGGACTCGAACCTGTGACAACTCGATTAACAGTCGAGTGCTCTACCAACTGAGCTATCAGGGAATAAACATGCTATTAGACTCAAGGCTTGCACCTTGAAAACTAGATACGAAACGTTGTTTTAACTTTAGGTTTACATTG
>NZ_JBCMUN010000019.1:0-302221 GCF_050467285.1 Paenibacillus oryzisoli | reverse complement strand
CTGCGAGAGAACACAAAATGTATACGAAAAATCATATATAATGTGCTGCATTCACATAAAATCAATCAATTCTATTCGAAATATCATACACATTTCGTGATTTGAGGCCTGATTTTGAATATGTATTCGAAAAATCATATACATTCTCTACGCGTTTCCGTTCACGGATAAAACTGTCCACAATTAATCGACAGTCTCGCTATTGCGCCTATTTCGATGAAATTCGGTGAAATCAGGCCGATTTCACCAAAATAGCCGCTGTGGCGCACGTTAGCGCACAATCTGCCCAATTAATCTGACACATGTCCGCGCTCGTCACCTACCCTCCATCTCTCAGCCACCGTCGTGCTCGCCGCGTCTGCCTCCGACCATTCCTCCAATGAACTGGAGGTTTTCCTGGTGGGCACGCAAAGAAAGCCGTCGGCTCCACCGGCAGCTTTCATTACTTAAAATCAAATCTTGCCGTAATCCCGGCAGACGAGTCTCAATTGCTTCTCGTCCAGCACAAGGCCGAAGCCTGGCGAGCTCCTGTGCAGGTTGACCTGGCTGTCAGCCGTCCTCGATGTAGCCTGAGCGATGACGCAGGTTGCGAAGGCATCCGACTCGCCCGGTTTCTCTAGCGCCTCAACCCAATCGGCCGATAAACCGATCGCAAGCTGCTGCCAAACCGTACATGCAGGGCCGACCAAACTGTCGTCACCAATCATGAGCCTGGCGCCGAAGCTCTGAATCTTGCGTGCCAGCTCAACAGCATGAATGAGCGAGCCTGCACAGCCGGGATGAATGTTATAAATGCCGCCCATGCCCGTTGTCACCGAATGTACAGCCTCTACCGCCGGGCGCAAAGGCGCGTCGGGCAGCAGCTCAAGCGTATCCGCCTGACGCTGCAGCTCGATCCACTGCGGCACAGTCAGGCTAGCTGGGTCTTCACAGGCATTGAGGCCAGCCTCTTGCAGAATGCGCAGCGAAGCTGCGATGCCTTCGAGGCTTTCATCACTCTTCTTCGGCCGATAGCCGTCATTCACATCGCCGACAATGAATGTTTCCGGCCCCATGATGTCACGGGCGGCTTCGACGACCTTTTTATCCAGAGCAATGTCCCCGAACAGTTTGACCTTGAGGTGGGTGCGGTATCCTTGATCCCAGGACGATTGCGCACGTTCTCTCACCTTCTCAGGGTCGTTCTCCAGAATACAGAATAGCCCAGGAACCGGCTCTTTGCCTTCCAGCCCCAACAGTTCAAGAGCAGACTGACCAAGCAATTGGCCCGCGAGATCCAGCAGCGCTGTCTCCACCATCTCGGCACGCTTGGAGCCCAGCTCTGTAAGCCGGCTCATCACCGTGCGAACCGCTTCCCCGATGGACATCCCGATCAGCTCTTGCAACGGACTGAGCCATTCGTTCAAGTCCAATTCCTCGCGGTTGACAGCCATAATATTTTCGCCCCAGCCGCTCCGATCCCCCACTGAAATCCGGATAAATCCGTGGATGCGGTTGGTCCACGCCCCGTGGCTGAATGTCCGCTGCACGTTCACGTCATAGCGATACAGCTCAATTGAGCGAATCGGCTCAGTTACCCGATCCAGACGATCTATAATCATGTCCAGTTTACTCCCTTCTTCGCTCAAGGCGTACGTTAGTTCTACTTCTCCCCAGGAGGTATACAGCTCGTTCCTCCCCCGAGGTCTACAATTTGTTATGCTCGCGGAAATCCTTTGGCGTCATGCCCTCCAGTTTCTTGAAAATCCGGTTAAAATACGTCGGTTGATAGCCGACCTGTACGGCGATCTCCTGCATTTTCAGCTCGGTGCCGATAAGCAGCTCTTTGGCCCGGTCCAACCTCGTCTTGGTCAAGTAGTCAACAAAATACATGCCTGTCACTTGCATGAAAAGCTTGCTCAGACCCGACGAAGAGATGCCAAGGCGGTCAGCGCACAAGTCTAACGAGATATCCGTTGGATACTCCAAACGAATCATACCGACCGTCCGCTCAACCAAATCGTGCGTTCGATCATTCTGATGATGCATCAGCTCCGCCATCAACGGTTCCACGATCCGGGCGGAATACCAGGCCTGCATCTCGTCGCTATCCTTCAGTGCCAGCAGCTCCACGTAGAGTTGGCCCCAATCGAACAGGGAACCTGCCTGCATCATATCCGATTGCATCAAACCGCCCTGCACAGCGCCCAAAAGCTTGAGACTGCCCTGCTGCAGCAGCAGCTCCCGCTTCGCATGCGCCTTCAACTCCTGGAAAAATAAACCCAGCAGTCGGTGGCTCTCTTCCCCCAAGCCGCTAAGCATCGCATGGACCAGATCCTGCTCCAAGGTGAATGGATATCTGGATTCCGCGTGCTCGCTCACTGGTTCATTCAAGTCAATAATCTGGTTGGGCACATCCAGCTTTCTGTGCCTCAGCGCCTGCTGCACTTCTTCCCACGCGAGCGGAATGCGGCTGATGGCAGACACCGGTTGACCCAGACCGATAACGGTATCCATTTTCAAAATGCGGTGCAAACTGTGGCCAATCTCCGCAGCCATCTGCTTTAGCCGCTGAGCAACCTCGGCAGGAGACACCTCCCGTGGAACCATGGTGAACAAACCGACAGATAGATCATGCAAATTCATAACGGATATATTGTCGTTGCCTGTCAGTTCTTCAATAATATTCACCGCTGCGAACGTCACGAGCGGCTGTTCATCCTCGCGGAAGGACCCTTGCAGCCGATGAAAACCGAGCAATTGTACGACCATAACGACAAATTGCTGGCCATCCGGTTCCCAGCCGTACTGCTCCATGCGCTGCGTAATCTCCTGTTCCTGCAACAGCCGCAAGTGGCCTTGCACCAACTGCAACAAGAACCCCGTCCGCAGCGAGGAGTGCTGCCCCTCCAGCCGAGACTGCAGCAAATGACTTTCTCTGCTCAAATTCCGCCATTGCTCCTCAATGTACTGAATCTCGTCCTTCGGGACGAGCAGCGGTTCCGGTCCAGTTGGGGAGATCAGCGTACGGATAAGCCGATGAATCGGTTGAACCAGCCGTACCGATGCATACCACGAGCTGAGCAGAACAACTAACAGACTGATCAGCCCCACCGCCATAATAAGCCGGGAAACGAGCACAATCGGTTTCAGAAATTCGGACATCGGCACGGCCGAAACAAGCTCCCAGCCGGTGATCGGGATGGTTGCCGTCGATACCACATACAACTCGCTGCCCCAACTCCAACGGAAGGAAGGGGATTTCTCCTGCTTCCTGCTCATCTCCTTAACGAGCGCCTCGTTCATCTCCCTAGTGGCAGGGGAGAACAACTCACGTGACAGCAATGTTCCTTCTCTGTCAAGGATAAAGGCAGTGCCGCCCGAACCTTCGTCGAAGCCCGCCAAATTTAAAAGCTGCTTCTCGTTTATTCGAGCCATGATTGCTCCGAAGGGCTCGCCGATTACCGGCAGCTTGTGAATGACGAACAGCCCATCGAGCGCGGGCGCTTGGAGCATCCGCCAGAACAGGCGTTCCTTGGCCTCCAGCAGCTCGTGATATGGCTTGGCTCCGCTGGCTTCCAGCTTGTGAATCCCTTGGCTGTCCGAAATAAGACGAGGCGGGCTCTCCAAATACACAAAAGCCTGATCAATTAGCGCGCTGCTGTTGTTCAAAACCGTCAGGGACTCAAAAAAATCCTTGCTGAACGCATAATTTTCTTTAAAATCAATGCCTCTGAGCTTATCGCTCGTCAGCGGATTCAGTGTCCACTGGTTCATGCTGACCTGAAGATGTCCAAGCGCGTCGCTAACTTGCTTGACCGTGTAGTCAAGCTGCAGCTTATGCGTCCGTTCAACCTCGCGCTCGATGTAGCTGACACCGATATAATAACTGCTGACTGCAATCAGAAGCGTGGGAATCGTTGTGACAATCAGAATGAGCAGCAAGCTCCGCCGGAATGCGTGTCCCCGATATAATAGCAATCCCTTCCCCAGCCGCTTCTTCATGCCCATCCATCCCATCCTATATACTCGTACAGGAAGCGCGCTCCTGAGCAAATAACCCATGAGCCGCTTCCTGTTGATATTGTAACTACATGTTTCCCGCCAATCTCCTATTTGCCAGCGATCCGCTTCTGATACGATTCGTTGACTTCCTTAATGATCGCCTGGAAGTCGCGTCCTTGGACAGTTCTTGTATAAAATTATCCCAAGCACTAATCGGCTCTTTACCCATGATGACTTTGACCCGCAGATCGTCTACCTTCTTATCGATCTCCGCGCCGAATTTGTTCGCCGTTTCCGAGTATAAACCGTTGCCAATGTCGCCGACCAGATAGGGTTCCCGTGCGTCGACAATCTTCTTGTTGCGCTCAAACACATCGGCAGGCATCCCTGTCCGGTAAGCCCATAGGTACTTCTCGTCGCGACTGAAAATTTTACCTAACGCACTTTGAGAGACAATATCTTTCTTGGCTTGTTCCGTGGCCAGCTTGATGCCGTCCTTCTCGGTATAGTGTACATCCTTGAAACCGTACCAAGCGAGGTCCGTACCTTCTTGCGTTGAGCCATAATCCATCAATTGCAAAATGGTCTTCAGTTTCTCCTCGGACACCTTTTTCGGAATCAGGAAGATCCCGTTGAAGCCACGCCATTGATAGGCCATCTTCTTGCCCTCGGGGCTGATCAAGTACGTCATCGGCAGAAAATCTGCATTCGGGATCGTTTTCCGAAGTTCCTCTGTCGGACGCCAGGAGGCCTCGACTGTATCGACCCACATGCCCGCTTTATTCGACTTGGCCATATCCTCGAACTGGCTCAGTTTAAGCACTGCAAAGTCCTCAGGAATCACTTTCTCGTCGTACAGCTTTTTCTCGTATAGAATCGCATCACGGGTTTGCGGCTCCAGGTAAATATGCGTCAGTTTGCCATCTTTCAGCTTCCATTTGCCCTGCGTTGAGTTAAACAGCGGCTCGAATAGGAAGGAGCCTTGATTGCCAGCCAGTCCAAACGTGTCCTGCTTTCCATTACCGTCGGGATCGTTATACGTAAAAGCCTTCATCGTTTCGAATAATTCGTCCATGTTTTCCGGCATCTTCATGCCAAGCTTATCCAGCCAGTCTTTACGAATATTGAAGAAAGACCACCCGCCCATTGGGCGAACTGCAGGAATGCCATAATTTTTGCCATCCTGCATCTTGGAGTTTTCCCACACTGCTGAGGGATAGGCTGCCAAATTCGGGTATGCCTTGATCAGCTCAGGCGTAAGCTCCCAGAACGCGCCTTCCTTTGCCATCTGCATCACGAGCGGATCGAATGGATCGGAAACGAACATCAAATCCGGGATATCGCCGGAAGCCAGCGTCACTTTTGTTTTCTCCGCATAGTTATTGGACGAGACCCATTGAATATTTAACTTCGTATTCGTGCGTTTGCCGATTTCCTGGACGATCACATTGTCGGCGCCCGGCGGTTCCGGCGTGCTGAAGTTCGTCATGATGGAGATCTCGGTCACTTTGGCCGCTTTTTCAGTCTCACCACCGCAACCCGTTAACGCGATCGCCGCCGCCGTCAAAATTGTTGCACCTTTTACTATACCATGTTTACGTTGTACCAAATGAATAACCCCCTGATCCCTATTCGGATTTGCCTCATGATCTACCCTTTAATTGAACCTACCATAACGCCCTTGGCAAAGTGCTTTTGCAGAAATGGATAAATGCATAAAATCGGAACTGTCGCAATGACGACAGCAGCCATCTTCAAAGTCTCCGGAGGAATGGACTGCTCAGTCATCATCTCCTGTGCGGCGCCCCCTCCTGCTGCTGTAGAGGAATCGATCAACATGTTCTGCAGCAGAACTTGCAGCGGCCATTTCGAAGCATCAGTGATGTAGAGCACAGCCGAGAAGAAAGTATTCCAGTAGCTGACCGCATAGAAAAGTCCAAATGCCGCCAGCGATGGCAGAGATAACGGTAAAATAATTCGAAACCAGATACCGATATCATTGCAGCCATCCATCTGGGCCGCCTCCTCCAGACTATCCGGAATGCTGTCGAAGAAGCCCTTCATCAGAATGACATACCAGCCGCTGGTCAGCACCGGGATGATCAATGCCCAGACGCTGTTAATCAGATGCAAGTCGCGTATGAGCAAATACGGTGGAATCATCCCCGGGTTGAAGAGCGTCGTTAACAGAATTAACAACAGCATCGCTCGACGTGCCGGCATTCTTTTGCGTGAAAGCGCATAAGAAAGCGCCGCCGTGATAACCAGACTGCAGAATGTGCCGACAATAGCCAGGAATGCGCTGACCATCGAGGCGTTCAGGAAAGATTTTGTCGACAGCAAGTATTTATAGGAAGCTACAGACCACGTAGAGGGAAATAACCTGATCCCTCCCTTCAAGTATTCCGATGGATCCATAAAGGAAACCACGACGACATAATAAAGCGGAAACAGCGTCACTAGCCCAATAAGGGCCAACACCGCGTAATTAAAAATCGGAAAGAGGTCCTTTGTGCTCTTTCTCATCCTTCCTCCTCCTTCCTCTAGTACACGCCTTCCTCGCCAAACCGTTTGGCCAGCTTGTTCGCGATCACGACCAGCACCAGCCCAACCACTGACTTGAAAAGCCCGACAGCCGTACTGAAGCTGAACTGCCCTTGTTGAATGCCGAGCCGGTACACATACGTATCAAAGACCTCGCCTACGTCCGATACCGCCCCATTCCCCATAAGGAACACTTGCTCAAAACCGACATCCATAATGTTTCCAATTCGCAAGATAAGCAAGATCAGAATCACACTGCGGATTCCCGGAAGCGTGATGTGCCAAATCTGCCGCAATCGCTTCGCTCCATCCATCTTGGCTGCTTCGTACAACTGTGTATCCAGCCCGGCAATCGCTGCCAGGAAAATGATCGTGCCCCAGCCCGCTTCCTTCCAGATCGATTGCACAGTAAGCAAAATCCAGAACAACTTCGGGTTTGTCAAAAAGTCGATTTTGTCAAAGCCGAAATACACCAGCAAGTTGTTGACAGCTCCATCGGTGCGCGTCAACACCAGAATGGTGATGCCCACAATGATGACCCAAGACAAGAAGTGCGGCAAATAAACGATCGATTGGATCAACTTCTTGAAGGGCTTGCTCATCACCTCATTCAGCAGCAGCGCGACGACAATGGGCAACGGGAAGTAGAAAACCAAATTCATTAGATTAATCGCCATCGTGTTGCGGAACAGCGTCATAAAATCAGGATTGGAAAAAAAACGTATAAAGTGCTCCAGTCCCACCCAGTCGCTTCCAAGCACACCTCTGTACGGCGAATAATTCTGAAAAGCAATAATGATACCCCACATCGGTACATACTTGAACAAAATCATGAACACAATGCCGGGCAGCGCCAACAGATACAGAAATTTATCACGCTTCATAATAGCCCAGATCCTGGAACGCCGCTTTGCTGTAGGGGACCCCAATTCCGAAGGTACGTATTGGCTGAGTTCGCTGTTCATTCTTGTGTTGTACACCTCCTCTCGCTCCTCTTGGTGTTCGAAGTGATACTCACAGCCTACGAGAATAGCATTCTTGCCGCAATTGGACTTTTTTTCTCAGGGAAATCCCCCGTCATTACTGGCTTTTTGGAAGAGATTCAGAATGACGTTGCGAAAAGCATGAACATAAAAAAGCGGAGTCCGCACCCGATGACACGGGGCGAACTCCGCTTTTTTTACGATCGGACAAGGCTGACCGCCTTGCCGCCGTTATACCCGACGATCACCTCGCGCGCCAGGCCGATAAACAGGCCGCTCTCCACGACGCCGGGAGTGCCTTGCAAAGCCGCTTGCAGCTCCGCAGGCTGCGCGATCGCGCCAAAACGGCAATCCAACAGGTAATTGCCGTTGTCCGTCACGACCGGCTGGCCGTCAGCCGCCAAGCGCAGGGCCGGCTCGCAGCCCATAGCCCGCAGCTTCCGCAGCGTCAGCTCCCAGCCGAACTTCACGATTTCCACCGGCAGCGGAAATGCGCCCAACTGCTGGACGAGCTTGCCCTCGTCCACGACGATCACCAGCTTGCGGCTTGCGCAAGCAACGATTTTTTCCCGAAGCAGCGCGCCCCCGCCGCCTTTGATCAAGTTCCACTGCGGATCGACTTCATCCGCACCGTCAATCGTGACATCGATCTCCGTGATGTCCGCTGTTGCCAGCTGCGGGATGCCCAGCGACCGTGCCAGTTCCTCAGACGCCACCGACGTAGCAACCGTCTGAATGCGCAGCCCTTGGCGCACAAGCTCGCCAAGCTTCTGAATCGCCCAATACGCGGTCGAACCCGTCCCCAGACCGACAATCATCCCGTCCTGCACGCTGCGCTCCAAGGCCAGCTCGGCTGCGGCCTTTTTCGCTTCCATACCGCCACGCCCCTTTCAATGGCTTCTCATCTTCAGTGTACCATAAGATCGCTCGGGTGAAAGATCCAGGGTTCGTACCGGGTCAGCCTCACAGCCACGGACTCACGGACTCAAGCGAAGCGGCACGGATAGGTTCAGCGCAAGGCGGGCAGGTTAAAAAAGTCATCCCATCCTATTCCAACCGAGGGGAGTTTGACCACCTTGTCCTTTTTTGATTTTTACCGCGGCCAGGAATCCCTGTCAGCGATCGAATGGGCTTTGCGCGCCGTCGTTGACTATCTCTTCCTCGTAGTGACGGCCAAAGCGCTCGGCCAGCGTTCGATCTCGCAGCTGCGTTTTCTCGATTTTATCATCGCGCTGATCCTGGGCAACATTATTGCCCAACCACTCTCCGACGAGCATCTGGGGCTCCCGGGCTCCATGATTACGACGATCGTCCTTGTCGTGCTCTACGCCGCTACCTCGTGGCTGGGAATGAAGTGGAACGTGCTGAAGCATTTTCTCGACCCTCCGCCCCTTGTCCTGGTCCGCCACGGCAAGCTGCAGATGGCGAACCTGCGCAAAGCCCGCGTCACCGTCGATCACCTGTTCTCCGAGCTCCGCAAAGAGCAGGTGGACGATGTCGCCAAAGTTGCACTCGCGCTGTGGGAGCCGGGAGGGATCATGTCCATTTTCCTGGAGGCTCCATACCAAACCGTAACGGCAAAGGATTTAAACATACCTACCAGCCCCTTCTCACTCGTGAAGCCGATTATCGTAGAAGGCGTCTCCGAGCCGAAGACACTCGCACAGCATGGCAAAGACCTTGCCTGGCTGCAAAAACAGATCGCATCCCAACATACGGACATGGCCGATGTGGTGCTGGCTACCATTGACGATCAGAACAAAGTCCGCATCGAAGCCGAAAAAAACGACCAAGCGCTCCATTAGCGTCTGCTCGTCTTTTTTGCCACCTTTACATAAACCGCCGCTCCACCCGCTTCATAATGACCATGGTAACCGCAATAAACAGCACCACATACAGCAGCTCGAACGGATTCGCGATGAACCGCTTCAAATCGTAGCCGATAAAGCACACACTCAGCACCATCACTGCTTTGCCCGTCGCAACAGCGAGCAGGAACGAGCGGAATCGCATCTGCACGAGCCCCGCCGCCATATTAATAACCACGAACGGACCTAACGGAAAGAGGCTGAGGATAAACACGTAGTTGAAAGCCTGACGCCGTGCCCAGGTGAGACTTTTCTGCACCTTGGGCTTTTGCGACCAGCGTACGAGATAGGGGTGTCCCGCCACCTTTTTCACAATGATAAATGTCAGCAGACAGCCGCATACCAACCCGATCCAGGAGTACAGAAACCCAAGCCACAGCCCGTATACCGCCGCATTGACACTAATGATCACCAGCGTGGGCAGCGGGGGAATGAACGACTTCATAAAGGGAATGAGCAGCCCCGGCAGCGGTCCGAGCGAACGATACTGATCCAGCAGGCGCGTCAAATTATTTTCGGTAAAATAGGATAAAAACTCATGAATCCCCATTGGTGTTATAGGATATGCCCTAGACAGGCACTCCGCTCCTCTCGTCACAATGAGAAAATTATAGCATAATTTGCATGAAAAAAGCTGACCCCGCGCGCATTCGCCGTCGTCAGCTTGTACAGTCTATTGGAATTTCTGCGGGAACTGTTGGAACAGCCCCTTGGCAAGCACATCCGCGAATTTTACAATGTGCGCCTCCCCTTTATCGAAGGCCGTCACGTCTGCAGGCCAGTCCTTCTTCAGTCGCGCCGTAACGGCATCCGTTACGAACTGCAGATGCGTGTAGAGCATGGATTGCAGCTCTTTTTGCGACCAATATGGGTTGGCGCTGCTTAGAAGTTTCGCGAGATCGTCCGCGTTCCGGTGCCATTCCTTATCGTACTTTTTGGCCTCTGCCTCATGGCCGCCTTTTACCGCATCCAGCAGCTTGCCGGCTAGCAGGATGTGCTCCTTCAGCAGCTCCGCCAGCTTATTGCCCGCCGCATCGCCGTAAAAAGGCTTCACCGCATCGCCGATATCCTGCTGATTCTTCAGCAGTCGGGCCAGCGTGATCTGCTGATCCTCCGAACCGCTCGCTGCGCTGACAATATAGTTTCGCGTCCAGACGACGTGGTCGATCCAAAGCTTTTGCATGGCCGCCTGGAACTAGGCCATTTTGGCGCTGTAGCAGGCCGCCACAACCGGCTCATGCCGATCTAGCTCCGCGGCCTTCACAGACGAGCCTGCCTGCCCAAAACCGACGGTGGCAAGCAGCAGGGCCAACCAACCGATGATTAACTTTTTTCCCATAATCCTCTACTCCTTGATGCACAAAATGGTAAGCGAGTTTATTGTAAGCTTCCGCTTATTTTTTATGCATCGCCGAGCGCTGACTGCTCTTCCACTTCGAACCGGTACCCGACGCCGCGCACAGAAAGGAACCGGATCGAAGGCGTGATTGCGCCGAGTCTGGCCCGCAGCCTTTTAACATGAACATCGACTGTTCGCTCCCCGCCTTCATACTGCGCCCCCCACACGTGCTCGATCAGCTGTGATCTGGACAAGATCTGGTTCGGATTGCTAGCCAGCATAAACAGCAGTTGAAACTCCTTAAGCGGCAAAAAAAGCCGCTGCTCCCGCACGCGTACCTCATGCGTCGCTTTATTGATCAGCAGATCGCCGAGCTGGATTCGGATGACGTTCGGCATCCGATGCCGCTTCAGCAGCGCTCGCACACGCACGATCAGCTCCTCCGCATGCACGGGCTTCGCCAAATAGTCCTCGGCGCCAAGCTGGAAGCCTTTCACCACAACCGTCGGGTCGCCGCCGTGACCAAGCAGCAGCATCGGCAGCTCCGCCTGCTGTCGCAATTCACGCGCAAGCTGCCAGCCGTTCCACTGCGATGCCGTCACATCGAGCACTATCAAATCCACTTGCAGCTGTTCAATCAGCTGTGCCGCCAATCGATGATCGTCCGTACACTCGACGGCAAAACCTTCGCTGCGAAGCTGCTCCGCCAGCCCCTGCCGGGAGGGATTGTCTTCATCAATGAGAAGAATACGCGCCACTTCCGAAATCCCTCCTTTCTCGCCATCACTATAACTTGTAGTGTATCGAACGAGCCTGAATCTGAACTGAATAGAACCTGAATGTCTGTTGAACAAAAATAGGTGGTGGCGGCCGCATGCAAAACAGCGCATCACCGAGCCCAGCAACCCTATCCGCCGACAGAGAAAAGCCCCCGCACCCGCGTCAGGACGCGAGGCAGAGGGCTTCGGTCGAACTTAAAACAAAGAAGTGCGCGAATACGTCCGCTCCAGCAGCTCGCGCAGCTTCTGCGCGATGGCGGCCTGATTCGTATCCGCTTCGGCTGCCGTGTCGTCTGCCTGGGTGGACGCCTGCGCCTGTGTCGAATCCGTGGCGGACAATGTTGCGGAGAGACTGCTGGACGCTGTGCCGTCCGTCGCATCTACGCCGTCTGCGTCGTCCTCGTCGTCATCCTGCTCATCCAGCAGCTGCAGGAGTGCTTGCAGGGAGTCCTCCGTGGAGGTCTCCTCCGTACTGCCCGCGCCGTTCGGACCACCGGGGCCACCGGGGCCACCCGGGCCTCCAGGTCCGCCAGGCGGTCTGCCACCCGGCGGCGGCGGGCCCATCGGCGGCTTCCCGCCGGCTGCTTTGGAGGCGGTCGAATCAGCTGCATCCGACAGCTTTTCCGCAAGCTGGGCAAGGAGGCGGTCCAGATCATCCGCGGAAAGCGTGCTTGTCGAAGCGCTGTCCGAGGACGTGACGCTTCCTACTGCGTCCGTTTCTTCCGTGCCGCCGACCGTTTGCTGCTGAAGCAGCGCATACAACTGCTGCGCTTCCGGACTGACTTCGTAGGAGTCGCTGGCAGCTTTTTTTGATTTGGCATCCTGCGTGGCGGCAGTTGTGCTGCTCGAATCCGTGCTTGTGCTGTCCGTCACTTGATACGTGTTCTGCTTGTACAACGAATACAGGCTTGAACTAGAAATATTCATCGCATGCTTCCCCTCTCATCGTATGAGTTTCGCCTAATCATAGCTCGGCTGCGTGAACGCACAGTGAATGGAAAATGAGGGTTTGCTGAAATTTTCCAGGTGTTGCAGAAAAGCAAGATCAGATGCAGCGGAGGCCGCCTATGCTCCTGTAAAACGTACATCCCTTTTCCAAAAAATCGCGGAAAATAGAAAAAATCCTGCAAAACCTACATCAAAAAGTCCAGCGAAACGCGATTTGCTCCTGTTTTGGGGAGCATCGGCTCACTTTTGATGTATTATTTGCAGGATTTTCCCTTAAAATGGGGTCAGGTTGAGCTGTACTAAGCTGAATAAGCACTCGAGGAGCGCTTATTCAGCCGCGAAGCGCCGGATTTCGGCCAATAGGCACTCGACAAGTGCTTATTTCTTCCAAATCTGCCCGTTAAGCAGAGTATTGGGTTCAATAAGCACTCGCGGGATGCTTATTCCGTCGCAAAGCGCTGACTTTCGTTCATTAAGCACTCGCGGAGTGCTTATTTCACCAACTGGAATCCATACATTTCGCTAGACAAATAAGATAACGGCGGTATCTTATTTGGAAGTTTAGGAGCCCGTAACACGATAGCGACCCGCTACGCCTCCAGCGGGTGCACCGCCTCCTCCAGCAGCCGATCGAGCTCGGCGCTGTACGCCTTCACCTGCGCTTCGCTCCAGCCGAAGCGCTCCGCCAGGAAGGCCGCCGCCGGCGCCTTCCACTGCCTTGCCCACGCGATGTCGAAGAAGAGGGCCCCCGTCCGGCGGATGAAAAAATCCGCGGGCTTCACGGCCATCTCGTGCTCGATCGCGTACACGAGCGAAGCGAGCACCGCCGCGGGCATGCCCCGCCGCGCGGCTTCATCCTTATACTGCGCGATCAGCGCATAGACGGCGTCCACGTTGGAGCCGTACCGGTGCGCCAGCTGCGCAGCCTCCTTCGCGGTCAACCCCAGGCCGAGGCCCTGGTTGACCTTCGCTTGCACGAACGGCTGCAGCTTCACCGAGCCGCCCACCTCGCCGCCGGAAATCGGCAGCGTGCGGGTACGGCTCGGCGGCACCGCCGCCGCGCGCCCTTCCGCCGCCAGCATGGCGGCGATCTTGTCCACGACCGTCTCCGCCATTTTGCGGTAGCCGGTCAGCTTGCCCCCGGCCATCGAAATGAGGCCGGAATCCGAGACGAAGATTTCGTCGCGGCGCGAAATCTCGGACGGGTCTTTGCCCTCCTGATGGATCAGCGGGCGCAGCCCGGTCCAGCTCGACTCGACGTCCGCTTCGGTCAAGCCGAGGGACGGAAACATGCCGTTCGCGGCGCGCAGTACGTACGCGCGGTCCGCCTCTGTAATGCGGGGATTCGCCATATCCCCTTTATAGTTTGTGTCGGTCGTGCCGACATACGTTTTGCCATCCCGTGGAATCGCAAACACCATGCGCCCGTCCGGCGTATCAAAATAAATCGCCTGCCGCAGCGGAAACCGGCGCTGATCGAACACGAGGTGCACGCCTTTGGTCAGGTGCAGCGTTTTGCCCTGCTTCGAGCGGTCCATCTCCCGCAGCGTATCGACCCAAGGGCCGGTCGCATTGACGATTTTGGAGGCATAGAGCGTGTAGGTGCCGCCAGACTGACCGTGCTCCTGCTCTTGGCCTTCGCCCCCTGACTTCACGCTTTCCCCCACTTGTACGCGGCCTTCACTCCCTGGACCTTGGCCACCTTGCCCTTGATCCCGGTCCAGCAAATCCACAACCCTCACCCCGACCAGCTTGCCGTCCTGCATCACAAGCTCCTCCACCTTGGCATAATTCACCGCCATCGCGCCGAGCTCCACCGCTTTTTTCATCACTTCAATCGTCAGCCGCGCATCATCCGTGCGGTATTCAACGTAGTACCCGCCGCCCCGCAGATCATTCCGCTTCAACAGCGGCTCCAGCTCCAACGTCCCGGCCGGGCTAAACATCCGACGGCGCTCCGAGCGCTTCACACCCGCGAGGAAATCGTACACGCGCAGCCCCAGCGACGTCGACAACTTGCCGAACGTACCGCCCTTATAAAAAGGCAGCAGCATCCACTCCGGCGTCGTCACATGCGGCCCGTTTTCGTACACGATGGCGCGCTCCTTGCCCACTTCCGCCACGACCTTGACGTCCAGCTGCTTGAGGTAGCGCAGCCCGCCGTGCACCAGCTTCGTCGAACGGCTCGACGTGCCTGAAGCAAAATCCTGCATCTCAATCAGCGCCGTCTTGAGTCCCCGGCTTTGCGCGTCCAGCGCGATCCCGGCCCCTGTAATCCCCCCGCCGATGACGATAACATCGAACTTCTGTGCGGTCATCGCCGCCAGCATTTCTTTTCTTTTGAACCCGCTAAATGTGTGTATCATGTCTACCTCTCCCTTTGTCCGATAAAATAAAAAACCACAACTTCCCTAGCACGTCTGCACGTGTAGGTCCGCTGTGGTTTCTCCTAGTCTCCAACCGAATATGAACTTGTTAACTTCAGTATAGCATGAGTCCTCGTTATTTAAAAGCGATAGCTGCCTGCACCGCTTTTTTCCAGCCGCCGTACAGCTTCTCCTGCTGCGCCGCTTCCATCTCACGATCAAACGCCCGGTCCACCTGCCACTGCGCGGCAATTTCCGCTTTATCCTGCCAAAAGCCTACGGCCAAGCCTGCCAAATACGCCGCTCCCAGCGCCGTCGTCTCGTTCACGACCGGACGCTCCACCGTCACGCCGAGCATATCGCTCTGGAACTGCATGAGAAAATCGTTGCGCACCGCACCGCCGTCCACGCGCAGCTTCGTCAGCTCGATGCCCGAGTCGTCCTCCATCGCTTGCAGCACGTCTTTGGTCTGGTAGGCCAGCGACTCCAGCGTCGCCCGGATAAAATGCTCCTTCGACGTCCCCCGCGTCAACCCAAACACCGCGCCACGGACATCGCTGTCCCAGTAGGGCGTTCCCAGCCCGACAAAAGCCGGCACAACATACACGCCGTCAGTCGAGTCGACCCGCTTCGCGTAAGCTTCCGTGTCCGGCGCGGATTTGATCATCCGCAGGCCGTCCCGCAGCCATTGAATCGCCGAGCCCGCCACGAAGATGCTGCCCTCGAGCGCATACTCCACCTTCCCGTTCAAGCCCCAGGCGATGGTCGTCAGCAGACCGCTGCGCGACGGAATCGCGTAGTTGCCGGTGTTCATGAGCATGAAACAGCCGGTGCCGTAGGTGTTTTTGGCCATGCCTTTTTCAAAACACGCCTGCCCGAACAACGCCGCCTGTTGATCACCCGCCGCACCTGCAATCGGGATAGACGCGCCGTAGAAAAGGCTTGCCTCCGTGTGCCCGTAGACCTCGGACGAGGAACGCACCTCAGGCAGCATCGCCGCGGGAATGCCCAGATGTCCCATCAGCTCATCATCCCAGCGCAGCTCGTGAATGTTATAGATCAGCGTCCGTGACGCATTGGAATAATCGGTGACGTGCGCTTTGCCGCCGGTCAGCTTCCAGATGAGCCACGTGTCCATCGTGCCGAACAGCAGGTCCCCTTGCTCCGCACGCTGGCGCGCGCCTTCGACGTGGTCGAGGATCCATTTGATTTTGGTCGCCGAGAAGTACGCATCAATCAAGAGCCCCGTCCGCTCGCGGAAAAGATCATTCAGCCCCTGCGCCTTCAGCTCCTCGCAAATGTCCGCCGTCTGCCGCGACTGCCACACGATCGCATGGTACACCGGCATACCCGTATGCCGATCCCAGACGACCGCCGTCTCCCGCTGATTCGTGATGCCGATGCCCGCGATCTCCGCAGGCTGCACGCCGGACTCCGCCAGCAATTTGGCGATCACACCCTGAATGGACAGCCAAATTTCGTTGGCGTCATGCTCCACCCAACCCGACTGCGGAAAATACTGCGTAAACTCCTGCTGCGCGATATGTGCGATGCTGCCCTGATGATCGAATAAAATCGCCCGGGAGCTCGTCGTCCCCTGATCCAGAGATAAGATATACGAGGGCTTGGAACCCATTGTCATGGTTAGTAGGGCCTCCTTTCGTAATACTGCCACAGCTCTTTATTCGACGTCGTCACCGCCGTCGCGCCTGCGCCCAGAGCCTGCTCCACATCGTCCACCGAACGGATTAAGCCTCCTGCAAAAATCGGAATGCCTGACCGCTCCTTCACCTCGCGGATGATGTGCGGAATAACGCCCGGCATGACCTCGATATAATCAGGCTGCGTGCGCTCGAGCAGGGTGTAGCTCTTCTCAAGCGCGGAGCTGTCCAGCAGAAAAAGCCGCTGAATCGCGAGCAGACCGTTCTGCCTCGTCTTCGTGATGACACTGCCCCGCGTGGAAATGATCCCCGCTGGCCGAATGCTCTGGCAGAGAAACTCCGCCGCGTACTCGTCGTTTTTCAGCCCTTCGATGAGATCGGCGTGAAGCAGCAGCTTTTTGCCGTGGGCGCGGCTGAGATCGACGATGCTTTTGAGCTGCCCAATGTGACTGTCTAGGAGCACGATGTAGGTGTATCGGGATTTCATCAGTTTTTCCAAATCTTTCATTTTCCGAATAGCCGGCAAAATGCGCTGATCCTGCAGCTCCATGCTTCTCCCCCCTCACCCGCAGACAAAAAGACTCACTCAAGATATGCCGTCTCTTTAAAGGCAATCCAAAGTGAGTCTCCCGATCTCCGTCACAGTTATTAACTTATTTGTATTGTACTGAACGTAGAGGCAATGTGTCAATGACCCCACTTTCATTGGCTTCGGGGGAAATGCATACTTCCTAGCAAATACCACACAATAATCTTATATATAAGACCAATATTAACCACAATTGGGGGTAATGCCTTTGAGCAACGCAACGCACAATCAAACGGACTCCGGATTAGCAGAACTTTTAAATCAAATTGTGAGCGCAACGAAGAAAAACCAGCATCTGTTAGCAGAGATTTTAGCGGAAATTATCCAAGACAAGGAAAGCGCCGGCACCTCTCATCCCGAAATCACAGCTTTACTGAGCCAGATCGTTGGCGCCATGGAAAAAAATCAGCAGGGATTCGTCGAAAAAAAAGCGCTAACCGCCGCGGAGATCTCCGCACTCTGGCTCCAGTACATGGGCGACAGCATGTCTGTATGCGTGTACAAGTATTTCCTGAATATTGTTGAAGATGCACAAATAAAACCTATTCTAGAACTTGCTTTGCAATTGGCTGAAAGCCATATCACGCAAATTAGACAATTCTTGAAAAGCGCAAATTTCCAAATTCCGATTGGATTTACGGATAGCGATGTGAATCTGAGCGCTCCGCGGCTGTTTTCCGACTCATTTTTGCTTTTTTACTCCAATATCATGACCATTCACGGGTTGACCGCTTATAGCCTAGCCGTGACCAGCTCCGAGCGGGAAGATATTCAAAATTACTTTTTTGACTGCATCGCCACGACCAAAGACTTGTTCCAGAAAATTACCAGTTTGGCTAAAACACAAACCGAGTACACAGGTGTCCCTTCGATTCCTTCGCCGCATGGGGTAGCGTTCGTTGATTCCATGGGCATCATCGAAAATTTATTCGGGAGCAAGCGGCCGCTCAATATCTCCGAACTCACCAACTTGTTCTTTAATTCGAAAAAAACCGGATTTGTCAGCTCATTAAGTTTAGCTTTCAGCCAAGTGGCCGAACGGGAAGAAGTCCGTAAATTTATGCTGAAAAACGTGAAATTAGCGGGAAAAGACACGGATAGTTTCAACGAATTGCTGATGCAGGATAATTTGCCCGTGCCTGCAAGATGGGATGCCGAGATCACGGATTCTACGATTAGCCCGTTTTCGGACAAGCTGATGATGTTTCACGCAGCATTTTTAGTCAACGCGGCTCTTTCGTATTATGCGGCAGCAGTAGGCTCCAGCTTACGATCGGATATGATCGCAAACTACAAAAATGTAATGAACCACGCGATGCAGGCAGGCATTGATTGTTATCACATTATGGTTAAACATGGGTGGCTGGAAAAGCAACCGGAAGCGATTGACAGAAACGCTTTAGCGCAAGGTTCAGATAGATAAGCGGAAAAAGCTTGAGCAATCAGGCTTTTTTGCGCTTAACGAACCGATGAAAGGAAACTAGTAAACTTGGAAGCCGTTAGGCATAGATGATAAGATATTGCTATCCAGATCTATGTAAGCGCCGACATTTTCGACGGTATGCTGCTTATCGAGGCGCACGAAACTGACTCTGAAGGAGGAATCGCCATAACCGCGTCCCAAACCGCTTCTATTCATCTGCACGCCCAGCATCCCGCTATTCTCGCGCTGTCGCAGGCAGATCCCAAGCTAGGACGGCTGATCGAGCTGATCGGCGACATTACACTAACGCCCAGCTTCCGTCCATATGAATCGCTCGTGCTGTCGATTATTTCTCAGCAGCTCTCGGCCAAAGCCGCCCTGACGATCAAAAACCGCGTCAAAGCGCTCATCCCGGAGATCTCCCCCGAGCACGTGCTTGCTTCCGATGAGGAAGCCATCCGCCAGTGCGGCGTCTCCTACCCCAAGATCCGCTACATCCGCGACCTCAGCGCCAAAGTGCTGAGCGGAGACGTCGCGCTGGATCAACTGGAAGCGCTGGACTCCGCCGAGCTGCTGAAGCAGCTGACGGCTGTCAAAGGCATCGGCGTCTGGACGGCGGAGATGTTTCTCATCTTCACGCTGGGCCGCCCCGATGTCCTGTCCATCGGCGACGCCGGGCTGCAGCGCGCCGCCCGCTGGCTCCATGCGCTGCCGGAGCGCACGGATCGCAACTACCTCGCCGTCGCCGCAGAGGCGGCGGGCTGGGCGCCCTACCGCAGCTACGCCTCGCTGTACCTATGGCGGGCGATCGACACAGGATTGGTCGATACCGGCCTGCCGGTGGAGGCTTGCGCGCCGCCGGTGCGGGAGGCGTAGGCGGGGGACTCCCCATCGCTCAACTGGAAAACCTCCCGTTCATTTGGCGCCAACGTGCCCTGGTCGGCCGCTGAGCTGGAAAACCTCCAGCTCATTCCGCCCACTCCGCCGAAAATGCTCGAAAGTACGCCAACAAACTGGAGAAATTCCAGTTCATGCGCTCGTTTCTGCTTTTTCCCCCGAAATGAACTGGAACATTTCCAGTCCAGGGTACAACACCAGCTGCTTAACTGATCATTCCTTGTACTCAAACGTCCGGCTTGCTCATCCACACCTGACTTTGCTGCGTCAAGCCTCCATAACCCTTCAACCAGCCACCCCTTCGGCGCTTAACTGGACAATCCCTTTCCTTACCGTCCGCAAATCCTCGGCGCGCGTTGCTCCGCCGGCTCATGGCGGCGGTCACCCCCCACACCTACGCTTAGCCCGCAGCTCACTTCCCGCTCCCCGCCCGCAATCCCAGCAAATACGTCTGCAAAAGCCGACGCAAGCTCTCGTCCCGGTCAAGTCCCATGCGGAAGCCGTTCTGCCCTTCCAACGAAGCGAAGCCGTGCACGAGGCTGCGGAACCCCCGCACCACGTGCAGCGCATCCTCTTCGCTCAGGCCGTACGGCGCGAGCAGCTTCAGCAGGAAGCTGACAACTTGCGCGCCAGCATCCTGCAGTTCCGGATCTTCGTAATCCGTCAGCGGTGCCGTGACGGCTTCGTACAGCCCCGGCTGCTTTCGCGCGAAGCCGACGTAGGCCAGCCCCGCCGCCAGCAGCGCTGCATCCTCGGACTTGCCGATGACGGTCTCGACCATCGCGTCCTTCACGAGGATGAGCCCTCGGCGAGACAGCTGTCTTTTCAGATCGGGCAGGCCTTTAATGTGATTGTAGAGAGAGGGCGTCTTCACGTTCAATGCGGCGGCCAGCGAAGCCAGTGAAAGCTGCGCCAGCCCCTCACGGTCCGCCAAGGCGATCGCCGCCTGTAATACCGCTTCCGGATCTAATCCCGGTCTTGCTGCCATGTGTCATCGAACTCCTTTCTCTATGCCGTGGCTGATGCTCCGTCAACCTTGGCCGTCGCTTCCTTGATCGCCGCATCCATCAGCGCTGCAGGCTTCTCGAGCATCCGCCCATGGCCGACGGCGAGCAAGCTCGGCTCCAACGCTCTCAGCTTGCGTGCGCTTTCCAGCGCAACTTCCTTGCTCCACGTCCCAAAAGCCGGGAACGGAAACCACGGCTTCACGACGCCGGCAACCGCCATACCGCCCCGCACCTGGAAGGCATCTCCGGCGATCAGCGCACGGCTACGCATATCCAGAAACGCCATTGAACCCGGTGTATGCCCTGGCGCTGCCCAAGCTTGCAAGGAACCGATAAGATCCCCTTCAGACAAAAGCACGTCGGCGCGTGTCTTTAAACTTTTCGGCACATCACCCTTGATCGGCAGCTGCGGCTCTCCCGCCTCGAGCTCCTTATTACCGGCCAGCAGCTTCGCATCCCGACGCGAGATGTACACCTGTACGCCTGGCAAAGCCTCCTTGAGCCCATCCAACGCCCCAACATGATCACCATGCGCATGCGTCAACACAATCCGGGTGATCGGCTTTCCGATCTTCTCCGCTGCTTGCAGAATGCCCTTGACGCTGAATGGCAATGCCGCATCCACCAAGGCCAACTCCGCTTCTTCCTCCACCAGGTAACAATTCACTGGAAAAAATCTTGGCATAAACGCTACTTGATACAAATACCCATGTTTGGTCACCTTCATACGAAACGCCTCCCGTTAACTATTTATATTAGTATAATGACTAATGATATTAGTTTTGTAAATAGGCATTTTCCTTACCGAGTGTTCCGAAGCCCAATGTGGTAAAATAAGTCTCGTCTGTTCTATTCCAAGTAAGCGAGGTTTTTCTATGAATGCGGAAACGTTAGCGCTTTTTAAAACATTGACCGAAATGCAGGCGGCGCCCGGCTTTGAGCGGGAAATCCGCGCTTTTGTCCGCGGCGAGTTAGCCAAATATACCGACGAGTTCGTCCAGGACGGCCTCGGCAGCCTGTTCGGCGTCGTCCGCGGCGACGAGAGCGGGCCGCGCATTATGGTAGCCGGCCACTTCGATGAAGTCGGCTTCCTCGTCACCGGCATCACCGAGCACGGCACGGTGAAATTCCAGCCGCTCGGCGGCTGGTTCAGCCAGGTGCTGCCCGCGCAGCGCGTGCAGATCATGACGGAGCAGGGACCGATCATCGGGGTGATCGGCTCCGTGCCCGTGCATTTGCTGGACGAAGCTGCGCGCAGCAAGCCGGCCGACATCAAGACGATGTACATCGACATCGGCGCCGAAGACAAAGCCGAAGCGCTCCGCTTCGGCGTCAAGCTCGGGCAGCAGATCGTGCCGATCTGCCCGTTCACCCCGCTGGCCAATCCGAAACGGATTATGGCCAAAGCTTGGGACAATCGCTACGGCGTCGGCCTCGCGATTGAACTGCTCAAGGAGCTTCACGTCGGGCCGAAGCTCCCGAACGTCCTGTACGCCGGTGCGACCGTACAGGAGGAAGTCGGCGTGCGCGGCGGCAGGACGGCTGCGACGATGATTCAGCCGGACCTGTTCTACGCGCTCGATTGCAGTGCCGCCGGCGATATGACCGGCGACCGCAGCGCCTTCGGGCAGCTGGGCCGCGGCGCCCTGCTGCGCATCTTCGATCCCACGATGATTACGCATCGCGGGATGGTCGAGTTCATTCAGGATATGGCGGAGACGCATAAGATCCCGTACCAGGTCTTCATCTCCGGCGGCGGCACGGACGCCGGGCAGGTGCACACGATGGGGCGCGGCATCCCATCCGCGGTCATCGGCGTATGCGCGCGGTACATCCATACGTCGACGTCGATTTTGCATGTCGACGACTACGCCGCCGCGAAAGAGCTGCTCGTGAAGCTTGTGCAGGCAAGCGACCGCACGACGCTGAACACCATTCTCGAGCGGGCATAAATCAGAGCGTCACATCCGTAAGCCGGGCTACTGCAGCGCGGCTTACAGTCTATTTGTGTACGCTAATAATAAATTCCTTTTTTAGATAAATATAGAACTTATGTTCCAATATATGGTATAATTAAATAGAGCCTCAACGATTCCGACACGTCCGTTATGTTAACCGAGAACTATGATCAGGCTGACTCCGATTAAAGAAAGGACCATTATGACGCACACCATTCGCGAAGCAACTTCCCAAGACACGCAAATGATTACTGAATTCATCATCAACCTAACCGGCAAAACCATCTCCCCCATTCACGTAGCAAGCCGAATGCTCAATATGTTGGACCTTCCCGACGAGAGGCTCTACGTCTATGAAGAGCACGGCCGCCTGCTAGGCACGTTGGGCTTTCGCATCCGTCGCAGCGAAGGGACGGCGGTCACGTTTGGCGAAGCATCCCTGCTGGCCGAAGCTGCGCCCCGGCAGCAACTGGCCGACTTTGCTGAACAATTGGCGAGCGAGCACGGGTGCTCCGGCATGTGGTGGCTTTCCGGCCTGCCGTCCGAACCGGACGCGTTAACTGCGAATCCTCGTCATACAGACAATGCGCTGATCGGTTCCCAAGAGAGCGGCTACCGCTTTGTGAAACAGTTTTTGTAATTCGTCGATTTCCACCACAATCTTAGCAAAGGAGTGACTTCTATGTTGTTGGATGGCTTCCGTGATGACAGTTTGCCAAGTGGTACCCACAGTGTTCTGTTTTTAAGCATTTTTCTGGTCGTGCTTCTCGTTGCGGCAGGTGTCTTTCTATTCACCGTCATCAAGTCGCTCCTGGCTTGGACCTCCCACCCGTACCCTGAGCCCGGCATCCATCACTGCTCCTGCAAGTTCGTCAGCAAACGCATGCAGGTCAGCACGCCGAACGAACCGCGAATCGGGACGACGTACTATGCGACGTTTCAATTCATCGACGGCAGCCGGCAGGAATTCTGGATCGATAAGCCCTTATTTCTCCGACTGAGGGAAGGCGACCAGGGCACTCTTCTTTTTAAAGACTCCTTATGCAAACAATTTGTCATTCGCCGCAGTTTTATTGCGTAAGTAACTTTTCCATACGGCCCCCCGGCTTGCGGAACGATACGCCGTTATCTCTGTGAATTTCGCTGAATTCGGCAAGGAAGCGGAGCGAGACGACCTTATTCGGCCTCCCAGCCGCCCATTTCATCCAAAGCGACGCAAATAAGGCCTCCTCAATCCCTCTGACACGCAAAAAAGCTAAATTCGTGCAATTAGCGTCATGTAGTTCCTCTTCTGTTACTTCACAATCCTTACTTCCTGTCGAATGCTTGCTAAAAACAAAGAAAACGGTCGCATATCCCCAAAAACAAGCAGGATGCGGCCGTTTTTCGCGTTTATCCGAATAATCTGAATATTTACAAAATTTTAATAATGGGCTATCCTATATATGAGCTCAGGGATGGACAAGCTGTACGGAACGCAAAGCTGCTCCTCATGAGCCCGGAATATCTCTAACCGCTGAAAGGGGATAGTCCAATGGACCACGTTAGCGAAGCATGCCCGCCTTCCTTCAATCGACAGAAGGAATTGCGCTGAACCGCGAGTCGCGTTCAATCGGCATGTGGGAATCCAAAGTCATCATATCCACCCACTTCTGAGGAAAGGAAACGTCACTGGTTCATGTCGAAGTTGTTAGCAACAGCTGATGGGAGCGTGTGCAGGGTCAATTGAATATGTATAGCGAAATGTAGAGGCCACCGGTTATCTTGGATAAGCGGTGGCCTCTGTTTATGTGTTTAGACTTTCATCCCCTGCTCCACATGCGGCAGTTTCACGATGAAGCACGTTTCCTTCTGCGCAGCGCTTTGGGCGCTCACGGCGCCGTGGTGCATATCGATAATTTTTTTGACAATCGATAACCCTAAACCGTTGCCGCCTTGGGTACGGCTGCGCGACTTATCCCCTTTATAGAACCGTTCAAAAATATGCGGCAAATCCTCCTCCGCGATCGGCTCGCCGTTATTCGAAATGCGGATGACCGTTTCATTCTCTCCGCTGTTCAGCTTCACGCCAACGACGCCCCCCTGCGGCGCGAACTTGATCGCGTTATGGATCAAATTCGTCCACACCTGACTCAGGAGGTCTTCATCGGCCGTGACGCTTACCTCGTCCAGCTCCACGTCCATCTCGATGTCTTTTTCCACCCACTGCGGCTCGCAGGCTAAAATATGATTGCGCAGCTGCTTATCGAGTCGATACGTCCGCAGTTCAAACGGATGGTGCTTCGACTCCAGGGACGACAGCTTCAGCAGGTTGTCACTCAGCTTCGAAAGCCGCATCGATTCCGTCTCGATGATCGTCAAATAATGCTGGCGCTCAGACGGAGAGAGCTGCTCGTTCTGCAGTGCGCGAGAAAACCCGCTGATCGACGTCAGCGGCGACTGGATCTCATGCGAGACGTTGGAGATGAACTCCTGCCGCATTTGCTCGAGCTGCCCCAGCTCCGTCGCCATGTAATTGATCGAGTGCACGATTTCGTTAAAAGCTCCATTCGGCGGGCTCAATTCCACGTTCACATTGAAATCTCCCCGCGCCATCCGCCGCATCGCTTCAATCAAAGTTTTATAGAACTCCATCTGCTTATTCCGGAAGAAACGTCCCAAAATCGACATCGTCACGCCCCAGAGAATCATCCCGCCGACGGAATTGATCAGCTGCGCGACTACCTCCGTAGGCCGCTTCTGCCAGTACGTATACAACCAGTCTGTCAGATAGAAGACACAAATCCAGTAAAACGTAATCAATAGGAAAATGACCAGCGCAAAGCCGATTGACTGCATAATCTGCACTGGCGTCAGTTTGTTGTGGCCGCCTTGAGATCCATCGCCACGCCTGCCAGCGCTGCGCTGCCGGGCCAGCCGAAGCTCTTCCTTCCGCGCAAGCTGCTCTTCCCGCTTCCGCTCGCGCTCCGCACGGCGCTGCCGCTGCGCCTCCACATCCCGTCCGCTCATGACTTCGCGACCTCCATCCGGTAGCCCAGCCCGCGAATCGTCGCGATGCGGAACCCGTGCCGATCCTCCGGGAACCGCTCGCGCAGCCGATTAATGTGCACGTCGACCGTGCGCTCGTTGCCCTCATAATCGAACCCCCAGATCTGCTCGATGAGCTGATCGCGGGAGAAGGTTTTACCCGGATAGCTCGCCAGCTTGTAGAGCAGCTCAAATTCCTTCAGCGGAAGCGTGATGTTCTCTTCGCCGACCGTCAGCTCGTACGTTTTGCGATTCATGGTCAGATCGCCGACCTGAATCGTTTGGGAAGACGCGATTTTGTAGCGCTTCAGCAGCGCCTTGACCCGCATCGCCAGCTCCATCGGCTCGAACGGCTTCACCAGATAATCGTCGGTGCCGAGCTCGAAGCCTTTGACTTTTTGCGACATTTCCCCTTTGGCTGTCAGCATCAGCAGCGGAATATCGTAATGCTCGCGCAGCTCCTTGCAGAGCGCCCAGCCATCCATATTGGGCATCATAATATCCATAATGATCAGATCGACCTGGACGGTCTGCAGCTTCTCCAGCGCCTGAACGCCGTCCTCCGCTTCGACCACTTCGAAGCCCTCTTTCATCATAAAAACGCGGATCAACTCGCGAATATACGGATCGTCATCCACAACCATAATGGGTGCCATGTTCCTCAGCCTCGCTTTACCTTTTCGATAGCCTTAGCTTACACGAAAATTATGAACTCAATTTAAACCGCGCGCATTTTCTTGCATGGCGTGCATAGAGGTGCTTTCTTCGGGAAAAATTTTATGATACATTTTGGAAAAGAAGCCGTATGGAGGGGTGCCGAGCATGCGCAACAGCCTAGTAACGGATTTCACGCAATTGACCACCGCGGAAGCGGAAGAAGCCTTCAAACAGGAAGTCACAGCCGAAGGGTACGCCGGATTCAGGAGACTGCTGGACAGCCTGACCGAAGCCATCAAGCAGGCGAAAGATGAGGATATCGTGAATCTGGAGCAATCCATCGCCAAAGCGAAAAGGCTTTTTCCCGAGCCTGTCGCCTTCAGCCCCTCGTGGGAGCGCATTTGGGATGAGCTCGAAGCCACCGTCGCCGCCAAAAAGCACGTCTATACCGTCATCGCTCCCTCCGACCGCACCGGCGAGTGGCAAGTGATCATGGATAACCCGCACGCCGTGCAGGAAGTCGTCTGCTACCCCGGACTGGCGTTCCACGATGCCGCGTATTTGTACGCATATTTCCGCCCGCAAATCGCCAAGTCCGAATACATTCGGCTGCAGAAAATCCAGAACGTCATCCAGGAAAACGGCGGTTAGGATTGATATACTGCACAAATACCCTCTGAGCACCCTAACAGGTCTGCCAGAGGGTATTTGTTGATCAGGCGTCGGCCGTGTCTGAATACTCTGAGGGTCGCAGATTTGGCCGAATTTTCGTTCCATGCAAGGAACTTTTGTGAAGGTGTACCGGGGGTACGTCAAGCAAAAGTGACGATGCAGGGGGCGAAAAGGCGGTGAAAGATGCCCCTGAGTGGGTTTTCAGACACGGCCTAGGCTTGCGACCGGTAAAAATCTCTGAGCAGCTCATCCATCACGCGATTCGTCCGCGCGCCGCTGACGCCCGTGCTCGGGCATGAACCGACGCCGCGCAGCTCGTCCACCACCGTCTGAATGAGCGGCTGCTGCACATGGGGCGGATTCGGAATGTTTAAGCTGTGCACATTGCCCTCCGCGTCTTCCACTTGAAGATCTCCGCTGAACGTGGAAAAGATAATCGCGCCGCGATCACCGACAATCGTGTTGCGGTCCTCATGCTTATGGGCGCTGAAGCTCCACACGCCCATGCCCATGACGCCGGACTCAAACGCGTAGCTTGTCGTCACAATGTCTTCGACCTGGCCCTTCCCGGCCTGGTTGCGGGCAAAGCCCTTCACCTCGCCGATCGGCCCCAGCAGATAATCGAGCACATCCAGCGTGTGGCTCGCCAGATCCACAAACAAGCCGCCGCCGGACAGCTCCGGCTGCACGCGCCACGGTTCGACTTCGTAGGCTCGCTGCTGCTGCAGGTAGCTGCTGTGCACGAACCGCACATCGCCGATCGCGCCGCTATCCAGCAGGCGCTTAATTTCATTGAACTTCTCGAGCCCCCTGCGGTAATAGGCGACGAATAACGGAACGCCCGCCGCCTGGCAGGCAGCGATCATTTCGAGGCACTCCCGATGGTTCCGCGCCATCGGCTTCTCCACATACACTGGCTTGCCGGCCTTGGCCGCCAGCAGTGTGTATTCGTGGTGGAATCCTGGCGGGGTCGCCACGTAAACCGCATTGACGTCGGGATCGCTGATAAGCGCCTCCGCGTCATCGTACCACTTCGGCACACCATGCCGGCGTGCGTAATCCTCCGCCAATGCGCCGTTACGGCGCATGACAGCCACAAGCTCCGAGCCCTCTGCCTTTTGCAGGGCAGGCCCGCTTTTTACCTCGGTCACGTCGCCGCACCCGATAATTCCCCAACGCACTTTGTCCATTTGCCGCAGCTCCTTTGATAATATCGTTATCTTCCCTATTCGACGCTGCGGGGCGTGCTCCTTTGTCGGGAGGGGAAATTAATGGAAACGCCAGGTTGGAGCGATCCCCCGGGGAATTTGGTCACGGTCCTCTTTCCCTTAGAACTCCACATCATTTCGCTTGACCCTTACACTAATGTGAGTGTTTATAATGAGTCCATCCCCCTCGAAAGGAAGCGAATACGTGATGGACATCACACCACAGGAAGAAAGCATGATTAAAGCGCTGCGAAGTGCTGAGCTGCCCCCACTATTTGCCCTCATTCAAGTTCGATATGCGATTTTGCATGATACGGTGAACGTCGATGAGAACCGGAGAGACCATGTTTTGAAGTCGTTGGACGCCTACATCGGCCCGCTATGGGAAGATGCACGCAAGGCAGGAAGGATGACGCAAGCTTAGCAAGCACGCAAAAGCCCCAAGGGCCTCCCAACCCTCGGGGCTTCTTCACTTTAGGAAAGCAATGGAGAAGGCGCATGCTCCGCGATCAGCTGCTCTTGAATTTGCAGCTGCTGGGTGGCGAACTCGCGATACATCTCGTGCGATTCCAGCAGCTCCTGGTGCGTGCCGATGCCGGTCACGACACCTTTATCGAGGAAGACAATCTGGTCGGCGTCCACGACCGTGGACAAACGATGCGCAATGACGAGCGTCGTGCGTCCTTGCATGAGGTTCTGCAGCGCCTGCTGCACGACAACCTCGGACTTGCTGTCCAGACTGGACGTCGCTTCGTCCAGCATGAGAATCTTCGGATCGCGCAGCAGGGCCCGCGCAATCGCAATCCGCTGCCGCTGTCCGCCGGACAGCTTGATGCCGCGCTCGCCGACCTCGGTGTCATACTTCTCCGGCAGCTCGTTGATAAAGATATCCGCGTACGCCATCTCCGCGGCCCGCTCGAGCTGCTCCTGCGTCACTTCCCGCTGGAGGCCGTAGCAGATGTTGTCGCGGATCGTCCCCACGATCAGCGGGCTCTCCTGCGACACGTACCCGATCTGGCTGCGCCAGGAGACGAGAGAGAAGTCGTCGATTCGGTTAGCGCCCAGCGAGATCGTACCCTTTTGACCGGTGTAGAATCGCTCCAGCAGGGAGAACATCGTCGTTTTCCCGCTTCCGCTTGGTCCAACAATCGCCGTGACCTTGCCTGCATCCATTGTAAAGCTGACGTCTTTCAGCACCGCTTCCTCATCCTTGTAGCCATACGTCACATGATCAAAATGCAGCGGCTGTGCAGCATTCGTCACCGGCAGGCCGACATGCGGATCCTCTTCTTCGTGATCCAGTACTTTGAGAATCGTCTCGGTCGCGCCCATGGCTTTTTGCATTTGCGTAAAAAATTGGGTAAGCTGCGTAATCGGCATCACGATCTGGAACAGATACAGCATGAAGGCTACCAGTTGGCCCGCCGAGATCGCACCGGACGCGACACGCGCACCGCCATAGCCGAACAGCACAACAAACAGCATGAGCATGACGAACGTGATCAGCGGCGACATGAGTGCCTGGATGCGGCCTTCTTTTAAGCCGAATTTGAACAGCTTCTGAATGCCCTCGCTGCCCTCGCGATATTCAACAGGCTCAGCGCCTGCCGCTTTCACCAAGCGGATCTCCGACAGCACACGGCTCAGAATTGAGGTGAAACCCGCGGTCTCGGCCTGGAGGCCTTTGGACACTTTATACATTTGCATCCCCAGCGGGAACAAGATCAGAAAAGCAATCGGGAAAATGCTGAACATGATCAGCGTCATTTTCCAATCCATATAGAGCAGCACGACGATTGAGCCAATAATGGAGATCAGGCCAGTGACAAAACCGGCCATATGCTCGGCGATCAGCCCTTTGATGATGCCGGTGTCGTTCGTCATCCGGGAGATCGTATCCCCGGTCTGGTTGTTATCGTAGTAGCGCACCGGAAGGACGAGCAGCTTTTTCCAGAGGCGGTCGCGGATGCCTGCGACGACTTTTTGCCCAGCGTAGTTCAGCAAATACGTGGACACGCCCGCCGCGACAGCGGACCCGACAAAAGCGAGCGCCATGCCCGCGATCTCCATCCAGTTCAGCGAGGACAGCGAGAAGCTGTCGACGACGTTTTTGGTGAACATCGGGATGACCAGCCCCACCAATGTTGAAATCACACTAAGCGACAAGGCAATCGCCAGCAGCATCTTAGGCGGCTTTGCTCCCATCAATAAGCGGAAGAACCCCCGCCAATCGGTCTTCGGTTTTTCTTTTTTTCCTGCGTTTCTCTCCATGTATCTCCACTCCTTCACCTTCGACTCTGTGCAGCTCCCTCGCGGGTGGCTTGCCGATAAGAGCATCTTACTCCCCTATTTTAAACGGAATATAAACAGCTTCGAATCGGTCGACAGGCGTAAGAGGAGGGGGCTCGGGACGGAGAATCGTGGACAAAATATGAAAAAAGAACCGCCATCCCTGACGGTCCCAACTTCTATTCGGGCTCTGTGGCGATTTGCCAGATGACGCCGTAGGCATCTTTGAGTCGGCCTAGCATCGTGCCCCAGAACATCCGCTCGAGCGGCATGATGATTTCGCCGCCCTCCGCCAGCCCCTCGTAAATCCGCGCTGCCTCGGCCTCATCCTGGAATACAAGCGCCAAATCCATGCCAGCCCCACGATCCGCAGGAGCCACTTTAGCGTCGGCCATAAACACTTTTAAGCCCAGCGCCTCCAGCTCCAAATGCATAATGCGGTCTTTCATAGCGTCCGGGGTGCCCGGCACCTCGGCATACGTCTGCAAGCGCGTAATTTCGCCGCCCAGTGCAGAAGCATAAAATTCCGCCTGCTCTCTGGCGTTGTGGCTGTAAATGTAAGGAGCTAGTTTAGCCATCGTACCCATCCTCTCGCGCTCAAAAGGCGACATTTTGTTTTTTGCTGCACACTTCTATACAATAATTAATAAGGGCGCTATCTTTCAATAGCTGCCTACCATTTTCAAGGAGGACTCCCATGCACGCATTTACGTTCCATAATCCAACTACCTTGCATTTTGGTCAAAATCAATTACAGAAGCTGTCTGTCGAGGTACCGAAATACGGCAACCATGTTTTGCTGGTATACGGCGGCGGCAGCATTAAGGCGAACGGCCTATACACCCAGGTGACTGAGCTGTTAAAAGGGCTCGGCGCCACGATCACCGAACTGGCCGGTGTCGAGCCAAATCCGCGGCTGACGACCGTGCACCGCGGGGTCGAGCTATGCCGCAGCAACAGCATCGATTTGGTGCTTGCGGTCGGCGGCGGCAGCGTCATCGACTGCGCCAAAGCGATTGCCGTCGGCGCCAAGTATGACGGCGACTTCTGGGACATCGTGCGCCGCAAAGCGGTTGCAACCGGCGCGTTGCCGCTCGGCACGATCCTGACGATCGCGGCGACTGGCTCGGAAATGAACTCCGGTTCCGTCATCACGAACTGGGAAACGAAAGAGAAGCTCGGCTGGGGCAGCCCGCATGCGTTCCCGAAATTTTCGATCCTCGATCCGGCGTTCACCGTTTCTCTGCCGGCCAACCAAACCGTGTACGGCATCGTAGATATTATGTCACACGTGTTTGAGCAATATTTTCACCATGACGAGAGCTCTCCGGTGCAGGACGGCTTCTGCGAAACGATTCTTCGCACCGTGATCGATACAGCGCCTCGCCTGCTGGAGGATCTGACGAACCTCGAGCACCGCGGCACCATCCTGTACTGCGGCACGATGGCGCTGAACGGCGTACTCAGCATGGGCGTGCGCGGCGACTGGGCAACCCACAACCTAGAGCATGCGGTGTCCGCGGTGCACGATATTCCGCATGGCGGCGGGCTCGCCATCCTGTTCCCGAACTGGATGACGCACAACCTGGACGCAAACGTCGCGCGGTTCAAGCAGTTCGCGCATCGCGTGTTCGACATCGACGCCGCGGGCAAAAGTGATCGTCAAGTCGCAGAGGAAGGTATCGCCGCACTGCGGGCGTTCTTCAACCGCATCGGCGCACCGGGTCGTTTGGCGGACTACGACATCGACAACGCGACGTTCGAGTCCATGGCCGATAAAGCCATGATCTACGGCGATTTCGGCAACTTCCGCAAATTGACGCGGGACGATGTGTTAAAAATTTATGAGATGTCGCTGTAGGATCGCAGTCAGCGGACGGCATCGACTATGAGGGCAGGTTTAAGAGGGGCTCGCCCCTCTTATTCTGCGTTCAGCGGCGGATTGGAGCGAAATAAGGGGGGCAAACCACTGCTAACCTACGCTTGGTTGGGCAATTTCCATGCGATCCGAGTAAATAAGAGGGGTTTGCCCCTTCTAATTGATAGCAAAACTCGCTTTGGCCAAAAATAAGAGGGGTTGCATGCGCTTACATTTTCTACGGCGGAAGATCGCAGCTCGAGGAACTGCTGCGTCCTGCCAAACTAGCTACTCTACCTGCCTGCTACTCTTACGAAAAACTAGTTACCTCCTCTAGCCTGCCACTCTACCCTTAATTAGCTGCTCCAACCTGACCGTTCCCCTCACACCAACTCGTACTCTACCTGCCTGCTACTCTTATGGAAAACTAGTTACCTCCTCTAGGCTGCCACTCTCACCCTAAACTAGCTACTCCAACCTGACCGCTCACCCTTACACCAGACTTGCTGCTCTACCTGCCTGCCACTCGATTACCTAACTAGCTACTTCCTTCTGCCCGCCATCCTCATGCAAAGCCAACTGCCTTCTCCCGGGCACCACTCGCATTCCGAGACCGGAAGCCTCCGCCCCCGGTTCCTCTGTTCCACCCGCTACCCCCGCGCGGGCAGCAGCTCGTAATCGCGCCACTCTTCCGGCAGCAGCGAACGATACCGCGGCTGCACGTACCGGTCGTCGATCAGCAGCAGCACGCCGTGATCCGTTTCGGAGCGGATGAGCCGGCCGCCGGCTTGCAGCACTTTGTTCATGCCGGGATACACGTAGGCGTAGTCGAAACCGTTTTTGCCTTCGGTGTCCATGTAGTCCTTGATCAAGTTCCGTTCCGGCCCAAGCTGAGGCATACCTACGCCGACAATGACGACACCGGTCAGCCGATCGCCGACAAGGTCGATGCCCTCCGAGAAAATGCCGCCCATGACGGCAAAGCCCACCGTCGTCTTCTCCGAACCCGCCTGGAACGCGGCGAGGAACTGCTCCCGCTCCTCCTCGGACATTCTCGCCTGCTGCACCCAGACGTCGAGCTCCGGCTGTTCACCCGGCTTGCCGGTCTCCGCTTGCGCGTTCTGCCACGCCATCAGCTCATCCGTAAACGCCTCATACACCACGCTCATATACGCATAGGACGGTAGAAAAACAAGATAATTGCCCCCCCGCTCCGTGACCAGCTTCACGATTGTCTGTGCAATTTTTCCGCTGCTCCGCTCGCGATCCTGATAGCGGGTCGACAGCGGCTGGACCTTCACGTCCAGCTGCTCCCGGCTAAACGGCGACGGCACCGTGATCGAGTAGCCGTTCTCGCCCGCCCCCAGCATGTCCATGTAATAGGACAGCGGGGAGAGTGTCGCAGAGAACAGTATCTGCGACCGGTACCCCTTCCCCATCACGCCCAGCAGATGGGACGGGTCCAAGCAGAGCAGCTTCACGCTCACCTCGCTGCGATCTACCCACGACAGCGTCATATAGCGCTCGTCGTACAACCCCGCGATGCGCACGAAGTTGTGCGCAGCAAAAAACGCCTCGCGCAGCGCCGCAGCATTCTCCGCAGCCGCCTCATCCAACGCCGCCCCCGCGGCGCCGAGCGCCATTTCCTGTTCCGCGGCCGCCAGGAACACCTCCAGCAGCGCAATCAGGTCCGTCGGCAGCTCCACGTCGACCCGGCTTTCCTCTCCGCACCGCTTACGCAGAGCGATGAAATAGTTGTTCAGCCCTTTCGCCGCATCCGCCAGCTCCGGGCGCACGCCTTTATACGCCCGCTGCAGCGCAAGAAAGGGTGACTTCACCAGCTCGGCCGAATACATTTCCCGCGCGCGGTCAATTAGGTTGTGGGCCTCGTCAACCAGCAGCACGGTCCCCTTTTTATGCTCATCGAACAAACGTTTCAAATTCACCCGTGGGTCAAAAATATAGTTATAATCGCAAATGACCGCGTCCGCTGCATACGCCACATCCAACGAGAACTCAAACGGGCACACCCGATGCTTCCGCGCATACGCCGTAATCACCTCTCGGGTCATCAGTGTTTCATGCCCTAGCAGATCCAGTACCGCCTCGTTCACCCGGTCGTAGTAGCCGTCCGCAAACTCGCAGTACTCCGGCGTGCAGCGCACCTCGTCCTTCAGGCACACCTTCTCCTTTGCCGTCAGCGTCACCGCGCGGAGCTTCAGCCCCCGCGTCTCCAGCAGCGCCAGCGCTTCCTCCGCCGCCGTACGGGTAATCGTCTTCGCCGTTAGATAAAAAATCCGCTGCACCCCGCCGGCGCCGAATGATTTCACAGCCGGAAACAGCGTCGACATCGTTTTGCCGATGCCCGTCGGCGCTTTGGCGAACAGCTTGTGCCCCTCCTTGATCGTCTGGTACACCGCGCCCGCCAGCTTCCGCTGCCCTTCCCGATAGTTCGGGAACGGAAAAGCAAGCTCCCCCGCGCTCCCGTCCCGCTGCTCCCGATTCGCCGTCTGCAATTGGGCGTACGGAAAATAACCCGCCACGCAGTCATAGACGAACTTCTCCAGCTCCTCGACCGCCGCGTAAACTGTCATGCGCCGAACCTCTTCCGACTCTACCTGAAAATAGGTGAGCCGAATCGCCATCCGTGACAGCCCTCGATCCTTCGCAATCATGTAAGCATAGCATTTGGCTTGCGCCCAGTGGACGAGATAGCCGTCCTCCGGAATCGTATCAAACCCGAGAGAGGTCGACTTAATCTCATCCACGATCAGCGTCTCACCGTCTTCATCCAGCAGCAGGCCATCACATCGGCCATCAACGGTGAAAACCAGCCCCTCATGCTCAATTTCCGCCGACACATAGACCTCATGCTCATCGCCCGGCCCGTATTCCTTTTGCAGCTTCTGGTGCGCCTTCGTCCCATCCGTCAGCGCCTTGGCACTCCGAAAACCTGTCTCAATGCTCCCGGCACTGAACACATACTCCACGAGCGAACGCACCGAAATTTGAATCGCCACCGTCATGCTACTTCCCAACCTTCATCCACCGGAACGGCGTTGTATTGAAAAACAGGTCCGGATTGACCTGCACATTATGCGCCCAAAACGTAAAATGCAAATGCGGCCCCGTCGAAAAGCCCGTCGTCCCGACTAACCCGATAATATCCCCCTGCTTCACGTGATCGCCGGCTTTCACCCGTAACTCCGACAGGTGCGCATACTGCGAAAAAAGCCCCATCCCATGATCGATATAAATGGAATTGCCGGTCAAATACAGCATGTCGGCAAGCACGACAATGCCATCGTTCGTCGCCTTGATCGGCGTCCCCTGCTTCGCAGCCAAGTCCAGCGCCATGTGCGAGCTGTCGAATTTGCCGTTCACATAGCGGGTGTAGCCGTACGGCGTCGTCAGAATCCCCTCAATGGGCTTCACAAACGGCCCCTGAAAAAGAAACGTCGGCTCCGATTTACTCCGCGCCTCGTCAATCAGCTTCTGATCCGCGTTGATCCGCGCCGTATCCTGCTTCATGCTTTCCATTTCCTGCGTGACCTGCAAGTACTGCGTCTCAAACTTCTTGGCGACGACGGTCAACGTCTGGTCGCCGATCGGATACGTGCCCGGCTTCGCGCTCATGCCGATCGGCAAATACGTGAAGTAGCCGGCTCCGTACGGCTGCAGCGTATACGTCTTGCCCTGCCACGTCACCGTGCCGGGCTCCTTATGTCGCACCAGCACCGCGTCGCCCGGTGCGGCCTTGTCCGGGATGAGCTTCCAATCCGCGCTCATCACCGCCTTGGCGCCTTGCTCCGACGCATAGACGCCCGCTTCCGCTTGCAGCTGGAGCAGGTGCGTCTTGGCGCCGAGGATCGCCGCCTTTACGTCCTCCGTCATGGTATCGCTCCATGACGCCCCCCCATCGACCGTCACGAGCAGCGGACGGTCATTCACCTTCACGCTCGGCGGCATCGCCCAGCCGATCTGCGGGGTCAGGAACTGCGCCTGTTTCACCGGCAGTTCCGTCCCGCGCAGCAGCGCCGTCGGCGGCTGCGGCAGCGTGAGTGAGGTCGGCTCCGCGCCGGTCTCGAGACTGAGCAGCGCCGGGATCGCAGCCGGCGCAATCTCCGCCCCCTGCGCGCCTGCCGCAGGGGCTGCCTCGGCGCCGCCCGCTTCCACGAGCGCGGCCTCCTCTGCCGGCACCTCTGTCCACGTGGCGCCGCCGTCCTTGGTTTGCACCAGGCCGTCGGCGTATTTCACCCAGCCGCGTTCCCAGTCCTGCATGCGAAACGCCAGCGCCTCGCGCGGCGGCGGGGTTGGCGCCGGCGTCGCCACGGCGGGCGACGGCACCGAAGTCGCCTTGTCCCACGGCGATAAGCCGAAGACCACGACAGCAGCGGCAGCAAGAACGGCAATGCCGGCGAGCGCGAGTTTGGAGGCCATTTTATTTTTCACGGATGTCCCTCTCCCGTCATCAAGATTCGATCATATGTTCTTTTTATTGTACCAGAAAATTGGGCACGATGTCTTGCCCGCTGCACGAATGACAGTTGACATTCCCTCCCCTCTGGCGTATAAATAAATATAATTCAATACCCATTTCAAATTCGTTGACGAGAAAGAGTACGTTAGCCCCCTTGATCCCCAGAGAGTTGGCCTAGAGCTGAAAGCCAATGTTCAAGCGTTAACCGAAAATCCTCTCCGAGAAGGAAGGCTGAAGCATACGAAGTAAGCCGACCCGGAATCCTGCCGTTACCAAGGACGCGTATGATAGTACGTAGTGGAGTTGCCGGAGGATTGTAATGATTACGATCACGACGGAACAAGGGTGGTATCGCGAGTTCAATCTCGTCCCTTACGGGGCGGGATTTTTTTGTTTTTTCATAAAAAAGAAAGGGATGAATCTCCATGAAAAAAGTTGATGTAAAAGAGAAAGCAAGAGCCCGTGAACTGCGCATTCTCGCCCAGTGGAAGCAAGAGGAGACCTTCCCGAAATCCATCCGAAACCGGGAGGGGAAGCCGAATTTCGTCTTTTATGAGGGCCCGCCGACCGCTAACGGAAAACCGCACATTGGGCATGTGCTCGGCCGCGTCATCAAAGATTTTATCGGCCGCTATAAAACGATGTCCGGCTATCGGGTCGTGCGAAAAGCCGGCTGGGACACCCACGGGCTGCCCGTTGAACTCGGCGTCGAGAAGCAGCTTGGCATCTCCGGCAAGCCTGAAATTGAGAAATACGGGATTGCGGAATTCGTGGAGAAGTGCAAAAGCAGTGTTTTCGAGTATGAGAAGCAGTGGCGGGAGCTCACCGAAGCCATCGCCTATTGGACAGACATGGACGATCCGTACATCACCTTAACGAACGGGTATATCGAGAGTGTGTGGCATATTTTATCCGTGATTCATGGCAAAGGGCTGTTGTACAAAGGCCACCGGGTAAGCCCCTATTGCCCGGACTGCCAAACGACGCTCAGCTCGCATGAAGTTGCGCAAGGGTATGAAGATGTCAAAGATTTAAGCGCGACGGTCAAATTTCGAAGCAAGCGGGGCGGGGAATTTTTACTGGCTTGGACGACGACGCCTTGGACACTTCCGGCCAATGTGGCTTTAGCGGTCAACAAGGACGTGACTTACGTCAAAGTGAGACGTGGCGGCGAGGTCTACATTGTCGCTGAAAAGCTTGCCGCCAAAGTGATGAAAGATGACTACGAAGTCTTATCCAGGCACCAAGGCTCGGAGCTGGTCGGCCTCTCGTATGAACCCCCGTTCGGCTATTTGCAGCTCGGCAAAGGACACGTCGTCGTCGACGCCGACTATGTCAGCGACGCGAGCGGAACCGGCATCGTCCACCTGGCGCCGGCGCACGGCGAGGACGACTACCGGACCGTCAAGCAGCATGGGCTTGATTTCGTGAACGTCGTCAAGTTGGACGGACGGTACAATGACCAGATCGTTGATTTTGCCGGGCGCTTCGTCAAAGACTGCGACGTTGACATCGTCCGCAGTTTGGCCGACCGGGGGTTATTATTTGCCAAAGAACGCTATGAGCACAGCTATCCGTTCTGTTGGCGCTGCAAATCTCCGCTGTTGTACTACGCGACGGAGAGCTGGTTTATCAAGACCACTGCGGTCAAAGACCAGCTCATCGCCAATAATCAGAAAATCAACTGGCATCCCGCTCATCTTCAGGAAGGTCGTTTTGGAAAATTTCTGGAAGATCTTGTTGATTGGAATATCAGCCGCAACCGCTACTGGGGCACGCCGCTCAATCTGTGGGTTTGCGAGGATTGCGGGGTGGAGCACGCGCCTGGCAGCATGAAGGATCTGCGGGCCAGGTCCGTTCAGCCGCTTGACGAGCATCTGGAGCTGCACAAGCCTTACGTCGATGACGTGAAGCTGCGATGCACCTGTGGAGGCGTCATGTCACGAACGCCAGAGGTGATTGACGTGTGGTTTGACAGCGGCTCGATGCCTTTTGCCCAGTATCACCATCCGTTCGGCAATGAGCAGCTG
This sequence comes from Paenibacillus oryzisoli, assembly GCF_050467285.1. Lineage (GTDB taxonomy): Bacteria > Bacillota > Bacilli > Paenibacillales > NBRC-103111 > Paenibacillus_E > Paenibacillus_E oryzisoli_A. The sequence goes on along the minus strand of NZ_JBCMUN010000019.1, from coordinate 263,654 downwards.
TTCCATGAGCAGTATCCGGCTGATCTCATCTGCGAGGGCATTGATCAGACGAGAGGCTGGTTCTTCAGTCTGCTAGCCGTCTCCACGCTTTATAACGGGCAAGCGCCGTATAAAGGGGTGATTTCAACGGGGCATGTGCTGGACGAGAGCGGGCAAAAAATGTCCAAAAGCAAAGGCAATGTCATCGATCCTTGGGAAATCATTGAGGCTTACGGAACGGACGCTTTTCGCTGGGCATTGCTCTCCGACAGCGCCCCATGGAGCAGCAAGAAGTTTTCAAAGGGCATCGTGTCCGAAGCCAAATCGAAGGTCATCGACACGCTAGTCAACGTCCATTCATTCTACGCGCTCTACGCGACGATCGACAATTATGATGGTGTTGCCTATCCGAAAAAGACTTCCCCCAACGAATTGGATCGCTGGATGCTGTCGCGGGTACACAGCACGCTGCAGCGTGTGACGAAAGGGCTGGAAGGCTACGACTTCCTCAATCCTGCGAAAGAAATCGAAGTACTTGTGGACGATCTCAGCAACTGGTATGTCCGTCGATCGCGCGATCGCTTCTGGGGAAGCGGCATGACGGAAGACAAAATCGCCGCCTATCAAACGCTGGAAGAAGCCCTGCAGACGATCGCCCAAATGATGGCGCCGTATACGCCGTTCCTTTCAGATGACATTTACGGGAATCTCGGCGGTACGCAAAGTGTGCATCTGGCTGATTTCCCTCAGGTGAGGGAGGACCTCATCGACCCAGCGCTGGAAGCGGATATGGAAACCGTGAAGCGGATTGTCGAGCTGGCACGCAGCGTCCGTAACGAAACCGGCATCAAAACGCGGCAGCCATTGCTAGAACTGATCGTGGTGGGAAGCGGCGATGTTCACTTGGCCAAATTCGAGGGAATGATTGCGGAAGAGATCAATGTGAAGATGATCCGGATGGAGCGGCAGGATAGCGGGTTTGTGGATTTTAAATTGAAGCTGAACTTGAAGACTGCCGGGAAGAAATACGGCAAATTCGTCGGCCCACTGCAAAATGTTCTGAAAGAGCTTACCGCGCAAGAAGCCCGCGACATTGTCACTAACGGCTATCTGGAGCTTCAGCTTGAAGGCGAAACGCTTCAGGTCACACTGGATGAGCTGCTGGTCGACAAGCAAGCCAGAGCCGGGTTCGCATCGGCTTCCGGGTATGGGCTAAGTGTAGCTTTGAACACGACAATAACGGACGATTTGCAAAAAGAGGGGCTTGTCCGCGAAGTGATCCGCGCGGTGCAAGACTATCGCAAGAAGCTCGATCTGCCGATTGAGCAGCGTGTGAACCTCGTCCTGGACGTCGATGATGAGTTGAAAGAGGCTATCACGTGCTTTGAGCATGTTTTGCAGGAGCATGTGCTGTTGGCGAGTCTCGCTTTCGGCAGCCGGGACGGCATGGAGACAGTGGAGATCGAGGGTAAGACCTCTGGGATATGTATTGAATAAGCTGGATCTCGGCCGGTCGGACTCCTTGCTTGTTAAGGAGTTCCGATTGTATTTTTCAAACTAGGGACTGCTTCCAGTTTTTTATTCCTATAGCAACGTCCCATTTTCGAGTCATCCATAGTCTAATATAGACCTCGTAAACATATCTAACGGTTATCCTAGCGCCTAGTTGACTATAATGGCCCCTTTTAAAGATCTAACGGTTGCCATAGCGCCTATTTGCCATAAATCCAGTGAAATCTTGTCAAAATCACATAAATAGCCGCTGCTGCAACCGTTACGTGCTGGAATGACTTCTTTACGGCAGAATAAGCGCTGTGGCAACCGTTTACAATCACTCGCCGCCCCGCCTACATCCATTCTCTTCCGAGCGTACCATCATGGGGGGGCCGCTCGACAAACCCGGACCTGGTAAATCAAAAAAGGGTATCCCCTCAGCCATTTGCATGACTGGCGGGATACCCTCTAATTCGCTGAAATTACAGTTTTACAACGTTCTCAGCTTGTGGTCCGCGGTTGCCTTGAACAACGTTGAACTCAACTTGTTGACCTTCGTCAAGTGTTTTGAAGCCTTCGCCTTGAATAGCGGAGAAGTGAACGAATACATCGTTGCCACCTTCAACTTCGATGAAACCAAAACCTTTTTCTGCGTTAAACCATTTTACTGTTCCTACTGCCATGGGGAAATACCTCCAACAAATTATTAACATGTTTTTTTATTCTGCAAAGAGAAAAAATTCACACATTGGATAAGGTTCACAAACAAAAATGAAAACCCTTTACAATGTATGAATTCAGGTTCTTTTTGTCGATTGGATTCATCATATCACAGCCATTTTGAAAACGCAAACGATTTCCAGTGTTTTCTTGTTTGCGCTTCCATCTGCGGAATAGCAGGGGTTGGAGCGTATCCCCTACTTTGGTCTAGGTACGGTTTAGTCTCCGGACGGTTACTCGCAAAGGGGCACAAAATCTATACTACCCTTATAGAGAACGTAGGAGGGCTTCATGTGTATTTAATCATCAGTCAAAGTATGTTATCCATTTGTTTATTTTATGTGATTTTCACCTGGATCGGCGGCGTCAAAGCCGGCCGGCTGCTGTACAGCGGCAGTCTTGAGCAAATGAACAGGAAAACGCGCAAGCTGCTGTTCTGGGCCTGGTTCCCGGCGCTTCTCGCCGCCGCCATTACGGCCGGTGCGGTTTACTTGCAGCGCACGATGGACACAGCCTTTTGGCAGGATCGGCTTTATGTAGAAACGCCGCTCGTCGCGCTGCCGGTCATCCTGATCTGGTTCGTCTCTGTACCGAAAGTGATGAAGCTTCGCTCCTTACTGAAAAAGGCGATCGCCGAGGAGCAGATGACCCTGGAACCGGCGATTTTCGGGCGTGCGGCGCAGCCTGGTCTGATCGTTCCATACCAGCTGGCCGCGCTTGGGGCGCTGACCGCGTTTTATTTTTCCCTGGTGCCGCCGGTGCCGTTCAAATGGTTGGATGTCGCGATTCCGCTGGGCGTTCTGCTGCTACTCACTGCGGTGCTGTGGGGACGTCACCAGTTCCGCTATCAGCAAACGATCGGCTTGGAGACGTATACGGCGCCGAACATCTGGAAACGCGTCAGTACCATGTTTGGCGTGTTAGCCGTCGCGGCGGGCTTGATCATCCTGGGCATCAACTTCGCACTCAAGGCGAGCGAGCTGCCGCCGCAGATCGATATGGCCAGCGGAGCTGCCGATTACGGCGGTCAGACGCCGTCTGACGCGAGCCTGCACCAACACAGCGGAAGTACCGCCGCCATGGCGCCGGGCATGGTGTCCGTAGCGGACCTCAAAGGCCCGCAGGACGGCGTGGCCGACAAGCATTTTACCCTCGTTGCGCAAAAGAAAACCGTTACCCTCAGCTCCGGCAAAACCGTCGACGCCTGGACGTTTAACGGGCAGATTCCAGGCCCTGAACTGCGCGTCCGCGAAGGGGATCTGGTCGAAGTGACGCTGACCAATCAAGATATTGAAGAGGGCGTCACCGCGCACTGGCACGGGCTGGACGTCCCCAACGCGGAAGACGGCGTCGCAGGCGCCACGCAGAACGCGGTCATGCCCGGCGAGACGTATACGTATCGTTTTCGCGCCGAGCAGGTAGGCACGTTCTGGTATCACTCGCATCAGGATTCCCAGGAAGCCGTCAGCAAAGGGCTGTTCGGCACGCTGATCGTCGAGCCGAAGGAAGTGCCGGCACAGGCGGTCAAAGACATCACCGTGCTGACGCACCTGTGGAAGAACACGTTTGCCATCGGCGCGTCCGATCAGCTCATCCACGAAAAAGTCGAGCCTGGCACCCCAGTCCGTCTGCGCCTGATCAATACGGATGACTGGGTAGATCAGACGTATACCCTGGTAGGTGCGCCTTTTCAAGTTGCGGCGATTGACGGCACGGAGCTGAATAAGCCCGATTTGCTGACCAATACGCATGTCGTGGTGACTACGGGCGGACGTTACGACTTAACGTTTACAATGCCGGATCATCCCGTATATCTAGCTGTTGGCAACAACAATAAAATCGGCCTGCTGCTCTCCGCTAGCGATCAAGCCGAAGTGCCGGCCATCCCGCAAACGGTCGCTTTTGATATGCTGAACTACGGCAGACCTGCGGCTACGCCATTCGATGCGAACAGCAAGTTTGATCGGGAATTCAACCTCGTGCTGGATAACAAATTGGGCTTTTATAATCGCACCTTCAATTTCTTGTATACGCTGAACGGGGAAGTATTCCCGAATGCGCCAATGTTCATGGTCAAAGAGGGCGATCTCGTCAAAACGACGATCTCGAATCGCGGCAATGTCGAGCATCCGATGCATCTGCACGGTCATCACGTGCTCGTGCTGTCCCGCAACGGTAAACCTTCCACGGGCAGCCCGTGGTGGTCCGATACCCTCGATGTCCAGCCTGGCGATACGTATGAAATCGCTTTTGTCGCAAACAACCCGGGGCTATGGATGGACCACTGCCACAACCTGACCCATGCCGCAGCAGGCATGTCGATGCACCTCATGTACGAGGGGATTACGACGCCTTACTCGGTGGGCAGCGCAACGAATAACCATCCGGAGTAGCTGACTGAGGGGGACTTTGCATGGTTGAAAATATTTTCGGCGCGGCGGGCTTTACCGCCCTGGGACTCGTCGTCCTGTGGTCCGCCGCCGCCTACTGGAGCAGTCGGCTGCCGTACAGCGCGTCGACGGTTCATTTGCGACGCCGAGCGATCGGCGTCGTTCTTCTGCTGTGCCTTGGCGCGGCCCTTGCCATCGCCAAGGCCGTGCTCATCGCCGCCGTCTGGCCGGTCGGCTGGCCCGCCATGCAGCTCAAGCTCGCGCTGGAGCTGGGGCTGTTCGGCGCGCCGACGCTCGCGGCGCTAGGCGTGTCGCTGCCGCGCCTGCTGCGCTTGGCGCGGCGATCGCGTGCGCAGCGCAGGCCGCTCGCTGCGGACGAAAGAGCCGGCACCGCGCGGATCGCGCTGGTGCTGCCGGTGCAGGCGGCCATGCTGGGCGCGGTGGCCGTTTTGGTTTACACCTTCTTCACGGCGGTGCCCTTACCCGTGAAGATGATCGCGGTGCCGCCGTTGCTCGTCACGGCGGGCACCGCCCTGCAGGCGGTTCGGCTGCAGCGCCGAACCGCGAAGCTGCGCAGCCCGGCGTGGGCGAAGCCCCGCCTCGGGCTGCGGCTCCTGCGCGCGGCCGCCAGCCTCGTGGCGGTGGCGGCCGCGCTGTGGCTCTGGCTGAGCGCAGCCAGCCAGATGAGTGTGCTGCCGCCGACGCTGTCGATGGCGGCAGGCGTGATGGACACCGGCGGCGCAGCGCCGGCGGGCGGGCACGCCCACGATGCGATGGGCGGGATCAGTGTGGCCTCGCTGAACGGGCCTCGGCAGGGCGAGCCGGACAAGCGCTTTACGCTGACGGCGAAGCGGCAGACGGTCTCGCTCAGCTCCGGCGCGCAGGTGGAGGCCTGGACGTTCAACGGGCAGCTGCCCGGCCCCGAGCTGCGGGTGCAGCAGGGGGACTTGATCGAAGTGACACTGATCAATTCGGATATCACCGATGGCGTTACCTTGCATTGGCACGGGCTAGATGTACCGAATGCCGAGGACGGCGTCGCCGGTGTCACGCAAAATGCCGTCATGCTAGGACAGACCCACGTGTACCGCTTCGTTGCGGCCGATGCCGGCACGTATTGGTACCACTCGCATCAAGAATCGTACATCGGAGAAGGGAAAGGGCTGTTCGGGGCGCTTATTGTCGACCCGAAGCCGGCAGGAACAGAGGCGATCGGGCCTACCGTGCTGGATATACCGATTGTCGCGCATACCTGGCAGGGGACGGATAACGCCGTGTCGTTTGGCACTTCGGACGGCATCCGCATACAAGAAGCGGCGCCCGGTACGCCGGTCAGGCTGAGGCTGATTAATACCGATAACGATCCGATCGCTTTTCAGCTGCAAGGGACGCCGTTTCGGGTCAGCGCTATCGATGGTACGGACTTGAAAGAGCCGACAGAACTTCGCGATCAGGAGCTGCAAGTGGCCACCGGCGGGCGGTACGATGTGACGTTTACGATGCCGGAGCAGGCGGTTCAACTGCTTCCGCGTTCGCGGCACGAGCCCAAGGAGGGCACGCGTACTGCGCTCGTTTTCTCCACGAGCGGGCGTGACGAGACGGCGGTGAAGCCGTCGCTGAAAAAGCTCCCGGTCTTTGATCCGTTAGCTTACGGGCGCCCGGATCCGGCGGCGGTTGCCAAGTTAACCGGCAGCTACGATCGGCAGTTTACGCTGATATTAGATAAACGATTGGGCTTCTATAACGGGAAATTCGCGTTCTCGATGACGATTAACGGCAAGCTGTTTCCGGATACGCCCATGTTGATGGTGCGGGAGGGAGATGTGGTGAAAACGACGTTCGTCAACCACAGCACGGCGAATCATCCCATGCATTTGCACGGTCATCACATGCTGGTGTTGAGCCGGAACGGTCAGCCGTCGACAGGCAGCCCCTGGTGGGTAGATACGCTGAATGTGGCGCCGGGCGATGTGTACGAGGTCGCCTTCCTCGCGGACAATCCCGGTCTGTGGATGGATCACTGCCACAACTTGCAGCATGCATCCGTGGGAATGAGCATGCACCTGATGTATGAGGGCGTCACAACGCCGTACGTCATGGGCAGCGCAACCGGCAATCATCCGGAATGAAAAGAGCTTCATTTTCAAAAAAGGGGGAGGGCATGTCAGGTTTAATGACATGTGCATTGACAAAATCGCCTCTCCCGGTTTACCCTAAGAGTAACTTTTCGTATAACCTTAATAATTGGATTAAGGGTCTCTACTGGAAACCGTAAATTTCTAGCTACGAAAAATGTGCCCCGGCCCTGCCTGCATATTTTTCTGGGCTAGTTTTTTTTATGCTTCATTGCCATAAAATGAAGGTAGGAGGTAGCGACCATGTCCACCATTCTCATTAAAAACGCCGAAATCATCACGATGAATCCGGGCGGCGACATCTTTACCGGCGACCTGCGGATTGAAGGCGACCGCATCACCGCCATGGGCTCGGAGCTGATTGCCACGCCGGGCGAGTACGTCATTGACGCTGCGCACCGCACGGTCATCCCCGGTTTCATCCAAACACACATTCACCTCTGTCAGACCCTCTTTCGCGGCAAAGGCGACGACCTGGAGCTGATGGATTGGCTTAAACAGCGCATTTGGCCGCTGGAGGCGTCCCATGACGAGGAATCGCTCTATTATTCCGCCATGCTCGGCATCGGCGAGCTCATCCAAAGCGGCACCACCACCATCGTCGATATGGAGACGGTTCATCATACGGATTATGCCTTTCAGGCCATTGCCGAGAGCGGTATCCGGGCTTTGTCCGGCAAGGTGATGATGGATAAAGGCGACGAGGTGCCGTTTCCGCTGCAAGAGAAGACGTCGGAGTCTCTTCAACAAAGCGTCGATCTGCTGGAAAAATGGCACGGCCACGACGGCGGGCGCATTCAGTACGCGTTCTCGCCGCGTTTTGTCATCTCGTGTACGGAGGAGCTGCTGCGCGAGGTTCAGCAGTTGTCCCAACGGTACAACGTCAAAGTACACACTCACGCCTCCGAGAACCGCGGCGAGATCGAGATTGTGCAAGCCGAGACGGGGATGCGCAACATCGTGTACCTCGACCATCTGGGCCTGGCCAATGAGCGGCTCATCCTGGCGCACTGCATCTGGCTCGACGAGGAGGAAAAACGCATCATCCACGAGCGCGGCGTGCATGTGAGCCATTGCCCCGGCTCGAATCTGAAGCTCGCCTCCGGGATTGCCGAAACGCCCGACTTGCTCGGGAAGGGCATCTCGGTCAGCTTAGGGGCGGACGGCGCGCCGTGCAACAACAATCTCGATATGTTCAACGAGATGCGGCTGGCCGCGCTGATTCAAAAGCCGGCCCACGGTCCGACGACGATGAACGCTCATGCGGTGTTCCGCATGGCGACGATCGGCGGCGCCCGCGCCGTGGGCATGGAACACGAGATCGGTTCGCTCGAAGTCGGCAAGAAGGCCGACCTGGCGATCCTCGATCTCAACAACTTCCACGTCTACCCGTCGTTTGACGTGGACCCGATCTCGCGCATCGTGTACTCCGCGACGCGCGCCGATGTGGAGACGACGATCATCGGCGGCCGGATCGTCATGGAGAACCGCATCATGAAGACGATTGACAAGGCGATCGTCCTGCCCGAAGCGAACCGCGCCATTCAGCGGCTCTTGAAGCGCGCCAACCTCCGCTAAGAAGCGGAGGTTGTTTTTTTGGACCCGGCGCCCCCTCGCAAAACCGTGGGCACCTCTCCCTCCTTTATGGCATAGGGTAAACCATAGATGGAATTTTAAGGGAAAGGAGCAGTGCCATGCTTCGCAAGCCAAAAGTCATCACCGCCGTCAAGGTGAACGGCTCGGTCGGGGAGATGCAGGTCAACAGCCTGATCAATCGGCTTTATTTTGCCAATCAGGATACGCGCATCGGGGTGCTGAATGGGGATACACGGCAGATTGAAGGGTATATCCAGGTCGGGGAGGGGACGTTTTTTCTCGCTGTTCATGAGGCTTCGAACCGCATTTACGCGACGAGCTTTCGCGAGGGGAAAGTCACCTTTATCGATGGGAATATCCATCAGATCATCGCCACGCTGGAGGTGGATGAGCATCCGTACGGTATCGCTGTGCATCAAGGCTCGGGCCGCATCTATGTCGCTTGTACGAGCGGTGCGATCTACGCCATTGACGGCTATACCGCCGCCATCCTGCATGTTTGGCATGTCGGGGGGGCACCTTCGCTGCTGGCCGTTAACGAACGTACGAATCGCATCTACGTGACAAATACCGGCAGCGATTCCGTTCACATCTTGAATGGGGATACGCTTACGCTGATCGCCACGCGCAAAGTCGGCCGCAATCCGCTCATTGCGCCGGCGCTCAATCCGGTGACGAACCGGATTTACTTGGGGAACAACCTCAGCACGTACGGCTCCGAGCTGCAAGGCGGCTCCCTCGCGCCCAGCAAGCCGATCCGGCTCGGGCGCAGGCAGCACGCGGTCGCGGTCAATCCCCGCTTGAACCGCGTCTACTACGCCTCTGCGCAAGTGAGCGGCAGCGGCAAGCTCTACGTCGTAAGCGGAGCCACCCGCCGCGTGGTGAAGTCGCTCCCGGCGCCCACGTTCGCCTCGCTGCTGGTGAACCCGTCGACGCACCACATCTTCGTCGGGAACAGCGAAGGAAAAGCGCTGGCCGTCTACAGCGGCCGCAGCCACGCCAGGCTTGCCCTGCTGCCAGTGCGCAACCGCGGCGGCAGCCTCGCGCTCAACCCGCGGACGAATCAGGTGTTCGTCGGCAGTGAGAATCTGATTACTGTCGTGCAGGACTGACGAGGAGAGTGGGGTTTCGTGGGCCAGATTCTTCTGGAGGTTCCGGGAGTGTGGGGCGGCCGGTTACCTAAACAAACTAGAACTAAGAGGGCCTACCTCCTGCTAATTTGTGAAATTTGGCCATTTTCGCTCAGCTAAGAGGAGCTAGCCACTCTTAGTGGATGCACTCCTGGCCATTTTCCTTAAATGAACCGGAATTAAAAGGGCCTAGCCCCTTCTAACTTGCGGAAATTAGCTGTTTTCGCTCAGCTAAGAGGGGTTAGCCACCCTTAATTATCTACAAAGACCTTCTTATGTGCGTCAACATTTGTTGCCCTTCACCTACTAGCCTATCCTCTAGCTTCTTAACCTGACTACATGGGTTTCCGGGCTTCCGAGGTGCCAACGGCGCCAGCTATGCCACTGCCCAACGCTGACATAAGAGAGGTAGACCTCTCTTATTTTGGGAATTGCCCCGTTTGACTAGGCAATAAGCGTGGTAAACCACTCCTATTTCGCGGCAAGGCATCATTTTCTGCGGGGAACGGTTACGATAAGCGTGGTTTACCGCTTCTATTTGTCCGCTCCTATGTCAAAACCTCAGAATAAGAGCGGTTAGCTACGCTTATTTCCCTCAGTACGGCATGCAGCGTAGGCCAAACGGTGTCCCGTCACACGCTGGCGTCACTTCGAGGATATACGTTCCGGCGTGCACAAAAAAAACAGCCCCTAACCAAAGTTAGGGGCTGTCTTATGAACAAGCTTACAGTTTTACAACGTTCTCAGCTTGTGGTCCGCGGTTGCCTTGAACAACGTTGAATTCAACTTGTTGACCTTCGTCAAGTGTTTTGAAGCCTTCGCCTTGAATTGCGGAGAAGTGTACGAATACATCGTTGCCGCCTTCAACTTCGATGAAACCAAAACCTTTTTCTGCGTTAAACCATTTTACTGTTCCTACTGCCATGGGGATATTACCTCCAAAATTAAATTAACATGTTCTTTTTCGTAGTTTTCGTACAAAAAAAATTACATATTGAAAAGGGTACCGTCTGCTTAAAAAGATAACCCTTTGCAATATGCAATTCCAGGTTAAGCCTCCAAGTCTATACCTACTGTATCACACAAAATTGCATAATGCAATTAACCCTCGGAGGGATTTTTTACTAGGTCTATCAAGGCATTGCGATCCTCCAAACGAAGGGCAATCGCCAGCGCTAAAGCGACATCTTTCGACGGCAGCGTTCGACCGTTTTCGATTGCGTTCAAGACGGAATACGAAACCCCGGCCTTCTCACTGAGCTTGCGAATGGTGAGATTTTGCTGCTCCCGCAGCTCTTTTAGTCGGATATGAAAAGCCACGGAGGCCTCACCTCAATCTTTCTTCATTTGTTGTCTATGAATTTCCGCTCTAATTTTGTCGAATGGGTCTTCCCAATCCGGCGGCTTGATGGTTTTGCCCAGTTCGTTCTTGTGAACGAGACCGTCCGGCCACACCTTGGACATGTTCGCATGCTGCACGATGTCAAAAATCGGCCCAGGCTCCACGCCCATCTCCACCAGTGTCCCCAGAACAAAATACAGCTCGTCGATCATCGCGTCGACTTCATCCTCAAGCGTCGCCGCTTCTTTGAACTCGTCGAGCTCCTCTTGCATCCACGCCAGGCGGGCGGCTTTGCGTTCGTCCGTCAGCCGCTGCGGTGAGCGGCCGATCGGATGCTCGAACGTTTCATGAAATTGTTTAACGGCTTCATAGGCTTTATTTAACGGCATACGGTCGTTCAACTCCCCAAAAATGGTTTCCTTTTATATACCACGTTCAAGGAAGCTTGGTCAATGCAATCGGCCGCTAGCCACCTTATTTCAGATGACGTCCTTGGATAAACCGGCTGCCCCAATAGCCCGTATAGATGGAATTGATCGCGACACCGGAGCTGGTCGTGTTGCTGATAAACTTACCGCTTCCGATATAGATGCCGACGTGATTGATTTTGCCCGGGGTAGATGTGCTGAACATAACCAGATCCCCCTTCACCAGCTTCGACTTGGACGATACCTTCGTCCCGACAGAAGTCTGGGCTTTGGAACCCCATGGAATCGAAATGCCGTTCTTGCTAAAAACAAGCTGCGTAAACGCCGAACAGTCCAGAATCAGGCGCTTCGTGTCGCGCGTGCCGTACCGGTATTTGACTTTGCCGAGGTAGGACTTCGCTGTCGCGACTATGCGGTCTGCACGTGTCGTACTTGTCGCTGCGGCGCTAAGCGTCGTCGCATCCGCCGTAACAGATGCAGCCGTCGCGGCCGAAGCCGTATGCGGCTGTACCCAGGCGGTACCCACCATCAGAGATAAACTTAGACTAACGCCTACAAAAGTTGCACCAAGGCGGTTACTGCTCATCAGTTTCATGATCATGGCCTCCTCCAGTAGCAGAAATAATAGGATTGCGTCCTATGCCTATTTACCATAGCATAATCTGCCTATCCTAAAATTTAGCAAAGGAGGGTGCAGTCCCCGCCCCACCAACGATTACCGGGCATTCTTAGAATTGTCTGAGAATTCCATGAGAGCTATTCCCTTGACAGCAATGTATCCGCTTTATTGCCAGTTTGCTCCTGCCTGAACTCCGATGGCGTGAAACCGAACTTCTTGCGAAACACCTGCGAGAAATGGCGCATGTCCTGGTAGCCGATACGTTCCGCGACGTCCGCCAGCTTCAGCTTCGGATTCAGCAGCAGCTGCTTCGCCTGCTCGAGGCGCAGGTTGATGACGAACTCCTTGAACCCGTGGCCCGTCTTCTGCTTGAAGAGCTGGCTGAAATAGACCGGGTTCAAATACACAATCGACGCGACCTTCTCCAGGGAGAGATCGTCGTGGTAATGCGTGCGGATGTACTGGAGGGCTACCTCCACCGAACGGTCGCTGCCGCTCGCGTGATGCTCATACACCTGCGTCGTGGACGCTTGGCGCATGCGCTGCACCTCGGTCGGCACGTCCTGGACGTGCTCGATGCGCACCGTGCTCATGATCTGGAACGGCACCTTCAAATAGTTGACGAGATGGCTGCGCAGCTCCTCCACAAGGCCCGCGACAGGCGTCCCTTCGTTTGGCGTCACCAAGCCGAGCAGGCTCTTGCTGTCGTGCACGGTGACAAAGCCCTTCCCGTCGCGCTCGATAAGCTCCAGCAGCACATTCTCGATAATGAAATTCTCGAGATTGACGGGCTTATCGGTCTCCATTTTCACCATGATGAGGTAAAAATACGGATACTGCTCCATAAACGGCGCCATATCGATACGCCCTGTATCAAGTCCCTGCACCCAGCGCTGGAACACCGCCTCCTGCAAGTACTTGCGGTTGACTTTCAGCAGCTCCGCCTCTTCCATAAGCTCATTCTCTCTCGCAATCTCCTCGCCAAGCTTGCGGATCATATCCGTGAGCACGTCCTTGCCGATCGGCTTAAGCAAATAATCCTTGGCGCCGAGCCGCACCGCCTCCTGGGCATAAGAAAATTCCGAATAGGCCGAGATGACCACCCATTTGACATGGGGATGACGGCTTCGCGACATTTTCATGAGTTCAAGCCCGTTCATCCCCGGCATCAGAATGTCGGTCATGACAATATCGATCTCCTCGCTGCGCAGCAAAGCCACTGCCTGCTCCGCGTTTGCCGCCAAATGGATGGCATGCTCGGGAAAACGGTTATGCAGCGTCCGTTGAATCCCTTCCCGGATGACCGTTTCATCGTCTACGATCAAAATATTCATGCTAGTTGATCCCCTTTACGAGGAAGCGGCATCACAATGGTCACCGTTGTGCCTTCCTCAAGTTTACTTGTGATGCGCAGACCGTAGCTATCGCCAAACATCAGCACGATGCGTCTATGCACGTTCGTCAGGCCGATGCCCCGCCGAGGGCGCATGCTTCCTTCTTCCAACTGCTGAGAGGCCCGGGCGTTCCGCAAGCCGTCGCCAACAGCAAAATCCCCCATGAGTTGGGACTGCATCCGCTGCAGCAGACTCTCCTCAATGCCGACGCCGTTATCCGCAACGACGACATGCAGTTCTCCATCGTGTACTTCCGTCCACACGCGCAGCACGCCCTGCTTCTGCAGGGGCTCCAGGCCGTATTTGACCGCGTTCTCAATAATCGGCTGCAAGGTCATCTTCGGCATCACGACCTCCAGCCATTCAGGTTCAATGTCTACAACCGTCTGCACGCGGCCTTCCAACCGGTTCTCGATAATCGTCAAATAGTGCCGCATCTGCTCCAGCTCTTGGCGAAGCGTCGTTTGCGAAGCCTCCTGCCAGTCGCTGCTATAGCGAAACATTTGCGATAGCGACAGAATAACCTTCCCCAGCCGGTCGTTCTCTTGCTCATCGAGCATCCAGTAGATCATATCCAATGTGTTATACAAAAAATGCGGGTTCACCTGCGACTGCAGCGCCTGCAGCTCGGCGTTTTTCTCGCTCATGGAAGCGAGCGTAATCCGCTCAATTAGCTCCTCCATCCTGTATACCATTCGATTAAAAGAGGATACAAGCGAGTTGATCTCTTCGAATGAATTCACATTCACGGAGCCCGTGAAGTTCCCCATCTCCACCTGCTTCATCTCGCGGATCAGCAGCTTGAGCGGCGACGCAATCGTGCGCGACACCAACCCGGCCAGCGCGGTCGCCAGGAAGATGAGAATGACCAGGACGTAGTATAAATACTCACGGGTCTTCACAACCTCCGCGTTAATATCCCCTTTCGGGGTCAAACCTACGACCGTCCAATCGGACATTTTCGCTCTCGCTGCTACGATCAGCTGATCGGTGCGGTCATCCACGATGATATTATTGACATCCGGCCGCTTCACACCCGAAAAGGACGGGATGTTCTGTTTGTCCTCCGCCGTCGTGGCGATGAGCCGATCATTTTGATCCACAATATAGACCTTGGAGTTCGGGGAAATCGTCACGTTGGACAGCGCGGCCAGAATCGGCTGCGGATTCGTCTCAATGAGCATGACGCCGATGACGCGATGATCGGACAAATCAAACAGCTTGCGCCCGAAGACGAACATCGACTCCTTCTGGAACTGATTGATGACCGAGCCTTGCAAGAGGCCGAGCCACACCATCTCCCCTGAGGAATCCTGCAGCTTTTGATACCACTCCGTTGTGGAAAAGTTGGCATCGATCACGCTGTCGAAGTTGCGGGCATAGTTGTAGTTTTTACCGCCGCTCGAAATCACATGAATGCCGACGATGTCATCCCGCGAATAGTAGATTGCGCCTAAAATGTTCGTAATCTGCCGCTCATTGAAAATATTGACCGTCATTTCGGTGCTTGCGTCACGCTCTTCAATTAAACGGAGCATTTCATAGTTGGAGTTCAGCGACTTGGTAATGCTGTCATACCCTTGCAGAAGGAGATCGAACAGGCCGACGGTTTGGGAAATATTTTTCTGTGCCAGATCGCTGATCTTGTTATGAATAATTTGAGTCGTCCGCTGGTAATAAAGAACGCTTACAATACCAACCAGCACTAACATACCGGACATAAAAAGGATGAACAGCCGGTTATGGATGGAATTCATTCCGCGTCTCAAGATGAATCGTGCTCCCCTTTCCTAGAGGCCGTACACGTTAATTGTATCACACAGGCAGAAACGCAAAAAAGAGAGGGGTGAAAGTTAACCCTTCACCGCTCCCGCGACCATGCCTTTGGTAATTTTATCAGCTAATAAGAAGTAAATGATGATGACCGGCAGAGCCCCTAGGACGAGGAACGCGCCAATCGCGCCGTAGTTGACCGAGTACTGGCTGACGAAGGAATTGACCCCGAAAGGCAGCGTCTTGAGCCTCTCCGACGAAATGAACGTCGCCGCGAGAATGTACTCGTTCCAGATGTTGATGAAGGTCAGAATGCAGACGGTCATCATCGGCGGCACCGAGATCGGCAGCATAATGCCTGTGAAAATTTTGAACACGCCCGCCCCGTCGACAACCGCAGATTCTTCAATTTCCGCCGGAATCGATCGCATGAAGCCACTTAGAATGAAGACGGCCACCGGCGTCTGGAACGCGATGTATGGCAGAATGAGCGCCAGATGCGTGTTGAGAATGTGCATGTGCTTGAAAATGATCATGAGCGGCAGCAGGGTCGCTTGCATCGGAATCATCATCCCGATCAGGAAAATCACCATGACGACGTTGCCATACTTCCATTTAAACCGCGTAATGGCGTAGGCCGCCAGCGAGCTGAGGAACAGCACGCATACCATCGTGACAACGGTGACGAACACTGAGTTTTTCAAGTATTGAAAATAATGTCCCGCATCGATGGCATCGGTAAAGTTCTTCCACTGCAGCACATGCGGCAGGGCGAAGAATCGGCCCGACAAAATTTCTTCATTCGTTTTGAGCGAGTAAATCGCCAGCCACACCAGCGGATATAGTTGCGTAACGACGAGCACGGATAGCAGCAGAAGGACGAGCGTCTTAACGATCGAGAAGCTTTTGCGTCTCCGTATGATAGCAGGTTTGGCCGAAGCCGCTTCCCTTGCGTTTAACATGGTGACACTTCCTTCCCTCACGAAAATCTTCTCTCAAGCCGGTTAAAGATAGCATTAATAATGATCGTAGCCACTAGACACAGGATAACCAGGAATGCCGCCATCGCACTTCCGTACCCGTATTTCATGGACAGGAACGAGTTGTTGTACATCAACGTCGAGATCACGTCCGTGGCATGCGCAGGTCCGCCGCCCGTCATCACCATGATCATGTCGAACGCTTGCAAGGAGCCAATAAAGGCCAGGACAATCGATATTTTGAAAATCGGAATATTCATAGGGAATGTGATATACCAGTCGGCCTTGAGACCTTCGGCACCGTCAATTCTCGCAGCTTCATAGACCTCGGCGGGAATGTTCTGGATACCGGTAAACTGGATCAGCGTGTGGTAACCCAGGTACTGCCACAGGGCTACAAAATACAGCGAGTACATGGCAATCTTCGGTTCTGTCAGCCAGGAATGCGCCCAGCTGTTAAGATGGAGCAATTCGAGCACTTGATTGAGCATCCCGCCCATCGCGGCAGGGTTGTAAATCGTCTTCCATAATTGACCAATGATAACTACGGATAGAATAACGGGCATGAAATAAGCCGAGACAAGAAAGTTCGGTTTTTTAACAAATCGGTTCAGCAGCATAGCCACAGCCAGCGCAACCGGAATTTCCACCATGGAAAATACAGCGAACATCAGCGTCCGTTTGACAGACGGCCAAAATACAGGGTCGTGGAACAGCATCGTCCGGAAGTTTTCCAGTCCGATGAATTTCGATTCGCCAATTCCGTTCCAGTCCAGCAATCCGCTGTACATCGAAACCAGAATCGGAACGAAGACAAGGCAGACATAGATGATCAGACAGGGCAGAACAAAAGCGGCAATCGTCCACTTGGAGACTCTTAATACATTCACTTGGGTTGCCTCCTTCATGGCATTACCTAACGGGAACTTACCCGGGGCGCCGCGGGGGCGTCCCAGGTAAATCTCCTGCAGGTGTTCATGCGAAATTATTTTTTGTTATTTGCGTCGTAAGCTGCTTGGTGTTCTTTCGCAACTTCAGCTGGATCTTTCTTCGCAACGAAGAGGTTTTGAATGGAAGTCAAGTGACCTTGCGACGTACCAGGGTTCATCGTGTTATCGAAGGAGATGTCGCCGCCTTTCACCACTTTGAACAGGTTCAGAACGTCCATCGCCATGTCGGAGTAACCGGCAGCTTTGAAGTCGCCGTCTACTTTTTGAGCCAAACCAACCGCGCCTTTAACCGCGAAAGCTTCTTTCGGGAAGTTCGTCATGAAGTAGTTCAAGAAATCTTTTGTTTCTTTCAAGTGTTTGCTGTTCGCGGATACGGCGAAAGCAGATCCAGGCGCCAGCATGAACTCGTCAGGGTTGCCTTTTCCTTTAACGGTAGGGAATTTGAATACGCCCACTTTGCCGTTAACAGAGGAAGTTTCGATACCGCCAGTTGCCCAGCTTCCCATGTAGTACATCGCGGCTTTGCCTGTTTTGAACAAGTTCTCGCCTGCGTTGTAGTCGAAAGATGTTACCCCTTCCTGGAACGCGCCTGCTTGGATCAAATCCTCCAGGGAGCCTACTGCGTCTGTAAATGCCGGGTCATTGAATGTTTTCTTGCCATCCACAACCGCTTGCAGGAAGCCTGGGCCGCCGTTTGTACGAAGCAGGATGTTCATGAACAAGAACGAACCGGTCCATGTATCTTTTTCACCGATCGCCATTGGCTGAATGCCTTTAGCTTTGAGTGTTTTCACATCTTCGATCATTTCTTCAAACGTTTTTGGCACATCGGCGATGCCCGCTTGCTTGAACAGATCTTTGTTGTAGTACACAACGCCGATGTTGTTGCCGTCAGGCAGCGCGTAGACGTTGTTGTTGAACGTGTACCAGTCCAGAAGGCCTTCTTGGAACGTTGCTTTCAAACCATTTTGGTCGAGCATGTCGTTCAGCGGTGCAAACAGACCTGCGTCAACGAAAGGCTTCATTTGTGCGGCCGGGTTCACCACCGTAATGTCCGGAACTTCTTTGGACGCAGCTTGCGTTTTCAACTTCAGCTTTTGTTGGTCCGTGTTCAAGGAGTCAAGCTCAATCTTGATGTTCGGATTTTTGGATTGGTAGTCATTCACGATTTTTTTCAACATCCCGTTTTTCGGGTCTGTTGGATCCGGATATATGTTCTGGAATGTAATCGTAATGTTTTCTTTTTTCTCTGTGGTGCTGCCGCTTGTGCTAGCCGATGCGCTAGGCGCAGCCGAGCTGGAAGTGTCGGTTTTGCTGGAACCGCAAGCTGTCAAACTGACGGCAAGAACGCCTGCCGCTACGACTGGAAGTACTTTGAACTTTTTCACAAGTCATATCCCCCTCAAATGAGTGATGTTCTTTATGCTCTTATTATGCCTGCAGATGGATACCTCTTACAATGCAGGAACTTTAGGTATCATGTTTGATTTTTTAAGATTGGCAGACAGGGATAAGTTGCCCGATGGAGGAGGGTTTTATGAAGGAATGTGGGGAGGGATGAGGGAACAAGTGGCGCACCAGGGCTCATCCCAGAGTGTCGCAGTTGCCTTACAGACGTGCATGTCAAAACTTGCCCCACAACGATTCATGTGAAGGGGCTTTGGGATACAGTTCATCGCTAACGGTTGCCCTGGTGCCTATTTGGTGCCAAACGCCACTTTTCCAAGGCTAACAGTTACAGTGAGACTTTATCCGTGAACGGACACACGCAGAGAATGTATATGATTTTTCGAATACATATTCAAAATCAGGCCTCAAATCACGAAATGTGTATGATATTTCGAATAGAATTGATTGATTTTATGTGAATGCAGCGCATTATATATGATTATTCGTATACACTTTGTGTTCTCTCGCAGAATCCCAAAGTATAAACAATTAATCGACAGTCTCGCAGTAACCGTTACAATTTGAAATGACGGATTGGAAGCTAAATAAGCACTGTGGCAACCGCTACATATTTTCTCCAGCTCTGCCGTCCTTTCATAGACGGACGTGTTTACTGCTGGCACACACTTTCCGAACTACCAAAAAAACCTCCCCACGCTTGCACGCAGAGAGGTCTCTATTAATACGCCTTCGGCACTTCCACGCGATGCGTGACGCCATCTTCCGTAAAGTAGATATGCACATCAAAGCCCTGATCGTCCATAAAATAAGACACATACTTCGGTTCGCCATGCTTGATCGGAACGAGCAATGTGGCGATGCGGTGATTCCGCGCAGATTTCGTTGTCGCCTTGAGATGCCAATGCGGCGGCAATCCTTCAATCTCGGACGGATCGACGTCCGTAAAACTCTGATGCTGCGACAGCGACAGCTCGCCGGACGAGCAGTACACGAACCGGCCGTCCATGTCGGCCTTGCGCCCTTGCACCGTGAACGTTTGTCCGTTCACCTTCATCTCGTATAGCGTCTGGAACAGCCAGTCCACCGTTCCCGCCTGCGCCAAGTCGATGTGATCCACGACAACGACGTAGGTACCGAAGAAGTACAGCTCACGCACATAGCGCTCCAAATAAGGCACATGCTCCTGATACGCCGCCGTCGCGTTGCTGCGCGAGTAAGCGTAGCCTTTGCGCTGCTCTGCAACCTCCACCGTACCGCTCGCCGCCATATTCAGCACTTTATCTTTCTCGGCGTACTGCCCCAAGCCATCAATCAAAATGTTGTTCGTCGACCGCGTCTGTCTTCGCCATTTCATATGCATCGTGGAGTTGAACGCCACGTAATACCCGCTCTCAATCGCCAGCGGTTCGCCGTAGGCATGCAGCAGGAACCCGTTCTGATCCCCGTGACTGTGGCTCACCGAGCCGTAAGATGAACTCTTCGTCAGCAGCATAATGTGGCGCTCCGGATCGGCCATATTGGAATGGAACGCGACCCAGCCGATATCGCGGAACCATTTGACTCCCTCGATATTCGCATCCGTCGGCGCGACCGCTTCAACCTGCGGATAGTCATGGCGGTACACCATCTCATCGAAACGGAAATCCCACCAGCCGTAATTGTAAAATTTCATTTCCGAATCGGTATCGATTTCGCGCACACGCTCAAAATACCATTGATACAAGCCGTTGCCCGTTAATCCGGCAAACTGGCGAATATTGAAGCCGGTCTTCAAGCTGACCGGATCGCCGAGCGTCGATTGATCGCCAAAGGAGCAGCGCAACGTGTCCGGGCTAAAGGTATAGAGCGGGAAATCGCCGGTTTTCGTAAAAAACGGCCGCTGATAGAAGTTGATGCCCGTGTACTTCTTCAGCAGATTCATCGCTTCAGTCACAAACGCCATGCCCGTCGTCCAGTACATCGGCCCCTCGGCCCAGCCGCCGTCAGCTCCGCCCCAAGGGGAATACAGGCACGCATAGTACTCCAATGTGTAATCCAGCCATTCCTGCACCTCCGGCTCCTCATGGAGCAGCACGATGCAGCATGGCACCAGGACGCTGGACAACGAGCGCACAGCATGACTGTCAAAAGGCACATGATGAATCTTCGAATGATCGATACAATGCTGTGCGATTTGGCGCGTCCGGGCCAGCAGGACGCGGCGCACCTCACGGCGCTCCTCCTCGCTCAGGCGGTCGTAGAGCCAATCATAGCCCCAAGCGATGGCGCCCGCCGTCCGGAAGGACGCCTCATCATTGTAATCCCGGCTTGTTGTGCCGTCCGGGTTCCAGGAGCTCACGTGCAGCAGCCACGCCTTCGCACGGTCCAGCAGGGCCTCGTCGCCGAGCAACCTGCCCGCAACGGCGAGATGGCGCACACCGTAGAGCGCCTCCTGCGTGTCCATGTACATCTGGCGCCAGAGATTCGCAACGCGCTTATTGCCCGGATATGGCAGCGGTTCAGCGACCACATCGCGCTCAGTCCATGGCTTCACGGATTTCTCGTAGAAAACGTCGAAACCGCAATAGGAAGGATCGGCTTCGAGCTGTGCGCGGAACGTTTCAACCTCTGCGTCTTGCAGCCAGAGCCGCGGATGCTGCACAGACGTCTCCGCATAGCGCCGAGCCCGGCTTGGCAGCGGCGTCTCGGGCAAGCCGGCCGCTACGTCGAAGCGGCGGACCTTGCTCCAAGCCGTGTGCCCGCCGTCTTCCTCCAGCAGGGCATACCGCCAGTGATACGTGCCCGGTTCCAATGCCTCGTCCGGGGTGTATAGGTTATACAGGATCGGCTGGATCGTCCGTGTGTCCGCTTCTTCGAAGGCAGCGGAGCGCGCGATTTGCAATACGTAGCGATCATGCTCCAGCTTGGCCGGAATCCAGGTGAACCTCGGCGGATTCTCCAGCAAAACCGTTTGTTCATTCGGTTCGTATTGCACAGTTAACACACCGCTCTGCGGCTCATATAAAGGCGACAACGTCATTTTCCATTTCCCCCCTGGTTGTAATCAAACAACTCTCTTACATATTAGTGAGAGTTCAAAAAGTCGGGTTTTCAGCACCGAGAAGGTTGCGAGAAGCCCAGGATAAACGGCCTTGCCGTCTTATAAAAGACGGTACCCGTTTACCAAGGTTGATGCGAAGCGATAAGTTACACACCTTATCAAGTCTTATCAGCTGAAGAAGGAGGAGCGGAGTGTAGGCAAAACTACATGAGCACCGCACTTCAAAGCTGAACGCTAGATTCGATGTCGAATCCGCTTCCTGACTTGCTTGGTGATCAAAAGACGACTTTTTGAACTACCTCTTAATTACTTGAAAAGAAGTCCGTTTTCCTGCGTCAGTTGCACAAATTTTTCCTCCGCGCCCGGTACCGTCAAGCTGACTGTGTCGGCGGAAACCCGCTTCACCGCTACCGGGTCCCCAGCGCGGTAGACATGGATGAAATCCGCGCGCGTCCCCATTCGGCGATGCAGCACCGCCGTCAAGGCGCGGCTCGGATTGACGCTGTCGCCCGGCGTTTGCACGGCGACGACCTCGTCGCCCGGCTGCACAAGCGCCGTGTGCGCAATCGCACCCGCGCCTGCCGGGTACGCCAGCTTCAACTGCGCTGCGCCCAGCGCATCTACTTCAGTAGCCGGCACATAGCGTGCCGTCACAGGCAGTTCCACGACGGTGAAGCTCGTCGCCTCACCGTCCGCATGCTTCGCTCCCGCAATCTGCAGCGGGAACACCTGGCCCTCCGCCGGCTCGCTGGCGGCGACAGGCGGTACGACCGGATGCAGCCACCATTCAATGGACTGCGCTTCCCCGGTCAGTTCCACCTGGAACCAGTCCAGCAGCCAATCGCCGGTGAGCAGCAGATGCCGGTTCAGCGTGCAGCCGGCATAAGCGTCCGTCGACTGCAGCCAGACCGACACGGTGGCATCCGTCGCTTCATAGCGCAGGCAGCGGCCTTCGTGCTGCGCCTGCGAGTACCCGCCCAGCGACACCGTGTTGTGGCTGGCGGTTTCCGCGAACCACGTCCGGCGCATCGTGGAGCCGTAAGGCACCATGCCGAAGTCTGGTGTGAGCGTCCCGGCAGGATGCATCAGCGTCAGATGCAGCTTGTCGTAATGGCCGTGCGACCCGCCGTGCTCGCCGAAATCGGCGAGGAACGACAGCGGGCTGCCGGCCACCCGGCCGAGGACGAACCCGGACTGCGGCCACAGCCTTGCGCTGCGCGGCTGCGACGAGGCCTCCGCGCCGGCCGTGCCTTTGCCGTAGAGCAGCGCTTCGAGCTGCGCCTCGCCCTCACCGGCAGCGGCCAGCTGCCGGTACGCCTCGCGCCGCACGGGCGCGAGCCCGGCGATGCCGTAGATCGTCAGCCCCTGTTCGGCGATCTCGGCGATTTCGCGGGCGTACGGCCCCCGCGCCAGCGGCCCGTCATGCAGGGCGGGCAGCGCGCCCTGGTCGTCCGCGAGATCCGCGACCGCCTCCAGCATGCCGCGCAAGGACTGCCCCTCCGCGCCAGCAGCCGCGTAGAGATCAAGGCCGAAGCGCTGCGCCATCTCCGCCGCGATCAAATACGCTCGCAGCACAAACACGTGGTAATACGTGCTGCCCTCAAATTCCAGCTGGTCCGGCTTCACGCCGATGGACAAGTGATGACGGAAGCCGCCCTGCCCGTCGATCAGGGACTGCAACGCCTCCCGCTCCCCGCGTGCCGCATGCACGCAGGACAGCGAAGCATTGAGCCACGCCGTGTAGTTGCTCTCCGCATTGTTCCGCTCGTGAATCAGGATATGGCGGTATTCCGCCATACTCGTCGCGAGCAGCTCGAAGAATACGTCCAGCGCCGCCTGCTCCTCGGCGTCGAACCCCACCCCCTGGTCGCGCAGCAGCAAATAGGCGCGAATCAACGTCGTCGACCAGATCGCCTCAGTCAGCGCCTGGTGAAAAGCCCGCCCTTTCAGCATCCAACCCTGCGCGTCCGGATGCACCGGATACAGCGGGAATTGGCGCGCGTAGCCAACGATCAACTCCTTCGCCACCGCAGCATACCGCGCATCCGCACCCGCGGCATACACCGCAGCCGCCTGCAAAGCCGCCCGCGCCAAGCTCTGATGCTTGAACACCAGCCACGCGCCGCGGTAGGCTTCACCTTCTATGCGGCAGCCGTGCGGACAGGCAAAGACTGTCTCCAAAATGACGTCATCATGGAACACCAGTTCGGTATGATGGTGCGGACAGACGTACTGGTGCCACCAGCCCCCGGGTTCCTGCGGAATGACCAGACTGCCGGCTGCCAGCAGCCTGTCGAGATCTTGACGGAGCAGGGCCGCCGTCTCCGACGCTCCTGCTCCCCCTGCAACATGTGCGGCGTTCTCTCTGAGCGTACTCATCGCATCATCATCCCGCCGTTAACTTCAATCGTTTCACCTGTAATATAAGCACCCAGCTCAGAGGCAAAATACAGAACCGCACCCGCCACATCGTCCGGATTGCCCTCGCGGCCGAGCGGAATGCCTTGAATCGTCGCTTGACGCGCTGCGTCCGAGGTGAACGTCGCGTGGAACATCGTGCTGCCAATGAAGCCCGGCGATACGTTGTTGACGGTAATGCCGCTTCCCGCTACTTCCTTCGCCAGACCTTTCGTGAACGTCAGCACCGCACCTTTGCTCGCCGCGTAGATGCTCGCGCCAGGACCGCCGCCGTTATGCGCCGCCACGGACGTCAGATTAATGATGCGGCCAAAGCCTTTTTCCTTCATCCCCGGCAAAACACGCTTGGAGACGAACACCGTGCTTTTAAAATTCACATTCATAATGCGGTCATACAGCTCTTCCGTCATGTCGACGTTCGGCACACGCTGAATCAGGTGGCCTGCATTGTTGACCAGAATATCA
Organism: Paenibacillus oryzisoli; assembly: GCF_050467285.1. GTDB lineage: Bacteria > Bacillota > Bacilli > Paenibacillales > NBRC-103111 > Paenibacillus_E > Paenibacillus_E oryzisoli_A. Next base: position 239,391 of record NZ_JBCMUN010000019.1, on the reverse strand, counting down.
ATCGTCCCGCCAAGTGCTTCTTCCACTTCGCGAACCAAGCGATCGATTTGTTCCACATTGGTCACATCCGCCTGAACGAGCACCGCTTCCCCGCCTGCTGCACGAATCGTCTCCACCACTTCTTGGCCCTGCGCCACATTGCTCAGGCAGTTCACGCCAACCTTCGCCCCCTGCTCAGCGAGCGCCAAGGCAATACCGCGGCCAATCCCTGCATTCGATCCTGTGACAAGTGCAATTTTCCCCGTTAAGTTGATGTTCATTGTAGTTCCTCCCATGTGTTTGTTGTGCTGTTATTGTTTCCATCTACCCTCGCATCCGCGGCCGATCCGTTTCCGGCATCGTCATCGTCATGCGGGTGCCGCGCCCTTGCTCGCTGTCTACGGACAAGCCGTAGGCCTCGCCGAACACCATCTGAATGCGGCGGTGCACGTTCATGAGGCCGATGCCGCCGCCCCGCTTCGCGCCGCTCTCCTCAGGCTCTGCGAGCCGGTTCTCCTTGAGCTTCTTCCGCAGCTCCGCCAGCCGCTCCGGCGTCATGCCAACGCCATTATCCTCAACGAATACCTGGAACAAGCCATCCTCTTTCCTGGCATCGATCCGAATCGTATGATGGTCTTCAATACCGTCAGGGAACGCATGTTGGAAAATATTCTCGATCAGCGGCTGCAGCGTAAGCCGAACCATCTTCTCCAGCAGCAGCCCCGGCGGAACGGCCACATCAATTTCAAATTCCCGGTCCGTGCGATGCTGCAAAATAATCATGTAATTCCGCACATGATTCAGCTCATTCGCCACCGTGATCTCTTCGAGATTCGTCTGCACCGAGTAGCGCAGCATAAAGGCCATCGCCTCGACCATCTCCGTAATCTCGCCGGAATTTTGCACGATGGCATACATATTGATCGTCTCCAGCGTGTTGTACAGAAAATGCGGGTTAATCTGCAGCTGCAGAGCCTGAAACTCCGCCCGCTGCCGCTCCAGCTTCGTCTCGCCGAGCTCGAGCAGATTTTTCCGCTGCTCCAGCTCAGCCTCATACACCCGCTCAATCATGCCCTGCAAACGGGTGACCATGAGATTGTAACTGTGGATGAGTCCGCCGATCTCATCGGCGCGACCGCTCTCCTCGATGTACTGCCAGTTCCCCTTCTCCGTCTCGCGCATACTGTCTTTGAGCCAACGAATCGGCGCGATAATGGAACGCCCGAAGCGGATCGCCAGCCCGAGCGCCACAACCAGCGTCACCAAGCCTACAATGAGTGTCGTCGTGCGAATCGTCTCCGCCGGCTTGCGTAGTTCCGCCACCGGCATAGAGGCGACGAGATTCCAGTCGGAGTAAGCTGATTTACGAGAGACAAACATCCGATCTTCACCGTTGTATTTGGTAATGAACGTTTGGCTGCCGCTCCTCAGCACTTCAGAAGCCAGCTCATCCATGGGCGCCCGTTCCCCCATCGCAGGAGGGTAAATATACTTGCCGGTATCATCAATGATAAAAAAGAATCCGTCATTGCCCAAGCTTACACGATCCCATGTCTTTGCAAGCTCGTCGAGCTTAATTTCAATAGCAACGACGCCCCGGTTCGGCCCGTAGGATGGCCCGCGCACCTTGACAGACATCGTGACGACGGAGCCCTCATCGACGGGACGGATGCTCATGTTGAGCAGGGCAATCTTGCCGTCCGAGGGTGTAGAAGTCATCAGTTTATCGAATTTCTCCTTCACCAGCACCGGATCGAGATTGAGCACATTCTGATTTTCATAAATGATAGAACGACCGTGCTCGCCCGTGACATAGATCATATTCAGCTGCTTATACAACGTCACAATCGAAGTCACCGATGTTTGCGCAAAATCCTTGATCCGCCGCGAAAAATCATAATACGCATACGGATCATCCGGATTCAGTTCCATGAACGCCCTGACGTCCGAATTGGACGAAAACGCATTGCTCAGCAGCTCATACGACTGCAGATAGCTGTCCGTCTGATAATTCGCGCTGTCCACCATCTGCTCCATATACAACTTCGCCTGATCATCCAGCTTGCGGGACGACTGGAAGTAAGAGAACGCGCCCACCGATACGAGCGACAGCACGATCACAATGAGAAAATACGCATAAATTTGCCGCGAAAGCGTTCTGCGTTTCATCTAGCGAATCCCCATCTTGTGCCGGTATTCCGAGGGCAGGCAGCCCTCATATTTCTTGAACGTCTTCGTAAAATGCGGATGATCCGCGTACCCGACCTCGCCGGAAATGTCGGTAATCCGCCACTGCGGCTGCTCCAGCAGCTTCTTCGCCTTCTCCATCCGCCGCCGCGTCCGGTACTGAACGAACGTCTCGTTAGTGCTTTGCTTGAACAGCTGACTAAAATAAGAAGGGTTCAGCCCGACATACTCGGCCACCTCTTCCAGGGAAACGTCCTCAGCCAGCCGCTTCTCCATATACTGCTTCGCTTCTTCGATGGGGTCCTTCTGCTTGCCTTTACGCTTCGCGCGCAGTTCTTGCAAAATGCCGCTCACCGCCGCTTCGAAGCGCGCGAGCAGCTCCTCCTCGCTCACCGCGCCCTGCAGGTCAAGCTCATCCTGCACCCCGAACACGTCGCGCGCCTTGAGGCGCTGCTGCACGAGCATGTGCAACTCCTGCAACACCTCGCTGAAACGGTTAAGCTTGAGCTTGTATCCGCTCAGCTCCGCACTCATGCTCCTGACCAGTTCATCCAGCCCCTCTTCCTGAAGCAGCCAGACAGCTTGCTCCAGCTGGGTCGCCCAAGATTCCAGCATCGTGACTGCCACGAACGACTCAGAGCTGATCTTGCTTTTATTCTGAATCAGCTTCGTAAGCACTTGCTGAAACGCTTTGATGTTAACAGGTTTAAGGAGATACTCCTTGACCCCGTAGGACAGGCACTTCTGCGCATATTCAAAATCGCCGTACCCGGAAATGACGACCACCTGAATGTCGGCATCCATCTCCGCGATCCGCTCGCAGAGCGCGAGACCGTCCATTTTGGGCATGCGAATGTCGGTAAACAGAAAGTCCGGACGCTCCTCTTGAATCCGCTCCATTGCCTGAGCGCCATTATCAGCCGTTCGAAGGCTTTCAATGGGCAGTTCCGATTGTTCCACTAATTTCTGCAAGCCTCGGCGTATCATCGGTTCATCGTCAACAATGAGTATGCGGTACATGAGGAGCTCTCTCCTTCGCGAGTAGACTTTCTGACAGGTGATGAAAAGCATGCTCCCCACGTACACCAGTACGTGAGGAGTGTGCATTGCTCAGTTCCTGAGCTTATTTACGAGGCATCGACACGGTTGTGCCGCCGTCTTTGCTATTGAATTTCTCAGTGGCTTCCTTGATCACGTCATTGCCGCCCTTGGATTTCCACTCTTCCAGAACTTTCGGCCAATCGGAGATCGGCTCTTTGCCATAGACCATTTTCACCATATGCTGCAAAATCACAGGAGGCGCTTGGTCGGAAAGCGGAGCAATATCCGGGTTTTTCACGAGTGCATCAAGGCGAGGCTCAAATTGGATACCGTCACGGCCTTCGTTTTTGAGCGTTGTATCATAAATATTCATCAGTTTCTTGCCGTCTTCGGTCAAGCTGAGTGAACCTTTATTATACGTCGTGTCTTGAACAAGCCACAAGAAAGCTTGACGGTAGCGCTCTTCATCGACCGCCGCCACTTCTGTCGGCGCTTTGTAGTCGATTTTGCCGTCTACAGTCTTATACGTGTCACCTTCGATACCGAAAGTGAAGAATTTCTCGGCTTCATCGGACATCATCCAGTCGAAGAATTTAATGATGCCGGCAGGATCTTTCACGCTTTTGTTAATGAAGTACGCCCGGGTAACCGGTCCATACAAGTAGTGACCGCCTTTGCCGTCCGGACCTGTCGGAGCAGGGATAATCTCGATGTCGCCAGTAGGTACAGTCGCTTTCAGCTGAGCTTCCCATTGCAGCACTTCGTTCGCATTCATCGACCACATGCCCGCTTTACCCGCGAGGATCGTGTTCTTGAACACCGTCGGGTTGATCGTTGCAAACTCTTTGTTGATCAAGCCTTCGTCAAACATCGTTTTGTACGTTTGCAGCGCTTTTGTCATATTCTCGGTATCGAAGAATTTAGGCACGATTTGATCGCCTTGCTTCTCGAACATGGAGAGATAAGGGAACACGTCATAGGCACCAAAGAAGGTATCGGAATACTTGAAGTTCTCACGGCCCATGTAAGGGTTCTCGACGCCCATTTCTTTGAACTTGCGGAGCACCGCAAGGTACTCATCTATCGTTTTCGGTACGCCTAAGCCCGCTTTGTCCAGCAAATCTTTACGGATAAACACCGCGCGGCGGGACGGGTTCGACAAGTACTCCGGAATTGCATAGATTTTGCCGTTGTACGTAACGTTGTCCCAAGCTTCCTTCGGCACTTTCTTCAGCAGGTTTTGACCGTATTTTTGCAGCAGCTCATCCAGCGGTTGGAAAACGCCTGCTTTCACGGAACCGGCCATTTCTTTCCCATTCACGCCGCCGCTGCCCTGAACCACGTCAGGAATGTCGTTCGTTGCGAACATTTGGATCATTTTCTGCTCATATTCTTTGTGCGGAACCAGCACGATATTCATATCGGTGTTGGTCATGTCTTCGAGCTTTTTCACCCATTTATCCTGGTTGATGTCAGGCGATTTCTCTACGTAGTTAAATGCCAATGTACGCAAGGAAATGGAGAACTTCGTTTTCTCTGCCGGCTTTGCGCTTGCCGCGCCCGCCGTACCTGCCGCGCTGCTGGCAGCCGGTTGTTCGGTTTTCTCACCGCAAGCAGCCAGCATGCCGGCCATCATCACAACAGCCATCGTTGTCGGAATCCACTTTTTCATTGCTACCCCTCTTTTCTTGTCGCTAGAGTGTCGTGCGCTTTCATGACTTCATTGTAAAAGCGTTTACATCTACGTACTATGGATAGTCTTTAGTTCGAATTGTCATTTTTTTAGGATTTCACCGATCCGACCATCATCCCTTTGACGAAATGACGCTGCAAGAACGGGTAAATGAGAATAATCGGCACCGTTGCAATAATAATTGTTGCCATTTTGATACCTTCCGGATCCATATGAGCCAGACCGCTGAATTGCGCAGCGTTCGGATCAATGGAAATGTCGTCCGTCTGGATGAGTTGGCGCAGCTTCACTTGCAGCGGCCAAAGCGTCGGCTTGGAGATATAGTACAAGGCGCTTTGGTACGTATTCCAGTGACTCACCGCGTAGAAAATCCCCAGAGACGCCATTACCGGCTTGGACAGCGGGAGAATGATGCTCCAGATCATGCGCAGCTCCGAACAGCCGTCGATGCGGCCGGAGTCAATAAGCTCGCTCGGAATTTGCAGGAAGAACGAACGCATCACGAAAAAATTGAAGGCACTGATTGCGCCTGGCAGCATAAGCGCCCAGAGGGAGTTCGTCAGATGCAGGGTTTTCATCAAAATAAAGTTCGGAATCAGCGGCGCCGTAAAGACCATTGTAATCAGAACCATCACAACGATGATTTTGCTGCCTTTGTACTCCTGCCGCGAAATCGGGTATGCCAGCGATGCCGTCGCGATTAAGTTAATCAGCGTCCCGACTACCGTAATATACACCGTGACCCCGAAGGAACGCCAAATCGAAGCGTCGCTGAACACATATTGATAGTTAATTGACGTAAATTCGACCGGAAGGAACAGAACCTTCCCGTTCACAATCGATTCCGAAGAGCTGAACGACTGGGCCAGCACGTTTAAGAACGGCAGGAGCATCGCCAGCGATAAAACCGTGAGAAAAATGACATTGAAGCCGTTGAACACTTGCCAACCGGCTGTCGGCCTGCGATTCATAATGCATCCACCTCCGTTTCTGTTTAGTACAAGCTTTCACCCGTCGTTTTCTTACTGAACACGTTGCCAATGACAATAAAGATTACGCCGACAAGCGCTTTAAAGAGGCCAATCGCCGTCGTATAGCTGAACTGCTGACCGAGCAAACCGGCCGTGTAAATGTACGTATCTAAAATTTCGCCGCTTTCTATATTAAGCGGATTCAGGAAAACGAACACGCGCTCGAAGCCGAAATCCAGGAACTTGCCGATATGCAGCAGGAACAAAATCATAATCGTCGGCAGCAAGGAAGGCAGCGTAATGGAGATCGTCTGTCTCCAGCGGTTCGCGCCATCCACCTCGGCCGCCTCGTATAGATCGGGGTTAATGCCCGCCAGCGCCGCCAAGTAAATGATCGTACCGTACCCGGAATCCCGCCAAATGCCTGACGAAATCAGCACCGTGCGAATCCACGATTCTTCGCCAAGGAAGTAAATCGGCTCGAAACCAAGCCATGTCAGCAATTGATTCACCGCGCCTGAGGAGGGGGAGAGAATGCCGACCGCGATCCCGCCTACGATAACCCAGGACAAGAAGTGCGGCATGTATACGATCGTCTGCAGCACACGCTTGTACAGCACCACGCGGAGCTCATTGAGCAAGAGCGCGAGGATGATCGGCGCCGGGAACGCAAACACGAGATCGTAGAGCCCGATGAGCACCGTGTTTTTTAATATTTTAAGAAAATCGTAATGCGCGAACATCCGGGTAAAGTTGTCGAACCCGATCCACTTGCTGCCCGTAATCCCGTCAAAAATGTTGTAATCCTGAAACGCGATCACAGATCCTACCAACGGTACGTATTTAAACACGATAAAATATAAAATCCCCGGCAGCGAGATCAAATAGAGCGCCCTATACTTCCAAAACGCCCGCAGGAATTCGTTACCCTTCTTCGCCTGCGCGCGCTGATTCATCTTCTCAACCGCTTCCGCGTTCATCGCCATCCTCTGGCCCCCCTCACTTGAAATCGTCGATGTTATAGTTCTATGGTACCCGTTGGTACCGCTTGCAACAATGGAATGTCTTTTTGGGGACTTGTGTTTTTTTTAGGTCAGGTATATAAAAAGTGCCCTCTTCCCATCCCGCAGTGAAAAAACTATAATTATACAAGAAACAAATTTTCTTCTATTTACTTATTTTTTATATGGAGGTAGGGTTCAGATGGCAAACAACGCGCTAAAAATCGGTATTATTCTAGGCAGTTCTCGCCAAGGACGCGTAAGTCCGCAGGTAGGCGAATGGGTAAAACAAATCGCAGATCAAAGACAAGATGCCGACTACGAAATCGTTGACATCGTGGAATTCAAGCTGCCTTTTTTAGGAGAAGGCTCCGGACAAGAGCCTGGACTTGCTGCATGGAATGAAAAAATTGGCTCCTTGGACGGCTTTGTTTTCATCGTAGCCGAATACAATCACAGCATTACGGGCTCATTGAAAAACGCGCTGGATTCCGCGCGCGAAGCTTGGAACAACAAAGCCGCAGGCATCGTGAGCTACGGCTCAACGGGCGGCGCACGGGCAGCAGAACACTTGCGCGGCATTCTGGGCGAGCTGCTGATTGCCGATGTACGCGTGCACCCAACCTTGTCGTTGTTTACCGATTTTGAAAACTACTCCACGTTCAAGCCGGCTGAGCTTCATCTTACGAATGTCAACGCCATGCTGGATCAAGTGATCGCATGGAGTGGAGCATTGAAAACGCTGCGCTAAGTCATACAAATATATAAAACCCCCTCATCGTTGAGGGGGTTCTTTTGATTTATTCTTACACCGTTTGGCTTTCCGCCTTCACATGCCCTTTCGCTGCCTGCTTGCGTGCGCGCAGCGACTCCGGCAAAGCCAGCAGCGCCGGCAGCAGCATCGGCAGCAGGATGAAGCACAAGACCACGAGCCCGACAATACAAGCGATCGCCAGCTCGATGAGCAAGACTAACCCTGACGGCATCAGCGTTGCAAACGTGCCGCCCAGGATCAGCATCGCGGAGATGACTACGCCGCCGATATGCTTCGCGGCTTCGACAATCGCCGCGCCCGGCGACAGGTGGCCGAGTTCCTTGTACCGCATCATCAAGAAGATGCTGTAGTCCACGCCGACCGCGATGATAATAATGAAGGAGAAAAACGGCACGAACGAGGAAACACCATCCGCTCCAATTACATACTTCGTGAATACGTTCGTCGATGTCATTGCGACATAGTACGAGATTAACAGTGAGCCGATAATGAAAATCGACGGCCAGAACGAGCGAATCACGAACAGCAGGACGATGAACACGCCGATGATGACGATGACCGCCGTCGAGTTGAACGACTTCAGCTGCTCTTTATTCGTATCATACGTTGTCGAGCTTGGGCCTGCCGCGCCAACCGTCGCTTTTTCCAGCACCGTGCCTTTTACGCTAGCCGCAAGCTCGGTGTTAATGGCCTCAATCGTATCCATCGCCTCCGAAGAATACGGATCATCCTTCAGAATGACGATCATCTTCGTCATCTTGCGATCCTTGGACATGAAATTGTCCATGGACTTCGCAAAATCCGCGCTCTCCAGCGCTTCCTTCGGCAGGAAGAACGTCTTCGTGCCGCTGAGCTGCGTGAGGAACGCGCTCGTTTTGCCAAGGCCGTCGGACACGTCACCCAGACCGCCGCCGCTCTTGCCAAGGCCGTCCTTGAGCTGGGTCATCCCGTCACCCAGCCCCGACAAGCCGTCGCTCAGCTTCTGCTGACCGTCGCGGACGCTGCCCAGCGCAGCGTTCAGCTTCGCCATGTTCGCGGCGATCTCGCGGCTGCCCGCGCTGCCCTGCGCGAGCCCCTTCGCGAGCGCATCCGCGCCGCTCTCGAGCGCCGCAAGACCCGACGCCAGCTGCGCCTGGGCGTCGCCCAACTGCGCGAGTCCCTGCGTGGACGCCGCGAAGCCTTCATTCAGCTTGGCAGCGTTCGCGCCAAGCTCCTTCAGTCCCCCGGTCAGCTGCGCCAGACCGGACGCCAAACCCTCGCCCGTCGCTTTCAGCTTGACGTAGTCGCTATCGGCGGCCAGGTCGCTATACTTCGCGCCCAGCCCGCCAATCAACGCATTCATCCCGGCCAAGCCTTGCTGAATGTCCGACAACTTCCCTTCGATCTGCGCGTACCCGTCCGTCACGCCGACATAGCCTTGCTGCAGCTGCGTCAGACCCTCGCTGAGCTGCGTCATATTGGCCTGCACTTGGGCCAGGCCATCCTTCAACTTCGTGATGCCGGCTTTCAGATCGCCGGCACCGCCCGCGCCTTGCGCTACGCCGCTCGCCACCTGATTCAGCGCTGCAGTCAGCTGCACGTAGCCGTCCTGCACCTGCGCCGTCCCGTCCGTCAGCTGCGACACACTGGACAGATCCGGGCTGGTCAGCTTACTCTGCATCGTGTTCAGACCGTCGCGAATCTGATCCACGCCTTTCTGTGAAGCGGTGATGCCCTCGGCCACCGTCTCCGTCTGGTTCGACACATAAAAGTCGTCGATCGGCTTCGCCTGCGGCTGCGTCACGCTGGACACCTTGTCGACGCCAGGGATGCTTTTCAGCTTTTCCGTCACCTTATCGATTGCGGCCATGCCGTCATTCGTATTTAGCGGGAGATCGTTGTCAATGACGACCATCGTCGGCAGCGCCTGCCCACGGCTAAAGTGATCCGCCACAAGGGAGAAGCCTTTCGTGGAATCGTAGCCGCCCCCGAGTTCTTTTAACTGGTCAAACGACAGCTTCTGATGGTTCAGCAGCGCAATCGGCACCATAATAATGAGAATAAGCACCGTCGTCACAATCGGCCGCTTCACCGCAGTCCGCGTCAAGCCTGCCCAGAACTTGCTCTCGCCGTGACCGGACGTCCCTTTCGAAGGCCAGAACAGCTTGCCGCCTAGCACCTTCATGAAGAAAGGCGTCACCGTGACGATTTCCAGCAGCAGCACCGCCGCGCCGATGGCCACAACATTGGCCGATTGATAGATGCCGAAGTCCGAGAACGTCAGCCCTGCAAACGCGATAATCACCGTGAGAATACTATAAAAAATCGTTTTCCCCGCCGTACGATACGTCGTCAGAATCGCATCGTCAATAGAGCGTCCATGCGAAAGCTCTTCTTTGAAGCGGTTGAACAGCAGGATGTTGTAATCCGTCCCGATCCCGAACAAAATCGCGATGAGCAGCATCTGCGTCACGCTCGTGACCGGGAAATTGAACTTGTCGATGAGCTGCGCCGCGATCCCGAAGGACACCATGTAGGAAACCCCTACGGCAAAAAGCGAGACGACAGGGATGATGACCGACCGGAACATCACGATCAGTACGACCAGAATGAACAAGACCGTCAGGATCGCACTCTTTTCCACGCCGGATTCCGAGGCTTTCAGATAATCATCTTGAATAAAATCCTCCCCGGAGAAGTAGTGCTGCACCTTCACATCAGCCAAAACCTCATCGAACTGCTTCTGAATCTCATCGACGTGACGGCCTCTCTTATCCAGGCTAAAGCTCGCCATCAGCGTCGTGCCATCCTCCGAAATGAGCGACGACTTGGCGTCCGGCATCGAAATCGGATCGAGCAATTGATCGAAGCCAAGCTCTTGCTGGTGTTTTTTCATGCTCGCAATGCCCGCTTCAATCGCTTGCATATCGGCCTGCGACAGCTTATCCGGGTTGTGGAACACGAGAATATCGCTCGTGCCCTCGACGCCGTTCATTTTGTTCAAAATCGACGCCGCCACCTTTGACGGACTGTCGCTCTTCAGCGGGTCCTGGCCGCGCAGCCCGAGAATCGCATTTACATCCGGCTGAAACACCGTAAGCACGACGGTCGCCGCCAGCCACAAAGCCAGAATCGCCCAGCGCCATTGTATGATTTTCTTCATCTTTTTTCTCCTCCATCCCATCTTGCCAAGCAGTAAACAGGCGTTCATTATTCAGTCAAAAAAATTTACGTATGCCGAAGCCGCATTTTTTCGCTGATACCGACAGAGTACATAAAGAGCAGCTCGTCGACCAGCATTTTAATCATATCGCCATCCTCATTCTCCCGCAAAATCAGACAAATGCTCTCCATAATCGTGGAGGCAACCATCCGTGCGGAAGCCTGCTCCCGCGGCGACAGCGTACCTGGCACTTCACTCATCGTGCCGTACACATCGAGCATAATCTGATTCACGAGCGTGACCAGATCGCCCTTCACCGCCCGATACTCCGAGCCTTCACTAAGGTTCAGCAAAATATTCAGCTCCGTGCTCGACTCGCGAAACAGCCGGATCAGCGTCGCATCGATTTGGCGCAAAAAGCTCAAATGATCCTTCACTTCCACGCACAAGCTGCCGTCGATTTCCTGCTTAATCGTGCCCATCGCCATCGTCAGCTCTTCGTAGACGGGCTGCAGCAGTTCGCCGAACAGATCCTCTTTGCTTTTAAAATAGCGATAAATGTTCCCTGGCGTCATGCCCGCCGCTTCCGCGATCTGTCGCATCGACGCTTTGAGGAAACCATGCTGCTTGAACTCCGCCAAAGCCGCTGTGCATATGCTGCGTTTGACTTCATCTTTTAGAATCTGCATTAATAAACACCTGTTTACTGTTTGACGTCATAGTTGTCATTATACTGCTGGGCTGCGAGGAATTCAACTGGGGGACAAAGTGAGTTTATGGCAAAATTGCGGCAAAAAACCGCCTCTCAGCGTTAACCAAGCGGCGGCAGTCGTTAGTCGAGTTTCACCGCCGCTTTCATCTGCGGCAGCTTGACCTTCATAACTTTCATTTCGCGAAAAGTAATGAATCGCTTCTTCTCTTCGTGCCAAATCCGAAATTTCAACGACTGGAGACTTGTCCGCAGCGTAATCGTTTGCACGTCACGGAGCACTTCATTGGCATGGTGAGCCTTCTCCAGATGGTAATTCGGCACGCGCGGACTTAAATGATGAATGTGATGATACCCGATATTGCCGGTAATCCATTGCAGCACCCTTGGCAGATGATAAAAAGAACTGCCGTGCATCGCCGCTTTCACATAGTCCCACTCCGCCTCGTTCTCGTAGTAGGTCTCCTCATAGTTGTGCTGCACGTAGAACAGCCAAATCCCTGCCATACCGGAAAGCAGGAACATCGGTCCTTCGATCAGCAGGACGGATTGCCAGCCGATCCCCCAGATCAGTAAACCAAATGCACCGAAAATCACGGCATTGGTCAAATACGTATTCATGCGCTCCTTCATGCCCGCGCGCTTCCGATTAAACCGGTAATCGATTAGAAAAATGTAAATCGGGCCGATCAGGAACATGATAGTCGGATTGCGATACAGTCTGTACGTCAATTGGCGGAGTCGAGATGCCTCCATATATTCTTGCGCAGTCAGCGTCCAGATATCCCCTACCCCACGCCGGTCCAAATTGCCGCTGGAGGCATGATGCACGGCATGCGTGTGCCGCCATTGATGAAAAGGAACGAAGGTCAGAATCCCCATCAGCGTGCCGACGGCTTCGTTCGCCCATTTATTTCGAAAGAAAGATTTGTGACAGCAATCGTGAAAAATGATGAAAATGCGCACTAAAAACCCGGCTGCAAGGACATCTACCAGCAATGTCAACCAGACTGAGACCGACAGACTAAGGAAAGCCAACACCCACAGTACCAGGAATGGGCCTACCGTATTCACAATCTGCCACATACTCATCTTCCATTGCGGTTTTTCATAAGGCGCGATGTCGGCTCGCCAGCCGGTTTTTTTCATTGTCATTAACTATGAACCCCTCACTCCGCGTTAAGACAACGGATTGTATTTGGTTGTCGCTATACTCATTCGATGTACTACGCCGCGATGCCAAATGGGTTCCCGTTTTCACAGAAAATATTTAGTTGCTGCTCCCTCATCATACTGTCCAGGGTGATCCTTGTAAAAGGCAATATAAGTAAAGCGAAAGCAGGATGAACTTCTTAGTCAACTTATTCCGAATTTAAAATCATTCCGTCCTTCCGCTAATACATAGTCCTCCCCGTTCCAGACCAACGTACCCGGCAACCCTTGCGGAAGTTGGATGTCAATAATCCAATCCTCTCCTTCGCGGTCTACCTTCACTTCAATACAACCTTTTGAATGCGGCACTTTACCGTGCATGCTTGTTAGCTGCCCAGGCTGCGGACGAATTACAACAGATTGAAAGCCCATCGAAGCTGGACGAATGCCTAGCATATTTGTATAGAAATGATAGATTGGATGCGCCCCCCAGGCATGACAGTCTGAACGTGTAGCAGCCTGGAAAATTTCCGGTGTTGTCCGGAGCCCCTCTTCCTCCATATGAAGCCAAGGATGGAGTCTCTCCATCATTTTATCCCCATGCCCCGACGCGGCAAGCGCCTCTAACATATAATGATCGAAATAAATGCTCGTACGCATAATATCGTCGGCCTGCAGCATGACAGGTACGAGACGACGGGAGCGCACAGGAGCAATGGCATCACAAAGGATGGCAAGCACTTGGGTATGCTCGGAGTAATGCCGATGAGCCGTGTCGTCGGCGAACAATGTTCTTTGCTCGTTCCAGAACGTCTTCTGAACCCGGTCGCCTAATTCTTTGGCCATTCGCCCAGTTCTGCTTGCCAGCTCATCCTCGCCCAGATAGATCTCCAGCTTGGCCGTTAATTCCAATACATGAACGGCCAAAAGATTGTATGCCGCATTTAGCCGATCCGGCCCGTATGGCGGTTCACCATGGCTCCATGCCTCGTTTGCCGAAGTCTGCCAGTCCAGAAAGTTCCATGCCACCGGCAGCTTCACCAGACCGTCCGATGTGCGATGGCTGAGCAGCCGTTCCAATTCATCCCGGACACTGATCATTAGGTGACGTACCCATTCGCGGTCTCCTCGCCATAAAGCATAATCATAGACCATTGCAACCCACCAGAACGAAAATGTAGAGATATGTTTCCCCGCTTGATCCGGGTAAGCACAATTGACAAGTCCCAGATGGTTGTTGCGGGACGCTTGAAACATCTCCAGCGCCTTCCGCGGTAAGCGGTCGTCAAGTGTGCTGACATAGGTAACCAACGACTGAATGCGGGTATCTCCCACATACATCAGCTGTTCCCAATAAGGACAATCCATGTAAGTCTCATGCGAACACATTTGCAGCGTTCTGAACGATATGGCCATCGCTCGGTTGAGACGTTCATCACTGCTGTGGATAAAGCCTTCCATTGTCAGGGGATATCTCGTTTCCAGTAATGTAAGTTGCTCCACGCGGAGGGCGTCGCTTCCTGTTTCAATGATGAGTTCTGCGTACCGCCCCGCATGCCACCATAACGTTTCAAACTTTCGATGCGCTCCCCCATCCGGACGGAACGTGTCGCCAATGCCAATAAACCATTTGCCGGCAATCTCGTCCCTTTTTGTCTTCCTTTCGCCATTCGCCCCCTCATAAAGGGCCTCGGCCCAATGAAGCCGAATGACCGCGGATTTTCCGCCCGATACAACGAGTTCCGGATATAAACAATAATAGTTGCCTAAGTCCAAAATGATACGCCTGCGGGTGTGCACCGGAACCTCGACAGGGTCGCCCGTTAAGAGGCCGCCCCAGTTCGCGTGCTCCTCTGATAAATCAGAGCCTGTGTCGATCGGCTGACTGCCGGCCTCCAACACGCCGGCTTCCGCAATATATCGAACCGCTTTCGGATAGAACCGAACTTCCTGCATCGCGGGCAGAACAGCCGGGCGCATCAGGCGCTGCACAGATGAAAGATGATAGTTATTCTCTCTAAGCACAACATCTTCTTCAGGCTGTGCAAGCACCCAGCCGCCGCTTCCTCCCGACAACGCGTCCCAGTCAAAGGCGAAGCCGTCAATGTCCAGCTTAGCGCCTGTGCCGATACCGGAAGGCGTTGGAATGAACTGATAGCCGGGCATGGGCTTCGTCTCCCACCGGGCAATGCCAGTGCCCATCAGAGGCTCAAGCGCCTCCGCTTCCGGGCAGAGCAGGAAACCGGGCTGCACAGTGGCCTGAGCCCATGGCTTGTAAGGCCCCAGCGCCCAGCATCTCGCCATCCATTGATGTTCCCCTTCAGCGATCTCAACCTCATAGGTCTCATAAAACCAATTGCTGCGATCCCCCCGTTCGCTGCCCCGACCGATCCTCCGCTGGTCTAGGTATAGCTCATACCTTTCATCTCCCGATACATGTATACGCACTCGCATCGCTTCGCTTAACGTAAATGTGCAACGATACATCGTTACGAATGGAGGCTGTCCCGCTTCCGGGCAAGTCACCCAACGGCAGCGCCAAGCAGGCGTCTGTTCCCAAGGTTTCGTCATGATGGAATCCCCTTCAAATCAAAGTGTACACTTCAATACTTTCAGACCTACCTTACCGACGATAAGTCGCTGCATCAATCTACACTTCTTCGCCGGATTAACATGTACCCTCCAAGGCAAAAAAGCCCATTCCCACATTGCTCTGGGAATGGGCAAACCTTAGATAGCGTCTTCATACCGGCCGCTCCAGCTCGAACACCTCACCGAGCTGCGCATAGCTGTTGCCGGCGAGGCGGCTCACCGGCTGAAGCCGGCCCGCATCGATATGGCCCCGGCCATCGATCACATCCTCCGCGACGTGGAACTGCACGACGCGGCCAATCAACAGATCGGCGGTTGGCGCATCCGCGGTGCCGCCGAGCGGGATCGCCTGCTCCAGCACGCATTCCATGCGGATGGAGGCTTCGGCGATCCCCGGCACGGCGACGGCGAGGCTCGCCGCCGGCGTCAACCCCGCCAGCGCCGCTTCGCTCTCCTCCGGAGGGAGCGGCGCTGCGGTCGTATTGATAGCTCCAATATAGGAGCTATCCGCGATGTGCACGACGAACTCCCCCGTCGTGATGGCGTTGCGCGAGGTGTCCTTCCGGACACCTTGCTTGCGCTGGACCGACACCGCGACCATCGGGGGGTCCGCGGTGACAATGGTGAAGTAGCTGAACGGCGCCGCGTTCAGCACCCCACCCTCCGACAGCGTCGTCACGAACGCAATCGGTCTTGGAATAATGCTGCCGATCAGCAGCTTATAATTGTCGCGCTCGCTTTGCGAGGACGGATCAATGGCCCGCATTGCCATAACGTATCGGCCTCCCTTTGCCTTTTTCGCGGCTTACAGCCCGCTGCCTTTCATCCACTCCGCTGCGGCCATGACTTCCGAGCGCGTCAGCTGATGGCCGGCCGACTCCCAGTGCACTTGCACGTCGGCGCCGGCCGTGCTGAGCAGATCCTCCAGCTCGGTCGTTTCCTCCGGCGAGCAGATCGGATCATTGCGCCCAGCGCCGATAAATACCGGCACGTCCGTGAGATCCGGCAGCGCGATCCCGCGCCGCGGCACCATCGGATGATGCAAAATCGCCCCACGCAACGCATCCGGGTAGTGGAACAACAAGCTCCCGGCGATATTGGCGCCGTTGGAATAGCCAATCGCCACCAGATTACGGCGGTCAAACCCGTGCTCGGCCGCAGCCTCGTCAAGGAAATTGTACATCTCCGTCGTCCGGAAGATGAGGTCTTCTTCATCGAAGACGCCTTCCGCCAACCTGCGGAAAAAACGCGGCATGCCGTTCTCGAGCACATTTCCTCTGACACTCAGGACCGAGGACGTTGGGGAAATTGCTTGGGCGAGCGGGAGGAGATCCGTCTCCGTCCCGCCTGTGCCGTGAAAGAGCACCAAGACTGGCGCCGCAGCGTCCGAACCTTGCTGAAAGAGATGTCTCATTGTGCATCCTCCTCCAAAACCCGCACGGCAATCGGCGGCAGATTGCTCTCGATTTGATCGCGGTGCTCTTCAAACCAAGCGGGCAGCATGATTTTTTCGCCCAGCGCGTCCGGCTCTTCGTCGCGGGCAAAGCCTGGTGGATCTGTCGCGATCTCGAACAGGATGCCGCCTTCTTCGCGGAAGTAGATCGCGTTAAAATACTGACGATCGACGATCGGCGTCGGATGATAGCCTTGGCTTTCAACGTGGCTTCTCCAGAGCGCGTGCTCAGCATCATCTTTCGCCCGCCATGCGATATGGTGGACCGTGCCGGCGCCGCCAGCGCCGTAAGCCATCGGCGTGATGTTAATGTCGATGACGTTGCCGATGTCACCGTAAGCTTTGAACCGGGCATAGGCACCCTCTTGCCCGACTTTGGTCAGCCCCATCACGTGCTCCACGAGATGGGCGGTGCGATCCGGCGCTGTGCTGTAGAGCACCGCACCGCCGAAGCCTTTGATCGCGTGCTCGAGCGATACGCCGCCGAATGCCCACTGGCTCGGCGCTCCTTCAGCGCGCTCCACGATTTCAAGCTGCAGGCCATCGCGATCCGCGAACTGCAGGTAGGTTTCGCCAAAGCGTTCTGTCCGCTCGAACGCAACCCCGAATTGGCTCAGCCGCGCTTGCCAGAAGTCTAGGCTGCCTGTTGGAACAGCATAGGTTGTGATACCGACTTGACCGCCGCCGATGCGCCCTTTGCGCGAGCCCGCCCAAGGGAAAAAGGTAATAATCGTGCCAGGGCCGCCGATTTCATTCCCAAAGTAGAGGTGATATACTTCCGGTGCATCAAAGTTAATCGTTTTTTTCACCAAGCGAAGCCCGAGAATACCAGCATAAAAATCAACGGTTCCTTGCGCGCTTTGTACAAAAGCGGTGATATGGTGGATACCTGCGGTTTGTTGTTGTTGTTGTGTCATTTTCAGCCAACTCCTTTATAATTAAGAATCTTTATTTCAAGATATCAGGGGTTAAAAAAGTGACTTCCTATTGATATACCCTTTGCTCTGCTCATGCAACTTGACCATGCCCCTCGTTGACCGAATCATGTGCCTGGGACTTGCCTACGCATGGAAAGGATTCTACTTGAATCCTTCCTGCGCGTACTTGCCAAGCTTCTTGAGCAGCGCGCTAGCCACTCTTTGCTCATCGCGTGTGAGCCCGGCGACGGCCCCCTCAATCACTTCCGTGTGACTTGGAAATACCTCTTCAATAAACTGCTTGCCCTCCGCCGTAATCTCGGCAAAAACCAACCGCCGATCCTCTGCCGACGTGTTGCGGACGACGTAATTTTTCTTTACCAGCTTATCGACCACGTACGTAATATTCCCCGAACTCATAAGCACCTTGCTGCCAATTTGTTGAATCGGCTGCGGCCCCTTGTGATGCAACAGTTCAAGAACACCGAACTCCGTACGGTTCAAGCCGTGCTTGCGAATATCTCGATCGCCGTGGGCATTCACCCACTCGCTGGCGCGGGAGAGCGCAATGTATAAATCCAAGGCGATATTTTTATCGGAGATTTTGGCATCACTCATGTCGTTCACCTCGGTTTGTTTCGTTTAATATCTTGAATTAAAGATAATACAATTTGAGATAGATGTCAACAGTTAAAATGCATGTGTGAAAAAACTACAGAATTGAGGGGGGGGAGAAGTATGTAGAATGCGGGGCTGGAGGGAGAAGGAAGAATAGCGGGGCGAGCCCGTGATGGACGAAGTGTTGCAGTATGCGGAGACCGAAAGATCGTGATTCTCAGGCGTAACGGTTGCAGCAGCGCCTATATAGATGAAACTGGGCAGACTCCACCGATTTTGGTGCAAATAAGCGCTAGGGCAAACGTTACAAATTGGAATGACGGATTTTGAGAGCAATAAACGCTGTGGCGCCAGTGCCTCGGACCTGAACAAACAGGTGGTGAAGATAACTTGCCATTGCCTGCAATTGACCAACGGTGCATCAAAAAACACTGCACAAAGCAAGAAAAGCGTGCTAAAATTAGTCGATTTCATTCATTTTCATCATGAGTTTTCAAAAAAGATGGAGGAAGAACCATATGCAAGCTTCAAATGTAGTGTCCGGGACGATGGTGGAGAAAGATCGCTTCCCCATCTCCCTTTTATCCTTAACAGTCGGCGCGTTTGCTATTGGGATGACGGAATTCGTTATCATGGGTATTTTGCCCGGTGTGGCGGACAGCCTGCACGTTAGTATTTCCCAAGCCGGACAATTGATTACCGGCTATGCGCTTGGCGTTGCTTTCGGGGCGCCAATCTTGGCGATGCTGACCCACCGGCTGCCGCAAAAAAGGCTGCTCATCGTGCTCATGCTCATCTTCGTGCTAGGCAACGGGCTCGCCGCGGCAGCACCGAACTACAGCATAGTGATGCTCGCGCGCCTCATTACGGCGCTGGCGCACGGCACCTTCTTCGGCGTCGGCTCCGTCATCGCCGCTAGCCTTGTCCGCCCTGATAAGCGCGCGAGCGCCATCGCGATCATGATGTCCGGCCTCGCCATCGCCAATATCATCGGCGTGCCGCTTGGCACGTTCATCGGCCACAATCTTGGCTGGCGTGCCTCTTTTGTCTCTGTGATGATTATGGGTGTTATCTCACTTGTGGGCATACTAATTTTTATCCCGAACATCCAACAAAAAACGAACACCAGTCTCATGCAACAAGTGCGCGAATTAGTGAAGCCGAAGCTGTTGCTTGTTTTTCTCATCGGTGCACTGGGCTGCTCCAGTCTGTTCGCCGTCTTCACGTATATTGCGCCGATTCTGATTCAAATTACCGGCTTCTCGGAGAGTGCCGTGACGTGGATTCTGATTTTATTCGGCTGCGGTGTGACGCTCGGTAATATCATCGGCGGCAAGCTGGCGGATTGGAAGCTGCTCCCTTCGCTCGTAGTTAACTTCGCGGCGCTGGCGCTAATCCTGTGTGTCTTCGCCTTCACGGATCATGCCAAGGTCCCGGCGATTATTACGATTTTCGTCTGGGGCGTCGCCGCTTTCGGCATTCTGCCCGGTCTGCAAATTCGCATCATGAACCTAGCGAAAAAAGCCCCCGAGCTCGCCGCCACCTCCACCCATTCCGCCCTGAATCTGGGCAATGCGGGAGGCGCTTTTCTCGGCGGGTGGGCGATCACGCATCTCGGCCTCGCGTCGCTGCCTTGGATCGGTGCAGGCGTGACCGGACTCGGCTTTCTCCTTCTCCTGTGGAGCGTCCTCAGAGAGCGCAGCGCACGTTGATTCATAAGAAGGTTCGGGGATTTCCCCGGGCCTTTTTTTTCTTTTTCTCAGCATGTCTGCAACTTTCCGAGGACCGCTTCCGTTAGTTAGATCAGCATACGATTACATTTACATACAGAAAGGAAACAATCACACATGAAATCTGTAATGAAAAAAAGTTTGGCCATTCTCTCCGTAACCAGCGTGCTGGGAGCCGGCGCTGCGTACGCAGATGCCCCTGTCCCTGTAGCCGTCCCGATTAACGCTGTCGTGCCCATCTCGGCTCCTGTCCCAGCCCCTTACACGATCCAAGTCAATGGCAATGCGATTGAAGAGACTGGCTTTATGAAGCCTGCCGGCCAAGAACCGATGGTGCCGCTGCGCGCCGTGACCGAAAGTCTGGGCTTCGCACTGACATGGAATCCCGACACGTATGCCGTAGAATTGACCAAAGGTAACATCTATACGGTTGTTACGACAGGCAAGGATACGTACACGATCAATAAAATGCTGACCTCGCTCGGCACCGCGCCGGAATTGGTGGACAGCCGTCTGTATGTGCCGGCTTCTTTTGTCTCGAAAGTGCTGCACGGCTCCGTTGCAACGAAGGGCACTTCCATCTCCGTCTCGCTGAGCGACGAGGCCAAAAAGGTGCAATCCACCGGCGTCATCTCGACGATCCGCGTGAATGGCGATAACGCCGCCATCCACATTCAAGGCGCCGCCATGGACGGCATCGTGCTGAACGTGGGCAAAGACACCGTGTACCAGACGCTGGACGGCAAAACGCTCAGCCTCTCCGACCTGCACTCAGGCCTCACGGTGTCTGCGGAGCACTCGATGGCGATGGCGCAAAGCCTGCCGCCGCAGACCTACGCGACGAAGCTGACCGTGCTGGATACCGCGCTGCACGCCGGCACGGTAGGAACGGCCGGCACGATCGAAGACGTGCGCGAGAACGGCAGCCTGCTGGTGAAAGGCAGCGGCTTGACCGAGACGGCACCGGACGAAGTCGTGCTGCAGCTGGGTGAGGACACCGCCGTCGTGGACCCGAACGGCGAGCCGGTCGATAAAGCCGCGCTGGTGAAAGGCGCGTCTGTCATTGGCTTTTACGGCCCGGCTCTGACGAAGAGCCTGCCGCCGATCGGCAACGCCTGGAAAGTCGTCGTCGTGCCGACGGAAGAGTAATGTGAGGCCGCCCTCCTTGGTGAGGGCGGTTTTTCCATTTGCGTGGGGAGCTGCGAGGAGGTGTCGTTCGCTCCACAAGCTGCTCGGAAGGCGTTTTTCCGCATCCGCACGGGGAACTGCGCAGGCCTGGAGCTTTACATCTCTCGGAGTCGGCAGCCGCGCAGCAAACGGATTCCTGCGAATCAGCAGGCATTTCTCACCACAATGGCGGTTTCCCTAATAAACCTGCGATAAGGCAGTTTTTTGGACAAATTTGCTCAGGTAAGGGGGCCCTCGCCCAAAATGCCTGCCATTTCGCAGGCATTCCATCGAATCAGGAGGGAACGGAGAAAAATTCCTGCCTTTTTGCAGGCTTGATCGATGCCTCACCCGAATGCCATTTCGCCCTCCCCCAAATGTAACCGCTCCCACTCTTATCAGCGCCACGCCGCCCCGATCTTTCCCTTTCCAGACGGATGAACACTGTCCAAAGCCAGCGTTTTTTGGTACAATAACTGAAAATTCAATCGTATAAGGGGATTCATATGGAATACATTAGTACGCGCGGCAAAGTAGCACCTCTCGGCTTCATCGATGCGATCTTAATGGGACTCGCCAACGACGGCGGCTTGCTCGTTCCCAAGGTGATCCCGCAGTTGTCGGCTGACACGTTCAAACAATGGCAAAAGCTCTCCTACCCCGAGCTAGCGCTTGAAATTTTCTCGCTGTACACGGAAGGCGAAATTCCACGCGACGAGCTGAAAAAGCTGGTCGACGACAGCTACGGCACGTTCCGCGATGCGGAAGTGACGCCGGTCAAGAAGCTGTCGGACAGCACGTACGTGCTCGAATTGTTCCACGGCCCAACCTTTGCGTTCAAGGACATTGCGCTGCAATTCCTTGGCAATCTGTACGGCTACGTCTCGCGCAGAACGAACTCGATCATTCACATCCTCGGCGCAACGTCCGGCGATACCGGCGCGTCGGCGATCGAAGGCGTGCGCGGCAAGGAAGGCATCCGCATCTGTATTCTGCACCCGCACCAGAAGGTCAGCAAGGTACAGGAGCTGCAAATGACGACGGTGAACGACGCGAATGTGCTGAACCTGTCCGTCGAAGGCACCTTCGACGACTGCCAGCGCATCATTAAGGAGCTTTTCGCCGACGTGGCGTTCAAGGAGCGCTATCATCTGCGCGCGATCAACTCCATCAACATTGCGCGTATCCTCGCGCAAACGGTGTACTACTTCTACGCCTACTTCCAAGTGGCGAAAGACAACGCCGCCATTGCAGGCAGCAACGTGAACTTCAGCGTGCCGACGGGCAATTTCGGCGATATTTTTGCCGGCTACCTCGCGCAAAAAATGGGGCTGCCGATCAACAAACTCATTCTCGCAACGAATGAGAACAACATCCTCGAGCGCTTCGTGAAAGAAGGCGTGTACCAGCCGGGCGAGTTCCGCGGCACGTACAGCCCGTCCATGGACATCCAGGTGGCGAGCAACTTCGAGCGCTACTTGTTCTACTTGTATGGCGAGGACACAGAGGCCGTTACAACGCTGATGGCGCAGTTTAAAGCAGAAGGCCGCATTGTGATCCCTGCTGACAAACTGGAAGCCGTACAGGCCGATTTCGCGGCTTACGGCGTACAGAACGAGGAGTGTCTCGACACGATCAGCGGCTACTACAGCAAGTACGACTACTTGCTCGACCCGCATACCGCTTGCGGCATCGCTGCAGCCGACCAATTGGCGACGCCCGGCGAGATCACGGTGACGCTGTCCACGGCGCACCCGGCCAAATTCGACGAGTCGATCCGCCTCCGCGGCATCCAGCAGACGTATCCGGAGCAGATTCAGGCGCTGTTCGAGAAGCCGCAGTTCCAGAAGGTCGTCGGCGGCTCCAACGACGCGATCAAAGACGAGCTTGTTAATTTCTTCTAAGCAGTCCATGCATTAGTAAACGCCCATCCCGAGAAGGATGGCCCATCCCTTTAGCTTCGTCCGCCCTGCCTCGTCAAGGCGACTCCAACCTCCAGCCCCTACCGGCGGCTGGAGGTTTTTCATTTTGAAATCGGTCTCTAGACTGAAAAGGTTCTCTCCCTAGGTCGGAGGACACTTGGACGAACGCCGTGCTATACTGGGTTCAATGAAAACTAATGAGCAGGAGTGAGTGACTTGAGTATGAATATGAATCGCAGCGCATTCATCGGCCCGATCTTGATTTTGCTTGGCGTGTTTCTATTTCTAAAAGGGGAAGTCACGTTCAGCACGGGTTCGATTTTCGCGAATTTCTGGCCGACGCTGTTCGTCATTCCGGTTGGGGTGTTCTTCCACTGGCTGTACTTCTTCATCCTGCAGCGCAGAGGCGTTGGCGTTCTCGTGCCAGGCGGCATCCTGCTGACAGCCGGAATCGTGTGCCAGCTTTCCACCCTTTTCAACATCTGGGGCCTAATGTGGCCGGGTTTTATGATGGCGGTCGCCGTCGGCTTGTTCGAGCTGTACTGGTTCGGCGGAAGAAACCGGTATTTGCTGATTCCGATTAACATTTTGGCCGTGATGTCGCTGCTGTTCTTCGCGATTTTCTCGATCGGTTCGCTGCTCAGCAGCGTGTTCCACAACCAATCCATCATTGCGATCGCACTGATCGTAGTGGGCGGCGCCATGATGCTGATGCGGGGTCGCTCGTAGGGCGACTCAAACCGCAAACAAGAAAAAGGCCATTCCGGACTTACCGGAGCGGCCTTTCTTTGTATTTTCCAAGGATAACAGCATCCCGCTCATGCACGCTCAAAATATGTGTGAGATACGCCTGCTCCCCCTCGCGCGTTAACTCCCCGAATCGGGCGTTCAGCCCCGACCAGCCTTCCAGCGTATCCTCTTTGTAGCGGCCTGCCACATACGCCTTGGCCAACTCTTTATTGGACCAGAATTCTATCTTTTGGCCCGTCTGATCCCTTAGTTGCTCTACAAGCAGCATGAGAAAAAGCTTTTGAAAATCCGTATTCTCCGGCACATCCACATACCCATCGGAGAAAACGACCGTCGTCCCCGGCTCTTTGTGCCCGATCACTTCGACCTGCAAGCTGTATCGACCATGGAGCAGCGAACTGAGAAAAGAGGCCCCCTGCGCCTGATCGTTCCGATACGTCGGGTCCGCATTCTGAATTTCCACGGTGTTCGTCTGCTCGTTCCAATTCACGCTGGCACCAAGCGCTTCGGCAACCGCCCTCGCCGATGTCATCGTCGTGCCGTCCTTCGCCACTTCAACCGGGGTGTGCAGGAGTTGCTGATTTACCGCCACCTGCCTGCCCTTCGGCAACACCTCCGAGGCGTACGCTGCCGAAGCCGCAACCAGCACCGCACCGGCGCTAACGCCAAGCACCCATTTTTTCACCCGCACACGCTCCACGCTCCTCTCAGCAGCCGTCTCTTACTCTCAGTATATGCGAGATTTGTCCATTTCAGATGCATCGATTTGGATTTCGGCATAAAAGAGGCCAAGCCTCGGAAATGTCTTACCTTGTTAGGCAGAGGGAATCCGTTGTACAATGATAGTAAGAAAGTTGGAAAATCACATTTTCCGATTGTCACGTTTTTAGATTTTATGAATATCTTAATAGAAAGGTGGAAATCCTGATGGCAAATGCCGCTTGGAAAGAGGTGTCCAACGTGCAAAAGTTCGTTCGTCTCCGAAAAAAAGCTCAATTAACCATTCCCACCGAAATTGTAGAACTGCTGCATTTGAATGAAGGCGATAATTTGAATATTCAGGTTGAGGATGGGCGCATCATCCTGATTCCAACAGTCACGATTGCGAAAGATCAGGCGTGGTTTTGGACGGAATCTTGGCAGCAAGGAGAGCGGCAGGCAGAGAGGGATGCAGAAAAAGGCCGCTTGACCGACATCTCGGATGAAAAAGAGCTGGACGCTTTTTTCGACTCCTTGGATAAATAATGGCGCAATTAAGACTGACAGACAATTTTAAAGAAAAGCTCGTCGAACTGGATAGCCAGTCTAGGAAAGCGATCCAAAAGGCGCTGCGCATCATGCTGGACAATCCGCGCCATCCCTCGCTGCGGACCAAGAAAATGGAAGGGCATGACCATATCTTTGAGGCTAGCGCTAACATGGATATCCGTATGACCTTCCACTATGAAAAGCCGGACACGATTGTCCTGCGCAATTGCGGACACCATGATGAGGCCTTGCGAAATCCATAAAAAAGAGACTTAGCTCCACCGAGCCAAGTCTCTTTTCTGTTATCCCGCCACGACATTCTCTTCGGCGGCAGATTTTTTGATTTGCTTGCTGCGCAGCTGCCCGCAGGCGGCGTCGATGTCCGTGCCGTGCTCGAGGCGCACGGAGACGGATATGCCTTGCTTTTTCAGCGTATCGTAAAAAGCTCTCACCACTTCCCGATCCGTCCGCTGGTACTGGCTATGCTCGTCGACCGGGTTGTACGGGATCAGGTTCACGTTCGCCAGCTGGCTGATGTGTCCGATCAGCTCGGCAAGCTCAAGCGCATGCTCCCGCTGGTCGTTGACATCCTTGAGCAGGATATACTCAATCGTCACGCGGCGCTTTGTCCGCATGAGGTAATACTCAATCGCTTCCATCAGCGTCTCGATCGGAATCGCGTTGTTGATCTTCATGATGCGCGAGCGAAGGGCGTTGTTCGGCGCATGCAGCGAAATCGCGAGGTTGACCTTCAGGTCGGAGTCCGCGAATTCCTTGATCTTTTTGGCCAAACCGCTCGTCGACACCGTGATATGGCGCGCCGCGAGATCCAGGCCCTTCTGATCCTTCACGATGCGGATGAAATTCGTCATATTCACGAAGTTATCAAACGGCTCGCCAATGCCCATGACGACGATGTGGCTGACGCGATCGCCTGCACCCGCTTCGTCCAGCATAAACTGCGCGCGCATGATTTGTTCCACGATTTCCGCCGCGGACAAGTCCCGGCTCTTCGCCAGAAGCCCGCTCGCACAGAAGCTGCAGCCAATGTTGCACCCGACCTGCGTCGTCACACAGACGGAGAGACCGAATTTGTGGCGCATGAGCACCGTTTCAATCAGGTTGCCATCCTGCAACTTGAACAGAAACTTGTTCGTGCCATCCGCCGACTCCTGCCGCGTGTGCTGGGTTAAGGTGCCGATGACCCAGTTTTCCTCCAGGCACGCGAGGCAGTCTGCTTTCAGGTCCGTCATATCCGCAAAAGCATGCACCCGCTTGCGGTACAAATAGTCCCAGACGAGCAGGGCGCGGGATTTTTTGAAGCCTTTTTCTTGCAGCCACAGGACCAGTTGGTCGAAGGTTAATCCATATATGGAAGGTTTGTTCATAGCCTTTATCCTCTTTTCGAGACTCCGTTACATTCCACGAGTACTTCTTAGTATTGTGCCAAAAATCTTCCCTGAACACAAGGGGCGCGGGCGTAACAAGCACCAGCCTACACAAGAAAAAAAGGCGCCCACCAGTTTAAGTTTAACCCGGGGCACCTCGACATTTAAGCTTCTTCTTTCAGACCGTACGGAATGCAAAGCGGCACGCCGGCTCTTTGATCCACGATCACATCGGCCAAAATCCCAAACACATCCATCAGCATCGTCGGCGTCACAACCTCAAGCGGGCTGCCTTCGTACACCACTTTGCCGGATTTGATCGCGATCAAATGATCCGCGTAACGCGTCGCATGGTTCAAATCGTGCACGACCATGACGATGGTCGTTTTGTGCTGCTCGTTGATCTCTTTGAGCAAGCAGAGCACTTCGAGCTGATGCGCCATATCGAGGTACGTCGTCGGCTCGTCGAGGAACAGCATGTCGGTTTGCTGCGCAAGCGCCATCGCAATCCACACCCGCTGGCGCTGACCGCCGGACAGATGGTCGATTGGGCGATCCTTGAACGCCGTCATGCCCGTCACTTCAAAAGCCCAGTTGATGATGTCGCGATCCGCGCTCGTCATCTTCTGGAAGCCGCGCTGATGCGGGAAGCGGCCGTAGCCGACCAGTTCTTCTGCCGTGATGCCTTCCGGCGCCGTCGGGGACTGCGGCAGAATCGCCAGCTTCTTGGCGATATCCTTCGTGGATTGATGATGGATCGAGTGTCCATCCAGATACACCGTGCCGTTCGTCGGCTTCAGCAAACGCGACATCGCTTTGAGAATCGTTGATTTGCCGGATCCATTCGCGCCGACGAGCGCTGTGATTGTACCCGTTGGAATCTCGACATTAAGGTCATTGATAATATTCAGTTTCTCATAGGAAACGTGCAGCTGTTCCGTATAAATCCGTGTAGCGGTCGATTGCAAGGCGAACATCCCCTTCGGCTCAAATATGTACAGAAGAATGCCATACTAACATTTCGATCTATTCCAATTATCAGTAATGATAATCATTATCACTTGAATTGTCAAGAACTTCTCGCTGGAAAAAGTGAGCCCCCGGCATCCTTAGACACCGGGGGCTCACTTCTTACACCTTAAATCGCGAAACCGCCTCCTGCAGCTCCGTCGACATGCTGCTCAGTCCCGACGCGGTGCGCGATACCTCGGCGATCGTCGAGAGCTGGCGCTCGGACGCGGTCGCGACGGTCTGCGTCAGCTCCGTCGTCATCCGCGTCAGGTCGGCCATCTCGACGATGCCGGCCAGCACCTCCTCCGAGGATGCCGACATCTGCTCGGACACGGCCGACACCTCGGCCATCTGGTCCACGACCTGCTGCACGGTCGCGGCCAGCGCCTTGAACGTACCGTCGGTCTGCTCGACGACGGCCTGCATCGCCTCGACCTCGGCGAGTCCGCGGTCCATGGCCACGACGGCCGCTTCCGTCTCCGACTGGACGCGCTCCACGAGGTCGGCAATGCGCTCCGTCGCCTGCTTCGATTGATCCGCCAGCTTGCGGATCTCACCGGAGACGACGACAAAGCCCTTGCCGTGCTCGCCGGCCCGCACCGCCTCAATAGAGGCGTTCAATGCGAGCAGATTCGTTTGCTTCGTCACCGTCGAGATGAGCACGGTGATGTCACCAATTTCCTCCGACAGCTGCTTCAAGCTGTGAAGCGCCGATACCGCCTGCTGCACCGAGCCGAGCGCTTCGGTAATTTGCTTCAGGTTATTCTGCATGCGCTCATTGCCTTCTTCCGTACGCACATGCGCGTGCTCCGACAAATCCGTTGCATGCCCGGCCGATTCCGCCACGCGCTGGATGCCGACGGCCATTTCGTTCATCGCCAGCGAACTTTCCTGCGTGCCTTGCAGCTGCTGCTCCGACTGCGTCGCCAGACGCCCCATCATGCCGGAGACCGTCTCCGTCGAGGCCGACGACGATTGCGCGCCGGCAATCAGCGTTTCCGAAGCAGACGATACTTGCTGAGCCGCTTGACCGATGTGCTGAACGAGTGATCGAAGGTTCGTTATCATATCTTTAAAATGATTGCCGAGCAGTGCAAGCTCATCCTTTCGACGACTGTACGGCATATCCGCGACAGACAAATCGCCTTGCGATGCGGCCTGCATCAGCTTCAACAGCGGGCGGACCGGGCGCATCAGTAAACGCACCACGGTCGAGATGAACGCCATGCCCACGACCAGCGCGATCAAGCCGGTCCAGATCGATTCCATTAAATAGCCGTGCATTTGTTTCTGAAGAATGCTGTAATCATAATCAAGCCCCGCAAAAGCAACCAGCTTGCCGTCCTTGTCTCGAATCGCACTCACCGCACTGACCCAAGTGCCCAGCGAATCCTCATAGACGCCTGTGATACCGAAGCCCGTTTTTTCCGCAGCCTCCAGCGCATCGCGAAGCTCCTTCTCCGGCACATACGGCTCAGCCGGCTTCTCGTCCACATACAGATTCGCGTTGGACAACAAGTTCAGCAGCGCAGGCTCGCCATCAGACGTGATCCAGTCCGGGTAGAACAAATACGCGTTCTCCACCAGTTCACTAGCCGACACGCGGTCCATATCCTGCTGGACCTCGACGACTTCCGGTACGGTTTTGTAGGCCTCCTGATTTTTTTTGAGTTCAACTTTGGACTTCTCGATATTGTCGATCTTCTGTACTAACGGCGCGTGAAAAATCTCCTCCATCGCAGTCAGCTCATCCGTCATTTGCCCCTGATGCTGCGTATAGGAAATGTAAGTGAGCAGGACACAGAGGATAATGTAGCACGTCGCGGTTAACGCGGAGATTTTGAACGCAATGGACCGAAAATAAGAAACGGACGACGTCTTGCCAGGCTTTTGCGGTTGTGGCATGGTTAACAAAGCACCTCCAAAAATGTCCAACGAAAGCTTAATGAAAATGGCTTGCAATTTACAAAATAGGTCAACAGTCCCTTATATTTCGACAAAGTTTTTGGGAATTCCTGCCCATTATTTTGTAAATTTTGAGGCCGTCCGCTCCGTTCAGAGCGTTTGCGCCAGCCGGTATTGCTTTGGCGTTTGGCCTGTCCATTTTTTGAACGCGTTCTGAAAGGCGCTCGGCTCCGAAAAGCCAAGCAAATAGGCCACTTCGGAGATTTTGTAGCCGGGCTTCGCCAAATAGCTCGCGGCAAGCTCCTGCCGGACGCGGTTCAGCATTTCCTGGTAGGTCGTCTGCTCCTGCTGCAGCTTCGCCTGCAGACTGCGCGTGCTCATCGCGAACGCCGCCGCAGCTTCCCCCAGTGCGGGCAAGCCGCCGGGCATGCTTTTTAACATCCACGCGTACAGCTCATCCGAGAAAAGGCGTCCGCGCAGCAGCCGGTCCTTCACCTCTTCCGCGATCCCTTCGAAAGTCGCATGCAGCTGGCTGTCGGCAAAGAGTACCGGATAGGCGAAAATCTCCATCGGATATCGCAGCCGATTGCTCTGCCGTCCGAACCGCGGGACGATGCCGAGCACACGGTGGTATTCTTCTTCGGCTGCCCCTCGCCCGTGCGCAAAATTCGCCTCCAACAAAGGAATCGACCGGCAGCTAAGCCGCTGCAGGATGTGATGGATGGAGCTTGCAATGTCCTCGACGCAGTGCCGGGTCGGCGGGTGCTGTGTATGCTGATAAGCCAGCGTGATCCAGACAGCCTCCCCGTCCTGCTCCCAATCCACGTGAAAACCACTGCACACAATGGCGTTATATTTGCCGTAAGCCCCCATGGCTTGGCCCAGCGTCTGGGAATGCTGCATCACGTAGCCGACAACGCCGAGATCGGACACCTCCATCGCCTGACCCTGATGCAAGCCGAACGCACAATCTCCCGTCATCTCCGCGGCGAGAATGGTGAGCCTTTCAAATGCTTCGTTTGTCAGGCGGGCATCAATTTGCTTCAGCAGCGCAGGGTCGATGCCCGCCTCGCGAAGCAGCTCCCCTTGGTCAAGGCCGCTGAAGACGCATCTTTTTAAAATGGGATGCACAAACGAAATCGACACCCCGCTCGCCGGACTCCTATTCATCGTTAAGCTTCTCCTTTTTGCACGTTTGCGCATGTTTTTCGCGTGATTGATCCTATTGCGATACCGCCCTGTGACGTATGATTTCTATATCTTACCACGCAGGGAAGCCGCAGTTGAATAGCAAGACGGCTACGAGCGGCAGCCGCTGCGCATAACAAGGAGGAACGACCCCCATGCCATCCCGTATCGCGATTATTCAAGGACACCCTTATACCGAAAGCTACTGCGCTGCCCTCGCGGCAGCCTATACAAAAGGCGCGCTGAGCAGCGGAGCCGAAATCCGTCATATCAACGTGGGCACTCTGCAGTTCGAACCTAATTTGGCCTACGGTTACTCGAAGCGCATGGAGCTGGAAGATGACCTGCTCGCGGCGCAGGACACGATTCTCTGGGCCGATCACCTGGTCTTCGTGTATCCGACGTGGTGGGGAACGATCCCTGCCCTGTTAAAAGGCTTCATCGACCGCACCTTCCTCCCCGGGTTCGCATTCCAAAAACGCGCAGGCTCCGTGCTGTGGGACAAGCTGCTGCAGGGCAAGTCTGCGCGGCTCCTCGTGACGATGGATACGCCGTCCTGGTACAACCGCCTCGTCTACCGGCAGGGCGGCCATCATGTGATGAAGCGTGCAACGCTTCAATACTGCGGGGTGAAACCCGTGCGCATCACCGAACTGACGCCGGTCAGCAGTTCCACGCCTCAGCAGCGGGAGCGGTGGCTGGTGAAAGCCGAGCAGCTGGGGCATAAGCGGGCTTAGATACGCACTGTTGTGCTTGGCAGTAGTCGAATGCCACGTTGCCCCTTTGCGAATCAACTATTGACGTGATGTCAGGTATAACTGATAATTGTTCTCAGTGGGATGTCTGTCAGTGAGCTTAGGCAAGGCGGCCTCCACTAAAATACCGCTTGGAGGAAATGCCATGCTTATTCAACAGAGAACAATTGTTGTGCAGCCAGGGAATGCCGAAAAGGTTGTGGAGCGTTTTAGCAAGGAAGGGCCGCTGGACGGCATGGAAGGTCTGATCGACGTGACCGTGATGGTCAATAAGAAGAATAAGGAGACGGAAGAAGTCGTCGTTTTCATTCGTTGGGAATCTGAAGAGGCGTGGAAGAACTGGGAGAAAAGCCCGGCCCATCTCGAAGGCCACCGCAACGCCCGCGGCCAACAGCCGCCGGACTATGTGGTCAGCTCCACGGTGAAAATGTTTGAAGTGAAGAAGGTCCGCCCCGGCCAGTTCCGCCAGCAGCAGGAAGCTTAAGTATAGCAAGACCCCCGGCTCACGCCTATCGCGATGGCCGCAAGGTGGTTGGATCGCTGGCGATAAGACCGCCGCTTAGATGCCTGCGGTCGGCAGGGGGAGCCAAATGGGACAGCACGGGGCTGTGTGCGGTCGGTGGGAATCAAATGGGCTGTATGAAACTGCATGGGGCAGCTCTCTTAGGGCACAACCTGCAAAAAGTACACGTAAATTACCCCAAAACCGAAGAATTGGGGCAAGATCCTGCATTTCTTACAGTAAAAAATACGGCCGTTCGCCCATTTGGGGGATTTCCCCTAATTTCATATCTGATTTACTGTAGGATATGCAGGAAAATCCGCAGCTTTGCCGCTCCTGTGCATGATTTGCTGTAGGAAATACAGGAAACTGCTGGGCGACGCAGAGGCTAACCGCTTAACTTACTGGCACCCCGCCACCGTCATCAACACGAACCCGCCGGCTTATGCCGGCGTTTTGGCGTCGGTGACGGGACGCACTGCCGCGAGCCTTGCCGCCTTTCGCCCCCTACACTCCATGCAGCGCATCGAGCGCGGCCTGCTCGTCGGCGACAAAGAAGAAGTGCCGCCCGTGGTTGCATTCGTAAATAAAATCGCGCAGGCTTTTGCTGTCATACTGCGAAAAGTCACCGACAATGGCCAGCTTCACATGATAATTGGTGAACTTCTGCAAAATATCGCCCGCCAGCTTCGTGCGCAGCTCAAAAAAATCCTCCGTCAGGTTCTCCTTCCGGATCACGATTTTATCGCAATCGTGAGCGTATCTCACGTTCGCCATAAGGTCCAGCGCATCCTGCACCTCGCGGATCAGCACGTCGCCGCTCTCTACAATCGCGACTTCGGACGTGCCTTTTTGATTCACAGTAATGTTCATGTTGCTACCTCCCTTTACTTGCTCATGATTGCGCGTATCGCCAAAACAGGATCATGACGTCACAACCGGCTCCGCCTCGTCCTTCTTATTCAAGACATTGTCCTCCAACACGGCAGACAAATCCCCATGCTCGATAATGATGTGCCGCTCTCCCCATGAACACAAGGAATCCAGAATCGGCTTCAGACTCATGCCATACTCCGTCAGCTCATATTCCACCTTCGGTGGCACCTGATTGTAGACGATGCGGCGCAGGATGCCGTCTTCCTCAAGCTCTCGAAGCTGCTGCGTCAGCATTTTTTGCGTGATGCGCGGCATGAGGCGTTTGAAGTCGCTGGTGCGCTTTTTGCCATGGGTCAAGTGGCACAAAATCACACATTTCCACTTGCCGCCGATCACCTCGAGCGTTGCCTCCACACCGATATTGTACAGCTTATTGCTCATATGCGTCTCCCTCCTGCGTGTGCGTATAGGCACTAAAAAGTACCTACAGCACTTAAAAGTACGTACTGTTCTTTCTGGTCGGAATATCTGATAATAGCATCTACCGGCCGGGATTTACAAGTACTGTTGTTAGGAGTGAACCACACATGGAGCCCAAGAAGAAATCCACGATGGCGCTGCTCGCCCTCGCAGTTAGCGCCTTTGCTATTGGCACAACCGAGTTTATCAGTGTCGGACTGCTTCCGCTTATCGCTGAAGACCTTCATATAGCCCTCACGACGGCGGGCCTTACCGTCACCTTATACGCCCTTGGGGTCACCTTCGGAGCCCCCGTGCTCACGTCGCTGACCTCCACCGTTTCCCGCAAAACGCTGCTGCTCTGGATTATGACGGTGTTCATCATCGGCAATCTGCTCGCCGCGACGGCAGGCAGCGTCGCGGTGCTGCTCATCGCCCGCATCGTGTCCGCGCTGGCGCACGGCGTGTTCATGTCGATCGGGTCCACGATCGCCGCCGATCTCGTTCCGGAGAACCGCAGGGCGAGCGCGATAGCGCTCATGTTCTCCGGCTTAACGGTCGCCACCGTCACCGGGGTGCCGCTCGGCACATACCTCGGCCAGCAGCTGGGCTGGCGGGCCGCGTTCTTCGCGATCGCCGCCGTCGGCGTGCTGGCGTTGATCGCGAACCTGGTCTTGGTGTCCGCGAAGCTGCGCCGCGGCACCAAGACGAAGCTCGCCGTGCAGCTGAAGCTGGTCGCCAGCCCGCGGCTGCTGCTCGCTTTGGCCATGACCGCCCTGGGATATGGCGGGACGTTCGTCGTTTTTACGTACTTGTCTCCCCTGCTGCATGACATCGCAGGGTTTCAAGAGCGCACCGTTGCGCTCATCCTCCTCGTGTACGGCATCGCCATCGCGATTGGCAACGTCGTCGGAGGACGCGCCGCGAACCACAAGCCGAGCAAAGCCTTGCTCGTCATGTTTCTCGCGCAGGCCATCGTGCTGTTCGTCCTGATGTTCACCGCGCCGTTCAAAGTCGCGGGCTTAATCACCATTTTTTCGCTCGGATTACTTGCCTTCATGAGCGTGCCGGGCCTGCAAATCTATGTCGTACAGCTAGCCGAGCAATTCGCGCCTGAGGCCAAGGACGTGGCATCCGCTTTTAACATTGCGGCGTTCAATGCCGGCATTGCCATCGGCGCCTCCCTCGGCGGCTTCGTAACCGATCATCTCGGCCTGATTCACACAACATGGGTCGGCGGTTTGATGGTTCTCGGGGCTGTGGGGCTCACAGCATGGAGCCGTTCCCTGGAAAAATCCGTATCTGCACAACCGCAGCAACAGCCACATCAACAACACACCCAACCACTAGGAGGTCTTTCTCAATGAGCAACCACACGATTCAAAACATACAAGATACCGTCGCCCTGCATAACGGCGTTCAGATGCCGCGCCTAGGTCTTGGCGTTTTTCAAGTCGCCGACGGCCCGGAGGTGGTCGATTCGGTGAAAGCCGCAATCGGCACGGGCTACCGCAGCATCGACACGGCTGCGATCTATGGCAATGAAGCGAGCGTAGGGCAAGGGCTGCGCGAAGCCATCGCCGAGCACGGTGTGGCGCGTGAGGCACTTTTTGTCACGTCGAAGGTGTGGAACGCCGACCTCGGGTATGAAGCAACGCTAGCGGCCTACGAGGCGAGCTTGCAGAAGCTCGGTCTGGAACAGCTCGACCTGTACCTGATCCACTGGCCGGTCGAAGGCAAATACAGCGAGGCTTGGCGGGCGCTGGAAGATCTGTACCTCGCTGGACGTGTCCGCGCCATCGGCGTCAGCAACTTCCACGTGCACCATCTCGAGACGCTGATGCAGACGGCCCGCATCAAGCCGATGGTGAACCAGGTCGAGCTGCACCCGCTGCTCTCGCAGCAGGAGCTCGACCCATACTGCCGCGAACGCGGTATCCAGCTTGAAGCGTGGTCGCCGCTCATGCAGGGGCAGCTGCTGGAGCACCCGGTGCTGCAAGCGATCGGCGCGCGCCACGGCAAATCGGTGGCGCAAGTCATTCTGCGCTGGGATCTGCAGCGCGGCATTGTAACCATTCCGAAATCGACGAAACCGCACCGCATTCAGGAGAATGCGTCCCTGTTCGATTTCGAGCTTTCCGCGGCGGAGATGCAGGCCATCGACGCCTTGAACGAGAACCGGCGCGTGGGCCCGGATCCGGACAATTTTGATTTTTAAGCGCTGCCGGTTGAGTGAATAATTTCCAGTCATCTCGCAGAAAGTACATCTATCCAATACAGGAAGGACGTACCACGAGACATGGACAATAAGGAAACCACCACGGGCAATGAACCCGCTTCAATGACGCTGACGAACCGACAGGGCCACCCGATTTCCGATAATCAGAACATCCGGACGGTCGGCAGTCGCGGCCCTTCGACGCTCGAGAATTACCATTATATCGAGAAAATTTCGCATTTTGACCGGGAGCGCTTGCCGGAGCGTGTCGTGCATGCCCGCGGGGCAGGGGCTCATGGCTATTTTGAAGCGTACGGCAAAGTCGGCGACGAGCCGGTCAGCAAGTACACCCGTGCCAAGCTGTTTCAAGAGGCGGGCAAGCAGACGCCGGTGTTTGTGCGATTTTCGACGGTGGTGCATGGCACCTATTCGCCGGAAACTTTCCGCGACCCGCGCGGGTTTGCAACGAAATTTTATACGGAGGACGGCAACTGGGATTTGGTCGGCAATAATCTGAAAATCTTTTTCATCCGTGACCCGTTGAAATTCCCTGACATGGTGCACGCATTCCGACCGGATCCCGTGACGAACCTGCAGAACCCAGAGCGCATGTTCGATTTCGTGTCCAACTCGCCGGAGGCGACGCACATGATTACGTTCGTGTTCTCGCCGTGGGGCATTCCCGCCAACTATCGGCAGATGCAAGGGTCGGGTGTCAACACGTATAAGTGGGTCAACAAGGACGGCGCGGCGGTGCTGGTGAAGTATCACTGGGAGCCGGTAAATCAGGAGATCAAGAATCTGACGCAAGCGGAAGCGGAGGCCATTCAGGCGAAAAACGTCAACCACGCCACGCAAGATCTGTACGAAGCGATTGAGCGCGGCGACTACCCCGAGTGGGAGTTGTGCGTACAGATTCTAAGCGATGACGAGCACCCTGAGCTCGACTTCGACCCGCTGGATCCGACGAAGCTGTGGGATCATGAGAAGTTTCCATTTTTGAAGGTAGGCAAAATGGTGCTCGACCGCAACCCGGCGAATTATTTTGCCGAAGTGGAGCAAGTGGCCTTCGGCACCGGCGTCCTCGTGGACGGACTCGATTTCTCTGACGACAAGCTGCTGCAAGGCCGGACGTTCTCGTACTCCGATACCCAGCGGTACCGCGTGGGTACGAATTATTTGCAATTGCCCATCAATGCCCCGAAGTCGCCGGTGGCGACGAATCAGCGGGATGGGCAGATGGCGTACATGGTGGATCAGGGCACGCGCCAGAATCCCCATGTGAACTACGAGCCGTCGTCGCTCGGCGGCTTGCAAGAGGCCGTGCCATCGGGCAAGGAGCATCAGCCGATGTACAATGATAAGTTAGTGCGGGAGAAGATCTCCCGCACGAATGATTTTGCGCAGGCGGGCGATACGTACCGCAAGTTCGAAGATTGGGAGCGCGATGAGCTGATTGCCAATCTGGTGGGCGCGCTCAAGATCTGTGCACCGATCATCCAGGAGAAGATGATCTCGTATTTTACGCAGGCGGATGCCGATTACGGCCGCCGCGTGAAGGAAGGCTTGGCGCAGGCCAAGGTGGATCAGGCGCACCTCGGCTCCGCCGAGGAAAAGGCCGGCGCGGCGATCGCGGCCAGCGCCGGGCAGAAGACGGACGGATATTGATCCGTCCGTCCTGCTCAACCAACCCTCCCGAAGGTTCGGGAGGGTTTTTCTATTGCTGCGGCGGTACTCGGAGCGCGGGCATCAGCCAGCAAGCAGCGGCCATCAGGCAGCGGACGAGACGGGAACCTGCATTTTGTGCAGGTAATCGTAGGGTGAGATGGTCTTATTGCTCATTTACCTGCAAAATGTACATGTAAAATCGCCCACATGAGCCGAAAACGGGGTAAAATCCGCAGTTTCGCTAAAGTTACATGCAGGTTTTACAGGTAATCGTCGATTTCCCATAATTTTGAGCAGAAGACCTGTAGTTTTTGCAGCTATTTAGTGCACTCGAGGGGCTGGCAGACTGGCCCTCGGCCATGGCATCACAGCACCGCAGAACTACTTTTCTCCCATCTTTAAGCTGGCATTAAGATTATCTTAACGATTTTCCGATAGAATAAAGATAATCTACTATTCTAACGCAAAGGCAGGTGACGCCGATGTCGGTCTCGTCGCTATTTTCCTCCTTCCCCGTGCTGTATACCAAACGGTTGATGCTGCGACAGATGGAGGCATCGGATGCTGAGGAAATTTTCACCTACTATCGCAATCCTCATGTGACGGAGCATCTGGATTGGCACGGCCCCGCTTCCGTGGAAAACACGCGTGAGCTGATTGCTGCCTGGAATCAAGCTTATGCCGATCGGCGCATTATTCCGTGGGGCATTTCGATGAGCGCCGCCAGCCGATCGAACATTCTGGGCACGATACTGCTGATGCCGACGCGCGGGGCTTTTGACGATACGCCGCAGTATCCGCTGACCGTCGGGTATGATCTGAACGCCGAATACTGGAACAAAGGCATCATGTCCGAAGCGCTGCAAGCCGTCATCGGCTTCTCTCGCGAGCATCTCGGGCCGCGCCGCATTCAGGCGGAGGTGTACCCCGAGAATACGTCCTCGCTCAAGCTGCTGAAGAAGCTCGGCTTCGAGGAGGAAGGCCTCCTGCGGCAATATATGATGCATGAAGTGACCAAGCAATTGCTCGATGTCGTCATGCTGGCTTTGCTTTTTTGACAGGCGTCGCTACTCGTACGCGAAAGAACCTCAGCCCCCACGGATATGTGGAGGGTGAGGTTCTTTTCATGACAAACACTATATTTTTCCCATTGCCTCTTGCACAGCCCCAATCACCCGATCGCACCATGCGTCGAATTCCGGATCTTCCACCTGCAGCTCGGGATGCGCCAGAATGTTCGCCACCGTCCCCTTGATCCCTTGATCGAAGCGTGTAGTCGCTACGTAATCCGGCACCAACCGCTTCAGCTTCGCGTTGTCGAACACGACGGAATTGGCCTTGTCGCCAAGCAGTCCTCCGCGGAAGTCATATGTGCTGCTCGCCGCCAGCAGTTCCGATGCCACGTGCACCGCCTGCAGCTTCACGCCGAGCGCATCCGCAATCGCCGCATAAATCTGATTCCACGTTACCGTCTCGTCCGATGTAATCTGAACCGCCTCGCCGATCGCGTGCGCATTGCCCATCAGCCCGATGAACCCTTTCGCAAAATCGCGATTATGCGTCATAGTCCAAAGTGACGTGCCGTCGCCGTGAATGATGACCGGTTTGCCTTCGAGCATGCGCTTCGCCACTTGCCAGCTGCCCTTGCGGCCATGGACGCCCAGCGGAATCGACCGCTCGTCGTACGTGTGGCTCGGCCTGACAATCGTGATCGGGAAGCCCTCTTCGCGGTACATCTTGATCAGGTATTCCTCGCAGGCGATTTTATTTCGGGAGTATGCCCAGTATGGGTTGGACAGCGGCGTCCCCTCCGTGATCCGGTAGTCGGAAAGCGGCGTCTGGTACGCCGAAGCGGAGGAGATGAAAATAAACTGCTTCGTCTTCCCCTTGAACAGCCGGTAATCCCGCTCCAACTGCGACGGCTCAAACGCGATAAAATCCGCCACCACGTCGAACGTCAAATCCTTAATGAGCGTCGCAATCTGCGCCTCATCCTGGATGTCGCCCTGCAGCAGCTTCACGCCCTCCGGCAGCGCGCTGTTCCGGATCCCTCTATTGATCAAATATAGCTCGCACCCGTTTGCCGCCAGCTGCTTCGTAATGGCCGAACTGATCGTGCCGGTACCGCCGATGAACAATGCTCTCAACGTGTATTCGCCTCCGTTATCGTGTTAATCGTGACCCTAACGGATTCGACACAGACGCCTTCTCTTCCTTGCTGTCGACCATAAAAGCAGCCTAAAACAAAAGACAGCCCCATCCCGCTAACGGGTGGACTGTCCATGTTAAACCACACAAGCGCCTTACGCCGCCTTCCCCACCGTGCCTCTCGCCCCCGCCGGCTTCCGAATGAGGAACGTCAGCGGAATCGCCAGCACGACCAGCACAGTGCCGATGATGAACACGTCCTGGATGCTTAAGGTCAGCGCAAGTGCGGAAGCTTTGCTGTCCTTCGCCCCTAAGTCGCTCAAATGCGATACCGTACGGGACGAAAGCACCGTGCTGAAAATACTGACCGACAGCGCCGCCGTCCCTTGGCGAATCCAGTTCATCAGCGCAGACGCTTGCCCGGACAGCTCGGAAGGTACAGCCGACATGGCCGAGTTGGTCACCGGCATGTTGCTCATCGCGATGCCGATATAGCGGATGGCAATCCACAGTACGATAAACCACGTTGCCGAGACGAGGTCGAGCCGGGACAATGCCCACGTAGAGATCCCCATAAGGAGGCAGCCGAATAAAATCAGGCGAAACGGCCCGACTTTATGATAAATTTTCCCAACCACCATCGAAATCAGCGCCATCGCCAGCGTGCCCGGCAGCATGACGAGACCGGTGTGGAGGGTGTTGGCATTTTGAATTTTTTGCATATAGATCGGAATCAGAAAGGTGCCTGCGTATAAAGAAATCGTAATCGCGCAGTTTAGAATTAAGCTGTACGTATATCTCGCGTTCTGCAGCAGCGTCATATTCAGCAGCGGGGCCGCGACCCGGCGCGAGCGGAGAACAAAATACCCGATGAACAGCACACCCACACCCATGAGGGAAAGAGTTTTCCAGGACGTCCAGCCCCAATCGTGGCTTTGAGAAAAGGAGATCAACAGCGAGCTTGTGCCTACAATAACGGAAATGAAGCCGACGACTTCAAGCGACAACCCTTTGCTGAGACGATAAAATGGAATAAACCGCTGCGCCGCGAACAGCGCCATCACGCCGATCGGCACGTTCATAAGAAAGAGCGCATGCCAACCGTAGGATTCGGTCAACCAGCCGCCGATCGTCGGCCCGAAAGCCGGCGCCAGCATCGCGGAAACGCTCCACAAGCTGATCGCGGAGGCTTGCTTCTCCTTCGGGATGACCTGATAAATAATCGTCATGGTCGTGGGCATAATGATACCGCTGAAAATCCCCTGAATAATCCGAAACACAATCAAGGAATGAATGTTCCAGGCAAAAATACAAAGCAGCGACGCGACCGTAAACCCGCCTAACGCATAGACATACAGGCGCTTGTAGCTCAGTCTGTCGCCCAGAAAGCCGATGATCGGAGCAATGACCCCCGTCGCGAGCATAAACCCGGACATCAGCCACTGCACCGTGTTGAGCGAGGCACCGAAATCATCCATGAACACCGGCAGCGCAACGTTGATGCTGGTCGTACTGAGGGTGGCCATAAAGTTGCCGAAGAAAATCGCGAAAATAATACTCCAAAATGACACTGACGCGGGCTTTTCCTGAGTCATGGGGTTGCTCTCCTTTTTTTACGCATGCTGAAGTTCCGTCCAAATCAGTTGCAATGGCAACTATTAAAGTTGTATTATACAACGATCTCCCGCATTGTCAATATCCACTTGCGCTCCCGGCCCTGTTATTACACAATATGAGATAGCCCCAACAAGGCTACACGCAAAAATGAGGTGCCCTATCTATGACGCCCGAAGAAATGATTGAATATCAGCTCGCGATTTTACTCCGTCATGTCACGTCTACTTCTATTCATAAAAAAATCGGCGTACTCGACCGCTCGGCTTATTTGCTGCTCCATCAGATCGGCAAGCAAGGCTCTGCCAGCGTTAAGACGCTTGCCGACAGCTCCAAGCTGGACATTTCCACAGTGAGCCGGCAAACCGCCGCTCTGGAGCAGCGCGAGTACGTCTACCGTATCCCCGATCCGAATGACGGGCGCTCCTACTCGCTCAAAATGACACCTTTCGGCGAGGAACAGCTCGCCAAGCATCGGAAAGCCCGCGCAGAGCGCATCAGCGAGCTGACCGCCGCCTGGACGCCGGAGGAGCGGCAGATGTTCGGTGAGCTGCTGACGAAGCTGAACCTGAATTTTTTGTAAGGCAACCTCCCAGCGGAGGAGCCTACTGACACTAATAGGCACGAATTCGGCATATTGCGGGGGCGAAGGGAGCGAGAGCCCTCTATTTGCTTCATTTTTCGCGAAATGGACAGCTCAGCGCCAGAATAAGGCTTCCTCGTTCCGCTTTTTAGCCGGCATCTGCGAAATTCCCTGAAATAGCGGCGTGTCGATCCGCGAAGTAAGGCTATCGGAGAGACACGACGGGATAACGATGGGAGCCAGACGACAAAAGTAAAGTTGATCAGCTTTGCTTATTCGTGGACAGGAAAACCTCCAGTTCATTTGATGAGCCGCGGCAGGTGCGTGCGGTGAGCTCATCCAATGATGTGTACCGGGACGGGCTTGCGCTGATCATCGAAGGCAAATAATGTGATCGGCGCTTTTCGCGCATGGCTTAGAAGCGTTCGTAACAAACTACTTCAACAACCCTTAATATTTCTAATTGACATGGAAACGCAATCATTTTTATAATAGTTCGCATGCGAAATATTAGCATAAGAACTAATGGCGATTCCCTAAATTTCGGAATTTCGCCTGAACGTAAGGAATGAGCGAAGATGAATGATCACCAGCAGCAGCGCACGCTGCACATTATTCAGTCTTTTCGCGAAGTGAATCAGGTCTTTCATAAGCTGCTGACGAAAATCGCCGGTGAGCTTGATCTAACGCCGATTCAGTATATTGTTCTGAAAATGCTGGCGGACCGCCCCTCGATGATGCAATCCGAGCTGGCGGCTTGCTTGTATGTCAGCGCGAGTACGACAAGCGGCGTCATTGATCGCATGGTCGCGGCCAATTTAGTATCCCGTGAGCGCTCGAGCACGGATCGACGTTCCGTTTCCATAAAGCTTCTTGCGGAAGGCAAGCGCAAGCTGCAGTTGATCCAGGAAAGGCAGCTGGAGCATTTTGCCCCTCTTCAGGATATGGTACAAGACCAATTGGATGACCTGCTTCGCACGCAAGCACAAATCGTGCAAATCTTGCACAAAGAACTGGAGGAACATACCTACTATGAGTAACACCGCAACAACTGCGCTCAAAAGAGGCCCGATCGTCGCTTCTTTACTTATCGCGGCGTTTGTCGCTTTGCTGGCTCAAACGCTGCTCAACGTCGCCCTGCCGAAAATGATGGCCGATCTGAACGTGAACGAAAACACGATTCAATGGCTCATCAATGGATACATGCTGGTTAACGGTGTTTTGGTCCCGGTCAGCGCCTATTTGATTACAAAATTTACAACTCGCCGTCTCTTTCTGGTCGCTTCCGGCTTTTTCGCCGTAGGGACAATTATCGCGGCGGTGGCACCAGGCTTTAGCGTTTTGCTTGTAGGACGCTTGATTCAAGCCGTGGGCGCGGGCATCTTGATGCCGCTCATGACCATCGTCTTCCTGACCATCTTCCCGGTTGCCGAACGCGGCAAAGCGATGGGGCTGATGGGGATTGCCATGATTTTCGCACCAGCCGTTGGCCCGACGCTGTCCGGCTGGGTCGTTGAGCACCACTCCTGGCGCGTGTTGTTCTATATTATTTTGCCATTATCGCTATTTGCTTTTATTTTCGGCTTCTTCTCCATGAAAAACGTCATCAAAACATCTTCACCTAAACTCGATACGCTTGGCGTTATCCTGTCCACGATCGGATTCGGCGGCATTCTGTACGGATTCTCAGACGCCGGATCTGCTGGTTGGGGAAGCACAGCGGTTGTCAGCTGTCTCATCATAGGCGGAGTATCTCTGGCCCTGTTCGTCTGGCGCGAACTGACGGTTGAGAAGCCGCTATTGGAACTGCGGGTTTTTAAATTCAACATGTTCTCGCTGACCATGATCATTAACGTCATCATTACGATGTCGATGTTCTCGGCCATGATTTTGCTGCCGATCTTCCTACAGAACATCCGCGGCTTCTCACCGATCGAATCAGGTCTCCTGCTCTTGCCAGGGGCAATTCTGATGGGTATTATGTCACCGATCACTGGCATCATTTTCGATAAAATTGGTGCTCGTTGGCTGGCTGTTGTTGGTCTCATCATCACGACGATTACGACTTATGAATTTAGCCATCTGACGGTCGATTCTACCTATTCTCACATGATGGTCATTTACACAGCGCGGATGTTTGGGATGTCCATGCTGATGATGCCGATTCAAACTGCCGGTCTCAACCAGCTCCCACGCAGACTGAACGCACATGGCTCCGCGATGTCACAAACGCTTCGTAACATCGCCGGTGCGCTGGGTACGGCCCTGCTCGTGACCGTCATGTCGAACGCCGCGACATCCCATGCCAAAGATCTGATCATCGAGGGCAAAATCGATCCCAAAGACGCCGCGAAAATGGCGGACGTTACACAGCATGCGACCGTGTACGGCATTAACTTCGCGTTCGAAGTCGCGACGTACATGACCATCGCTGCACTAATCCTAGCTTTCTTCATTAAGAAAACATCGCCGACTGAAGAGCCAGCGAGTGCCGCAGTTGCACCGGGTCAGGTGCAGGAAGCGAAATAAACTTCGCAGCATAAAGCAAGACCACCTTTTCGAGACGCTGCGTCTCGTGGGGTGGTCTTTTTAGTATCGCTTGAAGGTTTAAGATCGTTTGAACATGTAAAATGTACATGTATTTTCAGAGAAACCACCCGAAATTACGGATGGACATGTAAAACATACATGTAAATTGGGGCAAACCAGCGTTTTTGCCCGATTTGTGCGGGGAGTCGTGCATTTTTGCTGTACGAAATGCAGGTTGCCAGCGCAAACCGGGCGACTAACCCGGATTTTACTGTAGGAAATGCAGGTACACGCCCACGGGAACCGATACATCTGCTTTGGTCGCTCATAGCCAGCCCAAATTGCCTGTCCTGTACAACCAAGCAGGGTGCAGCTATCCGATAAACGG
The DNA here is from genome assembly GCF_050467285.1 of Paenibacillus oryzisoli. Taxonomy (GTDB): domain Bacteria; phylum Bacillota; class Bacilli; order Paenibacillales; family NBRC-103111; genus Paenibacillus_E; species Paenibacillus_E oryzisoli_A. The sequence continues at coordinate 195,112 of NZ_JBCMUN010000019.1, read as the reverse complement.
ATGGCTGCACCCTGAATTCGCCTTGGCACCAACTACTTACTTTGCTGCCCTTGCGGCGCCTGACCGCCGCCCTGCATCATAGGTCCGCCGCCTGGCCCGCGGCCGCCTCCGCCGCCACCTCCGCCCGGCATGCCCATGCCGCTCTTGGCTTCGGTGACGCCGGACTCGTTCAGCCACGTGATGACCTTCGTGGCGTCAAAGCCAACGATTTTCGCGCCGCCGGTGTAGGTCCCGCCCGAATACAAGCCATGCGCCGCGCTGCCGCTGGCCGAGCCGCCCGTGTACACCGTATACGACCCGCTTGGGGTCATGCTCGGGGTGCTGACGTACACGGACTGGTAGCTCTTCGACGGCGCAAAGGTCACAATATCCTTGCCGTCCTTGTCCTGCAGGTGGAAGATCGCGCCCGCCTTCTGCGCCTGCGTGAATGTCATCATAACGCCCGCTTGCGTCGACGTATCGGACGGCGCCTGCGCCATGCCGGAGCTGCCCGCGGAGATCAGCGTGCCGCCGGTCATGACGAACGTGCCGTCGTAATCGAGCGGCCCATTGCCGTTATTGGTCGGACCGTTCACGATCACGGTGCCGCCCGACATTTCGATGGACCCGTTGGCGTCCAGTCCATCGCCCGCGGCGTCAACCGTCAAGGTGCCGCCGGTAATGGTCAGCTTGTTCGTGGAAGATGCTCCGCCTTCCGCGCCGCCTGGCATGCCGCCACTTTGGCCACGCTGCGGCGGGGTGCCTTGGCCAGTCGTGCCAGCCTGACTGCCGGTCTGCCCGCTAGCCGCGCTCTGACCTTGCGGCGCTTGCCCTGCTGCGCCACCCTGGCCGCCGCCAAACCCGCCCGCCGGCGGTTGCCCACCGCCGCCAGGCGCGCCGGCCTCGCCCGACGTCTCGCTGCTGCCGCTCGCGGCGTTCACACCGTCGTCCGCGGCGACGACGTTCGTCGTACCGCCGGCCACCAAAATGCTCGGCGCCTCAAGACCCTCATTCGACTTCGCGATGTCGATATTGCCGCCAGCAATTTCAAGTGCCAAGTCCGCATGGATGCCGTCGTCTCCGGCGTTGATTTTGAAATCGCCGCCGGTAATCACGATGCCGCCGCTGCTGTGCAGCGCATCTTCGCCGGATGTGATCGCGAACGTTCCGCCCGAAACGGCGATCACGCCCTCGGAGCCTTCCTTGTCGTTCGTCGTTTTAATGCCGTGACCGGTCGTATTGATCGTCAGGCTGCCGTCCTTCACGGCCACCAGGTCGCGGCCCATCACCGCGTCATCCGCCGCTTGCACACTGATCTGTCCGCCTGTGATTTTCAGCTTATCCTTGCTCGTGATCCCGTTGTTATAATTACCCTGCACAGTCAGCTTCCCGCTGCCGTTAATCGTCATTTCGTCTTTACTGAAAATGGCCGCATTCGGCTCATCGGACGAAGCGTCCTCAAAGACATAGGTTTTGCCATCGGAAACCGTATTCGTCGTCCCCTCAGGCAGCGAGATGATAAGTTTACCAGCTTCTTTTACATAAATCGCCGAAGACGTCTCATTGTGAAGCTCCACGCCGTTCAATATGAGCCGAACGACACCTTTATCCGCCACATCGACTGTTATTTGACCATTGTCTAATTTTCCACTCAGCACATAAGTGCCAGCCTTCGTTACCGTAACTGAACTGTCTTTCACTTCAACGCCGGAACCATCTACCGTCGCACCCGAGCCGCTTAACGCAATTTTCGTCACGGTACCCGTAGACCAATTTGAATAGGCATCGTCCGCGTCATAACTCACATTTTTCGCCGAGTCCAGACTCGCCAACACTGTGCCGCTGGAGGTCTTCGAAGCCGTAGTCGCTGTTGCTGTTGCTGTCGTAGTCGCTGTCGCAGCCGCCGTCGCACTCGCCGTTGCAGCAGCCTCCCCACTGGACGCTGTTCCCTCCTCCTGACTGCATGCCGCCAGCATCATCACGCATAACAGCGCAACGCCGGATTGTTTCACTAGTAAAGATTTTTTCATAGGTCATCTTCCTCTCATATCAAATGGCTATTAATACTCCTGCGTAACAGGGTTCATTGTTAACGTAATATCAAGATTGCCGTTGCGCGTGCGGATCGCATCCAGGAACTCCTTCTGGTTCGTCAAATGGTCGATCGTAACGGCGTACACCAGCTCATACAAGCTGCCAAGCTCGGTCGTTCTGACTTTTCTAAGCTCATAGGCAATGTTAAATTTGCGAAAAAACTCATCAAACGCTTCCTCATAACCGAGGTTTTCGGGAATCGTGACTTTTAGCAGCTTTTGCGTTGCTGTCTTTTCACCGAACTTGATTACTTTAAGTACAAACATCAGCACACAAAGCACGACAGTGAACAACACGGCGTAACCAAACGCCCCAACCCCTGATGCAAGCCCCGCGGCCATCGTGAACAGGACGAAAGCAATGTCTTTCGGATCCCCGGGCGCGCTTCGGAAGCGAATAATGGAGAACGCGCCGGCCAGCGAGAAGGCGCGGGCAATGTTGCTGCCGATGAGCAGAATGATGATGGCGACAATCGCCGGGAGCACAACCATCGTCAGCGTAAAGCTCTGCGTGTAATTCGGCTGCGTTTTACGATAAGTGAAAGAGATAATGGCACCTAGCACAATAGAAATCACCATCGTCAGCAGGGCTGTCGTCATCGTTAGCTCTGCGTTCGTCGACACTTGGGAGAATAGTGAATCGATCATAAGAGAATTCGCTCCTTTAACTGAGGGTTATTTCGTCGGTTTTTCTTGTATTCGTTGCCATATTTCGAAAAGCTCGTGCGAAACATGTGCTGCTCGCTCAGCAGGCGGGATAGCCAGATCGGAATGGTTTTTTCCGCTTTGACCTCCATCAGCCATTGACCGCTCTCGAGCAGCTGCTCGCCGAAGTCGCCGTCCTCCAGCTTGACGTCATACCGTCTGGACCGGATATTCGTATCGAACGTAATTCGCAAATCCCGATTCCCCCGGCAAAACATCGCCATCCGGTCATAAGCCAGATACACCTTCGGCATCAGCGTGTACCGGCCGAGGAAGTAGTCAATCTCCTGCAGTACCTGCTTATTCATATAAGGCTGATAGGCTGGCATGACGCCCGTGCGGATGTACGCGTACGCTTCGTTCAGCTTGAGCGCCGTCCGCCGTTTGTTGACGAGGCCGAACACTTTTTTCTTGAGCTCGAGATACACCTTGCCGTCCGGCTGCGGCACGCCGTAAGCGCGAATGCGCAGCTTTTCCTTGTATTTCGGCTTCGACAGGCTCGTACGAATCAAAGCGTCGTGCTCGGTATCATAATAAATGTTGCTGATCGAATAAAATTGGCCATTCTTGTTATTTTCATCCCACTCCATATACTCCAGCAGTCGATTGTACAACCGCTCAAAAGCCGGCTGATCCATTAAGTACTTATTTTCATATCGGTTAAAAACCTCAATCGCCATGTGTCTCGGCCCCTTCCCACTAAACGTTGTATCGCTGTGCCATGGCTTTATCTTAGGGCTCGAACCTTTAACGAAACTTAAATGATTGCACCATTTCTTTCCTGCGGCGGGGACTCGTGCTACGATGAAACTTAAGGTTGATTAAAGGTTGCATCTCTACTATAAGAAGCAACACATCACATGCCGCCTCCAAGCGGCAAAGGAGAGATGGACATGCGGATACTGATCGTCGAAGATGAAATTCATCTGGCTGAAGCGTTAACGCAAATTTTGAAAAAACACAACTACTCCGTCGACACCGTCCATGACGGCCAGTCGGGTCTCGATAACGCGCTGAGCGGGATTTATGATTTAGTTTTGCTGGACATTATGCTGCCGGAGATGGATGGGATCACCGTTCTTCACAAGCTGCGCGGCCAAGGCATGGCCACACCGGTCATTCTGCTGACGGCCAAAGGGGAAACTTCCGATAAAATCGCGGGACTCGATCACGGGGCGGACGATTATGTCGCCAAGCCTTTTTCAACGGAGGAGCTGCTGGCTCGCATCCGCGCGGCGCTAAGGCGCAAAGGCGAGGTGCTGCCGGAGGAAGGACTGAAATTCGGGGATCTCGAATTGAATACGAATACGCTGAAGCTCACCTGCAAGGGGAAGGAGATGAAGCTTATTTTAAAAGAAAGCGAACTGCTCGAGCTTCTGATCACCCGGAAGACCGCCGTCACCTCCAAAGAGCAGATCATCGAGAAGCTGTGGGGATTCGATTCCGAGGCGGAGCATAACAACGTGGAAGTGTATATTTCTTTTTTACGCAAAAAATTAACCTTCCTCCAGTCCGCTGTCCGCATCAACACGCTGCGCGGCGTAGGTTACGTATTGGAGGCGGCTGAGTGATGTTTACGAAGCTTCGGAATCGGTTCCTCATCCTGAATCTGGTCATCATCTCCGTCATGATGCTGGCCGCCTTCGCCGCGATCTATACGATCACGTACGGGAACGTGCACCGCGACATCCAGATGGAGCTGGGGAAGGTGTCGGATTTCCTGCACAGCCCGGATGGCGGCGGAGGTCAAGGCAAGCCGCACCGCGGCGGAGACAAAGGCGGACCGCCGATGTTTGATGACGGCATGGGGCCGCCGGCAGAGCGGTCTGTCTCTTTCTCGTTGCAGACTGACGTCCATTGGGCGATTACGTCGACGAACTCTCGTTTCGATATGGACGAGGATTTCTACACCAATGCGATTGCCAAAGTGTCTTCCGGCTCCGCAAATGGCGGGCAATTCACGCTGGACGGCAACCGCTGGGCCTACAAGGTCGATTTGACGCCTAACGGCTATTCCGTCGTTTTCCTTGATGTAACTGCTCAGGTCAAAATTCTAACCACTCTCGTCTATACGTTCCTGATCGTGGGGTTGGTGATGCTCGTGGTGATTTATTTTACGAGCCGCTTCTTTGCCAACCGGTCGATTGCGCCTGTGCGGGAAGCGTTCAACCGGCAAAAGCAGTTCATCGCCGACGCCTCGCACGAGCTGAAAACGCCGCTGGCCGTCATCAACACGAACGCCGATGTGCTGCTCGCGAACAGCGAGGACACGATCGCGCAGCAGGCGAAATGGCTGCATCATATCAAATCGGAGACCGAGCGCATGAAGACGCTCACCAACGATTTGCTGTACCTCACAGAGATGGATGACGCTCGAATGCAAATGATTGTGACGCCGGTCAATTTGAGCGACGCCGTGGAAGGCGTGCTGCTCGCGATGGAGGCCGTCTCCTTCGAGAAAGACATCGCGCTGAGCTACGACATCGAGCCGGAACTCACCGTGCGCGGCAGCAGCGAGCAGCTGGGGCAAGTCGTGATGATCCTGCTGGACAACGCGATCAAATACACCAACCCGAAGGGCAGCATCGCCTTGTCGCTGCGCAAGCGGCATAATGACGCGCTCCTGACGGTGACGAACACGGGGCCGGGCATCGCGCCCGAGCATCTGGAGCGCATCTTCGACCGCTTCTACCGGGCCGACCCGTCCCGGTCCCGCAAAATGGGCGGCTACGGCCTCGGCCTCGCGATCGCGAAGTCGATCGTCGAGCAGCACAGCGGCCGGATCGCCGCAAAAAGCGTTGTCGACGAATCGACAACGTTCACCGTGCAGCTGCCGCTAGGCGCGTAGCGGGTGCTCGCTACGCAATCACAGCAAAATGCTAAACATACAGTGACGGCCACAGCCTCACTCCAAATAGTGCCGATTGTGTGGGGCTTGACCGTCGCCAAGCGCAGACGAGGCAACGTGCACAGAGGATTTGCGCGTGTTGGGAACGTCCCCATTACAAACTGCAAAATGTACAGCAAATTTGTTCAAAGTAGCGGATATACGTCCATACAACTGTAAAACGTACAGCAAATTACTGCTCTCCCCCACATTTTGGGCTAATTTGGTTCTACAATGCCTTTTTTGATGTACGAAATGCAGGTTGTACCCCCGATTCTGCGCAATTCCCTGAATTTTACTGTAGGAAATGCAGAAAGTCACCTACATTGCTTTGAATCGAAAGTCAAGAACCGCCACGGCGGTCCTCACAACGCAAAAAAAGGTTGCCCCTCGGTCATGACGACCTTGGGCAACCTTTTTTACTTTACGTATGCTGTTCTTTCGCAGGTACATGACCTGCATCTTCCGTTGGCGCCTTCACGCGCTTGATGAAGAAGCTCAACACTAGGGCGATCAAGCCGATCCAGAAGCCGATCAGGAACGCGTCATGCAAGCCCGCCACCAGCCCTTCGGCCGGGTTGGGATTCGCTGTGGTCTCCATATACTTCTTCGTGCCGGACGACATGATCGAGATGAACAACGCTGTACCAATGGCACCAGCCACCTGCTGCAGCGTGTTCAGAATCGCCGTACCGTGCGGGTACAAGTGCCGCGGCAGCTCGTTGAGGCCCGTCGTTTGCGCTGGCATCATCACCAGCGAGATGCCGATCAGCAAAATGATATGCAGCGTGACAACATAACCGGCTGTCGTCGAAACCGTAATGCCAGTGAACAGCCACACAGCCAGCATCACCAAGATAAGGCCCGGAATAACCAGAACACGCGGGCCGAATTTATCAAACAGCTTCCCGGAGATTGGCGCCATAATCCCGTTGATTACACCGCCCGGCATCAGCGTGAGCCCTGCTTTGAAGGCCGTCATCATCAGTGCCGTCTGCAGGAACAACGGCAGCAGAATCATGGTTGAGAACAACGTCATCATGAGCACGAGCATCATGATCGTCACTAGCGTAAACATCGGATATTTGAACGCGCGCAGATTCAAGATCGGTTCCTTCATCAGCATTTGACGAATCACGAACAGCACCACAGCGATGCCGCCGACGACGATCGTCCATACCACTTCAGGTGCCGACCAAGAGCCTTCGCCCGCTTTACTAAAGCCATATACGATACCGCCAAAGCCGATACTCGACAGCAAAATTGACAAAATATCGACCTTCGGCTTCGTAATATCGGACACATTTTTCAGGTAGGCCGCCGCGAAAATAACCGAGAACAGCGCAAGCGGTGTCACCAGGTAAAACAGCCAGCGCCAGTCGAGCTGGTCAATAATGAGCCCTGCCAAAGTCGGTCCGATGGCCGGCCCGAACATGATAACCAGACCGATCATCCCCATGGCGCCGCCACGTTTCTCAGGTGGAAAAATGACCAGAATCGTATTCATCATAACAGGAAGCATCAGCCCTGTTCCAAGCGCCTGCACAACCCGACCGACGAGCAGCATGCTAAATATCGGTGCAGTTCCGCAAATAACCGTACCGACAAGGAATAGAATCATAGCTGTTAAAAACATCTGCCGCGTCGTAAACCATTGCTGCAAAAGCGCCGTAACCGGGACGAGCACCCCGATCACCAGCATATACGCCGTTGACAACCACTGAATCGTGGCCGGCAGGACGCCGAATTCCTTCATTAGATCGGGAAAAGCAATGTTTAATAACGTCTCATTCAAAATTGCGACAAATGCGCCAATCACCAGCGCAGCGACAATTGGCCCCCGCTTGATGCCGCTCAGGCCGGCAGAACCGCCGGCCTCACTAGATATGTTCACAATTCATCCTCCTCTACCCATTTTTTTCCTAGAACACCCAACTATCTTACCAGAATTTCAGGATGCGAACAAGAACCGAACATTGATTACAATTATTTTTTCCGACCTGCCGGCATTTTACCTTTGGTAAATGCGACCGTCGCAGCAATCCCCTACTAAAGGCATAAGTTCGCAGACCGTTTGAAATATTAAAAGCTGATGGAATCAGCACCAAGTTCGTGTACAAAAGGAGAAAACTATGCTACGAGTACTGGTTATTAACGCGCACCCCAAGGTAGCGATCGAGAAGTCCAAAAGCCTGCAGGTAGCACGCCATTTTAAAGAGAAGCTGCATGAGCTCGAGCCTACGGCTGCGATCGAAACACTGGAGCTATACGGCAACGACATTCCTGTCGTAGACGGCGTCGTCCTTAGCGCATGGGGCAAACTGGCAGCGGGCGAGGGGTTAAGTGAAACGGAGCGCACTATCACCCACCGCATGGGTGAGCTGCTGGAGAAGTTCAAATGGGCCAATCGGTACGTGTTTGTAATGCCCCTCTACAATTTTAATATCCCCTCCAAGTTGAAGGATTACCTGGATAACGTTCTGATCGCGCGGGAGACCTTCGCTTACGGCGAAAACGGTCCGATCGGGCTGCTGAATGACGGCCGCAAGGTGTTGGTGATTCAGGCTAGCGACGGGATCTATTCCCAAGGCGGCTGGTACGCCGATGTCGAATTTTCTCATAAATATTTGAAAATGATTTCTACCTTCGTCGGGATCGACGACTACACGATTATCCGCGCAGAGGGCGGGGCAAGGCTTGAGAAGGAAGCCATTCTCAGCAAAGCGAAGCAGGAAGCGGAGGAAGCAGCGAGGCATTTTGCCGCTCATTCCGTGGTTACTACCTAGGCGCCAGGTTGCGGACCTGTTAGCGGTATTCAAGTGAAAGCGTAAAGGACCATAACGTCCCTTACGCTTTTTTTGCTGCGCCTGCCTACCTATCACTTTATGTAAAATTTACGCATCTTTTTGTCGAATTATGGTATTATCGAATCGTTGAACGTACTCCTGAACAAAAGGTGGTCAGATGATGAACGCGCTTGATACTTTGCATCGCCGCAATAAACTGCTTGTGAATATCATTTGGGGGATGCTGCTGCTTGGCTTGGCAGTTGATGTCCTCACTGGCGCCGGGATGGATTCCATCATCATGCTGCTGCTGGTGGGAACCGTCACATGCGGCATAGCAACCGTCCTGACGTACAAAAGATGGCTAACCACTTACATCATGTTTATTCTATCCGCCATCATTACGCTGCTGACTCTGCTGCTGATGCTGACCGGTCCGATACTAACGACTTATTTGCTGGTCTATGTCAACCTGGCAATTATGACCTTGTACGCAAGCTCTCGGGCCATCGCATTCTCCAGCTTCATGGGCGTCCTGCTAACGACTTACTTCTTCCTCAGTCCTGATCGGGCCGCTATTTTTGGGGATAACGCTCCCATGACGATGTATATGTATTTCGCGTTATTCGCTGTGCCGCTCTTTGTCTCCACCCGGTTCAGCGAAAAGCTGCAGAAGGAGATGCATAAGCAAAGCGAGCACGCCATCCAGGAAAAAAACAAATCGTTCGACCTCATTCAGCAGGTCTCCGCTTCTCTCTCGATGCTGCATGAGTTCAGCTCGAACTTGAAACAGAATGCGACATCCACGGGCACAATTTCCCGGGAGGTAACCGCCGCCTTCGGCGAAATTACCGCCAGCACGGAGACGCAGACCGCCAGCATCACGGACATCAGCGAGTCGATTACCGCGATTGAGCAGTCCGTCACTTCCCTGGCGAACCGCGCCACGGAAATGAGTCAGCTCTCGATGTCGACTGCGCAGCTGACGGCTGACGGCCGCGAAGAAGCGGCTTCCCTCGAGGCGCAAATGACGCAAGCCCACGAGACGATCGACTCGTCGGTGCAGTTGATGAATGAGCTCGACAGCCAAAGCTCGCTCATTCGCGACATCGTCGCGTCGATTAAGCACATTTCGACGCAGACGAACCTGCTGGCGCTGAACGCCGCCATTGAGGCGGCTCGCGCTGGCGAGCATGGACGCGGCTTCGCCGTCGTGTCCAATGAAATTCGCAAGCTGGCGGAGTCCTCCCAGCAGTCAACGGAACAGATCGAGGGGATTCTCGAAGATATCCGCTCCAAAACATCGCAGGCCGCCGCACAAGTCCTGCAGGGCCAGCAATCCGTGGCCAGCGGCAGCGAGGCCGCGCAAAAAGTAATCCAAGTGATGCGCGCGCTTGCGCGGGACGCCAGTCACTTGGAGAGCCAGTCGGCGCAGGTGAACAGCGCCGCCGACGGACTGAACCGCGAGTATACGCGGATCACGGATCAGATGGTGACGATTGCCGGCATCACCGAAGAGAACATGGCATCCATCCAGGAGATGTCCGCCAATATGCAAACGCAGGACAGCCGCATCCGCGACATCCTGGAGAGCTTCCTGCAGCTCGACACGCTGACGAACGACTTGGCGCGGATGGCCAAGCGGTAAAAAAAGAGCTAGGCCCTGTCATCCGGGGCCTAGCTCTTTTTTGCTTACTCCGCTTCCCCAACAACGGTGAAGCGTGCGTTCTCGTGCTGCGGCTGTTCGATTTCATCCACGATAGCAATGGCATAGTCCGCGTAGCTGACGTAGCTGTCCCCCTTGCTGTTCACGAGCAAGTGGTCGTTCCCTTTGCGGTAAGCGCCCGTGCGCTTGCCGTCCGGGTTAAAAAACGCCGAAGGACTCACGAACGTCCATCGGATGCCCGAGGCTTCCCGCAACTCTTGCAGATTTTGCGCTTGATTGAGCGCCGTCGCCTTGTACAGCTCCGGGAACTCCGGCGTGTCGACCACGCGCAGCGTCATCGCTTCGTCGACATAGAGACTGCCCGCCCCGCCGACGACGATCAGGCGGGTGTTCAGCGCGCCTTGCAGCGCGGCAATCAGCGCACGGCCCGCTTCCACGTGCAGATGCTCTTGCCCTGGCGCCGCGCCGAATGCATTAACGACGGCGTCGAAGCCACCGAGGTCCTGCGCCGTCAGGTCGAAGACGTCCTTGGCCAGCACCGCTGCGCCCCCCGGCGCTTTTTCCGCATTCCGCACAATCGCCGTCACTTCATGCCCTCTCGCTGCCGCTTCCTTCACAATCACATGGCCTGCTTTGCCGCTTGCCCCAATCACACCAATTTTCATCGTACTCTGCCTCCTATTTAAATCAATAATCATTCGTCTATTTTGCGAAAAGGGATGTTGTACTTATGCTCTTTATGCGTTGTAACCATGTTGATTACAACAAATGCAGCAGAAGGCGACATTTACGTTGCCGCACGCTTCGCCTTAATCTCCTGTGCCAGAACCTCGACCAGCTCTTTCATCGTGATCTCCCGGAGCACACCTTCCATCGCCGATTGTGCCTTCACCAGCAGGAGCCTGAGCACCTGCTCAATATTCGCGCCAACTTCACACGCGGGATTCGGCTGCTCGTGCAGATGAAACAGTTTGCCCTCTTCCACCACATCGACGGCGTGGTACACATCCAGCAGCGTAACCTCCTCCAGGCTGCGCGCCAGCGTAGCGCCACCGCTGCCTGCGCGGACGTTGACCAAACCCGCTTTCTTCAGGTAACCCAGCACCTTCCGAATAATAACCGGATTCGTGCCTACGCTGCCCGCGATCCATTCCGACGTATGATGCTCGGTCGGGTGAATGGCAAGTAGAGAAAGAATATGCACGCCAATGGAAAACCTGCTGCTGATTTGCATGTTGAACACCCTTTCGTTGTAATCATTATAGTTACAACACAACTTCCCTGTCAACCCTTCGTTTCTTCGTCCGGACAAGCGTGGTATGATGAACCAAACGAGACGTCATCTCAATCTAAGGAGCGCGATTCCCCTGTCTACATCTGTATGGTTAAACTTGCCCGTCCACAATATTCAAACATCTGCGGCCTTTTACACACAGCTTGGCTTCGACACCGCTGACATGACCGATAAAATTAAGCTCGTTATCGGCCGCGAGAAGCTCATCGTCATGCTGTTCCCCGAGCCGGTGTTCCGCTCCTTCACAGGTGCCGCTATCGCCGATACAAGCAGCAGCGCGGAAGTGCTGATCTCGCTTGGCATGGAAAGTAAAGCTGCGGTCGACGCCCTGATCGCCAAAGCCGAGAGCGCCGGCGCGGCCATCCTTGGCAAGCCCCACGATCAAGGCTGGATGTACGGCGCGGCGTTCGCCGACCCGGACGGGCACCGTTGGAATTTGCTTTATATGGCGGAGCAATAGCGGTCTACCTCACCTGGAAAACACGGATCCGTTCCAATAAAGGTGGCTAGCCCCTCTTATTTCCTCATAATCCAGCTGAATGGGACAAATAAGAGGGGTAAAACCCTTTTATTCTGCGCCGACAGCCTGAAAAAACGCAAATCTACGCCCAATAGAGGTGGTTAGCCCCTCTTATTTCCCCGCAATCCGGCTGAATCGGACAACTAACAGTGGTTTAACCCTCTTATGACGCGCATTTTCCTTTCTTTGAGATTCCCATAAAATAGCCGCGGCGACAGTCTGCTAACATCTATAACTTTCCTATAACTTTCGTTTATCCGCCCTCCGTCCGCGTTGTCGTTAGCCGCTTTTTTTCTTGCCCGTCCTACTTTCGTCAGATCACACCCCGCCGGAAATACGGTACGATGAATCCTGTAAACCACAACCAAAGGAGCTGGATTGGGATATGCTAGTCGTCGGAAGAAAGCCAGGAGAATACATCGTAATCAATGAGAAAATTATCGTCAAAGTCGTCCGCAGCGAGGAGGGCAATCTGCGCCTGGCCATCGATGCGCCGCTGGAAATGCCAATTATTCGCGGCGAGCTACTGCGTCAGCAGCAGTAATAACCGCGTTCATCTATCACCGAGCAACAAAGATATAACTTCGCCGCCCCCTTCAAAGGAGGAGCACGGACGTCCCCCTCCTTGCCGCCATACTGAAAAGCCTGGTCATCGGCGACCAGGCTTTTATTTTTTTCCAGGCTGCCCCCAGCCCCCTTGTACACTACATCAGCAGCTGCAGCTCCCTGGCCTTTGTAATAGCCTGTACTCTTTTGTTCACCTGCAGCTTGCCAAAAATGTTAAAAACGTGGCTCTTGACCGTGCCTTCCGTGATCTCAAGCTCCTGACCGATTTCGCGGTTGGACAAGCCGCCCGCCATAAGGCGCAAAATTTCAACTTCCCGGTTCGACAGCGATTCGATCAGAGAGGGCGCCAACTGAACCTTGACGGGAGGCGCAGCCTCCTCCGCTTCGTTCTGCATCTCGCAGAGCTTGATGTACGCCATGCGGGAGAACACCATCTCCAACACTTCCAAGCGGTCCGGCGTGAAAGCGTCGGAGGTCAGATTATTTTCGAGATACAGTGCCCCTTCCCGCTGTTCCGGGTAGCGAAGCGGCAGACAGAGAATGGAACGCGGCTGCTGCCGCTGCACATACGGATCTGTGGCAAAAATGCTTTGCGCCGCTTCCGACAGCAGCACCGGCTTCTGGGTGCGCAGCACGTACTGCACAACCGCGGCGGAATAGCAATCCCCGTCCTGCGTCTCCTCCTGTCGGTTCAGATCCTCCTCCGCCTCGACCGCAAGCTGCCCGCGGCGACCGAGCAGAACAACACCCTTTTCCGCGCCGGACGCGCGAATGGCCAGATGCAGAAACGACTGGAGCAGGTTGATGTTCCGCATCCCATCTCCCGCCTGCGAAGCTTGCCGCAGCGTATCCATGTCCAGCTCTTGATGAAGCCCGTTCGGGAGGGTTGGCTGCAACGGTGCGGCTTCCTCCTCCTCGTAGACATCATCCACCTCCAGCTCCATATCCATCGCAAAATCAACCAACGGATAGCGCTCGCGCATGCTGATCGCCTTTCCTCGCGCGCCCCACGCCAGATAAGCCTTCGCCGCCTGCTGCAGACAGGCCTGTGCAACGCCATGGTTGCCCATCGCGGCATATAGCTGCCCGGAAAGCTCGCTCGCCAACGCTTCGTCCTCCGGACAGCCCGCGCGCTGCGCCCAGCCCTTCGCCTTCTCGTACAGCTTAAACGCCGCTTCGTTACGTCCGTCCACCCGAGCCTGCTCCGCCAGCAAAATCCAATATTTCGCCGTCGTGCTTTCCGGCATCCGCCGGCTCCAACGCTTAAAGCGTCGAAGAATACGGGGAAAGGTTGCCCTATCGGGGCGTCTGTCGGTATACGGATGGTCCGTCTCCGCTTTCATGAGCGTTAACGCTCGAAAGAATTCAAAACGCCGGTTAAACGACAGTACCGTATTGTCTGCAACCCGCTTCGCCTTCTCTATACAGGTGAGCGCCTCCGTATAGCGGCCGTATAGATAGTTTAACTCAAGCTTGCAAGTGTAGTAGTAGTGCAAGTTGTGTCTGTGCGAGGTATTCGCCTGCTCCTCCAACAGTAGCTCCGCTTCATGGAACCGTTCAAGATCCATGCTGAGCCTGGACGCCTGCGATTCCGGAGGATGCTGCAGCACATGCACATATTGCATCGTCATTTCGAGCACCCTGATCGTCATGCTGTCCAGCCCTCGTCCCGCTTCTCGGGTATAGCGTTCACAGAACTCGCGCAGCCTTTGCAGATCGTAATTCTCCGTAATCACATGCGAGGAAATGGAATAACCCGCATAGACCAAATCCCCCGTTGTTAGACTGTAGTCGGCTCCTCTGGCAAAATGCGCGCCCGCAGCCTCCGGCTTCACCTCTTGCAGCAATAATCCGACCATGCACTCGATTTTGCCTTTGAGCTTGAGACTGCCCAGCTTCTCCGCGTATTGCAGCGCCAACTCGGCGAGCGACAAGGCGGATTTGGGCCTTTTGGCACCGTAGCATAACGTCATGGCGTAAGAACCGAGCGCAATCGATAAGGCCTCTGAGCTGCCTTGCTGCAGAGACATGCGCACATATTTGGCGAGCAATACAGCCGCCGCTTTCTCATTCACTATGAATAAAATGGATGAGCTCGCCATCACAATATCCGCAAGCGCCGTATGTCCCGGATCAGGGCTGACCTGCAGCTCGCGCAATCGCTTCATTTTGCCAGCCAGCCATGCCTGGGTGTAGAAGATTTCCTTCGCAATCACGATACGAGAGGGGTGATACGGCACATGGAGACCAAATTCCGCTAATGCCTTCAGCGCGATCCGGCACGCGGTCTCCTCCCGCTTCTGGGAAGCGTACATCATAATTTGCACGACATAGATTTTGGCGCGGATGGCCAAACCATCGACATGCAGCAGCAAATGCTCCAGCACCGCCTCGGCCTCCTCAAACTCTCCGCAAAAATACTGACACTCCGAGCTCTCCAGCAGTAAGCTGGCATAGAGTGCGGCATGGCCCGACCAGCCCTCTTCCGAGACGAGCGCCAACCCATGCTTCAAAAGCTGGTTCGCCTGGGCATAAGCGGCGCTGGCTTTGGCTTTCTTGCCTGCAAGCAGATTAAGCCGGGCCAGTTGTTCCATTTCGGCCGGATCGGTCAGCAGCGAACGACCCCAATTCATATGATGCACCACGTCAAAAAGGTAGCGCTCCGTCGTTTCCGTCCGGTAGTGCCGCAGGAGCTGCCGACCGATTTTCAGATGAACCTGACGCTTCTCTTCCTCCGGCATGAGCTCGTAAGCGGCCTGCTGCACCTGATCGTGGAGAAACATGTACGTATCCCGCTCCACCAGCACCAGGCCTTCGTTCACAGCAGGCAGCAGCGCCTTCTCCGTCTGGGCGATCTCCTGCTCCTGCAGCATCGCGAGCTGCTCCGTACTGAACACGTTGCCAATGCAGCTGGCCAGGCGAAGCACATGCCGGGTAGCCGCAGGCAGTGCGTTGAAACGGCCAACAATAAGTCCCAGCACGTCCGAAAAGCCTTCCCAGGCTTGGATGCCCTGAAGATCCCAGGCCCAGCTCCGCTTTTCCCAGTTGAAGTAGAGCAGTCGCTCGTCCACCCATGTTTGCAGCATTTGTTTGATATAAAAGGGGTTCCCTGCCGTTTTTCTGTACAGCGCATCCGACAGCGGCTTGATACCGCCGGCTTCGCGTTGGAGCACATCCGCCGTGTAGCGCTGCACATGTGGATACCCGAGCGCCTGCAGCTCCAGCCGCGTAACGTTGGCAGCTGTCGGCAGTGAGGCGCCCGGCAGAAACTCCGTGCCGCCGCCCGTTTCCTGGCAGCGCTGCGTACCGATGATGCACAAATACTTGTTGCCCGCATCGCTCGCCAAAGCCCGAAGCAGATTGAGCGATGCGGCATCCGCCCAATGCAGGTTGTCCAGCCACAACACCAGCGGATGGCTCCGGTCGGCAAACACCTTCACGAAACTGCTGAACTGCGATTGAAAACGGTGCGTCGCCCCGCTCGGCGGCAGTTCCTCAATCGGGGGCTGCTCGCCGATGATCAGCGACAGCTCGGCGATCACTTCGGTCATCACTTGCGCGTTGGGCCCTAGCGCCTTCTGTATTTTTCGTTTCCAGGCGGCAATCTGCTCTTCGCTTTCCGACAACAACTGCCGAATCAGATCGCGAAAAGCGGCGATCAAGGAAGCATAAGGCGTCGCCTGATTCAATTGATCGAATTTACCGGAAATGACATAACTTCTTTGGTTTAAAATCGCACTCTGGAACGCTTTGACGAGCGATGTCTTGCCGCTGCCGGCGTGTCCGCTCACGAGCACAAGCTCCATGGCCCCCTTGCGGGCGCTGTCATAGCGCTCATGCAAAACCTGCAGCTCGGCCTCTCTTCCATACAGCTTGTCAGGCAGCCGAAATCGACTGATCGCGTCCGTCTCTCCCAGCAGGAACGGTTCAATGGTTCCACGTTCATTCAACTGCGTGACCATGCGCTCCACATCTTCGCAAAGCCCGTTTATGCTTTGATACCGGTCCTCGGGCGCCTTCGCCAGCAGTTTCAGCACAAGATCGCTGACTGTCTGCGGAATCGCCGCATCCACCGTGCTCGGGGGGACAGGAAGCAGCGCCAAATGCGCATGAATCCAGTCGCTCGCCGTGGCCGCCTTGAAGGGCAGCTCGCCGGTCAGCAGCTCGTACCAGAGAAGGCCGAGCACGTATAAGTCACTGCGCTCATCGACCTGCCGGTTCAAACGTCCAGTCTGTTCAGGGGACATGTAGATAAATTTGCGGTTCACCTCCGTCTGGAGGTGTTTACCTTGTGCGGTCATGCGGCCGCCCAGTATCCCCGCTGTGTCTTGAGGGAGCCTGTACTCCGCATCCCTATTGATCCACAGCTGGTCAGGCTGCAGGTCATGTCCGATGTATCCGCTCTCATGACGCTTGCGAATCAGCGCCGCAAGGTCGAACGCAATCGTAAAAAATGTGGGAAGGCTAACTCTTCCCTCCTGCATCCGTTCTTGCAAAGTGATGCCTTTCTTCTTATCCATCCTTGGAAACCTCCAGTAAAGGGGTTGAAAACGCACCGCCACTTCCATGTGACGGAGGTCCTATGATTAGGCACAAAGACTCAGTATTTTTATTATCGGCATTTTTCTAAAAAATTTTATAAAAAAGCTAAACAATTTCGAATATGCTGTCGATATACGTATTATTCACACAAACATACGCAGTACCTTACTCATGGACGAGTAAATATGCATGGCGTTTCAGGGACGATACAGGAACGCAGGCCTATTTACTCGTCTTTTTTGTGTTGTTCAAAGTCCTAACTAACTGCATACGCAAGGCTAAGGATGAGCAAACAAGTCGTTGACAAATCTTCAGGATGAAGAGGCGCAGCGGCGTGTTTGCTCATTTTTTATTTTCAAACAATTTTACTTTGAGACAAGGGGATGAGCGCATGCTCGTGTTAGGAAGAAAGCCTGGGGAATATGTGATGATCGACAACAACATTATGGTGAAAGTCGTGAAGAGCGACGAAGGCCATCTACGTCTTGCCATTGAAGCGCCGAAGCATATCGCGATTATTCGCGGCGAGCTTTTTGAAGAAGGAACCCTGTCTTACGACAAGGCTGAATAGCAGCAACCTCTTTGCCACTTAAGGACGAGTGGTGTGTTCAGGGAAGATACGCTGTGCGTTAGCGAGGAGCAGAGCGGGATCAGCGCGCGATCCGGCCCGCCTTGCAGAACGCGCACCAAGCTTCAAGCAGCAAAGGATGCAAATGGATAGGCATCCTACTACACCACACGGAGGTAATGAGCAATGAGAATTAATCACAACATCGCAGCATTGAACACGTATCGTCAACTGGGCAACAATACGACGGCAACAGGAAAAGCCCTCGAGAAACTGTCTTCCGGTCTTCGCATCAACCGCGCAGGCGATGACGCTGCCGGTCTCGCGATTTCCGAGAAAATGCGCAGCCAAATCCGCGGTCTGGAGCAAGCGACGCGGAACTCGCAGGATGCCATTTCCATGATTCAAACGACAGAAGGCGCGCTGAATGAAACGCACTCCATCCTTCAGCGGATGCGCGAACTTGCCGTTCAAGCGTCCAATGATACGAACACAGGCGATGACCGTGCCGAAATTCAAAAAGAAATCAACCAATTGACATCCGAAGTCAACCGGATCGGGAATACAACCGAGTTCAATACCAAGAAATTGCTGAACGGCGACCTGGAATTCGTAGCGGCAACAAAGGGTTCGACGAAGGCATCTCTTGCGCTTAGCGCGTCCACCGTCATCACGAACACGGATACGGCCGGCTCTGTCACAGGCGGCGCTTACGGCGCAGCGGGCACACGCAATCCGAAAGCCAGCGCAGCGACTGCGACAGGTACGGTTGCGGCGAATGCGACAGCAATCGCAACCGACAATAACGAGTTGACGCTGAAAGTTGACGGCACCGAGTACAATATTATCTTTACCGCAGGTACAGCTGCCGGTTCCGCAGCGCTTAGCGACATTAATGCCCAGCTCGCTTCGGCAGGGGCTACCGCGGAGTTCGACGCAAGCAATAAATTGGTGATCAAATCCAACACGCTTGGCAGCGGAGGCTCTGTCGAGATTCTTGGCGGTAATTTCGCTGCCAGCTTCCTCTACGACTCATCGACAGAAACGCTCTCAGACGTCGTACACACAGAAGGCAAAGATGTGAATGACGTATGGATGCACGGTGCAACAGCCGGTGAAGTAACTGGCAGTGTTTCCCTCACGAACACAGGTCTGACTGGCACGCCAATTACGATCGCCGCAGGTGCGAACGAGTTGACCGTCACGATTGACGGTACGCAGCAAACGATCAATTTGACCGTCGGTGACACCTACGACGGTACAGCCGGTCAAGACGTAGCGACCTTGCTGTCTGATCTGAACACGGCGCTCGGCGGCACTGGCACGTTCTCCATCGATTCCGGCAACAAATTGGTGCTGACTTCCGCCTCGACGGGTACGACAAGCAACGTGAGCATCGATGGCGGCGGCTTGGCCAACGTCCTGTTCGGCTCCGCAGCGAGCCGCACGACACAAGCCGGCCTGACAGCCAACAATTCCTTCGATCTGGACGTCGACGGCGTGACCAAAACGATTACACTTGCCAACAAAGTGTACCAGAATCTGGACGACTTCGTTACATCGAACGCGGCGGCCTTCACAGCAGCCGGTGTAACGGCAGCTAGTGACGGCGGCGTGCTGAAGCTGACCAGCAACGCGACAGGCGTAGCCAGCGCCGTAACGAACATTGAAGATACCGACGCGACCAGACAGCTCGGTCTCGTTCAATCCGACGGTACGGCACTAGCGGCAGGCAACTTCATTGCCGGTGCGAACGGCAACACGACGCTTGCCCTCACGGTTGACGGCGAAAACGTGAATGCCGTTATCCAGCAAGGGACGTACACAGACCGCTCCTTGCTCGCTTCCGCCGTGCAAAGCGCGATCAACAACGCGACAACAACGGCAGCGGATGTCGTCGTATCGGTCAATGAGAACAACGAGCTTGTGATTACAAGCGGTAAAGAAGGCAGCACTTCCGGCATTACAATCGGCACGCATGCTTCCAAAGACGCCGCAGGCATCCTGGGATTGACGACGAACACGGCAACAGCCGGAACGGATAAAGCGAATGCCGAAGTTTCGTTCCAGATCGGTGCGAACCAGAACCAATCGATGTCCCTCAGCATCGCCGACATGCGTGCTGCGGCACTCGGTCTGACGGGTACAGGCACTGCCTTCTCCGCAAGCAACAACGTCACGAACGGAACGAACAATTCCGACGTGGAAAAGGCGCTTGATGTGACAACAGCGGAAAACGCAGCCAATGCGATTACCGTCATCGACGGCGCGATCAAGTCGGTATCCAGCGAACGTTCCCGCCTCGGTGCGAGCCAAAACCGCCTGGAGCACACCATCAACAACCTCGGCGCTTCCTCCGAGAACTTGACGGCCGCGGAATCCCGTATCCGCGACGTGGATATGGCGAAAGAAATGATGGAGTTCACCAAGAACAACATTCTTTCCCAAGCCGCACAAGCGATGCTTGCGCAAGCGAACCAACAGCCGCAAGGCGTTCTGCAATTGCTGCGTTAATCCATGCCAAAAAACCTCTAAGCCATTATGTTGGCTTAGAGGTTTTTTTACGAAGCTTTTTGCCCGCTACGACTCCTGCTCGCCCTCATCCGTCACTGCAGAAGTGTTGCATACGGACGCTGCCGCGTCTTCGAACTCTTCTTCGTTGCTGGACGCCAGCTTGTCGCCGTATTGGTCAAGTCGGCCCGGATTCGAGGATGGGCCATCATTGTCAGGTTTGCTGTTTCTTCCCGCCATGGTGGTCACCTCATCCTTTATTCGTTATTGTCATTGGTTTTGTTTTTGTCATTCGCGGTTTTCTTCGTTGTGTTCTTGGCGCCTTGGCCTTGTTGTTGTGCCATGTTGTTCTCCCCCCTTTGCTATAGCCTAGGGGTTATTGTGTCTATCGCAGGCCGAAAGCATGCGACCCTGCGCATGGTTTATTCTTCTTCCTCCGGCCGGTCCGGCAGCTGTGACACGTAACTGTCAGATAGTTGAAGCAGCTTAAGCGCGCGGTTGAATTCATCCTCGGACGCCGACTGATGCGACTCGCTGTTTCCTGCGAGCGTGAGGACGCTGCCGTCCTCGAAGCCTTTGCCGGACATGAATAACTCTTCATTGTTCACGAAGGAACCGGTCGGCAAATAGTAGCGCTGCGGCAGCAGGTTGTAAGCCGTCTGATTGAACAGGTCCTGGCCAAAATGCACGTAGTTGGACAATGAGACGCCAAGCAGGTTCGCCACTGTCGGCATAGTGTCCACTTGGCCGCCGAGCTGCATCTGCACCTCGGGATGGTCAATGCCGCCGCCGGCGATCATCAGCGGCACGTTGATCAAGTCTTTTTCCGCGTACTCATGCCCCAGAATTTCCTTCATCAGGTCCTTATCTTCATCCTTCAAAGAGAATAGCGGCAAACCGCGGTGGTCACCATAAACGACGACGAGGCTGTTGTCCCACAGCCCTCTCGCCTTTAAATCCTGAATAAAGAGGCCCAGCGCGTAGTCCGCATAATTTTCCGCCCGGATGTAGTCTCCGACAAATGTACCCTCGTAGCGGTCCGGCAGCGTCATGTGATACTTGGACTCGGGAATCGTAAACGGATTGTGCGAGCTCATGGAGATGATATGGGCGTAGAACGGCTCTCCCTTATCTTGATAGGTTTGCAATTCCTCGGCCGTTTTCCGGTAGAGCACTTCATCGGACGCTCCGTAGAAGAACGCATCTTCGTCTTTGAAGAACGTTTTATCATAGTACTTGTCGAACCCTACCGCTTTATATAAATCGTCGCGGTTCCAGAACGTTACGGTATTCGTGTTAAAATTCATTGTCGTGTAGCCCTTGTCTTCCAACAGCTTCGGTAGACTCGGAAGGTCTTTCTTCGCATAAACCTGCGAAGCCGGACCATTCGGCGGCACGTAGTAGGACGTGTTCGTCAGAAACTCGGCGTCGGAGGTGTTCCCTTGCCCGATTTGTTGATAGAACCGCGGGAAATAGTAGCTGGATGCCGCCAGCCGATTCAAATTCGGTGTAACTTCTGTTCCGTCAACGGTAAGATGAATTAAGAAATTTTGAAATGATTCCATTTGAATAATGATTAGGTTTTTCCCTTGCGCTGACCCGAATAATTGCGGAGCGGCGACGGTCGATTTATTTTTGAGCTCATCGATTACCGGCTGCGAGATCGCGTTCGCGCTGATGACTTCTTCTTTTTTCCGGCCGACGAGGTTGTAGATTTCATAATTCAAAATGCCCATCTTCTCGGCCTTCACGTTCTCGTTCAAGGCGCCGCGGTTCGGAAGCACGCTCAGCGTACACAGCACAATGGAGGCGAGCGCAACACGCCTTACAATTTTGAAGGAGATCGGCGTCGTGACGACCCTTCGGAAGCGCGGGGCTTTATTTTTGAAGAGCAGCAGAACGCCCACCAGGGCAATGTCGGCAAACATTAGGAAATAGGACGGCTCGATGACGGAGAAAATACTCTTTTGCACGGCGCCTACCTGCTTTGCCTGCCCCAGCACATGGTACGTCGCAATGACGCCGAAGTGCTTATAGTAGATAACAAGTGCAAAGAAAAGCAGGGTAATCAGGAAATCGACGATGAGATACCAGAGCATCTTCCTCTTTTTCGCCAAATATTCAACAAGGGTGTATGCAATTAAAATAAACGGCACTTCCGTCAGCAAAATGCGCAGCGAAGGCCCCGTTTCAAAAAGAATCGTCCAAGCGACAGAAACTTTGATCATCATGCAGGCCGAAAATAAAAATAACCGGTTCCTGAACAATGAAGCCATACCTCTCCACTCCTTTCGCAAGCAATGAAACTAATACATAATTATAGCAAGCGCAGCCGTATCTGGGTATACGTAAAGGGAGGATAAACAAGCGGTTGCCGCCAAATCTTCATGATGTTGACAAAAATGACGGACTGGTAATAAAAACAGACACAATATCGCCGTCTTCTCGTCACTATTTATTTACAGACGATCACGCTCGGGAAGCGTTCAACCCATCAAGACGTCCATGCAAGCGAACAGCCAGAAGATTGAACGCGTCAAAACCGACATCAAAGCACTCGTGCAAGTGATCGAAGATATTGGCCAGAAGGTGGCGGCGCCCACGAAAGTGCTGAGCGAGACGGCCCGGAGCGTGTAAAATGCGCGGGGGCGTGGATGGGTCATAAGCCTAGCACAAGCCCAAAATCCCCTTCCTCACACAGCTGCGCAATGTCTTCCTCCGACTCCGTTAACGTATCCGCCTGGAAATAGCCCACCAGCGTCCCGTTCTGATCCTTCTCCCGGAGCCACGCGGCAATGACGTACGCATCCTGCGCAATCTTATAACAAAAAACCAAGTATGGGATTTCCCCTAACTTGGTTTTTTGAATTTCGGTTTTGTATTATCCCTTGAGCGGAGGATGCACTATTACTGCCTACGTATAAGTAGCGGCGGTTTGAGCTTTATGCGATATGTCAAATACCAGTAAAGCTTGGACAAAATAAAAAATAAACGTTACGAAATTCAAAAGAGACTTAAACTAATTGCGATGTGAATCAAAAAGCAGTTTGGATACCGAGCCCAAACTGCTCAATGGATAAAAATTAATTAATTTATAAAGTCACTTGTAGAACCAGTAAAATATTGGTTTGAACCGCTCACTATGCGCCAGAGACTGCCTGAAGTATAGGAGTCAACTGTTGTATTCCGTGTTGCAGTTACAGAACTATTTTCATCAATTCCATTAAGGAAGGCATACAATCTTCCTATACTGTTATTTTGCATATCCATGTCATACTCAGCTTGAGGTTGTCCTACGGCACCTAACTCATGAGCATTAGTCCAGTTTGCAGCCCATGTCGAATCACTAGTGAATCCGATGATCCATATGTTCCATGCGCTGTGCCTAAATGCGTCGGACTTATCGTTATGACCATTATATCCAAACTTATATACTGTCCAGTCGGTTGCCTCCTGTGCTGCGGTTAATGCTTTGAGACCATCGACTGGATGTGCTTCAAATAATCCTTCTTCTAAATCATTCAGTTGTGCTTTACCGCCAATATACTCATAAAAAGGATTGCTACTCTCAGATGTAAGATTCATTTCCTCATTGAGCGATATTAATTCTTTATTGTTCGAATTATATGTCTTTTCAAGTTGTACAAAGTAATCATTTACTTCATCTTCACTAGCTGTAGGGTTAGCCTTTTCATAGGCCATAACCTTTTCGAGAATAACATTTTGATATTTAGCATCCAACATTTCATAAGCATGGGGATAAGTTTTCGTAGCAGCTTTACGTTTTGGATGGTTTTTGTCGTAATCTGCTTTTGCTTTTTCATATACTACTTGAAACTTTTGCTTCTGACTAATATCATCCGTCGTTGAGTTTTGTGCAAAGGCAGCGGTTGGAGATACGACTAGAACTAGGCCTAAAACGGTTGTCATAATTGCTTTTTTCACTAACATTTCCTTCCTCTCTATACCACAGATTTTATTTTCATCCAAAATTCTATTATAATATACATATTTTGTAAATGGTATGTTTGTACCATAATTTCCCTCTAATTTTACAAAAATCGACTTTCATTGAAGTTATTTAAGTATTTTATACAAATATACAACTACAAGTAAAAATCAACTCTTTATTATGTTATAATGTATTTTTTATAAAGCTATGCACATTAATCTGAGAGATATACAACTATTCTATAAAGCAAATGGAGAGGGAGATACAATGAGAAAAAAACTTATTTTTATAATAGTAGTAATTGTTATAGTGGTCGTAGTAGGAGGGATAACTATTTCCAATTATCTTAACAATCTTGGAGACATCAATCGAAATATGGGGTAAGGTAAAATGATGTGTAGGGTTTTGACAAGAACGGCTACCTGTTCCCCGGGAAGCAGCGTATAAAACGAAAGAACCGACGCTGAGTTCGGCTCTTTTTCGTTTTATCGTCGTCAGAAGGGGTATTTGTTACCGAATCCAAGTAGCCGTCCTGGGTATACTAAGTTTCTGTTTCTCTTCCTTGTCGTCGTACCCATAAAATGTTTGTCGATCAGACTCATTTCATAGTAGTGCAATATGTCAGCCATATCCATGTCTACCTCTATTAGAAGCTGCTATTATACGAATTGCGCAGGATCACGGAACAACGACGGTCGGGGCAAATGTCTATGAAGTTTCAACGCCGTTCACCGATCGATTCCCTCTCCAAAACGTCAGCTTTCTAGTATTTATTAAAGTATTCTACCACTTCGTCAAGACTAATAAATTTCTGTAATCACTATGTTTCGATGTTCCTCGGGCACATTACAAATTCGTAGCGGCGGTGCGTACTTCAATTTTGTCAAGGTTAACGATATAGCGCTCGGCTATCAGCTTCATTTCCGCAATCTCGTGCTCAATCAGGATGCGCCGGTCCACGTATCCCTGCTCGCTAAAACGTAGAGATTCTTCGTAGAACCCGCGTCCACTCGGTTTCTCCATCGCCCATGTTATATATAATTTCTGAATCATCTTTTCGTATGTAGCGACAAATATGCGTGGGCCTTTGTGCAACTAGTCGTTATACACCAGGACGGTTACCTAGTGCCGCACGGCGAACTCGTGAATCCAGGGCAAGCCCGCATGCGTTGAGTACAAGGCGGTCCAGGCCAACTGCTCGAAGTTACAGGGGGAAGATGTATACTTCTCTTTGATTCGGAGCGCCGTCGCATTCGGGTGAGGATGTGCTGTCTCCCAGCAGGTGACATCCGTTGAACGCTTCCCTCCCGGTCGATCTCCACAACTTGAATACCGGCCGTTCGCTCGTACGGCTCGCCCCGTCCTGAATAATCAATCCCAATATACCGATCAAAGTTCAATGAATTAACCGACCTCTCCCTGCACATATTGGTGCTGAACCAAAGCCGCGTAGAAGCCATTCTGCTTCACCAGCTCGTCGTGCGACCCCTGCTCCGTAATCCGGCCGTCCTGAATGACTAGAATCATGTCCGCCTCCCGGATTGTGCTCAGCCTATGTGCGATGACGAAGCTCGTTCGACCTTGCATGAGCGTCTTCATTGCTTCCTGGATATGAAGCTCAGTCCGTGTGTCCACGCTGCTCGTCGCCTCATCCAGAATAAGGATGGACGGATCGGCCAGCACCGCACGCGCGATGGTTAACAGCTGCCGCTGCCCCTGGCTCAAGTTGCCGCCCTCGGCGCTTAGATACGTATCGTAACCGCTCGGCAGCTTACGGATAAAGCTATCCGCATTGGCGAGCCAGGCCGCCTTCTCGACCTCTTGATCCGTCGCGTTCAACCGGCCGTAGCGAATGTTATCGCGGATCGTACCGGAGAACACATACGCGTCCTGCAGGACCAGCCCGATTTGCCGCCTCAACGCCGACTTGTTCATCGTCTGAATCTCCTCGCCGTCAATCAGGATGCACCCGGACTGGATGTCATAGAATCGCGTCAGCAAATTGATAATCGTCGTCTTTCCCGCCCCCGTCGGGCCGACCAGCGCAATCGTTTGGCCGGGCTTCGCCTGGAGCGACACATTTTTGAGCACCGCCACGTCAGGCGTGTAGCCGAAGTTGACCTGATCGAAGACGACTTCGCCCCGGATAGACGGCGCCTCAGCGCTTCCCTTCTCACCGAACGTCTCCGGCTCCAGATCGAGCACTTCAAACACACGCTCCGCGCCCGCAACGGCAGATTGAAACAGATTGTATTGGTTAGCGAGCTGGTTGATCGGCTGACTGAATTGGTTGGCATAGTTCAGAAAGCTGACGATAATACCAATCGTAATGACCTCATGATAGGCGAAAATCCCCCCGAACACCGCGATCACCACGAAGCTCAAGTTGCGCATCGCATTCATCAGCGGTCCCATCGAGCCCGAGAGGCTTTGGGCCTTGATGCCGATGGTTCGCAGCTTTTCATTCATCTCGCGAAATTGCTCGACGGACCCCGCCTCCCTGCCGAACACTTTGACCACTTTGAGGCCTGAAATGTTCTCCTGCACAAAGCCGTTCACGTCCCCCAACTGCTTCTGCTGCGTCGTGAAATATTGGCGGGTGTATTTGGTAATCTTTTTCGTCAAAAAGGCGATAATCGGCACCGTTAAAATGGTAACCAGCGTCATCCAGAGGCTTAAGCTCAGCATCATCGCCAAGCTGCCGACCAGCATCAGCACGCTGGAGATGATCTGCACGACCGTCTGATTCAGCGTATTGGAGACGTTCGTGATATCGTTCGTCGCCCGGCTCATCAGCTCGCCATGGCGCCGCTGGTCGAAGAACTGGACCGGCAGCCGCTGGTACTGCTCAAATAAGTCCTCGCGCATGTCCCGCACGGTGTGCTGGGATAAGCTTGAGGCCACATACTGCTGAATCCAGGTGAACACAGCGCCTAGCACGTACACGCCGAAAAGCAGCCATCCCATCTGCAGGAGTCCATCCATGCGGTGCGGCATAATGTGATTGTCGATGATTTTGCCGATCAAATAAGGGCCTAACAGCGATAAGCCGGACGTTAGCGCCGTGCACACGATCACAATGACAAGCGCCTGCCGCTGCTGCTTCAGATAGCCCCAGATTCGCAGCAGCGTCTCCTTGGTGTTTTTGGACCTAACCTTCGGCACGGCTCCGTGATGCGGCCCTTGCCCAGGACGGAAGCCCATCTGGTCAAAATGAGCCTGCGCTTTATTCGCCTGTGACGGACTGGATCGATGGTCGGTAGACATACGGCGCCTCCTCTCTGCCATATTGCGAGCGATAAATGTCTCGATATACCTCACAAGTCGCGAGCAGCTCTTCATGCGTGCCGCTGCCGGCGATGACGCCCTCGTCGAGGACGATGATGTTCTGCGCGGCCATCACCGATGAAATCCGCTGTGCGATCAGGAAGGTGATGCTGTCTTGCGTCAGTGCGTTCAGCGCCACTCGAAGCCGCTGCTCGGTAGCCAGATCGAGCGCGCTCGTACTGTCGTCCATAATCAAAATGGACGGCTTCACGAGCAGCGCCCGCGCGATGGAAATCCGCTGCTTTTGCCCGCCGGATAGATTGACGCCCTTCTGCCCGAGCAGCGTGTCATAGCCCTCCGGCAGCTTCGCGATAAAATCGTGCGCCTGCGCAGCCGCTGCGGCCGCCTCAATCTCTTCCTGCGTCGCGTCCGGCTTGCCGAACGCGATGTTGTCGCGAATCGTACCTGTGAACAGGAACGATTCCTGCATGATCATGCCGATGCTGCTTCGAAGCGCAGCAAGCGGCAGATCGCGAAGATCCCGGCCATCGATCGCGATAGAGCCGGAGGTCACATCATACAGTCTCGGCAGCAGCTGCACGAGCGTGGATTTGCCGGACCCGGTCGCCCCGATAATGGCGACGGTTTCCCCGCGCCGCGCTTCCAGGCAGATGTCCCGCAGCACCAGGCTTCGGTCGTCCTGCGAGCCGGCATAGGCGAACGCGACGTCCTGGAACTTCACGTGCTCCGCCGGAATCGCGGCGGCATTTTCGACGGCCATGCCTTCGCTGGCGATCCGCGGCTTCGTCAGAAGCACTTCCTGAATGCGCCGTGCAGACACATTCGCCTGCGACACGTTCATGAGCAGCCCACTTACCATGAGCAGAGACCACAGGACTTGCACAACGTAATTCACAAACGCGACCAGATCCCCAACCTGAACCGTGCTGCCCCATACCAGATTGCCGCCATAGAGCAAAATAACGACCAGACACGCATTCATGATCAGCGTCACGATCGGCGAGTTCAGCGCGATGAACCGCGCCGCCTTGATCGAAGTGTGCGTGTATTCTTGGTTCACCTCGCGGAAGCGCTTCGTTTCGTAGTCCGAGCGAACGAACGCTTTGACGACCCGAATACCCGCCAAATTTTCCTGAATCCGCGTATTCACCGCGTCCAGCTTCGCTTGCACACCGGCGAATAGCGGCGAGGAGTACCGGATCAGCACCGCCAACACAGCAATTAAGACGATGAGCGTCCCCAGCAAAATCAACCCCAGCTTCACATTCATCAGCAGCGCCATGACGACACTGCCGATCAGCAAGCTCGGCGCCCGGACAAGGCCCTGGAGCATAATTTGCATCAGGTTCTGCACCTGGACGACGTCATTCGTCATACGCGTAATCAGCGATCCCGCTTGGAACTTATCCATGTTCTCGAAGGAGAACGTTTGAATTTTGGTGAAAAGCGCCTCACGAATGTCGGCACCCAGATTCTGAGAAGCCCGGCTGGCAAACAAGTTGCAGCCCACGCCCGTAATCAGCGAAAGCAGCGTCACCGCGAACATCACGATCCCCGTACGTTCAATGACACTATAGTCCCGCAGCACCACCCCGAAGTTCACAATATGAGCGGCCAGCCTTGGCTGGAGCAGATCAAAGAACACTTCGAAGATCATAAAAAGCGGGCCCAGCACAACGAATTTCCAGTAAGGCTTGATATAAGCACGTAATCCCCACATGGCTACTCGCGTCCTTCCTCTGCCTCAGCTTGCTCTTCGGTCTCCTCGAACTCACGGATTTCAAAATGCTTCGT
The DNA here is from genome assembly GCF_050467285.1 of Paenibacillus oryzisoli. GTDB lineage: Bacteria > Bacillota > Bacilli > Paenibacillales > NBRC-103111 > Paenibacillus_E > Paenibacillus_E oryzisoli_A. The sequence goes on along the minus strand of NZ_JBCMUN010000019.1, from coordinate 165,960 downwards.
AAACTGGTCGATGACCGTCTCGAGCGCTTTCAGTTCCCCGAGCAGCATGGGCCGAATCTCTTGAAAATCCGTCGATTCAAGCTGCTGCCTGAGCGTCGTCCGGCTTACGTTCAGCCGCTCCAGAAATTCCAACGCCCGGCCTCGGCGGAACGTCTGTGCCCCGTGATGATGATGGCGCCCTTTATGGCCGCCGCCCCGCTCGCGCTCCCGATGCTTGTCGCCTTTCATCCGGCCTTCAAATTCTTTCATGCACACAACTCCTTTTTGCATACGTTTGTATACGTTTCACTGTATACATTTGTATGCAAAGTGTCAACAGAAATCGCTGCTACTATCTCCCCACGCACGCAAAAACGTCCCTATCCCACTGGGATAGAGACGCTCACGCAGCTTACGTTTACCTCGGGCCTAACGTCGAATCAATGAGCGTCAGCAGCAGCTCGGCATCCATCCGATCATAAGCAGCAGCGCCGCCCGGTTGGAGCAGAACGCCTGTAATCGCGGTCAAGCCAATCGGGTAGGCACCTGGGAAATAGGCCTCTCTAACGGCCGTTCTTACTTGCTCATCGGACTGATTGTCCATAATCGGGAACGCCGTCAAATAGTCGGAAGTGTGCCCCTGACTATCCTTGAGTCGAACACCGATTTGCGCAGCGCCGCTCGGAATCCCCAACCCGCGTGGCACAGCAAAGGTCGCCTCTGCACCTGTCGGCACTTCACCGATATTGCTTACAAAGTGCTGCGCGCTATCGAGGAAATCGATCTGGTAGCTGCTATACCCCGCCGTACTCGTTGCCGGCTGCCAGGTTAGAAGACCGTGCAGAAGATTCTCCTGCGCATCCAGATCCACAAAATGTACGCAACCCGCCGTACTTGGCACACCGTTCAACGTTCGGATCGGGAACAAAACCGGTTCGCTCTCAAAGGTGTCTTCGCCGTCCACTCCATAAGAATAGAGCGCAAACTGGGCGGCGCCGCAAGGAATGGGCTGGTTGTCATTGAAATTATAAATTTCCTGCATATGCGAATCCGGGACATCGATCCTGCCGATGGCTTGCAGTTTCCTCCCCGCCGCATCGACAAAATAAAGATTGTAGCCATTAATCTGGCTGTGATTCGCAGGCACCGTGAAGTTAAACTGGCCGGAAACGGTGCCAGGCACCAGTGAATACATGTTGTCCTGAATATTGGCCGGCGCCGGCAGACTACCCGGATAATCCACATCCAGATTGACATCACCCAATCGATTATCGATAACGGAAACCGTCGGATAGGAGTTGATCTCTTCCCCGTTGCCGTTGACGCTGCCAATTAGGATTGCGATCGTCTTATCGGGGAGTGTATCAAAGGCATACGCGTACGTCCCCGCTGTCCCTGTCCCCGGTTCCTGCTTCGCTACGCTGTCCCAGTAGCTCCATATACTTTCGCCCTTGACCCAATAAAATAGCTTGTACCCCGCCAGAAAAGCTTCATTCGGCGCACCCGACCAAGTCACGACAGCATGAATGCCCCCGCCGATCGGATCCGTGTCCAGAAATTTGAAGGCAGTCGCGCTGTGCCGTCCAAAATTCCAAATCGGAGCGGTTTGCGTCGCGATGACATTCCCGCTCTCATTCAGCAGCGCGACGCCGATCCGCGTGGCGCCTGAAGGAATTGCCATTGCAGACACGTCAGTGGAATAATTATTCGTATTGCTGCTCGTATACATAGAAGCGATCACCGCGCCTACCTGCCCGTTCTGGGCATCCAGAAATTGCAGCTGCATTTCGGAATGCAGCGGAATCGGACCGTAGGTTGACCAGGATACGGTACCTTGAAACTGAGTCGCATCCTGCGAGTAATTGTTGGGGTTGAAAAAGCCAAGCCCCATGGCGGCATCGTCACCGACAAGCGTAAATGTGTAGTCGAAAGTCTGTCCCGCTGCCAGTGTTACATTGACCGGTTGACTTGCTGTATGCCCACTAGCCGATGCAGTTAGTGCATAATCACCAACCGGCAAATTGGGAATATTGGCTTTCCCCGAAGCATTCGTTCGCAAGGTAATCGGAAAAGAAAGTGCCTGCGATGTCAGTGTGACGCTGGAACTAGATAGCTGGTACCCATACGAGCTGCTCACCGTCACATTTACGGAAGCTCGACCGCTCGCAACCGAAGCCGAAGCAGCAGGCACCAGCGTGGCGAACGTGCCGAAGAACAGAGTTAAAAGCAGGAATACCGCATAATTGCCGAACCGTTTCATGATGTCCCTCCAAATAATGGCTGATTACTTCCATCATATCATAGGACTTTAGACATAAATAGACGATTTTTTGCATAAATCGACAACAGCAGCTTAGCCCGATTTTTATTTCACAGGCTGTTCTGCCTCCGCATACACGCACACCCGGTTTCGCCCAGCCTGCTTTGCTGCGTACAGCGCCTGATCCGCCTTGTTCAGCAGCTGCGACATGGTTTCTTCCGGCCCCACCGCCGCTTCGGCCACACCGAGGCTGAGCGTCACCGCGATCGCGCCCTCGTTCGTCATGAGCGGCTCGGACGCGACACAGGTCCGCAGGCGGTTCGCCACCGCCTCTCCCTCTTGCAATGTGCGCCCTTTCAGGGCAAGCACGAACTCCTCGCCGCCATACCGGGCGAACAGCTCGCCGGCTTGCAGCTCCTGCTGGCACAGGTACGCCACGTGCATAAGCACCTGGTCGCCGACATGGTGGCCGTAGGTGTCGTTGACTCTTTTGAAATAATCGACATCCATCAGCACAACCGTAAACGGCCCACCGGCTTGTCTGCTTTCCTCAAGCGTCATCGTGCCCTGCTGAAAGAACGCGCGGCGGTTCGGAACCCGGGTCAACTCATCGTAATACGCGTGGTGTTCCAGCTGCCGCTGCAGCCTTTTCAGCTCCGTAATATCAGTAAAAATCAGCAGCAAGCCCTTGCCTTGTTTCGCATGCTCGAGAGGCGTGATCCGCACCTGATACGTGGCGTCCGGCCGCCCCTCGGCAGCAAGCTGCAATTCCAAGCTCTGCGCTTCCGCCTTGAGCGGAAACGGGAACTGGCCCCCGGCCAGCCTCGGCCATGCCTCCGCGAATTGCTGTCCCAGCTGCCTTTTGTGCAGGCGGGGCAGCATCCGCTGGCAGGCGCGATTAAACTCAATGATCCGGTTGAACTCATCGAGGACCAGCACACCGTCATTGATGCTCTGGAAAATCGCATCCTTCGCAATCGGCATCAGCGTGAACAAGCGCGAGGAGTTAATCGACCATACGTAGAGAAGCGAAGAAATCCAGAGCACCATCGGCACGGGATCCACACCGGGCGGCGTCAGCCCGATCAGATAGACAAACGCGGTAACAATCGGCACCAGCTGCCCGAACATCAGCGCGATCAGCTGCGGGCGATACGTCTTCGCCGTTTCCCGCCACTGGAAGATCACCAGCCAGAAGGCGAGGAACATGCTGCCGAACGTAAACACGCCATGAATCATATACCAGACGCCGATCTCCTGATGAACGTAAGGCGCGCCCAGGATCGGGTCGATTTCGAATACGCGGTAGTGCAGATGATGCCAGTCGTTGGTCGCGACCATACATAAACTAATCACGGGAATGGCCAGCAGCAAGATGACCCTTCTTCTCGTAACAGGAAAGCCTAAATAATGCATGACAAACAGCAGGCCCAGCGGCGGTGAAAATGGCATGCCGATATACTGCACGGCCGTCCATAGTTTGAGCTCCTGGAGCGTCGTGGACAGCAAGCCGAGCGCCGAAGAAAAGCAATAGATAACGATACAGATCGTATAGGCAAGAAACAGCTTCGCGATATTCGTATACCGATGGCGTTTGATTAGCACGTAGAGGCAGAGATACAAGTTCAGTACGCCCGATGTACACGCAAGTGTGATATAGGCGGTCAGTTCCGAATGCACGGCGGATTACCCTCTTTTGATATAAGCTGGTTGATACCTTTAATGTTAGCATAGATGAAATTAAATTTGCATGATTTGTTGCAGCGCCCCTTCCGCAAAGCAAAAACGGCCCCCGTCCCCTAACTTCGAGGACGAAGGCCGCTTCATCGGCACAGCGATGTGACGGACTAGTTCACCGTTTGCAGTTCCCGGTTCAGACCGAGCGCCTGCGCGGTAGATGCATGAATTTCCTTGATCAGCTCCGGATTCTTCACGAGAGACTGGCCGTAGGAAGGAATCATTTCCTTGATTTTCGGCTCCCATTCCTTGATGTGAGAAGGGAAGCATTTGCTCATCAGCTCGAGCATAACAGAAACCGCCGTCGAAGCGCCTGGCGAAGCGCCGAGCAGGGCTGCAATCGTGCCGTCCGCATTGCTGACGACCTCCGTACCGAATTGCAGCGTACCTTTGCCGCCGGACTCCGTATCTTTGATGACTTGCACGCGCTGACCCGCCACGACCAGATCCCAGTCTTCGCTCTTCGCGTTCGGCACGAATTGGCGCAGCTCTTCCATCCGTTTCTCTTTGGACAGCATCACTTGCTGGATCAAATACTTCGTCAGCGACATGTTCTTCGCGCCCGCCGCGAGCATCGTCGCCACGTTGTTCGGCTTCACGGAGCCGAGCAAGTCGAACATCGAGCCAGTCTTGAGGAACTTCGGCGAGAAGCCGGCAAAAGGTCCGAAGAGCAGCGATCTCTTGTTGTCGATGTAACGCGTATCCAAGTGCGGAACGGACATCGGCGGCGCGCCGACCGGCGCTTTGCCGTACACTTTGGCATTGTGCTGTTCCACGACTTCAGGGTTGTTACATACCATAAAGATCCCGCTGACCGGGAAGCCGCCGATATTCCGGCCTTCCGGAATGCCGGATTTCTGCAGCAAAGGCAAGCTGCCGCCGCCGCCGCCGATAAAGACGAACTTGGCCGTGTGATACTCCGCCACATTGTTGTACATGTTGCGCACTTTCAACTGCCACAGGCCGTCTCTCGTGCGTTTAATGTTTTCAACGCTGTGCATATAGTTGACTTTGACATTTTTCTCCACTAAGTAGTCAAACAAGAGTCGCGTTAAAGCGCCAAAGTTCACATCCGTACCGGTGTCAATTTTGGTCGCTGCGATCGGTTCATTCGATTTCCGGCCTTCCATAATGAGCGGAATCCATTTCATCAATTTCTTCGGATCATCGGAGAATTCCATGCCTTGGAACAGCGGATTGCTGGTCATCGCCTCGAACCGTTTTTTGAGGAATTTCACATTGTTTTCCCCTTGAACCATGCTCATATGTGGCAGTGGCATGATGAACTCCTGCGGGTTCTCAATCAGTTTCTTCTCAACAAGGTACGACCAGAACTGTCTGGATGCTTGGAATTGCTCATTGATTTTAATCGCCTTGCTTATGTCGACGGAACCGTCAGGCTTCTCTTCCGTGTAATTCAGCTCGCACAAGGCCGCATGCCCTGTACCCGCATTGTTCCATTCGTTGGAGCTTTCTTCCCCTGCGGTCGGGAGCTTCTCAAATACGGAGATTTTCCAATCCGGCACCAATTCTTTCAACAGCGATCCTAATGTCGCACTCATAACGCCGGCACCAATTAAGATAACGTCTGTATGGTTGTCTCTGCTGCTCATAGTTACCATCCTTACACTAATATTTGACCATGCTTTTCCGATCATCCGTTCATCGCGCCGATGGACAGATAAGATTACCTACTATTATATGATAGTTAAAACGTATTTGAAAGCCTGTAAATTTTAGTGAAGGTGCCTGGAAGCGGCTAAAAAGTGACAATCCTTTTACAGTTTCCGTTATGTCCCAAGATAAACGGCGTTGCCGCACTTTCAAGGATAAAAAAACTCAATTAGGAAACGCCCGCAGCGAGCATGACCCTCATTGAGTTTAATTGGTTATGGATGGTTGGTTGCCCAAGTTTAATTTACCCCAAGAAAGCGGACAGCATCCAAACATGTTCTCCAAAAATGAATAAATCGCAGGCGCTTCCCTCTCACCCGCCAACCGCTGCCGTCACAATGACGCCGTCCCGATTGTTGCCCGACAGCTCGTAGCGGCCGTTCGCCGGCACAGGAATGGAGGCGTTGCCCTTAACCTCATAGTAGGATACTTGATAGGTTTGTTCGCCGATTTTCACCGTGTATGACTTCTGCTCCTTCAGATAATCCAGATACTCCTCCAGTGCCATGTTCTTCTCCTTCATCACGACGCTGTGCGGCAAGCCGACATACCGAAAATGCCAAGGCTCAAACTGAATGCCGGTGACGGCCGTTTTATCTTTGGGATAGCGTAAAATAAAGCCATACGCCGCCGCATTGCGCGTCAGCCATTTACCCTCCGCGGCCCGGCTCATTTCGCCCTGCGTCGAGCCAATATCGAGGCCAAGGCCCAGATTGTGCTCACTGTAGCCGGCCGGCAGCGCGTAACCGGAGCCCATCTCGCGGTACAGCTTGTCCTGCTCCTCGTTGTCCCGGTAGCCGCTGGTGATCATGAAATGGCGAACCCCTTCCTGCTCGGCCGCTTCAAGCATCGTCTGCAAGGGCCCCAGCACACTCTGCGACAACCGGATCGTATTATCGAGCAGACTGTAGCTGGCAGCTTGATCCCGCTGTTGAGAAAGCTTAACGACATCCGACTTCTTGCCTGCCGCGTGGACAGGATTTGTTTTATTAATGAGCACCAGGTTCCCCTGGTAGATTTGTTCCTTCTTCACTTTAATGGTCTTGGTCGGGCCGAGGGAAGCCGGGTGATCCGAAACTTGAAGATCGACCGACAGCGAAGGCTGTGCAGACGAACCCCAATTCGCAGCCCCATAGCCTAACAGCCCCACAAAAATAAGCACAAAAAGCCACTTCTTCATCGTCATTTCCTCCCTGAACTTCTTGCTATCAGGATAAGAAAAACGGTTTAAATCCGAAGTGGGTCAAATCTAAAATTTTTCTTAAAATACGTTTTCAAAATACGTGTTCAAAAAGTCGGGTTTTCAGCACCGAGAAGGCAAAACCTACATGAGCACCGCACTTCGAAGGTGAACGCAAGATTCGATGTCGAATCCGCTTCCTGACTTGCTTCGTGATCAAAAGACGACTTTTTGAACTACCTCTTAAACGGGTTACTGCGGCAGCCGCACCTCAAACCTCGTGCAGGCCACACTGCTGTGCGCCGAGATCGTGCCGCCGTGCTGTTCAACGATGTTTTTCGCGATGAATAAACCGAGGCCAGTGCCCCCTTCCCGATGTGAGCGAGCCCGGTCGCCGATATAAAACATCTCAAACAAACGCGGCAGCTCCTCCCGCGGAATCACATCCCCATAGTTGACGATTTGCACCACAGCCTCCCCAGCCTCGACAAAGCAGCGAATATCTACGAATTGCCCATCCTGGCCGTATCGGCAAGCATTGGTCAGCAAATTCTCGAACACGCGCGCCAACAGCTCCCCATCCGCCGCGATCTTCACTTGCGACGCAAGCTCCAGGCGCACATCCAACCCGCTGCTCTCCATCATCGGATACAGCTCTTCTTGCAATTGCGCCAGCAGCTCGCTGAGATCAAGCTCCCGCTTCTCCAGCTCCAGCCTGCCATAATTCATCCGCGTGATCTCAAACAATTCGTCAATGAGCCGCTCCAGACGCTTTGATTTGGTGAAAGCGATCGTCGTATAGTGCACAGCCTGTTCCCGCGTCAGCCCTTCGTCACGCAGCAGCAAATCGAGATAACCAAGCACGGATGTCAGCGGGGTGCGCAAATCGTGTGCGAGATTCAGAACGAGCCGGTCCTTGCTGCTTTCGGCGAAATCGCCCCGCTCCATCGCTTTCTGCAAATTCTCGCCGGCCATATTGATGTCCGCAGCAATCGCCTGAAACTCATCGTTGGATTCAAGATGAACCCGATGCGCGAAGTCGCCTTGCGCCAGCCGGCGAAGGCCGGTCGATATTTCCCGGAAATACGCCGCATAGGGCTTGGTTAGAAAGAAGAAAAACATAATCGCAAGCGGAATGAACAGCAGCAGGAAAAAGTTCAAGTCCCCGAATTCATAGATCGCCCTGCGCACCCGCGCCAGCGAATCTTCTCGCCGCACACCCGCATAGTAAATCTGCAAGGCTTTATAGAGCAGATAGACCAGCGTCCCGGACAGCCCCATGCTCAGGCCGAGCAGCATCAGCATTTTGAAGCGGAAACTTCGCATGATGTTAGCCATTGAATGTGTAGCCGACCCCCCAGACGGTTTTGATCCACTTCTGCTTGTCGAGCTCTTCCCCTAGCTTCTTGCGCAGCGTGCGAATGTGCACCATCACCGTATTGCCGTTCTCATAGTAGGCTTCGCCCCAGACCGCCTGAAAAAGATGCTCCGCACTGAACACCTTCTTGGGATGCGCCGCCAAAAGGTACAAAATATCGAACTCCTTCGGCGTCAGCTCGACCAGCTTGCCGTAGCGCCTCACGCTGCGCTGCTCAGGGTCGATGATCAGTCCGCCCGCTTCGATCACCGCTCTGCCGTCCGGCGCTGGCTGATTCAGCAGTTGAGCCCGCCGCAGCTGGGCGTTCACCCGCGCAACCAATTCCATCGGGTTGAACGGCTTCGTCATATAATCGTCGGCGCCCAGCACGAGCCCCGTAATTTTATCGAGATCGGACGCTTTCGCGCTGAGGAAAATAATCGGCAGGTGGTGCCGCTCGCGAATTTGCCGAGTCACCTCGTAGCCATCGAGCTGCGGCATCATAATGTCCAGAATCGCCAAGTCAATGGCGTGCGTCTGCACCGCTTGCACCGCCTCCCGTCCATCCGCCGCCTTGATGCAGCGATAGCCCTCCTTGCCCAAATGCAGCGCAATCAGATCGGCAATCTCCGGCTCATCATCGGCAATTAAAATCGTCGTCGGCTTCATCACGAGCCCTCCTGTTCTCTCCTTAGTACGTCACGCTTGCAAGGGAAGCCGCACCTGAAACGTGCTGCCCGCGCCCTCCTCGCTGTTCACCCGAATCGTCCCCCGGCCCAGGTCCACAATCTGCTTTGCAATCGCCAGGCCAAGGCCGTGCCCGCCGCTTTGACGTGTCCTCGCCTTATCTTGACGGTAAAAGCGGTCAAAAATACGCGGCAGCGCCTCCGCCGCGATACCTATACCGTTGTCCTGCACCTCAATCGTCAGGACGCGTCCGCCTTTCTCCGGCATGGCCGCGAGCCGGACGACAACCTGGCCGCCCTCGGGCGTGTACTTGATCGCGTTCTCCAACAGCAGAACGAGCAGCTGGGTCATTTTCGCGCGATCCCAATCGATCGCGAGCTCGCCCGGCGCGTCCAGCTCCACCGCGAGCGACTTCGCCTGCGCCATGGGGCGCAGCTTCTCGACCACGCTGAGCGCGGCTGCGGTTGCGTCGAAACGCACGACCTCCAGCCGGTCGTCGCCAGAGTCCGAGCGGGCGAGCTGCAGCAGCTCGCCCGTCAGCTTTGTCATCGCGCGGGCCTCCGCTTTCATCCCGTCCAGCACCTTCCGCTCGAACGGATCGCGCTCCTCCAGCTCCAGCGCCTCCATCGAGGTCGTCAGCACGCTGAGCGGCGTGCGCAGCTCATGTGAGGCGTCCGCAACGAATTCGCGCTGCCGCTGATAAGCATGGGCCACCGGCACGATTGCTTTGCGCGACATATAGTGGCTGAGCCACAAGGCAAGCGCGAAGAACGCCAGTGCCAGGCCGACCAGCACTGCCAGCAAGTAGCGGAACAGATTGTGCTGAAACGTCACCTCTTTCCCTACATATAGCTTGCCGATCCGCTTCCCCTGCCACTGCAAGTCCCGGTCTACGACCAGAAAATTCGCGCTTCCGCCAACGGAGGTGTCTCTCGCGTTCGGGTCATCGAACGTTTGCAGCGTCACCTTCTCCATCGACTTCCCATGAAGATGCCCCTGCCCGATCAGCGCCATCACCTGCGCGCGCAGCTCGGACTGCGTCTCGTCGCCGAGCTGCACATTGCCGCTCTCCGCGATCAAATAATAGAACGACTGATCGGCGCTGATGGAGAATTTGTCCTCAATCTCGCGCGGCGGCAGCCGGTTCGGGTTGCTGTCCTGATCCGCCCAGGCTTGCAGGATGCGGATCTCGCTGTCCGCCAGCTTCGTCAGGCGGGCGCGCTGATCGTTCCAGATAAGCAGGTACAGCAGCGCATAGACAATGATGACGAACAGTGTGAGGAATACGATTATCACCCCGCTGTACTGCAGCGTCAGCTTGCGCTGCATGCGGTCGAACACGTTAGGTAAGCTGGCGTTAGGCATCGATTTTATACCCTACCCCTCTCACGCTCTGGATCAGGTCCTGCGCCTCGGAGAATGCCAGCTTCTTGCGAATCAGCTTCACGATGGCGTCAATGGTTTTCAGGTTGACGTCGGCGTCCAGCCCCCAGATGCGGTCGAGGATCAGCTCGCGCGACAGCGTGCGGCCGCGGTTCTGAACCAGCAGGTCGAGAATCTGAAACTCTCGCGGCGACAGCTGCACTTCTCGGCCGCCCTGCATGACTTGCTGGTTCGTCCGCTGCAGCTCCAGATCGCCGATCGTGACAATATCATCCTGCAGCGGCGCAAAATTGCGGCGCATCAGCGCCCGCAGCCGAGCCAGCAGCTCGTCCATCTCAAACGGCTTGATCACATAGTCATCCGCCCCTGCGTCTAGCCCCTCTACCCGGTCCTGCAGCGCATCTTTGGCCGTCAGCATCACGATCGCGCCGCGATAGCCCGCTTTGCGAAGCTTGAGGCACGTCTCCCGGCCATCGCCGTCCGGCATCATCCAATCCAGCACGACGACGTCATAGCTGGAAGCGGTCGCGTAGTCGAACGCGCTGCTCCCCGTCGTCACCCAGTCAACGTCGCCGCCTGTTTTTCGCTTCAGCATGTGCGCCGTCAGCTCGCCAAGCCGCAGGTCGTCCTCGGCCAGCAATATCTTCATGAGCAAGCCCCTCCCGTTTCCGTAGCTACCTAGATTCCTATTGAGGTGAATCATCTCTGTTCCTGCAAATAAGCAGGAATTTTTCGTAAAAGCGGTGTTCTCAACAAAATTCCTGCGATAAAGCAGTTTTTTCAGCCAAATTTGCTCTATAAGCGGAGGCTGACCCAAAATGCCTGCCTAGTCGCAGGAATCCCATCTAATCAAGGAGAGAACGAGGAAAATTCCGCCTTTTTGCAGGCTCCATGCCCGTTCCGAAGGCAATTTCAGATCCTGATCCTCCATGCTTGTGTCTAGAATCAGCCTTTAGGTGCGCGCTTGTTCAACTGGCATTCACCCGTTACCGTGTTTCCAATCTTTATGAAACCAGTATAGGCGATATCGCGCTCGCTTTCACCGTATTTTCACCAAACGCAGGTACGATGGTCTCAAGAAGCACAACACTACTACCTTCGAAAGGATGATAACCATGAAAAAAATGCTCATCACCGGCCTGCTGGCCACTGTCGTAACCGGAGGCACGCTGCTAACCGTGCTGCCGAACAAGGAGGTTTCGGCTGCCCCAGCCGCAGCGGATGCTTCGCAGCCGCCGCCACCGGCTAAAGCCAAGCCGCCAGGGAACCGCCCCAGCCCCGCCGGGCAAGCAGCGGGGGCTGGCAGCGACTGCCCTGCGGCAGGCGCCCAGGCTCCGGGGCAAGCGCCCGCGCAAGGCGCACCGCGCCCGCCGGCGAACGCGCCCGTACCGGGTGCGCCGGCAGACCACGCGCCGCAGCAAGCGGGCAGCGCTGACACCGTGAGCGCGACCGTGGACGGCGCGTACACGGTCACGATCGCCGGCGGGTTCGACACCGACCCGCGCGACCATGGCCGCCCGATCGCGGTGATCGCCGCCGCGCTCGGCGTGCCGGACGAGGTGTTCCGCGAAGCCTTCAGCGGCGTCACCCCGGCCGGGCTGGACCGCGGGCCGACGGCCGAGGAGGCGCAGCGGAACAAAGCAGCCTTGCTGCGCGTGCTCGCGCCGTACGGCATCACCAACGATCGACTGGACGAAGTGTCGAACTTCTATCGCTATAACGGCAGGGACGGCGCCCTCTGGCAGCATACCCTGGCGACCGCAACCCCAGCCGTCACCGATGGTAAAGTGACCGGCGTCACGATCACGAACCCCGGCTCGGGCTATACCAGCGCGCCGACGGTGACGATCACCGGACCGGACGGCACGGTGACGGCGACGGCGAGCGTGGCGTTTACGCGGGATTTTAAAACGAATGGCAGTTTATCTACGATTGCATTGAAGTAAATTCGCGACACGACCAAAAGCCCTCAACCATGTGACGCCCCCTGCAAGTTAGACACGCGCTAACGGGGAAGCGTTCATGATGGGGGCTTTTTCTTTTCATTTGAGAAAAAAACAGTTCGCTCACAATCTGCCACCTTATTAGCCGTACCCACCGGCGCTCGTCAAATGAACTGGAATTTATCCCGTACATTGTTGCATTTCCGACTAAACCGGGGTGCTGAACTGGAATTCTTCCCGTACACTTGCCCTTTTCGGCGGCAATTCCCTCGAAACTGCTGAAATGAGCTGGAGGTTTTCCAGTTCAGCCGCCGCAGGAGCCGTCTTCAGGCCAAATAAACTGGAGGTTATCCAGTTCGTAGACACGCAAAATCGCTCAACTTGCTTGAAATCGTCTGTCTCCCTTCATTGTCAAGGCTCCCTCCACCCCCACTTTTTTACGTCTTGACCCCTAGCGGCGGAAGATCGCCCCACCAGCGTACTCTTGTTCTGCTCTTGAGCATAACTGTACGGCACCCTAACAAATGCAACTGGGCGCTTTGCGACCTCATTATTTTCAGCTAACCTACGCCTGCTTTCCCAGAAAAATTGACAACGAGAAAGGAAAATCTTGTCGATTAGAGAATTAAGTAAAGAAACGAAATTAGGCATTCATGCGTAATATTTACTATACTCATCTGGTTTTAAAGCACTAGGAAAGGAGCTGTTCACGTGGCTATTATCGATCTTGTCAAATACAATGGACCTCCACTCGCTCTGGCATGGAAGTATCCCAACGAGGAGCTTTCGACATGGACCCAATTGATTGTGAACGAGTCGCAGGAGGCGCTTTTTGTCAAAGGCGGTCAAGCGCTTGATCTGTTCGGACCAGGGCGCCATACGCTATCGTCGCAAAACATTCCCTTATTATCCTCCATCATCAACCTGCCTTTCGGCGGCAAATCTCCGTACACAGCGGAAATATGGTTTGTAAACAAGGCGCATACACTTGACATCAAATGGGGGACACCGTCGCCGATTCAGCTGCAAGATCCGAAGTATCAACTGCCGGTATCGGTGCGCGCTTTCGGTCAATTCGGTGTGCAAATCGAGAATACCCGCAAATTTCTGATCAAAATCAACGGAACGCTTCCGGTCTTCGATCAGGCTACCCTGGTCAAGCATTTCAGCGGCGTGCTGCTTATGAACGTGAACAAGCTGATTTCCGGCTATTTGGTACATAACAAAATCAGCATTCTGGACATCAACGCTTATGTTGAAGACATTTCCAAACATATGGAGCAATCGATCGGCCCTGTGTTCGAGGAGTATGGCATCCGGCTCGCCAATTTCAATGTCGTCTCGATTAATATTCCGGACAACGACAACGTAACACAGCGTCTGAAGGACGCCTTGGCCAAACGCGCGGAAATGGACATTCTCGGCTTTACCTACCAGCAGGAACGAACGTTCAACACGTTGGAAGGCGCTGCGACCAAGAATGGCGTGGGCTCGTCCATTATGGACGCAGGTCTCGGGGCTGCTATGGGCATCGGCATCGGCGGCCCGATCGGTCAGAATCTAGCGCAGCTTACCAATCAGCTAACCGTGCAAGATGAGACGCGAGCGTGCTCGAAGTGTCAAGCCGCCAACAAAGCAGACGCTCGATTCTGCTACAGCTGCGGCAGCACGCTTCAATCCAGTGCGCCGATCGCAGAGAAAGTAGCCTGTGACAATTGCGGCAAACCGGTTGACCCGAACTCCAAGTTCTGCTCGCATTGCGGAGATGCCGTCCGTCCTTGCCCAACGTGCAAAGCCGATAATCCTCAGCATGCGCGTGCCTGCGTTAAATGCGGAACCGCCCTGTCCTTGCCTTGTCCACAATGTGGACATGTCGTAGCGCCGGGAGCCAAGTTCTGCCCGGAATGCGGCGGGCATGTAGGTTTACCGCAGTGTGGACAATGCAAGACAGAAGTGCAGCCAGGACAAAAGTTTTGCCTAGAGTGCGGAAATAAACTGTCCTAAAAGGAGGAAGTGCCATGAACTCGTTCGGGTCTTCCCGTAACGCGTCGATTGTTTTCATTTTATCTGTTCTTGTTACGCTTCTGTTGTTTATGGTTTTCCGGCAGGATACGACACCGTGGGGACACTGGCTTGTCTCCCTAGCCGCCATGATCCTGGTGGAGTTGACCGCATTCGGCTACGTCGTGACCGCCATGCGTAACAGCCGCAAATTTCAGATGATCGTACCTGCGTACCTCGGCTCCAGCATTGTCATTATTGCGTACGGTGTCGTCGTCCTGCTGGACATCCTGCTGTTCTGGCTGGTCATCGGAGTTGCTCTTTCCACCTATATCTATCTTCACCTCATCACCGCCGCCCTAGCCGGGATCGGCATCGCCATCATGTCGTCAGCGAAGAACGTTATCGAGCAGCAAGAAGGTAACACCAGATCGCAAACGCAGCTCATGAAGCAGCTCCAGTCGACCATTTTCGCAATCAAGCAGGACTTGGCCGCCCTCGAGCGCACGGACCTGACCGACATTCATCGGATCGTAGCCGAGCTTGAAGAAAACGTGAAATACAGTGATCCTGTCGGACATCCGTCCCTCATTCATTTGGAGGAGGACCTGCTGTGGCAAGCCGGCGAGCTGCATAAATGCGTACGGGAGTTGCTCCGTGACCAGGACAATCCATCGTCGCCTACGATGACCCGGCGCTTGGTGCGCGACATTGTGAACGCGTTAAACAATCGAAATCAGAAGCTGCAACTGCTCAAATAAAGGGGGGACCTGCGTGGCAACCGACAACAAGCCGTCGATCCATGGCGGCATTATCATTGCGACTTTGATTTTCTTTTTTCCAGTTTCTATTGTTTTGATGATTATCCGGTCTGTTAAGCATCGAAACTTAACGCATCTTAGGATTATGGATAAGCAATTTTACGGAGGACTGCTGTTAAGTCTGTTTCTGTTTATGTTCCTTATAATGTTTGTTCAGTCAACCTCCAACTACGATAGGTTCATTAGCTTAATAGCTACTGGTCTAATTTTCCTGCTCCCCAGCCTTCTCAACTTCCGCAGAGCCTCCATTCTAAAAAAAGAGCTGGAGAACCGCATGGAGCAGTATCACTTCATGATCTATGAGCAAGAAGTTTCTCTCATCTCTTACATGGCGGAAGTGGTCAAGCAGAACGTGGAGACGGTGACCAACGAGTTGACCCGCATGGCTGCGCTGGGCCGTCTGCCTGACGCTTACGTGCATCTGCCGACCGGTCAAGTGATTCTGACCAACAGGCAGAAGCCAACCGCATCCTTCTCGGCAACGAACAACCTTACGGTTAACCTCGCCGCCGATCTTCTCGGACTTGCCGCCACGCTTGAGACTGCGCAAGAGCAGCCCAAAGAACCACCGCCACCACCCAAAACGATCGAATGCTTCGGCTGCGGCTCCAAGACGCAATTGCAGCACGGTGAGCAAAAAGAGTGCGCGTACTGCGGATCTCTGCTGCACTATACCTAAGAAAAATGCCCCGGTCATGAGAAATCATGAGAACCGGGGCATTTTTTTGTTCTGCTTTTTCTGACGCTAACGCAGAGTGTCGGATACCGGTGAAATCTGACTGAGCAGCATCTGAACGTCCTCTTGATCGAAGAGGCCGTCCGCATTCACATCCATGTGCCAATCGGGATTCAGGATGATGCCGGCGATATCGTCCACGCCAATTCGGTTGTCTTGCGTGATGTCGAGACTTTTAAAAGTATTCATCGGTCTATACGGAATCTCGCCGTTCAAGTACTGCGTGCTCGTTCTGAAAGCACCGCTTTGCACGGTTATCGAAGCTGACGTTGCATGGAGCAGGACCGGTGACGAGAACCAAAGTTGGATCGTTCTGCCGCTGGCATCGCTTGGATCATAGGCCGCTTCTGCAGCGGTGACGACCGCGCCATTCACAATGATCTGGAAACGACTGGCCTCCATCGCATGCATGCCGTCCAGCTCGGACGATACTCGCAGCGTAATCGCATCGCCAGCCGCATCACCGAAAGCCGATAGGATCGCGACCTCTGTTGTCGCGTTTTCCAGTGCCTGTATGACCGCTTCCGCTGCAAGCAGTGTATCGCTATTCGTGACTAGACTTTGTTGAATCGGCATCAGATTGTCGTATGCGGCACGCGCTGCTTCAACCGCTGTTTTGTCCGCTAACGTTAAGGCCGTTTCGGATGGCAGCAGATCAATATCCTCTATGACCGCCGCAGCGGCAAGCTCGTCCTGCGATTTGATCAGATGGACGATGATCGTTTGCGTTGCCGTACCTCCTCTTTTGTCGATGGCCGTCACTTCGACCTCATAGCTGTTGTTCGCATCCGTATCGCTAGGGTTCTCATAGTCCTGCGGCTCTAGGAAGACCAGCACCCCAGTCACGGCGTCGATGCTGAACTTCGCTTGATCGCTCCCGCCCGAGATGACAAACGTAGTGAACTCCCCTTCCGGGTCCTCGGCCGTGATCGTCGTCACTGCGGTTGTATTCTCTTCCCTATCGAGATTCACGACAGCTGTCCCATCATGTGAGGTCATCACCGGTGGCTGATTGGGAGGCGGCGGCACATCCAGCACAATCGATGCGTTGATAGGGTCGCTTTCATTGCCGACGGCATCTTTTACCTTGGCATAGATCGTCTTCACACCGTTGCCGTCAGGCAACGTGAACGCCTTTGTCTCGCTATAAGCCTCCCAGTCCGTCCAAGTTATGCCATCCTCCGAAAACTGCATCTCCATCGCACCGCTGTTGTCATCAAAGAGCCCTAGCGTCACTTCGCGGGAGTCCGTAAGCTGTGCCCCATCATTGATCATCATAGCGGCTACTGGCGGAGTCTTATCCAAGTTAATCGTCAGGGAGATGGCTGCGCCTTCGTTGCCATAATCATCTTGAAATTGCATATGAACCGTCTTCTCGCCGTCCCCTTCCGAAAGGGCGTACAGTCGAGTCGGCGAATACGGTTCCCAGTCGGACCAGACCGTCTCAGCATCGGAGTAGAACCTCATCCCGGTTGCCCCGGTTCCTCCGTCGTTGAAGGATAATGTGACAACCGCGTCTTTTGTCCAAAGCGCACCGCTATTGATCGTGGCGGTCACGGTCGGCGGCGTATGATCGATATTCTCAACGTACAGCACAGCATTCGACTGATTGCCGGCTTCATCCGTGGCATACGCCGAGATCGTCCGATTCGATGTCAGCACGAACGGCCCCGTATACTCAGCGATGTTATCACCCCACAGCTGATACCTTTTGACCACCGTGTCTCCCGAGAATACGATGGTTACTGTGACTTCCTGTGCACGGTCCGTTGTGGACGGCGTCATGACAGGAGCTGCGGGTGCAATACGATCCAGCACAATCGTCTGCGAGACAGGCGCAGTCTCATTCCCCGCTTCATCCCTGAACTTGGCGTAGATCGTGTAGGACCCGTCCTCATCCGGCAAGCTGTATGTCGTCGGTTCTACCGGCTGCGAGCTACCCCAGGCTACCCCATCAAGCGACAGGTACACCTCACCGCTAACCGTGACATCATCCAGGTATGTAAATACGAGCGAAACCGCTCTATTGTTCGTAGCGTGAGCCCCATTATTCGCCGTAAAAGTTGCCACTGGCGGAGTCGTATCTACAAAACTGTCGCCCGTGGAACCTAACTCCAGCCCTATCGTCGACAGGCCTGCAGCTACGCTATTCACAATATCCGTGATCGTACCGCCATTAAGTGAAAGCGCATTGCTGTTCAACAAGTTAAGGCCGAGAATACTCACACCCAGTGAGGGTGTGTACCGAAACACCAACGTATTCGACTGATCGCCAGATACATAGTGCGCGGTTCCCCCGTTATTTAACGCAATTGTCGGTGTTCCCGTAACCGCAACCTCCGCGTCGAAGGTGACGTAGATGTCGATTGGAGCGCCCAACGAGAACAAGCCGTGCGCAGAAGTTGTGACAGAGACAATTTGCGGAGAACCTTGCGCTGAAGCCAGCACTGGAGCGGCAAGCGTCAGACCCAGCAGCCCGAATGCGATGATGAATAAACGATGCAGATAAGACAGCACAATCATCCCCCCTTTGAGAAATAAGCCGAAACAAGCGTTTGGTTACCTGAATTATACCATATTTCGAGGGGGGTATAGGACTTTTGTCGTATATAAAAGAGAGATTTGTCGATAAATTTTTCATCCGAAAAAATTAAACAAAGCTGGCCCCTGGAGCATACTGGGACCAGCTTGTTTTCTTTTTCCTAATCTTCTTGAATTGGCCGCTCAAAGAAAGGCCGCAATTGTTCAACCTCACCCGCGGAAAGCTGACCGTCGCGATTTAGATCCAGCCATCCAAGCCGCTCCCGCAGGGTGTCGTCCGTTATCGCACTCAGGTCTCCGAGATGGAGCTCCATCAACACGAAGTCGAACAGATCGATCGCTCCGTCTCCGTTGGCATCGCCAGGCAGGAGATCGATCAGGCCGAGCCTTCCGTCGCCGAGCGTAAGTGTCACCCGCTGCTGGCGGGACAGCAGGCCGGGCAGCGTCACCTCCAACAAGTACTCTCCAGGCTGCACGCCCGTAATCCGGAAGCGGCCATCGGTATCGCTCTGACCCTGGAAGGCAGGCTGATCGCCGGTTTTCAGCCCACTAGCGTCGATGTTCCACAACTGCACCTTTGCATTTGGCGCAGTACGCGCAGGCGTTGCACTGTATTCCTGGAGACCCTTGGCCCTGGCCGCCTTGGCACTAAGTGGATCGCTGGTCAGCTCATCCTTGCCCACCAATTCGCCGAAGAAGGCGGATACGGTTCCCGTCACGGCAATGGTGCCGTCCGTGACCGTCAGGTTGGTCTCAGCCCCGAGGCCTAGCAGCTCGGTCGCGGCATCCCCCGTGTACAGGGCCACTTGCGGAGCGGAGAGCCGGATGAAGGTTTCACCCGTTTGCCCAGGCGTCGTACGTATGTTTACAAGTTCAGACTTCGCATCGCTGCCACTTCCCGTACGGATCAGCACAGCCGTCAGGTAGCCATCCGTCAGTGTAGCAGCGGATTCCAATGCCCAACCACTGCCAGCGATTACCTCAGGCTGGTCTCCAAGCAAGGCGGTATCCCAAGGCAGATTCAAAGCGACTTTGCTCACGGGGGAGCCATTCTCCAGCTGCACCGACAGATCCAGAAGCTGATCCTTCACTGCTGTAAGCGAACCGTTAGGGTCGCCGCCTGCCATAGTCAGGATCGGGAGCTTCGTTCCGTTACGGGTAATCGTCGGCAGCGCTTGGTTTTGCGCCTGACCGGCATCCGGAATGCTCACATTGAAGTTGACCTTCTGTCCGGGAGCGACGTTGTCTTTTAAGACCAGCGCCTTGTCTGCAGGCGCCTCCCCGCCAACCGGCGTAGAACGGAAGCCTAATCGAGTGAACTCGAGCGTCACATCTCCGCCATCACCTGTGCCGACCATCGCAAAAGGGAGGTCAGCCCCAGGATCAGGAACGATCATCACTTCAGGTTCTGAATCCGAGCCGGAGTAGTAACCGCCCGGAATGCGCTTGTCAGCCGGCACCTCCTGTCCTGTGCTCGGATCGATGCCAAGTGCATGCCCCTGACCATCTACAACATAAAGGTTTGCAGGGCTTCGGAGCGTCGCCTGCATACCGCCTTTCTTGATCGCTCCTGCCCGATCGGCAGCCAGGGGCGCCAAGATAAAGTTGAAGAGCGGGCCTGCTGAGAGTCGGGAAACAGGCGCGGTCTGGTCAGCCGGCTTCTCGAAGGTCCAGGTCTGACTGAATGCGCCGAAGGCGGCGCGTTCGTTGACGTAGAGCAGGCTTCGAGGGCCGCTGGTCATGCGGACCAAATTCATGGAAACCCCCACCATTTCCGGACCATTGATCAGGGATTGATCTACCAGGTTACCGATACTGGAGACCGTGCCTAAGATCGTTGTGGCCTTATCAACAGCCTGTGCGGCCGGGAGAGCGTCGATCTCCTTGACGAACTCGCCTACCTCTTCAGAGCGCTCCGACACGCCTTTCAGAATCTCTGAAATCGTGTTAAGGGCGATAAGTTTTCCCTGCTTCTCCAGTAATTTTTGGTTGAGCTCCTGGGATACCCCCCTCAAGTCTTGCATGCGCTTGATGACCTCTCCGTACGTATCCGGCGTCCACCAGCGCACCTGCGCATCAGGGGAAATGGAGAGTTCAGCGTACAGTAGCGCATTGCCCAGCGCCTGATCGCTGCCCTCCTTATACGCCTTAAACATCGCGTCCTTAAAAGCGGTCTTAGCCGCATCCTGAAGCGGAGTCGTCACTTGCGTCTCCACTAACTCATTGACCTTCTCGGTTAGCGTCGTCTGCGCTTCATTCAGTCCTTCCTTCATGGCAGCAGCGATCTCCTCGCCGACACCCTCAACCATCTCGGACGAAAGATTGTTGAACCGCCGGAGAACTTGATCTTGGGCCCACTGACGGGCCCGTTGAATTTGACTGTCGAGCCCTTCTCCCAGTCCGTTCTCCAACACTTGATCCAGCGTCTTGCGGTTCTGGATATAAGGAAGTTCACGCATCTTCTTCATGACCAACTCCCCGGCCTTCAGCGAGTCGATCGTGGCCGAGATCGGTCCGACAACCCCATCCCACATACTGTCTGCGGCTGTGTCCAGGAACTGCTTGGCACTGCGGTCGTTGTCCGCCATGAAGTTGGCAACGGCGTACAGTCGGCGAAGCGTCTCCTCTTCATAAGGGCCCGTGGACTCCGTGCCGCCGTTCAATCCCTTATCAAGCACTTTCAGTGCGAACTGCTCAACCTTGATGACTTTGAGTCCATCATGCAGTTCATTGTTCTTCAATGTCTCCAGGCTATTCTTCAAAGAGATGATCAAGCTAGGTGAGATCAAGAAGCCTGTTCCATCCGTTGTGGCATCAGGATGCTTCACCGCGGTAACATATCGGTCGTTCTCACTGACGGAGGCCGTCGTGTGCCACGCACCGCGCCAGCCGCCGCCGGCAACTACAACATCAAGCGTACCGGTCTTGTCTGTTCCGGCTTCGAATTCACCGTTTGCTCCCGTCCGGGCAACCGGTCGGCCATCCACGCGGACGACTGCGCCCTCAGCAGGCAAATCTTTGCCTTCGCCTGGCCGGTAGACCACGCGGCCGCGGATAAAGTGAGTCGGATTCGGAACGGGATCCAGTTCCTCCTCCCCTGCATCACCCCAGAGACCGTCCAGATCTTCCGGCTTATTGCCAGGCGCCTTCAGGTGCCAGACCGTCTCCCACGTCTCGCCGGGAGGCAGGACATCGATAGACCGGGTAGCCTTCTCGTCCTGTTCCAACAGGTGCGGCTCCTTCATCGTCAAGCTGAGGCCATACACCGGTGCATCAACCGTCGTGTTCCGCAGCTTGACCTTCACTTCGGCAACCTCGCCCTCTGTCATTTGGGCTGGGGCCACGATCGTCTGCTCGATGGCCTTGTCGCCGTATACCTTCAGCGGTTTATCGGCTGCCATCTCCACACGCACCGGTGCGGTGTTTCCTCCACCGTATTCCATGTTGCCGGTGAACAGGGCGCGGATATTGTAGCTGCCGTCCTTGTCGCCGCGCAGCATCCAAGAGACTTGACGGGTTTTGCCACCTTCAATATCCAGCACTTTCACCCCAGCGGCAGCCTCGGTCTCCGGGGTATCCACCAAAGCCAGACCGTTGCCGAGTCCATCGGCGTCAAGCGTGATCCGGCCCTGTTTGATCACAAAGCCTGAATCAGACGGATTGTAGACCAGCGCGTCTACCCGGAAAAACTCTTTGAGCCACTTGGCCTCGCCGTCAATCTTGAACAGGGCCACACCGCCGCTGCCACCACTGCCAGGATCGGGCGGGTCGAACAACTTGAAGAAGCAGCCGTACTCATTCTCCTCAAAGCTGTTGGTGTCCGGATTCCACTCCTTGAACTTACAGGTATTGGCTTCTGGACCTACTGGATCCCCATTGGCATTCACATAGCCAGAGCCGCCGCCCCCATCGCCACCGCCTGCACCTGCACCGCAAGGTTGATCCCCATTCGAGCAGGAGATTTTAATTTCAATTTTTTTCACCCTCTGATTCTCGGGTTTGTTGATGTCGATACCTAGTGCCTTGACCTCATCCAGTGTTAACCGGCGGGTGGTCAGTTCGCCTACAGCGAGCTCGCCCTTCTTCAGAAACACGCTTTTCGGCTCCTGGCCGGTCAGCGGAATGCTCACCTGCTGGGAAGATCCTAGATAGCCCTTCTTGTAGAGGGAGAGAAACACAGTTTCCCCAGGTACGGCGTAAATCTCTAAAGGTTCTTCGTCGGCGATCAACGTCTGTGTCCCGTCCGAACTCTTAACGGCGACGGTTACTCCGCTGAGAGGGAGACCGGTGTCCACATCTTTGACAGTTAACACGACGGACGGTTTGGCCGCATCAAGGATTTCGACGATCATCATCCCCGTGCCCGTGTTCCCTGCATGATCTCTTGCTTTTAAAGTAGCCGCATAGATACCCGCCTCGGTATACACATGCGTGACCCGACGGCCTGGCAGCACGGGATAACTATCCCCGGGATCCCAAGAAAAATCGGTAATCTCCACATTATCCGTCGAGAGGTTCCCGTCCGTCAGCAGCACCGGTGCCACCGGCAAGTTGTCGCCGGCACGGGGCTGAAGCCGCTTCGTCACGCGCTTGACCGGAATTCGCACCTCAGGCGGTGTCTTGTCTTCGCCAACCAACACCTCATCGGTGTTTGCAGCGCCGATGCTGACATTACCAGCCTTATCGACAGCCCGTACCGCATAGCGATAACGATGCAGCGGCACAAGGCCGTCGGAATCCGAGTAGGTCAGTGTGTCCGAAGGGAGCGTTGCGATGACGGACTGGGCCGCCCCTTCGATGCGGATGAGTTGGTAATTCGCTGCATCGGCAGAAGGGCTGGCTGTCCAGGAAATATCGACCTGGAGCTTGCCTTCGAGCACTGACGCCGAAGCACTGGCAGGCGCATCCGGCGGAGCGTTGTCAACACCGGCATTAAAGAAGAGGGGCTGGGACTCATTACCCCAATAGTCAACGGCGATCATTTCTAGCTCATACTCGTCATCGGGCAGGCCCGTGGTGTCCCAATCCACCGAGGCTTCACCGGAGTGCGTACCCGCGTTAGCCGACAGGGTCGTGAGGACCGTTCCACTAGAATTCGCCACCTTGATCATCACCCTGCGAACACTTTGATTGTCGCTGAATGGCAGCTGTATTTTGACCCTTCCGCGAATCGAAGCGCCCGAAATCTTCCCTCCGACTAGCGGAGCCTCGACCGTAGGGGGCGTTTCATCGGGCTCCAAGATGACGGATGCAATTTGGTTACCTGCGCTAAGGCTGTCGAACGGATCGAGAACCTTGACTCTGTAATAGAGCGTGCTGCCCTTGGCCAGACCGTCCGGCACATCGGTAAAGACCGGCTCCTTGATCTGAGTGACGCGCCCGGCATATTGCCATTCTTCGGCCGTTGGCTCACCACCTTGAGGAACAACCTGGCGCTCCACTTGATACTCATTGACGATGCGCACCGCCGGCCACTGCAGCTCTACGCGAGGGGCTGGATTCACCTCATCCGGCGGCAGGTAGGCGGCTGAGAGCTCAGACGGGTCAACCGGCTCTCCTGTCGCCACCACCGCTTCTATGAGCCCACTCGAATAAATGCCGTCGACTGTTCCATAACTGACATTACCGGCGAGGTCCTTCGCAACCATCCGAAATTGGTAGAGGCCATCCACCAACTGGCTAACGTCCATGGCGCCCTGCCAAGTCACGCCGACTCCAGGCCAATCGACTTCGGAACCGATAGGGTTCCATTCTCCCCAGATTCGCTGTCCTTCCGCATCAACACCTGTCGAGAGACGCTCTTCTACCTGAGCAGAAGCGAGACCAATGCCGTCATCGTACGCATCAAAATAAACAGTCTGGGTTCCGCGCACGTAAATTTTATAGTCTTGGTCATAGTATCCGTCGGCGTCTGAGTTCAACGTCAATCTCAGAGACTGCGGCGGTGTCGTGTCTGCGCTGCCGCCGCTAAGATGATAGGTTGTGATCTTTGCTTCAGAGCGATTGTTGCTCAAATCCACCGCTATGGCTCTTATCTCATAATCTGCGGTTGGCAGATTCGTCGCCTGCCAGAAGACGGGCGACTGTATCCCCGTTGTGGGATCAAACCAAGTGGAACCAATGTCTTGCCAGATCGAGGCTCCCTTGAGCCGGTAGCCGAACTCCACGCGAGCCAAACTGCCTGCAGCTTGCCCTGCCATATCCGCAGCCACACCTGTGAAGCTAATCGGATGGGCCGTGTCCAGAGGACCAGGGGCAGGAACGACCTCTCCGCTGCCGTCCTCGGACTGGCGGGCTTCCATGCCTGTTACGGTCGGCGGAGTACTATCTACCATAAATTCAGCGGTGCCGGTATTGACTCCGCCTACATTATCTGTCGCGCGAAGTTCAAACGTATATCGACCCTGAGCCAGCCCCGGGAACAAGGCAACAGGATCGGTCGAAAAGCCGGCATAAGCTTTCCCAAGGTTCTCCGCTATAGGCGCTGTCAGATTGACCCAGTCATTCGTACCGGCCAACCGGACTTCCAGTTTGGTCACCTGCTTAGGCTCCAGCACCGAAGCGCCGCCGCTGATGATCCACTTCCCCGGCACCTGCCAGTCGGCGTTTGCACTAGCGGACACCTCTGGCGGCGTCGCACCCTTAATGCGAATCACGCGAGTTGCAGCAGCGATCCCCGGCTCGTCCGTGTAGGTCGCCGTGACCGTCACATCACCTGCGCCCTGAGCCACGAGATGGCCCCATTGGTCAATGGTTGCCTGTCCGCCATTGCTGGCTACGCTCCAAGTCACATTCAGACTGCGGCCCGTGACATTGTTATTGGGATCTAAACCTTCTGCATAGTCCCGTGCATCGAGATCAATCGGCTCCCCGAGCGGTACTTCAATCGGGCCGGCTTGATCCACTTTAACGGACCCGCTTCCGTCCACTTTCGTAATCACGACCTCCCTGACTTCAGGAAGGGTCATTGAGATCGTGTAGGATAACGGACCCGCGACGCTATCGTTTCGTACGAGTTTCACGTACCCGTTATCGGAGTAAAGCTTTTCCAGGCTATTCGCATAAAGGCGCTCGTCTTTATCGGCGGTTGACTGGGCATCCATGCCGAAGATCGGCTGCTGCCAGCAAGCACTGCCGCCATATATGCCCCCGCAACCCAGCGAGAGTACTGCGTAGGATCCATCGGGACCATTTAAAGCGACCTGCAAGTCCACGCTGGTTTGTTGATGAATACCGAGTAGGAGCGGAACCTGCAGCACCTCATCCGGAAGCAGCTGCCCTTGTAAATTAACCGACCGACCTGGATAAAGCTGTCCTTTGCCCACATCAAGCTGCCAGGTTGCCCGAAGCGGTGCCCCCGGATAAACTGTCAGCGTAGAAGGGCCTCCGGCGATCGGCAAAAGTGGAGCAGGAGCGCTGCCGCCGGCACTATCTGTACCGTGAACGGGAAACACAAGTGAGCCCCAGGTCAAGCTTGCCTTCTCCGCACTTGACCTCGCCTGCACCGGATACCAGCCTTGACGCGGCATATAGAGCGACAAGCCGTCTGGCTGAGCGTAGGAATCCGGATCCTCCACGGCCACTGTTCCCTGCAGGGTGAGCGGATCTTCGCCCAGGTTGCTCAGTGGACGGATTGCGACCTGATAGCCTTCTTTTATCGCCGTGGATCCGTCAAACGAGAGAATTTCCCCGCCCCCCAAGTTCTGGACAAACGTCTCCGTAGCGCCCCCTGTCAAGGTGCGGGTTTTCCCACCGATGGTTAGGCTGGCTGCGGTGTTGTAAGTGGCGTTCGTGACTGAACTCGCGGTGAACAAGTAGGGGCCAACCAGAGTAGGCGGTACTTTGAGTGTAAAATCTTTTGAAGTCACGATTTCCAGCCCCCCATTCGAGGGGTCATCGGCCTGTGTCCACGGCATCATGGAGACGGATGCCGACAGCATGGCGCCCGGGTCCGCAGGGAGCGGTTCCTCAGCTCCTCCGGGTTTGGATTGCTGAAGGGTCAACTCCCATTCACCTGCCGTGAGATAAAAGGGATACTTCTGGCCGGCGATCAGACTCGCACTAAGCATCTCTACGATGCTCTCGTCGGGAAAGGTCCCACTGATCCGACTCAACTGAACGGATGTGTGTCCAACCAGGGCAGAAGCTGATAGCCGGTAGAGACCGGACGTATTCAGGGTAAAACGCCTGCTGCTGCTCATTTCGATGGAGCCAAGGAAGGCTTGCTTGGCTGGGAACGTCCCCATGTCCAGGGTCATGCCTTCTGCTGGCATAGGGGTCCTTGGCCGAATGGTGACGGTATATGGCAGATCCCCGGTGACGTACGGCTCCTGGCCAGAATCAGTTAGCCCTCCGCCGAACAGCACAGCAGAAATCTCTATTAAATTCTGCCCAGGCAGCACGAAGCCGGTGGTGATGTAATGACTTCCTGCAGGTGCCAAAGGAAGTCTAAGCCACGGTACATCCATATCATAATCCCACTGACCCGGACTAGCGGGAGATGCAATCTGATGACTGCTGAGCAGGGAGAGACCACCTACGGCACTGCTGGCCGTAGCAAGCTCTATCTCGACTAGGGCCGGGGCTGCCCCCGTATGGTAATAGGGCAGCTGGACTGAACTGTAGGGGTTGTTTTGAGTAACCGTCAGTGTCCCTGCCGAGGTAATGGTCTGGACTGCCAGGTCGGCCTGTTCTCCACGTGGGAGCGGAGACGAAACTTCGTCTGAAGCTGCGGCGCTGACGACAGCGCTGTCAACAGAGAAAGCTTCCGGAACCATGCCCGTTAGCAGTAACGCGATAAGGACGCTTGCGATTAAACGGCGAGAGCGATTGAATAACCGATTCAACATGCGGTGCACCAGTCTTCATCCCCTTTTCTACTTGGTGGCGTTAATAAATTGCACAGCGGTCAGAAACCGCCGGATCATCACGACGGCTTCAGCTCGATTCGCAGAAGCGGAAGGCTGGAAGCTGCCATCGGTATAGCCCGTGACCACACCCGTCATCACAGCCCGGGCTATAGCGGAGCTAGCCCAGCCGTCGATCGCATCGCGATCAGCCAGACGGGAAAGGGCTGCCTGTACTTCATTCGGCTGGAGCACGGCTTTCTTGTTGGCCATATCCATCGCTCGGCCGACCATCACAGCCAGATCCTGCCGGTTGATCGGCGCGTCCGGCGCAAATGTTCCGCCTGGATACCCATTGGCCAGTCCATAAAACGCGGCTAAGCGAACTGTGTCATGGTACCAATCAGCAGCAGCAACATCCGCAAATACCGGAGCCGCTGATGGAACAGCCTGGCCCTCCAGACCGAGCGCCCGAACTAGCAGCGTTGCGAACTCTGCTCTGGTAACGTTGCCGTCAGGGTTAAACCGCCCTTCCTCCTGCCCGGTGACAATTAATTTCGAGGTCATGGACTCGATGTCGGAACGGGCCCAGTGATCGCGGATGTCCGCGAATGTCCGCGTCTGCTCCACCACGACATAGACACTGTCGCCGTTCCGCCGCATCACTGCACTCTGATTGCCGTCCGTGTCGGTCGTGAACAGCGTTGGCACATGGTGATACGCTGTACCGTCAAAATAAGCGCCGGTAGAAAGAGCGGGATCAACCGTATGCGTGAGCGGCACCGTACGTTCGGCGAAGCTATATCCGTATGTTCGGGTGGTGACGACCCGGCCGTCTGCCGACGCCTCGATCCGGAAGTCCATTGGGCGGCTCGCCGTCTGCAAACCCTCGGCCTCCGCCCGTTGGGCTGCAGCGTCTGCTATGGCTGCAGGCGGCGGCTCCATGACGATCCGTACGACAATCTGCCCAGGCGCCGGCGGAGTACCGCCATCTTTAGCAAGAGCCGCGGCTAACGCCTTCAAGTCAATCGCCGATGCAGGAATCCGAAATCCGGTGCTACCGGATACAACTTCCAGATCGGTCTGGCGTTCGGCGGCGCGCTCAACGATGGAAGCGCTCGCTTCAACCTGGATCGTATCGCCAGGCTCCGCGACATCGATGCGCAAGATGCTTGGGCCGGCCAGCCCATCCAGTACCGCGTCAGCTCCAGCCTGGTCAAACGTCACCGTAACTGTGGCATGTCCTGTTCCGGCATCCACGTTCGTCTTTGAAACAGTGGCCTGCCCGAGGTCTACAACTGGCAAAGGTTGTGTCGTATTCTCGCCCTGCGTCCCCGTCTGGGTTCCGGATTGAGTCCCGGTTTGAGCTCCGTTCTGGGTTCCAGTCTGAGTTCCACTCTGGCCCCCGGTTGGGTTGCCGGTCTGATCCCCGGTTCCAGTCCCCGTCTGGCCGCCAGTACCACCGGTTCCACTTTGAGAGGCGGACACCTTCAAGGCAACCTGCGCACCCGAGCCCGTTACCTCCGCTATAGCCGAAGCCGCACTGTTGGCAAGCTGAACATCTTCAAGTTGGACCGTTGTATCGCCCTCGGTTAAAGCCTTAAATCGGAACCCGGCTAATTTACCCTGCCCGGATGCCCCCGCACCGGTACTTCCCCGAACAGCAGCAACTTCAATCCGGCCAGGCGATGTTTCTTCATTAATGACAACTAGTGCATCAGAGCCTAGAATCAGGCCAGCTCCAGCTGCCGGACCACCCGCGGTCGATTCCAATTGCAATCTGGCTGTATCGTAAACCAATGTGAAGCTGTATCCATATATACGAGGAACATCCGTGGTCTGGACGTTAATATTGACGGCCTCTCCACTGCTCACCGTGGATGATTCCGCAGTTACACTTACAACAGGACCCGCGGCCTTCACGCCTAGCGGCAATAGCGCCCCTATACACGCAAGTAGAATAAAAACCACCACGAACTGTGGCATCTTCCCCCTCGGTTTCTCTAGATGTCTCTTGCTTAATCGCATTCTGCTGTTCAAGCTAGCATCCTCCTTTTGAAATTTATATAAAAGTGCGTTAAACCAATATTTGGGAATTTATATACCTTTTATTAAATCCAATTACCCACTCAGTTTTAGTTTTATAGTACTGCACGACTATTTTAATAGATGCAAGATGAAAATAGTGTCATTTTTTGAATAAAAATATGTCGAATACTAGGAAGTATTTGGATATCCCCTTCTATCCCCCAAAAAAAAAAGCAGCTGCCCTTAGGCAACTGCTCCTTATTCCTTTTACGACGACTCTCTTAATATTCGCCTTTGATCACAAAAAACGAACCCCGAATCGTTCCTGCCAAGGCAGACTTCTGCCTAGCGAACTTAAACTTCCCTTCTAGCTCCTGCGGTACCTCCATCCCCTCAGAAAGCTTAAACCCAACGGCCCGCTTTTTCGGGTCATCCACCGTATACATGACGTTGATCGAAAGACCATCCTCATAGAATACGTAAGCAAATTTTATATTTTCCACTTGAAAACGCGACGTTTCTAAAGGTTTGGCCGCAAACGCAATATCACGCTCTTTCAAAACGCGGTTCACATACTCAAGGGTCTCCTGACTTTCACTAGCCGGTACAACCGTAAATTCATGCTTGTATTTGTTCATAAAATAACGGGCTTCATTGGCACGCAAACCAGCAAGCGCCTCTGCTACAGGTGAGGACTCTAAACCGACCGTGGACACTTTTTTAAAATCGACGATATAGGACATGTTCATCCCTCTTTTTCATTTTAGTACGAGCCTAAAATTACTTTACCATAATTACACATTATAAAAAACTTGCCGCCTATTTGTGATAGGGTTCGCTTGGTTGTAACGGATAATTCTGCAGAAATTAATATTTACTCCTCACCCCTAAATTTATGATAATATTTACCAATGTGAATGATGTCTTAGAGAGTGGGTCTATTGAATGAAAACTGAAAAAATAGAAAGTTACTTTAAACCATCTGTTGAACGGGAAAAAAATATGTGGCAGGATTGTGTCTTTGTTTTTGATACCTCGGCGCTTTTAGAATTTTATTACTTTTCAAAAAAATCCCAGCAAGAGATATTTGATAGTACGTTCAAGAAGTTACTCGGAAGGTTATGGATCCCCAACCACGTTGAATTCGAGTATTTAAAAAATAGAGAGAGTACTTTAAAAAAACCAATTGAGGAAAAATATAAGAAACTCGAAAGTGACCAGATCAAAACAATTGAAAATAACATAAAAGACATTAAAAGTAGAATTGCTGATTTTATCAATCACACAAAAAAAGAAGATACTCATCCATACATTGATAATACCATTCCATTAGATTTCGATGATTCTTGTAAAAAATTTGAAAGTTTATTTTTTGATTTCAAATCTAAAGTTGAATCAGAATTTAAAAAACGCGAGGATGAAATTAATGCTTTCGCTGAGCAAGATGATGTTCTTGAATCATTTAACAAATATTTTGAAGTAGGAAAAGAATATAGTTATACAAAGTTACTTGAGATTGTGAATGAAGGGGAAATTCGCTATAGAAATCAAATTCCACCAGGTTATAAAGATGGGACAAAAAAAGAAGGCATACAGAAATATGGTGATTTAATTATTTGGAAGCAAATAATAGACTATGCCAACCAAAAAGGAAAAGCTATTGTTTTCATTACAAATGATGTTAAAGAGGATTGGTGTTACCAATATAAGCGAGGTAGTGAAACAAGAATTGATAGACCTAAAGAGGACTTAATTAAGGAAATAAATGATATTGCGAGAGTTGACTTTTGGATGTATACGTTTTCTCAATTCTTGTATTCTGCTAAAGAAATATTGGGTACTAATCTTACCCAAGAAGTCATTGATGAAGCAAAAACTACAAAATCCTCAAGCAAATCTGCACGTGTCAGATACGATGGTTATTATAGAACTTTGACAGACGACTTTAATAATGATGTTGACGATATTTCACATTATGAATACTATTATTATTTCTACGATG
Source organism: Paenibacillus oryzisoli (assembly GCF_050467285.1). Classification (GTDB taxonomy): domain Bacteria; phylum Bacillota; class Bacilli; order Paenibacillales; family NBRC-103111; genus Paenibacillus_E; species Paenibacillus_E oryzisoli_A. Next base: position 134,785 of record NZ_JBCMUN010000019.1, on the reverse strand, counting down.
ACGGCCGAGTAGAAACTAAGGATGGTAAAAGTGATGAAATTACAACAGGCCACTATAGACTTAATGGTGACCAAATTGAAATTAAGATTTCCTACCCTAAGGCGGATGTACTAATGATTGGCTCAGTTAACGAGGAGTTTATCAAATTATCTTGGTCAAATGATGAACACTCTGGAACTGAAAGGGGATTTTTCTATCCGGTAAGCTAAGCATAGAACAAAGGCATTTTTTAAATCTCCTTGTTTCCTCTCCATATACAAAATGAGTCGGATAATCTCTTAGAAACTTGCCGTTGCTTAAGCGCTTTACCTGCTTGTCACGGCAAATCCAAGGCCATCCTTGAGCGGATGGCCTTATCTTAACATTTTGGTCTTCACTCACCCCTCTAGATCGTAAGCTGTGGGATGAAGCGGCTGGTAGAGAGGAAGATCAGCGCCGCTAGGAAGCTTAATAGAGGCAAGCCTCCCCCATCTCTGGTTGCTGATTGGCTCCGAGATTGTCACGCCCTTCGCGGATAATTCCGTCATTGTTTTTTCGATGTCTTCACACATCAAATAGAACTCGTGCTTGCTTACTCCCTCTGTAGGATGTACAGCAATCTCGGCAGGAGGCAGTTTGAATATCAACCACCCGCTGCCAGCGTCAACGCCAGCGAATCCGAGCACATCCCGGATGAAAACCCGGTCCGCCTCCGCGTCGGTACTATAGAAAATAATGTGTGCTGCATTGAACATCTGTTTATCTCCACTTCCCTTCCACGAACGGTCTCCTTTCCTTAGTATTCCTGATCACGATTCGTTTCCCTCTTTTATTTTTTACGATTCGACATGAACATCGCAGGGACAAAGGAAGCTGCCGCAAACCCGACCGACCACCAAAAAGCAACTTGGTACGCATGGGCTAATGCGGTAAGGCTTGCTCCCGTTCCACTCGTTACTTGTTGTCCGATAACGGTCGCTAAGACGGCCGAGCCGAATGCGCCCCCGATCGTTTGAAAGATCCGCGTCGCGATGCTTGCATGCGGAATCTGTTCCTTCCGTAATCCTTCATACGCGGACACCATAATCGGAATCAGGATACCGTTCAACGCCGCCCCCCGCACAAGCTGCGCCACACTCAGCCAGAAATAACTCGTATCCGTCCCCGCAAAGGCAAATGGAATGCTGGCTGCCAGCGTCACGGTCAGACTACCGAGCACGATACTTCGAGAACCCATCCGATCCGCAAGTCCTCCGATCCAGCTCCGTGTGAGCAGCATCCCGACCCCCTGCGGGATTAAAAGAAGCCCCGTCATTAACACGCTCTCGCTGCGAACCTGCTCATAATACAGCGGGAGCAGTAGAAGCGCACCGTTCATCACCATGCCCGAGAGGAATAAGGTGACGTTTGACGCCAAGAAATGCCGGGAGCGGAATAAATACAAATCGAGCAGCGGAGATTGGCTCGTACGCAAGGCATACACGATGTACGCGGCGAGCAGGACAAGTCCGGCCGTCAGCGGCACGAGCACTCCCGCCGAAGATAATCCGCCCTGAGAGCTGAGCTTCGAGATGCCATAAATCAGAACCGCGAACGCGGGAGACAATAGAAGGAGACCGATCGTATCGAATCTCGGTTTGCTCTTGGAAGGTTCGTCTTTCGGGATGTGCTTCCAAGACAGCCAGAGCGCGATCAACATGACCGGAATGTTCACATAGAAAATCCACCGCCAGCTCATGTTATCCATAATCAGACCGCCGATCACCGGACCGAGAATCGGACCGAGCAGCGCCGGAATACTAATAATCGCAACCAACCTTCCGAGATTGCGCCCGCCCGCGGATTGAACGAGCACATTTTGCATCGTCGGGATGAGCAGTCCCGCGCCGATCCCTTGAATCAACCGGAAGCCGATCAGACTGCCAGTGTTCCACGCCAGGGAACAGAGAACAGAAGCTATCAGAAAAACCCACAGGGAGAAGATATACACGTTTTTCCCGCCAAACCGCTGAATCGCCCAACCCGAGACCGGGACCGCCAGCCCCATCGTCAGGACATAACCCGTAATCACCCACTGAATGGCCGACACTGTGCTGTGCAAGTCTAACGCGAGCGTGTTGATCGCCACGTTGACCATCGTTGAGTCCAACTGAGACGCGATAGCGCCGAAAACAAGAATAAGTGCAACTTTCAAAATACCCGGGTCGATTTTTTCTTTGGGAGGCTTGATTGCCTCCGCTTGGCTTTTTGCCATCGTTGCTCACCTCTCTAGTTTTATTAGGTACGGTACGTACCGTACCTTAATTGATTACAATCATATTACCTTTCTAGTGAAAATGCAATATACTATTTACAGGGACAGAATGAACGAACGGAAATACATCGCGGGAGGGAGAAGGACAACCGATATGACGGAACAGTCACAAGATCACAAGAAGAATAGCGAGGAACAACAAGCGAGCGGATCGCGAAGACGTGGAGACGTGCTGGAAAATGCCATCCTGTCCGCCGCGTGGGAGGAATTGGCGGAGACTGGCTATTCCCGACTGACGATGGAGGCTGTCGCCGCTCGGGCGAAGACGAATAAGACCGCCGTCTATCGACGGTGGCCGAACAAGGCGAAATTGATCGTCGCCGCTCTGATGAAGCATGCACCCAAGCCATCTATTGAAGCTCCCGATACGGGCACCCTGAGAGAAGACGTACTCACCTTGCTGGACGGAATCATCAAACCGATGCAAATGATCGGGGCCGAGACGATTCACGGCCTGATGGTCGAATTTCACGGGGACGAGCTTCATTCTAAAATGACACTGCCGCCGAGATCCGAAGATCCGCTCTCCAAGGCCATGACGAACATCCTGCGCAACGCTGAGCGGCGCGGCGAGCTGAAGCTCGAAGAACTGACGGAACGCGTCATCACCCTTCCCATTGACCTGGTGCGACTTGAGCTGCTCACGACGCACACACCGCTGACCGATGAGGCGGTTATCGAGATCGTGGACGTGATCTTCCTGCCGCTCGTACGGAAGCTGAACAAACAAGGATGAACCGATAGCCTCGGTTCATCCTTGTTTGTTATCACTGATACTGTTCATATAGCTGTTGAACCATCAACGAGGGCTGTATACCAAGCTCTTGAAGCAGCAGCTGTTCGTAGTGCTTGTAATGATGATGCAGGGACTGTCGGTCCCCCAAGGAGCCGTATATTTTCAGCAGGAGAAGGTTGGATTCTTCTTCAAATTCATTGCGGGAAACAAGCCTTTTCGCAATTTGCACGGCTTTTCTCCCTTGCTTCTGAGCTAGCAGCCAGTTGGCGATACGTTTAGCAAAGGAATCGTAGAGGATGGCTACTCGCTCATATTCAGCAACTGCCCACACAAAGGAATGATGCTCAAACAGTTCTCCCCCGAACTGTTGCTCCAGATCGATAGCCACCGCTATATTCGCTTCGCCGATTTCGGACAATTCCTTAACGCCCTGCTCAAATTGAATAAAATCAACATCTGCGTGATTCAGGTCTATGCGATACAGTTCTTGTGCTGAAATGACCATATCCTTGCACCCATGCGGTGCCAATGCTTTCCTTAGTTGATAAACCGCCGTATGGAGATACGCTTCAGCATTCTTTAGAGGACGCTCCGGGAAAATGTCCTCCAAAATCCGGGTTTTGGTTACACCTCTCCCCCGGTTAACGAGCAAATAAGCGAATAATTCCATACTTTTTTTGGACATCCATTTCACAGCACCCGCTTGCTTGCTACTGGCTTCCAAGCACCCCAGTCCCCGAACCGTCAATCGATTTAACGTGTGGCTGCCAGCGTCATCAGAAGCAGCACTGTGTCTGCCAGATGCTTGAGCAACTGTCTGAGCCAGGCGCTTTCTGGAAATCGGCTTAACCATGTAATCCAAGGGATACACATCGTAAGCATGAAGCGCAAATTCGGAATGCGAGGTCGTAAACACGATGTCCAGCTCCGCACGAAGCGAACGCAAGCGGCGGGCCAGCTCTAATCCGTCATCTTCTGCAATCTTGATGTCCAGAAATGCTAAATCCACATCTACGTTCCGCACGAAGTCCAGTACCCCGTCCGCATGCTGGAAGCTGCCAATAAGCTCCACACCTTCCATCGTCGCTAGCATCCGCTTCATCGCAAACAGCATGGCAGGCTCGTCGTCAACTATGAGAACTTTCATCCCGCCGTTCTCCTCTCACGGTAAAGTAAATTACGCTGCCTTGCCCTGCTTTGCTTTCGACCCACATGGTTCCGCCGCTTCGCTGCACAAATTGACGGCTTACGAGAAGTCCAAGCCCTGCGCCCTTCTCTCCCATTGTGCCGGGTATGGAATCAAGCTGCTTGTCGCTAAATAGCTGATGCGCCTGTTCTTCTTTCATCCCCGTCCCATTGTCACGGACCGAAACCGTCACCATCTCTCCGGATACCTGTGCATCGACATGAACGGACCCGCCCAATCCTGTAAATTTAATCGCGTTGGATAACAAATTACGAAGAATTAAACCTAGCGCTTCCCGGTCCGCATCCACACGAAGACCGAGGGCAATGTTGTTGTGCACCCTAATCTGTTTGGCTTCGCTTTTGATATGCAACACGTGACAACACTCCTCCACAACCTCAGACAACGCCAATAGCTGTGGACGAAGAGCCATATCTTCCCGCTGGCTGCGAAACCATTCTAGCAAATTAGCGGTCATTCCGAGCGTATTCCGAATCTGGTCGCCCAGCATCTCAACGATCTCCCGATGGTCCGCACTGAAACTGTCCCGATCTTCTTCCAGCAGTTCAACCAGCTGATATTGCAGCGCCAGCGGACTGCGAATATCGTGCGATACAATCGTAAACAATTGATCCTTCAATTGGTTGAGCTGGGCAATCTGCTCGAGATGGCGCTGCTTCTCCGTAATATCAAAAATCAGTGAAATACTCCCCTGCTCCCGCCTTCGTAAGGTATGCAATGGGTACACGTTCACACGGTAGACCTTTTTTTCACCATCCATCCAAGCGTCAATCTCGATATGGCCTTGCTGCATAGACTGGCACAACGCAGTCCAATGTGGCCAGAGCGCCAATAGTTCCGAGATATTCCGGCCGGAAATCGTGGCATAACCCAACTTTGAAAACCAACGGGAAGCCTGCCTGTTGCTGTCGATAATCTTGCCTGCCGCATTGGCAATCAGAATACTTTCCTGAAGCGTATCAAGGACAATGTTTCTAGCAAAAGGAACGAGAGAAAAGAACCTGTATCGCAGGACGATAATTAGCCCCAGCATGCCCAAGAAACTACAGTAGACCGACATCGGAAGCAACCATGGCGACCATGCGGAATTGACTAATTTGACAATCTCGATGATGAGCGTAAATGAAATCAGAAACAGCACCCACATCCCCGGGTTGCGCAAATCTTTACGGATATTTCGAATATATTGAAATAGAAAATAAAAACATGCCGCCACGATAGTATAACAAATCATACCGAACGTGATCGAGTAGATGGTTTTCGTCGTAAGTAAATGACCCTCATACAGTTCAATCTTGCGATAAGTCACATGGAGAACCGAATCACACCACATCAGCACCGACCAGAGCGCGAAAATGGCGATCAGTGCAATCTTCTTCCCTCGTGTCCTTAATAACTTGCCATAAGCGACCAGTTCAAGTACGAATAAGACGAAGAATGGCACCATCATATTTAATGCCGTTTGATGAATATTGCGAAAGATCAGCTTTTCAGTCAAGCTATAGCTGAATTCCTCCAGAATCACACCACTTGCATAAACAATCCGGCACACGATGACACCCATCAGATAGCGGATACCGCGCTCTTGTCTAAATCCATACACGAAGATAAAGATGATGCACGTCATGATCACAGAAGCGATCATAAACATCGTTTGCATTATTTCAGCCATTAGAATAGTTCCCCTAGTCGATTTTCATTCGAAGTATATGCCCTCTTTCCTATATCGACCGTGGAGGCAGTTTCTATAAGGCTAAACTATGCATTACCGGCGCTGCCCATCATCCCTCAATAAACCCAACATTCTGCATAAACCGCTTCAAAATCGTTGCCGCTTGTGCCCGTGTAGCCAAGTCTGCCGGTGCAAAATGGGCCTGTTCGAGTCCATCCATGATACCGGATGCAACCGCCTTTTCCACAGCGTCAAACGCCCACGCCGAAATCGTGTGTGCATCGGCAAACGTCTGCGTATGCGGCGGCCTGTTATCTGCGCTGCTGGGCACAGTTTGCAAAGTACGGACAAGCGCCTGCGCCCTTGCGATCATAACCGCCATCTGTTCGCGGGTAATCGGCGCATTCGGGGCAAATTCAGTTGTGCTGATGCCCTCAATCAATCCCGCCTTCGATGCCGCTTCCACCGGCAAGGCGTACCATGCATCAGAGGCGACGTCAGCGAAGCTGCGGTAAGCCGGATCTTCTTCCGCCGACATGCCCATTGCACGTACAAGCAGCGAAGCAAACTCTGCCCGCGTGATGCTGACATCCGGCGCAAAGCGGTCGTTCGTCACCCCATTGACGACCAGATTGGAAGCCAACAGCTCAACATCCTGCTCCGACCAATGCCCCTGCAAATCGGAAAAAGAACGCTTTGACGTGCTGACCATGCTGTAAATACTGAAGTTCGGCGCTTGCAGCTCGACTTCCACTTGCCCATCTTCACGCACAATCCGCTTATTCGGTACGGGTACTACGCTCCCTGTCGCTGGATCGAAAAAGACTGCGAGGACGTGCCCCGGCACGGTATCGGCATCGTGAATAATGGCTCGTACGAGGTACATGCCGCCCATATCCCGAAGCGCTATGCGCTGACCTTTCGCTTCGATGTGGATCTGGAAGTTGACCGGCGTGCCGACGACCTGAAACCCGCCATCGACGCCCACTTGCTGCAATTGCTTCACAATATTGCTGCCGACTTGCTCCATCGTGGTTACGATTTTCAAATCTGCGATCGCTACACCCATGCGTTTGGCCAGGCTTGCCAGATCAAATCCACCTGCTTGCAGCTCCAACCTGGCATGCCGCCCTGCTAGTTCTACCACAGTGCCAGACACTGCACGCGAGATAGTTTCCATCGCACTTCCCGACAGCTCAACCTGTACACCGCCTGCTGTGTCCGCCGTACGAATAATCAGGTGTGGACGCGCTGCGTGTGCCAGTAAGTTGGCCGCTTCATTTGCGACGTTGTCCGGAATTTGGACTTTCTGAATCGTCGTCCCATCCGGCTTTGTTTGATTAACGAGCATAGGTGTATCGATGTACAAAATCACACCGAGGCGCGGATCTTCCTCCAGGCGATACGCCGGAGCCGGATTTCCATTGACCGGCGGTGATGGGGGTGTATAGCTTCCATCATCGCTGGATGGCGTTGTATCCAGGATCGATACCGTCAATTCCTTCTCGGCCCCTCCACTGAATGTGAACGTTAAATTCGTCACGCCATTCGGCTGCGCGGCCAGGTACGCTTCTGCAATCGTCAGGGTGCTGCCATCCAAGGTATAATCCACTCCAGCTGTCAGTGGAGAACTGTGATTGATAACGCTGAGCAGCGTGTCATTGTACAAATTCAACGCTGTGACGAGATCATGCTGACGATCCAAATACCGGTCGTAGCTCGCGGTCGGCGTGGTAATTATCGGCGTCGTATCGCTTACCGACACGTCCAAGTTTTGCGTCGCTCCCCCGCTGAACGTGAACGTCAGGCTGATCGGGCCAACAGGCTGCTCAGTAAGGTAGGCGGCTGCTAGCGTTACCGTGCTGCCGCTCACTGTATAATCCGTTCCGGCAGTCAGTTCCGTTTCGCCGTTCTGAATGCTCGCGAGCGTATCATGATTAAACGTCAGCGTTGTGACTACATCCGCATAGCCGGCAGCTCCTGTATACTTGTCGTAGCTCGCCGCCACCGGGCTGATGCTCGGCGTCGTATCGCTTACCGACACGTCCAAGTTTTGCGTCGCTCCCCCACTGAACGTGAACGTCAGGCTTGTCGTGCCGGTCGGCTGCGCAGCAAGATAAGCGCTCGCAAACGTAACCATGCTGCCGCTCACCGTGTAGTCCGTTTCCGACGCTAGTGTCGCTGTACCGTTCTTGACGCTAGTTAACGTATCATTGTTCAACGTCATTGTTGTAACCACATCCGCATAACCAGCGGCCCCGGCATACTTGTCAAAGCCCGCGGTCGCCGGGCTGATGCTCGGCGTGGTGTCGCTTACCGACACTTTCAGCGTCTTCACGGCTCCTCCACTGAATGCAAACGTTAACATGGCCGTGCCTGTGGATTGCGAGGCAAGGTATGCTTTTCGGATCGTTACCATGCTGCCGCTCACCGTATAATCCGTTCCTAACGCTAGTGCCGCTGTACCGTTCTTGATGCTCGCAAGCGTATTTCCCTTGAACGTTATCGTTGTCGCTATATCGGTATAGTCGGCCGATCCGGTATATTTATCAAAGTTTGCAGTCGTCAGACTGATGTCGCTGTTCATATTCATTACCTTATACACGGTAACCTTCTCGTTCCCGACCGCGTCCTTGGCATAAATGGTATAGTCTCCTCCATTGGATACTACAAAGCTTCCACTCGTGACATTCGTCCCCGCGCTTGCAAAGGCCGAAACGTCCTGATTCCCCGACAACCATTTTGTGCTCACGATCGAGTTGCCATCCCCGTTCGCCTGTACTGCTACAGTCAGTGTGACGGGGCCTGCAGTGTTCGCCGTCGAAGAAGGTGTAATCTGGATGTTTGGCGCCGCTGGCTTCGTAACGGTATAAGAAGATGCCGTTGGAACTTTGGCTGCATAGATGGCATCCCCCGAATAAACGGCTGTTAAAGAGTGACTGCCTTCCGTCAGATTCGAGATATTCAACTGTGCCTCGCCGCTTCCATTTACAGGGGCGCTGCCCAGCGTCGTAACACCATCTTTAAACTCAACTGTCCCTGTAGGCGTAAAGTAGTCCCCCGTAATCTTCGCTTTCAGCGTAACCTGTTGAAGATACGTGGATGAACTCGGCGAACTTGTCAATGTCACGCCTGGCTGCAGATAGAAACGGACAGGCGTTGTCTGTTGACCGCTCAAACCAAGCCCTAAAAACTGCTGTTTTCCCCAGGCCCACATCCGGCCATTCGTATCGACCGCATAAGACGCGTCTTGACCGCCATACACCAGTTGAAATTGAACCGGGTTCCCATCCAGTGACACAGGCAGCTTATGTGGCACATACTGATTGCTCGTTGTCCCGTCGCCTAACTGCCAGCTGGTGTTCTGCCCCCACGTCCACAGCGTATTGTTCGTATCGAGCGCGAGCACATACTTGACCCCCGCATGTACTTGCTTAAACTTCACAGGGGATCCGTTATCGGATACGGAAATCCGGGTCGGACTGGGAACAAGCGTCCCTGACTGATCACCGTTGCCGAATTCTCCTTGGTAGCCATACACCTCCGACCCCCAAGTCCATAAATCTCCGCTCGCATCGAGGGCAACAGAGAAATTACCGCCAAATCCATACGTGCCTCCCGTTGAAATGGATGTAAAGCTTCCCGGCAAAGGGGACAACGTAGGGGAAAAATTATAAATCGTCCATACCTTCTTATTCACATCAAGCGCAATCCCGTGCGTCTCATTCATACTAATGTCTGAGAATTTAATTGGAGTTCCACTTTCTTCATATGCTTGTTTGGTGGGCGTATACACAGCGTCATAAACTCTTGTAGATGCGTTAAACGTAGCCCCCCACATCCATATATACCCATCACTATCTATAGCCGCCATTGTAATACGTGCTGCGTCCACTTCTGTGAACGTGACGGGCAGCCCTAGCTTTGTCCAAGACAATAACTCCGTCGTGCCAGCACCAACTCCCAGCTGGCCATACTCATTACTCCCTGTTACCCATATGTTCCCTTGAATATCCAGCGCAATCGCATAGCTAATACCAACCTGCACGCGCTTAAATACCACCTCGGATCCGCCTTCAGTTACTGAAATACGCTGCGGTGTAAACGACCAAGCAGCTTTATCTCCATTTCCAAACTTGCCCTCATTTTGACCCCAAGCCCATATTCGGCCATCCGAGTCCAAAGCCACGTTCGTATAATTATACGAATCAACCTCACTGAATAATATCGGACTTGCCGCGTCAACCTGTTTGGGTTGCGCCAACGAACCCAGCAGCATGCCCATCGCGATCAAGCATGCCAGAAACCATTTTTTCATAATCAACATCCCTCACTTCGGTATGATCAGCAATTATTCTTATATATTGGCCGCTTCTCAGAATAACAGATCCCTCTGAAAGAATTATGAAAGACTGCCTGAGGAGAGATCCGTCTTGCTGTATCCTTGACGGGGGACTTGGCTGAGCCGCGGGTGACTGACGATGACACCGGCCATGTGGCGGAACGGTATGCCGTTTCTGCCGCAAAGCCGATATATGAAAAGGCGCCCCATTGGGCGCCCTGTTGTTCGTTTATTTAAGCATTTGATACACTTGCTCGACATCTTTATCCCCGCGGCCAGACAGATTGACGATAACAATCTGATCTTGCCCCATTGTTGGCGCCAGCTTTTTCGCGTAGGCAATTGCATGTGCACTCTCTAGTGCAGGGATAATGCCCTCTGTGCGCGACAGTTCCTGGAAAGCCGCCAGCACTTCTTCATTAGTGACTGTTGCATATTCCGCCCGGCCCGACACCTTCAAGTGGCTGTGCTCCGGCCCAATGCCCGGATAGTCAAGTCCCGCGGCGATCGAATACGTCTTCTTCGGTTGACCCTCTTCGTCCAGAAGCACTAAACACTTGAAGCCGTGAATAATGCTCGGCACGCCTTCGGTTAAGGTTGGCGCTTGATCGGGCTCGACGCCGATCAAACGAACGGACGGCTCGTCGATGTAGTGCGCGAATGAGCCAATCGCATTGCTGCCGCCGCCTGCGCAGGCCACGACCGCATCTGGCAGCCGGCCCTCTTTTTCAATAATCTGCCGCTTCGATTCTTCACTAATGATCGCTTGGAAGTGCTTGACCATTGTCGGAAACGGATGTGGACCCACTGCGGAACCGAGCAGGTAGAACGTATTCTGGTAGTTCTGTACCAGATCGCCCAGCGCCTCATCCACCGCGTCCTTTAGACGACCCTGGCCTTTATTCACCGGTACCACCTTCGCGCCGAGCAGCTCCATGCGGAACACGTTAAGTGCCTGACGACGCGTATCTTCAGCCCCCATGTAGATGACGCATTCCATGTTAAACATCGCGCAAGCCGTGGCCGTAGCCACACCATGCTGCCCGGCACCGGTCTCCGCAATAATCCGCTTGGCCCCCATCCGCTTAGCAAGCAGAATCTGGCCAATGGCATTGTTGATTTTATGCGCTCCGGTATGGTTCAGGTCCTCGCGCTTTAAGTAGATCTTCGGCCCTCCCCATGCTTTGGTCAGCCGCTCTGCATAGGTCAGCGGATTCTCGCGGCCAACATATTCACTCAGGTAGTACCGAAGCTCCTCCTTGAACTCAGGATCGTCTTTAAATTTGTAAAATTGCTCACTCAAATAATTCAGCACTTCCTGCAATTCCGGCGGAACGAAGCTGCCGCCAAACTCTCCAAAGTACCCCTCTTGCTGCAATGGTTGATCCATAAGTAAGCGCCTCCAATTATCGAAAATAGAAATGCTGCTTCACTTATTATCTTACCATAAATTCCCACGGGCGTAAGCGAAAGCGCGTCCCTCTGCAATACAAGAACACGCTAGTACGTCCCTTGTTGTATCTTCTTCCATTTCTCCTTCAAGGCTTGCAGATCTTCAACGAAGAACCTTTGCAAATTGGGTCGCCTTCTTACGGCAAGGGGGTGATAGGTGAAGCCGATCGGTATTCCTTGAAACTCCTGCCAGCCGCCTCGCAATTCCTTCACACTGGCACTCTCCATACCTGGGAATACGGCCTCCGCCACGACATTGCCAAAGCCAAATAAGACAAGCGGCCGCTTCGTTAAAAGCTGCAGGTGCAGGTGTGAAGAACATGCCGCTCTAGCCTCGGGCTTATTATAAGCACGCACAGGGCGACATTTCAGCAAGTAACTGACATAAACTTCGTTGGTATCAATCCCCGCTTCCCTCAGACCGCGCTGGAGTGTTTCTCGAGTACCGCATAAAAATGGATTCCCTTGACGATCTTCCCGAGCCCCGGGATTGTCCAATATCAACATAAGGGAGGCTTGCGGATTTCCTTCCCCCCAGATGACCCGCGTCCGCTGCTTAGATAGCTCACACTTCTCGCAATGTTCCACACCGGCAGGCGCTTGCTCTTCAGGCAAAATTACATAGGGATGATTCATTTCCTTGCCGTGCCCCTTCCTTTTTTCGCAAGTAATGAATCCATTATGCCCATCTTATGCAAAAACTTGCCGTGAGCCTGCGACACGCTTCATCGCTCTAACTGAAACGCCAATTATTCCTCCAAGACCGGTGCCAGGGCCGCCGCTGCAACCTCCAATACGTGATGCACCACCGTCTCCGCTGTGCGGTTCTGCTGATCTCTGCTCCAATGCACGGCGGCACCGAAGATGCCCCAACTGGCAACAAGCGCTGTGGTCTCAACCTTGTCCGACGAACCCATCGTCTCTTCGTTTAGCCATTCGAGCAGGAGCTTGTAGAGTTCCTTCTGCATCGCAATTTCGAACAGCGGCTCGAACCGACTGTTGCCGGGATGGGCCATGTACTGGCGGAATCGCGCCAGCACGTCGAATACCGTCTGGACTACGGTGCGCAAGCTACCGATCCCCGTAATCCTGCCCTGGGGTACGGCCTCCTTCAAGAGAATCTGGAACTTCCGACTTATCCAGCTTTCCAGAAAAGCGTATTTGTCCTCAAAGTGAGCATAAAAGGTAGCACGGTTAATGTTCGCGCGAGCCGTTATATCCTGCACTGAAATCGAGTATACATTCTTCTGCTCTTCCACCAGTTCCGTGAAAGCTTGCATAATGAATTGGCGCGTCCGGCTGACGCGCGGATCATTCGGATTGACCGGCATGATCAAACACCCTCCTTAGACAACGCATTAGCTGGCGTGTTGCGTATGCAACGATAGAAGCCTTTTATCGGTTGTTGAAATCGTAAGTCTCCCATAAAATTCTTCATATAGTGTAGCATACGCAACACTAACGTGTAAGCAACACTGTTGATTATTAGCGAGGGAAGGATGATTGAAGATGATTGTGATTACTGCACCCACGAGTAAGATCGGGCACCAGGTGCTTGAACGCGTGCTTGAAAGCGGTGAGGACATTCGCGTGATTGCGCGGGATCCGCAGCGAATCCCTGAAGAGATTCGTACGCGGGTAGAAGTCATTCAGGGCTCACATGCCGACCGGAGTATCGTTAATCGGGCGTTCGAGGGAGCCGATGCCGTGTTCTGGCTCGTGCCGGCCGACAAGAACGCGGAGAGCGTCTATGACGCCTACCTTCAGTTCAGCATCCCGGCTGCCGACGCGATCGTCCGTAATCGAGTAGATCGTGTTGTGGCGATTTCCGCACTCGGGCGCGGTCAGCAGCGCTATGCGGGTAATATCTCGGCATCGCTGGCGATGGAGGATCTGTTTAGAAGCACAGGCGTACATTTTCGTGCGTTAACGATGCCTTCCTTCATGGACAACATGCTCAGGCAGCTGCGCTTCATGAAAAACGAGGGCTTGATTCGCTTCACGATCCCGGGTAACCTGAAGAATCCCACAGTTGCTACCTGTGATATTGCTGCTGCAGCCTCACGGCTTCTCCTTGAGCGGGAGTGGAGCGGACAGGAGAGTCTGGCTGTGCTCGGACCGGAAGACCTTTCTTATCAGGATATGGCGGTAATTCTGACCGAAGTGCTCGGCACACCGGTCCGCTTCGAGCAGATGACGCTCGACAGCTACAAGCAAATATTTCTTGGCACCGGCTACACGGAGGCCATGGCCCAGAGTATGGTGGACATGGACATCGTTGGAGCGGACGGGATCTTCAACGCGCTCCGGCGTACGCCGGAAACCACCTCCCCCACCAGCTTCCGCCAATGGGCGGCAACTGTTCTAAAGCCTGCTTTTGACGCTTTGTGACGGATAGATCTATAGAACCTCAAAACATTAGCAGCCGAGGACAAAAAAAATCTGTCCGCGGCTGCTACTGTTTTCTGATCCATGAGAATGATGGATTGCGATGGCAGCTCGTGAGGCACATGCAGCCAGTCATATCCCCCAAACCGCTTGGCGACTTAAAAATCGCCGAATCGATGCATCTGTACTTAATCCAATAGCACGGCTATAGGCCGATTGGGCCTCTTCTTGTCGATACATCTCCTTGTACAAATGCCCGGCAAGCGCCCAGTAAGGCTGATAGCTCACTATCTCTGCTGGTGGAATGGCCTCTAGACATGCAAGGCCGCGTTCCGCACCATAAGCTTCCGCCACTGCGGCGGCTCGACCGACTAAGCCGCCTAGCGTGGGATACATCCGAGTAAGGCCCTCGTATAACTGCGCAATCGCCTCCCACTCCGTTCGCCCTGTCCATAATCGCTGTGCATGCACCGATTGGATCGCGGCCATGAGTTGAAACCGGCCCATCCCCTTGGCTTGCGATGCGATATGTAAATGACGTTCCGCCTCCACAATCAAACGTTGTTCCCATCGCGCACAATCCTGTTCAGAGAGGGGAATATAGTTCCCCTCTTCATCATGCCGGGCCCCCCGCCGCGCTTCACAGTGCAGCATGAGGGCCAGCAGACCATTCACCTCTGGATCGCGGGGGGTGAATTGGAGAAGCAGCCTTCCAAGATAGATTGCTTCCTGCGCCAAGCTCCTGCGAGGCGAATCGGCCATCGCTGCCTCGTCCCACCCGCTCCCGTAAGCTGCATAAATGGCCTCCAGGACGGAATCGAGTCGTTCCGGGATCTCCTCAGCATCAGGCATTTCAAATGTGATGCGTTCGGCGCGAATTTTTGCCTTTACCCGAGTAAGACGTTGGCCCATGGTGGAGGGCTTGACGACAAATGCTGACGCGATTCGCGCGGCATCGATGCCAAGCACCGTCTGCAGCATCAGCGGCGTACGCATGGCAGGATCAATAGCAGGATGCGTGCAGAGCAACATCATCCTCAGCCGTTCGTCCGGAAAGGCAGCGCTTGAAGACGCCAGATGCTCAGCATCCTCGGACATGGCAAGGAGTGTCGGCAGCGCACTTTCGGAAACACGGGTACGGCGGGCACGATCGATCAGCCGCCTCCGGGCGGCTGTGACCAGCCATGCCTCCGGCTTATCCGGAACACCGGTCTTGGGCCACGATTCCAGCGCAGCGAGAAAAGCGTCTCCGATCGCATCCTCAACCGCCTGCAAATCACGCCAATTGACAGCCAAATAGGAGAGCAACCGGCCATACGCATCTCTAGCTGTTTGATCAATCATTTGATGGGCTTTCATAGCATGATTACTTCAACGCGGGAATGTTCTGTCTGACTTCTACCGTATCGACAGGCCCTCGCGCAGCCCACTCCAATGCAGTCTCTAGGTCCGGAACATCAATTACGAATATTCCGCCAAGCTGCTCTTTCGTCTCCGGGAACGGTCCGTCCTGGACAACCATCTCGCCGCCGCGGCGCTTCATCGTGGCAGCTGTCTCAGGAGCATAGAGGCCCGACCCGAACACCACAATGCCCGCCTCCCGCAAAGCATGCACGTAGTGTGTCCAGCCTGCTAAATACTCCTGCTGCTTTGCAGGATCCATTCTTGCCGCAAAATCCTCTTGGCTCTCATAAAACATCAACGTGTAACTCATGGAAAAACTCCTCTCACAAAATCGTACTGGAATTGGGTTTCGATATTATGTCGTATTGGAGGGTGGGATTTCTACATTGCGAGAAAAAATTTTTGTCAATTCCACATCGCACCTTCAAAACGAAAACGACAGTCGGCGATACTTTCTCCTCGCCCCGGCAAGTTTTTAGGCCATCCTTTGGGGATGGCCTCGATAAGCGCATTGTGATGTATCATTGGGTGGCGGTTTTCCCCAACATGTACAGAAATCAACGACTACCGCCTCGCAAGCTGCCGTAGAAGTCGGTTCAGGTCCCTAATCTCATGACCAAGCCCGGAGAAAAAGGCTCCGTCCTCCGTTTCTACAGCCTTAACGGCCTGCGAAGCAACTTCGTCTCCCGCCTTCGTGACGGAAATAGTGTTCGCTCTGGAATCCGTCGGGTGAGGCCGGCGCTCGATGTAGCCTTTCTTTTCCAGTGTCCTCAGCACCTGCGACGTGACATTAACGTCCATCTGTGCATGCTGGGCTAATTGAACCTGCGTAATGCCCATGTGGCCATTTCGTTCATTGAGCCACTTGCAGGAGAAAAGGAGCACGAATTGCGGATGGGTCAATTCAAATGGACTCAAGGCATTCCGTATCGCCTTTTGCCATAGGTTCGTGACCTGCCACAGCATAAATCCGGGACTTTCCTCTGCGCTATTGAATTCCGAGCTCATATGCCTTTCCCTCCGCGTTGTTCAACATGGCATCCGCAATGACCCGAAAGTCTTGCTCCGAGATCTCAAAGTGGCCGAACCGAAACCGGTAGCCCCAATTTTTCTCGCCGCGCGTGAAGCTAAGCTGACCCAGCAGCGAGCTGATCTTTGTTTCTTTACAATCAGTATAGCGAATATTCCGGCGAAATGGTATGAACGAATCGGACATGTGGTATTCATATACGCTGTCATCCTGTACTTGCCCTATCGCCGTGAATGCCTGCAGGGGTTCCCCGTTCCTCATATCTGTGCGAGGCGAGTAATAAATCAGCCAATCCCCGGCTTGCATCCGCTTAAGGGGCGCTGCCTTCCCATGACAAAGCTGGGCGAACCCACCCTCTACTCCCCTGGATACGTGAGAGGCGGAGACGACGCCAATCCAATATCGGCGAGTTTGTTCTATCTGTTCATGCACCTTGGCCACGCTCCTTCTCCAGTGCCAGAGCAGCAAGGCCCTCCATCGTACGGGGGATGCCTTCTACCATGTGAGCCCCGAATTTGGGCCCCAACTGCTCCGCATTCGGTCCCGTGATTTTTACTTTATGGGTAACCTGTGTCTCTCCATCCGACTCCACCAGAAGGTGGGTAAAATGAACTTGAATGCCTGCAGCCGGAATATCGGTTATGTCCGAGAATCCATGCAGGGGGGTGACTTCTGTAAGCTCAAAGGGAAGAGGCTCTTGGCCTTCCGGCTGCAGGAAGCCCCTCGTACCCTGGACGAACGCCCCCTCCAGCGAGGCGCCTACGATCCCTTTATCCCATGTTGTCCAGGTCGTAATATCACTGTATAGCCTCCAAATCGTCTCCGCCTTGGCCGCCGTGGTAAGGGAATGCTCAAATTGCCACATCTCGATCGCTCCTCATTTAGTATTTACCGATATTATATATATAAATATTATATGTGTAAATACTATTTAATCGCAGACGAAAAAATGGCGACCGAGTATAATCCCCGTGTGAAATTTGCCGTTATATTCGTTTTCTCAGGGAAAATCAGGCTTGCTTGATCCTCCTTAAACCGTACAATAATGTAGGGAGTATTCGTGGATGGCCGCTGTGGGTGCTTGTTTGCGTCTGTTCATATTGAGTTCATTAGAACGGTTTATTGTGTCGCTATGTAAGAGCGGTTCCTTTTATTTGACCGAATGAAAAAGTAAGGGCATTTCTTTTTGTAGGGGAGAGATTAAGAATGGCAAAGGTGTTAGTGGTAGACGATGATGCGCATATCCGCGAGTTGGTCCGTCTGTATTTGGAAGATGAAGGCTTTGAGATCATCGAAAAATCCAATGGGGAAGATGCGTTGCAATACGCGGAGAACCATATCGTTGATCTGGTGATTCTCGATATTATGATGCCGATTATGGATGGCTGGGCTTTATGCGAGAATCTTCGCAACTTCGGTGAGATGCCTATATTAATGATTACCGCGAAAGGGGAATCAACGGACCGAATCAAAGGATTTAAACTGGGCACGGACGATTATTTGGTGAAACCGTTTGACCCCGTAGAGTTGGTTCTTCGGGTAAAAGCCTTACTCAAGCGGTACCGTATCTCCACAGCCAATGAGATCCAGCTTGGCACGATTACATTAGACCGTAAGCGTTATCAAGTTATCTTTAATCATGGACAAAGCGCAACACTCCCCATGAAAGAATTCGAGCTGCTGTATAAATTGGGCAGTTATCCCGGGCAATTGTTTACAAGGGAAAATCTCATCGTAAATATCTGGGGCCTCGACTATGAAGGGGATGATCGGACAGTCGATGTTCACATTAAAAGGCTTCGGGAGAGGTTCATTGACTTCGAGTCTGAATTCCGCATTATCACGATCCGGGGGCTTGGTTATCGTTTGGAGGTGCATCAGGATTAAATCACTATATACCCGCGTCGTATTGGTCTTTATTTGTATTGTGGTGTTGAGCTTGCTCGCAGCGTTTATGGCTAGTACCACGATGTTTGAGGGACGGAAAAACAATTTTATAGAAGATACGCTAGTGGAAGACGGTAAAACCATCATCCAGGCCTATCAGTCGAACCCTACCGCGGAGTTGGGAGCGTTTATGCAAAGCTTCTCCGGTCTTTCGATTTACAGTATCCAACTTTTCAATAAAGAATTTGCGCCTATGTTTCAAGAAAAAGAGCTTATGCCTGTGGAACAGAGTACGATTAAGCAAGTGCTAGACGGCAGCATCGCACGCGGTTTCGATACAGAATCACATGGCTTTCCCGTGGTGGGGGTACCTTTTTCGGTGAGAGGCGATCCCTACGCTTTGTTTCTCACGTTAGATAAGCAAACGGTAGCACAAGAGCAGGAAAATATGCCTTGGATTCACGCTGTATATATCCTTGTTCTGGTTATTGGCAGCTTTCTGATTTTGATTGCCGCCCGTTATGTCGTACATCCGATCATTCAGTTGACGGAAGCCACCAAAAGGGTGGCAAAAGGGACCTTCGATTCTGCCAACCTTCCTATGAAACGTAGGGATGAGATTGGTCAATTAAGCGTGAGTTTTCATGAAATGGCAACAGAACTTGCAAAACTGGATCATATGCGACAAGACTTTGTTTCAAGTGTCTCTCATGAAATCCAATCCCCGTTAACTTCAATTTCAGGATTTACGAAAGCATTAAAACATAAGAAGCTAAGTGAAGAGAGCCGTCTACGTTATTTAACAATTATCGAGGAGGAAAGCGAGCGGTTGTCCCGATTAGGGCAAAATTTGCTTCAACTCTCTTATTTACAGCAGGAGCATCATCCGTTAAAGGTTACTACCTACCGATTGGATGAGCAGCTGCGACGGGTTATCATCACATTAGAGCCGCTATGGACCGCAAAAGAAATCAATATGGATGTTGAACTTGAGCCCATAACCGTTCGCGCGGACCAAGATCAGTTGGATCAGGTATGGATTAACTTGCTGAACAACGCTATCAAATTCACTGCGCCTAACGGTACGATACGTATCCAATCGATGGGGAAAACGCATGATACTATCGTATCGATAACAGACAGTGGAATCGGGATCCCTGAAGAAGAGCTTGTCCATGTTTTCAAACCGTTTCATAAAGTGGACAAAGCCCGTAGTCATTCTGTTAAGGGAAATGGGCTTGGTTTATCCATTGTCAAGAAAATCATAGATATGCATAACGGAGAAATACATGTGTCTAGTAGTCTGGGTACCGGAACGACTTTTACGGTTTCACTGCCGCATGGGAACTAGAAATCGAGCGCACAATTCATTGAATGGCACACTATCGCCCGCACGGGCGGTATTTTTTTTGGCCATTTTTTGCCGTTCATTTTGAGTTCACAGAACGCATTTATCTTAATCCCAGAGAAGGTTACCATAACAAGGTCAAAGGAGAATGTAAGATGAAAAAGTTAATTTTACGAGTCGCTGTCTATGTCATGATGTTCATCATCCTGTTTGGAGGGGTCGGGGCGTTTGGGTATATTCGATCCAACAAGGAGTACTGGATTCCCACCCGGCCAACACCCGTGCCTGCTTTACAAGCTGTGAGTGTGCCTGAACATAACCCGAAAAAACCTACAGTAGCTGTCCTCTTATCCAACCCAACGACAGAAGTGTTTGATTTTATGGTTCCGTATGAACTGTTTGCGATGACGGAGTCTTATAACGTATATGCCGTGGCTCCGGATAAAGAATTGAAAACCCTCTCTGGCGGTTTGGATCTGATGCCTCACTATTCGTTCGATGAACTGGATCGTTTGTTGGGAAAAAGTCCCGACCTCATTGTGATCCCGGCCATGCCTATGGTTGACGAAGCCAAGTATAAACCTATCCGACAATGGATACAAAAACATGCGGATACGAAGCTGTTAAGCATCTGTGCCGGGGCGTTAAATCTGGCGGATACGGGTTTATTAAACGGGAAAGAAGCGGCCACGGACTGGAAAAGTTTCGAGTACGGGGAAGTTGCAAAATATCCCGAAACAAACTGGAGAAGGGATCTGCGTTATGTTGCAGACGGGAACATTGTCTCCTCAGCAGCCCTCACCTCAGGAATTGATGCTGTCCTCTATGTCATTTCACAACAATTAGGCGAGCCTATGGCGGAGAAAATAGCAAAAGAGATTCATTACCCCTCTTATTCCTTCGTGAAAAATCCGGAGATACAACCTTATCATATGGATCGAACCGAAGTGGCCTATACACTCAATCGAGCGTTCCAATGGAACGTAAAAAGCACTGGCGTGTTGTTGTATAACGGAATGGATGACGGAGCGCTTACTACGATTTTTGATACGTATGCGGCTTCCGGAACAACCAAGGTGCATACCGTCTCAGACGCCAAGCAACCGATCGTCACGAAATACCACCTTAACCTAGTTACCAGATATAACATGTCGAATGCGCCGAAACTCGATCGAATGCTCGTTCCGGGCGTAGAGGCAGAGACTTCAGCTGCGGAGGATATTAAACAATGGCATGCAAAGAATAACACCGTGGTGCCCGAGTTCATTCACAGTGGCTCTGCTGATAGATTTATGTTCGATGCACCGCTTGAGGATTTAGCCAAGCAAGAGGACGTCCAAACCGCTAAATATGGAATCAAGCGTTTGGAATACCGTGTGACCAACTTAAACTTCGAAGGCAACCCATTTTCCTATGAAGCCTTCGGCATACCGATTTTGCTTACTTTAGCAGCATTGCTTACTGCTTTCTACATGGACAGACGATTCATTCGTAAAATAAGGAGAGGTCGTCATCCATCGACTATTTCAAACTAGATTTCCGGGAATTTTCCGCCGTTACTAACGGTACGGTTCGCCGTGCTGTCTGTAACGGCAAGTTATTTCTGTTTCCTTTTGTCAGCCAAACCGTCAATTAACACCCTCAACCCAAATTGAAATTCCTTCTCCCAGTCTGGTCTAGTTGTGTAAGGAGCTAAGCGAATCATATTGGGGAATTTCTCTTCAGGCAGCTGGCGATAAAACTGCTCATACTGCTCGCTCATCTCTTCAGAAGAAGTAAATTGACCACTTGCAATAGCCATAAGTTGAACATGCTCAGCTACAAAACCAAGCACATAATTTTTGAGTAGCGATGCGGTCCATGGAATATGAGAATCTGCGAATCCCGCGGAGACAAGCAGCTCATATAACTTTTCGATCTGCGTTAGTCTGTCCATACCTCTCGCAATCGTCTGCTTAAACAATTCAACCGCATCTCTGTGGGACAGAAGTACCTGCCGAAACTGCTCAGCCCACTGAACAATTTGTTCTTCCCAATCCAAAGATCGCTCTGGCCACACCATTCCCCTGCTTATTCGATCCGAGAGAAGCTGTATTAGTTCTTCTTTATCTTTGACGTGATAATATAAAGAGGCTGTTTTCACCTGTAATTTATCCGCTATCTTTTTCATGCTTAGTTCTTTCAATCCAACCTCGTTTAATACCTCAAGAGCCGTACCCAGTATCCGTTCCCGACCAAGTGGTACATGGCCTGAACTAATTCCTTCGTTTTGCCCATCTGACAATATGTAGATTCGCCGTCTTGCCACGCAGCCCACCTCTTTCACTTCAAGTATATCATGAGTTGACAATCTAAATACATTAGATTATTCTAATCCCATTAGATTAATAGCAAAAGGAGCCGTTGATGAAAATGAAACTTAACCACTTGAACTTATGTGTTCCTGACTTACCCGAAGCAATTACGTTTTTCCAAAGTCTTTTTGGCTTTCAACTCATTGAACAAAAAGGGACTGTGATCGCTGTTATGGAGGACGGACATGGATTTACCTTAGTTCTTAGCAGCATGCCCTCTAGCCTGGATGAAGACTATCGCTATCCGAAGGATTTTCATCTGGGCTTCTACGTGGATACCACAACCGAAGTTGATGAGTTCCATAAAAAGCTTAAAGCATTCGGAACCGCATCCGAGCATGCACCTAAATTGATGAGAGGCGGGTACACCCTATATTTCAGAGCACTGAACGGAATTTTGTTTGAGGTAACTTGTTTTCATATCTAGAGCGCAGGTTACCTTGTGCTACAATCCTTTTTGATTCGTGTAATAATCCCCTGCTGTTCCCAATCCATTCGTTCCACCTCCTAATTTTTGAATTCCGTAGGCGTCAGACCGGTCTCCTCTTTGAAATTCCGGGAGAATGTTCTCCTACGTCAACGTAAAGCCGGGCGAGCTGCTCGTGGGGGATTATTTTCCGGAGGTGTATCGCCGAATTCCCGTTTATATTCCGTTCATAAACATGCACTAAGCTGTTATTAATCGAACTCAAGGAGAGATAGATGTATATGGATACCTTGGAGAACAAATCGTTAATCGAAGCAATGGATGGGTATTTTCAAGCGGGGACTTTGTTGGATTTGGATAGGCTGAATGCGATCTATGCACCTGATTTCGTCAACATTCGGACTGACAAGGTTGGGCAAACCGTCTCGATTACGAAGGAACAATTCATGCTGACTTTCCGCCGCTTGAAGGATGGGGGCGGGGCGACGCTCGGAACGACTGAAGATGTGCAGTACGTGACCACGACCGTGTATGACGATCACGGATCGGTTGTTCTACGTCGAGTAAAGGAAGGAAAGCCCGCATTGTACAACTTCGTTTGGCGCATAGAGAATGGGCTGCCGACAACGATCATCCGCGAGTTTTCGGTGGAGGATGACCTAAGTGCACTGATCAGCATGATTCGCGGATCAGCTGCCGGCGGACGATAAGGATTTAGGCCCTTCTTAGAGTAAGGATTGACCACAATTTGGAAGTATGAAAAAATGGGTGTTACAACATTTTAGGAGGTAAGACCCACGTGAAACGGTTTCGATGGATTTCTCTGTTCCTATTCTTTCTGATTTGTACGCTGCTTCCATTCGACAGCTTTGCCATCGCTGATGGCGAGGGCAACTCTGAGATCACTGTGACGATTAATTCCCGCCCCATCTACTTTGACGTCTCTCCACAAAAAATTGACGGTCGAGTTATGGTTCCACTTCGTGCCATCTTTGAGAGTCTGGGTGCAGAGGTCGGTTGGGAAGGTTCGACCCAGACGATTACTGGCCAAAAAGAAAGCATTATCGTCACGCTGCGACTGAATGCTACAGAGGCAACGGTTGGCGACAAAACCGTCACGCTCGATGTGGCCGCAACCCAAATTGAAGGAAGAACCTTCGTCCCGGCGCGATTTGTCGCAGAAAGCTTCGGTGCCGACGTAAAATGGGATGACACCAACAAACAAGTCATTATTAGTACAGGCGTTGCTGCACCAGAAGACCGCTACTACTTTCTCTACAACAGCCATAAGGTGAATGACCAGGACTTGGCCTCGATCAAGTTGTTTGTGAACAAGTTCAGAAGCACCCTTAATATTTTACTAGACACGGCGCAGTTCAAGACCGCGCCTCAATTGTACGATGCTCTGAAAAACGAGCAGAAAAAGCTCGGCGGGAAAGTCGCCGGAATCCAAATTTTCGGAACCGCTGAAGACGTGCCTTCGTTCACCTACACGCATAAGATGAAGCCTTCGAAGGGCAATTTCGAATGGAACGGCATCGAGGAGGACAAGACCAATAAGTCGGTGTCTGACTTTCTTTACTCCACCTTCAAGAACGACAGCAAGTACCTGAATGACATCTCTGTCTACAACATCGTGCAGGAGAGTCTTCCAATCAGCGTAATTCCGGAATGGCCCGTCTCTCGCCTGCCCCTGACGGAAGGCGAAATCGCCAAGTACATAGATAACTATGACACCTACCGTAAGCAGACCGAAGGGAAATCTGTTCCGACGGTCGCCATATCGGCCCCTGTCGAGTTTCAAAAAGGATTAGACACGGCTCAGGACGACATCGCATTTTTCATAAAACGTCTGAAAGAGGATAAGGAATTTGGCCTTTTCAAGAATATCGACCAACGTATCTACTATAAGGAGTTGGCCGAGAACTTGATGCAGGAGAATAAAACCGGAATAATGGACCTTGTCATGGGCAGCCGGGGTGACAGCGATGGAGCATCAATGAAAAAAGATAGTAAGGAGTACTACTTCGACCACAAAAGCGCGGCTAGCCTAAACTCCAACTATTATACAGCTTTCTTTTGGGGATTCGACGCCGCCAAAGGCCTGGGCATAGACAACGTCGTCCACGACGGCCTGGTTCAGGGCAAAATGATCAACCCCATCGCCCATACCATCCCCGCGGCCAATAGGGGAGTAAATAATTACCTGTGGCTGCCGATCCCCACACCGGAGGGAGAGACCGGGAACGACTGGTACGACTATCTTCCTGTAGACAAAGAGCATCTGGAATGGGACAATCCGTTCTTTTTCGTCTACAAGTACTATGAGGCGATCGATAGCGGAAAGACTCGTTTGCAAAGTTTCTTCGAGGCGAATGCCGCCTACGCAACTCTGACCGAGGCCAATAAGAATACCCCACGATTCTTGTACGGATTTGAATACGTATGGTCCTCATTCGGCTTCGAAAACCTATTCTCGCTGCACTACCTCGGCTTGGCCGACTACTGATAGCGAATTACGGATTTTTGGGGGAACCGGATTACATCCGCAAGGAGAACCGTTGGATGCCTTCGCAGATGCCATTTTCAACGAATTGACTGGAGACAAAGAAAGAAATCGGTTGCGGTACTACTGTCACCCGCCTGAGTTTCAGGCGGGGGCTGCGTTATTAGTGCAGCGTAGTTGCTTAACCCATATATCGCGGTGGTGATGAAAGACCCCCCAGTGGAACTGTTCGCATATATGCTACGTTATGTAAGGATACTACCAACTCCACTCTCCGCTTTACCACTATTTGTGTACGGTTCAACACCATATGACCTTCGCTTGTCAGTCACACCGTCTGTCTGCAGATCCATTAAACCCTTTCGTGATGAGCCACACCGCAAGAGTCATTTCATTGACGAATATCGGAAGCGCCAAGATCGCCCCCCAAGCAGAGACTTGATTAATGACCCCAAACATTTCCAATATAGCAGCAAGAAGAATCAATGTTGACCCTGTCAAGCCCAATATGGGGATGAACCTGGGTACAAGCCCTGACTTATAAAAGATATAACTATACATCATCGTATTAATTCCTAGAAAAAAGTTAGGACCAAGCAAAAATGTGTAGTCATGCACTGCCTTCAGCAATGTACCTGAAACTTGATACGAAGCGATATCCGGGGCACCCGCTGCTACATAATCCTGGCTTAAGGCTAACAGGGACAGTACGCTGACAACCCCCACCGTAATCATAACAGCCTCTAAAAACCGGAAGCAAACATGCCAAATAGCAATCGTTCTATTATATTTCTTCAAGAATGGGAACATCACAGTTGCAGTACCGACCGCTGAAACGACAAGAATTAACTCCATAAACACTCCCAGAACGATCTGGTTAGCATGTGCGGAGCCTTGAATCAGGTAGTTCGAATCGTTCAGAATCGGTTTATATAAAATAACACCTACTATAGCTGTAATGGCAGCAACAATAAACAGAACACCTACGATTCTTGACGCTGTCTTCGATGAAAAATCCATTTCCTCATCTCTCCTCTGCGTTTTCTCCGTAAAAGAATACCTCTTCCAATGGCAAGTTAAAGGCGTGGGCAATACGAAAAGCTAATTCCAGTGACGGGGAGTAGTTTCCTTTTTCAAGCGCCACGATCGTTTGTCTGGTTACACCTACCTTGTCGGCTAACTGCTGCTGGGTCATTTCATGATGATTGAATCGTAATTTTCTGATGTGATTGCCAACAAGAACTTTACCCATTTTAGACTCCTCTCCTGTAGTGATACAGTCTCGATACTGAACCGGTTACGTCTGAAAGAAATCCAGAGACGATGAGGACGATGAACATCACCTTCAAGGGCTGGTCTATAACCAATGAGCCCATAGCCAGAAGGAAACCAATGACAAACATAGCAAATGAATTCCGAAAAGCCAACAAGTCGATGCGCTTATCCAGTTCATCCGCGAATGTAGGCTCCTTTTCACCCGTCGTCATTCGGAAGACGATGTTAAAAATAATGCTGATCACGATATGTGCTGCAATGGAAACCAAGGTCAATACAAGAACGAAGGAGCCCCAGTAATGGAAGGTTACGGTTGAATCCAGCACTTCTTCGGGATACTCTGGGTACTTGTACAGGCAGTACACTGTAAAAATGAGTATGCTGCTGATTAGCGATACAATGCTCTTCTTTTCTTGATAAGTCATGTATGACACCGCCTTTAGTGAAGTAAACTATACTAAACATAATGTATAACAAACTTTACATTAAGTCAATTTTATTATACATAAAACAATAAAAAGGCATCCCCATTGAAATAGAACAAACACCACTTTTTACAAAGCGGAATATACAAATGCATAGGCACTTATCCCACGCATGCTTATTCGATTCCCCTGATCCTGAAAACTTTGCGAATCGAAATAGGCAAAAAAGGAGTGTTTCAGATTGATGGAAAAATCATCTCACTACTTTGCCCGCGGCAACACTGCGCACGGAGCTCATTTCTTGTACAAATCGGCCTTCGATGGGCTGAACAAGATATTCGTCCTTACGGGTCCACAGGGTACGGGAAAATCGACGGCCATTCGCGGCTTGGCGGATAGCTTGCTGGATAAAGGCCAGCACGTACAATGCTTCCACTCCCCCCTCCGTCCCGACGAACTGGATGGCATCATTCTGACGGATTTGAAGGTTGGTATTGTCGATGGGCGAGCCTGCGGGGAAATTTCGGAGAACCAGGCCGGCGAAATCGTCTTTATCGAATTCGGGGAAGCGCTTGATAAAAGTCTTCTTTCACCGGGACTCCGGACGATTGAGGATCTTAGAGGTAAGCTTGATCGCGCTTATTCAAAAGCATATGAAACATTCTTAACCGCATTGCGGATTCATGACGAATGGGAGAAATATTATATCGAAAGCATGGATTTCATGAAAGCTGACCAGATTGCACAGAATTTGATTCAAGAATTATTTGCTGGTCATGAAAGTCATTCACCAACCGTTGGGCGCCACTTGTTTTTCGGAGCTGCGACGCCGAAGGGAGCATTCGACTTTATTCAAAGCTTGACCTCTCGGCTGGAGCGACGGATTTTCATCAAAGGAAGGCCAGGATCCGGAAAATCAACACTGCTAAAAAAACTTGCCGCTGCTGCTGAAAATAAAGGAGTCGAAGTTCAAGTATTTCATTGCGGCTTTGATCCCAACAGCCTGGATATGTTGATTTTCCCGACGCTCCGAACAGCGATCTTCGATAGTACCGCCCCACATGAATACTTTCCTGATCGGGATGGGGATGAAGTCTTGGATATGTATTCGCTTACGATGGATCCTGGCACAGATCAGGCCTATTCAGCCCAAATCACCGCTATTAAAGAGCGCTATTCGGCAAAAATGAAGGAGGCCACCTCCTTTTTGGCCGAAGCCGAGGCCATCGATTCTCAAATTAAGGCCTACTATGTTGCGGCCACAAATTTCTCGATTGTCGATGAACTCCAGCTGCAAGTAGAGTCCGAATTGAATGAACTGATCGACGCCATGCAGCCTTCAAAATAAGGGTACAATCTAAAAGAACTCTTAGACTGGGCTCAGCTGCTGACGGCTGAGCCCTCCAAGTAAAGCATGACGTGCCTATTATTTCTGATATCCGCCAAGGCTCGAAATATCTCTATTCCGCAAATTGACGCGCACTCTTCACTTGTTATCCGTTGGTTTTTTGCTGTCACTTCTGGTAGGGTTCACCGTGCTGTCTAATGTGCAAGCGCCGCGATGATATCTGCAATCAGCCGATCAGCCCCCATGATCAGACCGTCTGGATGGTGGGACATGCCCAATCGAACGACGACCAGGTGCTCAGAAGGCACGATGACCACATGCTGCCCCATATTGCCCATAGCGAAAAAGGCATCGCGCGGCACATTGGGCATGCCCCATGGAAGACCATAAGGCGGGGATTGCCCCAAGAGGAGTATCCGAGGCTCGTCGAAGCAGCCCCGGATATTGCGGTCTGTGTCGACCCGGACCGACACTTCGCATTCGGTGCCGAGCTCATTTTAGCTGGAGTTGAGGCCATGGCCGCCTCTCATCGACCTGAGATATAGCTGGTTGAGGTCCATGCTGCCGCGGCCAACTCCTATAGCCCCTTGCCGAATGTATAATCGGCATAACCAAACGGGGTTTCCCAAATAAAAGGAAAACCCCGTTTGCTAGACTACCTGTTATACAAGTTGTAAATGATAACTGCTGTTTCAGCCCTTGTTGCTGTTGCCTTCGGATTTATTGAATTGCCGCTGCCTTCTATAATCCCAGCTTTAGTCAAAGCTGCAACATCATTTAATGCGTAACTGCTTATTTGTGCCGAATCCGAATAGCCTTTCAGTTCAGATTCGGAGGCGTTTGCCAATTGTCTTCCAGCCTTATCCATAGCTCTTGCTGCAAGAACAATCATGTCTTCCCTTGATATCTTGGCATCTGGATTGAAATTATTGTTACCAACCCCATCCGTAATTCCAAGAGCTTTAGCTGTTGCCAGCGCTTCTGCATAATAGGCACTTGAGCTTACATCTGTAAAGTTGCCTTCTGTTTTTGCAGATAACCCAAGAGCCTTAACAAGCATGAGTATGAAGTCTGCCCGCTTGACATCGACAGAAGGATCGAAGGTTGCTTCTGAAGTACCGTTAATAACACCTTTAGATGCCAAAACTTCGATGGCCCTACTTGCCCATGAATATTCGCCAATGTCTCCAAAGCTCTTCTTCACATAGGCCACTGCAAAATTGCCGAAGTGTGTTGTTTGAAAGGTTACCTCACCCGTTCTGGAATCATATTTGCCTGTTGGTACCGCCACTGTCTTGCCTGCTTCATCCATGTACCATACGACGATACGTTCTGGATCAGCAAGCTCAGCTGCTGTAGGCGTATACGGTATTTTCACGGTAACAGGCGCTTCAGGATTGCTCCATGATATCCTGCTGCCGTTTATACTTACATGGAGTTCTACGGCAGGTCTCATACCTATTTGTGACTTTACTGCCGGATCAATCACTTCGTTTGTATCTGCTTTTGCTAGGGTGAAGCTTATACGTTGTGCCTCTTTTACATCGATTGGTGTGAGCATGTTTCCAGGTATGGATACCTTACCGAGTTCCGTTGCTAGTTCGACCTTCTTTGATGCATGTTCTGACATCAGAGCTGGTACCGTGAAGACCGCTTCATAGGCACGGGCTCCCTCAGCCTTCGGTACATGGATTTTTGCGGTATCCGATGCTTTGAGAACTTTGGCCAATGCATCTGCATCAATGGTAGTTGAAGCTACGCCTGCATCATTCACTACAGGTGCAGATGCCTGAATGGTACCCGGAGCATTTTCTATCGGCGTACTTGGCGGTGGGGTTACTGGCGGTATTGTTCCCGGTGTTCCGGATGAATCGCCTCCACTAGATTCGCTTCCACCATCACTTGGTCCGCTTCTTCTGACGGTTACCAAACATGTTGCGGTCTTACTGCCATCTTCCGTTGTTACCGTAATTATCGCTGTTCCTGCTGCCACAGCGGTTACCCTACCATTACTGTCGACTGTTGCAACACTGGAATTACTGCTCGACCATGTTACATTCTTGTTTACTGCACTGGATGGTGTTATGGCAGCTGTCAGCTGTCCGCTGCTTCTTTCCGTCAAATCCATTGTGTTCTTGTCAAGTGTTACTCCATTTACTTTCTTCGCTGCCTCCACCAGTTCCTCATACTGTCTTTCTGCAGCGGCCAGCTCTTCATAGTTATCCACTAATGCTTTCTGATCATCCGACAGTTCATTATACGCTTGCCGCGCAGCATCGATATCTTCCCTGCTGTTCAAGGTAACCATACCGATTGCACGAATCAATGCCTTTACGGTTTCCACTTCTGCATCAACAACTCTTATTTCCTGTTCAAACATATACTGCGGATTAGCGACACTGGTCGCTCTTACAACCACGTTCCCTAAGCTAATTGCTTTTATTAAACCTTCGTTCGTTACGAGAAGCACACGTTCATCACTGGAAGTCCAGCGAATGTTCTTAATTGATGCATTATCAGGAGTAACTGAAGCATCAAACTGGGCAGTTGTCCCTTTCTCGATGATCGCTACACCACCTCGCACCTCAAGACTGGAAACGGGTACGGGAGCACCGCTATAATCGGTTACCGTTACTTCACTACTCGCATAAACAGCATCAGAAACCGTAGAATAAGCCTTAATGATTGCCGAACCTGTTGTTATACCCGTAACAACACCTTTATTGGATACTGTTGCTACTTCAGGGTTTAGGCTGACAAATGCAACGCTTCCTTCATTTATATAAGGTGGATCTGTAAGAATAGCAGCTGTTTTCTTATGGTTTCGTAAAACAGTAAATTTCTCAGAAGCAAACTGAATGGAATTAACCGTTGTTTCTGCCAAACTTCCAATGACCTCAAATTCATATAAAGAATAGCCATACGTGGTACCGCGCTTAATACCTTGCATACGAATGTATCTTCCCTGTATCGGCTCATCAAGTACATACCTCTTCCATCCGGCAGCACCGCTTTTTTCATAGACGACATTCGTTACCGAATCGCTGTCATTGTACACCTGAATGTTATACTCTTTACCGTAGGCTGCTTCCCAAAGCAAATTAATCTGATAAATATTGCTTTGAGCACCCAAGTCAATGGTATACCAATTGTTGTCTGATCTGGCAGATGCCCAACGCGTTGATGGATCTCCATCTATAGCAGCTTTCGGTTCACTATTCGTGGTGTCATTGCCACTTGTTGTTGCGGTTTTTCCAGGTGCAAGATTTCGAAGATCAACTCCATCTTGTCCGCTTTGTGCTTTGAACGAGAGAACACGGAACTCATAAAGTGAATAGGCAGCAGGTGCTTGTGTACCACTTAATCTAACATATCGATATTTTTGTATCTCATCAAATGCAATCCAGACATTACCACCTTTACCGTCCGCCTCCGTATACAGATTAACCCAAGTGCTACCATTCAGGGAACCCTGAACCACATAGTTGGTTGCATATTGCTGCCAGTTCAGCTCAATTGCTCCAAACCCCTTTGGTGATCCTAAATCGACCTGCAGCCATTGAACATTCCCTACACTGGATTCCCAACGCGAAAGATAGTCGCCATCTGTTGCTTTATTAGCAGTGTAAGTACCACTCACAGAACTTGCGGAAGTATTTGCGTTAAGTGCAAGGTTTTCTGAAGTTCGGACATTAATATTTGCACTTACATCTTCCTTCGTTCCAAGAACTTTCGCTGTTAGAACCGCTGATCCGAGTGCTCCAGCCTGCAATGCCCCTGTTGAAGAATTCACAGTAGCAATATCCTTATCTGAAATCGTATAGTTGATTTCACCGGTCGCATTCATCGGTGCCAATTTGACGGTCGGGACTAAATTATATTTCATAACGGCTTCAAGCTGCTTATCCTTAAAGCGGATCTTTTGTAGAGGTGCAATTTCATGGACATAGGATAAGTGTAGGTCGGCAATAGCAATTGAATCGCCTCCACCGCTTATTGTAAGCAGTAGGTAGTTCGTGCCATCCTCTAATTCAGGAATGTTGTAAACCACTTTATTGTAGTTCCCATAATCAAGTCCGGCAATCTCTTGACTGGAAGCAACAGGCCTATAGCTTTTCCCGTCCTTGGACGACATCATCGAAACGGCACCGCCATTTGCTTTGGCGATAAAAGCAGTAAGATTGGCATTTCGTATATTGGTATAACTATAAAGCATCGTTGCATTTTCAGAGCCGCTTTTTATCAGAAGATCCTTATCGCCCCCGAACTTAACACCATCTCCCTTCATATAGGCGGCATCGCCTTTTACCTCATAGGTTCTGGAATCATCCAGCATCGTATCCATGACAAAACGGTCAGAAGTCCAAGCATAATTGATGACCAGTTTTGAAAGCTGTGGTGCCCATATTTTTGTATTATTGGAAACCGAAATTTTAATAAATCTTATGGAGCGATCTAATTCCGCTGAATTGGTATATACAACTTTACTCCACTTATCTTTTACTACGGTTCCGTTTTTTGTTGCCGGAATAGGAATCCAGTTCTCATTATCTGCTGAACCAAAAAATTGAAGGATGGTATTATCCCCTGCATTAGCTAAACCATAGTCATAGGTCGTCAGTTCAAAGTCTTTTGGTGTTGGCGCATAGTAGGTTACATATTCCTCTCGTCTTGGATTCGTTTTATCAGCATCATTTCTCTTAAGACGGGTAGAATCCCCATCATAATAAGTATTCGCATTGGAAGCGTCGAAGGCCCATCCACCGGAATAACTGACCGTCTTGGATAAATCCTCGAATTCTTCGATCAAAGTACGCGTATTGCCGATACGATAGGAAACTTCAGGCGATAGACTGCCTTCCCCTGATTCATTCATTGCTTTCACTGCAAAATAATAACTCGTATTTGCATGTAATCCTTTGATTTGCGCTGTATTTCCGGAAATAACGAGCGATTCCGTATAATTTCCACTTTCCGTACCGTAAAGCAGCTTATAGCCTGTTGCTCGCGCAGCTTTTGCAAATTCAAGACTCAATGTGACATCGTTTAACGCCATATTTGTAATAGATGTTTCTCCTGGCGCCTCAAGTGGTTGGAAGGAAAACTCAGCCTCGATCGGATTCCCGAAAGATTGATCGACATCCAGCTCAAACCTGATTGACGGAGAAGTTTGAATAACTTTAATCCGGCTATCTTTAGAAATAACCCCGACAGCTGCCCGGTTAATATCCACCGTAATTGTGCCCGAATTTCTCTTTGTCGTATCTGAAAGAGCAAAGCTAAGCTTATGATCATCTTCTTTTATCATCATAGAAGCAGCTTTATCAACAGTAACATAGTCTTTTACACCCATTGCATCAATGGATTGATTACCATCCTGCCAGAAGTTCACGCCCAGCGTATGGAGCGTTTTCTCATATACGGCGTGTACATTATTATCCTGGCGAATGATTTCAATATCGCTGGAGTCTGCATAGTTTTCAACCTGCTCTTCGGTCATTTCAGGCAATAGGACGTATGCATAGCTTTCATTCACCGGCTTTGAGCCATGATCAATCCACATCGTAAGGTAATTGGCTGATTGCACATCTTCATCTACATTATAAGAGCCCAAATCCGTCCATTTCCCTTTACGGGTTTCACGGACTGCGCCGATCTTGGTTTCTTTCGGAAAATAAACGCCAATATTCGAGCCTTTAACATTTCCTTCGATTAGCGCCCACCTGGCATTATCGATTTCGCCGTTCCAGCCAAGCGTGTTCGACTGTTTCTCCCCATTGATAATTAGAGCATTGTCACCTGTAATATAATGGTTGTCAATCGTAGTTTCAACATGGTTATTATGTGTAGAAGTAATACCCGATCCTAAAGCTACAACCTCGTTATCAAACATAAACCACGATTTTTTTGCGCTCACTTTTGTGCTGCCGGATGAAATCTCCAGGCCGGCAGCACTGTAAGAACCATTAAGCGTGGTGCTTCCAGCAAAGGAGTTTGCATTTTTATGACTGCCGACCGTGATGCCATTAACGGCAGTTACACCAGCAAGCCGATACCAGTCAACGGTTGGCTTTTGATAGGTATACTGTCCAATATCAGGTGTATACACATAAGTCTGTCCAAGACCCGTATACCAGCCTTTTGTATTACTATCCCCTTGCTCAAAGGTTGTGATATCTTTGCTATACATGGAAAGACCAAAAGAGAATTTGTCTGTCGTATGAACGGTTCTTACACCTTTACCAAAGGTATAGCTTTTTCCCGTATTTGAAACCGGCTTGATTGAATCATCCTTAAGGATTTCCAAAGTTTTGGAGAGATTATATACGGGGAACATATACCATGCAACACCGGCACCCTCATTTAAAGTACGTATGGCATTTTCATTATTCATCCATTCCTTAATCATGCCTTTAAATCTCTTGCCCGCTTCCTCAGATACCGACTCAGAGAACAGTAGAACATCGAGACTAATGGTAATGCCAGCATAGGCATCGGTCGTATCTTTACGGGTAATTTCACGTCCCCTTACCATATCCATGAAGACACCTTTATACATAAAAGGCACATAACTTTTTTCCACGATGGTACTCATATTATCTCTTTCGGGGCCGGTAATCTTCCAGGGAGAGTCATCAAGCATATAAATAAAGTGACTCACATCGGAAAATGCTTCTTTCCCATAGCCGCCATTATAAACAACATTTCCGTGCTGCATAAACGTACCGTCTTCATAGTAGCCATCGCCGCTTTTAACATATCCCATAAAGGAAGGAACATCATTTTTTACATAGGCAAGGATTGTACTATCTTTAAGAAGAATGCCCGAATACATGCGGACACGATCTCTCCACAAAGCATTTGCACCAACATACATATAGGCGTCTCCCCCGACTTTTGTCGCTCCCCGATAAGCAGTTGATGTATACGCCTGGATCTGTTCTGCTGTCAGATAATCATACATAAGCAGAACGGTCTCGCTAAGATAAATCGGCCCCCCAATTTCCCAAGTAAACCAATTTCCATAGGAATTCGTTTCTACTCCGACCTTAAAATGATTTTTATAAATATAATCCATTCCACGGAGTATCTCATTTTTTAATCTTTCATTCTGATAAAGTTCACAGCCTTTCGTCTGAAGGGCCAGTGCCATGAACTTAAGGCTTCGGATCGTGAACTGGGTATTATTTGAGTCACTATAGGCAGAACCGCGATTTCCAAGCATATATTCCTTCCAAAGGTAATCATTGTCGCCCCAATCCGGTGTAGGGGTAGGATTGATCCTGTCAAGAAGATCCTGCGCCACATTATTGATAGCTTGCAGCAACCCTTGCATATTCGGGTCCTTAGGATCATAATTACCGCCCATAGCCAAATACTGCCATTTGTCCCGCAGTTTATCAAATTCATCGACTGTTTGCCCTTGTGCGGAAACAGGCACACTGTTCAAAACCATGGTCAGCATCATGACAAACGCTAAAACCATGCTCACTAGTCGTTTTTGCTTCATAACGACTCTCCTTCATCACATATTTTGCTGCTGCCGGCGTAATCAAGCATTGCAACCGCTTTCTTACAGTAGGAATTTGAGGCCCAGCCACTGCTGGCCGGGCCTATTTCATAAACGAATGACAGCTTGGAGCGGTTATCCTTTAATTGATCCCGAGAGCAATCCGCGTATGAAGAACTTTCCTAAGAAAATATATACAGCGAGTGTAGGCAGTGCAGCCAACAGCGCTCCCGCCATCTGCACGTTCCATTGCACGATCTGGCTTCCGGACAGATTCTGCAGCGCGACCATAATCGGCTGATGTTTCTGCGAAGTCAGTGATACGGCGAACAGGAATTCGTTCCATACGCTCGTAAACTGCCAAATGCCGACGACAACGAATCCGGTGATCGACAGCGGGAAAATGACCCTTCTGTAAATCCCCATGAAGCCGTTGCCATCGATTTGCGCTGCCTCCAGCAGTTCGTTCGGTATACCGGCGTAGAAATTGCGGAACATCAGGGTGCATATAGGCAAACCATAGATGACGTGAATCAAGATGAGGCCGGGGATCGAGTTATAGAGCTGCACCTGCTGCAAAAATTGAATCAACGGAATGAGAATGCTCTGGTACGGGATGAACATCCCGAACAGCATCAACGCAAACAACGTATCAGAGCCCCGGAATTTCCATTTGGACAGCACATAACCGTTCATGGAACCCAGCAGCGAAGACAGCAGCGTCGCCGGGATGGCCAGATAGAAGCTGTTGGCCAGGTTCGGAATCAGCTTGTCGTAAGCTTCGTGATAGGCTGAGAAATTCAGACGGGAGGGAAGCTTCCACATCTGGTCAAGCGTAATTTCATCCACGCTCTTGACGCTCGTGACGAGCATAACATAGATCGGGACGAGGAAGACGGCTGCAAGCACAGCGAGTGTGAAATACAGAACAAGCCGTTTCGTGCGCGGCATCGCCATTCTACGACTTCTCCTTTCGGAACGCGGAAATCAAATAGGGCACGATGACGAGAGACACGAGCAGCAGCATGACCATCGCGATACCTGCGCCTTGCGCGTAATGATTCCCGCGGAAAGTCGTCTCGAACATGTACATGCCGGGAACATCCGTCACGAACATGGCGCCGGGACCCGTCATCGCGTAAATTAAATCGAATATTTTCAACGAGACATGCGCCAAAATGATGATCAGGCTCATAGAGATCGGTTTCAGCTGCGGAAGGATGACTTTGCGGAAGATTTGACGTTCGGCTGCACCGTCAACGCGTGCGGCTTCACGCAGATCTTCGGGAATGGCCCGTAATCCGGCCAAATACATCGCCATGGCGAAACCTGTCATTTGCCATACGGCGGCTACCACGACGGCAATAATCGCCATCGGAATGCCGAAATCGATCTGTCCGATATGAACTTTCGGTATGATCTGGGTGCTGACGAACCAATCAGGCACATGCGTAAAACCGATATTCTTCAGGATCAGATTCACTCCGGTTTTGGGCGATAGGATCCATTGCCAAACGACCCCGGTAACGATGAAGGACAATGCCATCGGAAAGATGAATACGTTGCGGAAGAAAACCTCCCCGCGGACTTTCGTATCGACAATCCGGGCCAGGAATAGGCCGACCATCATGGACAAGCCAATGAACAACGCGGTAAAAAAGAGCGTATTGCGCAAATCGGACTGAAACCGAAAATCCTGAAAAAGAAAGCGGTAATTGTCAAAGCCGATCCAATTGGACGACTTCACGAGCGTATTCCAATCCGTAAAGGATACATAACCTGTCCAAGCGATGAACCCGTAAACGAATATCCCGATGACCACAAAAGACGGCAAGATCATCAGAATTGGCGCCATCCGGGCAAATGTCCGGTTACGGCGTCTTGGAGCCGTTACGGAACCCGTGTCTATCATAAGCGATCACTCCCAATAAGGAGGGTCAGCCGCGCGATTCGGCGTCTGACCCTTAATGCTATTCTCTACTTAATGCTCGAGCTTTGCGCTTGCTTCAGCGCTTTCAGCGCTTGATTCACATCGCCGTTGGTGACGAAAATGTTGATGGCCTGGTTCGCTTGCGTCGTGAAGCCTTCTGGAGCGGCGGAGCCGTGAGCCATGCTCGGCGCCAGCTTGCTTGCCTTGAAATCTTCAATCGTCGATTGCCCATACACGTCATACTTGGATTTATTTGCATCAATGCGAGCCGGAATGGAGCCCTTCAGCGGATTGAACACATCCTGCCCTTCTACCGAACCGAGCACTTTCAACCATTCTTTGGCTGCCTCTTTGTGCTTGGTGCCCTTCGGAATCGCGAACGTGTCGGTGACGACCATGAACATACCGGACGAGTTCGGCGTCGCCGCCCAGCCGAAGTCTTTGTTCGCGGTTAATTTCAGATCCGTCGTGAAGTAGCCTTTCGCCCAATCGCCCATCACGTTCATCGCTGCTTCGCCGTTTGCCACCAGCTGCGCGGCGTCCTGCCAGTTGCGGGCGGCATGATCGGTGTTGATATAAGTTAGCATCTTCTTGAACGTTTCCAGCGAAGTCTTCACCTTGGCGTCGTCGAAAGACAGCTTGCCCGTCCACAATTTCTTGTAATCTTCCGTGCCGAGCTGGCCGAGCAGCACGTTCTCGAACAGCATCGTGGCCGTCCACGGCTCCTTATCGCCCAAGGCCAGCGGAACGATGCCCTTGGCTTTCAAAGCGTCGGCCACCGCGAAGAACTCGTCAAACGTCGTCGGGGCTTTCAGGCCGTTGCTGTCGAAAATCTTCTTGTTGTAGAACAACACGTTGCCGCGATGGATGTTGACCGGTACCGAGTAGATGTTGCCGTCCTTGCTAACGAGGTCGATCAAATCTTGCGGAAATTTGGTTTTCCAGCCTTCCGCCTCGTACAGATCGTTCAGCGGGATGACCTTGTCTGCCGCCACCCAGCCGGTATTCAGTTCAGCGCCGCCATGCACCTGAAAGGCATCTGGCGGATCCCCGCCTTGCATCCGACTTGCCAGCACCGCCTTGGCGTTCGTGCCGGCGCCGCCGGAGACGGCGGAATTGATGACTTTGATGTTGGCGTACTTGCCTTCAAATTCCTTGATGAGTCCTTTCAGACCCGCTTCCTCGCCGGCGCCGGTCCACCAGCTGAAAATTTCGACCTGTTGATTGCCGCCGCCGGGCGTGGCGGATGCGCTTGCGCTCGGCTGTGTGCTTGGCGGTGTGCTTGGAGAAGCCGCGGAAGGTGAAGCGCCGTTGTTCGAATTGCTGCTGCACCCCGTCAGCATCATGCCGAGGACGGCTGCCGTCGTAAAAACCAGGCCCGCTTTTTGTTTCATGTCAATACCCCTTTCGATCCGATGAATGATGTAATCGCTTAACATCTTTATCCTACTCGATCGGGATTATCGACATAATGAGGCGAATCTATCTTTTCGTCCGCTTTTTCGCCTAATTTTGAACCGCTTTCATATTTGCGTTTTCCGGAAATCTCCCGGCGACATGCCCATATTTTTCTGGAACCACTCGCTGAAATAACGCGGATTCGGATAACCGACCGCTTCTCCCACTTGATAGATTTTCAGCTTGCCCTCCGTGAGCAGGCTGCAGGCTTTACCGAGGCGTATCCGGGACAAGCATTCGACAAACGATCGTCCGGTCTCCTGGCGAAACAATCGACTCAAATAGTTCGGCGTCACGAACAACTCGCCCGCAATGTCCGCCAAATGAACCTCTTCGGCAAAATGCGCGTGAATGTAGTTCAGAGCCTTCTTGATCAAATAAGAGCTCGGTTCCTCCAACGGCTCAATGGCGCTAGGCATTCTGGATGGAGAAACTCTGTCCGAAGCGCAAAGCGCTTTGGCCTTCAGCAAGGCGTTTTCGATCTCCTCCACCTCTGTCGGCTTGAGCAAATAATCGACCGCTCCCAGCCGCAGCGCTTCCTGCGCGTATTGGAAATCACCATAGCCGCTCAAGAAGATCACCTTGATGCCAGACAAGTCTTTGACCGTGGCTGCGTCGGCTCCCTCTTCTACGCGGCCGCTGACGCGAAGCCGGGCCACCAGTTCGAGCCCGGTCATGTTGGGCATGCGTATATCGGACAAGACGATGTCAACCGGGTCTTTCTCCAAATAGGCAAGCGCTTCGGCGCCGTCCTCGAAAACGTTAACGAGCTCGATGCCGAGCTTCTCCCACTCGATGTGTTCGCATAGTCCTTCCCGAATCCAGGCTTCATCATCGATAATCATCGCGCGGTATTCCGCCTTAGCCAACCTAATCCCCTTCCTTTCACGGAGCCGCCCGCACCGCCAAACGGCGCAGATCGGTGGACGCCTCCCGGAATGCGTCCTGCGGTTCTTCATACAACGTCACGACTTTGGCGAGAGCCCGTTCCACCGCATCCACCATCGCCGGATAGTAGGTAACCGACGGCTCATTCTCGGCCATCTTCATCGTTTCCAGAATTAGCGAAAAATCGGGGCGCTTCTCCCGGAACGCCGGGTCGCCGAGCAGCGAACGCCTCGCCGGCACACCGCCGGCATCAGCGTAGATCATTCCCCCACGTTTACCGGTGGCATATGCGAGAAACTTCCACGCCGCTTCCTTGTTGTCCGAGTTTGCGTTGATCGCCAGCGTCCAGCCGTGCTGGAAAGGAACGCGTTGAACCGTTCCGTCGCTGTCCTTCCTCCCCGGAAGTAACGCGATCCGAATGAAGCCCGCATAAGGGCCGGCGTTTAGTTTAATTGTTGGATATGCCGAGTTCCAATACGGTGCTGCCATAGCGACCTCCCCGGACAAGAGAGCGTCCCTCGTCCGCACGAAATCCCAGGACAGAAGCTTATCCGGCACAATTTTATCCCGAACAAGCCGCTGCAAATAGTCCCCGGCACGGACCGATGCCTCCGAATCAAGTAGCACCTTGCCACTATCCTCCTCCAGGAAGTTTCCGCCGAAAGACCACAGCAAGGAGGCAAATATTTTCGTCCGCTCTTCCGGAACGACGCCCGGCATCGCGAGCCCCCATATCGTAGGGGACTTCGGGTTCCCAAATTGCGAGAATTTCTTTGCGATCTCGTACACTTCTTCCCAGGTATCGGGCGGATTCGGAATCAAATCGCTGCGGTAGTACAGGAAATGCGTACTGATGTCCGTGGGCAAAGCATAAATCGAACCTTTGTAGCGATACACTGTCAGAAAATCGTCGAGATCGAACCCTTCGGGATCGGATGATTGCTCACTGCTTATATAACCGTCCAGAGGCGCGATCGCTTTCGCCGAAGCAAACTGGGCGATAGACGTGTTCGGGACGAAGACGATATCGAACGTGTTCGAACCAGCGAGCAGTTGCGTACCTACAGCCGTAAAGTAACCGTCGCGACCGATCTCAATGAATTCGACCCTGATCCCCGTATCATGTTCGAATGGTGCCAGCAGCTGTCGCAAAGCTGCAGACTCGGTCCCCGTACGGATCAGTACCTTGATTTTGCGAACCGGCTCCGAAACAACCGTCGAATCCGTAGTCTCGAGATTCAGCAGTATAGTTCCGCTCAGCGCCCAGACGAGCAGCAAGACGAAAGAAACGATGATCAACCCGTTGTACTTCCTGCGATTCAAGCCGTTCCCTCCTTAGCATCGATATCTAATGCAATTCGTTGTGGGGAATGCAAACCGTTACCGCCGTCCCTTCCGCTTCGCCCGCTTCCAGGCGGATGCCGTAAGCTTGGCCGAATGCCAGGGAAATGCGCTGCTGGACATTGCGAAGCCCCAGATGCTCATTGGACGATTCCTGCAACTGAAGGCTGACCCGCTCCATATCAATTTTCCCCCCGGTATTGTGGATGACGATGTTTACGCATTCGCCCTCCTTGAAGGCACGGATTGTGACTTGGCCGCCCCCGCTAACCTTGGAAATACCGTGTTCGAGCGCGTTCTCGACAATCGGCTGCAGCAGAAGAGGCATAATTTTCGTATCCTTCGTATCCGGATCGGCGACGATTGTATATTGAAGCCGATCGCGGTAGCGAAATGATTGAATTTGCAAATAGTTTTCGATATGCTCAAGCTCCATCTGCAAAGTGGTCCATTCCTGCTCCGCGCTCAAGGTGAACCGGAAAAACTTGCCCAGCGCGGTCACAAGCTTGCTGATCGGTTCCGCCTTGTGCTTCTTCGACATCCAGTAGATCGTGTCGAGCGTATTGTATAGAAAATGCGGCTTAATTTGCATTTGGAGCGCTTGAAGCAGCGCCTTCCGCTTCTCCTTCTCCTGCTGCTCGTTCTCTTGGATCAGCTGTTGAATCCGCTGCATTAATCGGTTGAAATTGCGCTGCAGGACGCCGATTTCCTGAATGGAACCCTGGATTTCTCGCACCTGCAGCTGGTCGATTGAAGGTGACGACATCAGCTTGGCCAAATTGATGACCGGCTTCGATATCGCGGTAGCCATGAGAACGGATACAATGGTGAAGATGACCGCGCCTAAACCCGCCATGACGAGTAAGTATTTCAAAATTTTCTGATTCGGGCTCATGAGCTCGTTTAACGGAACAACCGCTGTCATTCTCCAGCCGCTTACTGCAGACGTTTCGTGAGCCATCAACCATTTCCCCGCGACTTTACCGACTGCCTCCGCGGGATGCGATAGCGATTTCACCGAACCCTCAATGCCCGGCTCATCGAACAAGGCTGACTGCTGCCGATATATGTCATCCCCCGCCGCGTCGGACAACATGAGCGCCCCGGTCGAACCGATTCGGACTGGGGCTAGACTGTCGTCGATAAAGCGATCGTTCAATTGGATGAACAGATACCCTCTCAGTTCGGACGTATTGCTGTCGATGAGTTGCCTCGCTGCCGTCACGGAATCGCGCACCGGGGTCTTAAAGCCGTCCTTGGTCCGATAAATCGCCCATTTGTCGCTGAACCAACTCATTTTAAGCGGCTGCTTCTGAATCTGTTCCACGATATGATTGAAATTTCCGATATCCAACTGTTCGTAAGATTGAAAGGCGTTGTCCGTGGACAGCACCGTTCGGTTCGGGGTGACCAAATAAACGGCGCGGATATGATCCAGCCGACCCCGCAGCAGGTCGGAATACATTAACTCTTTGAATTTTTGATTCGCTTCCTGCAGCAAGTACGGGCTATTGATGGGCTTATCCAGAAAATCGAGCGGGCGCTGATACAGCAAGGGCCACGTTAGCCGGTCGATCTCCGTAAGATCCGCTTCCAACGCCCGCTGGGTCTGACCGACGGTCTGCAGCAAATATTGGCTGACCTGCTTTTGAAAAATCTCGTTTTGTTTCTCGTACGTGATATACGTGATGACGATCAAAGGAAACAGCATAAGAAGCAAAAAAACGGTTAGCAACATCGCTCGTATGGAAATCGGCCTGTTCAACGCAAAGATTGTTTTTCCTCCTTCCCGCTTCCCGGTAGTTTCCCTTTATCGCTCAGTATTGCGAATAGGGAATGCACCCCATCGTAAATTGGCTAGCTGTTTGAGCGTCGGTTAGCGCCCTTCGGTGCAAATAAAGCGCTCTCAAAATGAAGTCCTCAACGATCAATCCTCAAAATTACATCGGATAAGAAGATCATACAGAACCTTCGTCGAAAATTTAATGAGGCAAAACTTACTTTTATTCTGTTTTTATATACCCCCCTAAACAAGTATAACATTACCCACACTCCCCAGGAACGATGGATGGACCCGAACCTTAGCCCCGGATTTCCGGTGGCGCTCGGGCAAGCACGGATTAGGCGTTGTCCCTGCTCGGCTGTCATGCGAGTTTCATATTACAGTCCTTATTTTAAAAAATGACGAGGCGGCATTTTGCCGCCCCGTCTTCTATCTCCTTCGCTATTCCGATTCTACAATGTCGATGCCTTGAATGACTACTTTCTCTGCTGGCTTGCTTTTTTCATTATAATTGTCCTGCTGCTCGACCGGAACATCAGCAATCGCCAGCACAGTATCCATCCCCTCCGTTACTTTGCCGAATATGGTGTAGTTGGGGATTTGCGCCAGATTGCGGCTGTCTTCTCCCGTGCAAATGAAAAACTGGCTTCCGTTCGTATTCGGCCCGGCATTCGCCATCGCGACAATTCCCGGCTCGTAAGTGTAAGACGTCTTCAGTTCGTCTTCGAAGTTGTAGCCTGGGCCCCCTCTTCCTGTACCTGTAGGATCGCCACCCTGGATCATAAATGACTTGATAATCCTGTGAAAAATAACGTCGTTATAGAACCCTTGCCTCGACAGAAAAACAAAGTTGTTTACAGTCTTCGGGGCCGTATCGGCAAACATTTCAATGGTAAAGTCACCTTTGTTCGTATGCACTTGAGCCTGATACTTTTTCGAAGTGTCGATGGTCATGGCTGGCGGGACCTTATAGGTTTTGGCCGCCGACGTGGCTGGTGCCGGGTTCGTCTGCTTCATTCCTTGAGGTGGATGCTCCACCTCGCTTGGGATGTATTTATGCTCGATGTGAATTATCTTTCCAATAATTTGCTTCAGTGAGACGGGGCCGACGTAGGAAGACCGGCTGTCGATGCTCTCGTTGTAATTGTCCCCGATCACGAACACCTGATCACTGCTCAGTACCATCTCCGCCTGATCAACCTTGTTCCCCGGTAGCATATTGGACGTTGAGCGCTCGCCATTCACATATATATTCTCCTGATCTATGCGAATCGCTTCTCCCGGAAGTCCAATCACCCGCTTCATGGATTGCCTGCCGTCCGGCCCTTCAAACATGACCAAGTCGTTCCTCAAAACCGGATGAAGCTGGCCATATTGCTTGTCCACCCACGTCCGTTCCCCATTCGCGATGGTCGGCTTCATAGAGTTATCCTGCGCAATAAAATGCGCGTAACGGTTTATTTTTGGCAGATCCTTGGCGGATTTGAGAATGTCTAGAATCGCGTTCAGCGCTGGGACATCCTCGGAATTTGCTTTATCCAACTGCTGCTTGACCTGTTCGACTAATGTCTGGCCTTGTTTGGTTTTCTTATTCGGATCGGCTCCATATTGAACGAGCAACCTCACCAATTCGGGATTTTTCCCGTATATGGCCATATCCATTTCATCCGGCGCAAAGGCGTAAACCGGATTGGGCATATCCGGAATAGCCCCGTAATCCAGCAAAAGCTTCACCATCTCGATATTGTTGTGGAATGACGCCATCCCTAGTGAGGAAATACCGTCGTTTCTATTGGCAAAGTTGGGGCCGCCGCCATGCTCAAGCCAATATCTGACCCT
This sequence comes from Paenibacillus oryzisoli, assembly GCF_050467285.1. Taxonomy (GTDB): domain Bacteria; phylum Bacillota; class Bacilli; order Paenibacillales; family NBRC-103111; genus Paenibacillus_E; species Paenibacillus_E oryzisoli_A. Next base: position 89,942 of record NZ_JBCMUN010000019.1, on the reverse strand, counting down.
ATCGAGGTTGTTCGCGATCACCTCGCGGTACACGTAGTAGCTTTTATCCGTTACGATATCGACATGATTCGTTACCGAGTCCCACGTAACGTCTCCCCCCGATGCTTCCCCCAGAAACCGGATGGGCACGAATGTCGAGCCATTTACGAGTAGGGGTGCAGCAGGAAGCTCCTTCTCCACACCATTGATATAGGCCTTGCGGCTGCCCACCTGCATTTGAACCTTCAAATTCGGAGCGGTGCCTGTAACGGTCGAGCTCATCTGTTCCCACTGTACGGTGAAGCCAAGCGCTTCAAAGGAAGGCCGGAATTGAACGAGTGTATTTCCGTCCTCAATTATAGGCAGTTGATCATAGATCACCTGATATTCATTAACGAACACCCGAGCAGGTTCATCCGCATAAACGGACGGAACCAAATAAAGCTGGAGTAAACACAGAAGGATAACTAGCCTGAAATATCGCAGCAATTAGAGCACCTCTATCATTTTCGTATTCACCTTCTACAAGATTTTACCATAAGATTATTCAAGCCGTCTGATCATTCTAAAGATAATAGCCACAGGAAACTAAAAAAACTCTGAAACAAAAGGTCTCAGAGGCAGAATAACATCGACCGTAGCCTTAATATGTTCTGCTCCGATCTCCGTTCACCAGCATATCAAGCAGCAGGCTGGAAAGTGGGGCTGGAACTTGTGCATTTTGCGCCGCCGACAGCAAGAGGCCAACATCTTTCTGCGGAATTTTACTTTCGGATATGGATGACTTCTCGGCTATCATTTTGCCATAGTTTTGATAAATTGGGGCGGTAAACAGTGTGCTGGTAAGCATATTGACCGCTGCTGTGGGATCAACCCCGCCGCGCTCAGCTATTCCTAGTGCTTCTTCCAGTGAGCGTGCGGCGGAGACGATTAGGAAGTTACCGATCAGTTTGACGAGTACAGCCGAACCGGCTTCCTCGCCAAAGTCAAAGATCCCTTTAGCTCCCATCGCCTCCAGCAGTGGCCGCACCCGCTCCTTTGCTTCCTGCGGACCCGCTATTGGAATCCACAATTGCCTGGCAGCGGCTGCCTCCGGCCGTCCAAAGATAGGCGCCTCAACATAGACGGAACCGTGCCGCGCGTGCAGATCCGCCAGCTTCCTACCCGTATCGGGCGACACCGTACTCATTGATACATGAATACCGCCTTTGCCCAGACGTTCTAAGAAATCTTCGCTTTTGACGACGTCTTCCAATGCTTCATCGTCCCATACCAAGGTGACGATGATGCCACCGGTTGTCACGGCGTCAGCTGGACGGACCGCCTGCAGCGCACCCTGGGCTACGAGCGGTTCCGCTTTTTCTGGGGTGCGGTTGTATACGGTCAACGCATATCCTGCTTGGAGCAGATTGGCAGCCACTGGCATACCAAGCAGTCCGAGTCCGATAAATCCAATGTTTTCTCTCATGAATTTAACCTCCCTATATTATTAAACATGACGTTAACGTCATGTTTAAAGCAAAAAAAATTAATCGCCTTCATTGGCCTCGAGCCATCGCTCGAAACGTTCTATATTCGACTGCAAATCGCTGCGGAACTGCCCGAGCGCTTCAAGCTTCTGGTCCGTGTCGGCCAGATGCCGGCGCAGTATGCCGAGGACTTTCCGTTTCGGCAGCACTCCGCTCGTATCCGTAAAGTAAAGCTCGATTACGTCCCGAATTTCCTCCAAACTTAGGCCAATCTTCTTCAACTGATCGATCTTATGCAGACGAGCAACCGTTTCTTCCGTGTAGTAATGATGACCATTGCCTTCGCGCTCGCCAGATGGAAGCAATCCAATGCTCTCGTAATAGCGAACCGTGCGCTGGGTTACCCCCGCTCGTTCTGTCAAATCGCCAATGCGCATGCGGTTCATAATGTATCACTCCTTCCAAGATATAATATGACGTTAACGTCATGTTTGCATGATAGCATTTGGATTGGAAAATGTAAAGGCACCTGAACTTCGCCCTACTCATAATACGGTTCTCCTTATACGTTATAACAGCTAAATTTAAACGGGATGGATTAGCGTAATAGCTGTCCATCCCGTTCTAGTTATCGCGATTCGATTATTAGGTATGAATTTAGAATGAAGTTCACAATCTCACACTGATCAGAGGCGTGTCATTGACGATAACCTTCGTCATTTGATCGGATGTCAGCCCCGAGAAACAGGCGTTTGCTCTGGAACAACTAGCGTCTGCGCATCAGTTCCTTCTCAAGGCTCTCCCTCCCTCTTGTCATCGCCCAGTAGTGGTTCGAGGTGAAGAACGGTTTTAAGATCGGCGAGAACAGTTTGAGCAAGGGCTTCTCGGCATTCACATACCAATCGAATTGTACATTCACATATTCCCCGTCCTGCTCGAACTGCCACGTTCCGTGACCGACCAAATCTCCCGAGGACTTCAAGGAGATGAAATGCGGTGCTTGTTCGGCCGTCTTGCATGACCTCCAGCGGAGCTTGTACGGCAGCTTACCCCTCGAGAGAATGTCATAGACCTCGTTGCCCGTCTCCTTGTCCGTGCCTCCCCTTTGAATCATCAAATATACTTCGGGCCACCAACGTTGATAGTCCAAGAAGTCGGAGCAGATCTCATAAATCTCCCAGATGTTTCCCTTCACCCGCCATTGGGTTGGCATATAATATTCGTTCGCAGCCATGGCTTAGTTCATCCCCTCTAACAACTGTTCGATTTCGGAACTTAATGAGATCGCTCGCAAGAGGACGGTCAAAGCTTCGACTCGGGTAGCGCTCTTATCCGGGTCAAAAACATTCGTGCTTCTTCCGCTGATAATGCCGGCATTCGCGGCTTGCTGAATCTGATCCCTAGCCCACGTACGATCGATATCCCGAAAATTCCCCGTCTTTACTTGTTTCACCGAAGTCAGATTCACGATTCTTGCGAGGATCGCAATCATCTCGGCACGCGTAATATTTCGATCGGCCTGGAAAGTACCGTCCTCATAGCCGTTAATGATGCCGTTGCTAGCCAACATAAGAACTGCGTCCCTGGCCCAACTGTCCCTAAGATCGGTAAATCCGGGCGTTGCCGCGGTGCCTTTGGCGAGCGGGAACAGCTTCGCCAGCATCGAGGCGAATTCTCCTCGCGTGATGCTTGCCTCCGGCTTGAACGTCCCGTCGCCGTATCCTTGAACGATCCCGAGTCTTGCGAACAAGCGGATGCTATGAGCTGCCCAGTGATCTTCCACATCTGCAAAGACGGGAACGTTGGCATTGCGGGGTTCGCCCAATTTGACGGTAAGTGCATCCAGCATCGTATGGATCGCTCCCGCGTCATTCACGTCGATCGGCGGTCGGCCGGGAACGACGTTGAGTATGGTGGGCTTCTCAGACGGCTGCGTTGTCGGGACTGTCGGTGTCTTAGAGTCTGACGGTGTCGTCGGTTGTGATGGCGTTGTCGGGACTGTCGGTGCCTTAGGGTCCGACGGTGTCGTCGGTTGTGACGGCGTTGTCGGGGTACTACCACCGCCTAGTTGACGCTCGTAGATCGTGATCTCTTGGCTTCCGACGCTCCCGGAACTATCCTGGGCCGTCGCCTGAACCGTTACGAGGCCGGCATGCTCTGCTTTCAACAATCCCGTCTCATCAATGACGGCCCTGCCGCTACCCCCTTGAATCGACCAAGACACCTGCTTGTTGGTGGCATCGCCCGGACTCACGCTGGCGGCCATTTGCAGCGTGCCGCCTTCATAAACGGAGGATGTGACGCTTGTCACCTTGATGCTGGTAACCAGGATCGTGTCGACCGGTGCCGATGCCCGCGTGATCGTAACATGATAAGTTTCGGTTGTACCATCTTCCGCCGTTGCCATTATCGCTACGGGGTTGGAACCCACCTTCAGATTGACCTGTACGGGTTGACCCGACTCCGCTACATTTCCGTTGACGGTAACGGTTGCCGCAGGACCGGACACTTCAGGTACGATCGCTACGCTGCTTGTTGCATATCCGACGTCGGCGGTATAGCTCGTAATCCCGGCTTGGAACCGCGGCGTCAAATCACCTACGCTTAACGTCAAACTGGCTAAGTCGGCATCCGAACTTGGATTCGGGCCAGGCAGCGGACTTACCTGAATCGCTACCGTTGCAGGCTCCGCACTCGATCCATCGAGGGTTGCCAACAGCTCGACCGATGCAATCTCGAAGACATAAGGGGCCTTCCAATAGACTTGGAAAATGCCATTCTTATCAGTCGTCACCGTTGCCGTGTCGCTCTCCGTTTGGCTCCACTTGCCTAAGTTCGAGCTGCTCAGGTGAACGGAGATATTGGCCTGAGGCGTAGCGCCTTCATCATATACCGTACCGGTAACCGAGATTTCATGACCGCTTAACGCCACAGTGCTACTCGTGACTAGACTGATTGCGAGCTGCTTGCGCTCCCACACGGCATAAAGCTTTACAACTCCGCTGATACGCTCGAATTTATAACTTTCGCCTGCCTCATAGAAGTTTCCGCTGCGATCCTTTTTTGTGTTCCATCCTTGAAAGGTATACCCGGTTCTCTTCAAGCTCCCGCTCGGTTGAATGGTTACCGATGAATAATAATCGTAATGAGTACCATCTACCGGCGCTTCTCCTTCGGTTTCCCCGTTGGCGTTGCCGTCATATTCGATGCGGACATCGCTTATTTCAAATGGGAACCCGTTCGAGAGCGCATAGTTGACCATTTCACTACTGCCTTCAGCCGGGAAGATAAGCTTTACCCCCGTCTGCATCGTCCCTCCAAACACGCTATCCCCTAACTCCAAGGTCGCAGGCATGATCACTTGTGAGAGCTTGTTATTTTTAAAGGCCTCCGAACCCACGTAAGTTAAGGTCTTTGGAAGAATGATCGATGACAACTGATTATCGGAGAACGCGCCGAAACCGATCTCTTTCAAACCGTCTTCGGAGAACGTTATGTCCTCCAGAAGATTGTTATAGAACGCATATTCATCCACCAGGGTGACGCTATTCGGGATTGTAATCGAGGTTAACCGATTATCTTCGAAGGCATGGCCGTACACTGAAGTTAAGCCGTTAGGGAGTATGATTTGGGCTAACTGATTTTCCTTAAAAGCATAGTCTCCTATGCTCTTTAAGGCTTTTGGCAGAGTCACCGCCGTTAACCAATTGTTACTAAATGCATTCGTGGAGATGCTCGTCACGGTATCGGGTATGGAGACGCCCGTCAACTCCAAGTTCGCAAAAGCCCCCGTCCCGATCTCCGTCACGACATAGCCGTCAATCTTCTCGGGAATGACAACGTCCGAATCCGTTCCTTTGTACCTCGTAATCTTAATTGTACCGTCGTCGTCTTTCAGGCTGTAAGCATAATCCCCGCTGATCACGGTATCGGCTTTGCGCACGAATATCAAGAACGTTCGAGCATTGATCCCATCCCGCGCGGTTACATCGATTCTAATTATATTCATCCCGGTATGCAGCGGTACGCTGACGGGTGAACCGCTGACGGCAGGTAAGCTGACGGTAGCGCCGGTGCCGGCAGACAAATAGTTAATCACCAGAGTGGACTGATCGCTGGCGGTCGTTGCCCTTACGTCGATACTTGTTACGGCATTGCTGACGTCCGCCACGGTATAGCTGTACGTGTCGCCCGAGAATTCCGGAACGAGAGCGATGGACCCTAGTGACAAATCGCTTAACTCGGCATTGGACTCATCTGGCGGAACGACCTGAAACGTCCGGCTGTCCGCCATCCCGATCGTACCATCTACGCTTGCATAAATCGTTACTGATTCTGGGTTCACTACCGAAGGAGCCGTCCATTTCACTGCAAACCCGCCGCTTGCATCCGTTGTCGCCGACACGTCGCTGGTATCGGTAGGCTTCCATTTGCCCAGGGTGCTATGCAAATTCACGACAGCGTTCTCAACAGGTAAGTCGGTATCGTCCCTCACTACACCGATAATCGTAAGGCTACCGCCTCCAGTTACAAGATCGCCATCCTTCTTTAACGCTAAGGACGCAATTGTTGCTGCTCCGTTCCACTTCCATTTCGCATACAGCGTCATATCTTCGGTGACCTTGTCGGTGTCATAATCCCACGCGTCGATATTTTCGGGATCCGTATACCAGCCGACAAAGGCATATCCCGCCCTCGCAGGCTCTGAAGGCTTGGGAGCTTGTCCTCCGTAGGCAACCGATTGGGGCGGGATTTGCGTTCCCCCTCTCGTGTCGAAAGACACTTGATATGAATTCGCCTCCCAGTTGGCATATAAGGTAAAGCCTCCGTCCCGAATTCCATAAATAATCGGGTAGTTTCCGTCCGAATAACTCGTCCCGCTTCCATCTTTCGCCGTGTTCCATCCTTTGAAGGTATAACCTGTCTTCGTTAACGCGCTTGGATCCTGATCCTGATCCGGTATCGGCACCTTAAATACCCCTTTATAGCAAACATATGGAGTATTCGATGGAGGGGTTCCCCCTGTGTTGCCATTTACGTCATAGGTAATCAAATAATTGCAGGGTCTAATTGGAATACCGTATTTCGTTGCATGGTTAAAAACCGTTACACTGCTCTTCGGAATAAAAAGGGTTGCGTTCGTATCAAATACAGGATCCAGATCCCCGCTGCCCAAATTGACTTCCGGTGGAATCGCGACATCTCCCAATGAATTGTTTGTGAATGCCCTCGAGTTAATGGCGATTACTGACTTCGGAATCTGAAGCTTCTTTAATTGATTGCCGTTGAACGCATAAGAATCAATGATCTTTAGTCCTTCCGGAAGGGACACGCTGGACAATCGATTATTCTGGAAAGCATACCTTCCGATGGTAGCCAGACTGTCCGGAATTGTCACGCTTTCGAGTTGATTGTCGGCGAACGCATACTCATCGAGAAAGGTAACTTTTCCGAACACAATACTTTGCAGCTGGTTGTATTGAAATGCCCCTCTTCCGATATCCGTGACGCTCGGAATCTCGATCGCAGTTAATTCATTATGGGCGAATGCAAAACTAGAAATCATCGTAACGCTAGACGGGAGCGTTACGCTTGTTAGTTTAGGTTGACCCGAATTACTAGATGGATCAAATGCACTCGACCCGATGGCAGTAACCGGCTTCCCGTCGAACTCGCTCGGAATGACGACGTCTGAGCGAGTTCCCGAGTAATCCGTAATCATGAAAGTGTTGTCTAATTGCAACGAATAAGTAAAATCGCTGTCCTGGATGGCCTCCGCATGTGCAGCCGGTACAGGCAAGCTGCCGCCGAGCAGAGCGCATAACATCAACAAGGATAAGATCCGACGCATAATTCTTCTCCTCCAATAGTAAGTGATTCATTGGATTATTGTAGAATAATCGGATATATTAAAAAATCCCCCGATTGGGGGGGATTTTGAGAGCTTATCGGCTATGGAATGATCTTCAATTCCTTGGCGCGCTGCAGCGCCCTTACACGGTTATTGACGTCCAACTTCCGGAAGACATTCTTCAAGTGATACTTAACCGTCTCCGAAGTGATGTGCAAATTCGCCGCAATTTGCCTATTGGATAATCCTTCAGCCATATATTGAACGATTCGTGTCTCCTGTCCGGTCAGCAGACCGGTTGCGCCCGGCCCCTCCTCGGAAACATAATTGCGATACTTTTCCTTGATCTTCTCCCACGTTCGCGCGAGCCGTTGTTCCGTTACTGGCTTCATTAAGTAATCTAATGCATTCACTTCAAAGGCTTGTACCGCATAATCGTCATAGCCCGTAACGAATATAATGGATAGGACGGGATCGCGCTCTAGCAATAATCGGGACAAAGACATCCCGTCAACATCCGGCATGGAGATATCGAGGAAAGCCACCTGAAAGGGGTTGGCTCGCGCATACTCATACGCCTCGCGTGGGGTTAGGAATGCGCCGCATATCTCGAGTTCCTCGAACTCGGCAAGCATATACTTCAGCCGTCGCACCGACAAAGGTTCATCATCCACGATTATGGCCCTTATCATCCATCTTCCTCCTGTCTGGCAGATAGGGAAGCTCGAAAGACACTTTCGTTCCGATCCCGACCGTGCTGTTGACTTGCAGGCTTGCGTCGTACAGCAGCTTGATTCGTCGCGATATATTCCTCAATCCTATCCCACTAGGCTCCGAACCCGAACCAAGGACTTTTTGCCGCTTCGCCACGCTCATTCCACACCCGTTATCCTCGACAGCGAACTGAAGCTTATCGTCGTGCTCCAGAATTGAGATTGTGACAGTACCGCCTCTTTCATTAGACATCAGACCGTGTTTGATCGCATTCTCGACCAGCGGTTGCAAGACGAGCGGAGGAATGAGATGATTTGGATTGGCATCGATGTTGTACTCGATGGCTAATCGGTCGCCGAAGCGTACCTTTTCGATATTAAGGTAAGCCTTGATCAATTCTAATTCGTTCTCCAATGTCGTAAAAGCGTCCATTTGCTTGAAGTTGAGCCCGATTCTGAAATATTGAGCCAGGTCTAGCGTAAGCTTCTCCGCCTGCCTAGCGTCCTCCACGCAGAGGGCGGCTATCGAATTCAAGGCATTGTATAGAAAATGCGGCTGAATCTGCGAACGTAAAAAAGCGATCTCTGCATCTTTGGCTTCGGCCACTCGCTGCTGATTTTTCACTAGCGTCTCCCCAATGACCTCATTCATCGCAACAAAGATCAGCACGACGGCGATCATGACCAAGGTATACAGAAGCATAGCGCCTAAAAATGTTTCGGATAAGCCGATGAAGATAGCCATGGATACAAAGCTGCAAACGCAATAGCTAACCGTAAGACCTGTCGCTATCCACAGCCTCCGTTTCTTATTGCCTTGCAGGAATCGGGACTGGAAGAATATGAATATGGGGATGCACATGAACACCGCCAGCGTCGTCGCATAGAAACCGTCATCGATCCCAAGGTAGGAGCGGTAAATCAGAATAAGCAGGGATAGAAACATCGTCGTCTCGAACCCACCGTAGAACGTCCCCAGAAGCAGCGGAACGATACGGATATCGATGTTTAATCGGTCGGTAACTTGGACGGGAAAGCTCATGCACAGCACAAGCGCCACTCCGAATAGAACAGCCTGCATAAGCCTGAAATACTTAAATCTCCCGAAGCCGATCAAATAAATGAGCTGGAAGGCGAAAATCAACGTAACGACGAACGCTACTTGCAACAATAAGTCTTCGAGGATATTCATGATAACAGCCCTATATCCTTCCTACCATTCTATTAGGAACATTGTAAATAATTTCTGGTTCTTTTGTCTATTGGAGGAATGTCTCGATTGCGAAGGAGCAGTTGATAGGGTTCAGCGGCCAAGTCCAATGAGGAGAGACCGGTGCTTTGCCAAGTTTTTTCGCCGTCACTTTTGGAGTTATTCCCCAATTAATCTAGTCGTTCGAAAACTGCTCCACCAACAGTGACACCCGCATCAACTGATACGGGTAGGTGGGCGACTATGCTCGGTTGTTAATGCTTTCTGCTTCAGAAATGCCTTGTTGAATCCTCAAATAACTGCTATCGACCGAGGACTCTATGGCCGATAGTGCATTGGGTGTTACGCATAGTTAATGCCCTCTTCGAATTCACAGTAGTTACTCTTGTTTCAATTAATCCTTTGCAGGCACTATATTTAATCCATCTGGGACATCATTTTTTTGATTTTCATTCTTAAATCTTCCCACTGGCATACTTACTTCTGATATAAACTGCATTAAAAGTCCAAGGATAAAGTCTTTTTGCAATTCAAACATATCATGATCAAAGCCGCCATCTTTATTCTTATGTCCCTCAATATCCATGCAAATTATTCTGTTCTTGTTTGGGTATTTTTCTTGAGCATTCTTAAACTAAAGTAAACAAAATTTCTGCCGATTTCTCAAACCCTTCTTCCTTTTAACTACATGGTAGATGGAGGTCATGCGGCCGAAGGAGTTGTTGTGGTAGGACGATTGCGAAGCGAATACTCGTTATAGGTTGACCGATTTCCGATTAAATCCTGCGAACCGCAAACCGATTGGCCCGAAGCATGAATATGGTGTTAGACATGCTTGTCATCTTGAAACACTACGTTTCCTTAAATTACTGACCTTAGATTCCATAAGAATTGATTTTGGATTTGACCCAGAAACTCGTTTAAATCCACACTTTTTATAATAATTTGCTAAACGGGCACTACTTTTAAAATCCTCTTTATCTTCAGACAATAATGATTGCATTGGTTTTGCTATAAGAAATACCATTCCGTCAGTATCATTTATTAAATATCTAAATGTATAAATAATTAAGTTGATTCCAGTTTTGTTAGCACGAAAGAGTGGATGAACATCAACTCGATCAATATAAAATAGGTTCCCAAAAAGAAATGGATCGTCATACAAATCATTTTCTTCAATTTCATCTGCCCGCTCGCCTACAACAGCGTGATCTCCATCAAGAGCATCAAGCCACATAAACCAAGAATCTCCCATCGTTTCTTTCCACTCAGAAGGAAATTCTGAAATTGAAATTTTAGCGATGATTAGCTCGTCTGTAGACTTATCATAGTGGTATTTTCCTTCTAGTTCACTTTTAAGGTTAAGATATCCGAGTTCTTCTCTTAATATTTCAGTAGAAGCCAACAACTTTATTGTGTGATGGATTGGATAACAGCCATAATTGAAATCAATTTCTGGAAAATCCGGAAAGCTTGAGAATGATTCATGAGAAACAGAAACTGAAAGTTCTATGCTTTCTTTATGGCCTTCAAGTTCAATAAAATACATGAACTAACCTCCCTTGATGAATTTCAAACATTACGACTAACGTCCTATTTTCAAAGTTCGCAAATAGTCCATATTCTTACGTATCTTCGAATTCAAGTGCACTACAATTATACCGCAAATATGGAAAACTTTTTCGCATAAAGTCACAAGAAAATCCCCTTAATCCATCTTAGGGGGATAAACATACTTCTATAGAATCTTGCTATATCAATATTACAGGCCTCTACACCCTTCCCGCACGAAAACTTCTGCCGTCACTTATGGTAGGGTTTACCTCGTTTGGAACCAACCAATTTCTCGTTTCGAAAAGCAATAGCCCGCTCACCAATGACGAGAGCGGGCCCCTACTTAATAATGACTAGTTTTTGCAACCGTTTTTGTCACAAGTACTCTTGGAGTGACTGTCAACCCAATGAGTAGGATTCTCATTAGTTTCAAACCCACAGCCAGTTCTACCACCTTTGACCCCACTGTGCACAATATTTGTCGGAGTATGCTTTACCGCCATTTTCTCACCCCCAGAATCCAAAATTGGATAAGTCATACATATATAATAACAAACAATTTAATTGGGAACAAGCGTTCCTGTATTTATAATAATCTCGGTACGCCAATTCAACAAATATCCGGCTCGCGTCTATTACGGGATCTTTGCGTTTACTGGCGTTATGTGCTGTCCATAATGCAGTCATGGCACAGTCACTCAACGTTCATGTAGTTACTGCTATAATTAAGCACCTACTTGCAGACCTAACATTGTTGCATCTACCTTCAATTGTTTTCCGCTTTACCACTATTTGTGATACGGTTCTCCGCGCTAGTTACAGCCACAATCTTTGAATGAGTGCAGAACAAACAGGCGTAGCAGCCACGCCCATTATCTTCTCTTATACCATTTTGAAATTTTTGGTAACCTAAAATCAACAGGTGAATCGTTTAAAATACCTAAAATATAATTGTGATATTGTGACATCCAATTGTATTTTTCACTCTTCCCGGAAACTGATTTGCCTCTCTGACCACTTTCTAACTTCGTGCCAGACCGAGGGCGAATGCCCGATGCGTGAATATGGTGTTATGGTGATGTACCGCCTTCTTGAGTAACTTAGAGTTTATCCTTAACAAAGGGCAATTTATCAATATTTATCAACATTTCATGCACTTCTTCAAAAATTTCAGTTAATTCTAAATCTTCGTCTTTAATTTCTATGTTCCAGTAATGTTGTAATTTTATCGCTCCTATAAAGTGTACTCCACTGCTATTAAGAGTTACTTCCCATGTTATTTGTGGTTTATTTTGGTGCTCCATTACTGTATTAATAACTGTCAGTAATTCTGAATTAATTAGATTCGTCTCTTCTTTGAATCCTTCTTTGGCCTCTATGTTATATTTAATTTCTAGTTCCAATACTGCTTCCCTGTTCTCATCATCATGTAAACAATCTTCAGTTTCATCATGGAATAGAGCGCAATTTCCTCCGTAAATCGATTCAGCCGTCATGATACTTTCCCAACTGAAACTAATCTCTGCTCTTGTAACATAGGGGGATTTTTTATTTTTCACAACACACAAACACTCAAATTCTTTCATAAGAGTAATCAACTCAAGATTATGTCTAATAAGATATGGATTAAGTTCAGCATCTTTCATCGAATCAAGTATTTGGCTTGTAATCTGTTCATAGGTTAACATTTGTACACCTCTTACATATTATTTTGAACTTGCGGATATTTCACATAAAGTATCATTCATGAATTCCACAAATTCCTCTGTTTTACCTTAGCCCCTGAGATTAAAATCCTAACCATCTTATAATACCATGATATGGTAATATGTAGCACAACACTTCTCTCTTTCCATAGTAAAAATCCCTAAACCCAAAGGTTGTAGGGGTTAAAATTCGCTTTATTCTGCAAGCCCACCAGCATTCCCCGCCATATTCACACCTAATTTTTCGCCGTCACCTTATGTTCGACTTGCACCGCTAATCTTCACCGCCCGATAAATCTTCTCCGCCAGTACAAGCCGCATGAAAACACGATTGAAAAAACGTTTACAGTAGTTCGAGGTTATATGTTTGCAAACGATAATAGAAAATGGATTTCCTCGCAGATGTATCCCGGCAATTACTTCCTCGCTTCTTACTTCCGAGGTCAAGGGGCAAATGCCCGATGCGTGAATGTGGTGTTATCGGATGTTCCCTCTGTTTCGAATCATGATCAATTACTTATTGTTACTAATAAATCCTTTACTGAATAACTAATAAATATATTGATTCCACTTAGGGTAATTATTGATAGTGGTATCGAAAGATTGACAACAAATTTTTTGTTTAATAACTTATATTTCTTATGTTGAAAATCAGCCATATCGTGAAAATAATCATTGATTTTAATTAGAACTTCCAAATATGCCGCTGCAAACACAGAAACTATTATCCAGGCATTTTGCTCAATTTGATTTAGTGAGGAAAATTGAACAATTAATGCAACCCACACTGTGAACAGTATTTTGAAAAGTGATTCTATAACGATGTTTAAGTACTTTAGTCTTGCATACCCTATCATCATGAATAGACCAATCACAGCTATATTAATTTCTAAAAGATTTCCCAATAAATCAAAATAAATAGTTCCTTTGAGAATCCGTCCCCATAATAATAAAGAGAGACCATAAATCATAATACTTATAAAAAAACTTAACCAAAATACAAAGTTATCTATTAAGAAATGTTTTAGATTAAATCTATTTCTTTTATGCTTTGTTTTTCTTGACTCCATTATGTATTCCTCTTTTTACGTATTTAGGAAATTTCCGATAACATCTTTTTAGCGAAGTTCACTAATAACACGGCTCGTAAACATTTACGAATACAAGCCTTTTACATACCATGATCATACCATAGGAATAGAGGAATTTGCCGAATTTTTCCATACAAAAACACCCCCTAGAACTCACCTCTAGGGGTATAAGCATATATCTCTGTAGCACTTTCCTTTATCCCTCTTACAGGCCTCTACACCCTTCTTGCCACCATTTTTCGCCGTCACTTATGGTATGGTTCACCTTATACACTATAACGGCTAAATTTAAACGGGATGGACTAGCAAAAGAGCTATCCATCCCGTTTTAGTTATTTCCTTCAATTATTAGGTATTAGAATGAAGTCCGTAGTCTCACACTGGTCATAGGCGTAAATCTACTTCCAACCTCATTTTGGATGTGCTCATACACATTAATCTGACCTGACGGATCTTCAACTGTTACAGCTAAAGCATAATTAATGTTTAGCGTATCAGAGACATCCCATCTGCTATAGAGCTGCAGCCAAATTTGCCAATCACCTGGATTAAACGAAGAAAATAATTTGGTAAAGTGTTGATAACTATGCCATTTCTCTCTACCTTCGCCTCCAGCAGGGTTAGCTACGGCAAGCATGTTCTTTGTATTGATCTTCTTCAGAGATGCACTTACATATGCCCCCAGGTACTCTGTACCTTTTGTTCGGTCAAGGGGAGGAGCAGTAACACACGTTACCGTTACTCTTGCTGTATTTCTTCCAGCTTGGGCCGCAAGGGCATCAGGCATATAAAACTTAACACGTTGCTTTGTTAATCGGTTGAGCTGTCCTGTCGTAATGAAAGTTACACTACTATCTGTCGAAAGAATGGCCCTTTCCGGATCAGTAAGGCCATTACCATATAGACGGCCAATACTCTCCTGCTCTTCTTCATTAAGTTCTTCACTGTCCCATAGAGGACGAGCAGTATGGATCAGCAAAGTTTTAGCAAGTAGTATATCTTCACTCGGTAAAGCAGCCAATACATGTGCATAATCACCGGCAACGATCGGAGCCGAGAAGCTTGTCCCACAAGAAGGACCCAGTTTCCCATCTGGGCTTATTACATGTGCCGCAACCTCATCTGGTATTGATTCGTTACCTCTCTTATCAAGAAAAATATTCCCACCTGGAGCTACGAAATCAGGTTTTGTAGTATTAGAAAATCCAGGGCCAATTCTTGAAAACGGAGATAATTGATTTTCCTGTGTCAGGCATTGAGGGTGTCCGGCTCGGCTGATCGCCCCTATGGTTAGACCTAAAACAGAGTCTGCCGGAGAAGCGATTTGTGAATCGTCATCATCAACAATCTCACCGAAGTCATCCGCGGTAACCCATACGGAATGATTTCCTGCTGAAATTACAAATTGCACGTTGTAGTTTCTCATTAGATTGTCAAGTTCGTAAGCTAATATACTGATGGAATCGCCATCAATAGGACGGCGAGCATTCATTGACAAATTGAACACCTTCGAAATACCTGATAACTGTTGAACAGCGTGTTGTATTCTAGCAATCATAGTGTCCTCAGGAATAGCTGATCTTCCATCCGAAATACACGCGTCAATAACCCGCACTCTTGGTGTAAGCTGTCCCATTCTAACCTGGGCATCAATACTATCCCCAAATATTGCCCGGCTAGCCACTTGAGTGCCATGCAAACATGTAGGGTTTAAAATCTCCGGTAGTTGTATTCGATCTATCATCAGTGTTTCTAAATTTGCGGGGAAGCGAATCCCGTTATCTAAAATTACGACGATTGGAAGTTGGTCTATGTCCACTTGTGGATTTAATGGAATAGACGTGATATCAATTGCTTGGTTCTCCTCCTCCCCGTCCTTAAAAAAATTGGTTTGCTCAATTCTAAAGAGTATCTCTTCTTCAGAAATTGTGTTGATTGCAGAGGCAGGTAATATTGCACGTATTACTGGTGTTTGGTCAGATAAGTAATACGGAGAACGTACTAATTCACCATGCTCTTCATGAATTCGTGAAATTAAAAAAGGTAGCGCCTTCTCATAGAAACCTTTTGTCAGGTTGGGAGTCAAGAGCATTTGAATATCAACTCTTTCTTCCATTAAAACATCTTGGCTAAGAAGACGCTTTATATCTTCTGATTGCTTATCTTGTCTGCTAAACGACTCAAATGACTCAATAAATTGCAGGTCTGGATATGCTTTTCTTGTTCTGTATGATTCAACTCTGCTTTTTAGGTTTTGAAATTGCCTAGTCGTGGTTGAGACTACCGCAGTATTTTGATTCTTAACTGCCAACAAGTTAATGCCGTGATTCCCTAAATTTTGTTGCCTTTGTCTGTTTTGGAACTTTTGCCCCTCCGATAAAGTCACTTTAAAAACAACCACTTCGTCAGATAAAGGCGTTTTTCGCTTTTGATGTATTTGCTCAATTGACTGTAAAGCATGAATGAGATAATCCCCATGCTCTGTATGATGTATATTTCTTTGCTTCTCTCGCCCTGTAGGATCGTGCGGTAAACTTTCAACTTCAGATTCAGGAATCCATAAATGTGGGTTTTTAGGCTTATCATCTCTAGACATCCGCTGCACTCTCCTTCAGAAAATCACTTAAAGTGGATTTCGGGACATTTAAAATTCGACTTATTATTTTTTGCGGAATTCCTTTTTTGTATAGCATTTCTGCGCTGGTCTTCCAATTATCACTGTGGTTGAAGGTGTTCATAGTAGTGGTATTCAGAAACTTTCGCAAAACGTCGTCTTCAGTTACAACCCCCTTACCCTCAATAAATGATTCTTTTATGGTCTGTTCGATAATTGTCTTTATCTGTGAACCACTTAATCCCCCAAATGCTTGAGAAATTATGTGCAGATCCAAATCGCATTGTATCTCATGCTTTTCAAAAACAGATAAGATAAACTGCTTTCTTTGTTCAATATTAGGGAGTTCCAATTCAACACTAATATCAAATCTTCTCCATATTGCTGGATCAAGCAAGTGATGATGATTTGTAGCAGCGATCAATAATACATGAGAAGGTAAAGAGTCGAAGTTTTGCAGTAAAGTGTTAACAACTCTCTTTAATTCACCCAATTCATGTTGATCGTCTCTCTTCTTAGCAATGGCATCGAATTCATCTAAGAACAGGACCACTTCCTGCTGTTTTACAGAATCAAAAATCTTTCTAATATTTGCACTTGTCTGCCCCAAATATGAAGAAATCAAGCCATCGAGCCGGACATATACAAGCGGAAGACCTAGCTCATGCGCAATAACATTCGCTGTAAGTGTCTTTCCACATCCAGGAGGCCCACATAACAATAAACGATTTGTTGGTTGAAATCCCTTTTCAACTAGTTTTTTTGAGTTTTCTTGTTCTTTAATTACGTTTCCAATAATTTTCCTCTGATCTGGAGATAATATAATATCCTTCATTGAAGATGTTGGCGACATTACCTCATACAAGTCCAAAGAGGTATCCTTATCCTTTGGAATCACATATGCCTTGGCGCCGTAATTAGATGCCTCAAATGAAGAAGGAGCTAATGTTGCTCCTGTTCCAAGTGAGTTTTTAGAACTTGGTGCAGGCCTGTATGCTTGCACTAGAGAATTTGCTAATGAATGGTTTCCCTTCTTTTCCTCGTCTTTCGCTAAACGCTGAACGGCATCTTCGAAAGCTTTCTCGCTGCCGGAAGAATGTGCTTCAATTAATTTCACAACCATTGTAGCTTTCATAAAAACCTCCAAAACCGGATTAAACCGAACTGATGCTTATATTATACGATAAATATTAGGATTATTCCATTCATTTTTCGGATTTAACCGGAATAAACTAAAGGCCTATGTGCCTTTAGTTGGCTGGTCACTTATTATTCGCTCTCCTACTGGTTCCCGCTTCATCCGAGTAATAAAAGACCCTTTTGCATGCGTCGCAGAAGGGTCGATAATAAAAAATGATTTACTTTACAATAGCGTCAACCGGCCATACTCTTTGTTAATCGTTCAATCCATCACATACTTCGGATTGATGCTGACCTTCTCATCAATGTACTTCTTCCAACATGTATTGTCCCTAGACGGGTCGTTTGCCTGCTCCGTAAAGTACACTCCCAATTTTGTATTCTCAAAATGGAAGTAATCCCTTCCCCTCTGATTGCCGAACAGCGCAACCATCGCGTAGTTATAGCTCGAACTGACCGCAATGCCTGTCTTATGCATGGGGATTCTCTTATGGATTTCTTCTATTGTATATGCTGCCTCGACGTCGGCACCCTCTGCCTCAAGTGATTGCAGCAGGAGCGCGAACAGCAGGTCGGCGTTGGACCGCAGCGAGATTTTCCCCAAGTCGAAAACCTCTGACGTGAGCGAGCTCCAATCGTGCTTTTTGGACAACGCAGGGGCCACTTTGGACCGGGACACCGGAATGGTTTTCACCTTATGCTTTCCGAACATCATCAGGAACTTGTCCAGTTCACGCTTATTTCCTTTCGCCTCCTTGACGGCGGGCAGCAGCGACTGCAGGAACACAGAAAAGTCGGTAATATCGTCCATACTTGCGGGATTCCTTTTCCAAACCCAATCGGGCCTTACCGTGGACATAAGGTAATTCATCGCCCGGAAATTGTGCTGATCGATGATTTCTATCTTATCGGGATTGAGCAAGTGGGATAGGTATGCAACGGTGATGAATGTTTGATGCCCCGCCAGCCGATCCTCCCAGAAAGCAAAGATTTCGTCGATCTCCGATTTGCCCGACTCGGCAAACTCCGGCCAATACTTTTGCAGCTTGGCAATGATGATTTTATGTGCCGGAACATAGTTAACCTTTCCCCAATGCCCGTATTTCCACTCCAGCGCTTGTCTTATGTCGTCCTGACTGACCTCTTTCGGGTCGCCAAAAGTCTGCTTCCATCCTAAGTATGGCTCCTCAGGGTATTTTTCCGATTCATATTTTGACGCATACTCGCCATAGTGTTCAGATATGGTTTTTGCGATAGACTCGATTTCCTTTTTCGTTAACGCAGACATTCGCCGCTCCTCCGTTCATTTTGATTTCAGTTTCTCATAAGCCTAATCGGTTGTCATCTGATTGTCTACTCCATCAAATGGCGAACCATATCTTTTGCCCTGCGAGCGCTCGCCTCATCCGCATAGCAAAAGACCCTTCTGCATGGGTCGCAGAAGGGTCAGCGGCTAAAAAATGATGTACTGTATTTTCATCGAAGTTCATCTCAATCTTATCGACAGTTCGTGTATCCTTGATCGTGATTTGCTTGATAACCAGATGCATCAGCATCTTTCGCTGCTCGAACGGGGACGAGGCCAGTAGCTTATCGAATTTCTCCAACAGAGCATGGACAACCTCGTAAGAAATCGGCTCGGAATTGTCATCCTGCAATTCGAAAGTCAGCTCGGACTTCTTGGCATGCAGCCGGTCGAACTCGGCGTTGATGTCATCCAGCCGCTTCGAGAACAGTTCCTTGTCCAGTTGGTCGATCTCGTACAACTCGAAATACCGCTGCCGCTTCTCTTCTAGCTGGGCAATCCGCGCCGTAATGGAATCGAGCTCTTGCTGAAGTGGCTTGATGCGCTTCGCTTTCCGTTCGTTAATGTTACTTACGACCGCTTTCAGGATTTGATGCTGCGACAGCACTTCCTTGACCCGCTTTACCACGTACTGCTCGGCTTCCTGCTTGCGGATGCTGTTGGCGCTGCACACCTTGCTTCCCTTGTTGCGGAAATTGCTGCAGGAGTAGTATAACCTGGTAACCTTGTCCCCATCCTTCTGGCGGTTTTGGATGCGGTTCGCCACCATCGGCGCTCCGCATTTCGGACAGCGGATGAGCCAGGTCAGCAGAAACTCCCCGTCAAAGCGCTTTAAAGATACGACAGCCTTCTTCTGCCGAAGGTATTGGACTTTGTTCCAAAGTTCCTCGTCGATAATCGGAGGATGCAGGCCATTCTCAAGAATCGGTTTAGGGTTCCGTCCCTTCCGGCGCTTTTCGCTCCATTGCTCGAACCGATTGTAGCGGATTTTCCCAGCATAAAACGGGTTGTCGAGTATCTCTTTGACCCCGCAGATCGAAAAAGCATTACCGGATTTAGTCACGTAACCTTCCTGGTTGAGCTGATTGGCGATGGATTTGAATCCCTGTCCCGCCGCAAACCGTTCGAATATTTTCGTGACGATGACGGCCTCTTCGGATACGACCTCTACTCGAGAATCCCTATTGCGCCCTCGTTCCCCTGGTATTTCAACGGTTTTATATCCCAGCGGCACCTTACCGTTATGTTTTCCGGTCTTGGCCCGCTTGCTAAGGCCCATTTTGACGTTATCTACGATCGTGTTGCGTTCAAGCTCACCTACAGCCCCCATCATTTGAAGAGCGAATTTGCCCATCGCGGAACCGGTGTCGAATCGTTCGGAAAAAGACGTGAACGCCACGCTATGCTTACTCAACAATTGGGTGATTCCAAGCAGGTCATACGTATTCCGGGCGAGGCGGTTAATTTTCCATACCAGCACTTCATTGAAAAGCCCCATTTGGGCATCTTTCAACATTCGCTGGAGTTCATAGCGTTTCTCCGTACTTTTGCCGCTGATGCCGCGGTCCACATACTCATCGTATATCTCCTTGTTGTATAGCTTGCAGTATTCCTTCAGCGTATCAAGTTGAGCGTCGATGGAATATCCATGCAGTGCTTGTTCCTCGGTACTAACGCGGACGTAGATCGCAACTACAGATGGTTTCTCTAGGGGGTTAAGCATATCTCATCTTCCTCCCTCATTCATTGCCTTCGTTAATTCCTCCGCAAGCAGACCAGACTCCAATACAGCCGCCATCATTTGCGTTGCAAATTTGCCCATCGGAGTAGAGGTATCGAAATTCTCCGTAAGCATGCAGAATTTAACGTGATTTCTTTCAAGTTCACTTACGACTCCCAGTACATCCACCGTCTTCCTACCGATTCGGCCTAAATCATGAACCAGCACTTCGTCGAATTTCCCTTCTGTAGCTTCTTTCAGCATTTTTTTCAGAGAGTGAGCCCGTTCGAGGTCGTTCCCGCTGACGGCTTCATCGATGTAGATAACAACAATCTCTTTTTCCTCCCGCTGACATTGGGCTTTCATCTTATCCAGTTGACACTCAATGGAGTTGGCGTTAGACTCGTTTCCGGCCTGGTTTGTACGAGCATAGAGAGCGACACGAACTTGGTTTACGCGAGTTTGTTGTTGGTTTTCCATGTTTCTTCCCCCATTTGATTTGTTAGTGTTAGATGTTGCAGATCAGCACTGCAATGGATAACCGCTTTTTGAATGTCACGGTCAGGCGGCAAGGTAATTTTGTCGAACAGGCCGCGCAGCATCCTTCTTTGCTGCTTAATCGGCGCTATTTGGAGCAACTTCCGAAATTGTAGCAGCGCCGCGCATATTCTTTCAGCAGCAACGGACTCCGTAAGAGGGTCAGATAGCTTTTTCTCGATCTCTCTTAGTTCCGCCTGTAGTACGGATATCCGTTCCTTCAATTCATTCAGGCGTTCCACAAAGCCATTTCGGTCGATATGGCCGTCCTCGAACAATTCGAAGCATCGCTGCTGCCGATTATCGAACGAAGCAATTTCTTTTTCCAGTCGTCTACGCTCATCCTCAAGCGGTTTCCGATCGGTATTCCGCTTGGCATTCACCGCCGCGACAACCCGCTCTAGCAAGCCGAGGCTGGTTACGAGTTCCTGAATATGCCCAAAAAACCAGTTTTCGATGGCATCGGCCCTAACCGCGTTTTGCTTGCAAGAAATGAAACCTCTATTGGTATAGCTGGAACATACATAATAATGATTCGTCCGGCAGGTTCCGTCCTTCCGATAACCCTTGGATCGCCCCGCGACCATTCCACTGCCGCATTGGGGACATTTAAGCAGACCCGTTAGCGGCATGGCCCGGTCGGGCGTTCGATCTGACGAACGTTTGCGCTCCCCGAACCTCAACTGAACCTTGTCCCAAAGTTCCTGCGGGATGATCGGCTCCTGCTCGCCATCGACAAGCTGTACCTCAATGTCAGCGCCTGTTCGCTTTAGGCTTGTTCCGATACGGATTTTACCGATGTAGTTCGGATTGGTCAGAATGCCTCTGACCGCCGCGATACAGAACGTGAGCCCCTTCTTCGTTTTGAAACCTTCCGCATTTAGGCGGTTCGTGATCGCCTTCAGCCCAAGCCCGTCAGCATACATTTCGAAGATGGTTCGGACAAGTTGCGCTTCTTCCTTAACGATTTCCAGTTGTGGCTGCCCTTGTTTGGGGTTCTTGTACCAGCGATAACCCAGCACCATATTGCCGCTGTTCCATTTGCCTTGTTTGTTACGATTCTGGACCGTTAGCTGGACATTTTCGCAGATTTGAGCTCTCTCCAGTTCAGCGGCAGCACCGAGCATCTGGACAAGGAAATTGCCCATCGCGGTATCCGTTTGTATGTCCTCTGTCAGACTCTGAATACTGACGTTATGCTTGTTGAAGATTTTTAGCATGTGAAGCAGGTCTTTCAGGTTACGGGCCAGCCGGTTTAGCTTCCATACCATCACGATCTGGAATCGCCCTTGGGCGGCGTCGAGCAGAAGTTCCCGCAAGGCTGGCCTTCCCTCGATGGACTTAGCCGACCGCCCCGCGTCTACGTATTCCTTCGAGATGGTTATCTTGCGAAACTTGCAATATTCCCGTAAGGCGTCGAGCTGGGCATCGATGCTGTAACCTTCGATCTGCTCTTCGGAGGATACCCGGATATACAGGGCCGCTGTGTTATTTGCCATCAGCCTCCCCTCCTACGCGACAAGCTCGAAGTCCCATGTGCCGAGCATCTGCGCGGCCAGTTCGCGTGTCGCGATCTCTTCCGCCTCGGCCCACATGATTTCGTCTAGCCAATTCAAGTCGGCTTTACGTGCGACTTTCTTCTCTTCCAAAGCGAGGTAGTTGATTATCATATCCGACAATAGATCGACCATTGCATTTAATCCGCCCTGCTCTTCCCATGTTTCCGGCATATTTCGTTCCCCCTTGATGCAGATTTGTATTGAACACGGCCAATAGATGTAGCTATTTCTTTTTGTTTCTAGCGATCTCTATTGCGATTTCTAACGCGACGATTATAAGCCTGATAATGTTCGGGTTCACCTACAATGCCTCCCTCAATATTCCGAAGGAAGGAGCATCGTGGCATAATCGCCGCTATCGATGACCCAAACGGTCATATTTACAGGCTTACGAACACCGGGCAACATCGTTTCCTTGCTACGTACCGGCTGTTCTTGACGATGTATGACCTTTTGAACTTTCCGGCCATGAACCTCCCCGACGCTCAAATCGAATACTTGCAGGTAATCCATTTTGAAGCCGTTCCTGACTTGCTCGTCCACGAGAGCCCATAAGGTTAGTTGGAGTTCGGGGCTGATGATTTCGTTGACGCCGCGTGTTACATATCGCTGAATCCTGAATGTGCCGGGCATTTATATCAGCCCCCGCTCTTTCATGCTAACGAATCGGGTGCCTTCGCCGAGGATGACGTGATCGATAAGTTCGATACCTAGCAAACATCCGCTATCCCGAAGTCGCTCCGTTATTTCTACATCCTCCGGGCTAGGGTCGGGCTGGCCTGACGGATGATTGTGGCAAGCAATAATGGATGCCGAGTTTGCCATGATAGCCAGCTTAAATGTTTCCCTGGGATGGACAATCGAAGCATTGAGCGACCCACAGGAAACCTGATGAATCGCGGTAGGCTCGTTCTTCGTGTTCAGGCAAAGGATGCAGAATGATTCCCTATCGCAGTCCCCGATGAACTGGCGAAACAGGTCTGCCGCGTCTTGCGGCGAACGGATGACACGATTCGGGTAGAGTAGCGATGTCTTCTCGCGAACCATCCGCAAGGATACAACCTCGATTCGTTTTGCCGCTTTTCGGTTGCTCATTGTACGCCCTCCTCTCCCGCTTGTTCGGCAAGCCACCGTTCCACATCCGCATCCAGACTCCCCTTCACTGCATAAAGCATGAGAAAACTCTCGTTGTCCGGCATGTAGCAGATTCGGTACATCAAATGGCCGTCAGATATTTCGACCAATTCCACATATTCGGGATGGGACTCCGTTAGAATCGGCTTTGTTCCAAATAGGCTCACGATCGGTAAAGCACAGTCTGCATCATTACCTTCTAGCACCGCCATCCGGTAGCCGTGCCCCTCCAGCGAAAAATCGTCAGCTGGCGTGCTATGGTTCAGTCCGGCTGCAAAGTCGAGGTATTGGGCCATCAAGTAATGCAATCCGAACCGCGGCAGCTTACCGCTTTGATGCAACTTCATAATGTGATCGATTTTCGTAATAATTAGCAACATTCTCATCTCCCTCAGAAACTCTTCTGTTAGAACCAGGATTCCAAGGTTATAATATAAGGTTGATTTTGGTTTATTTACGTTTGCTTCAGCCCCTCCCGAGACAGGGGCGTTGCCCCTGCGTGCGTGCCGTGTCAGTCCATGTCGCACCTAGCTTTCTGACGAGCGCCCCTGTTTTCCCTGCTTTGGAGGGGGGGAGGACAGCCACGTTAGATTGGCAGGGGGGGAGACATTTTTTTCTTTTTATTTATGTTTTTTCAGGGGCATTAGGGGCGGATGCTCAGCTTTTGCTTGCGCTGCATGGCCTTTCCACCGCCCCTCCACACTCAAGTTTCTGGGGCTTGTTCCCCGTCTTCAGGGGCAAACAAGGCTTCCATTTCAGGGGACGTTGCCTGCTCCCGCCGAGCTCTGGCAGTGAGACGCTCCTCCGCCCCTCGCAGAGCAGAAACCTTCACCCAAAGTGTGCGATCCCGAAAGCGACCGATCGACTTCTTCTTTGTGTATCGTTTCTGCTTGCCTTCGATCTCGATTTGCGTAAAGCCTTCATCTGCGAGCTGCCGCCAAAGCATTTGTTTTGTAATGGGAAATCGCTCTTCTTGGCGCGACAAAAATTGACTGACTACGTTGTACAGCGGATCAGGAAGGAAGTAGTAAAATTCCTTGTCGTGCCAGCCGACATGCGCACCGCTTAGGGAAACACCGTCGGGTTCTTGCTGCTTTACGTTAACCGTATGAATGCTTTTGTTTGCCAGAAGCTGCGAAACGATGCTGAGGAAGCGTGTTGTTGGCTTAACCTCTACAACCTGCTCCCCCTGCTCATTGGCTATGTCAAGGAATAGCTCCCAGCCTTCGGTAAGAATCTGGTCGTGACGCTCATGGGTTATGGCCCCGATGCTAAGAGCATATTTAAGAGCGTAATGAAGTCCGGTGTAAAGCATCGTAGCCGCCTCGACGAGTCTTCCGTGCACGTCCAGTCGGGAGGCTTCATTCCGCTTTTCGTGAAGAAACTCCGTCAGGCTCTCAATGTCCTGCTCCTGCATCTCTTGTCCTAACCACTCCAGGTAGCCCACCATCGCCTGCGAAAGAAGCTTACTATCCTTTTGGGCCTGCGTCAGCTTATCCAGATCGACGTCCCCCGGAAGCACTTCCACCGGAAACAAGCGGGAGTTACTGGAGCTGCCGCTTATCATGTCCTCAGCCGTTATCAGGCACAGGCCGCGAGGTACGTTAGTTATCCGCAATGAACCATCTGCATTCATCCGGTTTCTTCCTTGCAAATCACCGTATCCGCGGACGAGCTGCTGGGCAATCTGTTCCATTTTCTTCGCATCGACTGGGTTGTTATTTGGATGGTAGTCGTCCACTAAAAGGACGCAATCCCTACAGTCGGAGGCTAACTTTTCAATGGAATTTGCCGTGTCCTTGAAACTCGCCGGAAGGTTTTTGGCCGTAAATGTACCGTAATGGCACAAATATAAGGCTGAGATTGAAGACTTTCTTGCTCCAGTCCTGCCGTATACCCAAAGAAGGAGAGCTGGCGGCAAACTTGCTTCTTCCAGCCACTTACGTAGCGGAGCAAGGTACATAAACGCAAATAGTGGCAATGTGATGCGAAGCGGAGCCAGTTCGAGCAGCGCTAGGCTGGCCTGACTTGCTTTGACCCGATCCCCCGGAGAGGTAGGCAGCTTGTACTTTGAAAGCCGATCTTCCAGTTCCACCTTTACGTTAGTAGCACCGATGCACCCGTTGGCATGAAGGTAACAGCTACTACCGTTAATCTCCTTCCAGCCAATGTGAGTAAATACAGACTCTTCAACAGCATGTTGCCCTAGGTGCTGAAAGACGTATCTCGCTTTGTCCTTTACGGTTGGGCCGGGAAACAGGTTAGGCTCCAGCCCCCAGCCCGAAGGCCATTGCATCGCTGCGAATTGGGAGTCGGGAACCAGAATGGCTGGGAGCCTTTTTCCGGTTCGGGGAATTATCCCTTCAATTTGGTAGAACCTTTGCTTTTCCTGACCGTTATCTTTCACAATGGTTTTGGTCGGAACAGCCAGAAAGTTGGAGATGGGAACGGCCTTTACGTTTTCCTTGTAATAGACCATTTCGCACAGCAGACCGTTCTCAATCGCGTACCCTTCCGGTAAGTCGTTGAATAACGGCTCTTGTTCCGGCTTCCTTTTTGTTAGCTTCCGTTGGAGGAACGCGGCGGGGGAGTGCGTTAGCTCCCCTGCCTCATTCTTGCTTAGTTCATTACCAAAGCATTGACGCATCTGATCATCGCCGCATCCCATGCTCTTGCAACGGGTCGGACCGTGATTGCCGCTCGTCAGCTCCTCTATTCTTCGTTCGCTCTGCTCATTATGCTTGCGTGAGCCTTTAGAAAATGTTAGCGCGTCTTTCTGAAAACCTGCGTTGGCAAGTGCCGCTATCCAGCGGAACCATGTTTCCTCGTCTAGTCCACTATGCTGCTGAGTGTCCCAGTTCTCAGCAAAGCGAGGACAACACTTTGTTAGTGTGTCGATCGAAGAATGTGTCCGTTCCCGTTTTGCAATCGCCATGCGTTTGAGCATCCAAGCCGGTGCGATTGACGTTAGAACTCCCATAAGTTGCACCCGCCTTTCCAACTGTACAAGCCTCCGTTTGCGTGACGGGAGGGCGGCAAGACGGTTTGTTGCCCGTCGCCAAGCAATGCGCATTCTTCATGCGGCTTCTCGGGATGGCCTTTCGCGTATTTTATAGTCTTCATGCCGGAGGGAACAGTATAGAGTAATCGTCTTCCTCCACCGGGAGTTGTAAACTCCCAAGTGTCAGGAAGATCTCCGCCACTCCAGTCCGTCAGCAATTCTTCACCATACGGTCCATCTACATCGATGCCGAGGAGACCGGACATTGTGCCAAGCACTAATCCAACGTTCATTGTAGGCCATTCCTGTGCCCATTCATCGATGGTTTCTTCGCTCGGAACCTTTGCTTCCGTCCAATCTTTGATGAGAGGCCTTTTTCCCGGCCTTGAGCAATTTGACCGATGACGTTCGCTCATTCGGGCATGATCGTGCGAGCAAAGCGGTATGACAGGCCAACCCAATGCCGCGTAGGCCTTCATCGCTTCGGCCACATCTTTAAAGGGTAGCTGATGGGACATACGAATCACCCTTCCCGTTGTAGCTTTGCAACCGGTCAAGCTCGCGACAAAAATCCTCTTTTTCGTGTAGATCATAATAATAGGAAACCTCTGTGGGAATCATGTCCTTATGCCCAGGTTGCCAAAAGACGCTACTCAGCAAATCGATCGTTTCGACCTTGCCCGTGAAATGCCATGTGACTTCGAGGTGATCTTGCGCCTCTTTCACATGAACCGGCTTAGGCTCCCTGGATTTTAGACCTTTCTTTATGTTATCTATCCAGATACGCCGAAGGTCATCCGGCACGCTCTTGAGCGGAATGCCCTCAAAGGTATCTACCTTGGCCGTCATCGTTGCTTTACGCGCTCCCCAAGTGTTACGGAATGTAGGGATTGCTTCCATGAAAAAAGGTTTGGTCATTTGGGTATCATCAGCATGAAAAGCGACCAGCCTTAGATCGAATTCGTGCTTGTGTACCGCTCCCTGTAAGAGATTGTCCATGGATGCCGTTATTATGTGGTACAGATGCAACATGGCATTTTCGTCATTTACCGAAATCGGCTTTTGCAATAAGTAAGAGGCCAGATGCTGCTCACTTTTGTATGGCGGAATATAGGCCGGTGAAACGATACTGCTTGAAGTCATCGGCATCTTCGTCATCAACCTCTTGAATTCAGAAGTCGATAGCTCCTCACTGAAGCACATGATGTCATAACCTCTTACAATGGCTTTCTTCTCTTTCTCAAGCTTGTAGAAAGCCTGAATATCCTGAACGGATTGGTTCGAGACATAAAAGCTGCGCATATTCTCACACACCCTTAGATGTTATAGTTTTATCAAAACAGAACCGGGTCAAAAGCTGCTGAATTGGTCGAGTCAGCCCTTTTGTTGACCCACTGTTTTATCAGCCAAGACAATTTTGGGGTTTGGTAAAGATGAAATGTCACCATCTTATTGACCAGCCCCGCAAAACTTAAGACTATACGAGTCCATGCAGCACTGCGCTCAAAGTTGTTTTTCAGCTCTTCCAAGCTACTGAAGCTCTGATCTTCACTGAATTGATTGAAAAGCCTTACGACCTTCGAATCGGGCTCTACTTGCATTCCGTCTTCGAAAACGTCCTGAAAACTATCTCCGTAAAAATCGAGTAGCTTATGGAATTCCTCCCAACTAAGCTCTACGGAATGGCAAGCTACGACAATCACTTGATCCCCCTGTTCAAGCAAATCGATGTTTACATTACTGAAAGAGATTTCACATAGATCATTTTTTAAAAGAGCGTTTATTGCACGTTCAACTTTTTCTTTACTTTCCAGATTTAATATCGCTTTTTGTAAGGAAACCTTTGGGGTTAATTGTTGTATCATGGCTTCATTCTCCCTTTGTTTGGATTAGATTTTTTGAAGCATTTGGATTTGCTGCTATTAAGTTGTCAAAGAACGATGGACGCCTTCCGGATTTATACATCCGAAAAGAAGCTTGCTATTTTCTGAGAGGTACAAAAGCTACCTCTGCATCATTAATGGTTAAGTAGGTTACCTCATAAAATGAGATGCTGGTTTTACCAATGAAGTCGAGATCGAAAAGCGACGTAAGTTCATTTACCAGTTCTTTCGAGTAAATAACCGCCTTACTGCCCGTCTTCCTTAACATGAAGCTTGAGTCGTTATCAGGAAGTTGGGAACCGATAGCAATACCTTTATCGTTTACAGCGATTTGCACCGTTGTAGGCGAACCGAGTGCACTTATCAAATTGGCACTGATCGTAACGCGCCTCCCGTGTTCCGGAGTATTTACCACTGAAATCACGCTTTCACCAGTCGCGCTCTTGCTTTGGTGCTTGCTACTGACCGCTTTAAGACTGCCGAGAAGGCTAGCATCTTGGATTAGGTCAATCTGTTGATTTGTTACGATTTCTTCGTGATTGTTTGTCATTGTGGTCTTCCTCCTAGTTTTTAGTAATAACAACCTTACGAATTCAAAGAATACAGGAAAGCCATAGAAAGCTCAGAAATGGCCAGTCCGTTTTCGGCAGAAACAAGGCGCAAAAAAAGCCAGGACCTGCGAGAGGCCCTGACTGACATGGATTTTTCAAATTAGCATTTCCCAAAAGTCTTGTGTTTTTTTCCGTAATGCCTGAGTCCTTCGTTGAAGGCTTCAGTAACTTTTGTTAGTAATTGACTTTTTACATCCACTGCGCTGAGATTGGACTGTTTCAATGACTTCTTTAAGTGTTTTTTCAACTTTTCCATCACTATGAAGTGCCTGATGTTATATTCTAAAGAGTTAATTGGGAGAAACAAAAACTCGACCTGCTTTTCATAATCATCGGCTATTTCTTTCGCCACTTTTTTCTCCCATTCTAATTGCTGCATTAGAATCAATACTCTTGAGGATTTAACGGGTTTAGCATCCCTGCTTTTGAGAGCTTCTTCTACACCTTTTTCTTCTGGGCCTTTTTCTTTATCGCCTTTTTTAATGAGCCGCCTTATGAAGCCTGTGTATCCCGAAAGGTTTGGTGAGTGGAGCATACTTGACGTTGTAATTGTAGTTTCAAGCAGACTCTCTCCCAATGAGTCAATATTGCTAATATTAACCGCACAAAACAGCTCGTAGTCATAATTTAGTCTAAGCACCCCAGCATTTTCGGGGAATCTCCCAAGATATAGTCGATGCACGTACCAGCAAGCGCCACCGGCCCTCCGTTCATGTTCTAGTTCGTTAAACCACATTTCAAAATTCTTTCTTATTCTCCTTTGCTCACCTATCGTTACTGTACTCCTGCTCTCTGCCCTGTTATATGACAGCAACCTATGTGCGGAAGATTTGCTTAAACGGATGTTGAACTTTTTTAACACAGTCTCCTGCACCATTTTAATCGACCATCTCGAACCCCGATATCCTTCAGTTATCGGATGTTTCTCCAGAAGGCTGATTATTTTTTCTTCTTGTTTGGGAGTTAAACTTGCAGGCCTTCCGCTACGCTCCTTTTCTTCAAGAGCCTTGAAGCCTTGGTTGTTAAAATTCTGAATCCATCTTCTTACAGTTTCTGTAGAAACGCCTAATTCCTCAGCTATTTGCTTATTCGATAGCCCGTTATTTTTATATAGGATAGCCTTCAGCTTCATCTTGTATTTCTCATTACCGCTTTGGCCCTGTAATTCATTCTCCATCATTTCAATCATAGCCCCGTCTAATTGCATATGCCCCACCTACGTTATAAATTCACTTGAGTCCATTCTATCACAGGTAATAGACGTGGGCGCTATTTCAGCATTTCGTCAATTTACTTGCTTCAATTGCAGATAACTACAAATCTTATCCAAGTACGATTCTTGTTTTCAAAATTGAGGATGTGGTTTAACCTATATGAAATTCTTATATGAGGGATGAAAAATCCCCGTGCAATCTGCCAGGCACGGGGATTTTTTATTAGTCCATTATTTTTTTAACCTTAGCTTTATCTTTGGCTCCAGTTCTCCTTGTTCGTTGGTTACTTGCACATCTGTGTCGATATCGTAATTCTTGAGAAGTGCAACGACGAGAACAACTGTTAAAGCAATGATCGCAACGATAATGACTGTTTCCGTTATGCCGGTACCGACTAACGTACCAGCTGTCGTCGGCGTTGGGGCCTTCTCCAATGAAACCAGCTTATTCTTTACCTTGTATGCCATACTGACGTGTTCAGCTAGATCGCCGCTGGCAATGATGGAGCCATATCTCTTTTCTACGGCATCCTGCAACTCCGATTTTGTGCTTACCGTGATCTGTCGATCGGCAAATGTGTGTTCTTCTCTGAATCGCTTGTTATCCTGTTTCCCTGCTCGTTTTACCGCCGCCTCGGCTTTTTTCATGTCTACTTTGTTGCGAAGCATATCGAAAAAAAGTAAGCCCATTGACTGCTCCCCCATTCTACTGCTGCTGATTGAAACCCCATGTCCGCTATCGCGAAAATGGGACATTCTATTTATTTCTACTTCGCGGCGGCATTGAGCATGTTTCCGATCTTTGTACTCCCGTTCTTATACGCTATGTTTAAAAGCGTCAGGCCATTTGTTCTCGGATTAGGGTTAGCCCCCGCATCAAGAAGAGTCTGTACGATCTGCACATAAGCGTCGTCGTCATTTTTAGCGCTGCTTACCGCATAGAAAAGCGGCGTATTGCCCAAGTCATCGGTTTGATTAACGTCTGCACCTTTGGTAATCAGGTCTTTGACAGCATCGATGTTATTGTCGAAGATCGCACTCTTGAGGCCGGTCTTTACGTCATAGACCTTTTCCTTTAGCTTCTGCTCCTCTTCGGCCTTCCGTTGCGCTTCCTTAGCGCTTGCCTCGTCCAACCACTTGTCCAACGCGGCAAAGAGGTTCCCCGCCGCGAACACAGTTGTCTGAGCATCGAACTGGTTGCCCAGCTTATTGACGAGCCTTGTTGCCGATGCGCCTACCGGAACGCCCCTCATTTCGATGGTGTCCCCTTTTCCATAGTTAGTTGAGCCCATGTAGAATACCTGAAAATACATTCCGCCGCTCTCATTTTCCCCGAAAGCGATCGTCACGACTTGTCCGTTGTCCAGGTTTACTTCTTTGACGTCGAAAAGACGAATCCGATTGAGCTCCGTGATGGTCGAGCTGTATTTCACCGGATTTTTGGAAAGTTCGCTGCTGCCGATTTTCTGCGCTTTGCTTTCCAACGAAAACTTGCCTCTGCTCTCCGAGAAGAAAGCATCAGCATTACTTGCAAGCACGTTGTATGTAGCGTCACTCATTTTCAAACCGGTATCGGTGTTAGCGGCAATTACTTCTTTCAAAACATCGGCGTAGCCCCTATATGTCCCGCTATCTGCTTTCGAGAGCTGGGACTTATCGGTTGAGATCAGGACCGAGCGCGTATCTCCGTCCCATTCGATTTTCTCGCCCAGGGCTTCTCCAACGAAACGCAGCGGCACCATCGTACTTCCGTTGACGATTTCCGGAGCGACGTCCAAATTGGCTTCAGTCTGCCCAATCCAAGCGCCTTTCCAGCCAATCTGCAAACGAATGGTTTTACCTTCTTTTGTAGCGTCTATAATTTGCTTGCTTCCATCCCACTCAACGGTTGCTCCAAGAGCCTCGAAGATCGCTCTCATTGGCACAAGCGTAGAACCATCCTTGATAATCGGTGGTTGCTCGAATGTTTGCTGCTTCCCTTTCAGGTATACATTAATTGCATCATCCGCAAATGCAGTTCCGACCTGTCCTAGTAATAGGGCGGCAGTGGCAATAGGTGCAAGTATTCGCTTTTTCATTTTCAATTTGATTACCTCGCTTATGTTTTGATAATGGATGAACTGCCAAGCACAATCGTATTTAATAATACAACAATGTATCATATTTTGTATTATTAAATAATATATTATCATCTAATTCGTATTCTTGGTAGTTGGTTACTAACATTCACTCTCTCTTACGCTTATCATGAGGTGATTTCCCATGGTTCATAAAGCGAAGAGTGATCAAAAAGCTGCGGAAGCGTTTGTAAAAATAGTAGGAGATAAAATCCGGGTACTTCGTACGGAGAAAGGATTATCACAAGAGAAATTAGGGGAACTGGCTGAGTTGAACTCGAACTACATCGGGCAAATTGAGCGCGGCGAGAAGAGCCTTTCCGTTTTTACTCTGAAGAAGATCGCCGAGGGGCTGTCCATGTCACTAGAGGAAATATTTCGGCTGATAGACCCTGCCGATCGAACGGATTCATTGGGGGAAATCATAGAATTGCTGTCGAGCAGGCCGGTGCAGGAGCACGCTAAGGCTTTGAAGGTTGTAAAAGCGGTACTGGAATGGAACGATAGCGTTAAGTAAATTGAGATGGCTTATGGTCCATATGGCGGGCCATAAGCTTTTTGTTTGCCTGGACAATGAGCAGCTCGCGTTCGAGTTTGACTTGGACTTCGTGCATAGCACTCAATATATCGCGGACAGTTTGAACATGAACAGGACCGTCTTTGTCGTAAAGCGTCTGCAATACTGCGTCGATCGTCTCTTTGCATGTTTCAATTCGGTTGATCAAATTATCTTCTTCCTCAACAAGCTCTTGATAATTTTCATGTGGATTCGTCATCGATCCTCACCTCCTTTCCGGCAGCTTGCTTTGATAACTTTTCACGGTCATTTTGCTTGAAGCAAGCCCAGCAAACTATTCTTTAGGATTACGAGTCTCTGAGCCGCAATCGTTTGTGTCAGCTGACGTGGCTTTATCTCTTAGAGCTGCTTCTTGGGCTTCTGGAGATACAAAAATAGGAGAAGCTAATTCCGATACCCAACCGAGAGCAAGTTCATTCGGGCTACCTTCCCTGAGTGGTGGTCCGTCTGCCCATTCATTCTCTTTAGTAAATCGGATGTCTGTTTCCGTCATGCATACAAACAGGTCGGTGCCATCGAAATAAGGATTTACACTCGCATCTTCTTGAAAGGTCAGGGCGATACGGACCTTTAATGTAGTTGCAAGGTCATATTCGTCATGTAATTGCTCTGCCGCGGAAACGGCTAGCAAGTGAATCGTATCGTCCGGGTTAAATTCTTGTTTGAGAAAATCCAGTATCCGTTGATGCCGCGTGTGATTCATCGTCATTCTCCTGTTCATTTTGAGTTTGTAATGATGCAAAACAAAGAAAGCAACCTCCGTCCAAGTTGGATAGAGGTTGCTTTTGGGTGAAGTCGTGGTCTCCTTTCAAAATTAGCTGATTACCTTCGTATCAGGATTATTATATATGCTTATTTTTGGTAGCAGTTCGTCTTTTCATAAAGCATCTTCCATACTAAAATGTTACTATTGTTACTATTAACCAATATTGGAAGGTGCACCATGTCGATTAAACTGGCGATAGCTCTGGAAGATAATAAAATATTCCGGCATATAAGCGAACGATTAGACCGTTCAAAATCATATACCTGTCCCTTCTGCCTAGCTCCTGTTCAAAGTAAAAAAGGACAGGAACGTCAGCATCATTTTGCTCATTTGCCAGGGACAAGTTGCTCAGCAAATGAGGAAACTCTCCTGCACTTTAATGCAAAACACTATCTCGCATACTGTATTAAAAACAAATTTGATATTGCGATCCATGTCCCTGTGGAAATCTTGCCCCCTAAACTAAAAGGCACTTTGCTTAGTCTTGGAATAAGGGAATATCCTTTGTCGCTTCTCTCTCTAACTTCATTTTACAAAAGTCGTGGAGCAATAGTTGAAAAAGCTATTGGACCATATATAGCTGACGTATTTATGCTGTTATACGATATTGATATACAGAGCGGTATTTCAGAGGAGGGTTTCGTTTTCGAGATTGTTGTAACTCACGAAATGGAGCAAGAAAAACAGCATTGGCTAATTGATAATAACATCAACTTCCTTGAATTAGCTCCACGGGCATTTGACGACAATACCTTTTCGTTTCGAGCTTTACGGTTGCATTTCCCGGATTACTTTTCCAATCTCCAAACTAATTTGATAAATACAACTGCCGAAACTTTCCATCAAGAGCTAACAGAGGTTATAAAAGAAAATATACGTTTAGAAACAGATCAAAAAATTGAACAATCTCTAAAGCTCAAAGCTTGGGATTGGGTGGTTGACCGTATTCTCTATAGAGATGACTTACGTACATGGGTACCTGATGAAATTCAACGTGAAATGAAAAGTATAACGGTTAAACCTTTCTGGGACCAGGAAATTAGAAAAGTTACGATGTTCGGGGCGACTTATAAGAAAGTCCGGGAGCATAGAATGGTATTTGCATTAGATGAATCTGATCGAGAGTTCCTCATTTTGAATGAAAAGATCCTCCTTGCAGAACTATTGAAAGTCTTATCTGTTGCATATCCTGCAGAAATGATTATTGGCAAGTCATTACAAGGGAAAGCAGGGGTTATCGGATTCAGTTTTCACAATGTTATTGATCCGATTAATTACGAAAAGGAATGGAAGAATAGTCTCAAAAAAGTATTTGATTCCGTCAGAAACCGATTAGAATTGGGATCAGAAGATAAAAATGGACAAAATTAATAGGAATCGTGGCAGCTTTGAACCTAGTGGTATCATAGGATTTTGAATATCTAGAACTTCTACTAACTCTACAGTATTTTTATTATAGATACTGAAGAAGTTGTTGAGCTTTCATGTAGCTAAAGGAAGGTGTATCTTTAGCTTTAGCGAAATATATTAATAAACACACTTAAAATATGGAGGGAATCTATGTCCACCTACCCGATATACAAAGAACTTATTGAGGAAGATATAAACTTGGATAATTTGTATTTAGATGCCAATAATCCGAGATTTGTAGGCTCAGATTGGTCGTACGTACCAGAAAACAATATTGATAGTGATCAGATTCAAAAAGTAACAAGAATGATACTGGAAAGAGATTATCAAATTGATAAACTCGTAATGAACATGGAGGTTAATGGGTATCTCCCAATCGATAGAGTTGTTGTTAAACAATTTGCGGAGAATAAATATTATATCTTAGAGGGCAACAGGAGAATTTGTGCTGCAAAAATATTAATGGATAGATACAGGGGTAATCCAAATTCTGTTAATGAGGAAATTGTAACTTCGATAACCTCAATTCCATGTCTGATTTATACTGGTTCGTATATGGATGCTGCTGCAATATTTCAAGGTTTGAGGCACATTACTGGTATTCGAGAGTGGTCTGCTTTTAATAAAGCTAAACTATTAGTCAATTTAATGGAAGAGGAAGAGTTAACTTTAACAGAAGTAGGAAAACGATTTGGGCTGACTGCTCACGGTGCTGGGCAGTGGGTTAGAGGATTCTATGCGTTTAGACAAATATGTGAAAAGTCGGACTTCACTACAGAAATAAATGAAAGAATTTATCCTTATTGTCAGGAGCTATTTAACAGAAGCTCTATATCAGTTCGAGATTGGCTCCAGTGGGATGAAATTGAGAAGCAATATCAAAATGAACTTCATCTTAACGAATTTTTATCTTGGCTTTTCCCAAGAGAAGAGGAAGACTCCAAAGGAGAATGGGAAAAACGCAGACTAAGAAAGGCTGATGATATTCGTACACTTTCTTATTTAATTACAAACTCCCCCACAGAGTTCCAGCAATTCAGGTCAGGTATGGACTTAGAAGAAGCTTATTCCGTTGCCTTACAAAAGAAATATGAAGAAAAGGCTAGAGAAAACATTGATCCTTCCTTGCATGTTTTTGAGCAAATCAGACATTGTTCAAAAGCACTTGAAAATATACCTTGGAAAATAGTAAGGGATGAGGAGAGCAAACAACTGTTATTCGCCGAATTGGAGAAGCTCGAAAAATTAATTTTAGAAATTAAGGAATAGCTTTATGTCTGTGCAAAATACTGTTTTCAATCATTTTTATAGAAAATGTTACAATGACGGAGTAATGGAGTTTATTGATATCCTAATGGAAGCTGCGCATGAAAGCTTGGGCAAAGACCAACAGGAAGCTATCATGTTTGCTAATGCAAATATTAACCGGTACTGGAATCAGTTAAAAGCTAAACAGGATGTGGATGTTAAAAAGAATATTAGACCTATATTTGGTATCGTTGATGAAAGACTAAAAAGAGTAATCTGGTCACCGAATGCAGATTACCCCACCCAATCAAAACAGATATTATTAAAAGCATTATATAAATCTCGACCCTATATTTTATCAAAGATTGATTCTTTGAGTGACCGACAATATGAAGCATTAGCATGTTTAGCCTGCAAATTATTGGGTGCTGATAACTACTTTCTTACCCCTGCAGGTAACGAAGGTGGGATTGATTTTCTAGCAACCATAAAATTCCCATATAATGCACATTTTCTGATTGGCATTAATGGTCCAATAAGATTAGTCGGCCAATGTAAACAGTACACAAGCAAAGTATCAGTCGATAAACTCAGAGATTTCATTACTGTTTTAGACCATGTTAAAAATCATTACCGAACGGTAGAAAAGTACATTCCAAGCTGGTTTAAACTAAGCAAAGGTCCAATAATCGGATGGATTGTAGCACACTCTGGTTTTCAATCAGGTGTAGAATCTATGGCTAGAGATCATGGGATTATTCTTTCCGATTCAAGAGACATAACAGAAATTATAACAAAATCAACTAAATTTTTTTGCAACATGAGCCCCGGTTCTCGTTCTACAGAAATTGTTAATTGTGTCGATAAGATTATTCTTGAAGAAGACTTTCAAACATGTTAGAAACAAAGATAAAAACCCGTATTAGCCTTGAAAACAGGCTTACCGGGTTTTGTCTTTCTAATTTCCTCTATACTTTTGCCCATAAACTCTTTCCTGCGCCTTTACGCCCTTCCCACACGAAAAATTTAGCCGTTACTTGTGGTAGGGTTCCCCCCGATTTATCCGCATCGCGCGATAAATCTGCTCCACCAGCACCAGCCGCATCAGCTGGTGCGGCAGCGTCATGCGGCCAAAGCTCAGCCGCATGTCCGCACGGCGCAGCAGCTCACTGGACAGGCCCAGCGAACCGCCGATCACGAAGGCCACCTGGCTCCGCCCGTAGGTGGCCAACTTATCGAGCGAGCTCGCCAGCTGCTCGCTCGTCCACATCTCGCCGTCGATGGCCAGCGCCACGACGTACACATCCGGGGCGAGCTTGGCTAGCAGCCGCTCGCCCTCTTTCACGCGCACCTGCTGTTCCTCAGCAGGGCTCATGTTCTCCGGCGCCTTCTCATCCGGCACCTCAATCAGTTGCATCTTGGCATACGAGCCAAGACGCTTCACATACTCCGCGATCCCGTCAACGAGATAGCGCTCCTTCAATTTCCCAACGGCCAAAATCTGAATCTGCATGGCAGCCCCCTCTTTTCTATTTTGCTTTCTTCTCATACTTGCTTTTCCTTTTATCTCTTCATCTCTACCCTCGTTCTTCCCGCACTTCGCCATTCATCTCTACTTTCGCTTTTCTCGCGCTCGCCTCCGCTCTTCCCACACTTCAGCCTGCTCCATGCCCTTCTCCCTGATCACCTAACGGACACCCATGACCATTAGCAGCGCTTTTTCCTTATTTCTCAAACACAACGGACAAAAACGTCCATTAGGCCCGTAAATTCTCGCCAACAGGGCCATTTCACGTTTTAACGGTCATCCCTGACCTGTAATACCCGCAAACCCCTGCTCCAATGACCCTAACGGTCATTAATTTCCCTCACATAACCATCGTTACCCTCGAGAACGCACTATTCCCCCGCTCCAACAAAAAAAGAAGGCCTCCGCCTTCTTTCCACTCCCGCTTCATGCTCGCCTTTTACCGCAGAGGGTCTTCTTTCCCCTCACTTCACGCTCGACTCATGCCGCAGGGAGAGCCTTCTTTCCCGCCTCTCGCTCCCCCTTCCCCCTCACACCACCAAAAACCGTGCCGCGGCCTCGCAATGCTCGCAATGCGTCGGCGGCGCCCAATGGGCAAACTGGGTTTTCTGCAAGTCGACGATGTCCGGCGCTTCCTCGTATTCGTCGACGAACTCATCTATCGCGATTTCCACGTGATCTTTACAAACACATTGCATGCAGATACCCTCTCATCTCATCGTTCGTCTATTCATCGTCATTCGCTAGTTATCTCTCATCGTTCGTCTATCGTGCCTCTCACTCGTTCGTCCATTCATCTCTCATCATCCGCTTACTCATCTCACATCTATTCGCCGTCGATCTCTAGCTGTTCGGCATTCGTCTCTCGCTGTTCGCCATCCATCTCCCGCTGTCACCTACTGATCCGGAGCCTCCACCAACGTCAGCGTAGCCGTCATCTTCTTGCCGCCGCGGTAATATGTCACGGTGATTTTATCGCCGATTTTCTTCTCGTTGTACAAGTATTTACGCAGCGTGATCGTACTGTCGATTTTGCGGTCGTCGAGCTGCACGATGACGTCCTGCGCTTTCAACCCGGCATCCTTGGCAGGGCCGGAGACGTCGAAGACGATAACTCCAGTTTTCACATCTGCAGGGAGCTTTAATACATCGGTGCCTTTAAAAGCTTGCAGCTCCTGCGTCGTCACCCCGATCAACGGGCGTTTCACCTTGTGATCCTTGATCAACGCGTCCAGCACCGGCTGCGCGCTGTTAATCGGAATCGCGAAGCCGAGCCCTTCCACGCCGGTATCGGCGATTTTCATCGAGTTGATGCCGATGACTTTGCCTTCGATATTGACCAGCGGTCCCCCGCTGTTTCCTTGGTTAATGGCCGCGTCCGTCTGGATGACGTCCATTTCCCAGTCATAGTCGGTGCTGTCGCGGGTCAGCGAGACCGGAATCGTGCGCTTCGGCGAGGACACGATGCCCTGCGTCACCGTCGGCGAGAAGCCGAGGCCGAGCGGATTGCCCACGGCAATCGCGAGCTCGCCGGCGCGCAGTTTGTCGGAGTCGCCGAACTCGGCGAGTACCTTAATGTCCTTGCCGTCGGTCTCCAGCACGGCCAGATCGGTCACGCGGTCGCGTCCAACGAGTGTGGCCTTCCGATGTTCCCCTTGAAAGTTGACAATTTCAAATTCGTTCCCGTTCTCGACCACGTGGCTGTTCGTCACGATGCGCACTTTGTCGCCGCTGCGGGCGAACATGACGCCGGAGCCGATGCCCATGCCGGTCTCCTGGCCGGCGTCATCCTTTTTCGCAGTAATTACGCTGACGACCGCCGGTTTAATTTTATCCGTTGCCGCCACAACCGTGTCACTGATGTTCATCTGCTGCACATCCGCCTTGCCGATCGCCGCCACCGCCGGGGCCGCAGCGCTATTCCCGCTTCCTCCGAACGCATGAACAATCCCGACCACAGCGAGCATCCCCAGCGCGCCCACGATGCCTGCTGTAAGCGCTACATACCGTTTGCGGCCCGTAATTTTCTCGAAGGCTCCCGCTGCCGTCGGACGCTTGGGACGCCACACCGGTTCGCGTTTCCGGGAGGTTTTCGTGGAATAAAAATCATCATCAAACAAACTCATACCGCGTCCTCCTCTCGCCCCTTGCCGCCGCACATCATGATATAATCAGCCGCTTCTCCGGCATATTTCTCTTATAAATTACAAATAATAGGAATGTTTCCAAACCTTCTTGCCTACAATAATAGTAAACCAAATCTCCTAACGAATTGCTAGGGTGATTTGCAACGAATTCGAATTCGGCTTCGGCCCCATTTCCCATGTCAAAGGAGACCTGCCCTATGAACCGCATCTATTCGCATTTAGATGAAATCAATATGATCGGGAAACTCGCCGACCTCAAAGACAGCCACTACAACCAGTCTCTCGTTCTATCGTCTCTCATTCAAGTTCTCATAGACAAAGGCGTCATCACCGCCCAAGACCTGCAGCTCAAATCCAAAGAGCTCGACGCCGCGCTTACTCCGAATCCGAATCGGACTGGAGCACATCCCATTTCGTAGATCGGTCAAAATACGTATCCATCAACCGCAGCTGTGCAGCCTCCGGAGCACGCTCTTGTACGATGTTATTCACCGTCAGCCTGGCTAAGTCCATCAAATTATGGTCCCGGCTCAAATGCGCCATATACACGGATCTGGTCTTGCTCGTCATCACATCGCAGAGCGCTTCTCCGGCCGTCTCATTGGATAAATGCCCCTTGTCGCCGAGAATCCGGCGCTTGATGCTCCACGGATAATGACCCACGCGCAGCATGTCTACATCGTGGTTCGTTTCCAGCACGAGCGCATCGGAGTCGGTGATCTTCTCCTTCACCTTTTCGCTCATGTAGCCCAGATCCGTCACCACGCTAAGCTTCTGCTCGCCTTCATAGAAGCAATAGCCGACAGGCTCCGCCGCATCGTGCGAAATCCCGAACGACTCGACGCGCATCGCGCCGAACTCCAGCATGCCGCCGGTTTCCAGCACGCGCTTATTCTCGTCGGCAATCTCCCCGATTTGACGGTTCAGCTCGTCCCACGTTTTCTCATTCGCGTAGATCGGCAGATTGTACTTGCGCGCCAGCGGACCCAGCCCCTTGATATGATCGGAATGCTCGTGCGTCACCACAATGGCGTCCAGACTGCTCGGCGCAAGATCCCGCTCCTTCATGAGCTGCTCCATGCGTTTGGCGCTGAAGCCGACATCGATGAGGATTTTGGCCTCCCCGTTGTCCACCACCGTCGCATTGCCCGTCGAACCGCTCGATAACACCGTAAATCGTATACCCATGCTCCCTGCTCCTCTATCCCTGCATATGTGCTTATCTATCCCTTACTTATGTTCGCTCATCCCAGTTACTCCGCTCGCCATCAACGGTTTCCCCGCTTCATTCACCGTGCCAAAAGGCAGCAAATCCCCGCCCTTCTGCGGCGACTCCACGGCACCATTAAACGCTTGCAAATAGTAAATGTCCCCATTATCGATCGTAATGCGCCAATGCGGATACATCGGCTGCGTTTGCGAGTTATACGGCTGCCCATGGTAGCCTAATCGAACTTCCGTAATAATCGAGCCGTTGCTTAAATAGTTATCCACGAGACTGCGAACCGCAAGCTGCGCGGAGATTAGCTTTTGCTCGGTCTGTTCCACCTCTGATTCTACTTCAACGTACGCTTGACGGTAACTGGTAATTTCTCCGTTCTTCTCATTCAACACCAGTTGCACATCAAAAAGCGGGTACTTCCCATACTGCTGCGTGAACACGTAGGCACCGCTGCTGCTCATCGTCGAATCCAGCTGATACAGACTGAAATTCGGAATCTCCGATTGCGTCTGGACTTCCTTGCTCGCGCCTTTGCCCAGCAAACTGCCCATCGTGAACGGGGTTCTCAGCTTCTTCTCTTCGTCCAGCTTCAGGCTGTCATCATACTTGACCGTAATCACCTTCAGCTTGGGAGAATCGGTCGGCAGCTCATCCGTGAGACGAATGTTTTTGCTCAGCAGCGCGCGGTTCAGCTCCTCCACCGTCCCCGAAGTATCCGACGAAACTTCCGTCTGATTAGAGCGGTTGGTCGTCCACAGCTGGAAGCCAAGAATCAGATTCAATAGTAAAAAAGAAGCGATCAAAATCGATTTTGCCCTGCTCCAATTCATGTGTCCGCCAACCTCCTCTCCGTCTGGAGACTGCGATGAAATAAATACCGCTAATTTCCTCGCAGCTCCTTTAATCTATAAAATCGTACGAACCATCCCGCAGCTCCAAAGCCCACGTGCTCGTCAGCGTAATGCTTTTATCGCCAATACTCGGCCGATACGCCGGAAAAATCGAGACAATCGACGACCGCTTCACATAGTTTTGCAGCCGTTCTTCCAGGACATCGCCCGAGATCAGCTCACCATCCTTGCGCGAAGCGCCCTTGAGATCCGGAATGATCATCGAGCGCTCGAAGCCCGACACCACACCCTTCTGCACTTGAACCTTCAGCGTGCCAAAGCCTTCCGGCTGCGCCGTCACAATCGGCAGCGACTCAAAATACTGCCGAAAAGCAAACGTCTGATTATCCATCAGCTGCCGCTGCGGCGTATGGGAAAGCATATATTTCCCGTCCCAGCCGATGTGCTGGTTAATGAACTTGATGCCAAGCATGAGATCGTCCAGCACTTCCGTTTTGCTTGCAGCCGGGGCCACTGGGTCCGAATACGTAACCCAGCGCAGATCCCGATTGAGTTGGAACCCTCGCTTGCTGTCCGTATAAATTTCCGATCCATCCCTCTCGCGCAGGTATCGCGTAATGCCCGGATCGACGAACAAGCTCTGCTTCAGTTCATCCGCTGTCAGCAGCGTATAAGGGATCGTATAGTTTGGCAGCGAAAGCGGCTTGATCGGCAAATAGTAATCGCCGCTGTTCGTCGTTTTATACAGATTCGTCGGCTCCCCGTAGGCGGAGAAATTCTCGACGTCCTTGCTCGTAAAGTCAGCCCCGATCACTTCATACCCAACGCCCGGGGAATCCGTGAAAAAGAACGCCCTAACCTCATCATTCGTCCCTTTGGAATAGATCCAGATGCGCGTAATTTTATCATTGTCGACCGGAATGTCGCCCTCAATGCGGAACAACTGCTGCAAGATCGTAAAAGGGATGCCATCCCGAAACCGAATCTCCACGCCCAGCTGCTTCGTCCGGACTTCCTCCCAGTTCACATTGACGAGGTACATTGACGTTTTGCGGAAGCCTTTGAAGCTCCGCTGTTTGATATTGTCTAACACTCTTGTGTAATAAAAATTGTTCGGATACAGCACCGAATGCTGCTGATTGCCCAGATGAAGGATGATCTGATCCGGGAACAGCATGTCCTGCAGCTCCATTTGCTTGCCCAGCGTCTCCGTCTGCACATAGTTGCTCTGCTGGATCGGTTCAATCTTGGGCGGGCTGTACGAGGACAGCAGGAAGCTCTGATACAGGCTGGTTCCGATCAGCACGACAAGCAGGATGGATTTTAAACTTTCAATCATAGCTCATCCTCCACCTCTTGCTGGATCGGCAGTGTGAACGTCACACGGGTGCCTTGCCCCAGCTCAGATTCCAAACTGATCGTCCCGCCATGCGCTTTGACTATTTCCCGGGCAATGGACAGGCCAAGGCCCGTACCACCCATGTTGCGGGAACGCGCTTTATCGACGCGGTAAAAACGGTCAAAAATCCGGGATAAATCCTTCTTCGGAATGCCGATCCCGTTATCCTGAACGGAAATGGCGAGCAGGTCCCGCTCCAGCTTGTAAGCCCTCAACTGGATTGTGCCATCGTCGCCGGTATATTTAATCGCATTG
This sequence comes from Paenibacillus oryzisoli, assembly GCF_050467285.1. Taxonomy (GTDB): domain Bacteria; phylum Bacillota; class Bacilli; order Paenibacillales; family NBRC-103111; genus Paenibacillus_E; species Paenibacillus_E oryzisoli_A. Next base: position 46,131 of record NZ_JBCMUN010000019.1, on the reverse strand, counting down.
GACACCAGATTGTCCAAAACCTGATCAATCTTGTCGCGGTCCAGCAGCAGGTTCGTCACGCCCGGCTCCACGTGGATGCCGATGTAGATTTTCCGCTGCTGCAGCTGGAAGGAGAAGCGGTCCGCAACCTCCTCCAGCATTTCGTTCACCTCGGTCGATGACTTGCTCATCATCGACTGCTTGGAATCGAGCCGCGAGAGATGCAGTAGATCCGTCACCAGACGGATCATCCGCTCCGTCTCGCTGCGTGTCACCGAGATGAAGCGCGAAGCGAGCTGCGGCTCCTCGATCGCCCCGTCGTCGAGCGCTTCGAGGTAGCTCTTGATCGTCGTCAGCGGCGTGCGCAGCTCGTGCGACACGTTCGCGACGAACTCGCGCCGCGCCTGTTCCAGCTTCTCCTGGTCCGTGACGTCCTGTAGCACCGCAATGATGCCGCTTTCCCCCTCGCCGCGGCGATGGATCGGCGTGAACGTAATGCGCACCGACAGGCGATCGTCGTCATCGTCAGGCAGCGCAATGTCCAGCAGCGTCGTCTTGACTTCATTCTCCGTAAACTCGCGGATCGTCCTGAGCGGGATGCCCAGCACCTCGGAGATCGGCAGGCCGAGCGTCGTCTCTTCCTCTGCCTGCAGGATTTGCTTCGCCCTGCGGTTGAGCACGATGACGTGCCCCTGGTCGTCCGTCGCGATGACCCCGTCGTTCATATTCGTCAGAATCGACGCCAGCTTCTCCTTTTCCTCCTCATTGAGGGAAAGAGCTTCTTTCAACCGGTTCATCATGAAATTGAACGTCTGCCCGAGCTGGCCGATCTCGTCTCGGCCCTGGATGACGACCTGTTGGTCGAAGTTCCCCTCGGCCACCGCCGTCGCCTGCTTCGTAATCTCCTTGATCGGGTTCGTGATCGTACTCGTCAGCAGCACACCTAGAAACGCCGTCAGTCCCAAGGCAATCAGCGTACCGGAAATCAGAATCCGGTTGATGGAGCGGATCGTCTTATACACATCCTCCATGGAAGCGATGATGTACACCGCCCCCAGCACCCGAACCCCGCTGCCCACCGGCTTGGCCATAATGACCTTGCGGTAGCCGTCCTCATCGGTGAAAATCCGCTGATTCTCCTTGATTCCCTGCAGCGCCCGGATGACTTCCGGCTGCGTATTCTTTTGCTTAAGATGCGAAGCCACGGACGTCGAGATGACGTTCCCGTTCGCATCGATAATTTGAATTTCCGCATTATTAATCGAAAATAAACCGCTCACAAACTCATTCAGATCGGCGTACGTTTTCTTGCCCTCCGCCGCATTCTTGCTGTCGGGATCGCCGGTCATGTACGACTCGACGAAGCCGGCGAGCAGCGTTACCTGACTGTTGCGCGAGGCCAAGAAATCATTTTTAAAATACGTCTCCACCGTCTTATAAAAATAGACGCCGATCAGCTGCATCGCGATTAAGATGAGCAGCACGTAAATAATGATCAGCTTCGCCTGGATCGACTGGAAGAAGCGGATGCCTCTCATGCTCAGAAGCCACCGGCCTTAGGACTGCGCATCAGATAGCCAAGCCCCCTGCGCGTCATAATGTACTCGGGACGGCTCGGGTCCGTCTCCAGCTTCTCGCGTAGGCGCCGGATCGTCACGTCAACCGTCCGCACATCGCCGAAATACTCGAAGCCCCACACCGCCTGCAGCAGGTGCTCGCGCGTCATCACTTTGCCGGAGTTTTTGGCCAAGTACTGAATCAACTCAAACTCCCTGTGCGTGAGATCCAGCGGCGTACCGTCCTTGTACACGATATACATATCGTTGTCGATAAAAAGCCCATGTATCCGCACCCCGTTGCGCTGCGTATCCGATTCGCTCGGCGGCGCAGCCTGCGCCTTCGTCTGCCGGCGCAGATGCGCCTTCACGCGCGCCAGCAGCTCCCGTGTGCCGAAAGGCTTCGTCACGTAGTCGTCGGCGCCCATCTCAAGCCCTAACACCTTGTCCAGCTCCGTGTCCTTCGCTGTGAGCATAATGATCGGCGTGTTCAGCTTCGAACGCACCTCCCGGCACACATCCATGCCGTCCTTCACCGGCAGCATGAGATCCAGCAAAATCAGGTCCGGCTGCTCGGAGAAAGCCAGTTCGACCGCGCTCCCGCCATCATAGGCACAGATGACCTGGTAGCCCTCTTTTTCCAAATTAAATTTCAAAATATCTGCAATCGGCTGCTCATCGTCAACCACTAGAATTTTTCCAAACATACGTTTCACCGCCTCAATTATCTTCATCGGCAAGCAAGTCCATTTTTTCCCTACATATCCCTCTTTATCTTAACATATATTGATGAAAAAAGAGACAAGGTGTCCCCGGGTTGTCCGGTTCGACCCTGCCTCATCACGCCGCTTCCCGCAGCTTAACGATTCAAATATTTTAAAGGATTTTCCAGGCTGCCATGGTTATGTACTTCGAAATGCAAATGCACTCCGGTGGAATCGCCTGTAGAGCCCATAATGCCGATTTTATCGCCCTTCTCTACGATCGTACCTGTCTTGGTCGTAATCTGGCTGAGGTGACCGTACAGCGTCTCATAACCGTTCAAATGATTAATGATAATATAATTGCCATAATCCGATTTGTAGCCGGTTTCGATGACTTTGCCGTTATCCGCCGCCATGATCGTACGATTGCCTGTAATGTCGATGCCCTTGTGCAGCTTGCCCCAACGGTAGCCGAATGTACTCGAGATGCTCGGCGAAATGACAGGCCATGCAAACTTGCCGGTGCCCTCGCCTTTGATGACTTTCGTTCCTTTTTTCACCTTCGCCGTTACCGGCTGATCGATGATTTCCTCATTCACCACTTGCTCATCGGTCATCAGACCGTCAACCTTCGTCACCTGAATGGTGACCTTCTTAAGACCGTTCTTCCCTGGGGAAATCGGCTTCAGCTCGCCGACCCGCATGGAGTCGTCCAGCTCGTATTCCGTGTCGTATTGAATTTCCTGATTCTTCACGACCTTCTCCGTGGTTTTCACAGATAGCGTCGGTTTCAGCACCGTCACATCCAACTGATTGCCGATTTTCAGCTTATCGTCTTGAATGCCCGGGTTGTTATCATAGATGAACTGCTTCGTAATGCCCAGCTTCTTCGCGATGCAGGAAACGCAGTCGCCCTCCACAACCGTATATTTCGCCGGTGCGACATCGCCCGTTTGCAGCGACTTCACTACATCTTCCGGATTCGCCAGCTCCTTCGGATCGATCGGCACCTCGGTCGTATCGACCTGCTGTACGAACTCCGACTTCTCCACTTCGGACGGTGCCGTTGAAATATCGTCGCTTATGCTGGCCGACAACGCAGCAACCTTGCTCTCATCCTTCGTTTTCGAAACAAACGGTTCTTTAACCTTATTCAAAATATCATCCGCCGTCGCCTGATCCTTCACGATTGCGATCGTTTTCCCGTCAACCTTAAGGGCTACGCCCACCGGCTGCGGCACAATCAGCTCGTTCAGCTTGGCAATGGCCGCCTGATCGTCCGATTTCAGGTTGTAAGCCCTTTCAGACGTGTAGGTGATCCCGTCCGTTTTGAGCACAACGTGTACATCTGGAAAATTGTTCTGAACTTCTTGCGGTCTATTCTTCTTATACTCATCAATGAGCTTACTGTCGCTGACAATGCCAACCTCTTCGTTATTCAGCATCACATGGTACACACTCACCATGCCTGCTTCTACATACTGATGTCCAGTAAACGTGATAACGCCAGACAGCGCTATCGCTCCTACGCCTATTGCAAGTGACCATTTATGTCGTTTAAGAACCGTTAGCGTCGTAGTTGTCGAAACCTCATTCTGCTGCTCGTCTGATATGGATTCATTAACGGTCAAGCTTTCTCGCTTAGGCGTGAATCTCTTAACGAGATCCATGACAAAACGCATTCCCCTGAAACCTGTCATGATCTTCTCCCTTTGAACGGTTTTGCAACCATGAAGCCTAATAATGCTTCACGGGTACATAAATTAACCTTGATTAGACATAATATCCATCGAGTTGTCTTTCTTTTGTTAAATTTAACACACTTTCCGTGGTTATTTCAACAAGTTACTAGACAACCATGTGATAGATTCGTGTCCACCACCAAAAGAAGCCGTGATTTCGACAGGTTTTTTGGCCGATTTGCCAATCCTCATCCCCCCTCTCTGTCGACATGGATCGAAATTTGAAAGGAGTGTTGATTCGCATGGAAATGAATGTTGCCGCAGCGTTTACACAGGAGGACCAATTGATGCGCGCGACCGAAGCGCTGAAGGAACAAGGGGTGCTGAGCCTGCAATCCGGCGCCTACCAGGGGCACGCCGAGACTGCGCTGACAAACGAATGGCAGCCAACCTCGGGTGCCGAGCCGGCGCCTGCTGCCGCAAGCTACGTCCTCCACGTCTACGTGGAAAAATCCCGCTACCGGCAAGCGGAGGACACGCTTCTCAAATACGGAGGGCAGCTCCTTCAGCCCTAATATTTATTTAAAATGACCATCAATTGCGACATTTCCTGGTCCGACAAATATTTTTTGAGCGTCGTGTTCACTTGATCCATTTCTTCGGCTGTAATGCCGTCTTCCAGCAGCAGCGACAGCTTCTGCACCTCATCCTGCGGCAGCTTCGCCACGACCAAGGAGAAGATCTTCATTTTATCCTCACTGGTTAAGGCGTCCTTCTTCTTGGTAAAATCCTGCTCCGACATGACCAGCTGCTGCTTCTGCTCGCTATCCTCCACCTGTGCACGGCCCATGACGGCGACGGCATCGTCGTCGTTTGGCGATAATCCCGACCCGCTTCCACTCGCGGCCAGGCTATCGGTGCCCTGTGTGCTCCCCATGCTCGTCGCCGGGCTTGGCGAAGGGCTCACTTGGGCACCGGACGGGCTGGGACTAGGAGCAGGCGATGCGCCAGAGGCGTCTCCTCCCTGGGCAGCTTGCTTCCCCCCGTCTTTACGCTTAACTATATTCAGTTCTTCCGCCAATCTTGATGTAAATTCACCAAAATGAATCTTTTTGCCCAATGCCGGGATCTGATATTGTCGAAAAATATCTTCCACATACATATTTACGACAAACCACGTCGTAAACATCGAAATCATCGTTATAAGGACGGTGCCAATCACGATTTTGCTTAGCCAAGTCATCCATTTCATTCGTTCTGTTCACTCCTAATTTCGCCTATGCGCTCCTCCTTCCAGTATGGACGAAATTTCTTCCATTAAATCCCTGATGGCAAAAGAAAAATCCCCTAAGCTGCCGCGCAGCCCAGGGGATTTGCTATGGATGACGGGCTTACGGCCCCGCCGTATTTGTCGATTACGCGTAAACGGGACGCACCAGGTTCGTCTGCTCGCGGTTGCGGCCGACAGAGAAGATTGCGATCGGAATGCCCGTGAGCTGGGAAACCCGCTCCACATAGTGCCGCGCATTCTCAGGCAGATCGCTCAGCGTGCGTGCTTCGGACACGTCTTCCGACCAACCCGGCATCTCTTCGTATACCGCTTCGCACTCGGAGATCGCTTTGAGGCTTGCTGGATAGTGCTCGATCAGCTCGCCGCGGTACATGTAGCCTGTGCAGATCTTCACCGTCTCCAGACCGGTGAGAACGTCGATGGAATTCAAAGACAAGCCCGTGATGCCGCTCACGCGTCTAGCGTGGCGCACAACAACGCTGTCGAACCAGCCCACGCGGCGCGGACGGCCCGTTACGGTGCCGTATTCGAAGCCTTTTTCACGAATCCAGTCACCGATTTCGTTGTTCAGTTCCGTTGGGAACGGACCGTCGCCGACACGTGTCGTATACGCTTTTGCGACCCCGATGATGTTGTGGATCTTCGTTGGACCTACACCGGAACCGATACATACGCCGCCCGCCGTCGGGTTCGAGGACGTGACATACGGGTATGTTCCTTGGTCGATGTCCAGCATGACGCCTTGCGCGCCTTCAAACAATACGCGACGACCTTCGTCGATGTAGTTGTTCAGGATCACGGATGTGTCCTTCACGTAAGGGCGAAGCACTTCCGCAAATTCCAGGTACTGCTTCAGAATCGGCTCAACGTCAAGCGGCTCAGCGCCGTACACTTGTTGAATGAGCACGTTCTTCTCTTCGACAATGCGGCGAAGTCTCAGCTCGAATTCCTCCGGATCCATCAGGTCCGAGATGCGGATACCGTTGCGAGCCGCTTTATCCATGTAAGCAGGGCCAATCCCTTTGCGGGTTGTGCCGATTTTGCTGTCGCCTTTGCGGTCTTCTTCCAGACCGTCCAGCAACAAGTGATACGGCATGATCACATGCGCGCGGTTGCTGATATGCAGATTCGTCGTTGTAAAACCGTTATCGTGAATGTAATTGATTTCTTCAATAAGTGCAGCCGGATTAATGACCATGCCATTGCCGATTACACAAGCTTTATCCTTATAAAAAATGCCCGAGGGAACCATCGTCAGCTTATACTTCTTCCCGCTAATAATGATCGTATGGCCTGCATTGTTACCACCTTGGTAACGAGCAACCACCTCAGCAGATTCCGCGAGAAAGTCAGTAATTTTCCCTTTTCCTTCGTCTCCCCATTGCGTTCCGACAACAACAACCGTTGACATAATGCACTACCTCCGTACGGTGACAGTTCACCCATAATAAGCCGTATTGGCTGTAAATCCACAGAAGTCAGTTGGACTTCATTAAAGCACTAAAGTGTTCAGCGTGAAGTCGCCATGGCACAAAAAAAATGACCTTCTATCAAGCGCTCCTCCGGAGCCTCTCGATCAAGGTTTTTCCGCCCTATCTAGTTTAGCAGTCACCCCTGGTAAAGTCAATGAAATGCGAACGATTATAAGAGGCTATGTATGAATGTTCGGAATTTAGGCAAAAACAAAACGCAATGTTCCAAGTGTTTCCTGAACCCGCGAATAGCCCCGGATTGAGCGGTTCGCGCAGCGACCACATCGCTGAATGGCAGCCCTGATGCGGTTAACTGCACCGCCCACGCTCCTACCCGCACAAATCCTGGGCGAGCGTTGCCTTGCAGGTGCATAGCGGTCTTTCAAACCCAATCTCTTCCTAAGGTTCCCAAGGGCGGAGAGAAATATGTCATCGTCCCTGTCTGCGGAACAATAATCTTGCGGCGGCGCCGACTGCTTCGCCTACAACCTGCAAAACCTACATGAAATTTGTCTATAAAAGCCGAAATTGCCTGAAATCCTGCATTTTCTACAGTCAATTTTGCACCAGCAGGCATTGTAATCGCTTGCATTATCCTTTATGCCGAAATTTCCTGTACATTCTGCAGGTTGTTATGGGAAATAAGGGCTACTTCACGAAATTTACTGTACTTTTGCAGGATCAGGTCCCCACAAGGTTATTGTGCAGGAGATTGGTAACCGGTGTCCGTCTGGCGACCGCCCTCCAACACCACCTTCTCTTTACGCACAAACAGCCGCGGCGTCAATGCCCGGCTGCTTCCTGATGCGTGCGATCCATATTCACGAATTTGTTGAACTGCTTCAAAAACGCCAGCTCCACCGTCCCGACTGGGCCGTTCCGCTGCTTGGCGATGATAATCTCGATGATGTTCTTCTTCTCGGATTCTTTATCATAGTAATCGTCCCGGTACAAGAACGCGACGATGTCGGCATCTTGCTCGATGGAGCCCGATTCCCGAAGGTCAGACATCATCGGCCGCTTATCCTGCCGCTGCTCAACGCCCCGGCTGAGCTGCGAGAGCGCGATGACCGGCACGTTCAGCTCACGCGCAATCTGTTTCAGTGTCCGCGAGATCTCGGAGACCTCCTGCTGTCGGTTGTCGCCTTTACCGCGGCCGGCGATGAGCTGCAGGTAGTCGATCAAGATCATGCCGAGCCCTTTCTCCTGCTGGAGACGGCGGCACTTCGCGCGAATATCCGCCACCGTAATCTGTGCGGAATCGTCGATGTAGACGTTCGCCTCCGACAAGGCGCCGATCGCCATCGTCAGCTTCTCCCAGTCGTCGCCTTCGAGCATCCCCGTCCGCATCCGGTTCGCATCGACGTTGGCCTCGGCGCAGACCATACGCTGAACGAGCTGCGCCGCGCCCATCTCGAGCGAGAAGATCGCGACGGTTTCCTTCGCGCGGACGCCGACATTTTGCGCAACGTTTAGCGCAAAGGCGGTTTTCCCGACGGAAGGCCGCGCGGCGAGGATGATCAAGTCGGAGCGTTGGAAGCCCGACGTCATTTTATCGAGATCGATGAAGCCCGAAGGCACGCCTGTCGAGCTGCCTTTGTTCGAGTAGAGCGTCTCGACCTTCTCGAAGACTTCCATGAGGACGTCGCGAATGACGACGAACCCCGTCGAGCTGCGGCGCTGCGAGATCTCGAGGATTTTGGCCTCCGCCTCGCTGAGCATCGACCCCACGTTATCCTCGTTGGCATAGCCATCCGAGACGATCTGCGTGGCGGTACGAATGAGCCGCCGCAACATTGATTTTTCCTCGACAATTGCCGCGTAGTAGTCGATGTTGGCCGCCGTCGGTACCGCGTTCGCCAGCTCCGACAAGTACGTGACGCCGCCGATTTCCTCGAGCTGCGCTTTATTTTGCAAGCGTGCCGTAAGTGTGATCAGATCCACCGGTTCTTGCTCTTCCGCCAACTCGACAATCGCCTCAAAAATGCGCTGATGCGCCCCGCGGTAGAAGTCATCGCTCGTGATGCGCTCCATAGCCGTAATCAGGGAGTCGCTGTGAATGAGGATCGCACCCAGTACGGCCTGCTCCGCTTCTATATTTTGAGGCGGTATACGATCCATAAACATATTATCTCCGCTCATGCTTATAGCCCGCCTTTCTGATGTCTTAGACAATCTATTCTACCATTCCGCCGCGTTCGAATCTATCACTTTTGTCGAATGCTGTTATCTACCAAACCAAGCGATCTCCCCTACAAAAGAAAAAGCCCTCCCCGCAAGGGAAGGACCCGCTTCTTACTTCTCTTCAATCACGTGCACGTTCAAACTCGACGTAACGTCGGTGTGCAGCTTCACGGCGACTTTCGTGACGCCCAGCGTCCGGATCGGCTCGTCGAGCACGATTTTGCGTTTGTCGAGCGTAATTTTATATTGCTTCTCCAGCACTTCCGCGATCTGCTTGCTCGGAATCGCTCCGAACAAACGGCCGCCCTCGCCGGCTTTCGCTTTAATCTGAACCGTCATTTCCGCGAGCTTCGCACCGAGCGCCTGCGCAGCCGCTTTCTCTTCATCCTTGCGGCGCTGCTCCGCCTTCTTCTGATTGTCCAGCGTCTTCACTGCGCCTTGCGTTGCTGGAGCCGCCAGTCCTTGCGCGATCAAGAAGTTCTGTGCGTAGCCTTCGGATACCTCTTTGATTTCACCCTTCTTGCCTTGACCCTTCACATCTTTCAACAATACGACTTTCATTCGAAAAGTCCCTCCTCTTCCTGCATGTCTGCTAGGACTTGTTTTAATCGATTTGCGGCTTCCTCGAGGGTGCCTTCCAATTGCGTTGCGGCATTCGTCAAATGTCCGCCGCCGCCCATCCGTTCCATGACGACCTGAACGTTCATCTGCCCGAGCGAGCGGGCGCTGATGCCGATGAGGCCGTCCGGCCGCACCGCGATCACGAAGGAAGCCATAATATTCGTCATATTCAACAATGTATCAGCTACTTGCGCGATCATCAACTGCGAATAGGTGCGCGATGACTCTGCTACCGCCAGCGCGATATGTTCATACAGCGTCTCCGTATGTTTCATGACCTCGGCCCGCTCAATATACGAGTCGAGATCTTCTTTCATGAGGCGCTGAATGAGCGCGGAGTCCGCCCCGTTGCGCCGCAAGTACGACGCGGCTTCGAAAGTCCTTGCACCGGTGCGCAGGCTGAAGCTCTTCGTGTCGACGACGATTCCCGCGAGCAGCACCGTCGCTTCGAGCACTTCCATCGACAGCTTATCGTTCAAATACTGCAGCAGCTCGGTTACGAGCTCGCACGTCGAGGACGCATACGGCTCCATATAGACGAGCGTCGCATCGTGAATGAACTCCTCGCTGCGCCGGTGGTGGTCGATGACGACAATGCGATGCGTCTGCTGGAGAAGCCGCGGCTCCGCCACCATCGACGCCTTATGCGTGTCGACGACAACCGCCAGCGAGCGCTGCGTCGTAATAATCATCGCCTGCTCCGGCGTGATAAACCAACGGTGCAGCCGCTCGTCGGCGGCGATCGTTTCCATCACCTTTTGAATCGAAGGGTTGACGCCCTCCAGCACAATGTAGCCCTCTTTGCCCACGACCTGGACGGCCTTCAGCACGCCGATCGCGGCGCCGATGGAATCCATGTCCGGGAACCGATGGCCCATGATGATGACCTTATCGCTGTCCTTCATCAGGTCGCGCAGCGCGTGGGAGATGACCCGTGCCCGAACGCGCGTGCGCTTCTCGACTGCGTTCGTCCGACCGCCGTAGAAGGAGAGCCGCTGCCCGACCTTCACCGTCACCTGGTCGCCGCCGCGGCCCAAGGACATGTCGAGGCTCATCTGCGCCATCTGGCCGAGCTCCGCCAGCTGCTCCGCGCCGGAAGCGATCCCGATGCTCAGCGTGAGCGGCAGCTTATTCTCAATCGTGAGGTCGCGCACGTCATCCAAAATTTCGAACCGCGTCTGTTCGAGTTGGCGCAGCCCTTTTTGATCCATCAGAATGAGGAACCGGTCCGACGCCGTTCGGCGAAGATACAGCTGGTGCTTCTGCGCCCACTCCGTAATCTCCCCCGTGACCTTGGCGAGCATGATGCTGCGCGTCTGGTCGTCCAGCCCTTGCGTCGCCTCGTCCAGGTTATCCATCATCACGATGCCGATGGCCGCCTTCGAATCCTCGTACTTTTTCGCGAGCAACGCCTGCTCCGTAACCTCCCGGAAATAGAGCAGCCGCTCCTCGGGACGGTGCCACACCTGATAGATCAGCTTACCGATCGTCATTTCGAGCTTGTCGGTCTTTTCCTTCTTATTTTTCAAATCCGGAAAAAACTCCAGCAGCGGCTCCCCGATCACCGAATCCTGCTCCAGCATTTTGGCGACGAACGGGTTGTGCCACTCAATGCGCTTTTCCTCATTATATAAAATAATACCGATCGGCAGGCCGCTCATCACTTCGTTGCCCGCCTTTTTGACCCGATGCGTAATCGTGCCGACATACGTATTCAAATCGCGGCGGAATGCGGCCTCCGCTTGCAGCGTGAAATACGCCATGACCCCGCACAGCAGGAAAGCCGTCAGGCCCAGCCACCATCGGAACAAATAAAGGAGGATCGTCAAGCACAGAAGCAGAATGAACATCCACACGATGTGTTGACCGTGCCACCGCTTTAGAAGGAACTTCGGCATTCGAACTAGCTCCTAATCCTATAGATTTTTCTTGAACCGCTCACGGATTGGAAACGCAACATCAAATACCCCTAATAAGCTGTATACGAGAAAAAGTGGCGGCATCACACAGAGAATCACGATCCCGATAATCGGCAGAACCGGCTTCCAGCGATTCGCGTAAGACACGAAGAACAGGAACCCAATCGCCTGCACCGCGAACACCAGCATCAAGAGCGGCATCGCGTTCATGAGCAGCGTCGAAATGAGCGAGCTGGCATCCGGCGTCGTGAACATATCCAGCACAAAAGCGACCAAATAAATCCAAACGAGCGATTTCTGCAGCATCCACTCCCGCATCGGCCGCAGCCCGGGAATGCCTTCCCCGGATTTGTTCAGCAGCCAGCGGCTGACGCCATGCGTAACAAATGTGTAGAACAACGCAAAGAAAATCAAATACAGCGGAATCACTTGCACGATAAAATTCAGGTACACATCCATATCGGTCGGCAGCAGCTCTTTCATGGCAGGGGGCATCGTGTCGATACTGGACTGCATGAAATCTTTGAACCGATCCACGGGATCGAAGCCGAACAAGTAGCTGCAGACGAGGCCAAGGAGCGCCTCCGCGATGATGGTAACAATCCCCGCCGTCAGTACCGATCGAGCCGGGGCTTTGCGCTTATACAGGGTGCCCATCGCCAGCACCGTCGGGAGCATCAGCAGCGAGAGCGTAACCAAAAACCAACTATGCCACTGGGTTAACAGCACAATCACGAGCAGACCGACCACATAGCTGATGATAAAGTGCTTCGTGCTCGATTTGACAAACAGCATCACAATCGGCACCAGCAAAAAACTAAATGTGAATACAATAAAAGGCGTCATAAAGGATAGCAGGAATAGTACCGTTACCGCGCTCCATATGATGCTTTGCCAACCTCGTTTCCCCAACCGGGCTCACCTCTTACGTAAATGTTCTTCGAGCGAGGAAATGTCGCCGTACCAGTCCTCAAGCTGATGGCCCTCTTGGCGGTGCTTCTTCATTTTCTCGACGATGGCTTCGTCTAGCTGTTTATAAGAAATGCCAAGTCTTCTGCCTAAAATATAGCCGCTTGAAATCAAGCTCGCCAATCCATCGAGAATCTTCGCATGGCTTCCTTCCCAAATGCCTTTGAGCAGATGAGCAACGTGATCGACAACTTCGGTCTTGAGCCACTCAATCACTTTGGCCCGTCTGGCTAAGTCAACTTCTTTCTCCCGATTCAGCACCCGTCATCTCTCCTCATGTCCCCTGACATTATGATCAATTATACCACAAAAAGGGACTAGAAAAGAAAGTCCCTGCAAAGCCTCCCTCTGCCGCCCTGAAAATAAGAAAAAACAGCCGTCTCCGGCTGCCTCTCATCCTCTGAATGTGGTCCTGGTTATACGATGAATCGGTATCCCGAGCCCCACACCGTCCCGATGTATTGCGGCTTGGACGGCGTGTCCTCGATCTTCTCGCGGATGCGGGCAATATGGACGGTGACTGTCGAGGCGTCACCCAAGCTGTCGAGGCCCCAGATGCGCTCAAACAGCTCCTCTTTGCCAAAAACGCGGTTGGCGTTCTGCAGCAGGAACAGCAGCAGGTCGAACTCCTTCTGAGCGAGCGCTACCTCTTGCCCGTTCACGAACACCCGGCGGGCATCCTTATGAACCTCCAGCCCTCGCACCTGCAGTTTGCTGCCCTCATGCTCCTTGCCGAAGCGTTCCTTCATGCGCTCGAACTTCTTAAGATGCGCCCCGACCCGCGCCACCAGCTCCCCGGAGCTGAACGGCTTCGTAATATAATCGTCCGCGCCGAGCCCCAGTCCGTTGATTTTATAAATCTCCTCCGCCCTGGCCGATACGAGCAGCACCGGAATATCGTCCCGCTCCCGCACTGTTCGCAGCACCTCGAAGCCGTCCATATTCGGCAGCATAATATCCAGCAGAATCAGCGCGAACGACTCCGCTTCCAGCGCCTTCAGTCCCTCTTCTCCACTGTTTACGATCTTCACCGCGTAGCCGCTCAGCTCCAGATAGTCCCGCTGTAGATTGGCGATGCTTTGATCGTCTTCCACGATAAGAATTTTTTTCATCCCTAACTCTCCCCACACGCTACAACTTTTTCAGGGAAATCATGATCCGGGTGCCCTCGCCCTCCTGGCTCGTCGCCCAAATCTTCCCCTCATGCCCCTCCACAATTTGCTTGGCGATGGCCAGACCCAATCCGCTGCCGCTCTTTCTTGAAGGGTCTGCTTGATAAAAGCGTTCAAAGATGTAAGGCAGCTTCGCTTCCGGTATCCCTTTTCCATTATCTCGAATCTCTATAATCGCCGAAGTCCGCGTCTCGCGAAGAATAATCGCAATGCGGCCCCGATCTTTCTCTACCACCATAAGCGCGTTGTCCAAAATATTTTGAACGACTCGGCGCAGCCGCTCCCGATCGATCCGAACCGCTACCTGCGATCCCAGCTCATTCATGAGTTCGATCGCCACATTCGCTTTCTCGAACTCATACCTGTAATCCGCTACGCAATCCTCGAAATAGGCGACCACGTCGCTCTTCTCAAAATGATACGGCAGCTGATTCAGATCCAGCTTGGAGTACAGCAGCAGGTCATCGATCATCGCGTTGACCAGAATCGCTTTCGACCGGGCGATGTCCAAGTATTCCGCCAGCTTCTCCGGCGACTTGGCCACCCCGTCGATAATGCCCTCGATATATCCTTTAATCGAAGTCACCGGCGTCTTCAAATCATGTGAAATGCTGGACACCAGAAACTTGCGGTTGTCGTCATATTTTTCCTGCAAATAGACCGATTCCTTCAGCTTGATACGCATCAGCTCCAGTGTTCGGCACAGCTCGCGCACTTCGCCTTCGCCCTCTTCGGCAATGCCGCGGCTAAGGTCGCCCTCACTAATCGCCCTGGCTGCGTCCTTCAGCCTGGAGATCGGGGAAACGATCCCGCGGGCAAAACGGTACGAAACCCAGAAATTCATCGCTAGGAACACCAGCGTGAAGAATCCGAGCGTAAACCCGCCTAGCAGCCAGAAGAATGCTGTGTTCGTCTTGATCGGCGCCAGCAGCAGAAGCACCCCGCCTTCGCCGGATGGCAGCTTATAATCAACGCGGGCGGACTGATAATTATCACCGTGCAGCTCGAGCGTACTCGGACCGGTTGGCTGGCTCGATAGAATCAAGCTTTTTTCAATGTCCATTTTGTTGAAATTGGTTGTGGCATAGATCACTTCGCGGTTCTTTACTATGACGGCGCTAGCGCCCAAAGCGTTCATTTGCCTCGCCAGATCGGTTTGGTACTGCTTGTCCAGCAGTTGATCGAAGCTTAACGCCTGCGCTCGCTGCTGAATATCGCTAATGGCCGCACGAACCTCGAAAGCGCGTTGGAACTCCTTCGTCTGCACTTCATGCCCGAACATCCGCGTATAAGCGGCGATAAAGATAACGACAGCTAGCAGCGTAAGGCCAATCGTGGCCAGCAGCGACAGCGCGTTCATCGTAAAAAAACGTTTCGTGAAGTTCATATCTAACGCCTCTCTATAGATCCTTCCTGTCAAACAGATAATACCCTGTTGTAAATAACATGATACCACATCCGGCTATAATGAGGATTTCGCGGAAGATTTTAAACACATTCGTCGTCTCGGAGATCCAGAGCATGTACCAATCGAACATCGACGTAACAAAGAAACTCGAATACGTGGAGAAGATGATTCCCAGGAAATTAAACGCAATAAACACGAGAATCGATAAGAAAAAGACCGCTAATCCGCCCTGAATGAGATTGGCGAGGAGCACGACGATCAACGCAAATACAAAGACAGGAAAAAACGTCAACATGTAGGACAGAATAACCTTAAAAATCCCGCCAAAGCTTGCGGTGGATGGGTTAAAGATTAGCCCCGCCAGCAGCGAGATCACCATTACAAACAGCAGCATGCCCGCGATAAAAAGCGCCAAATTCAACACCTTCGCGCTGAAAACGCCGAATCGGCTCACGGGCCTGAGCAGCGTAATTTTCATCGTATTCGACGACGTCTCGCCATTGAACATATCGATCGCCACAAATGTCGCAAACAGCGGCAGAATCGTATAGGAGAAAAACTGGAGAACAACGATCGGAAACTCCACACTGCCGACAATTCGCAAACCCAGTCCATGCTTGATCGTCGTCACAGCAATTTGCCCGATCATGACCGCTAACGTGGACAAAATGACGGCCGCCAGCAGCTTTTTCTTTTTACGCAGCTTCACCCCTTCATTGAGGAATGCGGCTTTAAACCCGGCCATTGCGATCCACCTCGCTTACAAAATAATTCTCGAGCGACGAGTAATACGAAAGAATGTTGCTCGTATACTCCACGTTCACCAGCTTGCCGCCATAAATAATGCCGATGCGGGTACAGGTCAGCTCCACATCGTGAATCAAGTGACTGGAGATGAAGAACGTCGTGCCCTCCGCGGACAACTGCTTAATCAACTTCCGCATATCCAGCATGCCTTCGACATCCAGCCCGTTGAGCGGCTCGTCCAGAATCAGCAGCTTGGGCTTCGACAGAATCGCCGCGGCAATCCCTAAGCGCTGCTTCATCCCGAGTGAGAACTTCTGGGATCTCTCGTTTTTATATTTCAAGATGCCCGTAATCTCCAGGCACTCATCAATTCTTCGCTGATCAACTTCCGGATAATAACGGCCAAACAGCTTAAGATTCTCATTCGCCGTTAGGTACGGATACGATTCCGCCGTCTCAATGACACAGCCTACATGCTTCATCGCCCCAACATAATCTTCCGTAACGCTCGCGCCAAAAATTTTCACATCACCGCGATCCGGCTTCATCAGCCCAGTGATCATCTTCATCGCGGTCGTTTTCCCCGCGCCATTGGGCCCGAGAAACCCGTACACATCCCCTTGATCCACATCCAAATTCAAATCGCTGATGCCCCGGCCGTTCTTGAACGACTTGGTTAATCCGCTAACTTCTATCGCCTTGACGGTCAACGTATACCCTCCTCACAAATACGCAGGAAGCTGCACCATCGCAGCCTCCTGACGCTTCCTTGCTTATTCAAATACGCGATCAAGCTCACCATCGTAGAATGGCTTCATTTGGGAGTGGTACGAATTGTTACCTTTCATCTCCAAGTTAAGCTCAACGTAGACTTTGCCACTGCCATTCGGGTGGATCATGCCGTTTCTTGTCTCACCTTTGGCGTTCGTGTATGTAAACGCCTGGAGGCTTGTAGACAGGTTGTACTCGAAGCTGAATTGATCCTTGTCTGGATATTCTTTCTCGAAGCCTGGAAGTACGGTTTCTGCAAATGTACCTGTTATCTTATCCCCATCGATGTTCGTAATTTGCAGGGTACGTTCGCCAATTTTCACGAACTTGCCATCTTTCTCCATAATAATGTTGTTTTTGTACGTCCCGACATATTTGCTGCTGAAGCCGTTGTAGTTCGCTTTTTGCACCTCAGCACCGCTCAGATCCGGTTGTACGACATTCGTGGAACCGACGTTCGAGATCTTAGCTACCACATTCAGCGTCAGCTCGTGCTGCACGCCGTTCTTGTCTTTGCCCGACAATGTAATGTCGCCTGTTACATTCTCCAGGTAGCCCGCTTTGTTCTCAACGGCAGAGCCCACCACTTTTTTCACAAAAATATCGTTCTGCACGACCGAAAGGTCGGAATCGCCATGAAGGCTGCGCTTAAAGCCGAAGGATGCTACCGCGTTTGCCAGAGCAGGCACTTGTGCTTCGGACAAGCTTCCCGCGTATACCTTGCTGCCGTTCGCTCCCTCTTCCACCTGTACGTAATCTTTCAGATTGCCGACGACCGCGTCCACGATCTTTTCAACCTCGGATGCCCCATTTTCGTTAAAAGGGTTCTTGAACTCGCCAGGCGCACGGCGTCCATAATCGGAAGGATACTCCGTCACATAGAACTTGTTCTCGACACTATTCTTCCAGGCGGTAATTTTCGCATCCTCATAGGAATAGTTGGTCGTTGTTTTACCGTCTCTGCCTGTGGAAACACTCGTACTCTCCGTACGTTTACCCGCGGTGTCATATTTCTTCGTTTCGGACGACTGCTCCAGAATCTTATCATTATCTTTGAGCGTATACAGCGATTCTACGGTGTAGCTGCCGAGTCCGGTCTCCATCATCGATGCCGTCTTCTTCGCCGAGTCTTTCAACCGGTCATAGCCGGATCCGAGCAGCGAATCCGCGAATGCCGTGGAGACGAAGAGACAAGCGCCCACAGTGAACGAGAGGACGGTCAGTCCTTTTTTGCTTAATTTCATGTCCATTCTCCTTTGAAACCATAATTAGGGGAAACGTTTCCTTATGTCTTATTGTAAACCAAGCCTATTGCATCCCTCTAAATCATTTATTAACAAAGTATAAACTCCTGGGGGCTGAACGATTCGCAGATAGAGGCACGCACCCGCTTCCGCCTGAAAAATAAAAAAACAGCCGGTTTCCCGACTGTTCTTGGTGTATAGCCTATTCCGTTGTGTACGGAAGCAATGCTACTGTACGAGCGCGTTTGATCGCGATTGTCAGTGCACGTTGGTATTTCGCGGAAGTGCCTGTCACACGGCGAGGAAGAATTTTTCCACGCTCGGAGATGAACTTCTTCAGTGTTTCCGTATCTTTATAGTCAATGTGTTTGATTTTGTTTACTGTGAAGTAACAAACCTTACGGCGTTTACCTTTACCGCCTTTGCCACGAGGAGCAAATTTACGATCTGCGCGATCGTCACCATTGTTGTCTCTTTTTTGGAAAGCCATTGTGTCTTCTCAGTCCTTTCTACTTTAGAATGGCAAGTCATCATCGGAAATATCGATCGGTTTTCCGTCATCAATGAAAGGATCCTGCTGTCCGCGCGATCCACCGCTGCGATTGCCTCCGCCGCCGCCGTAGCTTCCGCCACCGGCTCCACCGGCAGGAGCACCTGAATATCCGCCCTCTTCGCGGTTACCGCTGTTCGCAGATTCCAAGAAACGAACATTGTCGGCAATAACTTCGGTTACGTAAACACGTTTGCCTTCGTTATTGTCGTAGTTGCGCACTTGAATTCGGCCTTCCACCGCTGCCAAACGACCTTTACGCAAGTAGTTCGCGCACGTCTCGGCAAGCTGCCGCCACGTCACGACCGGAATAAAGTCCGCTTCCCGCTCCTTGGAACCACCACTGGTGAAAGGACGGTCTACAGCAAGTGTAAATTGTGTCACGGCTACACCCGCGGGTGTATAGCGAAGCTCTGGATCTCGGGTCAAGCGACCGATCAGAATAACACGGTTCAACATGAAATCACCCTCCTGACGAAGATCTGGTTCTGCAATTAAGCTGCGTCGTTAACGATCAAGTGACGAATTACTTCGTCAGAAATCTTAAGTACGCGATCAAGCTCACTTACAACAGCAGGTTCTGCGTTGAAGTTAACCAGCACATAGTGCCCGTCACGGAACTTATTGATTTCATACGCAAGACGGCGTTTGCCCATCAGATCCGTTTTGGCGATTTCGCCTCCACCGTTCGAGATGATAGCTTGGAACTTTTCTACCGTAGATTGAACAACTTCTTGCTCAATGTCTGTACGAATGATAAACATCAATTCATATTTGCGCATGTATGTCACCTCCTTTTGGACTAAGCGGCTCCTAGTAAGCTGGCATTTCTGCAGCTAAGGAGCAAGGAGCGAGGATTCTCTTTCAAAACTCGCACCTGAATACTATAGCAAATCGCGGAGCACAATTCAAGTTTTTCTTCCTGTCCCTGCACAGGTGGAAGCTGGCAGCGATCAACCTGCATGCATCGCATGCCGCGGGGCCACATTAATAACGAACGTCATTCCAACTAATGAGGTGATTCGAATGGGTGAGTGGACCATGTTCAATGAGGGCGACCACGTTCCAAACGACGGCAACTATATCGAAGTCGGCGAGAATTCCGTTCACATGGGCGTGAACAACCCCAAGACCGTTACGTTGAAAAAGGGGGACAAATTCCCGGCAACGAGCAATCATAATCGCAAATGGCATCGCAAAGATGTCTAGCCTCCGGGCACAGCCCAAGTCCTCAATGTGAATTGAGGGCTTTTTCTTTATTTCCTGCGTGCGGCTTCCCCCTCAGCTGGAATTGCCTTATAATTTACGGTATCTACCATTTTAGGGCTATTTCTATGAAAAAGAGGTGTTACGCATTGGAACCGCATTCCCACTCCCCATTGGACTCGGCTGCGAAGAACGCCGAGCGCTCCACCCCCGCCCTATCGCGCAGAAAGCTGCTGTCGGCTCTGGGCGCCGCCGGGTTGGCCATCGCTACAGGCGGTGAATTGCTAGCCGCGCCTAAGCAAGCAGATGCCCAAGCGCCTGCAAGCACTGCGTTGTATAACGTCAAAGACTTTGGCGCCAGCGGCAGCCAACGCTATGACGTCGACGACACGCTGGCCATCCAGAGCGCGATCGATACAGCCGCAGCCTATGGCGGCATCGTGTACATCCCCGCGGGCATGTACTTCCTGCGCTCGCCCCTGCGCCTGCGCGCAAACGTGACACTGCTCGGCGCGGGCAGCTCCAGCATTCTTCGCGCGGCCATGAACAAGTTCGCGCTGATTACCGTCACGGCTGCGCAGCATGTGACGATCAGCAAGCTCGCCCTGCAGGGCATGGGCTCATTCAACAACAACAGCATGCCGCGTCAGGAGTGCGGCGTCGCCCTCGAGCAGGCTGTCGACGTTCAGATCACGGACTGCGTTTTTTCCCAGATCGACAATGGTGTCGTCTCTTCCCTCTCTGATCAAGTCTATGTGAACAACTGTACATTCGACAGTCTCATCGGCACACTCGACATAGACACGCAGGGATTCGGGATTTGGTGCAGCGAAGCGAGCCGCCATCAGTTGGAGAGCAATCGCTTCAACATGCTGTTCCAGCCCTGCATCACATTAAGCAAAGGCTCTACCCGCTCCCTCATCGCGAATAATAACATGACCGAGTGCTACCAATCCGGTATCCTGCTCACGGCCAAGCCGGATGAAAAACCTTGCGAGCTCAATACGATTTCCGGCAATCTCATTGAGAAATTTAAGAACCCTTCCAATAAAACGGGCTACACCTACGGCATACGCCTGCAGGGCTATTGCACGGATAACCAGATTCAGAGCAATAGGATCTACAACATCGAAGACGTCGGCATCTCGTTGGAAGGACAAGCCGCCAATCAGAAAGAACGGCCTCATCATAATCATATCTCGAATAATGTCCTTCGGGCGGCCGGGCGTACCGGCATCTCCCTGGTCAACAGCTATGCCAATCAACTGCGTCACAATAGCATTCACGAAAGCACCGCCGATGGCATCGCGCTGGCTACGTCCGGCAAAGACGCCGGTTCCTACTGCGACCGCAATCAAGTGGCGCACAACAGCTTGAACGACAGCGTCAAGGCGCCCATTCGCATCGTCGACAGCCGCTGTGGCGATAACATCGTGCTCGGCAACTACGGGGAGCGCAACGGCGACAAAATCATCGATAAAGGTACCGATACAGTTACCTCTTATTTGTAGAAAAAAAAGCAGCAGGCCGATAAAGGTCCGCTGCTTTTTCTATCCGTGTTCTCGCCGCCGCATCGAGCTTACTTCTGAAAGACGCGCTTCTCGGAAATTTTACCGTCGCTGAAATACACAATCTCCGCGTAATACCCCGGCTGATTCGTAATCACATACTCGTACGTCTTCTTCCCGTTCTCTTCTTTGACCAACGTGCCTTTGGCCCCGGTCTGCTTCACAACATCATCGTACGTTGCGGTCAACGCGATCTTGTCAACCTGCTCCTTCGTGAGCGGAGAAGGCTTGGCCGTTGGCGTGCCCGCATTGGTGCCGGCTGTCGCTGTCGGCGCCGCGGATGTGCCGCCTCCTCCACTCGCCGTCCCCGGCGTCGCGCTGGGCGTCGTGCCAGGCGAAGCAGAAGCCCCTGTCGAGGGCTGTGCGCTCACACCCGGCGTTGGACTGGCTGCAAGCTCATCGCCCTTCTTGGAGCATCCAGAAGCGGCTAGCGCGGCGGCTAGTAGCATGATGGTCCATGCTTTCATATTCGCATTCTCCTTCCTGCCTAACATAAGGAATAGGATACCTCTTTCACTTATTTATATCCCCAAAAGGGAGCAACGCTAAACAGCAATTCCCGATAGACTAAAAAAGCCGCCAGCATCCATTCGGATACTAACGGCTTGTTCGCTCTCTGATCATCAGTACGGAAAGAGTGGGATTCGAACCCACGCACGCCTCGCGACGCCTAGCTGATTTCGAGTCAGCCCCCTTGGGCCTCTTGGGTACCTTTCCAAGAAAAATGAGAACAGGACTTATTGTAGCAAAAAAGTCCGTCTCTCGCAAGTGGTTGTCCAAATTTTTTTCTAGGCTTCGTCCGCTGCCTCACCCTCGGGCTTCGCCGTGCTCCGCAGCACCTTTTTCAGCTTGCTCTCGAACTTCGTTCGCGGCACCAGGACGCTGTGCTTGCAGCCTACGCATTTGATCCGAATATCCATCCCCATTCGGATAATTTCCATCTCATTCGTTCCGCATGGATGAGGCTTCTTCATCTGCACGATATCGCCGAGCTGATATTCCTTTTTGTCCAACTAAGCGCCCTCCCCTCTGTCCGATTTCATATAGTTGACCACCCGCGGATAAGGCACTTCAATGCCGTAGGCGTCAAGCTGCTTTTTAATCTGCGCATTCATAATCCGTCCGACTTCCCCCTGTGTATTCGGCAGACACTCCGCAATCACACGGATTTTCAGCTCGGAGGTGCCCAGCATTTGCACACCCAGCACTTCGGGCTCCTTCACGATTTTATCCGTATGTTCATGAATATGGCCAACGACTTCCTTCAAAACGCCCAGCGTCCGATCAATGTCCGATTCATAGGAAATCGCCACGTCCACAATTGCAATCGAATTGTAGGTCGAGAAGTTCGTCACCTGCTTGATATTTCCGTTCGGGATGATGTGCACCTCGCCGGTCCAGCTCTTGATGCGCGTCACGCGAATGCCGATCTCCTCCACTGTACCTTTGAACTGATCGATTTGAATGACATCGCCAACACCGAACTGATCCTCGAAAATAATGAAAAAGCCCGTAATTACATCTTTCACCAAACTCTGTGCGCCAAACCCGATCGCAAGTCCAAGCACACCTGCCCCAGCTAGCAGCGGCCCCAGATTAAGCCCTACCTGCCCCAAGATGAGCATAATCGCGACCAGATTCACGGTATAGGCAATCAAGTTATGGATGAGCTTCCCGATCGTATCCGATCTGCGCTTATCAAACTTCAGCGGAGATTTCTCCCGCGCAGCGACCATATGCGAAATCGTTTTGTCAGCAATTTTGATGCAGATTCTAGCAATGATATAAATGAGTGCAATTTTCACAACGATCCATACAAGATTCATTAATGTCTCGGGATCTCCAAAATGATCCTTGAGCCATGTCATTAAATCTTGGAAAAGATGCGTTTCCAACTTCATAGACCGCTCTCCTTCCTATTCATCTATGGTAACATAGCCTTCCTCTTGTTTTAAATAGATGCCCCGAATCTCCACCTGCTCCGAACGGATAATTGCCTGAACCTGCTCCACATCCTCGCCGGGGAATTCAATCGAAAGTGCGCAGCCTGCCGTAATCTCTTTCGGGGTAGGACGAATATCGATGTCGATGTCAGCGTACTCTAGCAGCATTTCTGCTCTAAGCGCCTGCTGCGTAGAATCGAAGGCAATCAGCATGATCGAATCTTTCAAAGTATTCCCTCTCTTCTACGTATAAATGTCCCTCTCTCTCCATATACTAGTAAAAAAAGATTCACAACCTGGAGGGATCTCATGAAATTCCAATTTGGTTTTGACGGCGATAAGCAAGAAACCCAGGAGCCCTTGAAGATTCAACATACACAAGCCGATACACCTTATGTGCTCGCCAAGCATTTGCAGTCTATTTTCAGCAAACTACCATCCTATCAACCTATCGTTGTTATCTGTGTTGGAACCGATCGCTCCACCGGCGATTCCTTAGGCCCTCTCGTCGGCTCTCATCTGAACCGTATCACATCCCTGCGCAATCTCCATCTGTTCGGGACGCTCGATGAACCTGTGCACGCGATGAATTTAGCGGAAACGATGGAAACGATTCGCGGGCAGTTCGACAATCCTTTCGTCGTCGCCGTAGACGCCTGTTTGGGCCAGGTGGCGAGTGTCGGCTGCATTCAAGTCGCTCACGGTCCCCTCAAGCCCGGCGCCGGCGTTAACAAAGATTTGCCGCCTGTCGGCGACATTCACGTGACTGGCATCGTCAACGTTGGCGGATTCATGGAATATTTCGTCCTGCAAAATACACGGCTCAGCTTAGTCATGAACATGGCCACCGTCATTGGCGAAGCACTTCACTCAGCCATTCGGCGCGCACAAACGTATTCATCCGGCGTTACGCCTGCTTTGAATGTGAAGTTCGAGTAATCGCTTCTTTTTCCTCCGGACTGAGCGTATACGTGGATTGCCCTTTCTCTACCGGCTTCGCATATACGTACATTTGCTCCCTGCTATGTATGCCTGTCATGACAATACCATCTTGCTCATCATCCAATATCGCGAGCGAAAAGCTCAGATCACTACCGCGATCTCCGAAGGCATTATACCGGTGTATGCTGACGTTGGATTTCATTTTCGCCATGATTTCACGAATCGATACGAGCTGGGCTGACGTCATTTGAGACTCAGCCTTTTGAGCGTTGATGGCTTCTTGCATTTCGCCGATCAGTTGCTCCACATTGTCCGCCGACGATCCGTTCATCATCCGCGTATATAATTTGCGCAGCTTCGACAGCCGCGCAGAGATGATAATTACGAAAATAAACAAAACCAGAATTAAGGCCATGCAGGCCAGCAGAATTACGCCGGCAACTTCCGCATCCCAGCCAAACAGTTCCCCCATTGTCCCCTATCCCTCTTTCTACTAGACATACTGCGTTTGAATCTCCTTGACAGCCTCAAGCAACGTTCTGATTTCATCCTCTTTGGTAAAATAGCCGACGCTCGCCCGAACCGCCCCTGTCGCCAGTGTACCTGCCGTCTCATGCGCAAGCGGCGTGCAGTGATAACCGGAACGCACCGCGATGCCGAACGACTGGTCCAAAATAAAAGCAACCTCGGACGAATCCGCGTTCTCGATATTGAAGGAAACGATGCCTGTTTTATTTTGTCCAAGCTTAGGGCCAAGAATCGTGATTCCTTCAATTTCCAGAAGGCCCGCCATCAACAGCTGTGTGAGCTCCCACTCCCGTTTATGAATTCGCTCCACCGTCTCGGCCAGCACGAACTTGACGCCTTCGTTCAGCCCGGCAATGCCCGGCGTATTCTGCGTCCCCGCCTCATAGCGATCAGGCCGAACCGTCGGCTGCGCGATCGATTCGGATTGACTGCCCGTGCCGCCATGCAGCAGCGGCTCCAGCTCCAGTTCCGGGTGGATGTAAAGCCCGCCCGTTCCCTGAGGCCCCAGGAGGCCCTTGTGGCCCGGGAAAGCGAGCATGTCGATATTCATATCCCCGACATGAATCGGCAGGACTCCGGCGCTCTGAGCGGCGTCTACGAGCAGCCTGGCGCCATGGCGTTTGCACAGCTCGCCAATGTCGCCAACCGGCATGATCGAACCGAGCAGGTTCGAGCTGTGGTTGACGACAACGAGCGACGTGTTCGGTCGCAGCGCGTCTCGAACATCCTCGATGCGGACGTTGCCCTCCGCATCATGCGACAAATACGTCAGCTCAATGTGCCCCTTCGCCTTCAAATCTTCCAGCGGGCGACGAACCGAATTGTGTTCCACATTCGTGCAGATCACATGGTCGCCCGGCTTCACAAATCCCTTGATCGCCTGGTTCAACGCATGCGTCGTATTCAGTGCAAACGATATATCATTCGGGTTTCTCACTCCGAACAGTTTTGCAAGATTTTTTCTCGCCTCGAATAGAATCCGGCTTGATTTCACAGCCATCGCGTGGCTGCCCCTGCCCGGGTTCGCCGCGTACTCCTGCATGCATTGCATCATCGCTTCCATGACCGCTGGCGGCTTCGGCCAAGACGTTGCAGCCTGATCAAAATAAAGTACATTATTCACGGATCGTACCCCTCCTCACAAATATAGCATACCTTAGTTTGATCTTTCTGCCCGAAAGAAAAACATAGGTATGCTAGCGATTTTAAGAGATATTACCTTGCTGCAGCAAATCTAGCAGACGATTCAAATCGTCCTTGGAATAATAGAGAAGCTCAATCTTGCCTTTGTCCTGCTGGCTTTTGATTTTAACCGTTGTATGGAATCTGTCTCTCAACTGCTCTTCCATTTGGTTGATATACGGATCTCTATTTTTCTCTTTCGGCTTCGCTTTTTCTTTTTCTTGTCCAGTCGGCGGTTCTTCTAGCATTTTAATCGCTTCTTCTAGTTCACGGACACTCCACTGCTTAGAAAGCGTCGATTCCGCCAGTTCCTTCTTCACCTTATCGTCTTTCACGCCAACGATCGCTCTCGCGTGTCCCATCGATAATGTTCCACGTGAAACATATTGTTTAATCGATTCCGGAAGTTGCAGCAAGCGAAGAAAGTTTGCGATATGCGAACGGCTTTTCCCAACCTTGGCCGAAAGCTCTTCCTGTGTCAGCGAGAATTGATCAATGATTCCCTGGTAAGCAACCGCAATCTCGAGTGCATTCAGGTCTTCCCGCTGTACGTTTTCAATAAGGGCAATCTCCATGACCTGCTGATCCGTGAAGTTGCGTTCAACCGCAGGAATCGTCGGAATGCCCGCGACTTGGGATGCGCGATAACGACGCTCACCGGCAATAATTTCAAAACCTTTTAAAACCTTGCGAACGATAATTGGTTGAATAACGCCATGCTCTTTAATCGAATCCGCTAACTCTTTAATGCTGTCTTCATTGAAATTTTTCCGAGGTTGATACGGATTCGCCCGCAATTGTGCCAAAGGAATTTGAACCACTTTGTCGCTCTCATCAATATGTAAAGAAGGAAGCAAAGCGTCTAATCCCTTCCCTAATCCTTTGGACAAGCCTTTGGTCATACTGAGATCACTTCCTTAGCCAGCTCTAGATATACTTCCGCACCCTTCGATCTTGGATCGTACGTAATGATGGACTGCCCGTGGCTCGGCGCTTCGCTCAAGCGCACATTTCGTGGAATAATCGTCTGATACACTTTTGTTTGGAAATACTTCTTCACTTCTTCGATAACTTGAATACCCAAATTCGTTCTTGCATCGAACATCGTGAGCAGAACGCCTTCGATCTGCAAGCCCGTGTTCAGATGTTTCTGGACGAGTCGAACGGTATTCAGCAGCTGTGATAATCCCTCGAGTGCATAGTACTCACACTGAATCGGGATAATGACCGAATCCGCCGCGGTAAGCGAATTGATCGTTAACAGCCCTAATGAAGGCGGGCAATCAATTAAAATATAATCGTACAAATGCTTCACCTGTTGAAGCGATTTTTTCAATCGAACCTCCCGTGAAATCGTCGGAACCAATTCGATCTCCGCTCCTGCAAGCTGAATCGTCGCAGGCACAATTTTCAAATTCGGAACATTCGTGTCGAAGGTCGCATCTTTCACATGGACATCGTTAATGAGCACGTCATAAATGCAATTGGAGACATCCGCTTTATTGACGCCGATTCCACTGGTCGTATTGCCTTGCGGGTCAATATCGACGAGCAACACTCTTTTCCCCAGTGAAGCTAAGGAAGCGCCCAGATTCACAGAAGTCGTCGTCTTGCCGACGCCACCCTTCTGATTCGTTATCGCTATAATTTTAGACAAAACCTGTTCACCTCAATCGTGTATCTTGCACCTATGCGTCTGTCCGATGGGTTAAAACGTCTCGTCGGAGAGACTCCAATACGCGATCAAAAAATGTCGAATCTCGTGATGTCCGATCATAAGCACGACTACGCTTTTTTCGAGCACCACATCATTCTATTATTCATTTGATCGAGCCTTAAACCAATAGAAATAGCAATAGCTCTATCTTACCATATCTAGCAATGACTTACCTTATCAATATTTGATAGATTTTCGCCAAAGCTGCTAAAACAAGCGTCTATTTCTCATCAAATAGCCCGACAATTGCCCCCGACTCCTATGAAACTGATATTTCCAATCTGATGTGGCCGAAAGTCAGCAGCATACCGCTCATTTAGCTAAACTTATCAACAAAAAAAACGGCTTGCGCCGTTGTTAAGAAGCATCCAACCATTTTATCTTTTAGGAATCTTAATTATAATTTCGTAATGATCTTCATGATCCTGCTCAGACTTATCAATATTTAGTCCTGAGCTCGTCACCATCTCGACCGACTGGCGAATCGTATTCAAGGCTAAGCGCACATCTTTGCTAAAAGAAACCCGACGCGACTTTTTAATTTTCGCCGCTTCCTTCAGGAAATTAATTCGAATCTCCGTTTGTTTCACATTCAGTTCTTTCGCAATGATCTCTTCAAGCACTTTAAGCTGAAGCTCCTCTTGATCCAAAGCAAGCAAAGCCCGCGCATGGCGCTCCGTGATCTTCCGCTCCATCAATGCGATCTTCACTGGTTCGCTAAGTTGAAGCAGTCGAATCTTATTGGCAATCGTCGATTGACTCTTACCTAGTCTTTGCGCCAGGCTTTCCTGCGTCAAATCGTGCATCTCGATGAGCTGCTGATAGGCGCCAGCTTCTTCAATAGCCGTGAGGCCCTCACGCTGTAAGTTTTCGATCAGGGCGATGGACGCCGCTTGCGAATCGTTGAAATCACGAACGATCGCCGGAATCGTGTCCAGGCCGAGCTTCTTCACCGCTCTCAGCCGTCGTTCACCGGCGATGAGTTCGAATGTATTATTTTTAACCCGCACAACAACCGGCTGAATGACCCCATGTGTACGAATGGTCTGACAAAGCTCATCAATGCGATCATCATCAAAGACAGTCCTTGGTTGATAAGGACTTGGGATGATGCTGTTTACGGGGATATTTTTGACTTCATCCGTATTTGAACGATCCGTTAGGCCAAACAGCTTGGAAATTTGTTCTTTCATAGGAAAACTTACCACCAACTCTTCCCGTAGTTTAAACATCAGTACGATGTAAGGTAGACGACCTGTTCGACCTATGCGAAGCATCTAATAAACAGCACAAGCTGAATCTATGAAACAGATCCACAATACATAATTATTCTCCACGTATGCTCATAATCCTGCCGCAGCAAAGATGAACAATTCGTCAAAATGTTTCACGTGGAACAATTTTCATCATTTTGTCAAAGGTTCCTTGAGTGGCGTTCCAGCCTTGCGGGGATACTTTGCAGGTGTAGCCCCCGTTTTCTCAACTTCAACAAAATGACGCAAGGATTCCTCGACAGGTAATGTCATCCGCGTAACCTTCACGAGTTTACCTCGGAGTTCGGATAGGCTGTAAGCCGCATCCTGAAGCTCATCCTCCACTTCGGAGCCTTTCATCGCAATGAACGTCCCGCCCTTTTTTACAAAAGGAAGGCAAAACTCATTCAGCACCGATAATCTAGCAACCGCGCGCGCCGTGACAAGATCAAACTGATCGCGATACTTTGCAACTCTAGCAATATCCTCTGCTCTGCCATGCACACATTCCGTGTCCGTAAGCCCTAGCAGCGATACAACCTCTTTCAGGAACGTAATCCGCTTATTTAATGAATCAACAATCGTCACCTTGAGATGAGGAAAAACAATTTTCAAAGGAATGCTTGGAAACCCGGCTCCGGAACCGATGTCGGCCAGCGAAACAGCCTGCTTCATATCGAAATTGAAAGCTAGCGAAAGCGAATCATAGAAATGCTTTAAGTATACCTGCTCTCGCTCCGTGATACCTGTTAAATTCATTTTCTCATTCCAGAGCACTAACGTTTTAAAATAAATCTCAAACTGCTCCAGCTGACGCTCGGAGAGCACAATGCCCTCCTCCGCCAACCGTTCAGTAAATCGCAATTGTTCTTCCATCGCTTACCCTCTAGCCGCCGTTACGCGATTATAATGTTCAAGATATACAAGCAAAATCGAAATATCCGACGGCGTTACACCGCTGATCCGTGAAGCCTGACCAATCGAAATCGGACGGATTTTCGTTAACTTCTGCTTCGCCTCAGACGCGATGCCGTGAATATCTGCATAATTAATGTCATCCGGAATCTTCTTCTTCTCCATCTTGCGCAGGCGCTCCACTTGATTGCTTTGCTTCTCAATATAGCCGGCATATTTGACCTGAATCTCGACTTGCTCCTTCATGTCGGCATCCAGCTCAAGTGGGGATGGCGTCATTTGCTCAATGTGCTTATATGCAACCTCAGGACGACGCAGCAAGGAAATCGCAGGAACAGAATTCGTGAGCGTCACGCTCTCCAAGCTTTCCAACAGCTGTTGAACCTCAGGCTCCGGTCTTACCTTCACCGTAGACAAACGTTCAATTTCTTGCTCCACAAGTGCCTTCTTATTTAAAAACTCGGCATAACGCTCTTCGGAAATAAGTCCAATCTCATGACCGATTGGCGTCAGACGCAGATCGGCATTGTCATGACGCAGCAGCAGACGATACTCTGCACGGGACGTCAGCAACCGGTACGGTTCACTCGTCCCCTTCGTCACCAGATCGTCGATCAGCACGCCGATGTAGCCTTCGGAACGGTCAAGCACGACCGCTTCTTTGTCTTGTACCTTACGCGCCGCGTTGATGCCGGCCATAATGCCTTGACCCGCCGCCTCTTCATAGCCGGAAGTACCATTAATTTGCCCCGCTGTGAACAACCCGCTCACCAGCTTCGTTTCCAACGATGGTTTGAGCTGCGTCGGCACAACCGCATCATACTCGATGGCGTAACCGGTACGCATCATCTCTACTTTTTCCAGACCTGGAATGGAACGTAAAATGCCAAGTTGGACATCTTCCGGCATACTCGTCGATAGCCCTTGCACATAATACTCCGACGTGTTATACCCTTCCGGCTCTAGGAAAATCTGATGCTTCGGCTTATCGCTGAAGCGGACGATTTTATCCTCGATCGACGGACAGTACCGCGGCCCCGTACCTTCGATGGCTCCCGAGAACATTGGCGCACGATGCAAATTATCATTAATAATTTGATGTGTTTCCGCGGAGGTGTACGTCAGCCAACAAGGCAGCTGATCATTCGAGCCCGATTTCGTCTCAAAAGAGAAAAACTTCGGCTCATCATCCCCAGGCTGAATTTCTGTTTTACTAAAATCAATCGTGTCCTTATGCACCCGTGGCGGCGTTCCCGTTTTGAAACGAACGAGCTCGAGCCCCAGGTCCTTCAATGATTGCGACAGTTTCACCGACGGCTGCTGATTATTCGGACCGCTCTCATACATGAGCTCGCCCATAATCACTTTGCCGCGCAAATACGTACCTGTCGTCAACACGACAGCTTTCGCCATGTACTGTGCGCCTGTCTTGGTCACAACGCCTTTGCAGACACCGTCTTCCACGATGAGCTCCTCGGCCATGCCTTGGCGCAGCGTCATATTCGGCGTCGCCTCGATCGTTTCTTTCATTTTATGCTGATACGCAAATTTATCGGCTTGCGCGCGCAGCGCGTGCACCGCAGGCCCTTTCCCCGTATTCAGCATGCGCAATTGAATGTACGTTTTATCAATATTGCGGCCCATTTCGCCGCCGAGCGCATCGATCTCCCGAACGACGTGCCCTTTCGCAGGTCCGCCGATGGATGGGTTGCAAGGCATAAACGCAACCATATCCAAATTAATCGTCAGCAGCAGCGTTTGACAGCCCATCCGTGCAGATGCAAGTGCCGCTTCGCAGCCGGCATGCCCGGCGCCGATGACGATAACGTCATAATCTCCAGCATGGTATCCCATACTCTCTTCCTCCCTCTTTTGTGAAAACGAAAAATGAAAACGCCGTCGAAATTCATTTTCCCAAGCAGAATTGTGTAAAAATTTGATCGATCAACGACTCACCGACAGAATCTCCGATAATTTCCCCCAAATACTCCCATGCAGCTCGAATATCGATCTGAATCATGTCGATCGGCACATACTGCTCATTAGCCTCCAACGCATCAACCAGTGATCGCTTCGCCTGCTTCAACAAGGAGATATGGCGAATGTTGCTCACATACGTCAAGTCGCTTGACTCCAGCTTACCTTCAAAGAATATATTCGAAATCGCCTTCTCCAACTGCTCGATACCTTTATTCTCAATCAGCGACAGCTCTACAATACGTTCCTCTGGAAAATAACCCCGAACAATATCCACATCCAAGCGCCGCGGCAAATCGATCTTATTCAAAATAACAATCGTCTGGCGCTCCGCCAGCTGTTTCATCATCGCGATTTCATCCAGCAACAGCTCTTCACTGCGATTCAGCACCAGCAAAATCAAATCCGCTTCCGCCAGCGCCGTCTTCGAGCGCTCGACCCCGATCTGCTCGACAATATCCTCCGTCTCGCGGATCCCAGCTGTATCCAGCAGCTTCAGCGGCACGCCGCCGACATTGACAAACTCCTCGATCACGTCTCGCGTCGTGCCCGGAATGTCCGTCACAATGGCGCGATTCTCCTGCGCCAATTCATTGAGCAGCGACGATTTGCCGACATTTGGCCGGCCGACAATCGCCGTTTCAATGCCTTCCCGCAGGATTTTGCCCTGCTCGGCCGTGACCAACAGCCGGTCGATTTCCGCATCAACCTGCTCGCATTTTCCCTTGATGAGCGCATACGTCATCTCTTCCACATCGTGCTCCGGATAGTCGATGTTCACCTCGACATGCGCCATCAGTTCAACCAGCACATAGCGCAGCTGCTTGATCTGCTTGGATAAGTTGCCTTCGACTTGCTTTAAGGCAACTTTGAAAGCGCGGTCCGACTTCGCGCGGATCAAATCAATAACTGCCTCCGCCTGCGTGAGGTCAATACGACCATTGAGGAATGCGCGCTTCGTGAATTCGCCCGGCTCTGCGAGCCGCACGCCTGGCTGCTGCAGCAGCAGATCCAGCACCTTTTTCACCGAGACAATCCCGCCGTGACAGCTGATCTCCACGACATTCTCCATCGTAAACGAGCGAGGAGCTTTCATTAACGTAACGAGAACCTCCTCTATCCTTTCGGCAGAAGCAGGTTCTACAATGTATCCGTAGTGCACGGTATGCGTCTCAGCGTTAGACAATTTCGTTTTCGAGCGGAAAATGCGCTCCACAGAAGGGATCGCATCCATGCCACTCACACGAATAACCGCTATGCCACCCTCGCCAAGCGGTGTCGAAATAGCAGCAATCGTATCCATTAACATGATTGAAACACCTCGAATCAAGGATAAACGGCTTAGCCGTCTTATATATGACGGTATCCGTTTACTAAGGATGATGCGAAGCTATAAGTTCCTTGAACTTATAAATTCTAGCATCTAAAGAAAAAGCAATGACAAGAACCAACCAATGTCATTGCAGCTTCTCTTTTATTTCACAGCAATGACGACGCGCCGATTCGGCTCCTCGCCTTTACTGTATGTTTTGATGCTCGGATGCCCTTGCAATTCCGCATGAATAATTTTACGTTCCTGCGAATTCATCGGCTCGAGAATAACTTCTTTCTTTGACTTCAACACGCGGTTAGCGAGCCGCAAAGCAAGCTCTTCCAGTGTCTTTTTCCGACGCTCGCGGAAATTCTCCGCATCCAGAATAATGCGGAAATGCGAATTCGCGTACCGGTTCGCCACAATATTAACCAAATATTGCAGAGCATCCAGCGTCTGTCCTCTTTTGCCAATTAAAATGCCAAGTTCGGATCCACTCATATTTAAGATGTAGCCTTCACGATCTTTATGCGTATCAATGGTGATGGAAATTTGCATCGCTTCGAACATATCTTGTAAGAAAGCTAGCGCTTCCTCAAGTGGATCAGGTATCAATTCAAGCTCAACTTTCGCTTCTTTCACACCGATTAACCCGAACAACCCCTTAGAGGGCTGCTCCAAAATATGAATATGAACCCGTTCTTCCGAAACTTGCCACTGAGCCAGTCCTGATTTCACAGCCAGCTCAACCGTTTTTCCAGTCACCACGATTTTCTTCATTTCGACAGGCCACCCTTATTATTTTGAGATCCAGGCTTTTTTTGTTTACCAGGAGAACCATAAATAAAGTAAGACTGAACAATCGTGAAAATGTTACCGTAAACCCAGTACAGTGGAAGTGCGGATGCGAAGTTCATCGACATGACGAAAATCATGACAGGGAAAATGTACATCAAACTCTTCATTTGCTGATTCATTTGGGAAGACATGAACATCTGTTGAACAAACGTCGTTGCCGCGGCAATAATCGGCAGAATGTATAGGTGATCCGGCTGACCGAGATTTAACCATAAGAACGTATGATCACGAATGTGATCGTTGCGCATGATCGATTGATACAGCGCGATGAGAATCGGCATTTGGACAATGATCGGGAAACATCCGGCTAACGGATTGACCCCATTTGACTGGAACAGCTTCATCGTTTCTTCTTGCTGCTTCTTCGGATCATCTTTGTACTTCTCTTTAAGTTTCTTCATCTCCGGCTGCAATTCCTGCATCCGTTTGGAGCTGCGGTACTGCTTAAGCGTAAGCGGCAAAATGATTAACCGAATAATGACGGTCACAACCAGAATTGCCAGCCCATACTGCCCCCACAAGTGATTGGCAAACCAGTCCAATGTTTTGGAAAGCGGATAGGTTAAATATTTCGTGAAAAAATTGGCCGTATTCGGATCAATTGGCGCTGAAGCCGCACTGGAAGTTCCGCAACCAGATAGCAGCAAGATGACCGCTGAGAGCGCAAGCAGCGTATAAATTCGACGAGTCAAAATGAGATCCTCCTAAATGTCTTTTCCAACATAAACTATATCACATCTTAAGCCAGCAAGGAAATATTGCTTCACTTTTTTGAAGAATCATTTTTCTTTATTAAAGAAGCTTTTCGAACCACATGCCAAAGGCTCTTCTCCATCTCGGCATACGGCATCTCCACAACCGGCTTTCGGGCCAGCAAAATGTAATCGTAATGCGGCGCCATTTGCTCTTTATTCAATCGAACGATTTCTTTCATCATCCGTCTTAAGCGGTTGCGCACAACGGCGTTGCCTACTTTTTTGCTCACGGAAACCCCGAACCGGAAATGCTCGAGTTTGGGCTGCGGCAAATAATATAGAACAAACTGATGATTGGCGGCCGACTTGCCGTACCGGTACACTTTGCTGAAATCTTCTCTTTTCGCTAATCGATATTCCTTCTCCACGTAGGCGAACACTCCAAACCGATCACACATATTCATAGTGGAAACACGCGCCTGACATCTTATCTAGGATAGACAAATCCCGCGTTTTCCAAACCGTCTATTCGATTGCAAAAAAAAAAGCCCCTTCCGGAGCCTCTTTTTACGCGCTAAGCACTTTTCTTCCTTTAAGACGACGAGCTGCCAGAACTTTACGACCGTTCTTTGTGCTCATTCTTTTACGGAAACCATGGTTTTTCTTCCGTTTTCTCGTGTTCGGATTAAACGTCGGACCCATCTATAGCACCTCCCTACCTAATGAGGATTTCCCATCCCACAAAATTTCTACTACTCATTAAAGCATTTTACATGTAGAAAGTCAACACGCCGGGGCGTACAGCCCACTGGAAAGTTCTCCACCGGAGGTAGCGGCATAAAGCGCCACGAAAGGACAACCTGTGTATGGTTTTTAGCGAATGTGTGCACAGTTTGTCGAAAACTAACAGAATATCAACAATATCTTGTGTTGTGAACAAAATTTACCCACAAGTTGTTGTGATTGTGGATAATGGCAAACAATCCGTTGATTAACAAGGTATCTTTTGATAAGATAGTAATGTTTCTGTTGTGGATATATGAGTTATTCCCTCTAATTTATCAACACCCTGTGGATAACAATGTGAACAAAATTCCTCGATCGGTATAAGTCTATCACACCCATCCTTAACTTTGTGGATAATACGACAAAAAAATTCTTCTTTTTCCCGCCGCTATCCGTTTCTTTTCGACAACCGCGGGGAACGATATAGCGTGGTCATATAAGCGTTATCCGCTGACACCCCGCATTCCGCTCAACTTGAGTTTGATCATAGATAAGCCGTTTTTACATGTCGTACGAAGACTATGGAGACATTCGAAATAAACTACCGCTCGGGCGGTAATTTCGGGAAGCTCCTTAATTGGCCGACGCCGCATGTTGATTTCATAAAGGAGTGACGTAACTGTGGAAGGCCATTCTACGGATTTATGGCAGCAAATACTAACGATCATACAAACCAAACTCAGTAAGCCCAGCTTCGATACCTGGTTAAAATCAACGAAAGCAACCGTTTTTAACGATACGGAAGTCGTCATTTGCGCACCGAATAATTTCGCGCAGGAATGGCTCGAAAGCCGATATACCAAGCTCATCGAAGGCACGATTTACGATTATCTAGGCCGGCATGTCGCCGTAAAGTTCATTCTGGAGACGGAGGAGCTTAAAGCGCAGAACGCCGCAGCGGCCGTGCCTGCCGTGATTCCGCCCAAAGGGCCGGCGATTACAACCGTCGAAGAAAATTTTCAAAATATGATGAACGCCCGGTACACCTTTGATACGTTCGTCATCGGATCCGGCAACCGGTTCGCGCATGCCGCATCCCTGGCCGTCGCCGAAGCGCCGGCCAAAGCGTACAATCCGCTGTTTTTATACGGCGGGGTCGGACTTGGCAAGACGCATCTGATGCATGCGATCGGCCATTATGTGCTGGAGCACAACCCGGGCGCAAGGGTTCTTTACATTTCGTCCGAGAAATTTACGAATGAATTCATCAATGCGGTCCGCGATAACCGCGGCGAAGGCTTTCGGAATAAGTACCGCACGATCGATGTGCTCCTGATTGACGATATTCAGTTCCTGGCAGGGAAAGAAGGAACGCAGGAAGAGTTCTTCCATACGTTCAACGCTCTGCACGAAGAAGGTAAACAGATCATTATCTCCAGCGACCGTCCGCCCAAAGAGATTCCAACCCTGGAAGACCGACTGCGTTCCCGCTTCGAATGGGGACTTATCACGGATATCCAGCCGCCAGATCTGGAGACGCGGATTGCTATTTTGCGCAAGAAAGCGAAGGCCGAGAACCTGGAAATCCCGAACGAAGCGATGATTTATATCGCCAATCAGATTGACACGAACATTCGTGAACTCGAAGGCGCGCTAATCCGCGTCGTTGCGTACTCATCCCTCATTAATCAAGATATTAGCGTACATCTGACGGCCGAAGCGCTGAAAGATATTATTCCGTCCAACCGGCCGAAAGTGATTACGATTCAGGATATTCAGCAGCGTGTTGGCGAATTCTATGGATTGAAGCTGGAAGATTTCAAAGCCCGCAAACGAACAAAAGCCGTCGCCTTCCCACGGCAGGTCGCAATGTACCTGGCACGGGAGCTAACGGACTTTTCCTTGCCCAAAATCGGTGAGAACTTCGGCGGCCGCGACCATACAACCGTCATCCACGCGCACGAGAAAATCTCTCAGCAGCTGAAGGAAGATCAAGAACTCTATAAGATCGTCCATAACTTAACGGAACGCATCAAAAACCCATCTTAATAACTTTCCATGTTCAATAAGCCTATACACAATCTATTCACATGTGGATAGGCTTGATCTGCTTTATGTTTTGCCCACTATCCACATATCCAGAGCCCCTACTGCTATTACTAATAAAAAATGTTATTATATAATGATTATGCTGTCGCAAAGAAAAAAAGAACCGCAGGAGTGAAATCATGAAGTTAACGATTCTCAAGGAATATTTAATCGAATCCATTGGTCACGTTTCCAAAGCCATATCCTCACGGACAACCATCCCGATTCTGACAGGAATCAAAATAGATGCTACGATCAGCGGTGTAACCTTAACGGCCAGCGATACGGATATTTCCATTCAAAGCTTTACACCCAGCGAAAATGACACCCTTAAAATTGTCGATCTGATTCAAACAGGCAGCGTTGTGCTGCCAGCGAAATTTTTTATCGAGATTATCCGGAAGCTGCCGGCGCAATTGATCGAAATTGAAGTGAAAGCAAACTTCCAAACGACGATTCGTTCAGGTTCTTCCGAAATTCAAATCATGGGCCTGGATCCGGATGAATATCCGCTGCTCCCTGAAATTGAAGAGAACAAAATGCTTCGTTTACCAAGCGATCTGTTAAAAACGATGATTAAACAGACGTCTTACGCCGTTTCTACCAACGAATCGACGCCGATTTTGACGGGCGTTCTTTGGAACATTTCCGGTGATAAGCTCAAATTTATCGCCTGTGACCGGCATCGCTTGGCCAGTCGTGAGGTGACCGTTGATCACGATAGCGCGCAGCCGCTGCCGAACATCGTTATTTCAGGCCGTACGCTGAATGAATTAAGCAAAATTTTGCCGGATCAGAACACGCTTATAGATATTGTTATTTCGGACAATCAGGTTTTATTCAAAATTCAATCGATTTTGTTCTATTCTCGCATTCTGGACGGTTCTTACCCGGATACGTCCAAGCTGATCCCGCAGTCGTTCCAGACGGAAATGGTCGTACCGACCAAAGAACTCGCCGACGCGATCGATCGCGCATATTTGATGTCCAAGGAAGAGAAGACGAATATCGTTAAAATGGTCATGCTCGAAAATAAAATGATCGAGGTCTCCTCCAGCTCTTCCGAGCTTGGAAAGGTAACGGAACAAATTGAGCTGCAGCATATTGTCGGCGACCTGCTCAAAATTTCGTTCAACTCGAAATATATGCTCGATGCCCTTAAAGTGCTGGATTCCGAAATGATCCATATCGGGTTTACCGGCGCAATGCAGCCGATCATCATGAAGCCGCAGGACGGCACGAACATGATTCAGCTCATTTTGCCGTATCGGACAACGAACTAGGAGGCGCGGCGCTGCATGAAAAAAATATCTATCCACACCGACTACATTACGCTCGGACAGTTTCTCAAGCTGGCGGATTGCATATCCACAGGTGGACAAGCTAAATTTTTCGTTGTGGAAAACAAAATTGAAGTGAACGGGCAGGCTGAAAATCGAAGAGGACGGAAACTGGTTCCGCGTGACGTTGTCACGGTGGAAGGCTTCGGACAATTTGAGGTCGTTGGCTCCTGATCCATCACCCAGGGGGATGACCGATTCATGTTTTTACAGCGATTGGCGCTTCGCCATTATCGGAACTACGAGCAGATTGAACTGGCGACGGACAGCAATATCAATATTTTTATCGGACCTAACGCCCAAGGCAAAACCAATCTGCTCGAGTCCATCTACGTACTGGCCATGACGAAATCCCACCGTACCCATCAGGATAAAGAGCTTATCGGATGGGATGGTGAGCAGACGCAGCTGCAGGCGGACATTCTCAAAAAATACGGCACCTGCAAGCTCGATCTCACGATCTCGACCAAGGGGAAGAAAGCCAGGATCAACGGCATGGAGCAAAAAAAGCTCAGCAACTTCATCGGCGCTTTAAACGTCGTGATGTTTGCGCCGGAGGATCTCGAGATCGTCAAAGGCACGCCGGGTGTCCGCAGACGGTTCCTGGATATGGAGATCGGGCAGGTACAGCCCTCCTACCTCCACGATCTGTCGCAGTATCAGAAAATTTTGATGCAGCGGAACAATTATTTGAAACAAAACTACCCTGGCAAAAGCACGCCGGACGCCATGTTGGACATCTGGAACGAACAATTAGCCCAGTATGGTGTTAAAATTATGAAAAAACGTCAAAACTTTATTAAGAAGCTGCAAAAATGGGCGGAGAACATTCATCAGGGCATCACAAACGGCAGTGAGGAGCTGCTCATCCGTTATGCGCCTTCGTTTGACATGGACCGAGATGAAGATGAATCTGTTTTATTAAACCAATTTATGATAAAGTTATCCTTGGTGAAAGATCAGGAGTTTCGAAGAGGTGTCACGTTAGTCGGCCCGCATCGCGATGATCTTCTCTTTTACATCAATGACAAAGAAGTTCAGACGTACGGCTCCCAAGGACAGCAGCGGACGACAGCCCTCTCTCTGAAACTGGCGGAAATTGAGCTGATTCAGGAAGAAGTCGGCGAATATCCGCTTTTATTGCTTGACGATGTATTATCCGAATTGGATGCGCATAGACAAACACAATTAATCCGGACGTTTCAGCAAAAAGTACAAACCTTCATCACGACAACAGGGCTCGAAAGCGTTCATTTGGACCAGTTGGATCATGCTTCCGTGTTTCATGTTTTGAAAGGAAATGTAAGCGGCAGGAGCTGAGAAGCGTGTTTATTCATTTGGGTGGAGAAAAAATTATTCGAGCTTCCGAGCTCATTGCTATCTTTGATATTTCCATCGAGAAATCTTCGAAAATATCCAAGCAGTTCATACAGCAAGCCGTGAAAGATAAAAGAACTGAGCTGATCGGTGAGGAAGACCCCAAGTCGCTTGTCGTCACCAAAAGCAAAGTCTATTATTCCCCCATTTCTTCTACGACGCTCAAGAAAAGAGCACATCAGTTGTTAACGAATTAACTTTTTGACTATGACAAAGCAGGTGAAGAATAGCATGTCTGTGAATCAAAATGCGTACGATGACAGTCAGATTCAGGTTCTGGAAGGGTTAGAAGCCGTTCGCAAAAGACCGGGTATGTATATTGGTTCAACCAGTGCCCGTGGACTTCACCATCTCGTTTGGGAAGTTGTCGATAACAGTATTGACGAGGCGCTTGCCGGGTTCTGTACGAGAATCGATGTGATTGTCCATAAAAATAACAGCGTTACCGTTATCGATAACGGGCGTGGTATCCCTGTCGGGGAGAATGCGAAGCTGAAGCGCCCGACGCTCGAAGTCGTACTCACAGTACTGCATGCGGGTGGTAAATTCGGTGGCGAGGATTCCGGTTACAAAGTATCCGGCGGTCTGCACGGGGTCGGTATCTCCGTTGTTAATGCGCTGTCTGAGCATTTGACTGTGCAAGTAAAGAATAAAGGCCAAATTCATCAACAAGAATACCGCCGCGGCGTGCCGCAATATGATGTGAAAGTGGTTGGTGAAACGGACGAGACGGGCACGACGGTTACGTTCCAGCCAGATCCGGAAATTTTTAAAGAAACGACTGAATATGACTACGATACGCTGCAATCCCGGATTCGCGAGCTTGCTTTTTTGAATAAAGGTATCGAAATCAATTTGATTGACGAACGTACGGATACGGCGCATACGCACAAGTATGACGGCGGTATTATCTCCTTCGTTCAGCATTTGAACCGCAACCGTGAAGTTGTGAACGAAATGCCGATCTATGTCGAAGGATCTAAAGATAATATCTCCATCGAGATCGCGCTGCAATACAATGACAGCTATACGGAGAACATTTATTCGTTTGCCAATAATATCAATACGCATGAGGGCGGAACGCACGAATCCGGCTTTAAGAGTGCCCTGACCCGTATTTTGAATGAGTATGCCCGTAAAACCAATTCTTTGAAAGACAACGACTCGAATCTCTCCGGCGATGATGTGCGCGAGGGATTGGCTGCGATTATTTCCGTGAAAATTCCGGAGCCGCAGTTTGAAGGTCAGACGAAGACGAAGCTGGGTAACAGCGAGGTGCGCGGTATTGTCGAATCCTTGTTCGCTGAGAAGCTGCAAGAGTTCATGGACGAGAACCCTGCCGTCGCAAAGCGTATCCTGGAAAAAGGGATTCAAGCCGCACGTGCCAGAGAGGCTGCTCGTAAAGCGAGAGAGCTTACGCGCCGTAAGAGTGCGCTGGAAGTCAGCGCGCTGCCGGGCAAACTGGCGGACTGCTCTTCCAAAGACGCCTCGATCTCCGAGATTTACATCGTAGAAGGTGACTCTGCGGGCGGATCCGCGAAGCAAGGGCGCGATCGTCACTTCCAGGCGATTCTGCCGCTGCGCGGGAAAATTCTGAACGTAGAGAAAGCCAGACTTGACCGGATTTTATCGAATACCGAGATTCGCGCGATGATTACCGCTTTCGGTACGGGCATCAGCGACGATTTTGAAATTGCGAAAGCACGTTATCACAAAATTATTATTATGACCGATGCGGACGTCGACGGCGCGCACATTCGTACACTGCTGCTCACGTTCTTCTACCGGTACATGAGAAAACTGATCGAATCCGGCTATGTGTACATTGCGCAGCCGCCGCTCTTTAAGCTGGAGCGCAACAAGACGGTTCGCTATGCTTATAACGAGAAGCAGCGCGAAATCATCATGCAGGAATTCGGCGAAGGCGCGAAAGTGAACGTACAGCGTTATAAAGGTTTGGGCGAGATGAATCCGGAGCAGCTGTGGGAAACGACCATGGATCCGGAAAGCCGTACGCTTCTGCAAGTCACGATTGAAGATGCCATCGAAGCGGATACGCTGTTCGATTCCTTGATGGGCGATAATGTTGAACCTCGGAGAGATTTCATCGAGGAACATGCGAAATACGTGAAAAACTTAGATATTTAATGTCCTGCGCGCCCTGTCCGATGAAACCATTTATTATGCACATTCATCCATTCGGGCAGAGCGCCTGGGCGTTGCTAACGATGTAAGCTTTCAGGAGGAACCTTCATGAGCGAAGAATTACAATCGCAGATTAGAGAGATTGACATTTCTACGGAAATGCGCACATCTTTCTTGGATTATGCGATGAGTATCATTGTCAGTCGCGCACTGCCCGATGTTAGAGACGGACTGAAGCCGGTTCACCGTCGTATTTTGTATGCGATGTCGGAACTGGGGATGTCTCCGGATAAGCCTTATAAAAAATCGGCGAGAATCGTCGGCGAAGTGATCGGTAAGTATCACCCTCACGGCGACTCCGCTGTGTACGAGACGATGGTTCGGATGGCGCAGGACTTCTCCTTGCGGTATCCGCTTGTTGACGGTCATGGCAACTTTGGTTCCATCGACGGCGATATGGCGGCCGCGATGCGTTACACCGAGGCGCGCCTCTCCAAAATCGCGATGGAATTGCTGCGCGATATCAACAAAGAAACGATTGATTTTGCTCCGAACTATGACGGGGAAGAGCAGGAGCCGGTGGTGCTCCCTTCCCGTTTCCCGAATTTGCTTGTGAACGGAAGCTCCGGGATCGCAGTCGGCATGGCGACGAATATCCCGCCGCATAACCTGAGAGAGGTTATCGAGGGCATTCAAATGCTGATTCAGAACCCGGATGTCACGCCAATGGAGCTGATGCAGGTCATTAAAGGGCCTGACTTCCCGACGGCTGGCTTTATTCTAGGCCGGGAAGGCATCAGACAAGCCTACTCTACCGGTCGCGGTTCCGTAACGATGCGTGCCCGCACGAACATTGAAGAGAACAACAATAAGGCCAAAATCATTGTCAACGAGCTGCCTTATCAAGTGAATAAGGCGAGATTGGTCGAGAAAATCGCCGAGCTCGTCCGTGAGAAAAAGATCGACGGCATCACGGATCTGCGCGACGAGTCCGACCGTAACGGTATGCGCGTCGTGATCGAGCTTCGCCGCGATGTGAATCCGAACGTTGTCTTGAACAACTTGTTCAAGCAGACGGCGATGCAGTCCAACTTCGGGATCATCATGCTGGCGCTCGTGAACGGCGAGCCGAAGGTGCTGAATCTCCGTGAGATGCTGCATTACTACCTCAAGCATCAGCAGGAAGTCATCCGCCGCAGGACGGAGTATGACCTTCGCAAAGCGGAGGCAAGAGCTCATATCCTTGAAGGCTTGCGCATTGCGCTTGATCACCTTGATCAAGTCATTGCCCTCATTCGTGCATCCAGAACGACGGAAGAGGCC
Source organism: Paenibacillus oryzisoli (assembly GCF_050467285.1). Classification (GTDB taxonomy): domain Bacteria; phylum Bacillota; class Bacilli; order Paenibacillales; family NBRC-103111; genus Paenibacillus_E; species Paenibacillus_E oryzisoli_A. The sequence continues at coordinate 2,767 of NZ_JBCMUN010000019.1, read as the reverse complement.
AGAGACGGGCTCATGTCGACGTTCAGCTTGAGTTTTGACCAAGCACAGGCGATTTTGGACATGCGCTTACAGCGTCTGACCGGCTTAGAGCGTGAGAAAATCGAAGCCGAATACGCTGAGCTCATGAAGAAAATTGCGGAATATAAAGCGATTCTCGCCGATGAGCAGCTCATTCTGGGCATCATCAGCGATGAATTAAATGAAATCAAAGAGAAATTCGGCGACGAGCGCCGCTCCGAAATCACCGTGGGCGAAGAAAGCATCGAAGACGAAGATCTTATTCCACGTGAAGATGTGGTTATCACCATTACGCATACGGGCTACATCAAACGTCTTCCGGTTACGACATATCGCAACCAGAGGCGCGGTGGACGCGGCGTCGTGGGGATGGACACTAAAGATAATGACTTCGTCGAACATTTGTTCGTCACGAATACGCATCATTATCTCATGTTCTTCACGAACAAAGGGAAAGTGTATCGTCTAAAAGCTTACGAGATTCCAGATCTGAGCCGGACCGCTCGGGGAACGCCGATCATTAACCTAATCCAGATCGAGCAAGGGGAAACGATTAACGCCGTGATCCCGGTCGAAAGCTTCGAGACGGAACAGTATCTGTTCTTTGCAACGAAGCAAGGCGTTGTGAAGAAAACACCGATCGACGATTACTCGAACATCCGCAAAGGCGGCCTGATCGCCATTAATCTGCGGGAAGACGATGATCTGATCGGAGTGAAGCTGACCGACGGGAACCAGGGCATTATCATGGGGACCAAGAACGGTATGTCGATTCACTTCCCAGAGCAAGAGGTCCGTTCGATGGGCCGTTCGGCGACAGGCGTGAAGGGTATTCAGCTGGATGAAGACGATGTTGTCATCGACATGGACGTTGTTCAAGAGGATAACAGCGTATTGATTGTTACGTCGAAGGGCTTCGGCAAGCGGACGCCGGTTTCGGAATACCGCAGTCAATCCCGTGGCGGCAAAGGGATTAAGACGCTCAATGTCACCGAGAAGAACGGTTCGATCGTCGGTCTGAAAGTCGTACAGGAAAACGAGGACTTGATGATTATTACCGCATCCGGTACTGTCATTCGTACGAGTATGGACGGCATTTCCGTGATGGGACGCAATACGCAAGGCGTACGTCTCATCAATATTCGGGAAGACGATGAAGTCGGTACACTTGCACGTGTGCAGAAAAACGAAGAGCAGACGGACGGCGAGCAGGACGAGGATTGGGAAGCTTCCGATTCAGAAGAATAAATTACAGGGATGGGGCTTACAAACCCATCCCTTTTATTTTACAATAGGAGTATTCGAACAGTAAGGTGAGTGAATGAGAGTGCCCACGGTAGCCGTTTCTCAGATTAAACTAGGCGAAAAATTAGGCGACGATGTTCTCACGAAATTGGGGAACGTCCTTTTTTACAAGGGAAAGATCTTGCACCAACGAGAATTGGAGATTCTTAAAGCATTTCTGATTCCATCCGTTAATATCGAATCCAAGCAGGCCAATGAACCGGAGCCGGCTCTTGTTGAAACGAAATCGAAGGAAACGGTGACAGAGCCTCCTTTTTATACGGAATATCAGAATATGGTTAAGCTGCTTAAGCGTGTTTTTCAGCTTGCGGATGGCGGACAACCTTTGCCGATTATGGATATTCGCAAAGGGATTGAAGCGCTTCTCCAACATATCGACAGCTACAAAGTACTTACGTTTACGCCCAAAAACAGGAACTTGCACGAATATATTTATCACAAAAGCATTCTTGTCGGCTTAACGTCCTATTCCCTTGCAAGATGGGCGGGATTGCCTCAGAAGGACTTGGTGCAGATCGCTTTGGCCGGCTTGCTCCATGATATCGGAACGAGCAAAGTTGATCGTGCCATTCTGGAGAAAAAGGGAGCGTTAACCGCAGCGGAAAGCGAGGAAATGAAACAGCATACCTTGCTGGGCTATCAGATCCTCAAGAACGTGTCTGGCATCAATGAGGGTGTGAAGCTTGCCGCCATTCAACATCATGAACGTGAAGACGGTTCAGGCTACCCGCTGGGCGTGAAGAGTGACAAAATTCATGTCTATGCCAAAATCGTTGCGATTGCGGATATTTACAATGCCATGACGAATGAGCGTGCCTACAAACCTGCGCTTTCGCCCTATGTCGTACTGGAGCAGCTCTTTGACGAATCGTTTGGCAAAGTAGATCCTGCATTCGTGCAAGTGTTCATGAACAAGGCTACGCAGATCAGCACGGGCACGCTGGTTAAGCTCAGCGATAATCGCGTTGGTGAGATTATTTTCTCGGATCGTTCCCATCCGACACGTCCTTGGGTCAATGTGAACGGTACGATCGTTAACCTGACGGTAGAACGGCAGCTGTATATTCAGGACGTTATCAATTAAATGTAAAAGCGCCTAAAGCCCCACATGGTTATGCCATTGCGGGGCTTTTATTTGTTGTTATGGTGAGTTAATAAATTTTTTTAAAAAAAGTGCTTGCATCTTCCGATTGGATTTGTTATATTACTCCTTGTCGCTTCGACGGGTTGCGAAAAAAGAATAAAAAGTTCTTGCAATCGAGTAGGCCGATGTGGTATATTAATCAAGTCGCCTTTAGAGGTCGACGATGACGAGAGACATTGATCTTTGAAAACTGAACAACGAGTGAGTAAGCAAATCGGTTAGGTAACTAACCATTAATGAGATTAACAATCTCGCTAGCAAGTCAATGAGCAAGTCAGATTTTCTTTTATGGAGAGTTTG
>NZ_JBCMUN010000018.1:0-104789 GCF_050467285.1 Paenibacillus oryzisoli | reverse complement strand
AATTACGGTAAACACAGCTGGTGCGGCTGCAGGAACTAGCTTGGATATGAAATTTGAACTGCGTAAGAGCGAAGCTACCCACACAGGTGCAGTAGCAGGTACCGTAGTAGATCAAAGCGTAGCGAGCCTTGCGAGAAAAGTAACCATCATTACCGAAGATGAAGCAAAAAACTTGACTTACAGCCTGAACACTGTAGGCAACCTCTTCAATACGCGTGACGATGCAACTTACGCTGCAACTGACGCAACAGAAAGCGACGCGGCAACAAGCAAACTTGCGAAAGAACTGATCGTAAGCGCGAAAGATGCTGCAGGCAATGCGGTGGCTGTTCCAAAAACAATTACATCCGTAACATCTGATGTTTATACCGTAGCGCAAGTTAAAGAAGACGGTGCAGATCCAGAAGCAACAGGCTATGTCATTGGTAACAAAGTAGGTACAGCGAACGTGACTGTGTACTTCGTAGCAGCAAATGGTGAAACGAAGAGTGTAAGCGGGCAAGTAAATGTTACAAATGAGGCGAACCGCGTAGAAACAATTGCAGCCGGTTCTACAACAAAAACATTTACAACGGCGCAAGCAAACAACGAAAACATCTTCTACCTGATGAACAAAGTAACGGTAACGAACCAATACGGAAACACATTCAAAAGTGAAGGATCTACAAAAGATTCCTCGACGAAAGATGTTTTGGCAGCGTATGATAACTACCTGCAAGTGCGTTACACAATTACAAATGTGACAGATGGCTTGACAGTAACATTAAAAGCTGACAACACCGTGTCCGTATCCGGAACAGGTTCCTTTGTAGCAACAGCCATTGCACCAAATGGCAAATCTGTATCCACAACAGTTGTGGTGACAGCAACTCCATAATTACTTCTCACCTAGAGGCCCGCAAGGGCCTCTTTTTTATATGAAAAAAACTTTTTTAAGACGGTCGCAACTTTTCTTGAAAATATGCGTTTAATACTTTGAAAACAAAAAACACAGGTTTTTTTCCTTTATTGGCTTGTAAATAAGAAAAAAAACTTTACGATGTAATTCGACCAATGTATAATGTGAATTGGTGTAAGTCTAGAATCTATTTCAGTTTACTAGAGTTTCTTTGCAGTCGAACTAGCTGACTGTTATGAACTTAGTTATATAATGCTCTAACTCTGGAAAGGGGGTGAACCAAACAATGAGGAAATCGAGCTCAAATATTGTTCAATTCAACCTAAATCAGAAGAAAGATATTCAAGGAGGAGAAAAAAAGGTTATGAAGAAAAGTTTATCCGTAGTTTTGACTACAGCAATGGCATTATCCATGTTTTCTTCCGTAGCATTCGGTAAAACATCCGCTGACTTCACAGATCTGAAAGATCTTGATGCAGCTACAAAAGCAAAATTTGACGCAATGATCTCCGCTGGCATTTTTGACGGCGTAAGCGACACAACATTCGGTTTGAAAGACGAAATGAACCGTGCACAATTTGCAAAAGTTGCAGCGCTTCTTCTTGATCTGAAAGCTGACGCTACAACTTCCAGCTTCTCCGACGTAAAAGCAGATGACGCAGCTAACGGCTACGCACTTCCTTACATCGAAGCTCTGAAAACTGCTGGTGTAACTGACGGTTACGGCGAAGGCACTTACAACCCAGCTGGTAAAGTAACTAAAGAACAACTTGCTACGTTCTTGGTTCGCGTTCTGGGCAAAGATGCTGATGGCAAAGCGAAAACTGGTAACGACAGCACAGTTTCTGACTGGGCTCAAGGTTACGTAGCACTTGCGCTTGAACTAAAACTTCTTGCTAATGGCGAAGACGGTAAATTCGGTGGCCAAGCAAATGCAACTCGCGACCTTCTGTTAACTGGTGCTTATGAAGCAAAACAACAATACGTAGCTCCTGGCAAAGTATCCGTTACTGAAGCAAAAGCAACAGGCGCTAAATCAGTAAAAGTTACTTTCAGCAAACCAGTTGACAAAACTAAAGCGGTTGTTGCTTTGACAAAAGGGACTGCTGCTGTAACAACAACTGCAGCTTGGGCTGAAGATGCTAAGTCTGTAGTGCTTACACTGACTGATTCCAAAGTTGCTGAAGGTGAATACACAGCGACAGTTTCTGGATTGGATGCTGATACTGTAGACAAAACATCTGCAAAATTTACTGGTGAAAACGAAAAACTTACTAAAATCGAGTTCGTTACTGCTGGTGACACAATTGCGAAATCTGACAAGGCTCGTGTACAAGTTCAACCAACTAACCAATACGGTGAAGCCGCTACCTTCTCTGCAGGTAACTACACAGTGTATGCTACAACTCCAAGTACTGCGACACTTTCCAAAACAGAAGATGGCAAATTGTTTGTTATCTTGGACACAAATTACGATGGCGTAGTTCCTAACAATAGCCAAGTATCCATTAATATCTATGACAACGATCAGCACATTTCTGCAACAAAAGTATTCAAAGTTGGTGACGTTCCTTACGTAACTAAAGTAGAGCTTGGTGATGTATCTTACAGAAACGGCAAATCCGCTCTTTCTCTAAATGGTGAAAAAGCAGTAATTGCCTTGACACAATATGACCAATACGGCGGCGTTATTACGAAAGAAACAGGCTCTGCAATTGTTCCTACTGTTTTCGTAACTCCATACAGTGACGCTTTAGGCAGTACGCCTGCAGTAGTTGTTGATGAGAACAATGACAATGTTGATGATGTTGTTGTAACATTGGCAGCAAATGTTGAGAAGTCCGAAGAGTACACAGTTACTGTATTCGGTGGCGGTTCTCAATCCTCTGTCAAAATTAAAGCAGAAGCTTCTAAAGTAGCTACAAAAGTTGAGCTAGTTCAACCATCCACAACAATCGCTTACGGCGACAACGATAAGTATGTTGAATTGGTGGCTTACGATGAAGCTGGCAATAAATTGTCTGCTGACGATATCGTAGACAATGCGAAAGCGGGAAGATTCAAAATTACTGCTTCCAGTAACTTGATTCTTGGTGCAGGTAAAGATGTTCCTAATGCCATGTTAGTTCATTCAACTGATGCTTCCCAAGATTACAAAATCGTTCAAGCTGGGCCGAATAAAGGTAAAATTCATATTTCGAAAGTTATAGCTAAAGGTCAAGGAAATCTCTTTGTTGCGGTCTATGGCATTGGCGTGAACAGCAATGCTCAATTGAACATTCCGCTTGCAGATGTTCGTTATCCAGATAGCATTAGAGTAGCTACAGAAGCTAAAACTAAAGCAGTAGCGGGAGCTACGACTAAACCTAAATTCCAAGTGTTTGACCAATACGGAGAAAAAATGACTGCGTTCTCTACGGTTCAAGACACTGATGGCGACTATACAAACGATGCTAATATCAATATCGTACAAAATAGTCAAACAGTAACATACGATGTGTACACTAATATTACTAAAACAGATGGATCAGCATTTACAGTGACCGTTGACGGAGTTACTGTTCATGACAAAGATGTCCTTCAACTTGGTGCATTCAGCGACAAAGAAGTTGTAATTAATACAGCAGGTACAACTGCGAGTCAAAATATCGATTTGAAATTCGAGCTTCGTAAAACCAAAGCATCGGCAACAGGTGATGTGAAAACTGCTACTCTAGCAGCTGGTGAACTGATTGATCAAAGCGTTGCATCTATTGCAAGAAAAGTAACGATTGTAACTGCTGACGAAGCTAAGAACCTGACTTATAGCTTGAATGCAATTGGTGATCTGTTCAATACTCGTGACGATGCAACTTATGTTGATACGGATGCACAAGAAAGCAATGTTAATACAAGTGAACTGTCGAAAGAGTTGGTTGTATCCGCTAAAACTGCAGGTGGTATTGATGTGGCATTGCCAAAAACGATCACTTCTGTAACTTCAGATATTTATAACGTTGCACAAGTTGATATCACTGGCGCAGAACCATCTGCTACTGCTTATGTAATTGGCGACAAAGTAGGTACAGCAAATGTAACTGTTTACTTCAAAGCAGCTGATGGAACAGCGAAATATGTTGCTGGTCAAGTGAATGTGAAGAATGAAGCTAATCGCGTAGAGTCGATTGTTGCCGCTAATACAACAACTACACTTACTACTTCAGCTGCTGATCAAGAAAATGTTTATGAATTGATGGGTAAAGTTACTGTTAAGAACCAATACGGTAACGATTTTGTCAGCGACGGTTCTAAAACTGCTGGTAATGATGTCATCAAAAATTACGACAAGTACCTGCAAATCCGTTACACATTATCTGAAATTAATGGTGTGACTGCATCGCTTGATCCTGCTACCAATAAAGTTAGTGTTAGTGGTACTGGTTCCTTTGTAATAACTGCAACTGCTCCAAATGGTAAGACTGCTATGACGACAGTGGTAGTAAAAGCTAATCCAACTCCATAATAATTATATTGAAAGATAAGACCCTCCGGGGTCTTTTCTTTTTTTACAAACTAGCTTAGTATAGGCTTAAAAAGAGAAGAAGGTGACATTAATGAATAAGCAAAAAACAAAACTTGTACTTATAAGCACAATCGTCCTTTTATTTGCGGCGCAGACCTCCCAAGCCGAAGCCCCAACTGCGGGCTCTTCGAGTGATCCCGTGATCACGAAGAGCTATTTTGATCAGAACACCTTAAGCGAAGCAAAGGTGAAGGAGATTGTTGCCTCCGCGATCGCGGCCAATTCTGGCAATGGCCAGAATGGCAGTGGGAGCAACGGAGGCTCAGTTGCAACGCCAGCGGCGAATATGAAGGTTGTCCAGTTGAAAATTGGACAAACTCTGTACGCCGGCGCCGGCGCGGAATTTATCGTGCGAACGGGCAAGGTCCTCGCCGTGAGCAAAGACGGAAATGGCATCCCGGATGTGACGGGAGGCAAGGATTTGCCAGCGGGAACGGAAGTTGCGCTGAATCATCTTTTGATTTTCCCGACGGAAGGCCGCGGGATCCAGGTTTCGACGAAAAATGATGCCGAAGTTTATGTCATGGTACGTGGCGGATATCTTGTGCTCAATGCAGACGGCAGCACAGCCGAAAAGTAATTCTACGAGGGTAAGCCAAAGGCTTGCCCTTTTTTGTTTTCGAGATGGCTCTGACATCGGTAAATTGGATCGTCCCAAAAGTAGGGGAGGCCAATTCTTTTATTTATTTTCGACCGCGAACTCGTTCATTTCGAACTCTCCAATATTTTACCCTTACAGCCAACTTCTTATTCGGTTTGAGGCGCGGAATCCAGCCATACTAAAGCCATACCCCAATAAGCTTAGGCGCTAGAGGGGACCAATCTCTAACAAAACCTAAGGAGGCGTTTCATTATGGCGAGAAACAGTAAAGTGGTTCCGGAATCCAAAAAGGCTTTGGATGTGCTGAAGTATGAAATCGCTGCTGAACTTGGCTTGCCTGTAGGAAAGCAAATGTCCTTAAATGCCGATACGGAGTTTGCGACAGAACTGGGCGCGATTCCTTCCTCCTCTGTGAAAGAGGACTACTGGGGGCACATTTCCTCTAGAGACACGGGAGCGGTGGGCGGACGCATCACGGCGCGGCTCATTCAGAGAGCGGAAGAAACGCTGTTTAGTCTGTAGTGAACTTATTTTGTTTTTTCATTTTATAAAAGTCCAATGAACAAAAAATGATCGAAAGCTTAAAGTTTCCTTAAAGTATGCAATTAGGTATTTAAATTGACTTTCCTATATAAATGTAGTAAGATAACGAATTGAAGGTCTAACTTTCGTGTAACCTTTCTCAGGACGGGAAAGGTTCATTTTTTTTACGGAATTCGTTGTTCTTTCCAGCGCTTGCGCGCAAAAAGAGGGATTCCGTTTGGCGTGAAAAGCTGCCGCTAAAGCCGGGCCCATTTTTCATATAGAGGCATCGATTAAAAGCTTTTCAAACATACTAAGAAATATAGAATGTAGGAGGATGAAGAGAATGGCGCATGTAAGCGGTCGTCGTTTATTTACATCCGAATCCGTAACAGAAGGTCATCCGGATAAGATTTGTGACCAAATTTCTGACTCGGTATTGGATGCGTTTTTGGCTAACGATCCAAATGCTCGTGTAGCATGTGAGGTTTCGGTAGCAACTGGTTTGGTTTTGGTAATTGGTGAGATCACGTCGAAGTCTGAGTATGTGGATATCCAGGCTATCGCAAGACAAACAATTAAAGACATCGGGTACACTCGCGCAAAATTTGGTTTTGACTCCCAAACCTGTGCAGTGCTCGTTTCCCTAAATGAACAATCTCCTGACATTGCACAAGGCGTTGACAGAGCGCTTGAAGCAAGAGAAGGTTCCATGTCGGATGCTGAAATTGAAGCAATCGGCGCGGGTGACCAAGGGTTGATGTTTGGTTTTGCTGTTAATGAAACACCTGAACTTATGCCGCTTCCTATTTCGATTTCCCACCAACTGGCTCGTCGCTTGACTGAAGTTCGCAAGAACGGTACGCTCCCATACTTGCGTCCAGATGGTAAAACACAAGTGACTGTTGAATACGTAGATGACAAACCGGTTCGCGTTGATGCGATCGTTGTGTCCACACAGCACGATGAGAATGTGACTTTGGAGCAAATCCAAAAAGACATTAAAGAGCATGTTATCGCGCCTATCGTTCCTGCAAACCTGTTGGACGAGAAAACAAACTACTTCATTAACCCAACTGGCCGTTTCGTTATCGGTGGACCACAAGGGGATGCTGGTTTGACTGGCCGTAAAATCATCGTTGACACTTACGGTGGCTACGCACGTCACGGTGGCGGCGCGTTCTCCGGTAAGGATCCGACAAAGGTTGACCGTTCCGGCGCATATGCTGCGCGTTACGTTGCCAAAAACATCGTAGCAGCTGGCCTTGCTGACAAATGTGAAGTTCAATTGGCTTACGCAATCGGCGTAGCACGTCCCGTGTCTATCGCCGTTGATACATTTGGCACAGGTAAAATCAGCGAAGAGAAGCTGGTAGAGCTGGTTCAAAGTAACTTTGACCTTCGCCCAGCGGGCATCATCAAAGAGCTTGACCTTCGTCGTCCGATTTACCGTCAAACAGCTGCTTACGGTCACTTCGGCCGTAACGATCTGAACGTTCCTTGGGAGCGCACAGACAAAGCAGAAACACTTAAAGCACAAGCACAAGCTTTGGTATAAAAGCTGGCAGGTAGGAAACCGCCCGATTTGGGCGGTTTTTTGTCGTATTTTATGACAAATTGTGACGAGAACGGTGCATTAAATTTGCATAAAAAATGGGAAAATGCGATATTTTTGTCGTATAATATATTTGTGCCGCAGGCTGTGTTAAGATAGAATTATCACTTTGAGAACGGGAGTGAATTATTATGGATCATGAGTTGAAGGAAGTATTGTCGGCCATTTTTCAGAAGCTTGAAAGCATTGACAAAAGATTGGATGCAATGGACGCAAGGTTCGACGGTATTGATGCGAGACTGGATGCAATGGACGCAAGATTCGATGGCATTGACAAGAGGCTGGACGGCATCGACGCTCGGCTTGACGCTATGGATGCACGCTTCGACAGAATTGAACTCGAGCAGTCCCAAATGAAACAAGCGATCATGGAAACGAATGAAGCGGTGAAGCGCATTGAGAAGAATCAAGAGCAGCAACAGCATTTGATTGAACTTTTATCATATCGTTCCATTGAGCAAGAAGCAAAGTTGAAGCGAGTTAGCAGTTTATAAGCCTCGATTATAAATATAATCCAATGTATCTCAAGCAGAGAGCAAACCCGCGGGCGGAGGCGAGGCATGCTCTTTTTATTTTGGCATAAAACTGGGCGCTCTTTGAAATATAAATACAACGCGACAAATTTCGTAACTTTTTCCATAGTTTCAGAGTCTATATAAATATCATAAAAGGATAGATACTAGACCTAGTAAGGAAAAGGAAGAGGAGTGGAGATCCAGCATGAGGTTACAGAAGCAAGTAGGCGTCGCAGCATTGGCATGCCTTCTATCGTGGCAGTTGATTGCCGGTACGACGGTATCTGCCGCGGGCACGAAATTGACGCTGAGTTCACAAGAAATCATTACATCCGGCGCGATAATGAAAAATTATATTTGGACGACCACCCGCAGCAGCAAAGAGGTTTCCGTAAATGCGAATGTGATTGAGGTGGATTTGACGAACCCGAATGTGAAAATCGATGCGATGGCCGGGACGAACAATCAATTCACGAAAAATCAGAGCGTGTTGGGCATGGTGAGGGATACCGGGGCTGTTGCCGGTGTAAATGGTGACTTCTTCAATACGCAGGCGGAGGGCGTGCCAGAAGGGGCTCAAATTACGAATGGCCAAGTCATGGCGACGCCGGCGAAGATTTCGGGGCTGTATTCTTTTGCCATCACGAAAGATAATAAGCCGATCATCGACATTTTGGATTTTCAGGGGAAAGTAACTGCGAAAGATGGCACGTCGTTTGAGCTTGGTGGAGTGAACAAGACTTTCTACTGGGACGATAACAACGTTCCGCTCATCGCTGATGGGTTATTCTTGTACACAAGCGCCTGGGCGATGACACAAAGGGCGGTTGATGGGACGCATGTGCCGACGGAAGCGCTCATTGAGAACGATATTGTCAAGGAAATTGCTGTGGACACGAATGTGAAAAAGGTCGCTCCCGTGAACGGTTATATTTTACGCGGGTCAGGGCTCGCTCGGGATTTTATCGTGAATCATCTCAAAGTCGGCGATAAAATTACGACAAAATACGATATGATTCCGCATGACCTATCCAAAACGTATGATTGGAAAAACTTTAAAATGCTGATCGGCGGCTCGACGCTGCTGGTAGATGACGGGAAGCCAAGTTATTTTACACGAGACATTAATGACTTCAGCGGCTACAGCCCGCGATCTCGGACGGCGGTTGGGTATTCGAAGGATTTGAAGAAAGCATACATTATTACATCTGATCGCAGCAGCGGCAGTGCGGGAATGACACTTCCGGAGCTCCAGCAGTTCATGGTCGATGCCGGCGTATGGCGGGGAATGGTCCTGGATGGCGGCGGCTCAACGCAAATGGTTTCAAGATCGCTGGGAGATATGGACCCGAAGCTTGTAAATCAGACGGAGAACGGCAACCAGCGTGCTGTAGCAAATGGTTTAGGCGTATACTCGACAGCGCCGAAAGGGAATTTGAAAGGACTTATCCTCAAAGGCCAGTCTTTACTTTTTATGAATGAATCCAGCACTTATCAATTTAAGGCTTATGATGATTATTACAATCCGATTTCCGTTTCAAGCGTGACACCGCAATGGGGAAGTACAGGAAATATCGGCGTTTTTAAAGATAATGTCTTTACGCCAACCATGGTAGGGAAAACGCAGATCACAGCAAAATCCGGCAGTGGTTCGGCATCGATGGATGTCGAGGTTGTAGGGCGGGATCAGATTACGTCGATGGCGTTTAGTTCGGGGTCTTTTTCGGTGACAGAGGGCGGAGACTTTAAACTGCCGATTACGGTGAAAACACGAAGCGGAGCCACACGAGAACTGCCTGCGTCGTCTGCGACATGGGAGTTAAGCGGAGTGAAGGGAACGATTAAAGACGGTGTGCTGCATGTCGATAGCGCCGCGGGGGCGAAGGCAGCCCAAGTTATTGCGAAATACGACGGGTACAGCACGATGGTTACACTGCCGGTTGGTCAGGAGAAGGCTTGGTACGACCTGGATAACTACGCGGTTATGACAACATCCGACAAGTACCCTGCTGAAGTGGGCGTCTCAGTGAATATTGTGACATCCTCCGGAAGCAAAAATCTTGAACTCAGCTATGACTTCACCAAGGGAACCGGAACGAAAGCTGCTTATGCAAAGTTCAATGATAAATATGGCGCGCCGATTGAAGGCGAACCCCAATTCATAACGGCAAAAGTGTTCGGTGATGGCAGTTTTAACTGGGTGAGAGCGGAGATTATCGATGCTAATGGCAAAAGTAATCTCGTAAGCTTTACGGAGAATATGAACTGGACGGGCTGGCGGAAGGTCACCGCGGACATCTCGAACTTGAAATATCCGCTTACGATCAAGAGTGTCTATGTCGCCAATCCATTGAACGGTCAGGATGAAAGAGCGCCCAAGGGGAAAATTAATATTGATGATATTTCCTTTATTTATAAAGGTCAGCTTCCAGCGCTGCCAAATAATAAAGTTCAATTAACGGTGAACAAGAAGCAAGCGACATTGAATGCCAAGCCCATGACATTGGAGCAAGCACCGACGATCGTGAAGGATAATACGCTGGTCCCGATTCGTTTTGTAACAGAAGCTTTGGGCGGTACGGTAAAATGGGACGATAAAGAGCGCAAAGTAACCGTGGTTCGCGGAGATAAGCTGATCGATCTGTGGATTGATAATGCGGATCTGATTGTGAACGGTCAGCGGGTTACCGCGGAAGTGGCCCCGGCCATTATGAACAACGTGACAATGGTCCCACTGCGCCTGGTTTCTGAGAAATTAGGGTTTAAAGTAGGTTGGGATCCCCAAAATTATGGGATAACGATTGAATAAATAGTACTAGAAGTACACGGCAAAGTCGAAAAATTATGCTACAATATGGGGTAGACTACTACTTATTAACTGGATTCACTAAAGGAGATTGTGTCATTTGCAACCGGACGCTATCGATCGTGTCATAAAAAACGCCATTAACGTCATGGAGAGCAGCAAGTATCAGTTGTTTGAGATCGCTGAAGCCTCACGTTTGGAAAAAGAATCGCTTGCGCGTGAGCTGGAAGAAATTAAACAAGAAACGAGCCTCACCATTGAACTCGTCGACAAACTGGAGAAAGAGTATAAGCGATCTCGCATCCGCCTTACGGAAGTCAGCCGTGACTTTAATAAGTACCGCGAGGAAGATATTAAAGTTGCCTACGAAGCGGCGATTGCTTATCAACTACAGCTTACTGTTGCGCGGGAGAAGGAGAACAACCTTAAGACGCGCCGCCATGATCTGCAAGTCCGCATGAAAAATGTGGACAAGCAGGTTGAGCGCGCGGAAACGATTGTTTCGCAGATGAATGTGGCGTTGGAGTATTTATCCGGTGATTTAAATCAAGTGACTCGCATTATTGAATCCGCCAAAAATAGACAACTGATGGGTCTGAAAATTATTTTGGCCCAGGAAGAAGAGCGCAAACGAATTGCCCGTGAAATCCATGATGGTATGGCACAGACACTCGCAAACGTCGTGCTTCGCACTGAAATTGTACAGCGTATGTTGGTGAAAGAAGACTTTGCATCCGTTAAGGACGAATTGGCGGATCTTAAAGGGCAGGTCAGAGGGGGGCTTGAGGAGGTCCGAAAGATCATCTTCAATCTCCGCCCGATGGCGCTCGATGATTTGGGAATTGTGCCTACGCTGCGCAAGTATGTGCAGGATTTTGAGGACAAATATCGGATTGCGACGCAATTCAATCTGGTTGGAAAAGAGACGCGCATTCCGTCCGGTCTTGAAATTGCGATTTTCCGACTCGTGCAAGAAGCTTTATCCAATGTCTACAAGCATGCAAAAGCAACTTTCCTTTCTGTTGAACTTACGCTGGAACCTGACCAAGTTCAAATCTATGTTGCAGACAATGGGGTTGGTTTCGATGTGCCGCAGACAGAGCAAAGAATAGCAAAAGGGAACAACTTCGGTTTACTGGGCATGCGTGAACGTGTTGAATTGTTGGAAGGAACGATGGTTTTAGAGTCGGAGAAAGGTTCAGGCACAAAAATCACGATGCTCATCCCAATCGGCGGCGTGGAAGAGAACAAGGAGGAAAATGAGAATGGACAACACGGCTAGTCATAAACGCAATGTACAAATTGTGATTGCAGACGATCACCAGCTTTTTCGCGAAGGTGTTAAGCGCATCATCAATATGGAAGACGACATGGAAGTTATCGGTGAATGCGGCGACGGTATCCAGGTGATTGAACTGTGCAATCAAATTGCACCCGACATTGTGCTGATGGACATTAATATGCCGCTGGAGAACGGCGTAGTGGCTACGGAGCGTCTTAAACTGATTTTCCCGGAGATTAAGGTGATCATCCTGTCGATCCATGACGATGAGAGCTATGTGTTCGAGACGCTGCGCAAAGGGGCTTCCGGCTACTTGCTGAAAGACATGGAAGCGGAGTCGTTGATCAACGCGATCCGTTCGGTGGTCTCAGGCCATGCGTACATTCACCCCAAGGTAACGGGTAAGCTTATTAATCAACTGCGCCGGATGACGTATTTGGACGATGCTGGGGTTGTGGGCAATGGCCAAGGCGTCAAGGACAACGGTCTGAAATACATACATAACACGAACAGTCCTCTGACCAAACGTGAGGCGGAAGTGCTCCGGTTGATGGCTGAAGGCAAAAGCAATAAGCTGATCGGCGAATTCCTCTACATTAGTGAGAAAACGGTGAAAAATCACGTGTCCTCCATTTTGCAGAAGATGGAAGTGGACGACCGCACACAAGCGGTTATTATTGCGATCAAAAATGGATGGGTAACACTTTAGCTTCGCCTGCCTGGCTTGTACCTATCTAACAGAAGGAACCCCCCTTTGCGCTGCCGCATACACTGCAGGTAAGGGAGGGACCTGCGATGTGGATAGGATTGCTCGGCATTATCGGCTGTTATGGCATTAGCATTGCCTTGATTCATCTGTTGTTTGGTGTTCGGAACAAACGGGATCAGAAACCGACGAACGTTGTACTCGTGACGAAAAACAATCAGAATCAGATTGAGTGGGTGATCCGTTCAATGTTTTTCTTCTCGCGTATAAAGGGGAAGCAAGTGAAGGCGACAATCATTGATGAAGGGTCTTCCGATGAAACGCGGGAGATTATTGAACGCTTGTCGCAGACGCATGCTTTGGAGTTTCGGATTCAAACGGATTTTGATGCGATCGATCGTTTTCTGCGAGAACACGATGATGATCCTGTCGTGCTCATTCATCTCAGCGACCGGGAGGACCTTGTGAGGGTACCTGTCTAAGCGATGTTGGGGCAGTAAACGCTTTCGCCAATCTCAAGGAAAGTGCGGTGGGGCATGAAGGTAGGACTGTATGCTGTTCGTACGGGGACGCATTGGAGCTGGCATTACACAGTACATGAACAAACCGCTTGTCAATATTGGTTCGAACACTACGCAGCCGACGCCGGCCTCGTCGTGTTCGAACCTTTTGTTTCTTTGGGGCAAGGTGAGCGGGTGTTGGCGGCCTTGCGGGGCGGTGTTGGGGCGCCGCCGGGCGAAGCGGCGGCGGGCTGGTTGGTCGGGCAGCTGCAGGTGGCTGCGGCTGCCTGTGGGTTGCCAGCGGGCGCGTTTGAGGCCCGCTGGGTGAGTTATGCGAGCTGGCGGCGAGAAGCCAGCTCGGTGGGGTTGGACGCCGGCACGTACCGGCGTCTGGTGGAAGCCTGCAGCGGCCGGGCGCTGCTGCAGGAGGAGTTGCACCAGTGCCTGGCGGCGCAGGGCCTGGTGCTTGAGGTGGGACGCGAGGAGCCCACGTGGCTCGCGTACCTGGAACTGGCCCAGCTCCACGGGGACGTGGAGCTGACGCCCGGCTTCGGCGCCCGCGTGTCGCGGGACTGGCGCCGGGGGCTTCGACGATCGCTCCGTTACCGCTGCAAGCGGTGCGGGAGCGGCAGCGATCGGCTGTTTTGGTCTTGGTGCGCGAGCTGTGGGGAGGACTGCCCCTATTGTGAGGCGTGCCTCACGATGGGGCGTGTCCGTTCCTGCTCGCTGCTCGTCAGGGGCGTGGCGGCAGGCGGAGCAGCCGCCTTGGAGGCCGCAGATGGCGATTTCAGCGCCTATCTCGCGCCTTGGGGGTTGAGCGAGGCACAGACGGCTGCCTCGCGGGAGGGGCTGCGCTACCTGGCGTCGAGCCGGGAGCGCTTGGATGGTGGGCGCGGGCCCGCGGCGCGCCGGTTTTTGATCTGGGCGGTCACCGGGGCCGGAAAGACCGAGATGATTTTTCCTTTTATCCAATACATCGCGAAGCAGGGGGGCCGTGTGCTGATTGCGACGCCGCGTAAGGACGTGGTGTTGGAGCTTCAGCCGAGGATCTCCCGGGCTTTTGAAGCTTACCGGGTTGTGACACTGTACGGCGGGAGCGAGGAACGCTGGGAGCAGGGCCCGATCACGATCGCGACGACGCATCAGCTGATGCGGTTTTATCAAGCTTTTGACCTCGTAATCATTGATGAAATTGACGCGTTTCCCTACCACAATAATCCCATGTTGGGCTTTGCGGCAGAACAAGTCTGCAGGCCTGATGGAATCACGATTTTACTCTCCGCAACCCCTCCGCCGGCCGTTCGAAAGGCTGTTAACCGCGGGCGCATGGCCCATGTGCGAGTTCCAGTTCGTTTTCATAGACATCCTCTGCCTCTCCCTCGGTTCATTCAAACGCCATCCCTTAGAAGAATGGTTCAAGCTCAGCGCATTTCCAAATCATTGCTAGTTCTGGTGCAGCAATCTGTAGAACGGGGAGCCCAAGTGTTCATTTTTGTCCCAAACATTCAGTTGGTCGAACCTGTTGTTGGTCTGCTGAGGCGTGAAGTGTCGGTTCGCGTGGAAGGTACTTCGTCGCAAGACGATTTGCGTGCCGATAAGGTACAGACATTTCGAAAAAGAGACATTCGTGTGCTTGTCACGACAACGATTTTGGAGCGCGGGGTGACGGTGCCGAAGTCGGATGTGTTTATTTTAGAGGCAGACTCAGGGTTGTTCGACGACGCTGCACTTGTGCAAATGGCCGGCCGTGCGGGGAGATCGAAGGAAGATCCGGCGGGGAAGGTCGTTTTTGCGGCGGCGGAAGTCACTCGGTCACAGAAGGAGGCGCTGCGTCAAATTCGAACGATGAACCGGATTGCGCGCAAGCGGGGGTTTTTGAAGGAGGATGCGAAGTGAAGCTTTGGTGGCATGGGGTGCGGGAGACGCTTGTATCTTTGCTTGGCGCGAGCAGGAGAGACTGTTTGTTGTGCCAGATGAGCAGTTCGCTCAAGGGAGAGGAGTTGGGGCTTTGTTCATCATGCTATGCTCGAATTCCATGGATACATAGCGTGCTTTGCGCGTTTTGCGGGAGGGGAGAATTTTGTCCGGATTGTCGACGGGAGCGCCATACGACTTTTGCGATGAGCCGGAGCAGTGTGAGGTACGATGAGACGATGAAGGAGCTGCTGGCTAGGTACAAGTATCGAGGGGATGAACGGTTGCAAGCGGTGCTTGGCGCCATGCTGGTGCATGCTTTTCGTTTGGCGCAGGAGAAGTTGGGGGCTTTGACAGCGGAGGCCCATGAGGTGATCACGTTTGTGCCGGTGAGCGAGCTGAGGATGCAGGAGCGGGGGTTCAATCAAGCAGAGCAAATGGCCCGGGAATTAGGGCGCCGAGTAGGAGTTCCGGTCGTTCCGCTGCTCAGTCGGTTGAAGCATACGGACAAGCAAAGTTTTAAGGGGCGGCATGCGCGAATCGGAGATTTGGCAAATGTATTTGAGGTTAGTGTGCAGGAGGCAGGAGGTCTTGTCGGAGTGGCTGTAACGCGAATTTATATCGTTGATGACGTGTATACGACGGGGAGTACGATGAGTCAGTGCGCTCGGGCGTTGGGAAAGGAGTTCTCAGCTGAAATTTGTGGGCTGACCTGGGCGCGTTGACGTAAAAATTTCTCGCTATTTCTCCGATAATAGACATAGGCAAACGTTGTCGAATTAGGGTAAACTGGAATTAATTCATCGGAAATGGGAATCATAAAAGGGGGCCATCTTATGGGCATGAATGTCGCGAATTGTCCGCGCTGCGGAAAAATATTCGTGAAGGGTTTTGCAGAGGTTTGTCCGAACTGCTTGAAGGATTTGGAGCAGCAATACGATAAATGCTTAAAATACTTGCGCGATCATCGCGGTACGAATATTACGGATTTGAGCGAAGCGACGGGCGTATCGGTCAAGCAGATTACGAAGTTTATTCGTGAAGGCCGTATTTCGATTATGAACGCGCCGAATATGGCGTATCCTTGCGAAGTATGCGGAACGCTGATTCGGGAGAATACGCTGTGCGAGCCTTGCCGGATGAAGCTGGTGAAAGATGTCCGGAACAACGCCGAGGATGAGCGCCGGAAAACGGAACAGGAAGTGAAGGACGCGCACGTTGCGTTCAAAATTCAGGAGCGTCTTCGTGATCGTCACTAGGCGCGGTGAAATAGGTCTGCGGAGATATAAAGTTTCATAAGAGAGATGCCGATAATAGTTCTAAAGATTATCGGCTTTTTATTTTGGTAGGTCAGAATTAGGAGTGAATCGGTATGAAAATTAATGATAATGGGCGCATCGGGGCTGTGAACCCTTATAAGAAGACTGGGGATTCCGCTTTTGTTCCATCCGCAGGCAAGAAAGGGAAAGCGAAAGATCAAGTTGAAATTTCGGCAGAGGCCAAGGAATTGCTGGGCGCTCAAGGAGCGGTGCGTACGGAAGCGCATTCGCAGCGTTTGGAACAGCTTAAGTCATCCGTCGCATCGGGTACGTATTACGTGGATAGCGGGAAGATCGCAGAGAAGCTTCTACCTTATTTGAAATAGCGTTTGACCGTTAACCAACCAGATAAAGCAGGTGAAAGATCATGTCCATTCAGCCATTGCTGGATACGATGGAGAAACTTCAAGAGGCGCACGAGGCTTTGCTGGAGCTCACGGTGCTCAAGACACCGGTTCTGGTGAGCAATGACATTGATCAGCTCAATGCAATTGTGAACCGTGAGAACAAGTGGATTCGGGCCATTGCCGAAGCCAATCAGGAGCGGATACAAGTGATTGGTTCCTACTTGATCTCGCGCGGCTACAATCCGAATCCGAAGATTACGGTCGGCGATTTGATTAAGGTGATTTTTAAAGCGGAAGAGAAGCAAGCGCTGATGCAGGCACAGCAGAAGCTGCTGGCTACGATCGAGCAGTTGAAAGAAAAGAATGCGATCAACCAGCAATTAATCGAGCAGTCGCTTTCTTTTATCGATTACTCGTTGGATTTAATTATAGGCCCGCCTGAGGACGATGTGGTGTATCGGAATCCGAATCAGATGGGCGGCGGCAAGCGTATGGGGATGTTTGACCGGAGAGGTTAACGGAAACTAGCAGGCATGGGAGAGGGTAAGGATGAGATCGACATTTGGCGGTATTGAAATATCCAAACGGGGAATTCTGACACAGCAGGCGGCATTAACGACAGCGGGTCATAACGTAGCGAATGCCAATACGCCGGGCTACTCGCGCCAAGTGGTAAAAATGGTTGCTGCCGAGCCGATTGAGGCGCTGAGCTTGCAGCGTTCAACCATTCCGGGACAAATGGGTCAGGGCGTTCAGTTCACTGAGGTGAACCGAATTCGCGAAGCATTCTTGGATAAGCAGTTTGCCAATGAGAATAAGAGCTTGGGCGAATGGACTGTTAAACAAGATACGCTCGAGAAGCTGGAAGCGATCATTAATGAGCCTTCGGATACAGGGCTTCGCCAGGTTTTAGATAACTTCTGGAATTCGTGGCAGGAGCTTAGCAAGCAGCCGGATAACCTTGAGACGAGAGCGGTCGTCAAAGAAAGCGCTTTGGCGGTGACGGACGCGTTCAATCATGCAGCGAAGCAGCTTAACGATCTTTCTTCTGACTTAAACGATAACATTTCGGTTAAAGTGACTCAGGTCAACACGACCTTAAAGCAAATCGCGGGCCTGAACAATGAGATTTTCCGTGTCGAGGGCTTGGGGAATGATGCCAACGATTTGCGTGATCAGCGTGATCTCTTGGTGGATCAGTTGTCAAAGGTTATTAACGTGACGGTCCAAGAAGAGTCTGGCGGTTACCATGTTAAAATGGGAAATCAGGACTTAGTTGAAGGCAGCACACCAACTGAGTTTGACGAGAGTGTTGCTACAGGCGCTTATCCAAGCGATCTGAATAGCGGCGAATTGTATGGGTTGATGTACTCGAATTCCCGCTATGTAGACGAATACCGCAATCAATTGAACTCGATGGTCACGACGATCGTGACTGCTGTGAATGATGTGCATAAAAATGGCTACACACTCGCGGACACGAATCCACCGTCGAAGGGTGGAAACTTCTTCGATCCGGTGACGGATTTTGCTACAGCGGCCGCGACGTTTAAAGTAAGTTCCAATATCACGGACAATGTGGAGAATATCGCGGCCTCTTCCCGAACGTATACGGATGAGAATGGCGTAGAGCGCGTCGTAAAGGGGAACAACGAGAATGCATTGGCCCTGGCGAACATTAAGAATATGAAATACAATTTTGACGGTTCCGGCGTGACGAAAATTATTCTGAACGGCGGTACGTTCGATGAGTTCCTTCGTGCGGTCGTGTCTGAAATTGGTGTTCAAACCCAAGAAGCGCAGCGGCAAGTGTCTAATCAAAAAATCCTGGTTGATCAAGTGGACGCCAGAAGACAATCCGTTAGCGGCGTTTCTTTGGATGAAGAGATGGCGGATATGATCAAGTATCAGCATGCTTACAATGCGGCGGCTCGGTCGTTGACAACTTTTGACGAGATGCTGGATAAAGTCATTAATTCGATGGGCACCGTCGGCAGATAGATTCGGAATTCGAACAGATTGAGGTGAAGTATAATGTCGTTACGCGTTACACAAGGCATGCTGAATACACAATTGCTTCGTAACTTGAACGGAAATATGACACGCATGGAGGGGCTGCAGGACCAGCTTTCCACCGGTCGCAGAATTAATAAGCCTTCGGATGATCCGGTGGGGATTAGTTTTTCGATGCGTTATCGCAGTGAATTGGATACGAATGACCAGTACCAGAGAAACGTGGATGCAACCGTATCGTTCCTTGATTATACGGATACGATGTTGGATCAGACTGGCAGCGTGTTGCAGCGTGCACGGGAGTTGGCGGTATCGGCTGCAAATGGTACGAATTCCGAGGATTCGCTGAACGCGATGAAGATTGAGATTGATCAGCTCTACGGGCAACTCGTGAATATTGGGAATAGCCAGTTCAACGGAAAGTATGTCTTTAATGGGCAGATTACGGATAAACAACCTTTCCCTGATGCGGACAATGCCATGAATGCCGTCACAGACAATGGTGAGATTAAGTTTGAAATCGGCGCAGGTGTTCAGATTGCGATGAATAAAACTGCTGGGCAAATTTTCGGAGCATCTGGAGCGGAGAACAATGCATTTCAGATTCTGAAAGATTTGTCGTCGGCCTTGGCTGCTGGAGATTCTACGGGTATTCAAAAGTCGATCGGGCTCATGGACGAGCGGATGAGTGTTATATTGGGCGCCAGATCGGACGTCGGGGCGAAAACAAACCGCGTACAGCTCGCGGAGGACCGCTTGAGCGATATAGGTATTAACTTGCAAAGCTTGCAGTCCAAAACGGAAGACGCTGATATGTCGCTTGTCATTACGAATCTGAAAATGGAAGAGAACGTGTACCAGGCTTCTCTGTCCGCAGGTTCAAAAGTCATCGTTCCGACGTTGGTGGATTTTCTACGGTAATAGCATAAGGAGGCGGCTGTGATGCCGAGTATTCCCCGAATACAAATTAGCCAGCAGCCGGCTCTCATCGGGATTGACGCTGACTTAGGTACCCAAGATATAAAGCAGCCTCGTCCAACTTATGAGATGCAGGTGGATCGGCCTAAGCAGGATATTCGTCAGCCGCGGGGCGATCTCGATATTGACCAGAGCAAAGCCTGGGATGCCCTGGGGCAAGGACCGATTTTACAAGCGATGAGCCGCATTTACTCGCAGTGTCATGAGATTGCGATGCAAGGCATTGCGCGTCGTGTCGAAGATGGAAATCGTCTGGCGGCGATTCATCTTGGCGGCAATCCGATTGCTGATATTGCGAAGGAACTGAGCATCAGTCGTCCACAGTTTGATTACTACGGCGAAGCGAGTTACGACAACGTGGATATCACGTACAATGCGCATAAAGCCGAAATTAACGTTGTCGACGGCAAAGTAAATGTGAATGCGAGGGTTAATCCTCCGGAGATTGAGTATAATCGTGGTAAACTCGATATCTACATGCGGCAATACCCTAAAGTTGAAATTACGCCGCCGCAAATTGATTTCAAGTCATAATGGGGTATAATCAGGCTATAGATGCGTTCTATGGCTTTTTTTGTTGAATCACGGGTCGAAAGGAGCAGTAAGGGATGAAGGTTGCTACATTATTTTTTGGTGAAGTCGATGTTCGAGAGGAAGATGTGATTACGTTCGGGCAAGGATTGCCTGGTTTTGAGACTTTAACGAAGTTTACATGGATTCAATCGGAAGAAAGTGCACCTTTTTCCTATATGCAATCTACAGAAGAAGCGGGTGTTTCTCTGCTGGTGACAGATCCTTTCCTCTTTGTAAATGATTACGATCTCACGCTGCCTGATACGTTGCAAGATGAATTGCAAATTGAGCGAGCTGAAGATGTTGCTGTTCTGGCGGTCGTCACCGTAAATAAAGACTACACCAAGTTTAGTCTGAATCTGCTCGCGCCGATGGTGTGGAATGTCTCGAGAAACTTGGCCAAGCAAATTATTCTGCACGATTCGGACTATCCGACGAAATACGAGATTGCGTTAGGCGGTATGATCGAGACCACGCAAGCGGAGGGGTGAGAAGATGCTGGTATTGGCAAGGAAAAAAGGCGAATCCATTATGATCGGCGATCAGATTGAAGTTGTAATTTTAGGAGGCGACGGCGACAACGTTCGAGTCGGGATCCGTGCTCCTAAGCATGTGGAAGTGTACCGCAAAGAGCTGTATCAGCAAATTCAGGAATCCAATAAGGAAGCGCTCACGAATCCGATTAGTCCGCTAAACCTAAGCAAATTAATGCATAAGCCGAAATAAGGAAAAGTGTCGACAGCGAGTCGACACTTTTTTTATTTTCGCTATAAACTTTCGTTCTTCGCGTGACGATATAGTTATCAATGGGACTTTGCGCAGGGCGGCCGACCTGCGTAAGTCTACAAAACAATCCACATGGACGTGGATTAAACGAACTTCAGGAGGAAGAACAATGAGAATTAATCACAATATCGCAGCAGCGAACACTCACCGTCAATTGACTGGTAACACTGCAGCAGCAAGTAAATCCCTTGAGAAACTGTCTTCCGGTCTTCGCATCAACCGTGCGGGCGACGACGCAGCAGGCTTGGCAATCTCCGAAAAAATGAGAGCGCAAATCCGCGGCTTGGATATGGCAGCGAAGAATGCTCAAGACGGTATCTCCTTGATCCAAACAGCTGAGGGTGCGTTGAACGAAACTCACTCCATCCTCCAACGTATGCGCGAATTGGCTGACCAATCCGCAAACGGAACAAACACAACTGACGACCGTGCAGCGCTGCAAGAAGAGGTTAAACAGCTGAAAGACGAAATCGATCGTATCGGTAACACAACTGAGTTCAATACTCAGAAGTTGCTGAATGGTAACTTGAAGTCTGCTGGTGGCGCGAATGTTGCTCAAAATACAACTACTGGCGACATCGTTGGAAAACTGTCTGGTGCAGTTCTAACTGCAACTACTGGAATTTCAAGCGGTACTTTGAGCAGCGTTTCATTCTCTGAAGAAACAATCAAGATTGATGGCAACGAAATCAAAGTTAGCTGGCAGAACCTTACTAGCGCTGAAAAAGGGATTCTTAGCGGCGTAACAAGCAGCTCCACTTCCCAAAACGCTGCAAAAGACCTGATCGTCTCGAAAATCAATGAGGCAATCGATGCGTCCGGCAAAAATGTAGCACATGTGAGCGGATATATCGATGGTTCCGGTAAACTGGTTCTGAAAAGCGGTACTACAGGTAGCGATTCTAAGCTTCAAGTAGTGAGCGGTAGTGGCGTCCTTGGTGCTGCGGGCTTGGGCACAACTGAAGTAACGGGTAGCAGCAAATATAATGGAACAACAGTTGATGCTAACTCGACTGCTTGGTTGTCCATCAACGGCGTTAAAGGATTGGAAGTTACTTTCACTTCCGCAATTACTGGCGGAAGCACAACGATGAGTGGTGCAGCACAAGTCATTCAAGATGCTATTAATGCTGCAATTTCAGGTCAAAATGGTTCCAAGACGTCCAATGACCCAGGATACATCCAAGATGTTGTTGTTAACGTTACGAAAGATGGCAGATTCCAGATCCAAAGTGAGACTGGTTCTGTTGAGCTGTCTGACAAAGAAGGCAATACTTTCATTAAAGATCTAGGGTTGAGTGCAGCTCAAACTGAAGGTATGAGCGGCGGCGGCGTAACGTTCCAAATTGGTGCGAACCGTGGTCAAACCATCAGCTTCGGTATTGGCGACATGAGATCTGCAGCTCTGGGTATTTCTGATGTTGATGTTTCTACAGCTACTTCGGCTTCCCAAGCTTTGGATAAACTTGATTCTGCTATTAAAAACGTCTCTTCCCAACGTTCCAAAATGGGGGCTGTCCAAAATCGTTTAGAGCACACAATCAACAACCTGCAAACTGCTTCTGAGAACTTGACTTCTGCTGAGTCCCGTATCCGTGACGTAGACATGGCGAAAGAAATGATGGATTTCACGAAATCCAACATCCTTTCCCAAGCTGCACAAGCAATGCTGGCTCAAGCGAACCAACAACCACAAGGCGTTCTGCAATTGCTTCGTTAATATTATATTGTTTTACCAAGACTGGGGAATTCCTCCTCAGTCTTTTCTTATTATTGCCTCTTTATATTTCTTCGACAAAAACCGATAATATTGTATAAGACTACATAATCCAGGATATATATTGAAGAGGTGCGCTCATGCATAATAACCCTATTAAATCCCAATTGGATGAAGTAATAATTAGCTTGGAGCAATATTTAAATCGTTCATTGCCTGTAATAAAAGATTTGGCCGATCGCTTTTATAAATCCGTTGATCTACAGCCGTGGGGTGAATTGCCACAGCTTACTGAAGCGTTTTTGTGGATCTTTCAGGTGTTTGAAACATTGGCGCAAGCAGGTGGTTCCTCCTATGCCGATTGGAAAAATGTTGAACAAGTGATGAGCGAAATTTCCCGCGAATTGCAGGCCTTGAATGATGCGATAAGCGATAACGATCCTGTGGCAGTTGGGGATATCGTAAATTACGAAGTGCTGCCTAAATTAGAAGAACTTCATAGTGTTATTTCTGCAATTATAAAACACGAGGTTGCTCAAAATGAAGCTTACTGACAATTTCGTGTTATTGAAAGCCAAGTATCCTTTTCTTATAAACAGAATTGACCTTAATGGGTGCAATGACACTGTACAAGTCATAGAAACGAAGTCGGGGCATCCAACCCTAGCAGTTAATCATTCTGTTCATATTGATTATCTACACAGTAAGTATAATCCGGTGCATGAGGCTGAGAAATTTATCGAGCAGTATGTCAATGTCGAACATAATCACGTACTTTTTTATGGTGTGGGGCTCGGGTATCATATTGAAAGGTTTGTAAAACATTTTCCGGCGATACCGTTTTCTATTTATGAACCGGATATCGAAGTGTTTCGCGCCTTCATCTCGCATCAAAACCTAAATAAATGGAAGATGCTCAGACATATTTATGTGGAGAGCAATGTGCAGCAATGCAGAGCAAATGCACAAGATTTTGTGAATCAAACGGATGGACAAGTTACGATTATTACTTTGCCGAGTTACGAGCGTATCTATGCGGCAGCGTATAAAGTGTTTTCTGAAAGCATGCAGCATTGTCTTCAAGAAGCTCGGAAGATGTTTCAAGTGAGACATGCTTTTGAAAAAAAATGGATTATCAATAGTCTTGATAACTTTAAGTATACACTTCAAGCAGGCAATATATTTGATAAAAAGCCGTCTTTTGAAGGAAAACCTATTCTTATTGTCTCGGCAGGTCCCTCGTTGAATGAAGAGATAGAGAATTTGCGCTATATTAAAGAACACAAATCGGCCTATATCTTTGCTGTTGGTTCGGCTATTTCGTCCCTGCTTCACAACGGGATTATCCCAGACGGCGCTTGCACTTATGACCCGCATTTTCACAATGTCAACGTTATCAAGAAAGTTATCGAAGAGAAGATAGATAGTATTCCACTTATCTACGGTTCCACAGTTGGAGCAGGCACGCTCAAGGACTATCCTGGACCGATATTATCGGTTTTTACCGATAAAGATCCTGTTGCGGATATGCTTCTCAGAAGGCCTGGTGGTGTAGCCTTTGAGAAACTGGAAGATGCTCCATCTATTGCTGTTATAGCCTTGCAGTTGTGTTATCACTTGGGCTGTAACCCGATTGTTATGGTCGGTCAAAACTTGGGATACCGCAATAATAGCTATTATGCAGGTGGGATCCAGTATGGAGCGCGGGGTTCTCAACTGTTACAACTGGATATTGATGATGCGTTTCAGGTTGAAGATGTCTTTGGAGATCTTATTCAAACGAACTGGTCTTTTAACACCATGCGCTTAAGTATGGAGGTTTATCTGAAGAATTACACAGATAGAATGATTATTAATACGACGCAGGGTGGCGCCAAGATTCAAGGGACACAGTTTATGAATCTTAAAGACGTGATGGAGCAGTATTTACATCTGCAAGACGTTGTAGATACGCATTGGTATGTAAGTCAGGGGCCGACTTACGATTTTGAGTTTATACGAGAACAATCTGAGCTGTTGGATAGGAAGTATAATGATTTCTCGAAGCAAATGGAGACGATTATCTCAATATTCAATGAGATGAACCGTTGTGTTAAACAGAAGAATGCTAAAAAAGCATTTAAACTTTCGCAAAAGTTTGATTCTGAATTTGGAATCTTCCAGAAGAATGAGTATTATAAAACGATTCTAAAGCCTATGAATATGCTTCAGCTTGAGTGGCTTAGCAAACAGTTTGATGCGATTGTGTATGAACCAGACATGTTGGTTAAAACAACGAAGATTATTGAAAAAATGGGTAAAGTTGTTTATGACATCCAGAGGGATTTGGTGATGATTGACCCGCTATACTTAAATATGCAAAGATCTGTGCAAGCTGCCCTGAATCAAGAAAGTGCGATGATTAATTAGAAGTGGGGCTATATTCCAAATGTATACGAATAAAAAGGTATTAATTACGGGCGGTACGGGGACCATTGGACGGCATTTATTGAAAACAATTCTGACGTACAATCCGGCGGTTGTTCGCATCTATAGTAGAGATGAGCATAAACAATATGAGATGCAGCAGGAGTTTAGAGAATTTACCAATATCCGTTATTTAATCGGGGATGTTCGCGATGAGGTTAGGCTGTTACGGGCAATGGAAGATATTGATTATGTATTTCATTTGGCTGCAATGAAGCATGTGCCAGCCTGCGAATACAACCCGTTTGAAGCTGTGAAAACGAATGTATTGGGCACACAAAATGTCATTCAAGCAGCTATTGCTGCAAAGGTGAAAAAGGTGCTGTTTACAAGCACCGATAAAGCAATTTCTCCGACAAACACTTATGGAGCAACCAAACTTACTTCCGAGAGATTGATTTCCGCCGCGGAGTATCAGAAGGGGCCAAAACAAACTGTGTTTTCATCGGTTCGGTTTGGCAATGTGATGAGTTCTCGCGGCTCGGTCATTCCGCTTTTTAAGAAGCAAATATTAGAAGACCGTTGTGTTACGGTAACAGACTTGAAAATGAAAAGATACATGATGACTCCTAATCAGGCTATCTCACTTATGCTTAAAGCGAACGAGTTGGCTAAAGGGGGAGAGGTGTTCGTGTTGAAGATGCCTGTTATTAACCTGTCGGACTTAGCGGAGGTCATGATCGAGAAAGTATCCGAAAAGTACCGTATTACTGAATCGGTCGGAATTAAGGAAGTGGGCTTGCGGCCTGGTGAGAAGATGTATGAGGAGTTGATGTCTGACGATGAGGTAAGTGGCTCTTTCGAAACATCCGACATGTACATCATCCCTTCGCATTTTACCGATCATAAATATCCCGAAGTTGTTAGAACACTAGTTAAGCCATCCATAGAAATAGATGCTGCCATTGGAAAAGAAGTTTTAGGAGAATGGTTGTTGGCTGAAAAGCTAATATAAATGATTAATGGAAGATAGTTTGGGGAAAATAATTCATGAAGAGTCACCTTGTGTAAGGTGACTTCGTTATAAGTGAGGAATGAGCAGAGCTTACGATTCATCGAAGAAAATATTAGAGGCGACATATTGTGAATTTTATACCGAATTTCAGTTCGATTTAATAAAATTGGAGATTGAATTAGATAATGACAAAAATTCTAGTAACCGGCGCGGATGGTTTTATAGGTTCACATCTAACTGAAGAATTGGTTAGAAGGGGCCACGATGTTAAAGCTTTTGTATACTATAATTCTTTTAATTCTTGGGGGTGGTTAGATTCTTCCACAAAGGAAATTAAAGAGCAGTTAGATGTATTTACAGGGGACATAAGAGATCCCCATGGCGTAAAGGAAGCGATGAAAGGCTGCAGTACAGTTCTTCATCTTGCCTCACTCATTGCTATTCCTTATTCGTATCATTCACCCGATACATATGTGGATACAAATGTTAAAGGAACTTTGAACGTTCTACAGGCAGCGAAGGAGTTAAATGTTTCTAAAGTCGTCCATACCTCAACAAGCGAAGTGTATGGAACGGCGCAATATGTTCCCATTGATGAAAATCATCCGTTACAAGGGCAGTCACCTTATTCAGCAACGAAAATAGCAGCTGATCAAATGGCATTGGCCTATTATCGTTCCTTCGATATACCAATTGCCATCATTCGTCCTTTCAATACGTACGGCCCACGTCAGTCGGCACGTGCAGTGATTCCAACTGTTATCACACAGCTTGCTTTAGGAAAGAGAATTATCAAATTAGGTTCTGTATCTCCCACGAGGGACTTTAATTTTGTTAAGGATACAGTAAACGGTTTTATTTCCACACTGGAACATGATGCATCGATAGGGGAGGTTATAAATATCGGCAGTAATTTTGAAGTGTCAATCGGAGAAACTGCTGAATTGATTGCAGAGATAATGGGTATCGAGGTACAGATCGAGACAGATTCGATTCGACTGAGACCTGAAAAAAGCGAAGTCGAACGTTTGTGGGCGAGTAATGAAAAAGCAAAACGCCTACTTGAATGGGCACCTCAGTACGGCGGCAAGGAAGGTTTCAAAAAGGGATTGAAAGAAACAATTGACTGGTTTACGAATACTCAGAATTTATCCCAGTATAAGGCAGATGCTTATAACATATGAACAATATTTGGAGTGAAATTGCATCCCAAATTAAAGAGCTATACATTCCAAGGGACATAGTGCCACTGCATACACCTACGTTTATCGGTAATGAAGAACAATATGTTGTAGATTGTATACGCACAGGATGGGTCTCATCTGTCGGGAAGTACGTTGATGTATTCGAAAAGAAGTTGGCAGAGTTTACAGGTGTTAAACGTGCCGTTGCTGTTGTGAATGGAACGGCGGCGTTGCACATGGCTTTAAAGGTTGCTGGGGTTCAGGAAAATGATGAGATTCTCATCCCATCATTGACTTTTGTAGCAACCGCTAATGCGGTTAGATACTGCCAAGCAGTTCCTCATTTTATTGATGTTTCAGATAAAACGCTAGGTATTGATGCTGAAAAATTAGAAGCATACTTACAAGAAATCACGATGACTCGAGATAATGTGTGTGTAAACAAGCATACGGGAAGAGTTATTAGGGCAGTCATACCTATGCATACCTTTGGACATCCAGTTGAAATAGAGAAGTTGATAAATACTTGCGAGAAGTATCGGCTCCTCATGATTGAAGATGCTGCAGAGTCTCTGGGATCATACTACCAAGGGACTCATACTGGCAATTTTGGTAAGGTTGCTGCTATCAGTTTCAATGGCAATAAAATTATTACAACGGGTGGTGGCGGTGCCATTCTGACAAATGATGAGGAATTGGCGAATTACGCTAAGCACTTAACAACTACTGCAAAATTACCTCATCGTTGGCAATATAACCACGATGAAGTTGGCTATAATTATCGCTTACCTAATCTAAACGCTGCTTTAGGGTGTGCCCAACTAGAGAATTTGCCGGTATTGTTGGAAAGAAAAAGAGAATTGACTAATTATTATGAACAAATTTTCTGCGATTTCCAAGGGGTAACTTTATTTAAAGAACCCTCGTATGCCAAAAGTAATTATTGGCTACAAACACTCGTTATTGATGATAAAAAGTTCGAAATCAATGAAACACTCGAAGTATTAAATAATTATGGGATTATGGCACGCCCAATTTGGACTCCGTTGCACTACTTAGTACCGTTCAGACATTTTCCGAAGAGTGATTTAACTGCTACGGAAAAGCTTGAAAAGAAAGTTATTAATATACCAAGTAGTCCAATTATATAAAAGGTGAGCAGTATGGAAATAAAAAATGTAATATTAATAGGCTATGGTGGTCATGCGAAAGTTATTCATGAAATTCTTAAGAAGCGATCTGACATCCACATTTTAGGTTATATTGATAATCAGGATAAAGGTGTGCCACTGAAGTGGCTTGGTGATGACGAAAAGATAAAAGGGGTTGAAACGGACAGTTTATTTTTAGTATTAGGAATTGGTTATTCACCAAATAGTCGAAAAAGAGAGAAGCTGTATAGATATTATAAGGAAAAAGGCTATTCCTTTTTAAGTGTTATCCATGATCAGGCAACTATTAGCGAGGAAGCTGTCCTTGGCGAAGGTGTTCAAATTATGGCAGGGGCTATTATTCAACCTGGAGTGTCCATTTTAGAAAATGTGTTGGTAAATACAGGGGCAATTATAGACCACGAATCAAGAGTGCACGCGCATGTGCATATTGCGCCACGCGCCACGCTCTGTGGGAATGTGGTTATAAATGAGAGTGTGTATGTTGGCGCAGGTGCAGTGATTATTCAAAATATTATGGTAGGTCAAGATTCAGTTATTGCAGCAGGGGCGACTGTTGTGAGGAATGTGGAAAGTCATAGTTTAATGAAGGGCGTACCCGCTCGAAAAGAGTGATAATCTGATGTCAACATGTGTAGTTACATTTGTATATCCCCAAGCAACTAAATATTTCCGTCAATTTAGGGAATGCTTAGAGAAACAGGGTGATCCAGACTTTGATTTAGTTATTTTCAATGATGGTTGTATTGAAAAGGACCTCGAATTACTCGTAGGTAAGCAATTGCGAACAAAAATATACCAGAACAGTGGAAAATCCA
Organism: Paenibacillus oryzisoli; assembly: GCF_050467285.1. Taxonomy (GTDB): domain Bacteria; phylum Bacillota; class Bacilli; order Paenibacillales; family NBRC-103111; genus Paenibacillus_E; species Paenibacillus_E oryzisoli_A. The sequence continues at coordinate 75,540 of NZ_JBCMUN010000018.1, read as the reverse complement.
TTGCACATATAAGGGTTAGTGGGTTAAGAATACTTGTATCTGATATTTATGAAAATATCATCTTTGCGGATATCGATGATATTTGTTCTTCCAATAGAGTTGAATATGTAAAGCGATATTTGAATTTATATCCAATTGTCATGAATGACTTGATATTAATAAATGAAGATAGCACTGTTATAAAAGCAAGTTTGATTTCCGAAACCTTCGCAAATAGACAACGTATTTCTCATTCAGCCATTAAATCCTATAACATGATTGGAATGTCGAATTCAGCAATCAAAAGAAATATGGTTAACATTAAGTTTCTGGAATCTATTTTAGAAGATACGATCGCCTTTGACTGGTCTTTTTATACAGAGATGTTACATAGAACAAATGCAGTTTTTATAAATGAAGCAAAAACATATTATCGTCAACATGGGCAGAACACAGCTTTATTTTCTGATTTTCGTAAAGAGGAAATCTTTAAGAACATTGCAGTCAAAATACAGCACTATCGAAATGTATGCCATCTTTCAACATATTATCGACAAGAAGTTGAATACTTATCACAACTCAATGAGTATCTGAATGATGATTCTCATTTCAATAGCTTTTACAAAAAATTTCAATTAAATAAAGGGCAATCATTCCCATGGTGGAGTGTGATTCCCGAAAGCGAGGTATGGAAAAATGAAATTCAATTTTAAAGAAGTGAAAAATTTCGGAATGCCTTACATTATTGCGGAAATTGGCGCGAATCATAATGGAAGTATGGATTTGGCCAAGCAATTAATTGATCAAGCCGTGGATGCAGGTGCTCATTGCGTAAAATTTCAATCGTGGACAAAAGACAGTATTTTCTCGAAAAAGGTATACGAAGATAATTATTTTTTAGCCGATGATTATCGTGATCGGATTGATTTTACACTCGAAGAAATCGTTGATGAGTTCAGCTTTAATCAAGATGAATTTAGATTTTTAAAGAAATATGCAGATGAGAAAAAGGTTGATTTTTCATGTACTCCTTTTTCAAAAGAAGAAGTAGATTTTCTTGTAGATGAACTAGACATTCCTTTCATAAAAATTGCTTCCATGGACTTGAACAATCTTCCGTTTCTTCGTTATATTGCGCAAAAGAATAAACCAATTGTTCTTTCGACTGGATTGTCTACCATGGCTGAAATTGAAACATCAATTAGATTATTTGAGGAAATGGGTAAAAAGGACATCATTATTTTGCATTGTGTTTCAAATTACCCTCCCAAAGATCACGATGTGAATTTACGAAATATTACAATGCTGCAAAATTATTTTCAAGCATATGCAGTAGGTTTTTCAGATCATACGGTCGGCATTGAGATTCCATTGGCTTCAGTTGCATTGGGTGCATGCATGATTGAAAAACATTTTACAATAGATAAAGAAATGTTCGGGTGGGATCATAAAGCATCAGCAGATTATAATGAACTGAAGCAGATCGTTGACGGTTCACGCAGGATTACAGCAGCTTTAGGATCATACCGTAGAGAGTTGAATGAAGAAGATTATCGCCGCATGCCAGCATATCGGAGAAGTATTGTGGCAGCCAACACTATTCCTGAAGGAAAAGTAATAGAAATAGATGATTTAGATTTTAAACGTCCAGGTACAGGGATTGAACCGAAGCACACCAATTTTATTATCGGGAAACAGGCCAAACGAACCATTCAGTATGATGAGTTGATCAAAATGGAGGATTTTTAATATTTATTAAGTATTTTCGGGGGATAAACAAATGAACAAAATAATTGGGTGTATTATCGTTCGCTCGATGTCGAGTAGATTGCCTTTAAAAGCGTTAAGATATGTTGATGATAAGCATTCTTCATTAGATGCTTTAATAAAAAGAATGAGGCTATCCAAACAATTAAGTGAGATCTATGTTTGCACGACAACAAGCCCATATGATGACGTTTTGGAAGATATTTCATATAGCAACGGCATTAAGTGTTACCGCGGTGCAGAGGAAGATGTCATTGAAAGGCTGCTTTCTGTTGGTGAAATTGAACAAGCAAATTATTTGGTGAGAATTACTGGAGACAATGTATTCACAGATCCATATATTCTAGATCATCAGATAGAGGAACACTTACTAAATGAGTGGGATTACTCTCGTACTGAAAATGTCCCTTTGGGAGTCACGGCTGAAGTCATGAGCTATACTGCACTTATGCATTGCGCACAAAATATTGACCGGAAATTAAGTGAATACCTAATGCTGTATATGTATAATCCAGATATTTATAAAGTCGGAGTTATTGACTACAACACTTCTGAAGATCTATCGAAATACATATTAACTATGGATACATCGATCGATTTAAAAAGAACTCGAGAGATTTTTTTGAAATTAAATGATAGAGCAATAGCTGCACAACTCATGGAGATTTTAGAAATAGTTAAAGTGAATGATGTACAAGACGTGATCTATGAGCCCACATATGAAGTAAAATTGCCGATGGGAGAAGTCGTTAAATATGTAGAGTTTCGGGGACTTATGGAAGAGAAAAAGGGGAAATCAATGGTGGTTCCATTTTACAAATGATAAAGTTAAATAAAACAGGATTGCAGGAGTTGTAGAAGCTATGAATAAATGGAAGGAATTGCTTATACATCAATCATACACAATTCTAGATGCAATGAAAGTGCTTGATAGAATCGGATTGCAGATTGTTATCGTTGTTGATGCCGATCAAAGATTGCAGGGGATCATCACAGATGGAGATATTCGCCGAGCAATATTGAAAGGAGTGGATCTTTCCGAATCAGTAATGGAAGTAATGAACCGAAATCCTATCGTACTAAAGCATGGTGCGGATCCTCGCACTATCAACAGAAGACTGAAGGAAAAGAATCTTCGGCATGTGCCCGTTTTAGATGAAAACAACAGGATTATAGATTTGAAGCTGTCTGAAGGTTCTTTAAATAGAAAAATATACGATAATTTAATTGTTCTCATGGCAGGGGGACTAGGAACAAGACTACGCCCTCTTACAGACGAAATACCCAAGCCTCTTCTTAAAGTTGGAGAAAAACCGATTTTAGAAACAATCATTCAGAATTTTTATGAATATGGTTTCCGCAATTTTGCTATTTCCGTGAATTACAAAAAAGAGCTGATTAAACACCATTTCGGCGATGGTTCTGATTTTGGCGTTTCCATTACATATTTAGAAGAAGATAAGCGACTTGGAACAGCAGGAGCGTTATCTTTGATTACAGAGAAATCAACTATGCCTATGATTGTTATGAATGGCGATTTGTTGACGAAGGTAAACTTTGAGCAACTTCTTTATTTCCACGGAGAAAATAACTCACAAGCAACGATATGTGTTCGAGAGTATGAATATCAAGTACCGTATGGAGTCATAAAGACAAGAAATCAACAGCTTATTGCAATTGAGGAAAAGCCTATAGAGCGATATTTTGTCAATGCAGGCATTTATGTATTAAACCCTACCGTTCTAGAGATGATTCCGCCTAATACTTTCTTTGATATGCCCGAGCTATTTGAGCGACTAATAAAAGAAAATGAGGATGCGCTAGTATATCCAGTCAGAGAGTATTGGATGGATATTGGGAGATTAGCTGATTATGAACAGGCTAATGCAGAGTACAGAAGCTTATTCTTGTGAATTTTCATTATAAGAATGATAGGTGATGCAAATGTTATTTATTGAACAAGCAAGGATGTTTAAAGAATTTCTGGTGAATGTTTCTCCTCCAAACCGAGATGTATCGATTATAAAACCCAAAGTTGGATTTGTCGTAACTCCCTGGCTCTTTACAGCTGTACCATGGTATTCTATTACATTAGCATTATTAAGTGAAAGGATGGGTGCAGAGCCAGTTATCATCTTTGATGATTTAGGGTTTGGGAAAGATGATGAAGAGCAGATTGGAATCATAGAAGAGAATCTATCATTAGTTTCGAATTATATGAGAATTATTAAATTAAGTGAAAATACAAGCGATACATTCATATCTATCGAAGAGTCAGAAGAAATAAGTAGATTATCTTATCTTAACGCAGTCTGGAAATCTAGAACTGACGACTTTGGTTCAGTGGGAGATAAGATAAGTGAAGATTTAAAGAAAAGATTAATTGAAAATTCCGCTTTAATTAAATCTTTTTTTAAGAAAAATTCATTTGATCGTATGATTGTTCCCGGTGGTATTTATGGGAATAGCGGTTTATACCTATTCTTTGGAAAAAAATATGGCATACGAGTATCCACATATGATTCTGGTCCAGGATCTATGCTTGCAGGTTATGAAGATGTGGCTGCATATCAAACGGACACAAAGATAATAGCTGGGAATTTAAATGATTTATTCAGCGAAGAAGACATTTCTAGAATGAAGGGGTATGCACAGCAAGAATTAAATCTCAGGCTTACGGGTAGAAGCGCAATAAACTATCAACTGAAGACTATCAATTCGAATCCAACAAAAGATAATTTTGATATATTGATTCCTCTAAATGTTGTGTGGGATGCAGCGGCACTAGGAAAACATAGATTATTTAAAAACACCTATTCGTGGGTAACAGAGACTCTTCAGTTCTTAATAGAGAACACCACGGCAACTGTTGTTATAAGGCAACATCCCGCTGAAAATATGTTTAGGGAAAAATATAATCTAGTAGAAAGTTTGAAGAAGAAATACATTGAGAGCAATAGAGTTGTAATTTATTCTTGTGAGGAGTTTGTGAATACTTATGAATTGATAAAAAATTCAAGTATTGTATTGCCTCATACATCAACTGTAGGTATAGAAGCAAGTATTTTAAAGAGAGAAGTAATTATTGAGAGTGATTGTTACTATTCAGAGGCAAGTTTTGTTTATAAGGCAAACTCAAAAGATGAATATTTTAAGACAATAGTACAAGCACTGCAAAAAGATGCCGATAATAAACTTGATGATGATGTACTGCTCTATTACTTTCTTTCGCAAGTTTGTGGAGTTCTTCGAACAAATTTCACCCCCCAGCCTGGAGATTTTTCATTGTGGGTAGAAAAGGATATTAATGAACTGCTACTAGATAGAAATATACAGAAGTTGACTAAATCATTCATTTCTGATCAACAACTTACTCTATTAAATGCTTACGATAAATTAAAGGAGGGGATTAACCTTGGACAATAACTTCGACAAATTCCCAGATGTATCGTTCGGAAATATGGTACAGTTAATAGGAATGAAGGGTATTGAAATTGAAAACGGTAGCTGCATTGGGGACAACGCGTGGCTAAATGTTTGTGTTAGAGATGAAAAGGTTCGCTTAAAGATTGGAAGATGTGTACTTATTGGTCGTCAATCTTTGATTTCCACTGGGGGTTATTTAGAAATAGGCGACTATTGTCTGCTTGCTCCGAGAGTCTATATTTCAGATGCAGATCATGTATTTGAAGATATCTATACACCTATAATTCAGCAAGGAGTTACGTTAAACAGAAGTGTGATCGTCGAAGATAATTGTTGGATAGGCATAAATGTGGTTATAACTGGTGATATCGTTGTAGGTAGAGGGAGTATTATAGCCGCGAATTCTGTTGTAAATAAAAGCGTTCCACCTTTTTCGCTAGTTGCCGGCAATCCATTTAAAATAATAAAAATGTATAATCCCAAAAACCAGACTTGGGAAAGAGTTAGAAGTGAGGCGGAAATTCAGAACGTGTTTAAAGATAGAGAGGAAGTAGGGCTGCCTACTAGAGAAGAATACAAAAAAATATTGAACGAGAACAGTAGAATTAGAAGACTTGATCCTATACTAGCGGGAAATGGGATTAATATTTAACGATTGGAGAGGGGCAACTAGATAAGTAACTCAGTATTTTCATATAAAGAAAATTACTTCGGGCTTGTTTTATTAACTGGCTAACTGTGCTTCGTCAAAGGAACTGATGGAAGAACTATTATCGTTTCATGGGGAGCTGACCAGCGATGAATATGTTGAATATGTTGATGCTTTTTATAGAGAAGGTTTAAAAGGGTTTGGCTATAACTGGGTAAATTTTGACGTCATTAACGTGTTATATGCTGCTGCAAAATTAATTAAGCCAACGAATTATCTCGAGATTGGTGTTCGTCGAGGTAGATCTTTATGTACCGTCGTAAGAGGCAACCCTGATGTGAATTTATTTGCATTTGATATGTGGGTAGAAAATTATGCAGGTATGGAAAATCCAGGACCAGAGTATGTAAATCATGAACTGCAAAAACTTGGACACAGAGGCCATGTTCAATTCATTAATGGGAATAGCCAAGAAACAATCCCACAGTTTTTCAAAGAAAACCCGGAGTTGAAATTCGATTTAATTACAGTTGACGGCGATCACTCTGAAGAGGGTGCATTTGAAGATTTACAGAACGTAATACCAAGATTAAATATCGGTGGTGTTATCGTGTTTGATGATATTGCACACCCTAGTCATCGATATTTACATGATGTTTGGCATAGAGTGCTAGAAAAATTCCCTCATTTATCTAGTTTTGAATTTGTCGAATCGGGGTATGGAATAGCATTTGCTATTAAGAGAGGGGAATAGAATTTGAAAGTCTTAGTAACAGGTGCTGGTGGATTTATTGGACAGCATTTGTGTATATGGTTCAGTCAACTTGGATATGAAGTTATTGCCCTGGGTAGAATAAGCCAAGAGAAGGAACGACTATTAAATCAATATGCTATTTCAAAAATAGTGAATATTGATATAAGTTTCAATGATGAATTAGTTGATTTTTTTAGGAAAAATCAGCCGGATGTTTGCATTCATAGTGCAGGGGGGGCTTCTGTAAATAACAGCTTTCAATATCCTTACAAAGATTACCACGATACAGTTGAGTCCTGTATCAGTATTCTTGAGGCAATCCGTCAAGGTTCCTTGAAAACATTTTTTGTGTATTTGTCTAGTGCAGCAGTATATGGAAATCCAGTTTCTCTTCCGATCAATGAGTCTAGTCCAATTTCCCCAATTTCTCCGTATGGATATAATAAAATGATCTGTGAGAGAATCATTGAAGAGTACACAAAGATTTATGGAATTCAGTCTTTGATTTTTAGAATTTTTTCTGTTTATGGAAATGGATTGAAAAAACAAATTTTATATGATCTCTGTAAAAAGTTTTCAAACAGAGAGATGAATTCAGTGGAACTTTTTGGGGACGGGACTGAAACAAGGGACTTCATACATATACAGGATGCTGTTAAATGTATCGACTTGTTTGTACATAGAAGAGAAATGGGGATTTTTAATTTAGCTACTGGACTCCACACGGAAATCTCTAGATTGGCGGTTATGGTGAAAAAAGAATTGGAAAGCGATAAAAGCATTATATTTAAAGGTGATTCACGTGCAGGTGACCCATCTTTTTGGCAAGCTGATACAAAGCAATTGAGAGGCAAAGGATTTATTCCCGAGATTAGCATTGAAAAAGGTGTTTCATCCTATTGTAAATGGTTTACTCAGATTATGGAGGGTGTATGAACCTAAAAGTTGCAGTTCCAATTATAGGTGGAGAAAAGTGGGGAGGGGGCGTTACCTACTTAGAATATTTAGCAAGATCTAATTCTTTACTGCCAAAAGATAAGAAGTTAGAGCTGTATTTAATTGTACGTCCACAACAATTAAGTGATTTTACACTCCATAAAAGCTTTCTGAATTACTTTAAAGGAATTGTTTTCGTGGGAAGTAAATCAAATGAGGTTGTTTCTTTATTGGGGGACGCTGTAACTTATTGCGAATCATATGATGAGCTGGCTACAATTACAGATGTATATTTCCCCGTTAATAGTAATGTATTGCCGCATCGTTGCTCTATTTCGTGGATACCGGATTTCCAACATAAATATCTGTCTGGTTTTTTCACCAAAGAGGAGGTAGAGTATAGAGATAGCAAATTTAAAGAAGTCGCTGACCAAGCCAGAATGATTGTCTTTAGCAGTGAAAGTGCAAAGAAAGATTTTTTGAAGTTCTATTCTAACTCAGAAGCAATCACTGAAGTGTTAAAGTTTTATCTGTTGCCTAATGATGAGTGGTATAGCCACAATCCTGACGATGTATTACAGAAGTATGGTCTAACATCTAACTTTGTTTTGTGTAGTAATCAGTTTTGGGCTCATAAAAATCATCAAGTACTATTTCAAGCTATTAAAGCTCTAAAAAATAAAGGAATTGAAGTGAATTTGGTCTGCACAGGGGCCACCCGTGATTATAGAAATGATGAATATTTTTCTGATTTAATAAAACAGATTGACGAAGATAAACTCACTGAAAATATAAAAATTCTGGGTTTCATCCCCAGAGAAGATCAAATTCAGCTAATAAGAAGAAGTAAGTTTGTGATTCAACCCTCTTTGTTTGAAGGGTGGAGTACAATTGTCGAAGATTGTAGAGTACTAGGAAAAACTATTTTAATGTCGGATATTGATGTACATGTCGAACAAGCACCCCGGTACGGTTTTTACTTTAATAAAGACGATGCTGTTAATCTTGCTTCTCAAATCCACTTTTTGTTGGACTTAGAAGAGGATGCTGAACAGATGAAAAATAAAGAAAACAAAGCTAAAACTGAAGCTTTCGAGAATGTTAAAAAATATGCAGAAAAGTTATATTCACTTATTTATATTGCTGTAGTGGATTTTAATAAAAAATGAGTGCTAACTATCCAAGTAAATAAAGGAATTGATAACATGAAAGTTGCTTTAATTACCGGCATCAATGGTCAGGACGGTGCCTATCTTACTAAGCTTCTGTTAGATAAAGATTATGAAGTGCATGGTCTTATTCGGCGTTCTTCCATCGAGAAGAACGATCGTATTGAAGGGCTTTTGAGTGATGAAAGATTGGTTCTACATTACGGGGATATGACGGATTCCTCTAATTTAATTCGACTAATAGGAGAAATCAAGCCTGATGAAATCTACAATTTAGCTGCGCAAAGCCATGTTCAGGTTTCTTTTGAAACACCAGAGTATACGGCAAATGCTGACGCGATCGGAACTTTACGTATGCTTGAAGCAATTCGCATACTAGGCCTGGAAAAGAAAACAAAATTCTACCAGGCATCTACAAGTGAACTGTATGGCCAGGTGCAGGAAACACCCCAGCGAGAAACAACCCCCTTCTATCCACGCAGTCCATATGCAGCAGCCAAGCTATATGCGTATTGGATAACTGTTAATTATCGTGAAGCCTATAATATCTATGCTTGTAACGGCATTTTATTCAATCATGAATCTCCATTGCGCGGCGAAACTTTTGTAACACGTAAAATTACTTTGGCCGTCTCTCGTATTAAACAAGGCGTTCAAGATGTGCTGTATCTAGGAAATTTGGATGCAAGAAGGGATTGGGGATATGCGGGCGATTATGTGGAAGCGATGTGGCTGATGCTTCAGCAAAAGTCCCCTGAAGACTTTGTAATCGCGACCGGGAAAACCTATACAGTACGAGAGTTTATTGAATTAGCGTTCCGTGAGGTAGATATCGTTTTGGAATGGCAGGGCACAGGCGTAGACGAAAAAGGAATTGACGCACAAACGGGCAAAATTGTAGTGGCTGTTGATCCAAAATATTTCCGTCCTACAGAGGTAGAACTTCTACTAGGTGATCCATCTAAAGCGAACAAGCAGCTAGATTGGAACCCAAAAGTCGATCTTGAGGGTCTTGTCAAAATGATGATGCATGCGGATATGGAGTTTGTGAGTTCTAAAAAGAACCGTATATAAAAAAACATAGGTGATCAAGTTGAATAAACTTTCAAAGATATTTGTTGCGGGGCATCGAGGGTTAGTGGGATCAGCGATTGTTCGCAATTTAGAAAATCAGGGGTTTGAAAATATTGTGGCTCGTACGAGTAAGGAGCTGGACTTACGGGATCAACAGCAAGTCGACGCCTTTTTTAAATGCGAGATGCCGGAGTATGTTTTTTTATCCGCGGCAAAGGTTGGAGGGATTTTAGCGAATGCTAATTTCCCGGCACAGTTTTTGTATGATAATTTGATGATTCAGTCAAATGTTATCGAGGCGGCTAGGAAATATAACGTAGAAAAGCTTCTGTTTTTAGGAAGCACTTGCATCTATCCGAAACATGCCCCTCAGCCATTAAAGGAAGCTTACTTAATGACAGGTGAGCTCGAGCCGACCAACGAACCCTATGCGATTGCTAAGATTGCAGGCATCAAAATGTGTAACGCATATAATCGACAATATGGGACAAACTTCCTTAGCGTTATGCCCACGAATTTGTACGGACCCAATGACAATTTTGATTTGGAAACGTCTCATGTGCTACCGGCATTAATGAGAAAGATTCATGATGCCAAGGTAAATCAAGTTCCGGAGGTAACTGTCTGGGGAACGGGTACACCTTTGCGAGAGTTTTTACATGTAGATGATTTGGCTGATGCGTGTGTAACGATTATGCAGAGATTTGCTCACAAAGACATAGGTGAGTTCGTTAATATTGGTACAGGGCGGGATATAACTATTCATGACCTTGCAAAAGTGTTGTGCGAAGTAATTGGCTATGAAGGCCGAATTGTATTCGATTCCTCTAAACCCGATGGAACGCCGAGAAAAGTGACAGACGTCTCAATGATCAATCAGCTAGGGTGGAGTTCAAAAACAAGCCTAAAGACAGGTATCGAAGACACTTATAAGTGGTTTAAGCAGAACATCGTGTGAGGAGAACTAATATGATTAAAATCTCCATTATTACGGCTACTTATAATAGCGAAAAATATGTGGAAAGAACGATTAGGAGTGTCATCGAACAAACCTATTCTGAGATTGAATTTATAATTATTGATGGCTATTCTAAAGATAGAACAGTCGATATTGTAAATAATTATAAAGAAAATGTTGATATCTTTGTGTCAGAGCCGGATGAGGGAATTTATGATGCCTTTAACAAAGGTATTGTGCATGCAACAGGCGATATCATTTATTTTTTAAACTCAGATGATTATTTAGTTAGCTCCACAATTATTGAGGACGTAATGAACTCATTTGATGACGATATTTCGTTAGTTTATGGGAATGTTCAGATGATCTATGAGGATAAACAAGCCCCCCGGTTATACGGGAGAGAGTTCACTTTGGATGATTTTTCAAAGGGATATGCGCCGCCTCATCAAGCAGTTTTTGCGAGAAAATGGTTGTTCGATACCTATGGACTTTTTAATAAAAATCATAGAGTTGTAGGGGATTTTGAAAGATCTGCATATTTTTTTAAATATGAATTGGAACGCACAAAATATATAAATAAAGTTATTGCGGCATTCCATGTGGGTGGCATTTCATCGAACTATACGACGCGAGTTATTGGCATGTTGGAGAAGGAAAAAGTTATTAAAGATTTGTTTCAAGTGGAGAGAACGTTAGCTGAGGTAGAAATTAGAAATAATGCTTTGTACAGACATTGGCTAGAGAAATTGTTGCTGGAAAAAAAGGGGATCACGAATTGCTTACATAACGCATGCAAACGTGTTGCTATTTTTGGTTCGCTACAAACTGCAGACTACCTTATTCAAGACTTGTTTTTAGAAGGATTTGAAGTGCCTTTTATTATAGATAATTTTCATGAAAGCTCAATTTATAAATTCGATATTCCGATTATTAAAGAGATTGAACTGCAGCAGCGGCTTCAGCAAATTGATTGTATTATTGTTTCTCTTGAAAGTTCCACAGGTAGTGAAATTACATCCAGCTTAAAAGAAAAGTTCGGTCATCAAGTGAAAGTGCTCTGGTGGAAGCAACTAGTGGAAGAGAGTATTCATTGAGAGAAAGTGAATTGTGATGAAAAAAAAACCGATATTTTCAATCATTATGGCGACATACAATAGCGAGAAGTATATAGAAGTCGCAATTCAAAGTGTCGTCAACCAATCCTTTGATAAATATGAATTGATTATTGTTGATGGTGGTTCAAGCGATAAAACGTTAGAGATTGTAGCTAAATACGCTAATCATATTAATAAAACGGTTAGTGAACGGGATCACGGCATATACGATGCTTTCAATAAAGGTGTTCGTATGGCGGAAGGCGAGTTCATTTATTTTTTGAATTCGGATGACTATTTTTACGATAACCAAGTTCTGGCTGTAGTTGCCGAGAAAATAGCCTCTTCTGATTTTGATTTTGTATATGGATTAGTGGAAGGAATTGATGAAAATTTAAATTTCAGATATACGACAGGAAAACCGATGACGATAGAAGACTTTAAGGCGGGGCAAACCTATCCACACCAAGGTTTTTTTGCACGTAGGTCGTTATTTGAAGAATACGGTTCCTTTGATGAAAAGTATGTTATTGTAGCTGATTTAGATTTTATGATTAAGTGCTTTCTGGATGAAAAGAAAACATCTTTATACATCGACAAGATTATTACTTGTTTTCGTCTCGGTGGCACGTCCAATGACTACTCTTCCCGGCAGCAAACGATTCTTGAGGCGGAAATCGTTTTAGATAAGCACTTTAAGACCGGAATTTCGGGTAAGAAGAAGCAGGATATTAATCCGCTTTACCGGAAATGGTTTGAAAGCCAGTTATTGTTCGATAAAGGTATTAGCACGTTTCTCGAAGAAACTGGTGTGAAGGCTATCGCAATTTTTGGAGCGATGAAGACTGGACTTTACATTTTATCCGATTGTAAAAAATACTCCACTGTACACGTTGAATGCTTCCTTGATAACAATGATGCTATGCAAGGTCAGGAACTACAATCCGTTCACGTCTATAGTCCCAAGTGGCTTAAGGAAAATGCAACAAAAATTGATGCTATTATTATTTCCATTGAAGGCAATCATGAAGAGGCCATTACTCAGCAAATCGAACAGCTGTGTGTAGAGCCAATGAAAGTGTATAGCTGGAAAGAGTTAGTCCATTTGGTCAGCGAGTAACTTTTGGCAAACAAACGATTGTTATTCTATACCAAGAAAAGAGGGCCATATGAAAGTCATTTTGCTATCAGGGGGATCCGGCTCTAGATTATGGCCTCTGTCCAATGATTCACGTGCGAAGCAGTTTCTAAAGGTTTTGGAAGATGAGCAGGCAGAGAAAGAATCGATGGTGCAACGTGTTTTTCGTCAATTAATGAAAGTTGCCAGAAGAGAAGATATCATAGTAGCAACGAGCTCCTCCCAAGTCGAAATGCTTCATACTCAATTAGGGCTGGACATCCCCATTATTATTGAGCCGGAGAGAAGGGATACTCTCCCTGCAATCGCCTTAGCATGCAGCTACCTTCATTCTGTCATAAAGATGAATGAGGATGAAGTAGTTAGTATCGTATCGGTTGATACGTTCGCTCAAGATCATTTTTATGAACGGGTTCTTGAACTGGAGTCGCTGGTGAAGGAATCAGATGCGGAAATGGCTTTATTAGGGATTAAACCGACATATCCATCTTCTAAATATGGCTATTTGATTCCCAAGGCACATCATCGTTATTTGGAAGTTGATCATTTTACAGAGAAACCATCAGAAACGGCCGCGGAAGATTTAATAAAATTGGGTTCATACTGGAATAGTGGTGTTTTTGCTTTTCCACTAAAGCTTATGATAGATTGGCTACGCAATAACAATCTCCCGACTACCTATAAGGAACTTCTTCAAAATTTCGCCTCCTTACCTAAAAATAGTTTCGACTATGAAGTAGTCGAACATCTTCGTCGCATTGTTGCATTAACCTACGATGGTTACTGGAAAGATCTTGGGACATGGAATACTCTAACAGAAGAGATGTCAAGGCATGTGATTGGCAATGGCGGATTGAGCAGTGATTGCCACAATACGCACATTATCAATGAATTAGATTTACCTGTAAAGGTTTTGGGGATTTCTAATGCAGTTGTTGCTGTTAGTGCAGATGGCATTCTTGTTACGGACAAGCCTGCTAGCTCAAGAATGAAGGAAATGCTAACGGAGGGGCTCTTTGCAAGGCCAATGTATGAGGAGCGGCAATGGGGCTGGTATCGTGTTCTTGACTATACAAAGCAGAACGATACGGAAATTGTGACGAGGCGCATACATGTAGAAGCAGGGAAGAGCCTGAGCTACAACGACCCTCATTTCCGTAGCGCAACATGGACCATTATTTCAGGAGAAGGGCAGTTTACTCAAGATCGTATATCGAGTAGAGTGGGGCAAGGGGATATGCTGCAAATCCCAGTTAACTCTAATCCTTCTGTACATGCGGAAACCGATCTTGATTTTATCGAAATACGAATGGGTCAAAATTAGTCTTGGAGGAACTCACATGAACGAACAAAAGCTGAAAGCCATTTTCGCAGAAGCATTAGGCGTCTCCGAAAGCATTGTTGTAGACGATCTAGCGTATAACAGTATTGAACAATGGGATTCAATTGCTCACATGTCGCTGATCGCGGCGATCGATGAAGGCTTCGATATTATGATGGATACGGACGATGTCATTGATCTAAGTTCATTTGCAAAGGCCAAAGAGATTTTAGGCAAGTATGGGGTGGAGTTTTAAATGCTGCTTGAGGGCAAGGTAGCTTTAATTACAGGGGCTTCCAAAGGGATTGGGCGGGCGACAGCACTTGTTTTGGCGAAGCATGGGGCTGCTGTAATTATTAATGGGCGTAACGAAGACGAGTTGCAGTCATTAGCCGCTACTATAAGCGAGGTATCCGAGCATACGCCGCTTGTCCTATGCTACGATGTGACGGAGGCAGCGGAGGTCAAGCAGGCTTTTCAACGCATCCATAAACAATACGGAAAGCTTGATATCCTTGTCAATAACGCTGGAATTCTCAATGATGGCTTGCTTGGTTTCGTTCAACAGGAAAAACTAAATGAGATGTTTGACGTTAATGTGATGGCCACCATTTCGCATATGCAGTACGCGACACGCTTGATGATGCGCAAAAGAAGCGGGTCCATTATTAATGTCAGCTCTATTCTCGGTCGACATGGAGATGTTGGACAGGTTGGCTATGCGGCAAGTAAGGCAGCTGTGATTGGGGCTACAAAATCTGCAGCTAAAGAATTTGCTTCATCTAGTATACGAGTGAATGCCGTGGCGCCTGGTTTTATTGAAACGGATATGACCTCGAAGCTATCACAGGAAAAGTATAACGACCGCTTATCGAGCATCCATATGGGACGAGCGGGGAAGCCAGAAGAGGTGGCGAATACCATTCTTTTCTTAGCTTCGGATTTGTCCACGTATGTGACAGGACAAGTGCTTGGTGTCGACGGCGGCATGGTTGTCTAACGTCAGGATCGTGACTCATGAGGTTGTTTCAAAGGGTGCAGTCATGGCACTTTTTGAAACAACCTCATTATTTTTCTAATTAGATGCTTCCCAGCAGCCGATAATAGTAAGAGGAACCTGCGATAGGAAAAAGGAAGTGTGCACGGTGTCTACGTTTTGGAATGTTGGTAAGTATAGCGAGCGAACAGCGGTCATTTCGACTGCTGATAAAGATATTACCTACGGTGAACTGCAGCAGCGTGTGGACGACTTTCGTGCACAGCTGCCAATGGTGGCTCGCAAACAGCTAGTTCTGCTGCTTTGTGCAAACGACACAGCGACGCTGACAGCCTACGTGGCGTGTCTGCAGGCAGGTCATGCGGTTATGCTGCTGGATGGGCTGTTAGAAACAACGCTGCTTGAGCATATTGTTCGTACATATGAGCCCAATTGGATTGTATCTCCATCTCAGGCGAATGCATTTGATGGTTATTATAAATCCTCGTCCACTGTGTGGACGAAGGAGGAATCCTCCCGTACAGCAGCAGAGATCTACCCTGATCTGGCTGTACTGCTGAGCACTTCAGGAACAACAGGCAGCGCCAAATTCGTTCGTCTCTCCTATGAGAATTTGCAAGCGAATGCGCAGTCGATCGCGACTTATTTGCACCTGGATGAATCGGAACGCGCGATTACGACGTTGCCATTTCAATATTCATACGGCTTATCTGTCATTAACAGTCACCTGCTAGTTGGCGGTACGCTGCTGATGACGAACGATTCGATACTCTCTAGAGAGTTCTGGAGTTTTTTTAAAGATCAAAAAGCAACATCGCTATCTGGTGTGCCTTATACCTATCAAATGCTCCATCGTCTACGGTTTGGGCAAATGGAGCTGCCTTCTTTGCGGTATTTTACACAAGCGGGTGGCCGGTTAGCTCCTAATCTGGTTCAATCTTTTCAGAACATGGCCATTGAGAAAGGAAGACGCTTCTACGTGATGTACGGTCAGACCGAGGCAACTGCGCGGATGAGCTATGTTCCTCCAGATAGACTTGCGGAAAAAGCAGATTCTGTTGGTATTGCCATTCCCAATGGAGCGTTTCGAATTGATGAGGAAACCTCGGAGCTTATTTACGAGGGCCCCAATGTGATGCTGGGTTACGCCGAGGCGAGCGAGGATTTGGCCAAAGGTAACGAGTTAAGCGGATCGCTGCATACTGGGGATCTAGCCAAGATGGATGATGAGGGATATGTGTATATAAAAGGTCGAATGAAGCGATTCATTAAGCTTTTTGGTCTGCGAATGAATTTGGACGAAATCGAAAAGCAGATAGAAGTGAAGTTTTCGCTGCCGATTGCCTGTACAGGGGGCGATGACCAACTGCTCATTTTTACGGAGGATGAATCGAAGATCACCGTACTTACCGAGTATGTACGCCAATTATATAAGCTGCACGCATCGTCATTTTCTGTAAAAGCTTTACCCAATCTGCCGCGGCTAGAAAATGGAAAAATGAACTATCTGAAGCTAAAGGACATGATGCCATGAACGAAGCCGTTTTTCAAACTCCCTATGTAATGAATCGCACCGCAAAGCAAGGTTTTTTAGTCAATGAGTTAAAGCGGTTAACGGACTTTCATCAGCGGCACTGCGAGCCTTATCAGCATATTTTGGGAAAAGTTCCCTTCAAGCGAGATATCCGTCATGTAGAGGATTTGCCGTACTTACCTGTTCAGCTTTTTAAAATGCTTGATCTATGTTCCGTGCCTAAAGCAGAAGTGATCAAAACCCTAACATCCAGCGGGACCACCTCGCAGCAAGTATCGAAAATTTTTATTGATCGTGCCACCTCGGAGCTTCAGTCGAAAGCGCTTGTCGCCATTGTGAGAGATTTCATTGGGAAGCAGCGGCTGCCGATGATCATTATTGATACCAAGAATGTGATAAAAGATCGTAAGGCTTTCAGTGCGAGGGGAGCGGGCATCGTTGGATTTTCGAACTTTGGACGCAACCACTTCTATTTGTTGGATGACAATATGGAGATTGATTGGCTGGGTTTGAATGCCTTTTTAGAAAAGCATGCGGGTGAACGTATCTTGTTATTCGGGTTTACGTTCATGATCTGGCAATACTTATTTAAAGTTTGTCGTAATCAACGTATCCAACTTCCGCTCAGTAATAGCATTTTAATTCACGGTGGCGGTTGGAAGAAGTTAAACGATGAAGCAGTCAGCAATGACGTGTTCAAGCAATCCCTATTTGAGCAATTTCAGATTCCACGTGTTCATAACTACTATGGCATGGTTGAGCAAGTGGGCTCGATTTTCATGGAGTGTGAGCATGGATATTTTCATACACCAGGCTTTGCGGATGTCATCATCCGGGATTTTGAAACTTTGAAGCCGGTTACGAATGAAACCAAGGGGATCGTGCAAGTCATCAGCATTTTGCCTCAAAGCTATCCGGGTCATAGTTTGATAACTGAGGATGTCGGCACGATACATGGAGAAGACAATTGTCCGTGTGGTCGAATGGGGAAATATTTCACGATCGAAGGCCGGATTCCTAAAGCAGAAATTAGAGGATGCAGTGACACCCATGCCTATGATCGGCAGATTGGAGTGAATGTGTAAATGGAAGCTCTTATGCCGATGGGGCTATCTACGGAGGACTGGCAAGCACATGCAGCCGACATGGCGAAGCTGAAGCCGTTGCACCCGTTCTCCCCCGTTGTCGTGCATTTTTTGCAGGAAGTGTCTGCGGTCATTCTAAAAAACAAACAAATGCGAGCTTATCCGGAATTAATGGCTACAGGGTATTGGCTCCGGAAAGCAAATATTGTACAAATTCAGCGGGATTTCGAGAAGCGCAGTGAGAGTCGTATTTTACTGGCAAGAGGCGTAGTGCTTCACTTCGCTCCATCGAATGTCGATACGATTTTCTTGTATTCTTGGGTCCTGTCCATGCTGGCGGGGAATATCAATATTGTTCGCTTATCGCAAAATAGGAATGAGCAGCTTACCGTGCTGCTAGGCATTATCGATAAGGTGATGGATCAAGCCGCCTATGAGGAGATCAAGCAGCGGACGCTGTTTGTGACATATGCGCACGATCGACAGATCTCGCATTTTTTGTCGAGTCTTTGTCATGTGCGAGTCATCTGGGGAGGCGATCAGACGATCCGAACGATTCGCGACATTCCTTTACCGCCGTTAGCCACGGAGCTGGTCTTCGCGGACCGTTTCTCAACGGTCGTGATCTCGGCAGATCAGCTTATTTCTATAACGGACGAAAATTTGGCGAGGCTCGCACATGATTTTTATAATGATGCGTTCTGGTTTCAACAAATGGCTTGCTCTTCACCAAGGCTTGTCTGCTGGGTAGGGAATGATCAGCATATTGAGGAAGCGAAAATGAGGTTTTGGAACGCGCTGACAGCCAAGCTGCAGGCCGTACAATATGAATTGCCAACGGCTCTGCAAGTAACGCGATTGACGACAGCCTTTTTCTATGGCGCACATTCGTACACGGAGGCTGTATCCTCGGCAGCCTTGCATACGCCGACACGCGTTGCGGTGACCGAAATGAATGAGCAGATTAGGGAGATGCATTGTGGTGGAGGGTTGTTTTTAGAATTATCCTGCGCGTCGTTGCTAGAGCTCTCAACATTTGTAACAGACAAAGATCAAACCTTGTCCTACTTCGGATTTACCAAAGAAGAGCTAACGGCGTTCATCTATGCTTTAAATGGAAGAGGACTCGACCGGATTATCCCCGTGGGGAAAGCACTGGATTTTGCAGAGGTCTGGGACGGGTATTATTTGCTAAGCTATTTGACAAGAGAAGTGGATTTGCGTTAAGGGGGAGCTGTTCGTGGAGTTTGTTAAGCTGAGGGAGGAGCACTTAGAGCAGATTCTGAATTGGCGTACAAGCGAGCACGTCACGAAATATATGTTTACAGATGTTGAATACAACTTAGATCATCAGAAAAGATGGTTTGAGCGCATTTCCAGTGATCCAACCAGCGCGCATTGGTTAATTACTTCGAAGGAAAAGCAAATCGGGCTTGTCTCGTTAACGAATATAGACCGGCATCATTTACGTGCCTACTGGGCATATTATATCGGTGATACGCAGTACAATATGGTCGGTGCCATGATTGGACCCTACATCTATAACTATGTCTTTCAGAAACTGGGCTTTAACAAGCTGCTTGGCGAGGTTATGGCTCACAATGACAATGTGAGGAAGATTCACTTGAAGCATGGTTGTACGGAAGTGGGGCACTATCGGCAGCATATCTTGAAAAATGGTGTATTTCATGATGTCTATATCTATGAAATGCTCGCGAACGAATGGAACAAGAGAAGCGCTTCGTATGGTAGATTTATTGGCAGCTTTGAAGAATAGGCGGTAAATTGAAAATGAAAACAGTGATCATTGTTCAGGCGAGAATGGGTTCTTCACGGCTGCCAGGGAAGGTGCTGCTTCCTCTCGGCAAGACCGTTGTATTAGATTATGTGGTGAAACGTTGTCGCCATGTAAAAGGGGTGGACGAGGTTGTTGTCGCAACCTCCGTTCTAGCTCAAGATGATGCCATCGCAGCATGGTGTGAGCAAAACGAAGTGATCTGCTTCAGAGGCTCTGAGGATGATGTGTTGTCACGGTACTATAGATGTGCAGCGGCTTATAACCCTGACTACGCGATTCGCGTAACATCGGATTGCCCGTTCGTTGATTACGAAATGGCAAGCGAGCTAGTCAAACAAATGGAGCAAGAGCGGGTAGATATTATTGATGTTGTAGGAGATGTTCCGCGGGGCCTGACGGTTGAAATCGTGTCATTTTCTGCGCTCGAGACCATGTATAACGTAGGCATGGAGCCTCGTCACCGCGAGCATGTCACGTACTATGCTTATGAACACCGGGGACAGTTTACCCGAAAATCCTATCCTGTTCCGACTCCACTTCTTCACCCAGAGCTGAGAATTACACTCGATACGGAAGAGGACTATGCACTGTGCAAAAGAATCGGAGACCATTTCCTGGACAACATGTTTGTTTCCTCTGAGGATGTGGTGAAGTTCCTGCTGCAAAACCCTGACGTAGCGGCATTAAATGCACATATTGAACAGAAACCGGTCGTGTAAACGGTTAGAAAGTGAGGTATCACCGTGCATGTACATGTACGCGTGGATAGTTCGACAGCCATAGGAACGGGCCATGTCATGAGATGCGTGCTTTTGGCGGAGATGTTGGTTCAAGCGGGAGCGTCTGTGTCTTTCATCATGAGAATGGGGGAAGGTCATCTAGGTGACTGGGTCGCACAAAAAGGATTTCAAGTTTTTCTGCTAGATGAGGGAGTCTTTACGCAAAGTGAGGATGCTGATAAAGTTATAGATATGATTAGCGAGATGAGCTCGGACGGGTGGATGATTGTTGACCATTATGGTCTAGATGAGCAGTGGGAACAGCGGATTCGGCCATACGTCAAACACATCGCAGTCATTGATGATCTTGCAGACCGC
The DNA here is from genome assembly GCF_050467285.1 of Paenibacillus oryzisoli. Classification (GTDB taxonomy): domain Bacteria; phylum Bacillota; class Bacilli; order Paenibacillales; family NBRC-103111; genus Paenibacillus_E; species Paenibacillus_E oryzisoli_A. Next base: position 54,761 of record NZ_JBCMUN010000018.1, on the reverse strand, counting down.
AGGCATCAGTGTGAGCTACTGCTCGATCAAAATTATACGACGAATCTTGAGCAACGGTATCATTCGATAGTTCCTGCTGACTGCCGGTTGCTTCTAGGGCCTTCTTACTTATTATTGCGCCCCGAATTCTTATCTATGCGGAAGCAAATTCGAAAGCGCACGGGTGCAATTGAGCGAATTCTTGTTTTTTTTGGCGGAAGTGATCCAACAAATGAAACGATGAAAGTGCTTAAGGCGTTAGAAGCTAGTCATACTAGCGAGGTTTATGTAGATGTAGTTGTCGGTGCGGCGAATCCTGTCCGAGTTGAAATAGAGCAACAATGTGCGCGGTCTAATTACCATTATCATTGTCAGATTGATTACTTGAGTTCGCTAATGAATGAGGCGGATTTGTCATTCGGAGCAGGCGGTGTGACGATGTGGGAACGTTGCTATCTGGGTCTCCCTTCTGTCGTCACCGTTGTGGCGGATAATCAGAGGGAATCAACGGAGGCAGCGGCACGGTTTGGGGCGATTTGGAATATGGGATTTTATGATGATGTGCACGTGCAAAATTACATAGAGATGTTCGATAGAGCGTTACTACATCCACAAGATATGGTGAAAATGAGCGAGCGCGCTATTCAGCTGCTGGGGAATTCAACAGAAGCTGGCGTACATCCGGTCGTGAAGACGATCATGGAGGGATAACAGTTGATTAAGGATATTCAAATTGGTCATCGCTTGATCGGACCAACACATAAACCATTCATTATTGCCGAGATGTCGGGGAATCACAATCAATCTTTGGATACAGCGCTTGCCATCGTGGAAGCTGCCGCTCAAGCTGGCGTTGATGCCTTGAAATTGCAAACTTATACAGCAGATACTATGACGATTGATATCGACAGCGGCGATTTCTGGATTGATGACCCGAACAGCTTGTGGAAGGGAACTTCTCTCTATAAGCTTTATCAAGAGGCTTACACACCGTGGGAATGGCATGAGCCTATTTTTAAAAAATGTAGAGAATTGGGCATCATTCCTTTCAGTACACCTTTCGACGAGACGGCTGTCGATTTCCTGGAACAATTAAATGTCGATTGCTACAAAATAGCTTCGTTCGAAAATACAGATATTGCGCTCATACGTTATGTGGCTAGCAAGGGCAAGCCGATGATTATATCGACGGGAATGGCCTCGATCGCAGAGTTGGACGAAACGGTTCGCGCCGCAAGGGAAGCGGGCTGCAAGGATCTTGTGTTATTGAAATGCACCAGCACGTATCCTGCATCTCCTGAAAACACCAACCTATCGACCCTGCCTCACATGCGGGACTTATTCCGATGCCACGTCGGCGTCTCCGACCATACCATGGGGATTGGTGTTAGTGTAGGTAGTGTGGCACTTGGTGCTTCTGTGATCGAAAAGCATTTTACGTTATCGCGTGCAGCTGGCGGGGTGGATGCAGCCTTTTCCATGGAACCAACCGAAATGAGTGCGTTGGTTATCGAGACGGATCGCGTTTCGAAGAGCCTCGGACAAATCCACTATGGGCCGACAGAAGCCGAGAAGGTTTCTTTAAAACATAGAAGATCCTTGTATGTGATTAAGGATTTGAAGCAGGGAGATATATTGACCAAGGACAATATCAAATCCATTCGTCCTGGGGCAGGGCTGCCAACTAAAAATTTGGAGCTTGTGCTTGGGAGGAAGGTCACAAAGGATGTTACAAGGGGAACTCCGGTGACGTGGGATATACTGTAACTTGAATGTAGAGGGATGAATAAATCATGGACCGGGTAGACAGCTTGGAAAAAAAATCGGAAAAAATGTTGGAATTTGAGGAAATGGACAAGCTATTCGACCGTCTTTTCCCGATTTGCAGGAGCATTACAGGGCCTGGTGTCAGGGAGACGATTGCGATTTTCCAACAATATATACCATTGGAGCAGTTCGCCGTACCGACGGGGGCCCAGGTGTTTGATTGGGAGATTCCCCGTGAATGGAGAATTCGCGAAGCTTGGTTAAAAGGGCCGAACGGAGAAACAATCGTCGATTTTAAACATCATAATTTGCATGTGCTCAACTACAGTGTTCCAGTAAATCGAACGCTATCTCTTGATGAGGTCAAAGAGCATCTGTACAGTGTTCCTAACCTGCCGGATGCCATTCCGTATGTGACCTCCTACTATAAGGAGAGATGGGGATTTTGTCTCCCGCATCGCGAATTGGAGAAGCTGGAGCCAGGTCAGTATCATGCTTATATTGATAGCGAACTCGTCCAAGGCGAGCTCAATTATGCGCATATTGTTTTGCCGGGTGAGTCCGATCAGGAAGTGCTGTTCAGCTCCTACATCTGCCATCCTTCTATGGCGAATAACGAGCTTAGCGGGCCGATTGTAACGGCCTTCATATACCTTCGCTTGGCTAATTGGCAGCGTCGCCGATTCACGTACCGATTTGTATTAGCGCCTGAGACGATTGGGGCGATTGCCTACTTGCAGCGATTTGGGGAAGAGATGAGAGAGAGAATCGTTGCTGGGATGGTGTTAACTTGTATCGGCGGCAATGATCCGTTGAGCTTTAAGAAAACGAGACGCGATAACTCACAGCTGGACATGATCATTACTCATTTAATTCATCATAAAAAGCTGGACGCAAGATTGAGAGGGTTTACACCAACTTACGGCTCTGATGAACGGCAATTCTGCTCTCCCGGTTTTAATTTCCCTGTAGGCCAGATGTCAAGAGGGCTCCATTCTGGCTTTCCTGGCTATCACAATTCGTTAGATACGAAGGAAGCCATGACGATTGAAGCTCTTCAGCAAAGTTTGGATGAATTAGAACTCGTATGCAAAGCTCTGGAATTGGACGGCTATTATATCAACCAGTCTCCTTATGGTGAAGTCAAATTGGACAAGCACGGTCTTTATCCAGATATGAATGCCCCGACGATGAGAGGGCACTCCAACAATGAGGTAGTGGACCACCGAACACAGCTTAACCGCATCCTTATTGTTTTGAATTATTGCGATGGGCAGCATGCGATGCAGCAGATCGCAGATCGCTGTGGATGCTCAATTCTAGATCTAGAGCCCGTTATTGAGATTTTAAAAGAAAAGCAACTGATCATCGGTCCATTTTCCGAAAAAAGGGGGTTATAACGAATGAAAGTTATGTTATTCATTGGCTCCCATCCCAGACACTTATATGTGGCTGAAACCTTACAGAAACACGGATTTTTAAATGCCGTCGTCATGGAGAAAAGAGAGGAATTTCTACCTGCACCGCCTCCCGGATTGCAGGAGCTGGATCGTGTGAACTTCATTCGCCATTTTGCAGACAGGGATGCAGCGGAAACCAAACATTTTGGGCATTCCCGTCAATTGGAAATGGACCCGGACGCCATTCTGCAAGTGGATTACCACAGTCTTAACAGCAAACAGGTTAAGGACTGGGTCGATGCCATACAGCCGGATATCGTGCTGACTTATGGCGTTCATAAAATCTCAGCTGAGCTTCTAGAGTCGTTCCCGGCTTACGCCTGGAATGTTCATGGGGGATTATCTCCATGGTACCGCGGTAACACGACGTTGTTCTGGCCGTTTTATTTTATGAAGCCGAATTGGGCGGGGATGACCATCCACCAATTAACCTCAAAGTTAGACGCAGGGGCCATCATTCATCATGCAGTTCCGGAACTAGTGCGGGGGGATGGTTTACACGACGTTGCTTGCCGTGCGGTTAAGCAAGCGGCAGAAGATATCGTGATGATTCTGCGCAAGTTAGACCGAGGCGAGTCTGTTCAGCCCGTACCTCAAAAATCGTCCGGCAAATTATTTATGACAGAGGACTGGGGCCCGCAGCACCTGCGAGTGGTTTACAATCTGTTCGACAATGACATTGTCGATCGCTATCTGGATGGTGAATTTGGACATCACGAGCCTCCACTTATTAAGGCTTTTTAACAAAGGAGCGGAACGTAGTGAACGTTTTATTAACAGGCGGCGCGGGGTTTATTGGCCGATGGGTGGCGAAGCGTCTGCTGGAAGACGGCCATCAGGTTTGGATTGTGGATGACTTCTCTAACGGCCGTCGGGAGAATGTACAGGAGTTTGAGCAACATCCTGGCTTCCAAGAATTAATCGCCGGAGATATCAAGGATGAGGGGCTATTGATGCAGTTATTTGATACGCACCGCTTCGATATTTGCTATCATCTTGGCGCTTCGATCAACGTGCAGGATTCCATTGATGACCCTCGAACGACGTTTAATAACGACACGATAGGAACATTTTATATTATGGAGCAATGCCGGAAGCACCATGTTAAGGTGGTGTTTATGAGCACTTGCATGGTCTATGATCGTTGTACGGACGATACCGGCATTACGGAATTGCATCCGACCAAACCGGCCTCTCCATATGCAGGCGCCAAAATCGCAGCAGAAAATATGGTGCTCTCCTATTACTATGCGTACAATTTGCCGGTTGTCGTTATTCGTCCATTCAATACGTACGGTCCTTTCCAAAAAACAGGCGGTGAAGGCGGCGTTGTCGCGATTTTCGTGAGAAATAAGCTGGCCGGCAAAGATCTGCAAATTTATGGCGAGGGAACTCAAACGCGAGACCTGTTATATGTAGAGGATTGCGCACGTTTCGTAGTAGAAGCCGGGTATTCAGTCCGCGTTAATGGGCAAATTGTGAATGCAGGGCTGGGTCGTGATATTTCGGTTAATGAGCTCGCGAAGCTAGTAGTAGGTGATGAGGCGCGAATTAAGCATGTTGCGCATATTCACCCGCAAAGCGAAATCCAAAAATTATTGTGCAACTATTCAAAGGCCAAAGAGCTGCTGGGCTGGGAGCCTTCAGTGTCTCTTGAAGAGGGAATTAAGTTAACTGAAGAATGGATTCGTACAAGCTACCTTATGTAAATAAGGTGGCTATTTCGCATAAAGGTGGACGCTAGATGGACAAGTTAGCAATTAATGGAGGCCAGCCAGTTAGAAATACGATGCTGCCTTATGGCCAGCAGTGGATTGATGGTGACGATATTAGTGCAGTTATAGCTACACTGGAAAGCAGTTTTATAACTCAAGGGCCAGCCATCCAAAAGTTTGAGCAAGCCATTGCGGATTATGTTGGAGCCCAATATGCAGTGGCTTTTTGTAACGGAACGGCTGCTTTACATGGCGCTTGTTTTGCTGCAGGAATTACAACGGGTGACGAAGTGATTACGACGCCGCTTACCTTTTTGGCAAGCAGCAACGCTGTGCTTTATCAGGGCGGGGTTCCTGTCTTTGCAGATATAGATGAGAACACCTATAACATCTCTCCAAATGAAATTGAGAAGAAGATAACAAACAAAACGAAGGCCATCATTGCTGTTGATTTCACAGGCCAGCCCGTTGAAATTGATCGAATCGCGAGCCTAGCGCGGAAGCATAATCTCGTTGTGATCCAAGATGCTGCTCATTCCTTAGGCGCTGAATATAAAGGTGTGCGAGTGGGATCGACTGCAGATATGACGATGTTCAGCTTTCATCCCGTTAAGCATATAACGACGGGTGAAGGCGGCATTATCACAACAAATTCTAAGGCGTACTATGACAAATTAGTTTTATTCAGAAGCCATGGGATGACCAAAGATGATGGCATCATGACAAAAAATGAGGGTCCGTGGTACTACGAAATGCACGAGCTCGGCTACAACTATCGAATGACAGATCTTCAAGCCTCGCTAGGTGTATCTCAAATGTCTAGGCTGCAAGAATTCGTAGAAAAGCGCCGGACAATTGCTATGCAGTATAACGAGGCCTTTAGCGGCATGGAGGGGATCATTTCTCCTTTTCAACAGGTCGACACGAATTCGAGCTGGCATTTATACGTCGTAAGATTTAAATTAGATCGCTGTTCTGTAGGGCGAAGAGAACTTTTTGATGCTTTACGCACCGAGAATATTGGTGTTCATGTCCATTATATTCCCGTGTACCTTCAACCTTATTATCAAAATCTTGGTTATCCAAGCGGGCTGTGCCCTCACGCAGAGAATTACTACGAGAATGCCATGACATTACCGTTATTCCCTAAAATGACGGAGCAAGACGTCCAGGATGTGATTCATGCTGTGAAAAAGGTATATGCGGCCTATTATTTTTAGGTTAAATGATGCTAAGAAACCCTAACAACTTCACAACCTCTATCCGATATATAAGGTATATGTATATCTCGGATGGAGGTTGTTTATTCGATGAGCATCAATAACCCGATTGGCGGAATTGGCAGTGCGGTTGGCGATAATAGGCCTGCGCCTGAACCTGTGAAAGTGACCAAAATAGATGATGTCACAGCGAGCAATGCAGCCGAACTAATTGCATCGACGTTTACCAATACGTCGGAACTTAAGAAAGCCGAGCTGCAAGGTGAGAATGTCACGATCAGCGATACGCAGGTTGTAAAAGCGATTGAGCATGCGATCAAGGCGATGCAGGGCAGATCGACATCGCTGGAGTTTTCGGTCCATCAGAAAACAAAGCTTATTTCCGTGAAGGTCATGGACAAAGATACAGGCGAAGTGATTCGTGAAATTCCACCTGAGAAGAGCCTGGATTTCGTAGCAAAACTTTGGCAAATGGCCGGCATTTTAGTTGACGAGAAGAGATAAATTGAAGAAGCAGTGAGGTGACTTTTACAATGGTAATGCGTTTGAGTGGCTTTTCCAACTCGGGTATTGATATTGACGAAACGGTCAAGAAGCTGGTAGCAGCTGCGCGTATTCCGCAGGACAAGCTGAAACAGCAAAAGCAATGGTTAGAATGGCAGCGTGACGACTATCGTACGATTAATACGAAAATCCTGGCTTTTAGAAGCGCAGCATCGGATATGACGCGTCAGGCGGCATTTTTGACTAAGAAATCCACTTCGGCGGACGATAGTGTGGTTTCGGTTACTTCATCCGCTACTGCACCTGATGGGATTTTTTCGATCAAAGTTAATAAGCTAGCGACATCAGCGTCTGTTACATCTGAAAAAGTAGGGGCTTCGTCGGATACAGCAACGCTGAGCACTTTGGATGCTGCGTTTACTCAGGCCACTACACTAACGATTGGCGGAGAGAAGGGCACGGCGACCATTAACGTTAAGCCAACCGACACCATTGCGTCATTGGTCGCTAACGTGAACGGCAAATCCTCCACAACTGGTGTCACGATGAGTTATGACGCGAATCTTGATCGCTTTTTCTTTACCTCCTCTTCTACCGGTAGTAAGGCAGCGATTGATTTGAAGATGGACAGTGAAGCGAATGGTCATAATTTACTCACATCCGTGCTTAAACTGACTTCAGGCCAAGAGAGCAAAATTACTGGAAACCAAAGCTTTGCAACGGGCCTAACAACCGTAATCGACAGTAGTATAGACCCGTTGTCACCGCAAAAGTTTCATATTGCGGCTGGTGGAGAATCTTTTGATTATGATGTGACGGATACGACGACGATCGGCGATTTGATTGATCAAATTAATAACTCTGATGTGGGGAAAAAAGCCGGTGTAACAGCGTATTTGGATGAGAATAACAAGCTGGCTTTTCATAATCCGGATAAAAGTAAACCTATTACGATAACCGATGCTACAGTCGGTGGTTCTACTTTGCTAACTACACTCGGCGTAGACTCGACTACTGAGACAGCTTGGCCACTTTCGACGGGCAGTGTAAATAAAGGCGGCAAGGTAACAGGGACTCAAGCCTTTGCTTCTGGTTCCACAACATTAATTGACGGATCTCTTGCCTCGACGCAAAAGTTTCATATTGAGGCAAACGGCAAAACATTCGATTATGACGTCACCAAAACAACAACGATCGGTCAGCTCATTGATCAAATTAATAGCTCGGACATTGGTAAATCTGGCGTTTCGGCTTACTTAGACAAAGACAATAAGTTGGCTTTCTATAACCCTGACCAAACGAAGCCGATAACTGTAACGGATGGAACGAGTGATTCCTACAATTTAGTTGATAAATTAGGAATGACCTCCCCTACATCCACAACGGATTTAGATTATGGGTCTTATCGGATCACAGGTCAACAAGCGGAAATCGTCTACAATGGTGTCACAGCTAATTACGATACCAACAATTTCTCCATCAGCGGAATGAACATTACGATCAAAAAAGAGTCCTCATCCGCGGTTAACATCACCAACACGCGCGACGTAGATACGGTATTCAATTCCATCAAATCGTTCGTCGACAAGTACAACGAGTTAATCGACACCGTTAACACCAAGACGACTGAGAAAAGAAATAGAGATTTCTCGCCATTGACCGATGAGCAGCGCGAGGCGATGAAGGACGATCAGATTACGCAATGGGAAGCGAAAGCGAAAAGTGGTACGTTGTATGGTGATTCAATTCTGAGATCAGGATTGACGAACTTCCGGACAGCTTTTTCAAATTCCATTGATGGCCTTCCGTCAGGGGACTACAAATCGCTGTCTCAAATTGGCATCTCAACAGCCAACGTTTCCGGCACAAGCATCTCTGGCAGCTACTTGGATAACGGTAAAATCTACATCGACGAAGACAAGTTGAAGAAAGCCATCTCCGAAAACCCTGACCAAGTTATGGCACTCTTTACTGCCAATGATGGCCTCAAAGACTCAAACAAAGGCGACGGTCTAGCCAGACGTCTATCCGATCAAGCAGATGCGCTTTTCAAGAACATCTCTGCGAAAGCGGGCGTGACTGGCAGCGTAGATACGACGTATATCATCGGGAAATCGCTGAAAGACCTCAACACGCGCATCGACGATTTTTCGACGAAGCTTGATGATTTGGAAACCCGTTATTATAATCAATTTACAGCGATGGAAAAATATATGAACCAAATGGAAGCACAAAGCGCACAACTGTCACAGCAGTGGGGCTAGTCCTACTTCATACTAGGGGGAAATAATCATGATTCAAGCCCAACGGAATAAATACTTGGAGAATACGGTGCAAACGGCTAGTCCTGCTCAACTGCTGATCATGCTTTGCGATGGGGCGATCCGATTCTGCCGTGCAGGTATTGAGGCTTTGAAAAATAACAATCACCAAGACGCGAACACGAACCTAGTCAAAGTACAGGACATTATTAGCGAGTTCACGATTACGATTGATCGTAATGCACCGATTGCGGCGGACTTGCTGCGGCTGTACGAATATTTTAACCATCGTCTGATCGAGGCGAATATTAAAAAATCGGCCGAACCTGCCGAGGAAGTGCTGGGCTATCTCATTGAGTTGAAAGAGACTTGGTTCCAAGCGGCGAAGCAGATGAACGCAGGGCAAAACGCAGCCCCGGTAGGCTCGTAATGGATAAGCTGGTCACAGAGCTGGAGCAGATCACGCAGCAAGCGATGGCGGAACTGACTATGATGGATGCGGAGCGTATGTCCGTTTATATGGAACAGCGTGGGCAGTTAATGGAAGCGATTCTAGCCAACATGGATAAGGCCTCCGCAGCCGAAAAAAACGTCTATAAGGCGCGTCTGCAAGCGATTATCAGCTTGGATCCGATTATCCGCAAGAAGCTGGAACAGTTCCGACAACAGGCTAGCGACCAACTGGTCAAGCTGGACCAGGGAAAGACGCAGCGCAACGCCTACGATCATGCGTATGATCAGGCGAGCCTCTTTTTTGATCGAAAAAAATAAAGAAATGAGAACCTCTTGCCGCGGCAGGAGGTTCTTTGCGTGCAGCGATACATCCGCCCGTTGTGCACACCCCCACCCATGAAGCACCCAACCTGTACACATCTCTCCTAAAATGCGCCCAACTTATCCCCCGATGGCTGCTCCACAACTTGTGGATAATGTGTACAAATATGTGCATAACTTTGTTGATAAATTGTAAAAACCCGCGCCACGACAATGTTCTACAAATTTTGCAATTATCCACGGCTTGTATATAGCCGAATTTTCAAAAAATTTAACAGAATGAGAAGTTAGAAATTGACAGAAGTTCAAAGTCGATGTTATAGTCAAAAAGTAAGGGCTTTCATTTTAATTCATTTATTTTTCAAGACGAAAGGAATGTGTACGTTATGCAAGGTAAAGTAAAATGGTTCAACGCAGAGAAGGGCTATGGTTTTATCGAGCGTGAAGATGGCGGAGATGTATTCGTTCACTTCTCAGCAATTCAAACGGAAGGCTTCAAAACGTTGGACGAAGGTCAAGCTGTTGAATTCGACATCGTGGAAGGCGCACGTGGACCTCAAGCCGCTAACGTAAGCAAACTATAATCGACCGGCACAGCTAGTGCCGCTAGCATACACTTTGTAAGTGTGGGCACCCTGGGTGAAATAATCCTGGGGTGTTTTTTTCTAACTTTTTGAAGATCGACATTTAAAGGAATTATGAAGATGGCGTGGAATGTAGTATAATGTAAGCAGGAAGGGAGATGTTTAACTATGATGATTAGCATTCGCGGAGAACACCTTGAAGTAACTGAGGCACTCAGGGACTATGTCGAAAAGAAATTGAATAGACTAGAAAGGTACTTTGAAGCTCCCCTTACATCCGACGTACAAGTCAAGCTAAGCGTTGTCAAAGGTTTGCAAGCCATTGAGGTTGGCATCCCGCTGACAGGCGTCCTGCTCCGTGCCGAAGTTCGCAATTCGGACATGTACGCATCCATCGACCTCGTCGTGGACAAACTAGAAAGACAAATTCGCAAGCATAAAACAAGAACGAATCGAAAAATTCGCCAGGAAGGCGGCAAGCGCGACTTGTTCAAGGTTGAAACTTCCCCGGTAACGTATGCGGAGGAAGAGGAAGATTTTGAATTGGTACGCAATAAGCGTTTCGCCTTGAAGCCTATGGACGTGGAGGAAGCGATCCTTCAAATGAATCTCGTAGGCCATAGCTTCTTCGTATTCTCCAATATGGAGACCGATACGGTGAATGTGGTGTATAAGCGTGACGATGGCAAGTACGGCTTGATTGAGCCGGCGATGTAAGCCAGAACCGTTCCAACGAGAATGAACTCCACGCTGCGCAAGCCCACCGAGATGACAACCTATGAATATTAATGTGTGACACATATATAATTAGTATTCCTCAGCCCAACAAGGCCTAATTCGATCCAATCGAGTTAGGCTCTTTTCATTATAGAGCGGCGGCGGGATGCATGGTATTGGCTTCTCCTTTTCATACTAAAATGGAGCGTTTGTTGCGGCAGGACTGTGAGAAGTGGTACAATTTAAGGATACGAATGCAAGATGAAAGGGGTTCACCGATGCTAGGACTAGTGAAGAAAATTTTTGGTGATTCCAATGAACGGGAAATTAAACGAATGCTCAAAGCCGTTGATTATATCAACGAGCTGGAAGCCACGATTTCACCGCTGACCGATGAAGAGCTGCGAGGCAAAACCATCGAGTTCAGAGAGCGTCTGGACAAAGGGGAGGAATTGGACGACCTGTTGCCGGAGGCTTTTGCCGTTGTACGTGAAGCGGCGAAGCGTGTGCTGGGGAAACGTCATTATGATGTGCAGCTCATCGGGGGCATGGTGCTTCATGAAGGCCGTATCGCGGAGATGCGTACAGGGGAAGGGAAAACGCTGGTTGGTACGCTGCCGGTTTATTTGAATGCTCTTTTGGGCAAAGGCGTACACGTCGTAACGGTCAACGATTACTTGGCGCAGCGCGATAGCGCGGAAATGGGCCAAATTTATACATTCCTCGGGCTGACGGTGGGCGTGAACCTTCACGATCTGTCGCATGAAGAGAAGCAAGCAGCCTACGCTTGCGATATTACGTATGGCACGAACAATGAGTATGGCTTCGACTATTTGCGCGACAACATGGTGCTGTACAAAGAGCAAATGGTCCAGCGTCCGCTGTACTATGCGGTCATTGACGAAGTGGACTCCATTCTGGTCGACGAAGCGAGAACGCCGCTCATTATTTCCGGACAAGCTGCCAAATCGACGGATTTGTATTACGCGGCGGACCGTTTTGCGGCAAAACTCAAAGAGGAAGAAGATTACACGATCGATATCAAAGTGCGTTCCGTCGCGCTGACGGAAGAAGGCGTGGCGAAAGCGGAGCAGGCCTTCGGTATCGAGAACTTATTTGATCATGCGAATGTGAACATCAATCACCACGTGACGCAGGCGCTCAAAGCCCGTTTCATCATGAAACGCGACGTGGATTACGTCGTACAAGAAGACGAAGTCATGATCGTCGACGAGTTTACGGGTCGGATTATGACGGGCCGTCGTTACAGCGATGGGCTGCATCAAGCGATTGAAGCGAAAGAGCAGCTCCAGGTGCAAAATGAAAGCATGACGCTGGCAACGATTACGTTCCAGAACTATTTCCGGATGTACCGCAAGCTGGCGGGGATGACGGGTACAGCGAAAACCGAGGAAGAAGAGCTCAAAAAAATCTACGGCCTCGAAGTAATCGTCGTGCCGACGAACCGTCCGATGATTCGGAAAGATATGCCGGACGTCGTGTACAAATCCGAACAAGGCAAGTTCAGAGCAGTCGTCGAGCAAATCGTTGAACGCCACAAGTTAAACCAACCGGTGCTGGTCGGTACGATATCGATTGAGAACTCCGAGCTTCTATCTGAAATGCTGAAGAAGAAAGGCGTTCAACATAAGGTTTTGAATGCGAAGTATCATGCCGAAGAGGCGGAAATCGTCTCGCGTGCAGGCCAACCGGGTTCAGTAACCATCGCCACGAATATGGCGGGCCGCGGTACGGACATTGTGCTCGGCGAAGGTGTACATGATGCTGGCGGGCTGCATATCATAGGTACAGAGCGCCACGAAAGCCGCCGGATCGACAACCAGCTGCGCGGTCGTGCAGGGCGTCAAGGGGACCCGGGTTCGTCCCAATTTTTCTTGTCCCTTGAAGATGAGCTGATGAAGCGTTTCGGCGCTGAAAATATTATGGCGATGATGGACCGTCTTGGCATGGAAGAAGACCAGCCGATTGAGAGCAAGCTGATCTCCCGTGCGGTTGAATCGGCACAGAAACGTGTCGAGGGCAACAACTTCGACGTTCGGAAAGTCGTCCTGCAGTATGATGACGTGATGAACCAACAGCGAGAAATCATCTACAAACAGCGCCGCGAGCTGTTGGAGTCTGAGAACATCCGCGAAATCATCGAAGGGATGATCAACTCCGTCATCGAGCGTATCGTGAAAGCACACTGTCCAGAAGAAACGATTCCGGAAGAGTGGGAGCTGCCGGAGGTTGCGAACTTTGTGAACAACAACCTGCTGCACGATGATGCGCAGATCACGGTGGAACAGCTGTGGGGCAAAGAACAGGAAGAAATCATCGAGTACATCAAAGAACTCGTGAAAAAACGTTACGACGAGCGCGAAGAGGAAATCGGCGCGGAGTTTATGCGCGAATTCGAGAAGGTCGTTGCGCTTCGTGCGGTCGACAGTAAATGGATGGATCACATCGATGCGATGGACCAGCTCCGTCAAGGGATTCACTTGCGCGCTTACGGCGGTACGGATCCGCTGCGCGAGTATCAATTTGAAGGCTTCGAAATGTTCCAGGAGATGATCGACAACATTCGCGAAGAAGTGGCGATGTACATTATGAAAGCTCATGTGCAAAGCAACCTCGAGCGTCAAGCGGTCGCAGAAGGCCAAGCGGTCGATACGAAGAACGAAGCTGCCGGCAAGAAGCCGCTTGTTCGTAGCGATGAGCAGCGGATCGGCCGGAACGACCCATGCCCATGCGGCAGCGGCAAGAAGTTCAAACAATGCCACGGACAAGGGGCATAATTGCGTTGTAGACGCGAGGGCCACCGCCGTGATGCGGAATAAATGAGGTGTAAGACAATGCTGGAACCAGAAGTAAAACAGGATTTGCGCGAGACAGCAAAGCGACTAACCGAACTTAGGGGGTCTCTTTGACTTAGATCATAAGCTCGAAGAGATTGCCGATTACGTGGAAAAAATGGGAGCGCTCGACTTCTGGGACGATAACGAACGTGCTCAGAAGACGATTGCGAACCTCAACGCGATTAAGAGCGTTGTGGATCAGTTCCAGGGCTTCTCGAGCGAGTTCGATGACCTTCAGGTCATGGTAGAGCTCGAGGAAGAGGAAAGCGATGCCGGTCTCGTGCAAGACATCGAGAACGGCATCAAGGCCCTCGTCAAGAAGCTCGAGACGTTCGAGCTGGGGCTCCTGCTCAATCAGCCGTATGACCGGCTGAATGCGATTCTGGAGCTGCACCCGGGAGCGGGCGGCACCGAGTCGCAGGATTGGGCGGAGATGCTGCTGCGCATGTACCGCCGCTGGGCGGAGAAGCGGGGCTACAAAGTCGAGGTACTCGACTATTTGCCCGGCGACGAAGCTGGCGTGAAGAGTGTCACGCTGCAGATCACAGGCTTCAATGCCTACGGTTATTTGAAGGCGGAGAAGGGCGTGCACCGGCTCGTCCGGATCTCGCCGTTCGATGCCTCCGGCCGTCGTCATACGTCCTTCGTGTCGTGCGACGTCATGCCGGAGATCGACGACGATACAGAGATCGAGATCCGCACCGAGGATCTCAAAATCGATACGTACCGCGCCAGCGGCGCCGGCGGTCAGCACATCAATACGACGGACTCGGCTGTGCGAATTACGCACATGCCGACGGGCGTCGTAGTGAGCTGTCAGCAAGAGCGCTCGCAGATCAAGAACCGCGAGAAAGCGATGAAGATGCTGCGCTCGAAGCTGTACGAGAAGAAGATCGAAGACCAGATGAAGAAGCTAGCGGAGATCCGCGGCGAAGTGTCGGACATCGCGTGGGGCAGCCAGATCCGCTCCTACGTGTTCCATCCGTACAGCATGGTGAAGGATCACCGAACATCTGCGGAGACAGGCAACATCGGCGCGGTCATGGACGGTGACCTGGACACGTTTATCGACGCGTATCTGCGGCACCAGATTCGGAAGCCGGAGCAAAGCTAAATAGAGGTCGGACATGGAATAGGACGAAGCATGTAAAGCATGTGCTCCGTCCTATTTGCTGTGTGCGGATGTGAATGGACGGCAAGCATTTAAGGAAGCGTATAGATAAACGCTTTAAGGTCAAGTGAGCGGCTTGTGCACCGAGAGAGGAGGGCATGCATCCCGTGCCCAGAAGAAAAGAACCGAGAATCAAGATGGGCAGCCCCGCGCATACCATCGTGGAATACGTGCTGCTCGTTGTGGGCTCGCTCATTATGGCGGCGAGTTTTAACAGTTTTTTGAACCCGAATCATATTGCATCGGGTGGGGTTGCCGGGATGTCGACCGTCGTGCAGCATTTGACGGACATTGCGCCGGCAATTACGCAGTGGTCGCTGAACATCCCGATTTTGCTGCTGGCGCTGTGGCTGCTGGGCCAGAAGTTCGGCATTAAGGCGATCGTCGGCTCGATCGTCTTCCCGTTCTGCGTCCTGATCACCAGCCATATTGGGGAGTCGACGCAAAACCCGCTGCTCGCCGCCCTGTACGGCGGGATCGGCGTGGGGTTGGGACTCGGCATCGTGTTCCGAGGCCGCGGCTCGACGGGCGGCTTCGGGCTGGCGGCGCAGATTTTGCACAAGTACTCGGGGCTGAGCCTGGGGATGTGTGTGGCCATTTTTGACGGCATCGTGATTCTGTTATCGGCCTTCGTCTTTACGCCGGAGAATGCGCTGTATGGGTTGATCGCGCTGTTCGTCACAACCAAAACGATCGACATTGTGCAGCTCGGCTTCAATTATGCAAAGGTGGCGTTAATCATCTCCGACCATACGGAGGCGATTCGCAAAGCGATCCTCGTTGACTTGGATCGGGGGCTGACCGAACTGAACGGGGCGGGCGGTTACACCGGAGAATCGCGAACCGTCATGATGGTCGTCGTGAAGCAGAACGAGGTCATCCGGCTGAAGACGCTGGTGCGGTCGGTGGATCCGCAGGCTTTTGTCATTATAAGCGAAACAAATGAGGTGCTGGGCGAGGGGTTCAAGCATCATGCCTAGCGAACAGAAAATTGTGGATAATTAAGAGGCAGGCAGGGAGCGCTTGCCTCTTCTTTTTGTGAAAGTCAGGCGGGATAAGGTCTGGCGGGCATCTAAAGTTATCCAGAGAGATGTGCACAACTTGTTGATAACTTGTGAATAATCCACAAAGTTGTTCACAGCATAAGCCACCCGCGGAAAATAAAAAGAAACATTTGCCTTTCAATCCGCTAGTTTGCGATAATAAGCAGGGTACCGTATGGAGCTGTTTTTGCGGGGCGAATCCTGGCCATCGAGTGGACAAGCTGGTCTTTCATCCACTTATGCAAGAAATGCGGAAAAACGCTGCATAACGTGCATAACATGCCGAGAAATCTGACAATTCCGGAAACTTAAAGATTGTCGATTTTTCGCCTAAAACCCCTTGGAATTCCTTGATTTTACGCAGCAGCCGTTTTTCAAACAGCGCAAAAAAATTCATTGAATTATTATGTATGCGACTGTATAATAATACATATCTTTTGAGGACATCGGAGGGAATTGCATGAGCCACACAGTGAGAGCGGCAATTATTGGAGCAACAGGTTATGGTGGTGCGGAAGTTATTCGTCTTTTGCAGGCACATCCTTATGCGCACATTACGTCTGTTATTTCCACATCCAATGCGGGGGCGCCGCTGGCGGATCATTTTCCACATTTGCAGGAAGTCGTTGTGGATGTTCTGGATGCGCTGGACGTGGATTTGATCGCAGGTAAAGCGGATGTTGTGTTCCTGGCAACACCAGCGGGCGTGAGTGCGGAACTCTCGCCGAAGCTGCTGGCAGCAGGGCTGAAGGTGATCGATATTTCGGGCGATTTGCGTTTGAAGTCGGGCAGCGAGTATGAGCAATGGTATAAAAAGCCGGCGGCATCCGCAGACATGCTGGAGCGTTCGGTGTACGGCCTCTGCGAGGTTTTCGGCGACGAAGTGAAGGGCCAGGATTTGATCGCGAATCCAGGCTGCTATCCGACAGCGACCTTGCTGGGCTTAATTCCTGCGGTTGAAGCGGGGTGGATCGATCCGTCGACGATTATTATTGATGCCAAATCCGGCGTATCCGGTGCAGGGCGCGGTGTGGGCCTCGGCACGCACTATGCAGAAGTAAACGAGAACTTCTCTGCTTATAAAATCAACAAACATCAGCACATTCCGGAAATCGAGCAGGCGCTCAGCCGGGTTGCGGGCAAACCGGTCGTCACGACGTTCACGACGCATTTGGTACCGATGACGCGCGGCATTATGTCGACGATGTATGCGACGATTCAGGGTGAGCACGGGGCGCAGGACTTCATTGATAAATACAAAGCCTACTACGAAGGCCGTAAGTTCGTGCGGATTCGTCAAGCAGGCAAAACGCCCGCAACCAAAGAAGTCGCAGGCTCCAACTATTGCGATATTGGCTTTGCTGTGGATGAGCGCACCAACCGCGTGACGATTGTTTCCGTGATCGACAACGTGGTGAAAGGCGCTGCGGGGCAAGCGATTCAGAACTTGAACTTAATGTATGGCTGGGATGAAACAACAGGCTTGTTGTTCTCCCCTGTGTTTCCATAATTGACGAAGACGGGAGATTACGAAGACGATGGATCAAGCAAGCTTTACGGTGGTGCCGGAGGGCACGATTACGACGCCAAAAGGTTTTCGCGCAGGCGGACTGCACTGCGGACTCAAAAAGACGGAGCGCTTCGATCTCGGCGCGATCCTGTGTGATGTGCCGGCGGCAGCGGCGGGCGTGTACACGCTGAACGCGTTCCAGGCGGCGCCGTTGCGCGTGACGCAGGAGAGCATCGCCCAAGGCGGCAAGCTGCAGGCGATGATCGTGAACAGCGGCAACGCTAACGCGTGCACGGGCCAGCAGGGCGAGGACGACGCACGTGCGATGCGCGCCGCCAGCGCGAAGGCGCTGGGCGTGGCGGAGCACGAAGTCGGCGTCACGAGCACAGGCGTCATCGGCGAACTGCTGCCGATGGGCAAGGTGCTGAGCGGCATCGAGCAGCTGCCGGCGAAGGTAAAGGCAGACGGTGGCGAAGACTTCTGCCAGGCGATCCTGACGACGGATCTCGTGCAGAAGATGACGTGCGTCCGTGTGGTTGTGGGCGGCAAGGAGATTCACATTGCCGGGGCGGCCAAAGGTTCGGGGATGATTCACCCGAACATGGCGACGATGCTCGGTTTTATGACGACCGACGCGCCGATTGCTAGTGAACACCTTCAGCTCTTGCTGAACAAGGTGACGGATAACACGTTCAACATGATCACCGTTGATGGCGATACCTCCACCAACGACATGGTCGTGGTGATGGCCAGCGGCTTGGCCGGCGGTGATACCCTCCATCCGGGGCACCCGGATTGGGACGCGTTCGCGGCAGGCTTCCAGTACGTCGGCGAGTACCTCGCGAAGGCGATTGCGCGCGACGGCGAGGGCGCAACGAAACTGATCGAGACGACGGTTATCGGCGCAGAGAGCGATGAGGCAGCGCGCAAGATCGTGAAGTCCATCATCGGCTCCTCCTTGGTCAAATCCGCCGTGTACGGCGCGGATGCGAACTGGGGCCGCATCATTGCAGCGGTCGGCTACTCCGGTCAGCCGGTCAATGTGAACACCGTTGATATTCGCCTCGGCGACATCGCGGTGCTGGAGCAGTCGCGTCCGGTGAAGTTCGACGAGGAAGCGGCGCTCGCTTATTTGAAAACAGATACCATTCAAATTCACGTCAATTTACATATGGGTTCGGGCAAAGCGACCGGTTGGGGCTGCGACTTGACCTATGATTATGTGCGGATTAACGCAGCATACCGGACGTAACGGTTTTACAAGGAGGAGCACAGCGGTGAAGAACAATTGCTTTGTAATGAAATGCGGGGGCAGCACGCTTGCGGCGCTGCCGGCCAGCTTTTTTGAAGATATGCGTCAATTGCAAGAAGAAGGCATCGTTACGGTCATCGTGCACGGCGGAGGCCCTGCGATTTCGGAGACGCTCGGCAAGCTCGGCATCGAGTCCGGTTTTGTGAACGGGCTGCGCGTGACGAACGAAGCGGTGCTGGACGTGGTGGAGATGGTGCTGTCCGGCCAGATCAATAAGGAAATCGTCCGGCGCATTCAACTGACGGGCGCGAAAGCGCTCGGCCTGTCCGGCGTGGACGGCCACCTCATTGAAGCGCAGCCTGTGGCGAACAGCCACGAGGTCGGCCTTGTCGGCGACGTGACCAACGTCAACGCAGCGCTCATTCAAGGGGTTGTGGGCATGGGCTACATCCCGGTTATTGCGCCGGTGGGCCTTGGCAGCGACGGCGGCCAGCGCTACAACATCAATGCGGATACCGCAGCGGGCGCGGTGGCGTCCCATTTGGGCGTGGAACAAATGATCGTGGTGACCGATGTGCCGGGCATCATGAAAGTCGTCGACGGCGAGAAGCAGGTACTGCCTGTGGTCAGCGTCGCGCAAATTGAAGAGATGATCGCGAGCGGCGATATTTACGGCGGCATGATTCCGAAGGTTCGCGCAGCGATTGCATGTATACAAGGGAAAGTGCAGGAAGTGGTCATTGTGAACGGAACGGAGCCAAACGTCCTGAGCAAAGTGCTCAAAGACGGGGGCATCGGCACGCGAATTGTGCGGTAATTAGGCGTGGGCCGCAGGTGAGGTCGGGGTGCATATGACCCGCATCCGCTCTCCGAGGCGACTGGCGACCTAAGCCGCTGCAAGCATACACGAACGAGAAACGAGCCCTAACAGACCATTTTAGGAGGGATTGTACATGCAAGAACAAGGAACGAGCTCGCTGTTTCCAACCTACGGCAGATATCCGATCACGCTGGTAAAAGGTGAAGGCAGCCGTCTGTGGGACGACACAGGCAAGGAGTACATCGACTTGATGAGCGGCATCGCCGTCACGAATCTGGGGCATGCGCCGCAGGCGGTCAAGGAAGCGCTGATCGAGCAGCTGAATCAAGTGTGGCACGTGAGCAACCTGTTCCACATTCCGAATCAGGAGAAGCTGGCTTCGCTGCTGACGGCGAACAGCTGTGCGGATGCAGTGTTTTTCTGCTCCACGGGTGCGGAAGCGAACGAAGCGGCAATCAAGATTGCGCGCCGTTATCACCAAAAGGTGTTGAACAACGGACGTTATGAGATCATTACGTTCAACATGTCCTTCCACGGACGTACGCTTGCGACGCTGACAGCGACAGGCCAGGATAAAGTGAAGGAAGGCTTCCTGCCGCTTCCGGAAGGTTTTGTTTATGCGGAATACAACGACATTGAGTCCGTTCGTGCGTTGGTCAATGACAAAACAGCAGCCGTTATGCTGGAGTTCGTGCAAGGCGAAGGCGGCGTGCTGCCGGCGGATCCGACGTTCGTGAAGCAGCTTGCGGAGCTTTGCAAGCAAGAAGGCATTCTGCTCATCGGCGACGAGATCCAAACGGGCATGGGCCGCACAGGCAAATTGTTCGCTTACGAGCACTATGGCGTGGAGCCGGATATTTTTACACTGGCCAAAGGTTTGGGCGGCGGCTTCCCGATCGGTGCGATGCTCGGCAAAGATTTCCTGAAAGAAGCGTTCAACGCAGGCAGCCACGGTTCAACGTTCGGCGGTACGCCGATTGCGACGGCAGCGGCATTTGCGGCGACGGATACGATTATTTCCGGGAAATTGCCGGAGCGCGCAGCGGAGATTGGCGACTACACCGTGAAGACGCTGGAAGCGAAACTGGCAGGCAATCCGCTTGTAGACAGCATCCGCGGCGTGGGGCTTTTGATCGGCATTGCATGCACACAGCCTGCGGGTGAGATCATAAGTGAGATTCACAAGCAAGGCGTGCTCGTCATTCCGGCGGGGCCGAACGTCATTCGTTTGGTGCCGGCGCTGACGATTCCGCAGGAAGATTTGGATCGCGCGTTAGATGTCGTTTGCGACGTGCTTGCCCAAAAGGCAGCGGCAGCGAGCTCCATTTAACATGTCGGAAAGTTTATCCTCGAAGTAGCTCCATGTCATCAGTAAACGCATCCGTCCTTAAAGGGACGGCGGAGCCGTTTATCTTTAACCGCATTTTATAGAGAGAGGTTGTGTTCGGATGACTAGTAGTGTAAAGGAAGAAATGGCTGCTCAGCTCAAGGGCAAGGATTTTCTTGCTCTCGTTGACTATACACCGGAAGAATTAGAGTATTTGATTGGGTACGCGATTGAGCTGAAGCGCAAGCAAAAAGCCGGCGAACCGCACCCGATTCTAGCGGGCAAGACGCTGGGCATGATTTTCGAGAAGTCGTCTACACGGACGCGCGTGTCTTTTGAAGTGGGGATGTATCAGCTGGGCGGGCAAGCGCTCTTCCTGAGCAAAAACGACCTGCAGCTCGGACGCGGCGAGACGGTATGGGATACTGCGCAAACGTTGTCCCGTTACCTGGACGGCATTATGATCCGCACATACGAGCACCGAAAGGTAATCGACCTCGCTAGAGGGGCGACAGTGCCGGTTATTAACGGGTTGACGGATCATGCGCACCCTTGCCAAGTGATGGCGGACTACCAGACCGTTTTGGAGAAAAAAGGTCGCCTCAAAGGCATCAAAGTCGCGTACATCGGCGATGGCAACAACATGGTGCACTCCCTGATGATGGGCGCTGCCAAGCTTGGCATGGACTTCGCTGTCGCTTCGCCGGAAGGCTATATGCCGGATGCGAGTGTCATCAAGCAGTCGAAAGAGGCCGCGGCACAGTCCGGCGGTTCCTTGCTCGTGACGACCAGCGCGCGCGAAGCGATTGAGAACGCTGATATCGTCTATACGGACGTATGGGCGAGCATGGGCTTTGAAGCCGAGCAAAAAGAGCGCGAAATCGCGTTCGCGAACTATCAGGTCAATGAGGAACTCGCGAAATATGCGAAATCCGATTACCTGTTCATGCACTGCCTGCCGGCACATCGCGGCGAAGAAGTGAGCGAAGGCGTTATCGACGGCGCGCATTCCATCATTTTTGATCAGGCGGAGAACCGTCTGCACGCGCAAAAAGCGATCATGGCCGCAACGATGGTCTAATCCTTATATCCTTTGTAAATTAGCGAAACGGAGAGAAGAAACGACATGGCTAAGGAAAAAATCGTACTCGCCTATTCCGGCGGGTTGGATACTTCGGTTATCCTCAAATGGTTGAAAGAAACGTACGACGCGGAAATTATCGCCTTCACGGCGGACATCGGGCAAAAAGATGAGCTGGATGGTTTGGAAGAAAAAGCGCTCGCAACCGGCGCCTCCAAAATCTACATCGACGATCTGCGCGACGAGTTTGCGAAGGACTTCATCAACCCGATGTTCCAAGCGGCTGCGCTTTATGAAGGCCAATACTTGCTTGGCACGTCCATCGCGCGTCCTTTGATCGCGAAACGCATGGTAGAAATCGCTCGCGCTGAAGGCGCTACTGCGATTGCTCACGGCGCTACCGGCAAAGGCAACGACCAAGTGCGCTTCGAGCTCACGGCAGCGGCGCTTGCGCCTGAGATTTCCGTGATCGCGCCTTGGCGTCTGGAAGAGTTCCGCGAGCAGTTCCCGGGCCGTGCAGAAATGATCGCTTATGCTGAAAAGCATGGCATTCCAGTAACGGCATCTGCGGCGAAGCCTTATTCCACGGACCGCAACCTGCTGCACATCTCCTTCGAGAGCGGCATGCTGGAGGATCCTTGGTTCGACCCGTCCGCAACGTCCAACAAAGATATGTTCGTGCTGAGCGTTGACCCTGAGGATGCGCCAGACCAAGCGGAATACATCGAGCTGGAGTTTGAAAAAGGCGACTGCGTTGCGATCAACGGTACGCGCTTGACGCCGCTTCAAGTGATGGAAACGCTGAACGAAGTGGGTGGCAAGCACGGCATCGGCCGTGTCGACATGGTGGAGAACCGTTTCGTCGGCATGAAGAGCCGCGGTGTGTACGAAACGCCAGGCGGTACAATTCTTTTCACAGCTCATCGCAAAATGGAGTCCCTCACGATGGACCGCGATGTCATGCATCTGCGTGACTCCTTGATCTCCAAGTACGCGTCCCTCGTGTACAACGGCTTCTGGTTCGCGCCTGAGCGTCTGGCGATCCAAGCGTTGGTGACCGAGAGCCAAAAGAACGTCTCCGGTACGGTTCGCTTGAAGCTGTACAAAGGCAACGTTATCGGCGCCGGCGTGAAGAGCCCGGTTTCCCTGTACAACCCGGATATCGCGACAATGGAAGCTGATCCAACGAAAGCGTACGATCAAGGGGATGCCACTGGCTTTATCCGCTTGAACGCGCTGCGCCTCAAAGTCGGTTCTGGCGTGGAGCAAAACGCGAACAAATAAGGTATGACGGGCTTTCCCTTGGGGGAAAGCCTTTGGGTTATCTGGCGGTAGGGCGCATGTGCCGCGAAGGGCGTTAAAGATTCACGATCTGAGAGGAGCTATGCAAGGTGTCTAAGCTTTGGGGTGGACGTTTTACGAAGAAAACCGACCAACTGGTCGAAGAATATACGGCGTCGATTACATTCGACAAAGAGCTGGCCGAGGAAGATATTGAAGGCAGCCTGGCGCATGTGACGATGCTGGGCAAATGCGGCATTCTTCCGGCGGACGACGTCGAGAAGATCAAAGACGGTTTGCTGCAGGTGCAGGGCATGATTCGCCGCGGCGAACTGGAGTACACGATTCAAAACGAAGATATTCATATGAATATCGAAAAAACGCTGATCGACCTGATCGGCCCTGTCGGCGGAAAGCTGCACACAGGCCGCAGCCGGAACGACCAAGTGGCAACGGACATGCATTTATATCTGCGCAAGCGCGTGGTTGAGTTCGTCGGCTTGCTTGTGAAGCTGCAAGAGGCACTGATCGTGAAGGCGAAGGAAAATCTCGACACGATTATCCCGGGGTACACGCATCTGCAGCGGGCGCAGCCGATTCTGTTCGCGCACCACTTGATGGCGTACGTGAGCATGTTCGGCCGCGATCTGGAGCGCTTGCAGGACAGCTACAAGCGCATCGACATGCTGCCGCTCGGCGCTGGCGCGCTCGCCGGCACGACGTTCCCGATCGACCGCCATTTCGTGGCGGCGCAGCTCGGGTTCGGACGCGTATACGAGAACTCCCTTGACGCGGTCAGCGACCGCGACTTCATTCTGGAGTTCCTCTCCAACGCGTCCATGATCATGATGCACCTTTCTCGCTTCTGCGAGGAAATGGTGCTGTGGTCGTCGACCGAGTTCCAATTCATTGAACTCGACGACGCGTTCTGTACCGGCAGCTCCATCATGCCGCAGAAGAAGAACCCGGACGTCGCCGAGCTCGTCCGTGGCAAAACAGGCCGCGTCTACGGCAACCTGTTCGGTCTGCTGACCGTCCTGAAATCCCTGCCGCTGGCGTACAACAAGGACATGCAGGAAGATAAAGAAGGCATGTTCGACACGGTTCGCACGCTGCAAGGCGCGCTGCAATTGTTTGCGCCGATGGTGTCCACGATGAAAGTGAACACCGGCCGCATGCGTCAAGCCGTGAACCAGGACTTCTCCAACGCGACGGACATCGCGGATTACCTGGTGAACAAGGGCTTGCCGTTCCGCCAAGCGCACGAAGTCATCGGCAAAACGGTGCTCTATTGCATCCAGAACAACAAATACCTCCTCGATATGAGCATCGAAGAGTTCAAAACGTTCTCGAACCTGTTCGAGTCCGATATTTACGCGGTGCTCCAGCCGGAGCAAGTCGTCAATGCGCGCAACGTGTACGGCGGTACGGCGACGAACCAAGTCAGCGAAGCGATCGGCCGTGCCGAGAGCGTGCTTGCCGAGTCGCAGGCTTGGCTGAACGCTTATTTGGAAAAAGCGTAACCCGGCAAAGCGCCTGGTCAATTCCGTTCCGGTGTACCAGCCATAGCGCAAAAAGCTTCCAACCACGATTGTGGGAGGAAGCTTTTTTGTACTTTCATGAGGACGTTCGTAACGGTTACCACAGCGCCTATTCTATCGAAATTGCGGTTGTGCAGGTTGTAACGGTTATGACAGTGGCTATTGAGCCAAAATTGACAAGATTTCGCCGGCAATGCTGCCAATAAGCGCTGCGGCAACCGTTAGCATCTGAAATGGTGCATTTTCAGCGAAATAGGCCCCAAGGCAACCGTTAAACTTTTTCCTGCGCACATACGTTGTCGTACACGCACAGGCTGCGAGGCAGTGGGCCTAGGAGAGGATTTCCATCCTCACTATTCCCGCGTCCGCACCTCGATAAAGCCAGTGTCGGTTGTGGCTTTCACCTTTTTGCTGCCGTCGCCGATGATGCCTTTGACTGATGTGCGGCTGCTTTCTTGTACATCGACGGCAGGGACATTCAAACGGGCGCTGCCCACATCCGAGCGGAGATCGAAGCTGACGTTATCGATTTTGGATGGCACTTGCAGGCGAATGGAGCCGGTATCGGCGCTCAGACTGACCTCGTTGCCGATTGCTGCAAGGGCTGCGTTAATTTGGCCGGTATCGGTGCGCAGCTTGACATCGCCTTGCGCGTCATCAACGAGAATGGAGCCGGTGTCGGTTTGCAGACTGAGCTGTTTGCCCTCAAAGTGGTCGACATGAATGGATCCGGTATCCGCGGTTGCGGTCAACTTATCGGATTTCAGTGAGCCAAGGTCGATGATGCCTGTATCCGTTTTGACGGTGATGGCCTTGAACAGTTTGTCGGGCACGCGCACTTCCGTCTTCAAGCCGAATTTCTGGCCGCTGAACAGACTTTTAAACTCGTCGATATCAAAGCCAAAATGAATATGTCCTCTGCGGGAACAGGCATCAATACGCCAAGTTGTTGCATTGTCAACCGTAGCCTCCAAGGTGCAGTCGGCGGCATTTGCTTCACGGAGCGAGCCGGTCAGGCTTACGCTGATCTCGTCGGTATTGCTGGGCAGGAATGTAACACTTGACGTATCGGTATTGAGGATGATGGTATCAATGCCGGCTGCTGCGACTTTTTTCTCTACGTTGATGGTGCTGAACCCGGCGGTTAGATCCAGTGATTTGAAAGTGACCGCTGCCCCGACGAGACCGACCGCTAGCAGGACAAAACCGAGGAATAAGGAAAATTTGACTCCACGTTGCATCGCTTAGGCCCCCTTTATCAGTTTCGCGTTAAATTGAATGTACTTCCAGCTGAGTTTGAAAAAGAGCTTGATCAGCCACGAGCTGATCGATGTCAGGATGACGCCGAGACCGAAGCAGGCGAGCATCGCGAACAGGATAAAAGTCAGATCGTTGCCGGATGCACTGCCCATGCTGGTTAAGGCTCCGATAATCGGCGCGATAATCAGCGCGAAGCCAGATACAAACAGGGCGATCAGCGTTGCGCAGAGGCCGAACCAAGGGCCAACGACGAAGATCAGGTTGAAAAAACCGAGCATAATCGAAATGATAATCGCCTTGATACTCGAATCCTGCTTAGCTGGGTAAGCATAGTTCGGCGGCGTGTACGGCGGAAAAGGCGGCCGGTTCGCCGATTCGTGATCGGGCGCGTACGGCGGTGTGTAGGGAGGCGGCTCCCACGAGCGCGCAGCCTGCGGCGGCAGATCCCGGTTGACGTACGGCGGTTCCTCGGTCATTGGCGGGAGCGCGGGTTCAGACTCAGGTGCCGTGAATGTTTCCTCATACACAGGCGTCTGCCGTTCATCCGCCTCGCTTGACGCGAATCCCGGGTTCGGCACAGCCTCTGGGGCTACCGTCCGAAGCGTTTCTGGCTGCTGGGGCTTCGGATTCTGTTTTGCGCCATCCCAGTTCGGCACACGCGGGTAACCTAGCGACTGGGCGACATCGGATTCCTGTTTGCCATTT
Source organism: Paenibacillus oryzisoli (assembly GCF_050467285.1). Lineage (GTDB taxonomy): Bacteria > Bacillota > Bacilli > Paenibacillales > NBRC-103111 > Paenibacillus_E > Paenibacillus_E oryzisoli_A. The sequence goes on along the minus strand of NZ_JBCMUN010000018.1, from coordinate 27,931 downwards.
TCCAACGCTTTTTGAAACAATTCCTCATAAACCGCTAATATATTTTGTCGCTCCTTGTCTGGCAATCCGCGCAATCTGTAGTTTAATTCTTTGAAATAATCGGCTTTGCTCACTAGATTTGGCCTCCTTCACGGTTCCTTCATATTCTTAGCTTAAAATAAAAAAGTCATCATGACGTAGTAACTACGGTCATATGACTCTCACTTTTTTCGTATGGAATTGTCCTTGCTTCCGTCATAGGCCCAAATCCTCCGGTGTCACGTAACTCATGACCCCGTCTTCGATGATCGGCTGCTTGGGCGCAGCCGGTGTGCGAGGATCCGGTTTGGCATCTCCGCGATTGGCTGCTACAACAGCCGGCACAGGGGAGTAGGTATCTTTTGAGATAAGCTCCCGACTTACGGCCGTGCCATTTTCCCGTTTAATCCGATACGTCTCCACTTTATAGCCTGCCTTGCCGGGACTAATAGGCCGCTCAGCGCCAGGATGAAGGCTCGGGTTGTTCACGTAATTGACTGGCGGCTGAATCGTCTCGACGATTTTGGAGTCGATGTCATACGTAATCCCGGGTGTCAGGTGCCCGAACAGCTTAACGGTTACGGCCCTATCGGTCGTTTCTGTCCGAATCCACAAATAGCTTCCGGTGTTGTTCCGGAATTTGAAGTTGATATATCCGCTGGCAAAAGTGGCATCTTGTCCGAGCGGAACGTAGCTGACGGGCAGGGAATGGTTGCGCCGTTCGACAATTTGCAGGCCACTGCGCAGTACGGCATTGTAGAGTGTTGTCGATACTTGGCAGATGCCGCCGCCAACACCGGGCACGAGCGTGCCGTTCAGGATGACCGGCGCTTCTTTGTAGCCGAATTTGGCTTCGGTTTCGGCGATAATTTTGCTGTAATCGAACGTTTCGCCCGGTGCCAGCAGATCATCCTGAATGGTCGCGGCGGTCGCTCGAATGTTATGGATACGCCCCTCTCCGGATGGGGGGAAGGACGTGGTGAATTCAGCAATTTTGCCATCGATGCCTTGCTGCTTGAGAGAGTCTACCGTTACGGGAGGACGCAGCTCGTAGAGCGGCAGCGAGAGCTGGATTGGCGCAGCGGGAGGCGAGCCGTTCAAGCGGGAAGCGATCGCTTGCAGTTCCTCGGCGAGCTCCTTCGTATTGACGCGCAGCACACTGATCTCGGGCGCATAGTCGATTTGGTCCTGCGCCTTCAGGATGCGCTTTGCGCTGACCGGCCGCTGAGCGTAGAGTTCCTTCCAGGCAGCTTGCACTTTTGCGTTCAATTGCTCCTCGCTCACCACGGCTTCCAGCGGGAACTGCGTGCTCCGCAGCGCGAAGCGGGCTTTCAGCCGCGTCAGCGGCGAGCCATCGACAAGCGGGCTGAGCGCTTGCGCAATGCTCTCCGCCGAGTAGTGCACGCCGAGCTCGCCGAGCGAAAGCTGCTTGTTCGGAATCCCTGGCTGAGACGAAAGCAGCAGGACAGGAGCCGCGGACAGCTTGCTGATGAGCTGGTTGAGCTCGCTTTTGAAAGCCGTATAGGTCATGCCGCCTACCTGCCATCCGCCGACGGTGACATGGGAGGGAAGTGTGGATTGCGTGCTGTATACATAAAGCGCCGATCCGCTGAGAGCGAACAAACCCGCCGCAAGGACAAGCGAATAGGTGAGCGTGCTGAATTTCCGTATCATGGACTGCCCCTCCTTAACATACGATTCGGTGAAGGCCTGTACTCTATATATGTATCGATTGGGGAGAGCATTTAGTACAGAATCGTCGTTCGGGACGAATAGCGACAATGCCAGGTGATTTGACGGAATTCACCAAGAAGAAAGATGCTGAATAAGCAGGAATTTCAGCTTTTGTGTCGAATTGATATAGGCTGCGTGTGCAGCAGTGTGACCTTGGGCGGATGCCCGAGGGTTTTGGTGGTAGTTAAGAGACTTTTAGCTCCGCTAAAAGATCCCTATATTAGGATGTGATTCTGTGATCGAAATGCAGGACGTATGGAAGACGTACTCCAACGGCACGCATGCATTGAGAGGCATTAGCGTTAAAGTAGACCGCAATGAATTTGTATACGTCGTCGGACCATCCGGCGCCGGAAAATCGACATTTATGAAATTAATGTATAGAGAAGAACGTCCGACCAAAGGCCACATTTTCGTTAACGGCTTCAATCTCGAAAAGCTGAAACAGCGCAAAATTCCTTACGTGCGCCGGAATATCGGCGTCATTTTCCAGGATTATCGCCTGCTGCCGAAGCTGTCGATTTTTGACAACGTGGCGTTTGCCATGGAGGTCATTGAAGCGCCAAAGAAGCAGATTAAGAAGCGCACGATGGAAGTGCTCGAGCTCGTCAACTTGAAAGACAAGGCCAATTCGCTTCCGTCGCAGCTTTCCGGTGGCGAACAGCAGCGCGTGGCCATTGCCCGGGCAATAATTAACAACCCATCTGTCATTATCGCCGACGAACCGACGGGAAACCTGGACCCCGAGACGTCATGGGGAATCATGAAGTTGATGGAAGAAATTAACTTCCGCGGCACAACTATCGTCATGGCGACACATAACAAAGAAATCGTGAACACGATGCGCAAACGCGTGATTGCCATTGAGAACGGCCTTATTGCTCGCGATCAACACCGGGGGGAATACGGCTATGAAGATTAGTACAGTAGCGCGGCATTTACGGGAGGGTACCCGCAATGTCATCCGGAACGGTTGGATGACGTTCGCTTCGATCTCCTCGATTGCCATCTCACTGTTTATTTTGGGTATTTTCGTTCTGATTACGCTGAACGTGAACGATATTGCCGGTCAAATTGAGAAGCAAGTTGAGATCAACGTATATCTGGAGGTTAACACGCCTCAGGATCAAATCACGGCATTGCAGACTAAGATTGAGGCCATTCCGGAAGTCAAATCGATTAAGTTCGTGTCCAAGGAAGAAGGACTAGTGTATTTGCGTGAGAAGCTCGGCGAGAGCGGCAAGTCGCTGCTTGACGGTTTTGAAGGCGACAACAATCCACTGAATGATGCGTTTACGGTCGAAGTCGACGATCCGCGCAATGTCGCGGCCGCCGCTAATCAGATTTCGGCGCTCAACACCGGCCTGGATCCGAAGCCCATCTACAAAGTGAACTACGGCAAAGGAACGGTCGAAACGCTGTTCAAAGTGACGAAAGTGGTTCGCTGGATCGGGATCGGCATCGTATTGCTGCTCTCTTTTACCGCGGTGTTCCTGATTGCCAATACGATCAAGATTACGATCCTGGCGAGACAGCGTGAAATTTCCATTATGAAGCTCGTGGGCGCGACGAATTCTTTCATTCGCTGGCCGTTCTTCATTGAAGGCGCGCTCCTTGGCTTTGTTGGCTCTTTCGTGCCTACGGCGATTATTCTGGCCGGATACTGGAAGCTGCTTAACACGAGCTCGCTCAACCTGAATCTGCTGATGATTAAGCTAACGCCTTTTGAAGATATTGCGCCTACACTGCTCGTGCTATTGCTTGGTTTGGGCATCGTGATTGGCGTCTGGGGTTCCCTGATTTCTGTGCGCAAGTTCCTTCGCGTGTAGCGGAGGCTTTTCACGTCACTTCATTTTCAAAGATTCATAGCATGCGAAATGCTAGATTAAGCTTACATGCTTGAACTAGCTCTAGAATGGGAGGCTACTTGCTTGAAGAAAAAGTTGATACCTGCCGCCTTGTCGCTCGGCATTGCCATGGCAGTAACAGTCCCGCCTGCGGCGAGCTACGCGGCTTCAGCAACGGAGAAGATCGACCAGCAACTGAATCAGCTGAAGAAGCAGAAGGCAGAAATGCAGCAGAAGCAGAACGACGCGCAGAATCAGATTACGAAAGTTCAGAACGAGAAAGAGCAGACGACGAAGGACATGAATGAACTTGTCGCGCAAGTGAACGAGGCCAGCCAAAAGCTGACGCAGCTGAACGAGCAGATCGATCAAGTGTCGGACGAGCTGGAGAAGAACGCGAAGGAGCTGGATGACGCGGAAGCGCGCGTGGAAAGCCGCGATGCGATGCTGAAATCCCGTGTCCGTCTTCTGTATACGAACGGCTTCGTTTCCTATATGGACGTGCTGCTGAGCGCGACTAGTTTTTCTGATTTTTTGAATCGGGTGGAAGCTCTTAAATCGATCGTGAGTCAAGATAAAGAGATTCTAGAATCGAATAAGAAGGATAAAGCGACAGTCGCTCAGAAAAAGGCCGAGACGGAAGATCAGCTTGTGAAGGTACAAGGGCTCTATGCGGACGCAGAAACGCTTCGTGAGGATTTGAAAGCGAAGGAGAAGGCGAAAGAAGTAAAAATCGCGTCCCTTTCGAAGCAAGAGAAGGCGCTTGAGGAGATTTCCGAGGAAAGCGACCAGCAGATCACGGCACTGGCAAAGAAGGAATCGCAGCTTCAAGAACAGAAGCGTCAAGCGATGAACACGAAATCGCCATTCACGTATGCCGGCGGGAAACTCGGCTATCCACTTTCGGTGCAGGCGCCGCTTACGTCGGATTTTATTTTCCGCATCAATCCGGTGACGGGCAAGCCTGAGAACCACAAAGGCATCGATTTGGGCGCACCGAAAGCAACACCGATCCTCGCGGCCGAGAATGGCTCTGTCATTTATGCGTCGTGGATGAACGGATACGGCAACTGCGTGATCGTCGATCACGGAGGCGGCATGTGGACCTTGTACGGCCACATCATGAATGACGGCATCTATGTCAAAGTCGGGGACGTTGTCAAACGCGGTCAGAAGATTGCTGGCGTCGGCTCAACGGGTCAAGCGACCGGCAACCATTTGCATTTTGAAGTCCGGAAGAATGAAGTGCCTGTCGATCCCAAACCGTACCTGCGCTAGGACAAACCGGTTATAAAAATGGAAAGGCTTGTCATATACTACAGTACAGGCGAGCTCATTTGGGATAGAGGATAAGGTGGTGTATCGCACTTTGCAATTTAAAGGTCGAACGGTTATTGTCTTTGTTTTGTTGGCGATGTTTGCAAGCAGCATAGTTACACTGACGATTGCAGATCCCTCGTTTAGTTGGGGGCGGAAAGAGCAGGCGACAGGCGGGACGGCCTCAGCGGCCTCCTCGAGTTCCGGGCTGACGAGCAAGGATTTGAGCAAGATTTCCACGACGTTTCAATTAATTGAGAGCAAATATTTAAAGCAGCCTGATCATGATGAGCTCGTCAACGGCGCGATTAACGGCATGCTGGAGTCGCTGGAGGATCCTTTTACCGTCTATATGGATCAAAAGGAAGCGAAGCAGTTCGATGAAAGCATCTCCTCTTCGTTCCAAGGCATCGGTGCCGAGGTGTCGATAGAGGAAGGCAAGTTTGTTATCGTCTCTCCAATCAAAGGCTCTCCCGCCGAGAAAGCGGGCCTTCAAGCGAAGGACGTCATCGTCTCGGTCAACGGCGAGAAGCTGGACGGATTGACGTTGAATCAAGCGGTGATGAAAATCCGCGGGCCGAAAGGCACGCAGGCGAAGCTGGATCTGCTCCGTCAAGGCGCGGGTGATCCGGTGCAGGTTATTGTCGTACGCGATAACATCGACGTGGAGACGGTGTATGCCGAGATGCTCCCGGATCAAATCGGGAAAATCGAAATCCGTCAATTCTCTTCCAATACGGCTGTGCGTTTCGCGGAAGAGCTGAAAAACCTTGAATCCAAAGGCATGAAAGGCCTGGTCATCGACGTGAGAAACGACCCGGGCGGCCTGCTCAATGTCGTCGTCGACATTGTGAATCCGTTCGTGAAGAGCGGCACGCCGATCGTGCAGGTGGAGAACCGCGATGGCAAGCGCGAACCGACGCCTTCAACGGGCAAAGGGAAGGATTACCCTGTCACAGTGTTGATCAACAAAGGAAGCGCGAGTGCTTCCGAGATTCTGGCAGGCGCGTTCCAGGAAGCGGTTGGCAGCAAAATCGTCGGCGAAACGTCTTACGGCAAAGGCACGGTGCAGGTGACGTTCGAGAAGGAAATGGGCGACGGCAGCAACATTAAGATGACCGTGTACAAATGGCTGACGCCGAACGGCAACTGGATTCACAAAAAAGGCATCACCCCTGACATCGCGGTCGATCAACCGGCCTACTTCAAAGCGGCTCCGCTGGCGAAGAAGGATGTGCTCAAGCAGGATATGGCGAGCGACGATGTGAAAAATCTGCAGCTGATGCTGACGGGGCTCGGCTTCAATACCGAGCGGACGGACGGATATTTCAGCGACAAAACGGCAACGGCCGTGAAGGCGTTCCAACGCACGAACGAGCTGCCGATGACCGGCGAAGTTGACCCGGATACAGCGGCGAAGATCGAGAAGGCGATTCTGGTGCAGATTCGCGATCCGAAGAACGACGCGCAGCTCAAAGCGGCGGTTGCGCAAGTGCAGAAGCAGATCGGGAAATAATGTTGGTAGGTTGATGGAAAATGCGTCGGCGCAGCAGGAAATGAGCGCTGGCGGTCGAAATAGATAGGGAGGCTGCGGTAGCGGCCTTCCTATTTTTTTGTGCGTAAGGAGCCTGATTCGATGGACGTGTGGAATCCTTTGCTGGACCGCGGGCTGCATGCCTTGGGACAGCTGCTCATCAATCCTTTTTACTATATAGGCATCGTGTTCATTGTGCTTCACTACCGGAAACAAATTCAATTGGAGCGCAAGCTGTTTCATACCCGTCTGCACTCCTTGCTGAGTGAGACGTGGCGGGTCGTGCTCTGGGGCTGGGTTGGCGGTATCTGCGCTTCCCTGTTGCTTGCTTTTGTCGGGGTCAGCCTGCAAGCGGACGCGGTGCTGCTGCTGTGGGGCATCACCATCGTGCTGATGCTCTTCCGCATCCGGTTCCTCTGCCTGGCGTACGCCGTCGGCATCCTCGGCATCGCGCAGGCGGTGCTGAGCTGGCTGCCGAATGCGGACAGCCTGCAGCAGTCGTACGCGCTCGCAGCAACCGTGGCAGGCGCTGACATTCCGTCGCTGCTTGTCATCGTGGCCGCGCTGCACCTCCTGGAAGGGCTGCTCGTCTCCACGCAGGGTGCGCGGATGGTCAGTCCGCTGTTCCTGGAAGGCAAGCGCGGGCAAATGATCGGCGGCCAGCAGCTGCAAGGCTTCTGGCCGGTGCCGCTGTTCCTGCTCGTGCCCTTCGCAGGAGGCAGTACGGCTGCGCTGCCGTGGCCAACGCTGTTTGCGCCGGAGCTCGGTATGGGCTGGACGCTGCTCGCGTTCCCGGCGATGATCGGCTTCACGGAGCTGACGATCTCCAAGCTGCCGCGGAAGCAGGCCAAGTTCAGCGGGAACCTGCTGTATGTGTACGGCCTCGTGTTGCTCGGCGCAGCGATCGCCGCGCATTTCTGGTCGCCGCTGATGCTGGTTGGCGCTCTGCTTGCGATTGGGCTGCACGAAGGGCTGCTCTACTATAACGCGTGGTCGGAAGACAAGCAGATTCCGCGCTATATGCATGCGATGAACGGCCTGATGGTGCTTGCCGTCGTGCCGGGCAGTCCGGCCGAGGAGCTGGGCATTCAGGTCGGTGAAATCATTCATAAAGTGAACGGCCACCGCATCCGGCACCGTACGGATCTGCACACGGCGATGAGCCTCAACTCCGCGTACTGCCGGCTCGAGGTGCTGAATGAGCAGGGCGAGGTGCGTTTCCTGAAGCGGGCGATTTACGCCGGCGAGCATCACCAGCTTGGCATTTTGCTCGCGCCGGACCAGGAGGTCCGGTACTTCATGGAGCAGCGGCCGATGCATTTGTTTTCCTATTTGCGCGGCAAGCTGACCGGTGTATTGACCAATGATTCGACGAAGTCGATGTAGCATTTGAAAAAAGAAAACCGCCCCATTGCCATGTTCGCCGGCTTTGGGGCGGTTTTTCGTTTTTATGATTTCGGCGTAGTCGGAGCGATATCCTCCCGTAGAATAATGATTTCCACGCGCCGGTTTTTGCTGCGATTCTCTTCGCTGGTGTTCGGCACTTTGGGCATCGTATCCGCGTAAGCCGTCGCGACGAATTTTTTATCATCAAGATGGGCTGTGTCACTAAAATAGCGAAGCACGGAAAGGGAGCGAGCGAAGGAAAGTCCCCAGTTATCTTGGAACTGAGCCCCAGGTGCCAACGGGAGATCGTCGGTGTGGCCTTCGATGCTGACTTTACCGTTCAATGTCGGAAAGAGTGAGGCCAGTTTTTGCAGAATCGGTAAGGACGGCGCCTTGAGATCGGCTTTGCCGAGATCGAACAGGAACAGATCGTTCAACGTAATCGCGACGCCGCGTTCTGTGTCGGTTGCAGAGACCTGCTGTTCCAGATTTTGGTCCTGGATATAGGTTTGTACCTGTTTGAGCAGGTCCTGCAGCTCTTTCTCGCGCTTCTCTTTTTCGTTCTCTTCCGGCTTGGTCTGGCTGTTCTCTTCCTTCTTCACATCTTGATTTTGCTGATTAAAATCTTTGTCCTTGCTGTCCGCGTCACCCTGCTTCGGTGTCATTTGGCCGGAAATGCCGTGCCCTCGATCCAGGATCGAGTCGGCTTTCTGGAACTGGAGGTTTAAGGCTTGGGCCAAAACGGAATACTTCTGAACATCGACTTTACTCATGGCGTACATGATGATGAAAAAAACGAGCAGCAGTGTAATCAAGTCCGCGTATGTAATGAGCCAGCGCTCATGGTTCACGTGTTCTTCGTGCTTTTTAGCTCGCCTCGCCATTGTCCTCGACCTCCTCTGGCCCTTTCTTGGCGGATTTATCGTGGAGGAAGGACGTCAGTTTTTTCTTGATCAACTGCGGATTCTCACCGGCCTGCAGCGCGAGAATGCCTTCAAGCATCAATTCCATTTCGCTGACCATTTCTTTGCCGCGGATTTTGATTTTATTCGCAATCGGCAGGTAGATCAGGTTCGCGCTCATGACCCCGTAGAGGGTGGCGGTAAAAGCAACCGCGATCGCAGGCCCGAGGGAAGACGGGTCTTCGAGATTGCCGAGTACGTGAATGAGGCCCATAACCGTACCGATGATTCCCATCGTCGGCGCGTAGCCGCCGCCTGCTTCGAAAATTTTGGACATGTTCGTCACTTGATGTTCAATGGCGTCCATTTCGAGCTCCAGAATTTGTCGGGTAAGCTCCGGATCTGTGCCGTCAACGACCATCAGCAGGCCGTCTTTGAGGAAAGGATTTTCATGCTCCTGCGCGCGCTGTTCCAAGGCGAGAACCCCTTCGCGGCGGGCGACGGAGGCCATGTCAACGATTTCATCGATGGTCGCCCCGGGATCGCGTTTGACGCTGCGAAAGGCGATGCCGAGCGCTTTGGGAATATTTTTGAGAATAGAGCCTGGGAAAGAAACGGCAACCGCGCCGAACGTTCCGCCGAAAACGATGAGCATGGCGCTTGGAATCACCAAGGAAGCCAGATGGCCGCCATCCCACATATACCCGCCTACTAAACCTGCCAGACCCAAAACCAACCCTAATACCGTTGTCAAATCCATGACTGTACCACTCCTAATTTAACTAAAAAGATAGGGAGCACTCACGCATAAAAAAGGTGCCGCGAGACAGGCAGAAACAACCTAAGCCGTTTGCATCCCGGATTCAAAAAGAGTATAATAAGAAAACGAGAACAAACATTCCTATGTGGGATTATGTCGAATCCTCATAGATGTGGGCGAATGTACCATAGACAACTATATCGGAAAGTGCTACATGAAAGTTTATAGGATAAAAGTCTCGATTTATCTCGAAAAATGTAGGTGATAACAGATGAGCGACTTGATTTTGAGCTCCAAGAAGTTCGAGCTGGTGTCGGAATTTTCCCCGCAGGGCGACCAGCCGCAGGCGATCGAAGCGATCGTCCGCAGTATCGAGGCCGGCAATCGGCATCAGACTTTGCTGGGCGCGACCGGAACGGGGAAGACCTTTACAGCGGCGCAAGTCATTGCCAGGCTGAACCGTCCGACGCTGATTATTGCCCATAACAAGACATTGGCTGCGCAATTGTGCAGCGAGTTTAAAGAGTTTTTTCCTCACAATGCCGTCTCCTACTTCGTCAGTTACTATGACTACTACCAACCGGAAGCTTACATTGCCTCATCCGATACGTACATCGAGAAAGATTCCAGCGTTAATGAAGAAATTGATAAGCTTCGCCACTCGGCGACCAGCTCGCTGTTCGAACGCCGCGACGTCATCGTCGTAGCCAGCGTGTCGTGCATTTACGGCTTGGGTTCTCCGATGGAGTACGGGAAGCTGCTGCTGTCTCTTCGCGTGGGGATGGAGAAGTCGCGTAACGAGATTTTGCACCGCTTGGTGGACATTCAGTATCAGCGGAACGATTTGAACTTTGTGCGCGGGACGTTCCGCGTGCGCGGTGACGTCGTGGAGATTTTCCCGGCTTCGCACAGCGAACGGGCGATTCGAGTGGAGTTGTTCGGCGACGAGATCGAGCGCATCACGGAGATCGACGTGCTCACCGGCGAGATTATCGGCCAGCGCGATCACGTTGCGATTTTCCCGGCGTCTCACTTCGTGACGGCGGAAGATACGATGAAACGGGCGCTTGTGAACATCGAGCGGGAGTTGGAAGAGCGGCTTGCCGAACTCAAAGAGCAGGGTAAGCTGTTGGAAGCGCAGCGGCTGGAGCAGCGCACGCGCTATGATATGGAAATGATGACGGAGATGGGCTTTTGTTCCGGTATCGAGAACTACTCAGGGCCGCTGACGTTCCGGGAGCGGGGCGCGACGCCTTATACGCTGATGGATTACTTCCCGGACGATATGTTGGTCATGGTCGACGAGTCACACGTGACGCTGCCGCAGATTCGCGCCATGTTCAACGGTGACAAAGCGCGGAAAGAAGTGTTGGTGGAGCATGGCTTCCGGCTGCCTTCTGCGCTGGATAACCGACCGCTCCGTTTTGAGGAGTTTGAAGAAAAAACGAGTCAGCTTTTATATATTTCGGCGACGCCGGGGCCTTACGAGCTTGAGCATTGTCCGGATATGATTCAGCAGATCATCCGTCCGACGGGGCTGCTCGATCCAATTGTTGAAGTACGTCCGACCAAAGGTCAGATCGACGATCTGATCGCCGAGATTCAGGACCGTGTCAGCAAGGATGAGCGCGTGCTCGTGACGACGCTGACGAAGAAGATGTCGGAGGATTTGACGGATTATTTTAAAGACATTGGCATTAAAGTGAAGTACCTGCATTCCGACATCAAGACGTTTGAACGGATGCAGATATTGCGGGATCTGCGCCTTGGTACGTTCCACGTACTGGTGGGGATCAACTTGCTCCGGGAAGGTCTTGACTTGCCGGAGGTGTCGCTCGTGGCGATTCTCGACGCCGACAAAGAAGGGTTCCTGCGCTCAGAGCGCTCGCTGATTCAAACGATGGGCCGTGCGGCGCGGAATGCCGATGGCAAGGTCATCATGTACGGCGACCATATCACGGAGTCGATGGACAAAGCGATTACCGAGACGCGCCGCCGCCGGGAGATTCAGGAAGCCCACAACGAAAGGCTGGGCATTACGCCGCAGACGATCGCGAAGAAGATTCGCGATGTGATCGAGGCGACGAAGGTCGCCGAGCAGAAGGCGGATTACCTCGCCGATGCCAAAGGTGCGAAGATGTCGAAGAAGGACCGCGCTTCGCTGATCGAACGCTTGGAAGCCGAGATGAAAGAAGCGGCGAAGAACTTGCAGTTCGAGCGTGCGGCGGAGCTGCGTGACGCAGTTATGGAATTGAAGGCCGAAGCTTAGAGGAAGTTTCAGGGTCGAATAGGGGAGGAAGGGTTGTTTTGTCTAGAGATCAGATCGTCATTAAAGGAGCGCGAGCTCACAATCTGAAAAATATTGATGTCACGATTCCGCGCGATAAGTTCGTAGTGCTCACGGGACTGAGCGGATCGGGGAAATCGTCGCTGGCCTTTGATACGATTTATGCGGAAGGGCAGCGTCGGTACGTTGAATCACTGTCGGCTTACGCGCGCCAATTTCTTGGCCAAATGGATAAGCCGGATGTCGATTCCATCGATGGCTTGTCGCCGGCCATCTCGATCGACCAGAAGACGACGAGCCGGAATCCCCGTTCGACTGTCGGGACGGTCACAGAGATTTATGACTATTTGCGTCTGCTTTTTGCCCGCATCGGCCGTCCGCACTGCCCGACGCACGGTATTGAGATTACGTCGCAAACCGTGGAACAAATGGTCGATCGCATAATGGAGCATCCGGAACGGACGCGTATTCAAATTCTGGCTCCGATGATTTCCGGCCGCAAAGGCGAACACACGAAGCTGTTGGCCGATGTGCAGAAGCAGGGTTTTATTCGGGTGCGCATCAACGGCGAAACGATGGATCTATCCGATAAGATTGAGCTGGATAAAAATAAAAAGCATACTATTGACGTGGTCGTCGACCGGATTGTATTGAAGGACGACATTCACACTCGTCTTGCTGACTCGCTGGAAACGGCGCTGAAGCTGGCAAATGGCCGGGTCATCGTCGATGTGATGGAGAAGGAAGAACTCCTGTTCAGCCAGAACCTGGCGTGTCCGGAGTGCGGCTTCTCCGTGGAAGAGCTGGCACCGAGAATGTTTTCGTTCAACAGCCCGTTCGGGGCATGTCCGGAGTGTGACGGTTTGGGCAGCCAAATGATCGTCGATCCTGAGCTGCTAGTACCAGATATGAAGCTGACGATTGAAGAAGGCGCATTTGAGGCTTGGGCGGGTTCTACGTCCAACTATTACCCGCAATTCCTCGCAGCGGTTTGCGAGCATTATAAGATCCCACGCGATAAGCCGGTAGCTGAGCTCACCGCCGAACAGATGAAAGTTATTCTGTACGGCACAGGCGGGGAGAAGATCCGCTTCCGGTACGAGAACGAAATGGGCGCGACCAAGGAAGCGCTTGTGCCGTTCGAAGGCATTATTCGCAACCTGGAGCGCCGATTCAAAGAGACGTTCTCCGATGGGATTCGTGAGCATATCCAGACGTACATGAGCACCAAGCCGTGTCCGAAATGTAAAGGGCAGCGCCTGAAGCCTGAGACGCTGGCCGTTACAATCAACGGAAAAAACATTGCCTATGCGACATCGCTCTCCATCGGGGACGCTGACGAATGGTTCCGGAATCTCGACTTGAACGAGAGGGAGCTCACGATTTCGAATCTGATTTTAAAAGAAATTCGGGCACGTCTCGGCTTCCTCGTGAACGTGGGGCTGGATTATTTGACGATGCATCGCTCGGCTGGGACACTGTCCGGCGGCGAGGCGCAGCGGATTCGTCTGGCGACGCAGATTGGCTCGAGTCTTATGGGCGTACTTTACATCCTCGATGAGCCGAGTATCGGCTTGCACCAACGCGATAACACGCGTCTGATCCAGACATTGGAGCACATGCGCAATCTCGGCAATACGCTGATTGTCGTTGAGCACGATGAGGATACGATGATGGCTGCGGATTACATCATCGACATTGGCCCTGGCGCTGGCATCCACGGCGGACAAGTGATCTCCCAGGGGACGCCGACCGAGCTGATGGCGGATGATAACTCGCTGACCGGGCAGTATCTAAGCGGGAAGAAGTTCATTCCGGTGCCGGCGCAGCGCCGCAAACCATCGGATAAATGGATTGAAGTGAAAGGCGCCAAGGAGAATAACTTGCGCAACGTCTCGGCAAAGGTACCCCTAGGGGTATTCACGTGCGTGACCGGCGTATCCGGCTCAGGCAAAAGTACGCTGATCAATGAGATTCTGTTCAAAACGCTAGCACGTGAGCTGAACGGCGCGAAAGTGCGCCCAGGCGAATACAAGGAAATCCTTGGGCTGGAGCATGTGGACAAGGTCATCGACATCGACCAGTCGCCGATCGGCCGTACGCCGCGTTCCAATCCAGCGACGTACACGGGTGTGTTCGACGACATCCGTGACGTGTACGCAAATACGAACGAAGCCAAGGTCAGAGGCTACAAGAAAGGCCGCTTCTCGTTTAACGTGAAGGGCGGCCGTTGTGAAGCCTGCCGCGGCGACGGTATCATCAAGATCGAGATGCACTTCCTGCCGGACGTGTATGTGCCTTGTGAGGTGTGCAAAGGCAAGCGCTACAACCGCGAGACGCTGGAAGTCAAATATAAAGGCAAGAGCATCAGCGAAGTGCTGGAGATGACGATTGAGGACGGCTGCGAGTTTTTCAAAAACTTGCCGCGCATCCATCGCAAGCTCTCGACGCTGCTGGACGTCGGGCTGGGCTATATGACGCTCGGCCAGCCGGCAACAACGTTGTCCGGGGGCGAAGCCCAGCGCGTGAAGCTCGCGGCGGAGCTGTACCGCCGCAGTACCGGCAAGACGATCTACATCCTGGATGAGCCCACCACGGGGCTCCACATCCATGACATCGATCGTCTGCTGAGGGTGTTGCACCGCCTCGTCGAGAGCGGTGAGACGGTCCTCGTCATCGAGCATAACCTCGATGTCATTAAGACGGCGGACTACCTGCTCGATCTGGGGCCGGAAGGCGGCAGCCGCGGCGGCCAGATCGTAGCGACCGGTACGCCGGAGCAGGTCGTGAAAGTGGCCGGGTCGTACACCGGCCAATATTTGAAGCCGATCCTCGAGCGGGATCGGGCGCGCTCCAACGACGACGCGGCCCGGCTCGCGGTGTTGGAAGGTTCGGTTGGCGCGGCGAAGTAAGCGCCAGTGGAGAGCAGGCCCCCGATCTTAACGGATCGGGGGCTTTTTTGCGCTGGAATCCGGTCGGTCCGGTGGCCAGGTTGCTGGTTTTTCAGGCGAAGGCACGCGTACGACCTGTATTTCCTACCGTGGAAATAGCGCAATCTGTAATCCTGTTTCACGCTTCGTGGCGCCGGGAAGTGGCAAGGGGGACTCCATCGAGAATTCACCTGCAGAATTTCGGCGAAGTTCGGTACACCTGCATTTCTTACATCAAATTCTCCGGTTTTGGGTGAAATCTGGTGTGTTACCTGTATTTCCTACATTAAATTCGGAGCGAATCCCCTTATAAGAGGCCAAAACTGACGCATCCCCCGATTCTTGATGTAGATTTTGCAGGATAATCTTCAAATTCATTACTGGAAGCCCTAATTTACAGTACTTTATGCAGGCAGTAGCATGAGGGAGGAGTCGTCTGGTTGTGGTATGTATGGTGTGTGCGGCCATTGGGGGAATACGAGAAAAGCCATTCATGCTCACACATAATACTTACAGTTTTAATGTAAAGCGCTTACATTTTAATAGTTTGCTAAGACTTAATTGAATAGGTCAGTCTTCGACAATTTAACCCTCTATCGTGATTAGCATCATTGGGCCTATAATGAAGATAGCTTAAGAAACAGGTTTCATCCTTTTCTCGTACATAACCGAAATAGCACATATACATCATTCAATTTATCAACGTATTGGAGGTCATTGTTAAAATGAAACGGACGTTAGAATTGCAAGAGATTGTATCTGCTTTAGGGATTGACCCGGCGCGGTTTTTGGAGTGGCAGGAGAAGGAGCTTGGTTGTGAAGCATTCGAGATCATCCCGGAAGAATCGGTGGAGGAAAGCCAGTTGAGCGTTTAAACGCTGCTTGCGGGACACCTGAATGGAGCTCGCTAAAGCGTGGGGCGTCAGACGGACAGCTTGCAGGGATCATATATACAGGTAAAGGGAAGATGGGGATCAGATCAGGAACGGATTGTTAAATGAGCCTGTGCGGCGAGTTGGATGCCGTGCGGGCTTTATTTCGTTTCGCTGATGTAAAGCAGCTCGACATCTGTAATAAATCCTCGCAGAGATGGACAATTTATACTTAACTGTGGAGCAGGTCCCGCTAAAAGGTGACAAACTTGTTACACATGCCGGGAACCACTTGCATCTAGTGTCCAGACAGGCTAACATAGTATTTAAAATAGCAGGACGTGTGCCTTGCACCGAGTTACGAGAAGGAGGTTTCACCATGTTATTAGCAGAAGAAGCAGCTGCATCCACAAGCACGTTCACAGGCTTCGACATTTACGTGTTGATCTTCACATTGATTATTGCAATTGGGGTTATTAAACAATTGGTTTCGCCGAAAAGAAACGTGTTCGCACTGGCTTGGGGAACAGTTGCCTTTCTAGTGTTCGCATTCATGGACGTTATCATGATTAAAGGCTGGTAAGCCGGACAGCTTTGCCTTACATACCGTCCGAACAAAAAGCCCGCAGGTCCAAGATCTTCTGATCTTGACGCCTGCGGGCTTTTTGCATGCTCGTCTATGGTTCCACCGTCAACGGAATTATACCCACCACATCTCGCCCAGCGGCTCGCGGATGAGCACTTGTTGAAGGTTCGCCACAGCCTTGGAGAAGCCTTCGTCAACGGACATCAAGCCGTCTTCATGCTCGATGCTCACGACGTAGTCGTAGCCGACCAGACGCAGCGCGGAGATGATGTCCGCCCATACTTTCAAGTCGTGGCCAAAGCCGACGGAGCGGAACTGCCAGGAACGATCTAGCATGTTCGTGTAAGATTGCATATCCGTTACGCCGTAACGGTTCGTGTTGTTGTAGTCATGCGAAGTATCTTTGGCATGGAAGTGATGAATCGCACCTGCGCGGCCCAGAATTTGGACAGCTTGCACAGGGTCGATCCCTTGCCACCACATGTGGCTTGGGTCAAGGTTTGCACCGATGACGTCGCCAGCCGCTTCGCGAAGGCGAAGAAGAGTAGCCGGTGTATGTACGGAGAAACCGCCGTGCAGTTCGAGACCGATTTTGACATTATGATCGGAAGCGAATTTGCCTGTCTCTTTCCAGTAAGGAATGACTTTGTTTGCCCACTGCCAGTCGAGGATTTCTTGGAAATCGTTCGGCCATGGCGCAACCGGCCAGTTCGGATATTTCGCATCTTCATGGTCGCCAGGGCAGCCCGAGAACGTGTTCACAACCGGAACTTCCAAGCGCTCAGCAAGTTCGATCGTTTGGATGATCGCGTCGTGGAACTCTTTGGCGACCGCTTTTTGTGGATGCAGCGGGTTACCGTGCGCGCTCAGGGCGGAGATCGTGAGGCCGCGGGATTCAACCGCTTGCTTAAACGCTTTTAGCTTGCCAGCGTCCGCCAGCAGCTCAGCAGGGTTACAATGCGCTGTACCTGGGTAGCCGCCTGTCCCGATTTCAACCGCATCGAGGCCTTTGGCCGCGATATAGTCGAGGGCTTCTTCGAAAGGTTTTCCACCGAATAAAACCATAAAAACGCCTAATTTCATGACGTACACCTCCATAATTGGTAACAAACAATCAGATCAAATTATACCACTATCAGGCAGTAAAATGAAACAAGCCGCGATAGATACGAAGCACCGTTTCGTAGTTGGAACTATAAATAATAACGGAGATCGTCACTAGCGCCTGCGTCACGAAGCAGCGGAAATAGAAGTACGTTTTGGACACCTTTTTGCGCTGGACGGTCGTGATCTTGAACCAGTTCTCAATCGCCAGAATGAGGCCGTGGTACAGCCCGTACAGGAAGTACAGCCATGTGAAGCCATGCCAGAGCCCGATCAGCACCATGATGAGGATGGAGAGGGCAGAGGCGAGACCGCGGGACGGCGCTTTGCGCGAGAAGAACATAAAGATATGATCCCGGAAAAAATCGCCCAGCGTCGCATGCCAATTCCGCCAAAACTGCGTCATGGACGGGGAGAGGAGCGGCTTTTTGAAGTTTTCGGGCATCGTGTAGCCCATCAAACGGCCGAAGCCGATCGCCATATCGGAATAACCGGAGAAGTCGAAATAGATGATCGCGTAAAACCAGACGAGCAGAAAAACGGACTGCGGCGTGTACAGCTCGCCCTTCAGCACGTGATCGAACACGGAGGTCATCCAGGTGACGAGGACGATTTTTTTGAACAAGCCCAGGATTACACGCTTCACGCTATCCTCAAACAGCTTGGCATCCACGGTATAGGGTTTCTTCGTGTCCGCCATGAAATCGCGGAATTTCAGAATCGGCCCTGACGTAAAGGTCGGAATGAACAGCACGTAGTTGGCGTAATCCAGCGCCGGCACCTCGCCATCTTTTCCAAAGAAATATGCGAAGTAGTAGGCGTCAATGACTTTCAGTACGTTATAAATGAGACCGAGATAAATGACCGCATCGAACATCGGGTTATGAAAAATCCCCATCACGAAAAAGCGGACGCCGAGAAACACACCGACAACATTCGCGGCGATGCCGAAAATAAAGGCCGTTTTCCGCCAGACGGAGGTGCGGCACAGATAGATGAAGCCGAGGTAATTGATGACCGTGTACACGGCATAGAAAACAAACAGCTTCTGGCTGAACAGCAGCAGAAAGCACAGGCTGAAAATCAGCATCAGAATGCGCTTATTGTTCGCCCATCTGCGGGTGAGCATCAGCACGGCGACCATGCCCATCATCGCGATGATGGCGTTCATGTGCATATAAAACATAGGAGAACTCCTCGCTGGCTTGGAATGCTAGAACTTTTCGTAGATGAACAAACCTTTGCCGGTAAAATAAATGAGCACGAGATACAGCATCACGAGGTAGATCAGGATTTCGGCGGTTTTCCTAAGGAATTTAACCACGTGTCAACCTCCTTCGTAAAAATCGGCGCGCCATCTTCGCGGTTCAAGTGAACGAGATCATGGAAATAGGGTGGGTCATACGTATGCATGAGATCCAGCACCGGTACGTTCGCTTTTTGCAGGCGAGCATTCACGTCTTGCTTCAATGACGCCACATACGGCGGATCGGCATAGCCCTTGTTCCACGGCATCCAGATCACGCGCAGTGCCAGCCGATGATCATTCGCATAGGTCAGCACCCAGTCCAGGGCGTCCAGATTTTGCTTAAAATCTTTCAAGGTCATTGCGCCGAACCGTTTATCGTAATCGTCCCATTTGGACTTCAAGTACGCATCGTCCTTGCGTCCGGGGTACAGTTCCTTATCGATCCAGCGAGGCTGGTAGTCGAGGCTGCCTTTCAGCAGATTCTTGGCGAACTCTTCGCCGGAATCACGGAAATAATCGCGGTACGTGTACACGTACGGCTGATACCACGGCTTGAACCACTGGTAGGTCGGGTCGGTTTCCAGCGCGTCGAGCATTGTATGCACATCAATACCGATGACCAACTCTTGCTGAACATCATACAGCTTGTCCTGCAGGATGCCCTTCAGATCCGTCAGTTTGCCGTAGGAGAGCCCCATTTCGACTAAGGGATGCGCAGACTTATCTTCGATATAAGCGCCCGTCACGGACGAATTGCCGAAGAACACGGGGCCAGAGTTCACCCAGCCATGGTGGTAGAGCGTTTTGGTAAAATCGTTTTTGTAAAAACGCCGGGACGTCACCATCGGATCCCACCAGGAGATGAGCAGGTTCGACACCACGACGGCGAGCAGAAGCCCGAGGATGAAGCTATTCTTTTTCAAATAAGCGGCTGCTTTCATAGAATCACTCATTATCGTAGTAGTGGCGGTGCAGGGGGTAAAACAAGGAGCAAGCCCACTCGCCGGCACGACCTGCAGGCAGCTCGGTAACCGGATAGTGGGCTAGTCTTATGTGAAAAGGGCTACAGGGCTTTTTCCTGCCAAGCGTGGTACTGCTCGCGGAAGGATGCAGGCCAAGCTTGCTCGTCAAGGCCGTATTGGGCAAGGAACGCGAACGCCCAGCGCTCGATGCCGAAGCCGACGCAGCCGGTGACGGCGTTGCGTTTGCCCATTTTAATGTTGAACGCGTTGCCGAACGTGTTGCTGTGGAAGTTGACGGAGGAGCAGGCAATCGACTTCTTCACATGCGGAACCGTCAGGCGCAGCTCGTATTTCATCTCTTGATTGCGTTGGAAGGACGCTTTCACTTGGAAATCGTTCGTAAAGAATGGATCGTTTGCAATTTCCAGCATGCTGTCTACGTTCCATTCCACAGCGAGTTCTTTCAAATATTCGATCGATTTCAGACGGTTTTCTTTCACGAAGTCAGGCTTGCCGACGAAAATAATTTCACGCATCGAGAAATCGAGCAGACGTCCGAAATCGGAGTGGTTTTTGGATTCGAAGCGGTGGCACTTCGCAATCGCAGTGACGACGATGCCATCGCCTTCGAGCGTTTCATTTTCAAGCCCTTCGTAGCAGTGGTAGCAGGTGGACGGATTCATCATGAAGTTCGGCTTCACCATGTTGTTGTCCAGCGCCAACGGCTGCTCGTGCACCCATCCCCCCGCCTCGCGGATCGATTGCGAGAACGACTCGATGACATCCAAATCCTCGCGCAGATGCGTGACGAAATGAATATGCTCCGGGAAGGAGGTAAAATGGTTCGTTTTATTCAGCGTATGGCTGTGAATGACAGCCGGATATTGCTCCTCTTTGACGCCCTCGAAACGCTTCGCAATCTTCGTCACGAACGAGTAATCGAGGAAGCGCATCAGGCTTGAGAATGGCTCGCGGAAAATAAAGAGGCCTGGCTCCAGTACCTTGATCGCTTTGCGCTCCACCAGCTCGGCGATGATGTCACCTTCGTACGGCGTGTCGACCTTGTGCTCGAACAGGACGTTCTCTTTAAAACCGAAATCGCCGTGCGAGAACCGCTCAATCAAGCGCTCCACGCGTGCCGTGATGCCCTCATTGCCATTCGGCGAGTTGTGCGTAATTACGATGTGGCCATCGACCAACGCGATGTCCTGAATATGCTCATCCGCAAAAGCAGATGCGTATTTCACTTGTCCATGCTGGCTTTCCGCCAGACCCGCCAGGGAGATTTTACATGTCATCATGGCTTTGTTACCTCGCTGTCTTCTTGGAAATAAATTCGGCGATTTCATTCACCGTGTTCATCGGATACAGCATCAAATCCTGGTTCGTCACTTGAATGCTGTGCGTCTTCTCGATGTGGGCGATCAGCGCCGTCGCACCGATGGAGTCGATAAAACCGTAATCGAACAAATGCACATCCACGCCAAAATCGTCGTCGTCCTCAGCAATTTCATAGCGTTCGCGAATGTGCTGCTCCAGCTGCGTTACTAAATCTTCATAAGACATGGTAGAAAGCCTCCTGATTTGAAATGAAAAATGAAATCCCTGTTAAGGTGACTGGATGAAAACCTCAAGGGTGCAAGGGCCTGAAACCCGAAATCTTAAGCTGCGAAGCCGGGAGCTGTAAGCAGTAAACCTGCGAACTGCAACCGTAAACCGCGAACCGTAAACCGTAAACCGTAAACCGCAGACCCCGAGTCCCTCGAAGCCCCGAAAGCCTGCAAAAAAGCAGGAATTTCCTCCGTTTTGGCGTGAATGAGGGGAAAGCCTGCGAAAAAGCAGTTTTTCGCTTCACATTTGCTCAAAATCAGCCCCCTCCAGGGAAATGCCTGCTTACATGCAGGAATTCCTTAGAATCGGTGGAGAAATTGGTGAAAAGCCTGCCCTTTTGCAGCTTTTTCGAGCTTCCCCACGCTGCTGGAGGATATGCCTCTTGTAGCAAGAGGAGCGAGTGTCTAATTGTTGCACGTGGTGAAACCTTAATTAACACCTTGAAAAGAAATTGTCGCCACGTCCCCATACCGGGTAATCGTGTACGTCTTCGCGGCTGCGTCATAGGCGACGGTACCGCCGGAAGCGTCGATTTTCAGCTCGATCGGGCTATAGAGCTTCACCTGCTGCAGGCCTGCGGCTTGCAGCGTTAATTGCGTCGTGCCGCCGTTCTTAATAAGGCTGTATGGCACGTTCGATCGAACCAGGTGGAACCTGTCCTCGTTCGGCCCGATATGCAGCGATGCCGCCTTCGGCAGACCGACATACAACTTGTTGTTGTCGCCGGTTGTGAAGATGTCGGCGTCGTTCTGGATCGCGTAAAGCGCGAGCCGGTCGCCTTTTTCCACGACAACACCGAGTGCGTCAGCATAGCCTTCGGCTAAGGCGGGAACACCTGCCGTCTTCGGCGTCAACGTCGCGTGGAAATGCGGGCTGCCGCCAGCTAGCCGGTCCTTGAGTTTGTCCCACAGATAGGACGCCCAAGACTGGGAAATCGTAACCTCGCCCCGCAGCGCCGTCAGGAACGACGAGGCCATCTGGGTCTCGGTCATAAAATTATAGTCATGCTTCGTGCGAAGCTTGTCAAAGTAGTCGGCGAAATCTTTTAAATCCGCCACCTTGGTCGGCACAGGAAAATGGTACTCGATATGCTCGAAATAATCGATCGGCATATCCAGCTTGACCATCGACTCGAAAACATCCGTCGTGGCATAATCGCCCTGACGCAGCACCGGCGTCGGCGCATGAATCAGCATCGTTGTGTCCATCTTGCCTTGCTCGTCCTGTAAAAGGAATGGCAGCGACCAGATGTTCTCCGGCCGGGAAATGACCGGCGATTCGGGCGGCAGGAAGCCGAAGTTGTACCACACGCTTTGCTCGTTTTCCGTGCGGAGCGTCTGGTCGTGGTCCTGATTGTTCAGACGCCATGTATGCTGGTTTGTGCCAGGATGAAGCCAAGGAATGCCCAGCTTATCGAAAGCCTGCTTGTGCAGGGCAAATTCCGTCTGCTCTTCCTCGGTACTCTTAAAATTATGCACAAAGAAGTGCGGATTTAATTGTAAATGGTTCTCTTTCGCGTAATAGATAAAAGCCTTCAGCTCCGCCTGATAAGGGAACTTGGGATTATCAATGGCGACCGGCGAGCCGAACTCGATGCCGCCGACGATCAGATCGTCCCGACCATCGTGGTTCAGGTCGAGCCAGAGTGGAACGGAATAATGGCCCGCGATCAGGGTGTGGTTGCCCACCTGATTGAGCGTCGCTCCCGTGAGGGGACCTTGTGCCTTCCAACCGCCGCTGGCGTCTTGGAAGAATACTTGCAGGTCCCCTTCATTGCTGCCGACCACGAGATCCGGTCGGCCGTCGCCGTTCATGTCGCGCGCCGCGGGTGCCGCGTGCGTCGCATTGTTCGGCAGCGTAAGGATGACGCTGCCTTGCGTTAAGTCAAGGGCCGCTGCGCTGCGGCCCTTGTAGAGCCACACTCGTCCGTCGGCACCGCCGAGGACGAGGTCGAGCTTGCCGTCGCCGTCCACGTCGGCGACGTAAGGCGCTGCAGGCCCTCCGGGCTGCTGCAGCGCAGCTCCGCCCGCGCGCACCGCCGCGGGCCGCCCGAACCTGCCGCCAGCGAGCTGCGGCAGCGTCCAAACCGCGCCGGACTCGTCGCTGACGACGAGGTCCGTGCGCCCGTCCCCGTTCACGTCGGCAGCGTGAACAGCGGTGTAAGAGCCGAGCTGGAGCGGCGTGCCGTCCTCCAGCATCACCTTAGAGGCTGCCTCGAACGTGTCGGGCAGCGCCAACCCCTGCGGCGGCGGCTCACTCGCGTACGCCGCCGCATCCCCACCTTGATTCGTGTACACATACACGAATCCATCCGAGCTGCCGGTAAGGAGATCCACCTTGCCGTCGCCGTTCACATCCGCCGCGGCCGGGTACGCGCGGTACGGCTTTTCAATCGCGCTCGCGAGATCGCGATATTCCGGGAAGGCGGCCTGCCGGAGCGGCACGCCCGCCGCCATCACGTGCATCCCGCTCGCGTAGCCGGAGCCGGGCAGCTCACCCGCGAACGACGGCTGCGCGTTCGTTCCGGTATTGAGCTGCACCGTCACGCTCTCGCGCCACTCACCCCAATAGAAGGCGTTGCGGACGAGCGTAAACGAGGGAATCTCGTTATACGTTTTGAGCAGCTCCGCCCAGGCGATGCCGTCTTTTTGCCCGATCGCCGGCATCGCCTCAAAATGATTCTGAAACGCCATCGCCGGCCGCCCATAAGGGCCGAGCACCTTGCTTACGCTGAAGCCGAGGTTTTCTTTAGCCACGTAGGCTAGTAGTTCTGTGCGGTACTGCTGATTCGCCGCCGCAAACGTAAAGTCAAAATACGGCGCAAGCGGCATCGCTCTTTTATTAAAATAAGTCGCTCCCGGTGTGGGCTTGCTCTCCTGCTGGTACTTCTCCGCCCATTTGGCGAAACCCAGCTTCTCATCCATGCCGCTCATCATGTCATAACCGGTCGCGAAGTAGCGATTCGGCAGAAAATTGCTCGAGATCAGCACGGCGCCTTTACCGACGCGGTTGTGCAAAATCAGCGAGATCGGTTCCTTCGATTTGATCGGGACCGTCATCGCAACGACGGTTTGTCCTGTTGAAGGGACGAAGCCATAGCCCATATGAAAACCAGGCATGTTCGCCATCGACTGATGCTTGAGAAAACTATCCGTAAACAATTGAAACGTTTGCTGAATGCCTTGCAGATTGACCGGCACTTGCGGAAAGCTGAGTGTCTGTTTGTTCGCTGGATCGGCCGATAAGCTGGCTAGCGTCACATCTGTCAGACCAACAAGGCTGGCCGCCCCCAGAAAATCCGCCGGGAACTTGTCCGCAAAGCCGTTGTCGAGCAATAAATGCCCGCCCTGCTTCACGTAGGCTTCGAACCGCTTGGCCAGTTCGGGCCAGCTCGCGTCCTGCGCAACCGCAGGGTCGAGATAAAGCGCATCATAACGATGTAATTGACGTGCAGATAAAGCTTGGATGTCTTGTTTATCAATTTTAACGCCTGCTTGCAAAGTCTCATGAAAGTTGTTGTACGCCGCGGTGTCATAATTCGTGCCGCTCGTGGCATACAGCAGCTTAGTTTCTTCTACTTTTGGCAAAAATAAGAGCAGTAGAATGACCAGCACGCCGAGTAGGACGATGCCGCCGCCCAGCTGCAGCATTCTATTTTTCGACAATTTCAAAAGCATCCCTCAATTGGTTAGAAGATTGCAATTCGCCTTGCGAAGCTTCACTATCCTAGCCATTATAGCATTCATGGGTACGTTTGTTAACTTGTTCGAGCCGCATGATTGTCGGATATTGGCTGACTTTGCGACAAGCTGGTCCTAGCTTCCCCCCTATCGTTTCTGTTACACTAGTAGAGGTAGTTCAAAAAGTCGTCTTTTGATTACGAAGCAGGTCAGGGAGCGAATTCGGCATCGAATCTTGCGTTCACCTTTGAAGTCTGGTGCTCATGTAGGTTTTGCCTACACTCCGCTCCTCCTTCTTCAGGTTCTCGCAACCTTCTTGGTACTGAAAACCCGACTTTTTGAACCATCATTGAACAAAGAAGACTTTGAGGGTGTTCGAGAATCTGGATTTATTATTGAAAGGATTTGCTGCCATGCGTACGATACGCAGAGAAGATATAGAATTGCTGGCGCCTGCGGGCGACTGGGACTGTTTGCGAGCGGCGGTTGCCAATGGGGCGGATGCCGTGTTTTTTGGTGTGGAGAAATTTAATGCGCGGGCTCGTGCGCACAACTTTACGATGGCGGAGCTGCCGGACATTATGTCGTTCCTTCATCTATATGGCGTGCAGGGCTTCCTGACGTTCAATATCCTGGTCTTTGAAGAGGAACTGCCGGACGCTCAAGAGCTGATCGAGGCTTGCGTAAATGCAGGTGTGGATGCGGTCATCGTGCAGGATCTGGGTCTAGTCAAAATGATTCGCGAAATCTCCCCGGATTTCCCGATTCACGGTTCAACGCAGATGACGATTACGTCGCCGGAGGCGGTGGAGTTCACGAAGCCGTTCGACATCGAACGCGTCGTGCTAGGCCGCGAGAATAACTTGAAGCAAATCAAGCAAATCGGCGACCAAGCGAAGCTGCCGATGGAGGTTTTCGTGCACGGTGCGTTGTGCGTGTCGTATTCAGGTCAGTGCCTCACGTCCGAAATGTGGGGCGGTCGCTCCGCGAACCGCGGCGAATGCGCGCAGGCGTGCCGCTTGCCGTATGATCTCATGGTCGACGGCGTGCACAAGCCGATGGGCGATGTGACGTATTTGCTGTCGCCGAAGGATTTGGCAGCGATTGAAATCGTACCGGAGCTGATCGAGGCGGGCGTTCGGTCTTTTAAAATCGAAGGGCGTTTGAAGACGCCGGAGTATGTCGCGAACGTCGTGAGCAAGTACCGTCGTGCGATCGACCGGTATTTTGACGGGGAGGACGCTCGGCCGTCCCGTGAGGAAGTGCGCGAGCTGCAGCAAAGCTTCTCGCGTGGATTCACGGTTGGCTTCCTGAAAGGAACCAACAATAAGCAGTTAGTCGACGGCACGTTCCCGAAGAGCCGCGGGGTGTTTGTCGGCCGCGTGAAGCAGATTCTGCGCGACGCCGTGATCTGTGAGCTGGAAGCGCCGCTGAAGCGCGGAGACGGGCTTGTTTTCGACGCCGGCGATCCGACGAAGAAGGAAGAGGGCGGCCGGATCTATGATTTGCGCCGCAAAGGCGAGAAGCTGGAAGGCGAAGCCGAGGGCGGCAATATTGAGATTGTGATGGGCCGCAACGATGTGGACCTGAGCCGATTGCATGTTGGCGACCGGATTTGGAAGACGAACGATCCTGCGCTGGATAAACGTCTGCGTCAGACGTTTGAAACCGATAAGCCGTACCGGACGTTCCCGGTACGCGTGGCGGTGAGCGGCAAAGAAGGCGAGCCGCTGAAAAGCTGGTGGACCGACCTGCGCGCCGGTCACACGGTGTTCGTGCAGTCCGAGCTGCCGCTCGTGCGTGCCGAGAAGCGGCCGATGGACGAACAGCTCTTTACGGAGCAGTTCGGGCGCTTGGGCGGCACGATTTTTGAACTCGCGGAGCTGGACGTCACGCTAGCCGGCGAGCTGATCGTGCCGATGCGCGAGCTGAACGCGATGCGCCGCTCGGCGGTTGAGCTGCTCGAGGACGAGCGCCAGCGGCCTCGCCCGTATATTAAGCGCGAGGTCGGCGCTTATGACGATGTGCCTGAATCCGCGGCTGCGGTAGCCTTCAGCGACGAGCTGCCTGAGGTAACGCCGGCTGAGCGCAGTGCCGTGGAGCTGACAGCCCTGTGCCGCAACCTGGATCAGGTGCTGGCGGTGCTGGAGACGACCGATGTCCAGCTGATCTACGCGGACTTTGAATTTATCAAGCAGTTCCCAGCGGCGGTGGAAGCCGTCCATGCGGCCGGTCGCAAGATCGCCCTTGTGACGCCGCGGATTCATATGCCGGGGGAAACGGGCTATTTTAACAATATCTTAAAGCTGAAGCCAGACGCGGTACTTATCCGCAACACAGGCGCGGCATACTACTTCCTGAAGCACCGCCTGGAGAACCCAGAAGCGCCGCAGCCGCAGTTGATCGGCGACTTTTCCTTGAACATCGCGAACCACAAGACGGTGTCGCTGTTCCTGGAAGCGGGCTTGTCGAAGCTGACGCCTTCGTACGATTTGAACATTCAGCAGATGGTTGACTTGCTGCGCCGGACGGACACGTCCAAGCTGGAGGTCGTCATCCATCAGCATATGCCGATGTTCCACACGGAGCACTGCGTGTACTGCACGTTCATGAGCGAAGGCACCGACTACACGAACTGCGGGCGGCCGTGCGAAGACCATCGCGCGTCCTTGCAGGACCGCGTGGGCATGTCCCACCCGGTGCGCGTCGACGAAGGGTGCCGCAACACGGTGTACAACGCGATCGATCAGTCGGGCGCGGAGTATTTGAATCATTTTATGGAGCTGGGCATTCGCTCGTTCCGTGTGGAGTTCCTGGAAGAATCGCCGGAGAAAGTACGCGAGATTCTAAGCTTGTACCGCCGCGCGATCGATGGGGAAATTAACGGGACGCAGGTGTGGCGCTCGCTGAAAGCGACAAACCAGTTGGGCGTGACGAAGGGTACGTTGGTAAAGTAATAGGACTGAGATTAAAGGGGAGCGGATGCCAATGTCATTAAGTTACGCTTGAAGACAAGACTGGGATTAAAAATGGAATCTGAAACGGCATGGGAAAAAGCCCTGTGCCGTTTGTTTTTATGCGCAAGCAAGAAAAAAGCGTACAGCAAACAAAGCGGATGGAATATCCGCTTAAAAAATGTTCATTTAAGCCGA
>NZ_JBCMUN010000017.1:0-72817 GCF_050467285.1 Paenibacillus oryzisoli | reverse complement strand
GAATCGGTGAAGTTAAGAGGGTCCAGCCCATCTTAGCACGGCGAGCACTCCCCAAAAATTAAAAAGCAGGGCCACTGGCCCTGCTTCTTCCTCCCGCCGAAGCTACAGCTCCGCGCGGTCAACGCTATTTTTTCGCCCCAAACTGCTCCGCCATGTACGTGAGGCCTTTCATCTGTCCCATGGCCAACGGACCGAGAATTTCCGTGTCCACGACGAACGCTTTCTTGTTCTTCACGGCGTCGAGGGAGTTCCAGATCGGATCCTTTTGCAGCGCATCCATCGTGACTTCGCTCGAATTCGTGTAGTCCTTGCCGATGAAAATATACTCCGGATTCAGCTTGGCGATGCCTTCGAGCGTGATATCGCCGACGTTCTGCATGCCGTCGAATGGCTTAAAGCCGAGCTTATCATAGTACAGCGCCATGCGGGAGCCGCTCCAGTAGGTGAAGCCTTTTTTCCATGGCATCACGAACAAGGCGGATTTGCCTTTCATGCCGGACTTGTCCATCACTGCCGAGACCTCGGTCTGCTTCGTCTGGAACTGCGCGATATAGCTGTCGGCCGCGGCCTGTTCACCGACCGCATCCGCGACGCCGCGGATCGTTTCCTGCCAGTTGAGGGTTGCATTTACGGTGACCGTCTTGGCGATTTTGGAAAGCTGCTCAATATCTTTCTGATCGTTGTTCGACGCGATGATAAGGTCCGGGTTCAGCTTCATGATCTCTTCCAGGTTCACTTTGTCCCCCAGATCCGCCACTTTGCCGCCCTTCAGGAACGGGTCGTAGACGGTGAAATCTTTCAATGATTTATAGTTCACGACACCGACAACGGCATCGCCTTTCCCGAGGGCAAACAGATGGTCCGCGTAAGGGAAGTAGGTCACGACGATGCGTGCCGGGCCTTTTTTGGCTTCAGGCGTTGGTGTCGGCGCTGCCGTTGCCGCAGGCGCGGTGCTTGCCGAGGACGAGGAAGCCGGGCTCTCCGCCTGCTTGCTGCCGCACGCAGATACGAGAAGCGTCAAAATACAGATCAAAGTGAAGGCGAGCATCCGCCCTTTTGTAAATCGTAGCATGTTGTTCATTCTCCTTGATAATGATTTTCATTACCAATAGAATATATCAAACGAAGCCTTCACCTGAAAATGGACAAATCATAAAACGCATATGGATTATTCGCTAATCCTCGCTAATCTGCTGCGCCTGGCTGGGGGTGTAACCATAGAACTTCTTGTACAGCCGGCTAAAATAAAGGGCATCCGCATAGCCGACGCTTTCGGCGATCTGCTTGATCGTGCCGCTGCCCGTCGTGAGCAGTTCCTGCGCGCGCTTCATCCGGTGCTGAATCAGGTAATCGATCGGGAAGACGCCGGTATGCTTTTTAAAAAAGTACGAAAACGACTGCGCGCTTTTCCCGTAGCGATCGGCAAGCTTTTGCAGTGTAATCGGCTCCATGTACTTCGTATGAATGTAGTCGCGGGCCTGCTCGACCATCTCTCGGCTGCTGTCGTTTTGTCGGTTGAGGCAGGCGGAGAACAGCTCGTACAGCAGCATTTTGGCGAGCGAGCCTGTCCGCAGCAAGGCCATGTGCCCCGGCATGAAAAAGGACTCGTACAACTGGCCGAGCAGCTCGGCGATGGCGGGGTGGAAGCCCGGCTCCAGCTGAAAAACCTCATGCGCAATGGGGCCGCTCCGAACTGGCGCAGCACCTTGCGCACCCAGTGTATAACGAACCAACGTATATTCAAGCTCGGCGCTTTCCGTACGCATCGTTAGCGTCATTTGCCTGCCGCCGTGCAGCACCGTCCCGGCCTGAACCGTATAGGGCGTGCCGTTAAACACAAACGTGCCGCTGCCTTTGGTTACAAACACATACCCCGGCGTCGGCGTCAGTCGCTCGGCGCTGTGGGTGTGCAGCGTTGTATGGGCTGGTACCGCCGCCCGAAATACGCCGACGACACGGACATCCTGCTCGGCATAATGCGCGGCCATTTCGTTAATATCCATAAAGAGGATCACCTCGTTAAGTACGCAGTTAATCTGTTGATTGTTGTTGATTGTTATTGTAGCAAAAAAATCAGCCTGGCGGGATAGCCAGGGGCGCGTTTACGGTCTGCTAGATTTGGCAATGCTTTTAGTAGTGAAGCAGTTACCCAAATCAGCGGAGGATGAGGAACGATGGCGATTCTGAAAATACCAACAATCCCTAGCAAAATTGCGGAATCTATTGAAAGCCTGCGCAGCCAGGGCTGGCAGGATGAGGATTTTTTCAACTTTTCAGGTTACGATGAAGAGTGTCCGGAAGCCCGCGTGTTGTATCACTTTTTTCGCAACAACCGGGTAATCTTCGCAGCGGCGATCATTAATCATTATCAGATCGTGGACAGGATGTAACCGGAAGGACGGATACAAAACGGCGAGCGAGAAGAATCATAGAATTAGGAAAACAGTACATAATAAAACCATTAGATCCCCAGGGAGGGAGCGCTATATGGTTTTTTTGTTGTATAGCTTGGTTAGTTTGTTTGCGTATGTATACTTCATGAAACTTCGAAAAAAACATCTTCATTCGTTGGAGATTTTTTTCTACTGGTGCTTAGCTTCTATACTGATTCAAAACCGATCAGCGATTTATACAATGAATGTGAAAACTGTCGTGATTCCGCATTTAGCCATGTATGAGTTTTCAAATGTGCTTATACGCCTAGTGTTGTATCCATTAGTTACGCTGTTATTTCTAAATGAAATTGCCGCCGCTGAATCCAAAATGAAAATATGGGCGATCATCAAATATTCAGCGTTTTTCCTTGGTTTAGAGTGGATTTCCGATTGGCTAAGCGTGTATAAACACATGAAACCGTATCTATTATCGAGCGGCGTATTTTGGATAGGTTATTTGATTTTGATGATGATGGTCATGAGGATGTTTCGGGGAAAACTTTATAAAGGATACCATCAACCATGAATTTTCACATTGATTGGAATGAATGGTTCGTCGTAATATGCTCAGTCATCGCAATGCTATTGTTTTTTTGGATACGAAAGCACTTTAACCCAATCATGATCGTCATTATTTGGACGTTTAATGTTGTATTTGTGGCTACGCTTGATTATGGACTAGCAGCAACACCATTTGAGCTTTATTACTGCGGCGATAACGTATCTTACGAGCCTATTACAGCAATTGCTCATGTTTTCATGTATACGCCGTTTTCATTTGTGTTTTTGTTTCTTTATGATGAATGGCATCTACGCGATAAAAAGAATCGAAAGCGTCTTGTGCTTTATTTTATTGCTTGGGATGCGTTCTCGGTTTTCTTTGAATGGTTGAACGTTCTGAACGGTTTTATGACATATACCGGCTGGAAGTTGTATTATTCATTCCCAATGTATCCATTGGCCGCCTTCATCTTATTAAAGGCTTACCATTTCGTTGAAAATAACTACCCCTTGCAAAAGAAAGCATAAAAGCCCTGGGAACTGATTCCGAGGGCTTAGTGTGCTTCGCCTACAACTCCACCATCACAATCCCAAAAACTCCCCACCGTTTACATGAATCGTCTGACCAATTACGAAACGGGATTCTTCCGATGCCAAGTATAAATAAATAGGCGCGATTTCGTATGGCTGTGCTGCTTTTTTGATCGGTCCCGGATTTTGAAAAGACCCATAAAACATGTAAATTTCAAGCGGAAATGATGCAGGGATAAGTGGGGTCCATGTTCGACCAGGGGCTACCGCATTAACCCGGATGCCACGATCGGCAAGAGAAACCGCCAATGAACGGGTTAGGGCGCTAACGGCCCCCTTAGAGGCGGAATAGCTAGCCATTGCCGGATAGCCTGTGTCCGCTGCAATGGAGCTCGTATTGATGATTGTACTGCCCGACTGTAAATAAGGAAGCACGGCTTTCGTAAAATAAAAACAAGCGAATACGTTCGTCTGAAATATCCGCAGCAGTTTCTCTGATGATAGGTTGGCCGTGTCCTCTTCATAAATCATTTCGCCCGCGTTATTGATTAAGATATCAACCCGTCCGAATCTAGATAAGGTATACGCTACTGCCTCTCTGCAAAATTGTTCATCACCGATATCTCCGGCTATTGTCAAGCAATGGCGGCCCAATTGCCGGATTCTCTCCTGTGTCTCAGAAGCATCCTCGTGTTCATTGAAGTATACGATCGCGATATCCGCGCCTTCTTTTGCAAATAAATAAGCAATCGCCCGACCGATTCCGCTGTCTCCCCCGGTAATGATCGCAACCTTATTGTGCAGCTTACCCGAGCTAGCTATTCCCGGCTGTTCCGAGACAGGCCTGGGTACCATCAAAAACTCCAATCCTGGTTGTCCGGGCTGGTACTGGGGAGGAAACTCGACCGGGACTTCTTCGCATTTCGTTACTCGAGGGTCATGATTAAACAAGGGGATTGCCTCCATTTCGGCGTTAACTATTATCAAATTATTCTTGAGGCCGAATTTGGTGAGTGATCAAAATTGTGGAATCTATTGAGAATCTGCGAAGTCAGGGCTGGCAGGATGAAGACTTTTTCAACTTTTCAGGGTATGATGAAGAGAGTCCAGAAGCCCGTATGCTGTATCATTTTTTCCGCAACAACCGGGTGGCCTTCGCAGCAGCGATTATCAATCATTATCAGGTCGTGGACACTCCGTAACCGAAAGGACGGTATCCGCCTTGAATACCCTGAAGCAGCCGCGCCAAGCGGAAGTACGCCAAGTGATTTCCTACTTGGAGGAAGTTGATGTACAAACCGGTGAGCGGGAAGTGCTCGCACAATTCGATGATCTGATCGAGGCGCCGAACTGGACGTCCGACGGCCGGCGCCTCATCTATAACAGCAGAGGGCGGCTTTACAGCTTCGACCTCGCTACGCGTCAGAGTACGCCGATCGATTCCGGCTTTGCCAACGCGTGCAACAATGATCATGTGCTGTCGCCGGACCCTGACAACACGCTTATCGCTATCAGCCATCAAACGGCGGAGGACGGCCTTTCGCGCATTTACGTGCTGCCGCTCGCCGGCGGCAAGCCGACGCTTATCACGCCGATGGCGCCAAGCTACCTGCACGGCTGGTCGCCCGATGGCTTGGAGCTTGCTTATTGCGCCGAGCGGAATGGCAACTACGACATCTACACGATTCCGGTAGATGGAGGTGTAGAGCGCCAGCTCACGGACGTGCCCGGCCTCAACGATGGGCCGGAATACGCGCCGGATGGCCGGCATATTTGGTTTAACTCCACGCGCTCTGGCCTGATGCAAGTGTGGCGAATGGGAACCGACGGCAGCGAGCCCACGCAGATGACGTGGGACGAGGACAGCAACAGCTGGTTCCCGCATCTGTCACTGGACGGCAGCATGGTTGCATACCTCGCGTACCGCAAAGGCGATGTCGCACCGAACGCACATCCGCCGAACAAAAACGTGGAGATCCGCTTGATGCCGAGCAGCGGAGGTCCGTATCGGACGCTGGTCCAGCTTTTCGGCGGCCAAGGGACGATCAACGTGAACTCGTGGTCCCCCGATGGGCGCAAACTGGCCTTTGTCAGCTATCAATTGAAATCATAATCGCATTCAAGTTGGTTATTACATGCCGCCCTGTAGGGTCTTTGAAACGCGATACGACCTGATCTCCCGACTTGCACAGGCCTCACGCAGTCTCGCCGCTCTCTTAGAAAATAGAAGAGCAACATTGCAAAACCCCCCCTGTGTTATAACTATCGTGTACTTATCAAACACGAGAGGTGAAAAGCTATGACTAGATTAACAGGGAAAGTTGCTGTAGTTACGGGCGCAAGCCGGGGGATTGGACGTGCCATTGCCTTACGTTTAGCCCAAGAGGGGGCCTTGGTTGCTGTTCATTATGGCACGAACAAGGAAGCTGCCGAAGAAGTCGTATGGGTTATTGAGCAGAATGGCGGGAATGCATTCACGATTGGAACGAAACTTGGTTCTTCCGAAAGCGTTCAGTCGTTGTATCAATCCCTGGATGAACAGTTGCAAGTACGTACAGGTGAGCATCACTTCGATATCCTGGTCAATAACGCAGGGATTGGTCTGGTTGTCCCCATTGAGGATACGACGGCAGAGGCGTTCGATGAAGTCATGGCTATCAATGTCAAGATGCCGTTTTTCATGATTCAACAAGCTTTGCCGCGCTTGCGAGACGGAGGCCGAATCATCAACGTGTCGTCCGCGGTAACCAGAATGTCCCTGCCTGTCATCCCTGCGTACAGCATGACCAAGGGGGCCATCAATACATTGACGCTTACGCTGTCCAACCAGCTTGGCCCGCGTGGCATTACAATCAATGCGATCCAGCCGGGCTTCATCGCCACGGATATGAATGCCGCCATGCTGCAAGATCCTGCTTCCCATCAATATGGCGCTGATTTTTCGATCTTTGGCAGATGGGGGCAGCCTGAAGATGTTGCGGATATCGCTGCTTTTCTGGCTTCTCCCGACAGTCGCTGGGTAACGGGACAATTGCTCGATGCAAGCGGAGGCTCTCATTTATAAAAGTAGAATTTCATTATAGCGATTATCTCACTTGCGACTCCCTAAAGCGCGAGCTATGGTAAAACTACAGCATGCGTTAACGGAGATCAGGAATGAAACGAGAGGGAGATCGCTTAATGAAAATACTTATTACAGGAGCAACGGGGCAACTGGGAAATCTGGTTGTCCGGCATCTGCTCCAAAAAGTTCCCGGACACCAGCTTATAGCAATCGTCCGAAATCTTGAAAAAGCGTCTGCCCTTGCTGAGCTTGGGATTGAAGTTCGTCAGGCGGATTATAACGATCCGCAATCGCTGCACGATGCTTTTACACCCGGGGCTAAACTGCTGTTTATCTCAAGTTCGGAGATGGATGATGCCATTCGTATCGTTCAGCATGATAACGTGATCAAAGCAGCCCAAGATCGCAATATCCAGCATATCGCTTACACCAGCTTCGCCTTTGCTGAGGACAATCCGTTTGCTCGCGTTCATCTGGCTACCGAGACTGCGATTCGCACGGCCGAAATTCCTTACACCTTCTTGCGTAATGGCGGTTATGTGGAATTTTTTGTTAACGCGCCATCTCTCCAAACTTACTTGAAAACCGGGGCCATCATGACAAATGCCCATAAGGGCAAAGTGAATGCCGTTAGTCGCCATGATCTGGCTCTGGCCGCGGCAACGGTTCTGACAGAGGATGGGCATGAAAACAAGACATATACCCTCGTTTCCAACGCTCCGTGGAGCTTTGAAAATTTGGCTGCCACGCTGTCGGAGGTGTCCGGTACGAACGTGATCCACAAATCGGTTTCTATGGAAGAGGTCAAGCGTCTGCTTGTTCAAGCCGGCATGCCGGAAAGGGCTGCCGAAACAGCCGCTTATATTTATCATACAATTGCAGAAGGACATATGGAGAAAACGACCGATGATCTACAGGATCTCATCGGACGTCAGACTTCTTTAGCAGAACTGGTTGCAAGAGCTTTGCAAAGCTAAGTAAGGATTTAGGGTAAGCACCATCCACACGATGGTGCTTTTTCTTATCCCCATATTAAAAAAAGATAAGCGCCCTTAAGTCACGGTATCCCTCTTTTCGGCCGCCTGCGGTACACTGCAAGCATAACAACAAGGATAGGGTGATGAAGCATATGAGCTACTCCGAGGCTAAGCCGGCGCTGAACAAGCCGCAAGATCAGACCTCCCGCAGGCGGGGCTTCCTGGCGTATTACCAGCGCTACAAGGTGCTGTACCTGCTGTCCATTCCCGGCATCGTGTAC
This sequence comes from Paenibacillus oryzisoli, assembly GCF_050467285.1. GTDB lineage: Bacteria > Bacillota > Bacilli > Paenibacillales > NBRC-103111 > Paenibacillus_E > Paenibacillus_E oryzisoli_A. The sequence goes on along the minus strand of NZ_JBCMUN010000017.1, from coordinate 65,028 downwards.
TTCCTGCTCTTCAAGTACATTCCGCTGTCCGGGTCGGTGATGGCGTTTCAGGATTACAGCATTTTCACGGGCATTTGGAAAAGCGACTGGGTCGGCCTCGCCAATTTCCGGCGAATGATGGAGTACGCGGATTTCTGGCGCATCCTCAAGAACACGATGGCGATCGGCGTCTATACGCTGGTGTTCGCCTTCCCCATCCCGATCGTGCTCGCGCTGATGATGAACGAGCTGCGCAATCAGCTGTTCAAGCGGTTCGTGCAGACGGCGGTGTACTTGCCGCACTTTCTGTCATGGATCGTGGTCGGCGGCATCGTCATTGAAATTCTGAACCCGACGACCGGTGTCGTCAACAGCCTCTTGAAGCTTTTCGGGCATGAGCCGATCTATTTTATGGGCGAGGATTCCTTCATTCGCACCATCATCGTCTCCTCCAGCATCTGGCGCGACGCAGGGTGGAGCACCATCATTTATTTGGCGGCGATGAGCGGCATCAATCCCGATCTGTATGAAGCGGCGCAAATCGACGGCGCCACGCGATGGCGGCAGACGCTGTCCATTACGATTCCAAGCATTTTGCCGACAATTACGATTCTCTTCCTGCTGCAAATTGGCAACTTCCTCGACCTCGGCTTTGAACGGGTATTCGTTTTTCTCAATCCGCTTAACAATGCGCACGGCGACATTCTCGACACGTATATTTACCGGGTCGGTCTGATTCAGCGCGAGTACAGCTATACGACGGCGATTGGACTTTTCAAATCCGTCATCGGTCTTGTCCTGATCGTGTCCGCCAACATGTTCAGCAAGAAAACAACCGGCGAAGGCCTGTACTAGAAGCTAGAAGAAAGGAGATTCCCATGTCATCTCTTCACAAACAAAGCCGCCTGTCGCTGCTGAATCCCATCGGCTTAATCATCATCTCCCTCATCATGGTGCTGCCGATTCTGAATATTATCGCGCAGTCGTTCAGCGGGCCTGTGGCGCTCAGCGCCGGCAAGGTCGTGCTATGGCCGGTGCAGTTCACCATGGACAACTACACGACGGTGCTGAAGCAGACCGCGATCTGGCGCGCCTTCGGCGTCAGCGTCATCATCACGGTCGGCGGCACGCTGTTGAGCCTCATCCTGACAGCGAGTCTCGCCTATCCGTTGTCCCGGCAGGAGTATCGCGAGCGGAAGTACATTTTGCTGCTCGTGCTCATCACCATGATTTTTCACGCGCCGCTCATTCCGAACTACCTGCTCGTCCGCTCGCTCGGGCTGTTGGACAGCTTATGGGCGCTTATGCTGCCGGGGGCGATCAGCGCGTTCAACCTGTTCGTCATGCGCTCGTTTTTTCTCTCCATTCCGAATGAGCTGATCGAGTCGGCGCGCATCGACGGGGCGGGGGAAGTGCGCACCATTTGGAGCATCATCCTGCCGCTTTCCAAACCGGCGATGGCGACCATGAGCATCATTTACTCCGTCGCGTTGTGGAACAATTATTCTAATGCGTTGTATTTTATCAACAACCGTGCACTCTTTCCGCTGCAGGTCAAGCTGCGCGAATTCGTCGTGACGGATTCGTCCGATTTGGCCAATACGGCGGGGGATATTGCAAACCTATCGCCGGAAGGTCTCAAAATGGCGGTCATCGTCATTGCGACGATTCCGATCATGCTCGTCTACCCGTTTTTGCAGCGGCATTTTATTAAAGGGATGTTAATCGGTTCGATCAAGTCGTAAACGCGTTATAATAAAAGTCAACTGAGTTTAAAAAACACAATGTTCCCGAAATTTTTTTCACGATAAGATGATCACGAACGAACAACATAATCATTTAGGGGGCTATTCCAATGAAAGCATGGCTGAAAACAGGTCTCGCTTCAACGCTGCTCTGTGCGCTTCTCGCAAGCTGCTCCAGCTCGTCCGATCCCAAGGGGGCTGATACAGCCGCAAGCTCGGCCAAACCGCAGGCACCGGTGAAGATTTCCATCTCGTTGAGCGATTCGTTAAATAAATACGCGCTGAGCAGCACGGACATCAACAATGACAAATGGGTGAAAAAGCTCGGCGAGCTGACGAACACCCAATTGGATTTGCGCCTCGTGCCGCATGCGGAATTTAAGCCGAAGACGGCGCTCATGTTCGCAAGCTCGGACCTGCCGGACGTGATGAACACGATCCAGGGCATGTTCCCGGAAGGGCCGGACATGGTCGGCGCGATCAAAGGCGGATTGTTCATGCCGCTGGACGATCTGCTGAAGGAATACGGCCAGGATTTGTTGAAAGCGATTCCGGAGCCGGCGTGGAACGAAGTGAAGTATAACGGTAAAATCTACGCGATTCCCGAATATCTCTCGAGCCCGAGCCGCCGGGCGACGTTCATCCGGAAGGATCTGTTGGATGCGACAGGGCTGCCGGCTCCCAAAACCGTCGACGACTTTCTGAACGTGCTGCGCGCGATGAAAAAGAACGGCGTTGCCGAGCCGTATGCGTTCCGGAAGGATTTTGTCTACTCTGACGTGATCTTTGGCGCCTATGATGTGATGCCGTACAGCACGATGTTTGAGAAAATCGGCGATCAGGTCGTGCCGAAGTTCTTCAAGGTCGAAGCCATGGAAAAAGCGCTCAACGTCTACAAAACGATGTACGACGAAGGCTTAATGGCCAAGGATTTCGCTTCCCTGGACGGCAACAAATGGACGAACAACATCAACGCCGGCAAATCCGGCGTCTGGAACCACAACGCGAACCTGCTGATGAACTGGATTACGACGACTAAGCCGGCAAATCCGAAATCGGAAGTCGTCATTATTCCGTCCCCGGTCGGTGATGATGGCAAAGGCGGCATGATGAAGTACAGCTATACCGGTGGCTTATCGTACATCAACAGCAAAGTGAGCAAGGAGAAAGCCATTGCCATCGTGAAAATGATGAACTACATGGTCACGGAGCAGGGCGACCGGTTCTTCAACTTCGGCATCGAAGGCGACACGTACACGATGCAGGACGGCAAAGTCGTCTACAAGCAGCCAACAACGCCGGAGGGCACGCTGGAAGAGCAGTTCCGCTCCGTCATGCTGCGTCTGGTCGAAGACACGGCTCTGAACAGAACCCTGCTGAACACGACGGAAGACGGCAAGAAGCTCATTCAACAATTTGATACGATCGTGACCAAAGAAGGCCGAAACGGCATCTCCTTCTCGCCGGAGCTGTCCACGACGGCGAAGTACACCGATGCGAGTCTGAAATTCTCCGACATGCCGCCGGTTATTTTGGACCACATGCTGAAAATGGTATATGGCAAGGAGCCGATCTCCGATTGGCCGAAGGCACTGGAGGAATGGAAAGCGAAGGGCGGCAACGAAATTATCAAGGAAGCGACCGAGCGTTACAATAAAAAAGAAGGCGTCGTCCTAGGCGACTAAAAAATAGCTTGTGAGAATGGGAGAAAGCATTTATCCTCGGGTTGAGGATGAATGTTTTTTCCATTTCACATCGAGGGGGAGCGGCTGGATGAAGCAGATCTTAGTTGTCGACGACGAACCGCTGATCTTGAAAGGGCTTGTCCTGATGATCAAGCAGCATCCGCATGCGTTCGAAGGGATTCGGACGGCAAGTAATGGAGCGGAGGCGCTGCGCATGATTGAGGAATCAATGCCTCAGCTGCTTTTTACCGATATTCGTATGCCGAAGATGGATGGGCTGGAGCTGTGCAAGCAAGTGCACGACAAATACCCGCTCATTCAAAAGGTGATCATCTCCGGCTACAGCGACTTCTCTTACGCACAGCAGGGGATGTCCTTCGGGGTGAAGGAATATTTATTGAAACCGTTTACGCCAGTTAAAATACACGAGCTGCTGAACAAGCTGATTGCCCAAGGTCAGCACGCGGTGCTCTCCATCGCCAAGTACGAGGAATGGGTGGAGAAAATCGTGGACGCGATATGGTCGCTGCGTATTGATGAGGTGGAGGCGTACCTCGAGGAGCTGCGCTTGTACTGCCTGTCGGCGTCTTCGTCCGACTCCGAGTTCATCCAGCTGCTGCAGGACTGCCTGCCGATGCTGATGAAGCGGCTGTCCGGACGCGGCTTCCAGCCGAAGCTCGAGGAGCTCGCGCCGACGACCGATATTATGCACTATTTTGCCCTGCTGCAGGAGCATATTATGAAGGTGATTGATGAACTGGCGCTGCAGCGCGGAGGCCAGGATCTGATGCAGAAGGCGAAAGTGTACATGGACGCCAACTTGACCAAAAGCCTTTCGTTGGAGGATGTGGCCGAGTATTTGGGCATTACGCCGCCGTATTTGAGCCTGCTTTTCAAAAAAGTGTTCAAAGAAACGTTCGTCCAGTACCGCATCAACAAGCGAATTGAGCTGGCGAAGCGGATGCTGGAGATGCCGCACTACAAAACCAATGACATCGCTTACGAAATCGGCTACGAGAACTATCCGCATTTTTCGCGGATGTTCAAGAAGGTCACGGGACTTTCCCCGCTCGAATACCGGCATATGATGGGGATTAAATGATGAAGCCGAAGCGTACGTTAGCCCGCAGCATTTTCTTTTACATCGCGTCCATCGTGCTCATTACGGTCATGTCCATCGGCTTTTCATCGTACTACATCTCGTCCAGCAAGCTGAAGGAGCAGAGTGAACAGCATCTCACCGAAATCGTCTCGAACGCCGTCAACCATACGGATCTCTACTTGAAAAATTATGAGCGCGCGCACCTGTCCCTGTTCACGAACAGCGCTGTGAAGAAGTTCCTCGATGATCCGCCGACCGGCGATTACGAGTACTATCTCTTCACGGACAAGCTGATGGATAACGTCATCAACCCGCTGTTTATCAAATCTCCGGAGATTATGACCGTGTACCTCGGCGATTACAACGACCACTGGGTCTATTTCGAGAATCCGGCGCTGAAGCCGATCGTTGATCCGGTTCCGTCGTTTACGATGGCGGAGCTGGACAAGGAGACCGATCCCCAGGGCAATATGACGATCATTAGCAACAGTGTGTTTGCGGAGAGCGACAATCAATTCATCACGCTGGCCCGCAAAATTCACGGCGAAGTGTTTAACGAATTCAAAGGTATTCTGGCCATCGAGATCAAGGCGGATGAATTTGCGACGCTGTGGAAGGGCATCAATTTGGGGCCGAACGGCTTTTTCGCCATCGTCGATAATGACGGACGCATCGTGTACCACCCGGATAAGCAGCGGATCGGGGCGACAGTCACACAGGAGCTGATGGGCAAAATCGAAGGGAATGACGGGAAGGCGTTCAAAGACGCTTCGTTCGGCGAAAACCGCATGGTCGTCAGCTCCAAATCGGCCTACACCGGCTGGAACCTGCTCGTGTCCATTCCGACGGCGGACATTAATCGGCCGCTTTCCAGCATTCGCACCTCGTCCTTCTGGGTCGGTGGTGTGACGCTCCTGATTGCGCTTCTGATTTCCTATCATTTCGGGCGGAAAATCGCGAAGCCGATTCAGATTTTGAAAAACGGCATGCGCCAGACCGAGAAGGGCAACTGGGTGAAAATCCCGCAGCTGCAATCCAACAACGAGCTCGATGAGCTGATTCACCGCTACAATCTCATGGTGATCTCCCTCTCGGAGCTCATGGACACGCTGTACCGGACAGAGCTGTCCAAGAAGGACGCCGAGCTCGAGCGTCAAAAGGCCGAGCTGCAATCGCTGCAGCTGCAGATTAATCCGCATTTTCTGTACAACACGCTCGAAAATATTATCGTCTATGCGGTCATCCAGCAGTCGACGGAGATTACCGAAATTGTCGATGCTATTGCGTCGATGTTTCGCTACTCCATTCAAAACAACATCGAAGAAACGGCCGTCGTCAACGAGTTGAAGCATGTCCTGAACTACATGACCATTATGAAGCACCGGGTCGGCCGGGAGTTCGAGCTGGACGTGCGGATTCCGCCGCACTTCTTTCTGAAAAAGACCGCGCGGCTGACCCTCCAGCCGCTGATCGAGAACATTTTTCAGCACGGCTTCGCTGACGGCATCGAGGCGCATCACTACATTCGGCTCGACGCCTTCCTGCAGGACGGCGACCTCGTCATCGTGCTGGAGGACAACGGCGTCGGCATGACGCCCGAACAGCTGGCGTCGCTGAACAAGCAGCTGAGCGCCAATCAATTGGCGGAGGCCAAGCTGCACCAGGGCAGCGGCAACAGCGGCGGCATCGGGCTGATGAACGTGCACCGAAGGATTCAACTGCTGTTCGGCGAGCAGTATGGGCTGCGAATGGAGAGCGAGCTGGGCATGGGGACGCGGGTGTTTATGCGGTTTCCGGATGTGGAGACGTGAGGGGACCATAACGGCATGAAGAAGGGTCATCCTTTGGAGCGGATGACCCTTCTATTTGTTTCTAACCGCGTGGAAACGCATGTGCTAGAAGGTCCTCAAGACGATTCATGGTCTGTTCGGCTCCCGGCAGCGCATATTCTTTCACCTTTTCGAATACATCCGCACGTTCTTCAAATTTGCTGCTGTAAGTAAGTTTGGTCTTGCCGTCCATCTCTTCAAAGACGGCCGTCGCCACAAAATGGGGAAACAGATCATGCCTAAGGACGATACGCTCGGGCCAGACAACCTCGATAACGGTATTGGTGTTGGGATAATCGACGCCGTCTGGACCGTGCATAATAAATTCCCAAGTTCCGCCGGGCGTCATCTCAAACTTTTGAAAAGTTGATGTAAACTCGTTAGGCCCCCACCATTTTGCCAAATATTCCACTTGCGTCCAGGCCGTAAATACGAGCTCGCGCGAAGCATCTATGACGCGGGTAATCGTGATTTCGTTCTCGCCTGCATGCGCTGAACGATGATTTGTCTCCGTATGCTCACTCATACGTTGCCCTCCTTTGATTTAGAGCGACTTGCCCAAAGCGTCCAGCATTTCACCTGTTCCATGCTCGCGCACTTCCGGTGTATCATGTCCGTCGAAAAACGCCCCTTGCTCTGTGAAAATCAACTTCGTCCCCTCGTCGGTCGAGATGAGCTCGATCGTGGTTAGCGAAGCGGAGATGCGTGTGTCATCTGAATCCAGCGTATAGCTGTAGACGATGCGCTGCTCAGGAACAATCTCTTGGTAGCAGGCGTCGAAGGTGAAGATCGGCCCCCCTGGCGGACCTCCTTTGCTGTATTCTTTTCCACCGACCTGAAATTCGAAAATATCGGCTTTCGAGAACCATTTTGCTTTGAGGGCCGGATCGGCCCAGGCCATGTAGACCTTCGCTGGCGGCGCTATGTAGGTCCGCTCAACGACGAAAGTAGCGTGTTTGACAAATCGTTCAGTCATGTGTTATTCCTCCTCTGATTTCATAGCTTCCTGCTCTTCGCCGAAAGCATCTCCAAGTACGTCTCCTAGTACATCCAGACGATACTCCCAGCTTGTCTGTCGTGTGATGACCGGTTTCTCGTGGATCGTTTTCATCGCTTGCAGCAGTTGTGTGAAATCATCAACTTCCAGCGGCGACCTTCCTTGCATTAACTTGGATACATGCTGCAACTGCTCAAGAAGCTTCTGCTGTACCTGGATCTGTTCTTTGATTCGGGTCATTTGCAGATTGACGATGTCCAGTGGGCTGATCTGCTTGCCGCCAATGATGGACTTGATCTCCTCAAGGGATATTCCCAACTCTTTGAGTGACACAATCTGCGTCAGACGCGAGAGATCGGACTCATTGTACAACCTGTGACCCGAATCCGTCTGCGCGGACGGAGAGAACAAGCCGATCTGATCGTAGAACCGCAGCGTCCGGACAGTGAGTCCTGTCAATCTGGATAGATCTCCTACTTTCCAATATTGCTCCATCGGCAACTCCTTCGTTAGCGCTAACGTTATACCGGTATTGTAACTATAAAAGATGACGTTACGTAAGGTGCAAGAGAAAATTTTTTTATACCCGTGTGGTTTCGTGAAATGCTTGCGGTGCACGAAACGGTGGTTTCACGGGGACGACGACGGGATGTTGCTGGCGCTAACGGTTGCCACAGCGGCTATTTGTTCCAAAATCGTTCGTTTTAAACTCTAACGGTTACCACCGAGCCTATTTGCACGAAATCGGACCACTTTCACTAGATTTTATCGCAATAAGCGCTATCGTAACCGTTAGAATTAATATCGCCAGATTTTCTGGACAATAAGCGCTGTGGCATCCTTTATAGCTTTTTCCCCTAGGATCTCCTTAAAAAAACACAATCCTGCTTAAACGCGCGCATGGGTTTCCCGCCCGCACCTCCTTATAATGAGCTTAATCCCATAATAGAGGAGGGTAAGTGATGATGAGATTAAGATGGAACCGCGTAAACAAAAAACGCATGCTAACGCTGCTGATGCTGGCTGCGCTATGCCTCAGTCTGCTTCCGCCGGCGACAGCAAGCGCAACTTCGACTTCGCTGACGGAGGACTTTGAGAGCTATGGCACATCCGCAAGCGGCTACACATTGCCGGTGAGCAGCACGTCCACGGCATCGCAGCCGTGGAAAACCGTCGTCGGCGGTGCCAGCTCCTGGGCGATGGGCGAAGAGTTGGCGTCTCCGCAGCCGAATCACTTCTTGCAGCAGACAGACGCGACGACAGGTGTCACGTACGTACTCACGCAGAATCAGTGGGGCGCAGCCGAGCCTGCCGTCACGAAAAGCGACATAACGCTCAGCGGGAAGTTGAAGGTCACAGGTGCGAACAGCACGTATGCGGGGCTGGTCGCCAGATATTCGGTCAGCGGGACAACCGCGACCTACTACCGTTTCACGATGAAGAAGAATTCTGCGAGCTATCAATTTTACCTGGAAAAAGTGACCGGCAACTCGAAAATCAGCGTGCCGCAAACAGCGGGAACGCCGAATGCGAGCGGCGTGTCCGTCACGAACACAGCGCTGAGCCCTGCGTTCGACAACCTCGGCTACCTGCCGATGAAGCTGCTGCTGACGCAAAACAGCGACGGCAGCCTCAAGCTGGAAGGCTACTATGGCAGCACGATGGTGCTGTCCGGCACAGACACGACGCCGTACACGTCCGGACAGGTGGGCCTTTACAGCTACGCCGGGGCTGCGGCGTTTGATGACGTCACGGCCGCCACAAGCAGCGGCTCGACACCGCCTGGGGCGACCGTGACGGTGAGCAACTCGACGCAGCTTGCGCAAGCGATCAACGCGGCCAGCCCCGGCGACGTCATTGAGCTGAACGACGGCAATTACGCCGCATTCAGCATCACGGGCAAGATGGGGACGGCGGCGAACCCCATCGTCATCAAGGCGAAAAACAAAGGCTTAGCCGTCTTCAACGCCGGACCGATCAAATTTACGAACAGCGCCTACATCACGCTGCAGGATCTCACGTTCGTGATGGATGCGACAGCCGCCAACTGGATTCGTCTCACAGGCTGCAGCTACATGCGCATCACGAACAATCATTTCTATTCGCCAAGCGGTGCAACCGATGCGACGAAGTCGAACTGGGTGTACATCGATGGCTGGGGCAGCCACCACAACCAAGTCGACCATAATCTGATGGAAAACAAAAAAGATCGCGGCAAATTCATCCTTTTTGACGGAAATCGGGATACGACCGCAGGACTTTACGAAATTACGCAGTATGATCTAGTTGAATACAATATTTTCCGCAATACGCTGCCCCGCCAGGTTAACGAATCCGAAGGCATCCGGCTTGGCGTGACGGATCTCGTGCATTTGAATGCGAATGCGACGATTCAGTACAATATTTTCGACCATGTGGACAGCGATCCGGAGTACATTTCGGTGAAAAGCGGCGGCAATACGATCCGCTACAATTATTTCATTGAGTCGCTGGGCACGGTGGCGCTTCGTTCAGGCAACGGCTCGAGCGTCTACGGGAATATGTTCATCGGCAATGGCCGCGAAGTGGCGCCGGCGACACCGGACGACCGAACCTTGGGTACTGGCGGCGTGCGGGTGTACGGGGAAAATCATCGTGTGTACAACAACTATTTTCAGGGGCTGACGGGTACGGAGTGGGATGCAGCGATCGTTTTTACGACCGGTGACAATGACAATCTTACACAGCCAATTCCAAGCAACAACCACTATATCGCCAAAAATGTAACCGTTGCCAACAATACACTCGTCGACAACAAAAGCAATATTGAGCTGGGCTTGATTCGCTACGGCATGGCCCCGCAAAACCTGACGTTCGCCAATAACCTCGTGGTCGGCGGCGAACAAGAGCTCATCAAAATCATGACGCCGATCCCCGGCTTGTCCTGGTCGGGCAACCTCATGTTTCCACAGCATGGCGTGCCGCTCATTACGGGCAATACCGCGCCGCTAACGTCCGCCGAGGTGAATGTGTCATATCCGATGTTGAAAGATGCCGTGCTGCAGCTGAACCAGCAAGACTACGCATGGCTGTGGACTTCGAGCGAATACGAACGTCTGCTTACGATTTCGTATAAAAAGCTGGCCGCTAACAGCCCGGCGATCAACAGCTCGGTTGGCAATTACGGCAGCGGCGGAGCGTTCGGCTACATCACGGAGGATCTGGATCGTGAATCCCGCGCCGGCGTACCGGATGTGGGTGCTGACGAGTACACTTCCGGCACCGTGAACGATCTCACTGCGCCGAGCTGGAGCTCAGGCTCGCCTTTGGCTGTGGCTTCTGTTACTCCACGCAGCGTGAAAATCAGCTGGCTTGCGGCAAGCGACGACACAGGCGTGGTCGGCTACAACATTTATAAAGACGGCGTTCTGTACGACACGACGTTTGGCAGCGAGACGTCCTATACGACGGCTGGACTTTCTCCAGGAACGTCGTACACGTTCAAAATCGAAGCGATCGACCAGGCCAACCGCAAAAAGGCCAGCAACACCGTTAATGTGACGCTGCCGGCTTTGAACGGCGTCGCGATCTCAGGCGTTTCAGCACATGTCGCCCTTGGCGGCGGCGTGAAGCAGCTCAAGGTGACGGCGCAATTCACGGACAGCTCGACGGAGGATGTGACGGCAGCAGCTACCTTCGCGAGCAGCGCACCCGGCACGCTTGCGGTGACTGCCGCCGGAGCCGTGACGGCCACTGCGCTGGGCAGCGCCTCGTTGACGGCTTCCTACGGCGGCTTCACTTCGCCGGCGAGCGTCGTTCAGGTGCTCACCCCGACGCAGACGACAAAGGTCGTCGACGCGGATACGTATGTCGACAGCGTCTATTCGACGAATACATCGACGAATTACAGCACCACGACTACGATGCTGATTCAGACGGACGGCGGCAAGCAGGTCGGTTACATCAAGGCCTCGATGCCGGCTTCGCTCCCGGGCGTTCTGGATACGGTGCAGCTCAAGCTGTATGTGGTCACGGCGCAAGCAGGAGCAGATCTATTAGCGTCGGGGCTCGCCTCAGACAGCTGGAGCCCAACAGGGATTACGGCGGCAAATCAACCGGCGCGGGCTTTCAGCGACATCGATGCGGCGGATATGCCGGTCAAAGCGAACAGCTACGTGACCCTCGATGTGACGAAATATGTGCAATCGCAAGCGGACGGCACGCTAAGTTTCCGTCTCGCCATGCTGTCGAACGACAATCCGGCGACTGTGGCGACGCTGGAGAACGGGGATAGCGCCAAAGTGCCGACGCTCATTTTTACAACGATTAATCCGTAAAGGGAGCTGATAGAAAGGGATGGAGAGAACGATACTGGATCAGGTTTATTTTCATAATGTGGCGGAGATCGAGGAACGGGCCTTGCTGCCGGGGCGCAGGCTCCAGCGGTTTCCGCGGGAAGTGCGCGAGGCGTTGACGGACAAAGGACGGACCAAAGCCGCCGAGTCCAGTGGCTGTGAGCTGCGCTTCGTGACGGACGCGAACGTGTTTCGCTTGACGCTGGCAGCGCAGGAGAAAGACGGCCAAGTGCTCGTTTTCAAAGGCGATTTGTTCCACGCAGCCTACACGCTGAGAGCCGGCGTCTACACAACGCTGGAGCTGGAGCAGCCGGACCGGTTTGCGGAGGTGCCGGCAGCGCTGCTGACGAATGCGGCATTTTCCCCGCAGGTGTGGCGGGTGTATTTTGACCGGTATAGCGCGGTTGTCGCGGATATTGATACGTTCGGCTATGGGATTAGGCCGCCGCGCAAGGAGGAAATGCCTTCGCTCACGATGTTGGCGTACGGCTCTTCGATTACGCACGGGGTGGGCGCTCTCAGCCATTATAACTGCTATGCGCAGCAGACGGGACGCCAACTCGGCGTTGATGTGCTGAACATGGGGCTCAGCGGCTCCTGCTTCTGCGAGCCTGAGGTTGCTCGCCATTTTGCAGCGCGGGATGATTGGGATTTTGCTTATCTGGAGCTTGGCGTTAATATGCGGGCTGTCGTGCCAGTGGAGGAATTCGAGCGGCGTGTGAACCTCATGCTGGATGGGATGACCCAGCGGCATCCGGCCAAACCGATTTTTGTGACGACGATTTATCCGAATCGGGCGACGCATTTCTTCGATACTTCACATCCCTACGCGGTGGCGGAGCTGGCTTTCAACGATGTGCTGAAGAGGTACTGGGAGACGAAGCGGCATGAGAAGCTGATCTTGCTGGATGGGCGGGAGATTATGACGGATTTTACTTCGCTGACAACGGACCTCATTCATCCCTCGGAATATGGGCATACGCGGATGGGCGAGCAGCTGGCTTGTCTTCTGCAGCCTGAAGTAGAGCGATTACGAATGGCTAAGATAGAGGAGGACGAAAACAAATGACAAGTATCAATCTGGATGGAAAAATTGCGATAGTCACAGGTTCGAACGCCGGAATCGGCAAAGCGATCGCGCTGCTGCTTGCGGCGCATGGGGCCAAGGTTGGCGTGAACTGCTTGCGCAATGTCGCGCAGGGAGAAGAGACAGTTGCGGAAATTCGCGCGGCAGGCGGGGAAGCGATTCTCGTGCAGGCCGATGTGACGGATACGGCTCAGATCGTGCGTCTGGTACAGGAAGTGGAGCGGGCGTTTGGCGGCACCGTCGATATTCTCGTCAACAATGCGGGGCATTTGGTGCAGCGCGCAGCGAACGCGGAGATGACGGAGGAGCTGTACGCGCGCATCATGGATGTGAATCTGAAGAGCACGGTTTTTATGTGCAAAAGCGTACTTTCCGGCATGCGCGCCAAAGGCTATGGCCGCATTATTAACATGTCGTCCGTTGCGGCGCATAACGGCGGCGGTCCGGGTTCCAGCGTGTACGCGGCGAGCAAAGCGGCGGTTACGGCGTATTCGAAAGGGCTGGCCAAAGAGGTTGCAGCGGGCGGCATTACGGTGAATCTCGTCTCGCCGGGCTTTATCGGCCAGACGATGTTCCACGCGACGTTTACGACGGATAGCGCGCGTCAGGCGACGGTGCAGGGCATCCCGCTTCAGCGTGAAGGAACGCCGGAGGATGTGGCGGGGGCAGTGCTGTATCTGGCTTCCGATCTGGCTTCGTATCTCACCGGCGAAACGATTGAGGTCAACGGCGGGATGATGATGCGATGAAGGACGCGGGGAGAAGAGTCCGTATGAAAGTGGATCAGCTGCCCTGGGCGCACGGGATCGCGGCGGAGCTGCAAGCGGAAGTCGACAGGCTGGCCGCTGCGGGCAGCTTGCGCATCCCGCTCGAGCCCGGCGGCTGGTGGCATCAATACGTGTGTGAGACGCATCATACGGAACTCTTGTTCGATGAGATGGAAGCAGATGCCGAGACGTATCGCTGTCCTCACGGCTGCATTGTCGAGGGAGCGGCTTACCGGGGGGCGTGGCTTGTTTTTAAGCATCAGCAGCTTGCGCGGGTGGCGCTTCAGGCGGCAGCGGTGTATGCGGCCTTTGGCGGGACGGTTGAGGTTTCGAGTTACGCCGAGCTCAGTAAAAAGCTCATCGTCGACTATGCGGCACAGTACCCGCTGTATCCGGTTCATCCGGATGCCCAGCCTTGGATGCTGAAAGGGCGGGCGTTCCATCAGGCGCTGACGGAAGCGATTTGGGCGACGACTTTGATCAGAGCTTATTTGCTGCTTAGCGATGAGGGCGTTGCGTTCGCGGAAGAGGAGAGGGAGAAGCTGGCGGTGTTTTTCGAGCTTATGGCGGGAAGCATGTCGGCTTATCGGCATATTCTCATCCATGAGCGAAGGAACCCGGAGAACAATTACACGGCATGGCTGAACGCCGCTCTCGCCTGTGTGTATGCGGCGCAGGGGGAGCGGGAGAAGTTGAGTGGTTTGATCGATGACGAAGGTGGTTTTGTTCACCACTTGTCGATCGGGGTGAAGCCGGATCAATTTGAATTCGAAGGCACGACCTACTACCATGTATTCGTGCTGCGGGCGTACTTGATCTTCGCCGAGATGGCGGAGCGCTGCGGCGTCTCGCTATACGAAGCTGTCGGCGCGCAGGGCCAGTCGCTGCGGGGCATGCTGTCGCTGCTGGTGGAGCTGGCCGACGACCAGGGCGTGCTGCCGGCGCTGCATGACGGGCCGATGGAGCGCCGGCCGTATGCGCGCGAGATCGCCGAGGTCGCCGAGCAGGGGCTGGCGCGTTACGGCATGCGCGAGCTGGCGCCGGTGCTGCGGGAGGCGTACCGGCAGCTGGGCGCGGGGGCAGGCTCGCGAACGGGCTTGGAGGCGCTGCTGTGTGGGGATGGCGCCGAACTGGCGTCGCTGTCGCCAGTTGGCAGCGTGCGCAGCTCCAAGCTGCTGGCCGAATCCGGCTTTGTGCTAGGCCGGCATGAGGCGAATCCGCTCGCGTTTCTCGCGGATTTCGGCGAGCATGGCGGCGCGCACGGGCATCGCGACAAGCTGCATGTGTCGCTGCTGCATGCCGCCGGCATGCTGGCGCCGGATCAGGGCGTGACGCCGTACGGTTCCTCGCTGCGGCCCTGGTATGGAGAAACGGCGTGTCACAACACCATCTCGCTGAATGGACAGTCGCAGGCGGAGCATACGGGGCGCTGCGTTCAGTTTACGTGCGGCGAGGAGAGCACGTATGTATGGCTGCAATCGGAGGGAGCCTATCCGGCTTTGGCCGGCTGCCGATTGGATCGTCATCTGCTTTTGACGGCGGATTGGCTGCTGGATTGGTTTGAAGTTACGCTGGAGGACGAGGCTCAGGTCGAATGGTGGCTGCATCCGCTTGTGCCGCCGATTTCGGGGCAGCTGCGGGAGGAGGGGCAAGTCTCAATCTCGGTACCCCTCGGCGAAAGTGAACTGACCTTGCCGGTCACCGGGAGCTTCGCGCCCGAGGCAGGGCAGGTGGCCGCCCGCTACTCGCTCCCGGGCGGCGAGGCGGTGTGGCACACGGCATGGGTGATGCCGGGGCAGGAGCTCGTGACGGTGCAGACGCCGGGGCACTCGGTGGATCCGAGTGTGCCGCTGACGGCGATTGTGCACCGTGAGCGGGGGCGGCGTGCCCGGTTCGTGCACGTGTACCGGGCAGAGGCTGCGCCAGCGAGGCTCGCACTGGAAGAGGATCTTCTTGAAGTGAGCATGCCAGGCAGATCGACTTCTATACAATGGTCGGAAACGAGCGGACTCCACGTCGTTTCCGGTTAAATCCGATAAGTCCTTCGATACGTCGAGGGGCTTATTTGCTGTTTCTTTTTGAACATGCGGCTAAAATAAAATGCGTTCTGGTACCCGCACTGCTCCGCAATCGCTTCCAGCGTGTCGTCGGTTTCCACGAGCAGCGCGCACGCTTTGCGCAGGCGAATCGTCGTGACGTACGCGATGGGCGACAGCTTGTAGGCATCCTGGAAACGCCGTGTGAGCTGAGAAGCGCTGAGTCCGAGCTCCTGGGCAAGGTGCTGCAAGTTGAGCGACTCATCGAACGCGTGGAGATCGAGATAGGCCAGGGCTCGCTGGCTGATGGGATCAAGCTGGTCGCGCGGAATCGTTTGGCCTGCCAGCTTGCGTTCCCAATCGATCATGCGGAGCAGATCTTGCAGCAGGTGATTCATGTAATCCGCGTGCGAGGGATCCGCTTGATTGTTCAGTGACACCTGTCGCATATAAGTGAAGGTCGAGGTGAGGCGCTGCACGTCTTTGACCGTGATTTTGCCGGTGGGATAGGGACTATCGGAGGTGAATTCGATAAAAATAAACGTCAACGGGTCAACGACCCAGCGCTTGAGCGGCGTGCCCGGCGGGCAGAGGACGAGCTCTCCGGCTTTGATCAGTTTGGTGTCCGCTGCCTCACCGGCCCCCAGCTGAAAGCTGAAGCTTCCGGACTGCGCAGCGAGCAGCACCCAGTTCTTGTATAGGTCCTCTTCGAGGTTAAATGACGTTCGAACTCCGCTAAAATAACTTCGGCAGATCGCGACATTCGGCATGTGGAATCCTCCTTTTTGATTTCGCAAAAAAGTATATGAATTATCATAAGACGGTGCATGTGAAAAGTAAAGAAGTCCGCGTAATATGATAATCATGAAAGGCGCGATAATCAAAAAAGTGAAGGAGAAGATGAATATGCAAAAAATCAATATCCTGTCTTACGAGCAATTGGAGAGCTACAAACAGAAGGGCTATCTGGTGCTGCGGAATGTATTCAGCGAGCAGGAGGCGCGCGTGCTGCAAGCGGAGTGCGACAAGCTGCTCACCTTGGAGGCGTACACGACACCGCGCAATGTTCGCGCCGGACACAAAGGCTATACCGACGGCTCGATCGCCATTGAGCGCCTCGATCCCGTACATGACATTTCCGCTGTATTTGCGGATTTGGTTAAGGATGAGCGCATTTTGTCCCCGCTGCGGGACATTTACCTGGATGAGCCGAAGCTGTTCAAAGATAAGCTGATCTTCAAGCTGCCCGGAGCAAAAGGCTACAGCATGCACCAGGACGCTTCATGGTGGCAGGGCTTCCCGATCGAGGGGCTGATTTCCGTGATGGTGGCGATTGACGGTGCAACGGTGGTTAACGGCGGGTTGGAGTTGTTCCCTGGCTATCATGATCGTCTCCGTTCCACACCGGGCGAGCTGCGCAATATGAATGCAGAGGAGATTGCCGAAATCGACCCGTCTACGGGGGAAATCGTCGAGACCAATCCGGGCGACATCATTATTTTTCACTCCTTCGCGCCGCACCAAAGTGGAGCGAACACGTCCGACCGCAGCCGCAAGCAGCTGTTCCTGACCTATTCGCCGGCGAAGGACGGGGAACTGTACAAGGCGCACTATCAGCACTACAAGCGGTATGCGCTCGCAGGCAAGGATGCAAGTGAGTATTATTTTCTGTAAAATCCGTGTCAGATGACGAGAACGTCCCGGTCCATGGCAGCATGGAGACGGGACGTTCGTACGTTGGAGGAATGGGGGGCGTGCGCTATAAGGTTTGAGCCTGCTGGCCAGTGGAACAGCGCCCAGTCTTGGCTAATGGTTGCCCTAGCGCTTATTTGCCTCAAAATGCGCCATTTCAAGCTGTAGCGGTTGCCATAGGGCTTATCTGCATAAAATCCAAGCAATATCTGCTTTTCCAAGGCAAATAGCCGCTGCTGCAACCGTTATGAGCCGGATTGCCGCCATTTTGGAGAAATAAGCTCACTGGCAACCGTTACGCACGACTCGCAGCTTGGCGCACCTCCACGAAGCAGCTCCATGCCTATCTGCGAACACAGCCAGCTTCAAAAGGGCGGCATAATCAGATCTTTATCTGGCATGGCACGCATGCCCATGCTACTACCCCACCAAAGGAGCCGACTCCCCCAGCGTTCCCTCAACGGGGTGCCCTTCCCTCCGCCAGTATTCGATGCCGCCGAGCATCTCCTTGACCATGAAGCCAAGGCCGGAAAGGCGGGCTGCGCCTTTGGTGCCGCCATTGCAAGCGGGTCCCCAGCAGTAGACGACGATGGCCTTGCTTGTCGAGAAAGCCGCGGTTGTTTCCGCGCTGATCAGGTTGGACGGCAGGTTAATTGCTCCCGGAATATGACATTCCTCATACGCTTTGGCGCTGCGCACATCGATCAGCAAGAAGTCGTCCAGACCATGCTGCATGTCAAAACGGACATCGGCGACGTCGGTCTCAACGGAAAGCTTGTTCATATAATGGCGATGCGTGTGTTCAGGCGAGGCGAACGGGGTCTCAAGGACGAGCGATTGGCGCGTTGTTATAGTCATAGAATTACCTCCAGTTAATTGGACTGTCGTGAATGGCTTGAGTTCACTGTAGCACAGTCCGCGAAACTGGAGTTATCGGTAGTTTTCAATAGCAAACTTCAATAATTTTGATACTACAGCTCCCCTAAGTACCGCTAACCAGCTCGATGAATCCGAGAAAAGCTTTCGGTTTCCATTTTTTCTTTGCGTAAATGAGTTGGGTGTAGAACTGGCAGTCGGGATGCTGAAAAGGAATCGCCGCGACCTGCCCTTTGCGAATTTCCTCGGCCACCGTAATCCGGGGCAGCAGCGCAACGCCGAGCCCATAATTGACGCATTGCTTGATCGTTTCCAGGTTGCCGAATTCGTAAGAAAGCTTGCAACTGACTTGCTGCTCCTTCAAAACTTTAAGTAGCATAGCGCGGTACGTACATCCGTCTTCCGTCAAAATCAAGGATTCATGCGCCAAATCTTCGGCGCGAACTTCGCTCTGTCCGGCGAATCGATGATCGGGACTCGCAACGATAACCAGCGGCTCCTCCCTCAGCATGACGCATTCAAGCTCCGGATCGCGAAACGGAGGATCCAGAATAATGCCGACATCCAGCGTCCCATTTTTGACCGACTCGATGATGTAGGGCTCGTTCCCAGGCTGAATCATGACATGAACATCGGGGTAAGTGCCGCGGTACGCCTGCAGAAACGGCGGCAGAAAAAACGAAGCCAGCGTTTCGATCGTGCCGATTGAAAGGGTTCCCTTGGACTGCCTGGCTACGACTTCTTTGGATTCTTCGTGCAGGCGATTGATGTCGTTCGCGTATTGCAGCAGCGCCTCGCCGGCCATCGTCAGCTTCATGGTTCTCCCGAATCGTTCGATCAAGACCGCGCCGTAAGATTCTTCCAGCTTCTGAATTTGCGTTGTCACACTGGACTGAGCGTAACCCAGCGTCTCCGCGGCTTTGGTGAGGCTTCTCCATTTTGCAACCTCGCGAAAGGTTTTTAAATACGTTAATTCCACCGGCTTTCCCCCGCTCCATCCTCAAGTTCCAAACACTTTACCACGATCTCCCGTTTCCCGCAAGATGGTCGCGTCAGGGTGCTAAAGATGTATGAACTGCCGTGAATCCACCGGGCTATCCTGCACATTTGCGATGCTTGCCCGGCAGAGGTACAATGAAGAAAAAGCAGTTCAGAGAGGAGCTCCGACATGAACGAAAAGCAGTTGGAACGCATTCGCAAGGGTCAAGGCTTTATCGCAGCACTGGATCAAAGTGGCGGGAGTACGCCGAAAGCTTTGCAGCAATACGGCATCGAACCGAGTCGGTATTCTGGCGATGAAGAGATGTTTGCCATGGTGCACGCAATGAGGACGCGCATTATCAAGAGCCCTGCGTTTAACTCCGAATACATCCTAGGGGCTATTCTGTTCGAGAACACGATGGATCGGAAGATCGACGGACTGTTTACGGCAGAGTATTTGTGGGAGAAAAAAGGCATCGTGCCTTTCCTGAAAGTCGACAAGGGACTGGCGGACAAAGACGGCGGCGTGCAGCTGCTAAAACCGATGCCGGATCTGGACGATCTGCTTCGGCGGGCAGTGGAGCGCGGCGTCTTCGGAACAAAAATGCGTTCCGTCATTTATGAGGCGAATCCGGATAGCATTCGGAAAGTCGTGGAGCAGCAGTTTGAAATCGGCAAGCAAATTTGGGCTGCAGGACTTGTGCCGATCATCGAGCCCGAAGTCGATATTCACAGCGCGGATAAAAGTGAATCGGAACGCATCTTGAAGGAGGAAATTCTGGGACAGTTATCCGCTCTTGCACCTGACGTGACGGTGATGCTGAAACTGTCGATCCCAAGCGAAGACAATCTCTATCGCGAACTGATGGACGAGCCGCATGTTGCTCGCGTAGTCGCACTGTCCGGCGGATATGAGCGGGAAGAAGCCAATGAGCGGCTGGCTCGCAATCACGGCCTGATTGCCAGCTTCTCGCGCGCCTTGGCGGAAGGCCTGTCCGATCAACAGTCGGATGAGCAATTCAACGAGGTGCTGGCTGGCACCATTCAATCCATCTACGAGGCATCGATCTCCTAAACGAGACAATAGCAAAGCCCGCGCTATCCCTAGCGCGGGCTTTGTGCGTTCTCGGGCAGCCCCCAATGCAGCCAAGTGGCCTAACGATGAAAGGGAACGGCACCTCCTATAACCGATTCAGAAACGGTACGACCATATCTGCGATTCGCCTGTGCCCTGTCTCATTCGGATGCAGCCCATCCGACGTAAAATGCGCCATCGTCAGCTTCGTGAACCCGCTCTCTGCATACAAATTGAGCACGGGCAGCGCATAGCGGCGCCCGATCGCGACAACCGCGTCCGCGTAGTCGGACAGCCGGTGTCCTGCCGCATTGACATAGAAAATGTCATACTGGTCTTTATCCCGCTGCAGCGGTGTCCAGAGACTCAGCCGGCAGGCCGGATTTTTCGTCAAAATATCCTCAATGACTGAAGCATACGCCCCATAAAATGTATAAATATCGTCCGTTCCCAGTTCACCGATCGGTTTATCCAGGCGGAAATCGTTGACGCCGGCAAAAATCGTGACGCAATCCAGCGTCGTGTCGATTTCTTTACCCACGTGAGTCGTTGCGCCATAATCACGGTCACCGCCAGCGGTCATCGGACAGCCGCTGCGACCGTAGTTCATGACGCGCGCGAAGCCCAGCTCCGCTTGCACCAGCGGCTGGTAGCCGCCGGCTTCGGTAATACTGTCCCCGAGGGTGCCCCAGGATTTTCCTGTCCATTTGCTGCTCATGCCGAATGCATCTCCTTTAATTCCTGTCCTGCGCCTCGATCGCTCGCCAAGCCAAGCCAAGCCAAGTCAAGCCTACTTGCACTCCGCCTCAAACGTCACATCGCTCGCGGCGACTTCCTGTTCTACGTCCGCCTGCCCCGGGCGCTCGCCCAGCCACGCGCCGTGCGCGACGAGTCTGCGCTGCAGCTCCGGCACCGAGATGTCGCGGAAGCCTGTGTCGTCCGCGCCCGCCATCGCCGCGGCGATGCCTGCGGCTTCGCCCATGGCGAAGCAGTTCGGCATGACGCGCAGCGAGCCTTGCACAGGCCGGTCGGACGACACGGAGCGTCCCGCC
Source organism: Paenibacillus oryzisoli (assembly GCF_050467285.1). Classification (GTDB taxonomy): domain Bacteria; phylum Bacillota; class Bacilli; order Paenibacillales; family NBRC-103111; genus Paenibacillus_E; species Paenibacillus_E oryzisoli_A. The sequence continues at coordinate 43,791 of NZ_JBCMUN010000017.1, read as the reverse complement.
ACGATCAGGTTCGACCTGCCCTGCGGCAGCATGCAGCGGTAAGGGACGCCGTGCGACTTGCCTTTGGGCAAGTGCTTGATCGTCATAGCCGCCCCTGCATTGGCGAGGTGGATGTCGATGAAGTACGAGTTGCGGGCGATGTCGTCTTCAAACGTGCGCATCGATAAGAAATCTTCGACAACGAGCGTGTAATCTCCTTGAATCCGGCGGGTTTCGCGAATGCCGATCTGATCGCCGGAGTGGACGAGCACGATGTTCTCAAAGCCAGGCACATATTTTTTCAAAAAGCGGATCTGCGTCTCAATCAACTGCCGCCCCTCAATCGCTGCGCGCGTCAAATCTTCCGCTTTGGTCCCGTCGATGCCAAAAATATGCCCGAAATTAAAACCGACAACGCTATCCGTAATCCACGCTTTGCCGGAGATGCGCTTGCGGCCTTCGGGCAGATCGCCGTTCCGCTGCGCTTCCGATACGAGCTCTTCCTGTTGCGGATGGTGGCCGCTTTCCTTCAAGTACTGGTCGTACCGCGCCTTATCTGCGCCTGTCACGACATAGCACATCGTGCCCGGCTGCAGCTCACCTTGCTCGCCGCCGACTTGGAACGGCACGCCGGCCAGTGCCGCCAAATCCGCATCGCCGGAAGCGTCGATGTACAGCTTCGCTTGGACGACCGAGCGACCCGTCTTGTTGGAAATCACGATGCCGCTGATGCGGTCGCCGTCCAGGAGCACTTGATCCGCGACCGTGTGGAACAGCACCTTTGCGCCGCTCGCGAGCACTTCGGCATCGTAGACGCGCTTCAGCGTCTCAACGTCGATCGGCACCCAATCGAGCAGCTCTTTGTACCGCTCCAGAAAATTCGGCCCTGCCGCCTGTTTCATCTTCTCGAGCAGGTCGAGGCCAATGCCCCGGATGACCGGTTTCTCTCCATCCGTATAAGGGCAAAAAGCCGGCACCAATGCTGCGGTTCCCATGCCGCCGAGATAACCCCGCTGCTCGATCAGCAACGTGTCTGCGCCCTCCCGCGCTGCCGCAATCGCAGCGGCAACGCCCGTGGCGCCGCCGCCGATGACGACGACATCGGGGGTATAACTGACCGCAAGCTGCTGAGCGGGAATCGTAACGGTAGTTTTCATATTTGTCATAACATTTCGTCCTCCTTGAAATAGCTGTCTTGCTTCTCATTATAGAAGCCGCAACCTAAGGAACTAGTTTAATTTTTGTTTAACGTAAAAATTGCGCATGCTATGATGAGAAAAAGAACACGCATCGAAGAAGGAGGTATCCCGCTATGCCTGTCCGCAAGTCCGTCACGCTGCGCACGATTGCCCGAGAGCTGGGCATAACGGTCCAGACCGTCTCCAAAGCGCTCAAAGGCAAGCCCGGCATGTCCGAGGCGACCCGCCAGCTCATCGTACTGACCGCCGAGAAGCTCGGCTACTATACGATGGATCAGATCCGCAGCCTGCGGCTCGACCACATCGCGCCATATCCGAGTGAACGCATGCGTTTTCTGCTCATCCAAACCGCGGAGTCCGTTCCTTACAACGTCCGATTGCTGCAGGGGCTGCAGGACCGCTTCTTCTCGTTCGGCCACCGAATCGAGCTGCTGCAGCTGCCCAAAGCGATCCGCGAGGAGGCGATGGCCGGCTGGCTCGAAGAGAACGACGTGCATTATGCGGACGGCGTGTTTATCGCACCGAGCATTTTGCCGCAGACCTGGGAGCGGCCATTGTTCGAACTGCCGGTGCCGCGCATCCTGCTCAGCTTCCCGCCGTCCGGCGTCAAGATCGACAGCGTGATCTGGGACGTCTATGAGGCGACATGCCAAGCCGTCGCACACCTAAGAAGCCTTGGCCACGAACGCATCATGTACGTGGGCACCACGTATGTGCAGCGCGGGTTCGTGCTGCGCTGGCAAGCTTTTGACTATGCGATGCGGCTCTCCGGCATCGCAACAGATCCCGCGCTGCACTCCACGGGCGAGCGGCAAGGATCGGAGCGGCTGCGCAGCGAGCTCCGCGAACGAATCCAGGCGCATCGTCCGAGCGCCATCCTGTGCGGCGTCGACGGCGAGGTCGCCGACGTCTATGCGGCATGCCGGGAGCTGGGCCTCCGTGTGCCCGAAGATATTTCGCTCGTCGGCCTGCTGAACGAGCAGCCGGACACGCTCCCGCTGTTTACCCGCCCGCTGCTGCCGATCAGCGAGACGGGGTACAGGGCGGCGGACCGCATGCTGTGGCGGATCGCCAACCCAACGCTGCCGTATGAGCATATTCGCATACAGGGTGATTTTTTCACAGGGGAGACGACCGCCGCACCAGGCATATCGCCCGTAACCTGAGAATACAACTATTTTGAAAAACAGTAAGATTTATCAAGTGGAAAGGAAGATTCATCATTCTCGTCAGATTGGTCATCGTTTTATAATTGTGGTTGTAAGCGAGAACATGATGGAGGAGGATGAATATGAAACAGGATGAACAGTATGATATTGTAATTTACGGTGGGACGGCGGCAGGTATTATTGCCGCTATACAAGCTAAAAAAATGGGTAAAAGCGTAGTGGTGATCGAGCCAAGTCAGCGGATCGGGGGATTGACTACCGGAGGTCTCGGAGATACGGATGTAGGGATGAAGGAGGCCATCGGAGGATTGGCCCTGGAGTTTTACCGGCGGGTAGCCCGGAAATATTCGGAAGACGGGGTTCGCTGGCTGTTTGAACCCAAGGTAGCGCTAGAAGTTTTGCAAGAGCTTATAGCGGAAAACAACATCGAAGTGATTTACGGGGAAAGGCTCGAACTAAAGGACGGGGTGATCAAGCAAGGATCAAATATCGTCTCCATCCTTATGGAATCCGGAAATGTGTATAGTGGCCGGATATTTATCGACGCTACTTACGAAGGAGATTTGATGGGCAAATCGGGCGTATCCTATTTTATCGGCCGGGAGTCCAATTCACAATACGGGGAGACATTAAACGGCATTCATCCCGGAGATGAACTTAATGAACTTCCCAGCGGTATCGACCCGTATGTAATCAAAGGAGTGCCTTCGAGCGGTTTGCTTTTGCGTGTTAATCCGGACCGGGGGGGAAATTTTGGCGATGGGGACAACAAGCTTCAAGCCTATAATTTCCGCATGTGTTTAACGAACAATCCGGACAATCGTCTGGAGATTGAAAAGCCTGAGGGGTATGACGAAGGCGATTATGAAATTTTGTTCCGCGCTATTGAGCAAGGGCAATGCTCTAAATTTTTTAAATTGAACCGGGTAACACCAGATAAGACAGATTCCAATAACAACAGCGGTATTTCTACAGATTACAACGGAATGAATCATAGATTTGCGGAAGCGGATTACCGCACCCGAGAAGAGATTTGGAATGCCCACCGCATCTATCAGCAAGGTTACGTGTGGACTATCCAGAATCATCCGAGGGTGCCTGAGGACATTCGGGCGGTATACAAGCCGTGGGGTCTGCCGTTGGATGAGTTTATCGAAACCGGCCATTGGACTCCCCAACTGTATGTCAGAGAATCCCGTAGAATGATTAGCGATTATGTGGTGACAGAGCATGTGGTTAAGTTGGATCGCCCGGTGCCGGACTCCGTTGGAATGGGCTCTTACGCTATGGATTCCCACCACACCCAATACTATGTAAACGATGAAGGACATGTCAGTACGGAAGGCGGATTCTATGTGAAATTACAAGCGCCTTATCCGATCAGTTATCGGGCGCTTGTACCAAAACGGACAGAGTGCACCAATCTCATTGTCCCAGTCTGTGTTTCCGCTACTCATGCAGCCTATGGCTCGATCCGGATGGAGCCCGTATTTATGATTCTGGGGCAATCCGCGGCGACAGCAGCCGCACTTGCGCTGGATGGGGACGGCATCGTTCAGAATGTAAGCTATGAACAGCTACATGCTGTACTCGTTCAAGAGAAGCAGGTATTAGCTACAAAAGCCGACTGACAACATTAATCATGATTGAACCGGAATCCGAATTTACGTCGATATTCCCCGGGGGGATGTCCAAATCGGTCACGAAACGCTCGGCAGAAGTGGGGATAGTTCTGGAAGCCTGTATTTTCGGCAATTTGCTCCAGTGCAAGATTGCTATAGAGCACTTGCTGCTGTGAAAGCTTCAGCCTGACGTCAATACAGTAAGCGAACAGCGACTGGCCGAAGGCGGCTTTGAATAGAAACGAACAGCGAGATACGCTTAATCCGACGGAAGCCGATATTTGTTCCAAATTGATAGGTTCGCTGGCATGATTTTCAATGAATAGCTTAAGTTTATATGCCGTATCTGCCCCCTTGGTTCTCTGCTTAATTTGAATGACTTGTTCCAACGTCAAACAAAGCGTTCTTAAAAGATAGTCCATGATCTCTTCCTGGTTCTGCATAACTTTTTGCTTTTCGCGGATAATATGCTTCCAAAGGGTAATGACCGTATCGTCAAAACCGATATTCGTTCTGGTTGGCAGGTCCTTGTTTCTCCACCACGAATCCAGCCATTCTCCTTTGCCAATCAGGAAAAAGTCTCCGACGGGCTGAACCGTGTCCGCATCTGGAGCGCGTCGTGGATGAACGTCCAGTTCGTACGGCTCTTCGGGAGAGTAGATAAGCAGATCGCCGGGGATGATGGTTTCGTATTTTCCTTTCACCAGCGCGCGACAAGTGCCTTCTGCCTGAAGCCGAAACAGGTAGAAATTCAATCCATCTTTATACTTAACAGCATGGGGCTTTGTGTGTGTGAAATAATTAGCATAAATGACGCAGGACTGGTGAAGAACTGACTTTGTCATGGGGGGGACTTCCTCCTCACAATTGCAAGCTATTCTGCTCCGATTATATCGTTTCTTCAAAGCAAGAAACAGGGGAAAGAGATGCGGTTCGCGAATAAGCGGAGCTTTTTTCTATACATAGACCCGCCGAATGGCGTTGTGCGGGTAGATCAGCATAAGTCCTTCGACATGTCGAAGGACTTATTTGCAGTTTTTCATAGGGGCGGAACCACCAACTTAAAGAATCCACCAGAAATCATAAGATGCTCCTATGGTGCCGCTGGGCAACACAGCTATAATAGAGGAAACGAACTGCGCATAAAGGAGTGGTTGCAGCGTGTACAAACTAGTCATTGTCGACGATGAGCCGACAGTTCGCTACGGATTGTGCCATTACGTCGATTGGGCTGCTTATGGCATTGAAGTCGTCGGCGAGGCGGACGATGGAGATACCGGTCTAGAGGTTGTGGAGCGCGAAATGCCGGACATTGTGCTGACCGATGTGCGCATGCCCGCGATGGATGGCATTCAAATGTCGAATCAGCTCAGCGAGCGGTTTCCCCATATGAAAATCGTCTTCATCAGCGGGCACGACGACGCAGAATATTTGAAATCGGCACTGAAGGTGAAAGCCGTGGATTATATGTTCAAACCGGTCAATCTGGCTGAACTCGGTCATGTGATTGAGAAGATCGTCAGCCAGCTGGATGCGGAGCGGGAAGAGCGCAGGCTGATCAGCGAGATGCAGTACAAGCTGACGCAGAGCATGCCGCTGCTGCGGGAGAAGTTCCTCATGGGGCTCATTCGCGAGAATTTGCTCAGCCCTGCGCGCATGCAGGACCGGATCGATTTCCTTGGTCTGAACCTGCCGTTGGAAGGCGCCTACATGGTCATCGCCATTCGGATCGATAACGCCAGCGAGATCGCGCAGACGCGCTCAGAGCGGGATCAACAGCTCCTGGCTTACTCGGTCGTCAATATCGTGCAAGAGCTTATCGACCGCGAAATCGGCGGCTACGTCTTCGAGCATCAGCTTGGCGAGTTCGTCGGTATTTTGCGCATGACGGAGGAAGAAGACCAGGAGAACCAGCTGTTCAAGCTGGCGGAAGAGGTACGGGACAGCCTCCATCGCTATCTCAAAATCAGTGTCACAATCGGCGTCGGCGAGCGCACGAAGCTGCTCAGTGCGCTTCCCAACTCCTATACCCAAGCACGGGAAGCCGCGGACCAGCGGTGGTTCCTCGGTAAAAATCAGATCATCTCCATGGACAACCTGGAGCACGACGAAGACGGCGCCTACCGCTACGATCCATCGCAAAACGAACGGATGAGCTCCGCCCTGAAAGCGGCGGACACCGCAAAGGTGGACGAGGAGCTTCAAGCGATCTATCAGTCGTTGCTGCACAATCGCTCGGATGGCATTGCTTACGGGCGCAACGTGAGCTTGCAGCTGCTCCTGCTGGCCAATCGAATTCTCCTTGAGGTCGGTATTCGAAATAATGAAAGCCGGGAAACCGGGCACATGTCCAACGTATTTGAACAGGAGACGCTCGAAGAGCTGCGGATGCTCGTTGCCGCCTATCTGAATGACGTGTGCCACCGAATCGGCGAGAAGCGCAGCGGCAAGGCGAATAATGTTATCGAACGTACGAAGAGCTTGATCGAGCAGCGCTATGCCGAGAACCTGCAGGTCGGCGACTTGGCGGGGGAAGTCTTTTTATCCACGACGTACTTATGTCTGCTCTTCAAGCAGGAAACCGGCGAAACGATCAACGAATATATGACGAAGGTGCGCATTGAGAAAGCGAAGGAGATGCTGAAGGACCCCGGCACCAAGTTCTATGAGGTGTGCTATGCGGTCGGCTATTCGGACCCGAGTTATTTCAGTAAAATCTTCAAAAAATATACCGGCTACAGCCCCAGCACGTTTCGCGAACAAGTTATGTAAAGGCGGTCGATCCGCATGAGACCATTCAAGACAATTAACTGGAACTACCTCTCGTTGATTTTTAGGGGAGCGATGGCGGCCAGGCTGTGGCTCGTTGCCTATGCTGTGCTGATCATCATACCGGCTTCGATCTTTCTGTATTTGTATTCGCAGCGGTATTCGCACATTCTCGAAGAAGAAGTGACGCGCACGATGCTGCAGACGCTCAAGCAGGCGGAGATCAACCTGGATCATCAGTTCAACTCGATTCGCGACACGTCCAATTCGCTGTTCACCAATCCGAACTTGCTGAAATATTTGAGGGTTGCGGCTACACCGGCTGATCAGCTGGATGCTTTAAAGGAGCTTAGATACATTACCGATAATGCGAAAACCAACCTCAATGTATATCGGGTGCGCATCTATGTGGATGAAGATAAGTTGTTCTCCCATGAAAAAATCAACTTCTTTCCGCTCGATAGCATCCAGTCCAAGCCATGGTACGGAGAGATCGCCGAGGCGGGCGGAATGATGACCTGGACAGGTGCGTATTTGGAAAATTATATCGACGTTGGGGAAACGTATATTTTTTCTAATCTTCGCATGCTGCGAGATCCCGATCACTACGATATTTTGCCCGGCGTCCTGTCCGTTGATATGGACGTTCGGCAGGTGGACAGCATTCTGTCGACCATCCAGTTAAACAAGGATCAGACCGTCTATATGCTGGCGCCGGACGGCAAAATTGTGCTGCATAGCGACAAAAAGCTCCTAGGTACGAAGCTAAGCTCTGCCGCAGTCCTGCATGCCGTCCAAGCGAACGCGGAAGGCGTTTCCCCGATTGAAGAAGAAAACCAGCAGCTTTACGTTGTGTATACAACAATCGAGGCGACGGGCTGGAAGCTGGTCGCTGAGGTGCCGAAGAAGGGCATCAATTCGCGTGCGGTGTCACTCAACCAATTTTCCAGTGTGGCGACGTTGACCGGGGTTACGGTCCTGTTCTTGATTCTCGTCTTTATCCTGATGGCGTTTATCGTGCAGGGGATGAATCGCAGGGTGCAGACGGTCATTAGAGCGATCAAACGGGAAGGTTTGGAAGGACTGGAGGACCGCAGCGGCACGACGGCAATCGGGGATTTCAAGGTGTTGGAAAAAAGCGTGGATCATCTCATTCACCGCGTCCGTGATTTGATGGAAGAGACGTACATCACCAAGGTACAGGAACGGGAAGCGCAACTGCGCGCGCTGCAAGCACAAATTAATCCGCACTTCCTGTACAATACGCTCGATACGATTAATTGGATTGCCATCGGCCGCGGCGCCCAGGACATCTCCCATATGATCGACAGCTTGGCCAAATATTTCAGGCTCAGCCTGAACAAAGGCAAGGATGTTGTGACGGTGACGGATGAGCTGGAGCTGGCGAAAGTGTATCTGGAAATCCAGCAGACGCGCTTCCCCAAAAGCTTCGAGTTCGCGATCATCATCCAAGCGCCGGGATCGTCAGAGGATGGAGCCGATGCAGCAGCGGAGCTATCGGTCTTCTCCATTCCGAAGCTGACGCTTCAGCCGATCGTCGAGAATGCGCTCCTGCACGGCATTCGCAAGTCGAAGGGCAAAACCGGCAAAATTACGATCACCGCGGCCATCGACCGCGACGAGCTGACGCTTACCGTGCGCGACGACGGCATCGGCATGGAGCCTGCTTTTGCCCAAAGCTTGCTGACCGAGCCGCGGCCGACGATGCGGTCTGACGGTTCCGGCAGCTCGTATGGGCTGTACAACGTCAACGAGCGCATCAAGCTGTTCACCGGCGAGGCGCAGGGGCTGTTCATCGAGTCGCAGCTTGGCGAAGGCACGACCATAACGGCGCGGTTTACCCGGCGGCCGATCACACTGACCGAGCATCTCTCTTAAACGAGAGATGCTCTTTTTCTTTTTCGCAAGACCATAAAATAGTACCAGAAACACAAAGATCACCATCTACAGATAGGCTCAGATCCTCTCTATAATAAGGCTATAACAACTTGGAGGTGAACGTGAGATGGAAGTTACAGCACCGGCAGACAACCTGCGGCAGGTCGCAGCGACGAAAGTAAAAAAGAACAGATGGAAGCTGTTTCGGACCAATTTCGATATGTACTTGCTGCTAGTTCCGGGCCTATTATTCTTGCTCTTATTCAAATACACCCCGATGTACGGGATTATCATTGCGTTCATGGACTACAATATTTTTGACGGAATTGCGGGGAGCGATTGGGTTGGACTGGCACAGTTCAGCAAGCTGATTCATTCCGATGAGTTCATGCAGGTATTTATCAACACGCTGCTCATTTCCTTGTACAAGCTTGTGCTGTTGTTCCCGGTTCCTATCCTGGTTGCGCTTCTGCTCAACGAGGTGCGAAGAGCCTGGTTCAAGCGGACGATCCAGACGGTGATTTTCCTGCCGCACTTTCTGTCCTGGGTCATCATCTCTGGACTGTTCATCACGATTCTGTCCCCGAGCGGCGGTCTTGTGAACAATCTCATCGTATTTTTCGGTGGGAAGCCGATTTCCTTCTTCCTCGACAACAACTTCTTCCGCAGCGTAGTCGTGTTTACCGCCGGTTGGAAGGAATCCGGCTGGAATGCCATTATCTTTATCGCCGCCATCGCCGGCATCGAGCAAGAACAGTACGAAGCGGCATCGATCGACGGAGCGGGACGGCTTCGGCAAATGCTGTACATTACGCTTCCAGGCATCGTTCCTACAATTATCCTGATCCTGATTTTGCGCTTAGGCTACCTGCTCGATGCAGGTACGGAGCAAATTCTTACGATGTACAATTCGGTTGTCTATGAAAGCGGCGATGTGATTGGTACTTACGTATACCGCATAGGTCTAGGTCAGCAAGATTACAGCTTTAGCACAGCTGTAGGTCTCTTCAACTCCGTGATTGGCTTTATCCTGATCATTGCAGGGAATGAGCTCAGCAAAAAATTAGTCAAACGCAGCATTTGGTAGGAGGTGCATCTATGAGAAAAAAAACATTCGGCGATTGGACCCTGGATGTCTGCGTCTACGGTGCGCTCATTCTGTCCGGACTCGTAACGCTGCTTCCGATGGCCAACGTGCTGTCCAAGGCGTTAAGCGACGAATCCGCCGTGATTTCGGGGAAAGTAGGCATTTTCCCAGTCGGTTTTCAACTCGACACGATGAAATTTGTGGTCTCGTCCGGTCAATTTTTACATTCGATTTCGGTGTCTTTGTTCGTCATGGTCGTAGGTTCGGTGCTTGCGATTGGGCTGACGGCGTTGACGGCTTATCCATTATCCAAAAGGCATCTGCCTGGCATTCCGTTCGTTCTGCTCCTATTCATCTTCACCATGCTGTTCAATGGAGGTATTATCCCGAACTACCTGCTGATGAAAGAGCTTCATCTCATCAATAGTTTGTGGTCATTAATATTGCCGGCACTCATCTCCGTGTTCAACCTGCTGGTTATCAAAAGCTATTACGAATCACTGCCGGAGGCTTTGGAAGAATCGGCGAAAATGGACGGGGCACGCAACTTCACGATCCTGTTCCGCATTATTTTACCGCTGAGCACGCCCGTCATCGCGACCATCGCGCTGTTCTATGCAGTTTACTTCTGGAACGACTACTTCCATCCGATGCTGTACATTTCGAACGCCAGTTTGAAACCACTTCAACTGTATCTGCGCGATATCGTCATGGATGCCGATAGTTCGACGGCCATGAACAAAAGTGTGGACGATCTCATGAATGTTTCGCCGGAAGGCATCCGATCGGCAACGGTTATTGCCTCCATCATTCCGATGCTGCTCGTGTATCCGTTCCTGCAGAAGCATTTCGTCAAAGGCGTGTTGATCGGTTCCGTCAAAGGGTAGCACTGCGTTAACGGCCGGGGTGGAAACGCTTTGGCCTTAATGATAAGATTACACACAATATCTAGGGAGGGTTTTGCATGTTAAAGAAAAACAAAAAGCTGATGCTGGTCACACTCACAGCGGTTCTCTCCGCTTCCTCACTTGTCGCTTGTTCCTCCGGCAGCAGCACGAGCAGCTCCGCACCTGCTGCTACAGGGGCAGCGGCAACTGCAGCCGCTACGCCGGCTGGTCCCAAGCCAGAGCTGAAAGCCCTGCAAATTTGGCAAAAAGATGACTACAACACATACCCGGTAGCCAAGTATCTGGAGCAGGCGACAGGTTATAAAGTGCAGTACGATATGCTGCCGCAGGACAAAGCGCAGGATAAGCTCAATATTTTGATTGCCTCCGGCGAGCCCTACGATGTCGTGACAACAGGCGGCGGTACTGATTTTAAAGCACTATACTCCGACTATGCGAGAAAAGGCGCACTTGTCGATCTAGGGCCGCTGATTGATAAATACGGTCCGAATATTAAAGCGGCTATCGACCCTGAGGCGCTGGAAGCAGCTAAAATCGATGGCAAGCTGTACGCGATTCCAACGAAGAGCCTGCTTTCCGTTTCTACGAGCTTGTACATCCGCCAGGACTGGCTGGATAAGGTGGGTATGAAGTCCCCGACGACGCTGGATGAATTCGTCGCTGTTTTGAAAGCATTTAAGGAGAAGGATCCAGGTGGCAACGGCGATAAGAACATCCCGCTGACCATTAATGGAGACTCGGCCTTTATCGCCAATATTGCCGGCGCGTTCGGCCTGCCGAACTTCTGGAACGATGTGAACGGCAAGTTGACACCGCGTGTACTGGATCCTGCGTACAAAGATTATGTTGCTTTTGTCAGTGATTTGTTCAAACAAGGCTTGATCGACAAGGAGTTTGCAGCGAATAAAGACGCAACGGCCAAAGAGAAATTTACAAGCGGCAAGGCCGGCGTAATCATGATGAACTGGTCGGATGTACCGGCGATTAACGATGCGCTCATCAAGAACGTACCAACGGCGAAAGCCGGCTTCATCACAGCCCTGAAAGGCAAGGATGGCAAGATGGGCTTGTCTGCGACAAAAGGCTTTGATCGGATTACGTACGTTCCCAAATCCTCTAAACATCCGGAAGACGCTGTGAAGTGGATGAATGCGAAGCTGGAAAAAGATACGTTCAGAACAATGGCGATCGGGGAAGAGAACAAGCATTATACGTTAAAAGACGGTCAATATACGCCGATTCAACCGATCTTTACCGATGAACGCAACCAAGCGAACAACTTCTTGACAGGTACCGACGACAAAAACTATCCGATTTACTGGCAGGCTCGTGTACGTAAAGATATGCGTTTGTTTGAAGCCTGGGATTTCATGAATGGGAAGGCTCCTGCCGAATCCAAAGCGCTTGATCAACTCGGCTATGCGCCTTACATGCAGGAATTTTCGAAAAACTTCCAATCGCTCAACACGATGTCCAACGAATTTACGACGAAGGTCATTTTCGGGGCGGAACAGATGAGCAATCTGGATACCTTTATCGCGAAATTCAAATCCTCCGGCGGCGACGCCAGCTATAAAGAAGTCAACGATTGGTATGCGAAAGTGAAAAAATAAAACAAACGGCCCTGGACGGCAATCCGTCCGGGGCTGTTTGCTTGCGATAGCTGCCTACGACCGAAACCGATTCTGCAAAATCGTATTATCTACGCCCCGATCCTTCGTATTGCGCGGCTCATTCTTCTTGAAGAGATTCTCGAACACAAAGTTGGCCGTATGCGGCGCTTCAATCAGCACTCCGTAATTTCCGTTCTTATCGATCTGATTTTCCTGCATGTCGTTAAAATCCGAAGACGCATTGATCCCGCTCTGGCGGTTGTTCTTCAGCTCAGTAAACCCGGCAAAGCTGTAATTGTTCATGAACAGCAAGCCATTGCCCAGATTATCTTTCATACCTCCGCCAACAACCAGTGAATTTGTGCTTCGCGACATGACGCCGTTCCCCCGATTGTGCTCCACCGTGTTATGCAGAAGCAGGTTGTTGTCCGAACCGCTGAGCAGGATGCCGTCATCCCGGTTCCGGGAGATGTGATTCTCTGCAATGGTATTGTGATTGCTGTCCAAAACTTGAATACCATAGGCTCGGTTAGCTTGCAGCTTATTGTCGATGATCCAATTCGATGACCCGCTGTTCAACTGAAGGCCGGTGCCTGCGCTGCCGCGGCCGATGCGTTCAATCGTATTTTTGACAATCAGCGTGCCGGTCGAAAGCAGCACAAAGAGGCCGAGTGGAAGCCCGGCGCCGGCAATGTGCCGAATGGTATTGTTCATTATGCGGTGAGATTTGCCATTATACAAGCGAATGCCGTTGGAAACGTAATTTCTGATCTGAAAGCCGTTAATTTCAACCCCCGCCGTAAATTCAAGCCCGAAAGCTTCCGCCAAGCTGAACTTGCCATCAAGAATCGCATCATGCGGTTCTTTGGAAACGATGCGAAGATTGTCTTTGCCGCTGGGCACCAGAACGGTTTCATGGTACACGCCCTTATGAACGAGAATCACGTCGCCTGGAATCGCTGCATTCACCGCATCTTGGATCGCGGTCGGACGACCTGGATGCACAGGAAGAATGGCCATGGGGAATCACCTCACTAGAATCTATTTAGCTAGTTATAGTAGATTCCACAAGAGGGGGGATGGAAAGGAACAGAAGTCTACCTGAAGAAGCACAATTCATGCTTTCCGATCGCCATTTTTACAAATAATCAAAAACAATCAAGAAAAAGAGGGTACAGCAAGCACCTAAAGGGATAGCCCAGAGATAGCGTTTGTAGTGGACCCGCATGACGAGAAACATATTCAGATTAAACAAGGCGGACCACCAGATCGTCCATCCGTGATGATAAGCAATTTTTCCATATTTCCATCCGATGAGTTCAACAACGACAAAGATCAAGATCCACTTGATAATATGGAGGAATTGCTTAAGCAGCGTCACGGGATAAGTGGAGAGGTAAATAAAAATCGCCATGGGAAGAATGACGAACACATGCAGCAGATAAGCCCCAAGGTGGTTTAGGAAAACCTCCCCTTGCAGCCGCCAGATATGATGCTGGTCGAAAGCGAACACTTTGTACAGCAAGTGACAGGCAATGACGAAAAGCAAAGTAGGGTAATAGCTTTGGAAATTTTTCCAATCACCCCATCGAATTGCGGCAAAAATAGCCCATAATGCGATTGCGATATGAATGTGAACCACGCCCTCTAATTAACTTTAAGTTACCATTATTTACTAAATGTGTTGTATTAAACTGACTTTATCTATTTTTAATGATTCATTCGCTTTATGTTCCTGTATCCCACAATTTTCGAGACAAATCGCAACATTTTCGAGGAATCTGCCGCCCATCTCCTTTATAATGGAGGTACGGAGGTGCGCTGACGACATGTTCAAAAAAAATCTATCCTTTAAGCTGATCGCCTCCCTCTCGACCTTGATTATGGTCGTGTTTCTGATATCCGGCTATGTGACCTATACGGTATATCTCAAGATGTTTACGGGTGAGATCTCCAAGCAATTTGCCAAGGCGAATGAGCAGGCCGCAGCCCGGGTCGAGTTCCAGATTCAAAATATGTACAAATCGACGAACTACATTGTTTTTCATCCATATATTGAAGATATTTTGCGGCGCTCCGCGGAGCGGGCGGAGGATACGTTCTACAACCGGCTGCTTGATCAGGACGAGCTGGCGCGTCTGCTAAATCAAATTTCCATCGATGAGCCCAAGCTGTCGAGCATGTACGTGTACAATACGAAGGGCTCGGGCTACTTTTTCGAAAATAATTCGGGCACCGTCATCCCGCTCAGCGACGCCGACTATACGACGATCAAGCAGTCGCTCGAGGGCTCGAACGGTGAAATTGTATGGAAAGCGATGCGCATATCCAGCATTGAGAGCTCGGGCTACAAGAACGTCATCTCTGCCGCCCGCTATATGAAGAACAAGCAGCAGGAACTGTACGGCATCCTGATTTTGTTTTGGGATGAGTCGCTTTTCGGTGCGATGTTGGACGATCTGACCAAAGGCGAGAACGCGCAGGTGGTGCTGCTCGATGACCGCAACCGTGTCATTTATACGAATCATAAAAAAGACGGCTACGATCTGGACGCGCTGCTGCAAGCTGCCGATTCGCAGACCGTGACTATCGGCGGCCAGCCGATTTACGTAAGCCGCAGCACGACGCAGGGCTCGCATATGACGCTGATCTCCGCGCTGTCGCTGCAATCGTTTAACCAGAAGAGCCGGGGGATTTTCCAAATTGCTCTGTATTCCGGTCTCGTCAGCATCGGGCTGGCGTCGCTGCTTATTTTTTTCACGGGCCGCAGGCTGCTAGGGCCGCTTCGCACACTCGTTGCCGGAATGAAAAAGCTGCGCGGCGGCCGCTTCGATACGCGAATCCGCATCTCGACGCAGGATGAGTTGGCGTTTCTTGGCCACAGTTTCAATGAAATGGCGTCGAACATCGAGTCGCTCGTCAAGGAAGTGTACGAGCGCAAGCTGCATGAGCGCGAAGCGGAGCTGACGGCGCTGCAGGCGCAGCTGAATCCGCATTTTCTGTACAACACGCTGGATACGATTTATATGAAGTTGTATCTAGGTGAAAATGACGAACAAGCGGCGCAGCTTGTCCTGTCGCTGTCCGGCCTGCTGCGCTATGCGCTGCAAAGCCCAAACACGCATACCACCGTACAGGATGAAATCGAGCATATCCAGAAATACATCAACATTCAGAGCGCGCGCATCGGCGGCAGGCTGGAGACGTTTATCCATGTCGACGATGGGGTGGAGGGACTGCCGGTTATTCGGCTGATTCTGCAGCCGCTCGTGGAAAACGCGTTTGTGCATGCCTTTTCGCAGATGTCGCGGATTTGCATTCTAAGGATTAAAGCGTACCTGCAGGAACCGGATATGCTGTGCATCGAGATCAGCGACAACGGCAAGGGCATGACGGGGGATCAGGTTGTGGCTGTGTTGCAATTGCAGGAACGCAGCTTGGATGAGGTGCAGGATGCGCCAAAGCGAGGCGGGATCGGACTGAAGACCGTCATACGGCGTGTCAATTTGCTGTACGGCCCGCCTTACGGGTTAACGATTTTTAGCGAGCCCGATTTGGGGACAACGATGAAGCTGGTTCTGCCGGCACACACAAGGGAAGAGGGAGGTTCATCCGCATGAAAGGAAAAGTGCTGATCGTAGACGACGAACCTCTGATTCGCAGAGGGCTGATGAAAATGATCGAAGCTTCGCAGACCGGTTGGTCTGTCGCCGGGGAAGCGGATAACGGCGTGGAAGCGATGGCGCTGATCGAGGAGCTCCGGCCGGATCTCGTCATCACGGACATTCGCATGCCGGAGATGGATGGCGTCGAGCTCTGCCGCCACATTTCAGAATTGGAGCGACCGATTGACGTTATGGTGTTGACGGCGTACAAAGATTTTGAATTCGCGCAGGCGGCGCTGCGTTATGGCGCGGTTGATTTTTTGCTCAAGCCGCTCTCGGCGGAAGAACTGACGAAGCCGCTGGCGAAAGCGTTCAAGCTGTTCACCGCGCGGCAGGAGGAGCTTGTCAGTTCGCTAGCTGAACAGAACCGTCTGCTCGAGCACAATCTGCGGGCTTGGCTGCTCGGCCTGCCGATGGATGAAGCGGCGGTGGGGCGCCTGCAGCGCACGTGCGAGGGCAGGGCGCTGCTCGTGTTCACGGTGGCGTCGTACACGCCGGCGGGGAAGGATTATAGGCGCGAGGATGCGCGCCTGCTGCAATTCGCCGTGCTGAACGTGATGCAGGAACTGTTCGCGCAGGCGGGAGGCGTGGGCACCCTCGTTAGCGTGAAGCACGATGTGTTTGCCGTCGCGGCGGCGGGCGCAGCCGCCGGGCTGGACGCCTATGCCGGTCAAGTCATCGGCATGACAGATGCGCTGCTCGGGCTGACGCTGCGCAGCGAGTGGATGAACAGCGGCTTCGCGGCGCTGTACGGCTGCCTGGCCGGCAGTCCGCAGGACGCGGCCCACGGCAAACACGACCCGCTCGTGCCGGACCACGCCGAGCGGAGCAAAACGATCCAGGCCGAGGCTGTCGCCTACATCGTCCAGGGCCAAATCGAGCCCCTCCGGTCGTACTGGGAGGGGCTGATCGCGGCCGCCGCCGCCATGACCCCGAGCGATGCGAAGCTCGAGGGACTCGCCATCGCCCTGGCGATGGAGGCGGCGCGCAAGCGCGTGCTCGAGCCGTCCGCGGACGGCTCGCAGGCCGGGAGCGCCCAGGACCCGGGGCTCGGCGTCTGGATCGAGGCGCTTCAGCCCCTGCGGGAGGCGCAGGAAGTGGCGCTCTGGCTGCGCGCGCAGGCGCAGGCGTTCATGTACCAGCTCAACTCGTGGCTGGCCGGCAAAAACGACAACCTGCTCGATAAAGCCGTGCGCTATATCGAGCAGCATTATAAAGGCGATTGCTCCATCCACGACGTCGCGCAGCATGTGCACCTCAGCGTGAGCTATTTCAGCAACCTGTTCAAGAAAGAAACCGGTGAGAGCTACACGAACTACCTCACCCAATTCCGGCTCGAGAAGGCCAAAATCCTTCTCAGCAACACCAACATGAAAATCTCCGAAATCGCCGAAGCCGTCGGCTACGACGACCCGAACTACTTTACCACTGTGTTCCGCAACTGGGTGCGCTGCTCGCCGAGCGAGTTCCGGAGGATGGGGTAGCTAATGGAAGAGCCAGCCGTGCTTCCTGGGTGGAGGGAGCACGGCTGGCTCTCTTGTGATGTATGGGGCCGCCACCATCCCCCAAAGCTGCAAAAAAGCAGGGATTTCCCTCCAAATTGCTCGTTTTCATCAAATGCCTGCGAAACAGCAGGAATCTGCCGAAAAATTTCTCGAAATCCAGACAATCGCTCGGAAAACCTGCTTAATCGCAGGAATCACCTCCAAACGCACTCATCTGGAGGAAAATGCCTGCTTAATCGCAGGAATATAGCAGCTCACGTCCCCGTACTGCCTATGCACCAATGAATGCTGCTCCCAAACTTCCTCACACCGCCGCCATATACCTCACTCCCGCCATCCGTCCCTCATTCTCCCAACTAGCTTCCTCAATGATTTACCAAGTACCGCTAGCGAAATAACACGACATCATCACCCCCACCCCAGTAGAATCCTCCAGATTTACCTATACAGATTCAAGGCGCTCCTCTCCCGCGATCCGTATAATTGAAATCAGAGAGGAGAGAGATACGATGCAACCTAACTCGGAGGCACCCAGCCTGGCGATTCCGAAGACCCAGCCCCGGGGGCGCCAAAGCCTGCTGCGCGCCAAACAAAGCCTGCCGCTGTTCCTCATGCTGCTGCCGGGCATTGCCTTTTACATTATGTTCAAGTACATGCCAATGGGCGGGCTGATCATCGCTTTCAAAGATTACAATTTCACAGATGGTATCCTGAAAAGCCCGTGGGTCGGTATGACGAACTTCGAGACGCTGTTCAAGCAGGCGCAGACGCTGGAGATCATCCGCAACACGTTCGTGCTCAGCGGACTGACGATCATTTGCGGCTTCCCGGTGCCGATTGCGCTCGCCATTATGATGAACGAAGCTCGCAGGCTTTGGTTCCGGCGCATCGTGCAAACGATTCTGTACATGCCGCATTTTTTCTCATGGGTCATCGTCGGCGGCCTCATCATATCCATTCTGTCCATCGAATCGGGCACAATCAACAACTGGATCAAGCTGGCCGGCGGCGAGCCATTCCCCTTCCTTTACAACATCAAAAGCTGGATCGGCGTCTTCATCGCCTCCGGCGTGTGGAAAGAGATGGGCTTCAACGCCATCATCTACCTGGCGGCGCTTACATCGATCGATCCGCACCTGTACGAGTCGGCGAACATCGACGGCGCGAACAAATGGCAGCAGATCCGCCATGTGACCCTACCCGGCATCTCAACGACCATCGTGCTGCTGCTCATTCTTCAGCTCGGTAAGGTGATGGAGATCGGTTTTGATCATGTTTTCGTGCTGCAAAACTCGCTCAATGCGAGCGTCTCCGAAGTCATCTCGACGTACATGTACCGCGTAGGGCTGCAAGGCGGGCAGTTTAGTCTGACGACGGCGATGGGCTTTTTCGAATCGATCGTCGGTTTCATCCTTGTCGTGAGCGCAAATAGTTTGGCTCGGCGCTTCGGTCATGGCTTATTCTAGGGGGGACGACAAAAATGAAATCAACCAACGGAGACCGCCTATTCTACGGGCTGAACTATACCTTGCTGGGGCTGATCGCGCTCACCTGCCTATTGCCTTTGCTTCATATTGCATCGCTGTCGCTCAGCCACACGCAGGAAATTCTCTCTGGCCGAGTCACCTTATGGCCGAAAGGCTGGAACACCGATGCCTACACCTCGATGTTTGAGGGCACCCGCATCCTCCCGGCGTTCAAAAACAGCGTGATCATCACAGTCGTCGGGGTTGCGCTGAGTATGCTGGCGACAGTGCTGACCGCCTATCCCTTGTCCAGGAAAATACTCCCAGGAAGAAGGTGGTTTACACTGGCGATGATTTTTACCATGATGTTTACAGGGGGTATGATTCCCACGTATCTCATCGTGAAATTGTTCGGTCTCGTGAACAGCTACTGGGCGCTGTGGATTCCTTCGCTGGTGAACACCTACAACATGCTGGTGGTGAAGACGTACTTCGAGAATATTCCGGAAGAGCTGGAAGAAGCGGCCAAAATGGACGGCTGCGGACAATGGCGCCAGCTGCTGCAAATCATGCTTCCGCTTTCGAAGCCGGTGCTGGCGACGATCACGCTGTTTTATTCGGTGAGCTATTGGAACTTATTTTTCAATGTGATGCTGTACATCAATGAATCTGTCAAATACAATCTGGCTGTGCTCGTCCAGCAGATGATCCAAAACCAGCAGCTGCTGCAGGAAATCGTCCTGACAGGGGCGCAGGTTGAAGTCGTGCCGGAATCGCTCAAGGCGGCCAGCGTGATGGTGATGATGGTGCCGATGATCGTGCTGTATCCGTTTCTGCAAAAATATTTCGTCAAAGGCGTCATGCTCGGCGCTGTCAAAGGGTGACCGTGCTGCACGCTCACCACGTTGGATTCACCATGCTTCCATAGCTGTTTATATACGAAAGGGGTATGTATTCATGAGAAATATGAAAGTTAAGCTTGCCCTCGCTTCAACCGCCGTACTGGCACTTACCGTCATTGGCTGCTCCAAATCGGACGACGGCGCCAAATCCTCACCAGGGGTATCTTCGGTGGCTACTTCTGGAGCGACGAAAGCGCCCGAACCGCGCAAGGACATCACCGTAACGGCTTACGACACGGGCCGTGTCTCCCAAGACGAGGGTACGAACGAGCAGAATCGCTGGACCAAATGGATTAACGAAAACGGTCCGGAGAACGTGAAGTTTACGGCGATTTCTTTTGCCCAGATTAAGGAAAAAACGAATGTCATGTTCGCCTCCGGCTCCGCGCCTGACCTGCTCATGGTGTTCGATCCGACGATCCGCAACCCACTCTATGAGCAAAAGCAGTTGATGCCGCTCGACGATCTCATTGCCAAAAACTCCGTAGAGTATAAAAAGCTGCTGGAACAAAATCCGCTGCTCCGCAAAGCCGGAACGAAGCCGGACGGCAAGCTGTACGAGGTCGGCCACATTCAATGGGTGAATCCGCTGCGCGGGGTGATCATCCGGACAGACTGGCTCAAGAAGCTCGGGCTGGAGATGCCGAAGACTACCGACGATTTGTACAAGGTTGCGAAAGCGTTTGCGGAACAGGACCCGGACGGCAACGGGAAAAAAGATACGTATGGTATCGCTTTAGCGGGCTCGATGGAATATACGATCAACCAGATGTTCTACGCGATCAAACCTTGGGTCGTGAAAGACGGCAAGCTGACATATTCGTGGGAGAATATTAAAGTCGCCACCGATTTTAAGAAAAAGCTATACAGCGAAGGGATTGTCGATAAAGACTTTTTCAACGATAAAAACATGGCGAAAGCGAAGCAGGATTTCATCGCCGGTAAAGTCGGCATCATCTCGCCGAACTTCAATACGCCGCAGGATATTGTGACCCAGTTCCTCGATCCGCTGCAAAAGAACGTGCCGACCGCCACGATGACGCTCATGCCGTTCCCGACAAGCCCATTCGGCCGCTTCACGCCGTCGCTTGAGAATCCGGTGCAAATGACAGGCGCCATCGCCGCCTCCTCGAAAAATCCGGAAGCCGTCATGAAATACATCGACTTTATGTCGAAGGATTCAACAGCCGACGTGCTGGATAACGGCATCGAAGGCACACATACCAAAACCGTTGAGGGCTGCCCGCAAATTATTGATGCGGATAAATTCAAGAAAGAAGTCAGCGACATCACCGTGTACATGAAAATGCTGACCAACACCGGCCTGCGCTTTAACAAATGTTCCACACCGGCGGTTCAGTATAAGAGCGATCCGCGCGTACAGGATTATTACCAACTGCTGCGCGACACGTACCTGACGTTTGATCTGCCTTACGCTGAGCTGACGCACTCCGAGCATATGCCGCAGCTGCCGAAAGATTTGGCGGCGATTGTGACCAACACCGACAAGCAAGTGAACTCCATGGTTGGGGCCGGCAACGGGACGGTCTGGGCGAAGGCGATTGTGGAAGGCGACAAATACACGACGGACGATGCAATGAAAGAAGCCATGGCAATCTGGGAAAAAGCCGGCGGCAAGCAGGTGGAGGACTGGATGGCCAAATGGTACGACGAGAACAAGGATAAAGCGTTCCTTGCCAAGGATATGTACGAGATTGCGAAGCAGCAGGATCAGAAATATAAGCAAATTATGAGCGAGATTAAAAAATAAAGAGCAGGTCAGAGGGGGAGCTTAGCATAGGCTCCCTCATCTGTGAAAAGGAACAGGACGATGGAGACAACAATTCGATATGCCGACAGCAGACAAGGACGCGTATTTGAAGGCATCGGCGGCATTACGAGCAACGGGATGTCCAAGCTGCTCATGGATTATCCGGAGGCGCAGCAGCAGGAGATTATGAATCTCCTGTTCAAGCCGAAGTACGGCGCAAGCTTGCAGCATTTGAAAGTGGAGCTGGGCTCCGACGTGAATACGTCGGCAGGGACGGAGCCTTCGCACATGCGCAACCGGGACGACTTTGACATCACGCGAGGCTATGGACTACCGATTGCGGCGATGGCCAAAAAGATCAACCCCGTGCTAATCCTGGATGCGCTGCGTTGGGGCACCCCGCTGTGGATTCAGAACGACGAGGATAAGCTGGCGTATTATTTGAATTTCCTACGCGGGGCCAGAGAGACATTTGGACTCGAGTTCGACTATCTCGGTCCGGACATCAACGAGGGGGCGTTCAGCCGGGACTGGACCGTGAACACGCTGGCGCCCGGCCTGAAGCGCGAAGGCTTCGGCCATATCAAGCTGGTCGCCGACGACAGCGACCACGGCTGGGATATCGCCGATCATGCGGCGGCGGACCCGGCGCTGTTCGAAGCGGTGCACGCGTACGGCGTGCATTACCGCCAGGACAGCACGGACACCGCGCAGGCGAGCGGCAAGCCGCTGTGGCTGAGCGAGGATCTGGCGCCGTTCCGTCACAGCTTTAGCAAAGGTGCGCTGAATATCGCGCAGCGGATCATCGACATGTACGTCGTGGGCCGCATGGTCAAGTACGAGCTGCATCCGCTGCTCGAAGCGGAGTACGAGAATACGCCTTTTAACTATAAAGGCATTCTGGTTGCGTCATGGCCGTGGTCGGGACATTATCGGCTCGACCCGGGTTTCTGGGTGATCGCCCACTTCACCCAGTTCATGCAGCCGGGCTGGGTGTACCTCGACGATGCTTGCGGGCAGACGGAGAGCGGCGGCTATGTGACGCTGCTGAATCCGGAGACGAACGACATCTCGATTGTCGTTCTCAACAACAGCAGCGCCGAACAGAGCTACGTCATCGCCGGCGCCGCCGAGCTGGCGGCAGCGCATGACGGGCGGCTGGCGCTGTGGGTTACGACCGAGCACGCGCACTTCCGGCAGGGGGATGCGCAGCTGGAAGCGGACGGCTCGCTGCGCTTGACGGCGGAGCCGTATGCGATCTACACGCTGACGACGACATCGGGTCAGCGCAAGGGCGACGAGGAGCTGCGCATCGCCTCCTCGACCGTGTTCCCGCTGCCGTATCGCGATAGCTTCACGGCAGGGCACCCCGGCGGCAATCCGGCGTACACGTCGGATCAGGGCGGCGCTTTTGAATGGGAGCCGCTGCCGGAGGGCGGGCTCGTGCTGCGCCAGCAGGTGACGGAGGCGCAGATTCCGATCGACTGGACGTACCGCCGGACGCCGGAGCCGTACACCTTGCTTGGCAGCCTCGAGTGGGCGAACTATCGCGTCGGCGTGGAGGTGCAGCTGGAGGCGAGCGCAGGCTATATCGGCCTGTGCGGACGCGTCAGCTACACGTCCAAGAGCAACGAGCCGCCGGAAGGGTATTGGCTGCGCATGCAGCATACGGGACGCTGGCAGCTCATGAAGGGCAAGGTGCCGCTCTTGCAGGGCGACATCGAAGCGCTCGTTCCCGGCGAGTGGTACGCCGCCGAGCTAAGCTTTGAAGGCAAGACGATCTCCGCCGCCTGGAACGGCGAGGAGCTGTTTGCCTTCACGGACAGCGAGATCGCGAGCGGGCAGATCGCCCTGCTGAGCAGCTACCATCGCCATGCGTTCCGCGAGCTGCGCATCGAGCAACTGCGCGAAGGAGCGGCAGTGGCGTGCGTCCGTTACGACGATGTCAGCGAGGAGCTGACCTACGCTGGCGGCTGGCGCCGGGCGGACGGCGACTGGAACGTCTACGCGCGCACATTGTCAGCGTCCGATGAAGCCGGGGCGGAGCTGACGTTCCGCTTCCGGGGCGAAGGCGCCGCCATCATCGGCAAGAAGGCTGCGGGCGGCGGCATGTTCGACATTTACGTCGGCGGCGAGTATCAAGGAACGGTGGATACGTACCGTACACAGCCCGGCTTCCGCAAGGCGCTTTGGAGCATACACGGACTTGATCCGTCTGTCGAGACGGAAGTTCGGCTTGTCGTGAAAGGCATCCGGCATCCGGAGTCGGAGGGAGCATTTGTCTACATTGACGCCGTGGAGGTCGTAGGAGGAAAATTGCTGGACTAGAGGTTTGTGCAGGGAACGCGGCAAGAGCAGATGGGCTGTAAGAGGTTCGTGCGAGTGCCGCGTTTTTTGCTTTGCCTATATAGCTTCATTACCATATCCAAAGGAGATGAATTCATGTTTAAAAAGCAAGCAGTTACTCGCGCGTCAAGCACGGTACTGGCGGCATCGCTTGTGGCGTCCAGCCTTGGCGGAGCGCTCCTGTTCCCTGTATCGGCAGCGGCTGCGCCGACTGTCGTCAACATCAACGGCGCCGACGTCGGCAGCACGTACGAAGGCGTCGGGGCGGTATTCAGCAACGGCATGACGAAGCTGCTGATGGATTACCCTGCCAATCAGCGGGACGATTTGCTGAAGTTTTTGTTCAAGCCGAAGTTCGGCGCTTCCCTTCAGCATGTGAAGGTCGAGATCGGCAGCGACGTCAACTCGTCGTCGGGCACGGAACCGAGCCATATGCGGTCGGCGACCGATTTTGACATTACCCGGGGAACGAATTTGTGGGCGGCGTAGCAGGCGAAGACGCTTAATCCGCTTATCGAGCTCGAAGCGCTGCGATGGGGGACACCGTCCTGGATTTCGAACGACAGCGACCTCTATACGTACTACAAGAAATTCCTCGATGGCGCGAAAGCAACCTATGGCCTGGATTTCAACTATCTCTCTGTGGATAAAAACGAAAATACAAAAGCTTCCGATTGGAGCACGACCGGCGCAAGCCGCAACTTCGTCGTGAATACGCTGCGGCCGAACTTGACGGCGGACGGCTATGGCAGCGTCGGTCTCGTGGCGGCAGACAGCAACGTCGGCTGGTTTATCGCTGATAAAGCGGTGGCGGACTCTGCGCTCAAGAACTCGCTGGTCGCGATGAATATCCATTACAACCAGACGAGCACTGCGAACGCCCAGGCGACAGGGTTGAAGTTGTGGGATGGCGAGGATTTGGCGCCTTCGCGCAAAGATTTTGTGAAAGGCTCGCTCGACATGGCGAGCCGAATCATTCGCATGTATGCCGTCGGGAAGATGACGAAGTACGAGATGCATCCGGGCATTGAAAGCGCGTATACCAATACCCCTTTTACGTACAAAAGCATGATCGTCGCCAACACGCCATGGACGGGACACTACGAGATCACCAAAGGGCTGTGGACGGTTGCGCATTTTACCCAGTTCTCCGGGATCGGTTGGAAGTATATCAACAGCGGCAATTATTCGGATGACCGTGGCGGTTACATGATGCTCAAAGATCCAACCTCGAGCAACTGGAGCCTGATCGTCCTGAACACGGGCGCGACGCCGAGGGAGTACACCTTCAATCTGTCTGGCGGACTGTCGACGGGGACGATTCGTCCTTGGAAAACGACCGAAAGCGCACAATTCATCCAGCAAAGCAGCATCACGCCTTCCGGTGGCTCATTCACCGTGACGATTGATCCGTATTCGATCTATACGTTTACGACAACGACCGGTCAGCAGAAGGGGACAGCAACCTACTCGAATCCATCCTCCGCAGCGTTTCCGTTGGCGACGGATTATACGGATAATTACGACAGCTACAGCGTTGGCAAAGAGCCGGTTTATTTCTCCGATCAAGGCGGCGCTTTTGAAGTGGCGACAGAAGGCAGCGGCAAGGTGCTCGAGCAGAAAATTACAGCAGCGAACAAACCGGTCGATTGGAAATATCGTTCGACGCCGGAACCTTACTCCATCATGGGCAGCCCGGAATGGCGTAACTACGAAGTGCAGTCCGATGTGAAGCTGACCAGCTCCACCGGTTATGTGATGATCGGCGGGCGTGTCAATCACAACCGAAAGACGATTGCGGACGAAGGCTCGGATGTGCCGGGTGACGGGTACCAGATCCAGATGCATGAGAATGGCGCGTGGCAACTCAGAGCGGGAACCCGTGAGCTGGCCTCCGGCACGTACAGCAGCTTTGTGCCGAATACGTGGTACACGATGAAGCTGCGGTTTAATGGAACGAACATCAAGGCTTACATCAACCCGGTATCGAACCCAAGCAGTGTGACGCAGCTCGCCAGTATAACAGATACGGACTTCCCGAGCGGCCAGGTGCAGCTTGGCGGCGGGTACAACTCCGCGCGTTTTGATAATCTTGTCATTCGCAAGATTGACAGCGCGACGCAAGTCGAAGTTGGGCGTTACGATAACGCAGACCCGGCGATCACGTATGTCGGCGCTTGGGAGTACGTGGCTGCGGATTACGAGAACTACTACCGTTCGCAGGTCGGTTCCCGCACAGCGGGGGATAAAATGCAATTCGCATTCAACGGCACGATGGCTATGGTACTGGGAACGCGCGATGTGGACGGCGGCCAAGCGGACGTCTACCTCGACGGCAGCACAACGCCGGACGCGACCATCGATACCTATGCCCCGCAGAAAGAGGACCGCCGGGCGTTCTATACGGTATCTGGTCTAAGTGTCGGCGATCATACAATCAAAATCGTGCCGAAAGGCACACACACGACCGGTTCCATCGACAACTTCGTACGGATGGATGCCGTAGAGGTGATCGGCGGCGCCAATACCATCAGCAAGATGGATTACGAGTATATCCATGATACATTCGGTACGGTAAGCCCCGGGCAGTTGCCACCGAACTGGGCGATTGCAGCCGATTCCGGCGTGACCGCAACTGTGGAGCTGGACGGCACGGCGCAGAAGCTGCGCCTGAACGACACCGTGCAGGCGAACAATGCGACGCTCGAGCGTAAAATCGCACCGGCGAGCGGCACCGTCACCTGGGAGTTCGAGTACAATCGCACGACATCGGTCGGCAGTTGGAATCGGTTCCTGCTCAGCAACAATGGTACAAACGGCATTGAGCTGTACGACACCGATGTGTTTGGCTTCGCTTACGCCAAGCCGGACGGCAGCAAAGTCACGTTGGCGACGCTGACGCCAGGCACGAACTACGACATTAAGGTCGTAGCCAATACGGCAACACAGACCTTCGAGGTGTGGATCGACGGCGTGAAAAAATCACCTGCGACCCCGCCGACCTTCACGAATGCGGTGCCTCAATTTGACCGGATGCGCGTGATGACGGCAACCTCCAATACAGCGACGACGACCGCTTACTTGGACAACGTCAGCCTTACCGCCCCAGGCGGCACGAGTCAGGCCGTCATCAAAGACACGTTCGACGGTTATCCGAACGGTACATTGGCCGGCGACCCGCTGACCACCATGGGCACGCGAAACATTCAGGTGCTCGACTGGACCGTCACAGGCGCTGACAGCGCGCAGACGTGCAAAGTCGATACCTCCATGCCCGGCGGCGGCAACAGCTCCTTCAAATGCACGGATACGCTGACCACCGATCATGTGGAGGCGACGCGCGACTTTGACCGTAAGCTGGACGGTACCGTGACCGTGGAGTACAAATTCAAACAGGATGCCGTCGGCAAATGGACGCGGTTCTTCGTCTCGAACGGTCTTGACAGCGCCATTGAAATCTACGATTCGTCCACCGCAGGCGGACTCGCTTTCAAGGACAGCGCAGGCAGCGAAGTCCTGCTGGGCGCGATCGCACCAAATACGTGGTACAGCGTCAAGCTCGTCATCGACGTCGACGCCCGAACGTTCGACGCCTTCCTGGACGGTGTGCCGAAGCTGATGAATCAGACGTTTACAAACAGCAGCTTTACAGGGCTCGACCGCGTCTTGTTCAAAACGGCTGACAGCACGACAGGCTTCAATCTGTGGCTGAACGATGTGAAGGTGACGTTGCAGTAGGTTTTGATGCAGGCACCCTTCTCTGCCTTCGGGCGGGGGAGGGTGATTTTTTTGGAGGGGGCAGCAATGTTGCAACGCGCGCGGATCCTGGGCGGTCGGCACATGGCGGTCGGTTAAACCCGTCAGATTAGGCGCAACGGCCGTACTCGCCGCCGATCTTCCACCGCTCAGCCATCACCGTGCCCTGCCTATGCGCTTGCGACCACTGATCTAATGAACTGGAATTTCTCCCGTACATTTTCGCATTTTGGCCCGAATCCGGCACTGAACTGGATTTCTTCCAGTATATTTGGCCGTTTGGCAGTCTTCCTCCGAAAATGACTGAAATGAACTGGAGGTTTTCCAGTTCAGCTGACACGGGCGCCGTTTCCAGGCAAAATAAGCTGGAGCTTTTCCGGTTCATGGACACGCAAAGCCTCTTAACTTGCGGATCTCGTCTGGCGGACACGTTCTCTGCCCCTGGACAAACGGTGTCATTCTCTTGCTTCCCAGCATCCGGTCAGCTATTTTTACACCTCCACCTGAATATACATAGTAGCATCAACGAAAAAGGACTGATGCGCATGCGCTCCGGGTACGGCATGTTCCAGCAGCCCTCGGCGAGGCTGCGCCTGTCGCCGCATATGCGTCAGACGATCACACTGCTCAAGCTCTCGACCCCTGAGCTGCTGGAGGCGATCCAGCAGGAAGTGACTGACAATCCGGCGCTGGACTACGCCGGAGAGAGTGATTTCGGCTGGCCGCCAGGCGGCAGCCGGGCTTTAAGGCGGTCGGGGCGCGACACCGCAGCCGCCGCAAATGCCGCCGACCCGCTGCGCCATGTCGCAGCGAACGACCTCTCGCTCGAGCGCCACTTGAGCGAGCAGCTCAACATGCTCCCGCAGGCCGAGCTGCCGCCCCAGCGGCTCCGCATCCTGCGCTTCCTGATCGGCAGCCTGGACGCGAGCGGCTACCTCACGCTGTCGGTGCAGGAGGCGGTAAGCCTCCTGCGGACAGCGCCAGAGGCGGTCGAGGCAGCGCTCGCCGTCCTGCACAAGCTGGATCCGCCCGGCGTCGGCGCGCGCAGCTTGCAAGAGTGCCTGCTCCTTCAGCTGCATCAGGTGCAGGAGCGCAGCCGCCAGGTGGCAGCGGAGCTTATCCGCTGCCACCTGGCGGACATCGGCAAGCGTCCGCTGCCGATGTTAGCGGCGAGGCTGCGCACCTCGCCGCAACAACTGCAAGAGGCGCTTGACGAACTCAAGCGCCTCAACCCAAGGCCGGGCGCGCCGTTTCACCACGCCGGCCCAACACCTTACATCGTGCCCGAGGTGATCCTCGAGCCGCACGATGATGGCATCGCGGTCTTCGCCTGCCCGTCAGCATGGCTCAGGCTTTCGTTAAGCCGCGATTATGAGCGGCTGCTGCACGCCCCCGCCCATGACGAAGCGGGCGCATTCGTGCAGGGCAAGTGGAACACGGCACGCCTGTTCCTCCGCAGCCTGGAGCAGCGCAGGGACACGATTCTGCGGGTGGCCTGGGCGATTGCCGAAGAGCAGGCCGACTATTTGCGCCAAGGCCCTGCTGGGCTAAAGCCGCTCACGCTGAGGGAGATCGCCGATCAGCTCGGCCTGCATGAATCGACCGTCAGTCGAGCGGTGTCGGGCAAGTATGCGCAGACGCCGTGGGGCGTCAGGGAGCTCAAAGCCTTTTTCGCTTCCGGTTTGCAGACGGATTTGGGCGACATGGCTTCTTCCGCTTCTGTCAAAGCTCAACTACAATCGCGTATTCTCGAAGAGAACCACGCTTATCCTTACTCCGACCAGCGGCTGGCAGAGCTGCTGCAGCAAGAAGGCATCCGCATTTCCCGGCGAACGGTAGCCAAATACCGAGAGGAGCTCGGCATCCCGCCTTCCACGCAAAGAAGGCGCCTATAGGCGCCTGCAATCCGAAACCGTCAGGGGTGCTAAATGTTTGTCACGGGGTGCTCAGTGTTTTGCACCAAAGATTCATATCCTCGAACTTGTCGTAAATGTCGCAATTTTTGGTGAGCCGCCCCGTATACGTATACTGCATGTGATGAAAAACGGCATTCATGCCAAAAGAAAGCGCTCTTGCAAGTGAATACGAACAGGAGACGCCTTGGGCAATCAGCTCATCCTCCAAAGCATGCAGCAGAAGGCGCATCAACCCTTGACTACGGTAGGCGGGGAGCGTTGCGCAATCTGTCATCTCCGCGTTGGCGTAGATCGTGTTCACCTCAGCGGAGGCGGCGCTAATCAATTGTTTCTGGCATTCCACCAGATAATAAATGGTGCCGCCCTCCATCGTTTTCGCAACATAGTGGGGATCATTCATTGGCGTCGGATACGTTTGAAAAACAGTGCGATACAGCTCCGAAAGCCGCTCCGTATCGGACTCGTCGGCGAGTCGGAGCTGAAACCGCTCGGGTACCGGCGGGCGCTGCGTTTTGCGGGGAAGCTCGAGCACCTTGCCGAGAATCGCATCTTCTTCCATCCAATAATCGCTGGTGCGCCGCTCCCGGTCATAGTACACCGCCATACAGTAAGCATCGCTGCCGAGAAAATAGCCCTTATAAATCCCTTCGAGCATGCACCCTTTGGACAGCAACTTCCGCCAATCGTCCTCGCGCGACTTGATGAACACCTTCGTAAGCTTCAGGGCTTGCGCCTTTTCCGCCACACGCGCGTACATCCGATCCACATTTCCATAATAATCGTCCACCCTCAGCCGTTTATTCGTATAGTCCAGGCAAAAGCTGACCGTATAATCCCTGCCGTGCTCCACCTTGTTCACATACCCGCGCCGTTCCATGGACATTGGGCACACACACTCCCTCCATCTTCCTATCATGGTTATATGCATCATATGGAATCGAAAGAAGCGTTCTCCCGCCCAAAAAAAGTTGAAAGGAGGCCCTGCGATGCCTTGTGTCTGGTGTGATGCCGAAGCTACACAGGATAGTGTGAAAGACTGCTACTGGATCCTGCCCGACGGGAAAAAAGCAATCCAAATCACAGACGTTCCCGCGATTGCGTGCCCGGCCTGCGGCACCTACGTGCTGGAAGCGACCTCCCAGCTTATTGAGGAAAAACTTTACTGGCATGACGTCGCTGCGCTGGGCAGCGTGTTCAGCTACTCGGCGCTTATGAAAGCGCCACGGGTACAGAACTGGTTTCTCAAATAACGCAAGCATGCGCCCGGATGGAGATCAACTCGGAGGTGACTATGAGATGCTGCGCGAGCATTTAATCAAACCGATTTTGGGACACAAATACCCGACAATCGCTTACGGCCAAGGCGTGTTTCTCTATGATGAGGACGGCAAGGTGTATCTCGATGCTTCCTCCGGCGCTGTCACAGCAGGAATCGGGCACGGCGTGCAGGACATCATTGACGCGATGCAGGAGCAAGCGGGCAAGGTGTCCTTCGTGTACCGTTCTCAATTTACGAGCGAACCGGCCGAGGCGTTGGCTGCAAAATTAAGCGATCTGGCCCCCGGGCAAGACTACTGGTCGTTTTTTGTAAACAGTGGCTCCGAAGCGACGGAAACGGCGATGAAAATCGCCATTCAGCACTGGCAGGAGCAAGGACGTCATGGCAAAAACAAAGTGATCTCCCGCCGCATGAGCTACCACGGCATCACGATGGGGGCGCTGTCGATGTCCGGGCACACGCTGCGCCGACGCCGTTTTGTGCCGCTGCTGGAGGACTTCCCGGTCGTCGCTCCGCCGTACTGCTACCGCTGCCCGCTGCACAGCGTGCATCCGTCCTGCGGTATGGCGTGCGCGGACGATCTTGAGACGGCGATTCGGCGCATCGGCACCGAGCATATCGCTGCGTTCATCGCTGAGCCGATCGTCGGCGCCGCCGGGGGGGCGCTCACGCCGCCGCCCGGCTACTACGCTCGCATCAAGGCGATTTGCGAGCGCCATGAACTGCTGTTCATCGCCGACGAGGTGATGACCGGCATTGGCCGCACCGGGGCCATGTTCGCGATGGAGCATGACGGCGTCGAGCCCGATCTCATCGCGCTCGGCAAAGGCATGAGCGCCGGCTACACGCCGATGGCGGCGACGATGGTCAAAGACCACGTCATGGCGCCGATTCTGCAAGGCTCGCGCAGCGTCATGGCCGGCCATACGTACAGCGCCAACCCGCAGTCGGCGGCGGTGTCCCTGGCCGTGCTGCACTATATCGAGCAGCATGGGCTTGTGCAGCAGGCGGCCGACCGGGGCCGCTATCTGCTCGCGAAGCTGCAGCAGCTGGCGGACGGCATCCCGATCATCGGGGATGTTCGGGGCAGAGGGCTGCTGCTCGGCATCGAATTCGTGCAGGATCACGCCACGAAAGAGCCGTTTCCCGCAGCCGCAGGGCTGACTTCTCGTGTAATCGAGAAGGCTATGCAGAAGGGGCTGCTCGTGTATCCGGCATCCGGCGCCATCGACGGCGTTGGGGATGCGATCCTGGTCGCGCCGCCGATGGTGATTACCGAGGCGGAGCTGGATTTGCTCGCGAAGCTGCTGGAAGCGGCAATTCGCGAGGTGATGGATGAGTTGGCGCCTCCCGCGCCCGATGCCGATACGGAGGTGACGTAAGCCTATGAACGCGAGTTTGCCAAACAAAGTGAGCACGCTGGAAGAAGCGCTCTCCATGATTAACGACGGCTGCACCTTGATGTACGGCGGTTTTGGCGGCATCGGCAACCCGCCGACATTGATTGACGGCCTGATGGCCAAAGGCGTCAAGGACCTTACCATCATCGGCAACGACACCGGGTTTCCGCATATTGGCATCGGCCGGCTCGTCACCGCTGGCCGGGTGAAGAAAGTGATTGCTTCGCATATCGGCTCGAATCCTTTTGCAGGACAAAAAATGGAAGACGGCTCCATGGAGGTCGAGTTCTTCCCGCAAGGTACGCTGGCGGAAAAAATCCGTGCCGGCGGCGTCGGACTTGGCGGCATCGTACTCGATGTCGGCGTAGGTACGATGATGGTGGAGGGGCGACAAACCGTCGTACTGGACGGGAAGACGTATATCGTCGAGCCGGCGTTGACAGCGGACGTTGCCATCGTCCACGCCAGCAAGGCCGATCCATACGGCAATCTCGTCTACGACAAAAGCGGCCGAAACATGAATCCCCTGGTCGCGATGGCTGGGCGCTTCACGATTGCGGAAGCCGACGAGATTGTGCCGCTTGCCGAGCTGGATCCGGAGAGCATCGTGACGCCAGGTATTTTTGTCGATATGGTCATTCCAAGCAAAGGAGTGAATTGGTCATGGGTATGGGAAAAGAAAGCCGTGACCGAATAGCGAAGCGGGCCGCCCAGGAGCTGCGCAGCGGCATGGTGGTGAACCTCGGCATCGGCATCCCGACGCAGGTGGCGGATTATGTGCCAGCGGGGCTACAGGTCGTTTTTCATGCGGAGAACGGCATTCTGGGGGCGGGCGGCGCGCCGGAGCCGGGGAGCGAGGATGCGTTTCTGTGCAACGCCGGCGGCTATCCGGTGACGGTTGTGGAGGGGGCGTCCTATTGTGACAGCGCCATCGCTTTTGCCATGATTCGCCGGGGACGCGTCGATCTTACGATTCTCGGCGCTCTGGAAGTGAGTGAACAGGGGGATCTTGCGAACTGGATTGTACCGGGGAAGCGGGTAGCGGGCATCGGCGGGGCGATGGAGCTGGCGCAGAAAGCTCGGAGGGTCATTGTGCTGATGAATCATGTCAACAAGCTGGGGGAATCCAAAATCCGCAAAGCTTGCGAACTGCCGCTGACCGCGCCTCGGTGCGCCGATCTCATCATTACCGAAATGGCGGTGATCGAGGTGACGGAGGAGGGACTGCTGCTGCGAGAGGTGATGCTGCCGTACACGGTGGAAGAGGTTATTCAACATACCGAAGCTGAGCTGCGGCTGGCAGATCCCATCCTGTATATTCCGTAATGCTTACACTTCAGGCAAAAGGAGGCGATCCCTTTGGCAGAGGCGAAGGAGAACGTCGAGCTGAAAGGGCAGCTCCATCGCTGGTTGGAGCAGTACCGAGAAGAAGGAATCGAGCTGCTCCAACAGATGGTGCGGCTGCCAAGCACGCAGGGGAATGAGCAGGCCGTGCAGCTTCTGGTTGCGGATCAGCTACGGGAGCTGGGCATGGACGTGGAGGTGTGGGAGCCGGAAGGGGAAGCGCTTGGCGCGCACCCCTACTTCTACTCTCCGCGCGCCCAGTTTGCCGGCTCCCCAAACGTCGTCGGGGTGCTCCAAGGCACAGGCGGAGGTCGATCCCTGCTACTCAACGGGCATGTGGACGTCGTGCCGGCTGGCAGCCTCGCGCAGTGGGATCACGACCCGTTCAGCGGCGCCGTGGTGGACGGCAAGCTGTACGGGCGCGGCGCCACGGATATGAAGGGCGGGAATGTGTCGCTGCTGCTGGCGCTTCGGGCTGTGCAGGGGAACGGCCTTCGTCTGCGGGGCGATGTGATTTTTCAAAGCGTCATCGAAGAAGAGAGCGGCGGCGCGGGTACTTTGGCGGCGATCCTGCAGGGTTATAAAGCCGATGCGGCGCTCATTCCGGAGCCGACGAATTTGCGGATTTTTCCGAAGCAGCAGGGCTCCATGTGGTTTCGGATTGAGGTAAAAGGACGCTCCGCTCACGGCGGGACCCGGTATGAAGGCGTCAGCGCCATCGAGAAAAGCATGATCGTCCTGTCTCATCTGCAAGAGCTTGAGGCGCAGCGAAACGCGCGGGTTACCGACCCGCTCTACGCGGACAATCCGATCCCGATTCCGATTAACATCGGGGTCATCGAGGGCGGCAGCTGGCCGTCGTCCGTGCCGGACGTCGTCAAGATGGAAGGGCGCATGGGTGTCGCGCCGGAGGAGAAACTCGACGATGCGAAGCGGGAGATGCAGGAGTGGCTTGCTCTTTTGCCCGTAAAAGATCCGTGGTTTGCCGCACACCCTCCGGAGCTTGTTTGGTTTGGCGCCAGATGGGTGCCAGGAAGTGTCGATCCGGGGCACGCGTTGATGCAGGTCCTGATCGAGCAGTTCCGGGAGGTTCGCAGCAAGGAGCCGGTCATCGAGGCCGCGCCTTGGGGGACGGATGGGGGTCTTCTCACCGTGTTGGCGGATACGCCTTGCGTCGTTTTTGGCCCAGGCGTTACACAGGTCGCGCACTATCCAAACGAGTACATCGTGCTCGACGATGTGTTTCAGGCTGCGGAGATCATCGCGCTGACCTTGCTTCATTGGTGCGGATGGGACAGAATGGAGGCATGACGATGGGTTTTATTCAAATGAAGACCGCCCTGCCGGGGCCGGAGGCGAGCAAGCTGCTGGAGCGGCGTGCTGCAAGCGTGCCTCGGGGGCCTTTCAATACGGTGCCGACTTTTGCGGCTAAAGGAGAGGGAGCGCTCCTGACGGATGTGGACGGCAACACGTTCATCGATTTTGCAGGTGCGATCGGGTGCTTGAATGTGGGCCATTCGCCGCCCCGCGTGGTCGAAGCGTTGAAGGCACAGCTCGATCAGTATTTGCACCCGAGCTTCCACGTGGTGATGTATGAGCCGTACATCGCGCTGGCGGAGAAGCTGAATACGATTACGCTCGGCGATCATCCGAAGAAGACGTTTTTCCTGAACAGTGGAGCGGAAGCGGTGGAAAATGCGGTCAAAATCGCGCGCAAATTTACCGGACGCCGAGGTGTTATTTCGTTCGAGCGCGGATTCCACGGCCGGACGTACATGGCGATGTCCTTGACGAGCAAGGTGAAGCCGTATAAGAATGGCTTTGGCCCTTTTGCTCCGGATACGTACCGAATGCCTTATCCGTACTACTACCGGGCGCCGGACGGCATGACGCCGGACGAGGTGGACGATGGTCTGCTCCGACGGTTCGAGGATTTCTTTTTGTCCGAGGTGCCGGGGGAGGATGTGGCGGCGGTGATTCTTGAGCCTGTGCAGGGCGAAGGCGGCTTCGTCATCGCATCAACGCGATTTATCCAGGGCGTACGACGCATTTGCGACAAGTATGGCATCCTGCTGATTGCCGATGAAGTGCAGACGGGCTTCGGGCGTACGGGCCGCATGTTTGCGATGGAGCATCACGGCGTCGTGCCCGATCTCATGACGATGTCCAAATCGATTGCCGCCGGACTCCCGCTCAGCGCTGTGACTGGCCGGGCCGACATCATGGACGCCCCGGGCGTCGGCGAGATCGGCGGCACGTATGGCGGCAGCCCGCTCGGGTGTGTCGCAGCCTTGCAGGTGATCGCGATGCTGGAGAAGGAGGGCCTCGTTGGGCGGGCATCGGCGATCGGCGCAGCCGTACAAGAGCGCTTCCTCCGGCTCCAGCATAAGCATGCCTGCATCGGCGATGTCCGCTCGCTCGGTGCGATGAGCGCGATGGAGCTTGTACAGGACCGGGGTACGAAGCTGCCGGATAAAGAGCTGACGGCGCACGTGCTCCAGGCGTGTCATCAGCGCGGGGTGATTTTGATGAGCGCAGGTATCTATAGCAATGTGATAAGGATGCTCTGCCCGCTTGTTATCACGGATGATCAGCTCGCGGAGGGACTGGATGTCATTGAGCAGGTGTTTGCGGAGCTGCAGCCTTGAGTGATGACTGTTTCATAACCAAAAATGCTGGTATGGTGGAACATCGCGACAATCATGTTCGTCGGTGTGGATTACATGGAGCACCCGCTCATGAAGATCAAAGCCTGCAAAAAAGCAGGAAATTTCATCCTCCCCCACCCAATTCTGAGAAATACCTGCGATTGTGCAGGTATTTTGGGCCAGACGGCTTCTTTTTGAGCAAACTCATCTTAAAACCTGCACTTTCGCAGGAATTGCGTAAAAAACGCCGTTTTTTCGAAAAATTCCTGCATTTTTGCAGGAGTTACGTCGGCCCCATGTATCCCCCTTAGATTAGTCGGATAAGAAAAGAGGTCTACAGCATGAAAAAGCAATTATGGATTGGCGGCCAGTGGCTGGAGGCGCGTGAGCACCGCCCCCTCAACGCGCCATACAGCGGAGCGCACCTGGCGGACGTCGCTTATGCGGACGCGGCCGAGGTGGAGCAGGCGATCGCGGCTGCCGAGGCGGCGCGCCCACTGATGGCGCGTATGCCGGCGCATGAGCGGGCCGCGATTCTGGAGCGGCTGGCGGCGCTCATCAGCGCGAACGCCGAGCGCTGCGCGGAGCTGATCGCGCTAGAAGCGGCGAAGCCGATCACGACGGCGAAGCAGGAAGTGGCGCGCACGATCGCCACGTACAAGTTCGCCGCCGAAGAGGCGAAGCGGATTCACGGCGAGACGATTCCGCTCGACGCCGCCCCGGGCGGCGAGGGGCGGATCGCCTACACGATGCGCCAGCCGCTCGGCGTTGTAGCGGCGATCACGCCGTTCAACTTCCCGATGAACCTCGTGGCGCATAAAGTCGGGCCGGCGATCGCGGCAGGCAATACGATCGTGCTCAAGCCGGCTGGGCAGACGCCGCTGACCGCGCTCCTGCTCGCGGAGCTGCTGGAGCAGGCTGGGCTGCCGGCCGGCGCGCTGAACGTCGTGACCGGTAGCGGCAGCCTGATCGGCGACCTCCTCGTGACGGACGTGCGCGTGAAGGCGGTCACCTTCACGGGCTCGCCCGAGGTCGGCATCGCCATTCGCGGCAAAGCCGGTCTCCGCCGAGTCACGCTCGAGCTAGGCTCGAACTCGGCGCTGCTGGTGGATCAAGGCGTCGACGTGGACGCCATGATCGCAAGAGCCGTCACCGGGGCCTTCTCCTTCGCGGGCCAGGTGTGCATTTCCATTCAGCGCATTTATGTGCATGAAGCGCTGTTCGATGCGTTTGTGCAGAAATTCGTCGCCCAAACGGCAAAACTGCGCCTCGGCGATCCGTTCGATCCGGCGACGGACGTCTCGGCCTTGATCAGCGCCCGCGACGCGGAGCGCGCGATGGCGTGGATCGCCGAGGCCGAGCAGCATGGCGCCGTTGTCGCGGCTGGCAACTGGCGCGACGGCAACGTCGTGGCGCCGACAGTGCTGCTGCACGCGCCGGCGTCGACGCGCGTCGCCTGCCAGGAGGCGTTCGCGCCAATCGTCCTCATCAATCGGATCGCCTCCATCGAGGAGGGTATCGCGTTGGTGAACGACTCCCGCTACGGTTTGCAGGCAGGGGTCTACACGAACGATCTTCGCACCGCCTTTGCCGCTGCGGAAGCGCTGGAAGTCGGCGGTGTGATGATCAATGACATTCCGACGTTCCGGGTGGATCACATGCCGTACGGCGGGGTCAAGGAAAGCGGCACGGGGCGCGAGGGAGTGAAGTATGCAATCGAGGAGTTAACGGAATTGAAGTTGGTAAGTTTTCGAAAATAGTGTACGATAGTACGATAGAACGGGAGGACGCACTCAAGCGCAAGCGAGGGGAGCGTCCTTCGACGTTCGGCCGGAAAATGAGGCCAAGCGACTATCGTTCACTGGAAAGGAGAATTGGCATGGAGGTTGGATTTTTGTTGCGTGTTATCCTGGCCGGCGTTTGCGGCGCGATTATCGGCTACGAGCGCAAGAGCAGGATGAAAGAAGCAGGCATTCGCACCCATTTCGTCGTTGCCGCAGGGGCGGCACTGATGATGCTCATTTCCAAATACGGATTTGAAGATATGATCGGTAAAGAAGGCGTTGCGCTCGACCCGTCGCGTGTTGCGGCGCAAGTCGTCAGCGGCGTCGGATTTCTGGGAGCCGGCATGATTTTTATGCAGAGGCAAACCGTCAGAGGGCTGACAACGGCGGCGGGGATTTGGCTGACCGCTGGCATCGGCATGGCGATCGGCGCCGACCTGTACATTGTCGGTATCGGGACGACCGTGCTCATTTTAATTGCACAGAAATTATTACATAGCAGGATCCCATGGCTGGCTTCACCCAAGACCGAACAGTTGTCCATTCGCCTGCGCGATGAACCGGGAGCCGCCCAATTCATTCAGCAATTTCTCAAGGAAAGAGACCTCATTATTTTACATTTTCATAGCGAAAAATTGCTGGAATCCGCCGAGCTTGTGCTCGACATTACCATCAAACTGCCTGCGAATTATGAAATGAATAAATTGCTGCCGCTGATCCAGGACGCGCCCTTTGTTCATGTCGTTGAAATGCAATAAAAGGATGTGACGCATGCAACCTGTACCTAAGAAGGCGAGATAACCCTCCAGACTTGTCTGCAGGGTTATTCGGCATTCAGGCTATCTTTTGCATGATATTTCGAAAATACAACATAATGATAAATGATCACAACATAGTGACATTGGAATTTTCACAAAATGTCTCTATGATTAGGATAATCAGGAGGCGATAGTACAATGAAAAAACCTAACATTTTGTTGATTACGAGCGATCAGCAGCATTGGGATACGATCGGCGCTTTTAATAAAGAAATCTCCACTCCGAATCTCGACCGATTGGTTCGTGAGGGAACGACGTTCAATCGCGCTTATTGCCCAAATCCGACATGTACGCCGACAAGAGCGTCCATCATTACCGGCATGTATCCGAGTCAGCATGGGGCATGGACCCTGGGCACCAAGCTGCTGGAGGACCGCCATGTCGTCACGGAGGATTTCAGCAAGGGCGGCTATCAGTCCGCGCTGATCGGCAAAGCACATTTTCAACCGCTCCGTTCGTCGGAGGAATATCCTTCACTGGAGTCGTATCCTGTCCTTCAAGACCTGGCGTTCTGGAAAAATTACAAAGACAAATTCTACGGCTTCGACCATGTCGAGTTGGCCCGTAACCATACGAATGAAGCACACGTGGGTCAGCATTATGCGATTTGGATGGAAGAGAAAGGCTGCAAAAACTGGAGAGACTACTTCCTGGCGCCAACCGGCACGATGGACCCTAATCTGACGTACAAGTGGCCGATTCCGGAGGAATATCATTATAATACCTGGATCGCGGAGCGTTCCAATGCCATGCTGGAGCAGTACAAGGAGAGCGACGAAAGCTTCTTCCTGTGGAGCTCTTTCTTCGATCCGCATCCGGAATATTTGGTGCCGGAGCCGTGGGATACGATGTACGACCCGTCCAAGCTGACCGTTCCGTCCATCACGCCGGGCGAACATGACAAGAACCCGCCGCATTTCGGCTTGACGCAGGAAGAGAACCCAGACTTCTCTTATTTAAAAGAAGACCAAAGCTTTGAAGTGCACGGTTATCATTCGCATCACTATTACCACTATGGCGACAAGCACCGCATTACGGACGAGCACAAAGCGAAGCAAATGGCCGTCTACTACGGCATGATTTCCATGATGGACAAATACATCGGCAAAATCCTTGATAAGCTCGACGAACTCGGCTTAGCCGATAACACCATCGTCGTCTTCACGACGGACCACGGTCATTTCTTCGGACAGCACGGCCTGCAAGCGAAGGGCGGCTTCCATTACGAAGACCTGATCAAAATTCCGTTTATCGCCCGCTATCCGGGGCAAATTCCGCAAGGCGAGCAGAGCGCAGCGATTCAATCGCTGGTCGACCTGGCGCCAACATTCCTGTCGTTCTGCGATCTTCCGATTCCGCGGACGATGACCGGCGTGGATCAGAGCCAGGTTTGGCTGGGGAACAAGGAGCAGGCGCGCGATCACGCCATTTGCGAGTTCCATCATCAGCCGACGACCATTCATCAGAAAACGTACGTCAACGAGCGCTACAAAATCACCGTCTACTACAACCAGACGTACGGCGAAATTTTCGACTTGCAGGAAGACCCTGGCGAGATTAACAATCTGTGGGATGACCCGGCTTCTGCAAGCCTCAAGACAGAGCTGCTGCTCAAGTACGCATGGGCCGAGCTTGGCAAAGAGCCGCTTCCAATGCCGCGTATTTGGGGCGCTTAGGAAGTGAAAAAGGAGTCACCGACCGCATGAACCGCGGTGGGGTGGCTCCTTTTTTCGCTGTGGCTTGCACCTACACGCCGCTCTCCTTCTGCTGCGCCTTCATCAGCTTATCCTTCATCTCGTCCCGCTTGCCGCGCCGGTCCTTCAGCGAAGCATGATCCGGCGATGACAGGTACGCCTTCCGGCGACCGATGCGCCGCAAATTTTCTGGCACCAAGTTGAATTTTTCATCTTTCATCAGGGCGATGATTCCCGTGCTCTCCGGCTGCGCAATCACGCCGTACACTTCATTGAAGTACGCATCGGCGCGGTCCGGCACATAGTTCTTCGGCTCCGGATAGCCGACGATGACGCCTTCGTAGTTGCGCAGGATCACCTTATCCTGGCTTTGCGATAGGAGGTAATTCGGCTGCAGCGCGATTTTGCCGCCGCCGCCAGGCGCATCAACGACGAAGGTTGGCACCGCATACCCGCTCGTATGCCCCCGTAAGGACTCGATAATCTCCAGTCCTTTTGAGACCGGCGCCCGGAAGTGCCCGATGCCCTCCGAGAGGTCGCACTGGTAGATGTAATAAGGGCGGACGCGGATTTTGACCAGCTCATGCATGAGCTTTTTCATAATATAGGTGGAGTCGTTGATGCCCGCCAGAATGACGGCTTGGTTACCAAGGGGCACCCCGGCATCGGCCAGCATCGCACACGCTTTCTTCGCCTCCTCCGTAATTTCGAGCGGCGTGTTGAAATGCGTGTTCAGCCACACCGGATGATACTTCCGGATAATGGAACAGAGGTTCTCCGTAATCCGCTGCGGAAAAACGACCGGCGCCCGCGTCCCGATCCGAATAATTTCCACATGGGGGATCGCCCGCAAATTTTTCAGAATATACTCCAAAATATTATCGTTAATCAGCAGCCCATCCCCGCCCGAGAGCAAAACGTCCCGCACCTCCGGCGTATTCCGGATGTAGGCGATCGCGTCGTCCAGCTGCTTTTTCGGCACGCCCATGCCGACCTGGCCGGAGAAGCGCCGCCGTGTGCAGTACCGGCAGTACATCGAGCACTGGTTCGTCACCAGGAACAGCACCCGGTCGGGATAACGGTGCGTCAGCCCGGGCGTCGGCGAATCCTCATCCTCGTGAAGCGGGTCTTCGAGGTCGTATTTCGTTTTCAGCAGCTCCGCCGAAATCGGCACGGATTGCATCCGAATCGGGCACCGCTGGTCATCCGGATTCATTAATGAAGCATAGTAAGGCGTAATATTCAAAGGAATCGTCTGCGTCGAGATGCGAACGCCCTCTTCTTCCTCGGGGGTCAGGTTCACAACCTTTTTCAAATCGTCCAAGGAACGAATCGTATGCGTCAACTGCCACAGCCAGTCATTCCATTGCTCATCCGTCACGTCTTTCCAGAGCTCGATCTGCTTCCAGTCACGTCGTTCCATCGCTGCACCTCCAGTAGTGATGTTGGCTCACTAGTAGTGGATGCAAGAAGCGTGCCAACCGTTCCCGGATTGAGGTTATTTTCTCACGATGCCGTAACTTTTCAGCTTATACTGCAGCGCCTGCCGTTTCATTCCGAGTGCCTGCGCGGTAAGCGTGACATTGTAGTTGTGCTCGGCCAGCGCCCGTTCGATCGCTTCCTTTTCCAGCTGTTTCACCTTTTCGGGGAGACCGGTTCGCGGAGGAGCAGCGTCCAGCATCTTAACCGGGGGCATAGGCGGAACGAGGGAAGCGGGCAAATGGCTTTCTTCAATAATATCGCACTCCGGCTCCATCATATTATACGTCGATTCAATGGCGTGGCTGAGCTCACGTACATTCCCGGGCCAAGCATACTGAAGCATCCGCTCCATCGCGTCCGGCGCAACGCCCGTCACTTTCATATCGAACAGCGCGTTAAACGTTTCTATAAAATGCTGCGTCAGCAGCGGAATATCGTCTTTGCGCTGGGCGAGCGGGGGGAGCGTCAGATTGACCACATTCAGCCGATAAAAAAGATCGCTGCGCAGCACGT
Organism: Paenibacillus oryzisoli; assembly: GCF_050467285.1. Taxonomy (GTDB): domain Bacteria; phylum Bacillota; class Bacilli; order Paenibacillales; family NBRC-103111; genus Paenibacillus_E; species Paenibacillus_E oryzisoli_A. The sequence goes on along the minus strand of NZ_JBCMUN010000017.1, from coordinate 1,256 downwards.
TCCTCGCCAGCGCCTCGGTCGGTTCGATATTCATCGCGGTGATGATGCGAATATCGACCTGCTGTTCCTTCGTCCCGCCGACGCGGCGAACGAGGCCGTCCTGGAGCACCCGCAGCAGCTTCGCCTGCAGGACAAGATCAAGGCTGTTGAGCTCATCCAGAAAAAGCGTGCCGCCATTCGCCTGCTCAAACAAGCCGGCTCGATCGATCGCGCCCGTAAAAGCACCTCGCGCCGTCCCGAACATGATGCCCTCCATAAGCTCACCGGGCATCGCTGCGCAGTTCTGCGCGATAAAAGGTCGGCTCCTGCGGCTGCCCGCATTATGGATGCTCTGGGCGACGAGTTCCTTGCCCGTCCCTGTCGGCCCGCAGATGAGGACGGGGGAGCTTGTACGTGACGCTTTTTTGGCAAACGCGATCGTCCGCAGAAAAGCAGGATCGCTCCCGATCAGATCGCTGAAATGGTAGCGAGCGGAGCCGGCTGGCTTTTTCCTGCCCGGAGCCTCATAGATTTGATGCCGGAGATCGAGAATCTGGTCATGGAGATGCATGATGCTGGTGATGTCCTTGGCCACTTCCAAAGCGCCGATCATGCGGCCGTTTTCCGTGAGTGGATAGGTGCTGTTAATGGTCGTGATGCGTTTGCCGGTCATGCTGACGTAGGTTTGAATCTTTTCGCTGATCTCCGTACCCGTGTTGAGGACCTTCGTTAATGTGCTCGTTTCTTGCGTCAGGGAAGGGAAAAGCTCAAACACATTCTTTCCCAGCACCTGCTCGCGCTGCAGCCCGTCTGTCTCCGCCATTTTGTCGTTATAGAAAACGGTTATTCCCTCATCATTAATGAGATGCACACCGACATCGAGCAAATTGAGCACTTTTTCAAAAAAAGCCGATCCTTGATCACGCTGTCCTGACACGATACTCACCCCAGCTTCCAGGAAGGTTTCGCTTCATTAGTATGCCGGCGTGGGACGGAACAGAAGACAAGTTTCATGCAGATTTTTAAAATGGAAAAATAAAACATTGCCACGGTCGTGGGGCGCGTGCTATATTATCACCTCGGCCGCAAGACGGGCCGACAAGCGCGAAAAAGAATTTTAAAAAAGTGCTTGCAATGATGCGATGCAATATGATATATTACATTTCGCTGCTTCGGAAGCGCGGCAGTGCACGAAAGACATTGATCTTTGAAAACTGAACAACGAGTGAGTAAGCAAATCGGTTGAGCAATCAACCATAATGAGATTGAAAAATCTC
>NZ_JBCMUN010000016.1:0-230056 GCF_050467285.1 Paenibacillus oryzisoli | reverse complement strand
CAATGTAAACCTAAAGTTAAACAACGTTTCGTATCTAGTTTTTAGGGAACAATATTCCTAAGGTATATAGCTTGGAGAGATACCCAAGTGGCTATAAGGGGACCCTCTGCTAAGGGGTTAGACTGCGTAAGTGGTGCGAGGGTTCGAATCCCTCTCTCTCCGCCAGTTCCAACTTATATACTTGTTTTATGGCGGCGTAGCTCAGCTGGCTAGAGCGTACGGTTCATACCCGTAAGGTCGGGGGTTCGAGCCCCTCCGCCGCTACCAATAATTTTATAACATGGAGGCTTAGCTCAGCTGGGAGAGCATCTGCCTTACAAGCAGAGGGTCGGCGGTTCGATCCCGTCAGCCTCCACCACTTTCTTATAAGTGGACAATCACCTTTATACGCCGTTGTAGCTCAACTGGTAGAGCAACTGACTTGTAATCAGTAGGTTGGGGGTTCAAGTCCTCTCGACGGCACCATTTATAATGGTTTGAATGATGTATTGTGGAGCCGTGGTGTAGAGGCCTAACATGCCTGCCTGTCACGCAGGAGACCGCGGGTTCGAATCCCGTCGGCTCCGCCATTCATTTCTTTCAAAACATTGGACATACTAATGACATACATATGGCTCGGTAGCTCAGTCGGTAGAGCAGAGGACTGAAAATCCTCGTGTCGGCGGTTCGATTCCGTCCCGAGCCATTTTTATTCTGGAGGCTTAGTGAAGTGGCTAAACACGGCAGACTGTAAATCTGCTCTCTCCGAGTTCGGTGGTTCGAATCCATCAGCCTCCATCCTTACTATGAGCCATTAGCTCAGTTGGTAGAGCACCTGACTTTTAATCAGGGTGTCGTAGGTTCGAGTCCTACATGGCTCACTTTTCATATGTAGGACGTCAAAGGCCAGAAGGTCTTTTTTTTATTTCTATAAATCGGCTATACATAACGAAAGCATCCCGCGTTGGGATGCTTTTTTGTCGCTTCAGGGATTAAGTTAGCTTGCGAGCGACGGAGTCCATTTTTTGCTGCATAGAGGCGTCTTTATCGCGGCGGTCATCGATTTTAATGGACGTGGAGACACGCTCTGCACCATTCGTGAAAGGTACTTCATGCACCGTGCGAATGACTTCCAACAGGCGGTCTAAAGGTCCCTCCAAGATGGTGCTCATCGGTGTCATTTGAAAGGCAATGTCGGTATGACGCTCCAGCTCTTTGTGAAGATCGGCGACATAACTGCTCAGGCTGGTACTTTGGGTGCCGATCGGAATGATGGTGATTTCTGCAATGGCCAAGGAAGGCGCCTCCTTTAGGAATTAGGATGTTCTGACTATTTTACCATACCTGCCAATAATTTAGCGTTTACCCTGCTGAAACAATTGGCACGCTTGCCAATGTCATGAGGGTGAGGAAATATTTTAGGAATGAAAGAGTTTTTATTACCATGGTAACCTATTACTTGTGAGCGTGAAGATTGGTAGAACAACATCATTGTTAGCACTGGAGGAAAAATCATGATGAAGAAACTTGCACGACGTACACTTGGCGTAACGATGGCGATGACGATTGCGTTATCTGCAACGACAGCTGTTTCGGCTTTTGCCGCTAATGATGACATGGACGCGGTATCGCTCGCCAAAAAAATGGTCGGTGTCGATTACAAGAAAGGTGCGGAGACCCCATCAGGCGGTTTTGATTCCTCCGGATTTATTTATTATGTCTTCAATACCCTCGATTATAAGGTGCCTCGTACACTCAAAGAACAGTTTGCGTTGAACAAAACGAAAATTACGAAGATCGACAATGCGCAGGTGGGTGATGTCTTGTTCTTTGGCAGCGGCTCTACGCCGACGTTTGCTGGGATATATGTAGGTTCGGGCAAAATGGTCATGTCTTCCCAGAGCAGAGACGAAGTCATCACCCGGAATGTCAGTGAGCTGAAAGGGAGCTTTATTGGCGGGCGAAGCATTTTATCCAAGGATGATCGCTTGAAGGCTCAATTGATTCTGACTGCTCAAAAGTATCTCGGCGTTCCTTATAAGTTTGGCGCAGCTTATGGTCAGACGAAGACGATGGACTGCTCATCCTTTGTAAAAACGGTATTTGCGGCCTATGGCTACACATTGCCGCGGGTTTCCCGCGATCAGGCGAAGGAAGGCAAGTATGTCAGCAAAAGCAATCTGGAAGTCGGCGATCTCGTCTTTTTTACAACGAAAGAATCGGGCAGCAAAATTGGGCATGTGGGCATTTACGTCGGCGACGGTATGATGATTCATACCTACGGTGAAGGCGGCGTGAAGTTCACGTCGATCAATAAAGAATGGTGGGCGGATCACTACGTGACGGCTCGCAGAATTTTGAAGTAAGTGGTCAGGGCCCTTTTGCAGGTTATGCAGAAGGGTCTTTCGATTATCAGATCGTGGCAAACATATGCTACAATAGAAGGTAGAGAGAGAAAGCGACAGCAAGGAGTGGAGACGGATGAGTTGGGAGCAAGTCAGAGAAAGATTGGAAGCGGTTTTACAGCTGCAGGTTCACCTAACGTCGATACCGGCATCGGATTGGCAGCAGTTGGTGGCAGATCAGGGCAACCCTGGGGACCCATGCAGAAGTGCAGCGCGCGGAACGGAACTTCTTTTTTATGTATCGAAAGAGCCTAACGATATTCGTGTCATGCAAATGGAGGGCAGCAGGCTTACGGAGTTGGAGCGCAAGCTGGTGGAGCTGGCCATTGAATCCAAACAGTCGCTGGAAAAAAAACAGAGAGGCTCGTATCTGTCGGAGGACGAGCGCAAGTCGCAGCAGCTGAGAGACTGGCTGCTGCTGCAATTGGAACGCGGGACGAGCCATGCGGAAGTGCCCGATGTACTGGCCTCGCAATCTTCGCTGTATACCAATAAGATTCCTTTGCTGCTCTACGGCGACTATCCGCAGAATCAGCGGGTGTCGTATACGGAGCTCAAGCGGCTGCTGGAATCGTTCTTTGAGGCGGAGATTATCCTGATTCCGCTGCTGGAGAAGGAGTGGCTGATTCTTGCCCCTGAAGCGCTGCTGACGAGCGGAAGCGAGGAACGAGAGGGCGACGAAGAGGAAAGCGTGGAGACCACGCTGGAGGCGCTTGGCGCCGGTCTCTACGAAATGCTCGCGAACGAGTGGGTGGGCGAGTGCCACCTTGCGATTGATTTTCCGGTGAAGCCGGCGAAGTCGCTGCTCGGAACGATTGTGAAGCTGCGGGAGACGATTATGCTGGGCCGCTCCTTCCATGTGGGAAGCTTCATCCATTTGAGATGGGAGCTTCGTCTGGAGAAGCTGATGCACCTCATCGACGAGGAGGAGAAGTCGGAATTCCTGGAGCAGGTGCTCCGCGGCACCGATCATGCGCTGGATACGGAGACGGTGACGACGCTTGAGCAGTTTTTTTCCCTTGACTGTAATGTCAGTGAGACGGCGAAGAAACTGTATATCCATCGCAATACGCTGCTGTACCGGTTGGATAAGTTTAAAAACGAGACGGGACTTGATGTCCGGACGTTCAATCATGCGGTTTTGGTACGTCTGGCACTGCTATTGTACAAAGTAACGAAAAGAAAGTGATTTTTTTGTAGGGATTGTGCATAGTCAGTCCGCTCATCCTGGGGTAAGATGTGTATATAACATTGATAAATGAATGTGTGAACGATAAACCGTAGGGGGAATGAACACATGGCAGGCGTACGTTTAAATCATATCGTAAAAAGATATTCTGGTGCAGAAGAGTCTACAGTTAAGGATTTCCATCTTGATGTTGCAGACAAAGAGTTCGTTGTATTGGTTGGTGCTTCCGGTTGCGGGAAATCCACAACTCTTCGTATGATCGCAGGTTTGGAAGAAATCACTGAAGGCGAACTTTACATCGGCGACCGTCTTGTAAACGACGTAGCTCCTAAAGACCGCGACATCGCGATGGTATTCCAATCCTATGCCCTTTATCCGCATATGACTGTTTATCAAAACATGGCGTTCGGTTTGAAACTTCGTAAATTCAAAAAGGCTGACATCGACGCTCGCGTTCGTGAAGCAGCTAAAATTCTTGATATCGTTCACTTGCTTGACCGTAAACCAAAAGCACTCTCCGGTGGTCAACGTCAACGTGTTGCCTTGGGCCGTGCGATCGTGCGTGAGCCGCAAGTCTTCTTGATGGATGAGCCGCTCTCCAACTTGGATGCGAAACTTCGTGTACAAATGCGCGCGGAAATCACAAAATTGACAAAACGTCTTGGTGTTACTACGATCTACGTAACGCATGACCAAACAGAAGCGATGACAATGGGCGATCGTATCGTCGTTATGGATAAAGGTATCATTCAACAAGCGGCTACACCAGAAGAAATCTACAACTTCCCAGTGAACATGTTCGTTGCAGGCTTCATCGGATCTCCATCCATGAACTTCATGAACGGTACACTTGCGAACGAAAACGGCGGATTGTTCTTCAAAGCCGGTTCCGTCAACGTAGAAGTTCCAGCTGGTAAAGCGCAAGTGCTGAAAGATAAAGGTTTTGCTGGCAAAGAAGTGATTCTGGGTGTTCGTCCAGAAGACATTCATGAAGAGCCGGTATTCCTGGAAGCATCTCCGAACACAGTATTCAACGTAAATGTTGAGTTGACTGAGAACTTGGGTCACGAAATGTACTTGTACCTGAACGGTATCGGCGCTAACACAGTAATCGCTCGTGTTGACGGTCGTTCCGGTATCAAAGAAGGCACAAATGTAAAATTGGCGCTCGACATGAACAAAGTTCACTTCTTCGACAAAGAGTCCACATTGTCCATCTTGAGCAACTAATTTTCCTAATAGAGCGTAAAAGGTCAGCCGGCAACGGCTGGCCTTTTCTGTGCGTATCGGAAAGTATAGTGAATGAGTTGCTTTCGGCTGACGATTCTATTACGATGAAACTATTGGAAAAGTAAGAACGCTTCACAGGATGGACATAAGCAAACTCGAAGGAGATCGGACATGGCCAAAAAACTGAAGGTTTCTGACATGGTGGAACAGTTACATATGGAGGTTCTCGCGGGCGAAGCAGGACTCAAACGCGCGATTACAACCGGTGATTTGTATCGCCCGGGTCTGGAGATGGCGGGGTATTTCAACTATCATCCACGAGAGCGGATACAAATGCTGGGGAAGACAGAAATTACGTTTATGGAAATGCTTACGGTTGGTGTGCGAAGAAATCGAGTGGAGCAGTTGTGCGCGCCGGAAGAGACGCCTTGTATTATTGTAACGCGGGGCTTGGACGTGCCGGTTGAATTGCTGGAGGAAGCGACGAAACGGGATCTGGCTGTTCTGCGGACGCCAATTTCCACGACGATTTTCGCAAGTCGGTTGACGGGGTACTTGGAGAATAAGCTGGCGCCCAGCACGACGATCCATGGGGTGCTTGTGGATGTGTACGGCATCGGCATGCTGATTACAGGCAGCAGCGGGATCGGGAAAAGTGAGACGGCACTGGAGCTCGTGAAGCGCGGTCACCGTCTGGTTGCGGACGATGCGGTCGAAATCCGGCAGAACGGCGATAAAGTGCTCACGGGCAACGCACCGGAGCTGATTCGATATTTGCTTGAAATTCGCGGCGTCGGTATTATTAATGTGATGACGTTGTTCGGAGCCGGGGCGATTCGCCAAGTGAAGAAGATCTCTGTCGTCGTTAAGCTGGAGAACTGGCAGCAAGAGAAGCAGTACGACCGTCTTGGTCTGGACGAGGAATTGACCAAAATTATCGATACGGATCTTCCGCTTGTCACCATTCCAGTCAGACCGGGCCGTAACTTGGCCGTTATCGTGGAAGTGGCCGCGATGAATTATCGATTAAAGCGCATGGGGTATAACGCGGCGCTGCAGTTTACGAATAAGTTGACGGAATCGCTGAATGACGAGTATGAGGATTTTGATTGAGGCGAGGCATACATCTGTAAAGGAGTGAAACTATGTTAGAAAGTGTAGCTTTTTCGTTAGGGCCGATTCACGTTCGGTGGTACGGAATCATTCTAGGCACAGCGGCGCTGGTGGGCTTGATGCTGGCGATTCGGGAAGGTAAACGATTCAAGATCGTACCTGATTTTTTCATGGACTTGCTGCTGGTGGGTGTACCTTCGGCGATTATCGGGGCGCGGATCTATTATGTAGCGTTCCAATGGAGTGACTATAAGGATAACTTATGGGAAGTATTCATGATCTGGCATGGCGGGATCGCGATATACGGAGCGCTCATCGGAGCGATTATCGGAACGTGGTTCTACATGCGGGCCAAAGGGTATAACTTCCTGCGGATCGCGGATATTATGGCGCCCGGCTTGCTGATCGGACAAGCGATCGGCCGGTGGGGCAATTTTATGAACCAGGAAGCGCATGGTGGCCCGGTTGAGGAATCCTTTTTAAGAAATACGCTGCATTTGCCGAATTTTATCGTGAATCAAATGAATATTGAGGGCACGTATTATCATCCTGCTTTTTTATATGAGTCGGTGTGGAGCTTTGTTGGCGTCCTGTTCTTAATCTGGCTTCGTCGCAGACCGTTCATGCGGGCGGGCGAAATGTTCTTTGCGTATTTTATCTGGTATTCGATCGGCCGCTTCTTTGTTGAAGGGGTTCGGACGGACAGTCTTGATTTTACAGGGCCGAGCTGGCTCGCTTCATTCGTAAATGCGCTGTGGTCGCCGATGAAGCTCGTTTTCGAGCCGGGGGTTATGACGTATGGCGGGAATGTTCGTTTTTCACAGCTGCTTGCGCTCCTGATCGTGATCGGGATGATTATTACCATTATTGTAAGACGCAAGAAAGGCTATGCGGACGTACGCTATTCGGATCCGATTGTATCGTCCAAGGCGGTGGAGCGTAACAATGTAGAGAAAGAAGAGACAGAGGCACACGAAGGAGTAAACTATGATTCAAACCGTACTGTTTGATTTGGATGGCACCATTGTAGATACAAATGAATTGATTGTTCAATCCTTTCTGCACAGCTTGGAAGGCCAAACGCCGGAGCCGATGACTCGCGAAGTCATTATTCCGAATATGGGACGTCCGCTCGTGGAGCAAATGCAGATGTTTACCGGTCGCGAGGAAGTTGAGGAGCTGATCGCCAAATACCGGACGTTCAACTTGTCGAAGCATGATGAGTTGGTGCAGGAATTTCCGCATGTTCGCGAAGTGATGGGCAAGCTTCATGCGAACGGAGTCAAGATTGGTATCGTTACAAGCAAAATCAGACAAACGACCCTGATGGGACTGAAGCTGTGCGGCTTGGATAGTTTCGTGAGCACGATTGTGACGGTCGAAGATGTGAAAGAACCGAAACCGAGCCCGGAGGGCATTCTTGCCGCGATGAAGACGCTGGCTGCCTCGCCGGAGACCACGATGATGGTCGGAGACAGCCATTATGATATTGAAGCCGCTAAAAATGCGGGGGTCACCGCGGTAGGCGTGTCTTGGTCGTGGAAAGGCCGGACATATTTGGAGAAGTATGCGCCGGACTACTTGATTGACGACATGAACGAGCTGCTTCCGATTGCAGATCTCGCGGCGGAAGTGAAGGCCGATTGAGACAAACCGAGCGCTACCCGGTCGACGGACCGAATGCTTTGTGGCAGATTTACCGGACGGTCAGCAAGTGGAAGGCGGTTCGTAATTTCATTTTCATCCAGTTCACACGCTATTGCCCGTCGTTGCCAGTGAAGAACTGGATTTACCGCAACGTGCTGGGGATGAAGGTTGGGGAGCATACGGCTTTTGCCTTAATGGTGATGGTCGATGTGTTCTTCCCGGAGCGGATCTACATTGGGACGAATACGATTATCGGCTATAATACGACGATTCTCGCGCACGAGTATTTGACGAAGGAGTATCGGCTTGGCGATGTGCGAATCGGCTCCAATGTGATGGTTGGCGCGAATTCGACGATTTTGCCGGGTGTGACGATTGGTGATAATGCGGTGATTGGGGCGGGCTCGGTCGTCCATAAGGACGTGCCGCCGAACAGTTTTGTGGCCGGGAATCCGCTGCAGATGATTCGCGAGGGCAAGCAGGAATAGGGGAAGAGAGGAGGCTGTGCGCGTGCGTACAGCTCTTTTTTCTATGCTGGGCGAGGGAAAGCGCGGAAGGCCCCGCTTAGCCGATTGACGCCCCCTACATTCCGTGTTAGAATAACCGTACATTCTTTATTTTGGTAGTATGGTAGCACATTAACGCACTAAAGTATTACGAAAAGAAGTGCGATTCAATAGAACCTATTTTTGAGGTGAACCGATGTCTAAGCCAAAAGTGTTTGAAAAGCCGCTAGGCTCCAAGGATTATTTGCCGGAAGCCGTTGCGAAATTAAGAAATATTGAGTTCCGTGTGCTCGCTTGCATGGAGCGTTGGGGCTACAGTCAGATCATTACGCCGACACTTGAGTATTACGATACGGTGGGGGTTGCTAGTTCGACGGCGGATAAAAAGCTGTTCAAGCTGCTCGACCGTCACGGCAAAACGCTCGTGCTTCGCTCGGAGCTGACGGCGCCGATTGCGCGTGTTGCTTCTTCATTATTGAAGGAACGTGCGTTCCCTCTTCGTTTATCTTACCATTCGAATGTGTTCCGTTCGATTGAGGAAGAGGCGGGCCGGGATTCGGAGTTTTTCCAGACCGGCGTTGAGTTGATCGGGGACGCTTCTTCAGAAGCGGACGCTGAGGTTGTGGCGCTCGCGATTGCTTCACTGCAAGCCGCAGGCGTGAGCACGTTCAAAATCGCGCTCGGCCATGTCGGTTTCTTGAACGGACTGTTCCAAGAAACGCTGGAAGGGTGCGCCGATGCGCAGCAGGCGCTCAAGGAGCATTTGCTGAGCCGCGACTATGTCGGGTACCGCGAAGCGATCAAGGGCTTGAAGCTGTCAGCGGACGTGGAACGTGAGCTGATCGGCGTGCTGCGGCTGCGCGGCGGCGACGAGATCTGCGAGCAGGCCCGCATGGTGACGCAGCATCCGATCGCGCAGGACGCGATCCGACATCTGTGCGAGGTGTACGACGTGTTGAAGGCGTACGGGGTGAGCGAGCATGTGGTGATCGATCTGACGATGATCGGCGACTTCTCTTATTACACCGGCATGACGTTCGAAGGCTATGCCGCAGAGCTGGGCTTCCCGGTCTGCAGCGGCGGCCGGTACGATAATTTGCTGAGCCAGTTCGGGCGTCCGGCTCCGGCGACGGGGTTTGCTTTGAAGACGAACCGGATTCTCGAAGTGACGGGCAAAGAACGGGTTGATCAGCCGCGCCGCGTGCTGATCGCGTACGAAGCCCAGCAGCGTGAGAAGGCGCTGCAGCTGGCGATCTCGCTGCGCAGCCAGGAGGCCGATGTGGCGGTAACGACGCAGCTGCTCGGCGATCATGACATCTCCGAAGCCGACTACGACGAAGTGATTCGTCTCACGGCGACCGAGTAGTTGGAGGAGGATAGCAGGATGGATGATATTTTAAAAGTTGCGATGCCGAAAGGCCGTATTTATAAACAGGCGGCGAAGCTGTTTCATCAAGCGGGTCTGCCGATTCCGGAGGACTTGGAAGAAGGACGCCGTCTGATCATTCCGGTGCCGGAAGCGAAGATGGAGTTTATTTTGGCGAAACCGGTGGATGTGCCGACGTATGTGGAGTACGGCGTGGCTGACATCGGAGTCGTGGGCAAGGACGTGCTGATGGAAGAAAACCGCAGCGTATATGAGTTGCTTGATCTAGGAATTGCACGCTGCCGGATGTCCGTTATCGGACTGCCGGACTGGAAGCAAGTGATCAACCCACGTGTGGCGACGAAGTATCCGAACGTAGCGTCCCAATATTTCCGCGAGCAAGGGCAGCAGGTGGAAGTGATCAAGCTGAACGGCTCGATCGAGCTGGCGCCGTTGATCGGACTCGCCGACCGCATCGTCGACATGGTGGAGACGGGGCAGACGCTCAAGGAGAACGGGCTGGTGGAGCAGGCGGAGATTTTTCAAATTACGAGCCGCTTGATTGCGAATCGTGTGAGCTACCGAATGAAGAACGAGGCGATTCAGCGGTTGTGCGATATGCTGCAACCGGTGCTGCCGACGGTGGATGTGAAGTAAGTTGGAGTCATTCCTGCGATTATGCAGGAATTTTCCGTGAATCCGGCGTCGTGGGCTGGATTCCTGCTTTTTCGCAGGTTTTGTGCCTACAAGCCGGTCGAGAGTATGGAGATGAAGTACGAAGATCAAGAACCGAAGGATTAAGTACGGAAAAGAGGAAGGATGAGGAAGATGCGGATTTTACCCGCCTCGGAATTTCAATTAAACCGCGAGGTTGAATACGGCTCCCCCGAGCAGAACGAATCCGTTCGCCGCATCATCGAGGAGGTGCGGCAGGACGGCGACGCCGCGCTGCGGCGCATGGCGCAGCAGTATGATAGTGTGGAAGTCGCTGAGCTTCGCGTCAGCGACGAAGAGATTGAGGCGGCGTACGCGCAGGTCGACGCCGCATTTCTGGCGGCGCTGCGGCAAGCCGCCGCGAATATTCGTGCGTTTCATGAGAAGCAGAAACGCAATTCCTGGATGGACCTGCAGCCGGACGGCAGTCTGCTGGGCCAAATCATCCGACCGCTGAAGCGGGTCGGCTTGTACGTGCCCGGAGGGAAGGCGGCGTACCCTTCCTCCGTGCTCATGAATGCCATCCCCGCCATCGTGGCAGGGGTGCCGGAGATCGCGATGGTGACGCCTCCGGCCACTGCGGGCGAAGAAGGCATCAACCCGCATATCCTCGTGGCTGCCGCCGAAGCGGGTGTGCGTGAAATCTACCGTGCCGGCGGGGCGCAAGCGGTCGCTGCGCTGGCCTACGGCACGGAGTCGATCAAGCCCGTCGACAAGATCGTCGGGCCGGGCAACATCTACGTCGCGCTGGCGAAGCGCTATGTGTTCGGCGTCGTCGACATCGACATGATCGCCGGGCCGACGGACATTGTCGTGCTCGCAGATGAGCACGCCGACCCGCAGTACATCGCGGCCGATCTGCTGGCGCAGGCCGAGCATGACGAAATGTCACCGGCGATTCTGGTGACACCGTCTGCGGAGCTGGCCGAGGATGTGAAGCAAGAGCTGTGGCGGCAATTGGATGTGCTGCCGAAGAAAGCCATCGCCTCCGTCTCCACGGCGACGAAAGGCGCGATTCTGCTCGTCGGCTCGCTCGAAGAGGGCATCGACGTGGTGAACCGTCTGGCGCCGGAGCACTGCGAGCTGCTCGTGCAGGAGCCGTTCAACTGGCTGCCGCGCATCGAGAACGCAGGAGCGATTTTCTTAGGGCAGTACAGCACGGAGCCTGTCGGCGATTATTTTGCCGGCCCGAACCACGTCCTGCCGACGAACGGCACGGCGCGATTCTCGTCGCCGCTGAATGTGGATGATTTTATCAAGAAATCCAGTGTGATTCATTATAGTAAGGAAGCGCTGCTCGCGAACGGTGAGATGATCATGACCTTGGCCCGCAATGAAGGGCTGGAAGGCCATGCGCGCGCGGTGGAAGTGCGACTTAAAAAAGAAGGGAAGCTGACATAGATGGCAGAGCAGGAGCAAGCAAGAACGCGTTCGGCGAGTGTAGCCCGCAAAACGAATGAAACGGACATCAAGCTGTCGTTTGACGTGGATGGCACGGGGATTTCCGAGTTGGTTACGGATGTGCCTTTTCTGAACCATATGCTCGATTTGTTCACGAAGCACGGTCATTTCAATCTGAAAGTGGACGCGAAAGGCGATATCGAAATCGACGACCACCACACGGTCGAAGATATCGGTATTTGCTTGGGGCAGACGCTGCGTGAGGCGCTCGGCGACAAACGCGGCATTAAACGTTACGCTTCCGTCTTTGTTCCGATGGACGAAGCGTTGGCTCAGGTTGTGATTGATATTAGCAATCGGCCGCATTTTGAATACCGGGCGGAGTATCCGACGGCGAATGTCGGCAGTTTTGAAACGCAGCTAGTGCATGAGTTCCTGTGGAAGCTGGCGCTGGAAGCGCGCATTACGCTGCACGTCATCGTACATTACGGCCAGAACACGCATCACATGATTGAAGCGGTGTTCAAGGCGCTGGGCCGTGCGATTGACGAAGCGACTTCGATTGATCCTCGCGTGCAGGGGGTTCCTTCGACGAAGGGAGTGCTGTAGGGATGATCGCAATTATCGATTACGGAATGGGCAATTTGCACAGCGTCAGCAAAGCGGTCGAGCGGCTGGGCTATGAAGCTGTAGTGACGGGCGATCCGGCGGTCATTTTGGCGGCGGAAGGCGCGATTCTGCCCGGCGTCGGCGCGTTCGGCGATGCGATGGAGCATCTGCGTGAGACGGGGTTGGACGCTGTCGTGAAGCAGTACGCCGCATCCGGCAAGCCATTGCTCGGCATTTGCCTTGGCATGCAGCTGTTGTTCTCGAGCAGCGAGGAACACGGCAACCATGAAGGGCTAGGTTTGCTGCCCGGCGCGGTGCTTCGTTTTCGCGGTGACTATAAAGTGCCGCATATGGGTTGGAACCGGCTCAGCTATAAGCAGGGTGGCAGTCCGATTTTTGCAGGGATTGATGAGGGGCATGTGTACTTCGTGCATTCCTACCATGTGAAGCCGGAGCGGGCGGGCGACCTGCTGGCGGTGACGGACTACTATCAGCCGGTAACGGCGATTGTCGGACGGGACAACGTTTACGGCATGCAGTTCCACCCGGAAAAAAGCGGCGAGACCGGCATGAAGCTGCTGGACAATTTCCTTGCTCTGTGCAAATAAGCCTGGGTGAGAGAAGAGGCGGAGGTGCCCTATGTTAGCAAAACGCATTATTCCCTGCCTGGACGTGAAGGATGGACGTGTGGTCAAGGGTGTGAACTTTGTGAATCTGCGCGATGCCGGGGATCCGGTGGAGCTTGCAGCGATTTATGATAAAGAGGGCGCGGACGAGCTCGTGTTCCTCGATATTTCGGCGTCGGTCGAGGGGCGCGCGACGATGGTGGAGGTCGTTCGCCAGACGGCGGGCGAGATTACGATTCCTTTCACCGTCGGTGGCGGCATTTCGAGCGTGGACGATATGAAGCGCCTGCTGCGCGCAGGGGCGGATAAGATCGGCATTAACACGGCGGCTGTCCGCAACCCGCAGCTGGTGTCCGATGGCGCGCGGAAGTTCGGCTCGCAGTGCGTCGTTGTCGCGATTGACGCGAAGTACAACGCGGAGTGGGGCGAGTGGGAAGTGTTCACGCACGGCGGACGCAATGCGACGGGCATTCGCACGCTGGAATGGGCGAAACGCATGGAATCGCTCGGCGCGGGTGAGATCCTGCTGACCAGCATGGATGCGGACGGGACGAAGGACGGTTTTGATTTGAAGCTGACACGCGCGGTGTCTGAGCTGCTCACGATCCCGGTGATCGCCTCCGGCGGCGCGGGGAAAGCGGAACACTTCTACGATGTGTTCACAGAAGGCAAGGCCGATGCAGGGCTGGCGGCGACGATTTTTCACTACAAAGAACTGACCATTCAAGGGGTTAAAGACAGCCTGAAGGGCAAAGGAGTTGAGATTCGATGACATTTTCCGTCGATCAAATTAAGTTTGACGCGCACGGCCTGGTGCCTGCGATTGTGCAAGACGCGATCTCTAAAGAGGTGCTGATGCTCGCGTACATGAACAGCGAATCTTTGCAGCGTACGATTCAAACGGGCGAGACGTGGTACTGGAGCCGTTCACGCGGAGAGCTGTGGAACAAAGGCGCAACCTCCGGCCACACGCAAAAGGTGAAAGGGCTCCGCTACGACTGCGACGCTGACACCTTGCTCGTGCTCGTGGAACAAACGGGCGCGGCGTGCCATAACGGCACGTACACTTGCTTCACGAACAGCATTCCGGTGGAAGGCGCTGCAACAGCCGAAGCGCCAGTGGCAACAAGCAGCGACCGCTTCGCGATTCTCGGCGAGCTGGAAGCCGTGATCGCTTCACGTGACGCCGAGCGTCCGGAAGGCGCGTATACGACGTACCTTTTCGAGAAAGGTGTCGACAAGATCCTGAAGAAAGTCGGCGAGGAAACCGCCGAAACGATTATCGCAGCAAAAAACAAGGACAACGACGAGCTTCGTTATGAAGCGAGCGATCTGATTTTCCACTTGATGGTGCTGTTGCGCGAGAGAAAACTGCCGCTCGACGAATTAATGCGTGAGCTAGATCGCCGTCACGTTAGAAAATAAATAAAACGACCTGGAGTGAATCACGATGTTGATTGATTATCATACACATCATGTACGCTGCGGTCACGCCTCCGGGGAACTGGAGGATTACGTCAAACGCGGCATTGAGATCGGGCTCACGCAATTGGGGCTGTCGGATCATATGCCGCTTTTGCATGTGGACCCGCAAACGTACTATCCGGAGATGGCGATGCCGATGGAGGAGCTGCCCCGGTATGTTGAAGAGTGCTTCGAGCTGAAAGCGAAGTATAAGGATCAGATCGATATTCGCGTCGGCCTGGAAGGCGACTATATCGAAGGGTACGAATCGCAAATCGCGGCGATCATTAACGCGTATCCATGGGACTACGTCATCGGCTCGGTGCACTTTCTGGGCGAGTGGGACATTTCGGATTTTCGGCAAACGGGGAACTGGGAAGGCAAGGATATTTTCGCCGTTTATACCCAATACTACGAGGCAGTGAAGCAAGCGGCGCGGTCCGGAATGTACGATTATTTGGGCCATCTCGACATGATCAAGCGCTTTGGCTATGTGCCTGAGCAGGACACGTGGGAATTGGAAAAGGCTGCTCTGGACGCGGTAAAAGAAAGCGGCATCGCGATTGAGCTGAACGCTTCCGGTCTGCGCCACCCGTGCAAGGAGATGTTCCCCAGCGAGCGGATGCTGCGGTATTGCCAGGAAGTGGGGATTCCCTTGACGCTCGGCTCCGACGCCCATCAGCCGGAACGGCTGGGGCAATATTTGGATGAAGCCAGAGCGCTGCTGAAGTCTCTTGGATTTAACGAAATAGCCACATTTGCGGCGCGAAAACGGCTTCTTGTGACTTTTTAAATTCGACACGTTTCATGTATAATAAATTAGATAGAATAATTTTAATTAATGAACCTTCGGAGGTAACCATTAACCATGTATAGCGACAATGTTAAAATCTTTTCCGGATCTTCCAATCCGAAGCTTGCTGAACGTATTTGCGAGGAGCTCGGCCAGCCGCTGGGACAAATCAAATTATCCCGGTTCAAAAGCGGTGAAATTTACTGTCTGTACGAAGAAACGATTCGTAACTGTGACGTATTTCTGGTGCAAACCTTCTCTCATCCGATCAATGAGCATATGATGGAACTGCTCGTCATGATGGATGCAGCGAAAAGAGCCTCCGCAAGAACGATCAACCTTGTCATTCCGTACTATGGTTATTCGCGTCAAGAACGTAAGGCTGCTCCGCGTGAGCCGATTTCGGCGAAATTGGTAGCGGACTTGTTCAGCGCTGCAGGCGCAACGCGTGTGGTTACGATCGACCTGCATGCCCCAGCGATTCAAGGCTTCTTCAACATCCCGGTGGATCATTTGACGGCGCTGGATCTCATCAGCGATTTTATCAAGAAAAAGAATTTGTCGAACCCAGTTATCGTATCTCCGGATGCGGGACGTGCAACGACGGCCGAGAAAATGGCCAACATCCTCGACGCGCCTTTCGCGATGATGATCAAGAAGCGTCCTGAGCACAACGAATCCGTGATCACGCACGTGATCGGTGATGTTGCCGGCCGTACGCCGATTATCATTGAAGACTTGATCGATACGGGTACGACGATCGTGAACGTTGTGGAAAGCTTAAAGGAAAGAGGCGCGCATGACGTGTATATCTGTGCGACGCATCCAGTGTTCTCCGGTCCGGCTTTGCAGCGTTTGGATCACCCGAGCATTAAAGAAGTGATCATTACGGATTCCATTGCGATTCCGGATGACCATTCCGATAAATTCAGCGTGCTGTCCGTAGCGCCATTGCTGTCCGATGCGATTCGCATTATTAACAACGGTGGATCCCTATCCTCCCTATTCAAATACGGCGGCGTGTAGAGGTAACTCCTCATTGAATTAAATAAGCAGTCCATTCTTTCCCTTGGGATAATGTTTTTGGCTTCCGAGCGATCTATGGTATAATTTGAGCGTAATCAAATTGCCGGAGGTGTCTTGCTATGGAAAAGAATCAGCGTTTATCCAAAGCGCCACAACCCAAAGTCATTTCAATCAACATGGATGCCGCATTCTTTTTCGAGAGAGCGGTTCAATCGTTGGATCGGTTTCACTATGATAAGGCATTGAAATATTTCCGGCGGGCTGCGGAGTTCGAACAGGATAATCCTGTGAACCACTGCAACTTGGCAGGGGTTCTCTCTGAGGTGGGCAACTACGATGAGTCGAACCGCATTTTGAAGCACATCCTAGATACGATCGATCCCGAGATGACAGAATGTCATTTTTATATGGCGAACAATTACGCTAACATGGAAAATTTCGAGCAAGCGGAACAGGCATTGGTTCGGTATTTGGAGAGCGACCCGACAGGGCAGTTCATCGACGAATCCGAAGAAATGATGGAGATGCTTCGCTACGAGCTTGATCGACCTGCCCCTCTCACTAGCATTAAGAGTCGAGAAGGGCTCTTCGAGCATGATAAAGCGCGTGCGTTACTGGAAGAAGGGAAATTCGCCGAAGCGGTTCGGGCGCTGGAGGAACTGGTGGTTAAGAAGCCAGACTTTACCGCCGCCCGGAACAATTTGGCCTTGGCTTATTATTATATGGGTCAATTCCAGAAAGCGCTGGAGACGATTCAGGAAGTTCTCGTGTATGAGCCTGGCAATCTTCACGCCCTGTGCAATATGGCCATTTTCCACCAGCATTTTGGGAATAAAAAGGAGCTTGCCGCCCTAACGCAGCAGCTTTGTAAAATGTATCCGCTGCAAGAGGATCACATGTTCAAGTTGGCGACGACGATGGGGATCCTGACGCAGCATGAGAAAGCGTACCATTTGTTCCGGCGCTTGCTCAAATCCGGCGAGGGTTCGCAGGATCCCAGCCTGTATCATTATACGGCGGTGGCGGCAAGTCATATCGGGCGCTTCGAGGAAGCGTACCGCTATTGGCGGCAAGTGCAGAAGCTCGACCCGGGTACGGAGGTCGCCAAGTTCTATCTGGAGCAGCTGCGCACGCGCGAGCAGGCGACAGCCCCGCTCTCGTGGAGTTACCACTACCACTTGCCTTTCGAGGAGCAGTTCCGCGTTCTGGAGAAGTCGTCGCAGGGCATTCCGGAGCAGCTCAAGCGAGATCCGTTGGTGCGTTCCTCCTTCTTCTGGGCGTTGCGGCACGGCGACATTGAAACGAAGCTGCAGGTGATTCAGGCGTTCAGCTATATTGCCGACAATGAAGTTCGTGAGGCTTTGCAGGATTTTATCCTGGACAGTCAAGAGGACGATTACTTGAAAAAGGTGGCGATCTTCGTCCTGCGCAGCATGGGCGTGCAAGATTCGCTGCCCGCTTTCCTCGAGAATGAGGAGCGCATGGTGGAGGCATCGCCGTATGCACCGCATCTTCCTTTCTGGGATGCCGGTTGGCAGCGGGTGATGGAAACCGCGCTCACCCATATGCATAAGCGCTACGATATGGTGCAGCAGTACGATCTTGAGATTCTGTGGGTCGAGTTCTTGACGAAGTCGTTCCCGAAGGCGCCGAAAATCCAGAAGCCGGAAGGCTGGGCGGCCGCGTTGGAATATCTGATCGCCAAGATGCATCGCCGCGCGATTTCCTATCAGGAAGTCGCGGAACGTTACGGAGTAACCGTGTCCACTGTCAGCCGTCATGTGAAGCTCATGGACGATACGTGCGGCTTGCGTGAGAAGATGGACGCGATTTTCAATAAATTTATCTAGACAGACAGCTTTCCTGAGGAAAGCGCGTAGGAGGGAAAATCATATGTACAAATCAGTTGTCGTAGGAACAGGACCATCCGGATTAACAGCCGCTATCTACTTGGCGCGCGCAAACCTCAGCCCGCTTGTGATCGAAGGACCGGAGCCAGGCGGCCAACTTACCACCACGACCGAAGTTGAGAATTTCCCAGGATTTCCCGAGGGTATTATGGGCCCTGAACTGATGGACAATATGCGCAAGCAAGCCGAGCGCTTTGGCGCTGAGTTCAAAACAGGCTGGGTCAACTCCGTAGAGCTTACGAACCGTCCGTTCAAGCTGCAAGTCGAAGGTTTGGGCGAGATTGAAACGGAAACGCTGATCATCTCGACAGGCGCATCGGCGAGACTGCTCGGCATTACGAACGAGAAAGAAAACATCGGACGCGGCGTCAGCACTTGCGCGACGTGCGATGGATTCTTCTTCCGCGGCAAAAAGATTATCGTGGTCGGCGGCGGCGACTCCGCGATGGAAGAAGCGAACTTCTTGACGCGCTTCGCTTCCGAAGTTCGTCTGGTGCACCGTCGCGACGAGCTGCGTGCTTCGAAAATCATGCAGGACCGCGCGCGCGGCAATGAGAAAGTCAAGTGGGCGCTGAACAACACGCCGCTTGAAGTCGTAGCTGGCGAGAAGGGCGTTACCGCCCTGAAAGTGAAGAACAATGCGACCGGCGAAGAGGAACTGATCGAAACCGACGGTATTTTCGTGGCGATCGGCCATACGCCGAACACGAAGTTCCTCGGCGGTCAGATTGATACCGACGAGCAGGGCTACATTATCGTGCAGCCTGGCACGCAGCAAACGAACATCCCGGGCGTTTTCGCTTGCGGTGACGTGCAGGATACGAAATACCGCCAAGCGATTACCGCGGCGGGAAGCGGCTGCGCAGCTGCTTTGGAAGCGGAGAAATTCCTTGAAGGACACATCGTGCACGACTGGAGTCAAACGCTGTAAGATCGCCGGATTGCCGGCAAACGTGGAAGGCTACGCTTTCCACGTTTTCTCATTTCTAGGCGTTGTTTGAATCTTGACCTGCCCACGGGCTTGTCTTATAGTGGGAAAAGGAGTATTTGTCCGAAAATTTTAAGATTATGCATGAGGTGACCTTGTAATGTCCAATCAAATTTATATCGGTGTCGATTTAGGCGGAACCAACATTAAGGTAGGGCTGTGCGATGAACAAGGCAATTTGCTGAAAACGTTGGAAGGCCCTACATCCCCGGAGCTTGGCGCGGAGTCCGTTCTTGAACGCATTGCGCAGTACGTGCGTCAAATTGTCGAAGAATCGGAATATTCCTGGGATCAAGTGGCGGGAATTGGTGCTGGCTTGGCCGGATTCATGGACATTCCAGAGGGATTTGTCAAATTTTCGCCGAACCTGCAGTGGCATAACGTACCGGCGAAGAAGACGCTGGAAGGGCTGCTGGGCAAAACTGTGAAAATTGACAACGATGCCAACGTGGCTGCGCTGGGAGAAGCATGGGCGGGAGCTGGAGCAGGCGAGAAAAATGTTGTATGCTACACGCTGGGAACCGGTGTAGGCGGCGGTATCATCATCGACGGCAAAATCTATCAAGGCTCCGCCGGCATGGCGGGCGAGCTGGGCCACATGGCGATCGTGCCGGACATCGAGGCGATTCAATGCGGCTGCGGCCAAATGGGCTGCCTGGAAACGGTTTCCTCTGCGACGGGCATCGTGCGCATGGCGAAGGAAGCGGTGGAGCGCGGCGAGAAAACGTCGCTGGCCCTGCATGAGAAGATCGAAGCGAAGCATGTCTTCGACGCTGCGAAGAGCGGAGACGAAGTCTCACTGCGCATCGTCAACCGTGCGGCGTATTACCTGGGCCGTTCGATGGCTGCGCTTGCGGTTGTGGTCAATCCGAAGCGTTTTATTATCGGGGGCGGCGTGTCGAGAGCTGGCGAAATTTTGTTCCAGCCGATTCGGGAAACATTTAAGAAATATACACCGGAAGCTGCGGCGGAAGGCGTGGAAATTGTAGCGGCAACACTGGGTAATGATGCTGGTGTTGTAGGTGCGGCTGGATTGAACTTGCGCTAGCAGGAAAGCTCGCGTTCCGTCTCAGGCGTATCAGGCGTGAGAGGGACGTGAACCAAAGGAAGGTGCTAAGCATGGAAGAAAACCACCCTTTAGCAAAACTGGTTATCATCACGGGAATGTCGGGCGCGGGGAAAACCATTGCTGTCCAAAGTCTGGAGGATTTGGGGTTCTTCTGCGTCGACAATCTCCCGCCGGTGCTCATCCCGAAGTTTGCCGAGCTGATCGTGCAGTCGATGGGGAAAATCGGCAAGGTCGCTTTGGTGATCGATTTGCGCGGGCGGGAATTTTTTACGGCGCTGCAGGAATCGCTGCGTTACATTCAAGAGAATTACACGCTTAGCTATGAGATTCTGTTTCTGGACGCGACGGACGCGACGTTAGTGCAGCGGTACAAGGAAAGCCGCCGCCGCCATCCGCTTGCGCCGGAAGGGGCGCCGCTGGAAGGAATCGGGCTTGAACGCAAGCTGCTGGAAGAGCTGAAGGGCCTCGCGACGCAGGTCATCGATACGAGCAGCCTCAAGCCTTTGCAGCTCAAAGAAAGAATCAGCTCCCGGTTCACCAATCTGGAAGCTAACCGCATATCTATAAATGTAATCTCGTTCGGATTTAAGTATGGGGTGCCGATTGACGCCGATTTGATTTTTGATGTGCGTTTTTTGCCAAATCCGCATTATGTCGAACAGCTTCGTCCGCAGACCGGTCAGAATCAGGACGTCTACGACTATGTGATGAAGTGGCCGGAGACGCAGGAATTTCTCAGCAAGCTGCTGGATATGCTGAACTTCTTGATGCCGCAGTATACGAAGGAAGGCAAAAGCCAGGTCGTCGTCGGCATCGGATGCACAGGCGGCAAACACAGGTCCGTCGCGATTGCCGAGTATCTGGGCAAAATTATGGGTAACAGTGAGACCGAGACTGTACGGGTCAGTCATCGGGATGCCGAGCGAGACCGTGTATAACGGCTATGTGATTATGGGAGCTTTCGGAAAGTCTCCTAAGAGGGTGGAGAAAGATGGATCGTGGACAATCACAGCGTAAACCCCGAATAGTCGTGATCGGCGGCGGCACGGGTCTCTCTGTTATGTTGAGAGGACTTAAGGAGAAGCCGGTGGATATTACGGCGATCGTCACAGTAGCGGATGACGGGGGAAGCTCGGGTATTCTGCGCAGTGAGCTGCAGATGCCGCCTCCAGGCGATGTCCGCAACGTGCTTACGTCGCTGGCCGACGTGGAGCCGCTGCTGTCGCTCATGCTTCAGTATCGTTTTCAAGTCGGAACGGGATTAGCCGGGCATAGTCTGGGAAATCTAATCTTAGCGGCGTTGACCGACATTACCGGTGATTTTGTTACTGCAGTGCAGGAGATGAACCGGGTGTTCGCCGTACGCGGCCGGGTGCTTCCCGCCTCGAATCAGGCGATTGTGCTGAAAGGCATCATGGAGGACGGCTCGCTTGTCGTCGGTGAATCCAAGATTCCGAAAGCACCGGGACGCATTAAAAAAGTGATGATTGAACCGGCGAATGTGACGCCGCTGGCGGAGGCGCTGCAAGCGATCCGCGAGGCGGACGCCATTCTGTGCGGACCGGGCAGCTTGTACACGAGCTTGCTGCCAAATCTGCTCGTGCCGGGCATTGCCGATGAAATCGTCCGGTCGGATGCCGTGAAGATGTTCATCTGCAATGTGATGACGCAGCCGGGGGAGACGGATAACTACTCCGTCAGCGACCACCTCGATGCGGTCTATGATCATCTGGGTCTCCATTTATTTGACTATGTGATCGTGAATAATGGGGAAATCCCGCCGCAGGTGCAGGCCAAGTATGCGG
Source organism: Paenibacillus oryzisoli (assembly GCF_050467285.1). GTDB lineage: Bacteria > Bacillota > Bacilli > Paenibacillales > NBRC-103111 > Paenibacillus_E > Paenibacillus_E oryzisoli_A. Next base: position 208,216 of record NZ_JBCMUN010000016.1, on the reverse strand, counting down.
AGAAGGGCTCCAAAGCCGTTCATCTGGATTTGGATGAAGTAACGAAACGGGGCTATCAAGTCATCGCGGATCGATTAGTGCTGTTCCGCACGTATCTTCGTCATGATGCAGAAAAGCTTAGTGACCATATTTTTCAGCTTGTCGAAAGCTGGCTGTCAAGGAAGAAGTGAGTCCCTTGTCCTTTGCGGCAACTACGAAAAAAGAACTAACATTAATCAATGACGATGAGGCCTGCTGTCAAAAAGCGGAGCTCTCCGCGCTCATTCGCATGAATGGCTCGGTGCAACTGAGCAGCCAGCGGGTCATCCTCGATGTTTCAACGGAGAATGCTGCCATTGCGCGGCGCATTTACTCCCTGATCAAGAAGATGTATAACATGCACACCGAGCTGCTTGTTCGTAAGAAAATGCGGCTCAAGAAGAACAATGTGTACATTGTTCGGATGCCTGGACAGGTGCAGGAGCTGCTCAGCGATCTGAAAATCGTGTCCGAAGGCTTTATTTTTACCACCGGCATTAATAAAGAGATTATTCGCGGCACCTGCTGTAAGCGCGCCTATTTGCGCGGCGCCTTCATGGCGGGCGGTTCGGTGAATAATCCCGAGGGCTCGTCGTATCATCTGGAGATCGCCTCGATTTATGAGGAGCACTGCAAAGCGCTGGTCAATCTTGCGAACAAGTTCGATCTGAACGCCAGATTCATCGAACGCAAGAAAGGGTTCGTGCTTTATATCAAGGAAGGCGAGAAAATCATCGAATTCCTGAGCATTATCGGCGCGCATCAGGCGCTGCTTCGTTTTGAAGACGTGCGGATCATGAAGGACATGCGAAATTCGGTGAATCGGATCGTGAATTGCGAGACGGCGAATCTGAATAAGACGATCGGGGCAGCCGTACGGCAGATCGAAAACATCCGTATTCTCGAGCGCGAGGTCGGACTCGACAACTTGCCGGATAAGCTGAGAGAAGTCGCCCAGATCAGGCTGCAGCATCCCGACTTGAATTTGAAAGAGGTTGGTGATATGCTATCAGGCAATGTTAGCAAATCCGGCGTGAACCACCGATTGCGGAAAATTGACGAATTAGCGGAAAAATACCGAAATTCCTAGCTCTGCGCACTCCGAGCCGTGCTTAAATAAGTTTTTCGCATTTTTTCTAGTGTATATGAGGGAAAAATGTTATAATATTAAAACACAAGGATCATTGATAGGTTTATCATCTATAAAAGCTCCACATTAGGGGGAATTAGTTCCATGTCCAGACGTCCAGTCGTTGTGAAGTTGAGAACAGGACTTCATGCCAGACCTGCGGCATTGTTTGTTCAAGAGGCGAATAAGTTTTCATCCGAAATCTTCGTTGAGAAGGATGAGAAGAAAGTGAATGCGAAGAGCATCATGGGAATTATGAGTCTTGCGATCAGTACAGGAACCGAAGTCTTCATAAGTGCAGAAGGTTCGGATGCTGAGCAGGCTGTAAACGCTTTAGTTACATTAGTCAGTAAGGAAGAATTGGAAAACCAATAATTTCTTTAAAAGCTTCCCACTCGGGAGGCTTTTTTGCAGCTAGCGGGCAAATGGTGATTAAGAAGTGTCAATTTTGTTAACAATTAGGAGAACCTGCAACCTTTTTCACTTAGCTGCGTCTAATGAACGTGGCTTCGAAGGATAAAGGCTTTTTTGCCGTCCCTTTGAATGCACCGCTGAAGCTAAGCAGAAGGAGCCAAGTCCATGAAACGAATCAAAAAAGAAGTCATTTCGCTGCTCGCGCTGATCATTTTTGCAGCCAGTGCGCTCGCAGCACCGTCCGCTTATGCGGTGTCGACTACCTCGTCCTACATTTTACTTTATATCGATAAAGCGGATGCTTTTGTGAACCAGGACCAGGTGAAACTGGACGCGCCTGCGACGATTATTAACGGCAGCACGTTCGTTCCGGCGAAATTCCTGGGGGATACGCTAGGCTTTACCGTGGAATGGAACGATGCGTCCCGCACGATTCAAATGCTTCCTGCAGGCTATAATATCGTGCTCGATTCCGACCATAAAATGGTGACGCTGAACGGTCTCGACATGCCGTTTGATTCGGTAGCCGCCATTGTGAACGGCAAGCTGCTCGTGAAGCTGACCTGGCTGGCCGATTACATGGGCGCCAAGTACACGTACAACAGCGAGCTGCGCCGCGTGGAGATCGTTCATTTTAAAGCGCCAGAGGGCATTTATATCGATCAGGACAGCAACTCCCGTCCAGTGGCCAAGTTCATGACTGCGAAGCCGTCCTATCGGCTTGGGGAGCCTGTGAAATACATCGACCTTAGCTATGACCCGGATGCGGAGGGAATCGCGTCCTACGAGTGGACAGGGAATAAGGAAGCTTTCTTCGAGCCGGGATTGTATCCGGTGACCCTGACCGTTAAAGATGCGCATGGGCACGTGAGCAAGCTGTTTAAAAGCTATGTGACGGTTACGGATGAACCGTTTTTGAACGAAGTAGAGTACCCGATCTACAATAAACCGGTCGGCGGCTTCATTAAGACGGATTGGGGTACGATCTGGTCGTACTTTAATAAAATGGTGCCTCTGCCGAAGGAAACGACAGAGGTGCAGGGCCGCACGCTGCTGGTCAGCGACAGCCCGGAAGAGTTTACATCGAGCGGCATTCTGTACCGCGACAACATTAACGGCAAAGCGCGTCTATACGCTGACCATGTGAACGGTACGAAGCAGAAGATGACGATGGCGATTTTTGCCACGAACAATACCGACAAGCCAATCACGATCAAGACGACGAACAAAGGGGAAGTGTACCCTTCCGTGTACGCGAACTTGATCGGCAGTGAGGCGTCGGTCGACTTCTTGATGAATAACGTGTACGACCAACAGTTAACCGTGCCTCCGCACCAGACGTATGTATACGCGAAGCTGCCGGATTTCTATCCAGGCCAGGGCGTGAACCTGTTCTACGACGTGGAGACGGATGGAGAACTGCAAATTTCATTCGGCGTTACGGAGAAGCCGTTGACACCGACCACTGCGCAGGATCTGCCGCTGCTGGACTTTAATGGGCATGTGCGCGGTACGTTCCCAGTATCGGAGATTCAATGGAAAGTAGATGCATCTTCTTTCACGAAGACTTCGGTGTTGACGATCGGTGATAACAAGACCGACGTGTTTGTTAAAGGCTATGACGTCATGCGGAAGCAAGCCGTGGAGAACGGCGGCAACTACGGCGTCGTGTACAAGATTCATGCCGATAAGCCGCGCAAAATGGCGGTCATGATGATGGCGCGCGGCGGCGTCTTCAAAGGGCCGTTCAAAATCAACGGCGAAATCGTTCCGGTGCCGTATTCCGGCGTTGTGACCGCGTTCGACGGCATGGCCGTGCTGGCGCGTACGACGGGTACGGAGGACGCACTCGACATTGAGTTCACGCCGCCGGCTGGCTCGGCGTTCCCGATTGATTTGATCTTCTACCCGCTGGAAGATAAGAAATAAAACAAAACAGCCTGCAGTGAGGGGCTCCTTCGGGAGCCTTCGCTGCAGGCTGTTTTGTTGTTGTGTCGGTGTCGGCGCTGCGATTAGATGCGCTCGATGACTTTATCGATGAGGCCGTACTCGGCTGCTTCGGCTGCGCTCATGAAGTTGTCGCGATCGGTGTCGCGCTCGATGCGCTCGAACGTTTGACCTGTGCGCTCCGACAGGATGCGGTTCAGGTTGTCTCTCATTTTCAAAATGCGCTTCGCGCGAATTTCGATGTCGGACGCTTGACCTTCGGCACCGCCCAGCGGTTGGTGGATCATCACTTCGCTGTTTGGCAGCGCGTAGCGTTTGCCTTTGGCGCCGGCTGTGAGCAGGAAGGCGCCCATGGAAGCCGCCATGCCAACGCAGATCGTGGACACGTCAGGCTTAATGAACTGCATCGTGTCGTAGATCGCCATGCCAGCTGTGATGGAGCCGCCAGGGCTGTTGATGTACAGGGAAATATCTTTATCCGGATCTTGGGCGGCCAAGAAGAGCATTTGAGCAATGATGGAGTTCGCCACAACATCGTTGACACCCGTGCCTAAGAAAATGATGCGGTCTTTCAGCAAGCGAGAGTAGATGTCATACCCTCTTTCACCGCGCGCGTCCTGTTCGACGACCATAGGAATAAAACTCATGAGAATGACCTCCTTGGGGTGTATATTGCGTTTCAAGCGATACGAGTGGGTACAACTTACATTACAGTATCTACAAGTATGATAACGAAAAAACGTCCAAAGGTCAAGAAAGGTCAAACAAAGGTGAAAGCTGTGTGCCGAAGATGGGGGTGGGGAGGGTGTTTTGGTTGTTATCCCTATCGCGCAGGTTCGCTGCAAGGCTAATCTCGCAGCGCAAAAAATCCCCGATAAACGGGGATTTCCTGTGCTGCAAGCTGTTTTTTTTACCAACGAAAGGTGCTTCTAAATTACTTGTGATACATTCTATACATCATGACGGCAGCTTCCGCTCTCGTCGCGAATCCCGCAGGATTCAAGAAGTTCCCACTTCCCTGAATCAGCCCTTCCTTCAACATCGTTGCTACATCTTCAACAGCATAGGCGGCTACGGCGGACTGATCTGTGAAGGCGTTCAGCTCGGCACTTGTACCAGTCGCGCTAAGCTTCTTCGCCACTCGCAGCGCTCTAGCCGCAATCACCATCATATCTTGTCTGGAAATGGTCTCATTCGGACTAAACTTGTTGTTGCCACTGCCTTGTGCGATACCAAGCTTCTTCAACGTGGCTAAGGCATCATAGTAGTAGGCATCCTTGCCTACATCGTCGAAGTTGGATTCTCCACGAGCGGACAAGCCTAACGATTTCACTAACAGCAAGCTGAAGTCAGCTCGGGAGATGTTAGCTCCAGGATCGAACGTCGTTTCGCTCGTTCCGTTAATAATCCCTTTGGCCGCCATCACTTCGATGGCATCTTTGGCCCAACCATACGCTGAGATGTCGTCAAAGGTTTTAAACACATAAGCTACGGCATACAGGCTGAAGTGTGTCGCTCTGAAGCTCATCATTCCCGTTGCCGGGTCGTATTTCCCATCGGGAACGGATACCGCTTTGCCAGCCCCGTCTATATACCATACAACCAGGTGTTCAGGGTTGCTAAGCTCCTCGGCCGTCGGTTTGTAAGGTACAGATACCTTAACCGGTGCATCAGGGTTATTGTAGTCGACAGGGTTCCCATCAGCGGTAACGTGGAGCTCAATCACAGGCCGGTTACCGGTCTGCGCCTTCAGTGCATCAGACAGCTTAGAAGGATCGGCTTCGGCGATCGTTAAGCCTATTTCCTTTGCTCCAACTGCATCACTAAGCGAGAGCATGTTGGAAGGAACGATGATGCTGCCCACAGGTGTTTTTAGCTCCAACTGCTGGGCTGATGTTCCTGCTGTGAGTGCTTGTGCTGGAAGCGAAACCGTGTAGCCCGTCGCACCCTCTACATTGGGCACTTCAATCGGCAGTACTTTTGTGCCGGCAGCATCCGCCGTAAGCTGTCCGAATCCATCCGCAATCGCCTTAGCGTCCACAGCTATCTTCGCCACGCCTGTCTTGGGATCAGGCTGAGGCTTCGGTGCAGCGGCATTCGTGGAAGGTGTTCCCGTTGCCGGCGTTGGATCATCATGGTTCGTATTATTGCTCTCCGATTGTTTCACCGTGTAAGCTACTGGCAAACTGATTGCGGATGTATGCCCCAGATTATCATACGCTGCAAGGGCATATTGATAAGTTCTGCCCGATTCCAGGGGACCGTCGATATAGAAGGCATTGGATGTTCGGCTCACTTCCACGCCATCCCGGTATACAATATATTCGACTTGTGCGGGATCTTGAGCGATGGAGAGGATCATGACTTCATTCTTCATGCTTTGCAAAGCAGCGATCGGCGAGCTCGTTGTAGCCGTCGTCACCATGTTGGATGCATCGGAAACGGCTGTTCCCTTCACCGCTGCAACCTTATAATAATAAGTCTTTTCGCTTTGGAGTCCAGTGTCGGTATAGGTCACCGCGGAACCGGAATATACCATTTCGTAGCCTCCGTTAGCACTGGTGGAACGGTACAGCTTATAACCCGAAGCTCCAGTAGAAGCATTCCACGTTAATTTGATGCTTAAATTCGTGTTCTGGCTTGCGGCTAATGTCGTTGGTGCAAAAGGCTTGAAATACGCTTTGACATTGTCAAAATCGAAGCTGCTAACATTATCAACGGCCATCTTCACACCGTAAACTGCCGTTGAAACGGTTCTAAAACCAAATTGGCTCGCAGCCGCCGTATCTGAATCATTTAAGAAAACATCGTATTTATTGTTGTTGGTATTCATCACAATTTTCGTTTTATACCAAGTTCCGTCGAAGAGAACCGGCGAGTAGATTGTTGCCTTGTTGCCGGAGTTATAGGCAATGATTTGGCTTCCGCTAAAATACACATGTGCAGCCGTACCATTAGTAGGATTATAAATCATTGGGATGTTCTTCCAATTTGCATCCTTCGGTTGAACAAGCGTTTCAACCGTAACGACCCCTTGAATTCCCTGCGCCTCTCCAAAGCTTTTCTCTGCACTCGTCGCGAGCTTGTTACCGCCGGTAACTCTGACCGCATGACCTGGCGTCGCCGTATAGATAGCATCCACAACCGTAACCGGTCTGCCGGTGTCTTCGACAATCGTCCAACCTGCCGGATCTGCACCGAGCATATCGTTGTCAAAATTATCGTCAATGAGTGTTTGCACGACATTGAATGAAGAGGAAACAATGTTTGAATCCGGAGACTGTCCCTCATCGTTAACGGCCACGACCTTATAGCTATAGCTTGTTGCTCCGTCTAGTCCCGAATCCACGTAGGACAGCGCAGACGTGTTACCGACATACTCGAAAGATTCACCACTTGCTGTGGATCTATAAATCGAATAGGTGGCCGCATCCCTGCCAGGCCTCCAGTTTAGCTTGATGGCCGAGCCGGTATAATCACTCGCATACAGCTCTATCGGCGCGGTAGGTATATCCGTACCGGCTGCATTCGTTGTAGACGTCGTCAGTACGTCGGATGCTTCCGAGATCGCCCCGCTGCTTAACGTCACGATTTTGTAGGAATAGTTGGTTTTCGGGGTTAGACCGCTGTCCGTAAAGCTGCTCTCCGAAGAAATAAGCTCCGCTACTTGCTGAAAGCCTGCATTTGGATCCTGGGAACGGTACAACCGATAGCCAGTGGCTCCCGTAACTGGACTCCATGTCAGCTTCATTCCGGTTCCATTTCTATCCGTTACCGCTAAATTCGACGGAACAGCTGGAACATAAGAGACCTTAATCTCATCCAACGTCATAGCGCCGCCTGTACCAGCTAGAGCAAAAAAGATTGTATTCAGATTGTTAACCGGACTTTCTCTGTATGACCAGTCGGAGCCTGCTAGTTGATCATCCACATACATATCGAATTTCTTGGTTGCCGTATTAATAACAGCCTTCAAACGGTAGTCTCTGTTAGAATCCATCGGATTCAGGAGATCGACCTTGGTTGAACCGCTGTATCCCCAAATTACCCCGCCCTGCATAACGATATTAACAGCCCTTTTACCTGTCGTACTGTCCCGCACATCAAGCACGGTTTTGTATTGCACGTCTGCGGCATTCACTGTTACTTCCGCTGTTACATACGCTCCAGCGGGTACGCTGAAAGTATGGCTAACGATGGGATCGCCTGCACTTTGTTTCTTCAACACCACGTTAGCGCCAGCTTCCGAATTTTCCTGGACCGCAATCTCCCCGCCAACGGTTCCTGTCGGAACGGTCGCGCTCCATCCGCGTTGTCCATTAAGCTCGCCTCTAGTCATGTCATCGAAGCTTTCATTAAGGGCATATGCTGGTATGTTAAATACCGTCGAAATCGGAGCCGAAGCTGCAGATAATCCTCCAGGATTCATTGCTGCGACTTTATAGTAATAATTCGTCCCCTCTTTAATTCCTGAATCGGTAAAGGTCGCTGTTGTAACGGGCCCCGCCAAGGACTCGTAATCGCCGGTCAATGATTCAGAGCGATAAAGGCGATATTCCGAAGCTCCGGGGACTTCATTCCAGGCAAGCGAAATACTCGTTCCCGCAACACTCACTACGTTTAAGCCGGTAGGCGGAGCAGTCACCGTCCATCCGGTAGCCGCTGCTGAGTAAGATGACATTCCGTAGCTGTTCATCGCCGCTACTTTATAAAAGTATTGCGTGCCGCTTTCCAGATTCGAGTCCGTATAACTCAAAGCTCCACTCGGAAGATCAGATATCGAATAATAATCGCCGTATTCCGAAGTAGAACGGTACAGCCTGTAATCCGCGGCGCCTTGAACGGCATCCCATTCCACGGCTAAGCTATTTTCCGTGTTTCCATCCACCTTTAATCCTGTAGGAGCAGAAGGCGGTGTACTGGCTCGATCTACTTCATTCCACGTCAGCCTAACACGATTGCTGGAGTCTTCCACAGCTGTCAGACCACTTGGCGTAGAAAGCGCCTGTTTTTTACCTGGCAAGCGGAATTTAACTTTAAAGGTTTTTCCGATTGCGTTTTTGACATTAACGGACAATTTGGCTTTCCCGTCTACATGATGCATGGAAACGCCAGGATCCAAATAAACAATATCTCCAAAATCCGTATCCAGCACGAGATCAATTGTTCCCGTATTGGCCATTGTAGGATCGGAAACAGACACTTCGGTATCCTCTTCTGTCTCCTTGATCATGACGGAAGCTTTCTTATTACTTGTAATCTGCCCTACAGTCGTTACCTCATCATTCCAAAAATTAATTGCAGTGATGCCCAGCTGCTTTTCTTTGACAGCTTGTACATTCGATGTATTGGCCAGCACTTCAATATCCGGATGATTCGCATACTGGTCAACTTCCTCACTCGACTTCCCAGGAAGCAGAACGTAGTCATACGTTCCATCTGTGGGATTCGTACCGTGATCGAACCACAGATTCATGTAGTTGCGTGTAATATCCGTCGTGTAATCGGTGCCAAGATTGTATAGATTGATATTAGACCATTGGTCTGTTCGCGCTTCACGCAATCCATTGATCGTCGTTGGGGTTGGAAAATAGTAACCGATATCCGAACCTGCAACGTTACCTGTCAAATGGATGCGGTTCACGCCGGTCATGGCCTCGCTCCATCCAAGCGCAGTTGACTTGGCTGCTCCGTTCACTGTAAGCGCGTTGTCTCCACTGCTATTTAGCTTGCGGTTCTCAATGATAGATTCCACAACCTTGTTATCCGTGGAGGTAATGCCAGCACCGAGATTCACAATCTCATCATCGAACATAAACCACGATTTCTTCGCAGTCAGGTTGTAGCCATTGGCTGTGTACTGCATGCCTGTCGCTCCGTACAAACCTGAGATCTCTGTGCCGCCAACCCAGTTATTCGGATTTTTCACGTTCGCCGCTGCCGTTGAGTTCTGAATAACGGTCGTACCCGGCATGCGATAGCTGTTAACGGTAGCCCAGTAGGAATCTTTATATTGAGCCAAGTCCGAATTATACAGATAGGTCATCCCATCTCCGGTATGCCAACCCCGTAAATTGACTTCATTGACAAGTTCATAGTTCCCGATTTTATTGGATGACATGGAGATGCCAAAGGCAAATCCCGGTCTATGGTGTACGGCTCTAGCCATATTAGGGTATTGTTTGTTCATGACCAGCGGTTCTCGTGGAGTAATGGTTGGATCCTCTTCGATTAGCTTCGCTTGTACGATATCGCTCATCATGACCAAATCCGCATACTTGGTAGGAGAAGTGGCCTCCAGCAACCATTTTTTGACCATCGATTTATAGGCTGCCCGATCGTTGGCATTGGGTGCGGACAGTGCCATCCGAATTACGGAAGGTCCAAGTCCTTTTATCGAGGTCAATCCCTTATCATCGTCTCGATAACCAGCAATACCTCTTCCTCTGACGTCATCAAACATGGAGTTATTATAATAAAGAGGTTCAAAAGCATTATAAATCCATTGATAAATGTTATTCACATCGGGATCTGTGATATCCCAGGAAGAGCCTGCAATGACGTACATGGCCTTGGTCAAATTATCGAGCAAACTTGTGCCATATCCGCCGTTGTAAGGGATAAGTGCGGTATGCTGCAGAAATGAACCATCGCTATACATCCCTTCTCCAGAAGTCGCATAATCAAAGACCGAACTAAGTTGATCCCTGCCTTCAATAATTTTGGCACTGTTTTTGACAATAATGCCGCTTGTAATCTTAATGTAGCAAGCCCATACGCGATTAGCTCCTGTCAGGCCTGGCCCCCAAGCAAGCGCTTGATAGTCAATAACAGCATGCCAATTGCTTATTTGTGCTGATGTTAAATGATCATATAACCAAATCGTGATGTTATTGATCACAAGCGGTGAAGTGACCTGCCAGTCAAACCAATTGTCGTAACCTCTTTTGGGAATGCTGGTATTATATCTGTTGGCGTACATCCAATCCATGGCACTAATAATATCCGCCAACAGCGTTGCGTTGTTTTCAAGCGTTGAGCCTCTTGTCACATACGCCAATGTCATGGCTTCTAACCGTTGATAGCTCTGGGAAACATGCTCGGACTCGGTTGTCGTTGCAAGGTCACTCCATAGATAACTCCTGTCTAGACGCTTATCCATCGTATCCCAGTTGGTCTGTGCAATGTTCGTAATCGCGGTGATCTTGGCACTGATGTCCGGATCATTCGGATCATAGGCAGATCCTCCGGTTGTAAAATCGTATATTTTAGCTCGTAAAGTGTCATATTCGTCTGCCGCAGCACCCGCTGCATGAGCAGGAATGATTGGCAGCGCCACCAAGTTAACTAGCATGGCTATCACCAATATAAGCGCTTTCAAACTTCGTGCGTTACTAGTCATTAACCCTCCTAACTCCTCTCTTCATGCAAATTGTAGGATCCGTGATTCGTTCAACTTCACGCTTCCGAAACCTTTCCGGAACTTATGCAGCGTTTCACAAATAAAGGTCACCTCCAGTTCATTCATCTTACTTAACCGCTTTTCCCGGTACAATATACATAATTTTGACTAGTATACATGCGTACGCAACCAGCTATTTGGAGCGAAAGATGGAAAAGAAGATCGTATCTCGTCAATATACAAGTTCTCACCCAATTAACATTGCTTCTTTATTAGTAATCCTAGCTTGTTAGGGCATTGGAGCAGCTGAGTTACACCCTGAGTCCAGGGGGAGTGGCCGAAGACGTAAACAGGAATGTATAGTGCCCAGTGGGCAATCGGATTAGGTGGTGCTGTACCTGAGCGAAGGGGATGGTGCACGAAGCGGGGGTAAACTGGAGCAGCGGGCTAGCGGCATGCCATAACGAGCTGATGAACTCTCGTAATCCGGCCGGATAAATAAAGAAAAGCCCGCCAAATGGCGGGCTTTCTAACCAACATATTCTGTTACGCGCCCGAAAGGAATCGAACCTTTATCTCAGGCTTCGGAGGCCTACGTCATATCCATTGGACCACGGGCGCATGTTCACAAAAAGGCGAAGCAAGGGTTATTATATGACACGCGAGCAGAAAAAGCAAGAAGGAAAGCCCTTACAGCCCAAAAACAACTTTTTGTTTGAACAAATGTTGAATGTTGCCGAGGAATTGGTTATAATAAAGTCTGTAAAGAGTCAGAAAGTTTTCACGAAAATGAAACAACTTGCTAGACGCCTTTTTTTTCACCCGGGTGGGACACAAAATGTATACGCGGGACAGAAAACGTCCATCATAGGAGCAGGAGTGTTGACGGTCGTCATATGAGAGAAATTCTTGACATTCAAAAACAGCTCATGCCTGATGTCATGGACATCATGAAGAAGCGTTACTCCATTCTGCAGCACATTCTCGTATCCGGTGTTGTCGGCCGCAGGTCGTTAGCGTCCTCGCTCGATATGACGGAGAGGGTGCTTCGCGGCGAAGTCGAGTTCCTCAAGGAGCTTGGCCTTCTCGATTCTGACGCCTCAGGCATGAAGATCAGCGAAACGGGCAGAAAGCTGCTCGAGGATATGCAGCCGATCATTAAGATGGCTTTTGGCCTGACGGATCTGGAAGAAGCGATTGCGAAGGCTTATGGCATCTCGCAGGTGGTTATTGTTCCCGGTGATTCCGACACTTCGGAGTTCACGAAGAAGGAGCTGGGACGCGCGGGAGCCGCGGCACTGAAGAAGTACGTCGCCAAGGATGACATCATCGCGGTGACGGGCGGATCGACGCTGGCGCAAATCGCCAATAACCTGGTGACATCGTCCTCGATGAAAGGCAGCTGGTTCGTACCGGCGCGCGGAGGGCTCGGTGAGAGCGTAGATATGCAGGCGAACACGATCGCTTCGATCATGGCGAAGAAGACGGGCGGGAAATACAGGCTTTTGCATGTGCCCGATCATCTTGGGGAAGAAGCGTATCAGACGCTGATGCAGGATCCGCAGATTCAGGAAGTTGTCGACGCGGTGCGCAGTTGTCGCATTGTTGTGCACGGGATCGGAGATGCTATGGTCATGGCACGCCGCCGTAAGGTGGATGCCGAGACAACTAGCAGTCTGAGAGCCGACGGCGCGTTGGCGGAAGCGCTGGGGTATTATTTTGACCGCGGAGGAAATGTGGTTCACAAGATGCCGACGGTGGGACTTAAACTGGAGGATCTGCAGCGCATTGAGGTTGTGATCGGTGTTGCCGGCGGGAAAAGCAAAGGCGAAGCCATCTCGGCAGTGCTGAAGCACGGTCAGGAAGATGTATTGGTGACTGACGAAGCGGCTGCCCAAGAAATTATGAAGCATGCCTGAACGAAAATGAGACATCATAACGTATGCCTTACCGGGCTGCGTTTTGAAATATAATTAATCACGTACTTTTAGGAGGAATTGACGATGGCAGTAAAAGTAGGTATTAACGGTTTTGGTCGTATTGGTCGTAACGTATTCCGCGCAGCTCTGAACAACCCAGATGTACAAATCGTAGCAGTTAATGATTTGACAGATGTTAAGACGCTTGCTCACTTGCTGAAATACGACACAACTCACGGTAAACTTGACGCTACAGTTGAAGCTGGCGAAGGCGAACTGATCGTAAACGGCGTTTCCGTAAAAGTATTCGCTGAGCGTGACCCTGGAAACCTGCCTTGGGCATCTGTAGGCGCTGAAATCGTTGTTGAATCCACTGGTATTTTCACAGCGAAAGAAAAAGCGGCTCTTCACTTGAAAGGCGGCGCTAAGAAAGTTATCATCTCCGCTCCAGCTACAGACGAAGACATCACAATCGTACTTGGCGTGAACGAAGACAAATACGATCCAGCAGCTCACACAGTGATCTCCAACGCTTCCTGTACGACGAACTGCTTGGCTCCATTCGCAAAAGTAATCAACGACCAATTCGGAATCGTTAAAGGGATGATGACAACTGTTCACTCCTACACAAACGATCAATCCGTTCTGGACGTTCCTCATAAAGACCTTCGCCGCGCTCGCGCAGCAGCTGAGAACATCATTCCTTCCAGCACTGGCGCAGCAAAAGCAATCGGTCTGGTATTGCCTGAACTGAAAGGCAAACTGAACGGTATGGCAATGCGCGTTCCTACACCTAACGTTTCCGTAACGGATCTGGTTGTAGAAACAAAAGTTAACGTTACTGTTGACGAAGTTAACGCTGCTCTGAAGGCTGCTGCTGAAGGCCCTCTGAAAGGCATCTTGAACTACTCCGCTGAGCCGCTTGTATCCAGCGACTACAACGGTGACCCAGCTTCCTCCACAGTAGACGCACTGTCCACAATGGTTGTTGGCGACAACATGCTGAAAGTCGTTTCCTGGTACGACAACGAGTGGGGCTACTCCAACCGCGTTGTAGACTTGACTGCATTCATCGCGAGCAAAGGCCTGTAATTGCATAGCTTGACAAGATAGAGCCACATGAAGGGGAGAAGCGATTCTCCTCTTTATGTGTGATTTGAAACCATACACGTTCGGGAGGGCATTAGACGATGAATAAGAAAAGTGTACGTGATGTAGAAGTTGCTGGTAAACGAGTTTTTGTCCGCGTTGATTTCAACGTGCCTGTAGAGAACGGTCAGATCACTGACGACACGCGCATCAGAGAAACACTGCCAACGATCAAGTACTTGGTCGAGCAAGGGGCAAAAGTCATTCTTGCTGCGCACTTTGGTCGTCCAAATGGTCAAGTGGTTGAAGAGCTTCGTTTAACGCCAGTTGCCGCAAAATTGGCTGAACTACTCGGTCAAAATGTGATCAAAGCGAATGAATCCGTTGGTGAAATCGTGAAGGCGCAAGTCGATGCGCTCGAGAATGGCGATGTTCTTTTGCTTGAAAATGTTCGTTTCAATGCAGGCGAAGAAAAGAACGATCCGGAATTGGCAAAAGCTTTTGCAAGCTTGGCTGATCTGTTCGTGAACGATGCATTCGGCGCGGCTCACCGTGCGCACGCTTCCACAGCGGGTATTGCAGCGTACATTCCGGCTGTATCCGGTCTTTTGATGGAGAAAGAACTGGATGTCCTCGGCAAAGCGCTGAACAACCCTGCACGTCCTTTCACGGCGATCGTCGGCGGTTCCAAAGTGAAAGACAAAATCGCTGTCATCGAAAACCTCCTGAACATCGCAGACAACGTCCTGATCGGCGGCGGTCTGTCCTATACATTCCTGAAAGCACAGGGCTATGAAATCGGTAAATCCTTGCTAGATGAGTCCAAGCTTGATCTGGTACTCAGCTTCATCGAGAAAGCCAAAGAAAAAGGCGTAAACTTCCTGATCCCGGTTGACATCGTTGTGGCTGACAAATTCGGCGCGGATGCGAACACGCAAATCGTGGGCGTTGACGGTATTCCGGCTGACTGGGAAGGCATTGACATCGGTCCGAAAACGCGTGAACTGTACGCTGACGTGATTGCAAAATCCAAGTTGGTTGTATGGAACGGGCCAATGGGCGTTTTCGAAATCGAACCATTCTCCCACGGTACGCGTGCAGTGGCTGAAGCTTGCGCGAACACAGAAGGCTACACCGTTATCGGCGGCGGCGACTCTGCTGCAGCAACGGAGAAATTCCACTTGGCTGACAAAATGAATCATATGTCCACTGGCGGCGGCGCATCCCTGGAATTCATGGAAGGCAAAGCGCTTCCTGGCGTCGTAGCACTGAACGATAAATAAGCATCACACCGGGTGACCGGATACTTAATTTGAGGAGGGCCTGTCCCATGAGTAGAACTCCGATTATCGCGGGGAACTGGAAAATGTTCAAAACCGTCTCCGAAGCGGTCAGCTTCGTGAACGAAGTCAAAGGTAGCACGGTAGCTGGTGTAGAGAGCGTCATTTGTTCTCCTTTTACAAACCTGCCTGCGCTGGTTGAAGCTGTGAAAGGCACGGACCTGCACGTTGGCGCGCAAAACCTTCACTTTGAAGACAACGGCGCGTTCACAGGCGAAATCAGCGGCGTGATGCTGAAAGACCTTGGTGTCGAGTATGTGATCATCGGCCACTCCGAGCGCAGAGCATACTTCGCAGAGACTGACGAAATCGTGAACAAAAAAGTCGTTGCAGCATTCAAACACGGCTTGAAACCGATCCTGTGCGTAGGCGAGAAGCTGGAAGAGCGCGAAGCGGGTCAAACGAAAGACGTGTGCAAAGTGCAAACGGAAGCGGCTTTTGCCGGCCTGAGCGCAGAGCAAGCGGCGCAAGTGGTGATCGCGTACGAGCCAATCTGGGCCATCGGTACGGGCAAATCCTCCACAGCAGCTGATGCGCAAGACGTGATCGGTTACATCCGTGAGCTCGTTAAAGGTCTCTACGGTGAAACTGTAGCGGAAGTCGTTCGTATCCAGTACGGCGGCAGCGTGAAGCCGAACAACATCGCCGAGTACATGGCACAGCCTGACATCGACGGCGCACTTGTAGGCGGAGCGAGCCTCGAGTCCGCTTCCTACATCCAACTCGTCCAGGGGGCGAAGTAAGATGACGAGACCGAAACCGGTAGCACTCATCATCCTCGACGGCTTCGGACTTCGTTCGGAAGAGCAGGGCAACGCAGTTGCTCACGCGAAAAAGCCGAACTACGACCGGTACTGGTCGAGTTATCCACATACAACCCTCACTGCTTGCGGTGAGGCGGTCGGTTTGCCGCAAGGCCAAATGGGCAACTCCGAAGTCGGTCACCTGAACATCGGCGCAGGCCGTGTCGTGTATCAGGACTTGACGCGGATTTCCAAATCGATTCGTGACGGCGAATTTTATGATAACGAAACGATCGTCGGCGCCGTGCGCCATGCCAAAGACAACGGCAAAAAGCTTCACCTGTACGGCTTGTTGTCCGACGGCGGCGTGCACAGCCACATCGAGCATTTGTTTGCTTTGCTTGATCTTTGTAAGAAAGAGCAGTTCGAAGACGTGTATATCCACGCGTTCCTGGACGGCCGCGACGTGGCTCCGGATTCCGCGAAAGGGTACATGGAACGTCTGCTGAACAAGATCAGCGAAGTCGGCGTAGGCAAAATCGCGACCGTCCAAGGCCGCTACTACGCAATGGATCGCGATAAGCGCTGGGAGCGTACGGAAAAATCGTACCGCGCCATGGTGTATGGCGAAGGCCCGGCTTACACGGATCCGATGAAAGCGATCATCGAATCGTACGAAAAATCGGTCTATGACGAGTTCGTCATGCCGACCGTGATCATGGGCGAAGACGGCAAGCCTGTCGGACTTGTTGAGTCCGGCGACGCCGTCGTCTTCTTCAACTTCCGTCCTGACCGTGCGATCCAGTTGTCGCAGGTCTTCACGAATGAAGACTTCCGCGGCTTTGATCGCGGGCCGCAAGCGGCCAAAAACCTGTACTTCGTCTGCTTGACGCTGTTCAGTGAGTCCGTTGACGGCTTCGTGGCCTACAAGCCGAAAGATCTGGATAACACTTACGGTGAGGTTATCGCACAAAACGGGTTGAAGCAGCTGCGCGCGGCTGAGACCGAGAAGTACCCGCACGTGACGTTCTTCTTCAGCGGCGGCCGTGATCATGAGCTGCCAGGCGAGACGCGCCTGCTCATTCCTTCGCCGAAGGTCGCAACGTACGACCTGCAGCCGGAAATGAGCGCGTACGAGCTGGCGGACGCGGTAGTGAAGGAGATCGAGGCTGAGAAGCATGACACGATCATCCTGAACTTCGCGAACCCGGACATGGTTGGCCACTCCGGCCTACTGGAGCCAACTGTGAAAGCGATCGAAGCGACAGACGAGTGCCTCGGCAAAGTTGTCGAAGCTGTGCTGGCCAAAGGCGGCGTGGTGTGCATCACAGCGGACCACGGCAACGCTGACGTTGTCACAAATGCTGACGGTTCACGCAATACGGCGCATACGACGAATCCGGTCCCTTTTATTGTTACGGACAAATCTGTTACACTAAGAGACGGCGGCATTCTGGCCGATATTGCACCGACGCTGCTCGACTTACTGCAAGTTAAGCAACCGGAGCAAATGACCGGAGCTACGATTATAAATCACTAATTTTATTGAAGGAGTGTTTCACACAATGACTATCATTTCTGACGTTTATGCACGCGAAGTACTGGATTCCCGCGGTAATCCAACAGTTGAAGTTGAAGTTTACCTGGAGTCCGGCGGTTTTGGTCGTGCGATCGTACCATCCGGCGCTTCCACAGGCGCTTACGAAGCTGTTGAGCTTCGCGACGGCGACAAAGGCCGTTACCTTGGTAAAGGCGTTCTTAAAGCTGTTGAGAACGTGAACGAAATCATCGCTCCTGAGATCATCGGTCTGGACGCGCTTGATCAAGTTGGCATCGACAACAAAATGATCGCGCTGGACGGTACGCCGAACAAAGGTAAACTGGGCGCTAACGCGATCCTGGCTGTTTCCATGGCTGTTGCTCGCGCTGCAGCTGACGCGCTGGACGTGCCTTTGTACACATACCTTGGCGGATTCAACGCAAAAACGTTGCCAGTTCCAATGATGAACATCATCAACGGCGGCGCGCATGCGGACAACAACGTTGACGTGCAAGAGTTCATGGTTCTGCCTGTTGGCGCGCCTTCTTTCAAAGAAGCGCTTCGCATCGGCGCTGAAATCTTCCACAGCCTGAAATCTGTACTGAAAGAAAAAGGCTTGAACACAGCGGTTGGCGACGAAGGCGGTTTTGCGCCTAACTTCACATCCAACGAAGAAGCCATCACAACCATCCTGGCTGCGATCGAAAAAGCAGGCTTCAAACCAGGCGTTGACGTATTCCTGGGCATGGACGTTGCGTCCACTGAGTTCTTCAAAGACGGCAAATACCACCTCGAAGGCGAAGGCAAATCCTTCACATCCGCTGAGTGGGTTGACTTCCTGGCTGCTTGGGTTGACAAATACCCAATCATCACTGTTGAAGATGGCTGCTCCGAAGACGACTGGGAAGGTTGGAAATTGCTCACTGAGAAATTGGGCGGCAAAGTTCAACTCGTTGGTGACGACCTGTTCGTAACGAACACTGAGCGTCTGTCCACAGGTATCGAGCAAGACATCGCAAACTCCATCTTGGTTAAAGTAAACCAAATCGGTACATTGACGGAGACGTTTGACGCGATCGAAATGGCAAAACGCGCTGGTTACACAGCCGTTATCTCCCACCGTTCCGGTGAGAGCGAAGACAGCACAATCGCGGACATCGCGGTTGCGACAAACGCTGGTCAAATCAAAACAGGTGCTCCGTCCCGTACGGACCGTGTTGCGAAATACAACCAATTGCTTCGCATCGAAGACGAGCTGTTCAGCGTAGCACAATACGCAGGCAAAAAAGCGTTCTACAACTTGAGAAACTTCAAGTAATTTATAGGGATCTTTGAACTAGTTCAAAGTCTCTCCACTTTATATAACGGGCAGGTGGCTTACACCTGTCCGTTTTTGCGTATAATGGGGAATAGTCGTCTGGCGCAAGGGAGGCCATGATTTTGAGTAATTGGGTAAAAACCATTCTGTTTTTGATCGGCTCCGCGATTCTCACGCACTGGCTTCCATCGTCGTTTTTCCGCAACCTGGACACGATGGTGCATGAGTTCGGGCATGCCGCGGTAACGCTGGCGCTGAGCGGCAAGGTCATGTATATCGAGCTGTACCGCGATCACAGCGGGGTGACCTACTCCCAGCTCACGAAGTCGTGGGCGCTGATCCCTGTCTCGCTGGCGGGGTATATGACCGCCTCGCTGTTCGCTTGGTTCCTGTTCTCGGCGTATGCCAAAGGCAAGCAGCGACTGGGGCTGCAAGTCATGACAGGGCTGTCTGCGCTGTCGCTCGTGCTGTTCGTGCGCAACGGCTTCGGCGTGTCGTTCCTTCTCGGCTTCATCATCGTGACCGTGCTGGCGTTGGCGCTCGCGCCGAAGTGGCTGCGGGACTTCTACTACCTCCTGCTCGCCTTCCTCTGCCTGGAGGAGTCGGTGTTCGGCCCGCTGTCGCTCGTCGTCTACTCGGCGCAGAACAGCCGCGCGGCCGGCGACGCCACGAACCTGGCGGCGCACACAGGTGTGCCGGCCATCGTCTGGGCCGTGCTGTTCAGCTTGTTCGCGCTGTGGTGCGCGAAGCAAGCCGTGCAAGCGTTCCTCGGGCGCAGCAAAGGGGCGCAGCGCCCTGCGAGACCTACCGCGATGTCTTATCGCGAGTAGGTCTTTTTTTCATGTTGTTTGGCCCCATTTAGAGGCTCAGCTTATCTTCCAAACGGGTCAGTACGGCTTCCAGTGTATCCAGTTGAGAGACATAGTACAGCAGCTCCTGCTTAATGGTGCGAAGCTCGTTGGGAGAAACGTTCAAGATTTTGTACGTCCGGAACGTATGCACAATTTCTCGATACATATGGTATCGGTAAGGGCGGTAATGCAGCTCTTCGCCCATCCATTCCGCTGCGCGCTGCAAGCCCGGAAGATTGAGCGTATGACGCCGGATATGCAGCTGCGTCTCGTAGGAGAGCAGGAAGTCGACGAACGTCTTGGCAGCCGGCTTGCGTGCCGACATTGTGTTGATGGCAAGCCCGATCACGACGAGAATTGTCCGCGAGTCGTGCAGATGCGGGAGAGGAGCGATGTCGAACTCGAAGTCCGCCTTTTTCAGCTCGTTCAGATTGGAATACGAAGCCATGATCATCGATGCGCGCTGATCCAGGAAAAGCGACAGGGCATCGGAATCGTTTTCCGTTGAGATATAAGGGAAATGCTCCTGCGCCAGCTTGCGGATCAATTCGAAGGCTTCGGCGATTTTATCATCGTGCAGATTGATCTTGCCAGCTTCGTCCCGCTCGAATTTGACGCCATTTTGAATCAGAAAAATCGGCCATCGGTTCTCGGACAGCATGTGGAAAAGGAACCCCAACCGCTCATTGCCTTTGGCGAGCTGGTTTGCTGCACGGCTCAGATCTTCCCACGTCCAGGAGCTGTCCGGCTCCATAAGCTGCAGCTCGCGAAAATGCTCGCGGTTGTAGCAGAGCATAACTGGCGTGAAGACGAACGGCAGCACATACTGCTGACCGTTTTCTATGAAATGCGTGTTCAAGAACGGATAGATGTCCTTGGCGGGCTCGAAGGGTTCGAGTAAGCTTTTGTCCGGGGTCTCACTCCGCATAAACGCGTAGTTGTACAGGTTGACGGTAATGACGTCGAACAAGCCTTCCTGCAAATACGTCTTCACCGCATCGCGCTCCTGCGGGAAATCGACGGGATACGGCTCCACAATGATGTCGTTTTGCATGGCATTAAACTGGCTTACAAGCTCCAACAGCTCTGTTTCTTGATGCAGGCTCGGGTAGTAGCCGAAACGGATAACCTCGCCCTGCTTCTCTTTTTTGCGAATGATGCGAGCGCCGATCCGCGGTACTTTTTCAATAAACCCCTCGGCAACCAACACCTCCAGCCCTTTGCGAACCGTGTTCTTGCTAAGCGTATACTGATCGCCCAGCTCCAACTCGGACGGAAGGAAATCCCCTTCGGCGCGTGCCCCGCTCAAAATATCCTGTTTCAGTGTAGCGACCATATTCTCCAGACGGCTTCTGGAGGTGGCCCTTTTCGGTTTCATGTGCGTGATTCCTCCAATATGCGCATTTACGTATATCAAAGTATACTACAGGAAAGAAGCTGCGTCATCTACGATCCTATGCTCACCATTGCAGGCATATCTTAATACATGTGCGGTAGAAATGAAATGTGTATGCGTTGTAAACTACAGATTGACAGAGAAATAGATGGGAAAATATAATCTAAAGTATACCAGAAATCAGAAAGGCGAAGAGACGGCATTTGTTGTGGTTTATGTAAGGGTTCATTTTATAACCGACTAAAGGAGGCACCATCACATGGCACGCTACGTTACCATTTCCTGCCTGGGGCCGAGTCCGCTTGCGTTGCAGGCAGATGTTCCGCCGAACGAGGCGGTCGAGCAAATGATCGACCACTGGCAGCGGCAGCTGGATCGGGTACTGCCCGATCAGCCGGACATCATCGTGCTGCCGGAAGTGTGCGATCGCCCCTCCAAGGCGACGTACCCCAAAGCGCAGCGCATGGCTTATTACGAGGCGCGGGGCACGAGAGTCCGCGATTTTCTGGCGATCGTCGCAGCCCAGCACCGCTGCTACATCACTTATCCGGCCCATGAGCAGATGGCGGACGGCACCTGGCGCAACAATGTGCAGTTGATTGACCGTAACGGCGGGATTGCGGGCGTGTACAACAAGAACTACCTCGTCCCGGACGAGTATACCGAGGCAGGGATTCTGTACGGCAAGGAAGCGCCGATTTTTGAGACCGATTTTGGTCGAGTGGCGGCGGCAATTTGTTTCGATCTTAATTTCGAAGAAATACGTCAGCGGTATGAAGCGGCTAAGCCGGATCTCATCTTGTTTCCCTCGATGTATCACGGCGGCTTGATGCAGGGGTACTGGGCATATTCGTGTCGGTCTTATTTTGCCGGAGCGATTGCGGGTCTGCCTTGTACGATTGTCTCCCCGCTGGGCGAAACAGTCGCGCAGAGCACCAACTATTATCCGTTCATCACCACTCGCGTCAACCTGGATGCAGTAGTACTTCATATCGACTATAATGGGGAGTTTTTTCGGCAGATCAAGCAAAAATATGGCACTAAAGTGCGCATCCACGATCCCGGCTATTTGGGAGCGGTGCTGCTCACGAGCGAAACAGAAGAGTTCACGGTGGAGGATCTGATCGCGGAGTTCAAGCTAGAGCGGATTGACGATTATTTGGCAGGAGCAGCGCAGCAGCGGTGCGAGCCTGGGCGCATGGAGCCGTAAGGCGGCAAGGAAGGGTAAGGGACTGAACGGTATGTGGTGTTGGTCCGAAGGGTGTTGAGTAGTTAGGTGACCGAGGGCGAGTGTTGCTGGTTTGGTGATTATGGAGTAGCTATGGGGCCTGGTGAGGGGGATCTGTCGGAAGGGATTGAGTAGTGAAGTGGCTGATGGTGAATGGTGCTGACCTGCTGCATGGCGTGGTGAGTGACGGGTGAGAAGCATGGGTCTGATTGTATGAGCCATAGAGGCTGACGGAGTTGGTCTTGTGCAGCTAATTCAGATATCTGGCGAGGTGGCAGGCGGATTCCTGCGATTAGGCAGGAATTTCCCGCGAAAGGGTCATTTTTAGTAGGATTCCTGCAAGAAAGCAGGCTTTTGGGGCGATTCTACTTGAAAAGGAGGCTTCGGACGAAAAAGCCTGCTAAATTGCAGGAATCTTCCAGAAGTCAGGGAGGAGATTAAGAAATTCCTGCCTATTTGCAGGTTTCGGTCCCCTCCCCCTCCGTCCCCTATGCCCGCTGTTTTATGCTCGAATCCGCCCATCGATCACCGCACCGCACGAAACCCTCCCGCCGTTAGCCACTCCAGAAGAAGCCACTCTACAAGATGCCGTTCCACAAGATTACCTCCACCCTGCACGCTCATGTAAACGCGAGACTGAGGAAAGGAGTTCCCGATATGACAAGAAAAAAGATCGGCCTGGTCGATCTGGACACGTCGCATCCGGCCAGTTTTGTGCCCATCCTGCGGGAGATGGGCTATGAGGTCGTCACCGTCTTCGACGGCGGCACGGTGCATCCCGCGGGCTATGCGGAAAGCTTTGCTCGCCAGTATGGCATCCCGCACGTAGCGTACAGTCTGCAGGAGGTGACGCAAAAGGCGGATATCGCCTTTCTCCACGGCTGCAACTGGGAGCTGCGCACCGAGCGTGCGCGGCCCTTTATCGAGGCCGGTATCCCGGTCTTCCTCGACAAGCCGGTCGCGGGTAGCCCCGAGCATCTGCACATTCTGGCCGACTGGGCGGAGAAAGGCGCCGTCCTGACCGGCGGCTCGGCGCTGCGCATCAGCGACGAGGTCAAAGCGTGGAAGGCGGAGGCTATTCCGCCGGACGAATGGGTGTATGGCCTCGCAGGCTGCGCCATTGACGAATTCAACTATGGCATCCATGCGTATGCCATGGTGCAGGGGCTGCTTGGCCCAGGCATCGTCGCTGCGCAGCACAAGAGCAGCCAAGGCGGTCAGCGCCAGGTGGAGCTGACCTGGGCGGACGGCCGCCGCATCCTAATCAGCGTAGGCGAAACCAAGGGCTACCTCCCGTTCTACGCGAGCCTCGTGACGCAAACGACAACGCACTACATCCGGACCGATAACAGCAAGCTGTATCGGGCCTTGCTCCGCGAAGTGATGCCCTACCTAAGTGGCGAAACAGATGAGCCGCCGATCCCGTTCAACCTTCTCATCGAAATCGAGCTGGCGGCCTTGGCGGCGAAGCTGTCCGGGGAGCTGGGCGGCCGGCGCATCGAACTCGCGGACATTCCCATGAACTACGCCGGCTATGATGGTCAAGCCTTCGCGCACAGCTACCGCGACGCCAAATACCCGCCAGTTGGAGGTGCCTTATGATCAAGATTGCACAAGCAGCCCTCGCCGTCGAAAAAGAACCGCTTCTCCACCCGTTCGGCTTCAAGGGCGGCTCCCTCAGCGAGCTGTGGCAGACGGTGGTTGGGCTTCAGAGCGAGAGCGGGCACACCGCGATAGGATTGGGGATTCAGAGTGTGCTGTGGTCGGATCCGGGCGTTTTTTTCAGCGCGGCGGAACAGACCGGAAACGAGCACATGCTGGCGATCACCCATCACGCGCTCGCGCAAACACGCGGTGCCGCGTTCAGCACGCCGCTGGAGCTGTCCCACAGCCTCCGTGCCTCCGCGCTCGCCTACGGCCGCGAAGTGACGGGCCGCGCCGAGCTGCGCGAAACGTTTGCGCTGAACGCGCTTGTGCCGCTCGATCACGCCGCGTGGCTGCTGTACGCGCGTGAGACGGGCCGCGAGCACTATGACGCGATGCTGCCTGAAACCTATCGCGAGCTGCTCAGTTACCGCAATGCGGAGCTGGGCCTCACGCCAGTCGTCGGCTACGGGCAGTCGCTGGATGAGATTCGGGGGCTGCTGGATCAGGGCTATTTTGTGCTGAAAATCAAAATCGGCTCCGATCCCGACAAAGACGGCGATCCCGACAAAATGCTCGCCTGGGATATGCAACGGCTCACCGAGATCCACGCGCTGGCCGCGGAGCGTACCACGTTGTATACAGACAGCGGCCGCGTCCTATACTATCTGGACGCGAACGGCCGCTACGATACGATGGATCGGCTGCTGCGCTTCCTGGATCACGCCGATAGCATCGGCGCGCTGGCGCGCATCGTTCTCCTCGAGGAGCCGTTCCCGGAGGAGAACAAAACCCCCGTGCACGCCGCGCCCGTGCGCGTCACGGCGGACGAGAGCGTCCACGGCGTGGAGGACGCTCTAGAGCGCATCGCGCTGGGCTACCGCGCCATCACGCTGAAGCCGATCGCGAAGACGCTCAGCGTCGCGCTCGAGGTGGCGCAGGCAGCGCTGACGCGCGGCGTGCCGTGCCTGTGCGCAGACCTGACCGTCAATCCGTGGATGCTGGATTGGAACAAAAACCTCGCCGCCCGGCTCGCCCCTCTCCCAGGGCTGAAGGTCGGCATCCTCGAGTCCAACGGGCATCAGAATTATGCCCATTGGGAGCGGATGCAGGGCTACCACCCCGAGGGCTGGGCGCCTTGGACGCAAAGTGCGGGCGGGGTGTACACGCTCGGCGACGATTTTTACGCGCGCAGCGGTGGCAGCTTTGGTCGGAGCCCGCATTACGAAGCTGTGCTGGCGGAGGTATGGAGCTAAGAGCGCTGCGCGATGGAGTGGGGGGGAAGCCCGTCCAAAGGGGCTGTCTGCCGAACGGTTCGCTGAGTATAGCAAGCAGTCGCGCTAGTAGGCTTACAGGCTTTTCCAACACAGGCAGACCGCCCTTCCTTGTGTTCTTGGACAATCTGTGATAAACTATCCATGCTAGTTGTATCAGGCGAAGAATAGGCAATTGGGGTGCTAACAATGGAAATTTTCATGAAAATTTTGCTCATCATAGCTTCGGTTGGGTTAATTGCGATTGTCCTTTTACAGAAAGGGAAAAGTGCAGGCTTGTCCGGTGCGATCTCCGGTGGTGCTGAGCATTTGTTCGGAAAGCAGAAGGCGCGTGGACTTGAGTTGTTCCTGTCTCGCTTTACTATGGGGCTTGCTGCGGCATTTTTCATCCTATCCATCGTTGTTGCGTACGTCGTGAAGTCCTAACCCACATAAATCGAACACAGCAGGGGAATTCTACTCCTGCTGTTTTTGCATTTCTATGGACAGGAAAAGAAAGGGAGATCGGACATCGAAGAACGTGTTTACAAGTCGACGGAACCGTTTTATTGGGAAGGGCGGGGAGAGAAGCGGGGAACCGGGATCCTTATGATTCACGGGTTTACAGGCTCGCCCTCGGAATTCAGACGAATCGGATACGCCTTGCGGGACGAAGGCTACACGATTCAGGCAGTGCGACTGCCCGGGCATGGCACCTCGCCGGAGGATATGCGGAGCACCGGATGGACGGATTGGTATGGGCATGTGCTGGAGAGTTATGAAACGCTTGCGGCCAAATGCCGCCAAGTGGTCATTATGGGGCATTCGATGGGCGGCCTGCTCGCCCTGAAGCTGGCGGCGGAACGCCGTACGGCCGGGGTGATTTCGCTGGCGGCGCCGCTTCGGCTGAGATCGCGGAAATCGGCGCTCGCGGCGGTGCTGCAATATGTTATCCCCTATATCGCCAAAAAGCCTAGAACAAGCTCCACCTTACTGGACGAGTCATGTGCTTATACCAAAACGCCGATTCGCTGCGTCGTCTCTCTGCGGAAGCTGATGCGGCATGTGAAAGGCTTGCTGTCACGGATCGAGGCGCCCATTTGGATCGGACAAGGATTGCGGGATGGGGTGGTGCATCCGGATAGCGCTTCTTTTTTGCAGGAAAAAGTGGGGTCGGGATGGAAAGAATTACATATGTATCACAATTCGTCTCATGGACTTCTGCTCGATCAGGAAAGAGAGCGGGTTTATGCGGACATTGCAGCGTTTATCCTTTCTTTGCCTGTGGCATACTATGGAGTGAGGGAATTAAGAACGGCGGAGTAGATAAACCGAGAAGAAGGTGAAAGTCATGAAAGTAACAAAAGACCAAATCGTAAGCTTCATGCAGGAGCAGGCGTACAAGCCAATGACATACAAGGAGCTGGAAAAGCACTTTGGCGTGGGGCGTGCGGACGATTTTAAAGAATTTATCAAGCTGCTGAATCAGTTGGAGGAAAGCGGTGACGTGGTGCGCGGCGCGAATGACCGGTACGGGGTGCCGGAGCGCATGAATTTGGTGAAGGGGCGGCTGCAGGCGCATGCCAAAGGTTTTGCATTTCTGATTCCTGAGGATCGTGAGCATCCGGATGTGTATATTAACGCGAACGATCTGCATACAGCGATGAACAATGATATCGTTTTTGTGCGGATTACTGCGAAAAGCCAAGGCGGCGGCCGCCTGGAAGGCGAAGTTGTTAAAATTATTGCGCGCGCGAACACGCAGATCGTCGGTGTTTTTCAAGGCATGGAGACGTATGCGTTCGTGATCGCGGATGATAAAAGGTTGGCGCGGGATATTTTTATCCCTCAGCAGGCGTTCAATGGGGCGGTGACCGGGCAAAAAGTCGTCGTCCGCATCGTGAACTATCCGGAAGGCCGTTCGGCCGCGGAGGGCGAAGTCATTGAAATTTTGGGTCATAAAGATGACCCTGGTGTAGATATTCTGGCGATCGTGCGCAAGCACCAGTTGCCGGAGGTGTTCCCGGAGGATGTGATGGCAGAGGCGGACGCCGTGCCGGACCGGATTTCGGAAGAGGAGATCGTCAGCCAAAGGCGCCGCGACTTGCGCGGGAAGCGGATCGTCACGATCGACGGCGAGGATGCCAAGGATTTGGACGATGCAGTGAATGTGGAAGTGTTGGAAAATGGGAACGTACGACTAGGCGTTCATATCGCCGACGTCAGCTATTATGTGCGCGAAGGCTCTGCGTTGGATACGGAAGCGTACAACCGCGGCTGCTCCGTGTACCTGACCGACCGTGTCATTCCGATGCTGCCGCACCGCCTGTCGAACGGCATTTGCTCGTTGAATCCGCAAGTGGATCGGCTGACGATGTCGTGTGAGATGGAATTTGACGCGGACCTGAAGGTCGTCTCTCATGACGTCTTCACAAGCGTAATCCGGACGAGCGAGCGTATGACGTACAAGAATGTACGTTTGCTGCTGACTGGCGAAGCAGAACCGGAGCTCGTCGAGCGGTATGCGTATTTAATGGAAGATTTTAAACGTATGGAGGCGCTGGCAGCGCGTCTTCGTTCCCGGCGGATGAAGCGGGGGGCCATTGATTTTGACTTTGAAGAGTCCAAAATCCTTGTAGATGAAGACGGCAAACCGACCGACATCGTGAAGCGCGAGCGCTCCGTGGCCGAAATGATGATCGAAGAGTTCATGCTGGCGGCGAATGAGACGGTGGCGGAGCATTTTACGTGGCTGAAGGTGCCGTTCCTGTACCGGATTCACGAAGATCCTGACGCTGAGAAGCTGATGAATTTCATGGAGTTCGTGACGACATTCGGCTACACGATGAAGGGCGGCAAAGGCGGTGCGATCCATGCGCGCTCCCTGCAAAATTTGCTTGAAGAGATCAAAGATACGCCCGAAGAGACGGTCATCTCCAAAGTGATGCTCCGCTCGATGAAGCAGGCGCGTTACGATTCGCAAAGCTTGGGGCATTTCGGACTTGCGGCGGAGTTTTACTCGCATTTTACGTCTCCGATTCGTCGCTATCCTGACTTAGTCATTCATCGGGTCATTCGTGAAGTATTGGAAAACGGCGGCACCCTGCCTGACGACCGGCACGAATATCTGGCTTCGCGGATGAACGACATTGCACAGCAATCGTCGGAACGCGAGCGAATCGCGGTCGATGCGGAGCGGGAGACGGAAGCGCTGAAGAAAGCGCAGTACATGCTGGATAAAATCGGCGAGGAATTCGAAGGCATTATCTCTTCGGTTACGGGCTTCGGGATGTTCATCGAGCTGGATAATACCGTTGAAGGGCTGATTCGTCTCAGCGATCTGACCGATGATTACTACAATCATCACGAGCAGCAGCATGCTTTGATCGGCGAGCGCACCTCGAAAATGTTCCGCATCGGCGACAGCGTCAAAGTTCGCGTCGTTCGCGTGAATATGGATGAGCATACGGTGGATTTTGAGCTTGTGGATATGAAGCCGCGCAAAGAGGGCGTATTCCCGCGCCGCGCAGGCGGCGGTGGCGGTAAGTTCAAGGGCGCTGGCGGGTTCAAGGGCTTCCGCGGCGGGAAGGGTGCCACGGGTAAAGGCGGCGCAGACCGAGGTAGAGACAAGGGCAAAGATAAGGACAAAGGCAAAGATAAGGGCACCGATAAAGGCAAGAGCGGTACTGGCCGCCATGAAAAAGGGAAGGGCGGCTATGTGGCGGTAGGCACCGGCGAGAGCGCGGCGCCGGAGGGCATTCGCGGCCGGAAGCGCGGCCGCGGTAATGGTGCTGCTGCGGCTGGCGAGGCTGCGCCGCAGCGCGTGGAAGGCGGCGGCGCGACGGACGACGCCGGCGGTGCGAAGGCACGGCGGAAGAAGTCGTCCGGGGACGACGCGCCGTGGTGGGATAAGAAGCGCGGCAAGAAAGGCCGCGCTGGTGGTGGTACGCTGAGCGAAGGCGGTTCGCTTAGCGAGCGATTGGCGGCTGTCGGCGCAGGGCGCACCGACAGCGGATCTGGCCGCCGCGCGGCCAAGGGCCGCGGCGGGATCGCGCTTGGGGGCGGCGGCGGTGAGGCCGCCCCTGATCTGGGCGCCGCGCCTGCAGAGCGCGGCGGTGTGGATTGGGCGAGCGGCGTGAACGCGCTCGCGAAGGGCGGTAAGAAGCGGCGGCGGTAGCGCCGCTTCTTGCTTTTCTGCAGTGATCTTGCTACAATAAATTGCACTCATTGTAGCAAGATCACTTGCTTTTTAGCAGGCGTGCGGAAGGGGGACATCTCACGTGGCAACCAAGAAGGCGGACGGCAAACTGCTGGCGCAGAATAAGAAAGCTTCGCATGATTATTTTATAGAAGACACCTATGAATGCGGTCTTGTGTTGACCGGCACGGAGATCAAATCCTTGCGGATGGGTCGCGCAAACATCGGAGACAGCTTCTCGACGATTCGCAATGGCGAAGCTTTTGTTCACAACATGCATATCAGCCCGTTTGAGCAAGGGAATCGCAGCAATCCGGAAGATCCTACGAGGACGCGCAAGCTGCTTTTGAAAAAGGCGCAAATCGCCAAAATGCTTGGTCAAGCCAAGCAAGAGGGCTATACGCTTGTACCGCTGAAAGTGTACATTCGCAATGGCTATGCCAAGCTTTTGCTCGGCATCGGCAAAGGGAAAAAGCAATTCGACAAGCGGGAATCCGCCGCGAAAAAAGATGCACAGCGCGACATTCAACGTGCGCTGCGCGAGAAGCAAAAAGTCGCGAGATGATTGGTTAGTATGGAAGCGAGCACCTTCACTTCCATGAAGCTGGACGTTCCATTTTGGCGTCCGTGTGGTATACTAGGTTTACAGCTTGAGATGAGCTGTAGTGACTAGCGCGAGCGACGTGTCCTTTTTAACCTTCACCGTTCTGATGAGCGGTTGTGAAGGCAATCCGGGGGTGTTCTTGGATTCGACGGGGATAGTTCGAGCGCGGGTTGCGGGTAGTGGGGCCGCGTCCACTATAAAACGCTAAAGCCTATTAAATGGCAAACAACAACAAACCTACGCTTTCGCAGCTTAATAACCTGTGAGCGTGCTTCTACTCAGCATCGCCCATGTGACTGGGATAGGGGCTCAACTATAGTGGGATACGACGCTCGGTCTCCGTCTGGGGTCGACGTAAGAAGATAATCAGACTGACCCAACGCATAGCCGGTTACGGGGCGCTGCTCGGGTGACATCAAAACTGTGACTACACCCGTAGATGCCTGTGTGGCGATATTTTCGGACAGGGGTTCGACTCCCCTCACCTCCATTAGAAAAACCCGCTATTTTAGTGGGTTTTTCGTCTTTTATATGGTCGATCTGTAGACGAAATGTAGACATGTCAATTTATCTGTTCAATGTGTTAGAGTTTTTGTAGACGAAATGTCTACGAAAATATCGAATTAATTTTTAATTCTTACAATTTATAATCATTAAATGTTATAATTTCCTAGGAGGCGAAACTATGGAGAAATTTAATAAGGCGCTAATTGAAGCTATTTCATCGTGGTCGAGACTTAGTGGAGAATGGGAAAAAATTGAAGATTCTCATTCCGATATAATATCTAAAAATTATCCATTTACTAAAGACTTTAGAGAAATCCTTAATGATTTGATTGAATGGAAAGAAAGTATGGAAGAAAATTGATCTGTACTAGTAGATAAGCCTCTAAAACCAGTTTAATTTGGTTTAGAGGCTTATTATTTACTGAGAGGATGTATTACATCTTAAAATATTTAGAATTAATTTTGAAGATTTTGATGGACTGTATTAGTGCTATAGGTAACTGATTGGCTATTTTTAGTTTCTGGGAAGATAGCTGATAAACCAATCATTTTTTCAAAACCACTTATTGGTTTTTTACTTCCATCTATTATAACTAAAGGATATATCATAAGTATTCCTTGGGAAGGAAGTTGCTTTTTATTCTTTAGAATAGTCTCTGTAATAATTTTTTTATCTGATCCCGTTCTTAAAGCTCCTATTGATATAGAACCTGTCTCTTGGGTTAAAAATGAACGTGTTGCCTGATTGCAAATAATTTCACCAATCTGCACCGGATATTGTTTGGTCATTGTGGACATCAATACAACTGTAAAATCTTTAAGTTCATCATGATCCAGATGCATTTTATTAATATAGTTAGCCCAGAGGTTTGGAGATCCAATAGTTGCGGATTCTGGGACAGCAAAGCTGTTAAGGAAATCAATTACTTTTTCTGTGGGTACCTCATACCATAGGTGGTTTGCGTTTACCGCTTCTGAAACGTCCCCTAGATTCCTTATGAAATCGTTTGTGTTTTTTGCATTCGAATTTATTACAGTGGTGTTGTCGCTAAATACAATTGTTTGCGGAGCTGAATCATTAAAAGAAATATATTCCATTTCTTCTCCAGCATCTTGTTGCTTCAGAAGGCTAGTCACAAACATTATTGAGTGTGATCTAATCTTTAATCCAAACTGAGTTGGCTTTAGGTTGTTTCTTCTCATTTCTACCAACATATTTTTTAAATCTTGGCTTGCTAAGGCAATATGTCTATAACTATTGATTAAATTTGAAGTAGTATAAATTCTGCACAAATCTTCAAAGCCTTTTTTATATCCAAACCATCTACCCATCTGCATTAACGTATCATATGTTTTACTGGATCTTAAATAATATGAAATAGTTAGATCTTCGAGAGTAAGTCCTCTTGAAAGTTTATCGCCACCAACTGCAATTACGTTTAATCCTCTTTCTTTATGTTTTGCGTAGTCTAGGCTATCCTCAGACTCGCCATTGATGGTCATTACCCTAATTAATGACTGTTCTTCGTTGTTCTTATCTAATACTTTTTCCGAAAGAACAGACTTAATTTCTTTTAATACTGTGTCCCATTTATCAATTTTATTGTAAATTTGCATACTCATAGATGTCGGTACGTAATCACTTAAGAAGATTTCTTTGAATTCATGAATAATGTTGGAATCCTCTTCTACTATTAATTTTTGTATACTTTCAAGCTCTTCACTAACTTTTTTACTAAGATCTGTATGCGAATTGATGGATCGATCGGTATGAATAAGCATTGAGTTATGCTTTCTAATCTGTCCACGCAATCTTCTTATAGCAATTGTAATTACAAAGGATTTGATAGCATTTTTCAGCTCACTTGAGAAATGATTGATATCATCATTAACATTTGTAGCTAACGGTCTTGTCAAAGGCATGCCTTCACCATCTTTGAATCCAAACAATTCTACTGGTCCAAGGTAATCTTTGTTTGTAGAAAGCGCAAGAATAAAATCTTTTGGGAAAAGATCTTCTCCAAAAATCGGATGATTTGTTTCATGATTTATTAATACGTTTGCAAAAGGTGTTGCTGTATATCCAATGTATGAAGTCTGTCTAATATTACTTAGAATTTCTCTAATACATCTATTGATTGGTGAAGGTATATACTTAGCTTGATTTCGATCAGAGGACGTTTTAACAGATTTAATATCAATAGACGCCTGATCAGCTTCATCGTCTATGATAAGGGTAGGTGTATTAATCTTTACTCTTTTTATAAATGAAATTAATGCTTCAAGGACAGTTGAGTTTTTCTTAACAACCACTACTAAAGGAACTTCTTTTGTTGGGGCTAAGTTTACATTTTTTAAGGAATCATTGTTTACATCTCCGTCTGATGCTCTTGTTGTTAGACATACCGTGTTAAAGTTTGTAATCTTCCCAATGCCTATGAGAGTCCTCCCAAACTCTTCGGCTACATCATCAATTGTCGTTTCATAACCCAATACATCTGAATCGATCCGCATCTGCGTTTGGCTTCGCAAATCATTATGAATACCTGAAAGCACGATAATAAATCCATACCCTGCATCAATTGATTTATTGATTAGTCCAATGAAATGTTCAGTTTTTCCAGATTGGACGTTACCGATTACCAAGCCATTAGTACGAAATGCAATATTAGAAGAGGGATCACCCATTTCGGTTAGCACAAGATCAGTGGTCTCATCCAGTTCATTTACCTGATGTAATTCTCTATCTTTGACACCTGTTAGGTAGTTTCTGTAACTTTCCCAACGATTCCATTTAATTCGATTATAATCATTTTTCAGCCAATGATTATTGCTACCAGTGGATAGTAAGACCGTATCATTCTTACTTCGAATAATATCGGCAACTACTTCATCCAAGATGTAACTTGTTAATTCATTTGCATCAATATCAGAATATCTTTTAAGTGAAATTATTTCTGTAACAACTTCTCTGACATGACTAAATACTTGAGTTTCATCTTCGATATCAATAGAATCAAGTTGCAATAGGTCAGTGGCCGCACGTTTTGCAGCTTGAAACATTTTTAAGTCAGATCGAATATTGGCTGATCCATTCATAGTATAACCACCTCTTCAATAATATTCCATTTTATTCTACAATAAATGCATTCAATAATATAGGAGTTTAGGGGATTTCTAAAAATTATTATCGCTAATAAAAAATTAGCTAACTTAATAGCAATATCTAATAGTAGAAATATATATTATTTTATTGAATTAGGGAGTAATTGATCAGGAATGATTAAAATTTTTCTTTACGAGGGGGGATAACATATGATCGGAACGACTAAGACAATATTTTCAAGAAGACATCAGCGATGCAATAGTGTTTGTTTGTGCCGAAAAATGCTATAATACGAATTTAAGGCTTGCGATAAAAATAGTTATTAATTAAAATTGAATTAAGATACCAAACACACGTTCCACAAGGAGAAAAGTATGAATAATTACTCTATACCTAACAATTTTAACGTTCTTGATTTGTTTTGTGGTTGTGGCGGGCTTTCACAAGGCTTTATTCAGGCAGGATATAATGTATTATTAGGTGTCGATTTTGACGAAGCTGCGTTAAAAACCTTCAAATATAACCATACAGAATCAAAAGCTATTAAAGCAGATTTATCCACAGATGATGCTTTTACAGACATTGAGATCGCACTTGGCTCCCAAAAAGTGGATGTAATTATTGCTGGGCCTCCATGTCAAGGTTTCTCATTAACAGGCTCAAGAGATATTAACGATACGAGAAATACTCTATACCTAGCGGTTGTTAAAGCCGTTAGAAAGTTTGAACCAAAAGCCTTCTTAATAGAAAATGTGCCTGGAATGGCAACTCTATACAATGGAAAGGTAAAGGAACAAATTATCAATACATTCGAAGACCTTGGATACAATGTTACAGTTACTGAAAAGCCTCTTTTAGCAGCTGATTTCGGTGTTCCCCAAATGAGGAGAAGAATGTTTTTTGTTGGTGTACAAAGAGAACTTGGTAAGTTTGTTATGCCGGAACCAACAAATTCCCCTGAGAATTATGTAACTTGTGAGCAAGCAATTTCTGATCTTCCAAGTCGTGAAAATGATTTAGGGACTGAAGTTGACGAGTATCCTGTGCGACCACAGAGTGAGTATCAAAAGATGATGAGAGCTAATAGTACAAAGTTACATAATCATGTTGCAACTAAACATACAGATTATGTAAAATCCGTTATTATTCAAGTGCCTGAGGGTGGGAACTACAAAGATCTTCCGCCAGGTGTTGGTGATAGTAGGAAGTTTAATGAAGCATGGACAAGATATCACAGCAAGAAGCCTTCTCGCACTATCGATACAGGACATAGGAATCATTTCCATTATAAGTATAATCGCGTTCCTACTATTAGGGAAAATGCAAGACTTCAATCATTTCCTGATGATTTTGTATTCTTAGGAACTAGAACTCAACAAAACAGGCAAGTTGGCAATGCTGTTCCTCCATTACTTACTTATAACATAGGCAAGCAGCTCATTAAGTATTTAAAGCAAGCACAAGAATTTGAACGTTTGGAAGATTACCAAATGATCCCAAATTTATAAAAGGTGAGATATAGGTGACTTTAAAAGTGGGCAATAACGATAGGTATAATACTTTAGAGTTATTCGTAGGCTGTGGCGGTTTGCTTGATGGCTTCGAGAAGTGTGGTGGTTACGAAACAATTGCAAGCGTTGAATGGGCCGAGCATGCCTGTAAAACTCTGGTTAATCGTTTGAAGTCAAAATATCACTATGACGATGCACAAAGTAAAGTTTTGCATTTCGATATTCAAAGGACATACGAATTAATTAATGGGTGGAATAACGATGAAGAATATGGCTCTCATAGTGGTTTAGACAAAGTTGTTAATGGTAGGAATATCGACATTGTAATAGGGGGACCTCCATGCCAAGCGTATTCTTTAGCGGGAAGAATTCAAGATAAAGATGGCATGAAGTATGATTATAGAAATTATCTTTTTGAAAGTTACCTAGAAGTAGTAAAAGTTTATAAGCCTAAATTAATTGTATTTGAAAATGTTGAAGGAATGTTATCTGCTACCCCAGATGGAGTGAATATTGTAGAAAAGATAAAAGAAGGTTTTAATAATCAGGGTTTTGACATTATTGATGATATTCGAGGTAATGCTCTTTTAGATTTATCAGAGTTTGGGGTTCCACAAAGAAGAAAGAGGGTTATATTAGTCGGATTAAACAGAGACCATTTTGGGGATAGGAATTACAACCAGAAATTACTTTTAGAATTTTATAATAGTATACTACCTAAATATAAATCCCCCCAAATTCCAACTGTTTATGATGCAATTCATGACCTTCCCGCATTCTTTCCTGTAAAAGAGCCGGAAGCGACTAAAAAAATGAAATTTTCACATGAACCTTCTGTCTCAGCTATCAACGGGCATACCCCTAGATTTCATAATAAACGGGATATTGATATTTTTCGTACACTTGCAGAAGATATAGAGTCTGGAAATAACAAATTTCAGAGTACTGACTCATTAAAACAGCTATATACAGAAATGACAGGGAAAATATCAAATGTGCATAAATATTTTGTGTTAAGATGGGATCAACCAAGTAACACAATTCCAGCTCATCTAAAAAAAGATGGTTTAAGACACATACACCCAGATCCTGCTCAAGCAAGATCAATTACTGTGCGTGAGGCCGCTAGATTACAAACATTCGATGATGATTTTGAATTCTTAGGTAGTATGGTGCAAAATTATGAAATGATAGGTAATGCAGTTCCGCCTGAATTCGCAAGAAGATTAGCCGCGGCTGTAAGTGAATTAATGTTAAGAACCAAGTTGCAATAAATGCAACTTGGTTCTTTTTTAGTGAATGAACTTTCCGAAAATGTTATTCTGGTGAAATGACAACATTTCTATATTTGGCCAAAATAAATGATTTTTGGGTAAATGTATTTCTTTACCGTGAATATCCTGCAATTGAGTAATTTTTGTTTCCATAGCTCTTTCATGAACCTTGATTTTGAAGTCATGTTGAATTGTAAAAAATCCATTATCGAAAGCCCAATGAAGGTCCATAGATAATGCAATGCCATTAGAGGGGTGATCAGAGCCACCGTATTCCTTGCCTTTAATATGGGCCGCATGGACATTTGTCAGTTCCTTAAATGAAATTGAAGTACCACTTACTGCACATTTTTTTTCATATGCGTCAATTACTGCTATCCTGAACCGGCGATTCCTTTTGATCTTTTTAACTAAGGATATTGTTCGTTCTACACCTTCATTTTGAAGGTTCTCCTTGAGTAGATCTGCCAATGCTTCGGAAGACAAAGATGATAAGTCTGAAGTTTCTTGTTGTAATTGTTCTTCGCTAGTTTCAGAATGAAAATCTAAATCCGATGTTTCAAGGTCCCACATTTCATCAAATAGGATACCATTACCAATAAGAGCAAGTATAGGAATTAATGCCGAGGAGCTTCTGCCAACTTTGAATTGTGTTACTAGATCTTTAATTAAGCCATAATTATTAGCTGTTGTCCTAATATGATATATCACGTGATCCTCTGTAGATTGAGAAGATGGCAAAAAAATAATAATATCATCAGGATCCAAATTACTAAAATAACCCGAATATATTCTGTACTCATCTCGGCCATTTTCTTTATGATATACATGTTTATCATTATGGTAGGTATAGATAAAATCATATACCACATCTTGATTTTTTACTCTAACCTTAAAATTCTTGTTAGGATTCGCATATCTTGTTGGAAGTTCTTCAAAATAATTTCTAGCAACATCCTTAGGGACTAGTGCAAATGAGCCAGCTCTTCCGCCTGAAGGACGGATACCAAGTTCATTAGACTGTAATATTTTGGCGAAGACAACTCCTGTATCATACATCTTTGAACCAATAATTTTGTAAAGGCTGCTTTCTGCTTTTAGGCGAGGCTGATAAGTTAAATGATTTCCTTTTCTTGTAAGTAAGGTTTTAAATTTGAAAGGGTTTAATAAGGCTTTTAGTGCTATCAAATTATCCGAAATCTGTTGTTCATTTTCTAAATCAATTTCCATAAGCCTAGAAAGGG
Source organism: Paenibacillus oryzisoli (assembly GCF_050467285.1). Lineage (GTDB taxonomy): Bacteria > Bacillota > Bacilli > Paenibacillales > NBRC-103111 > Paenibacillus_E > Paenibacillus_E oryzisoli_A. Next base: position 170,541 of record NZ_JBCMUN010000016.1, on the reverse strand, counting down.
AATTTTTTGAAATTTCGTATGTCTCTGTTAAGTTTTGAATTAAGAATTTTCCGTACTCTAATGAATTCATATCACCAACACCTCGCTGATTTATTGTTGATAAAAAGCCGATTTAAACAATATATATTAGTTAAATCAGCGTTCTTGATTAAAATTTACCACTAACGCTGATTTGAGTCAACTATTTCGTTTTATTTAGATGAAAAACCAGACCAAATCAGCGTATTTGGTCTGGTTTTTCATTCTTGAATTGTTCCTTCTTCTTGTATTATCCTTTCGATAAAGCCTTTGATTTTCTCTAGATCAATATCATTATTAGTTCTTAAAGGAAATGCCCCTACACTTGGAGTGACCGAACCAGGATAGTAATAATACAGTGATTCTTCCGTTCCAGGGTATAGAACATATGCTCCAGATGAACCGCGGATAGCATCTTTATAAGCGTGCATTTTAACAATGTCTTCATTTTTACTGAAGCCTTCCACTTCATCTTTCTCTATATTATCTTTTAGAAAATTGATCCGATATTTTGCGTCAAAATGAATGAAAGTCTCAAATGATTGTTCCTTTTTATCAATAACCAGTCTGATTGAGCAGTCAGGTCTCAAAGTAAGCGAATATGACATTTCAGACTTAAGCTTATGATGTTGGAATTCTTTGTTATAGAATAAGGTTGCAGTTACGAGCTTATCCTCGTATTTCTTTGTAAATATGGTTTTACTTTCTCTTCCTTTTTTCAAATTGATGCTGAATAAATCTTTTTCAACTTTGATGATAGAGTTTTCCTTTTCGACTCCAAAAATATCAACACATATTTTTCTCAATTTGATAAAACACCATATTTCATAAAGTTCGTATATTGGTCTAACATCAGCTAAGGTCTGCTCAAGAGCCATATTTGGATGCCATGAGAGTTTTAATCCTAGTTGTAGTCTAAGATCAAATTGTAAGATCTGACGATATCCGTTTCGCTTTTGTAGAACCTGTGAATTTGACGGTATATGATTTAATTGCTGGATTTGATTCCATAATGGTTCTGATAAATATTGTTCTAAAAGATCCAACCATCCGGTTAATTCTTTTAAGCTTGAATTAAAGACACTTTCATTTGCGTTCTCTTTGCTCACTTTTTCCTTTAATTGCACAAAGAGCGTCTCACACAAATTTTCAACTTCAGTTAAAAAGTGCTTAATATATCTATTTTCAGGTGTATCAATAGTTTCGTACTTAAGTGTTTCAAACATCTTAATTGGTGTGAAACCATTAAATATTGGCGCTAAAGCACCGCCCTTATTAAATGGCAAAGTTGTTCCCCGTGAGGCAATTTGGCTAATGTTTGGATACTTTACTAGTGAGGTGTCCACAATGTTATTTTCATTTACAAGTTTTGAGTGAATATTATTCATTATAGTATTCAAAGCTAAGGGCAGAGCATCCGCGGCAAATAATCCCCGTAGATGAAACATAATAATTAGAAAGTCAGCTTCCTTCTCATTTTGAGCATCGAAATGGTACCCCGTTGACATTCCCATTTGAAGCAAAATTTCACTAGACTCTTCTGCAATATCTGTCAAAAGAGAAAGGAAATCTTCTTGGTAGTTGATTTTTGATGAAGCAACCTCACAAAAAAGGCCCTCTTGTTCTCCTATCGACAAATCTAAGATTCCAACCTGGTTCTTAGTTTGTAGTGTACCTGATATAATTATAAACTTTTTGTTATCTCTAGTTTCCTGCTTCCATGTCTTTTCGGGATTAAGCTTAAAATTACTTGATAACCTCAGGTTATTAAAAGGAAACGAATTTATTCCATCTACTATCTTTTCCTTTAGTTCAATCAATGACAATGGAATCGTGACTGATATAAAATAATTTGTATTTTCTCTTAGTTGAATAGGATAGTACATACCGGATTCATCTAATCTTAGACCAATTGCAGGGGAATATGAAAAAGCCTTATCATCCGCTTCAGTTGTTGCAGTGTGGATATATTCTATTGGAACAGAAATACTCTCGCCTTGCTTACCATTCAAATAATCAATTTCTAATTCATATAGTGAGTTTGGCCATTTTATTAGAAGGCTTTTGATATTTATCATCTGATTATATCCCTCAATTAATAAAAGAAGTATAGCCCATAAATTCTAGATTTCTTTTCATTTTTTTAATTTTCTCCAGTGACTTTTCTAATTTAATTTCTGTTTTTTCGATTATTATTTCAAAACCTGATAAAGAACGGTTAATTGAATTACCTATTAAGAAATCTTCCAACACATCCAAACATGCACCAAGCTGTCTTTTGTTCCCATGAATTTTAGGTAAAATCTTTTGTAATACCGCATAGTCAAATGAGGAATGCCAGTTATGATTAGGAGCTATTTTATTGTACATGGCCATGTACTCAATTACCTCCTTCGTTATTCTATATCCAAAATCAAAGTTTGTAGTTTTTAAAATTTTATATATTCCATCAAGAAGTTTCTCAAGAGTTTGATGCGTTTCCTCATAATTACTCTTATCAAGCATAGAAGCTTTCAATAAGTCCAGTGGATGAAGATCGGAGGAACCTTCTCTCTCTCGGTATTGTATAGATTCATCGAATAACTGTAGGACGTTGGTGACATTTTCAACTTCTATTCTTTTGCTTACTTTATTAAAAAAAGTACTTGGTGATTCTGTTTGTAATTCGATTACATGAGCTCGATCGAGCACTTTGGGAGAGAACATGTAGGTTGTCTCATCGACATTAACAGTGCCAACAATAAAAACATTAGTTGGAAGTGTTATACTTCTGCCAGCTTTGGCAAGTATCTCGGCAGATTCTCTGATAAGTTTACCATCATAAGTCTCATTTTCTTCCGTTGCTATAGTGTCTGCAATTAGTGGAACAAGTTCTTTTTCAATTATACCGAGATTATCATTTGATTTTGCGCTGCGATTTGCTTCCATGATTGAAAGAAATGTACTAAAGTATCTTTCTACATGGGAGAGATTCATTTCATCTAAAATCACAAAAAAAGGCAATGTGGTGTTGTTTGGATGCAACGCTTTGAGTATTAATTTTAGTGTAGGAGTAATTTCAAAAGTCTTTTTACCTTGAGCTCCAAAGGGATTAACATATCCTAGCATGTTTCTAGAGTCTGTCCAATCAGCTCCTACTGGTACGTGAACGTAGCGTTTGCTTTCATTATTCTCTGCAACTGCCAACTGTATGTTATTTCTATCATTTTTCGATATTGCGTCATAGTAATTCACATCTTCGCTAGACACTTGAATATTCATAGAGATAGTAACAGTAAAATCCCTATCACCAAGCTTAGCTGTGAAAATATTAGATTGAAGACAAAGATCACGTACTTCTTCCTCGTCAGAACTTACGATCTTACCTGATCTGTTAATTACAACATCAACCCATTTTTTGTTTGTGTTAGTAGATCCCTCTTCTAAGGCTTCAGCAAATTGAAGGGCTAGTCGCGTTTTACCAGTTCCTGAGCTCCCGGTTAATATTACAAATGGTTTTGCTAATAATGCAGAAACAAAGTTGTTTAGTAATTCCATGTTTAACTACCACCCAATCTATATGACTTAATTAGTTTATTTGGTGCACTTATCATATCAACATAATCATTATGAGTTAATTTTTCAAAATCAGTAGGGGACTTGTCCCAAAATACGCACGATTGAATCAATTGCTCTAAGGGATATTTATCTAATTGGTAATATCCTTTAATTGCACTACTTTGAATAATTCTTGCATCGAGCATTCGGTTAAGAAGGATATTTGCTATTTGGCTTCTATTTTCAGGGGATCTATTGTATAGGTTAAACACTTCTATGTTGTAAATAAAGCCTTTATCAATAGTTGTATTTTCCCTAAATAGCTGAAGTACCTCGTATAGCGGATGTACAACTTTACTATTTATTAACTGGTTTAAGTTTAATAGATAATTAAGTAAGTACTCAGAAGAGACGATCCTACTCTTTAAAAAGTCGATTGCTAGACTGGAGAGATCATATCTTCGATATTTTCCATCTTTAAATACACCTAATTCTCTTCCAAGTGTGTAGGCACTGCTCCACTGTTTAGAGGTTCCTATATATTTTTTTTTACCACCATCAACATAAGCATCTAAAGCTTCGCCAAATCCAACGGCAATTTCATCATCGTCATATTTTTCAACTGCAGCAGTGTAGGCTCTTATTAAATCTTTAAAGTTCGCTTTTCTCCAAATGTCAAAATATAAGCTTTCTTGATTTTTCAAAAGTATCACTCCAAAAAAATATTCTATAATAGCAAAATTATATCATATTAGGTGCTTTTATTTCTGACAACATTTGTATCCGTATACCACTTTAAATCAAATCTATATTATTACTTTGGTAAAGACATTCAATTGCGTGCTAAGGATAAGTTAGGAATCTGTGCGCAGTTTAATGTCTTTAAATTCCACGTGAGGGGAGATATCCGATAAGGTTGAAATCATTTTTTGTGTAAATGAAACACCGTGGCGAGGTTAGATAGACGGGGTGAATATGAAATGAATTGACTGAACTCTAAGAAAATCTGGCTTTAACATTGCTGCTAGTTACTCATCCAGTTTTGGGAGAACTACAATCTAACCTATGGAGGCGTGTAATATCTTGGAAAATGCACATTTAGAAATAAAATCACTACTAGCCAGTTCCCTTAGAGAAAAGCCAGGAAGCTATATTATTGAGCAAATATTTAATCTATTCCCAAAGACAGAAGATTTAATTGAAGTTACTGAGCAAGAGCTTATTGCAATTAAAGGGATTGGGCAAATGAAAGCACGGCAAATTCTGGCCGCGCTAAAGCTTGCTCAGACATTAACGGTCCCCGCTCCTCCTACGTATAAGATTCGAAACCCCGAAGATGTCTATAAGCTCGTGGAACCTGAATTTCGCTATTTGAAGAAGGAACACTTCGTTTGTTTGTTCCTAAATTCAAAGAATGGGGTTATAGCAAAAGAACTTGTATCTGTCGGTTGTCTCAATGCTAGCATTGTTCATCCAAGAGAAGTGTTTCGTCCTGCTATTAAGCGAAGCAGCGCATCAGTCATCTGTGTCCATAATCATCCGAGTGGAAATCCAGAACCAAGCCCTGAAGACATTGCGATTACTAAGCGATTATCAGAGGCGGCAACGATTCTTGGGATTGAGCTTCTCGATCACATTGTTATTGGATATTCCCCCAAATATATCAGCTTAAAAGAACGAGGATTGATGTGATCACATCAATCCTCGTTCTTTTATTATTGAGAGTGTTAGAATTATTAGTTACTAAACTTATATAATGACTGCCATTAGGGATTGTAAAACTCAAAAAAACTTCTAATGGACACTTAAAGATGTAGTAATGGACCTCAGGCACCGATATTGTTTTAAAGGAGTGTAACTGGAAAGAGGTTTTTAATTGATGTTGGTGTTATTACCGGTGAAACGCTAATGGTAAATATAGTGAACACCTAAAACTGCCTAAACGCAGAGCAATGATTATGAATTATATATTATATTTATGACGCTATGCTAGATAGCGGTCTTCCGGAAGGATCGGAACATAGGGATACCGGATCATATGTGTGGTCTGGTACCCCCAGGCTCTAGATTAAGTATCTTCTTTTTCAAAGTGAGGTATCATAGCCTGTACAACATCTAAAATCATCTGTTTCTGACTATTATCTAACCCGTTAACCAAATGTGAAAAATGATTAATGAAAGTGTCGCTAGTAGCTTTGATTGAGTCTTGTAGGAGAGAATCCACAGTGACGCCAAGTGCATTGGCAAGTTTAATTACCGTTTCAAGAGAAGGAGTTCGTTCTGCTCTTTCTATGTGGCCCATGAAAGTGCTTGAGATACCAGAAAGCTCGGCCAGTTGTTCCTGCGATAATTTAAGTTTTAGTCTTTCAGTCCGTAATCTATCACCTAATAGGTTTAAGTTCATATAAAATCCCCTCTTATTCAAACTTTATTTGAAAAGTGGAGACAAATTAAACATCTATAAGGGGTATTTTACTATAACCATAAGTGTTGACTTGGGGTTTATTCGTTGCTACACTGATAATACTTTCCAAATGGTGTTAAAGCATCATTGCTTTCAACGGAGGGGGGACGTGGAGAGTTTTTTGAATCTACGAGATTATTGTTGTGTAACGTCAAAGGATTACTAAACAAATAGAAACGAGGATGAATATGAGACTATCTGCTATGGTAAAAGTACTCCTAACTCTAACACTAGTGTTTTCATGTATGAACGTGGCTTATGCGGAAGACGGAATAACCGTTAAGATTGATAATGTTGTACAAGTTTTTGAACAATCCCCGGTCATAGAAAATGGAAGTACTCTTGTACCAGTGAGGGCAATCTTTGAAAAATTTGGTGCGAAGGTAGAATACAGGGAGGTAAACCAATTTACTAAAGAAGTTAGTATTACTCAAGGGGAGAAGTTTATCACTTTAACATTGGATTTTAGTTCAGCAATTTTAGGTACGTATAAGAACGGAATTGGTTACTCCGATAAAACTTTAAAAATGGAAGTTGCACCAAAGATAATTAATAATACAACAATGATCCCTCTTAGATTTGCAAGCGAGAATTTGGGAGGCAAAGTACTGTGGGATGGAACGACAAGGACAATTCATATTTATACGAATCCCCAAGATCCTAGTATTGCAAAACAATCAGAAGAAATAAAACAAAATGAACAAGTCGCTAATAAAAAACAAGAGGAAGAAAAAAATAAAGAAGCATTGTCAAAGCCAAATGACAAAAATGGTCAATTAATTCAAGTAGGCGATAGAGTGAGGTTTTCATTCTTCTATGGAGAAGTCCAGAAGGTAGATGGTGGGAGAATCCAAGTTTACTGGGATAGCAAAGATGATCTGTGGTTAAAAGACAAAGATGTAGATTATATGGCAATGCTCGCTGGAATTCGTTATAAGTCAACTCAGTGGGTAGATGCTAAGGACTTGGAGTTAGAAAGATAATAAAGTTGATTCTTTAAGGGAGAGGCCTAGCCTCTCCCTATTTTTATTTTAATATTTGTAAGGTGATTCAATTAAATATGATAAACGAAAATATGTGATATCTATTGACTGCCACTATTTGAGGAGAGTTTTAAATACTTCTGTTAGATGCACGACTGCTGCGTTTAAAGATCCAATTGAAATCGTTTCTTTGCCAATTACAGCGTTCTTGGTATCAAGCAATGGAACAAAGCACATTTTTCTGCGGGTAGCCTAAATCTCCCTTTAAGAGCGTTAAACAACGCTTGGGGAACGAATGACTGTGTTTCTTCATACTGAAAATTGCTACATCCTACTAATTGCATAGCGGCAGAATTAATCTTTGCCACACCAGGTATTTCGGTGAGCTCGTCGACAGTAGCATCGAACAATCGAGGGATTGTAGGGTAGTGAGTTAATAGTTTTTTATAAGATAACTGTCTTTAATTGCTATAAGTCATTAATAGAAGACGGATGCATCTAATCAAATTTTATATTTGTAAATATTGATTATAGATCATATCGCAGTCTTTACTTTTTTTTGTGGTTCACTTGTTTGCAGAGGGTAAAATGTAACCGAATTTAATCAAGTATAAAGAACAATAAAGAAACACAAAGAAGGTGGCGGTTTAACATGTTTCATGAGTATAATGACTTAGTAACTGTAGATGAATTTGCAGAAATGCTCCGTATAGGGAAAAACGTTGCATATAAAATTGTTAACTTAGGAGAAGTTAAATCATTTAAAATCGGGGGAACACACAAAATTCTCAAGGAATCAATAATTGAATATATCATCGCAAGTTGCAGCCGAAGAGAATCGGATTGAACTGGAGGAAACTATATTGAAAATTTCAGACGATATAAAAAAGCAACTTTATCATTTCGAGAATATAGAACTAAATGGGACTCTCCACATCTCAAACGCAGATCAACTTATGTCTTCTATTACCCTCGGAGAGAGGGTAATGGCAGTATGTGATAGTCTTGAGCTAGATTTTTCAATTGCTAAAGACATGTTGCTCAAATATGGGGTTCATCAAATTAAGAAAAAATCGATAACCTTAACAGCAAATGAGAAAACCCTGCTTGAAAACTTTGCTGATGATACTTTAGGTGAACGAACTTTGGGAGATATATTAAATGAAACCCACTTTACTGACCCAGAAGCATATTTTAAGATGTATGATAGTTCCATCATGCGATTATTCCCTGTGAAAAAAGAGTTAGAGAGATCAAGTCTCTCAAAACAAATGTTCAAGGACATCCCTATCAGCTATGACCATTTAGAATATGGTAAAGAGTCCGGGCTAGGCTTTAATGCAAGATGGCATCCGTATTCCCATAAGTTAGGGTCATTTTTTCAGTTATACATGGAATGCGGTGTTTTGAGAGCGAAAATGGCGATTAATACTGCACCGCACAATATGAATATTACTAGTAATAAACTTTTGTTTGAAAAGTTACTATACCACTATGGAAAATATCAGGAGCTACTGACTGCACTTCCAAGTGAGTATGACATTTCAGAAGATTTGCTTCTTTTTGAGCGAAAAACTGATTTGTTTTTTTTACTTAAAGCCTACTCTATGCTTATTAACGATGAATGGTTTAATTCCATAGAATTTCACAAGCAAGAAGAATACCTGAAAGTTCTCAGTGCATTCACACTAGTAGATGACTTGAAATTAAAAATATACCTTGTCGAGAGATTTATTGCGGAAGGGTCAATTTTTATGTATGCAGATTTTGCACTGGGTTATATCCCATTACTCCGCCTTCTCTTTATTCAAATTCCACTAATGAGAGAGATCATGAATGATGCATTAGTGTATACCAGTTCAAACGTTATTAAAGAAAGAGAAAAAGCCAAAAAGGTAAAGATTAGGTTAAATAATTATCGAATTGTAGAGAACTTCCATTGTTATAATATCACTGAACTTCAAAGTGAGCCACTGTTTAAAATTGACGTTAAGGAACTAGGACATTCAGAGTTATTCTTCAGGCTTTATAAAAAGGTGTATAAAATTCGTGAAGTTAAAAAAGAGTTTATTGAGCAAACAACTAATAAAATTAGCAAGATTATACATGAAAACAGTGATGTACTATTCGGGGAATGGGACAGCCACATAGAGGCTATTTTATATTCAATAGCTGATCAATTTAAGACAGAGGGAGAATACTTATCATTAATCAAGCCTGAAGAAGAGAATAATATTATTGATGCTGATGCAATCAATTTTCATTTTGATCGAAAAGCTATGGTAAGGAAATTGGAGGAAAGTGGAATTAATTTTGAAAACCTAGGTTGGTAGCAGAAAAAACTTTATGAAAACCACTATTCCAGTTTCGGAATAGTGGTTTTCAATGTTTTCAAGGCTTTGTAGCAGTAGGATGAGCTACGTGGTGAATACCCCCACTGAAAATAGGGAGTTACACTTGGCATTGTAAAGCAACATTATAAAACAAGGAGTGGTGGTAATGAAACAAGAACCGGTTAGTGTGTTCTCTGCCGAAGAAGAGAAGTATCTGAAAAAAATGAAGAAGGGTGAGAGCATTCAGTTCATGTCTGCTGACGGTGTAGAGTTTTTCGCTTGCTTAGACAAGAGCAAGATACAATCTTTAGCTTTTATCTTATGTCATATATCCGAAGGGAGAAAGGCCTGCTTTGGAAAGGTAGCAGATCAGACAATACAGTTTCCCTTGGCGGATAATGATTTTTTAAGAGTCTTTTTTGATCGGCGTGATAAAGATAACCTTAAATTTTACGTTAATGATAACGGAGATACGGTGAAGTACTCTAGTAGATACAGTTCAGAACTGAAAAATGAGAGGTTTGTAATGTTTCTAGAAGATGAATACTTTGCTCAATTAGTGTTATTTGATAGCAGTTTGAAGCATAAGATAAGCCAAATTATTGTCACTGATAAGAGCACTAAGACGAACATTCGAACGATAGCTTTAAGTCACATATCCCAATTAATCCCAGAGATTAAATGGACTCAGGTAATGGGAGGTTCATTTGAACCTGAAGAGGATGGAGAGTAGTATGGCAAAAAAACATAGTTTTGAAAGGCTAATTGATTTTAAACCAGGAACCATTTCAAAAAAATTCGCTGATATCAATGGTACCAGAATTGATGAAGATGCTAGTCTTCTTGCTAATTATGGAGACGGTACTATTTCAAAAGAAACAATAGAAGAGTTTAGGGCTGATGTCGATGAAGAGATTCCGAAGGAATCTCTTCAAGAAAAGGTTAATTTAACTAGCGATAAAGATTTAAAGGAAAAAAAGGGGGAAAAGTCCGGAGGGATTGAGTATGATCTCTACATTAAACTGCTTGAGCAGAACCAACTTATATGTTGTCAAGGCAATGTTTTCAAACTCAATCAGAATGGCTGCTTTGACGAGCTCTCTAAAGTCGACCTTAGAATACTGATTAGAGCTAATTGGCCGGAGAAAATAAAGAGGCTACTAAATAAACAGAAAGTCGATGAGATTATTGATCGTGTAGTTCATTCGGAAGAATTACAAATCAATTTTGAAGAATTTGATAATTACTCACATCTTTTGAATTTTGAGAACTGTGTATTGGATGTTCGAACTATGGAAAAAACACAACAAGATAAGAAATACTTATTTACTTCATACATTCAAGCAAACTATACGGAAAGAATGTTGCGTGAAAGTATTTTTATGGAGTTCATCAATGTATGTACACAAGGTGATGAAGAGAAGGTTTTACTTATTCAAGAAATATTTGGCTATTGCATATCTAATTACTGTAATGCTAAGAAATGGTTTGCTTTTATTGGGAAACCAAACTCGGGAAAAAGTACAATTCTAGAAATTCTCCAACGACTAATTGGAGCAAAATATACTAGTGCCGTGCCTTTGCACAGATTAAGCGAAAGATTTCTTATAGCAGAGTTATTTAGAAAAAAACTAAACATCAGCGGCGAGTTACATAACGGTGACATTAGGTACTTTGATACACTTAAAGCATTGACGGGTAATGACGCTATGGTTGCTGAGCGAAAGGGCGAAGCCCCTTTTTATTTTATCAATAGAGCCAAGTTGGTGTTTGCTGGCAATCAAATGCCCTTAGTATCGAAACTCGACAGTACAACAGCGTTTACAGATAGAATTGTCTTTCTGCTGTTTGATTACTCAGTACCGGAAGAAGAGCGTGACTACAGTCTACTACACAAGATTATGGAGGAGAGAGATTTTATTGTAAGTTGGGCAATTGAGGGGTTAAAACGATTAATGCAGAATAGATTTGTATTTACTGAACCACAGGATTCGAAATTCTTTAAAAAACAGTATATACGTAATCAAAACAATGCTCTTGAGTTTGTTAAAGATAGATGTGAACTAGACAGTCACTATAAAGTCCTTAGAAGAGATCTTTATGATGAGTACCAAAATTACTGCAATGAGAACTGCATGAGGGTAATGACAAAAGAAGAGTTTTTCGCGGAAATATCCAAATTACCCGTAGAAGCACATAAATTTAGATATCGCGGTTCCAATCCCTTATACGGCTTCCAAGGAATTGCTCTAAATTCACATGTGAAATAATTTTCAGTTAAGAAAGCAATTTTGTTGTCTACATTATCTACAACTTCCGGGAATCCTTGATTTTACTAGCTTTTAAGACTAATTAAGTGTAGAGGGGGTAATCTACATTCACTCTACATAGAATCTACAATTGATTGGCGGAACCCGTCTTTCTAGGATCTGAAAATCTATATTATTAACTGGAGGAGATATAGAATGGCAAAAGATCAAGAACGTATCTGTTTCACCGTTTCAGAATTAGCTGAAATATTGCCACTTGGGAAGAACTCGCTTTACAAATTAGTTAATCGCAATGATTTCCCGAAAGTTAAAGTTGGAAAGAAAATATTGATTCCTGCTATTGGTCTGACAAAGTGGCTAGAAGACAATAGCGGCCTTATCAGCTAGCAGAAGGAGGGCGTGAAGATGAAGAGGCGAGTTCCAGTGGGTCATGATTCAAATCAGGAATGTTGGTACGGCAAAATCGATGGTCAAAAACATAATTTGGGATGTGGAGAGAGTTTTGAGATTCCCCAGGCGTTATCTTAACTTTTTTCCGGAAAAGAAAGGAAGATTGATGTGGCAGGGAGTATACAAAAGGTAAATAACCGCTTTAGAATTACGAAAGAACTTGGTAAAGACAGCAACGGGAAAAGGCTCAGGGAGTATGCATACGCTTCTACAGAAGCAGAAGCTAAAAAACTATTAGCTGAGTTTGAATACAATCTGCAACGGAACTTGCTTGTGCAATCTAGTGATATAAATTTGTTAGAATTCCTGGAGCACTGGATGGACAATTATGTGAAATATAATTGTGAAGAAACGACTGCATATGGGTATAGGAACATTGTTTATAAGCATATAGCTCCGTTCCTAGGTGATATCCCACTACAGAAGCTACAACCAAAACACATTCAGCAGTACTATAAGCATTTAATTGATGAAAAGAAGCTATCTCCGAATACTGTCCATAAACATCATGCCAGTCTAAGAAAAGCATTAGATTATGGATTGAAACAACAATACGTGTACAGAAATGTAGCAGATGCTGTTTCACTACCAAAAAGAAAAAGATTCGAGGGTAAATCTTATACAAAAGAGCAATTGAGCTTATTGTTAGAAAAGGTGCGTGATACCAAACTAGAATTACCAGTTAAGCTCTGTGTGTTTCTAGGGCTAAGACGTGAGGAGGTTTGTGGATTGAAGTGGGAATGGGTTGATCTTCAAAATCGAACACTTAAAATTCAGGAAGTAAGGACGGTTGCAGGGAAACATGTGATTGTTAAGCCACCCAAAACCGAAAAAAGTAGAAGAACCTTGTTTGTGGAAGATGAACTCTATGACATTTTGCTAAAGACTCAAAAACGGCAAAAAGAATTAAAGCAACTTCTAGGAAAAGATTACGAAGATAGTGGTTACGTATTTACCCGTGATGATGGCAAACCTTATAGGGTAAATTCAGTAACAGAGAGATTCAAAGAATTTCTTGAGAATAATAATCTTCCTCGGTTGAGGCTTCACGATCTTAGGCACTCTTTTGCAAGTATTCTATATGATGAAGGCGTAGATCTATTGGCAATATCCCAAGCATTGGGACACAGCGACCTAAGCACTACGAGTAGGGTATACCTCCATACCTTTGACAAAAATCACAAGAATACAGTAAGTGCCATGAGTTCGGCTTTAAGAATTAACAAATAATGGTTCATGGCATGAAGAAGCACGGTTCTTAGTGCTTCTTTTTCTGTGTCATAAAGTATGCTTTATGACACACTCTAAAAGAACTAGTTTCTACATGCCAAAACACCGTGGAATTGCTTTTGGCATGTGCCGCGGCTAGTAAGGGTGTTTTGGCAAAAATAATCGAGGGGGGAATACAATTGAGGATAGGATACGGGAGAGTATCAGCTAAAGATCAGAACCCTGAAAGGCAGCTTGTTAAATTTAGAGAGTTGGGAATTGATGAGCGATACATATTTGTCGATAAACTAAGTGGGAAGGATTTTAATCGACCTCGTTATCAGGCCATGCGTCTAATGATTAGGGAAGGAGACTTGGTTTATATAGATGCCCTAGATCGGTTGGGGCGTGATTATGATGGGATTATATCTGAGTGGAAGTACATCACTAGGGAACTGAAAGCAGATATAGTTTGCTTGGACAATGAAACATTATTTGATTCTAGGAAGTTTCGAACAATGGGTGACTTTGGCAAAGTAATGGAAGATCAATTTTTAAGTTTACTTGCGTATGTAGCTGAACAAGAAAGGAAGAAGAACAGACAGCGACAAGCTGAGGGCATCGAGGTAGCTAGGGCTAGCGGCGTAAAATTTGGTCGAAAAAGGATAGAGATTGATGAAGCCTTCATTAAGGTGTACAAGCAGTGGAGATCAGGTGTGATTTCGGCTACCGAAGCTATGAAAGAGTTGAATATAAAGCATCGGACATTTTATAGACGTGTGCGCGAATATGAGGAGGAATTACTATAAATTGATTGGACAATCCAGTCTGAATTAAGAATATCTGAAAGTTCGGATTGTTTTAGTAAGAAAGATCGGATATTCTAGGAGTATTGCATTGTTTTGTTAATAAATGGATTTTCATTAAAAAGCAGTATTTGTTTTAGGGGGGTATTATGGCTGCTACCGTTACAGTCGATCAAATTAAAAATGTGATTAGAGAACATTTCAAAAAATCAAATGTAATACCCAACATACTAGGAGAAATAGTTGTTTCTTCAGGTATTGGTCAAGGTGGAAATGCACTTGTATTCGAAGCCAAATGGGGAAATAATCCAGTTGCACTAAAAGTATTGGCTGAGGATTGCTCGCAAAGTATAACAACTAGAACAAAAAGGTTTTTTACTGAGGTTCGGGAAATTATCCAGCTCTCAGATACCTCCGCAGTTGTACCAATTTATCATTTTGATTTTATTGAGATAAACGATCTAAAGCTTCCTTATATGATTATGAGGTTTTACCCCTATACTTTAAAATCTTGGTTAGAGGTAAATCCCATTGATAACCTTGAGGAATTATTACCTATTATGATACAACTAATGAATTGCATTAATGTTATTCATAGCAATAATATTATACACAGGGATCTCAAGCCGGAAAATATATTAATGAGTGAAAATGGGAAGCTAGTATTAGGCGATTTCGGGATTGCTTGGTTTGATCCTGAGCATTACGAAAGAATTACTAAAACGACCACAGGAGAAAGGTTAGCTAATTATGCATTTTCTCCACCAGAACAATTTGAAAAAAGACCAATAGTCAAATCGACAAATGATATTTATGCATTTGGTCAAATAATTCAATGGATAATTACTGGTGAAACTCATAAAGGTACAGGTCGACACACTCTGGCTTCAGTAGATAGTTCTCTCGCTCCCATTGATTCTATTATTAACTCGATGCTACAGCAGGATCCTCTCAAACGTCCTCAGACTATTGGTGAAGTCAAAATGCAGCTTGAGGAGTCCTTGAAGCCCAAGAGAAAGAATGAATATGAAACTGTATATAACGATTTACAAAAGTTTAATGCAATTCTTCGTGAAGCCTTCCCAGGTACAAGAGGTATCTTTAATGTAAATCAAGCGGAAAAAATTGAGCTTGTTTTATCATTGCTCTCAGCTAATGTAGGGGACATTAATCTATGGTGGACACAAGGCTATTCTAACTCGGCGATTCCAGAGATAAAAAAGTTACCTAATGGATTATGGTTAATTGAAGGCGAAGAAAGTGATGTTGAGGAAATCTGGATAAACAAAACGCATTCTTATAATAGAGATTTTATACTGCTAAAAACAAGGCCAATGCAACCTTTCGGTTTATATAATAATCTACTTGAAGACGAATATGAAGAGGCTGGTTTGCATAACGGAGTATATATAAAGAGGTCTGAATTTGATGATGGTTTTGCCATTATCGACGGCAAAAGTGTTAAGCTTGACGCTTCTACAGAGCTAAGAACGCGCCATTTGGTAACTGAGTATAAATTTATAATAACTAATTCTCACTCCCTTGCCTTAATAGAGAATGATGAAATCACCGATACAGTATATGAAGGGATAAAGCAATTCCCTCAAAAAACTGATCAACTGTTGGCTAAACTCAATAAAACTAAAATACATCCCGTTTCCGCAATGCATAAGTAAATTATTGTACAGTCGGGATATATGACACGATAACAAGCAACGTGGATTATTCTGAACTCCTGTCCGTTTTTGTAGACATACTGTAGACAAAAGCCTTATGATTAGATAATCAGTTATAATATTCGATAATATAAGACAACCTATAAGATATTAGAAGCCTTATCATGTAAGCTTTTAAGGGACATAATAAATCTATAAGTGACAAAGTAGAATTGGAGGGACAACAGTTCGACTCCCCTCACCTCCATTACTGAAAACCCTGTACGTGATTTCGGTATCGTAATTGTTGATATCGGTCGAAGGTTGAATCACAATACGGTCGACGTACTCTTGGAGCACTTGTTTTTTGTCCTCGTCATCACCGGACAAAAGCAGGTGCTTCTTGTCATTTATGATGCTCAAAATTAAATCATCGTCGATCTCTTTGGCTGCCTGCATGATCGTTATTTTGTGCAGCTCATATTCCAATGCTTCCTGGCGCTGCTGGGCCTCAACGATTCGCTCCTCAAGACCTCGAATACCCTTCCCTAGAGACCGTATCCAGTTTTCTACAGTTTGCTCCAATTCCTTTAGCTCGTTCTTAATAGGAGCGATTTCAGCGCGGCCGTCACTGCGCTGCTTATCGTACAGTTCCTTAACCCTCGCAATGATTTCAGATGTTCCAGCCTCTGAAAAGCAGGTATCAAGCAGTTTCTCAATCGCGAGTGACTCGATATCGTCTTTGCGGATGCTGGTGTTTCCGCATTTTCCCTGGCATTTGTAATAGGTAAGCAGCGTGTTGTCTGCGCTCTTCGAGTTGCGATATGAGTTGCCTGCATACAATGCCCCGCATTGACCACATGTGATTTTCCCCGTCAGCAGATAGTTCACCTTCGCTTTCATCCTTCCTGCAGTTCGTTTTCGCTCACTCATCTTAGCATTGACCCGTTCCCACAATGCGGAGTCGATAATGGCAGGGATTATGCCAGGGATGAAAATTTGCTGCTCGGCTGCCTTTTTTTTGTTGGTGTTTCTCTTTCCATCCTCGTCCTTTTCACTGGATACGTCCCAGGTAAAGTCCCCTTTGTATTTCCGGTTACTTGCCCATTCTCCGAAGCTATTCTTTGTGAACTTTCGGCCTTCTTGAGTTCTGAAACCCTTCTCATTGATGGCATCCGCGATCCCCTCAAGAGGAAGGCCGTTATCAATGCCTTGAAAGTAAATTTGGACAGCTCTATATCTGTCTTCATCAATTTCCAGTTTACGGGTTTCTTTGTTGACTTTCAATCCGTATGGTGGCCGCCCACCGGTGTGTATCCCCTTCATTGCGTTTTCCAGCATTCCTTTACGCGATTCTCTGGCAAGATTCATCGAATAATACTCGGCCATTCCTTCAAGGACTGATTCTAGTATGACGGATTCAGGGGAGTCATCGAGCTGCTCGAGAACGCTCTCCACGCGAACGCCGTTCTTTTTCAGGATACGTTTATAATGGGCGCTGTCGTACCGGTTACGGGCGAACCTGTCCAGCTTATGGACAACTACAATATCGAATAAGCGCTTGGCTGAGTCTGCGATCATACGTTGGAAGCTTGGGCGCCGGTCTGTGGTCGCGGATCGTTCCTCATCCGGGTATGACTCCACAAGGACGTAACCCTTGCGCTGGCAGTAATCCTGGATCGCACGTAGTTGGGCTGTGATGGACTCTTCACGCTGGTTGTCTGAGCTGTAGCGCGGGTAGGCCGCGGCGCGGATAAGTTTAGTCATGGGTTCACCTTCTTAACTGCGATTTTGGAAAAGCACATCGAGATAAGCCTTTATCAACTGTTTGTCCTGATCGGTGAGTTGGTAGCCGTTGTATGTGATTTCTGGTTGGTTGAGATAAGTGGTAATTTCTTTTAATGCATTGCCAGAAATTTTCCTAATATCGATTTCAAAATTATCACTTTTGACTTTTTGTAATAGATTAAGAAGCCTTTCAATCTTTTCGGTTTGTTCCCAGTCTCCAAGTCTAGGGACTAATTCATCATCTGGTTCTTTGTCGTATAAATGTCCTTTTAAACTATTAACAGTGATAGTTGGATTTTTAAGTGATTCAATAAGTTGCTTTCGAAAATCATCTATTTCTTTTTGTAGATACCTATTTTTCTCAACGCTTTCTTTCAATACATCTTGTATGGCGAAAATTATATTGTAAACTGCGGCGTCCAAGTCGCTCATCAAGTGTCCCGCCTTAATCATTAATTCCTTCTCAGAATAATCATAAGCTTTTGCGAGCGACTTTATAGTTTCGAGCGACGGCTTATCCTTCTCACCTTTTTCAAGTGACCTAAGATAAGTATGGCTGATACCGATTTTCATGGCGGCTTCACGTAAAGGGATTTTACCGCGTAAGTTTCTAAGTATGGTACCAAGTTCAGTATTCATAATAATCCTCCATGCATCGTACAGTATAGAATAATTGTAAAGCATTGACGAACAAAAATAAAGTTTTTTGTAATTTATGTATTTACAAAAGACTTTTAACGCTGTATATTGAATTTGTAAACACTTAGATACCACCCTTGGAGGTGAACCTTTTTGCAAAATAAAGTTAAATATTTGAGGCGAAGTCAGGAATACGATGTTACTCAAGAGCAATTAGCAAAATCTGTAGGCGTGTCTAAATCCACTATATCTGCACTTGAAAGGGGTGGAGGGATTTCTGCGGAGTTAATGCTTAGAATCGCATGTTATTTTAATAAAGATCCTCGTGAAATTTTTTTTGCAGATGATGTAAACGATCAGATAACAAAATTTGAAATAAAGGTTTAGATGTTAGAAGAAAGGAGTTCAACCATGAGGGCAAACATCAATGTCACCGTGAAAACCGTCGAGCATCCGGAGCAGTCCAATCTAACAAATTTGTGGGCCAATCTAATTCTCAAGGAGATTCTGCGGCGTGAAAGCCAGATTGAGAATGTACAGGCGGAGGGGGATCTCGCATGCGGTTCTACGGCGTTCGCAGGGGCTTCCTGGGATTCTGGAAGAGTGGGCCGCAGATAAGGGCATCTCTACCTATATGAGGCACACAAGCCCTGATGGCAAGCAGTACATGATGGATGAGCACGGTCGGTCGACACCGGTGAGGAAGAAGCGGCCAAGACATTTGAAGCTCATATCGGGGCTCAAATGGCAATCGCCGGATTTGAATCAATAAATTTTGGGGGGAGAGTGTCCGTATGAACAAAAATGTGTTTCAAATGGCTATTACTTCAGCTATGAAAACGAAAGTGGCTGGTGCTATTGATTCTCTTCTTAATGATCAAAATTATGCTCGAGAAGATATTGCTTCCGACCTCACACAGGTTGTTGTGCAACTGCATGAAGAAGAAGCTGTGCTTTTAGAACAATTGAAAAAGCCGGCTCCGACAACATTCAATGAAAATGTACCTGCTCTGTCCAAGCAAGCTGTAATTGGCTATGCGCTCTTGGCTGCCGTGAAGGCGGGGGTGGAGTCTGAACAGTTGCATCAGCTTGTGCATGAACTTCACGGTGTGTTTGAGAAGACATCAATTAAAGAGGCTGCTCAATGTTACCGCAGCTCCAATTACTAAATTACGGGAGGCGTTTACCATGTCCAAACTAGAAACGAGCAACGATCCGTCAGTTGTTGAGCTGCGCATGTTGGTGAAAGAGTTCTGCGTCGAAGCGATCCAGGAGGACCGGGTGGATTGGGTTCTGAAGAATATCGCAACATTTCTAAATGAAAATGCTTCCTCCGCTAAAATGGCGAAGCAGCTCACCGCTTACACCTTCAAGGCCATGGGCGTAATCATGGAGCGCATGATTCGGCATTGCGGTCAGCCAGTCGGGACATGGGTATCCAATGAAGAAGGGGGTGGTTACCGTCTCGAGACGTACTGCAAGCATTGCGGATGGGTCGAGAAATATGGAGAAATCGAACGCGAAGAAGCCGCCCCCTCGGCACAAGGGAACGGCTCCACAGAAAGCTCGGAATAGCACTTATAGCATCATATTAACACATTTTCGATGAAAAAGGGGGATCGTCTATGTGCTGTGCAATTTGCAGCAAATCTAATTTGAGAAGGTGAGATCGTGGCCTGTTTTCTCAGAAAATTTTTGGCGCCTCTTACGACGTTTCGTATGCAATGCCAGGTGAAAGCATGGCTGCGGTCCGGAAGCGGAGGCGTAACATGGAAATCAGCGCAAATGATCAGCAAATGCTTCAAGATGACTTGGTTCGGGCAGAGCAGGACCTCAGGCGCCGTGCTTTGTGGGGAGCTATGGAGGATGAACCGACGGCGTCTAGGCTAATCGAAATAGCTATCGAGCACACGCGTCTTATGGAGGCAATCCATGCGCTCCGATCAATTGGACTGGAACGGAATCCAAGCAACATCCAACTGAAATTAAGCGTGGATACGCTGCAAGCCCGAATATCTCAGCTCGCAAAAGAACGTGAAAATCTCACCGAGTCATTCTATGAATACTGTGTTTAAAGCGAGGAGGATGTCCACAGATGGAAAGAACAACAGGATCCGCAGTAAGCAGCTCAACACGTTTGACGATCGACGTGGAAGAGGCGAAAGCAGAGCCTTTCGAGGAACGGATCAATGCTGTTGACGCAATCGTTATGGTGGAGTGCGAGATTTGTGGGCAACTCGCAGAAGAGGGAACGGTGAGTCGATGGAACGATCGGCAGGTCTGCAGGAATTGCGTGTCGGAGTTGGCGCTTGATTCCAGCACAGGGATTTCCTGCGACCGTGATATGGCGGTGAATCGGAACGATTAGCAACTTAAGGAGCTGGCTGGATGAAGATTGTAAGGATGTCACTCATTAGCTGTGACGGGAGAATTATTAACGAATATAGTGTGCCGTATCCGCGTCGAAAAGACGCACTAGACCATGCGATGGATCGAGCGGATCAGGAAGGGCATGCAGGCGTGCTATGGGCTACTTGTAACGATGGGGTAATCCAGTATTTCGCTTTTGATTCATACGATCTCAACATGATTGTAAAGTTCAGCCAAATCGCTGCTGACATCATTAATAATATGAATTTCAAACAAAATCCCGGGGTTCAAACAAAACCCCGGAGTGGCGCTAGAAGGTGATCTAGGACGATGAGTGATGCAGAGTTAATTATAGCCGTCGGTAAAAGTCGGACAGAGACTATTTGGAGAAATGATTATCTCACATGGAACGAATTCGTCATGCGATTGAAGCGTGTGCGCCGTACGGAAGAGACTATGGAGCAATATGCTGCCATGACTGATGCACAGAAGGGCAAAATTAAAGATGGCCCTGCATTTGTGGGCGGGGCGGTTCGCGGGGGCCGCAGGAAGCGAGATAGCATTGATTCTCGGTGCCTGTTTACTTTGGACGTAGATCACGCAGATGAGGGGTTTATCTCAATTGCACAAATAATCATTCTTGGCGGTGTAGCCCACGTCATTTACTCTACCCATAGCCATCGACCGAACAAGCCTAAATACCGTCTGATCGTATTGGCTTCCCGAGAGATGACTCCTGATGAGTATGCTGCTGCTGCCAGAATGCTAGCTTTCATAATCGGCATGGATTACTTTGACCGTACAACTTTTGATGTAAACCGGCTCATGTACATGCCGAGTTGCTCTAAAAATGCCGACCCGCTATTTGTAGACGGATCACAAGCCGCACCAATAGATGTGGATTGGTTACTATCGCAATACGAAGATTGGCAAGATATGGGCCAGTGGAAGAAGCACCCAAATGAAGCGGTAGATGTCGCCAAGGCTCGAGGAAAGCTCAAAGATGCCCGTGAAAAGAATGACCTTATAGGGCAGTTCTGTCGTTCCTACAGCATTGAAGAAGCTATTGCAAAGTTTATTCCG
The DNA here is from genome assembly GCF_050467285.1 of Paenibacillus oryzisoli. Taxonomy (GTDB): domain Bacteria; phylum Bacillota; class Bacilli; order Paenibacillales; family NBRC-103111; genus Paenibacillus_E; species Paenibacillus_E oryzisoli_A. Next base: position 148,936 of record NZ_JBCMUN010000016.1, on the reverse strand, counting down.
GATGTCTACCTGCCTGTCCCAGGGTATGATGACCGCTGGACATATTCGGGCGGCAGTTCTGCGGGCGGCATGCTCACTTACTCGGACGGCCATATGTATTCAATGCACCAGTCTGATCCGGCGAACACAGGGCATTGCCTTAATGCCTATGACCTGATTCGAATTCATAAGTTTGGTTCCTTGGATGAAGGAGTTAGCGATAAAACCAATTTCTCAAAATACCCTAGCCAAGTAGCTATGCGTGAACTGGCTGCCACGGATCCACTCGTACGAGAGTTGGCAATTGAGGAGACCTTTGGGGAATCGATGGGAAATGCTGAAATCGAAGACGATCTATCGGGCTCCGATGAAGGTGATATGGGATCAAAGTGGATGCTGCAGCTGGAAACGGATCACAGAAATCCAAACAAGATATTACCTACTGCAGAAAACGTAGAGATTATTTTGAAGAATGGCCCATTTCAGGGAGTGCTAGCCTATGACGAGTTCTTAAATACTGAGGTTATCCGGCGCCGGCTGCCCTGGAGGGAGCGGAAACGTGTAGGCGTGGATTACGAGCCTTGGCTGGGGGCCGATGATAGTCGCCTGCAGCATTATTTCGGCAAAGTGTACAAAATTAACTCAAAAGCAATCATTTCGAACGCTTTCAAAGAAGTCACGCATCAAAATGAATTTCACCCGGTGAAGGAGTACCTGATCTCCCAAAAGTGGGATGGCAATGAGAGATTGGAGAGCCTCTTCATTCAGTATCTTGGTACCGAGGACACTGAGTACGTGAGGGCTGTCACGCGGAAAATGTTCGTGGCTGCGGTGGCAAGGGTATTCAACCCTGGATGCAAATTCGACTATATGCTGGTTCTGGTGGGCCCCCAAGGCGCCGGTAAAAGCACGATATTGGCGAAAATGGGCCGCCAGTGGTTCAGTGATAGTCTGAAGTCCTTTGACACCAAAGAGGCCGGAGAGCATCTGCAGTCAGCATGGATCTTTGAATTCGGGGAGCTAGCGGGGATGAGCAAGACGGAGGTCGACGAGATCAAGCAGTTCATTACAAAGACCAGTGACAAGTATCGTGTGGCCTATGACCGCGTCATTACGGATTTCCCGCGAAAATGCATTTTCTTCGGCACGACGAACAATTACAACTTCTTGAAGGACGACACCGGGAATCGGCGCTTCTGGCCAATTGATGTCGATCCAAGCAAACGTACGAAAAATGTTTTCACCGATCTAACCGAATATGAGATCGGTCAGATATGGGCGGAGGCGCTCCATGTTCAGCAGCAGGGAGAGTCTTTAAAACTCTCGGATGCGCTAGAGAAAATGGCCGGTGCGGTCCAAGGAGACCACACGGAGGATGACCCTAGACTCGGTTTAATTGCAGAGTATTTGGAAAAGCCGCTGCCAGAGAATTGGCTCGGAATGGATGAGTACGAGCGCCGAGGTTACCTGGAGATGCCTACGGGACACGCGCAGCGAAAACTTGTCTGCGCTTCTGAAATATGGGTCGAATGCCTTGGGAAGAGACTTGGCGATATGCGGACTTGGGAGGCAAGGGAAATATACAGCCTTCTTCGCAAAATACCCGGATGGCGAGAACGAAAAACACGAGCTTACTTCCAAAAATACGGGAAACAAACGACTTTTGAACGCACCGTTTAGCCAAGCGTGAACACTGTCCGGTAAACTGTCGATGCTGTCGATGCTGTCCCTAGCAAAGACAATACGGACAATATGACGGACAGTAAATTTTGGGTTTCTGTCCGTCGAAAAAGTAAGACACGGCAAGGGTTACAGCTATTCAGGACAGTATGGACAGTAAATTTAATAATAATAGATTAAATTGTATTTAGCATATGGAGCATATGCAGACTTATATGCTAATGATGCTAAATGATGCTAATTCATTATTATATATACGCGACACGTTTTTTACTGCCATCTGTCCTGCGCCCTATGGAAGGAGGGCATTTGAGTAAATGGATTTTATAAGACAAGCCCGTATCGAGCTTCTTGCCTATAACGCCTTGAGGACCACTGGAGAAGAGCTTCAAGCCGAAATGCGAGACTTGGATGCAGATATACGGGGAAAGGCAGCTAGCCTAACCGGGATGCCGCAGGCGCGCGGCGGGTTGCCGAAGTCCATAGTGGAAAAGCAGGCGATCTATCGAGAGTCGAAGCTGAATCTTCTCAGCAGACGTTTGAAGCGAGTCAATCGCAGAATAGCCGCCATTGATTACGCCATAGGGCGGCTGGAGCCGATCGAGCGGGATGTGATTACCCGGTCCTTCCACAGCATGGACTATGAGAGCGATGGGGAAATTGCCGAGTCGTTGTCACTCACTGTGGATGTTCTGAACGACATCAAATACAGGGCGCTTCGCTTTATAGGTATTATACTTGAGACAAGCCGGCATAAGTACAGATATGAGATGGCGAGCAAAGCGGCAGGGCATTTCCTGAGATTTCGGAGCCCTTAAAAAGAGAAACGATTAATTGGTCACAGTATGGTGATGGGCGAGCGATTGCCCGCTTGGAGGTGATAAGAGATGGCTTTAACCCCGAAACAGAAACGTTTTGCCGACTATTACGTTGAGACAGGCAACGCAACGCAGGCCGCTGAGCGTGCCGGATACAGCGCGAAAACAGCCAGAGTGATAGGCCCTGAAAACCTGTTAAAACCTGTTATTCGCGAATACATCAATACCCTGATCGCCGAAAAGGATGCGCTGCGGATTGCAAAACAGGACGAGGTACTGGAGTTCCTGACCGCCGTTCTCCGCGGCCAAGTACAGGAGCAGATCCCGCTGGGCATGGGGATGGGAGAACAGAGCCTGGTCAAGAAGGAGCTGGACGGCAAAGATCGCTTGAAGGCCGCCGAGCTCCTTGGTAAACGCTATGGCATGTTCAAGGACAATATCGAACACACAGGTGAGATAACAATCAAAGTTGGATTGCCAGTAGAGATGATTGCTGCAGGTGATAGTTAATGTCGATCTTACGGAGTTGCACGGGAGTTGATGCTATGCCGGCGAGAGAGCCTCCAAGTGTATCGAACATATCAAAAATCAGTAGTTTTCACTGTTAAGAAAGTGAGGTGCGGTAATGGCAAAATTCCATGATTGGCTAACACCCGAGGGACTTGTGCAGATTGAGGGCTGGGCTAGAGACGGTCTTACTGACGAGCAGCTCGCCCATAACATGGGGATTAGGGCCGGTACCCTGTACGAGTGGAAAAAGCGGTTCCCTGACATCTCTGACGCCTTAAAAAAGGGCAAAGAGGTTGTTGACCGACAGGTTGAGAACGCATTGCTTAAACGGGCATTAGGGTACACATATGACGAGGTGACGAAAGAGCGGACTAATACGCTGGACGAGAACGGGAATGTCGTTGCGGCGCTTGTGGAGACGAAGGTCGTCACCAAAGAAGTGCAGCCGGATACAACAGCTCAGATATTCTGGCTGAAGAACAGGAAGCCGGCTGAATGGCGAGATAAGCAGGTCGTGGAGCACGAGGGAGAGATCGGCGTCAAAAAGCTTGAGGATCTGCTGTAATTAAAAATATAATGCGGATGAGTTCCGCAAGGAGGCATGAAGTATGAGTTTAGAACCGTTTGTTGAGTTTTCTCGCAATATGACATTGAGCCAAGTGATCGAGGCCGCAGCCACGAACTTTCAAAACACCGAGTGGCTGCTGCAAGGTGGGCTGGACGAGCTGAACATCCGCCGGGTGAACGCCGAGAAGATTTACACCGGTACCCTCGATACTGGTAAGGTAACGATTTATGGAAAAGACGGCAGTTATTTTTACAGCATTGATAAGAACGGGATTACGGCCAACAACGGCAGCGAAGACACATTGAAGTTCGATCTGGCGACTGGGTTGCTGACCATTGTGTCGGCGCTTATTCAGTCGGCTATGGGATTTCCGCGGGTGGAGCTTGATCCGACGAATAACAATTTCCGAATCGAGCAGGATGCGACAACGAACATCACGTTTAATCCGAATTACTTAGGGACAACGCCGGTGATTAATTTTCACGATGGAGCATTCGATGGGTACATCGGTTATTTCAATGCTCTTAATAAGCTGGCGTTAACTACTCCAGACGATGGCGGCGTCGAGGTGGAAATATCAAATGGCGGGCTATCAGGAGACGTGAGCCTGCGACCAGCAGACAATTTGAATGTTCCACGATGGTCGAACGTATGGAATGAGCCAGATGGGGTGTCGCTCCAGACTGAATTAGATCAAAAGGCTAATGGTAGTGGAATAAACGGGACGGTTTACGTTGCTAGTACTAGCGGAGGCCCTGCGACAACACCGATCACTTTTGTCGATGGCGTGAGAGTATCTTAACAGATTATGGTAATCGATGTATACTCAGTGTAGATCAACTACACTGAGAGGGATGTGATTTACATGAGAAAGTATATAATTGGGGCGATATTTGGGTTCCTTGTTGCTACGGCAGTTGGAGCGCGCGCCGAGGGGGTAAAATCATTGATCGGTGAAGTTATTGACGGAGCGTTTAATGTAAAAGTGGACGGTAAAGAACTAGCTGACCAAGCTGTCGTGATTCAAGGTACCAGCTATTTACCGGTGAGAGCGATCGGTGAGGCTACGGGCTACGATGTGGCGTTTGATCCGAATGCAGGAATTGAATTGACGAAGAAGGCCGACGAAGTAGCTGAGCAACCGGCAGAGCAAAATCCAAACATAGTCAGAGCGCAGCGGATAGAAGAACTCCGCGCCAAGTCGGAAGAAATAAAAAAAGAAATTACTGGTCTTTATCAAACAGTGAGAAAATATATGTCTCTTGAAATGACTGACCCGCAGTCCATTGATCAAAATGACTATCAAGCGGCAAAAAAAGCGTGGGAAGCTAAGAAAGAAGAGTTAGCGGCAGTTAATAAGGAGATCGCTGAATTGACTGGACGACCGGTGCAAGATTAATTTCGCGATTGGTTCGGAGGTATTGAACAGAGAATCATCCAGTGGATACCTCTTTCTTTGCCCTGCTGTTCAATTCATCCCTTTGTCATATGTTGAACAGGATATGAAGGGGTTTCCTACTTCGGACAAGCAAAAACCCTAAGGAGTCAAATCGCAGACTACGAGCAGCAGCTCGCCGCGTTACAGGCCCAACAGTAATTAAAAAGATCTACAGAAAGAGGATGGTTGCATGAGCCTGGTATCAGTGGTTGCTAGGGAGAACTTCGTTACCGTGATGAGTGATGGTAGAGTTCAGGACAAAGTTGGAACTATTCAGGAAGATTATCAGAAATTCGTTCAGCTATCTCCAAATTTGTTTTTAGCATTTACTGGGCATGCGGAGCCAGCCGAAGCTCTACTCAAAGCGTTTGAGATACAAGGGTTTAAAAATATGCTTCCTGAAATGGCATTTGAACAATTCAATTTTCTGATAACAGGTTTAATTAAAGCATTCATTAGTAAATCTCCCTACAAGCTATTGATGGCCTATGGAGGAGTAAATGAAAAAAACGAGGTTGTCGTCTACTATATTAATTCATTGGATCTAAGTTGTGACCATTATTCTCCAAAGGGAAATGACATTAATGTTATTTGTCTAGGCAATGGTCATGCAACGTCACCCTTGTTGGGAACGTATCTGAATAGAACGGGAAGCGATACTCCTCAACAGATTTTATCTGCTCAAAGGATGTTGAATGATCACGTTGCTGAGCTGGATGAGAGTGTGAATAAGCATACTTTTCAACTAATCATCGAGAAGTTAGAAAAATAGGGAGCGGAACTACACTTCAAAAAAATTCAGCCTTAATATAATACTATACAAACATTCCAGTTAATGGTATTATTTGTATAAATCGTGAAGCACACGTCAAAAGAGCCTCGTTGGGAAAGCATCCCGCGGGGCTCTTTTTGTGTTCTATTTGCTTCTTTTACCCCTGTTCGCATATAATGGGAACAAATGTTTGTGTTTTGAGGAGGTGCTTATGCTACGCGACATTGATCGCAAGATGCTGGCAATTCTGCGGAATTACATGGCAATCCACAAAACGGCTCCAGGCTTTAAGCTGTTGGCAGCAAAGACCGGCAAGATGGAGAACGAGATCAAGCACGTCCTTAACCGGTTGCGCGAGGCAGGCTACATCGAGTGGGACGGCAAGTACACACTTACGATTGCAGTTCTCCAAGCATGGGGGCCGCGGGCGCCTGCACCAGCTCTGCCTAATATGCTTGATTGATGGGTTTCCGCGAGTAATCAATTAGCAACTGCTACTGCCCCACCACGTGGAAGAATAAGCGGGGATGATGTCCTGAGTGGAGGTTCCAAGTGGGAAAAATAAGACCGAGTGAAGATGCCTGCAAGAAGTTCGTCACCGAAGTTCTTCCCCTTATACTGCAAGATCTTAAACGCAAAGGGAAGATTCGGATAATCAAAACAGATGACGGGAGTGAGAAAATTGAGTTTGTTAATAAATGATCAATCTATGCCATAGTGCATAGCAGTTTTAGATCAAAACCCAGGATTGCGTTCTGACCGATTCCTCCAAAGGAGCAGCTACAAAGCCGGCACCGGGAGTCTTATCAGAGCGATCTCTTCCGCAAAAGCTGCGACATGCAGTTCCGTCGCCCACGGCTCAATATTTCAATTCCACCGAAGCCTCTTCGTGCTGATGCCGCCGCACATGTGGATATGGCGGCATCGCGTGCACCGTGCGCGGCCTGTTCAGCAGAAAGAACTCAGTCAGCGTTGTCGCCTGCCGCCGTGTGAAGCAGCAGCTCAGGATCGTCGATCCCTGGGTCTACCGATACGACGAGGCGATGATGCTTCTCGAGAGGGAGCGTGCCTGAGGGCTTGTCATTACTACTTGATGGACGAACCAGCGGTCGCGTTCCTGCTGGGCCTCGATCAGCTCGATTTCTTCGGCTGTCTCGCAGTAGGCAGGACGCTGGATGTGGCGCTGGTCGCGTTGAATGACGAGAACCCTGCGTGCTCACAGTCGCCGCCGCGGGCCAGTTCTGATGCCGCGCGAACAGTCTTCGAGTGAGAGTCGCTGTAGTCAGGAATCAGGCTGTGTAGATCCGTTCTCGTTCGCGGTAGCGGTAGCGGTAGCGGAAGGTCGGTCAGGAACAGCGGCGTTACGAAGTCGCACTCGGCCGTCTGACCGGCGACGTACTGCTCATCGCATTCAGGCGGCCGAGTGCGAAACACAGCCCGGCCGCCCTGAGGATGAGTCCGAGGCCCCGGCGACGGAGCCTACGAGCGACGGCAGGAGAAAGCTGACGACTATCACGTCCTCGAGGTGTACCCTGCATCCAGAACAGCGCGCGGTGCAGGTGTAATACGAAGAACAGCCCTGAGCAGGACGGAGGTTGTCTGGACGAGCAGGAAGCCCCAGGCGGTCCACGCCTTCGTGTCGTCGCCGTGGTTTTCCACCAACGTCCCGTCGAGGTTGCTCAAGGTCCCATTCTCGGGCTCCGTCATCGGGCGGCCCCGATCACGACGACCACAGTGCGCATTCCCGCACCCTCTCCGCTGACAAGGAAGTGCCGCCCAACGGTCGCCTGTGGCGATCAGGTGCGCGAGGCCTTTGTACGAACGGTGCAGCCAGCATGACTTTCTTGATCCATACGTCACAGAAGCATACCTCGTGTGCTTCCTGACCGATCTTGCTGCGGTCGTACCCGGGCAAGCCGCCGTGGTGGTCCATTCCAGAAAGCCGAGTAAGAGCAGGACAACCGGTTCGTCCTGGAAGAACTTGTTGTGTAGCTCGCGCCCGCGATCGCATCGGACAGGCGGCTAAGCCCCCGGCCAACTGTCTAGCGGCCGACTTCGAAGGCCGTACAGGTGAGCGGGGATGAGTCCACGTAGAGCAGCTGCCGGACTGGGGTATAGCAGTCGAGGAGCGTGTCGATAACCTGACGGTAGGCGGGGGAACCTGGGGATCCACTGCATCATCTCGTCGTGACCGCGCCTCTCCGTCCGGCTATCCCCGAAACATGCGGGGCGGCTGCTATCGTAAATGTCGCCGTTTGCGCTCCCAAGTGGCCGGCGGGTGTCAGCGCGGCCTATTGTGGGGCGCCGTCGTACCACAGCACGAGTGCGGACGGATATTCGATACATAACGGGTTCTCGACAGCAGCTCGTGCCCTGCAGCCTCAGACTAGATGGATGCCCTCCGGTCGTTCCCTGCCTCCCCGTCGCGGCTGAGGTTCGTGGTCAAGGTCTGGCGGCTGAACAGGTCTAGTATGCCCGCTGAGTTGACCAGAGCGAGCAGCACGATGCCCTTCGAGCCAGTGAGCGTACAGCTCGCCGTGACGTGCGTCGTACGGCACGCTATCTTCATGTTCACATTGACGGGTACAGCTTTTGCGCTTCCGAAATTCGGAACCGCAAATTCCTGAACTTAAATCATTTTGATGTAGGTTCGAAAAACGCTGCAATCCTCTACCTCTGGACGGAAAAGGGCGCTTGGATGCAAGCCAAGTCGCTAAACACGGACGTGGCGTGGTCAGCTTACGAAATGCTCGTTGACGACTATTACAACATCAAGCAATCAGCTCCATCCACGACAATGGAGTTCATCGCCTTGGCTAACCGAGCTGTAGAGTTGGAGTGCAGGCAGGCCGAGCAGGATAAGGAGTTGGAGTTGAATATGACCCGCGTTAAAATTTTAACTGAAGATAAGCTGCCGGACATCCTGACTCCACAACAAGTGGCTGATTACACCGGTATCTCAAGACAGCGTGTATACGATCTATGCCAGTACGGAGAGCTCAAGAGCTTTACGATCGGAGCGTCGCGGAAGATTAAGAAGTCGGAGATGATGGAGTGGTTGGACAGGCTTTCGGGAGAATAGCTTGCCATTGATTAGCTCCATCACCCCCGTGAATTTAACGGGATGCTAGGACGAAAGAGAAGTGCAAAAAGATGACTGTATCAATTGAAGCGGCGATCCGCGCCATCATTGCCGAAGAAGTAGCAGCCGTCGAACGCCGGATACGCGAAAACTTATCTGCGGGGACGGACCGGACGCTTGATGTTCCAGAAGCGGCTGCTCATCTCGGTGTGTCGGAAAAATTGATTTACCGCATGTGCCAAGAGCGCCGCATACCACACGAGCGATACGGCATGCCTGGATCGCGCCGACCGACGATCAAGCTAAGGCTAAATGATTTGGAGAAATGGCGAGCGGATCAGCGAGCATTGAATTATCGTGGCTGATCAATAGGTAGAAGCTGAAAGCGAGGTGAGTGAATGTGATCTCCTTAAATCCCACTCTCGATGTGAAAGATTGTGCAGAATATCTCAAAATTAGCCCTGTTACGGTTAAAAGTCGTTTGCGCGAGGGCAAGCTCAAAGGTTATAAGCAAGGCATTTACTGGCGCATTAAGCGCGAATGGCTGCTCGAATACGAGCAGGAGCTGATTAATACAAATCTGCCCATAACCCAATAGTGTCCTGCCATGAATGCTTCGGTGACATGGGGTTACTTCAAATCAGGGCATGCCTCAGCAACGCCCTCACTTTTGGGATCAGTAGATACAAAGATAGTACCGGCAGAAGACTGTCCTGATTTATGGGCCTTGGGTGGTAACGCATTCCAAGACGGTTAGAATGGTGATAGAAAGTCGTCAATGTATTAAGCGAGGTGACAAGTTGTGATCAAAATCGAAGTCGATCAAGCGGAGATAACAGCCTTAGTTAAGGAGCATGTCAAAAAGCTTGTCACGGAGGCGGATACGGAGCTCGTGTTTTGGGATACAAAAGAACTGCGGCGCCGAACCTGCTTGAGCTGGAGTACCATCCAAGAACATTTCTTTTTCGATTCAAGGTTCCCGAAACACAAAGTCGGTAGCAAGTGGCTATTCCCAGCTCGCGCAACAAGAGAGTTCCTCGAACTGTGGTTATTGGAGCAGCCGCGGAATTGATAGGCGGTTTCAAAGCATCCCCGGCGCCTACCGGGATGAGCCCCGCACCAGGGAATCTACATAAGCGATTAGATCCTCGCGGCGTACTCTTCTGCGACTCCCGATTGTGAAGCTCGGCAGGCTTCCTTTGCTAATCAACCGATCAACAGTAGGTTTGCTGATTCGAAGGAATTTAGCTGTTTCGTTTACGGTTAAGTTTTGTGGAAGCTCTTCTGCCGGATTAGGAGTGGCGAGCTCGGAGATGAGTTCTTGCAAGCGCTCCATGACACGGCGTTCGACTTTGGCGGCGACGATCTCTGCAAGCTCCTCGATGAAGCTATCGGCAGCTGAAGGCATGGGGTAGCACCCTTTCTGAAATGAATTATTGGACTGTAAGGAGCGAGAGTATTCACTATGAGTCCGTATTACACTGCAAACGAAGTCAAAGATATACTCGGTGTATCAACCAGCCAGGCCTATGAACGAGTGAGGCAGCTGAATATAGAACTGCAAAGTAATGGACTTTGGACCGAGCCGGGTAGAGTGCCGAAAGCGTATTTCCACGAGAGACTACAGGAGAAATTTATTAAAATCGAGGTGCGATCTGTGTCCATCGTTTTTTACAATGCCAGAGATATACAGTATATGCTTGGTCTAAATTCCGTTAAAACCGCCTATTTGCGCATTGTAAAGTTGAATAAAGAACTTGAGAAAATGGGGTATTGGACAGAGCCGGGAAGAGTGCCGAAAAAGATATTTCATGAGAAGTACCCTTATATTGAACCGATGGACCAAGAGGAAAAACATTAATTTAACGGATCATCATTTTGATGGGGCGTCGCTGCACTTTCGAAATTCGGATCGGTCAAATTTCAAATATGCACGCAACAAATCATATTGATTTATCGCAAAATTTTAACCGCCTTGACCTCTGGACCAAAAGGAAGCATGGATGCACAAATGCTTATTGTGAATTTCAACAGAAGCAAGGAACGTTACTTCGAGGGGCCAAGCCCTAAGCGAGTTCAAGACGACGACATTACAAAATGATATGTCGTTCTCCAAAGTGACGAAAAGCGCGAGTTCCTAGACCGTCATGAAATTCACGATGGTTCGAAATAGTGATCAAAGGAATGGTGAAGAACACATATGTATAAAATTCATATTTTGTGAATAAGTATGTACACACCTCGCCATATCTGGGTTTTTAGAATTCAATGTTGCTATAATACTCCAGACAAAGCCATTATAGGCGATTATTCACGATTTATTCACGATTTATTCACCGTTTATGCATAGAGAATAAGGGCAGACTACCTTGCAATGTGCAGATAACCCCGCCGGCAAAATGTGTTCCCAATGCCTGCTTTTGATGGTAGAATGTAACAATCTCAATGTTTGAAAGGGTCGATAGATAGAAAATGGAGATTTATTTGCCGAAAGAGTTAAATGCACAAACATCAGTCGAGTTCTACAGGGAAACGATGGATCAGATAAGGTTGCGCCAACCAGATGAAGTAATTTTCAATTTTGGCAAATTGGAATTTATAAGACCAGCCGGTATGGTGACACTAACAAATATGATCGGATTAATTGAGTACGAATATCCTGGGCTTACAGTAGCATGTTCGTATCCAGACGCGTATGATATTAATCCACTAGACAGAGCATTTGCAGCCATTGATTTTCTTGACGATTGCTTATTCTTTGAAAAAACAATGGGGAGCAAGATCCATGATGCATCCGGCGAGAGAGGGACTACAAACGGCTTAGAAAAATTAAATGCTAATTCCTTTAATCAGCAGTACATTGACAGGACAATAAGCTGGCTGAAGATGAATGTGGGCTTAAAAAACAAATCTTTTTCATTTTTAGGGACCGCTTTAAGTGAAATTTTTAATAATATTATCGATCATTCTGGATCTCCGATTGGTGGATGTGCGTTTGCTCAGCACTACCCAAGAAGTAAAGAAATTAATTTATGTATAGCTGACACAGGAATGGGAATAGCTAGTAGAATGAGGACCAAATTCAGCGAAGATGATCAGGGAGTACCGTTGGTGTCTGATTCTGAATACATAAATTATGCGACATACAACAAGGTATCAACTAAATCAAACCCTAGGAATAGGGGAATGGGCTTGAACACCTTGTTGCACATAATCGATAATAACAAGGGCTCTCTGATGATACTATCCAATGAAGGGTCTTTAAGATATAATAATGGAAAGCGGAAATTAGTTGACTTAAACGGGTATTATAAAGGTACACTGATCTGGCTTTCCTTTAGAACTGATACATTAGAAGAGGAAGAAGAGGAGGAATTAGAATGGTGATATTGATTAGTGGCCTCGTTGCAGGGTGTAATACTAATCAAGAAGGCGATGTGATTTATAAACTAATCGCTCCTGAGATTATTAACGGTCATACGGTCACTTTGTCCTTTAAAGGAATAACTTCTGTTTCAACTTCATTCTTAAATACAGCGGTTGTCCCATTATTAGATATTGTTAGCATGGACCATATCAAGAAACACCTAAGAGTAGTTGAGTCCACTAAGTTCATTAACTCGATGATCGTCAAAAGACTTAATGACGAGTTGTCTCTAGTTCGAAATTAACAAACTTAGTGTCTGCTATCTTGGCTACCTCCTGTAAATCACGTACAGGGTTTCCAAGAGTGTAGCCTCACCTCCATACAAAGAAGAAGCACCCGAGAGGGTGCTTTTTTCTTTGTATAGGTGGTTTCGGGAGTAGAGCCCCTCTAGGTTCAGTCCGCGCGGACCGAAGCAATAGCGGAGGGAGCACGGGATTGAAATGTACCGCTAGGGTCGCCATCGATGAGTGGGCTTCGGCAGCAAGGTAGATGGACATTTCAATACTCCCCTCACCTCCCGATTTCGTTCAAGTAACCAGCAGAATACTTTAAATATCTTTTAGATGAATGCGAACGTAAGTTCTGATATAATGTAGCCATAGTAACTTGAAAACGAAAGGAATCAGCTATGAATGCGATAGAAGTTATAGTCCAGAATTTGAGCGAGGTTCGGCGCAGAAGCTTGATTATTTGGGGAAGTATTCCGGATGATTTTTTGGACTGGAGACCAGATTTAGAAGCTATGAGCATAAAAGAGATGATCCGCCATGTCCTGGATAGTGAACACTATTACCACCTTGCCTTGTTGAATAAAGGAAGTCTAACCGCCTATGAATCCCCTTATGAGGCGCATCCTTTTGTAACGCTCCAAGAAGAGCTCGACTTTTCAGAAACTTATCGAAACGCATTTATGAATACAGTAAAGTCCTATACACAAGAGGATTTAACAAGAATCCAGATTGATAGAAAAGACGTAGGTTATATTCGGTCATTAAGTGATATGCTTATGAGGATTGCCTACCATGAAGCAGTACATTCAGGTCAACTGTTGGATTATTTACGGTCAGCCGGTTTAAAGAGGCCAAAGGTTTGGGACTGAAGTTAAAGAGAGGTAATAAAAGGGGGCCCCTCTTTCAGACCGTGTCTAAAGAGGAGCCCTATTTAGGTGAATATTAAGTTTGTGAATGCTCGGTACCGGGTGGAACGAATAGCGGTGGTATTTTAATCCAGCCGCGAGTTAGCATTAATTGTTTTAATTTAGCTCCCAGCATGACTTTTTCAGCCTGAAATTGAAGAAACATTATACCGACATCTGTGCGTATGGATTCTGCATGTGTACTCGCTGCACGTATGATCAAACTTGCTATTTTTAAAGATAACTCGTTGGCAAGTACTTCATCCTTCAATTTCACACCAAACGGAATACTGTTAGGATCCGAGTGGGGCATATCTTCATGAGCAGGAGGTAAAGTAATTCCTTCTTTCAGCAAGAATGTATAGAGCCGTTCCCGTTGATTTTTGTTGAGTTCTAGATCTTCTTTAAGCATGTTTTGTAGTTCCGAATCATTTGTGGTATTTATACCAGATTGAACAGTTACTTTGGCTAATTCAAGTCCCGCCAAGTAAAACCAACAGGCCATGACCTCCCCCACATGAAGGGGTTGAGGTTTTTTTTCATTCGTTAGTGATTTAATCGTATCGATTGCTGCTTCCAATACATTAGTCATTCATTCAACTCCTGATATGTTAATAATATTCTAAATTATTATTTGCAGTGAAGGACCTTTTATTCAAATGGTGCACATATCATTCACAACGGAAACGTTAGTTGAAAGATGTAATCGAAATGAAATATTATTTTCATTCTTTTGTTAATGGCTTTTTTGGATTAAGTTTTTCGTTGACTGGTACATCTTTTCGGTATAAACGTCGATATCGTCTCGAGACATGCGCAAACGGGCTACAGAAGTACCATACCCGATTTCTTTGCTGTCCACAGCCAATTCGTTAAAAATAGCATCTGCGAAGGCATCCAACGGTTCTCCTTGTGGATGCAATCCGGTTCCTCCCAAATCCGTGACTACCGCTGGAGGAGCAACTTCAATAACGGTGACAGACGTCTCGGATAGCTGGTGCCTTAAGCTTACGGTGTACGAATGAAGCGCTGCCTTGGTCGCCGAATACATGGGTGCAATCGCAAAGGGTGTAAAAGCCAGTCCGGATGTGACGTTAATGATTGCCGCCGAATCCTTGGTGGAAAAATAAGGAGCAAACAGCATGGTCAAGTGGAAGGGGGCTTCAAGATTGGTCGAGATTTCTTTCCTGAAATAACCCCAATTGTCTCTGGCATCTGACTGAAGCACATTAAAACGATGTTGAATGCCAGCATTATTGACCAGCACGTTCACTTCCGGATAGTTCGCCGTTACCCAATCAAATAGTGCTAGACGATCAGATACCTCTTCCAAATTACATACGCGAGTGATAAGACCCGGAACTTTGTCTTTCGCATCTTGAAGGACATTTTCACGCCGGCCGCATACAATCACGGTATTGCCGTTTTTAATAAATCGTTCTGCCAAAGCTAGTCCTATTCCAGTGCCTCCACCTGTAATCAATAGAGTATTGCCGGAAAGCTTCATGGTCGTTCCTCCTCCTCATTCTGTTTGATATAGCGTTCAATTTTTTCATCGATTGTAGGCAAGTATTCGGTCAACATTGCAATCTTGTCTAGTATTCTTTGTTTGTGTGCCTTCATCATGTCAAGCCGATGTTTAAGGGTGGCATCTCCTTCTACAATCCACTCCATATACTGCCTGATGCTTTTTATGGGCATATGCGTGTTTTTGAGACAGACGACAGCTTGAAGAAGCCCTATTTGACGTTCTGAAAATAAGCGTCTGCCTGCATCATCGCGCTCGATTAGCGGAAGCAGTCCTTTCTTTTCATAATAGCGTAATGCTGATTCTGGAATATTGAATTTAGCTGACACTTCACCGATGGAATTATACTTCATTTGGAGGCCTCCGATCCTTCATTTCAATGTCGACATGAATAGGATACGACTTAAACCATGGTTTAAGTCAAGGCTTCAAATGAAGTGGTTGAATTATTCAGTTCATCATGAATATACACTAATCACCAACGACATAATAACCTCCAGAGGTGAAGATCATGAGATGCATATATTGTGATAACGTACAGCAACTAAAGGGCAAAAAACATAAGTGCTTCATTTGTGCCATCACAAAACCCCGTTAACAGACTAATCAAAGCACTTCACTTCAGCATTTAAACACTTTTTCGGTCAAACACCATTTAAAGGAGTTGCAACTATGGGAATCTTATCTGGTAATCAAAAGGATGAACCATTACATTACGGGGAGATCTATGATTTGTGGCAGTTCTCAATGACGGCCAAAGGCTGTGTTTCTGCCAACCGAGCATATCAGTATCATGTTGGGGATAATGACCTTAAGAAAATACTTGTCGACATCATTAACCAAGCTGAGCTTGAAATAAGTGAGTGCGATTCTATATTAATAAATAATGGTATCGTGCCTTCCCCTTCTTTACCTGAAAGACCTGAAACTAAATTAGAAGATATTCCGGTTGGTATAAAGTTCTCCGAACAAGAAATCGCTTCTATGGTTGGAGCTGATACCTCCCTTAGCTTAGTTGCATGTAGTCAAATTATGAGTAAGGCAACACGAGAAGACATTGGGGCCCTATTTGCTAAATATCACGCAACCAAAACAGCAATTGGAATGAAAATCCTTAAAATTAGTAAAGAAAAAGGTTGGTTGATCCCTCCTCCGCTTCAAATTAAGAGACCAGAGCTTGTAGAAGCTTAATTATTGTATAGTCAAAATCGTGGACGTGGCATCTGCATGTTACGCTAAGCAGAACTATAGCCACGTGACTCAGGTGAAAGTTCAGTGACTCCTTATTTACGAAAAGCAGGGAAGTTGCAACCTATAGGAAATTCCATCGAATAAGAAAATGAGCCAGGGTCCGATTAAATTCGGCCTGGCTCATTTTTAGTTTACATCGCATCTTGTCTGGCTCCATACAGCTCTTTCTTAGCGACATAAATTCCCGCTGTGTCGAGTTTAAAAATCACGTCGATGTGGTCATTGTAGATGATAACTTTATCGTCGTAACTCGACAAAATTTTCATAGCAGATTTTGCGATATTCGTTTATGATATAGGTATTTTAGTCCTTTATAACTATATCCAGGGTGGAAAATGGTTGCCGGTGTACGACAAGAAAGGAGCGGAAATAAGCGATTGGATTTATTTTTATGGGAGTATAGTCCTAATAAGAAGACGAGGCTTAATGATTAGATTTTAAATTGTAGCCGGAGGAATAGAAAGATATGTTATCAACTAGATTTTTCAAAAGAAATAAGCAAAGATTTATCACTGTCATGAACGTGCTTTTGGTGCTGGCCGTGTTGACTGTACAGTTCGCGTTTGGCGCAAGCAGCGTCAAAGCGTCAAATGCATTGCTGTGGAATAATCTAGAACCTGTTGCAACTCCGTCCCAATCAGCTTGTTCACTTTCTGTTTCTGCGTTGAATGGGGTTCCGTATGTTGCCTATTGCGATGAGAACAATCAAGTGTGGGTAAAAAAGTATAATGGCACAGGATGGGACCAGCTTGGCGAGGCAGCAATAGGCACGGCTGCAGCCGATACTGCTTTGGCTGGCAATAAAGCAGTGGCCCTATATATCGATCCGGCTAATCCTGCCGCTGTCCCCTATGTCGCATACACAGACACCGATTACAAGCTCTGGGTCAAGAAATTTAACGGTAGTAGTTGGGACACGCTGGGCGGCGGAGCAGTGTCGGGGGACGGGGCGGCATACATCAACCTCTATGTTAGTGGCGGTATTCCCTATGTCGCTTATTCTGACTATCATTATGACATGAAAGCGACAGCAAAAGCGTACGACAGCGTTTCCGACACTTGGAATGCACTAGGAAGTCCAGGTTTTACAGCGAAGATGGCAATATCACACGCGCTGAGTTTGCAGTGATCTTGAATCGCGTGTTCGAAATTAACGGAGGTGACAATCCTAGTACTGCATTGAAGGACATTGATAGTCACTGGGCAAAAGAATCCATTGAGAAGCTCCAAGAGGCAGGGTTAATCAGCGGCTACGAGGACGGTACGTTCAAGCCGGATAGCACAATTACACGCGAGGAAATGGTTGTCATGTTATCTCGTGTAGTAAATCTCAACAATGTAGCGAAGGACACGACCAAGGGTAACTTCAATGATTTAGATAGCTCGTATGCCGCAAACGAGATCAAAGCCGAAGCACAGGCTGGTATCATCAGCGGTATTGCAGATGGGAAGTTCGATGCCAAAAGTAATGCCACACGTGCAGAAGCTTTGCAAATTATCTTGAATGCGCTGGAGCTTAATCCGCAACTGAAGACGCTGTTGGATTCGCTCAATTAATAGTTCACGCCTCACCTCCATAAAAGTACAAAAGACACCTTCGGGGTGTCTTTTGTTTAGAGTAGGACCCATTTATCGATCCTAATGTTCACAACTGCGAGGATACAGCTTGTACTGCCTGAGACAGCGATTTGCAGTACATCTAAAGCTTCTTCTGGCTGCGGAAACTAGCCCTCTCTTGATATTCCCTTCCAATACTTGGCATGATAGAATCAAGTATCAGATTCTATTACAAAGGGGCGAATTCATGCAAATCCACCAAGAACCGGGCAAGGCTGTTCAGGATACGGGGCCTGCCGCTGCTGAATCCGATTCATTGCATTCACCTGAACGCGTATCAGCAGGCAACTTCTCCGGCGCCGCTCTGCAGCGGGCGAGGCAGCAACCGCAAGCGATGAGCCCGGCGCAGATGATGTATTTGCAGCGCACGATCGGTAATCGCTCAGTCGCCGAGCTGTTTAAGCAGCATTCGCCGGAAGCCAAGCCGGCCGAGGAGTCAGGTGTGAAGCCAGCAGGGCCGAAGCCGATTGCGGACGCGGGCAGGATACAAGCAGCGCCTGCAGCCTCTCAAGATGCTATTCAGCGTAAGGTGTATATCAAAAGGACGCTAATTGGCGGCTATCGGCACAAGACCAAAACCGGCCGCGGCAGCGAGGGCGCAGGGGGACGGAACGTCAATACGATGATCGGGGATGACAAGTCCCGCTATTTTAACAGTAAGGATGAGATGTCGGAATATGCGGCGAACACCACCGAAAAAATCGGGTACGTCGACAAGACGGATGCCTGGATTCGTATTCCGGATGAGTTGACGGTCATCGGGGAAATACATACGGAGACTACACTGCATGATGTGGTTAAAGCTGTGGGAACCGATAAGTTTATGTATGAAGGCTATACCGAGCATCCGGCAGAGGCTGCGGACAATCCAGAGCTGGAATCGGCGATGAGTCAGCGGGATGCCGTTGGCCATGCCAAGTTCGGCGGCATCGGCACCGGTCCTGGGGCCAAATCGCACTATGCGGAAAGCTTTTATCCGAAGGTCATTCGAGGCCTGCAAGGTCTGAATGTCAGTTACGATTATCGGGTGATGGGGTCGGAAGCGGAGAAAAAACTATTCGGCATGGCCATTCGATTTGCGGCAAGCGCGGATGAAGAATCCCCGCTGTATCAGACTTACGCCGCTCAGGAAGATTTGTGGCAAAGGACCGCGGCCAGCCTTGAAGGTGATGACCTCTCGGCGGAACCTCTAACGGAGGCTATGAACGCTGCGAAGAGCAAAGCCTTGTTTACTGCCTTTATCCGGGATGTGACGGCTTATGCCACGCAGAAGGCTCAGGAGGAACAAGCACAGGCATCAGCTGAGGATAAGAAGGCTTTTGCCGACAATTGGCATGTAGCCAAGAAGGATTACGGTGCCGCAGGGTCTGAGATCATGAAGGCGGAGAAAGCCCGCGACTTCTCCATGTTCCAGCATATTAAGAAAGCGAAGACCGACGGCTACCTGTTGTACGGGCTTGGCGATCTGCATCTGCAGCGGATTAAGGAGCTGCTCGACGCGGAGGGCATCAAGTCAGTGAACATGAATACGTTCATGGATGAGCAGAAGACGACGCACCCGCAGACCTGATTTCAAAGGACAGACGAGATTATCCCAAAAGTCATCAAGATGACTAAGGGGCGGTCTCTAGCCCGACGCTGGCACTCATGATTCTATGCGGCATGATTACGTGGAAGTTATCCGGCTATTATGCGCTGCTGCTGCTGTCAGGTCTGGAAAGCACACCGAAGGAAGTGCATGAGGCCGCGCTGCTGGATGGCGTAACCGGACTGAAAAAGTTCTGGCAGATTACGCTGCCCATGATTTATCCGCAGATGTATACGGTGTTGATTTTAGCGATCGGCATTGTGTTCCATATCTTTACCGAACCGTTTGTTCTCACAGGCGGAGGACCTAACTTGGCTACGAATACATGGCAAATCGAGATTTACAATCAAGCGTTCACCCGCTTGAGCGCAGGCTACGGCACAGCCATCGCGGTTATCAATGCGAGAAGTGGGGGACCAAGCATGGCTGGTAAACGGCTTAGATTAACCTTATTGTATGTCTTTGCTTCCGTACTGCTCTTGATGAATGTGTGGCCATACATCTATATGATTTTATCCTCCTTAGCGCCTTGGGATCAGGTGGACAAAAGCTTGATTCCCACACACTTCACGCTTCGATCGTACACCTGGATCTTTACGGGAGGAGAGAGCGGGGCTTCCCGACCTTGGCTGGGCGCGTTGTTTAACAGCTTTTTCGTAACGCTGAGTTCCACGCTGCTTATGCTTTTCTCCGCCGTCCTTGTCGGCTATGCGATTACGAAGCTGAAGTTCAAAGGGAGCCGCGCAATCAATACGATTATTTTGTTCCAAATGTTTTTCCCGGCGGTCATCATCCTGGTGCCAACGTTCATGATTGTCAAAGAAATGGGACTCGTGAACACCTATCTGGGTATGATTTTACCGAAATCCGTGAGTTTATGGGCGATCTTCATGTACACGAACTATTTCAGGGGCATTCCGAACGAAATGATTGAAGCGGCTAAAATGGACGGCGTCTCCGAGATGCGGGTGGTCTTCCAGATCATCATGCCGATCGCCAAATCGATCACAACGATTCTGTTCTTGTTCATGGAACGTTGGGTGGAGCTGCTCTGGGACATGCTGGTCGTCAAAACGGAGAAGCTGATTACGCTGAACGTCATGCTTGCGCAAATGTTCGGCCCGTATCAGGAGTATCCCGGCCCGCTGTACGCGGCTTCTGTGATTCTGACGCTGCCTGTGCTGATCCTGTTTATTGCGTTTAGCAAGAATTTTAAAGAGGGCATGCAGTTTGCTTTGAAGTAAGGTAAAAAGGGAGGCTGTTCCAAAGTCATTAGACTTCTGGGGCGGCCTCTTTTTTAAAATGCAGTTATATATATGTATGTGTATACAAATATTTTAAAAATAACAGAAAGTAGTGTATGATTTAAATATAAACGTATACACTTATATTTATGTGGGTACATATTTTAAATGCGGGAGGTGATTTCATGCCTAACTTATCAAAAATTGATTTCAGTGGTGTAAAAGAGACTTTTTTGGATGTCTTTAACAAACTCAGCCTACCTGAAGAAGAATTTTTTGATTTGATTCGTCGATACCCGGACATCAACAAGCTTGATGATCTCATAACCGTTATTCAAACGGAAGACAACAGCAAGGAGAAGGTAATCTACCCCGAAATCATAGAGTTGTTTGAGAAATATTATGGACTTGTCGATTCAAACATACTTAAAGAAAATCAAGTAAGTTACTATCACATTAAAAAGCTTGAGGAAATGGGCAAAATTGTTAAACTTAAACGTGGGCTCTATGCGCTTCGAGATACCCATTATGTTGTTGAAGAAATAGTAGAAGCTTCTTTTTTTGTACCCAAAGGAGTCATATGTCTGTACTCGGCCTTGGTTCATTATGAACTAACCACGTTTACGCCTAGTGAGCATAATTTTGCCGTATCCCGTAAAGACAGAAAACCTGCTCTCCCCAATTACCCTCCCATTCGACTTTTTTCTTATGATGATGACACGTTTGATATAGGAGTTGAAAAAATTGAAAAGGAAGGGCATGTAATTAAAATATACGATTTGGAGCGAACAATTTGTGATGTAGTCAAATATAGAAATAAGCTTGATGCCAATGTCGTTAAAGAAAGTTTGAATACCTACTTCGCTCGAAGGAATACAAATTACACAAAGTTACTTAAGTACGCAGCCAAGATGCGCATAAAGACGATCCTTAATAACTATCTTGAGGTGTTATAGTTGATCACAAATGTTGCGGCTTCAGTTATTGATCGATTGAAAAATGTTGCAAAAGCAAATAACAAAACCTTTAACGTCATCTCCATTCTTTATTATCAGGAGCGTTTCTTAAAACGCTTGTCAATGTCCGGTTATAAGGAAAATTTCATTCTTAAAGGTGGTTTGTATTTGTATTCTGTCACACAATTTAAATCTAGACCAACGAGAGATATGGATTTCTCAGGCCGTAAAATCAACAATGATATTGCTGTGCTGGTGGATATCGTTAAATCAATATGCCAGTTACAACCTGAAGATATTGATGATGGTATTGTTTTTCATGTGGATCGAATCGTGTCAGAGACTATCAAAGAGGATGCAGAGTACGAGGGAGTCCGGATAAAGATACCTTGCTCGTTAGGCAATATGAAGGAAACCTTGCAGCTAGATATTGGGTTTGGGGATGTGATTGTACCAAGTCCTCGAATCATAGACTTCCCCGTTCTTATTCCAACAATGGAAAGGCCGGAAATATTCGTCTATACCGATGAGTCTGTCATAGCGGAAAAGTTTGAGGCGATGATCTCTCTGTCCGTAGCAAACAGTAGAATGAAGGATTTTTTTGATATATTCACGTTGGCCCGGACTACATCTTTTGAAGGGATACGCTTATACGAAGCTGTGTCTGAGACATTTAAGCGAAGAACAACTTATACCGAAAGAGAACACGTTATTTTTATGGCTGACTTTTATAGGGATAGGCGTAGAATTGCGATGTGGAGTGCATTTATTAATAACTTGAAACTGGAGTATTCACCCACATTCCAAGAGGTTATGGAACTTATTTATTTCTTTCTAAAACCAGTGTATGATCATGTACTGAACGAAAATGAGTACCTGGCTATTTGGGATCAGCACACCTTGAGTTGGAAGACCGGAGAGACTGCTGTTCTCTGAGTTACCAACCTTTCTCTCAATACACTTCAAAACTGCCCTACGACAAATTAAATATTTCAAGACACTGACATAAAGAATTAGTTGAACGAACTTGAAGATAGGTGAACCCATGCAAACACTCAAAAAAATCACAGACTTTGACATACAAGGCGGAGCATTCACGCTTCTGAACCGAGTCTCGCGCTATGCTGCGAGAGGCGTTCTGCTGGATCAGGACGGGAACGTGGCGATGATGGACATGACGCGGGTAGGGCTGCTTAAACTGCCTGGCGGAGGCATTGAGGCCGGGGAGGAGGAGGGGGAGGCCTTTCTGCGCGAGATTCAAGAGGAGACCGGCTGTTCGGCGGAAATTGTGCATGCGCTGGGCTATATCGAAGAGCATAAATGGCGCAATTCGTTCATGCAGCATTCGGCCTGCTTCATCGCGAAAGCAACAGCGGTGGGCGGCCCTGTGTCCTTCACTCGGCAGGAGGCTGCCCTAGGGATGCAGGTGACATGGCTGACGTTGCCGGAAGCCCGGGAGCGCTTGGCGGAGGCATTGCGGGGCGTCGAAGACTACTCGGATCGTTTTATGCTGATGCGCGACCTTACGATTCTGGACGAAGCCGCCAAATGGCTGGCTGGATACGGCACGACGATCCCAATCCGCGCGTTAAAATACGGCAACCGACCGCACTACGACTGGGAAACGACGCTGCTGGAACGAGGAGACGCCCATCTCTTTGTGCTGGGGCACGCTGGTCGCAAGCTGCGGCATTACACAAAGGGACAGACGTTTACGATCGACCGGTGGACGGTTGAATTTTTCCCGTTGGATGCTTGGTTTACCGTGAGTGCGGACGTTGTTGACGGACAGATTGTCCAGTATTATTGCAACATTTGCGAGCCGCCTCGCCTTGATCAGGAGGGGGTTTCGTTCATTGATTTGGATCTTGATCTCGTCTATAGAGACGGCGTCTGGCAAGTCGTGGATGAGGATGAATTTGCCGAGCATACTGTGAAATTCGGGTATCCGCCTGATCTGGTTGACCGCGTGTGGCAAGAGCTGGCGAAGCTGCAGGCGCGGATTGCGTCGAGGCAGTTCCCTTTTAATGGGGCGATAGAGAGGCTTATCAGCCAGACACCGCACGAGGTATGACTAGCAAAATGCAGGAAGGCGAGCTCGCGCAGCTCGCCTTTTCTATTACTCGACGTCAAGGTTACCGTCCAGGGAATGAAGTTCGTAGGCTTCGCTGTCATGCACATAGCGAATCTTCAACGCTGCGCCTGCCTGCCGAAGGCATTGGCGAATTTGAGCCATGGCGCCGAAAAGCTGTGCAGCCGCCTTCTTCGGCTCACATTGCGGCCAGAAGGTGTCCGCCAAACGCTCTTTACTCACCAAGCAGTTGCGATGATGGAGCAAATAAGCGAAGAGCTCCTGCGCCTGCGTCGTGCGCCAAGGGATGTCTGGCAGAGGCGCCAGCTCGCAGCTAGCTCGATTGTTCCTCTCCTCTACACGCTGAACGGTTTGAATTAAGCGGCTGCGCTGCAACGGCTTGAGCACATAATCAAGCTGATTGAACTCGAACGCTTCGATCGCATACACATCATAAGCCGTCATGAAAATAATTTTGGCTGAAGGACACGTCTGCAGCAGCTCGTCCGCGACCTGCATGCCATTGATCTCGGGCATATGGATATCCAGAAAGACGATATCCGGCTGTGACAGACGGGCGGCTTGCAGCGCCTCAGCAGGGTCTGTATACGCAGCCGTGACGGTAAGTGAGGTTAGTTCTTTCAACATTTTGTCCAACTGCAGCAAGGCAAGCCGCTCATCATCGATTAAAAGTGCTCGAAGCAAGTTCATCCCCCCTTCTTTGCTTCATGCTGGCGTTTGACGAATTGAAAAGAAACCTGCGTCCCCTCGCCGGGACGGCTGTGGATCGTGAGCCCGGCGCCGTACATTTGCTTCAAACGCCGATTCGTATTCCACAACCCGATGCCGCTGCGCCCCTTAGCTGCAGGATCCAGCAGTTGGCGCACGCGCCCTTCATCCATACCGACACCGTCGTCTTCGACCGCAATATGGACCACATCGGACTGTTCCATGATCCGAATCGACAGTGTTCCTCCTTGAGAACGGCTGAGCAATCCATGCTTGACCGCATTTTCGATCAAGGGCTGCAGTACGAGCGGTGGGAGGAGCTGCTGCAAGTCTGCCTGCACGTGCCAATCGACGGTTAGCCGATCTGCAAATCGAGCTTGTTCAATAAACAGATACGATCGCACAAGCTCCAGCTCGTAGGCGAGGGGCACAAGCTGCTCCAGGTTCCACATATCGAAGCTGATGCGCAGATACGCGCTAAATGCTGCAATGAGCTCATTCATTTGATCCGTGTCGACGCTGCTTAAAGCGGTTATGGAATTCAACGCATTGAATAAGAAGTGCGGTTGAATTTGCGCCTGCAGATAGGCAGCCTCCATCCGCAGGCTGCGGCTGACCGACTGCCGGAGCGTCACCAGGGCGCGCACGCGCGCCTTGAGCTCTACGACATCGGTCGGCTTCGCGACGTAATCATTCGCGCCGGACGCGAAGCCGGCGTACACATCCTCTGCTCCGCTGCGTGCCGTTAACAGTAGAATCGGGAGCTCGAAGCTCGAATACCGCTCGCGAATACGCTTCGACAGCTCATAGCCAGACATATGCGGCATCATCACATTCGCAATGACCAGGTCCCAAGGGCGTTCCGTCAGCCGAGCGATGGCTTCCTGACCGCTCGATGCCGCGGCAATATCATAAGGTTCCCCGTGAAATAGGGCGCTGAGCACGCTCAGATTCACAGGGTCGTCATCAACCGCCAATATGTGGAATCGTCCCGAGTCTTGCCCAGGCCCAGGTTTCGGCGTGGTCGAATCTTCCATGATATGAAAGGTGTTGGGCCCATCCCCCGTCTGCGGGGATAATGGGATGGCAGCTGCGATGGAGTCTGTTTTTTCGGCTAAAGGCAGTGTAAACGTAAAAGTCGCCCCCTGGCCCGCTTGCGACTCTAACGACAAGGACCCGCCTTGCAACTGGATCAGCTGCCTGCAGAGGCTGAGTCCCGGCCCCATCCCTTTGCCGTTCCCGGCGTTTCCGTGCTCATAGGGCTGGAAAACGCTTTGCAGCGTCTCCGCATCCAGACCTGCGCCAGTATCAACGATATACACGTATGCCGTGTGGCCCCGAGCTTCGGCCTTTATTGTAACGGCGCCTTCGTTCGTAAACTTGATGGCATGCCGAAGCAGGCTGAAGAGGATTTGAATGACGCGCTGCTCGTCTGCGATCACAAGCGGAAACGGTTCGGGAATGGCCATCTCGAAGCGAATCGGCTTATTCGTCATGAAGCGCACCATGTCGAGCACACCGGAAACGACGGGGGCAAGCCGCAGCTCGTTCAAGCGGAGGAGAAGCCGGTTCTCCTTAATGAGCACAAGATCCGACAATTCATTAACCATGAACGAGAGGCGGTGACCGATCGTAATCAGCAGCTCCAGATCGGCATCATTTTTCCCGGCCAGAGGTTCCTGACCTCTCTCCCGCACAGACTGCGCGATATTGATCATATCGTGCAGGGGTGTTCTTAATTCGCGCGAGGTGGAAGCGAGGAATTCATCTTTCATTTTATCCGCCTGCTGAAGCTCCTGCGCCAACCGGGTCGCCTGCTCGGCATGCCAGAAATACTGTTTGAACCAATAGGCGGCGAAGCTCACGATTGCGAAGAAGATATCGTAAGGGTAAAAGCCGAAATCCAGGAGGGTCCGGTTTTTGATAATGCCCCAAATAATGCTTGATGTCACGCTAGAAATCGCGAGCAACAGGAAAATAGCGTCGCGATGCTGTTTGGTTGCCATTCTCAGCAAATAGACAGGCGCAAAAATCGTGGAGAACGTCGTGATCAGTGTAAAAAGGACATTGCATTCGACCAGCAGCTTGGCGGGGGCCAATAAAACAAAGAGCACATAGGCAAAGCAGCAGCGATAATACCAATGGAATACCCGGTACTTCCGATTTTGCGGAAATAACCCTTCGGTCATTTTTAAAATGAAAATAGCTGTTCCTGTGTAAGATAGATACACAATTTTCACAGTCCACTCATAATTGATGGCTGGAAACATTTGTAACAGCAGCTTGTCGTTATCGATTAGAATGCACAGCATCAAGGCTAAGGTAAGTAGAAAGAAATAGGCCGGCATCTTCTGGCGGCGGTTAAGTAGAAAGAGTAAGCCGGCGTATATCCCGTGCAGCGCGATCACAACAGACAATCCGAACTGAAGGGCGGCTTGTTGCCGTCGTTCCTGTTCGGCCGCTGCTGCACTTCCCAGTCGAATGGGCCGCAGGATACCGCCGCCCGGTGGATATTTATAGTTGGCGACCTGGAGAACGAGTTCGATTTCGTGTTCATTCGTCTGAAACGAGGTAGCGTATGAAAGGGTTCTCGCTTCATAGCGTTCCGCCTGTTCGGCTGGCTGCCCCAGTTTCATGAGGGATGTGCCGTTAACGAGCAATTCCGAGGAGGTGCGAATGATAGGAACGATCAGTCCATAAGAAAATCCAGGCTGCTGGTCAACCAAAATACGCAGGCGGTACGTGCCATAGCCGTAAGAGGAGCCGTTCGGCATGGCTGAATTCCAAGGGCCGGGGACATGCAGCAGACTCGGTTGCAGAGGAGGTCCAGCGCTCGCTGAGTTCCGGGGGAACAGCCATTGCCCAGGATAAAACGCCCATTCCCCCTCTAAGGGGATGGTTCGAGTGCTGGCAAAATCCCAATTCCGCAAATCGATGACCCCTTGCACGGCGTGCGGATGAGGAGGATCCATATGCCGGGATACCCACATCAGACGCAGACCGGTAAGCAGTAATAGAAACAATATAAGAATTAGCGTTATTTTACGTTTCGTCATAATCCCTATATAGTTCGACAAAAGCTGTCGTATTCCTGCCTTTCCTACTGGGTCTAACGGTTCGCGTGACACGATGCACCCGGATACCAGTGCCGCGATCAGGCATAATGAAAGGCGCTTTGCCAGCATAGGCAGAGCGCCCTTTTCATGCGTTCGGGGCCTGTTATAACAAAGAGATGACCAACAAGTTATACAGCACCAGCGGCAGGATGACATTAGGCTGTACCCATGGGTTGGGAGCCCATGGACCACCAAAGGCACGGTCATTTGAGCTCGACACATGCAGATACAAGTGACCTTCGTCAACTTGTACGATGACGCCCTCATGCACTTGTCCGTTCATCATCTGAACGCGCACAGGGCGGGTGACATGGTCATGGCACAAGTTGAAAAGCTTATCCTGCACGTCTTTGACATGCTTAGAGAGGGCCGGGTCCGCTTGATACAGGGTTTGCTGAGGTTGAAGCATGGGTTGGTTCATGGTAATTCCTCCACAGGATGATTTTAAAATTATCCTATGCAGGAGCCTAGCCGATGGTGTCTTTTGCTTTTTGAGAAGATGTGCTGTGCATTGAGCCGCCTACGCTTCTGCATTACAATGAAGGCATAGGGATTGAAGAAGACAGGGGGGGGCAGTGTGGGCCAACTATACGATACGTTAGCTGCTTTTTTCCTGCAGGTGCCCATTGACATCTACGGCGTTTTTCAATGGTGCTTTTAAAAGGGGAATACCAAGGCCATAAAGCGAAGCCAACGACCAAAAGCGGGATCTTGATCGCGCTGAGGGGCGAAGCGGATTTTATCTATGAAGGGACTAGCTATGCTATGCGTCAGGGGGTCACCCTCATTGGAGGATACAACCGTTCGATGGAGATCGTCGTGCACTCGGCGGAGTTCGAGTACTTTTTGGTGCACTTTTTGCCGGTGACGCCGGATTCGGAACAGGCACGGTTGATTCGGGAAATCCATCTGTTTCATATCGATATGGATGCTTCGCTTTTGCAGATGATGAAAGAACTGCGGCGGCACTCAACCGGGCTCGGCCATCTTGAGCTGCTGGAGAGGAAAACGTTGTTCTACCAGTTGGTGAACAAGACGCTGGCCTACGAGCGTTACCTGCAAAACAGCGAGAGCCATTCCATGATGGAGCAGACGATTGCATACATCCGGCAGCACTACGCGGAGCCGATCACCTTGGAGAGCCTTGCGGAACAGCAGGGGATGAAGGCGAAATATTTTTCACATCTGTTTCAAAAGTATACGGGGCTTGGTCCCATCCACTATTTGATCCAGTACCGGATGAAGATGGCGTATGAGCTGCTGATGACGACGCCGTTTGCCGTGGGGGATATCGCTCGCAGTGTTGGGTATCCGGATGCGTATTATTTTAGCCGGTTGTTCAAGAAGCATTACGGCATGTCGCCAACCGCGCTGAAAGAGAGTGAGTAGAAGGAATAAATCCATGCGTCCATCGGGAAAATCTCTATTTGCGGGAGCGGGACAGGGTGATACCATATTAACGATAATGATAATCGTTATCACTAATATACCGCGATTTACGAGAGGGAGATTCAGATGAAAAGACGTTATATGCCGCTGGTCACGGCGTGTGTCATGGCGCTGCTGCTTGTGGTGGTTAGCGCATGCTCCAGCAGTTCGACATCCAGCAGCGAGAGCAGCAGCAGCCCGTCCTCAGCGCCTTCTGCAAGCGATCAGCCGACGAAAGCCAGCTTTCCAAGAACGATAGCCAGCGCCAAAGGGGATGTCACCATTGCGAAGAAGCCAGAAAGAGTCGCCCTGGTTCACTGGGGCCTGACCCAAGATCTGCTCAGCTTCGACATTCCGTCGATCGGCTTGGCGCTGCCTTTTACAGAGCAACAGTCGGTACTCGACACCCCCGTGTACAAGCCGTATACGAGCAAATTTAAAGAAATTAAAATTGTCGGGGAGAATACCGAAGTGAATTTGGAGAAACTGCTGCAGTACGCGCCGGACCTGATCATCGCCGGCACGGCAACGAATCAGAAGGTGGCTGATCAGCTCGCGAAGATTGCGCCGACCGTATTCCTTGATGAAGAGAAGATGGATGTCTGGAATGACTGGCAGGGTGTGATGACGAAATTTGGCGAAATGCTGGGCCAGGAAGACGCGGCGAAGCAAGCGATTGATACATTTGCGGCTAAAATTGCGCAAGCGAAGGATCAACTGAAGAATGTGCAGGGCAGTGTCGCTTATCTCCAAGTGAGGGAAAAACAGATGTGGCTGCAAGGCACGAAGTACGCTGGCCATTACTATGAGCCGCTGGGTCTGAAGCCGCCGGAGCAGGCGAATGGGGAAGGCGCAGCGCTTACGCTGGAGGGCTTGGTTCAGATCAACCCGGATTATTTGTTCCTCGGGTACTTTAATTATACAGATAAATCATTGCTTGCACTTGCTGACGAGTGGGAGAAATCGGACGTCTGGAAGACGCTTAAGGCTGTAAAGAATAATCGCGTATATAAAATCGACGGCTCACTCGCCTATGGCTACGGCCCGCTCAGCAGAACATACGGGGTTGATGAGATTGTGAAGACGCTGAAATAGAGAGAATGGAAGAGCACCCTGCGGGGTGCTTTTTTTTCTTGAAAAAAATTTTGAAAAGATGAAAGTTGTTGGAAAGGTATCTTTGGGATTTAGTGGAATATATGATTGAAGTAGATAATAGGGGGATTTCATTTGATTTTATTGTATGTTTTTTTGGCAGTAGCTGCGGTGGCGGGGATTACCGGGATCGCGCAACTCGACTTTGGCATGGCAGGCATATCTTTTGCGCTAGGCCTCTGTATTGTAGGCATTATTCTGGCATTTAAGCGGGAAACAAAGAAAACGCAGCAGTTCATCGGTTGGCTGAAAGAGAATAAAGACGCGATCTATAACGAAAGAGCGGAATATGCGGGCGTTCCGATCAGTCCTTATACCATACTTTCTCAGTATCAAACAGTGATTTCGCTTGGTGTCTTTACCTCTACAATTCCATCGAGAATGTTGATACGCGAATCTGGACAATCTACAGCATTTCAACTCGGTTACTCGTTGTTTGCGGTGATTTTTGGATGGTGGGGACTGCCTTGGGGGCCGATTCAGACGGTACGTGCATTAATTAGCAACGCTGCCGGGGGTTATAAAATAACGGTTCACGAAATGATTCATTTCGGTAAAGCGCGACCTAAAGTAAAGGGGATGCCGCCTATTGTCAAAGCGGTGTACAACAATGAATTCAACAAAGTTATTAAATTGGTGGACGCTGGTAAAGATATTCATGTCAAAGATTCGGAAGGCAGATCCGCTCTTTTACGCGCTGCTGAGAACGGGAATGTCGAGATGTTCAATTATTTGGTCGATCATGGTGCTAATCTGCAGGAGAAGGATAAGCACGGAGATACATTGTTAATTCGTGCTTCCGTAAACGGCAGCGGTGCTGTTGTGAAGAGGCTGCTTGAGTTGGGCAGCAATCCTAACGATGTCAATCAAGACGGAGACTCCGCATTGACGCATGCCGCAAGCCGTGGATATACGAATGTCATTGGTCTCTTGTTGGAAGGGAAAGCGAATCCCAACTTAGCTCATGATCATCGGCTGACGCCGCTGATGATGGCCGCTTTATTCGGGGAAACGGCAGCCGTCAAGCTGCTTCTGGCCAAAGGGGCCGACCCTGCGATAACGGATGGCAACGGAATGGCCGCTGAAGGCTATGCGGAGAGACGAGGCCATCAGCATATTGTTGAGTTGCTGCGATCTGCTATGGAGTCCCGCCAGAAAGTGATGGCTTAAATTGTGTAGAAAAGACGCCTTTATCTCCACACAGTGAGTGGTTGTGAAGGCGTCTTTTTTAACAAGATCGCGCCATTAGCCATTACTGGCGGTCGTTTTAGTGATTATCGAGTCAATTGATTAATTGTTTCGGATATGCCGACATAACGAGTGGTTGAACTTCCCTTTCCAGCCCCGCTAGGGTATGTTTAATCATATTGCACGCGTGTGCATCTGTACAGAAGCGGTGCGGATGTTACGTTAGTGCATCGCGGGCCGACGGTGTATCAAGGGATCAAGCCTACCCTGCTGCTCGATATTCGCAATCTGATCGAAAAGGGCAGGATCAAGTTCTACGCGGAGTCCGCCATCACGCGCATTGAGGATACCTGTGTCCAAGTACAAACTGGCGATACGCAGCATAAGATTCCCAACGATTTCGTATTCTCCTTGATCGGCTATCGACCGGACGCCGCCTTGCTGCGGGACGCGGGGGTCATCTTCGATCCTGCGACGGAGATCCCGCATTTTGATCCGGAAACCTATGAAACGAATGTGCCGAATCTGTTTGTGGCAGGTGTCGTGACCGGCGGGATCACCAATAAAGTGTTTATTGATGACGGACATCTCCATGGGCTCGAGATTGCGAAAAAGATTGCTGACCGGCTGGTCACCGCAAGGGCTTGACCCCATTGTTGTTCGGTTGGCACGACAATGTAGATGGGAAGCGCAAGAAACGTGCCGGGACTGTGCGGGAAGCGGGGCAAGCATGCATCCAGAGGTGGACGCTCGATACTGCGCATCTCGTTTGCGGGAACTGAGGGGGTACTTGGATCGAGCAGCGAGCCTGCAAATAGGCAGGAATTTTCCCCGTTCCCTTCCCGATTGATGAAATGCCTGCAAGAGAGCAGGAATTTTTGGCGATCCCCCCATGTTTGAGCGAGTTTAGCCTAAAAAACCTGCTTTATCGCAGGAATTTTGTGGAAAATGGCATTTTCACAAAAGAATCCTGTCTTTTTGCAGGAATTTCTCTGTTTCCCTGGCAAATTTTCCAAGCCGGGGTTTAGCCCTAGCAAAGCCAAAAAGCTGCTCCGCCAGAACGGCGGGCAGCTCCTTATCCACGTAGGCTTTACTGACCGGCATTCTTATCCGGCTGATGAATCCCGAACAGATTACCTTCCGGATCGATGTAGTATCCCTGCCACGCCATGCCGGGCAGCGCGTATTTCGGCAGAGCGACCGTGCCGCCCAGACGAAGAATAGCCGCTTCCGCCGCATCGTAGTCGCCGACGCCGATCGTGCAAGCGTAGCCGCTCAGTGCCTGACCAGGCTGCGGTGCCGCACCATGACGCTGCATCAGCGCGCCATTGATACCCATTTCTTCCCCCTCGCCAGTGACGGCGCCGAAATAAGGCATGCCGGCATACTCGCTCCAGTCCTCGAATTTCCAACCGAAAATCTCGCCGTAGAACGCTTTGGCACGCACCATATCACTCACATGAATCTCAAAATGTACGACTCTTCCCATGGTTGCCTCCTAAGGTTTGGCTTTGCATAATCTCTTCTATAGACAGGGTTTCCATTCCTACTTGAAATATAAGTTTCTTTAGCAGGTGTACCCATCCCGTAGGCAGTGAACAATATCCGAAAAGGCTGCTTGTCCTTTCCCGAAAAATGTGATAACGCTTCCCTCGTCCAAACGTGTAGAATAGATAGCGACAATTTTGCCTGGCAATCAGGAAGGGGAGGCATCCCGTGTTCTACTCACTCAAAAACCGCTTAATCGCGTTCTTCGTGCTTCTGCTCGTCATCTCGTTCGGCACGATGTCGTTCCTGTTATTCCGCGAGTCGCGCGCTACGATTCGTTCGTATATTGAAACCTCTGCGCTGGAGAAAATGGATGAATACGGCTCCTTCGTCAGTACGGCGGCGTTGCAGATGTACGACCTGGCGTCGCTCGTCTACAACAGTGAAGAAACGAAAAGCTGGGATCACGTTCAGCTCGATCCTGCGATTCCAAGCGGTGAGAAAATGCTCGCGAACATCCAGATGAGCAAGTTTCTCACCCATGCGGTCAACAGCTACTCCGGCGTCTCGTCGGTGTCGCTCTACCGCAAAGACGGCCTCATTGTCAGCGACAACAATGACATCTCAAGCGGCTGGTCGTATCGGCAGTCCCCTTGGTACAACGATTTTGTGACACGGGACAACCACTGGGTGTCGGCGCATACGGATGATTTGGAAATCAAGCGGTCGCGGCCCTATCCGTTTCTCAGCCTGCTGCTGCCGGTGAATGACTTCGAGCCGGCGCGCGCGCAGACGGTCATGAAGATCAATGTCGGGGCCGACTTTTTCCTGGAGCCGCTGAATCGCATTCACCTTGGCGAAAAGGGGACGATCTTCCTCCTCGATCAGGAGGGAAGCCCGATTCTGTCCCAAGAGCAGTACGCCACCCATGCGGAGGCGGTAAAGGAAGTGGACCGCGTCCGCCAAAGCAGCTCCAGACAAGGCGTGGTCAATATCCGGGGCAGCTCCGGCGACACGGACATTATGGTCTACCAAAAGCTCAAGCTTAACAACTGGATGCTCGTCGGCTTCGTTCCGGAGACGGATCTGTACGCCAAGCTGTACAAGCTGCGTTCCACGATGTTCATCGTCGCTGCGGTTCTGCTCGTGGCGGCGATTCTGCTGGCGACGTGGCTTTCTTACGGCATCACGAAGCCGCTCTCGCGGCTCACATCGGCCATGCGCTACGTGCAAAAAGGCGAGTTCTCGATCGCGGAGAAAAGCATCGCGGCCGAGGGCGTCGTCCAGAGCGAGGTCGCTTTCGTGACCTCCTCGTTCCGCACGATGGTGCAGCAGCTCCGGCGCCACATCCAAACGGAGTTCGAGCAGAAGCTGCTTCGCCAGCAGGCGGAATATAAGGCGCTGCTGATGCAGATTAATCCGCATTTTCTGTTCAACACCTTGGAGCTGCTGAGCAGTCTGTCCATGCAGAGGCGGGCGGAGGACAGCGTGAAGGTTATTGAAGCGTTAGGCAAAATGATGAGATTCTCGCTCAATAGCAACGAGGATCTGGTTTCGCTCAAAGAAGAGCTGGCTTATTTGCGCCAATATATCGCCATTTTGAACGTGCGGTTCAAGGAACGGCTGAACATCTCCATTGACACCCAAGGTCCGCCGGAAGGCCGGCAGATCGTCAAATTCATTCTCCAACCGCTGGTCGAAAATGCGGTGAAATACAGCTTCGCGATGCAGGAAACAGCCAAGGTGCGCATCGCGGTAACGGTGGAGCCCGAGCGCATCGTGCTCAGCGTCGTAGATAACGGGCCGGGCATGCCAGCCGGTTTGACCGAGCGTCTCTACGAGGAAACGGCGCACTCCCGGCTCCACGATGTGCTCAGCCGCAGCGGCGGACAGATCGGACTGCGCAACGTGCTGGCACGCTGTGCGCTGTACTACGGCAAAGGCTTCGTGTACACGATCCGCACGAGCCGCGAGGAAGCCGACCACGGCACGGAAATTGAGCTAAGCTTGCCGATTAAGGAGGGAACGACTCATGTATAACGTGCTGATCGTCGACGACGAACCCGAGATTCGCAAAGGTATCACGATGAAGGTGGACTGGGCGCGGCTGGGACTGCATATCGCCGGGGAGGCGGGCAACGGCAGCGAGGCACTGAAGGCGCTGGAGGCTGCCGACCAAACAGGCGGCATCGACATCGTCATCACGGATATGAACATGCCGATGATGGACGGGGTGTCGTTCCTGGAGGCGTGCCGCGAGCGGCATCCGGAACTCCGAACCCTCGTGCTGACGGGCTACGAGGATTTTCATTACGCGCGAGCGGCGGTGCGCAGCCAAGTGCGGGATTATTTGCTCAAGCCGGTGTCCAAGGACGAGCTGGAGGAGGCGCTCCAGAAGGTGACGCGCGAGCTCGACCAGGAGCGGCGGCAATCCCAGCAGCAGGAAAGCATGACCTGGCGGCTCACGCAGTATTACCAAGAGATGAAGGAACACTTCGTCGTCCAGATTGTCAAAGAGGAGCGGGAGCACGCCCAGGCGGTGCGCGATCGCGCCAAGCTGTTCGAGCTGGAGGCGTGGGACGGCTTGCGCGTGCGCATGCTCACGATCGGCCTGCGGGAGCGTTCCGTGCAGCCGGATTGCGGAGAGCGCACGCCGGATAAGCTGCGCCTGCCGTTCGAGCTGATCTGCAAGGAATTTGCCGATCAGTCGGAGCCTCCGCTGCTCACTTTCAAGGACATCAGCTATCCGGGTCTGCTGCACCTCATTGTGCCGGAGCAGGGGGACGCCTGCCAGCAGGTGGCCGACAAGCTACGCACACTAGTCGTGCAGTACTTGTCCGTGGAGCCGGCCATCGGCATCGGCAACCCCTTAAAGGGCTTCTCACACTGGCGCGAGGGATACATGTCCGCGCTGCTGGCATGGAACTTGACCGAGACGAAAAGCGGCGCGTCGCTGAAAGGCGAGGGCGTGGAGCCCGAGGCGCTGCACGAAGAGACGTTCCAGAAGCCGCGGATGATTTTGCTGAAAGGCGACATGGCGGCGTTTCAGCGCATCGTGCGCCAGGAGCTGGAGAAGGCGTTCGGCGTCTCGCAGGCGTATTTTGTAAAGGTCATTTTCCGGCTGTATCTCGGCATTGAGGCGGCTGCGCACGAGTCTGGCGTCGAACTCGACCGCAAGGACGAGCTGTGGATGCGCCCGGATCTCGTGCTGGGCTTTCACACAGTGGAGCGGGCGGAGCAGTTCCTGATCGAAATGGCGCAGCGCATTCAGCGCCGAACGAGCGAGGAATCCGGCTTCCAGGCCGTGAAGCAGTTCATCGACAGCCATTACATGTATGAGCTGAATTTAACCATGCTGGCGGAGCGGTTCAACTATTATCCGTCGTATTTTTCGGAGCTTTTTAAGGCGAAGGTTGGCGTGACCTTCATTCAATACCTGAACGATGTGCGCATGACGCATGCGGTTCGGCTGCTGGAGGAGACGGCGCTGTCCTTATGGGACATTGCGGAGCTGACGGGGTTTGCCAATGCGAGCTACTTCTCGTCCAAGTTCAAGAAGCAATACGGCCTCTCGCCGTCCGAATACCGCCTCCAACGCAAAAACGAAAAAAGTGATAGCGAACTGCCGAAGAAATGAGATTCTGGTTCGCTCGCGAAACTTGTATGCTTATTTTGCAGCCGAGAAAGCTGCAGGATAAGCATACTTTGTTTCTACGGCAGGAGGTTGTTGCCCATGGCGTCGCGCAAGTCTTCCGCAGTATGGCGGCATAACGGCACCGCATATTTATTTTTACTCCCTTGGCTGATCGGCTTGTTCGGCCTGACGCTGGGACCGATGGCAGGATCCTTATATCTGTCCCTTACCAAATACAATTTACTCAACAGTCCCAAATGGATCGGCGTGGACAACTACACCCGCATTTTTACCGAGGACGAGTCGTTCCGGCATTCGATGCTGACCACGTTCCGTTACGTTCTTCTGGCGGTTCCGCTCCGGCTCGTATTCGCGCTTGGCGTGGCGGTCATCCTGAATAAAGGGATCAAGGCGCTCGGCGTCTACCGCACCGTCTACTACATTCCGTCGCTCCTTGGCGGGAGCGTGGCCATCGCCATCGTCTGGCGGAAGCTGTTCGACGGGGACGGTTTGTTCAATCTTGGACTCAGCCTTTTCGGCATCAAAGGGCCGGCGTGGATCGCCAACCCCGACTACATTCTCTACGCGATCGTCGGACTTTCTGTCTGGCAATTCGGCTCGGCGATGGTCATTTTCCTGGCGGGGCTCAAACAAGTGCCGACGGAGCTCTACGAAGCGGCCGAAGTGGACGGCGCGGGCAAAGTGCGAAGCTTTTTCCGCATCACGCTCCCGCTCTTGTCGCCGGTCATTTTCTTCAACCTTGTCATGACGATTATCGGCTCCTTCCAGGTGTTCACACCGGGGTACGTCATCGGAGACGGCCGCGGGGGGCCAATCAACTCGACGCTTTTCTACACCTTGTACCTGTATCTAAAAGGGTTCTCCTTCTTCGACATGGGCTATGCCTCGGCGCTGGCTTGGATTCTGGTGGTCATTATCGCCATTTTTACCGCTATCGTGTTCGTGACCTCGAAGTATTGGGTATTTTACGGCGACGGCAAAGATGAAGGGAGGTGATCGTATCATGGCAAATGGAATCGCTTACGGCAAAATCGCGCGGCACACGGTCATTATCATCATCGGCCTGCTGATGCTCTACCCGGTGCTGTGGCTGATCAGCGCCTCGTTCAAGCCGAATACGCTCATCTTTTCCGATACGAGCCTTTGGCCCAAAGAGTTCACTCTCGCGCATTATCGGGATGGCTGGAAAGGATTGCAGGGCATTTCATTCGGGCGGTTTTTCGCCAACTCGGCGGAGATTTCAGTTCTCTCTGTGCTGGGCAACCTAATTACATGCTCGCTGACGGCCTTCGCTTTTGCCCGGCTTGATTTCAAGCTCAAAAAGTTCTGGTTCGGCATTATGCTCCTTACAATCATGCTGCCCTACCATGTCACGCTGGTGCCGCAATATATCGTGTACAACAAGCTGGAGTGGATCAACACCTACTTGCCGCTGATTGTGCCGAAGTGGCTGGCCCACGACTCTTTCTTCATCATGCTGATGGTGCAGTTTATCCGGGGCATCCCGAAAGAGCTCGACGAAAGCGCGACGATCGACGGCTGCTCGCAGGTGCATATTTACTGGCGCATCGTGCTTCCGCTGATGGTGCCGGCGCTGATTACAACCGCGATTTTCACCTTCATGTGGGCGTGGGACGACTTTTTTAGCCAAATGATTTACTTGAACCGTGTTCAGTTGTTTACCGTGCAGCTCGGCATCCGCTCCTTGTTCGACCCGTCGGGCCAATCCGATTGGGGCGCTCTGCTTGCAATGTCCGTGCTGTCTCTGGCGCCGGTTCTGGTCATCTTCTTTTCCTTGCAGCGTTATTTTCTTGAAGGCATCTCAACGACTGGGCTTAAGTAACTCCAAGCTATATATTTGATCTAGGGGGATGAAGCGATGAAGAAGAAAATGGGTTTACTCACATCATTGGTGGTTATGACCGCGTTGGCAGCGGGGTGCAGTTCAGGCGGTACGACGGGGGGAAGTTCCGCACCGTCTACGGCGGCAGCTACAGCAGCAGCGACAACTGCGGCGAAATCGCAGGAACCGGTGGAGCTTCGCATCATGTGGTGGGGCGACCAGAAGCGGGCGGACAAGACGAACGAGGCGCTTCGCGTTTTTGAGAAAAAGAATCCGAATATCAAAGTTGTCGGCGAGTTCGCGCCAAGCTCCGGGTATTTTGACAAGTTGAATACGATGATTGCTTCCGGCACGGCTCCGGACGTCTTCTTCCTCGGCGGCAACGTCATCGACTACGTGAACAAGGACGTGCTGCTCGATATGAGCCCGTATGTCGGCAAAGAGCTGAACCTGAGCGACATGGACAAATCGATGATTACGTACGGCACGTTCAAAAACAAGCTGTACCACATCTCGGCCGGCGCCAACGCACGCGGCATCGTCGTGAATACGGAAATGTTCAAAAAAGCGGGCATCCCGCTGCCGCAGGAAACGTGGACGTGGGCGGACTACGCCTCCATCTCCAAACAAATCTCCGACAAGCTCGGCGCGGGCTACTATGGTACGTATGATTACACGAACGACGGCATGGGCATTTTCATGGGCCAGCTGAACAAAGTCGTCTACGATATGGATAAAAAGAGCGTAGGCTTCGACCAAGCCGATGCCGAGAAATGGTTCGGCTACTGGGCCGACCTTCGCAAGAACGGCGGCATGGTCACGCCGGAGCTGCAAGTGTCCAACCCGCCGGGCGACACTAGCAAATCGCTGATCGTTACAGGCAAAGTCGCGATGGGCCTCATTCCTTCTAATCAGCTGGTGGCGCACCAGAACCTGATCAAAGATCAGCTCACCCTGCTGCAAGTGCCTAAAGGCGAGAACGGCAGCAATGCCGTTGCTTTTGAATCGAGCCAAGGTCTGTCCGGCTATGCAAAAACGAAGCATCCGAAGGAAGTCGCGCAGCTCATGAGCTTCTGGATCAACGACCCGGATGCCGCCAAAATCCTCGGCAATGACCGCGGTGTACCGGTGACGACGGCGATGCGCGACCTGCTCAAAAAGGACGCGAACCCAGTCGAGCAAATCATCTACGACTACCTGAACCGCGTGTCCGAGGCGAACAAAACCCAAAACATCAAATTCACCTACAACCCTCCTGGCTTTACGGAGTACTCCAAATTGCTCGATACGACGATCCAAGAGATCTCTTTCGGCAAAAAAGACGTGAAAAAAGGCGTAGGCGACTTCTACACCGGTGCGGTGAAGATTTTTAACGATAACAAGTAAGCGTTGACTCCCGTGAACGGGAAAAAGTGAAACGGGCTGCCGGGCGGCAGCCCGTTTTGTGTATTGGCGGGGCGCTGGAGAAGCGGGCCCGTATGGGTGAGAAATAAGAGTGGCAAACCACTCTTATTCGAGGGAATTGGCGCGCTGCGGGGAAAATAGCAGTGGTAAACCACGCTTAACGGCCGCTGAGCGCGCGAAACCCCCGCCTTCGCGGTGAAATAGACGCGGTTTACCGCGCTTATTTCGCAGCTGGCCGGCGGAAGAGAGGGAATAAGAGTGGTTGACCACTCTTATTGAGCTGCAGGGGCTTGGCGGTTTGGTGGCTAAACTGCCTGAAAAGTGCCCGCTAAGGGTGCCCAGCCCCTCTTAGCGCGGCGGAATCGGCGCAATGGGCGAGAATAGCAGGGTCTGGCCCTAGTTAGCGAGGCGATTTGATGGCTAAACCGCCTGAAAAGTGCCCGCTAAGGGTGCCTAGCCCCTCTTAATGCGCCGGAAATGGCGTGTTGGGCGGAAATAGCAAGGGCTGGCCCTAGTTAGCAAGGCGATTTAACGGCTAAACTGCCTGAAAAGTGCCCGCTAAGGGTGCCTAGCCCCTCTTAATGCGCCGGAAATGGCGTGTTGGGCGGAAATAGCAGGGTCTGGCCCTAGTTAGCAAGGCGATTTAACGGCTAAACCGCCTGAAAGTGCCCGCTAAGAGTACCTAGCCCCTCTTAACGCGGCGGAATTGGCGTGTTGGGCGAGAATAGCAGGGTCTGGCCCTAGTTAGCAGGTGTTGTTCGGCATAGTGAATGGGGAGGTAGACGATGAGCATAGAAGTGTTGAAGGAACGGCTCCGGGGTGGCAGAACAACGAGCGGGAACGTGTGGCAGGAAGCGCCGTGTGGCGTTGTAAAGTCGGAGGGTGCGAATGAGCAGGAAGTAGTGGAACCAACTTTAGAGCAGAGTAGCGTGGTTGTTACTGAAGTAGCTGGAGAGTCGTTAGAGCAGAGTAGCGTGGTTGGCACCAGAGTAGCTGGAATATCGGCCGATCCGGGGAACGCGGCTGGCCCGGTCGAGCTGGGACACCCGGAAGCAGCGAAGGCGCCAGGCAAGCCCTCGGACGCCGAGGTGCTGGCGGAGTGGGAGCGCTCCGGCGTCCGTTTTGCGGCGTCGGCGGAGCGGCTGGAGCAGGTGCACGATGCTGCGCGGCGCAGGCTGCTGGACTGCATCGTACCGACGCAGGATCTGGGGCCGATCCTGCAGGAGGGCGGCGTCTACCGCGGATGCTGGCTGGAGAGCACGGGCACGATCAACAGCGAGCTGCTCGCGCGGTTCGTGCCGTCGGTGGCGGCGAACACGTACCTCGGCTTCGCCAAGCTGCAGCGGGAGGACGGCCTGCTGCCGTACAAAATCACGGAACACGGCGCGGTGTTCCGGCAGATCCAGCTGGTCACGCCGCTGGCGCGCAGCGCGTGGAACTATTACCAGCTCAGCGGCAAGCCGCAGGCGTTCCTGCGGAGCATGTACGACGCGCTGGCGGGCTTCGACCGCTGGCTGGCGGAGTG
This sequence comes from Paenibacillus oryzisoli, assembly GCF_050467285.1. Taxonomy (GTDB): domain Bacteria; phylum Bacillota; class Bacilli; order Paenibacillales; family NBRC-103111; genus Paenibacillus_E; species Paenibacillus_E oryzisoli_A. The sequence continues at coordinate 107,744 of NZ_JBCMUN010000016.1, read as the reverse complement.
GCGCGACACGCGGGGCACTGGCTGCGTGGAGGCGTTTTGCACGTTCGACACGGGCCATGACGGGTCGCCGCGGTTCTGGCACGTGCCGGATACGCCGCATCTCGGCGATCCGCAGCGCGTGGACCCGCACTCGCCGGTGCTGCCGTTCCTGGCGCCGGATATGACGGCGCATGTGTACTGCCAGCGGCTGTACTTAGCCAAGATGGCGGAGGCGCTCGGCGAGCCTGAAGCGGACGCGGCAGCGTGGCGCGCGAAGGCGAAACAAACGCTGGACAGCCTGTTCCGACACTGCTACGACGCGGAGGATGCCTTCTTTTATGACCGGGATCGGCAGGGGGAGTTCGTGCGTGTGCAGTCAGACGTGCTGCTGCGCGTGCTGGCTTGCGAGGTCGGGGACCGAGATTTCTTCGACGAGGCGCTGCGGCGATATTTGTTGTGTACGCGGAAGTTTTTTACGAAATATCCGTTTCCGTCGATCGCGATGGATGATCCGCGTTTTAACCCGAACTCCAACTATAACAGCTGGGCGGGACCGACGAATTTTCTCAGTATTATTCGGACGGCGCATGCGTTTGAACTTCATCATCGGTATGTGGAGCTGACGTGGGTGATGCAGCCGCTGCTGTCGGCCATGTCCCGTATGACGCGGTTCTCGCAGACGCTCTGCCCATGGACGGGCGACGAAGGGTACACGGAAGCATACTCGCCGGCCATTCTGGGCGTGCTGGATTATGTGGAGCGGCTTTGCGGCATTTTGCCGGTGGCGGATGAGGAAGGTTCGCTGTGGTTCACTGGCCTTGTGCCGTATGCGATGGACCACGGGACAGAAGTGGCCGAAGAGACGGCGTATAGCCGGACCGTGGACGGTGTTGCGTTCGAGCTGTTCAACACCCGCGAGGGCTCGGAGATTTGCCGCAATGGCGAGACGTGGATGCGGTTTCCGTATGGGCTGCGCGTCGTGACCGACCGGAAGGGCGGGCTGCTGGGCGTAATCGGCATGGTGAGCGCGCCGGTCACGGGAACAGTAAAGTACGAAGGCAGGGAGATTCCGGTGACGGCGAAGGGGAATGAGTGGCTGGTTTTTGAAAACGGGGGCTTTGCAAGCAAGCGGGATATTGGGATCGTGTACCCGACTTATTAGGATCGACCACGCGAAGGGGGCAGCAATGGCATGAAAACCAACAGCGAAGTACAAATCAGAGATCCGTACGTCGTACCTGTGCCGGAGGAAGGCAAATACTATTTGTTCGGCAGCACCGACGCGAACATTTGGGGCAAAGGCACTGGCTTCGACGTCTATGTCGGGACCGACCTCGAGCACTGGGAGGGTCCTTTTCCGGTGTTTCGTCCCGGGGAGGACTTCTTCTCGGAGGAAAACTTTTGGGCGCCGGAGGTGTATCCGTACGGCGGCCGTTATTATATGTTCGCGACGTTCCGGCGGCGCGACAATAAGCTGCTCGGCACCGCCGTGCTGGCGGCCGACAGCTTAACCGGCCCGTTCCGGCTGCACAGCGACGGGCCGGTCACGCCCGTCGATTGGCCGTGCCTGGACGGCACGCTGTACGTCGACGAGGCTGGGCAGCCGTGGATGGTGTTCTGCCACGAGTGGACGCAGGTGCTCGACGGCGAGATCTGCGCCGTGCGGTTGAGCGCGGATCTGCGCGAAGCCGTCGGCGAGCCGATCGTGCTGTTCCGCGCGTCGGAAGCGCCGTGGGTCACCCGGCTCGACGCCAAGTCGACGGACGCCGGTGACGTGTTCGTGACCGACGGCGCTTTTCTGCACCGGGCCGAGGACGGTACGCTGGTTCTGCTTTGGGCGAGTTTCCATGAGAATCGCTATGCGCTTGGTTTTGCGGTGTCCGCCAGCGGGCGCATTGAGGGTCCGTGGGTGCACGAGCCGGAGGCGCTGTTTCAGGCGGACGGCGGGCACGGCATGATTTTCCGCGCGTTCGACGGGCAGCTCATGCTCACGATTCATTCGCCAAACCGGACGCCGAATGAGCGGCCGTTGTTCCTGCCTGTAGTGGAGCAGGGCGGCATGCTGCGGCTCGTGGCCAAATAAACGGGCGGGTTATTGACTTGGCCGCGAGGCATGGTATAAAATGACTGTAACGTGAATACGGCGATGGAGTTCGCCATAACCGCCTTCGGGCTAATGACTCCTACCAGTGATCATACTATCCTGGTAGGAGTCTATTTTTTTGTCGGTAATTTTTGTGACGGGAGAGGGATTTGAAGTGAAGAAGTGGCAAGAAAGGGCGTACCGCTATGGGGAAAGCGTGATGCACGTCGCCCTGCTGGGCGCGGTGGTGAAATGGTTGCTGTACGCCGGGGTGGTCGGCATTTTGTCAGGTTCGGCGTCTGCGCTGTTTCTGGCAAGTCTGGATGATGTCACCGAGAGCCGTATGGCGCATCCGTGGCTGCTGTATTTGTTGCCGCTGGGCGGCGCGTTGATGGCGTATCTGTATCTGCGCATCGGGCGGAATGCGGGCAAAGGCAACAATCTGATTCTGGAGCAGATTCGGGGCGGGCAGGAACGCGTGCCGCTTCGGATGGCGCCGCTTGTACTGCTCGGCACGCTCCTGACGCATCTGTTCGGCGGCTCGGCCGGCCGGGAAGGAACGGCGGTGCAAATGGGTGGAAGCCTGTCCGAAGCGGTTGGCCGCGTGCTGAAAGTGGACGGCATCGACCGGCAAATTCTGCTGATGTGCGGCATCAGCAGCGGCTTCGGCTCCGTGTTCGGGACGCCGCTGGCGGGGACGATTTTTGCGCTGGAGGTTGTCGCTGTGGGGTTGGTCAGCTACCGGGCGATTTTGCCTTGTTTTATTGCGAGTGTTGTGGGCAATCTGGTGACGATCGCGTGGGGGATTCATCATCTTCATTATAAAATGGGCGCTGCGCCTGCGATGTCGTGGTCGGTTGTGCTGAAAGTGGTGATCGCTTCCGTACTATTCGGGCTGGCCGCACTGCTGTTCAGTGAACTGACGCATGGGCTCAAAAAGCTGTACGCCAAGCTCCTGGCGAATCCGATGCTGCGGAGCTTCGTTGGCGGGCTGGTCGTGATTGCCCTCGTGTTTATTTTCCAGACGCGCGATTATTTGGGGCTCGGGATTCCGCTCATTCAAAGCTCGTTTGACGGGGCAGTTGCGCCGCTTGCTTTCCTTTGGAAAACACTGTTCACCGCGCTGACGCTCGGTGCCGGTTATCAGGGCGGCGAAGTGACGCCGCTGTTCGCTATTGGTGCTGCGCTTGGCCATTCGCTGGCTGGTCTGCTGCATCTCTCCGCGCCGTTCCTGGCGGGGCTGGGCCTTATCGCGGTGTTTAGCGGGGCGACAAATACGCCTTTGGCCTGTTTTGTCATGGGAATTGAGCTGTTTGGTTCGGAAAGCATGATCTATATGTTCCTGGCGTGCGTGGTCAGTTATTTATTTTCAGGGCATACGGGCATTTACTCGTCTCAACAGATTGGGGTGTCCAAATCGAAGTTGCATCCGCTTGCGGCGGGGGCGACGCTCGGGAATGTGAAGCTGAAGAAGGCGGTTCGCGGGGAGCGGGATGAGGGGTGAGGGCTTGATGTGAAAAAGCATTCTGTGAGAAGATTGTCGTATCTTGACTCGGAAAGCAGGGAATGAAGCATGAAGTTAAGCCGGATTGAGGCCGAGATTGCTCCCGTTATTTTGGAAAGAGGCGAGGCATATCGCGACGAAGGGCGCGTTCAGTATGTAGAAGAAGTGCGCCCGGGTGTGTATGAAGCGCAGGTGGATGGAAGCGAGGACTATTATATTGAAATTCGGTTGAAAAATGGCAGCGAAGTTGTAGGCACTTCTTGCGACTGCCCATTCGACGGACCGATCTGCAAGCATGTTGCAGCGGTGCTGCTGGAGCTTAGAGACGAGCTTGCGGATGAGGCGGCGCAGTCGGCTTCTGTCGGGCAAACCAGACCCAAAGTGATTAACCTTGCCGATGAACTCGGGAGGTTGAGCAAGGACGAACTGGTGAATCTGCTTTTACAGTTTGCGGATGATATGAACGAAGTCCAGCAGCGGCTTCTGTTGAAGTTCCAGGATGCTGGCAGTGACGCGGCCATGAAGCAATACCAGAAGATCATTCGTACCTCGATCAAAAAAAATGCCGATCGGCACGGCTTTGTGTCGTATCGGCAGGTGGACGACGCCGTGGAAGGTGCGAAGATGGTATTGGACAAGGCCGATGAGGAAATGGAGGAAGGTCGTTTCATATCGGCGGTGCTGATCATTCTTTGTGTGATTCAGGAACTGTTGGACTTGCAGCAATCCTGCGACGATTCGGACGGTACAATTGGATGGTTGGTCGAATCCGGGTTGGAAACGATTAGTCAAGCGGCGGAGCAGGTGAGCGTCGGGGAGCACGAAGAACGATTGGCGTTATTAGCGAAGCTTCTTGAAGCATCTGCGTTGGAAGGGCTTGATGATTGGTCTGAGTGGCGGCTGCCGCTTTTGCAAGCGAGCAGCGTCCTAATTCAAACCGCAGAAGAAAGAAACGCCTGGGACAACCAGGTAACGTTGTTGGAGGAACGGGAACAGCGAAACTCGTCGTACAGTTCTTATTGGAACGAATCGGTTGCAGATCTTCGTCACGATGTCATTCGGCAGTGGGATGGCGAAGAGGCGGCGTCTTCTTACCTGCAATCGCTGCTGCATATGAGCGGCTTTCGTAAAAAGGCGATTGAGCAGGCTCTCGCGAAGCAGCAGTGGGACGCAGCAAGGAAGCTGATCGAAGAGGGAGAGATTGCCGATACGAAAGCCGGGTATCCGGGACGCGTCACAGAGTGGCGTAAATTCAGATATCAGCTGTATCGGCTGACCCATCAGATCGACGAGCAGCGGAAGCTTGCCGAAGAGTTTGTGCTATCCGGTGAATATGACTTTTATCTGGACTTGCAAAAGCTTTACACGGAAGAAGAGTGGCCGGTTGTCAATGAGCGGATCTTGACTGTGCTGGATCAGCCCAAAGCTAGATTCTGGAAGGAAGAGGCCTTGTACCTCCGACTCCTGAAGGAGCAGCGGGACACCAAGCGGCTTCTTACTTACGTGAGAGGGAATCCGTCGCGTATTGCAGAGCTATCCTCGTATTTGCTGGAGGAGCATAAGGCGGATGTGCATCAGCTTTTTGCCGAGTATATTGAGAGAGAGGCTGGGCAGGCAACCAACAGGTCTGCGTATAAAAAGGTATGCGACATTATTCGCCAATTGGTGAAGGCTGACGGGAATGAACAAGCGCTAGCCATCGTAGTTAAACTGCGGACGACGTATCCGAACAGGCCGGCTTTTCTGGATGAGCTGCAGCAGGTGAAGGTACGCGGGTGAAGAGTTGGGCGGACTGCGAATAAGGAGGCTTGCTGCTGTGATGGCGGCAGGCTTTTTTGTGTTGGTACCGGCCGTTGGCAGGGGATTGCCGAAAGATGAATCAACTTCTTTTTTACCAAGAATTAGGGGGAGGGATGTGGTACGATTTGAGTAGTTTAACGGAGAGCGGGGGATGCAGATGAACGACAACATTGAAAAACAATTGCAAGCATATAAAAAAGCGCTGTTTCAAAGCAAGTCAGAGATCAAGGTGATCCGGTTCTATGAGACCGATAAGCCTTACGGATGTTTCTCTAATTTTGCGAAAACGCCAATTGAATTGGATGGCCGGGTGTGGCCGACGACGGAGCATTATTTTCAAGCCATAAAATTTGTGGGAACACCGCATGAGGAAGAACTGCGAGTGGCGCCAACAGCTATGGAGGCTGCGCGGATGGGACGTGATCGGGCGCGCCCTTTGCGGAAGGACTGGGAAGACGTCAAGCTAGCCGTTATGACAAAAGCCGTGCAAGCCAAGGTGGAGCAGCATCCGCTTGTGAAAGATCTTCTTGTATCAACGGGCAGTTGCACGCTGGTGGAGCATACCCGAAATGATGCGTTCTGGGCCGATAACGGGGATGGCACGGGGCTCAACTGGCTGGGACGCATTTTGATGGAGATTCGAGAGGGGCTTGAGGACTACTCGCCGGATTTTCTTCTGCCGCAATGGCTAGTTTATCCTGAGCATGACCCCTACAGTATGTTTTGGCGAATGGGAGCCGGAGAGAGTTATATGATGTACTACGCCGATTGGTGGCGGGGGTTAAGCGAGGCGGCAAGGCGGGAGTATGATGCTTATTTTGTGCCCCCGGCAGAGTGGTGTCTTACAAATGAAGAGTAAGTCCGTCGCCATACTTCCACCCTGTTCGCCCCTCTTGAAATGAGCGAAGATAGTTCCATCAAGCCACAACGAAACGGAGATGAATGTCGATGAAACTAGCCGAAGCGCTCGTACTGCGCGCAGACACTCAAAAGAAGATCGCCCAGCTCAAACAGCGGATCGAACGGGTGGTGAAGGTGCAGGAGGGGGAGGTTCCGGCCGAAGAGCCGAATGCGCTGATCGCTGAGCTGGAACAAATCTTGAAGGAACAGACCGCCTGGATTCGCAAAATAAACAAAACAAACACGCTCACGCCGTTTAACGTCGAACTGAGTATTTCGGATGCGCTGGCGGAGCGCGACCAGCTGATGCAGCATCGCAAGCTGCTCGGCGACCTATTGGAGCAAGCGTCGATCAAGCAGGATCGTTTTAGCCGCTCTGAGGTGAAGTTCCAGCGGACGGTGGATGTCGCCGGCTTGCAGACGCAAATTGACGCATTGTCCAAAGCGTATCGCGAGCTGGATTTTCAAATTCAAGCGATGAATTGGACGACGGAACTGCTGGAAGACTAGCTGCGTAGGTAGCCATTTCGTGAAGGCGAGCACAACCCGCCAACGGGGCCTGTTGGACTCCTGAGAAAGACGCAGGGCCAAGTCTTTACAATGACGAATTAGCCCAGAACTGTTACAAGAATGCGGATCGCAGGAAGTATCGTGTACCGGGTATTGTTACGACCATGTGCTGATTGACGAAATGAGCGAGGGCGGGAATGGGGAAGCGCAGCAACAACTGGAACAAGGAAAGTTATCCACAAGGAGTGTTGTATAAATTGGCTTACCAAAATATAGATGGCGTCCGTGTCTGGGGAAAGCCGGATCCGGGCGCAGTAACGCAGGCTATCACCTGCGCCGCCCGCGGCAATGTCGTGCAAGCGCTGCTCATGGCCGACCACCACAAAGGCTACAGCCAGCCGATCGGCGGCGTGATGGCGTATGAAGGGCAGATCTCGCCGTCCGGCGTCGGTTATGATATCGGGTGCGGCAACAAGGCGGTGCGCACGAATCTGATGGCGGCGGACATCAAGCCGCGGTTGACGAAAATCATGAACAAGCTCGCGAAAAAGGTCTCCTTCGGCGTCGGCCGTTCAAACAGCGAGCAGGTGGATCACGCTTTGTTCGATGATCCGGACTGGGCAGTGTACCTCGCCGTCGGCCGGCAGGAGCACGACAAGCTAAAGGCGCTGGCTCGTAACCAGCTCGGCACGGTCGGCAGCGGCAACCATTTCGTCGACCTGTTCGAAGAAGAAGCGACGGGGCGGTTGTGGATCGGCAACCATTTTGGGAGCCGGGGGTTTGGGCATAAGACGGCCAGCGGCTTCCTGAACATGGCGGCGGGCCGCGAGTTTCTGGCGAACGCCCCGGGCGAGAGCATGGATCAGCCGCCGGTACTGCTCAATCTGAGCAGCGAGCTCGGCGATATGTACTACCGCGCGATGAAGCTGGCCGGGCAGTATGCCTACGCGGGGAGGGATTACGTCATTCAGCAGGTTTTGGATCTGGTGGGGGCGGAAGCCGACTTCGCGGTGCACAACCACCATAACTACGCGTGGCGCGAGACGCATGACGACCGCGATGTGATTGTTGTGCGCAAGGGAGCGACACCGTCCGCGCCGGGGCAGCTGGGTTTTATCGGCGGCAGCATGGGCGATATGTCTGTTATCGTGCGCGGCAAGGACACCACGGAGAACCGTGACGCGTTCTACAGCACGGTCCACGGCGCAGGCCGCATCATGAGCCGCACGCAAGCTGCGGGGAAAATGAACTGGCGCACCCGCACGCGCGCGGGTGGGCAGATCAGCGACGCGCAGATGATGCGCGCGGTGCGGGAGTTCGGCGTGGAGCTTCGCGGCGCGGGAACGGACGAAAGTCCGTTCGTGTACCGGAAGCTCCAGCAGGTGTTGGATGCGCACGCCGAGACGATCGACGTGCTGCATGTTTTGCGGCCGATCGGCGTGTGCATGGCCGGGGCGGATGAATTTGATCCGTATAAGGATTAGACGGATCAGGATGGATGGGGAAGCACCCGGTGACGGGTGCTTTTTTTATCTGCGCCGGAGGGTGACTTCTCCGATCATACCCATGGCAACCCGGTGAACTGGAATTGTTCCAGTTGATTGTTGTCCTTCTTGCAATAGGGGACACATGAACTGGAATTCCTCCATGTGATTCAGGGGTCTATGCTGCAAAGTAGCTAAAAACGCCAAAATGAACGGGAGTATTTCCAGTATATTGCCGCGAACCACCGCATTTGTGCGAAATGAGCTGGAGAAATTCCAGTTGAGCAGGAGTAGGAGTAGGAGTAGGAGTAGGAGTAGGAGTAGGAGTAGGAGTAGGAGTAGGAGTAGAAGTAGGAGTAGGAGTAGGAGTAGGAGTAGGAGTAGGAGTAGGAGTAGGAGTAGAAGTAGAAGTAGGAGTAGAAGTAGAAGTAGGAGTAGAAGTAGACGCAGGAACGGGAGTTTCGGCGTGATCTTGCCACCCCTCTGGGCCTTCTTGTCTCTTTAAGATGATGACGGTGGATTACGAGGTTGGTTCACTTACAGACGAAGCGCTCTCTGTACAGCTGCCGGTGTCAATTGTGGGGAGAGGAAGACGAAAACAAATGTAAAATGTACAGCAAAATGTGGTGAAAAGGCACTTACAACGAAAAGACCTGCATTTCATACAGTTAAAATCGGCCAAACCCTCTAAACTCAGTCATTTGGTGAGGTTGGTCCGATTTTACCTGTAGTATTTGCAGGTTTTTTTCGTTTTTCGGCTATTTTCTTCAAATTTGATGTAGGTTCTGCAATAACTACTTAGGCACTGGTCGAAGAGGAGGACAGCGGACAGGCGAATTCCTGCAAATCAGCAGGCATTTTTCACAAAAGTAGTCTTTTTTTGCAAAATACCTGCGAAAAGGCAGGTTTTTAGGCCGAACTCGCTTCAAAAGAGGATTCTCGCCCAAAATGCCTGCGCTTTCGCAGGCATTCTATCGGATCAGGGAGGGCAGAGGGAAATTCCTGCTTTATTGCAGGCTTGGTGCCGAATCCGAATGTTTTCCCGTTACCCCCACAATCCCTCGGCGACCTCCCGGCCTCGCACAATCCGCCGCCCTCAGCTGCCTTTCGGGCCTCGCACAATCCGCCGCTCTCCGCCGCCTTTCGGGCCTCGCACAATCCGCCGCTCGCCGCCGTCTTCCGGGCCCCGCACAAGCCGTCGGCCCTCAGCCCCCTCTCGGCCTCGCACAAGCCGCTGCCCGCCGCCGCCTTCCGGGCCCGCTAATGCACCCGCCCCGCCGACTCGTCCGGCGAGCCGCCAATCCGCGCCAGCGTCTCACGGTCGCAGATCACGTACAGCTGCGCATCCGCCGGAACCGGGGCGTCCAGCTTGCGGTTGATGTGCAGGTCGCCGCGGTCCGCGACCAGCGTGGCGCCCTGATCCAGCAGGGCGCTGAACGCATCGCGGTATGTCCGCCACGCCGGCTGCTTCGGCACCTCGTACATGCCTTCGGTGCACTGACGGCTCATCAGCTCGGCATACATCTGCGTGACGCCGTGCGTGTAGATGGAGCGGACGGCGGCGTGCGAAATCATCTCCTGCGTCGGGATGAACTCATCGACATCCGCGTGCTTGAACAGCGCGATGTGCTTTTCGTTCATCACCTCGGCGGTGATGTGGACAGAAACGCCCAGGCGCTCCTCGAGCGCCGCAATCGCGGTGGCGACGAGCAAGGTTTTGCCGTCGACAAGCAGCGGATCTTTGGCCGCATAGACGTCCTGCGTCACATGATCTGCGAACAAAATCACGCCCTTCGCGCGGGGCAAGCCAGCTTGAAGGAGCGTCTCTTCACCGGTGGCGTCGCCGCGTACATAGAAGAGCCGATCATCCACGATCGGCAGCTTGTCGAGCTTGTCGATAAGCACAATGTCGGTGGAGCGGTCCGTAGTCAGAATCTCCTGGATCGCGAGCTTCGCTTTGTCGTTCCAGCCGACGAGGATGATATGGTTTTGGCCTGTATAGTTCAATTGACCACCTATTCGTAGTTGTTCAAGATGTGCGAGCGATTTGACGATTTTTCGGATAAAAGCGCTGATGAGCGCAATGCCCGTAACATACAGGCAGATGGTAAAAAATTTACCGCTATCTGTCACCGGCGCATAATCACCGAACCCGATCGTAGCAAGGGTGGTTAACACCCAGTACACCGAAGTCAGCATGGAATGATCGAACGTACCCGGCTCCAGCGCCAGCGCAATGGCGGCCGCAAGCAGGACATACCCAATGACAAAAGGGAAGAAAATACGGCCCTTCAAATGAATCAGGTGATAGAAGACTTTTTTCAATTTCAGCCACATCGGCAAGGCTCCAACCTTTGCATCCAAATTCAAAATTGACTAGGGCGTGTCTGAAAACCCGCTCAGGGGCATCTTTCACCACCTTTTCGCCCAAATATAAGCATTTATAGGTTTCACTTGCAAAGTCGGCTTATATTTTTGATAAACGCACTCGTCCCGTAGGGGACGGCGTAAGCCGTTTATTATACCTACTGCGTCACTTTCGCTTGACGTACCCCCGGTACGCCTTCACAAAAGTTCCTTGCATGGAACGAAAATTCGGCAAAATCTGCGGCCCTCGGAGCATTCAGACACGCCCTATGTCGTAGCTTGCCCCAAACGCGCCAATTTCATCTAAAATCCGGAAATAACCCCATTAATTTGAGCAGGTAAACAACGGAAAGTGATACCTTGACACCCGTATAGGTTTAGCATAACATGAGTTTCGAACAATATCGAGCATGAATTTAACATTTTCGCATTTTAAACAAGCAAAAACAAACATTCAACAAATCAAAGGGGGGAAAACGAAATGGTAAACCCAGATTCCGTCTGGTATATTTCGCATTTTGATCTGACGCTGCGCCTGGTGTTGTCGCTGCTTCTAGGCGGCTGCATCGGGCTGGAAAGAGAGTGGAGCAACCATGCGGCGGGGCTGCGCACGCATATTCTCGTGTGCCTGGGATCGACGACGATTATGCTCTTGTCGATCTACGGATTCAGTGAGTTTTTTATCAGCGAGCCAGCCTTGCGCGGAGATCCGGCCAGGCTGGCTGCACAGGTCATCAGCGGCATCGGTTTTCTTGGTGCGGGCGCCATTATGCGCACTGGGGCGACAGTCTCGGGGCTGACAACAGCAGCCTCGATCTGGGTCGTTGCGGCGATTGGCTTGTCGGTTGGCGCGGGCTTCTACTATGTCTCTATTGTCGCGGTCATCCTTGTGTTGTTCTGCTTATTTGTGCTGAATCATTGGGAGAAATACTTGAATCGCAAGCGCAAACAGGAGGAATTCACCGTGAGGGTTCCGGATGACCCCCGCTGTTTAAGTGAAGTGGTGAACAGGCTGGTCGAGCTGGACGTTCAGATTCGGCATATTCAAGTCCGCCGATCACCGGAGGATAACGGTGAGGATGCAGGCTGGTTGGCGATCGGCATTGCCATGCTGCTGCATCGCGACAGCGAACAGACGGCCAACCTGCTCAGGACGATTTGCGGGTTCCCGCATGTGCTAGCTGTGGAGCCGCGCACTTTTCACAAAAAAAGAAGCAAGGTAACATCGGTTTTGTCACAGTAAGCGTTTGCATAACAGGACAAAACTCGTAAAAAGAGTATTGACAGCAAGATTGAGCACATATATACTACGAAATAAGCAATAACAAACATTTATGAGCATAAACGAGCGATACAAATGCGCAATGAAAGGAGGCCTACGTACACGCCTTAGGATGTGCGACCGCTCGTAAGGAAGCGGCGTGCTTGACGAAATGCAGTTGAGAAAGAGATAGGGACAGGAGAGGAATCAACCATGAATGAAGCCCAAGCCAAGCATACTGTAACAACCAAAGTTGCTTCCCGCGCATACCGATTAATCAAGCCGCGAGACGTGCAGCCTATTCAAATTGAACATGAGGTTCACGACTGGGAGGTCGTGGTAGAGCCGACGATCGGCAGCATATGTCATGCGGACTTGCGCTACTTTACAGGTCAACGGCGCGCCGAAGCACTCGAGCGCAAGCTGCCGATGGCGCTCATTCATGAGGGCATCGGCACGGTGCTGCACAGTGCCACGCCAGAGCTCCCGCAAGGCCAGCGCGTAGTCATCGTCCCTAATTTGCAAGGCTATTTACTTAACGGGACGAATCCGGAGACATGCTGTGAAACGTGCAGAAGCACGAAAAGCAATAACTACTGCACGCACGGCCGTTTTCTCGGAAGCGGAATGGACGGCATCGCCCAAAGCCGATTGGTTGTGCCTGCAGCGAGTGCGCTGCCTATTCCTCCGGAGGTGCCTGACGATATCGCCGTGCTGACGGAGCTGAGCTCGGTTTCCTATCAAGCGCTGCACCATGTGGCCGAAGCGTTGAAAACGGCGAAGGTTGTTGTTTTCGGAGATGGTCCTGTCGGTTACCTGGCAGCCGCCATGCTGCACCATGTCTATGGAGTTGATAAGGAGCGCTTGACGGTATTCGGAGCTGTGCCCGAGAAGCTTGCGATGTTCGATTTTGCAAAACGTGAGCTTGTCCAGAATTATGACTTTTCCGGAGGAGCCTCCTTTGATATTGCACTCGAATGCACGGGCGGCAAATTTTCCGAAAGCGCCATTAATCAAGCCATCGACGTGCTGCAGCCAGGCGGTCATCTCATTCTGATGGGCGTTACAGAGGAACGCGTGCCAATCAATACGCGGGATGTGCTGGAGAAGGGCATTACGATGCGAGGAAGCAGCCGGAGCTCGGCGGAGGATTTCATTGCTGTGCTGAATGCCATGAAAGATCGGAAATGCCAGGAGACACTGCGCAAACTGCTGCCAGAGCATAACCGGGTCATTCGTTCGGACGAGGATTTCACAGAAGCCATGGAATATGCGGCGCAGCACCGGACGTGGACCAAAGTCATGCTCGACTTTCGGTGGTAGGGCAGCAAGAACCGCAATGACAAATGTAAGCGTTTGTAGTAAACTGGATGATGCATAAAATTAAACATAATTGAGCAAAATTATGAGCAATTACGCACATTTCGAATCCGTCATGACGAAAGGAGGAAGCAGCACTTGTACAAACATAAGCTATGGGCAAAACTTCGGCCGTATGTCATGATCGCGCCTGCCATGACCGGTACTATTCTTTTCGTCATTTATCCCATTATTTATCTGATTTACCTAAGCCTATACAAGTTCAATCTCATGAACAAGGCGAAGAGCAAATTTGTAGGACTCGATAATTTCAAACAAATTTTTGCGCGGGAAGACTTCTATAAGTCCCTTTGGAACACTTGCTTATACACCGTCGGCGTCGTTGTGCTGACCATCGTCATTTCCTTGTTCGTGGCCGTATGGTTGACGAAAAGTTCGAAATTCAACTCGTTTATCCAAGCCGGCATCTTTACGCCGCATATTATTTCTATCGTCTCTATTGCCTTGGTGTGGCTGTGGATGATGGAACCAAGCGTAGGGTACTTGAACTATTTTCTGAAAATGTTCGGCCTCCCGACGTCGCAATGGGTGCAGAGCTCCAGTTCGTCGCTCATGTCCGTCATTTTCGTTTCCGTCTGGCACAGCATCGGTTACTATACGCTGATTATTGTTGCCGCTATGCGGGGAATACCGTCTGACATTTTTGAAGCCTCTTCGCTGGACGGTGCAGGCAAGATGCGGACGCTATTCAATATCACGATGCCGATGATTTCTCCGCAATTGTTCTTTATTTTGGTCATCATGACCATTGGCTCCTTTAAAGTGTTTGATACCGTTCGCATTATGACGGGCGGCGGTCCGAATAAGTCGACAAGCACATTGGTGTACTACATCTATGAGTTCCGGACGACGAATATTGGCTTTGCTTCAGCAACGGGCGTTATCCTGATGCTGGCGATCGGGCTGTTGACGATTGTATATTTTAGACTGCTATCCAATAAGGTGCATTACTCCTAAGGGCTGACATGGAAAAGAGAAGGGGGTGCTTGCCTTGAAGCGAACCGTAAACGTAATCTTGAAAATTGTATTACTGCTTGTTTTTATCTTTCCCTTCCTGTGGATGTTATCGACTTCGCTTCAGACCTATGAAGAGACGATGACCTTTCCTCCGACGCTGATTCCGGCCTCACCGCAATGGATCAACTATTATCATGCCATGACGGCGGCGCCTTTCGGCACCTTTGCCAAGAACTCGATTATAGTGACGTTGACCATCCTCATTGTGCAGGTTGTCGTCATGGTCCCGGCAGCTTTTGCCTTTGCCAAATATAAGTTCGCGGGAAAATCGATTTTGTTCGGTCTGATCTTGCTGGCTTTCATGATTCCGGGCCAAGTAACGTTCATTCCTGTGTATCTCATGCTGGCGGACTGGGGACTGATCAAAACGCTGCTGCCGCAAATCATTCCGTTTATGTCGAATGCGTTCGGAATTTTCCTGCTTCGCCAATATTTCATGCAGACGCCGGAGGAAATGATTGAAGCGGCTCGCATCGATAATGCCAGCGAATTCCGCATTATATGGAACATTATGACGCCAATGGCGCTTCCGGCGCTTGCGACGGTCGTCCTGTTCAGCTTTGTCAGCCACTGGAACGATTATTTCTGGCCTTTGGTCATGACCGATTCGACGTCCGTCCGCCCGCTGCCTGTCGGCATTTCGATGCTGAAGGAAACGGAAGGCGGCGTGAGCAACTGGAATATGTTAATGGCGGCCAATGTGGTGCTGGTGATACCGATTTTGTTCGTATACATGTTTTGCTCGAAGTATATTGTCAGAGCTTTTGTCTATTCAGGGATAAAATAAGACGAAGTTACGGGGGAATTTACAATGAAAGTTAAATTGGTAAGCGTTATCATGTCGTCTCTACTTACAACAGGTATACTCGCGGGCTGTGGCGCCTCCGGTTCCGATACCGAACAACCTGCTGTTTCTGCAGCACCGCAAACATCGGCGAAAGCATCGGAAGCGCCTAAAGGGAAAGTAACGCTGCAATTCTGGCATTCCTTAAGCGGCAAAACCGGCGAGTATATGCAAGCGATGATCGATCGTTTTAACAGCTCTCACCCGAACATTCAAGTGGTGGGGACATTTCAAGGCGGCTATGATGAAACCGCTACCAAGCTGCAGCAGTCTTTTGCTGCGAATACGGCGCCTGACGTTACCATGCTGGAGCGGGCTTATGTGCAGCAGTTTGCCGACGCCGATGTTCTGGCGGATCTGACGTCATTTCTCAAGAACTCGAGTATGAGCAAAGACGATTTTATTCCAGGCCTGATGGGGCATTCCGTGTTCAATAATAAGCTGGTGTCCTTGCCTCTGAATCGGTCAACGCCGATCTTCTTCCTTAATAAAGATTTGCTGGATGAGAAGGGACTTTCGGTTCCAACGACTTGGGATGAGCTGAAAAAGGTGGCTAACGCGCTCGTCGTCAAAGAGAACGGAGAAACCAAGCGCTATGGATTGACGATGGTCCATGATTCCTGGTACCCGATTGCCTTTATCGCACAGGCTGGCGGCACGTTCTTTAATGATAAATCAACGTCGTTGGGCTTCATCGACAATGGTATCGGCTTAAAGGTGTTTTCCTTCCTGAAAGATATGCAAAGCACGGGTGCGCTGTACTATCCGCCTTCCCAGAACTCCGGTACGGTTGCTAACCAAATGTTCCAGGACGGCAAAGCCGGCATGCTGTTTCAGTCCACAGGACAAATCGGGGCGATGGCCAATTCGAAGTTTAAAGTCGTGACGGCTTTTATGCCAAAAGATAAAGTGAATGCCGAGCCGACTGGCGGCGGTAACATCGTGATGACGGAAAGCTCCAAGCAAAAGGATGCGGCATGGGAATTCATTAAATGGGTGGAAACCGATCCGCAAGGTGGTCAGCAGCTGATTGTCGATACGGGCTACTTGCCGATGACGAAAAAAATGGCGCAATCCCAGCAAATTCTCGATCTCTGGGCAAAAGAGCCGAATCGTAAAGTTGCCTACGATCAGCTTCAATATGCGGTCGATACGAATAAAAGCGTCGTCTGGCCGGAAGTTATGAAGGAGTTCCACGCCGCTATGCAAGCGATCATGTATGACAGCAAAGATATTAAAACGACACTGGACGGCTTCACCAAAGAAACCGAACGGTTGTTGACATCGAAATAAACGGACGCGGAGGCTGGGACCAATGGCAACTCGTGAACAAGCAGGCTGGCGGAGTGTAAGCTGGCAAGCGCATCAAAATTCGAATTCGGAAATGCCGGAGAATACGATGGCGGCCGTCACTTATGCGTGGGAACTTGGCGGCATTCCGGAGTTGGACATCCGCCAAACCGCTGACGGCACCATTGTCGGTCTGCATGACGCGACGCCAGGTCGGACGACCGATGCGCCAGAAGCGGATAAAGACAAGGAAATCTCGACGCTAACGTTTGAGCAGCTGCAAGTTTGGGACGCCGGCATCCGCTTCGGCGAGCCATTCCGAGGGGAGCGTATCCCGGCACTGGCGCACATTCTGGCGGTGCTGGCCGAGCACCCGGAGCGGGAGTTATACCTGGATTACAAACAGGTTGATTTAGGCGCGCTTGCGGGCTTGATTCGCCGGTATGGCGTAGGGAGCCAGATCATTTTTGCCCATAATGATTACAACAATTGCTGCACGGTAAAAGAATTACTGCCGGACGTACGCACGATGCTGTGGGTTTCCGGGCGGGTGCCGGAGGCGGCGATGCGTAAGTTTGAGGAGATGGCAGAGGCGGATTTTGCCTCGTTGGATATTATTCAGCTGCATCTGGTCAACGCCGAGGAAGATCAGGCGGAGGCCGGCTGGAACTATCGTTTGCCGAGACCGTTTCTCGCGTCTGCTTTGCAGAGGCTGCAGGAAAAAGGACGAGAGCTGGAAGTGCTGCCGTTTTATTTTGACGATGCTTCGTTGTTCGATTTGCTCGATCTAGGGATTCGGCGCTTTGCTGTGGATGAACCAAAAGTGTTTGTTGAAAGCTTGCAACGCTATTTCTAAGTCGAATGGGAAGAAGTAAACAAGGTGCCGCTGCAGCGATGTCTGCCGGCGCCTTGTTTGCCTATTCGGTTTTGCTTGACATGGAAATAGGGAATCGGTAAGCTGAAATAAGCATATATGAGCATAAATGACGGATAAATGAGCAGGGAATTGGCACATTTCTTATAGGGGGGACTTCCTTGTTAGCAGCTGAACGAAAGTTTCGTATCGTGGATTATGTTAAGGAGCACCGTGTGGCAACGATTGGCGAGCTGGCGCAGGTATTCGCCGTGCATGAGGCAACTATTCGGCGTGATTTGGAAGAAATCGAGCAGAAGGGGCTTGTCAAACGAACGCATGGCGGCGTCACGATCGATCAGTGGACCCATGATGAACCTTCCTTTAATGAAAGAGCCGTGCAGCAATTAGATCAGAAAATGCGAATCGGCAAAATGGCGGCAAGCCTTATCCAGGACGGGGATCACGTCATTATTGACTCCGGCACGACGACGCTTCATATTGCGAAGCATCTCATTCACCGCTCGAACATTACCGTTGTCACCAATGATATGAATGTTGCGATGGAACTGCGGGATGCGTCAGGGATTAAAGTCATTGTGACCGGTGGCGATCTCTATCCATCCAGTTATATGCTGAACGGGATGTTTACCGATCATGTGCTGAAGTCGCTGCATGTGCAGAAGGCTTTCATCGGCATTCCGGTCATCCATCCTAAGCATGGGCTGATGCATCCGGAAGCGCAGCTCGTGCCTACGAAGCAGGGCATGATTGCTGCGGCGGGGAAAATTATTGTGGTGGCAGACGATAGCAAGGTCGGTAATTTGTCGCTCCACACCGTAGCGCCGGTAACGGCAGTGGATACGCTGATTACAGGTGTCGACGCGCCGGTGAAAGCTCTTCAACAATTCCGTGAGAGCGGCGTGGAAGTTATAACGGTTTAAAAAGAAAAAGAAGGCATCGCCTGCAAAGGCGATGTCTTCTTTTCTTTTTAAGAATAAGGGTGGTAAACCACTTCTAATTATAAAGAATCGGAGCTGGCAAAAAAATAACGGTAGTAAACCACTCTTAAGCTACGGATTCGCGGTCAAAATGGCCCTATTCCGATTAAATAAGGGTGGTTTGCCGCGCTTATTTTATAAGGAAAGGATAGAAAACGGAAAATAGAAGCGGTTAACCACTGCTATTGGTGCGAAGGCCCAGTGAGGGTCCGTCTCCGCTGCTCAAGGAGTTGGCGAACCGAGCAGGCTCCCACCCCTAAGAGGGCCAGCCCTAGGGCTGGCCCATGGGTTTGTTCTCGGAATCTTCGGCCCGTGTAAACATTCTGTTAAACCTTGCGTGCCCTTCACAAATTCTTATCCCCCGCTTGATATTCAACTTACATACAACCTGCATAATGGGTCTTGTCAGCAATTCCAATCCCAAGGACAAAGGAGCAGACCATGCAAACCAAAGATCAGATCAAACCCCAATTCGCAATGTTGGAAGACGCTCGCTTCATCACCAGCAAACGGCCTTGGTTCGGCAAGCTTCCGGAAACATTAACAGGCGACTATGCCTTCGCTGTAGTGGGTGACCGCTGCGGGATGGCGACGGCGGGCGTGTTTGAGAAAGCGCTCGAGGTGCTCAAGGATTTGAAGCCATCATTTGTGCTGGCCGTTGGCGATTTAATTGAGGGCTACTGGACGAACCCTGCCTCCGCGCATGAGGAGTGGGATGAGCTGGATGCGATGGTGCAAGCGACGGGTCTGCCGTTTTTCCCGACGGTTGGCAATCATGACTACGGCAACGCCTTGATGGCGGATGTGTGGAGCGAGCGTAAGGGCATGGATTATTACGCTTTCCGCGCCGGCGACGCGCTGTACATCACAATCAATACGGAACATACGCCGGATGAGCTGCCAGAAGCGTTCGTGGACGTAATCAAAACGGTAACGGAACAAATCAAGCGCGATCCTGCAGGCGCCAAGCAGTATCTGAAAGCGTTCGGTGAGGCGCTGACACCTGAACAACTGAAAGGCATGTCGCAAATCAAGATGACGATCGGCGAAGAGCAGTTCGCTTTTATCGAGAGCGTATTGAAAGAGCACCAGGATGTGAGCTGGACCTTCGTCAATATGCATAAACCTGGCTGGAAAACAGGCAGCGAGGAGTTTGCGCGCCTGGAGCGGCTGCTGAGCAATCGCCCGCACACGATTTTTGCAGGCCATCTGCACGAGTTGGAATATACCCGCGAAGGCAACCGCGAGCTGATTCAACTGGGCCGCACCGGCGGGTTGCCGCACGGGGAAGAGGAAGTTGGCGCTAACGCGAACTTGCTGCTATGGGTGACGATGCGAGGCGGCGTTCCGACCTACCGTGTCATCCATCTGGACGGCGTGCAAGACATTACGGCTTATCCACCCCATACAACCAAACATGTGAAGGAGTAGATTACGATGGAATCCATTTTCTTTGTACATATCACCGATATTCACCTGAGCAAGCCAGGCAAGCAGCCACTGTTCGGGTTGACCATGTCCGACAAACTGCACAGCATCTTTGCTGAGATCGGCAAGTTGGAGACGAAGCCGGCTTTTGTTGTGATCAGCGGCGATTTGACGCATGACGGCGATCTGGAAGATTACCGCTTCTTGCGCAGCTTCCTGCAGGCAGAAGAGCGCGCATTCGGTGTGCCGATCCATGTCGCGCTGGGTAATCACGATACGCGCGAGCCGTTTCGCGAGGGGTATCTCGAGGAGGCGCCTTCGGACGCTTCGTACTACTACAGCTTCATGAACGACGGGCTGCGTGTGGTCGTGCTGAATACGCAAGTGCCGGGCAGCCATGACGGACGTCTGGACCCTGAGCAGCTTCGCTGGCTGAAGCAACTGCTGGCCGAGCCGGCGCCAATCGGCACCATTCTCGTGCACCATCACCCGGTCGTAGGGACGCCGACGGCGATGATGGACAGCCACCTGCTGCAAAATCCGCAGGACCTGGCGGCAGCCATCGAAGGCAGTGACGTCATCGGCCTGCTGTCGGGGCATATTCACTTTCACAACATCGGCTTGTTGAACGGCGTCTTGTGCGCTTCGGCGGACGGTTCGGCGTTCGGCCTGGATCCGATGGCAGAGGGCCTCATGCGCATGGTGGAGCGTTCCGGTTACAACTATGTTCTCGTGAAAAACGGGCAGATGATCGTTCAGCCGATGACGATGCCGGGCGATCAGCGCGTACTGGTCGAGTATGATCTAAAGAAGCTGCAAGCGGCGCATAGCTAAACAGAATAGAGGAGAGGGAGAGACCATCATGTCCAGAAAAATGGTAACAGCCGGCGTAATTGCTTTAGCCATGCTGACGACAGCGGCCTGCGGAACCGGGAGTCAAGAGGCATCGGGATCGGAGAAATCCTCCGGCCAGCCGACGAAAATTACGTTCTACAGCTACAACCTGGCGATTGCCAGCCAAAAAGAGGGCGTCCTGCAGCTGATCTCCGAATTCGAAGCGGCTCACCCGGATATTAGAATCGATCCGATCGCCATTGCCTCGACCGAAATTAACACGAAAGTGCAGGCGGATATTGCCGCCGGTTCACGTCCCGACGTGGCGCAGCTCGTCTTCGACGGACTGGACTATGCCGTGCAAAACTACGGCGCCAAGGCACTCGAGGACGTTGTCCCGGCCGACGAGCTGAAAAAGAACTTCGAAGGCTTCTCCCCGAACGGCCTGAAGCTGGGGCAGCTCAAAGGTAAAACGTACGGCATGCCGTACACGTTCAGCACACCAGTGCTCTTTTACAATGCAAAAATCTTCCAAGATGCGGGCCTGGATCCGAACCAGCCGCCTAAAACGTGGGACGAGGTGAAGCAGGCAGCCTTGCAAATCACGTCCAAAACGAAAGCCGCAGGTGTGCACATCCAAGGGATGGCGGGCGCAGATTGGGTCGCCCAAGCGCTGGTCGGCAGCAACGGCGGCAAGGTGCTCTCCGATGACCGCAAATCGATTCAATTCGGCGAGCCTGAGGCTGTCGGCGCGATCAAAATGTGGCAGGATCTGATCCAAAGCGGTGCGCATGACAAATTGAACGACGGTGACGTGACGCAATCGTTCAGCGAAGGCAAGCTCGGCATGCTGCTCACGACCAGTGCGCTGCAAAGCGGCTTCATCACAGCGGCGAAAGCAGGGGGCTGGGAGCTGAAGAACGCAGCGATGCCATCCTTCGGCAGCAAGCCGACGACGCCGGTAAACTCCGGCAGCGCCTTGTTCATTCTGTCCGATGATAAAGCGAAGCAGAAGGCGGCGTGGGAATTCGTGAAGTTCGCTACCAGCGAACGCGGCTACACCATCATCACGACGAAAATGGGTTATCTGCCATTACGTCCGGCAATCGTCGACGATGCGCAATACTTGAAAGACTGGGTCACGCAAAATCCGCTTGTGAAGCCGAATCTCGATCAGCTTACGCGTCTGCAGCCGTGGGTATCCTACCCAGGCGCCAAATTCAGCCAAGTCGAGTCCACCTTTCTCGATGCCGTGCAAAAATCGCTGCAAACGACTGGCGACATCACGCCGATTATGCAGGACGCGCAGAAGCGCGCGCAAACGCTGATTCAATAAGCTTGACTGGAAAGGAGCAAATCCATGAATAACACCCTTGCCGGTGTGGCGCTTAAGGAACGATCCAAACCCGTTCAGCGAGTGCGCCGCAAGCGCTCATTGCGCTGGATCATGCCGTGGCTGTACCTGCTGCCGGCGTTGCTGTCCATCGGATACTGGGTGTACCGTCCGCTGCTGCAGACGGTACGGCTCAGCTTCTATGAGTGGAACATGCTGCCGACGTCGCCTCAGGTCTGGATGGGGCTGAAAAACTACAAGCTCCTCTTCACCCTGCCGGACATGAGCCAGGCGCTGGTGAACACACTGATCTACACCGTCGGCGTGCTGCCGTTCTCGCTCATCATCCCGCTGGCCATCGCCATCGCCACCGACAACATCGGCAAGCGGTCGCGCACCCTGTACAGGGCGCTCGTCTTCGTGCCGATGATCATGGCGCCGGTCGCGGTATCCGCGGTGTGGAGCTGGCTCATGAACCCGATGGGCGGCCTCATCAACAAAACGTTGATGGCGCTGCACCTCGTTCATGATCCGATTCGTTTCTTTTCCGACGTCAATTGGGCGATCTGGTCGGTTACCTTCATTACCGGCTGGAAGCTGATCGGCTTCAGCACCTTGATCTTCTCGGCCGCCTTGTCCGGCCTGAACAAGGAATACGTCGAGGCGGCCCGAATGGATCGGGCCAGCCGCTGGCAAATCATTTGGCACGTGCTGCTGCCCTTGCTGTCGCCAACGATTATGTTCATGGCGATGCTGAGCACGCTGTTCGCCGCCGAATGGAGCTTCTCCTACATCAATGTGCTTACGCAGGGCGGCCCGATGAACTCCACGACGAACATTTATTACTTGCTGTGGACGTACGGCTTCAAGACATTCTCCGTCGGATCGAGCTCGGCGGCAGCAGTTGTTGTCGTGTTCGGCTCGAGCTTGATCGCGCTTGGCTTCATGAAGCTCTCGAACAAGCTGTCGTTCTACGATAACTAAGGGCGCCTTCCGAAATTTCGTAAAGTCGTCAAAGGAGGAATCGACGTGAAGAAAACGTCTCTGACCGTTTCCCGCCCGGCGCTGGCCGGCAAGCATATTTTGCTCATCTTGTTGAGTCTATTGGCTGTTTTTCCATTTTACTGGATGCTGAATACCTCATTTAAAACGGCGGGCGACATCTATTCCACTTCGCTGCTGCCGAAGCATTGGACATTCGACAACTATCTCTATGCATGGAAAGCCATCCCGATGGCCCGCATGATGGCGAACTCGCTGACGGTGGCAATCGTGCAAACGGCAACGCAGCTCTTGACGAGCGTTCTGGCGGCTTTTGCATTTACTCGCTGGCAGTTCCGCGGGCAGGGCATCGTGTTTGCACTGATTTCGCTGACCTGGCTGGTGCCGTTTCAAGTCATCATGATCCCGAACTACGTCGTCATCAGCGGCTGGGGGCTGCGCAACAATTTGCTGGGGCTCATCATTCCTAACCTTGTCTCGGCCTTCGCCGTCCTGCAGATGTATCATGCGTTCCGAATGTTCCCCAAAACGCTGATCGAAGCGGCTCGCCTCGACGGCGCCTCCGATTGGAGCGTGCTGTGGCGCACCGTGTTTCCTAACTTACGGGCGACGATCGCCTCCACGGGCGTGCTGCTGTTCATCTCGGCCTGGAACGACTATTTCTGGCCGCTGCTCGTCACGAATAAACCGCAGTTTTCGACCCTGCAGATCGGTCTGCAATCTTTTATGTCCACGGAAGCGAACCAATGGGGGCCGATGATGGCGGCGACGACCATGGCGAGCCTGCCCATTCTCGTGATTTACCTGGCTTTGCAGCGACACATTATCGACTCTTTCTTAAAAGGCGGCTTGCGTTAATGAATTCACTCTTACCTGATGAGCGGGATTACCCGCAGCTAACGGGCCTGGCTAAGCCCTCTCTAGAGAAATTAGCCCATCAACAAATGCGGGAGCACATGATTAATGGCCACTTTTTGCCTGGCATGCTGCTCTCGGAAAATGAGCTAGCCGAACGCTTCGGCATGAGCCGAACACCGATCCGGGCCGCCATCTCTTTGCTGGAAAAAGAGGGCTTCGTGGAGTCCATCCGGGGACGGGGCGTCTTTGTCAAAGACATCTCGTTCCGGGAGTTTCACGAGATGTTCGAGGTACTGTCCTCGCTCCAACTGTACAGCCTGGACATCGCGGCGACGCGAAAGCTCGACTTCGACTTGCCGACGCTGGAGGGGCATTTGGAACGGCAGCTGCGCGCTTCCGAGGAGGACGATTACCGCACCTATTATGAAAGCGGGCTGCTTTTTATTGAAACGATGCTGCGCATCGTGAAGAATGCAAGCATGCTGCAGATCATCGAGCAGATCAAAGGCAAATACATGTTCAAAATCATTTCGTACCGCAAGCTGCATGTCCACACGCTGCCGAAGCCGCAGCAATCGGGGCATTTCAATAAACGCATCTATCAGGCGCTGGCGGCGGGAGATCTGGACGGAGCCAAAGGCATCGTCCTGGAGCTGATCGAGCAAATGAGCCGGCAATTTCAATCTTTTGATATGTAACGAGCAGTCATCCTATCATAGAAACGGTGGTTACACGATATGAATTCCATGGTAAAAACAGGCGAGCGGGTTCTGACAGTTGAAGGCGCCTACAATGTACGTGACTTGGGCGGTTATGCCACGAAGGATGGCAGCATGACGAGCTGGGGAGCGTTCTATCGCGCGGACGGCTTGCATCGGGTATCGGAAGAAAGTCGTGCTGCGTTGGCAGGCCGGGGGATCGCGAGCGTGATCGACCTGCGGCATGCGCGCGAAGTCGAGGAGAAGCGGAACGTCTTTGCGGATTACGAAGGCGTCGCGTATCACAACATTTCGCTGATCAACCCAGCGAAGGTATCCAGCGGCGCAGTGCGCACGCTGGGCGACTTGTACGTCGACCTGCTGGACGGCGCGCAAGCGGAATTGCTGCGCATCTTCAGGGTGCTGGCGGAGAGCGGCGACCGTGCCGTTCTGTATCACTGCACGGCCGGCAAAGACCGGACCGGCGTCGTATCCGCGCTGCTGCTGGCGCTGGCGGACGTGCCAGAGGCGACGATCGTCGAAGACTACAGCCTGACGGCTGTCTGCTTGACGCCGCTCTTGGATGAACTGCGCGCTGACCGCCCTGAGGGCGTGTCGGCGGAGGTGTACGAGCATTTTATCGGCTGCGACCCCGGCAACATGGTCTTGATGCTGGAGCACCTTGCCGAGAAGTATGCGAGTGCCGAGCAGTACCTGCGCGGCATCGGGCTGACTGAGGCGCAGCTTCAGGTGTTGAAGGCGCGCCTGGTTGGGTAGGATAGGCGCGGCACCATAAGAGCAAGCACGAACACGTCCCCGCTGTCTGGTAGGACGTGTTTTTTTTGTGGCTAAGCGACGTGGGAGGGCGCTGTCTCTCCGTCTCTGTGAAAAAGGCCGAATCCCGCCCACCGCGGTACACCACCTGCAAAAAGTACAGGAAATTTCGCTATCCTGGCCTAATTCTTGAAAGATCCTGCAAAAAGCACAGGAAATTTCGTCTGAATCCCATCTGAAAGCGGTTGCAAACCATCTTTTCTGAAATATAGCTGTAGGAAATGCAGGTATCCCTGCAATTTTGTCCCATTGGGCTGAATTTAGCTGTAGTTTTTACACTAACTACCAGGCACTTGGATGTCGCACCAGTCGATTACATCGCATTGGCTATGCTTCATCACAACTAAAAACCTGGCCGGAAAGGGCCAGGCTTTCAAATCTTCACCGCACACATTAGAAGGGCAGCGCCGGAGAGTAACTAATTGTTGGCCATCCATGCGACGATTTCGGGGTGCTCCGTGTACAAGCGATGGTGATACATAAAGTACTCGACAGCCTCCGACTCGTCCCCGAACCCAATCGTTTCAGGTGGGTTTTTAGGCATCTTTTTCAGTCCAAGCAGCAGTGGGAGTACGTGAGGATTTTGTTTTTTGGCTTGGCGCAGCAGTCTTTTCAGTTCCTGTTTCGGCCCCTGCAGCATGTACAGCATGAAAATGCGGTTATAGTTGAATTGCGCGCTATCCTCGTCGTACTCTTCAATGAAAGTGATCCCTTTCTGGTATTGCTTGGTGAGCATATAGGCGGTTGTCAGCAAATAGCGAGCGCCCATACTATCGTCCGGCGAGAGGTCGAGCATCTCCTCAAGCAGGGATAATGCTTCCTTCGGGCGCTGCAACACGTACAGACAAAGCTCAGCGCAGCCGTACATGGATCGCATAAAGGGTCTTGTTTCCGTTAATCCCCAGAAATAGCCTTTGTTCTTCTTGAAAAAGGCGCTGCCGAGCCGCTTGCGCCCGGCTTCAATCCCTTTACGGTAGTAGTCTGCTGCTGCCTGAAAATCTTTTAAATCGCCGGCAATGACGTTATAGGCATCCGGATGAAGGGGATCGAGCTTAATCGCTTGCTCAGCTAATGCTTTCCTTTCCTTCAGGGAGTGCGAGTGCCAAGCCTTATCGATGAGAGGCTGCGCCGGGCTGATGAGGCCACGATCAGGAAGGAAAAGATCATCGTCATCAAATAAGTCAAAAACTTCATCATTATCATCGTCATCATCATCATCCCGTTCCTCATCCTCTTCGTCATCGCCCATGGTCTGATCCAAGAAACCGAGGATTTCCTGAAACCGTTTGGAGACGCTGCCGGCTGAAACGCCGTAACGCGCGGCTACAGCCGTTTGAGTGATCTCCGCTTCTTCCAACAAGAAGGACAGCGTATACTCCAACGTGGCGAGGATCACAGTCTGCTTGTTAATGATCGGTTTGGATAACGTCGAGTAATGATTCCAAAGTGAGGCGATCATGGAAATGTCTTTCCACGTGTAACGCCCCAGCAGGTGCTCAGGGAGCTTGGCGGCAATGATCTCGTAAATGGGGGATGTCCATTGCAAGTAAGCAAGGAAAGACTTATATTCGGCTTGCGAAGCCGGGTGTTTAGGTTCCGCCATAACTTCCTGCGCCTGTGCCGTTTGCTGCGCGCCGATGCGCACAACATTCCCGGCTTCGTCTGTAGGCAGACAGCACTTCTTATACTTGTCGCCGCTGCCGCAAGGACAAGGATCATTCCTGCCGACTTTCACCAATTGTGACATATACCGCCCTCAAATCTTCATTTTCTTTCTATTATATCACAACGCCCAGCATAAACCCGTCATACCCTTTGCTGCCGACGGTCTGGATGGCCGTTGCGCTGATGCGCGGCTCCTGAGCCAACAGCTCGTAAAATGCCCGAACCCCCTGCACGCGCGCATCGGGACTGTCATCCCGCACGATCTCGCCCTCACGGATGACGTTGTCGCCGAGAATGACCGTGCCCGGCCGCGAGAACGCCAGCGCCCACTTCAAGTAGTGCGGATTGTTCGGCTTATCCGCATCGATAAAAATGAAGTCGAACGGCTCCGCACCTTCGGCTTGCAGTTCGGCCAGCTGCGCCAGGGCATCGCCCACCCGCAATTCCACTTTGCTGGCCAGCCCTGCCAGCAGCAGATTCGACTGCGCAACCTCCGCATGATGCGGGTCCAGCTCCAGCGTGACAAGCCGTCCGTCTGCAGGCAGCGCCCGCGCCATCCAAATCGTGCTGTAGCCGCCCAAAGTGCCGATCTCCAAAATCCGCTTGGCGCCTCTCATTTGAACGAGCAGCTGCAGCAGCTTGCCTTGGGTCGGGCTGACGTCGATCGGCGGCAAAGCCGCCTGCTGATTGGCAGCGAGCACTTGCTCCAGATCAGGATCATGCGGAATTAACTGTTGTTCGATATAGCGGTCGACTTTTTTCCACGTTTCGTTCAGTTGCATGTGAATCACGTCTCCTCTGTGAAGGGTTACTTCCTGCTTTTAGTGTACGTGGATTCAATGTATAAATATAATATATCATTATCGATAAATCATATATTTAATATATAAGTGGAGGCATCTATGAATTTACATGCTTTGCGGCTGTTCCATGTCATCGCTTCGACGGGCAGCGTCACCCGCGCTTCGGAGCAGCTTCATATCAGCCAGCCGGCCATCACCGCGCAGATCAAAAAGTTCGAAAAAGAGCTGGGCTTCCCGCTCTTAAAGCCGGAAGGGCGCGGCGTCGCCCTGACGGATGCGGGGGAGGAGCTTGCCCTGCTGGCGAAACGGTTGTTCGCGGTGGAGCAGCAGATCGAGCAGTTCACGCACGATTATCGCAGCGGGACGACCGGCGCCATTCGGCTGGCGGCGACGTATTTGCCGGCACACTTTTTGCTGCCGGCGTGGCTTGCGCGTTTTAAGCGGCAGTATGAGCAGGTGGACATGACGATTACGACGACGAATGCCGGTGATGCGTTGGCGAAGCTGGTGAACGTGGAGGTCGATATTGCGATTTTCGGCGGGATTGCGGAAGAGTATTCGGAGGCGATTCATAAAGAGGAGTTGTTTCAGGACGAGCTGTGGTTCGTCGTGGCGCCGCTTCACCGGTATACGGGTCGGCAGGTGACGCTGGATGAGATGATGCAGGAGCCTTTTGTTATGCGGGAGGAGGGCAGTTCTACGCGGGAGCGACTGATGTCGCTCTGCCGGACTTACAGCGCTGCGCTGCCGAAGATTTCGCTCCAGTTCAACGGGCTGCATGAAGCGATTCAAGCTGTTATTGCAGGGTACGGGGCGAATTTTGTATCGTCGCTGGTCGTGCGCGATTATGTAGAGCGCGGCGAGCTCGCGCGGGTGTATGTGGAAGGGATCCATTTGACAAATTCCATCGGTATTTGTACGCGGAAAGGTGAGCCGCTGTCACCGTCGGCGGCGAACTTCATCCAGATGATGAAGGGTATGCCTTAGTATTCATGCAAAAAATGTAAAAATTTGAAGAGGGGATAACTTCCATGTGTCGAACTATTCCTGCAAAAGGGGGAATAGACTTGTTAGGAGTGGCATTATCCGGCGGCGGCTACCGTGCGTCGTTATTTCATCTTGGGGTGTTGGCGCGTCTTGCCGATACGGGACTGCTTAGGCAGGTCGAGGCGTTCTCGACGGTATCCGGCGGTTCGATTGTAGGGGCTTTTTACTATCAAATGCTGTGCGAGGAGCTGCGGAAGGATCGCGTGTTAACCGATCAGGATTATCGCGATTTGATGCAGCGAGTGATCACAGCATTTGTCGCGGCGGTACAGGAGGATTTACGTAACCGTGTGCTGGTCGCGGGGGTAATCTCATCCGTCATTCCACCGCAAATTACGAAGCCGATGATGGGTTTCATGCATCGGATCTTTCCGTCATTGAACACGGATGTCGTGTTCGCTTCCAAGCTGGAGCAGGGGCTGCGGGCGTTGATGTTCCATGATACCGTCCTGCAGGACTGGCATCAGCCGCCTGTCCATCCGGGGAATCGAAAGCCGGAACTAATCATGAATACGTCGATTCTGGAGAATGGACAGACGCTTTATGTATCGTCGAATCCTGAGAGTGTGCTGTGGGCACGCAACGCGATGAATCATGGCATTCAGCCGGATGAGCTGCAGCAGCTGCCGATTGCCAAAGCGGTGGCGGCGTCGGCGTGTGTGCCGGGGCTTTTTGACCCGATGGATATTCGATTTGGGGATCATGGGGTGCATGGCGTCGATGGCGGTGTATTGGACAATCTAGGCGGGCATGCGCTGGAGCTGCTGCGGCAGTCGGACATGACGATGCTGCTCAGCGACGCCTCCATGCCGATGGCGGTGGAGAGTTACGAGGAAGTCGATGCGGTGGAGTCTTTTCTCCGTATTCAAGATCTATTCATGGATGTCATTCGCGATCTGCGGATGGGGGAGGGCAAGGATGTACTCATCGACATGCGCAGCGATCTTCCCGGCATTGATTCGACAGTCCGGACACTGGCGATGACGATGCGGACGGATCTGAATTCGTTCTCCGAGGTAGAATCCTACACGCTGATGTATGTGGGGTATCGCGCCTGCGAGGAGCAGTTGAGACGCAATCCGGTGAAAACAGCGGTACCGACAGAGGCTGCAGCGGAAAGTGCCTGGCCGTTTATGGCCATTCGCGATTATGCGGCATCGCCGACGCCGGAATACTTGACGATGCTGGACCGCAAGCGAGACAAGCGGTTGGCCATCCCGAAGCCAAGCATCACCCAGTTCATCAGCCTGGCGTATCTGCTGCTGTATGCGGCGCTGTTCGTGTACATTACGATGCACCATGGCGTGATTGAAGCGCTCTGGTATGCGTTCTGCATCCCTGTGCTCTTTGTAACGTGCGTCGGTCTCCTGTATTTGCGCAGACGCCTCGCCAAAGATCGGCGCCGAGGCACGCTGGCGCAGCTGGAGCAAAGCAGTCTCCGCCTGTAACGGGGCGGTATAGGGAAAAGGGAGGCACGGTGTACATCACCATGACCTCCCTTTTTAGCTATATCGAAATAACTACTGCGGATTCGCTTCAATAGCGCCGCCAAGCCATTCGAATTCATATTCGAATTGGGCCGTGGAGGCATAGTCGTCGGGGGAGTACGGACGAGCGGTCGGAAGGGAGGATGGGGGTGCCATCGCGGGTTCGGCCCCTTTGTCATAGCTACTAACACCTAACGCCGTTAAGAAAAATAAGCCAACGCATAGCCAAACCATTTTGACCGCCATAAAGTTCGCCGCCTCCGTCGCTTTCGGATACTTTGAGTGTACGCCAGGCATGTCATCGCAGTATCAACGGTATGTAAAGATTGCGTTGATTTTCTAGTAATCTCGTATAGTAAGCGGCGATAGATTCCTATATAATTTAATTAAAAATGATGTCGAATTGTAGGGAATATCGATGCTTGGCACAATTGGGGGAACAGCTAGAGTGAGACGCAGGTTCAGGTTATGGAAGCAAATTGGCATCGGGATATGCGGCGGTCTCATCGGTATGATCGCTTTAACGTTCACCCCTGCGACAACGGAACAGAATGCCACGCCTAATGTGGAGAAGCGGCATGTGATGATTCGGCTGGAGGATGTCGGCCTTGGCGGCGATTACAACAGTCCCGAGGGGCTGGGCAAACTGCGTGCGGTTTTTGATTATTTGGCCTCGGAGCATGTGCCTTATCATGTTGCGGTCATCCCGCGGCGAATCTCGATGAAGGCGGACGGCGTCTGGAAAGAGCGCGGCATCGACGACCCGAATCCCGATCCTTTGGTAAGCGCATTCATCAAGGTGCTCCAGGATGCGCAGCGAAGCGGCGGCGTTCTCGGCATGCACGGATACCGGCATCAGTATGGCGAGTCGTATCGGGCGGACGGCGAGCATAATTCGGGGATCGGCTCGGAGTTCAATGTGCAGGGCGCGCCGGAGACGATGGAGATGTCGTATGCGGCCGAACGGATGAAGGAGGCGCTTGCCGCATTTGCGAAGGCAGGCTTG
Organism: Paenibacillus oryzisoli; assembly: GCF_050467285.1. GTDB lineage: Bacteria > Bacillota > Bacilli > Paenibacillales > NBRC-103111 > Paenibacillus_E > Paenibacillus_E oryzisoli_A. The sequence continues at coordinate 76,476 of NZ_JBCMUN010000016.1, read as the reverse complement.
CAGCCGGCCTTTTGGGAGTCGCCGCATTATCAGGATACCCGGGGGCAAGAGGAAGTGTTCCGCTCGTTCGTCGGCCTGCTCTATCAACCGGACATGCATTCGAAAAATTCCCTGAAAGATCTCGTCACCTACGATACGGTCAATATGTATGGGCAAAAGAGTCTCGGTTCCGTCTACATCCCGGCCCCTTTCAAATATGTGAGCGACTCGCTGTCCGTCGATCAAATGCTGGATCGAGCGCGGACGGATGATGGGTTGGCGTCGTTTTATTTTCATCCGTTTTTGGAGTTTTCGCATTTAGAGCAGGTAAAAGGCAGCGATGGTGCGCCCGTGGTAAGGGATGGGCTTCCGGAGTTTGCGTATCGGCAGGAGGCCGATCCGTCCTACTTGCACAAGCTGATGGCCGGCTTCCAGGAGCGCGGCTATCGCTGGATGTCGCTGTATGACGTCGTGCCGTTCACGCCGGGCAGCCGCGTGACGCTGCCGCCGAAGACACCAATCCACCATGTGTTGGCGGGTGATGTGATGGGCAAAGGGCACGCCGACGTTGTCGTGCGGGAGGCGCACCGCATCCTCGTAATCCCCGGCACCTATACGCCGCCGCGCAACCGCACGCAGGAAGCGTCGCAGGTGTGGCTGCAGGAGACGTATGCGCCGGAGGAGCAACTGGTGCTGCTCGACGTGAACGCCGACGGGAAGCAGGACCTGCTTGCGTACAACGCGCAGACCGGCGCTGTCCGCGTGGCGCTGTCGGACGGGCAGGCATTTCTGCCGCCGGAGGCTATGGGTGCGATGCCGTCGGGCTTGACCTCGCTGAAAGCGCTTCAGCTCTCGCGCGGCAAAGGTCTGATTGCCAAAGGCGCGCACGGCCTCGTGCAGGCGGCGGTGTCGGGCAAGCGCGTCGAGTACGCCGACGTCCCCGCGGCGCTGCCGGAGGATGCGGCCGTGTACACCGGCCGCTTTGACAGCACGGACGTCGACGACGTGCTGTGTGTGTCGGGCAGCGACCGCAAGCTGTCGCTGCTGGCGCAGCAGCGCGGCGGCGGCTTCGCCCCGCCGCGAGCGCTGGGCCAGCTGTCCGTGGACGCGGACAGCCAGGTGTTGGTTGGCGATGCGAACGGGGACGGGCGCAGCGATGTGATTTTGTACAACGCGGCGACAGGCGTCTGGCGCGTGCTCGAGAATGAAGGCGGCGGGGGCTTCCGCCCGCTCGACAATGAATTCGGCCCTTGGGCGCAGGGCGCAGCCCGGCAAGGGTTGGCCGCCGATTGGGACGGCAATGGCAAAACGGACATTGCCTCATATGACGAGACCGGCCATGTGCTGGACATGGCGATGTCGTTCCGCGGCGCGACCCGGTAGGGCGCGAGCGGGTGTTGGAGCAGGCAAGAGCGGCAACAGCGGGAGCAGGCTGGCCAGGCTCTGTTGGGCTAGTCAGGCTAGTAGTCGGGGCAAGGTCGGCTAGCTTGCTTGAGGGGAGACCGCCCGCTGATAACTGCTTGCCGTCCAAGCAACGTCGATGAATTCCTGCGAATGTGCAGGGATTTTTTGCATTTTCGGCTTGTTCAGGGAAATTCCTGCGGAAAAGCAGGCATTTGGAGCGAATTCCCCGAAAATCAGCCGATCTGCCACAAAAACCTGCCTAATCGCTGGCTTTTACCGAAATCGAGGGGGAGCGGGATGAAATTCCTGCCTAATCGCAGGTTTGGGGCGGTGACACGGTCGCACTAGTCCACTGCCGTCGGACGACTATGCCCCACTCCCCCACCTGCAACGGCAAAAAGGCCCTTACGTTCTTTTAACAGAACGTAAGGGCCTTAAGTCGCGTGCAGGTTACTCGGCGTTCTTTTTGCCGACCCCTTGCAGATAGGTGAAAGATTCCGATAACAGATGGATCAGTTGATCTGTCTGCTCTTTGCCCAAGTGGTCGATTAATCCTGCGAAAATCTCTTTATACTGATCCATTGCCTTTTGTGCAAGTGTGACGCCGGCTTCCGTTAGGGTCAGTTTGGAGATGCGGCGGTCACTTTGGTCGGGGGAGCGCTCGATATAGCCATTGTGAATGAGACTGTTCGTCATTTGCGTCACGGTCGGCGAAGTTACTTGCAACGTTTTGCGCAGCTCGGAAACGGTCGTTCCCGTTGTATCGCCTTGGTCCAGCATTCTCTTCATGAGTACGAGAACGCGGACTTCGCTCGTTTTGATTCCCCAGACCGTGGTTTTGCGCCAATCGGCCTTAGCCAAGCGTGAAAATACATCGATCAGGCTGAGGATGTAAGCATGGGAGTATTGCGTCATTGTAGTCACCGCCAGACATTCCTGATAGGTAAGGCACACTAATCATAAGAAAAGGAGCCCCTTGTCGTCAACTTTTGGGCCGCACTACTCTTGTTCGAACGATGCGGCATCGGGGAGGCAGAAAAGGGAAAACAGAGATCCAAGCAGAATATTGAGAGTATATCGAGTAGGGGAGGGTTTGCTGTGAAGAATGAGGCAACGATGCAAATAACCGAAGTGCGTGAATATATCCCATTATTGCGGAACGCCACGGCGATCTCAAAGATTCATAAAGGCTTCTCTTATGACGGGAAATATCTTGTTTACGAAGGCAGTGACAAGCCGGTTTATGTGCTACGTACTGCGACTTTCAAGCAGAGCGAACGTAAACGGCGGGAGTTTGAGATCATAGGCCGCATCCACGCCCTTGGCGTTCGGACCTCTGAGCCGGTTGCATTCGGCACGATTGAGGCGCTTGATTTATGTTACATGGTTTTGCGGTATGTCGAGGGGGAGGATGCTTCCGAGAGGCTGCCGCTGATGACGGCTGAGGAACAATATAACGTGGGTGTTGAGGCAGGGCACGAACTGCTTATGATGCATGAGATGGAAGCGCCTGTGGATCTGGGAACGTGGTCAACGCGCAGGATTGCGAAGCATAACCGTCATTTGTCGGACTATCGACAATGTGGGGTTAAGCTGCCTGGAGAGCGTGCGGTTATTGCCTTTATCGAAGAGCAGTTGCCACTGCTGGAGGGGCGCCCGAACCGTTTCCAACATGATGACTTTCATCCCGGCAATCTGCTCGTGCAGGGCGGTGCTTATGCGGCGGCGATCGATTTCAATCGGTACGACTGGGGAGACCCGTATCATGATTTTCTGAAAATCGCTTACTTCGCCAGCGAAGTCAGTATTCCGTTCTCGATCGGACAAATCGACGGATATTTTAAAGGGAAGATTCCGGGGGAATTTTGGAACCTGTATGCGCTGTATACGGCAATGATTATGTTTGGAACGATCACGTGGACGCTCCAAGTCGTGCCGGCACAGCTCGATTCAATGATGGCCCGCATTCAAAGGGTACTGGATGATCATCGGAATTTCGAAAGCGCCGTACCGATGTGGTACAAAGGTTAGTCAAGCATTTATAGGATGATGATGCAAGAGCAAATTGAAGGGTTCGTTATACGTGATTATCGAAGTAACCGATGGCAGGCTCTGTCTTATTAACTATGAGTCTCTAACAATGGGGGCACAATTTCCTGATGTCAGCTTACCGGAAGCTCATTTGCAAGACTGTGTTTTTGAACTTAGCAATGGGCTGTACACATGTCGAACCGTCCAGATGAACAACGTTGAAGAGAGGCTTGATACCGCACCGGAACTGGACTTCATAATAGAGTTTACGCTAACCGACGATGGGGGCGAACCGTGGCATCATATCCCATGGTTTGAAAGTGAATGCAACTAATTTTTTCTTTGACGCACTCAATGATGAGGGATGCAGATGACATTTCCCCTCGACGACCTGCACTTTGTACATCAAATCAGTCGATCGAAGTGGGTTTTCGCGTAAAATCATGCATTTTGTGCAGGTAAATCGGGCTAGACTGCCCCGGAAGCGTCCCCAAATGGGAAATGAGCCGATTTTTAATGTAGGTTTTACATGTTCTAGCTGAATTTTTGGCTTTTTTGGGAAATTTAATGTAGGTTCTACAGGTTCATGGGCGAGGTGGGAGGTGGGACGTGGAGGAGGCCGCCCAAATGTACCCTCCATACGACACCATCTGTGCTATACTGAAAAAGCATGTGCAGAACAGCGAAGTCCTGCCAACAAAAGTTGCGACAACCGAAATTTCGTCAACAAGGCTAGGTCAATCAAGCATTGCCAATAAAAAGCTCTATTCGTAAGCACAACGGTACGCTAAATACGACAAAACAAAAAGAAGTTGATCCCTTCCTATGAGAACGAATGTCAGCGTGAGAATGCAAACCTTTTTGAACAAGTATTTTACCGGAGAAGCGATCGATTACCGCCAGATTATCGCGCTCTATGTGCCGATCCTCGTGGATCAGGCGTTCCTCGTGGGGATGAACCTGATCAACACGGCGATGATTTCCTCGTCAGGCGTGGCGGCGGTCAGTGCCGTGAGCATGATTGATTCGCTCAATATTTTTCTGATCAGCGTGTTCATCGCGGTTTCGACCGGGGGCACGGTGGTGGTGGCGCAGTACAAGGGCAGCGGCAACGATCGGATGGTGTCGCGAGCGGCGGCAAGCTCGGTATCCTCCGTGACGTTGCTTTCGCTGGCGATTTCTGTGCTCTTTTTGCTTTTCCACAGTCCTGCGCTAAAGCTTTTGTTCGGCGCAGCGGCAGATGATGTTTTCGCCAACGCCAAGACGTATATCGTGGGCAGCTCCCTGTCTTTCACAGGGATCGCGATTGTGGAAGCCGTATGCGGCGCGCTGCGCGGGATCGGCAAGTCCCGTTCCTCGCTCAAGCTGTCGCTCATTATGAACCTGACGTACGTCGTGCTGAACGTGCTGTTCATTAATGTGCTGCACATGGGCGTGCACGGCTTGACCATTGCGATGAATATTTCCCGTTACGGCGCGGCGGCGGTGGCGCTCTTGTACCTGTTCAAGCTGGACACGAATCTGCGGGTGCAGATCAAGGACATGCTCCAGATCAACTGGGCGATGGTGAAAAAGATTTCCTACGTCGGCTTCCCCTTCGCGGCGGAGCAAATGTTCTTCAACGGCGGCAAAATGCTGACGCAAGTGTTCATCGTCAGCCTAGGCACGCACGCGTTGGCGACGAACGCGATCGGCAACTCGCTCGCGACGGTGTTCCAGATTCCGTCGATGGCGCTGTCCATCACGACGGTAACGGTCATCGGCCAGTGCATGGGCCGCCAAAACGTACGCGACGCCCGCAAGTTCGCCAAGGCGTTCATCGGCTTGTCCTCGTTTTCTTTTATCTTGATGACGCTGATTCTGCTGCCTTTATTCCGGCCGATTGTCGGTCTGTTCCATCCGCCGGAAGATATTATGCACGACCTGTTCATCATTACGCTGATTAACGCGCTGATGCAGATTCCGCTCTGGCCGCTCTCCTTCTTGATGCCGGCAGCGCTGCGGGCTGCGGGCGATTCCAAGTTCACGTCGATCACCGCCATGCTGTCGATGTGGCTGTTCCGGGTCGTGCTAGGTTACGTGCTCGGCATCGTGTGCCACATGGGCATCATCGGCGTCTGGCTCGCCATGAACATCGAATGGGGCGTGCGCGGCGGCGTCTTCCTCTGGCGGTTCCGAGGCGACAAGTGGTACCGCCACCGTCTGATCGAGCCGATGACACCGGCCGCTCCGGCTTCATCGTCCTCGCTCCCAACAGCGAAGAAATAGCCTCACTTCACATAGAAAAAGAGTGCCCCAACCAGCCTCACGGCCTCGGGGACACTCTTTTTTGCATGCTTGCTTTGGACGGCGGGTAGCCCTTGATAGCGCTGAACACGTTGCTGAAATAGCTGATGTCCTTGAAGCCGCAGCGTTCGGCCGCATCGGAGACGGAGAACCCGCCGCCGGACAGCATCATTTCCGCGTTGTTGATCCGCACCAGATTAATGAAATGCTTCACGCTGAAGCCGGTGCTCGTCTTGAACAGCTTGCCGAGGTACACGGGATGCAGGTTAACGACTTTGGCTACGGTAGCCAGGTCGAGCTCTTCGCTGTAGTGGTCGACAACAAACTCTTTCACCTTTTCAACCCGGCTGTCCGAGTGCGTGATGGGGGAATGATGGAACGAAACGGCCAGCAAGCGGTGCAGAATGAGGTGGAAAATGCCGCGCGCAAACATCCGGTACCCAGGCTGCATGCCGCTCCAGATCCGGTTGAATTCCAGAATGTAATTCAGGATTTCGCTCGTCATTTGATGTTTGGTCACAATGTCGAACGGAAAGCGAATCTCGCCCGCAGAGGCCGGCTGCATGAGCGTAAAATTGAAGGCATAGGAGTGCATCGGGGCCTCCTTGAACGTGTGCGCTTCGCGCACGCTGCCGGCGGGGATGAACAGCATGTCCCCGGCTTCTACGGTGATTTTCTCACCATTTACGTAATAGTTGGCTCGTCCCTCGATGATAAACGTCAGGTCATAGAAATCGATCTCCTGCCGGATAATTTCCCAATCGGGAAAGCAGCGGCGATCGACGAATAAGAACACCTCGGGCACGACGGATTCTAACTGCTCAAAATCCATGAAGAGGATCAGCCTCCAAAAATTAATTTGTAATCGCTTCCATTTATTTGAGGCGAAAGACCTACTTCCATCATACCACAATAAAAAAGATAAAAAGATATTTAATAATTACAAGTTTTCTTGTATTCCTCTATGTCCAAATCGCCTGACTTTTTGTAAAATCATAATCAGTGACAGGTGCTCATACTAGGCATACAAGTATACATCCTGAAAATGAATGTTTAATTATTGCAGGTGAAAATTCCCAGTAGACAGGCGCCGTTGCCCCATCTTACAGTTAGCTAGTCATACAAGTATAACCAGTTTATATGGAGGGATTTTCCCGAACTGCTCTTTGTATGCGGTTTCTGAAACCGCTTCACGGGACCTTCAAGACCAAAATGAACGCGCGATCACGAACAATGTTGTGTTTATGGACGATGGTTAATTTTAAAAGAAAGCGGTGGTTCGATGTCAGTCAAGCATCAGGCGATAGTAGGCACGGTAGCGATCGAGAAAAAAACGGCGCTCAAAACCTCGCTGCTGAGGCACATCCGGAAGGAGTGGAAATTGTATTCCTTTCTGATTATTCCCCTTATTTATTTTATCATCTTCAAGTACGTACCGATGCTCGGAAATGTAATCGCTTTCCGCAAATACAGAGGCGGCACGAATTTATTCGGCACGGAATGGGTTGGCCTGCAGTACTTCCGGATGTTTATGAAGGACCCGACGTTCTGGCGCGCTTTTCGCAACAATCTCTCTCTAAGCGTGCTGTATCTGATCGTGCGGTTCCCGCTGACGCTGATCTTTGCGCTGCTGCTGAATGAACTGCGGCGAGTTCGCCTCAAGAAATTCGTTCAAACGGTCTCGTACCTGCCGCACTTCATCTCGATGGTCATTATCGCTGGGATGACGAAGGAATTGCTCTCGATGACCGGTCCGATCAATACGCTGCTTGCACATCTCGGCATGGCCAAAATCACGTTCATCTCCTTGCCGGAATGGTTCCCGACCATCTACGTGGCCTCCGGCATCTGGCAAGGACTCGGTTGGGGGACGATCCTTTACCTGGCGGCGATGACTGGCATCAATACCGACTTGTATGAAGCGGCCAGGGTCGATGGGGCGAACCGGCTGCGGCTTGCGTGGCACGTGACGATTCCGGGTATTTTGCCGACGATTATGACACTGCTCATCCTGGATATCGGCGGTATCATGGGCTCCAATTTTGAGAAAATCTTGCTGCTATACAACCCGCTCACGTATCAATCGGCTGACGTTATTTCCACTTACGTATACCGGATGGGGATTACCGGCGGCAACTTCAGCTTTGCAACCGCAGTCGGCTTGTTCGAAGGGGTCATCGGACTGATCCTCGTCACGACGGCGAACTATATTTCCAAGAAAACGACGAAATCGAGCTTGTGGTAAAGGAGGGTTTGTCAAGTGAAGGAGTCAGCATCCTATCGCGTGTTTCAAGTGTTCAATGCCTGCGTTATGGCGCTCGTCGTCGTAATGACGCTGTATCCGTTTCTCTATCTAGTCGCCCAGTCCTTTAGTTCCGAGGCTGCGGTGTATGCAGGGAAGGTGACGTTTTTTCCGGTCGAGTTTACCGACAAAACCTATCGCATCGTGCTGGGCAAACCGGATTTCTTCCGGTATTACGGCAATACGGTCTTGTATGCGGTCGTCGGGACGATCATCTCCGTTGCTGCAACCGCTATTATGTCTTATCCGCTTTCCAAGGAAAGATTGCGGCTTAACAAAGCTGTCATTCCCTTCGTCCTGTTCACCATGTATTTCGGCGGGGGGTTAATTCCTAACTATATTCTGGTCGCCAAAACGCTGCATATGAAGGACACCATCTGGGCGATTATTATTCCCGGCGCGATCAGCGCGTTCAACGTGATTTTGATGAAAACGTTTTTTGCCTCTTTGCCGGAGGAAGTGGAGGAAGCGGCGACCGTCGACGGCCTTGGCGTTTATGGGATTTTTGCCCGCATTACGCTGCCGTTATCCAAACCGATTATGGCCACGATGGTACTGTTTAGTATGGTAGCCATCTGGAACAACTGGTTCGGTCCCGCTCTCTTCCTGCAGACGAAAGAGAAATGGCCTGTCGCCCTCTATCTCAGACAGATCATCGACAGCTCGCTCGGCACAGATCCCGGCGCTAACGCTGAAGTATCGGCCCAGATTGCAGCGACGATCAAGTCCTGTGCAATGGTGCTGACGGCACTGCCGATCATTTGTATCTACCCGTTCGTTCAGAAGTATTTTGTGCAAGGCATGATGATTGGTGCGGTAAAAGGTTAATTTCCTCCGTTATTTCAGACTGTGCTGCAGCTATGGTCCGAACGCGCGCAACGTGAACATGGCAGCCGTCTGCTATATACACAAACAAATGAAAGGGTGGAAATATGAAAAAGACAAAAAAAGCTTTAGGAATCGCCATGGCTCTTACGATAGCGGTCGCAACCGCAGCATGTTCAGACGATCAATCCGCGTCCCCGACGCCGGGCAGCAATGCCGACACAGGCCAAGCGCTGAACTACACATTTGGTGAAGGCAAGACGTTCCACGCCAATGAGCCCGTATCGTATTCGATGATGTACAGCGATCACGAGAACTACCCGAACAAGAAGGATTGGCGTCTTTGGAGTTCGATCCAGGAGAAAACGAATGTCACGTTTGACCTGAACATTACGGCCCGCACCGAGTATGAGAACAAGAAGTCACTGCTGGTTAACAGCGGGGACGCGCCTTTCATTATTCCCAAAACGTATGACGAATCCCCGTTCGTGGCCGGCGGTCAGATTGTGCCTATTAGCGACTGGGTGCAATATATGCCGAACTATATGAAAGCCGTGAAAGACTGGGGTATGGATAAAGATCTTCGTGCCAAGCTGAAATCCGACGGCAAATACTACGTGCTTCCAGGCATGTGGGAAGTCGCCGGCGGCGGGTACTCCTATGTCATTCGGAAAGATATTTTTGAGAAAGCGGGCGTTGACGTCAAAGGGCTGGAAGGCAAATGGACGTATGAAGACTTCTATGAAGCGCTGAAAAAAGTGAAGGCGTTCACCGGCGCCAAATACGTCTGGTCCGACGAGTTCAACGGCAAATCGGCGCTGAACATCGCAGCGATCCAATATGGCGTAACGGGCGGCGACGGCTGGGGCCTTTCCAACGGCACGCGTTTCAACGAGCAGACGAAGCAATTCGAGTTTGCCGATGCAACGAACGATTTTAAAGACTATGTAACCTACTTCAACAAGCTGGTCAAAGACGGCATCCTCGATCCGGAGTCGTTCACGCAGGATGATAAAACGGCGCAAGCCAAGTTTTTCAAAGGCGACACGTATGTGATCAATGCGAACTACCAGCTGATGTCTGATTTTAAAACGAAAATGCAAGCGCCGGGCGCTGACCTGTACATGATCGTACAACCGGGCGGGCCGAAGGGCATGCTGCAAATCGAAACGTCCCGTCTCGAGAACGGCATCATGATCTCCAAGAATGCGCTGGACAAATTGGGCAAAGACAAGTTTATCGAAATGCTCCGTTTCGTCGACTGGCTCTGGTACTCGGATGAAGGCCAAACGCTCAGCCTGTGGGGTGTTGAAGGCGAAACGTACACCAAAGACGCAAGCGGCAACATTGCCTTAAAGCCGGACGTTACGTACAACGGCATCAACCCGACAGCGCCTAAGAAACTTAACGTAGACTTTGGCTTCGGCGGCGGGGTGTTCGCTTACGGCGGCTCTGCGAAGCTGAAAATGTCGAAAATGACCGATGGTGAAAAAGATTACAACAACCGGATCCTGACGCTGCGTAAAGCGAGAACGCTGGCGCCGCCGATTATGGGCACACCGGATGAAAGCGAACAAATGAACTTGATCTCCAAACCGCTGATGGATTATGTCAATACCATGACTCTCAAATTCATTACAGGGCAAGCGAACATTGCAACCGATTGGAATACGTACACGGCGCAAGTCGAATCGCTCGGCGCTTCACGTTATGTGAAGATGGCGAACGATATTTTTGGCAAAACGAAAGGCATGCTTGGCTATTAATCATGAATCAGGGGATCTGCGGCAAGCTTTCTTGCCGCAGGTCCTGACATTTAACGTTGAACATAACTCGTGGTCGAGGCCGGGAGTGCATATAGATGAAGGCTGCAAGCAGAGAGAACGTATGTCAGGGAGGGAAAGGCATGAATACGAAGGTACGCTGGATGGACGGATGGACATTTGCAAAAAGCGGGCTGGAGCTGACGGATTGGTCCAGGCTCCCGTTCGAGCCGGTGGATTTGCCGCACGATTGGCTGATCTACGATACAAGCAACCTCTACGAGAACAGCATCGGCTGGTACCGCAAAACGCTGGTCTGGGCGGCGGCGGATTTGGGTCGCCGGGTGCTGCTGAGCTTTGACGGCGTCTACATGGATAGTTCCGTCTACGTGAACGGGCGTTTTGTTGGCGAATGGAAGTATGGGTATTCGGCTTTTGAGCATGACATAACGGATGCGTTGGTGGAGGGTGATAACGAGGTCATAGTGAAGGTTGTCCACCAAAGTCCGAACAGCCGGTGGTACTCGGGTGCTGGCATTTACCGGGATGTGTGGCTGATCACGCGTGGGCAAGAGTATATCCCGACGCATGGCATTTATGCAGCAGCGGTTCGGAAGGGCGAGCGCTGGGAGCTTTCGGTGGAGACGGAGCTAAGCCTTCGTCAGGACGGCTGGGTGACTCAGACGCTGCTGTACGGGGGCGAGCCGGTGGCAGCTGTGACAGAGCAGGCTGCGGCTACGATGGCAAGTGGCGCGGAGCTAGTTGTGGCTGCGAAGGCAAGAGGCGGGGATGAAGCAGGCTGCGCGAAGCTCAGTCAGATGCTTGAGGTGGAGGGTGCGCGCGTTTGGAGCCCCGACGAGCCGAATTTATATCGGCTCGTGACGGAGCTGCGGGTTGCTGGCGCAGATGGAGAGCAAGTGCTCGTGGAATGCATCGAGCAGAACGTGGGGTTCCGGGAGGTCGTGCTCGACCCGCAGACGGGTTTTTATTTGAATGGCACGCGCATGAAGCTGAACGGCGTCTGTGAACATCACGACCTGGGTGCGCTCGGCGCAGCTTTTAACTTGGCGGCGCTCCGCAGGCGATTCCAGATTTTGAAGGAAATGGGTGTCAATGCAATTCGAACCGCCCACAATATGCACGCGAAGGCATTTATGGAGCTCGCGGATGAGATGGGCTTCCTGATCGTCTCGGAAGCGTTCGATATGTGGGAGAGAGCGAAGACGACGTACGATTATGCGAGGTTTTTTAAGGCGTGGGCGCAGCGGGATGTAGCAAGCTGGATCCGGCGGGACCGCAATCACCCGAGCCTGATCCTGTGGAGCATCGGCAATGAAATTTACGATACACATGCAGATGGCCGAGGGCAGGAGATCACCCGGATGCTGGCGGCCGAAGTGATGAAGCACGATCCGAAGGGGAACGGCCGGGTCACAATCGGCTCGAACTATATGCCGTGGGAGAATGCGCAGTTGTGTGCGGACATCGTCAAGATTGCCGGCTACAACTACGCTGAGAAGTACTATCACAAGCATCACGAGGAGCACCCGGACTGGGTGATCTATGGCAGTGAGACGGCTTCGCTTGTGCAGAGCCGGGGCATTTACCGCTTCCCGTTCGAGCGGTCCATTCTTGCCGATGACGACGAGCAGTGCTCAGCGCTGGGCAACAGCACGACTAGCTGGGGTGCGAAATCTGTCGAAGCTTGCATAATCGCCGAGCGGGAGGCGCCTTTTTCGCTGGGACAGTTTATTTGGACCGGGTTTGACTACATCGGGGAGCCAACCCCTTATCATACGAAGAATGCCTATCTCGGCCAGATCGATACGGCGACGTTTCAGAAGGATTCGTACTACATCTATCAGTCTGCGTGGACGGATTACCGGGCGAAACCGATGGTGCATATTTTTCCGTATTGGGACTGGAATCCGGGGGAAGTGATCGACGTTCGCGTCTGCTCAAATGCGCCGAAGATCGAATTGCAGTTGAACGGCGTGACCGTCGGCACGTTCGATATTGACCATAGGCATGGCAGCCAGCTGGTCGGTTGGTGGAAGCTCCCGTACGAACCGGGGGAGCTTAAAGCGCTCGCTTACGATGAAGCGGGGCGCGTCATCGCGACGGCCGTACAGCACTCGTTCGGTGATGCGCACGAGATTCGGCTGACACCGGATAAGGCGGGGCTGGTCGCGGACGGCGAGGATTTGATGTTCGTCGAAATCGCGATGGCGGATCGGGACGGCAACCCGGTGGAGAACGCGACGAACCGGGTGCAGGTCGAGGTAACGGGCGCCGGCCGGCTGCTGGGCCTCGACAACGGCGACAGCACGGACTATGACGCGTACAAGGGCGTAAGCCGCAGATTGTTCAGCGGCAAGCTGATGGCGCTGATCGGCGCGAGGTTGGAGCCCGGCACCGTACGGGTGGAAGTGACCTCCGAAGGGCTGGCGCCGCAGGTGCTGACGTTCGAGGTGCGGGCTGCTGAGCCGGGGAAAGCTGCCACCGGAGGACCTGCGTTGCGAGGAATTGCAGAGGAAGTGCTGTGGAGGGACGCGGTGCAAGGTGTGTCGGCTGCGACGAGCAATCAGGCGCAGCCGGTTGTGACAGGTGCTCTGCGCGAGATTCCCGTGCGCAAAATCGAAATCGTCTCCCCGATGGGCCAGCAGTTTGACGCTGAGCGGAGGGGGATGACCGTGCAGGCGCGCCTGTACCCTGCGAACACATCCTACACGGACGTGGAGTGGAGCGTCGTGAACGACGCGGGGATCGCGTCGAATCTAGCCCGCGTGGAAGCGAGCGGAGGCGAAGCGAAGCTGATCGCGCTGGGCGACGGCGAGTTCCGGCTCCGGTGCACGAGCCGAAACGGCACGGCCAAAACGAAGCTGATCTCGCAGCTGGAGTTTACGGCGACGGGGCTGGGCACGGCGTACAAGGACCCGTATGGGTTCATTTCCGCCGGGCTGTATGACTACAGCAAGGGGGATGTCGGCAACGGCAATGAGCGCGGCGTGGCCACCAGTCGGGACGGAGAGACGCAAGTTGGCTTCCGGGGCATCGACTTCGGCGCGTACGGCTCCGACCGGATTACGCTGCCGATCTTCGCGCTTACCGGCGAGCCGTATGCGCTGCAGATTTGGGAAGGCATGCCGGACGAAGCCGGCAGCGAGCTGTTGGCGGATGTCATCTACCAGAAGCCATCCAGGTGGAATGTGTACCAGGAGGAGACCTATCGCCTCTCGAGGCGGTTGACTGGCATTACGTCTTTGTGCTTTGTGCTCCAGAAGAAGGTGCATATCAAAGGCTTCTCCTTCGAGAAGGTGAGCCGGGCGTACGAGGTGAACCACGCTGCAGTGTGCGACCAGCTGTACGGCGATACATTCACTCGGAGTGGCACATGTGTCGAGGGCATCGGCAACAACGTGTCGCTGGTGTTTGGCGGCATGGATTTCGGAAGCGAAGGGGCGACGAAACTGGTCGTCTGCGGCGGCTCGCCGATTGCGCAGAATACGATTCACCTCCGGTTTTCGGGGAGCGCCGGGGACAGCAATCAAGTGATTGAGTTTACCGGGTCCGATGGTTATGAGGAGCGGGTTTTTGAGATAGAGCGAGTAACGGGTGAACAGAGCGTGATCTTCGTATTCTTGCCTGGCAGCCAGTTCGATTTTGGCTGGTTCCGGTTTGAGAGATAGCGAGATAGGAGCGGCCATGCGATGCAGCATCATATATTTGTTCAGCAGAGTCAGCGGAAGAGGAGCATAGTGACGCTATTTGCACGAATTGGGCCCATTTGGGCGATAAAGGGATCGAGAGTGCGCTATTTGTGGCATTTTTCGCAAAAAGGACGGCTCAGAGCCTGAATAGGGTCATCTCGTTCCGCCTCTAGGCGGAAATGTGTGATAACCGCTGAAATAGCGGCGTGTCGTTCCGCATACAGGGCTGATATGGGGAGAGCAGTAGGCTTACCGCGATAGGCACTTGGGAAGTTAGTTACCGGAGGCCGTTTTGGAACGGCACGAGTGGACGAATAACGCTGTAAATTCAGGAATGCCGGCTGTTTAGCGGGCAGGACCGGGAAAGGGGGACGCGATGAATCATATTAAGCTCGATGCCGCAACGGAAGTCAAGGGATTAATTCGGGACAATGTGCATGACACGTTGAAAAGAAACATCATGGAGCTCCGGCTCGAGCCCGGTCGATTGATTTCAGAGAAAGAGATTATCGAGATGCTGCAGGTGAGCCGAACGCCGATTCGCGAAGCGTTGGTGAAGCTGGCGCAGGAGGAGTTGATCGAGACGATTCCCCAGAAGGGGTCTTTTATCTCGCTGATCGATCTGCAACTGGTGGAGGAGTCCCGCTTTATCCGGGAGACGTTGGAGACGGCCGTTGTGCGCCAGGCTTGCGAACTGCTGAATGCCGAGCAGGCGATGCAGCTGCAAAACCTGATCAACCTTCAGGAGCTTTGCGCAGCGGAGCGAAATTACGCTCGACTGTTCGAGCTCGATGAAGAATTTCATCGGACGATTATCGTCGGCTGCAGCAAAATCCGCACCTGGGGGCTGCTCCAGCAGCTCGGGACGCACTACAACCGCATCCGGTATTTGCGGCTCGCTGTGAATTACGACTGGGACGTGATTTTGTCCGAGCACCGCAGTATCGCGCGCGCGATTCGGGAGCGCAATCCGGACATGGCTGAAGAGGCGATGCGGGAGCATCTCAGCCGGGTCAGATTCGAGAAAGAAGAGTTAATGGCGAAGTATCCGACTTATTTTAGATAAATAGATAAAGGCAAGAACGTACAATAGTGGAGGTATCATGATGGGTGACAGCACGAATGCATATGCTTGTTGGCTGGGCTATGCGGCGACGAACGACAGCAAAAGGGTAGATGAAGCGTGGGCGCGGAAGGTGGTTGTGCCTGCCTGCGAGTCGGAGGTGCTGGAGACGGCGGCTTCCGAACTGATAAACGGTTTGGGGGCGATTGTTGGCGCAAGACCTGTGCGCACCGCTGCTGCCGATGGGAGTCCATGCCTCGTGCTCGGCGTCCGCGGGTACCTGGGCGAGCTGGAGGCCGGGCTGGTGCCGGAGCTGCAGCCGGGAAACACCTCCGGTGATGGGTATGTGATCACGCGTCTGGGCGAGGCCGGGCTTGTTATCGCCGGCAATTCGGCGAGAGGTGCCTTGTACGGGGTTTTTCACCTGCTGAGGATGCTCCTGTGCGGGGAAGATTTGTCGGCGGTCGCTATTACAGAGTCGCCGATGAACGGCCTGCGCATGCTCAATCAATGGGACAATATGGATGGATCGATTGAGCGGGGGTATGCGGGGAAGTCGATTTTTTTCAGGGACGGTCGCATTGTGCAGGATCTGACGCGGATTCGCGATTACGCCCGCTTGATGGCCTCGGTCGGCATCAATGCGATTGCGATTAATAATGTTAACGTGCACGCAGTAGAATCGCTCCTCATTACTGAGCGGATGCTGCCGGATGTGGCTCGGGTCGCCGCGGTGTTTCGCAGCTACGGCATTACCACGTATCTGAGCGTCAACTACGCCAGCCCGATGGAATTGGGCGGTCTCAGCAGCGCGGACCCGCTGGACGCGGAGGTGCGGGCGTGGTGGAAGGAGAAAGCCGGGGAGATTTATCGGGTGATCCCGGATTTTGGCGGTTTTCTCGTGAAGGCTGACTCGGAGGGACGTCCGGGGCCGTTCACCTACGGACGCGACCATGCGGAAGGCGCGAATATGCTGGCGGAGGCGTTGGCGCTGCACGGAGGCATCGTTATTTGGCGCTGTTTCGTGTACAACTGTCAGCAGGATTGGCGCGACCGCGTTACCGACCGGGCGCGGGCGGCGTTTGACCATTTTACCCCGCTCGACGGAAAGTTTCACGATAATGTGATCCTGCAGATCAAGAATGGCCCGATGGACTTTCAGGTACGGGAGCCGGTGTCGCCGCTGCTGGGCGCGATGCCTGCGACAAATCAGGTGCTGGAGCTGCAAATTACGCAGGAATATACCGGCCAGCAAAAACATCTGTGCTTCCTCGTGCCGCAGTGGAAGGAAGTACTCGGCTTCGACACGCATGCCGAGGGCAGCGGCAGCACGATCGCACAGGCGGCAAGCGGCCGTTTGTTCGGCAGACAGCTGGGCGGCATTGCAGCGGTGTCCAACATCGGCGACGGACCGAGCTGGACGGGGCATATTCTGGCGCAGGCGAACCTGTACGGATTCGGCCGGTTGGCGTGGAACCCCGAGCTAACGGCGGAGCAGATCGCGCGGGAGTGGGTGGCGCTGACGTTCGGGACTTGCGCCGAGGTCATGGCGGCTGTAACCCGGATGCTGCTGGATTCCTGGCAGATCTATGAGAGCTATACGGCGCCGCTTGGCGTCGGCTGGATGGTCAATCCCGGCCATCATTACGGGCCGAATGTCGACGGCTACGAGTATTCGCGCTGGGGGACGTATCATTTTGCCGATTCCCAGGGCATGGGGGTCGACCGTACTGTCCACACGGGGACCGGATACACGGCGCAGTACTTCGCTCCGCATGCGGAGCGGTACGAGAACGTGGAGACATGTCCGGATGAGCTGCTGCTTTTTTTCCATCATGTGCCGTACACGCATCGGTTGAAGTCCGGCAAGACCGTGATTCAGCACATCTATGATACGCACTTCGACGGGGTGCGCGAGGCGGAGAGGCTGGTGGAGACGTGGGAAGCGCTGCGGGGATTGATGGACCAAGAGCGTTTCGAGCAGGTGAGCTGCCGACTGCGCGAGCAAGCTGAGCATGCGAAGGAGTGGCGCGACCAGATCAACACGTATTTCTTTCGGAAATCGGGCATTGCGGATGAGCGCGGGCGTGTGGTGTATTAGGGTGGATGTCGGGAGGCAGGCGACGACCAATTAGGGGGTATGGATGGCATGACGCCAGTGACGATAGGGGAAGTGATCAAGCATCTGCTGGACGGGGCGGCCCTGGTTGAAGGCGGCGTGGATGGCGTTGTGGCCGGTCCGGGGAGCGGCTGGGGCGAAGCCGATGCCAATACCGATACCGATGCCGCCAGGGCGGGCACGTTTAATGCTTCCACGGCCGTGACGGGCGTCGCCGTCGTCTTTACGGCAACGCAGGCGCTGCTGGAGCAGGCGGCTGCGCTCGGTGTGAACCTCGTGATCTCGCACGAGGGCCTGTTTTATTGCCACCGGGAGGCCGGCGCGGCCTGGCTCCCGGACGACCCCGTCGTGCGCGCTAAGCGTGAGCTGCTCGGACGCACGGGCATGACGGTCGTTCGCTATCACGACCGTCCCCATCGCTGCCAGCCGGATGCCATCACGGCTGGGCTAATCGAGGCGCTCGCCTGGGCGCCTCACCTCCTGGCGCACGAACCCGCGGCCGCGGTCGTGGAGATCGAGCCCATGACGCTGGCGCAGGTCGCCCGTCATGTGAAAGCGAAGCTCGGGATTCCCTACGTCCGCGCAGCGGGGAATCCCGACATGCTCTGCCGCCGCATCGGTGTGGCGGCGGGTTACCGCGGCGGAGCCGGCGTAGCGGTGCCGCTCATCCAGGCGCACGGCCTGGATCTCGTGATCGCCGGCGAAGGCCCCGAATGGGAGACGCCGGAGTACGTGCGCGACGCGGCCCGGGAGGGCCGGCCGCTGGCGTACCTCGCGCTCGGCCATGCGGAGAGCGAGGAGCCGGGCATGCGCGCAATCGCGGCGTGGCTGCGCGAACGGTTCCCGGGCGTTCCCGTGCATGCGTTGCGGGAGGCGCCGCTTTTTCGCGTACTGTGACGAATAGCCATCAAAGGTAAACGGTTCCGCCGTCCTCTCAAGGGCCGCTTCGAGGAGATACATGCTGAAACGCTGATAAAAGCTCTGCACCTTCCTTCACTGGGAGGCGCAGAGCTTTTTTGTTTTTGCGCAGGCGGGGGATACAAGGCTCAACGTACCCGTCAACTCTCTTTTTCTCCAACGTTCTCCCTCTACTTCCGCAAGGCCGCCATGCTTTTCATCAGGCTCCGCACAGTTTCGGGCCG
This sequence comes from Paenibacillus oryzisoli, assembly GCF_050467285.1. Classification (GTDB taxonomy): domain Bacteria; phylum Bacillota; class Bacilli; order Paenibacillales; family NBRC-103111; genus Paenibacillus_E; species Paenibacillus_E oryzisoli_A. The sequence continues at coordinate 57,852 of NZ_JBCMUN010000016.1, read as the reverse complement.
CTCTTTCGCAAGATTCCGCAGTTCCTGCGGATCCTCCTGCAGATCGTACAACTCCAGCGCATCGTTATGATTCTCAATATATTTGTATCTGCCGTCATAAATCATGCGCGTGTTGGTGAGCTCGCTAAGCTGATACGGCTTGTGCTGTGGCGGATTATCCTGCAATTGCGGCACGAGCGAGACGCCATCAAGCCTGCAATGGGCATACGGGATGCCGCACAGCTCCATCATCGTCGGGTACAGGTCAACCATCTCCGCCAGAGCCTGGCTCGTTCCCGTTGTCGCTGTACGCGGATCAGCGATGATCAACGGAACACGCAGTGCACCTTCGTACATCGTGTTCTTCTGGAAGAGACCGTGATCTCCCATCATTTCGCCATGATCCGCGCAAAACAGGATGACCGTATTGTCCGCCAGCCCCTTGCGGGTGAGCGTGTCCAGAATGCGCCCCACCCAATCGTCGATTAATTGAATGGCCGCGGCGTACTGCCGCTTGACCTGCGTCAGGTGAGCTTCCGTCATACCGGCGGTTTGCTTTTTGGATTTTTTCTTGACCCATTCCGGCTTGCCGGCAAAATCATCGCGAATCGAATCCGGGAACGTACGGTCCGCGAACGCTTCCGCGTATTCGGCGGGCGCGTCCCACGGGTCATGAGGCCCCACGAAGCTGACAAACAAATGCCAAGGGGCATCATCCGTCGCTTGCTCGATAAACTCGCACGACTTCCGCCCGATATAGCTGTCGTGGAAATGCTCCGCAGGCAGCGGGGACGGCGTTGCGTTATAGTAGCTCCAGCCATCGAAGCGCTGACGGTAATCCTCGACGAAAGCGTCCAGTTGTCCGTGCGCCCGCAGGTAGTGCTGATAAGGACCGGCGATATGCGCATCGTTTCCGGCATCCAGATCGAAATGCATGAGATGATTCCGGCGGAACGCCGCGTTCATCTTGCCTTCGGTTTCATGCGGGTGCGTAAAACCAAGATGGTACATAATCGGCAGGTCGCCGTTTAGACCGTAGAAATGATCGCCTTTGTGCAAGTCGCTCTTGCCGACAATGCCTACCCGATATCCGGCCTGTCGCAAGGCTTGATAATAGGTGGGCTGCTCCACCGGGTAGTTGACGAAGTTCTCCAGATTACCGATGCGATGGGGATACAATCCCGCGGCAATCGAGCTGCGGCTTGGGCCGCAAACGGGACTGTTGCAGCTGGCCTGTACAAAGCGGACGCCGCTCTCGGCAATACGGTCAATATGAGGGGTATGCACATAAGAGGTGCCGGCGCAGCTCATCCAATCGGAGCGATATTGGTCGACCATGATCATGAGAATATTAGGTCTATTCACAAGCAAACTCTCCCTTCAAGCTGGTATTCCTATCTACTATAAACTGCGTCTTTTAAGCGGTTCGATAGCCGATTCTCCGATTTCTTTGCATATTATCCGAGGAGCTGGACGCTGTACAATCGACGGTGAGAGTGTAAGAAATAATGCAAAGAAATCGGAAAATGCGTTAACGACGAAAGCAGGCGCGGCGAAGTATAGTAAGGTCATCCCGAAGAAATGCCAGATCAACGCTAAGGAAATGGGGGCAGAACAGAGTGGGAAAACAACCGCATATCATACTTTTCAATCCGGATCAATGGCGCGGCGATGTGCTGGGGCATATGGGCAATCCGGCGGCAGTGACGACGAATCTGGACGCGATGGTGAACGAGGATGCCGTATCCTTTCGCAATGCCTTTTGTCAAAATCCGGTATGCACGCCGAGCCGCTGCTCGTTCATGTCGGGCTGGTATCCGCACGTCAGAGGACACCGCACGATGTATCATATGATGAAGCCGGACGAACCTGTCTTGCTCCAAACCTTGAAGGACGCGGGCTACTACGTCTGGTGGGGCGGCAAGAACGATCTCATTCCGCCAAGCACCGGATTCGAGCCGTACTGCGATGTGAAATACGTGCCGAAGCAGGCGCCGCGGCCGATGTTCGGCGGCGCTTTCGAAGGAACGGGAAACAACTGGCGGGGCGCACCGGACAGCGATACCTATTATTCCTTCTTTGTTGGAGAGCTGGACACAGGGGGCGAATCCCATTATTACGATTCGGATTGGGCGAATATTCAGGGAGCCATCGAGCTGATTCAGAATCCGCCGACAGACAAGCCGCTGTGCATTTATCTGCCTATTTTGTATCCGCATCCGCCTTATGCAGTAGAGAGAGCGTGGTATGATCGGATCGACAAGTCGCTCCTGCCGGAGCGGATCGATACGAAGACGCTGTCCGGCAGCAAGCCGTCCATCCTGACGGGACTGCGCGATTTGTACCGCATGGAGAACTGGTCCGAAGAGCGCTGGACGGAGCTGCGAGCGACCTATTATGCGATGTGCGCAAGGGTTGACTATCAGTTCGGCCTGCTAATGGAAGCGCTTAAACAGGCGGGCATTTACGACGACACCGCGGTCTTTTTCTTCTCGGATCATGGCGATTTTACCGGCGATTACGGGCTTGTGGAAAAAAACCAGAACACCTTCGAGGATTGCTTGACCCGTGTGCCTTTCATCGTGAAGCCGCCCGCGGCGGAAGCGGCGCAGCCCCGAGTAAGTGATGCGCTGGTCGAATTGGTCGATCTGACGGCGACGGTGCAGCAGTATGCAGGCCTTACGCCGAATTATACGCACTTTGGCAAGTCGCTGGCGAGCCTGGTTGCCGGGGAGACGGAGACGCACCGCGACGCGGTGTTCTGCGAGGGCGGAAGACTGCACGGCGAGACGCACTGCAACGAATCCGCACCGGCGAATGGAGATCCTTCCATGCTGTACTGGCCGCGGGGCGAGATGCAGCGCAGCGAAGGCCCCGAGCACACGAAGGCGGCGATGGTGCGAACGCACCGTTACAAGTACGTGCGCCGCTTCTACGAGCAGGATGAGCTTTACGATCTGGCGAACGATCCGGGCGAAACGACGAACCGGATTGAGGACGCCGAGCTGGCCTCGATTCGTGATGAGCTTCGAGAACGGATGCTTACCTTTTATATGGAGACGTGTGATGTCGTTCCGCATGGTAGAGATGCGAGAGAAAAGAAATAATAATCGATAATCGGGAGGCTGAAGCGCATGAAAAAATGGATGTTGCTTTCTCTGAGTACGGCAGTCCTGGCTTCTACTTTGGCAGGGTGTTCCGGCGCAGCAAAAACAGGCAACGAAGGAACTGGCAAGGAGCAAGCCGCTGCGGACGATATGAGCGAGAAAATCACGATAAATCTGATGACCCGCAGCTATGCAGGCGGCGGCTGGGCGCCGAACAATCCGATGATTGAGGAGATTAACAAACGCCTGAACATCGATCTCAAGATTGAGTGGGTGCCGTCTGCGAGCTATCAGGAGAAGCTGAATGTACTCGCTGCGTCGAACAATTTCCCGGATGTTTTCTACGCGCCGAATGCGGAATTTGTCAAATGGCAGGCGAAGAATGTGTTCATGGATGTGAAGCCGGAGCTGAGCAAATATCCGAACTTGACCAAATACATTCCGGAGGAATCGTTGAAGTTGTTCAATCCGAAAGGCAAGTATTACGGTCTGCCGTTCTACTACCAGGATGTCAGGGATTCGCTTGCGATCCGAAAAGATTGGCTGGATAAGCTGGGACTCCAGATGCCGCAGACGGTTGACGAGTTCTATAACGTGGCGAAGGCGTTTGCTACGCAGGACCCGGATGGCAACGGCAAGAACGATACGGTCGGCTTCTCGGTCGAGATCAGCCCTAACGGTAAATTCGGCTTCGGCAGCACGGGGAATTTCCTGACAGCCAGCTTTGGGCTTGCGAATTACTGGAAGCTGGATGACAGCGGCAAGCTGACCCCAATGCAGACGCAGTCCAAGGAGTTAAAGGATTATATTGGCTTCTTGCGGAAAGCATACGCGGAAGGCGTGCTGGATAAAGATACGCCGATTCTGAAATCGCGCGATTCGCTGAACAAGCTCGAGGCAGGCAAATCGGGCATTGCGCCAGTAAACCCGCAGCAATTGTTCGTGGAAACGATGCCGCCGATTCTGAAAACGGATGCGAAAGCCGAGCTTGTCCAGCTGATGCCGCCGAAAGGACCCGCAGGCAGCGGCGGCATTCCGGTGCTGACATCCGGAGACAACATTGTAATTAACTCGAAAATTGACGCGAAAAAGCAGCAGCGTATTCTGAAGCTGCTCGATTACATGGTATCCGACGAAGGGTATGATTTCATCAAGCATGGCATTGAAGGCGTCCACTATAAGAAAATCAGCGATACGCAGTATGAGCAGTTGGACGCTTCGGTGAAGGATCGTCAATATTTGCTTCTGGGTTGGGTTTTCAAACGCTTTGATCCAATGTTCCTGATCTATAAATGGACGGACCCGAAGCAAGTGGCGGTCATTAAGTCCTATTTTGACAACAATGACAAGGTGCGGGTCAAGGATGCTGGAGCGGGTCTTGTCTCCGATACGGCGACCAAGCTCGGTACGAATATTGACAAAAAATGGATGGATACGATGGTGAAGGTGATTGCCGGACAGGAGTCCATGGAAGCAATCGATAAAGCGGTTGCCGATTGGAAGGCTGGCGGCGGCGATCAGATTATTCAGGAAATGAATGAAGCGTACCTCAAGACGAAATAAACCGGGAACCGGGCCCCGGGAAGGCCGCGCACGTAACAGGCTTTCCCGGTATCGGGCTACAAGGAGGGCATGATCTTGCAATCAACTGTTGCACAAACTGAGAATATCCGCAGCAAGACAGCGAGCCGCAGCCGTTGGTATGAGTGGAAGCGGGGCTTGCCGGTCTACCTTATGCTTCTGCCGGGGCTTCTGTTCTTCATCGTGTTCAAATACATTCCGATGGGCGGCATCGCGATTGCGTTTCAGGAATACGATCCGTTCGAAGGCTTTCTGGGAAGCCCCTGGGTCGGCTTGCAGCATTTCGAAGCGCTCTTTCGCGACCCGGATTTCTGGATGTTATTTCGTAACACACTGCTCATTAGTGGCATCAATCTGTTTTTCTTTTTTCCAGTTCCGATTGTTCTGGCGCTGCTGTTGAATGAGGTGCGCGTCAGTTGGTTCAAAAAAGGGGCGCAAACGCTGCTGTATGTGCCGCATTTCCTGAGCTGGGTCGTCATTGTCAGCTTGACGGCGCTGCTGTTCTCGACGCAGGACGGGGGCATTAACAATCTGTTGTCCACTTGGGGCTATGAGCGAATCGAGCTGCTGACCAATCCACACTATTTCCGATGGCTGTATTTGTTTCAGGTGATCTGGAAAGAAGCCGGCTGGAGCGCCATTATCTTTCTTGCCGCGCTGGCCTCGGTCGACCCTACGTTGTATGAAGCGGCGCGGGTGGACGGCGCGAGCCGGATGCGTCAGATTTGGCATATTAACCTGCCGGCTTTGCGGTCTACGATTATCATTTTGTTTATTTTAAGATTGGGACACGTGATGGATACAGGCTTCGAACACATCCTGCTGCTTCAGAACTCCTTGAATCTGCAAGTGTCCGAGGTATTCGATACTTATGTATACCGTGTGGGGATTACCCAAGCGGAGTTCAGCTACACCACGGCAGTTGGTTTATTCAAGTCCATTATCGGTCTGGGCCTTGTGTATTTGGCCAATCAGGCATCCCGCAAAATCGGAGAGGAAGGAGTGTACTGACATGAGATCTACCGTTGTGCTGCGCAAGCTGAGCCCCTTCGATATCGTCATCTACGTGCTGATTGCGGTCATCCTGCTTGCTGTGCTGCTGCCCTGTCTGTATGTGCTGTTCAGTTCATTCTCGACGAAGCAGGAAATGCTCTCCAGAGGCGTATTTCTGTTCCCGAAGACATGGACACTCAATGCTTACGGCTATTTGTTCAACAATCATAATTTTCTGACCTCTTATTGGAACGCCATTGTCATTACGGTTGGGGGCACCGCGCTGAGCATATCGACGACTACACTGATGGCTTACGCGCTTTCCCGGACATGGCTCAAGGGCAGGAAGACGCTGAATCTCATGGTACTGATTACGATGTTGTTCAGCGGCGGCATTATTCCGACCTATTTGCTGACCAGCAATCTGGGTTTGCTGAACAGCTATTGGTCGCTCTTCCTGAACAATCTGGTCCTGCCGTTTAATCTGATCGTGATGCGCAGCTTCTTTCAGAACACGCCGAAGGAGCTGGAGGAGGCGGCACGCATCGACGGTTGCGGGGAGTGGAAGCTGTTCCTGCGCGTCATGCTGCCGCTGTCCATGACATCCATTGCGACCTTCACGGTGTTCTATGCGGTATTCTATTGGAACTCCTACTTTCAGGCCATTCTGTTTATCAGCGATTCGCAGCTTATGCCCCTGCAGGTCTTTCTGCGGCAGATCGTGCTGGAGTCGGGCAATTCACTGGAATCGGTTGCCAATGGTTACGAATTCGGACCGCCGGTCAAGATGGCCGTTGTCGCCATGGCTTCGATTCCGATGATTATCATCTACCCGTTCTTTCAGAAATACTTCGATAAGGGAATGCTGGTGGGCTCTGTGAAAGGGTAGCTCATCTGCCGGAAGTCTGCTAGGGAGAGAAATCGAGCATGATATAATAAGCGTAAGCGCGCTGCGAGCCCAAGCGGCGCCAGTGCATCGCAGAGTTTCATGACTAAATTTCGGAGGTTCTTCCTATGTATCAGATTATGGTGGTGGAAGACGAGCAATGGATTCGCAGCGCCGTTGTGAAAATGGTCGAGCAGCAGGACGGTGCTTACGAAGTGGTGGCGGAAGCCGGGAACGGCGAAGAGGCCCTGGAGACGATTCAACAGGTGTGGCCGGCGATTGTCATTACGGATATCCGTATGCCGATACAAGACGGTCTGTGGCTTGTTAAGGAAATTGCGGAACGGCGGCTGCCCGTCATCACGATCATAGTTACCGGTCATAATGAATTTGAGTACGCGCGGCAAGCGCTGCGGTATCAGGTTAACGACTTTCTGCTGAAGCCTGTTCTGGAGGAGGAACTGGTCTCGGCCCTGGAGAAGGCGAAGGCCCGGATTCCGCAACTTCATCATTTGCGTCAATATTTTTTGATGATTCAGCAGTTATTCGACAAAATTACGGACTTCGAGACATCGGAGCTGTTCAAGGAGCAGACTCGAATCACAAGCAGTATCCTGTCGGCAGAAGGTCTGCAGGAGAGTGAGAAGAGTCTGCTGCTGCGGACGTTCTCAAGTAAATACAATGAACTTATACAGAACACGCAGCCCGCTTTCAAGCGGCTGGGGCTGTCCCAGGGGCTGCGGCAGGAAGAAATCGAGGCACATTTTCTGCAGTTATCAGAGGCTTGGCTGCATAGCTATCACGCGATGAACAATGTAGAAATGCGGCAGGTTGTGCGGAAAGTGTGCGACTATTTGCAGAGTCATTATCGGGAGGAACTTTCGGTTTCCGACATTACACAGCGGTTTCATATCAGCGTGTCGCAGTTCAGTCTGCTGTTCAAGAAATACACGGGGCAATCTTTCATCAACTATTTGAATGCTCTTCGCATCCAGCAAGCCAAGCAGTTGCTCGTCGACGGGGAGCGTAAAGTTTATGAAGTCGCCGAGCTTGTCGGCTTTCAATCGCTGCCCCATTTTAACCGGGTGTTCAAGCAGCTTACGGGACAATCGCCCAATGAGTACCGGAAAAGGTTAAGTGTGTAAGAATGAACTCATACCTGCATCGTTTTCACAAACGGTTTTCGATCAAAACAAAGTTGACCATCGCGTTTCTGCTCGTCGGGCTGCTGACCATTCTGATCATGGGCTTCTTATCCTATTCCTATTACAGCAGCGGCATCAAGCGGGATTTCCATCGGATCTCGGAAGAAGCAACACTTCGCTTGAACCATCATATCGACTTCTATATTTATCAGCTTTCCAAGTCTACGCAGTCCGTTATGAAAGACGAGCTTGTTCAGCAATGGCTGAAAGCTGGCAAGGAGGCCTCTCTGGAGGAGCAGCTGGACGTTCAGAAGGTGCTGAGAACATATGTCGCCCTGAATTATCCCGAAATTGTCGGCATGTTCCTCATGGCGCCGGACCAACGCACGTTGGCGATGACCAATCTGACGCTGCGCTCGGAAGAAGGGCTGTCGAAGGAGCCTTGGGCGCGGGACGGCATCCCGGAGAAGACGCAGGTTCTCGAGACACATGCGGTCAAATACGTGAATGAGGACGTCAGAGTGCTTTCACTTGAAATGCCGATCTACAGCGTTGACAGTATGGATCTCTTGGGCAAGCTGGTGATCGATTTTTATCTGGATGAAATACAGCATACGTTTGAGAAGTCCAGTCTTGCCCCGCATGGCCAGTTTTTCATCATATCCGATGGGGATCGGATCGTGTATTATCCCAATTATCCGTGGCTGGGACTGCCGCGCGAGCAGACGCCGCTTCGCCAGTTGAATTTGACAAATACCGAGAATGCTTCGATTCAGGAATGGGAGGGGCGGAAAACACTGGTCGCTACGACCCGATCGGAAACGACGGGGTGGACGTTCGTATCCATCGTGCCGCTGGAGGAGATGGCGACGGCCTACAAGCATACGCCGAATGCGATGGTGTTGGCGTTCGTCATTATCGCGGCCTGCATCATCCTCGTCGTGCCGTTCATCTCCGGCGCATTCGTCAAGCCGATTCTGCATCTCCGGCAGGTGATGGGCAGTGTGGAGCGGGGCGACTTGACCGTGCGCGCATCCTATCAGTCGGGGCATGATGAATTTCAGTATTTGAACCGGAGCTTCAATATGATGGTTGAGCAGGTGCAGCAGCTCCTAGACACGGTCAGCTCCATGAAATTGCAGGAGGTCAGCCTGCAACTGAGGGAGAAGGAAGCGCTTGTGAAGGCGCTGCAAACGCAGATTAATCCGCATTTTCTCTATAACTCACTCGATATTATCAAAAGCATGGCCTATCTCGAGGATATGCCAGAGATGGTCAAGCTGGCGCGAAGCCTGGCGGATTTCTACCGCTATACAGCTCAGGATATGAATAACATTGTGCGGCTGGAGGAGGAGTTGACGCAGCTCCGGCGATACTTGTCGATCATTCACATCCGGTTTCCCGGCACCTTCCGCAGCCAGATTAGCGTCAATGAGAAGTTTATGAATTGCCGTATTCCCAAGCTGATTATTCAACCGCTTGTTGAGAATGCGGTCAAATATGCGATTGAGGTCAAAGAGGGCAGGGGAAGCATTATTGTCAACGCATTCGACGATGGCGCTGATCTCGTCATTGAGGTGGCGGATAACGGTCCGGGCATTCAACAAGCGCGTTTGGCGCAGATCCAGACGATGCTGAAGCAACTGACGGAGAACGCCATGGACGAATTGGGCAAGCATCCGAATCTCGGCATCGCCAATGTGCATGCGCGCATTGTGCTGCAATACGGCAGCGCTTACGGGCTGTCGCTTGACTCATTTGAAGGCCGGGGCACAGTGGCGTCGATCCGGCTTCCCCTGAAAGACCAACTCCAAGAATAAGAAGGTGAGGGTTTGCCATGAAAGCGATTATGCTCATGTTCGATACGTTAAATAGACATATGCTGCCACCGTACGGCTGCGATTGGGTCCATGCCCCGAATTTCAAGCGGCTGGCGGAACGGACCGTGACGTTCGATCGCGCCTATGTGGCCAGTATGCCTTGTATGCCGGCCCGGCGCGAGCTTCAGACGGGACGTTACAATTTTCTGCATCGCAGCTGGGGGCCGATGGAGCCGTTTGACGACTCCATGCCGGAGATCCTCAAATCCAGCGGCGTGTACACGCACCTCGTCACCGATCATCAGCACTATTGGGAGGATGGCGGGGGAACGTACCATACCCGATACAGCTCGTTTGAGCTGATTCGGGGTCAGGAAGGCGATCAATGGAAAGGGCATGTGGCCGATCCCGAAATGCCCGATATGATTGCGATGAAGGCCATGCATCCCTTAATCCGTCAGGATTGGGTTAACCGGGGATATATCCGGGAGGAGCAGGATTTTCCGCAAGCGCTTACGGTAAGCAAGGGACTGGAGTTTATCCGGCATAACCGGGACGAGGATCGGTGGTTCGTGCAGATTGAAACCTTTGATCCGCACGAGCCTTTCTTTGCACCGCAGCGTTATAGGGACTTATATCCTCACGATTACCAGGGCAAGCATTTCGACTGGCCGCCGTACGGGCCTGTGCAAGAAACAAGGGAAGAGATTGATCACGTCCGTTACGAATATGCAGCGCTGCTCAGCATGTGCGATCACTATTTGGGCAAGGTACTGGATACGATGGATGAGCTCGATCTCTGGAATGATACATTGCTGATTGTCAACACCGACCACGGCTATTTATTGGGTGAGCATGACTGGTGGGCGAAGACCATTATGCCGTTCTACAATGAGATTGCGCACATGCCGATGTTCATCTGGGACCCGCGCAGCGGCGTCCGCAATGAACGCAGGCAGAGCCTTGTGCAGACGATCGATCTGGCGCCGACGCTGCTCCGCTATTTCGGGCTGGATATCCCACCGGACATGCAGGGCAAGGATTTGGCCGCCACGATCGCCCATGACCGGGAAGTGCGGAAAGCTGCGCTGTTCGGGCTCCACGGGGCGCATGTCAACGTGACGGACGGCCGCTATGTGTATATGCGCGCTCCCGTCTCGAAGGACAACACGCCGCTGTACAATTACACGCTGATGCCGACGCACATGCGCAGCCGATTCTCGGTGCGGGAGCTGCAGGACATCGAGCTGCGGGCGCCGTTCTCGTTCACGAAAGGCGTGCAGACCATGAAAATCCCTTCTGCGGGTTCCGGCTTCGCGCACAGCTTCGGCACGCTGCTATTTGACGTGCAGGAAGATCCGTTGCAGCAGCGGCCGCTGGATGACCCGGAGATTGAGTCTCAGATGATCGGACACATGAAGCGGCTGATGGCGGACAGTGAAGCTCCGGAGGAGCAATATGTCCGTCTGGGCTTGGCCTAGAGGAGGAAGCGAACCATGAATATTGAACAACTGATCGCGCAGTTGACAGTTGAGGAAAAAATCAGCCTCCTCGCCGGAGCGAGCTTCTGGACGACGCAAGCGATAGAGCGGTTGGGCATTCAGTCAATCACGCTGACGGACGGCCCTCATGGCCTGCGGCTTTCCACGGGGACGAACCCCGGTGAAATGCTTATGCAGACGAAGCCGGCGACCGCATTTCCCATCGAAGCGGCGATGGCCGCCACATGGAATGAGGCGTTGATTGAAGAGATGGGCGCCGTGATGGCAGAGGAATGCCAGCATTATGGTGTCGGCATCCTGCTCGGTCCGGGAATGAACGGCAAGCGCTCGCCCCTTGGCGGGCGCAACTTCGAGTATTTCTCGGAGGATCCGTACTTGACAGGGCGTATGGGAATCGCTTTTGTAAAAGGCGTTCAAGGCGGAGGCGTCGGTGCGTCGATCAAGCATTTCGTTGCCAATGAGCAGGAGACAAACCGAATGGTCGTCAGCTCTGAAGTCGATGAACGGACGCTGCGGGAGCTATATATGCTGCCGTTCGAAATGGTCGTTCGCGAAGCGAATCCATGGACGGTCATGTGCGCCTATAATCAGGTGAACGGCACGCATATGGGCAATCATCATGCGTTTTTAAACGGCGTGCTCAAGCAGGAGTGGGGCTTCGACGGGTTGGTGATGTCGGACTGGGGCGCCGTTGTCGATAAGGTGGCTTCGCTGCAATCCGGGCTGGATCTGGAGATGCCGGGGCCGGGCACGCGCACAGAGGAAGCACTGGAGGCCTATCATCAACAGCGGGTCACGGATGAACAGCTTGACGATCATGTGCGGCGCGTGCTGCGTACGGTGCAGAAGATCGTGGCGCACAAGCGGGAAGTACCCGTCATCGACGCCGAGCGGCACCATGCCGTGGCGCGGAGGGTCGCGGAAGAAGCGATCGTCCTGCTGAAAAACGAAGATGCGCTGCTCCCGCTTTCTCCACACGCCAAGGTCGCGGTGCTGGGGGCGTTCGCCAAGGAGCCGCGCTTTCAAGGGGGCGGCAGCTCCCATATGAACCCGGCTCTGCTGGATTCCCCGTACGAGGAAATCGCTAAATACGCCGATGCCGTATACAGCGCCGGGTATGACCAAGCAGGCAGCGCCGAGCTATTGGAAGAGGCGTGCGCATTGGCGGCAGGGCGGGATGCCGTTATCGTCTTCGCAGGCACGACCGAGGCGATTGAGAGCGAAGGCTATGATCGTGCCGATCTTCACCTTCCCGCCAGTCATCTGAAGCTGATTGTGGCGGTCGCACACATCAATCCCAACGTGATTGTCGTCGTGAACAGCGGCTCCGCCACGGCGATTGGCGCCTATGCCGACAAGGTCAAAGGAATCGTACAGGCGTGGCTGCCCGGGCAAGCGGGCGGCTCGGCCATCGCGAACGTGCTGTTCGGCAGCGTGACGCCGTCCGGCAAGCTGAGCGAGACGTTCCCGCTGCGGCTGGAGCATAACCCGTCGTACTTGTCATTCCCTGGCAATGTCTGCCAGGTGCACTACGCTGAGGGCATCTTCACGGGCTACCGACACTATGACACGAGAAAGATGGATGTGCTGTATCCGTTTGGCCACGGCTTGTCGTATACGACGTTTGAATACACCAATTTGCGTCTTTCCAGCGACGTCCTCACGAACGGCGAAGTGCTGCGAATCGCCATTGACATCACTAACACCGGCAAGTACGCCGGCCAGGAAGTCGTGCAGGTGTACGTCCGCGACGTTCAGGCCGAGGTGGTCAGACCGGACAAAGAATTAAAAGGCTTTGCCAAGGTTGCGCTCCTCCCGGGTGAAACCCGTACGGTTGAGGTGCAGTTGGAGGAGCGGGCGTTCGCCTATTACGCCGAGCACTTGGGCAGGTTTGCCGTAGAAGCCGGAGCGTTCGAGATTATGGTCGGCGCTTCCTCGCGGGACATTCGTATCAGCGCAACCATTCAATTTGCGTCGGAGGAAGACGTCAGAGAGCCGTTGACGCTCGCTCATGCGCTGCAGGTTTGGCTGCAGGATGAGCGCTACGCCGAGCAGGTCGGGCAAGTCATGCATCACCTGCATATCGATGAGGAGAATCCTATGTATGCGATCTTTCTGGGCATGCCGATCCGAACGATTCTTGGTTTCCTGTCCTCGTTCGGCTATTCGCAGGAAGTTGTGGGACAGATAGAAGCGATGTTCGGCAGTCCTGCGGAAACTCGGGCAGAATCGCAGGGGGGAATCAAACTCCGGGGTTAGCTCTGCCCTTCTCGCCTCGTGAGCGGTATAGTAATCATATGTAAGTCAATAGCCAAGAAGTCGAGCGGCCCTCCGCTTGGCTTCTTGGTCGTTGATTAAACTCAATCTCCCCTCGTTGCCCTTGAACAGCCAATTTCCCTTTAGTTTAATCATTCTCCGCTATAATCCACTTTGACAGATCACATTTTCGTCGCTTTTGTTATTCCACCCAATGCTTCAACGGAAACAGGAGCATCTGCCGCTGGCAAACTGCTCCCGTTTTGTTAAACTATCTTCCCGTTAGCGCAACGAGGCTGCCGATCTATACCGGCAGCCTCGTATTGGTCGCTTAAACCAATGGGTAATCAACTACAATAACATTTTCCAGTATACCATCCAGCGATTTAACAAATTCCTGATGAACGGGATGCGGACCATATGAACGCAGCGACTCAAGGTCTTCAAACGTTACCCGTAATCCGAGAGTATAGCCCTTAATATTTTCCGTTTCTTCAGTTACGTTGATGCCTGCACTTATATCAAATATCCCGGGGATACGATTCCGAAACGTTAACAATTGATCCAGCAATTCCTGTTGCTTAATTGGCGTGACATTAGTATTGAACTTGAATACAACGAGATGTTCGTACATCGCTAAATTGCCCCTTTTTAAACTTAATGTTGTGGTGCTATTGTTCTTTCGTTAGTGCAAAGGACCAGCTATTTTTTTATCTGTTATTTTAATGCATTCAGTGACGACAAACCCTAGGTTATAATTGTGTTTAAATCTGATTTGATACGCTTCAGGTTTCATTTTTTTATTGTTAATGACTTCATGAACCTTTGCGAAAACGGTTAACTCAGAAAAACCGCCATCACCCTTTTTCATAGTTGTTATTTCAAAGGGCTCGAAACTGTATAAGAATTCCTTCCCTGGTTTTAAGTATTTTTTCTCTTGAAGAGCAAATAGCGTACGTCTTTGCAACTCTGTTGTCAACATGCGCTCTAGTTGCGCTTCTCGCGAATGTGGAAAATCCCAAAAAGCGATCCATTCAATCGAATCCTGCTTATTAGTATTCTCATCATTTGGATGAGCTATGGCAGACTGCCTAGTTGTCAGTAAAACCCCAACGATAAAGAGTGTCAATATATATCTTGTTCGCACAATATCACCTCATTTTAGGTTTACCAATTTGAGGTACAATTATTTTATTCGTAAAAGATCAAAAAAGCAGCCTCTTCAATGCTGGGAGGCTACTTTTTCTGTCGGTTATTGAGCGCTACTGCCCGTTAGCTTAATGCCCGCAGCCAGCCTACTACTTTATTAATGAAGGGATACCAGACATAGTACTGGCGGCAAGGAAATGCTTCAAACTCAGAACTTACGGCAAAAATATGTTTCATAATTGAACTTGTTGGAATGATTTTAGGTGATAATTTGATTCAAATTGTGGGCAAAGCAATAGTTCAAGTCACATTGGTCACCATTGCAGCAAATAGGATTCTAATTCGGCAGAAAGTAGCAACGCGATTCCTGCATCAACCCAGCGTCAGCGCCTGAACGGGAAAAGCTGCGACATCTGCCCAATCTTCTTCATAAACCCACGTATCCCTATCGTCGAAAAGCCTCGCGGCACGCCGCTCGGACTCGAAGCGCGGCCACCCCGCTGCCTCGGGCGTCGCTCCCAACTCGCCCGTATGGATAAAACGGATCCAGGCGCGGTGCATCGCCTGGGCCAGAGACGCCCGCACGGTGAGGAACCCGCGGTGCCAGACGTACGGCAGCTCGCTGCCATGCCCGGCGTCCTGCGGCGCAGCGGCGCCGAAGCGGTACAGCCAGACCAGCCCGCCGGCCTGGCTGTACGCATCCGCGGTCCGCAGCGCCGCGGATCGATAGAAGGCGTCGGTCAGCACCGACTGCCACACGTCCATATCAGGAGCGGACTCGCCACTGCGGCGGCCGCTCCGTTGCTCGTAGGCGGCTTGGACCGCCGCCGCTCCCTGGCCGAAGAGGGTGCGCAGCACCTCTTCGGTGGGCGGGTTCAGCGCGGCCTCGCCAGCGATGAACCCGTAAGCTTCGTGACTGGCCGTGCCGATCAGCAGCGGCCGGAGAGAGGCGCCTTGACGTGCCAGCGCCTCCAAAGGAGGTTCTGTCACGACATGACCGTCGATGACAGGGCCAAAGAAGTGGAGCCCGCGCACATCGCGCATCCACGCCTGCTGGGCCGCCATCAAGGTCGCGGCCGGCAGCTCCAGCAGGCGATCGGCTGACGCTGAGGTGAGCCCCAGCGTGTGAAGGAACTGCTCGGCGAGCTGCACCGAGGTCGCTTGGTCGCGGATGGATTGCACCGCGCCGCTCATGGCAATCGCCCGGTGGAACAAGCCGCTGGCCAGCGGGGAAACGAGCAGCCCTCCGATGCATTTGGCGCCGGCGGAATGGCCCATGACGGTGACGCGTGCAGGATCGCCCCCGAAAGCTGTGATGTTGGCCTGTACCCAATGCAACGCGGCGATGAGGTCGAGCAGTCCGGTATTGCCGGATGACGCGTAGTCAGCACCCAGCACAGCGGATAGATCGAGAAACCCGAGCGCGCCGAGCCGATAGTTGACGGTCACGACGACGATATCGCCGTTCGCGGCGAACGTCTGCCCGTTCAGAGCCGGGGAGGAGCCAGAGCCCGATGTGAAGCCGCCGCCATGGATGCAGATCAGCACGGGCCGCTCCGGCGCTGAGGTGCCGGGGGTCCAGATATTTAGCGTTAAGCAGTCTTCCGACTGCTGGGGGTTGTAGTCAAGCTTTGCGGGCTGCGGGGCCGCAGCGCCGTAAAGACTGGCGTCGCGAATGCCGTCCCAGGAAGTTGGCGGCAGCGGCGGACGAAATCTACGATCGGCGCCGACAGGCGGCGCTGCATAAGGAATTCCGCGGAAGGCAAGGATAGGGCCTTCCTGGACGCCGCGGACAGGTCCGCAGCTTGTTGTAACGACAGGGCGATCGCCCGGTTGTGTAAGCGGCATAGTACGTTTCCTCCGAATCTTGTGATAAGATGGTGGCAAGTAAAAGGCTGTACGGGTTAGAGCAGCAGCAGGCAGGCTCCGATCATCGGAGTTGCAATCATGCCGGTTTTGAGAACGGAAGCAGGCATGCGTTTGGTGAACTGGGCGCCGATATAGGAGCCTGTCATGGAGCCGACGAGCACGGTGAGCAGCAGCTTGTAGTCAAGGCTGCCTGCTGTGTAGTAGCCCGCCGCGCCGGCCGCGGCAATCGGCAGGATGACGAGCATGGACGTGCCCGCGGCTGTGCGCATGTTCAAGCCGACTAGCAGCATCAGGCCAAGCTGGATAAAAGGCGTCGAGCCGATCCCGAAGGCGCCGGTCAAGAAGCCGACGAGCAGACCGAGGCCAACGGCGGATAATCTGCTGCGCAGCGCGGAGGGAGCGGGCCGGTCGGCGGGATGCTTCGCGGCATAGGACATGCGCAGCCACAGGGCGAGGCCCGATACAATCAGCATGCCGGACGTGCACCATTTCATCGCGCCTTCCGGAATGGCAAAAGCGACGCCGGAGCCGAGCCACGACGAGCAGGCGCCGGTTACGCCGACGAGAATGCCGCTGAGGACGTCGGTGTTTTTTTGCTTGAGTTGGCCGATGAAGCCGGTCAGCGAGGTAAACAGCATCGCCGCGATGGCGGTGCCCATGGCGAGGTGGATCGGGTAGCCGAAGCCGACGGTGAGCACGGCGATCATAAAGCCGGAGCCGCCCGCGCCGACAAAGCCGAGCAGCAGGCCGACCAGCAGCATCACGAGCATAATGGCGAGTACAGTAGTCATAAGAGCCTCCTGATTGTGGTAAGGAACAGGATCGATCATCTGTTGCTTTTGATTGTAGAATTGAGCGGAGCCGATGTCTAATGCGAAAAGGCAATCGAAGCTATGCACAAAAAACATGGAGGGTTGCAGCATGGAATGGCAGCAGTTGGAACATTTCAAGGCGCTTGCCGAGGTGCAGCATTTTACCCGCGCGGCGGAAAAGCTTTCCCTGTCGCAGCCTGCGCTGAGCCGCTCGATTGCGAAGCTGGAGGCGGAGCTCGGGGTGCTTTTGCTGGAGCGGGATGGGCGAACGGTGCGGCTTAGCCGCTATGGGGAGCAGTTTGCGAAGCGGGTCGACCGCATTTTAGGAGAGATGGAGGCAGGCAAAACGGAGCTGCTCGAAGCGCTCGATCCCGACAGCGGGACCGTGGTCATTTCTTTTCTCAAATCGCTCGGTATTTCGGCGGTTCCGGCGCTGCTGAGCGAATTTCTCGCGCTGCGGCCGCGGGTTCGGTTTCAACTGTATCAGGACTCAACGCGGGATATGCTGGATCGGCTGGAGCTGCGCGAGGTTGACTTTGCAATTTCCGCGATGACGGAGGCGCGAAGCGGGGTGGCGTGGGCGGATTTGTGGCAGGAGCAGATGTATGCCTACGTGCCGCAGCATTCGCCGTTGGCGTCGCAGGCGGCCGTCTCGTTACGGGAGCTGGCGGAGCATCCGTTTATCGCGCTCAAAAAAGGCTACAGCCTCCGCACCATCACGGACGGCTTGTTTGGCCGCCTGGGGCTGGAACCTCGTATCACGTTCGAGGGGGAAGAAGTGATGACGGCGGTCGGCCTGATCGCCGCGGGACTTGGCGTCGCCATTTTGCCGGATGTTCCGATCTGGTGCCCGGACAAGGTCATCCGGCTGACCATGACGGACCCCGACTGCCGCCGGACGATCGGACTCGCCTGGAAAACGGAGAGGCGCTTGTCTCCCGCGGCGGAAGGCTTTCAGGCTTTTTTGCTGGAGCGGTTCGGAACTGAATCCTAACAGTGGAAAGAGCATGATGAGTGCCAGCGCAGCAGGGAGCTCGGTCTCGAGGCGGAGAAAAGTTCTACCTGCAGATGGATGAGAAGGCAGGGAGTCTTATTTTACAATGAACAGAGCAAGCTAAGGTCAACACGTAATCTGAAAGGAGTTCATAATGAACACCCAAGCGTTTATCACCTATGGGATTATGATCGTCATCCTGATTCTCGTCTTCTGGCTGCGGAGCCGCCGCAGTGATCGCCCTATCCGCAATAAAGGATTCAATATGTTGATTCCGGCAGTGATTCTGCTAATCGTATTCGGTTTCAGCATCTCCTCTTTGATGCATATTCCCAATCAGCCGTTCCATGCGCCTGCGCTGTGGGAGGACTTGTGTGCGGTCGTGTTGGGCGCTGTCTTGGGCAGCATTATGCTGTACCATACAGGCTACGAGAAGCGGGAAGACGGCGAAGTGTATGGGAAACCGAACAAAAATTTCAAATATGTCCTGATCGCCATCATCGTCATTCGGGTTGTGCTGTCGCAGTATTTGCAATCGCTGAATTACACGGAATTTACGACGTTAACAATGGTAATGGCGTATGTTTATATTTGTGTATGGCGCATCGGCAGCTTCGTGAAATATCGGAAAGTCAGAGCGGCTTAATGGATAAAAAGGCACCCTCCCGCACGCATGCCGTGACGGGGAGGTGTTTTTTTTTGCAAAATTGAGGCTGCAGGTGCGCTGCCATTTTTCTCATTGTAAAATCCCGCAAATAGGCGTAGAACCTAATTAATAGTGATTCTCAACCGCAGCGAGATGCAAGGAGAGAAAAAAATGCAACAGTCAGAGTTGTATGATGTGACGATTATTGGCGGAGGGCCGTCAGGGCTCTACTCCGCTTTCTATAGCGGTCTGCGGGAATTGAAAACGAAAATCATCGTGAAGATGGCATTTTCGAGCTGCGGACTGCGTCGGGCACGGCCCACTACTCCCGAACGATCATCGTCGCTGTCGGCGGGGGATATTCTGAAGCATCCGGGCAAGGTGCACCTGATCGCCGGCGCGTTCCAGGATGCGGCCAACGCCGTGAACAGGGCGAAGATGTACATTCAGCCGGGGGCGGATTCCTACGGCATGGTATCTTCGCATAATGCGATGTTCAAGGAACGAAACAAAGAGCTTGTGAAGAAATTGATTCAGGCGTAGGAACAGCGCCTCCCAGCCTCCCGTTTTAGCCACCCGTCCCCCTTCGTGGTGTGGACAAGGGGCTTTTTGCATTTTCGTGCCGGAATGCCCAAAAAGTAAATCTTGCACAAAAAAAGAGCATAACCGAAATACCGATAAAGCGTAGCGGATGAAAAAGTGTAGATTTTGGCGCATCTGTTGGTTATGGTACGGTTGGCTCGGTTGACCGGAAAGGCGCATGAAGAATCCAATCAGAAAGGAGCTAGTAGAGATGAGAAGAGGAAATGGGAAATGGTTGATGGCAGTATGGGCAATCGCATTGTTAGTAAGCCTGTGCGTTCCGGGTGGAATGGTGGGGCATGCCCATGCGGAGGAAGCAGCGAGTCTTCTGGCCAACGGAGGCTTTGAGTCAGGAACCTGGCCGCTAAAAACAGGCGCTGTGCTCGATACAGCAACCAAGCATAGCGGTAGCCAAAGCGCCGGTATGAGCGGCACCGCCACAAGCCAGTATATGGGGAGCGGGTTGATTCCCGTGCAGGCCACCGCAGTTTATGATTTAACGGCCTGGATGAAAACAGCAGGCGTATCGACATCGGAGGCAGCCAGTGTCAATGTCCTCATGATCGGCGACAGCAATAATTCGCTGGGGTGGTACAGCGGAGCTATGAAGCTGATTCGGGCTGGAGGCGACCAGGATTGGACGAAGTATCAGGTCGAGCTAAGCGCGTTCGCGCCTGGAACCGCTTACATCAGGGTGTATGTTCGCCTAGATGCCAATGTTACCGGCACTGTGTGGTTTGACGATCTTGCCGTACAGACCTCCAGCAATACGTTGGCGAACGGGGGATTTGAGTCCGGCTTGTGGGCCATGAAGAAGGGATCGATCTGGGCGGATACGGCCGTTCGGCACAGCGGCAACACAAGTGTCGGTATGACCGAGGCGACGGAAGGTCAATACGCAGGGAGCGGTCTGATTCCGGTTCACGACAATGATGTGTATGAGTTGTCGGCCTGGGTTAAAACAGCCGCTCTGTCCAGCAGTGACGGCGCCAGTGTTAATGTGCTGCTGGCTGACGCGAATATGGATTCCCTGGGTTGGTACAACAATGCCATGAAGTTGATCGGGACCGGGGGGACGCAGGACTGGACGCAATATGCGGCGGAGCTGGCTCATCTGCTTCCAGGCACGGCATACATTCGGATCTATGTCCGTCTGGATGCCAATGTCGCCGGTACCGTATGGTTCGATGATCTTATTTTTAAACCGAAGGAGTTGGTGATTGGCACGGACGGCCCTGTCGGCAACATTATCGCGGCAGACAATCCGGCATCGTTGGACCTTACCCTGAAGAACAACGCGGCCCAAGACAAGGATGTGCATGTAACGTACAGTTTAACGGATGCCGATCATCAGACC
The DNA here is from genome assembly GCF_050467285.1 of Paenibacillus oryzisoli. GTDB lineage: Bacteria > Bacillota > Bacilli > Paenibacillales > NBRC-103111 > Paenibacillus_E > Paenibacillus_E oryzisoli_A. The sequence continues at coordinate 37,174 of NZ_JBCMUN010000016.1, read as the reverse complement.
GTGGCAGGGGAAAGCTTTGATGCCCATGTGACGGCAGGATCGACCTATCAGAGCTCGGTTAACTTGTCCGCGCTGAACCGTTATGGGCAATATACGTTGTCCGTGGTGGCCCAGGAAGCGGGGAAAGCCGCTATTTCCGAGGATTTTCCTTTCAGCCGGGTTGATTCGCCCGCGGCTCCCGCGACGGACAATATGTTTGGAACGGCCCTTCACTTGATGGGCAAAACCGACGCCAATCTTGTCGACACGTATCTTTCACAGGTGGCGGATACAGGCATCAAGTGGATCAGGGATGACGCCCGGTGGGAGAAGGCGGAGACCACAGCGGGGCAAATCGGGATTCCTGCCTCCTGGGATCTGTTTGTGGACACAGCGTTATCCAAGGGTCTTCATCCGATCTTGATTATTGACTACGGCAATCCGTTATATGACGGGGGCAAAGCACCTTACACGGATGAAGGGATTGCGGCTTATGCCAACTATGCAGGCGAGCTGGCCGAGCATTTTGCGGGCAAGGTGGATCATTTTGAAATATGGAATGAATGGAATATCGGCGGCGGGAACCCGGATCGTCTGTCTGCTGAGGCCTATGCTAAGGTGCTGAAGGCAGCCTATTCCGCGATAAAAGCCGCCAATCCCGATGCTTTCGTCATCAGTTGCGCCACCTCCGGAGCGGATGCGGAGTGGATCGGCAGCGTACTGGCGGCAGGCGGTTACGGCTATATGGATGCCGTTTCCATCCATCCCTATACCTATCCTGTGAACCCGGATGACGGAGGCCTCGCCGCCAGTCTGACTGCCATTCATAATCTGTTCGCCGCGTACGGTCCTGCCAAGCCCGTCTGGGTGACGGAAATCGGCTGGCCTACCAGTGAAGTCCTCGACCGCGGGGTAAGCGAACGGGTATCAGGCGCATATGCGGCGAGAGCCTATACGCTTGCTTTGAGCAGCGGCATTGCCGAGAAGGTGTTCTGGTATGATTTTAAAAATGATTACAAACCGGACACAAGTCTTGAAGGGCAATTTGGCCTTGTCCGAGGGGATCATGAATCTGTCCCTTGGTCAGCCAAACAAAACTATATTGCCTACCGCGCGGCAGTCTCCCGACTATCCGGAGCCGCATATGTCCAGTCGTATGACCCGGGGGATCGGGTACAAGCATATCGATTCCATCGAAGCTACGACGGCAAGGATGTGATTGTCGTGTGGAGCCAAGGCGATGCCAAGCAGTTGCTGATGCAGCTGGGCGTTTCCACAGCCACGGCTTACGATTTATACGGCAATCAGACCGCACTCTCTGCCGGGACAGACGGAACGATGATGCTGCCGGTGTCAGAGGAGCCGGTCTATGTGGAAGGGGAGTTCGCCCAGACAATCAGCATCAAAGATCCGTACAGCCTGGATGTCTATCCACAGTTGACAACGACACCGCAGGGAGACCAGTGGGCGGCGGAGATTCGCATCCGCAATCAACTGGATATCGCTCAATCCGGAACGGTGCAGATGACGGGTTCAGGGCCTTGGCAGCAGGGCAGCGGTCCGCAGGCATTTACGGTTATGCCCAATTCCACGACGACCGTGACCTATCTATTTACGGGAGAACCGGAGCCCGTCCTGTACGATCTTGATATCCGGACCATTCAGAATAATGGGTCGGACACGGTGGTGAAGCGCAAGCTTAGCTTCATGGCGGCGGAGCAAACGGATCAGCCTCCCGTTATTGACGGCATGATGAGCGCAGGAGAATGGGCGGGAGCCAGACCCATCACCATTGACCAGGCCTCCCAATCTCATATAACAGATTGGGGAGGAACCAGCGATCTCAGCGCGACAGGGTATCTGCAATGGGATGCAGATCATTTGTATCTGGCAGTGTCAGTTCAAGATAACGTTTATGCGCAAAGCGGAACAGGCAGCGACATCTGGAAGGGCGACGGCATTCAATTTGCCATTGATCCAGGGCGGAAATTGGGTTCCTCTGCGCTGGGGTACAATGAAATCGGTCTTGCGCTTAACTCGGATACCTCCAATGTCATCTTGTGGAGATGGAAGGCTCCGGCAGGAGCGGGAGGATTGAATAATGTCCAGCGGGCCGTTCAGCGCAACGCCGTCAGCAGTACAACGGTCTATGAAATGGCTATTCCATGGACGGCCTTGCTGCCCGCAGGGATGACGCCGACGGCAGGAACCGACCTCGGATTCTCCCTGCTGATCAATGATAACGACGGCGCCGGTCGGCGCGGCTGGATGGAGTATATGGGGGGGATTGGCGCATCCAAGGACCCTAAAGCTTTTGGAGATTTGCTGCTGGTGCTGCCGGAGTCGTGCACAGGAAATTAAACTGGCCGCCTGGTTCCTAGCTGGTTGGAAGGCCCATGATGTCAATCATGGGTCTTTTAGCCGTTGCGCGGGCAAAAAAGGAAGCCTTCCACAAAAACTGAAGCCGCACGCACAGCGAAAAAGAAGGTTTCGGTCAAAAGTTGGCGATTTCGCGGCCGCCTCGCTGCATGTTACCGTGAGGCTGACCCTCGGGTCATCAGGAAAGAAGGAAAGGATGTGGCGCTAATGATTACCGACACGGCGTGGCAAGCCCCGTGGATCGCGTGTGCGAGCTGTACCGGCGATGTCGCCCCTGTTTTCAGAAAAAGCTTTCAACTGCCGTCCGGTTGCGAGGGGAAAGCCTATGTCCGCATTTGCGGTCTCGGCTTCTATGTTATGAAGATTAACGGCCGCCGCGTGTGCGAAGATATTATGCAACCGGCGTTTACGGCGTATGACAAGACGGTGCTGTTCAATGTGTATGAGGTAAATGAATATCTGGAGATCGGCGACAATGTCATCGAGGTGACACTGGGCAACGGTTGGTACAATGAGCGGCAGGCCACAGCCTGGGAATTCGAGCATGCGGCCTGGCGGGGACGACTCCGAATGACTATGGCTTTAATGGTAAATGGAGCCGTTCTCCTCACTTCCGATAGCAGTTGGGATTGCGCGCCCGGCGGCACGCTTTTTAACTCTCTGCGCTGTGGCGAAACGTTCGATGCTGGATACCAGATTGCCTCCTGGAGCAAGGCGATCCTTGTCCCCGGGCCTGGCGGCGTGCTGAAGGAGCAGCAGATTCCTCCGATTCGGGTCAGGGAGCGGATCGCGCCCGTGGGTGTGGTGGACAGCCCGTTGCCCGTTATTTACGATTTTGGCGTGAACCTGTCGGGAAATGTTGAAATCAAGGTAACAGGCGCCAGGGGCAGCAGAATCATCATCCAGTATTTCGAACTGCTCCGGGTTACCGCAACGCCAGATTTGGAGCGGTACCGGCAGCATGTCTACGACGAACGGTTCCAACAGGATGAGTATGTGCTGTCTGGCGAAGGAACGGAGGTGTGGCACAGCGAGTTCGGCTATCACGGCTTCCGCTATGCAAGAATATACGGGGATTACGAGACGCTGGAGGTGGAGGCGCGCTGCTTCCATACCGATTTGCCTGATGCGGGAGGCCTGGTGTGCGACAATCCCCTGATCATGACGATTCAACAAGCGGTGCGCCGTTCGACGTTGACCAACTATCATCACATTCCCACGGATTGTCCCCACCGCGAGAAGAATGGCTGGACGGCAGACGCCCACCTGTCCTGCGAACAGGCTTTGTTTAATTTCGCAATCGGCGACGCCTATGAGAAATGGCTCGATGATCTTGTGGAAGCCCAGCGTCCGAATGGCCGCATTCCCTGCATCGCTCCCGTCGGCAACTGGGGATATGACCAAATGATGTGCGGCCCTGCTTGGGACGCGGCGCTTTTTGTGCTGCCCTGGCAGTTGTATCGGTATACCGGAGAGACCCGGTATTTGGACAAATATATAGAGCCTATGGAGAGATACATCTCGTACTTGCCCTCTATCCTCGACAATGGGATCTGCCGGACAGGCCTCGGGGATTGGTCGGCGCCGCCGTCAGCGCCTGCCTTTCCGAAAGAAGCGTTGCTAACTGGATACGCGTTCCATATGGTTGACTTGTTCAGGAAAAGCTGCAGCGTGCTGGGCAAGAACGTCGGCCAGGCGCGGGCATCCAAGCTGGCGGAAGGTATGAAAAGCGCGTTTATGCGGGAGTACGGACATATTCAGTCCGATAGTCAGGTGTTCCACGCCATGAAGCTTATGTTTGGACTGACGGAGGATGCGGCCGCAACGGCAATGGACCTGGTCAAGGCCGTAAAACTGGCGGATGACCATATCCGGGGCGGCATTTTTTGCGCCAAGCTCATTCTGGATGCGCTGACGGATCACGGGCGGTTTGACCTGGCCTATCGGATTGCCTCTCAGCAGGATTTTCCCGGGTGGGGCCATATGGCGCATAGATGTGCAGGCACTTTGGGAGAAAACTGGTTTGGCGGCTCGTCCATGAACCATCCCATGTTTTCCGAAATCGGTGCGTGGTACTACAAGGCTCTGGCGGGATTCCGAATTGACGAGGACGCTCCGGGCTTCAGGCGAATCCGCTTGTCGCCTCACATTCCCGCAGATATCCGCAACTTTCGCGCCTGGCACAACACGCCCTTCGGCAAGCTGGAACTTGCGTGGGACGAGCGGGAAATTACGGTGTCGATTCCTGAAGGGAGCAGCGCGACGTTGACGCTGGGACAGAGGAGCGAGGAGCTTGGCGCAGGGAGACATACGTTTCCAAGAGAGCGGGATCGCTCCTCATAATCACAAAAAAGAAGGGATATCACAAAAAAAGAAGATGCGCGCATCACCGATAAAGCGTACCGGATGAAAAGGTGAAGATTTCGCAGCTTCCCGGCTGCGTGTTATCGTGGCATCAGACCTAATGCCGGCACATACGGCGTATGACAAGAAAGGAGCGATTTCCGTGCGGCAATCTCAAAACCTGTATTCGGAACCCCGCCAGCAGGAAAGCAGTCAGACCGACATGAGGCTCAAGCGGGGCCTGATGAAGTCGATCCTGCGCGATAAATATTTATATCTCATGCTTGTTCCTGTGGCTGTTTATTTTCTCTTGTTCAAGTATGCCCCTCTGTTTGGCGAACTGATCGCCTTCAAGAATTACCGTTTGGCAGACGGCATCTGGGGAAGCAGCTGGGCTGGGCTGGATCATTTCCGCAAGCTGTTCTCCAGCACCGATTTCTATATCGTGCTTCGCAATACGCTGCTGTTGAATGTGTACAATCTGGTGTTTGCCTTCCCTGTGCCCATCCTATTGGCGATTCTTCTGAACGAAGTGCGCCTTAACGGATATAAGCGGATGCTGCAAAATCTGCTCTACATCCCCCACTTTATTTCATGGGTGGTACTCGGCACCATTGTGATCTCGCTGCTGTCTCCCTCTACCGGCATCGTCAACACGATACTGAAGCTGGTCGGATTGGAGCCTGTCTACTTTATGGCCAGCAACTTATGGTGGCCGGTTTCCTTCGTCGCATCGGGGATCTGGAAGGAGGCCGGCTTTGGCACCATCCTCTACATGGCGGCCATGACGGCGATTGATCCGATGCTTTATGAGGCAGCCAAAATCGACGGGGCCAGCAAGCTGCGGCAAATCTGGCATGTCACGTTACCGGGTATACGCAGTACAGCGGCGATTCTCATGATTCTTCAGGTAGGGCGCATCATGGACGTAGGCTTCGAGCAGGTGTATTCCATGAAGAATCCTGCCGTTACCAAGGTAGCCGAGGTTATCAGCACCTATGTCTATACCCGTGGTATTGAGAATCTGCAATACAGTTACACCACGGCGCTTGGTTTGTTCCAATCCTTTGTGGCTCTGATTCTGGTTGTCAGCGTCAACTGGCTGATCAAATCTATGGGGGAACGAGGATTGTGGTAATTCACCCGAAGAAGAGAGGAGATTTGTCTATGCCAACCGGACGCAAACGCCTGACGGCTTCAAATGCGGGTCATTGGGTCAACAATGTCTTTTTGGCCTTGTGTGCCATTGCTACGGTGTTTCCGTTTATTAATATCATCGCCGTCTCTTTCAGCGGCAGCAGAGCCATATCCGCGGGGGAGGTATTCTTGTGGCCTGTTGAATTCAATATTGCGGCGTATCGCAATCTGGTGGAGGACGGGCAACTGATCGTAGCCATGAAGAATACCGTGCTGATTACGGTCATCGGGACGCTTCTGAACATGGTCTTCACGACCTTGGCCGCCTATCCCTTATCCAAGCCCGGCCTGCGGGGCAGAAGCGTTATGCTGCAGGCGGTGCTGTTCACCATGCTGTTCGGCGGCGGAATGATTCCACACTTTCTGCTGGTCAATTCGCTGGGGCTGGTTAATACTTACTGGGCCATCTGGCTTCCGGCGCTAATCAGTGTCTATAACATGTTTGTGATGAAATCCTTTTTCGAGGGATTGCCTGCGGAAATAGAGGAATCCGCGGCCATGGATGGCGCGAATGAATGGGTGGTGCTGCTCAGGATCATCCTTCCCCTATCAATGCCCGTCCTTGCAGCGTTGACACTTTTTTATGCCGTGGGCTGGTGGAACTCTTACATGAACGTGCTCATTTATATCCGCAGCACCGACAAGATGTCCCTGATGGTCAAGCTTTACCAGATGATTGATCTGGTCAGCCCGGAGATGCTCCGCAGCGGAGAGGGCGTCGCGCAGCAGACCATTACCCCGGAGGGAATCCGGGCGGCTGCGATCGTCTTTTCGATTACGCCGATTCTGTGTGTGTATCCGTTCTTGCAAAAGCATTTCATCAAGGGTGTATTGCTGGGTTCCGTCAAAGGCTGACCCGGCGCATTAGGTAGATATCACAGGCTGCATACGGCCATGATATAATAAAAATTATTCAGGAGGTCACACATGAAATTCAGACAGAAGAAAAAGTGGGTTGCTTCTACGGCTGCGTTAGTGCTGGCAGCGACGATGTTTGCCGGATGCTCGAACCAAACAGAAGGGGGCGCTGCTGCGCCAGCGGGAACTTCGTCGGCAGGAGCCAATGCGGGTGCAGATCCGTATGCTGCCCTTCCCAAGGCAGTCAGCATCTCAATGTTCGACAGAGGCGCGGTATCCAGCGACGAGGGGACATACGAGAACAATCGTTGGGTGAAGTGGATAAAGGAGCAGTCTGGCATCGATGTGAAGATTGTGCCGGTGCCCCGCAATCAGGCGCAGGATAAGCTCAATGTGCTGATTGCCTCGAATCAGGCGCCGGATCTCATTTGGGAATATGACCGCGCATATATCGGTAAATTAGTTACGCAGGGCGCCATTCAGCCAATTGACGAATATATTGAGAAATACAGCACGTCTTACAAAAAATACTTGCAAGAGCATCCCGACCTGAAAGCCTATCTGACCTTCGAGGGCAAGATGTATGCAGTAGCCACGGAGCGTACGATGGATTCCGTCGCCAACCACGGCATGTGGATTCGGCAAGATTGGTTGGATAAGCTGGGACTGAAAACTCCCACCACAATGGATGAGCTTATCAATGTGGCCAAAGCCTTTAAAGACCAGGACCCGGACGGAAACGGCAAGGCGGATACGGTTCCACTGGTAGGCAGCAACACCTTTGACGCTTACTCCGCCATGAATGCGGCCATGAACAACCAGTGGTATCTGGAGAACGGGAAAATGAAGTACGGCGCTACGCTGGATCGTTTTGGCGACGCCATGGCTCTGGAAAAACTCATGTATGAGAATGGATTGGTTGATAAAGAGTACCTTACGGACAAGAACTTCCAGCGTGCCAATCAGTTGTGGACCACAGGCAAGGCCGGCATTTATGTGGCGAGCTGGGGCAGCGGCGCCATGGAGACCCATATCAAGGACATGTGGAAAAACGTCCCTGCTGCCAATCCGGTTCCGCTTGAACCCGTCTCCACCAAAAACGGCAAATTCGGTTTGTATCAGGAGACCAAGCCTTTCATCTTTGTAGCGTTCAACAAGGAAATGAAAAATCCCAAGGCCGCAGTGGAATACCTGGACTGGTTGGTGGACAAAGGCTGGATGACGCTGGTCAATGGTATCGAGGGAACTCACTATAAAATGGTCAACAATGTGCCGCAGCAACTGGATGCGGACAAGTATAAAAAAGAAGTCAACTATGCGCCTGAATATGCGGTGTTGCGCGATGCCAAGTTCTCCCCCGCGGATCTTCTGGTGAAAGCGGCGCCTGACGCAGTTTCCCAGAAAGCTGCTTCTCTGAGTAAGACAGGGCTGGAGACGGCGATGAAGAACGCCTTCCATCGTGATATTCCGTATCAGCCTAATTTCGCGGAACTGAATGAGATCCAGACAGCGTTGAAGCCGTTTATTGAAGATACGCGGGCTAAGGTGACCATGCAAGGCAACCAGTATACCGCCGTTTGGGGGCTGGAGGAAATTCGCAAAGAATGGAAGCGGCTTGGCGGGGATAAGGTAGAGGCTCTTGCTCAGGAGTGGTACGAAGCCAACAAGGCAAGCTTTAAATAGCGATCAGAGATGAACGGCAGGCGCCGCCGCTGCGATTACACATGTGAAAGGAACAGGCAAATGAACCGTGTGCAGAATCAATGGATGAAAAAGATGATAACAGGTCTGATCATGCTTCTGTTCTTGAGTGTAAGCGTGTCGGCGGTGCTTTTCTATTTGATTTTCACGGACGATCTGAAGGAACGACTTGTAGGCACCAATATGGAGCTGCTGGAGCACATGGAACAGAAACTGGAGCTGGTGCTGAAAAATGTGGACAACGAAGCCATCCAATTGGTTCAGAATGACGAAGTGAAGAAGTTTTTTGACGATAATCTGCCCCAAGGGGAGCGGACCAGCAATGATTTCCGAGTTGGCAGCTATATCGACAGGCTGATCCGCAGCGACGACTACCTGTTCTCCGTGGATCTCTATTCCTACTCTCAGGATCGCTTGGTGTCCGGGGATATTCTCACGGAGGAACTGAGGCTGAAGGATTACGCCTGGATCAATCGTTTCAGCCAGTATGACGGCTATTCTGACTGGTTGGCCAGCCGCAAGGTGCTGATCAACAATTCCTCTTTTCCGCTGTACCGCAATGTGGTGACATTGGTCAGAACCTATCCTTTGATTCACTCCTCCGGCGCCCGCAAGGGTGCCGTTGCCGTTAATTTAAAGGAGGAAATGCTGTTGTCCCTGATTCACCATGAGGAAGATGAGCAAGGCTTGAATCTGGTGTTGGATAAAGATGGTCTGGTAGTCATTCATCCCGATCAGTCCAAGCTGGGGGAGAATCTGGGAACAGTTCCGTATGTGGCGCAGATCTCGGCGGAAGGCAAGAACTTCGGCACTTTCAAGACCAGGTTGAATAATCGGACGTCTACCGTTTTCTACAGGGTTAATCCTTACACGGGCTGGCGGATTGTGAGAGTCGTCTCGGATATAGAGATGAACAAGCCCTTGCTGGTGATTCGCAATACGCTCGTTGTTCTGTCCGGCGCTATCCTGCTGCTTGCAGCCATGCTTGCCCTCGCTGTGGGAAGATGGACGTTCAAGCCGCTGAACCGCTTTCTGGGCAATCTCGCTGCAAGGCTGAACGCTCAATTTCCCCAGGAAGTGAGCAGCGAAGGAGAAGACGGTCTCCGGCTTATGGAGTCTCGCTTCGAGGACATTCTGGAGAATAGCGAGCAGTTGAGGAAGCAGGTTCGGGAAACCAAACCGATTCTGAAGTGGCAGCTGGTCATGGAACTGCTTTCGGACTATAAGATCAATATTTCCAATACCCGGCAGTATATGGACATGTTAGGGATGCAGCTGGATATGAACCGTTTTGTTGTGCTGACCGCAGACTTCGACCAACGTCATGAATTGACGCCGCAGGATGTCCATCTGTACAATTACGCGCTGTGCAATGTGACGGAAGAATTGATTCAGGCTGAGGGCAAGGGAGTTGCAATCGAACTCGAAAACGGTTGCTGCGCCATTCTGATGAGTTTCCCCGATGGCGATGGAGAAGCCGAATTTCGGGCGGGTGTGGTAGCGGAGCTAATCAAGAATTACATCATGGAAAATTTCAAGCGCACGGTCACCATCGGCGTAGGCGGGCTGGCCAGTTCAGCGGAGGAGATTCATCTTTCCTTTCGGCAGGCATGTGACGTGCTGGCTTATCGCCTGCTTCTCGGAGGCAATACCGTCATTACGCGGGATGATGTGCAGATCGGCGAATCTGCGCTGCTTTACCGCATGATCGCAATGACCGACAGCATGATGGATTCCCTGAAGCTGTTGGACGGGGAGAAACTCAAGGCGCAGACAGATCGCTGGTTCGATGCCTTCACCCAGTACGGGATTCCTCCGGAGATGATTCGGCAGATTAACCTGCAATGTTTGATGAAGGCTGTTCTGGTCGCCGGAGAAGCGGGAATTGAGCCGGAACAGCTCCACATGCCTCAGGAAATGCGAACCTCGCTGCACCAATATGAAAGTCTCGAAGACATGAAGCGATTCATGCTGGACATGCTGCGGGAATGTATGGAAGCGATCCGTCACAAGCGGAACAGCCGGGAAAAGAACGATTTAATCGAAAAAGTTCTGGCCTTTATTCACAACAATTATGGCAGGGCCGAGCTTTCCTTGAACTTGCTGGCGGATGAGTTTCATGTAAGCTTGTCCCATCTGAGCAAATTATTCAAGGAGCAGACCGAGAGCAACTTCATCGATTACCTGATGAATCTCAGGATTAGCCGGGCCAAGAAGTTGCTGATCGAAACCGAAGGGCGCATCCGGGACATTGCCGAGGCGGTCGGCTACAGCAATGTCAACAGCTTTGTCCGCATTTTTAAAAAGCTGACTGCGCTGACACCCACGGAATATCGAGAGCATGGGAAGAAAGACAGCGGGTAGACGGAATGGACACAATGGACAAACTAGCGAGCAATGCTTAGGGACGAGACTATGTATAAGCGTTTGCTGTCCATTGCGGATGGCGGCGCTTTTTTGCTTGCTGGGATGAGGCGAGTTAGAATCGTTGGCGGTGCGTGATGGGCGGCGTCAAGGGGCTCGGCTTGGTAACAACGATTACGTACAGGAGATCCAGCAGGAACGTCAGGATGTACAGCGTCGTCAGCAAAAAAGACTCCGGATACATGGCGTATCCCAGGATCGAGGCGCATAGCGTGCCGATCGTCTTGACATAGGCGATGGCGAGCGATTGGCCTTTGCCAGGCTGTTTTAGCCACATGATCATGAAGAGGAATGACATCATAAGATTGATGCCGAAGGCGGAATATTTCCCTTCTTTGTCGTTGAATTCCACGTGCATGCCGTAGTGCAGCAGCAGCGCCATCACGAGCAGGCCGGCGACGGAGAGGTAGAGGAGCGGTTTGTTAGTTGTTTTGCGCGTTGCGTAGACGAGGAATTGCAGGAAAATCACGCAGTCCAGGGCGAACCAGACGATCGTGCCGATTTTTTGAAACGGGTCAAACGGGATGACAAAGCCGTACAGAAATTCCCACGTAATATTGGCGCATAACGCCAGTAGAGGCATACCGCAAGTCCGGTCGCGGAACCCCTGCAGGATGATGAGTACATAGGTGACCGTCCAGAAAAAGGCAAGCCCCAGCTGCAGCCAACGTTCCGCTTCATGATTCAAAAGGGAGTCCATGCCGCCGTTCACATCCTTCCCAAGCTCTTTCCTAGATAGATATGAAGGGCTTGGCTTGGCTATGACGGGGTGGATATAGGTTGTATCGGTGTAGATAGATCGTTTGGAATTTCAATCCACGCACCTATACAGGGTGCGACCAACCGATTCGAAGTGTCGAGAAGCTGGAAGAGATATTTCAATCTACGCACCCATACAGGGTGCGACGCACTGCGGAGCCCTGCACGGCGAGTTCGAGTGATTTCAATCCACGCACCCATGCAGGATGCGACAAAACGGCGCGCACGAACATTATCGGCACAGGCCTATTCAATCCACGCGCCCATGCAGGGTGCGACACCGTACAAGCGGGTACCCAGCAGTATCCGATGTATTTCAATCCACGCACCCACGCAAGGTGCGACCGACGCACCGTTTTCAAACGAAGTTAAATTTCCATTTCAATCCACGCACCCACGCAAGGTGCGACTGGAAATAGTAGATGGCATTGAGCCTTTTGTTAATTTCAATCCACGCACCCACGCAAGGTGCGACCGGGTATCAAAATGACAAAAGGACTTATTCCGCGATTTCAATCCACGCACCCACGCAAGGTGCGACGTCACTCTAGTAGCAAAAGGATTGCAGCGAAGAGAATTTCAATCCACGCACCCACGCAAGGTGCGACCGCCTAGGAAGTGCTGGACCTGCAGCAGGAAGTGAAATTTCAATCCACGCACCCACGCAAGGTGCGACGGTAGCGCGCTTCCAGGAAAAGCTGGAGGTTGTGCAATTTCAATCCACGCACCCACGCAAGGTGCGACACCGTATGGCGCGAATGTCTGCGCTGCGGGAAAGTATTTCAATCCACGCACCCACGCAAGGTGCGACCCCTATCGATAGTCTATTCATAGACTCGGGGGAAATTTCAATCCACGCACCCACGCAAGGTGCGACAATCATAATGAATATAGGGTGGGTGGTCCGTATATTTCAATCCACGCACCCACGCAAGGTGCGACAGCCCATTCTGATGCAAAAGCTCTTATTTCCACCAGCTTTTGATCAAATCAAGCGAAAAACAGAACAGCTCCCCTAAAAGCAGGTCAGCCAGCTCATGCCTCTACCCTAATATTACCAAAAACGTGGTGCGAATGTCCCGGCATTTTTATGTGCGCTTCTCATTCGCACCGCAGGTTCGCACTCAGAGGCGGCACAGCAAAGAGCCGAGCTCAGCGCTCGGCCCCTGAAGGAGCCCCAATTGCTCCTCAATGTTGTTGTGTTAAGTCGACGAGGAAGTCGTGTGAAATTGTAAGGGGACAAAAAAGTCCCTTAGCGCGGAAAAAGTCCTCTTCGCGATTTGTGACGGTCATCCGCGACTGTTAAAGCTGTTTTCTGCCTTCAAAACGCTCCGATTCGCCCCTAAAAGACAGCAATGTCCGTTACCGACGCACAAACCCCGATAATCCGCCGGTAAGAGACGCCGATGTCCGTTAGCTGCAGCGCGCCCCCGGCCCGGGAAGCAGATCGCGAATGATCACGGCCCCCCCCCACTGACACGTGGCCACTTTAGCGTGAAGCTCGCAGCCTAACACGAGCAGACGCTCCAGCCGTTGGAGAAGCGTCAGACGCAGGCGCTAACCCGGCAACACTGATCTTGCTTCCTCGCGATCAGCACCCTCAAAGCGGTTGAACATCGCATTGTACAGCACAGCAGCCGCCACGGCCAGCCCGGCGAGCAGGCTGAACGTCCACCCATACCCGATCCACGCGCTCAGCGGGATCGATAGCGGCGCGAGCGTGCGGCCCAGCGTGTACCGCAGGCTCGCCGCCGCAAAATACTGGCCGCGCACCTGCTCCGGCGCCAGCCGTGAGACGAACGCCTGCTGAGGCCCGGCCGACATCAGCTCGGCGAGCGTAAACACGGCGATGGCGAGCGTGAAGCCCCAGAACGTGGACATCCGGCTGAACATGAGGATGCCAATCGCATAAAACAACGCCCCGCCGATAAACACGTACCGATCGCGGAACGCCAGCATCCACTTCGTGATCGCGACGGTGAACAGCGCCACGAAGAGTCCGTTCTCGGACACAATCAGGCCGAACAACTGCTTGCCGGTCACGTCCAGGTTCCAATCGCCGAAGCTGAAAATCGTGCTAAGCGACACCGTTTCCTGAATGAAAACGGGGAACAATAGATCGAGCTGCATGAACGTCTGCGACAGCAGCACGCCGGCCAGCACGAACAGCAGGAACACGCGGTCCGTGGCGATGACCCGGTAGTCGCGCAGCTGCGCGCCGACGACCCGGTACCACGGCTCGCCGGCCGACGAGCGGCGGCGCTCCGCCACAGAAGCCGGCAGCGTCTCCGCCAGACGCCGGCTCATGAACAGCGCGAGCAGCGCACAGAACACCGCTGCGCCGAACAGCACCATGTATGGGTTGTCCTCGTACAACAAAGAACCAAGCAGCGGGCCGACGACCACGGCCATATTCGCTGCCGTATAAAAAATCGCGAACACGCTAGAGCGATGTTCTTCCGGCACGACGTCCGCCACCATGGCTTGGCTGGCGGGCCAGTACAAAGAACCGGCGAAGCTCGCTGCGCAAAAGCCGACAAAGCTTAGAGCCGGCAGTCCCACCGCCGGCGAGGCGGCAAGGGCGAACAGCCCATAGCCGGCTGCCTGCGCGGACGCTGCGATGACCATCATGCGCTTGCGGCCGAACCGGTCGGCGCAGTAGCCGCCAAGCAAGTTCGCCACAACGGAGATCGCTTGCGACAGGATGAGCAGCATGCCCGCCCAGCCTTTGCCGAACGCTTCGGCGAAGTAAATCGATAGAAACGGAAAAAACGTCCAAAAAATAACGTTAAACGCGGTCTCCCCGCCGAGGCGGATTTTCAAATTCGTGTCCCAATCTCTGATTTTCATATAGAAGAAGCCTCTCTGATTCTGTCTGGATATCTATCTATCTTTTCATACTATATTAACCCATGGTTAATAACAAGACATCCATCCGGAGACCGAATCCGGCATGGACAATCATCTCCGTACAATTTGCAACCCCGCCCCAACTCCATTACACTAAATAATGGAACCGTTCGGAATCCCCGACGAACCGTCGCACCCTGCACGGGTGCGTGTATCGAAATAAATAACGGCAGTGAAAGGATGAAATCACCCGTGAATATGCTGAGTACGCTTTCCATGCAAGATCTGAAAAACTTCAAGCACGAGCTGACGCGTTTTATGATGACGTATAAATTTGCCCTGGACGAAATGGAGACGCGCATCGAGATTCTTGTTCAGGAATTTGAAATGCTCCACGAATACAACCCGATCGAACATACCAAATCCCGGCTGAAATCGCCGGAGAGCATTATCCAGAAGCTGTACCGCAAGGGAGGCGATCTGTCTTTTGACGGTATCAGGGGCAATGTGAAGGACATCGCGGGTCTGCGCATTACGTGCTCGTTCGTTTCGGACATTTATGTCCTCAGTGACATGTTGAAGAACCAGAGCGACCTCCATCTCCTGAGCGAAAAAGATTACATCAAGCACCCGAAGCCGAACGGCTACCAAAGCCTTCATCTGCTGATCGAGGTGCCCGTACATATGTCCGACCGGACCGAGCGCGTCTGCATGGAGGTGCAGATTCGTACGGTGGCGATGGATTTCTGGGCGAGTCTGGAGCACAAAATCTTTTACAAATTCAAAGAGGGCAATCAGGCGGTTCCCCAGCGTTTATTGCAGGAGTTGAAACAGGCGGCAGATGTGGCCGCGAGGCTGGATGAGCAGATGGAGCGTCTGCACCGTGAAATTGAGGAGATCCAGGAGGAGCAGTCGGACGAGGCGGCGGATTCCTTGAACCGGATTATTATTAATAATCAGCAGTTTGCGCTCCCGAAAGCATTAATGTCGGCGCTCATGAATAATGATGGGGATGAGGACAAGTCGTAGAGCGGGGAGGCTCTGGGGCAGTCCTAATTTGAAAAAAGAGGGGATTTGCACATGAAAGCTCAGAACTACGCCAATCACAAAAGGATGCACCCGCTGTTTCACTACGTATTGTCGCTGCTGGTTTTTGCGCTCATCGTGGCCGCGATGTTCGAGCTGGTGAACAGCCTCAAGGCGGGCGAGGATTTGCTGCCTGCGGTTTTATTTTTGCTGATCACACTGATTGTGATTGTGGTGTTTCTGCTGCTTCGCTCTTACCCGCTCAAAGCGCAGGATCGCGCGATCCGAGCGGAGGAGAACCTTCGCCACTACGTGCTGACGAGCAAACTGTTGAATTCGAGCCTTACCACCAGTCAAATTACTGCCTTGCGCTTCGCGTCCGACGCCGAATTTCCCGCGCTGGCGGAGAAAGCCGCTGCCGAGAGCCTGACTCCGGATGCGATCAAAAAGCAGATTCGCGATTGGCGCGCGGATAACGAGCGGATTTAATTGGTATAGCAAATACTTTTACAGCGGCTTACGTGAAAAGAGAGTGTGGATGCTTCCGGCATCTGCACTCTCTTTTTGTGGATTCCCACACAAAATTTGTCGCAAGCTAGTTATTTTATACTAGGACTTCTGGTACAATTTCCATAGATGATTTCGTTTACATTGAATCTGACGGATGGAGCGGTGCGTATGAGCATGGTGGTGAAGGGGAAGCCTTTTCAAGCGTTTTTACATAAATGGTCTGAGGATAAAAAAGAGTACCGCAAAGTGTTCCTGCTTTTTGCCTACTTATTCTGCGTCGTATCGGCGTCAACGATCGGGCGGACGGCGGCGGACACGCTGTTTTTGAGCCGGTTCGATAATTCGTACTTGTCGGTGATGTACCTGCCGCAGGCATTGGTCATGATCACGGCGGGGGTCCTGTTTCAGCGGTTTTCGCCCAAAGTGCGTTTGGACACGCTCATCAAGGTGCTGATCCCGCTCATCAGCGCGCTCGTCTTGGTATCTCGGCTGGGCGTAGGCATGGAGCTGCGCTGGGTGTTTCCGGTCATGTATATCGGCTACGATGTGTTCAACTTTCTGATGATCGTGTGCTTCTGGCAGTTCGCGACCTCGGTCATGGATCAGCGCAAAGCGAAGCAAATGATCGGCCTCGTCGGCAGCGGGGGGATTGTGGGCGGGATTTTGAGCGGGTTCGGATTAAAAGCATTGGTACCGCTGGTCGGCACGGCGAACCTGATCTTCTTCTATGCGGCTTTGCAGCTGCTGGCCATGTTGGCGGTGTACGTGGTTCTGCGGACCACGCGGGATACGGCTGCAGAGACGAAGCCAGTCCAAGCAGCCGCCCCTGCCGTCAAGCGGGCGAATGCACAGAAGTCGGGGCTTTTTGCCAGCGTTCCCCATCTCAAATACGTAGCGATTCTGGCCGCTGCTCTCGTGCTGTCCCTGACCTTGATCGATTACCAGTTCAAAGTCATCCTGCGCGGAACCTTGCAGAACGAGGCGTTGGCCGGCTTTATGGGAAGCTTTTACGGCTTCTCGGGGCTGATTGCGCTTTTTGTGCAGCTGTTCGTCTCCGGCAAAATCATTACCCGATTCGGCGTGATGACGGCGCTGCTGATTTTTCCTGTCGTGCTGTTTGCGGGAAGCTTGGGCGTGCTCGTGCTGCCTGTGCTGGCGATGGCGGTCATGGTAAAAGGCAGCGACAAAGTCGTCGGGGACACGATCTACTCCTCGGTGAGCCAGCTCGTCATGTTCCCGGTTCCGCCGGAGTGGCGGGGCAAAGCCAAGGGCTTCCTCGACGGCATCGTTCGCAATGGCGCAAAAGGGCTGGCGGCGATCTGCCTGCTGCTTGTGACGAGGTGGGTCGCACCGGAGGATTTGAGCTATATCGTGCTGGCGCTGCTGCTGGTGGGGATCGGGGCCGGTATCAAAGTGAAAAAAGCGTACCTCAGCACCCTCCTCGCCAATCTCAAAACCGCCCAGGACGACACGCAAATTGAGCTGAATTTGATGGATTCGGTGACTCGGCAGATTTTGATCGATACGTTGGGATCTACGGATAAGCAGCAGGCGCTGTATGCATTCGGATTATTGAAAGAAGCGTCCTACGATTTGACACCGCATGTGCGTGATTTGCTGCGATATTCGGCGCCGGAAGTTGTGATGGAGGCGCTGGCCTACGTGGAGGAGCGGATGCCGGCGGGGTTCGAAGGGGATGTGCTGCCACTGCTTCACGCAGAGTCGCCGCCCGTTCAGGCCAAAGCGCTGCTCGCGCTGTCGGCCTACGCGGATGACGCGTATCTGGAGGAAATTACGGAACACTTGGATGCGGAAAAAGTGGAAGTTCAGGCCGCCGCCATCGCAGGCCTTGTCAAATATTACGGCATCGAGGGCATGTTCCGTGCGGTCGGCAAGCTGAAGGACATGATGGAGAGCGGCCGGGAAGAAGAACGAATGGCGATGGCGTCGCTGTTTGGACAGATTCGGGTCAAAAACTTCTACAAACCGCTGCGCGCGCTTCTGGAGGACCGGAGTCCGCAGGTGCGGATCCGGGCGCTGGAGTCGGCGGCCATTCTGCATGTGCCTCCGCTGATTGATGCGATCGTGGCGCTGCTGCGGGACAATCAAACGCGTCGTCATGCGGTGGAAGCGCTGGCCGCCTACGATGAAGACGTGGTGCTGCCGCAGCTCGCGCCGTATTTGGAAGATCTGGATGTCCGGCTTTATATGCCGGCGGTGTTTGAGCGGATGCCCGGGGAGGCAGCGTTAGATCGGCTGTTCTCTTATTATGGCACTGCGTCTTATGAACTGCGTGATCGGATTGTCGAGTCACTGCAGCGCATGCAGCAGCTGCGGCCGCATATGGCGGTGGATGCGAAGCTGACGGAGACGTACATTTTGCAGGAAATTCAGCTGCATGGCCAATTTGCTGAGCACGGCGCCGCTATCGCCGGGGACGAGCGGTATGCGGAGATTGTGAAAATGGTTCAGGAAAACCGCCGGGCCATGAGCCGGCGCGTGTTCCAGCTGCTATCGCTGCTGCACGACAGCCAGACGATGCAGGCGGTGTACCTCGACTGGTCGGAGGGCGACTCTCGCCAGCAGGCGAATGCGGAGGAGGTCATCGACCAGACGTTGCAGGGCACGCTGCGCACGGAAATGGCAAAGCTGATGGCGAGCCCGCGCGAGCTTGGCAAGCATGCGGCGAGCCCGGCGGAGCGGACGCTTCATCTGGACTGGTTGGCGGAGCAGGGCGACGACTGGCTTGTGCAGTCGATCCGCCACCTGCTGCTGCGGGAGTCGGGCCGGAGCGGCGACGCGGAGCTCGAGGAGCTCATGCACCGGGTACAGATGCTGCGCCAGGTGGCGCTGTTCCAGGGGCTGACGAGCCGGGACCTCGCCGCCATCGCCGTGCGGCTTCACCCGATGGAGGTGAAGCAAGGGGCTACGGTAATCCGCGAGGGGGATCCAGGGGATTCCCTGATGCTCCTCGTCGAGGGCGCAGCCGGCGTGCACCGGGCGGGCGCGAAGCTCGGCGGTCTGAAGCCGGGGGACTGCTTCGGCGAGATGGCGATTCTCACGCAGAGCGCGCGCACGGCGTCGATTGTGGCGGAAGCCGATTCGCAGCTGCTGCGGCTGGACTCGGCCGTGTTCTACGACATGATGTTCGACCAAAAAAGCATCGCCGTCGAAATGATGAAGCTCCTCTCGCGCAGACTGCGCTCGGAGCTCGCGCGCGGCAAGGCGGCGCAGGAAGCGGCGGTTGGAGCGGAGACGGATGGGCCGCCAGCCGTGGTACAGCAGCGAATCTTGCATGCGGCGTCCGATGAAGCGGCCGCAGGGCTGGAGCTGATGTCTGAGGAAACTGTGGGAGTGTCGAGTGCTGGGCAAAAGTTGGCGGAAGAGGCAACGGCAGCAACCAATACGCCTCCATCCACGGAAAGGGAGCGCGAAGCTGCTGCCGATCAAGCAGCTTCTGGAGCTGCTGATCCGGCTGATCCGGCTGGAGCTGCGGGGCAAGATGTGTCTGATTTGACGAGCAACGGCGTCATCCTGCGGCGCATTCTGGTGCTCCAGAAGATTGACCTCTTCGCCCACCTTGCGCCCAAAGACTTCGTCTGGCTGGCGCAAATGGTTGAAGAGGTTGCCTACTCGCCGGGAGATATGATCTGCAAGGCTGGCGACTTTGGCGACAGCATGTATGGCATCATCGAGGGCCGCATCCGCGTCCATCGCGGCAGCGATACGTTCGCGATGCTGGGCGAGGGCGATTTCTTCGGCGAGATGGCGATCATCGACAGCGGCCCGCGGTCAGCTGACTGCACGGTCGCTGAGCCTGCCGTGCTCATGAGATTGCATCGCGATCTCGTGTTCAGCTTCTGCTTCCAGAACATCGACGTGCTCCGCAGTATGATGCGCGTCATCGCGGACCGGCTGCGCGGGATGAACTAGGGGCTTTAGCTCTTCTGGCCGACCGACGTTGACGGAGGCTGCAGCGATCGAGCCGATCGGCATTGCCAGTGGTGTTGATGCTGGCAGGCAATAGCGCGTTACCCCGGTAATGCCGCACCTGTGAGGAGTTGCCGGATTGGCTCATAAGTGCTAGAAAATAAGCGTAGTGAACCACTCTTATTTCCTGAATTTCCCTCGGCTTCGTGCAAATAGAGGTGGTGAACCGCTCCTATTGCGGCGCGACTGCCCCCGAAATCGTAGATTTGAAGCAAATAAGCGTGGTCTACCCCTCTTATTTCTCGCCTTTCTCACGAAAGGGCGGAAATAGAAGCGGTGAACCACGCTTATTTTTCTCATTGCTGTACATGAGCGTACGAGCGCCTTCATTTTCTCATTCGACAAACAAATTAGCCGTGCCTAGCCCCTCTTAAATCGCCGAAAAGTAGCGTTTTCCGCGCAATAGAAGGGTCTAGGCCTAGTTAGCGCCGCCGATCCTGGCGTTTCCGGCTTCGGCAAGTCAAATTAGCCGTGCCTAGCCCCTCTTAAATCGCTGAAAAGTAGCGTTTTCCGCGAAATAGAAGGGTCTAGGCCTAGTTAGCGCCGCCGATCCTGGCGTTTCCGGCTTCGGCAAGTCAAACTAGCAGTGCCTAGCCCTTCTTAAGTCGCCGAAAAGTAGCGCTTGTCGCGAAATAGAAGGGTCTAGGCCTAGTTAGCGCAGCTCTCCCATTCGCCCTTAACCCGCGCTGCCATCGCACGACGTCCGCGCGCACGCCCGTCCGCGCATCGGCCACGCGCTGCCCTACCCGCGCCGCCGGCTCCGGCGCAGCAAATACAGAAAATACGGCGTCCCGATGATCGCCGTCATGATCCCGACGGGGACCTCACGCGGCAGAATGACAACGCGGCCGATGAGGTCCCCGAGCAGCATCAAGTCCGCGCCAATCAGCGCGGACAGCGGCACGAGCCACTGGTGGCGGCCGCCGACCAGGCTGCGCGCGATGTGCGGCGCGATCAGCCCGACGAAGGCGATCGCGCCGACCGCAGCGACGGAGATGCCGGCGAGCGAGACCGCCAGCAGGAGCAGCCAAAAGCGCTGCCGCGCGATCACGACGCCCAGCGCCGCGGTCATGTCGTCCCCAAGCTGGAACACGTTCAGCTTGCGGAAGCTCGCCCAGACGACCGGCACGAGCACGGCGATCCAGGGCAGCAGGCTCCACACATGCGCCCAACTCCGGTTCCAGAGGGAACCGGACAGCCACAGCAGCGCCATGTTGATGTCGCTCGGATGGCGGACGATCAGGTACTGGATGCCCGCCTGAAAAATGGTGCCGATGGCGATGCCCACCAGCGCCAACGCCGAGGGGCGCAGCGTGAGCCGCCGGCTCAATCCAAGCAGCAAGCCGAATGCGGCGAACGCCCCGGCAAAAGCCGCCACCGGCAGCACATAGGTCGGCACCTTCGGAAACACAAAAATAACCAGCGCCGCCATAAACCCGGCGCCCTTCGTGATCCCAATCACGTCCGGGCTCGCCAACGGATTACGGATCACGCTCTGCAGGATGACGCCGCCGACCGCCAGACCGACCCCGGCGAGCATCGCCACCAGCATTCGTGGCAGCCGCAGCTGGTGCACGATGAAGTACGACGGGTGCCCCGCATCCGTCAACGCACGCCAAACGCTGCCGTACGGCACGCGCACCGCCCCGGCGTGCAAGTAAACTACGGCAAGCCCAAGCAGTACCACCAGCGCGGCAATCAGCGAGGTAAGTGGGCGCCCGAAGGTTTTCCCGCTCATCCCCGCACCCCCCTCATCCTCAGCGCCAAATAGATGAAGAACGGCGCCCCGATTAAGGCGGTCACGATGCCGACCGGCGATTCATACGGAAACGCGAGGAACCGGCTCACAAAATCCGCAAACAGCAGCAGCACGCCGCCAAGCAGCGCGGTCACTGGCGCGAGCACAGCTAAGCTACCGCCAACCAGCGCCCGTGCGATATGCGGCACGAGCAGGCAGACGAAGCCGATCGGCCCGCACAGCGCGACCGCCGAGCCGGCCAGCACGATGACCAGCACCATGCTGATGCCGCGCACGATCAGGATGCGCTGCCCGAGCCCGCTGGCCATTTCATCGTCGAGCAGCAGCAATTTCAGAGATGGCAGCATAAACCCGAACAGCGCCATCCCTCCGACAAAAAACGGCAGGATCACTCGAACCTCCGTCCACGCGGCGTGCGTCAGGGAGCCCACGAGCCAGAACATGATGCTGTCCGTCGCCGCCTGATTGAGAATGATCATGCCCTCAGTCAGCGAGGACATCAGAAAATGAATCGTGATCCCCGCCAGCGCGATGAACACGTATTGCTTGCTCCCTCCGCCGGCGAGCGACCAGACGAGCAGGGCACCGAGCGTCGCACCGGCGAAGGCGAGCCCGATCAGCCCCAGATTGCCGCCATGGCTCTGGGGCAGCAGCACGAGGCCAGCGACGACCGCGAGCGCGGCGCCTGCGTTAATGCCGAAGACGTGCGGCGAGGCGAGCGGGTTTTTGGTCGTCAGCTGCGTGAGCAGCCCGGCCAGCGCCAGCTGCATGCCGACGAGGCACGCCATCAAGGCACGGGGGAGTCGCAAGGTTTGAATATACAGGTGCGACTTGTCGCTGCCCTGGTAGGTCACGGCTTCGTACAAGGTGCGCCAGCTCACGTACGTTTGGCCCCATTTTAAGCTGCATACGATCCCTACAGCCATCATCACGAGCAAACCGGAAAAAAGGAAGAGCAGAGGCCGATACCGGCTCTGCTTCTTAGTTATAAGCTTCATACCTTTTATTGCCCCATATTCTTCACAAGGTCGTCGAGCATTTTCTCGGAACCGAGCAGTCCGCGGGATAAGGACCAGTCACGGCGCTCAACGGTGTATACTTTGTTGTTTTTGACGGCGTCGATTTTCGCCCATAGCGGATTTTTCTCCCACTCCTGCACGATCGTCACTTTGTCGGTTGGGAGCAGGAACAGTGCTTGCGGGTTCGCTTCAACCAGCTGCTCCAGCGTAATTTGCGGGTACGCCGCGTCGTTCTTCACCGGATCCACGTAGCCGAGCATGGCGAGGAAGGAACCGCTGTACGCGTGGTCGGAGTGGGCGAAGAAGCCTTTTGGATTCACAACAGCGGGCAGCACTTTTGCACCGGATGCGTTCAGTTTCTTTTTCAGTGTGTCGACTTTGGTTTGGTGTTCGGCGAGGCGTTTCGCCGCTTCGTCTTCTTTGCCGACCGCTTTGCCGATCAGGGTTACGTTCTTAAGCATTTGATCGTAGTTTGCCATGTAGTCGTCCAGCACGAGCACAGGGGCGATGCCTTTCAGCTGCGCGATCGCGTTCTTATGCTTGTTGATGTCCACGATGATCAGGTCGGGCTTCAGCGAGGAGATCAGCTCCATGTTAGGCTCGTAACGGGAGCCGACGGAAGTGTACGTAGGGAGCAGCGCCTTGACGGAATCCATCATCAGCGAAGCGTCGCCATCATCGGCAACCCCAACCGGCTTCACGCCGAGGGAGACGAGGATGTCGGTAAAACTGAACTCCATCGCGACGATGCGCTCCGGTTTCTTCGGCAGCTCCAGCGTGCCTGCGACGTCTTGAATCGTGATCGGGCCGTCGGCTTTGGCTGTCGGAGCAGCGCTCGCGCTTGCGCCGGCCGCCGGGGCTGCCGTACCCGCTGCGGACTCGGTATTTGTCCCTTTGCCGCAAGCTGCAAGGCTTAGCGCAAAGAGGCTGATGATGAGCAAAAGGCTGATGCGTGAAAAATACGTTCTCATGATTGCTTGTCTCCTTCATGCAAATGATTATTATTCTCAATGAGAATAATACCGAATATGCCGAAGATTAGACATGTCTAATATGCAGATGGCGCATGTCTCATTTTTAGATTTTGTCGATGGCCGCTTGGTAAGCGCTAGGGGTGGTGCCGGTTTTCTTTTTAAACACCTTGCTAAAATGAAAATAATCCAGAAACCCAACGCGCCCCGCGATCTCCTTGGCGAGCAGATCGGTCTGCTGGAACATCGTCTTCGCCTTCTCAATCCGCAGCGTGTAGAGGTAGTTCATCAGCGTGGTGCCGGTCGTCTTTTTGAACAGGACGGTAAAATACCCCACACTCATCCCCGCGCGCCGCGCCAGCATGGGCAGCGTCAGCTCGAGCATGTAGTGCTCGTTGATGTAGGAGAGCGTGCCTTCGATCGCTTCGGCGGCGGTCTTTTTCTCGTGGGACAGATCCGACTCGTGCAGGTAAATGTACAAAATCCGCTCCAGCATCATCCGCTTCCGATAACTCTGCTTCGCTTCTTCTTCCGCGGTGCTCGTAGGAATCTCTTCCGTCGTGCGGATCAGCTCGTCGAGCATGTAGTGGATTTTGATCTCGCTGAGCGTGGTCAGATGGCCATGGAGATGCCAAGTCTGATCGTCCGGCAGCACGTGGTAGGTCAGAACGACATAGCTGACGGCCTTGGTGCGCGGCACTTGGAGGACGTAGTCCCCTTGATCAGGATGACAGGCGTACGCCTGGGAAACGATGATCGGCTCGTAGCCAGAACGCTGCAGCGTGAGGTGGCCTTGGCGGACGATAATGAGTTGATGCCGGTGAGGCTGTACCGCCACCTTGCGCGGCCCCGTGTAAGCCTGAACCTGATCGATGAGGGGAACGAGCGGAATCAGTTGTTCGAAATTCATTGGCACGCGGCCGTCCTTTCCGTGAAAAGCTTCTCCCTTGATAGTGACACAAAACGGGGGAGGGGACAATACGCGGAGAAAAAGAAAAAGCACCCCGACCGGGTGCCTTCTCCTGCTGTCACAGGGCGTATACGCTCCTGCATATAATTTCGGGCAGTTCCGCGCGCTGAGCGGCATACTGCTCAGGCGTGATGCTGCCGCTGCTGAAACGGGCTTCGAGCTGAGCCGCGAGTTCGGCGAGCTGCAGTTCGATCACTTTTTGCACATCCACGTGATTGGCTTTGGCGATGTCGGCTAACGAGTAGCCGTCCCACTGGGCCTTGTACATAGCTTGTTCCGAAGCTAATCCCAGGATTTGCAGCAAATCGTCTCTAGGTTCCGGGGAGCTGATGGCAATCACCTTCTACATAGCGTGTATAGTAGTATATTCAGTTAGCTGCGAAATGGAATGGGGCAATTCCTACATAATCACATACCCGGGTGTGGCATATTAGTAACAAGTCTGAATGCTGCAAGCAAGGAGGAATGTTTCATGAAGCTTATGCGAGTGCTCGTTGTGGGTATACTGCTGCTGTTGTTCGCAGGGCAGGCGACGCCGGTGTCCGCCGATGGCGCGTATCATTTTGGGTTTAAAAAGAGTGTGAACGGCCAGCCCCCGTCGATCGATGAGGAGGGCTTTAAAAGTTTGTTGAAAGAGAACGGTGCCGTGTTTACCGGCGATCAGTCGCAGAAGGAGCTGTACCTCACCTTTGACAACGGGTACGAGAACGGCTACACCGGCCGCATCTTGGACGTGCTGAAGGAGAAGCAGGTGCCGGCGATTTTCTTCGTGACGGGGCATTATATCAAAACGGAGCCGGAGCTCCTGAAGCGAATGGCCGCGGAGGGCCATCTGATCGGTAACCATTCCTGGAGCCATCCGGATATGAGTCAGATTTCAACCGCGCAGATCCAGAAAGAGCTGGATCAGGTCAAAGCCGGCGTCGCCGCCGTGACGGGGCAGCAGGAGATGCGCTATCTGCGGGCGCCGCGCGGCATTTTCAACGGCCGGTCGCTGGCGACGAGCCATGGCATGGGTTACACCAACGTGTTCTGGTCCGTTGCGTATCGCGACTGGGAGCCTAAGCAGCAAAAAGGCTGGGAGTACGCCTATAAGAATGTCATGGCGCAGCTGCATCCGGGCGCAGTGATTTTGCTGCACTCGGTGTCGAGCGACAACACCGAAGCGCTGGGCCGCATCATTGACGCGGCGCGCAGTCAGGGGTACCAGTTCAAGAGCCTGGACGAGATGAAGGGGCGGACGCCTTAGGGGGACGCGCTACTCGTCGGCTCCATGCGGTCAAGGGAGAAGCCTGCGAAAAGGCAGGCTTTTCGGGGCAGACATGGGGGGAGAAGAGGAATTCCTGCGAAAGTGCAGGAATTTTTTCTGTTTCGCGGAAAACTGCCCCTTTTTTAGAAAAAAGGATGCTGATTCGCAGGTTTTTGGCTTTAATCGGGTTGAGGTCAGCGAAAAGGATGCAAGTTTGCAGGAATATGTGCTGGGGGAGGTGGGTTGCCTGTCCATCAACGAGATACACAATGATCGCAGATACAACCACATGCTATGTTCCGGTAAAGCGAAGGTTTATCAAAATTTCATTAGCAGGCCATCCAAAGTGGATTTTTTACAGTACCCTCTTCCCAATCGACCGCAAACCTAGTATAGTGGTTGATATCGGACACGATAAAAGCGTTTTCATAGGCCAAGAGATGACGGAGAAGGCCCTGATAACATGCGATGTAGCGAAAGCTGCATCGTTGTTGTCAGGGCTTTTTGTCGTCTACAAAGGAGGGATACCGGGAAGATTTGGCCGCAGAGATGAAGGAGTCATTCAACACAAAGACAACGGAGGAATGCACATGGAAGGAAACCGTTTTTCAAAAATCGTAGCCATCTGTTTGACGGCACTGCTGCTTTCGTTCAGCGTGATTGGCTTCGGATCGGCTCAAGTCGCCTATGCGGATGTCGACCTGTCGCCAGCAACACCTATCGGATTAGGGGCGGTTGCAGGCCCCTCGCAGGTGACGCTGACCTGGAATGCCAATGCAGAAGCAGACTTGAAGGGCTATAAGCTTTACATGAATGGAACCGATATATCCGGGACGGTGACCGGCACGACCTACCTGGTTTCTGGACTATCGAACGGTACGACGTACAGCTTTGCGCTCTCGGCCGTGGATAGCGTCGATCAAGAATCTACCCTTTCGGATGTGGTCACTGCCACACCGCTGCAATATCCTGCACTGATGATTACCGAGGTAGTTCCGGACAGCAAGAAGATCGATTTTACAAGCGGTACGCCGGATGCCTACGAATTTGTCGAAATCTACAATACCAGCGATGCCGCGATAGCCTTGAAAAACTACAAAGTCATTTACACGACACCTTCTGTATACAAATGGACGATTACGACGGACACGATCATCCCTTCACACGGAACGGTCGTGCTTTGGGCGAAAAATACGAGTAACTCCACCACGAATACAGCCACCGCCGCCGGCTTCAATACAAGCTATGGCACGAATCTCACTGCGGATCAGCTTGTTATGGTCGATGCCTTAGGCGGCATGGCCAACACATCCGCTCGGACCTTGTCGATCGCGGCACCCAATGATGTGCCGATCTCTACGGTCTCTTATGGAGCATCCGATCCCGTCGAGAATCGGGGGATCAACTACATGTATCCGACAGACGGCTCAATCACACTGCGGAAGATGAGCTATGTCGAGGAGGCAACGCCAGGCACCGTTTTCGCCGCGCAGCTGCCGCCTTCGCCTTCGGATACCACCGCTCCATCTGCACCTGCAGGCCTTTCCGCAGCGGCAGGAACGAACAGCGTCGTCCTGAGCTGGAGTGCCGCTCCTGAACCGGATGCTGCCTATTATAAGGTGTACATGGATGGTGTGCTCCATCAAACGCTGCTCGGCAATCATACGGGCGTAACGATCAGCAATTTGGAAAATGGTCAGTCCTATCTCTTCGAGGTGACAGCCGTAGACACGGCCGGCAATGAGTCCTCGAAATCGAATGCAGTCACGGCAGCGCCTACGATTGCATCGTTACCAAAGCTGCTCATCACGGAGCTAGCGCCCGATACGGACAATTATTGGCCGGCAGGGGCAACGACCTCTTATGATGCCTACGAGTTTGTAGAGATTTTCAACACAGACGCCGCACCGATTGACCTTCAGGGCTATAAGCTGAAGTTCACGAGCAATGACCCGTCAAAAAGCTGGGAGAAAGCGATCGACGGACCTTTCGTGATACAGCCGCGGGAAACCAAGCTAGTCTTAACTCATTTCTCGGGTCTTGACTTTTATACAGCCGATCAGTTTAACCGCTACTTCTTCGATGAATATCCGGAAAAGTATGTACCTGCCGGCAATCTGTACGCGATGAACGATATCAACGGCCTGATCAATGCCGGAACACAGACGATTGCGATCCTGGATCCGAGCGACTCGGAAATCGTGAAGGCTTCCTACAACGATACCGGCGGGACCGATTTTGCTGAAAAGCAAACAATCACGTACGCTTATCCGATCGACGGAACGACTACGATGAGGAAAGTTGGCACGAAGCAGCCGGCATCGCCTGGCGTTATCCTGAACGGACAAGTGCCGCCAATAACGAAATTGGACCAGGTTGCGCCCGTCGCGCCAACCGGCGTCAATGCAGTTCCCGGGGAAGGTAAAGTCACGGTTAGCTGGCATGCAAATGCGGAAGCGGACGTCGTCTCCTATCTGATTTACAAAAACGGCAAGCTGGACGTCACACTGCCAGCCACCCGAACATCACTCGATGTGCCGCTGCTGCAAGGAGAAGTGACATACGCCTTCGAAGTTTCCGCACTGGATTCTTCGAATAACGAATCGCCGAAATCAACAACCGTATCGGCAACGCCGTCCCACCAGCACATTACCCAAACGGTGCGGGCCGACAATCCGCAAGCTCCGGCGTATCAAATGCTGTGGGATGTCAGCGAGCCAGGACCTGTCGTACCGGGGCTTGTGGAAGATTTCGTTCCACAGGGCATGGCCTACGACAAAGAACATGACTGGATCATCACCACCAGCTACATGGAAGACAAGCGGCCGAGTACACTTTCCATTCTCGACGCGAAAACCGGTCTGCTGGTTAAATACGTCAACCTGTATGACGGCAGCAACCCCTACAACGGCCATGCCGGCGGCGTCGCGGTCAGCAAGAATCATGTATGGATTGCTTCCGGTTCCTATCTCTATCAATTGAAGATGGAGGACTTGATCCAAGCACCGAACAAGGGAAGCGTTTCGTTTGAAAGCAAGTTTTTGACGGTCACAAACGCATCCTTTACGACATACGCAGACGGTGTGCTGTGGTCAGGTGAATACTACTATCCGCCGACGTACAATACCGATGGGAGCCATGCCTTGCTCACGCGGGACAACACCAATCAATATGCGTGGGCAGCCGGATACCGGCTGGATGATCAGACGGATGTGCTGCCTTCCGGCAAAGTGAATGGAACAAGCGCCGTCGTACCTGATATGATCTTATCCCTTCCGGACAAAATTCAAGGCATGGCTGTGCTAGGCGACAGTATCATGCTGAGCCAGTCCTACTCGAGAAGCCGGGACAGCGATCTTTTAAAGTATGAGAAACCGGACTTTACAGGAACGCCGCATACGCTTGCTACAATCGGTGCAACGGATGTACCTGTCTGGTACTTGGATAGCGGCGCGAAAGCAGCCGGCAATAACGACCTTCTCGTACCGCCAATGCTCGAAAATACGATCGAACGGAACGGTGAGCTGTACCTCCTGTTCGAATCCGGTGCGAACGCATATCGCGACACGGCGAATTATGTCATGGATCGCATGCAAAAGGTTAATTTAACAAAATGGTCCAATTACGGCCATCCATCCATTCCCACACCTGATGGTGACACGCCACCATCAACGGGGTCCCAAGCGTCTGGACCTCAGCCAACACAAGAACCGGCGAATTCGGTCATCGTGAAGGCGGATGATTTGAAGCCAGCGCAAGGAAAAGCCACACTAGAGCTGCCGAAGGCGGCGGATACAATCGTACTCCCTGTGGATACCGCCAAGCTGCTTCAGAGCAATGCGCTCGAAATTGTAAAAGACGATGTGACCATCACCCTGTCGAACGATGTGCTTCAGTATATCGCGAGCCAAGCGACTTCGGCGGACAAAACGGGCGAAAGCATTTCGCTTCGCGTGAACATTGTAGGCAGCGACGGGAAGGCCGACCTGCCGATCCAAACCGCTAATGCGGAAGTGAAGGCTGCCAGCCTCACTGTTGATTTTCAGCTGAGTATTACGAACAGATCTGGTGAGTCAACCGTGATCCGCACCTTCGAAAAGCCGGTCACCGTTTCGTTCAAAATCCTTCCGAATGCAGATAAACGTTTGCTCGGCGTATACTATATCAGCGATGACGGCAAGCTGGAGTATGTCGGCGGGGAGCTGCATGGCGATGTGATGGAGGCGCAGCTGTATCATTTTAGCAAGTATGCCGTGCTGGCGTACGCCAAGACGTTTGCGGATGTTCCGAAGGAACATTGGGCGGGCGCAGTCATTGCGGAACTAAGCGCCAAGCATATCGTCGAGGGCGTCACAGAGAATACCTTCGAGCCGTCGCGATCCGTTACGCGCGCTGAATTTGCCGCGCTGCTCGCAAGAGTGCTGAAACTGCAGGCGAAGCAGGGCGGTGCGTTCTCCGATGTACCCGCTGACGCGTGGTATGCCGGCGCCGTCCGAGCCCTTGCGGAAACGGGGATCGTGAACGGGCTGGACAATGGCAAGTTTTCGCCGGAGCAATCGATAACGCGTGAGCAAATGGCCGCCATGCTGGTCAGAGCGGTTAGTGCGAGCGGCGCACCGGCAGAAACGCAAATGCTGGAGCAAGCTTTTGCGGATGAAGGGACGTTCAGCCCTTGGGCATCGGAAGCTGTGAAGAAAGCCGCGGCCATCGGTTTGCTTGAAGGGAAGGATCAGAACCGTTTCGATCCGCATAGCGAAGCATCCCGGGCTGAGACCGCACAAGCGGTGTACAATCTGCTCGCTGTTCTGAAGGGCCAATAAACGTTGCAAAAAACCACAACCGTGAGGTTGTGGTTTTGTTTTGTGGAGGGGAGTTACCATTTTGTCCGTAAAAACCAGGTTGATCCATAGCTGGACTAACAGATTGAAGGCCCCCTGTTATCTCCAGAAGGCGCTACCTTATTATACACTCGAAAATTCACGCAAATCCGTAGCCATTGAGTAACTTATTGGTTGTTCCGAATCCGTCTCGATCCAAGCACGTTCTTTATGCGCATAATCACTTATTTGACGTGATTTAAAATCAAAGAATTTCTCATCAACTATTTTCAAAACATCCAGCTCTTCCGGCGTAAATACATTAGGATTAAACTCTTGTTTGGCTTTAACAGTCATCAATATCCATCCCTCGTCATTAACTATCTTTTCCTCAATCGAAATGATATCCATACGTTGAAGATGTGCTAGCATAATCTCATGATCTTTTGGTACTGGCCCGAAAGGAAACCTTGTATAAACCGCTCCACTTATCGATACCGTTTGCCACTTGTAGCGAATAAAATCAGAGTAAAACAGCAACTTCATGAGTTTTGTCTTATTGACCCCCGACCTTGCAAAAAACAATATCATTTGAATAAATTTATTTAAGTTAAAAGAGATATTACCGCTTAATTGACTATACTCGTATGGCTTGTGAATAGCTTCAATGATTTCCTCATCATCTTGTTGTAAAATACCGGCTTGCCCGCTTTTCCAGGCTTCAAGTATTTCTATAGTTTTCTTCAATTCCCGCGGCGAAAGTACTCCCTTGTTTTTCTCAAAATACCCCCAGATTCGCGACGGATCATTCCTTAACTCCCGGTAAATCTCTAAATGTTTATCACTTGGCATATCCCCAGATTCATGGCGGGTAAGACTTGCCGAGCCTATTCCCAACAATTTAGCAAACGGCCGCGATCCAATTCCCTTATATTGTGCCCGCACAGCTCTAATTTCTTCCGTTGTCATACCAAACAATTTATCATACGTGTGACGAATCGTAGCCATTTGATTAGCATTGTAATCCTCGTCATATACCTCACAGCCGCATTCATCGCAAACCAATAACGTGAGTTCAACCGGTATACTCTTCCCGTTAATGATGT
The DNA here is from genome assembly GCF_050467285.1 of Paenibacillus oryzisoli. GTDB lineage: Bacteria > Bacillota > Bacilli > Paenibacillales > NBRC-103111 > Paenibacillus_E > Paenibacillus_E oryzisoli_A. The sequence goes on along the minus strand of NZ_JBCMUN010000016.1, from coordinate 5,267 downwards.
AGTTACGGGTAACCTTACTCTCCTTAACAGATTGATCCTTGTTACACTCATCACAGTGTCTCATTTTTTCACAACCCCTTTTTCCCTAATTGTGTTGTTAATCATCACTAATCTTTTTGTTTCAAAGTAAGTAAAGTCATAAGAGAGGGGCGAAAACCGGAGCCCGTCGCCCCCTTATGTATCCGTGTCTTCATTATTATCCTTGTATTTAAGTTGATATTTATCGGATAAATTTCCGTGGTCCTACTTCCACCGGGTGAAAGGATATTGCTATGCACTTCGTTTCCGCACTTTTTATCTTGATTTTGATATATGCCCAAACCCCGTTAGCCATTTGCTTCTCATATTCGTAGATCATTTCGCCTGAACCATTGTGGTCCAGCGTAGGGGAACCGGAACATTCGTCGCTTTCCTCTAACGTCAGCATAATTTGCCACGCGTGACTGTCATTCATAACCCCAAGGTCGAAATAGTCTTGTCTCTTATCGCGGTCTTTTCGGTTTATGATATGCCTTGTTTCTCTTGATGTCATTAACTTCTTTGCTTCATGCAGGAACTCATTCATGCCGCTCATTCACCCCCGTGATTACATTATATCCAAAAATGCAATCATGATGCAAGTTCAACAAAAGTGCAATCACAAACTTATTTTGACTGCTATTTCTTCGGTTAGGTTCAGCGGCCAGCTTCACTGCTTACTTGGTCACAAACAGCATAAAAAACCGCTGTTTTAGCGGGTTTTTCCTATGGAGGTGAGATGATCAGCACAAATAAGAGAGAGGATCATATCCCCTCTCTTCGATGAAGCGAGTGTTCTAACGCCCGTTAGGTAACGCGAAGCAGCTCGCCTCTCTTTTAGTTTAATCGATTCCTCGTCTGTACGCCAAGATGGTCTGTCAGCGATGTATCGCTTACCTCTTACACTTACACGCCATTCGCTAAATCGCTCTTAATCGTCGCTTCGGATTTCTTCTGTTCCAGCCATGTCTGGGACATGTCCGAAATCTTCTGCTCGGTCAGCGTCTGCTTGATCGAGTCTTTCTTCTCGTCGAGCGTAGGTGTCGCCGCGGCTTTATGGTCGGTCACTTTGATAATGTCGTAGCCCGCCTCGGTTTGCACCGGCTCGCTCAGCTCGCCCGCCTTAAGAGCAAAAGCCGCTTTCTCAAGCGCAGCATCCTGCGTGCCGGCCGAGAAATAGCCCAGCTCGCCGCCTTTGTCTTTGGTATTCGCATCCGTAGAGCTTTCCTTCGCGAGCGCGGCGAAGTCGGAACCGCTTTTCAGCTTAGCCAGCAAGGCATCGGCTTCTTCTTTCGTCGCTACGGTAATATGCGAAGCTTGGACTTGCTCCGGCGTTTTCAACGTCTCGAGATTTTCGTCGTAGTATTTCTTAATGTCGTCATCAGTGACGGTGATTTGCGGTTCGAGAATTTTTTTGAGCATGACTTGGGAACTCATGTTTTTCTTAAGGTCGTCTACCGTCATACCATACGAGGTGAGCGCCTGTTGGAACTGTTCTTCCGATGGGAAGGAAGCTTGGATCGATTTGATTTCAGCGTTAACATCATCATCGGTGACGACGATGCCGGCTTTCTTGCTCTCTTGCGAGATCAGCTCATCGTTAATGAGCGAATCCAACGTCTGCTGCCCGCCGCTCGCGACCATTGCATCGTAAAGTTGGGTTGAGCTTATTTTTACACCGTTGACGGTGGCAATCGTTTTCTCGGCTTTGCTCGCGCTGACAGGCGGGTATACGGCAATATAAGCGATAAAACCGGCAAGCAGTACGGAGGAGGTCCAGATCCATTTGCGGTCTTTTTTCTTCGTTGTCATAGTAGTCTCCCTTCGAGTTGGCTTGCTTCGTGTGGATACGGCTTATTATGACGGACGAGTCTGAAGAGGAGATGAGCGGAACCTGAAAATTGGATGAATACTTAATTTGGCATGGGGGATGGAACACGCTAAAATAAATTGTGTAAAATTAAATCGTTGACAATTATTATTGCGAGGAGTAAGATGTAGTCATGATCGATGTTAACAATTGAATTTCACACAAATTAAATTCTCTCCATACAAGGAGGCCACACTTATGAAAAAACATGACGTTGTCATCGTCGGCACAGGCCCAGCGGGGCTTACCGCGGCGATTTATTTATCCCGGGCAGGTTTGGCGCCGCTCGTTATCGAGGGCGTGCAGCCGGGCGGCCAACTGACCACGACGACGGAAGTGGACAATTTCCCCGGATTTCCAGAAGGCATCACCGGGCCTGAGTTAATGGAGAATATGCGCAAGCAAGCGCTGCGGTTCGGAGCCACCATTCAGGCGGGCAGAGTCGCATCGGTCGATACGTCGCGCCGTCCTTTTGCGCTGATGTTGGAGAGCGGGGAGCAGCTCGCCGCGGACGCTGTCATTATTTCTACAGGCGCATCCTCCAAAATGCTCGGCATCCCCGGTGAAAAAGACTATATCGGGCGCGGGGTTAGCACTTGCGCGACATGCGACGGCTTTTTCTTCCGCGGCAAAAAAATCATCGTCATCGGCGGCGGCGACACCGCGATGGAGGAAGCGAACTTCCTGACGCGCTTCGCTTCGGAAGTGCTTATCGTGCACCGCCGCGCCGAGCTTAAAGCGTCGAAGATCATGCAGGAGCACGCTCGGGCTAACAGCAAAATCGCGTGGAGCCTGAACCGGACGCCGCTTGAAGTGCTCGGCGGACCGCTCGGCGTCACAGGCTTGCGCGTGCGGGATGAGGTGACCGGTGAGGAGAAAGTGCTCGAGGCGGACGGCGTTTTCGTCGCGATCGGGCACACGCCGAACACGGATTTCCTCGGTGGCCAGCTGGCGACTGACGAGCTGGGCTATCTGCAAGTCACACCAGGAGCTTCTGCCACCAGTGTGGAGGGCATTTTCGCTTGCGGCGACGTGCAGGACCGGATTTACCGGCAGGCGATCACCTCAGCGGGCAGCGGCGCAATGGCTGCGCTGGATGCGGAACGCTTTTTGACTGAGCAACACATGGCTGTAACGGTATAAATCAACCTAAACTTAGGAGGCAGATGAATATGACAAACGCAACATTACGCAAAGGTGCAGCAACCGTAGGCGGACAGGCGGTGACCTTGGTAGGCCCGGAGCTTAAAGTGGGGGATCAGGCGCCGGACTTCAGACTGAACAAGGATTTAATGACTGAGGTAACGCTCGCGGACTATGCAGGCAAAATCAAGCTGATCTCCGTCGTCCCTTCCGTCGATACGGGCACGTGTGATGCGCAGACGCGCCGCTTCAACGTCGAAGCCGATAAGCTGGGCGATAACGTCGTCGTGCTGACCGTCTCGGTTGACCTGCCGTTTGCGCAGGCGCGTTTCTGCGGAGCAGCAGGCATCGACCGCGTCGTGACGCTGTCCGACTACAAAGCCCGCGACTTCGGCAAAGCCTACGGCGTGCTGATTGACGAGCTGCAATTGGATCAGCGGGCGATTTTCCTGGTGGATGCGAACAATACGATTCGCTATGTGGAATATTTGGTGGAAATGAAGGACCATCCGAATTACGACGCGGCTTTGGCGGCGCTGAAGGAGCTTGCGTAAGCAGATGCGGTAGAGGGGAGAGGCCTGTGGGCAATGTCATTAAGTTAAGACACAGGGCCAAAAATCAAAAAAAATGAGCAGGTTATCGAAAAGATAGCCCGCTCTTTTTTGCGCAAAAATAAGAAATAGGACTTGACAAAAGCCCCGTCGGTGGAGGAGCGGTGGCGCCATCCAGTGACGAGAGGTGGTCCAGCGGTAGTTAATAGGTAGCCAAGTCCAACTGCAGAGCGGCGGAAGAGTGGATGCCCCCTCGACCTAGGGCAGGTCCGCAAAAGATGCAATTGTTAGACCGATGAATATTGCAATTGGATTACGTCTAAAAAAATGAGAATCCAAAAAACAATCCGATTTCTGAGGTGATTGAAATGGCATTGACCTCCACACAAATTTATGTGAACTTGCATGTACAGAATGCGGAACGATTTTCAGTGCTGATATAGAGGATGCATCGGGGTTATGGTTGAGCCGGGGGAACGAGCAGTATTGCATCCCTCAATATAGTATAGGAAACGATATGGCGCAAGATCAGGCAACTCGGCGCTCGACACAAAAGGGCTGACCCGTTGTGCCATAGCACAGCGGGTCAGCCCGAAGCTACGTACGTTCTTACTACCGCATTAATGAAGGGTCCACCACAGCCGCAGCAGGAGCGAGGCGGCTTCCGCTCTTGTCATGCTACCCGCAGGCTCGAACCGATTGTTCTCCCGGCCTTGCACAAGCCCATGCCCATATACCGACATCACAGACGGCAGAGCCCAGGTGGAGATACTCGCATGATCGGCGAATGGAAGCGGACCCGCCCCGCTGCTGTCCCACTTCATCGCTCTGGTCACCATGGCGGCGGCCTCCTCCCGGCTGATCAGCTTCTTCGCGCCGAATGAGCCATCCGGATAACCGAAGACGATTCCTTTCTCCGTTCCTATGGAGATTGCCGGCAATGCCCAGTCCGGAATGCTCGTACGGTCGTTGTAGACTTGGACATCTATTTGTTCACCGACGGGGATTTGAAGGGCTCGAACCAGCATCACAGTAAACTCCGCCCGCGTGACCGCCCGGTCTGGAACGAAGCGGTTGGCATCGACGCCGGCAACAATCCCCAATCCTGCCGCTTCACAGACATCCGCTTCCGCCCAATGTCCATGCATATCCGTAAACGGGCACACAGACGGAGACGGTCTAGGGTCTGCGGCTGTCTGACGCGTCACGACGATCGTATATACCTGAAGCGTCCCGTCCTGGGCTTTCACTGTGACTTCAATCGTATTCGTTCCCGGGCTTAACGACAGCGTACGGCCTGCATCCCCGCTCGTTACCGCTTCCGGCTTCTGGCCCTTCACCCCAACCGTCACGGTTGCCCGATCGTCGGCTAATGTCGGAATTACGCTGATGCCGGCGATAGCATGGGCCACGTTCAAAGAATAGTTCAGATTGTCGGAACGGAACGAAGGGGTAAGCCCCGTTGCCCCTTTGATGCTCAATCCGTTAAGACTGGCATTCGAGCTTAGTGAAGCTGAGGCCGCTCCGCCGCCAGTGGAAGATTCTCCGTCATCTGTGTCAAGCATACGCGTCACAACAACCGTATACGTCATCGCCGTTGTGCCATCCTGTGCGGTCACGTTCACTTTGATCGTGTTCGCTCCGACGTTCAGCGGCAGCGGTGAGCTCTCCGCACCGCTCGCAAC
>NZ_JBCMUN010000015.1:0-53936 GCF_050467285.1 Paenibacillus oryzisoli | reverse complement strand
AAGCGGATATTCCATCCGCTTTGTTTGCTGTACGCTTTTTTCTTGCTTGCGCATAAAAACAAACGGCACAGGGCTTTTTCCCATGCCGTTTCAGATTCCATTTTTAATCCCAGTCTTGTCTTCAAGCGTAACTTAATGACATTGGGCCATACGGCTCTCTTTTTCTTTAGCTTCAGGACAGCACGGATTATATAACAAAAAGAGTCGGAATCTTGAATGTTCACCTAAGGCCATCATCCGCTATCCTGAATAAGATCGGGATGAAGATGGAGGTGTTTCAGCTTGGAACCGAAGGAACAACCGGATTGGCAAAATATGAACATCTTAACGCGGCATACCGAGGAGCCTCGCGCGAGCTTGATTCCTTATGCCGATGCCCAGACCGCTCTGGCGGGCGAACGGGCGAACTCTCCGTTCTATCAGTCGTTGAACGGCAGCTGGCCGTTTTATTATGCGGAGTCTCCGCTGGCAGCGCCGGCAAACTTTTATGAAGATCATTTCGATGCGAGCGGCTGGGATATCCTCCCTGTGCCTTCGAACTGGCAGTTGCACGGCTATGGCCGCCCGCAGTACAGTTCCTGCCCGTATCCGTTTCCGATAGATCCTCCCTATGTACCTCTGGAAAATCCGACCGGCTGCTACCGGACCGGCTTCGAGCTGCGGAAAGGATGGGAAGCGCGCAGGGTGCATCTTGTTTTCGAAGGGGTAGACCATGCATTTCACCTGTGGGTGAACGGGAAGCTTGTCGGCTACAGTCAAGGGAGCCATTTTACGTCGGAGTTTTATGTAAGCCCTTACTTGCGTGAGGGACACAATACGATAGCCGTGCAAGTGTACCAATGGTCGGACGGCAGTTATTTGGAGAGTCAGGATAAGTGGCGGCTGAGCGGCATTTTTCGGGATGTGTACTTGACCGCACATGCGCCGCTCTCGCTCCGGGATGTGAGGGTGCGGACGCGGTTTCCGAATGGCTACGCGACTGCGGTGCTGGAGTTCGCAACGGACCTTGCTTTCCCCGATTCGGAAGCCTGCAAGCGCGGCATCCTCCGAACGACATTGCTGGATGCCGAAGGACGCAACGTTTTCAACCGTGAGCATGACATCGCAGCAAACCAAAGCGTGCTGGAGCTCGCCGAAGCAATCAATGCTCCTCAGCTGTGGACGGCGGAAACGCCGCATCTCTACACGCTGCTGCTCACGCTTTGCGACGAACAGGCACAGGTCCTCGAAGTCAAAAAAATCGACGTCGGCTTTCGCGACATTGCCGTGTCGGAAGGCCAACTGCTGATCAACGGCAGTCCGATCATTATCAAGGGCGTCAACCGCAACGAGTTCGATCCTGAGCTCGGCTATGTGACCACGATGGCTTCAATGGTGCGGGACATCACCCTGATGAAGCAGCACAATATTAATACGGTGCGCCTGTCGCACTATCCGAACGACACGCGGTGGCTGGAGCTGTGCGACCGGTATGGACTGTACGTCATCGACGAGACGGATCTGGAGACGCATGGGTTTCATTTTTACGGAAATGAAAGCTATCTGGCGCAGCATCCGGAGTGGCGCGAAGCGTTCGTGCAGCGGGCCAGAAGAATGGTCGAGCGGGATAAGAATCACCCGTCCGTTATCCTCTGGTCTCTTGGCAACGAATCGGGCTACGGGGAGAATCATGATGCGATGGCGAAGTGGATTCTGGAGACGGATCCGACGCGTCCGATCCATTATGAACGCGCTTACGATGCACCGATTGTCGATATCGTCAGCTCGATGTATCCCGCTGTCGAAACGGTGATCGAAGAGGGAGAGAAGGATGATCCGCGCCCTTACCTTATGGTCGAATTTGCCCACGCCATGGGCAATTCCACAGGAAATCTGCAGGAGTACTGGGACGCGGTGTATACGTATCGGAGGCTGCTCGGCGGCTTGATTTGGGAATGGTCAGATCTGGGCATCCGTCAGCACGATGAAAAGGGCGAAGCCTGGTACGCCTATGGCGGCGATTTCGGCGAAGAGCCGCATAGCGGGCATTTTTGCCTGGATGGACTGCTGTTTCCGGATCGTACGCCGAAAGCGTCGCTGCTGGAATACAAGAAGGCGATTGAGCCGGTCAAAATCGAAGCCGACACGGAGCGTGCCGGGAAGCTGTACGTGTGGAACCGATATGATTTTCTGACGCTGAGTCATCTCAAGGGGACGTGGAGCCTGCTTAGGGATGGGGCTGTGATCGAGGCAGGGGAGCTGCCCCGTCTGCACATGCTCCCAGGCGGTCTGGATACGATCGAGCTCCCTCTGCGGCTGGAGAAACTGCGCCAACCCGGGGAGTATTGGCTGCGCGTGCAATTCACGCTGCGGGAAGCGGCGCCGTGGGCGGAGCCCGGGCATGAAATCGCTTGGGCGGATGTTCCGCTGAAGGCAGTGGCGGATTCTGAGCAGGTTCAGCAGGCTGTACCTGCACAGCCCCCGCTGGAATTGAAAGAAACGGCCGGTGAGTTCATTCTCACCGGCGCCGAAAGCGAGCTCCGCTTCAGCAAAGCAAGCGGCGTGCTCACGTCCTGGATGCATCAGGGGACCCGGCTGCTGGAGCAAGGGCCGAAGGTCAACCTGTGGCGGGCGCCCGTTGACAATGATGTGCACCTCGCCAAGGCGTGGGTAACAGCAGGGTACAACCGGCTGGTACTCCACGCACGCTCGGTCGCCGCCGAGCAGACGGTGGACGGTGGCTGCCGCGTCGTGACCCGCGCGGTGCTCGGCGCCCGGGGCGCCAGGCCGCTCTTCGACGTGAGCGTCAGCGTCCTCGTCGCGCCAAGCGGCGAGCTCGAGCTGACGCAGGAGCTCGTCCCTCGCGATCTCGGCAACGGAGAGGCGCTGCCGCCGCTGCCGAGATTCGGGGTCGAGCTGGCGATGCCGCACGGCTTCGACCGGCTCGCCTGGTTCGGCCGGGGGCCGCACGAGTGCTATGCGGACCGCAAGGAAAGCGGGAAGCTGGGTGTATACAGCGGCTCCGTGCAGGAGCAGTTCGTGCCGTACATCAAGCCGCAGGAGAACGGCAACAAGACCGACGTGCGGTGGGCGGAGCTCACGAACGTACAGGGCGTCGGGCTGAGGTTTCAAGGCAGCCCGGCGGCGCAGCCGCATTTTGAATGCAGCGTGCATCAGTACACGACGGAAGACCTCGCAACCGCCAAGCATGTGCATGAATTGACGCGGGTCGACCGTTCGCTCGTCAAGCTCGACGCCCGACAGAGCGGGCTGGGCAACCACAGCTGCGGCTACGCGCCTACGCTGGAGAAGTACTTGATACCGGCACAGAGACAGACCTTCACGGTATGCATGCAGCCGATATCACCGAACGAATCCAGACAATCTTGGAGGGATCCCCTATGACTATGCTTATTACAGCTTGTAAAACCGAATACATGACGAATCCGCTCGGCCTGGACTGCCTTCAGCCGCGGCTATTTTGGCAGCTGGAGTCGGACACCCCGGGCGCAAGCCAAAGTGCCTATCACATTCAAGTGGCGACAAGCCCGGAGGGGCTGGCGCAGGGCGAAGCCGATATGTGGGATAGCGGTGAAGTGCGCTCCGACGCATCCACACACATTCCGTACGATGGAGCGCCGCTGCAAGCCGAAACCGCCTACTTCTGGCGCATTCGAGCCTGGGACGCAAGCGGCGAGCCGTCGGCCTGGAGCGATACCGCGTTCTGGTCGATGGGCCTCCTCTCTCGCGGGGAATGGAAAGCGAAATGGATCGGTCGCAAGTCCGAGCCGGAGCTTGCGATGCAGCCGTCGCCGTATTTCCGGAAGGCGTTCGTTCTGAACAAAGCCGTTCGCCGCGCTGTCGCTTATGTGACTGCGCTTGGCGTTTACGAGCTGCATCTCAACGGGGAGCGGATCGGCGACTGGTTCGCCCCGGGCTGGACGGATTACAATATCCGCGTGCAGGTGCAAGCCGTAGAGCTTACGGATAAACTAAGGGCGGGAGAGAACGCACTCGGCGCCATCGTAGGTGACGGCTGGTATGCCGGCACCGTCGGCTTTCTCGGAGACAAGGTGTACGGGGAGCGCCCTTTTTTCCTGCTGCAAATGACCGTTGAGTACGAAGACGGTACGAAGGAGCGCCTCCTTACCGATGCTTCCTGGAAAACAAGCCGGGGCCCGATCCTTTACTCCGATATGATTAAAGGGGAAGCCTACGACGCCCGCGAGGAGCTCACCGGCTGGGATTTGCCGGGCTATAACGACGAGGCTTGGGAAGTGCCAGACGTGCGCACAGGCTATAACGGCCATCTGGTTGCGGCGGTGGAGCCGCCGATCCGCATCACGAAGACGATGCGTCCGGTTAGCGTCGAGCGAACCGAAGCGGGCACCTACGTTTACGATATGGGGCAAAATATGGTCGGCTGGACAGAGCTCAAGGTACAGGGCGAGCGGGGCACGCAGGTGACGATTAGCCACGCGGAGATGCTGAATACGGACGGGACGTTGTATCTGGACAATTTGCGCCTTGCTGTCCAGCAGGAGCATTATACGTTGAAAGGAGGAGGCGTAGAGCGTTTTGAGCCGCATTTTACGTTCCACGGCTTCCGTTACGTCGAGCTGATCGGTTATCCGGGCGAACCGGATTTGGAGACGATCACGGGCAAAGTGGTGCATTCGGACACGCGGGTCTCAGGGCAGCTCGAGACGTCCGATCCGATGGTGAACCGGCTGTATGCGAATATTACATGGGGGCAGCGCGGAAACTTCCTATCGGTGCCGACCGATTGTCCGCAGCGGGATGAGCGGCTCGGCTGGACGGGGGATGCGCAGATTTTTGCCCGGACGGCGGCGTACAACATGGACGTGTCGCGTTTCTTTACCAAATATGTGCAGGACATGGTCGATTGTCAGCAGCCTTCGGGCGCCTTCACAGATGTCGCGCCGGATGCGGGCTGGATTCGCCACAAGAATTGGAACACGCGCCTCAACTGGTTCGCCCCGGATAACTCCGGCTGGGGGGACGCCGGCGTCATTATCCCGTGGACGCTTTACCTTATGTACGGTGATGTGGGGGTTCTCGCCGCCAACTACGACGCCATGGTGAAATGGGTCGAGTATTTGAAGCATACAACGGACGATCTCGTCCGGCCGGGCTATGCGAACTATGCCGATTGGCTGTCTATCGGCGCGGATACACCGAACGAGGTGCTCGCGACGGCGTACTTCGCTTACAGCACGAAGCTGCTGGCGCAGATCGCCGGCGTGCTCGGCAAGACAGAAGATGCACGGGCTTACCAAGAGCTGTTCGAGGGCATTGCCGCAGCATTCCGACGGGCATTTGTAGATACCGAAGGCCTCATCTACGGCGATACCCAGACCGTGTACGTGCTCGCACTGCAATTCGGGCTGCTGACGGAATCGCAGCGCGAGCAAGCTGTGAAGCGTCTGGTGGCAGACATTCGCGGCCGCGGCGACCGGCTGTCGACGGGGTTCCTTGGCGTCGGCTATCTGTTGCCGGCTTTGACAGACAATGGCTGCCTTGATGTCGCGTACAGTCTGCTGACGCAGGAAGCTTTCCCTTCATGGATGTACTCGATCAAGCACGGGGCGACGACGATCTGGGAGCGCTGGGACGGCTGGACGGAGGAGAATGGCTTCCAGACACCGTCGATGAACTCCTTTAACCATTATTCGCTGGGCTCTGTCGGCGAGTGGATGTTCCGCTACATGGCCGGCATCGAGGCTGATCCCGCAGCGCCGGGTTTCAAGCACGCGTTCATTAAGCCGAAGCCGGGCGGCCGTCTGACGTCCGTAAAGGCGAGCTACGCTTCGCTCTACGGCATTCTGCAAGTCGCTTGGCAGCTCACCGGCGAAGGTGATTTCCGGCTGGAAGTCGAGGTGCCGCCTAACACGACGGCAACCATTCACATGCCGGGTGCGGAAGGCGCGGTTCATACGGTAAGTTCAGGAAGCTATGTGTTTGAAAGCGCTTCTATGCTACACTAAATGAAACTTCCTTGAAGCAGTCCGAATTCGGGTTCGAAGGGTGAGCGATTTCAGCCGCCCCTCTTCCGGGTTCGGCTGTTTGCGCATAGAAAGAGAGGCGGGACACCCGATGCGATGGCTGCAAAGTCTACCCAACATTTTCATGGCCTTGTTTCCCAGAATCCGAACGACACTGCTGCTGAGTTATTTCGTTATTATTTTGATCTGTATTGCCTTAATCTCCACCGCTTCCTTCTATATTTCCTACAATTCTATGGCAGAACGCGTGGAAACGGCCAGCGCACAGATGGTGCGGCAGATCGAATTCAATATGGATAACGATTTTCACAATAAACGCAATCTGCTGCTCGCTCCTTATTATAACCAGGAATATATCGATAATATCAACGCTTATCCGGGGATGGACAGTCAAAATAAATTTCTGTTCCGGCAAAAGCTTGGCGATTTGTTCCTCAAGGGCTTTAACATTACGCCGATTCCGGACTTTATTCGGTTTCAGATTTACTACAGCAACGGTGAGCTGCTAAATTCCTCCGACAATACGTCCTTCGGCAGCGAAAGCGAGGTGCTGAACTCCGAATGGTTTCGGCAGGCGGTGGCTAAGGACGGGCTGGTTACTTTTTTCAACTCGTCGGGCATGTACTCCACGGCGATGCTGATTCGCGATTTCTCAAATCCGATCGGTTTCATCGTGGTGCGGGCGGACTACACTTTCGGGCTGTTTGACGGCATTCGCCAGCGCGCGGACTTGACCGCGAATTCCCGGTTTCTCATTCTGAACGAGAGCAATGCACCGATCTATGATTCGACCGAAGGACGGCAGCAGGCGATTGATTCGGGTACGCTTGCCCAAATTGGCGGCGACAGCGGCAAGTTCTGGACAGGCAGCGGCGACGCCAAGATGCTCGTCTCTTATACACGTTCACAGTACTCCAATTGGAAGACGGTTCTGATTATGCCGAAAACCGAAATTTTCTCACCCCTCGATAAAATCAAAACAACCGCAATCTGGACAGCCCTCGCGGCGCTCGTCGTGTCGACGATTTTGTCGCTGCTGTTCGGCCGAAGCATCACTAAGCCGATTTTGCATCTTTACAAAACCGTGAACCATATCAAACGCGGGGATTTCTCCGTGCGGGTGGATATTAAGCGTAAGGACGAAATCGGTCGTATCGCGATGAACTTTAACGCCATGCAGGATGAACTGCAGAAACAAATCGAAACGAAGTACGTGTATCAAATCAAGCTGCAGCAAATGGAGCTTGCGCTGCTCTACTCGCAGATCAATCCGCATTTTCTCTACAACACGTTAGACAGCATTAAAGCGATGGCGGATTACTATAAGGTGGAAGAAATCGGGCAGATGTCGCAATCGCTGGCGGATATGTTCCGTTACAATACGAGAAATTCGAACGAAGTTGTCACCTTACAGGAAGAGCTCGTACAGATTGAAGCTTATATGAACATTCAGAGCATTCGTTTCGAAGGTAAAATTGATTACCAGTTGGACATTGAAGAGACATTGTTTGATTTTCCGATGCTCAAAATGACGCTGCAGCCTCTTGTGGAGAATGCCGTGTTCCACGGCATAGAGCGCAAGCGGGGCAAGGGGTGCATTCGTCTGAAGGCATGGCGCGAGGAGGACGGCGTCTACATTCAGGTAAGTGACGACGGCGTCGGCATTTCGGAAGTAAGGCTCGAGGAGATCAGGGACTCCCTGCGCCAGCCGCTCTATCAAGAGGAGTTCAAGCTGCCGGCGGCAGCCAACATGGGCATCGGTGTCCAGAACGTCTATGCCCGGTACACCATTCGGTACGGCGAGGGGTTCCAATTTCGCATCGACAGCCGCAAAGGCAAGGGGACTCAGGTGACGCTGCATCTCACGGCGTAAGCGCGGAACGGAATGTAGGATTTTTCAACATGAGAAGTCGTTATCGTGAATGGGGATCAGGTAAGCGCTTGCAATATAATGAGGGTGTAAGGTCAATTAAAGGAGGGGCAACAGAAATGAGGAAAATGAAAACGGTAACAATGTCAGCTTCCATCGCCGCTGTGATGGCTTTGACCGCGTGCGGAAGCGGAGGAACGAATACGACCGGCAGCTCGCCGGCAGCGGGGACGCCTACGGCTTCTACAGCAACGGCTACACCGGCACCAGCGAAGAAAGATCCGGTCACACTGACTTTTGCCATTGCGAATACCGTTGACGTGGCGCCATTTAATAAGATTTTCAAGGAGTACGAAGCCAAGACGGGCAACAAAGTGGAAGTACAGGCACTCCCCGGCGGCGACTTTGACAACATGATGAAAACGCGCTTCTCCACCGGCGATTTCCCGGATCTGTTCCTCATGCAGCCGGGACCGAAGCAGTACGTGAAATTGAGAGCCTCCGAGACGCTGAAGGAATGGTCGAACGATACGGCGGTATGGGATCGCATCATTCCGACGATGAAAGATTTCCAAATGGATACAAGCAAAAAAATATACGGCGTTCCTTTCGGCGCTACGGGCATGATGGGGATTTACTATAATAAGGACGTCTTCACGAAAGCAGGCATTCAGCCGCCGAAAAACTACGCGGACATGATCGAAGGCGCCAAAAAAATCAAAGCCGCCGGTATTACCCCGTTCTATGAAGGTGTGAAGGATGGTTGGCCGCCGCAGGTATTCTATTTTACAGGCTGGGTATCTAACGTTGATCCGGCGATTGGCGACGAGGGCGTGCAGAAGCTGGAGAAGAACGAGCTGAAGCTCGCCGACATCCTGGCGCTCAAGGACTTGTTCGCGAAGCAAAAAGAGCTGAAAGACCTCGGCTTGATTCAATCCAATCCGCTCGCGGGCACGTTCGATGAACTGCAAAATCAGATGGGCGAAGGCAAAGTCGGCATGGCGTTCATGCTGGACGGCATTATCCCGCAGCTGGAGAAAAAGTTCGGAAAAGACTTCGTGACGAACAAAATGGGCTTCTTCCCATTCCCTTCGGCGACGGATGCAGGCACAGCAATGATTACGCCGCCGAATCAGCTCATGATTCCGACGAAAGCCAAGCATGCCGACGTTGCTGCGGATCTGGTCAAATTCATGATTTCGCCGGAAATGGTCGACCTTTACTACCAAGCAGCGCCGGGAATTCCGATTTTCCAAGGCGCGAAGAGCAGCCTGTATCCGGTGCAGCAAACTGTAAAAGATCTCATTGATGCGAATAAAGCAAAAATCAACGTACAGAACCGCTTGACACCGACCTTCGCAGATTTCCAAAAAACGCTGCAAACATTCTTTATTGACGGGGATGTCGATAAAGCGTTGAAGGAATTCTCGGCGAACTATGAGAAAGACGGCAAGGCCAAGCTGCTCGACGGCTTCAAGTAAGCGGCGCTAACACCATGTCCGGTCGGAGGTCCGCTTCCGGCCGGAGCATTTTCGAATGAAGGAGGGGAGCAGAGTGGGAAGGCTGAAATATCCGTTATACTTTTCGTTCCCGGCGCTCGCCGTGTTCCTGTTGTTTTTTATTACCCCAACGCTGATCGGGTTTTATTACAGCTTCACGGATTGGAATATTAACGCAGACCGGATTCAATTTACAGGTCTCGCGAATTATATCGAGCTATTTAAGGAGCCAAGGCTTAAAACCGCTTTTATCAATACGCTGATCTTTGCCGGTGCCGTGACGCTTTTGCAAAATTTTCTGGGATTGGGCCTGGCCCTCATACTAAATGAAGCATTAAAGCTGCGAAACCTGCTGCGCATGATTTTTTTTATGCCGTATGTGATTGCGCCGATTGTCATCGGCTACATCTTCCGTGCGATCTATCATCCCGAGCATGGGATTGTGAATACGCTGCTTTCGAACGTCGGCCTGGGTTTCCTCGCACATGATTGGCTGAACGATCCGAAGTATGCGCTGTTTTCCATTATTGTAACGGATCTTTGGCGGGTAGCTGGCTTCTCGATGGTGGTGTATCTGGCCGGCCTGCAATTCATTCCGAAGGATCTGATCGAGTGCTCATCTATTGACGGCGCGAAGTATTGGCAGCGATTCCGTTCCGTGGTGTTCCCGCTTCTCGCTCCGGCGCTAACGGTGAACGTGCTGCTGTCTATGATCGGCTCAATGAAAGTGTTCGAGATGGTGATGGTGCTGACCGAAGGCGGTCCCGGCTATACGACGGAAGTATTCTATACGTACATTCGCGGCATGTTCAGCACGGGCTTGTTCGGCTATGCGACAGCGGTGAATGTGGTGCTTTTCGTACTTGTAACACTGGTTGGCGTGCCTGTTCTGATGGCAATGAAGAAAAGGGAGGTCGAGATGTGATGCGGAACCGAACGCGGCTTGTGCTTCTGGAGCTCTTGGCCATCTTACTCGCCTGCTGCATTCTGATTCCCTTCATTATGATTCTGGTTAACTCGTTTAAAGGCATTCGGGAATCGGCGCTCTTCGGACTGTCGCTGCCTGCCAAATGGGAGTTTACGAATTACAAGGAAGTGTTTCAGCAAGCAAATATTTTGCGCGGGTTCAAAAACAGCATTCTCATCTCGGCATTGGTCGTCCTCTGTGTGAATGTGTTTGCGTCGATGGCCGCTTTTATTATTCAGCGGAGGGACAGCCGCTTTCTGCAAGGCGCTTACTACTTGTTCATCATGGGCCTGATCGTCCCGGTGTCGATCGTGCCGACGATTAAGCTGATGGGCGACTTGCACATCAAAGGCACCTATTTCAGCCTTATCATGTATTATACGGCGGTACTGCTGCCGTTTGCGGTGTTCCTACTCGTCGGATTCATGAAATCGATTCCCCGTGAGCTGGACGAAGCGGCGCTCCTCGAAGGCTGCAGTTTTTTTCGGTTGTACTGGCAAATCGTGCTGCCGCTGCTGATGACCGTTCTCGTTACGGTGTCCATCGTCGTGATGGTGTCCGTGTGGAACGATTTCTTCGGACCGTTCTATCTCATGACCGACAGTACGAAATGGACGATTGTCTTGCAAATCTTTAACTTTGTGACGATGTACAGCACGAACTGGGGCGTTGTGTTCGCTTTTATGGTACTCGTGGTATCCCCGGTACTGATTGTTTATCTCATTCTGCAGCGTTATATTATCGACGGTTTGACAGCAGGTTCGCTCAAAGGATAGTAAGGATCTCGATCGCCAAAAGGAGGAGCAGGAAATGCGGAGAGTCATCATTGTGGACGATGAAAAGTGGATACGCAGAGGATTGATTCAGTCCATTTCCTGGGACGAATGGGGCTTGTCGCTCGCCGGCGAAGCGGCGGACGGGGGAGAGGGCTACGATATGGCGCTGACGCTTCAGCCGGACATTCTCTTCCTCGACATGCGCATGCCAGGGCTGGACGGCAAGCAGCTGATCGGCATGCTGAACCAAGAGCTGCCGGATTTGCTGACGATTGTAGTCAGCGGGTACTCGGATTTTGAATATACGAAAGAAGCGATTCGTCATAAAGCGTTCGACTACTTGCTCAAGCCGGTGAAAAAAGAAGAGCTGGCGGCCGTCGTGCAGAAGGCTTGTCAGGAGCTGGACCGGCGCGAGGCGGAGCGGCGCAAAGCTTCGCGCGAGCAAGGCGAGGACTGGCTGCGCCAGCTGCTGCACGCGGAAGAAAGCCTGGCCGAGAAGCTCGTGCCTGCGAGCTGGCGTGGGGGCGAAGCGGCCCTGTTCCTTGCCCACACGGATCGCTACCGCGATCAAGTGGAGCCAGAGCGGCTGCTGCCTGCGATGCAGGAGACGCTCTCGCGGATGAAGCCCTTCCTCTTCGGAGGGCGTTGGCAGTACGAGCTGATCTCTTTGCAGGATAACGGCAAAGAGTGGGCTCTTGCGGTCTCCGCGCCGAAGCTGGAGCCGAACGAGATAAGCCGGCTGCACACCAGCTTGAGCCATGCCATGGCGCAAACGAGCGGTGGCGCGAGCTTCTCCTTCGGCGTCAGCCGCGTGAAGCGGCAGGCCGCCAAGCTGGGCGAGGCGTGCCACGAAGCGCGGAAGGCGCTGCTGCGCAAGCCGCTCGCAGCGACGGGTGTCCTGCAGGATGCGGAGCACATGCAGCCGCAGGCGAGCCGCCAGTACCCGCAGGATCAGGAGAATGCGTTCCTGTGGGTGCTGCAATCGGGCAACCGGCAGGCGGCGGAGCTCGAACTCGAGCGATTGTTCGCAGCGTTCGCCGAGGGGCCTGCGACCGTAGCGCATTTGCAGTGGAGCGCGGACCTGCTCTTACATGCGATGGAGAAGCAGCTGCAGGCGAAGGAGGCGCGGGTCGAGGACATTTGCGGCGACAATACGCTCGCCTACGCAGAGAAGATTCATCTGCGCAACGACAGGGATTCGATGAAACAGCTGTTCCAGGAGGAACTGCTGCCGCCGCTCGTGAGCTACTACAGCCAATCCGGCGAGAAGCTGGGCGAGAAAGCCGTGCTGGAGCTCAAAACGTGGATGGAGAGCAACTACAGCCAATCCCTGTCCCTGCCACAGATCGCGAGCAGCTATTATTTGAACGCGGACTATTTAAGCCGGATTTTTAAACGAATGACAGGTCAGAATTTCATTGATTACTTAACGGATATTCGGATGCGCAAAGCGAAAGAGCTGATGAATAAATCGAAATACAAAAACTATGAAGTCGCCCAGAAGGTCGGGTATGAGGATTACCGCTATTTCAGTCAAATTTTTAAAAAGAAAGTCGGCATGACCATCGGTGAGTACCGCAAATCGATCGGTCAGGCGGACCACGAAGGAGAGAAACAGATATGTCCAAGTCTCTGATTCCCGATACGCTGATGCTGGAAGAACGCGCGAAGCACGCGATCAATGCCATGATCGGCATGGCGGATCACGATCACAATTATATTCCGTTTTTTGCCGCGAATTTGAATCATAAGCCGGCTTACGTGACCCATGGGGATTGGGATTACGGTTCCTCCCACGGGCGGATGATCGATGGCTTGATTCTGGCCCGCCATATGTCCGGCGAGACGTTCGGCAAGGAGATCGAGGAAAGGTATCGGGCGAACCTGCTGTCTTTTTTCAAAGAAGACGGGATGAGCTACCGGCAGATCAATCCAACGCGCGACTGGGAGCCGAATGCGAATTTAATTGACCAGCGGGCGGTCATTCTATCGCTCACAACCTGGTATATGGAAACCGGCGATCCAACGGTGAAAGAGGCGGCGGACCGCCACGTGGCGGCGCTGCGGCGCATTGCGGTGAAAGAACGGGATGTGTGGTACTACCCGGCTTCGGAATACAAGGAAACCGGCTGGCCGTCGGCGAATGCGATCCAGCTTCGTCTGGCGCCGGACCCTGCGGCATTCTGCGGCCGCCTGGTGATGCCACTGCTCAAATATCACGAGCTGACGGGCAACGCCGACGCGTTTGAGCTGTGTCAGTTTTTCACGGCGCTGATCATCGAGCGCAGCGGTGTCTTCAACGCCGATGGCAGTTTCAACGACTCGCTTGCGTATCGCAGCGGACATTTCCATACGCGGATCGGGACGCTGGATGCGATCGCGAGATTCGGCGCTTTTACCGGCGACGCGGCCATCATTGCCTGGGTGAAGAAATGCTACGACTGGGCCTTGACCAAATGTACGGCATTTGGCTGGACGCCGGGGGACCTTCATGAGCAGGCGTACGAGCATGAGACGTGCTCGCTGGTAGATCTGATTGCCACGGGCATCACGCTTGCGCGCAGCGGCTATGTCGAATACTGGGGCACGGTGGAGCGCTTTCTGCGCAACCATCTGGCGGAATCGCAGCTGCTGGACCTCAGCTGGGTCGAGGAACTTCAAGATAAATCGCAGGATATTCCGGCGAACACAAGCTTTTATAAAGTGGCGGAGCGCACTAGAGGCTCGTTCGCAGGCTACTCGGCGCCGAACGACTTTGTCTGTGACGTTAACGAAGGACGCGGTCATACGAGCGATTTGCAGTTATGCTGCCTCGGCTCGGGCACGCGGGGTCTTTTCATGGGCTGGAGCAACACCATAACGGAAAAAAGTGGCGCAATCAGCGTAAATTTCCTGCTGAACCGCGGCTCCAAATGGCTGGATGTTTCTTCGTATTTGCCGCATGAAGGCAAGGTGGTGCTGCACATTCATACGGATCTCCCGCGCCTGCAAATCCGGATTCCGGAGTGGGCCGGTTTTACGAAAATCCGATACGTACGCGAGCTTGACGGCGAAGTGACCGAGGGCAAGGGCAGCGAGGCCAGCTCCTGGGTCAATAAGCATTTCCTGCTGCTCGGACCAGCGAAAGCCGGGGAAACGATTACGGTCACCTTCCCGCTCAGCTTCCGCAAGACGCTGGAAAATGCCGTCGGCCAAACATTTGAGACCGAATGGCGCGGAGACGATGTCGTGAACATTACGCCGAAAGGGAAGAAAAAGCCGCTCTACAGCGATCGCCGCGTTTTCGATGAAGCGCCGATGCGCGAAGGGGTGTACCGCCGTCTCGACAAGGAGTTCGTATGGTAGGCGTGTGAGTAGAAACCTTAAAGGAGGCATTGCGATGCAAACGGTCGTTGCGATTTATACCGGACAGGGACTGGCCGATCCGCTCAAAAAGGTATTTCAAGAGCTGCTCCCGGACGTTCGGCTTGTGAACATTATCGATGACAGCCTGATCGGGGACGTTGTACGTGCCGGGCATGTTCCGGAGCTTGTACAGCGACATTTGAACCAATATTATCGCCATGCGCAGGAGCTTGGCGCAGACGTAATTCTGAACACCTGCTCCTCCGTAGGGGATGTGGCGGACGAGGCGTCGGCCGGCGGAACGATCGGCGTGCCGATCGTACGGATCGACGAATGGATGGCGGCGCGGGCGGTGGACGGCTATGCGCGCATTGCCGTGTTGGCCACGCTGCCGTCGACGCTGGAGCCGACGCTGCGGCTCCTCCGCCGGAAAGCGGAGGAAGCGGGCAAGACTGTTACGCTCGTGAGCGGGCTGGCCGAAGGCGCGTTCGATGTGCTGGTTGGCGGGAAGCCGGAGGAGCATGACCGGCTGCTGTTGGAAACGGCGAAGCGGGCTGCCGGCGAGGCGGACGTTCTTGTCCTGGCGCAGGGATCAATGGCACGTATGGAGCAGGCGTTGGCGGAGGCGACCGGCAAGCCGGTGTTGTCCTCGCCGAAGTCTGGCGTGGAACAGGTGAAAGCCGTTCTCGCTGCGATGGAGCAGGCAGAAGCATTGCGCGAGGAGGGATGACAGCATGAATCAAGAGCGAGTAACAGCCGTTTATTTGGTGGAGACGCCCTATTCGCTGGAGAAGGCAGCCGCTTCGATCGCGGGCGAGCAATCGACCGGCACGTTCACGGCGGTGCCCGGCGAGACGGATGCGCTAAAAGCGCTGCACGGCGCGGTGGTAGAAAGCATCGAACCGCTGGAGGAAGCGGATGCGCCTTCACTGCCTGGCGCCAAAACGCCGACGAACCACGACGGCAAGTATCGCCGCGGGATCGTGAAGGTGTCTTTTCCGCTGCACAATTTCGGTCCTTCCATCCCGAACCTGATGTCGGCGGTGGCCGGCAACCTGTATGAGCTGCAGGAGCTGTCGGGGCTGCGACTGCTGGATCTGGAGCTGCCGGACGCTTTCGCGGCACGGTATCCCGGCCCGAAGTTTGGCATTGAAGGGACAAGAAAGCTGACGGGCGTCTACAACCGGCCAATCCTCGGTACGATCGTGAAGCCCAGCGTCGGCTTATCCATGGAGGAGCTGTCGGCGCTGGTGGAACGGCTTGCGCTGGCGGGCATGGATTTTATCAAGGATGACGAGCTCAACGCCAATCCGCCTTACGCTCCGCTGGAGCACAAAGTGAAGGCTGTCATGACGGCTGTCGAACGGGCGGCGGATCGTACGGGCAAAAAGCTCATGTACGCATTCAACATCACCGGCGATTACGACGAGCTCAAGAGGGGGCATGATCTCGTGGTTGCGGCCGGCGGGAACTGCGTCATGGTGAGCATCCTCAGCGTCGGCCTGTCGGGCCTGACGGCGCTCAATCGGTACAGCGAAGTGCCGATTCACGGGCACCGCAACCAGTGGGGGATGCTGACGCGTTCGCCGCTGCTCGGCATTGAATTCACCGCTTACCAGAAGCTGTGCCGTCTGGCTGGGGCGGATCATCTGCATGTGAACGGCTTGCAGAGCAAGTTTTACGAAAGCGACGCTTCCGTCGTGCGTTCGATTGAAGCCTGCACGGCGCCGCTGTTCGGCGGGTATGCAACACTGCCGGTCGTCTCCTCCGCCCAATGGGCGGGAACGGCGCCAGCGACGTATGCGGCCACGCGCACCGTGGATGTCATGCATCTCGCCGGCGGCGGCATGCTTGCGCATCCTGACGGCCCTGCGGCCGGCTTCGAGAGCATGAAGCTCGGCTGGGAAGCGGCGGTGCAGGGCATCCCGCTGGAGCGGTATGCGGCGCAGCATCCGGCCCTGCAGCGGGCGATCGAGAAGTACGGGAAGGGATGAGGCCAATGGGAACCGAACGACAGGAGGCTCTTGGGCAAGCGAGGAGCCGCCGTCCGCTCTGCTACTACGGCGATGATTTTACGGGCTCCACGGATGTGCTGGAGTCGCTGTTCTCTGCAGGACTCAAGACGGTCCTGTTTCTTGAGCCGCCGACTTCGGAACTGCTCGAGACGCGCTTTGGCGACGTCGACTGCTTCGGTGTTGCCGGCGTCGGGCGTTCCATGACGCCAGAGGAAATGGATCGGGAGCTGCGCCCGATCTTCCGGATGCTGAAGGCGTCCGGCGCAGCCGTCGTCCACTACAAAATCTGCTCGACGTTCGACTCCTCGCCGGGCATAGGCTCGATCGGCAAGGCCGCGGAAATCGGCCGTGAAGTGTTCGGCGGCCGGTACATTCCGCTCCTGGCCGGTGTCCCTTACTTGGGCCGATACACGGTATTCGGCCAGCATTTTGCCGCCGGCGGCGGCGTCGGGGGCGGGCCCGGTGCGGTGCACCGGCTGGATCGCCACCCGACGATGAGCCGGCACCCGATCACGCCGATGGCGGAGGCGGATCTGCTCCGGCATTTGCGGCAGCAGACCGCGCTGCCGTCGGATTTGCTTGATATCCGTGCGCTGGACGGCACGGAGGCAGAGGCGCAGGAGCGGCTCGAGGCGCTCCTTGCCAGCGGGGAACAGCCGGCGGAGCTCGTGCTGTTCGACGTCCTGGACGAGCGCCGGCTGGAGACGGCCGGGCGCTTGATCTGGCATGAGGCCGAGAGAGGGGACGGCCTGTTCGTCATTGGCTCCTCCGGCGTGGAGTACGCGCTGGGGGCCGTGTGGCGGCGGGACCGGGAGCTGGGGGGCGTTGCCAGCCCAGCGGCGGGCGCCATAGAGGGCGCATCCGACGCTGCTGTCGCGGGCGCTGCCTTACCGTCCGCCGAACCGTGCGCCGCCGGCGCACCTATCGCACCCGCGGCTGCCTCAGCGCAGCGCTCGCCCGCTGCGCCGTCCCCGCTGCTGGTCGTCTCCGGCAGCTGCTCACCGGTCACCGAAAGGCAGATTGACCGCGCGCTGGAGACCGGCTTCCACGGCATTCGCGTGCCTGTGGAGAAGCTGATCCGCGCTGAGACGAGGGCGGCGACCGTCGGCGAGCTGCTGTCCGAGGCGCGTGGCGCGCTCGAATGCGGACGGAGCGTGATCGTCTATTCCGCGGCGGGACCGAAGGATGCGAGTATCGATCTGCTTCGTGACCTGCTGGCTGTGCAGGGCCTACGGCCCGAGGACAGCAGCCGCCTGTTGGGCAGCGCATTGGGGTTACTCACCAAAGCGCTTGTTCAGATGCTTAGGCTTCCTCGTGTGCTCATCGCCGGCGGCGACACCTCCGGGTACGTCACTCGGGAGCTCGGCATCTATGCGTTGGCGTGCAAGGCGGTGCTTGATCCTGGCGGACCGCTGTGCCGGGCCTATGCGGCCGAAGCGCCATTTGACGGCCTGGAGCTTGTCCTCAAAGGCGGGCAAGTTGGCAGCCCCGACTTTTTCGCCAAGGTGGCGGCGTGGCACTGTGAATAACACGTACGAGAAATTGGTTCATAACAAAGAGCAGTTCGCCATGCGGCGTCTGCTCTTTTTTGAAATTATGAGGCGATCTCAACGCCAACCGATCTACTTTCGCAGACTCAGAACGCGATGACCTGCAGAAAGTACATCCATTTTTCCGAAAATCATCAAAAATCTATGTAATCATGTAAAACTTACATCTAATTTTTGGAAAATGAGGGGGGTTACCCTTTTTTTCATTCGAATCGGGTAATTTACATGTACATTATGCAGGTCAATGACTTATTTTCCCATTCGAGCAGTGATTTAAATGTACAAAATGCAGGTTCTCTTCATTCTGGGGGCATCAGCCACTACGTTTGCTCGTAGCCCTTCATTTTCTTTTCTTCCTCATTCGATTGAGCTTTTTTTGTCGAGTTCCGCTCGATAAATCGGGTGTCGACCCGAATTTTGGTATGGGTTTCTTCGCCGAGCTCTATGGATTCGATGACAAGATCGACGGCCAATTGAGCAATTCGCTTTTTCTCGACGTGAATCGTTGTCAATTCGGGCGAGACAATTTGAGACTCTGTAATATTGTCAAAACCGACGACTGATACTTGCTCGGGCACCTGAACACCCAGTTCAGTCAGTGTTTTTAAGGTTCGAATCGCGATATAATCGCACTCGCAGAACAAGGCAGTAGGCAGGCGGCGCCCTGGCTCCAGGTAAAGTTTCAAATGCGCTTTCAGATCTTCCTGCGAGGAGATCATCGTAGGCGCGACCGCGAACGTATGTTCAGGCAAAATGGTAAGATCATTGTCGCGCAGGGCTTGCTCAAAACCCTCTCTACGTTCATCGAAATTATGGATGCGCACATTGGAAGCGATATAGCCAATCTCGCGATGACCCGATCGACATAAATGTTCCCCTGCTTGATAAGCACCCATAAAGTTATTAATAGCAACGAAATGGAGTGGCAGATTATCAAAGCAATTATCCAAAACAACAAGTTGAGGGCCAAGCCGTTCTGCTATCTCGGTTATTTCATGCGTATGCAGATTGGTGCCTAGCAGAATAATTCCGTCGCTTTGCTGAATCTCGGCGATCGAGCGGATGTCGCGATCAAAGTGATTCATATTCACAGTGGAAAATAGCAATGAATACCCCTTGGAGCGGCATCTGTCCTCAATATAATGAATCAGCTCCCGAAAGAAGGGCTGTTGGTAATATTCCTCAAGCACAATGCCAGCGTTCGTAAAAACCAAAAAGGACAGCGATCTCGACGTCAATTCAGAGGACGCTGCACGGGGCTTAGGTGCATAGCCGCTTTCCCTCGCAATTTCAAGTACGCGTTCGCGCGTTTCGGCGCTGATGCCCGGCTTTCCACTGAGCGCAAGTGATACGGCAGATTTAGATACACCTGCAAGCCTCGCGATATCATCCATCTTCATCTTCTATAATCCCCATTTTCTAAATTAGTTGAGTAAGTTTAGTTTAAGTGTTGATCGATGAAAATGCAAGTTATCGAGTTATATTCACTAAATAATTTATATAAACAAATATAAAAATTCACTAAAATCATATTGACTCGCTGATAAATTCGATATAACATGAAATTATACCTGAAAAACAACTAAACAACAGAAGTTAGTTTAGTTGTTTTGGAGCAATGAATTATATCTGTTTTTTAATTTGTTTATCTAAACAACTGAGGGGGAGCTCTTTTGAAAAAATTAAAGTTAGGCTACGCGCCAACACGTCGATTTGTCTTCAGCGCAGAGGATGCTTTTAAGTACAAAGTCATGATTAAGGAAAAGATCGAAAGCTTTGGTATGGGAATCGATATCGTGGATCTGGAGGGTATTAATTCAGAGGGACTTTTATATGACGATAACATAAATGCGGATCTCATCATTGATCGGTTTAAACAGGAGCAGGTGGACGCGGTTTTCTTCCCGCACTGTAACTTCGGGACGGAAGATACGGTTGCACGCGTTGGCAAAGCACTTGGAAAGCCTGTGCTCTTATGGGGGCCGCGAGACGAAGCTCCACTCGAGGATGGCATGCGATTGCGTGATACACAGTGCGGCTTATTCGCAACGGGCAAAGTGCTGCGCCGGTTTAATGTTCCTTTTACCTATGTCACGAACAGTCGGGTGAATGACCCGGTTTTTGAACGAGGTTTCACGAATTTTATCGCAGCGTCCAATGTCGTTCGTCAGTTTCGCTCGCTGCGCATCTTGCAGATTGGCCCTAGACCGCCCTCGTTCTGGACGATGATGTGCAACGAAGGAGAGCTGCTGGAGCGCTTTGGCATTGAGCTGCATCCGATCACACTCGTCGACATTCAAAGGGCGTCCAAACGCATCGAGAATGGCCACTCTTCCGAGCTGACGGAAGCTGTTGATTACATCAAAGCCAAGCTGGATTGGACGGAAGTGACGGAAGCGGATGTGAAGCGAATCGCCTCGCTGAAAGTGGCGATGAAGCAGTATGCACAGCAAACGGGCAGCACGGCGATCGCCATCCAATGCTGGTCGTCCTTGCAGGAGGCCATGGGGATTATGCCATGTCTCGCCAATGCGATTTTAACAGATGAACAAATTCCAGTGACGTGTGAAACGGATATTCATGGGGCCATCACTTCCGTTATGGTTCAAGCGGCATCGATGAATCAGGCACCTACCTTTTTTGCAGACCTAACGGTACGGCATCCCGAGAATGCGAACGGTGAACTGTTGTTCCATTGCGGTAATTTCCCCGTGTCTTTGTCGGTGGAAGATAAGCCTAAGCTGCGGAAGCATTTCTTGTTTGATGATCACGCTCCGGGAACCCACGAAGGAGAAATCAAGGGTGGATCTATGACGCTGGCAAGATTTGACGGAGATCATGGTGAGTACCAATTGTTCCTAGGACGGGCGAAAGGCATTGCAGGGCCTTACACGCGCGGTTCTTATGTTTGGGTGGAAGTGAACGACTGGCCGCTATGGGAAGAAAAGTTGGTAAAGGGCCCTTATGTCCATCATTCCGTAGGTATTCATGCAAACGTGATTCCTTCTCTCTACGAAGCATGCAACTATATTCCGGGTCTAACCCCAGATCCTGTTGATCCGACAGAAAGCGAAATTCAGGCTTGGCTCAGAGGCAAGGGCCTGTAACCCTAGGAGGAATTATGGAAATCAGAGATCTGCAAGCGAAAGCTGCACAAATTCGGATGGATGTACTCGAAATGATTTTTCGGGCAAAAACAGGTCATACGGGTGGTTCTCTCAGCAATGCGGATATCGTGACGGCGCTATACTACCGGATCATGAAGATTGATCCTGCCAACCCTAAGGCCAAGGATCGGGATCGTTTCATCCTCAGTAAAGGGCATTCGGTAGAATCACTTTGGTCCGTCCTTGCCGATAGGGGCTTTTTTCCTAAGGAGGAACTAGCAACCTTCAGTCAATTCGGCACGAAACTTATCGGACATCCGAACAATAAAGTCCCTGGCATCGAAATGAATACTGGTGCGCTCGGTCACGGACTTGCGGTTGCCGTTGGCATGGCGCTTGCTGCGAAACGGGATGGCGCTGGATTTCGCGCATTCTGTCTCATGGGCGACGGTGAGCAGGCGGAGGGATCGGTCTGGGAGGCTGCGATGGCAGGGGCTCATTACAAGCTGGATAACTTGGTCGGCATTATCGATCGCAATCGCCTGCAAATCAGTGGATCCACCGAAGAAGTGATGGGACTCGAGCCGCTCGAGTCCAAATGGGAAGCATTTGGCTGGAACGTTGTCTCAATCGACGGTAACGATATGGGGGCATTAGTCGACACGCTTGAAGCCATTCCGTCTATAACAGGTAAGCCCACGCTGGTTATGGCGAACACGATAAAGGGGAAAGGCGTTTCCTTTGCCGAAAATGTCCCTCATTGGCACCATCATGTACCGAATGATCACGAACTTTCGCTAGCCCTGGGCGAGCTCGCAGCGACTTTAGAATCGTACCGAAGGGAAGGGATATGAAGATGAACACCATTCCGAATCGCCAAGTGATTTGTGAAACGCTGCTGGAGATGGCACAGCATGACAAGGATATTATGGTGCTGGCCAGCGATTCACGGGGATCGGCCGCAATGATGCCATTTGCCAAGGCTTACCCGGAGCAATTTGTTGAAGTCGGCATCGCGGAGCAGAATATCGTCGGCATCTCTGCAGGCTTGGCTCATAGCGGGAAGAAGCCATTCGTCACTTCACCCGCCTGCTTTCTAAGTATGCGCAGTATTGAGCAGATCAAGGTGGATGTCGCTTACTCCGGAACGAATGTGAAGCTGGTGGGCATCAGCGGGGGGGTCAGCTACGGAGCGCTGGGCATGTCCCATCACTCGGTGCAAGATTTGGCGGTAGCCCGGGCGATCCCCGGACTCGCCGTCATGATGCCAGCCGATCGCCATGAAACGAAGAAGATGACAGAAGCGCTCGTGGCGTATGAAGGCGGCGTATATGTTCGGATTGGACGTAATCCCGTTGAGGATTCCTACGAGTCGGATGATTACGACTTCAAGATCGGTAAAGCAGTGACCATGCGTGAAGGAACAGATATCACGATCATTGCTGCTGGGGAGACGGTGCGCGTTGCACTTGATGCGCATGAAGCTCTTCAAGAAGCAGGCGTATCTTGCAGAATCCTGAATATGCATACGATCAAGCCCCTTGACGAAGAAGCGATTGTAAAGGCGGCGAGGGAAACAGGCTATCTCATTACAGTTGAAGAACATAGCGTGCTCGGTGGGCTCGGCGCAGCCGTAGCCGAAGTCGTCGTACAGCACACCCCGGTTCCGATGCGCATTATCGGCATTGCGGATGAACCGGCGATCGCCGGAAAGACGGCAGAAGTATTCCGTCACTACGGCATCAGCAGCGAGAATCTTAAGCGTGTCGCGTTAGAGATGCTGGGCAAACAGGAGCAGAAGTGATGGATAAAGCGTACATGCTGGTCGTCGATCAAAGCACATCCGGCACGAAAGTGCTCATTATCGACAGGACTGGGACGATCGTGGCGAAATGTTCGAAGGAGCATACACAGCTGTACCCGCGTCCTGGATGGGTGGAGCATGATCCGATTGAGATTTACAACAACGTCAAAGAGACTGCCCTTCAAGCCATGAAGTCGATCGATATCGGGCCGGAATCGCTTGCTGCGTTAACGATAACGAATCAGCGGGAGACCGCGGTTCTGTGGGATCGGACGACCGGTCTCCCTGTATATCCCGCTATTGTCTGGCAGTGTCAGCGAACTGCTGACAAGGTTGCTGACCTCAAAGCATCCGGCTATGAAGAGGTCGTTCTTCGCAAAACGGGTTTAATGCTTGATCCTTATTTCTCCGCAGCCAAGTGGACCTGGATGATCGAGCATGCAGCGGGGGTATCGGAAAAGCTGGCGCGTGGTGAGCTGCTGGCCGGAACAATGGATAGCTGGCTCATATGGAACTTGACAGGCGGCAGCGTGCATGCAACTGATTATACCAATGCAAGTCGAACATCGTTATTTGATATCCATCAACTGAAGTGGGATGAGCAGCTTTGCAGTCTGTTTGGGGTTCCGGCAGAGCTTTTGCCGGAAGTCCGTTCCTCCGACGAGCTGTTCGGCTATACGGCAGATCCTGAGCTGTTTGGCGCGATCCGTGTGCCTATTACCGGTGTGATCGGGGATTCGCAAGCTGCCTTGTACGGCAATCAATGCTTCCGGATTGGCATGGGCAAGGCAACTTATGGCACAGGAACATCTTTGCTGATGAATGTTGGTCCGAATCCTGTGCCGTCCAGGAACGGCTTAGTCAGCGCCATCGCATGGGGGAAGGGCGGCAAGATTACTTATGCCGTCGAAGCGGTGATTCGTACATCGGGAGACAGTTTGAAATGGCTGCGGGATAACCTCGGGCTCTTCCGTACATTTGCGGAGATGGAGGAGCTCCTGGCTGGTATTACTGACAACGAAGGTGTCTACCTCGTTCCAGCTTTCGTCGGTCTTGGAGCTCCTTACTGGAATCCTTATGCCAGAGCTTCTATTACGGGAATGAATCGCAGCACGAACAAAGCGCATATTATTCGCGCTGCGCTGGAAAGCATTGCTTACCAAGTGCGCGACGCGGTAACGCTCATGGAGCAAAGCACGGGTATTCGGCTGGATCAGCTTAGGGCAGACGGGGGAGCTTCCGACAATGCAACTTTGATGCAGTTTCAGGCAGATATGCTCGACACGACCGTGATTAAATCTGAAATTGCGGAGCTTTCAGCCTTGGGATCCGTCTATATGGGGGGAATTGGCATCGGTTTTTGGCAGTCGCTAGCGGAAATCGCCGAGACGCATCGAGCCGGTATCAACTATGTTCCCAAGATGCAGAAGCAGGTGCGAGAGGTGTACTGTGCAGGTTGGGAAAGTGCGGTGGCTTCTATTGTAAATCGGTAACCTCTGGTTCTTGCGAACAACAGGTAAAATGGTCGTTGATTTGGAACAATAGCTGCATCGGTGCCGATTTGTGCTACAATAGGCGGTAAGAACCGATGTAGGAGTGAATGAAATGCCGGCCTCCCTTAACGAGCAGGAGCTATTGCAGTTTATTATCAACCAGACGAAGCTGGACCCGAAGCAAATTCAATTGGTGCTGAAACATGAGAAAACGTTTATGGACAAAGCGGAGCAAAAAGGAAGCCGGGAAATCGACATCGACGATGTGATCGATTATATCGTGGGTCGTCCCGATGTGAAATTGAGCGAGCTTGCCGTCGATACGATTCTGGAGACGGAAATGTCATATCTCATGAAGAACGGCCTGGCCGGTTATATGGATTAAAGCTTGGAGTGGCGCAAACGAGCCGCTGTGCCTTGGCAGATGCCGGGGTATGGCGGCTTTCGTTTTTCTTTATGGTTAATTAAAAAGTTAATTGATTAGGGTGTATTGACACCTGGAGCCCTTGGATGCATAATAAAAACATCATCTTGATCATTATTTAATTAATTTTACGATTAACTAATTGGGGGTACATGGGAGCAATGACAACGACAACTGCACTACCGAGAGCCGAACATCCAAGACCGCAATTTGTACGCGACAGCTGGGTGAATTTGAATGGCGAATGGCAATTCGATTTTGACGATGCGAACGTGGGGAGCAAATCTGGCTGGCATACGGGGGAGACGGATTTTACGCAAAAAATTCAAGTCCCGTTCGCTTTCCAAAGCAAGCTCAGCGGCATCGGAACCAATGAATTTCACGATATTGTATGGTATCGGCGCGATTTTACGCTGCCGCAAGGATTCGAGGGGAAGCGCATTCTTCTTCACTTCGGAGCGGTTGATTATGAGGCTTCCGTGTGGGTGAACGGCACGCTCGTTGCGACACACGTAGGCGGACACACGCCGTTTCATGCGGATATTACGGAAGCGCTTCAAGCGGGCGCGAACCGCCTGGTCGTCAAGGCTGTGGACTACAGCCGCGATGTGACGCTGCCGAGAGGGAAGCAGTATTGGCTCGAGGATTCGGCGTCGATTTTCTACACGCGGACGACGGGAATTTGGCAAACCGTATGGTTGGAAGCCGTGTCGCCGGAAGCACACCTCGCCAAGGTGAAAATGACGCCGGATATCGATGCGAAGCAGATTGAGATGGTTTTCTATGTCGATGGTGCCCAGAGCGGAGCGAAGCTGCAATTAAAAGTGGAGGTTTCGTTTAAAGGAAAACCTGTTACCGAAGATACGTACAGCATTAAGGGCTCCTCGGAGACACGCAAAATCCGTATCGACGATTTTAACGATCACGGACTTGGCGGCTGGTGGACGCCGAACAAACCGAATCTGTATGACGTGACGTTCACGCTGCTTGTCAACGGACAAGAGGCGGATCGTGCGACGAGCTATTTCGGCATGCGCAAAGTGTCAATCGAGAAAGGCCAATTGTGCCTGAATAACCGTCCATATTTCTTGAAGCTTGTCTTGGATCAAGGCTATTTCCCAGACGGCAACTTGACGCCGCCGAGCGATGAGGCGCTGAAACAGGACATCGAGCTGACAAAAGCGATGGGCTTCAACGGCGTGCGGAAGCATCAGAAACTGGAAGATCCAAGATTCCTGTACTGGTGTGACCGGATGGGGCTCGTTGTCTGGAGTGAAGCGGCGAATGCGTATGAGTATTCGGATCAATATGTGAAACGCTTTACGCAGGAATGGATCGCTTCCATGGAACGGGATTACAACCATCCATCGATTATCGCATGGGTACCGCTGAATGAAAGCTGGGGTGTGCCGAACATTCAAATCGACCGTTTGCAGCAGCAGCATGCGCTCACGATGTATCATTTGACCAAATCACTGGACCCGATGCGGCCTGTTGTCTCCAATGACGGTTGGGAAATGGTGAGTACGGACCTTTTCTCCATCCATGACTATGAGTGGCGCGAAGACGTGCTGAAGGAGCGGTACAGCTCAACGGAGAAAGCAGTATCGGCGAAGCCGTCCAGACGCGTGCTGGCGGTAGAGGGCTTCCCGTACGCTGGACAGCCAATCTTGGTTACGGAGTTCGGCGGCATCGCCTACAAGAAGAGTGAGTGGGAAGGCTGGGGCTACTCCGGCGCCGACAACGATGAAGATTACGAGCGCAGACTGCGCGCCGTCATTCAGCCGCTGCTTCGCTCCGGCGTTGTGCAGGGTTACTGCTATACGCAGCTCACAGACGTAGAGCAGGAGATCAATGGGCTGCTGACGTACGACCGCAAGCCGAAAATTCCGGTCGAGATCATCAAAGCCATTAACGAAGGAAAATAATGAAAAGCCAGGGCGCCGCAATCGTTCAGATCGCGGCGCCCTGGCTTTGTGCTATTCATCCGCATGCTCAATCCGGACGCTGATTGGATTCGACAGCACGCTGCCGGCATGCACGGGCTCATTGACTTGATACGAATACTGCGCTTCCGCTTGCGTTGCAATGCGCGGAGCGTGCAGATGGGGGGAAATTTCTGCCTCGTACGTGATCTCGACGCTCGTTTCCGGATCGAGATCGCCGATGACAAGCGGCTGCTCAGGAACGATATTCCTCCTATCGGCTGCGTGAATGCTCAGCTTCTCAGGGAGGGTGTGGTGCCGGATGTGCAGCGAGCCCGGTACAAGCGTGTTCATGGTGGACATCCAGTTCCACATCTGCAGAGCACCTGCTGTCAAGCTGCCGGTGTTCGTCACGGCGATCACGTACTCCAGAACAGCGCCTGGCTCCGCTGCAAGCGGATGCACGTACATTTGTACGTCGACAATCGGCTGCAGCAGCGCGACGTGCACTTCATTGGAGATGAGACGGTTGGCTATGCCGCGCCCATCCGGAAGCCGGTAGCTAAAGAGTGCGACGGCGTGGCTAACGAGCTCTTTATGTGAGGCGGAAATGGCGATCGTGTTCACTGAAACCTGAAACGTGACGACGATGGATGTCCTCGGCGTCAGAGCGCCAAGCGGCAGCGGATTCGGCAGCTGCGGCTGACGGTATGGTTGCCCATTGACTGTCAGGCTGCTCGCGACATATGAGGTGCCTTCTGGGAGAAACTCGGTCAACGACACTTCAGTGGCGATATTCCCAGTATTCGTTAACGTAACGGTATACGTCAATGCATCGCCGAGCGTAGCTGCAGCTTCCCGGACGGATTCAACGACACGAAGATTCGGGTCAAAAACTCGGAGCTCGACAGTGTTAGACGTTGTCTGGTTTCGATAATCCCCTTCTTCATACGAGAGAACCCCTTCATTTTCGAGGAAACCGCTGGGCGGAAAGAGAGAGACCGCCGCTTGAAATTGTAAGTTGAACGAAGCGTGATCGGGCAGCGTCCCCAGCCAGATACCTTCCATGGGATTGGCCGACGGATAACGGATGTCATCCAGAATGACGCTGCCTGGTATGAAGGTCATGCCAGGCGCAAGTGCATCCTGAAAAAGGAGACGCGGGATTGCGGTGTCCTCTTCATTAGCAATGGTGAAGCGGAACGTCGCTGAATCGCCAACATACGTATCCAGAGGGTCGGCTAGCTTGCTGAACTTGATTTTCATTTTCTTAAATGGAATCGACACCGTATTTGACCGTGATTGGCCGGAGACTTCGCGTCCGCTTGGCGTACGGAACGTATACGGGGCAACGGCCTGGTTTCTAATCATATTAGCGTGCGGAGGCTTCAGTACGACAATCTGAAAAATGACGGTAATTGTCTGGCCTATATGGACAGTACCGAGTGGAATGCCTTGCGCCGGATTCGCGAGCGGCAGCGGGACGCCTGCGACAATGACGCTGTTCGGTACGAAGGACGTCCCTTCCGGCATGTTGTCGAGCAGGGTCACCCGAGCATCAAGGTTCCCCGTATTCGCTACAATTAAGCGATAAGTAATCACTTGCCCGAGGCTGGCCTCGGGCATATCAGCTTTTTTGAGAATCGTGATGACCGGGCCGACGACCGGTGTATCGACCGTATTGGAATAGGCATGGCCGGTCAAGCTGCCTGAGCTGAAACGAACGACGGATTGGTTAATCAGATGATTCGGCGGTTGTGATTCGGTCGTCATACGACCGTCACCTCGAAGGTTACGGTGACGGAACCGCCGGCCGGGATAGCGTCCAGCGGAATGCCTGTGCCAGGATTAAGCCCAGGCTGGGAGGCTCCGTTGACGGTGACGCTGCCGCCGATAAAGACGGTGCCAGTCGGAATCGGGTCGGTCATCACAACATTGTTGACCGCTTCGATACCGTTGTTCGTGACCACGACTGTATACGTGATCGTATCTCCGGTTACGGCGTCGATGACGTCGGTACTTTTTACAACGGTAACGTTCGGTGCGGAGACTGGAATGACCAGAATATTGGACATTACGGAGCCAGAGAGCTGGCGGCCGTCCGGCGGCGAATAGGTGTAGTTTGCCGTTGCCTGGTTAACCAGCTGCTGAGGTGAGGGCAACGACTCGACCGTGACTTGCAAGGTGACTTGAACATCGACCGAACTGTTAGGCGGAATGGTGCCGGCTGAAATCCCAGTGGCCGGATCTGCGCCTGGCTGCGGCACACCGTCGACAAACACGCTATTCGGCACAAAAACAGCACCGGTGGGAATGGGATCGTACAGAGTAGCATCAGCAGGCAAATTTCCTGTATTGAACAACGTCAGCATATACACAATCGTGTCACCGATGGTTGCGTTAGTCGTGTTGGCCGATTTCAGCAAGGAAATAATCGGCTGATAGACCGGAATTGTAACCGTGTTGGAGAACGCGGACGCCGCCAGTGCGCCGGATGTAAAGTTGACGGACGATTGGTTTACAAGCTGCTGGGAAGCCGGCAGCGCAGTCACGGTAACGCTGAAGGCGACAGTGACGGAAGCACCTGGGGCGATGGGGCCCAAGGAGATGCCAGTTGTCGGGTTTGCGCCTGGCGAAGGATTCCCATCGATGGTAACGCTGCCTATCACAAAACTTGTAGAAGCCGGGAGCGGGTCGAAGAACTGTACCTGATTGATGCTGGTTATACCGTTGTTCGTAACGACGGCTGAGTAAGTGACGGTGTCCCCGACTACCGCATCTGTGGCGAGCGTTGATTTCACAATCGAGACATTCGGCGCGGAGACCGGAATGGTAATGGTGTTCGAATTCACCGAGCCGGTAATCGTGCGGCCGTCTGGCGGCGTGAACGTGAAATTCGCGGTCGCCGAATTGCTGAGTAACTGCGGACTTGGCAGTGAGGTGACAACGACGCCAAACGTAATTGTATCCGTGGCCCCCGGCTGGGAAGTGTACGGAATGCCTGCGGCAGGGTCAGCGCCGGGTTGAGTAACGCCGTTGACTACAACGCTGTTTGGCTGGAACGTAGTGCCGTTCGGAATTTGATCCACCAAGGAAACATTTGCCGCATAATTTCCGGTATTGCTCACCTGAATTTGGAAAATAATCAGGTCGCCAACCGTGGCGTTTGTCGTATTAGCGCTCTTGGTGGCAGCCAGGATCGGCTGGTAAACAGGCGTAGTGACGATATTGGAGAACGTCACAGCCGAGAAGCTGCCTGATGTGAAGCTGACAGAGCCTTGATTGTTGAGTTGAGCTGGAACCGGCAGCGAAACGACACGCACGTTGAAGGTGACCGTTACGGTTGCCCCTGCCGCAATGGAGCCGAGCGGGATGCCCGACACGGGGTTCGGCGGTACTGGAGGCGTCGGTGCGCCGGTAATAACCACACTGCCTGGGATGAAGACTTCGCCGGAAGGCAGTGGATCGGAAAAGACGACATTGCTGACGGCCTCGATACCGTTGTTCGTGATCGTGATCGTGTACGGAATAATATCATTCAACACCGCGTCGGTGACCGTTGTGCTCTTGACGACGCTGATGTTCGGAGCAGAAACGGAAATCGTAACGGTATTGGATGTTGCTGAGCGGTTGAAGGTTCGGTTGTCCGGCAACGTAAACGAATAGGCGGCAGATCCTGTATTCGCCAGCACCTGCGGGTTCGGCAGTGAGTCGATGACGACAGAGAACGTGACGGGAATGGTTACGCCGGGATCGACAGTGCCGATGGAGAAACCGATTGATGGATCAGCGCCCGGAATCGGCATTCCGCCAACAAACACACTGTTGGCAAGGAAGGTTGTGCCCGCCGGAATCGTGTCCGTGACGGTAGCGGATGTGGGATAATTGCCGGAATTCGTGACATTCAGCGTGTAGACGACGGTGTCCCCGACGGTTGCGGTAGAGGTGCTGCCGCTCTTGACGATGGAAATATCCGGCTGATAGATCGGCGTAGAGATCGCGTTCGAAAAAGCCGTGCTCGCGAATGCGCCAGATGTGTAATTGACCAACGATTGGTTTACCAGATTGGCCGGAGTCGGTACGGATGTCACTTGTACGTTGAATTGAACCGTGACGGTTGCGCCAACACCAATCGTGCCGAGAGTGATACCGGTCGCCGGATCAGGTGGTGTTGACGGCGTTGGCGCGCCTGTAATGACGACGCTGCCGGGCACAAACGTACCGCCGGCCGGAATCTGGTCAGAGAAGAGAGCGCTATTGATTGCTTCAATGCCGTTATTCGTAATTTGCGACGTATATGTGATGATATCGCCAACGGTTAGGGCGGTAGTCGAAGTGCTTTTCACCACGGAAACGTTCGGGGAGGAAACCGGGAACGAGACGGTATTCGACTGCACGGATCGTGTAATGACTCGACCGTCCGGAGGAATGAACGAATAGGTTGCAGTTGCGGTATTTCTGATCGTCTGCGGGTTCGGTAACGTCTCAATGAGCACGGAGAAAGCGACAGTGGCAGATGCGCCAGTTGCAATTGTGCCTGCGTTAATACCTGTGACCGGATCCGCTCCCGGCTGCGGGACACCGTTCACGAGCGCGCTGTTGATCACGAAGGAGGTCCCGGCGGGGATCGTATCGGTGACGATGGCGTCTCCCTGAATGGTTCCGGTATTGGAGACCACGACCGTGTAGACAACGGTATCGCCTACTGTCGCACTCGTCGTATTCGCGGATTTGACGGCTGTCATGACCGCTTGGGTTACCGGCGTCACAATATTGTTGGAGTTCGATGAACCTGAGAAGCTTCCGGACGTAAAGCTGACGGCTGACTGGTTGACGATTTGTGGCGTTGGCATTGTGATGATCACCTCAAAAGTCACGGTCACTGGCGTACCAGGCGCCAGTGTACCGAGTGGAATACCGGTGGACGGATTGGTGCTCGGCTGTGAAACGCCGTTCACGGTCACGCTTCCGGGGATGAATGAAGTGCTGGGATCGGTCATGCTGGTGAGCACAACATGGTTCACGCTTGCGACACCTTGATTCGTAACGACGACGGTATATGTGATGGTATCGCCTTGAACGGCTGTACTGACATCACTGCTTTCGACAACGCTGACGCTTGGTGCGGAGACGGGAATGACGACGGTATTGGAGGTTGCCGACCCAGATAACGATCGTCCGTCTGTTGTCGCAAACGTATACTTAGCTGTGGCTGTGTCCGCGATTTGCTGCGGCGTCGGCAATGATTCCATAGATACTTCAAATAAAACGGTTCGACTGCTTCCAGCCGGAATGGAGCTCAGCGGAATGCCGCTGACGGGGTCTACGCCTGGCACCGGCACGTCGTCGATAATGACGCTATTCACAACAAAGGAAGTGCCGGCCGGAATATTATCGAACAGCATGGCGTTTGCGGCCACACTGCCGGTATTGCTTGCCGTCACTGTGTAGACGATAAGATCGCCCAGCACTGCCAGCGTGTCATTTGCAGTTTTGACTAGAGTCAGTATCGGCTGCTCGACAGCTGTGACGACAGAATTAGAGCTCGCTGAGCCTGAGAACGCACCGGCAGCGAAACTTACCACAGCTTGGTTGCCTAGCTGCGGAGGCGTTGGCACACTGGTGACTGTCGCCTTGAAAGTGACGTGCATTGCCGTGCCTGCCCCAATGGAGCCAAGGGTAAAGCCGACATTCGGATCGGCAGAAGGTCTCGGTGAGCCGTTGACGGTCACACTGCCCCCTTGAAACTCGGCTCCTG
The DNA here is from genome assembly GCF_050467285.1 of Paenibacillus oryzisoli. Lineage (GTDB taxonomy): Bacteria > Bacillota > Bacilli > Paenibacillales > NBRC-103111 > Paenibacillus_E > Paenibacillus_E oryzisoli_A. The sequence goes on along the minus strand of NZ_JBCMUN010000015.1, from coordinate 21,398 downwards.
GCGGAACGGCATCCAGAAGCACGACATTCGTCAGTGGAACAAGGCTCGTGTTGGTCAGATCGATCGTGTAGGTCAACACATCGCCAATGGCGGCGTAAGGGAGTGACACCGCCTTGGCAACCGTAAGATTCGGTGCCGAAGCCGGAATATCGGTTGCATTGGAAAGCGCGCTGCCCGACAAGGTGCGGCCATCCGGCGGCTGGTACGTATAGTTGGCCGTAGCTTGGTTCGTCAGTCGAGGGGGCGACGGCAAGCTTTGCAGAATGACCTGAAACGTAATGGTCGAAGTTGCATTCTGTGCGAGTGTGCCAATGACAATGCCAGCCGCGGGATTGGCGGCAGGGGCGGCACCGCCGTTGATCGTCACACTGGCGGGAACAAACGTCGTCGACGGACTGATCGTGTCAACGACTATTGGCTGCACCGCGATATTCCCTGGATTGCTGACGTTCAGCGTATAGGTCAACGTATCGCCGACCGTCGCATTCGTGCTGTTGACGCTTTTGCTGATGGCGACAACGGCTTGATAGACCGGCGTCGTAACGCTGTTCGTCAGCGTTGTGCCATTGAACATGCCGGAGCTGTAGGAGACGCCGGCCTGGTTCACCAGCTGTGCCGGAGAAGGCAGGGAAGTGACGGTGACCTGAAACGTCACCGTTACCGAGCTTCCGGCTGTGATTGAGCCGACGGGAATGCTGCTCGGTACGGCGCTTGGCTTAGCGACGCCGCCGACCACCACGCTGCCTGCGACAAAGGTGGCACCGGTCGGAACTGTATCGGTCAAGGTGACGTTCGTGACAGTGGCGACGCCGGAATTCGTGATAACCGTGGCGTACGTGAACGTGTCGCCAACCACGGCGTCGACGACGTTCACACTTTTCACCGCGCCGACGCTCGGCAATCGGACGGGGATCTTCAGCGTATTGGATTCCGCCGAACCGGAGATGATGCGGCCGTCCGGCGGCTGGAACGTGTATGTACCGTGCGTTTTATTCGTAATCTGGGAAGGTGATGGCAGTACGAGAATTGTAACATCGAATGTCATTGTAACCGTACCGCCTGCAGGTACTGTACCGATATTGACCCCATTAGCGGGATTGGCGCCAGGTACGGATACGCCGTTCACGGTTACGCTTCCGGGAACAAAGGCCGTTCCGGCAGGAATATTGTCAGTAAGATTAACAACGGCGCCGATGTTGCCTGTGTTGGCTACTTGCAGTGTGTAAGTTATATTGCTGCCGACAGAACCGTTAGCCGTATTGGCGGATTTGACGATGCCGATGATTGGCGCATAGATTGGCGTGGTGACGGTGTTGGACGGAATGACGCCCGATATGACCGAACCGCCCGCGACGCTTTGAAAGGTAAAAGCAGCGTTCGCGGTATTGGCAATCTGCGACGGGCTTGGAATACTGGTTATCGTCGCTTTGTACGTGGCGGTGATCGACGAGCCAAACGCGAGCGATCCTAACGGCGCCCCCGATGTGATGTCATAGGACGGCTTGGAAGCACCGGCTATGGTGACGCTGCCTGCGACGAAAGTGGAGCCGGCTGGTAGAGCATCCGACAGCACAACACTGGCCGCGCTTGCGCTGCCGCTGTTGCTGACGGTCACCGTGTACGTAATCGTATCGCCGAGCACGGTACCGGTGACATTGGCACTTTTGGCGACGGTGATGAGCGGCGCATTGATATTGATCTGGAGCGCGTTGGCGTTAACGACATAGCCGTCGCCGGAAGTAGTCAACTGTAGAATGGCGGACGATTGGTTGTTGGCAAGTCGAGCGGATACGTCGACATTCGTAATGTCCCAGCCTTGCCGGCCACCGACGATATTCGTTCCCGGCGCACCGTTGATCTGGTTCGACGTGCCGAAGGTGCCTGTCGTATTGAGCTGACCGGCATCATTGTTAATTTGCGATGCAAAGAAGTTATTCGCAAAGTTATTTGGCCCGGATAAAGCGACGAGCGATGCCGCTGTCGGCCCGAAAAGCGCCTGATCGCCCGTTCGGTTGGCGTCGCCTTCCTGGGCGCTGAACAGCGCCCGGCCTCCCAAGGCGCCGGTGACCGGTGTTGCAAACCCTGTAATTGTCGTGTTCACGGGAGGAGAAGTCGATTGGACAAGTACGGCGCCGACACGCAAGGACATATTGCGAAAAGGCAGGCTCGTGTTCTGATAAATGACGGCGAGCGTCCAACCTGCGTGGTTCGCAGTCGGGTCGCCGTTGATCACGATGGTTCCGACAACGCTGCCCGTCGTGTAGGTGCCGGCCATCCCTTGCTGGACAAGCGATGTGACGTTGGCTGTACGCACATAGCCTAAGGCGCCGCTGCCTAAGTCGAACTCGTTGCGTGTAGCCGTGTCGGATGTGATGCTGAACGTGCCGGCCGGTGTCGTGAAGGAGACGGGGTTATTGATGGCCGACGTAAGATTGACCGACCCGTTCACGTACGTGCCGCCCCAGACGAGTTCGGCATACAGAATGGTGCTTGCAGTCGGCAGCGTCAAAATCGCAGACGAACTGTTCGAGGTATACAGGCTTGTCGTCCCGGAGGGATAAGATCCATACTTTAATGCGGTATTTATCGTGGTAAAGGCGCCGATGCTGTCTTGGGTTCCCGGTACCCCCTCTGTGGCTGAGCGGCTTAAGCCAAGGGCATTGCCGGTAAACGTAATTGCGCCTGTTGCATTGAGCGTAGCTCTGACGACGAGAGCGATGGCCCTCACCCCCTAGAGTGAATTCCGATAACACACAAAAAAGTATTATCAGTGTTGGCCGTGGAGAGGAAAATAGACCGATGGTTCTAACCTATGTTTCAATTTGAAAAACATGAACGGATTCACGCAAGAGTTCACTTGGATTTATCGATTTTTTTGCGGGGGGAAGAAGTCTTTTTCGAGGGCTTTACGAGAAGATCTGGCGGCATAACCTCAGGTTCTGAGACGGGGGCGGGATGCAGGCGAAGACCTGGCGCCCAGACAGGCTCAATGAGCGGCTGCTTGCATAGGCGAAGCCATTCATTGGAGGACAGCTCTTTTTTGACAATGAGGAAATGATACATGATCTCGCTGACGACATTGGGCTGCACGTACTGCAGCACATCGAGCTCCTCTTGTTCGTACCATTCGGTCGAATAGGGAGGCTCATAGAAGCGTTCCATGCGCAGCAAGCGAAAATCATAAGGGATTTGTTCCACGGCATATCCCGGAATCGGCGGGCAGTTCGGGCTTCCTGGCGGCTGCGTGAAATGCGGCGTTACATAACGCGGCGTGTATTCGTCCCATTTTAGCTTGAGATAGGGGTTGGACATGTGGCGAAAATGATGGGCGTAAGGCGCCAGCACGCAGAGAACGGCCTGATGGCTGCAAATGCGGTAAATCTCGGACATTATAGAGACAAAATTATTCAAATACGGCAGGCTGCGGCTCGCCATCACGAACTCTACGCTGCTCTCTGGCAGCGGAATGCCGTGATTGAGGTCGCAGACCAGATCGACGCCGGGAAGCTGCAGGCGGTCGATTCCGTAGAATTGCCGATGCTTGTGCCGGCCGCAGCCCAAATCGACATACATGCCAATTCCTCCTTTGCATCCGTGCAGAATGCCTTCTGCTATAATGTATGGTCAGGCTGCAAGGTAGTCCCTGCTTGTGCCTAACCTTCGGAAAAAAGAAAACCGCCGCTCCCGGGGCGGGAAGCAGGCGGCTCCATGCTTATCCTTTGACGGCGCCGATCATGACGCCTTTGACGAAATATTTTTGCACGAATGGGTAGAGAATGAGAATCGGCACCGAAGCGACCATAATCGTCGCATACTTGATCGTTTCCCCAATCTGGAACTGGTCGGCGGCACTGGCGCCGGAGGACATCGAGTCGGTATTGTTCGCGATCAGAATTTCCCGCAGCGTTAGCTGCAGCGGATACAGGTCGCGATCTTTAATGAAGATGGAGGCGTAGAACCAGCCGTTCCATTTTTCCACGGCATAGTAGAGAATCATCACCGCAATCACCGGCATGGACAGCGGAACGATGATGCGAAACAGAATCGTAAAGTGGTTGGCGCCGTCCATTTTCGCCGATTCCTCCAAGCTCTCCGGTACGGACATGAAGGCGGTGCGCATAATGATCAGGTTGAACGTATTGACGGTAAAAGGCAAAATCGTCGCCCATAGGGAGTCAATCAGTCCTACGCCTTTGACCACGAGATAGAGCGGGATCAGGCCGCCGCTGAAGAACATGGTCAGGATAACGATAAACATAAATACGTTGTTCCACATCACATTTTTACGGGAAAGCACGTAGGCGCCCAAGGATGTGACAACCAGGTTCGTCACCACGCCGAAGACGAGAATAAACAGCGTGTTGCGGTACCCGGTCAGGATCGCGGGGTTGTGGAACACACTTTTATACGCATCCAGACTGAATCCGAGGGGCCTATACAGAAAGCCTTTGTGTGTAACGAGCTGCAAACCGTCGCTAAAGGAGGCGAAGGTGACGTACAGCAGTGGGTACAGTGTGACCACGACAAGCATGAGCAGCAATACGTGGATGATGACAGTAAATGTGCGATCCGATAAGCTCGTTTTCATCTCAGCACCTCCTCCTTACCATAGGCTATTCTGGCTGATTCGCTTGCTGATTTTGTTGGCGGCGATCAGCAGGGCCAGGTTTACGACGGAATTAAAGAGACCGACAGCGGCGCTGTAGCTCCAGCCGAACTCAATGAGACCTTTCCGGTACACGAACGACGAGATGACGTCTGCTGTATCATACGTACTCGGATTGTACAGGAGAATGATTTTCTCGAAGCCGACATTGAGCATGTTCCCCATCCGCAAAATAAACATAATGGAAATGGTTGGCAGGATGCCGGGCAGCGTAATGTGCCAAATCTGCTTGATCCGGGGGGCGCCGTCGATTTTGGCCGCTTCATACTGCTCCTGGTCAATGCTCATTAAAGCAGCAAGATAGATGATCGATTCCCAACCGATTTTTTGCCAGATTTCTGATAAAATATATATGGTTCGAAACAGCTCGGGCTTCTGCAGCATCGCTGTATCATTCATGCCAAAGTAAGTCAGAAAGTTGTTGACGAGACCGCCATTGTTCGTAAAATCCTTGATCATGCCGGCAATGACGATCAGGGAAATGAAGTAAGGCATATACGTGACGGTTTGGACAAACCGCTGAAACTTCTTGTTCGCGAGCTCGTTGATCAGAATCGCCAGAACAATCGGGGCCGGAAACTCAAAGCACAAGGAATACAGCGAGATCAGCACGGTATTTTTCAAAATGCGCCAAAAGTAGTACGAGCTGAAGAAATCATGGAAGTTCTGCAAGCCGACCCACGCGCTGCCGGAGACGCCCTTGATCGGTGTATACTCTTTGAAAGCGATCAGCGCGCCATACATCGGGGCGTAGTGGAAGGTCACATAATAAGCAAGGACAGGAACCATCATGAGATATAAATACTTGTTAAGCAGGAAATCGCGCTTGAAACGAGTCGCAAAGCTTGCTTCCGCCGTTTTACGCATGAGATCTCTCCTTTCGCCGCGAGTTTGAAAAATAGAGCAAAGGGGAGGAGTCGACTCCTCGCCCTCCGCAGGTCAAGCTTAGCGTTTGTTATAGCGGTCCAAGGAGGCTTTCTTGATTTCGATGGCGCGATCCAGCTTGACCGATTTGAATTTTTCAACGTATTTGTCGAAGGCATCGACAGGCTCAGTGCCCAGAATGATTTTCAGCGTCATTTCGTCGACGAGCGTATCGATGTCGGTCATAATTTTCGCAAGCTCTGTGCTTTCTTCAGGCGTCGCGGTAATTGGCGGCAGCTTATGTTTGTCGACGTCGGTTTTGGACCAAGTCGTTACCGCATCGCGCTGCGTTTGCAGGGCGAGGTATTGTTCAATGTAGCGTTTGTCTTGCACGAACGGCCCGTTGTGATTGCCGCGGATGTAGAGCGCCATCGCTTGCGCTGGCGCAAGTTTGTCCGGATTTTTCATCAGCAGGTCGGTATATTTCGGATAGTTGTTCTCCATGTTGTAGGAGACGCCGGCTGTGCCGAAGTTGAAGAGCATATGGCCTTCCTCCGAATAGCCGTAGTCCAGCAATCTGGTTGCTGTTTCAATGTTCTTGGAGCTGGCCGTGATTGCGACGGAGCCGCCAGGCGCGTTAGCTGGATCTTTTTGGCTGTACATCGCAATGTCGCCTTTTTTCAGCACAGGATAAGGAGCGCCGACGAGCACGCCTTTCGGATCTTTTGCCGTGATGAGCGGCTGCCATTTGCCGATACCGCCGCCTGCATTCTGCACAGTTACGCCTGTGGCGCCGGATGCGATATTCGCGTCAAGCGCTTTGCTGTCGGCGGTCGCGAAGTTTTTATCGATGAGGCCTTCCTCGTACCATTTATGGAACGTCGCAAGGAAGTCCTTATAGCCTTTCTCGGCTGGCCCGAACTTGATGGCGCCTTTGTCGTCGATAAAGAAATCACGGGTGACGCCGAAAGCGCTGGCGAAAGCGCCGTTGGCGAGCTCGTTGAACGGTCTAGGTACGGATACGACGGAGAACGCAGCTGTTGCACCTTTCTTTTCTTTAAAAGCTTTGAGCGTGGTGTACCAGTCGTCGATCGTCTCCGGAACCGGCAAGCCGAGCTCATCGAGCCAGTCTTTGCGGATAATCGGCCCTTGGAAGACGCGCAGATAGTCGTCGCCGCGAATGAACGGGAACACGTAGTAGCTGCCGTTGTCCGTTTTGACCTGCTTATCGACGTCCGGGTGCTCTTTCAAATATTTCTTGAGGTTTGGCGCATATTTATCGATCGCATCGTTAAGCTTCAAAATATAGCCGTCTTTGATCGCTTTTTCCGGGCCGCCTGGGAAGTCGCCCTGGAAGTTGAATTCGATCATGTCCGGCAGATCGCCGGAGGCCAGCATGACGTTCAACGCTTGCTTGCCCTGATTTGTCGGCGGGGTCAAGAATTTCAGGTTGACGCCGGTTGCCTTCTGCCAGTTCTGATAGAACGGCACGTCGGCTTGCGCGGATTTCACCCCGACCAGGTTGCCGGTAATTTCGGCCCAGTACGTTAACGTTTTATCCGATTTTAGCGGATAGCTGACAGCGGCAGCGGCGGCAGGACTGGATGTCGTACCGGAATTGCCAGAGGAAGCGGCAGGACTCGAGCTTCCGGAAGGCGACGAAGAATTAGACGAACATGCAACAACGAGACTTCCCATTAAGGATGTAGCAACAAGCACAGTGAATACCTTTTTGTTTCTTTTCATGAGACGACCTCCTTGAAAAAGATGGGCTGAGCTTTGCGCCTGGTCTAGCTGTGTTGATAATCCAACTATATGATAACGCTTTCAAAACAACTATCTTGAAAAAAGCCAATCGCGTCTCGAAAATTGGGTTCATGCTCTACAAAATGTCCAATTCCTTCTTGAAAAAAGACAAAATGGGGGCGGAATCATCGGTTTGTTTAAGAAAAAGGGCCGGTTCGCACCGGCTCCTGCTTCGTTTTGCATATGGGATGGGCTTATCTTTGCTCAAGCAATTCCTTATATTTGCCGGGCGTAATGCCCTCGACCTTCTTGAAAACGCGGATGAACGCATTAATATCGTTAAAACCGACCCCATAGGCGGCATCGCCGACCGATTGTTCCTCCTGCATCAGGAGCTGCTTGGACTTCTCGATCCGTACTTTGTTGATCCGGTCCAGCAAGCCTTCGCCGACATGATCCTTGAACAACTTGGATAAGTAGGTCGCTTTCCGGTCAAAATGGCTGCCGATCATGGACACATTCAGATTCGCATCGGCGTAATTGTGCTCAATGTAGCTGTTCACTTGATCGACGAGCTGCTGCATCGCTTTCTGCTTGGTCAGCGTTTGGGCATGCTGGCGCTTGGAAGCGGTATGCCCGCACACAAGTTCGAGCATCTCACCCAGCTGCTGTTTGATTTCATCCTTGGACTTGCTCTGCAGCAGCCGCTCGACCTGCTTAGGATTGCGAATGAAGAAGCTCTCCTGCAAGCCGCCAGTATCGTTCAAGCAAGTCATGAGCGTAGACAGCATATTTTGGAGAAGCAGGCGCGTCATGGTAATCGAACTGCCGGCATCTTGAATGTTTCGATCTAAAATATCGTTTACAATATGCTGGGCTTCCGTAAGCTCCCCGAATTTGGCGGCATTGAGCAACTGCTGTTCGAGCTGCATCGGATAGTAATAGCCGCTTGGGTTGTCGCAGGCCGTATGCGCGATGAGATCCGGATACGCGAGAATGTCGGCGTCTCCCACAACAAGCTTATAGGTCATCGCATCAAGCGCTTCAAGGAACGCCTGCGGCACGAACTGAATATGTTCATAGCTGCTTGAAATGGAAATCGTCAAGTGAATGTCATACGTGGAAGCCAGAAACTGCCGAGCTTCGTCGGCAATGCGCACGAGCTCGTTTTTGGCGCTTTGCGCATCTTCCGTCGTGAGGTTCACCAAGCAGGCCAGCGAATCGTCGATTTCAGTAGCATAGCCGCGGTGCTGTGCGGAGAGCAGCTCTTCTACCACATTGCTGACGATGAAGTGCAGCAGTTTCCATTTCTCCTCTTCCGTTGACAGGGTGACGCGTTCAAAGAATGTCTCGTTTTTGTCCACGACGAACAGCATAACTGCGAACTGCCGCCGGTCGAGCTTTATCTCGAACGTGGTGAGCGCTTCATAGATCGGGATTCGTCCATCGAGCTTGCCGCGCAGCAGCTTCTCGACGAAATGGGAGCGGACAATGTGCCGCTGCTGCTCCATTTTACTTTTGAAATCAGCCATTTCGTCCAGGGTATTGTCTACAGCTTCTTGGATAAAATGAAATTCGTTAAATCGGTTGGCCGATTGCAGCACTTCCTTCTTCGCGAAAGCCTGGACAAGCCGGCGCACGGGATGATAGTTGCGTCGAAGGAAGAACAGCGTCAGAATGCCGCCCCCGAGCAGCGAGATCAGCATGCTGAGATACGTCAAATTACGGACGTGGGAAGCTTTTTGCCAATAGATCGCACTCGGCATGATGGAAACGTATTTGAGCTTCGAACGGGGAGACTGAATCGAGAAGACCTCGTACTCGTCGCCATTCGGGGCCGTGTAATTGAAATTCGGATTCGCATTTAACTGGTCGTACGGAAAATTGGCAGGCATCGCGATCTCCGAATTGGAGGCGAGTACCGTATTGAATTCATTAAGAATCAACACATGCCCCTCGTTGAAAACCTCCATGTTCTGAATGGCACTCAGAATGCGCGACTGATCCACCATGATGACGTTTGTCGCACTCGGTTGCCCGTGATCGAGCGGATACGTGCTGATGTAGGCGACGGACTTCTGCAATGAATTGTCTTCCGCAATGCGCGTTATCGGAATGAAGCCTTTGAAATTCGGCTGGGTCATCATGAGTTGCCAGGCGTTGTAAGACCATTTATTGTTCTTGTGCAGCGTCTCATAAGCAAATTCAGTAGTACGGACCGTCGATGGCAAAATAACGGATTGATCTTTGTTCAAATAGATGTAAAAGGAATCGATTAATGGATAGGAAGTTTTGTACTGCGCAAGGGTGCGGGCGATTTGATAGGTATCGTATCGATAGTCTTTGGGGTAGGCCTCGTATTTATTGGAATAGAGAAGCTCCTGCAAGTTGACGTTCCATGTAATTTCAAAATTCAGCTGTTCCATCGCTTTAAACTGATTGTCCATCACTTCGCGGACTTGCTTGAGGAGGGAATCGTTCGCCTGCTGAATTTCTTCCTTGAGTGTCCGATTGGATTCAAAGTAGAGCAGAACCCCGATTACGACGGGCAGCAGCAAAATCACGATATACGAAATCAACCAGGTCAGCACGATGCTCTGCCGATTAAAGAAGAGAAGTTTTCGCATGTGAACAGCCCCTCTCTATGTCAATGAAATATCGTTCGCAACTTGGAAATGATAGCGTTCTCATTCTATTGTAGGCCCTTCCCCACCTTGCGTCAACGACGGAAAGTGGGGCGTACCGCTTGCTAGTCTATCGTTTGATATCGCTCTTTACCGAAGAAATAGAAGAAAAGCAGCGAGATGAGCACATAAATAATCGCTGTCACGCAAAACGCGTATGCATAGCCAAAATAACTCCCGTAGCGGGAGACGAGGCCTGTACTTAGCGGAGAAGCGATGAACCAGCCCAGATTGAAGACCGCTTCCCCCGAGGAGGAAGCGAGGCCGCGGAGCGAGCGGTGGACGTAACTCATTTTGATGGAATTGTAAAAAGGGTTCGCCGCATTCATCAGCGCCTGCCGGAACAAGTAGCCGCCCGAAGACAGATAGAAGTTGGCGGAAAACGCGGTCAGCAGCAGAAACGGGATCGAGCTGAGCTGCAAATATACGACGGATCTGACTTCTCCGTAGCGTTTGGCGATCATCGGTCCGATCAGAAAAGCAATGGCTGTCGCGGCTTGTCCAAAGGCGACCACGATGCCAATCGCGGATTTGGAAGCCTCGAACCGGTCCTCGAAGTAGACGTTCAGGTACGGCACAATCATGCCGCCGCCGATCGAGGAGAGCAGGCCCAACATGCAAAAAATCGCGATTACCTGGAGCGAGGTCTTATGCTCTTTAACAGTCAGCCGCCAGTTCAGTTTCTCGCGCCGGGGCTGCTGCTCCTGCTGGCTTTTATCAAACAAGGACATCGGAATGACGCCGAGGGCCGCGATGCCTACGCCGATGAGCAGTGTCACTTGCAGGCTGTGAATATTTTCGAGGCCGAAGCCAAAATGAAATAGATCGCAAAGCACGCCGCCAAGCGCGATGCCGATGACATTTGCGAGCATGACGAGCGCCATGTTCAGGGAAAACAGATGCACACGCTGCTCCGGCGTCGAATTGTTCGCCATAAATGGCAGGATCGTCGCGGAGACGACGGCCAGTGCCATGCCGCCAAGGAAAGCCGCGATCAGCATGCCGTGCTCCACTTGAATGAGCGATCTCGCGGTAAGCGCAAGGATGGTGAAGATCAACCCTGCGGAGATGACCTTCTTGGGGCCGAACCGGTCATTCATAATGCCGGCGGGAATCAGGATGATCGCAGCCGCCAGCGCCGACATGCCGACCATGCTGCCGACCGTCGTTTGGCCGAAGCCGAGGCTTTTGACATAAAGATTGTAGACAAGTCCGAACATGGAAATGCCTAAATTCCAAACGAAATTGAACCAGAAAAATAACTTAATATTGCGACTATAGCCAGTCAATTGGTACTTCCATTCGCGAAGCAAAGTGATCATGTTGGAGATTTCCTTTGTAATTGTGTCTAAATTGTAAGCGTCTTTTCTATTCTACCATTGGTAAATACTTTTGAACACGGGAAACACTTGATATTCGATGGGATCTGTATAATAATAAGTAATCTAATCTACGAAGCAGGGAGTACGAGAATTAAAATGTCTACATCAACAAGTGTCGTGACAGAAGAACAGAAGCCGGATCTAGAGCAAATTGAAATTTGGAAATGTAAAGGGACAGAATGTAAAGCATGGGTTCGCAAAGAGTTCGTTACGGAAGATGTACCGACTTGTCCGCTCTGCAAAGGTCAGATGGTGCGCAGCTACAAGCATGTGCCGGTGACAACGAAAAAAGGGAACAAGAAGTTCCTGGTAGGCAAAAAAAGATTCTAACGAGTTCCGAGAAATCGAGAGATCATGAGCATCTTCGTGCGAGGCGTGAAGAGTGGTGCTTGTGATCTTTTTTGCTTTTCTAGCAAGTATCCGGTGAGACAGGCATACGTTCTATTAGAGGGGGCGATCGGCATGTCGGAAAGTGACTGGAAGCTGAGCGAGGATTCCACGCGGATGATTCAAGAATTAATCGCGCGCAAGATGAAATGGGATAAAATGAAGGAACGGCAGCCGATCTTGTCCATAACGGGAGCAGGGCTTGTGCTGGTTGTACTCTATGCGTTATATCGCACGGTAATTGCCGAATCGGGAGGCAACGCCCTGCTGATGCTCGATCTGCTGATTGCCAATCGGCTGCTGTGCGGGGGGCTGTTGGCCGGTGTTGTATTTATCATGTACGCATCGCTGCGCGCCAAGAAAGTGGAGTCGGCCAAGGAAGACTATGAGAGTTTGAGAATTGAAACCATCGAGCGGCTGGAGGCGTCTTGGCTGAAGGAAGAAGAGAAATCGGCTTCGCGCGATCAGCTGTCCTCCTTTCTATTTCAGCGCTATGCGATTAATATAGGTTATAAGAGTTGATTTCAATGCAGAGGAGTATCGTGTGGTGACGTATTCATGTCAATTTGTACAGGATTTGGATGGAATATGGAGTGATCTATCTAGTGAAAGGCTGACTGGCGTTCTGGCAGGCGAGCCGCCGCGGCTTGAAACGACGTTCCAGGCTTGTTGGACCGAAGACAGCCTATACATCCGGTTTCTCTGTGAAGACGATCACATCGTCGCTACGATGACCGAGCACGACGATCCGATCTACCAAGAGGACGTCGTGGAAGTGTTTGTATCGCCGACCGGGAAGCTGACCGATTACTATGAGTTCGAAGTGAGCCCGACAGGCGTGCTGTTCGATGCCGTCATCCGTAATTACCTGGATGGTCGCATAGATGGTGACATCGCCTGGCATGCACCAGGCTTTCGCGCGGAGATTACCCCGCATGCGGAGGGTTGGGTGTCGTACGTCGTCCGCATTCCATTCGCGGATCTGGACGGTCGAGCGATGCCGGCTGACGGGGAAACATGGCTGTGCAACTTTTACCGGATCGACGACGATCGCGAAGGCAATCGCCACTACTGGGCCTGGTCCCCGACAGGGCGGATCAATTACCACATCCCGGAGAAGTTCCGGCAGATGGTGTTTGAGCGGGGGTAGGAGGAGTTGCTGATGTTTTCGGATATGGCTAATACCCGGATGTACCGCAACAGTACGTGGCAATGGCGACAATGCCTGCAATGCCGACAATACCGGTAATGTCAGGCAATGCCTGCAATATCGGAAATACCGACAATGCCGCTAATACCGACAATGCCTGCAATACTGGTAATACCAGACAATGCCTGCAATACCGGCAATACCGGCAATACCGACAATGCCTGCAATACCGGCAATACCGACAATGCCTGCAAACATGCAGGCATTTCGTCTCAAATCGTCCGATTTCCGGAAATTCCTGCGATTGTGCAGGCATTTACAGCGAATTACCTATTTTCTGAGAAAACAGGGCGCAAAAACTGCCCTTTCGCAGGAATTTCCATCAAAACGCGGTGATGCTGAGAAAATTCCTGCCTTTTTGCAGGAACCCCGGGTCGTCCGCAGGAGCGTCTAAGCTCCAAAACAGCAGCTTGTCCTCAACAAGTCTGGACTCGATACCCCGCTAGTCTTGGATACAGCACGCTTAGTGCTAAGCGAGGGGGCTGGGCTACAAGTTCCGTGACAAGTTAATGTAGAGCTATCAACTCGAAGTATCGTGACAAGCTAATGTAGGGCTATCAGCTCGAAGTACCGTGACAAGCTAATGTAGAGCTATCAGCTCGAAGCGCCGTGACAAGTTCAAGTAGGGCTATCAGCTCGAAGTATTATTACAAGTTAATGTAGAGCTATCAGCTCGAAGTACTGCAAACTAGCTACTCTCCGCCATCCGCTTAAAGCATGCTAACAAGTTAGACTCCCCCACCAATCTCTAATCTCCCATCAATGGCAGACATAAGATAGTCTCAGGTCGCACGAAATTGTCGGCTGGATCAAACAAGTTAAGCCTCTACGATGCTTGCGAAGTGCATTGCTTGCGCAGTGAATGAAATGAACGCACGGCATTCTTGCCAGAAGCGCATTTCAGGGGTATTCTCGCTGTACGCTGTTCCCGCAAATGTATTTCCTACAGTCAATTCGCCGGTAAACGGGTGATTCGGGAGAGGTTCCTGCATTTCATACAGGTCTTTTGGCATCCTACCTTCAATTTCGCCTGAAAACGGCAGCGTATTCGGAATTTAATTGTAGTTTTTGCATGATTTCTCGAAAATTAAGGGCTTATAGAATAATTTGATGTAGGTTTTACATCTTATCATTATTTGGCGAAGTGAGGCCGAGGAGCAGCAACGATCTCTGCTGGGCAATGCGGCAGTGTGGGAGTGTGGCAAGGCAATGCGGCAGTCGCAACAGAACGAAAGTACGTGCTGCCGTCTCTAGTAAAAAAAGGCGGTCTCCAAGTCACATGGTGACTGAAGCCGGAGCCGCCCGCGTCTCTTAGCTGCGCCTGCACGACTTACGCAGGTGCGGCCTCCCCCAGCACCGACTGCAGGTGCTGGAACGCCCAGATTAGCTCCTCCTGCGTAATCGTGAGCGGCGGAGCTAGACGAATCGTATGCTCATGGGTCTCCTTGCACAGCAAGCCGAGTCCCATGAGCTTCTCGCAATAGCCCCTCGCCGGCATCGTCAGCTCGATGCCGATAAACAGCCCGCGCCCCCGCAGCTCCTTGATCAGCGGGGAGCGGAGCTCGCCCAGGCGCTGGAGCAGCCCAGCGCCCAAAACCTCGGAGCGCTCGGCCAGCCTCTCGCGCTCCAGCACCTCCAGGGCGGCAACCGCCACCGCGCACGCGAGCGGGTTGCCGCCGAACGTCGAGCCGTGTGAGCCGGGCTCAAACACGGCCAAAACCTCCCGATCTCCGGCGACCGCCGAGATCGGCAGCACACCGCCGCCAAGGGCTTTGCCGAGCAGCAGGAGGTGGGGGGTGACACCCTCCCAATCGCAGGCAAAGCGGCGGCCGGTGCGGCCGAATCCCGTCTGGATCTCGTCGGCCGCAAACAAAACCCGATTCGCCTCGCACAGCTCGAAGCAATCGCGCAAGTACCCCGCCGGCGGGATGATGATGCCGGCTTCGCCCTGGATCGGCTCGACGAGGAAGCCGGCCGTGTTCGGGCCAATCGCCGCGCGCAGCGCCTCCACATCCCCGTAAGGGATGATACGGAAGCCCGGCGTAAACGGCCCGAACCCGCGCCGGTACGCCGGCTCGGAGGAGAACGACGTCACGGTGATCGTCCGCCCGTGAAAGTTCCCTGCGCAGACGATGATCTCCGTCTGCCCATCCGGGATGCCTTTGACGTCGCAGCCCCAGCGGCGGATCGCTTTGATCGCCGTTTCGACCGCCTCGGCGCCGGTATTCATGGGCAAAATCATCTCTTTGCCCGTGTACGCCGCTAATTTTTCATAAAACTCGCCTAACATTTCATGATGAAAAGCTCTGGACGTCAGCGTCACCTTGCCGGCCTGCTCAAACAGGGCATTCAAGATGTGCGGATGCCGGTGTCCGTGGTTGAGCGCCGAGTAAGCGCTGAGCATATCCATATAACGACGGCCTTCCGGATCCTCGACCCATACGCCTTCGGCCTTCGAAATAACAATCGGGAGCGGATGATAATTGGCGGCTCCGTACTTCTCCGTTTGACGGATAATCGCGTCGCTGCGGTTCGTCATGCGCCATTCCTCCTTCGGGGGGCTAGAAGTGCCCAGCCTCATACCTTATACTATTCTCGAGGAGGAAAACGTTGCCAACGGGAGATGGTTTGTTTGCCTGAAAACGCATACTACTGGCTATTCCGTTCACACTAAGAAATAGGTCTTATCGCAGCAAGACAACCTGAAGAAACGGGGAAGGTGCACAGCATGAGCTATCGCATTGAAAAAGATTTTTTAGGGGAAAAACAAGTACCGTCAGACGCCTACTACGGCATACAGACGATGCGTGCCGTTGAGAATTTTCCGATTACAGGCGTTAAAATCCATGCCGAGCTCATCACCGCGCTGGCGGAAGTGAAGTATGCCGCGGCGATGGCGAATATGGATACCCACATGCTGCCGCGTAAAATTGGTGATGCCATCGTAACCGCAGCCGCTGAAGTACGGCAGGGAAAACTAATCGAGCAATTTATTGTGGATTCCATCCAGGGCGGAGCGGGAACCTCTATCAATATGAATATGAACGAAGTGCTGGCGAATCGTGCGCTCGAGCTGCTGGGCGAAGAGAAGGGGCAGTATTTTCAGTGCAATCCGAACAATCATGTGAACATGTCTCAATCCACGAACGATGCGATTCCAACGGCTATCAAAATCGCCGCCTACCGGCTCTCTGAGGAGCTGATCACGGCGATGAGTTCGCTGCAAGCGGCATTTGCCAAGAAGGAAATCGAGTTTGACGACGTGATCAAAATGGGTCGCACCCATCTGCAGGACGCCGTTCCGATTCGATTGGGACAGGAGTTCGGGGCGTATGCCCGTGTGCTGCAGCGCGACATCAACCGGATCAAGCATGCGTCCAAGGGACTGCTTGCAGTGAATATGGGGGCAACTGCCGTCGGCACGGGGCTGAACGCCAAACCCGCCTATGTGGAGCGGGTGCTGTATTATTTGAAAGCCGAGGTCGGCATTCCGATTGAATTGGCGGAACATCTCGTTGACGGCACGCAAAATATGGACGCCTACACAGAGCTTTCAGCTTCACTCAAAGTGTGCGCGGTCAATTTGTCCAAAATCTGCAACGACATCCGCATGATGGCCTCCGGCCCGCGGGCAGGGTTGGGCGAGCTGAAGCTGCCGCCAAGACAGCCGGGTTCGTCGATTATGCCTGGCAAAGTAAACCCGGTCATGCCGGAAGTTGTCAATCAAGTAGCGTTTCAGGTCATCGGGAACGATCATACGATCTGTCTGGCATGCGAAGCGGGGCAGTTCGAGCTGAATGTGATGGGGCCGGTGCTGGCGTTCAATCTGCTGCAATCCTTAAAAATATTGCGCAACGCCGCCGCGGTCTTCGAGCAGTTTGCCATTGAAGGGCTTGAAGCGGACCGGGAACGCTGCAAAATGTATGTGGAACAAAGCTTCGGCATTGTGACTGCTTTGAATCCGCATCTGGGCTACGAGGTAGCAGCGCAGCTTGTCAAAGAAGCGCTCAAAACCGGCATGACGCTCAAAGAGTTGATCCTCGAGCGCGGACTGCTGACGCCGGAGGAAATTGAGGAGATTTTGAATCCTGTGCAGATGACGACGCCGGGAATTGCCGGTGAGCGGTTGCTGCATCTGGAACAGTAGGTCATTATCGTTAGAGACGCGCCTCTCCATGCTCTTTAATTGACCAATGGTTCAAAAAATATCAATCGATTGCCGAAAGGATCCGTCAGTCTCATCTCGCGGGTATGCCAAGGCGTTGTTTCAATTCCCGGCCGGGAGTAGCGATGCTGCTGGCTGAGAAGGCGGGCGTGAAAATCGTCCAAGTTCTGGATCTCGATGCGAATTGAGGAGCCGGGTGTGCAGTCGCCGTAATGCTCCGATAAATGCAGCTTAAGCGCCCCGAGGACCACTTCCATGTAGAGCGGCATGTCCGGTTCGAAGCGGTGCTCCCAGGCCAGTGTGAAACCGAGGTAGTCGAGGTAGAATTGCTTGGCTTTATACTCGTCGAACATTCGGAGAATCGGTGTAACGTGAAGTACGGTCGGTGCCTCTGACATGTGACGTTCAACTCCTTCGCGTTATGTATTAAAGTTAGTGTAGAATCCGCCGCCGGATTTGGCAAGCGAACCTTTCTGAGCAAGAGGGATAATGGTCAAAAGAAGAGCCCCGGCGCGCCAATTCAGGCGCTGCCGGGGCTCTTCCCGCTGCAGCCGACGTCCTTACAAAATCGCGTCCCCCATGAGCGAACAGATGAGGCCCGCCGTCAACTCGGACGTCGTGTTCTCCCGATCGAGCAGCGGGTTCACTTCTACGAATTCGGCGGACGTTACGATACCGGACTCGCACAGCATCTCAACGGCAAGGAACGCTTCGCGGAACAGGAGTCCGCCTTTCACAGCCGTGCCTGTGCCGGGCGCTTCCATCGGGTCGAGGGAATCGACATCGTAACTGAGGTGGACGCCGTCCGTCCGATCCTTAAGATAATTGATCGCTTCCTGCATGACGGCAGCCATGCCTTTGCGGTCGATGTCGTACATCGTATAGCATTTGATGCCAAGAGAACGAATCAGCTTCTTCTCGCCTTCGTCCAGCGAGCGGGAGCCGATGAGTACGACGTGTTCGGGCCGGATTTTCGGCCGGATCTGCAACAGGTCGGTAAGCAGCGGATGGCCGAGCCCGAGGCTGACCGCGAGCGACATCCCGTGGATGTTGCCGGAAGGGCTCGTTTTGGCGGTGTTCAGATCGGAATGCGCATCGATCCAGATGACGCCGAGCTTGCGGTAATGCCGCGCAAGTCCGGCGATCGAGCCGATAGCAATGCTGTGGTCGCCGCCCAGCACAAGCGGGAAGCGGCCTTGCTGGACAGCCCCTGACACCTGCTCGGCGAGCTTCGTATTCAAGGCCGCGATTTCGGCCAAATAATGAAGATTGGCAGTGTCTGTCTGAGCGCTTAGCGGCTTGAAGCCGCCCGGATGAAGCGCCACTTCCGCCGTTTGAATATCGGTGAAGCCTAGGATGCGCAGGCTTTGCAGCAAGCCCGCTTGCATAATGGCTTCCGGGCCCTGGCTTGCCCCGCGGCAAGCGGCGCCAAGATCGAAAGGAACGGAGATCGCAGTCAGTTTAGGTTGATTACGCATGGGAACATCTCCTCCCTGGGGTGATGCTACTTACTTTACTATATGATGCCAGGCTGCCATTGTTCCCAGGGCACAGCTTCCCGGTAAAGGAAAAGGTACAGCGGACAGAGCCTAGACGCCCTGCATGCTGTACCTTATCGATTTTTAGAATGCCCAATTGCCTTTGCGGAAGATGGGTTCCACACGGCCATCTTTATACTCACCGTCAATATCCATCTCGGCGGAGCCGATCATGAAATCGACGTGGATCAAGCTGTGGTTAAGGCCTGCCTGCAGCTGCTCCTCCTTGGACATCGTCGTCCCACCCTCAAGACAGGTTGGGAACGAGCGCCCCAGTGCCAGATGGTTGGAGGCATTTTCATCATAGAGTGTGTTGTAGAAGATCAGGTTCGAGTTCGAAATCGGCGAATCATGCGGTACAAGAGCGATTTCGCCCAAATGGCGCGCGCCTTCATCCATCTCGATCATTGCTTTCAGGGATTCATAGCCCTGCTCGGCCGAATACTCGGTTACGCGACCCTGCTCGAACGTCAGACTGAAGCCGTTGATGACGCTGCCATGATAGCTCAGCGGCTTCGTGCTGCGAACCGTTCCGGATGTGCCCAAGCGGTGCGGAGAAATGAATACCTCTTCCGTCGGGATATTCGGATTGAATTCAAAGCCGCCTCGTCCATTGGTCGCCGAGCCGCCCCGCCAAATATGATTATCTGGCAGCATAACTGTCAGATTCGTGCCCGGCGCGCGGTAATGGATTTTATGGAACTGCTTCGCGTTAAGCTCTTCGCGCTTGCTGCGCAGCGTTCCGTTATGCGCAAGCCATGTCGCGACCGGGTTCTCCTGATCGACGCGCGTCGCTTTGAAGATGGCGTCCCATAGGGCGATTACAGCGTCGTCTTCCGCAAGATCCGGGAATACTTTCACCGCCCAGGCCGGCGACGGCGCCGCGATGATCGACCATGTCATGTTGTAGGTTGACATGCTCTCCCGCCATTTGACTAGCAAAGGGCCGGCTGCTTTGGAATTGGCTGCGATGCGGGCTGGGTCAACGTCTTTCAACAACTCCGGATTGTCGGCATCAATCCAAAGGTAGGCGCCGCCGGCTTCGGCAAGCTCCGTCAATGCCTGCGCCCGCCAAGTGGGATACTCGTTAAACGCTTCGTCCGGTGCGAGGGTATAACGGATTTGCGTGCAGATTTCATCCTGCCATTCGATATGTACGTGCTTGGCGCCGGCTTCATAGGCTTTACGGGTAATGGAACGTACGAACGCGGGATGTCCGATCGGCGCATTAATCCACAGTGTCTGGCCAGGCTGAATGTTCAGCGCAATCTTGACGGTCAGCTCGGCGTATTTATCCAAATTGTGTTCAAAGCTCATGAGAACTCCTCCTTGATTGCCTTGATTTCTTTCAGATCTTGCTAGCAGTGTAGCGCTCTTGCCTGCGACTGTCAAATATTTTTTACCGTTGGTTAATAAGGGTTTTCGTATGGAAATTTGTCAACTGTTTACACTAGAGTGAGGAGGTGGGAAGCCATGCTGCGTTTTGAATGGCTGGCCGGCTTGTTACTGCTTGCCCAGCCCGGTGCAGCGCCGTTTCAGGTAACGGATGATGCGCAAACCGGTCAGCGCACCGCGATCATTCAGCGGGAACCTTATACCATTGGCTTACTGGATGTGCCACTGGTCGATCCAGTCAAGTTGGAGCGTTTGGCTGGAGAGATGGAAAAGGCTGTCTACCGAAAGCCGATCAACGCCACGATTGGCGATAATGGAGCCATCGTCAAGGAATCTCCGGGCGCCAGGCTGAACCGGCAAGGATTTATTGATCAATTTTATGCGAACTTTTACGCGCGCGAACCGCTGGTCATGACAATTCCTTTTCAAGCGGTCTACCCCAAAGTGGACAGCGAGCTGCTCGCGAGCATCCGCGTTCGGCCGATCGGGTATTACGTGACGTATTTTAACTCCCGCAATCAGCACCGGTTTACGAATCTGAAGCTCGCTGCGCAGGCGATTAACAATTACGTGGTACTGCCTGGGGAGACGTTCTCTTTCAATCGGGTCGTTGGTATGCGGACGCGCGGCCGGGGGTATATGTCAGCCAAGGTCATCGTGCGGGGCGAATTCTCGGAAGGCATCGGCGGCGGCATCTGCCAGATTTCTTCAACGTTATACAATGCGGTGGACCGGGCGGGGCTGCGGATCGTTGAACGCTACTCGCACAGCCGTTCTGTGCCTTATGTGCCGCATGGGAGAGATGCGACCGTCAACTGGGGCGGTCCGGATTTCAGCTTCCGCAACGACTATAACGAGGCGGTGCTAATTCGGGCGCATGCCGGCAACGGGCAGGTAGTCGTCCAACTTTTTTCCTCGGAGCACATTGCGGTTAAACCTCGGCATGTGCCGGGAGCGGCCAAAGCTGTGCCGGACGAAGTGGAAATTGCGGACCCCGGCAAGCCGATGACGACGCAATAGTCAGGTCAATATCTGCATATTTCACAAAATCTATGCAAGAAATCACAAGTATTTCCCATCCCTTTTTGCTATGATAGTGGATAGACTGAATAGCTTGAGAAGGGTGGAACATGAGCAATATGAAAACGTTTTTAGATGAAAATTTCTTGTTAACGAATGAAACGGCAGTACGTCTATTCCATGAATATGCGAAAGAGCTTCCGATTATTGACTATCACTGTCACCTCAGCCCCCAAGAAATTTATGAGAATAAACAATTCAGCAACATTACAGAAGCTTGGCTGTATGGCGATCACTACAAATGGCGTTTGATGCGTGCAAACGGCGTCGAGGAGTCCAAA
>NZ_JBCMUN010000014.1:0-271855 GCF_050467285.1 Paenibacillus oryzisoli | reverse complement strand
ATTTCGTACAATAACGCGAAACAATATTTCAGCTTCTAAATTGAAGCCAGCGTGTTAGATGGCGGCAGGTGTGCATATGAATCGTTATGGAGCGAATAACGAATTGATGGAGGGGTTCCCCATGTCATTTTTTGACAAAGTCAAGCAAGGTGCATCCGACGCAGCCAAGAAAGCACAGCAAACGGTCGAAATAACGAAGTTGAAAGCGCAAATTTCATCCAAGGAAAAAGAGATCGAGAAGATTTACGGCCTCATCGGCGAATCCGTCTACACGGCCTATGTCGCCGGGGATCCGTCACGCTATGGCGAAATCGTAGAAAGCTACAGCCAAGGCATCGCTGCGGTGAAGCTGGATATTGAAGGGCTCGAGCAGAAGCTGATCGAGGTGCGCGGCGAAAAAGAATGCGTCTGCGGCAAAGTTGTGCCGTCAGAGACGAAATTCTGCTCGTCGTGCGGGCATCAGTTTGGTTGAGCGCGAAGTAATGAGAGAGAGGCAGCCCTTTGGGGGCTGCCTCTTCTTGCTGTGAGGGTCATTCGGATGGAGAGCATCAAGCCTGCAAAAAGGCAGGAATTTCCCTTGCTTCCTTCAGGATTCGATGTAATGCCTGCAAAAAGGCAGGAATATTCGGCGAGACCTCTCTTTTTGAATGGGCCTGGCTTGAAAAACTGCTTTATCGCAGGCATTTTGCGAAAAACACCATTTTTTTGAGAAAAGCCTGCTTTTTCGCAGGAGATTTCCCTCTCCTCTTCGCTAAGCGATTCTCGTTGAGCATCGCCCACCCTACACCCGCGTCATCTTCCTGCAAGCCATCGGCGTCTGCGACGTCACCTGCTTGAACACGCGCCCGAAATGCGCGACACTTTCGAAGCCGGCTTGCTCGGCGATGTCGATGACTTTCATCTTCGTCTCGCGGAGAAGCCGCTGAGCTTCGCGAACGCGTACGCTATTAAGGTACTCCACGAACGAGAACCCTGTTGTCACCTTGAACGAGCGGCAGAAGTAGCTTGGCGAGATGTGGAATTTGTCCGAGATGGTGGCCAGGCTGAGGCGCGACTGATAGTGCTCGTTAATGTAAGCGACGATTTCAAAAATTTTCGGATGGCTCGCCTGCGGCTGCTCATCTGTCGCTTCCTGCGAGTCGATCAGACGCGTACAAAACACCAAAAGCTGCGTCAGCAGCGCTTGGCTGCTCAGCTCCCAGCCGGTCTGTTTGTGCTGTTGTTCGCGCAGCATTGTGAACAAGAGATTTTCGGCAAATGTCCGGTCTGCGCCTTTTAGCGAAAAGATACGCTGCTTGTCCCGGAACGCCGCAAACGCCAATTCCTTGGATGGCTCACTTAAATCACGCAGCCATCGGTCGTTGAAGCTGAGCAAGATTCGCTCATGAACGGCGTTGTCGGCGTCCAGTGTTTTATGCAGCTTGTTGCGGTCGATGAACACCAGATCCCCCTCCTGAACGAAGTAGGAACGATCCTGAATAAAGTAATAGCGCTTGCCGCTGAGCAAGTAATAAATTTCGTAGTGGTCGTGAAAATGATTCACAGGCATCGTATAGGCTTGCTCTCTGCGAATCCGCCCGATTTCATAGCGAATCATCGGCTCAATCAATGGAGTCACCTTCTTTATTTCCGTATGCTCCTCTTATTTTACAGCAAAATATGCAAGGAAATAAAGTCGTGAAGTAATATTTGATTAGAAACGCAACAAATCTTGTATTATCCTTAACGTAAGTAAGACATGACGAGAGGGGTATTCACAAAATGGCGAAAAAGCGTTATGCAGTAGTAGGAACTGGTGGACGAGCTGAATTTTTCTATGGGGCGATGGTGAAGGATTTTAATGAAACATCCGAGCTTGTCGCGATTTGCGATTCCAATCAAACCCGCATGAACTATACCAACAAGCTGCTCAAAGATAAATACGGCTATCATGAAGTGCCGACGTATAAAGCGGAGCGTTTTGAAGAGATGATCCGGACGGAAAAACCGGACTACGTGATCGTCACGACAGTTGACCGCACGCACCACACTTACATCATCAAAGCGATGGAATTGGGCTGCGATGTCATTTCCGAGAAGCCGATGACGGTGGACGAGGAAAAATGCCAAGAGATCCTGGACGCGATCGAGCGTACCGGCCGTCAACTGCGCGTAACGTTCAACTATCGCTATGCGCCGCATAATACGAAAGTTCGTGAACTTATCATGGACGGCGTTATCGGTGACGTGCATTCCGTACATTTCGAGTGGCTGCTCAATACGCAGCACGGCGCGGACTACTTCCGCAGATGGCACCGGGACAAAAAGAACGGCGGCGGCCTGCTGGTGCACAAATCTACGCACCATTTTGACCTTGTGAACTTCTGGCTCGGCACGCAGCCGCAAACGGTGTTTGCGATGGGCGACCTGATGTTCTATGGCAAAGCGAATGCTGAGAAACGCGGCGAAACGAAGTTCTATCAACGCGCGACAGGCAATGAGAACGCCCAAGGCGATCCGTTCGCGCTGCACCTCGACAGCAACGAGCACTTGAAAGGCCTGTACCTGGATGCGGAGCAAGAAGACGGCTACCAACGAGATCAAAGCGTATTCGGCGACGGCATTTCCATTGAAGATACGATGGGCGTGATGGTCCGTTACAAAAATAAAGCGATCTTGACGTACTCTTTGAACGCGTATCTGCCTTGGGAAGGGTTCAACGTGCACATCAACGGCAGCAAAGGCCGTATCGAAATGCGCGTTGTCGAACAATCCTACGTGAATTCCGGTGGGAAAAAAGAAGACGAAGGCGCTTTGAAAGAGAAATCCGTCAAAGTGTTCCCAATGTTCGCGGCACCTTACCAAGTTGCCATTGAAGAAGGCGTAGGCGGCCACGGCGGCGGCGATCCTGTGCTGCTGAAGGATATTTTCGACGAGCCGGCTGCGGACCGTTTCAACCGTGCAGCATCGCATGTGGATGGCGCGATGTCGATTCTGACTGGCATCGCGGGCAATATTTCGATGCGTACAGGCTTGCCTGTTAATGTCGATAAGCTGGTGAAGTTCTAGCACGGATCTCGGAGAGGAGCGATTACCATGTGGCAGCCGGATACGAGCTTGGAACAGCTCTATGAAGTGCATGAACACAGACGAAGGGAACGCCGGCTTAAGATGGGAGAGCCTGCGTACAGCAACTGGCTGAGAGATCGGCTGGCGGCATCGCTCCGGATGGAGGTCGAAGCGGAAGAGGCGCTTCGGCCTCTTCCTCTTGAAGCCGCGGAGCTGGACGATCACATCCGCGAGCGGGTGGAATTCAGCACAGTGTGGGGCCTGCGCGTGCCGGCTTATGTACTGAAGCCGAAAGGGCTGACAGCGCCTGCGCCGGCCGTGCTTGCGATTCACGGCCACGGCTACGGCAGCCGGCAGATCGCCGGCATGAACCCTGACGGCTCGCCGCACACCGGCCCGCACGATCTTCACGGCAATTACGCGCTGGAGCTGGTGCGGCGCGGTTTTGTCGTGCTCGTGCCGGAGGTGATCGGCTTCGGCGACCGGCGTCTTGCGGCGGATCAGCAGGCCGGCAAGGTCGGCAATTCCTCCTGCCAGACGCTGGCTTCGCATCTGGCGATGTACGGCGTTTCGCTGGCGGCGCTGCGCGTGACAGAGGCCGTCAAAGCGCTCGACCTCCTAGCGACGCTGGAGGGCGTGGATCCCACGCGGATCGGCTGCTTCGGCTTCTCCGGCGGGGGCCTGATCGCAGCGTACACGGCCGCGATCGACGAGCGCATTCGGGCGACGGTGCTGTGCGCCTTCACCAACACCTTCAAAGACAGCATCATGCGCGTGCCGCACTGCATCGATAACTACCTGCCCGGCGTGCTGACGTACGCCGAGCTGCCCGAATTGCTCGGCCTCCTAGCGCCGCGCCCGCTCTTTATCGCTTCCGGGGAAGACGACCCGATCTTCCCCGTAGATGGCGTCAGGAAGGCGCTGGCCTTCCTGGAAGAGCGCTACGCCGCGCTGGGAGCGAGTGGGAGCCTCGGCTCCCATCTCTACGCAGGCGTGCATGAAGTGAACGGCAGCCAGGCCTACAGCTGGCTGGCCGGCGCCTTGCGCAGCTAGTATAGCGGCGGTTCGAGCCTGATTATCAGGCTGCCTGAACCGCCGCTTTTTCATGCCGTGTTATACTGATCGCCGCCAAAGCCTGCAAATTGTACTCACGATCCTATCTTATCCCGTCGTTCTATGCTAACCTAGTAGAAGTCCTTGTGAGAGGAGAGTTACGGTGAAAAAGATTTTGATCACAGGCTACCGCGCGTCGGAATTGGGGATCTTCTCTCTGAAACATGCGGGCATCGGGATTATTAAGAAGGCGATCCAGCGACGATTGATTCCGCTTCTGGAAGAGGGGCTGGAATGGGTTGTCGTGAGCGGCCAGTGGGGCGTCGAGCTATGGGCGGCGGAAGCGTCGCTCGAATTAAAGAAAACAGGTTATCCCCATCTGCAGTTGGCGGTGATTCCCCCTTTTTTGGAGCAGGAGGAAAAGTGGGGCGACGATAAGAAAGCATACTACGCGAATGTTTTGCGCGGGGCGGATTATGTGAACAGCGTGACCAAAACGAAGTATGACGGCCCCTGGCAGTTCAAAGAGCGGGACAAGTTCCTGCTGCGCAATACGGACGGACTGCTGCTTGTCTATGATGAAGAAACCGGCGGATCGCCGCGATATATCAAACAGCAGGCGGAGCATTTTGGCGAGCGCCAGACGTATCCGTTGATTGTCATTAACAGCTTCGATCTCGCGAGCGTCGCGGAAGATGAGCAGGGGGAACTTCCCGCAGCCGAAGCAGACTACGATTTATATCCGGCGGATCCAGGTTACGACGACGAAATATAAAAAGAAACGGCCGCATCTGTTGCGGCTTTTTATGTTTTTTTGGCCCGTGAAACGGTATTAGGCGTTTGGTTAATTATAAGATCGCAATTAGCAGGACTCAGGGGTTCAATTGTTGAATTAAAGTATGCACAAAAGTTGTCGGATAGAGTCATAATTTGATCAAGATTTGATACTTTAGACCTATTAAATGACAAAAAGGGATTGTCTAATTAGGCGAATGGACTTATCATGAAGTAAGGGGTTACATTTTTTTTATCCATTAGTTGCTATGATTATCCTTTATATACAGCATTTCTTGGATAGTCAGAATATTGGAAGAGGTGGCTTATACATGGAAAAATCATCATGGATCGGAATTGTTCTCGCGTTTATCTCGATTGGCGTCGGGATGGTGCTGAAAGGGGCGAGTCTCGCTGCGTTGCTCAACCCTGCGGCGGCGCTCATTATTTTTGGTGGGACGACTTCGGCTGTGTTTATCGCGTTTTCATTAGATGAAGTGAAGAAAATACCGAAATTGGTGAAAATTATTTTTACCGAGCAGAAATTCATGCCGAAAAAAGAATTGGTGGAAACGTTTGTCAATTGGGTTTCCATTACCCGGCGCGAAGGCTTGCTTTCCTTGGAGAAGCAGGCGGAAGAGCTGCAAGATCCGTTTATGAAAAGCGGTATGCGCCTCATTATTGACGGCAACGATCCGGAATTCGTGCGCGATGTACTGCTTGAAGATATTGCCGAGATGGAAGCGCGGCATAAGAAATTCGCCGGTATTTTCACGCAAGCCGGTACTTATGCGCCAACACTTGGGGTACTCGGCGCGGTTGTGGGTCTGATTGCGGCGCTCGGGAATTTGAGCGAGGTTGAGAAGCTGGGGCACTTGATTTCGGCTGCCTTCGTTGCAACGATGTTCGGGATTTTCCTCGGTTACGTTGTATTTCACCCTTGCGCGAACAAGCTGAAACAGAAGTCGAAGAAAGAAGTGGAGATCAAATTGATGATCGTGGAAGGTCTTCTTTCCATCCAGTCCGGCGTTTCCGCCAATTCCGTGAAGCAGAAGCTGCTGATTTTCATTCCGAATAATGAGCGCGAAGCGTTCGAAGAGGGGATGAAGGAGGGCGCTGCGTCTTGAGTAAAAAGAAGAAGCATGAGGATCATGAAGAGCACGTGGACGAATCCTGGCTCATTCCGTACGCCGACTTGCTGACGCTGCTTCTCGCGCTGTTTATTATTCTCTTTGCTTCCTCGCAGATTGATTCGAAAAAATACGATTCCATTATGAGATCGTTGAATAATGCTTTTACGGGCGGAGAAGCACCGTTTGCATCTTCGAATCTGATTCCGATCAACGATGCGGCGAACTCGACGAAAAATAATAATAGCAATCAGAACCCGCCGACGAAGCAGGAATCGCATGTGGACAGCCAACTGGCAGCCAAGCTGCAAAAGGAAGAAAAGGATCTCCAAGAGTTGAAAAAAAGTATGGATGCCTTTATCAAGGACAATGGGTTGGCCGAGCAGCTGACTACCAAACTGGATCAGGATAAATTAACGATTACAATCAGCGATAAAGCGCTGTTTGATTCAGGCTCCGCGACGATCAAGGGGGAAGCGCAGCAAATTGCGGCAAATATGAGGAACTTGTTGGCGCAATACCCAAACTATCAAGTTGAGGTAGCGGGGCATACGGATAACGTTCCGATTAATCGCGCCGACTTCGAAACGAACTGGGATCTCAGCGCCAAGCGGGCCGTCAATTTTATGAAAATATTGCTGGTGAATCCGCAGCTGCAGCCATCGCTGTTCTCCTCCATCGGCTTCGGTGAATACCGTCCTGTCGCCGACAACGCGACGCCGGAGGGCCGGGCGAAGAACCGCCGTGTCGAGGTTAGCATCCTGCGCAGCGTTAAAGCTAGTGATGCAATTGCGCAATAAAAGTAAAACCCCACGGGGCTAAGCGAACTTTCCTGCTTGGCTCCGTGGGGTTTCTGTGTTTTATCTCGATTTCAACAGCTCGCGCTCAGGAGCTTCCGTTTTCGCGCTTTCTGTTTTGGACTCCGGCGCAGACACCTGCGGCTCCGCCGTCTGGGAAGGCGATGCTTCTTCTATTGGAGTCGGCTCCTGCACAGCGTTCTGCGGCGTGTCCGAAGCGATGTCTTCAACTGCCTGGGCCGCAGCTGCAGTTTCTTCTGCTTGTGTATGCTCAGGATGCAGCAAGCTTATGGGCTCCTGCCAAGCCGTTTCCTCGCGTTGCTCCGGTGAAGTTTGTTCCGCTAGAACAACCTCCGCTTCTTCATTTTCCGCCGCAATCTGGAACTTGCTGATCTCGGTAAACAACCGCTGCGCTAGTGCCAAAATATCATCGGACTGCTCCGCAATGCGTCTGACCGAGGAATCCTGCTCAATGCTCGTCGAGTTGACCTCTTCGACGCCAGCGGCCGTTTCCTGCGCAATGGCCGCTAAGAATTGAACCGAATCGACGAGTTGGACGTTCCGGGACTGCACATTTTCAATCTTTTGATGAATATGTTCGATTTGCTCTTTAATGCCTCTCGTCGAACGCTCGATGCTGTTGAAGGAGCCGAAGGTCTCTTCCACGTGGCCGCTTTGCGTCATGGCAGACTCGTGCGCAGCGCCCAGTGAAAGCTGCAGCTCTTGAATTTGCTTCTGCAGCGTGCCGATGATGCTGCTGATCGTCTTGGACGACTCGTTCGTCTGCTGCGACAGCTGGCGAATCTCATCGGCGATAACCGAGAAGCCGCGTCCGTGGCTGCCCGCCCGCGCGGCTTCGATGGCCGCATTCAGCGCAAGGACGTTCGTCTGCGTGGAAATTTCTGTGATCGAGCGGATGATAACGCCGATCTGTTTGGAGCTGGCGCCGAGCGTCTGCATGGCGCCGTTCACTTTGTGCAGCAGCAGCTGGGACTCGGCGGTCGACGCTTTCAAGGCGGTCACGGAGGTGACCCCTTGCTGCGTGCCGACGGCCGCTTCATCGCTGCTGCGCAGCATGTCGTTCGTATACGCGGTAATGTCGCGGATTTCTTCTTCAAGCTCGGCCATGATGGCCGAGCTTTGTTCGGTTTTGCTCGCCTGCTCGTCCGCGCCTGCCGAAATCTCATGGATTGCTTTGAGAATATCCGTGTTGGCGTTCGCCGTCAGCTGGGAGAAGCGGTGGAACTCATGCGAGTGCTCGGCCAGGGAGGAAGCGATGGCTTGTGTCTCGCCAAGCATGTGACGGACTTGAGCAATCATATGATCGAAGCTATTGCTGAGTTGTCCCAGCTCGTCCCTGGACGCCGAGTTAATCGTATGCGTCAGATCGCCTGCGGCAATGCGGGCAACGGCCCTTTGCAGTCTGTGAATCGGACGTGTAAAGGATGTGATAATTAGGAAGGCAATAACGACTGTCATCAGGAAGACGACACCGAAAGCAGCGAGCATAATGTTGCGGCTGTCATCGAGCGCCTTGGCCGAATCGGCAATGGCGGCGTCGGCGGCGTCGGCATAGGTGACATAGAACTTATCGACCAGTTCGAAGATCGTATTTTTTAACGTCTGCGATTCATTGTATAAGTATTGAAGATTGATTGCGAGGTCAGTTGGCTTCATTCCCGAATCTTGAATCATTCTGGCTGCGGTATCGAAATTGTTGATATAGTCGACCGACGCTTGAATTAATTTGCTGCGCCATACGAGCTGCTCGGGGGTCGAAGCGGTGTCGCCAATCTGTTTTATGTAATCATTGAACTGCGTGCGGTTGCCGTTATATCTCACGACGAATACAGGGTCTTTGGAGATTTCCAGCCCCGAAGCAATGATGTTTAACTCCTGCACCATATTTTTTAACTCAAGCGCTAGCACTTTCAGTTCGACTTTTTCATTTTGCTCCGCCATATGCTGTTTGATTTGGGTGACTTGATGCAAGTTGAACAAGGCAACGGCTAAAAAAATGAGAAGCACGCTGCTAAAACTGGCGATCAGTCTTGCACGCATCGTTACATGGGTCATTAATCTCTTTCGCATAATTTCCCTCCTATATATAGACAAGAATAGACAAAACAATCGTCTATCTACGATTAATATATAGGTCTTCTATTAACTAAAGCGTCGAACTTTGTAAATGATATGTAAATAAAAAGTTTTACATTACGTTTACGTTTCATGGGTTTGGAGTTTACATTCGATTGTTACGATAGGTTTGTCAGTTAGGAGGGCACACAACACGGGGCTCGATACTAACAAAAGTATAAACATACAATTAAAGGAGGACATGCTTACTATGTTTAAGTTCATGTCGAAAAAAGGGATTACATTAACACTATCTGCGGTACTTATGATGGGGTCTTTGGCTGCATGCGGTACAAAAACAGAAACCAATAACGGCAGCTCCGCTTCACCTGCTGCATCCACAGCGGCTTCCACTTCTGCAGCGCCGACAGCAACGCCTAAAACGGAGCTTACCGGCACAGTAACAGCTTCCGGTTCCAGCGCATTGCTTCCACTGGTTAAACAAGCGGCTACAGAGTTTATGGAGAAAAACCCGAAAGTAACCATTAACGTAACGGCTGGCGGTTCCGGCGTAGGCGTGAAAAACGTGGCGGACGGCACTTCCGACATCGGTAACTCCGACGTTGAGCCTGCGGCTGAGTTCAAAGATAAAGGTCTTGTTGACCACCAAGTAGCGATCGCACCTTTCGCATTCATCGTAAATAAAGACGTGAAAGTTGACAATGTAACGAAAGCGCAAGCGGCTGACATCTACATGGGCAAAATCACGAACTGGAAAGAAGTTGGCGGCAGCGACGCGAAAATCGTACTAGTTCACCGTCCAGACAGCTCCGGTTCCCGTACACTGGTGAAAAACATCATCCTTGACGGCAAAGAGTTCTCCAAAGATGGCATTACGCAAGAAAACAGCGGCGCGATGAAAACAGCGGTTGTCGGTCAATCCGGTTCCATTGGTTATGTGGATACACCGTATATCGATGACACTGTAAAAGCACTGAAAATCGACGGTGTTGCGTTCTCCGAGGACAACATCAAAAACGGTTCTTACAAACTGTACGGCGTTGAGCACATGTATACAAAAGGTGAAGCAAAGGATCCAGCGAAAGCGTTCATCGAGTACATGATGAGCAAAGAGTTCCAAGGCAAACAAGTTCGTGACCTGAAATTCCTGCCGGCTGATCTGCTCAAAAAATAATAGAGTTCCGCAACGAGAGAGGCGTCTGCTTACTAGGCAGATGCTCTTTTTCTTTTACAATTCGTAAACTTTTACATTGGCTTTACAATTCATTGATCGTCCATTGACATTCATCTTCTATAGTAAAGATAAGCCTTGGGCTTCACGAGAAAGGGGAGTCATCCTTGAACTATATGGTCAATCAACTTACCAATGAGAATTCGGATGTAAGCCGTCCTGTCATTACAAAATGGACACGCGGCCAGCATGCGCAAGACAAACTGATGAGAATGATTTTTGTGGGAAGCGCTGCGTTGGTGTCGGCGATTATTTTTTCCATCATTATTTTCGTCGGGATGCAGGGCATTAAAACTTTTCAAGGTGTAAGTCCGTTGGAATTTTTCTTCTCCACAGACTGGACGCCGGGTCAAAATAAATTCGGAGCTTTCCCGTTTATCTACAGCACGCTGCTGATGACGCTGGTAGCAGTCGTCCTGTCGGTGCCTCTGGCTTTGTCCGGCGCGCTGTTTATGGCGAAAATCGCGCCAAAATGGATGCGTGAAATCATGCGTCCGGCGACTGACCTTTTCGTCGGCATTCCATCCGTCGTGTACGGTCTGATCGGGATGACCGTGATCGTTCCGGCGCTGGGTAAATTCGCAGGCGGCATCGGCTACGGCATCCTGCCGGCCGCGATCATCCTCGCCATTATGATTCTGCCTACGATTCTCTCAATCTCGGAAGATGCGATCCGCTCGCTTCCGGGCCGTTTGGAAGAAGCCTCTTTGGCGCTCGGCGCCACGCGCTGGCAGACGATGTGGCGGGTGCTGCTGCCGGCAGCGCGTCCAGGCATTCTCACGGGCATCATCCTCGGGATGGGCCGTGCGATCGGCGAAACGATGGCGGTGTTCATGGTGATCGGGAACTCACCGCAGATGCCGAAATCGCTACTCGATTCCACAACTGTTCTAACAACGGCCATTGTTAAAGATATGGGAAATACAAGCTATGGCTCCACGTGGAATAACGCCTTGTACATGATGGCGCTCCTGCTGCTGATCATCTCGCTTGTACTCATTCTCGTTATTCGCATCGTAGCCAAGAGGAGTGAAGTGAAATGACCAGCAAAACGACAGATCGTATCGCCACCGTCTACTTCTGGGCTTCCGGCATCGTTATTATTGCCATCTTGGCCTGGTTTATTATCCGGATTCTCGGGGAAGGTGTACCGCATTTATCCTGGCACTTTATTTTCGGCAAGCCGGAGGAAATTAAGGCGGGGGGCGGGGTTGGCCCGCAGTTGTTCAACTCCTTCTATGTCCTGTTCCTGTCACTGCTGATCTCTGTGCCGATCGGGTTGTTTGCCGGCATTTATCTGGCCATTTACGCGCAAAAGAATTGGTTCACCGATCTCGTCCGCATCTCCGTTGAGGCGCTGTCGTCGGTACCTTCGATCGTATTCGGTCTATTCGGTTTCTTGTTATTCGCGAACCTGCTGGGTTTGAAATTCTCCATTCTCGGCGGTGCGGCAACCGTTGCCTTACTGAATCTGCCGGTCATGGTGCGCGTCACGGAGGAGTCGATTCGCACGGTGCCGGATTCCTACTGGGAAGCGAGCCTGGCGCTCGGCTCAACCAAATGGCAGGCGATCCGCAAAGTGCTCATTCCGGCTGCGCTGCCAACCCTGATCACGGGCATCACCTTAATCGCAGGCCGTGCGCTGGGCGAATCGGCGATTCTGATCTATACGGCAGGCCTGTCTGTTTCCCGCTTTTTCCCGGACTTTAATCCGCTCAATATGGGAGAAACGCTCTCTGTCCATTTGTGGTACGTAGGTGCGGAATCTCTCGTTCCCGATGCCAAAGCCATTGCCAAAGGCAGTGCCGCGCTGCTGTTGATTGTCGTGCTGATTTTCAACCTGCTTGTCAGCGTGCCTAGCCGAATCCTACAAAAACGACTATCCGGAGGAAAATAATCCATGGCTCCTAAATATAAAATTAAAGCAGAGAAATTGAATCTATACTACGGCGAGAACCATGCGCTGCATGATATTGATCTCCAAATCGAAACAGGGACAATCGCGGCGCTGATCGGCCCTTCCGGCTGCGGCAAATCCACGTTTCTGCGCACGCTGAACCGGATGAACGACCTGATCGACAATGTGCGGATCTCCGGGAATGTCGCGGTCGACGGCCATAACATTTATGGCGGCGATTCCGACGTCGTATCTTTGCGCAAACGGGTCGGGATGGTGTTCCAGCGCCCGAATCCGTTCCCGATGAGCATCTATGACAACATTGCTTACGGTCCGCGCATTCACGGCACGAAGAAAAAAGCGGTGCTCGACGAAATCGTCGAACGCAGCTTGGTGCAAGCGGCGCTGTGGGACGAAGTCAAAGATCGGCTGCACAAATCCGCAATGGGGCTTTCCGGCGGTCAGCAGCAGCGTCTCTGCATCGCTCGTCTGCTGGCGGTTGAACCTGACGTTCTGCTCATGGATGAGCCGACGTCTGCCCTGGACCCGATCTCGACGCTTAAAGTCGAAGAACTGACACAAACCTTGAAAGAGAAATACACGATTATTATCGTGACGCACAACATGCAGCAAGCCGCTCGTATTTCGGATCGAACTTCCTTCTTCCTGAACGGCTATTTGGTGGAGACGGATAAGACGGACAAAATTTTCACGAACCCGAACGATCAGCGCACTGAAGATTACATTACAGGCCGTTTCGGATAACATTGGACAGAAGGAGAGAGACTATGGATGCTAGACCTGGGTTTCATCAATCACTAAGCTTACTGCAACAAGAATTACAGCAAATGGGCGAGAGCGTCGAGAAGCTGATCTTCAAATCGGTCCAATCGCTGGCGGCGTTGGACGAGAAAGCGGCTCAGCAAGTTATCAGCACTGATGATTTAATTGATGATTATTTAACGAGAATCGATGAATTGTGCCTCAGGCTGATTGCGCTTCAGCAGCCGATGGCGAGTGACCTGCGGATCATTGGAACGGCGTTGAAGATCGCTACCGATTTGGAACGGATTGCGGATCATGCCGTGGATATCGCGAAAATCACGATCCGTTTTGCAGGCGAGGAGCTCGTCAAACCCCTTGAAGTGATTCCGCAAATGGCGGAAATCGCGATCGAGATGCTGCATGAGAGCCTGCTCTCCTACACGGAGCGCGACGTGCACCGCGCGGCTGCGCTTGCGGAGAAGGACGACCGCGTCGACAAGCTGTACAGCAGTGTCATGCAGGAGCTGATGGGCCTCATGGGGACGGATTACAACCGCAACCGTCAATTGACGCACCTGATGTTCGTCGCACACTTCCTGGAGCGTGTGGCGGACCACACGACGAATATCGGCGAGGGTGTCATCTACATGGTCACGGGCAAACGGAAAGATTTGAACATATAAGTTTATAACAAAAGGGCAGCCCACTGGTCGAAACTCGACCATGTGGGCTGCCCTTCTTTATGCGGCCTGCATTGGAAATCGAATCATAAACGTCGTGCCTTTCGAGCTGGAGTTCACTTCAATCGTCGCTTGATGCCTAGCCGCAATGGAGTAGCAGATCGCGAGACCGAGGCCTGTGCCTTCATCCTTCGTGGTAAAGAACGGACGTCCCAGCTTCTCCAGATGCTCGGCGGAAATGCCTGTGCCTTCATCCGCAATCAGGAGCACGACATGCGTGTCGTCTTGATACGTTTCAATACAGAGCGTTCCGCCAACGCTCATCGCTTCCAAGCCGTTCATGCACATATTCAGAATGAGCTGGCGAATCTCTTTATCGTCAAGCTGAATGTCCGGACAGGAGCTCAGATTGCCGTGGACATGCTTGCCGCACATGACGGCTTCCGCCTGAATCAGCGGCAGCAGCGATTCGATGATGCGGTTGAGGCTTTCGGATTTTTGGTAAGACGTCTTATTCTTGGCGAGCGATAAGTATTCGGTAATAATATCGTTCGCGCGGTCAAGCTCCTCGAGCATGATCGGAATGTATTCCTTTTGCATATGCCGGTCGTTCTCTCGGAACAACTGCAGAAAGCCGCGGATCGTCGTCATCGGATTGCGGATTTCATGGGCGATGCCGGCCGCCATCTCGCCGACGAGATTCAGCTGCGCCAGACGGGCCATCTCGCTCTCGAAGCGGAGGCTCTCGGTCACATCGACCCCCACTTCCAGCAAACATTTGTCATGCTCAATATCGATGATTTCCGTCGACAGCAGCGCGGTGCGCACTTCGCCGGATTTGGTGACGTATTTGACTTTCTCGTTATGCAGAATATCGCACAGATTGACATTCGCATCCGATTCGGGGCTGAGCAGATCGAGGTTCGTGCCGATAATTTCGTCGCCGTATCCGGTGTACTGCTTCCAGCTTTCATTCACTTCCAGATAGGTCAGATCGGGCAGGCGGCGAATGGACATGAGCGAAGGGGAAAGGATGAACATTTTCTTAAAATGCTCCTGCGAATTCATTAATTTCTGGTGCGCGTCAACCAGCTCAGTGGTGCGCTCTTCAACCCATTGTTCAAGGAGAACATTTTGCTGAATCAGCTTTTCTTCCGCTTCCGCCAACTTGCGGTTCGTTTCTTCCAAATCCAGCGTCCGTTTATGTAAGAGCTCGCTTTGAATTTTCAGTTTCTGATGATTGAGGTGCATGTTGACGAAGCCGTCCACCTTCATGCGCAGCATTTTGGGGTGTACGGGTTTGAATAAATAATCAATCGATCCTACATGATAGCCGCGCAGCACATGCTCGATGGACGTGCTTAAAGCGGTTAGAAAAATGATCGGAATATCCTGATAGGCTTTACGCTGTTTGATCAGTTCAACGGTTTCAAAGCCACTGAGGCCCGGCATCTGGACATCCATAAGAATAACCGCAATATGATCGGCGGGTTCTTTCAGCAAATATCGAAGGCATTCTTCACCCGATTGCAACGAAATAACGTCATAGGAAGAAGAGGCCAAAATGCTGTTTAGCGCCAGCAAGTTCTCATAACGGTCATCTACCGCCAAGATCTTTACTTGTTGTTCCATCTCCATGTCCTTTCCGGGTTTATATGCCTGTACGCACCTGACAATTCGTCTCTCATTGTTTCGCGGAAAAAATGAAATTCCCTCTTTTTTTGGAAAAATCTTTACAATCATTTTACGCTTGGATAACATAGGCCGCTACTTGGTTTGCTAAACTGGG
Source organism: Paenibacillus oryzisoli (assembly GCF_050467285.1). GTDB lineage: Bacteria > Bacillota > Bacilli > Paenibacillales > NBRC-103111 > Paenibacillus_E > Paenibacillus_E oryzisoli_A. Next base: position 256,594 of record NZ_JBCMUN010000014.1, on the reverse strand, counting down.
ACTAACAGACTAGAAGGCTAAGGATGATGGACATGAGCGTGCAGACAGAAGAATGGGCGGAATTCAACAAGCTCCTGGAGGAGCAATTGATTTACGCTGTGTATCAACCGATTATTTCGCTTCAAAATGGACAAGTGATGGGCTATGAAGCACTGACTCGTGGACCGGCGGAGAGCCCGTTTCAATCGCCGCTCGCGATGTTTCAATACGCGGAGAAGCAGGGCGAGCTGTACCGCTTAGAGCGGTTGGCCAGAGAAAAAGCGATTCAAGGCAACATTCTGGAGCACCCGCAGCAGCTGCTGTTTATCAATCTGTCTTCGCAGGTGCTGCACGACCCCGGGTTTGTGCCGGGCAAGACGCTCGAAGCGCTGCAGAAATACGGGCTTTCCCCGCGCAATGTCGTATTCGAAATCACCGAGCGCAGCTCGATTGAAGATTTCTCCCTGGCGCAGAAAATTCTTGCGCATTACCGCGCCCAAGGCTACCGCATCGCGATTGATGACGCCGGAGCCGGTTACTCGTCCTTGCAGGCGATTGCGGAGCTGCAGCCCGATTTTATCAAGATCGACCGCTCGCTCATTGAGAATATTCATCTTAATAAAATAAAGGAATACATCCTGGAAACGTTCGTCACATTCGCGCAAAAAATGAACATATCGCTGATCGCCGAAGGCATTGAACAGGTCGAGGAACTCGCCAAATTAACGCAGATGGGGGTACATTACGCACAAGGTTATTTATTGGGGCGGCCTTCGCAAACGACGGCAACAGTTATTGATGCGCATAAAATGATCATTTGGCAGTATCGCCGGGTGGAGGGCGGAAGCATGACGTGGCGTATTGGAGACTTGAAGACGCCGGTGCATGTGTTCGAGAAGCGGACAGTGATCTCAGAAGTCGCAGATTTTTTTAAGAAAAATCAGGAGGCGATCGGCGTCGTGATCGTCCATCAGGAGCGGCCGGTCGGGCTTGTGATGCGGGATCGGTTCTTCCAGCATCTGGCGGGGCAGTACGCGTATTCGCTGTACTGGAATCGGACGATCGACAGCATCATGGACGCTTCGCCCTTGATCGTCGACGAGGAGACGGCAGTCGAGCTTGTGTCCCAGCAGGCGACGTCGCGCGCGATTCATCACCTGTATGATTTGGTCATCATTACAAGTCATGGGAAAATGGCGGGAACGGCGTCGATTCGGACGATTCTGGAGAGCATCACGAATGTGCAAATGGAATCTGCGCGCGTAGCGAATCCGCTGACCGGCTTGCCGGGCAACCGTCAGATCAACCGGGAAATCAACCGGCGAATTATGGAGTGCAGGCCATTTCATGTGGTGTATGCGGATTTGGACCATTTCAAATGGTACAACGACCGGTTCGGGTTTCAAAAAGGGGACGGGATGATTCAGTACACGGCCGATGTGCTGCAGCAGGCGATTGCGTTCTATGGAACGCCGCACGATTTTGTCGGCCATGTGGGCGGGGACGATTTCATTGCGATTTCGACGACGTTATCGCCGAAACTGTTGTGCGAGGAGATGATCCGTCGGTTTGACAGCGGCGTGGGGATGTTTTATGACGGACAGGAGATCGAGCAGGTGTGGGATCGGAGCGGGAATCCGGTGCCGATTCATGGTGTTACGCTTTCGCTTTCCTTGGTGGTGTGCAGCTGCGATTCGGTGGCATCCATCGAATTGATCTCGCAAACGGCTGCACAGCTCAAGAAGAAAGCGAAAGCGTATCACGGCAGCATTTATTTTTATCAGAAAATATAGCGCAGGTTCACGAAAAGGTATAGATTAACTGCTTGAACGAGCGGATGATCACAACCTTTTGCTTGCCGATGCGGCGCTCGGAAATTTTTTTTACATTGCCTGGGTGAATCCAGACGGCATCCATGCCGGTCTGTGCAGCGCCGACGACATCGTTTTTCCACGAGTTGCCGATCATCACGCTGTGCCCGGGCATCGTTCCCATCGCTCTGATCGCTTGCTCAAAGATCGCAGGGTGAGGCTTGCGCGGGCCGTCCTTCTCCGAAGCAAACAGCCGGTCCGGGGTGAACCAGGTAGTCAGCTTCATTTTCTCCAGATTGTTCTGCAGCCGCTTGCGGTTGCCGTTGGAGATGATTGCGAGCTGATAATGTTTGGATAAAATGTCGAGCGTATCTTCCACACCGGGAAACAGGGCGACGTAATTATCTTCCCGCTCTTCGACTCGCTCGAAAAAGTTGCGCGTAAACGCCGTGCTCACCTGGATGGGCATGGCTTGCAGCGCTTTGGTCAGGCAAATGTGCCGAAGCTCGTCAGGCGAAATGGGGCTGCGGATCGGAGCTTTCCGGTGCCGGCTCCATTCGGCTTTATAGCTTTGCAGCGCTTCGTTTGCGGTCACGCCCTCATCCGGATCCCAACGGGCGGTAAAGCCGTTCATCACCTCCAAAAATGCGGAATCAAAGCATTGCCTGCGGTCCAGAATCGTATTGTTCATATCGAAAAAAAGTTGTTTTTTGCGGTTTGGCGAGAAAAAAGGGCTCATACGGAGATCCTCCTTCTGAAGACCAGACCCCCGATTCAGGGGTTCCTTACATACTTATGTTGGGAACCGTTTTTTTATTTTAATTTCATATGCTATGATGGAAGAAGTATGTCTAAAAATCGGGGTGAATTCATGGATAAGTTAATTATTATAGACGGCAACTCGATTGCAAACCGTGCGTTCTACGCGCTTCCTCTGCTTAGCAACTCTAACGGTCTGCATACCAATGCGGTTTACGGCTTTACGACCATGCTGCTCAAATTGATTGAAGAAGAAAAACCGACGCATTTTCTCGTGGCGTTCGATGCCGGGAAGATCACGTTTCGACATAAAGAATATGGCGACTACAAAGGCGGACGGGCTAAAACCCCGCCGGAGCTCTCCGAGCAATTTCCGCTCATTAAAGAGTTGTTGAAAGCGTTCAATATCCCGCAATTTGAATTGTCCGGCTATGAGGCCGACGATATTATCGGCACACTGACGAAAGCCGCAGACGCCAAGGGAGAGCGCGTGCTGCTCGTCTCCGGCGACAAGGACATGCTGCAGCTTGCTTCCGATCACGTCACCATTGCCATTACGCGCAAGGGGATCAGCGAAGTGGAGCTGTACGATCCGCCTGCGATCATGGAGAAATACGGGCTGACACCGCAGCAGATTATCGATCTCAAGGGGCTTATGGGCGATACGTCCGACAACATTCCGGGCATTCCGGGGGTTGGGGAGAAGACAGCGCTGAAAATGCTGCATGAATTCGGCACGGTCGAAGCGGTGCTCGCGAATGCGGACAGTCTCAAGGGTAAAATGAAGGAAAAAGTCGAAGAGCACGCCAAGAGCGCGCTCATGAGCAAGGAGCTCGCGACGATTTTCCGCGAGGTGCCGATGGAAACGGAATGGAGCACGCTGCGCTATGACGGCTTCGATGGGACGGCTCTTTCCAGTATGTTCCGGAAGCTGGAGTTTAAGTCGCTGCTCGAGAAGATGGATTTCGGCAGCGCTCCTCTCACAGAGGAAGAGCAGGCCGCCATCGAGAGCCTCGAAGCGGTCACGGTGAACGCCGAGAATGTGCAGCAGCTCATCGAACGGCTGGATGACCACGCCGCGATCCACGTGGAGGCGATCGGCGACAATCCGCATCAAGCGGAGATGGTCGGCGTCGTGTGGTTTATGGACGAGGACGGCACGAATACGTCCTATTATGTGCCGATGGCGGTGCTGGGCAGCGACGCCGGGCAGTCCTTGCGCGCGTGGCTCAGCGACGCTTCGAAGAAGAAGCAGCTGTTCGACGTGCACCGCGCGCTGCTCGCCCTCGCCTGGCAGGATATTCCGCTCGCCGGCGTTGATTTTGACGTGCTGCTGGCCGCGTACCTGCTCGATCCGACAGATTCGAATCTGACGCTGAGCGGCCTATCGGCCAAATACGGTCTGCCGGGCATGAAGGCCGACGAAGAGGTGTTCGGCAAAGGCGCGAAGTTCCGCCTGCCGGAAGAAGCTGCGCTTAGCGAGCACCTGGGCCGCAAAGCGATGGCGATGGCGCGCATGGTGCCTGTGCTGCGCGTAGAACTGGAGAAGAGCGAGATGCATCGCCTCTTCTACGAACTGGAGCTGCCGCTCGCGAGCGTTCTCGCGGAGATGGAGCTGCGCGGCATCTGCGTGAATGCCGAGGGCTTGAAGGCGCTCGGCGTGGAGCTTGCCGCCCAGCTGGACACGATCATGGCCAGCATCTACAAGCTCGCCGGCGTCGAGTTCAACATCAATTCGCCGAAGCAGCTCGGCGATATTCTGTTTGAGAAGCTGGGGCTGCCAGCTTATAAGAAAACCAAGACCGGCTACTCGACGGACGCCGAGGTGCTGGAGCGGCTCGCGCCCTATAACGAAGTGGTCGGGCAGATCCTGAACTACCGTTCGCTGGCGAAGCTGCAGTCGACCTACGTCGAAGGCCTGCTGAAAGAGGTGCGATCAGAGACCGGCAAGGTACACACGTATTACCGGCAGACGATCGCCGCCACGGGCAGGCTGAGCTCACAATTCCCGAATCTCCAGAATATCCCGATTCGGCTTGAGGAAGGGCGCAAAATCCGCAAAGTGTTCGTCCCGTCCGAGCCCGGCTGGTACATTCTTGCGGCGGATTACTCGCAGATCGAGCTGCGCGTGCTCGCGCACATCTCGCAGGATGAGAAGCTGAAGGAAGCGTTCCTTCAGAATATGGACATTCACACGAAGACGGCCATGGACGTCTTCGGCGTGGAGGCGTCGGCGGTGGACAGCAACATGCGCCGCCAGGCGAAAGCGGTCAACTTCGGGATCGTGTACGGCATTAGCGACTATGGCTTGTCGCAGAACTTGGACATCACCCGCCGGGAAGCGGCTCAGTTCATCGAACAGTATTTCGCCGTGTTCCAAGGCGTACGCAAATATATGGACGATATTGTCAAAGACGCGCGAGCGAACGGCTACGTGACGACGCTGCTGCAGCGCAGGCGCTATCTGCCGGAAATAACAGCGTCGAACTTCAATATCCGTTCCTTCGCGGAACGGACAGCGATGAATACGCCGATTCAGGGCACCGCGGCGGATATTATCAAACTGGCGATGGTGCAGATGGCGGAGCGCCTGAAGCAGGAAGGGCTGCGGAGCCGCATGCTCCTGCAGGTGCATGACGAATTGGTCTTCGAAGTGCCGGAAGAGGAATTGGAGACGATGAAGCGGCTCGTGCCGGAAGTGATGGCGGCCGCGCTGGAGCTGGATGTACCTCTCCGCGCCGACGTCGATTACGGCCTGACTTGGTACGACGCCAAGTAAAGCTAAGCTTTACCCTAACTTTTAACAAAACGAGGTGAACAGCCATGCCTGAATTACCGGAAGTCGAAACCGTCAAACGTACATTAAATGAGCTCATCACTGGAAAAACGATGGAGCGGGTTCAGGTGAGGCTGCCCCGCATTATACAGAAGCCGGACGATATTCAGCAGTTCGAGGTCCTGCTTCAAGGACAAACGGTCGAAACGATTGAACGCAGGGGCAAGTTCCTGCGTGTCATCCTGACCGATTACGTGCTCGTCTCCCATCTGCGGATGGAAGGCCGCTACGGTCTGTATCAGGCCGGAGAGCCGCTCGAGCTCCATACGCATGTCATTTTTCATTTTACGGATGGGACTGAACTTCGCTATAAAGACGTGCGTCAATTTGGTACCATGCATCTGTTTCCCAAAGGCGAGGACCTGAAGCAGCCGCCGCTGCATAAGCTGGGCCTGGAACCGCTGGAGGAAGATTTCACCTTCGAAGCGTTCCGCCAAGCGATTGGGCATCGCAAGACGAAGATCAAGCCCTTGCTGCTCAATCAGGCATATATCGTCGGCATCGGGAATATTTATGTAGACGAGTCCCTGTTCCTTGCGGGCATTCATCCTGAGCGGGAAGCCTCCTCTTTAAGCCGCAAGGAGCTTGCTGCGCTGCATGCATCGATTGTTCAGACGCTGCGCGAATCCGTCGAGGTCGGGGGCTCATCCGTCAAGTCCTATGTCAACGGACAGGGCGAAATGGGGATGTTTCAGCACCAGTTGAACATCTATGGCAGAGAATCGCAGCCATGCAAAACGTGCGGCAGCCCCATTGTAAAGACCGTCGTTGGCGGCCGCGGCACCCACACGTGCCCGACATGCCAGCCTTTGAAACGCAAGCGCGCGCAAAAGAAGTCGCAAGATTAGTCACACGAAGCGCCCAGCCCCCATATGATAAGGAGTATTCGCCTAGATAACCGGCTCAAACGGCTCGTAATCGGGTATTACTCTTAGGAGGGGTCGTATGCTTCCTGCACTTTCTTTGATCATTTTGGCGTTCGCCGTTTCGCTCGACGGCTTCGGTGTCGGCGTGATGTATGGGTTAAGAAAAATACGTATTCCGCTCGTCTCTATCGGGATTATATCGCTCTGGTCAGGCATCATTATTTTGGCTTCGATGCAGATTGGCGTGTTGATGTCGTCCTACATGTCGCCCGGTATGGCCAGACGCATCGGGGCTCTGATCCTGATCGGCATCGGGATCTGGGCGTTGATCCAAACCTGGCAAGGGCAGAAAGCGCAGGAAACTTCGGCAGGTCAGGCACGTGAGGCTTCTGTCAGCGCAGTTCAGGGCGCTTCGGCAGGCACGGCTGAACAGCCGATTCCGCTCGATACGCTGCAGCGAACGAAAGAGATTTTGAATATTGAATTGAAACGCTTTGGGCTGGTGATCCAAATTCTTCGCACTCCGTCCATCGCGGATGTCGATAAATCGGGTAACATTTCCGCCTCCGAGGCGACGCTGCTCGGTCTTGCGCTTTCGCTGGACTCCTTTGGCGCCGGCATCGGGGCCGCTTTGATTGGCTTTGCGCCGATTCTGACCGCGTCCGTCATCGCGGTTGCCAGCGGCGCGTTCATCGCCGTCGGGCTTCGCATCGGACTCAAGTACGCTGATATGACTTGGATGCAAAAGCTCTCCATTCTTCCGGGCTGCGTGCTGATTCTCATGGGACTTATTAAAATGCTGTAAAACGAAATCATCATGTCATATTGAGGAGAGAAGCTTATGAATATCGGCTTAACAGGAGGAATTGCTTGCGGGAAAAGCACGGTCAGCGGCATGCTCGTCAGCCGCGGCGCCCTGTTAGTAGATGCGGATCAAATCGCACGCGATGTCGTCCAGCCGGGCAGCCCTGTTCTCGAACAGGTTGCCGCGCATTTTGGACAAGCCGTACTGAACCCCGACGGGTCGCTGCACCGAAAGAAGCTCGGTGAGCTCATCTTCGGCTCGGAAGAGCAGCGTAAGGCATTGGAGAGCATTCTCCATCCTCCAATTCGGGCTGCGATGCGCAGCCAGATGGCAGACTACGAACGAGAACATCCGGACAAGCTCGTCGTTGTCGATGTGCCGCTGCTTTTTGAATCAGGACTGGCGTCGATGTTTGAGGCTACGTTGGTCGTGTATGTCCCGCGCGAGGTTCAATTGAAGCGCTTGATCGCACGCGACGGCTTGACGGAGGATCAGGCGGCGCTCCGCTTGGAAGCGCAGATGGGAATTGAGGAGAAGCGAAGCCTTGCAGACTTCGTTATCGACAATAGCGGAACGCTGGAACAAACGACGCAGCAGGTCGAACACTTTTTAACCGAAAAGGGGTTCTCATGATTCGCATGGCGTTTTGGCGTAAAAAACGGATATTTGCGATTTTGCTGATTGTATTTGTAGCGACGCTTTTTTTGAACAGTGCCTATATTGGAAGAAAGCTGTATCCGATCCATTATGAGCAGGAGATAAAGACAAGCGCAGCGAAACACAAGGTAGATCCTTTTTTGATTGCCGCGATTATCCGTGTGGAAACGAATTACCAGTATCATTTAGAGTCGAGCAAAGGTGCGATCGGGCTCATGCAGCTTATGCCGGATACCGCAGACTGGATCGTGGAGTCCGCCGATATAGGCGTAAAGTCGCGCGACGATCTGCTCAAGACGGATTTGAACATTTATCTAGGGTCTTGGTATGTGAGCTGGCTGATCAAGCATTACAACGGCAATATGGTGTATGCCATTGCGGCGTACAATGCGGGGCAGGGCAACGTCAATAAGTGGAAAAATAGCGGAGTTTGGGACGGCACCGAAGAGAATAGCTCGCAAATTCCGTTCGGGGAAACGCGTCATTATTTGCAGCGTGTGCTGTTTTACTACGACAAATATACGAAGTTGTATGCGGAGCAGTGGCAGGAAAGCGGCGAATCCGCATAACCAAAACAAAGAAGCATTGGACTAGCTCCGGGATGGAGCGGGAGTCCAATACTTCCTGTTTTAGCAGACATCAAGCGCTATGTCTTCATCAAGATTACTTGAATTGACCAGCAAGAGATTGTTCTGCGATTTGCACCAGGCGACGAGTAATGTGACCACCAATAGCACCAGTATCACGTGTAGCCATATTGCCATAGTATCCGTCCTGTGGGATCGCGATACCAAGCTCTTGAGCTACTTCGTACTTCAACTGATCCAACGCTGCGTTAGCTTGTGGAACCACCAAAGTATTACTATTGCTTGCGCTCATGTCTGTTCACCTCCTTGTCAGTTGGTAAATCTATTGTGTGCAGATCGTTTCGCTTCAAGACATGTAACATTTGGGAATGAAAATGAGTTAGAATAGAAACATAGAAAGGAGATGAAAGCGAATGAAATGTCCGTTCTGTGATCACTCGGGGACGAAGGTGCTGGATTCCCGTTCCGCCAATGAGGATAAATCCATCCGAAGACGAAGAGAATGTGAAAAATGCGCCAGGCGGTTCACGACGTTCGAAATGATTGAAGAAACGCCGTTAATCGTGATTAAAAAAGACGGAAGCCGGGAAGAATTTAGCCGAGAGAAAATACTGCGGGGCTTGATCCGCGCTTGTGAGAAGCGGCCGGTGTCGATGGAGCAGCTTGAGATGTTGGTCTCGGAAGTGGAAATGCAGTTGCGCACGACGGCGCATGCGGAAGTCGACAGCCTAGCAATCGGGGAAATCGTGATGGAGCAGCTGTATCCTGTCGATGAAGTGGCGTACATTCGCTTCGCCTCTGTGTACCGGCAATTTAAAGACATTAATATGTTCCTGAAGGAGCTTACGCAAATTTTGGGCAAGCACGACGGGACTTTGCTTCGGGATAAATAGAGCTGAAAAATTTTTTTTCGCTCGGGAACCATATGTCGACTTGAAATGTGGATTTTCTTGATCGCAATGCGACAAAAAAACGAGAAAGACAGCGGATCGTCCGCTGTCTTTTTTTGATGAATGCCTAGAAAGCCAGTCAGCACGGGGAAAATGCTCTGAGGCCTTTTGTTGAAAAAAAGTATGAATCTATAGACAGCAACCGACTGCATTTTTGAAGCTGATAGGGCATAATTCGTTTATTGAGTTTGTTTGTCCAGTTCACTTCTCAGAAAATGAATGAAACGAATCGATTCTTCATCGGTCAGCTCGCTACCCCCAAACGCAAAGGAGAACTTATCCAAGATTTCGCTTTCCGGAAGATGCAGATGATCAATCAACTGTTTCACATCTACGCTCATATTCCCATCAATCACCATTTTCCTCATCGTAAGACTCCTCCTTGTCGACGTGCGCAAATGGCGGACGGAGGCGGTAGCTGGCTGACATATCGGCGCTGTGTGCTGCCGAAGTAGTCCCTATAGCTTTGCGTCACCACTTTTCAATGGTTTTGCCTTTATCGTACCGCACAATGCTTGTAATTAGACTATACCACAAAAAGCTGGCTGCTACTCCATTATTACATTAAATTCGAAGGATGGTTGAAGCGTATGTCCGTTAATAAACCGTTTTCACAAAAATATTGTGAGCTTGACATTTTGGAGATTGCAAGGGCACTGGGCATCGACCAAGAGCGGTTATTATCTTATGTTTATGCAAAGCCTGAAACGATAAATGCTAGCGTGGATACAGACCGTTTGAAAGAATCTGCCTCGAATTAACCTAGCAGGCAAAAAGGAGCACATCCACCTCTCGGCTTCCGTGCCCCCTGTTTGAATTACACCATGATTTTACAAATATCGTTCGTAAATTCAACCGGATCCTGCAGCGGCAGTCCTTCAATCAGCAGCGCTTGATTGTACAGCAGCGCGGTGTACAGATTGAGCTTATCCTTATCGCTGTTGAAAGCATCCTTGAGCGAAGTAAACACCTCGTGGTTCACGTTGATCTCAAGTACCTTCTCCGCTTTGACGTTGGGATTGTTCGGCATCGCGTTCAGGATCTTCTCCATTTCGATCGTCACATCGCCTTCGGTCGACAAGCAGACCGGATGCTTCTTCAGACGTTTGGAGGCTTTTACGCTCGAGACTTTACCTGCGAGCTGGGAGCTCATGTAGTCGAACAGGTCCTTGTTGTCGGCTTTGTCTGCCGCGTCATCGTCCTTGTTCTCTTCAGCGTCAATGCCAAGATCGCCGCTGGAGACGGAGCGGAACTCCTTCTCTTTGTAGGAAGTCAGAATCTTGATCGCGAACTCGTCAATATCGTCGGTGAAGTATAGGATTTCGTAGCCTTTATCGGATACAATCTCTGTTTGCGGCAGCTTGTCGATACGCTCCATCGATTCTCCGGAAGCATAGTAAATGTACTTTTGATCTTCCGGCATTCTGGATACGTACTCCTCGAGTGTAACAAGCTTCTTCTCTTTGGAAGAGTGGAACATCAGCAGATCCTGCAGTTGTTCCTTGTTCACGCCGTAGTCGTTGTAGACGCCGAATTTCAGCTGTCTGCCGAACGCTTTATAAAACTTCTCATAGTTCTCGCGCTCGTCTTTAAGCATGCTTTGGAGCGAGCTCTTGATTTTGCTGGCGATGTTCTTCGCGATCAGCTTCAGCTGGCGGTCGTGCTGCAGCATCTCGCGGGAGATGTTCAGCGACAAGCTTTCGGAATCGACCATCCCTTTGACGAAGGAGAAATGGTCAGGCAGCAGATCCGCGCATTTGTTCATGATCAGGACGCCGTTTGCGTAGAGCTCGAGGCCTTTCTCGTACTCTTTGGAGTAGTAGTCGAACGGCATGCTTTCCGGAATGAACAGGATCGCTTGGTAGACGACGGAGCCGTCCGCGCTGACGTGGATATGTTTCAGCGGCTTGTCGAAGCCGTAGTGCTTCTCGTGATAGAATTTCTCGTAATCTTCGGTGGTCAGCTCGCTTTTGTTCTTGCGCCAGATCGGCACCATGGAGTTAACGTGCTGTTCTTCCTTCACGTCCTCGTATTCGTTCTCCGTGCCTTCCTTCAGGCGGCGGGAGGACACGTCCATCTTGATCGGATAGCGAATGAAGTCGGAGTATTTCTTGACGATGGCTTTGAGGCGATATTCCTCCAAAAACTCATCGTAGCTGTCATCCTCGGTATTCGGTTTAATGTGGAGGACGATTTCCGTCCCTACCTCAGCCTTCTCTGCGGGCTCAATGGTGTAACCTTCGGCCCCTGAGGACTCCCAGCGGTACGCCGTGTCGCTGCCGAGCGCTCGGCTTGTAACAGTGATCAGGTCGGCGACCATGAAGGCGGAATAGAAGCCTACCCCGAACTGGCCGATGATGTTATGACCGTCCTTGGCTTCATTTTCCTTCTTAAACGCCAACGAGCCGCTCTTCGCAATCACCCCGAGGTTATTCTCCAGCTCTTCCTTCGTCATCCCGATCCCGGTATCGCGAATCGTCAGCGTGCGGTTGTCTTTGTCCGCGGTGATGCGGATGTAATAGTTATCTTTGTCAAAAACGAGCGAGTCGTCGGTTAACGCTTTGTAATAAATTTTGTCGATCGCATCGCTACTGTTGGAGATCAGCTCTCTTAGAAAGATTTCCCGCTGTGTGTAGATCGAGTTGATCATCATTTCCAGCAATCGCTTGGATTCGGCTTGAAACTGCTTCTTTTCCACTTGTAAATCTCCTTTCCCTATGTAAAAAGGTATGGGCTGCACGCCCGTTAGCACTCTCGTTCAGTGAGTGCTATATACTCTTTTTTATATCATCCTTGTTAGTTAAAGTCAATTCATTTGCGGTTTGAAAGAGGCGGGGGGCGTTGTCGGGATGAGTAATCGGCAGCGGTGTCAAGCGAAGGAATATGCACTGTGATAAACAGAATACCGTATTGCCTTCAAATAAAAGTTGTTTCGATAGGGCTGCACCGAGACCACTTGAAACTCCCGTGATGAGATAAATATGCTTAAGCAAGAAACCCCCTGCATGCCAGTTGGTGTAATTAAGAGTCATCTAATCTAAAACTTAATTTTACTGATCCAAGGTATCTTTTTCCACTCGCAAGCAGGCGTATGGTATAATTTTCATAATTGATGAAGGTACGATTTTCGAAGGAGGCGCCGGTAATGAATCATAATGACCTTTTATCCAGATTGAGCATTAGGAAAAGTCCCGCGCCTTTGCGATATTTGAAATGGCACAATGATATTATTGCAACCATTGAGGACGATGGGCATGTTTCATTCAGCGATCCAACGTTCAACATAACAGTTGCCTACACGACAGGTGGAAAAAGAGAGTGGACACCTGCTGAATTCAGGGAGTTCTTGAGCGAACGCTTGCCCAGCCGGTCGCGGCGGGATATAGAAAAAATATTGCGCCGCTGCTCCTTAACCGAATATGATGAGTTCTCACTTGCGAATGTAACCCGCGCCTTAAATGCAAGGGATTTGTTGTGGCTTTCTACGGAACCGTCTGAACCATTTGATGAGATTGTTTCGGAGGTTTTTAGCCAAATCTTTGTGAAAAAATTGGATCTTCAAGGCGATTCTTTACTATCCCCAGAGGGTGTCAATGAGAAGCGATACGGCGTAAGTCGCGGAAGTTACGGCATTTTTAAGAAGAGGCTGCATCCTTACAGCTCCGATGTAGAATCCGAAGTAGCTGTCTATGAACTCGGGAAGCTTCTGGGGGTAGACTGTTGCCCGTCTTGGCTTGTGGAAAATAGCAGGGACACAGTTGCATTCTCTAAATTTGAATACAACTTTGCTGAAGAATTTATCGTGCACTTGCGAAGGCTTTTTTCGGGAGTCGCAGTGGGGGATAACGAGTATCGGAACTTGCTCGAAATTGTGCCTGAATTTAAAGTTCAGATCCAGAAGATGATCCTACTCGATTTCATTACCAGGCAAACGGACAGGCATATGAGCAATGTAGCTTTAAAGGTAGATAAAAATGGTGTGGATTTTTATAAGCTCTATGACAACGGGTGCAGTTTGTTTTACGAGGATAAGGAGGAACTCATCAACAAAGCGCTGCAAGATATTCCTCTTAATAGCACAGAGTTTGGGTTGACGGGAACATATTATGATTATGTTCTGGAGATTAGTAGGAATACGGATGTATCCACTTTAATTGATTTAAGCATTTCAAAAGATCAGATATATGCAACTCTCCGAGACAGTCGTCTAACAGGAAGCCGGCTTGAAGGATCCGTCGAGTGGGTTCACGGTTGTTTACAGTTATTAAAGAGTCTAAAGTAAGGGGATGCCATGAACATCTACTTAATTGCCGCGATGGACAGCAACCGGGTCATTGGAAAAGACAACGATATTCCGTGGCGGATTCCGAACGACTGGAAGTATGTGAACCGTATTACCAAAGGGCATACGATTGTGCTCGGACGAAGGAATTTTGAATCGATCGGAAGGGCCCTGCCTGATCGAAGAAGCATTGTGGTCAGCAGAGACAAGGGCTTGCGGATCGAAGGTTGTGAAATGGCCCATTCTGTGGAAGAGGTATTGGAGCTGTGCCAGGATGACGAAAAGGTGTTTATTTTTGGCGGGGAACAGATTTATCGGATGTTTGTGCCTTTTGTGAAGAAGATGTATTTGACTGTCATCCATCATCAATTTGAAGGGGATACGTATTTCCCGGAAGTGGACTACAGCGAGTGGCATGAGGTTAGCAGGGAGCAAGGTGTTATGGATGAGCGCAATCCGTATACGTATTATTTTCATGTGTATGAAAAGAAGGTCAGCGAGTAACAACGACGATGTATATGGTGCGGGTTGAGAGGGTGTGGGAGTAGTAATGATTGGAAGATGCGATGGAATGGAGGAAGCGACGTGAATAGGAAACGTAGCGGATGGATGATGTCCGGGTTGCTGCTTCTGTTCTTGGGCGCCCCTGGGCAAGCGCAGGCTTTGACGAACGATGTGAAAGTGACGATCCCGAATTACCCGGTTCATTTAAACGGACATTTGGTTGATAATACGAATCGGGAATATCCGTTATTGGTCTATAAAGAGATTACTTATGTTCCCATGACCTGGTACGATGCCCGGCTGCTGGGCCTTGAATCGAGCTGGTCGGGAGGCGCAGGGCTGCAAATTGCCCAGGAGAACGTGGCCTCCGCTTACGTGGGCTATCGTTCGGAGCAGAAGAATGCTGAGACTTATCGGGCGCAACTGTCAGAAGGGGCGATCACAGTAAATGGGCAAAGCATCGATAATGCGAAGGAGCCGTATCCGCTGCTTTCATTTCGCGATGTAACGTATTTCCCGCTGACATGGCGATTCGCGCACGATGCGTTTCATTGGGAGTATGCGTGGGATGCTGACGATGGGCTTTCGATTCAGTCGTCTAACGCACAGGTGATGGATGTTGCTGTGCTACCTTCGGACAATGACCGGGCGCTCTATCAGGGGTATTATTATTTTGTGGAGACAGAGGGCAGGACGAATGAGGTGTACCGCACGCCTGCTGGGGGCTCGGGCAGCAAAGAGCTTGTGTACACGTATGACATTGATTCCGGATATGGTTTGCAAAAAAATGTGACGTTTCAACTTAGAAACGATGTGCTCTGGCTGCGCTACCATGTGGGCGGCGCGACGATGGGGCATGATGTTTATGTGAAAATTACACCGGACGGGAAGGCTGCTGTTGTGCAGCAAGGCTATCTGGATTTCCGTGAAACCGACAATGGCACGGTCATTGCGAATCAAGGAAATCCTCCGTCTGCAGGCAATTTGTCACTGATTCCGGAAGGTAAGGATCGCGCTTCGGCACGGCTGCTTGGTGAACCCGGGATGATGTACGGCAGGCATGTAACTGTCGATTCCAACATGGTCAGCGTAGGCGGGGATGGGGGATCTATGCGTGTCATCGGCGACGATGTCTATGTCATCGGATCGGCTTACCCACCGACTACAGGCGCGCTTAATTATATTTTCCGCATTAATCTCAAGGATGGGAAAGCAGTTCCGCTGATAAACGCCTCGGTCGGCCAGTTCCGGATATTTGGCAGCAGCTTGTACTATATCAAGGATGCGGACGGTGCGTTATACCGTGCCGAGCTGGACGGAACGAACGAAACGAAACTGACTGAAGAGCCGGTAGCTTGGTTTGGCGTGATGGGGGAGAACGTTTTTTACACGTCATCCGGTTCCGCGGTTGCGGATCCAGAGAAACCGACTTCGCTTTATCTGAAAAACGGCGACCATCCTCACGGGATCCTACTTCTGGATGGGGTGAAAACCGTACAGATCGCAGGCGATCGACTGGTCTGTGTGATGGGGGACGATTCCCCTTATGGGATGGAACTTCTAGACGATTCCGGCAACACTTTGCTCAAAATCGCAAATCCGATTGAGCGCGTCCTGGCTTCGGATGAAGGACTTCCGGTCGCGGCGGAGAGAGAAGCTGGAGCGTCAACGACGCTCTTAGTGAAATAGCCAAAGTATAGGCATGTATTCACTATAAAAAAAGGCAGTCAGGACGATGAATCCTCATCCTCCGACTGCCTTTTTCTTGCAGCTATCCCTCGGCAAGCTTCCGAATGTCTTTCACTTCCACGATCGGCTGCGGATAGCCGTGCCGTGCGGCGTTGATCATGGCGCGGCCGATTTGCACGGACGTTGTGATGCTGTTCGGGGAGGCTTTTTCCAAAAGAGGAAAAAGCGGCCGCATGACGGTGTAAATCGCCTGCACCCAGCCGGTTTTGGAGCGCACGCCGTTCTTCGGGATGATCCCGCCGGGGCGGAACATGTAGGCGGCTTTGAACGGGAGCTTGAGCAAGTCGTTCTCGGTCTTTCCTTTGACACGCGCCCACATGACGCGGCCCTGCTCTGTGCTGTCTGTGCTGGCGCCGGTGACGTAGAGGAACGTCAGGTTCGGCTGAAGCCGGACAAGCTCGCGCGCGAACTGCATGGTGAGATCGTACGTAACGGCGCGATACTGCTCCTCTCTCATGCCCGCCGACGACACGCCGAGGCAGAAGAAACAGGCGTCGATCTCGGGCAGCACTTCCTGGAGCGGGCCAAGGTTTGTCAAATCTTTTTGCACAAAGCTATGGAGTTTGGCGTGGGTAACGGAAACCGGGCTGCGTCCCCACGTGTAGACCTGCGAAACCGCTGGATCAAGGAGGCATTCCCGCAGGACACTTTGTCCTACCATGCCTGTAGCGCCGAGTAAGAGTACGTTCATAATGGCTTCTCCTTTATTTCCATCCGAAGATTCCTCATCCCCAGGCTCAGCTAACGGCTGCTGTGAAGATGGATCTGCTTGTATCATACTAAATTTTTCCCCGATCCGTACAGCGCTATGAAAAAACGCTCCGCAGCAGACCAAATCTGCTTGCGAAGCGCGTGGATAAAGCAATTTATAGAGGCAAATCCCGCTTGCGGAAAGCGCCGATGCCGATCCCGAAGCCGAGGAGGCCAATCACGGCCAAAATCGTCCATGGCACCCACAGATCGGTGCGGCCATTGATAATTCCGCTCGGATCATAGAGCGAGAAGTAGGAGATGTGGCGCAGCCAGGAGATGGCATCGCTTAATTTGCCAAGCAGATCCAACGAGAAAAAGCCGAAGGTGAGCCCCGCGGAAATGCTCATCGCCCGTTTCTCATCGTTCGAGAGCGAAGAGATGAGGAAGGAGATGCCGCTGACGGCAAAGAACAGCAGGAAAGCGGCGATGTTCATGCGTAAGTAGGCGCCGCCGTTAAAATCACTCAAATCGCCGATAAACAGCGCGTAGCCGGCAAACCCGCACAAAGTCGTGACGGCCATGATCAGGAACAAGCCGCTGAAGAGCACGAGCGCCTGGCTCATCGCCACTTTGCCGCGCGTCGTTGGGACGGCGAGCAGATACGCCATGGCGCCTTGATCCACCAGCTTGGCGATGAGCTGTGTACTGAACATCACGCAGAAGATGGCGACGATCAGCACGAGCAGCAGCCCATAAAACTCGCCGGAGATAAACGCCTCCACGGTGCCGAAGCCGCTGCCGAGGTTGAACGCGTTGGTAATGCCTTTGGGCAGCGATTTGATGAGATCATCGAGCGCCTTGTTATCGGTTGCGAAGCTCGGGTACAGCCAGAACATGAGCAGAATATAAAAAGCGGAACCGAACGCATAGTTCATGATGCCTTTGAGATGGATTTTCATCATATGCTTATATAAGGCACTATTCATGCTTGGCTCGCCTCCTTGCGGTCGTAGTAGTTCATAAAGATGTCTTCCAGGCTCTGTGTGAACACATCGACGTTGCGAACCGCATAGCGGGAGGTCTCGGCAAGGAAGGTCTGGTAAGCGCCCTGCACAGCCACGCGGACGCGGTTGCCTTCCCGGGATTCGACGGCGAGGCCGGACGTCCTGGCAAAAGCTTCGGCATCCTCCAGCCGCTCGAACGTGACCTCGAACAGCTTGCGCTGCATCGATTGCAGCTCATGAATGTTTTTGACGGTGAGGAGCCGGCCGTCTTTAATAATGGCGGCGCGGTCGCAGGTGCGCTCGATTTCGGCGAAGCTGTGGGACGACATCAGGAATGTCGTGCCTTTCGCTTTTTCCTCGAGGACGAGGTCGATGAACACTTTTTGCATTAAAGGATCCAGACCAGAGGTCGGTTCATCCAAAATAATGACTTCCAGCTCGTGCATGAACGCGGCGACGATCCCGACTTTCTGCTTCATCCCTTTGGACATTTTGCGGATGGGCGTGTTCACATCGAATTGAAACCGGCGAATCAGCTCGTCGCGGCGCTGCCGCTTCTCTTTGACGCCTTGCAGCTCCGCCATAAAATCCAGGAACGAACTGCCGGTCATGCCCTCGATAAACGCGATTTCTCCCGGCAAGTAGCCGACGTACTTCTGAACTTCGCCCTGCTTCGTCCACGTATCGAGTCCGTGCACCGTAA
This sequence comes from Paenibacillus oryzisoli, assembly GCF_050467285.1. Taxonomy (GTDB): domain Bacteria; phylum Bacillota; class Bacilli; order Paenibacillales; family NBRC-103111; genus Paenibacillus_E; species Paenibacillus_E oryzisoli_A. Next base: position 238,409 of record NZ_JBCMUN010000014.1, on the reverse strand, counting down.
CAGTCCCCTGATCCTGCCTCATAAATCCCATGATATGCCGGATGGTCGTCGATTTCCCGGCGCCGTTAGGCCCAAGAAATCCGAAGACTTCCCCTTTTTCCACCGTAAACGACACATCGAAAATGCCCTTACCGCCCGGGAATGCTTTTGTTAAATGGGATACGGTCAGCATTCGCAGCCACCTCCAAGGATGATTCAAAGTTATGAAATATTGTGATCAATTAATTTCAAAACTCATGTTACTCCTGTTCCAACATGCCGTCAAGACTTTTGAAATATTTTTATGTTATAATTTCATTATTACGGGGGTCGGGTGATGACTATGAATGGATTTGAAAAAAGAGCGCAGCTTAAAAAAGAAAAAATCATGAAGGCGACGCTGGAGCTGCTGCAGACAGAGGATGCGAAAAAGCTGAAGATCACGGAAATTGCCGGAAAAGCCGGCGTTTCGCAGGTGACGATTTACAACTATTTTGGCAGCAAGGAAGAGCTGATCCGGGACGTGTTCATGGCGTATATCCGGGAAACGATCGACGAATTCGAAGATTATCTTGCCAGCGAACATACGCTAAGGGAGAAAATCGAACATATCGTTTTTCAGAAAAAGAAAAACTCCCGCACATTCGGCATCGCGACGATGAAGAAATTGTGGCAGGAGGATCCTGTGTTGGCCGCCTTTGTGAAAGACGAATATATGAAAAAGGGCATTCCGCTTGTGGTCAGGCTCATTGAAGACGGCAAGAAATCCGGTGAGATTTCGGAAAAGATATCGACCTCGACCATCGTCATGTACATGAATATGCTGACGAGTCAGGCGAGTACGCTTTTGGATTATGTGAATGCCGACACGAATATGGATCAATTGATTGAGGAGATGACGCAATTGTTTTTTTACGGCGTTTCCGCGCATAACTAGAGCCTGTGCAGCTTCCGGTAGTAGGAGGGCGACATGTGCATACGCTTCTTGAACACCCGGCTGAGATAAAATTCGTTCTCAAAGCCGCTCTGGCCGGCGATTTGCTGCAAGGTGAGATCGCTGTCGAGCAGCAGCCGTTGAACCTTTTGCAGACGCAGCGTCGTTAAGTAGTCGATCGGCAGCATGCCGGTCGATTTTTTGAAGCGGCGGGTGAATTGGACTTGCGTGACGCCGAGCTCCTGGGCGATGGCTTTCAGGGAGCAGGACGTGTCGGCGGACTCCTGCATCATCTGGACGGCTTGATGGATCAAGGCGTCTTTGCCGGTGGATTCGCTCGATGCCCAGGAGGCGGAGTGGGTCTGCCTGACGGCGGCGTTTTCTTCGGCGTACTGCATCCAAATGTCGGTCAGGACATGATGCCGGAACGCATGCGACGAGGGGCCGCCGAAGTCGTACCATTTTTTCAAATACGCATAGTTGGATGAGAGACGACCCAGATCCTGAATGGCGATTTTTCCGGATGGGAGGAGGTTCGCCGGCGGCGTGTGGCCGTCATCTTGAATCCAGTCAAAGTTCATCACATGAAACCATAAAGGCTGCACGACCTCGCGGCGGAAAACGACCCCAGGCGGGCAAATGACAAGATCTCCGAAGCCGCCGACACCTTCTTCTTCCCCGATTTGATACGTAAAGCGCCCGCTCTCCACGGCAAAAACAACCCAGTATTCATTCGTATCCTCGCGAAATTGAAAAGCGGTTTTTTCCTTCCAGTACATATGACTGACGAGTCTGGGCCGAATGTGAATGGCATCTGAAATGTCCATGCGTGTCGTTCCTTTCGTGAACAAGCTTGTTCCTTTATCATAAGCGAAAATCGTGCAAATGAGTAGACGGCATATCTTGAAATTTTGTATATGCGAATGTTGAAAGGATGCATGGATTAAAGCGCTCTCACTGCGATAAAATGAGGTTAATTTCGAAGTAAGTGGGAGGCATCGTGATGAGAGAAGAGACGGTAAAAACAGATATAACCGTGGTAGGCGGCGGTCTTTCCGGCGTCTGTGCCGCGATCGCGGCGGCAAGGCTCGGACAAACGGTAACGTTGGTGCAGAATCGCCCGGTCCTGGGCGGAAACGCATCCAGCGAGGTGCGTGTCTGGGTGTGCGGCGCGACGGCGCACGGGATTAACCGGTATGCGCGTGAGACCGGCATCATGGGGGAGTTGTTCGTAGAGAATCAGTACCAGAACCCGGAGGGCAATCCGTATATCTGGGACCTGGTTGTGCTGGAAGCGGTGAAAAAGGAGCCGAATATCCAACTCTTTTTCAACACGGACGTGCATGAAGTAGAGGCGGAAGGCGGAGAGGACGATCGGCGGATCGTGTCGGTTACCGGCTGGATGATGGGCTCGGAGCGCAGAATCCGGTTCGAGAGCGAGGTGTTCCTCGATTGCACGGGCGACGGTTTGATCGGTTTTCTCGCTGGCGCGAAATACCGGATCGGCCGCGAAGCGCGCAGCGAATTCGGCGAGGCTTGGGCGCCGGAGGTGGCGGACGAGATTACGCTTGGCAGCACGATCTTATTTTATACCAAAGACGTCGGGCATCCGGTGAAGTATCATCCGCCGAGCTTTGCGAAGGACATTACAACCACGTCCATTCCGATCAAGCGCGTCATCCGCAGCGGCGATTCGGGCTGCCATTATTGGTGGATCGAGTGGGGTGGCGAGCTGGATACGGTGCATGAAAATGAGCGGATTCGGGATGAGCTGTGGTCGGTCATTTACGGCATTTGGGATTATATCAAAAACTCCGGCAATTTCGAGGCGCAGAACATGACGCTCGAGTGGGTGGGCGCGCTGCCTGGGAAGCGGGAGTATCGGCGTTTTGAGGGGGATTATATTCTGAATCAAAACGATATTCTAGCGCAGACGCCATTCGAGGACCGCGTCGCCTTCGGGGGCTGGTCGATCGACCTGCATCCGCCGCAAGGCATGTATGCCTCCGAGAGCGGCTCGAAGCATCTGCATTCGGACGGCGTCTATCACATTCCGTTCCGTTCGTTGTATTCCGTGAACGTCCGGAATATGCTGATGGCGGGGCGCAATATCAGCGCTTCGCACGTCGCTTTCGGCACGACGCGCGTGATGGCGACGTGCGCCGTCATGGGCGAGGCCGCCGGCGCAGGGGCTGCGCTGTGCGTGCAGAAGGGCGTGACCCCGCGGGAGCTGTACCGCGGACATATCGCAGAGCTGCAGCAGGTGCTGCTGCGGCAGGATGCGTCGCTCATCGGCGTGGCGAATCGCGATGAGCGGGATTTGGCGCGGTCGGCGGCCGTGACCGCGTCTTCGACCTTGGCGTCGCTCGGCATAGAGCGCGCGGTGGAGCCGCGGGTGCTGCTGGACGACGTCGCTGTGCTGTTCCCGGTGGAGCCGCGGCTGGACGGCTTTGAGCTGCTTGTGGACGCAGCGGAGGCGACGACGCTCCGCGTGGAACTGTGGGATACGGGCCGCGCGGAGAATTACGTGCCGGGCCGGAGGCTTGGTGCGGTCGAGGCTCGCGTGGAGGCGGGCGGAGGACAGTGGGTATCGTTCCCGCTCGTCTGGGAGCCGGAAACAGCGCAAAATGCGTTCGTCATCGTACGGGCGAACCCCGCGGTGACGGTGTATCATGCGGATGCGCCGCAGACGGGGGCGATCGCTTTTGTGAAGGGCACGCCGCCGGTGGTGTCCAAGGATTTGGAGCATCATGAGCCGGAGCAGCTGGTCGTACTGTGGAGCATGAAAAAAGGGATCGACCGCAAGCCGATCTGCTTCCGGGCCATGGGTCGTACGGATGCGTTTGCGGCGGCCCATGTGACGGACGGCTACTTGCGGCCGTATGGAACCATGCATGTGTGGCTCTCCGAGCCGATGGCGGCCGGTCGCGAGGAATGGCTGGAGCTGCGCTGGGATCAGGCCCAGCGTGTGCGGGAGATTCAGGTGACGTTCAATGATAACGTCCACGAGGATTTGATCAACCTGCATGCGTTCCGGACGCAGCAGGAGGTTATGCCCGAGCTGGTCCGGGACTTCCGGCTCGAAGCTTGGGTTGGCGGCGCGTGGCACACGCTGCGCCGGGTTGAAGGCAACCGCAAGCGGACGCGGCGGTTGGTGCTGGACGCAGCCGTGGAGACGGAGCGGCTGCGGCTGGTGGTGGAGGCGACGAACGGCAGTCCGTGCGCCGAGATTGTGGAGATCCGCGCCTACGCGTAGCGTGGGGCGGGGTTGGACGAAGCGGGCGATTGGCGCCCGTTTCATAGCAGCTAGAAGGGGCTGGCCCTAGTTAGCATCGCGAAAAGGCACGATTTTCGCGAGCTAAAGGGGGTCAGCCCCTCTTAAAGTTGGCGAAATGAGCGGAAATCGGCCAATTCGGAGCACCTAAAGGTGGCTGGCCCTAGTTAGCATCGCGAAAAGGCGCGATTTTCGCGAGCTAAAGGGGGTCAGCCCCTCTTAAAGTTGGCGAAATGAGCGGAAATCGGCCAATTCGGAGCACCTAAAGGTGGCTGGCCCTAGTTAGCATCGCGAAAAGGCGCGATTTTCGCGAGCTAAAAGGGGTCAGCCCCTCTTAAATCTGACGAAATGGGCTACCACCGCTCCCAAGCCCATTCCCCCCTCCGCACCACCAACTGAAACAATGGCTTCCAAATGTGCTCGAACCGGTACTTAAACAAATTCATCTACTCTAAACACCCGCCAACCGCCAAAGTTACTTCCCCACCCCCACCGTAAGCGCTCTCTCCAAACAAACTTATACCATCGTGCGCCGCATCTGCCCAAAAACAGCATTTTTACATATTCACAAAAGGAGGGACGTCCAGTATACTTTCATTAACGATAATGATTATCAGTATCAACATATGAATCAGGGGGAAGTTCCATTATGTTTTCAAAAAAATTCGTTCACGTTTCGGCTGCAGTGATCTTATCAACACTCATGCTGGCGGGGTGCGGTACAGGCGCAGCCGATTCCAAAAACGCCGCGTCACCGGCGGCGACAACGCAAGCCTCGGCAGCACCGACGGCTGCTGCGCCGAAAGAGCGCATCCTGAAGGATGCGATGGGCCACGAAGTGAAGGTGCCGGCGGAGCCGAAGCGCGTGATCGCGCCATTCCTGGAGGACGGCTTAACAACGCTGGGCGTGAAGCCGGTTGCGCAGTGGTCGGCGAACGGCGCCCCGCAGCAATATTTGCAAAATACGCTCAGCGGCGTGCCGGTTCTGGATATGATGGGCGGCCTTAAACCGGAAGGGACACTCAGCCACATCCCGGACCTTATTATTTTGGCGGCACCGTCCTATATCAAGGCGGGTACATATGAGGATTTTTCGAAAATTGCGCCAACCTACGTACTCTCCAACGATGAGAATGACTGGAGAGGCAATCTCGCGAAGCTGGGCGAGGTGCTGGGCAAGACGAAGGAAGCGGATGAAGCGATCAAGAAGTATGACGAGAAGGTCGCTCAGACGAAGGATAAAATTCAAAAAGCCGTCGGCAGCAAATCGGCGGTATTGTTCCAATCCGCTGCGGAAAAAGGATTCAAATTGTTCGGCGCGAACTTTTACAGCGGGAAGCTGCTGTACGAAGGCGTCGGCTTCAAACAGCCGAAGCTGCTGAAAGGCGACTACGATACGTATTCGCTGGAATCGCTGGCACAGCTTGATGACGTCGATTACATCTTCGTCTTGTCGGGAACAGGCCGTCCAAAGCCGCCAACGGACAATCCGCTGTGGCAGAAGCTGCCGGCTGTGCAGCAAGGCCACGTCTACGAAGTCGATTCCGGCCACTGGTTCAATCAGAACGTGATCGCGAATCAGTTGATTTTGGATGATATTGTACGTAATCTAGTAAAATAACTGCGATTCGCAGGACGGGGACAGCTCATAAAGCTCCCGTCCTTTTATGCTTGTCAGGCAAGGAGGCAGCCTCATGAACGACGAATGCATACAGCAAGAAGCCGAGGAGGATTTGCTGGCGGCGACCTGGTTTAAGCTCACGGATGTCGAGCATATCGTGTACCGGGATTTGAACTGGCCCGCCGAACGGGATTTTATAACGGCGGATTCGTATATTTTGCTTGTGTCCGACGCGCAGGAGGGAAGACTGATCGTCAGCGGTCAGTTTGTGCAGCTCAAGCAGGGCACCGCTTTTATCAGCAAGCCGGGGCAGCTGCTGGAGCTGGGGCTGCAGCCGGAGGACGTGCAGGGCGTGTACTTGCTGCGTTTTCAAGCGTTCCGGGTAGCGCAGGCCGAGACCGGAAATAGCGCTGCACTTCAGCCGCTCCACTCGCTCCCCGGCGAAGGGGAGGCGATTCCGCTGGCACCCGCAGCCGCGGTGCAGCTCGCGAAAGTGGTCCACACCCACTTTCTGCAGGGTCAGCCGGCAGACCGGCTGCGCAGCGAAGCAGGCTTGTACGAGCTGTTAAGCCTGGTGCTGCAAAATCAGGCGCACAAAACCGCCATGGCCCTAGACTATGCCAAGTATGTGCTGGAGCGCAATTTTACCGAGGAAATTACGATTGAGAGCTTGGCGGCGACGGCGGGGCTGAGCCGGTTTCATTTTATGCGGCTGTTCAAAGAGAAGTTTGGTAAAGGCGTCATTGAATACGTCACCGAGTTGAGACTGCGTAAAGCGAAATCGCTGATGCGCGAGCTGCCGAACGCCTCCCTGCGCGAAATTGCGTATCAGGTCGGCTACAAGAATGAAATGTACCTCAGCAACATGTTCAAGAAACATATGGGCATGGCACCTGCGGTCTATATGAAAAATTCTAATCTCAAAGTCGCAGCTTACAGTTGGGTAAACATCGGGCAGCTCCTGGCGTTGCAGGTCATTCCCTATGCGGCGCCGATGGACCAGTATTGGACGGACTATTATCGGAATAAATACGCGTACGATGTCCAGGTGTCGCTTAGCCATCACTATGATTTTAATCGGTTGGCGCTGGAGCAGGCGAAGCCCGATTATATCATCGGCATCGATTGGATTCCGCCGGAGGAGCAGGAGAAGCTGGGGAGCATTGCGACTGCGCTTTTTTTGCCTTGGCAGGCCAGCTGGCGTAAGCAGCTTCTGGAGGTTGCAGCCTTCATCCATAAAACAAAGGAATCGGCCAAGTGGCTTCACAACTACGATCGCAAAGCGGCGGAGCTGAAAGCGGTGCTAAAGCCCCGTCTGGAGGATCGTCCAGTGCTTATCGTGCTTATTCATCTCAAACAGCTGCTGGTATGGGGAAAAGCTGCCGCAACCGTTTTTTACGATGACTTGGGGCTGAAAGCGCCGGATCAGCTTCACATCACGCCCTGGGTGAAAAAGATAGACCCCGCGAAGCTCGCCGATTACGAAGCCGGACACATCATCCTTCATGTAGCCAAGGATAGCGTCTCGCAGGCGGCTTGGCAGGCCATCGCCAAAGAGGACGCGTGGTGCGAGCTGCCGGCGGTCCGAGCGGGGAACGTCACCGTGACCAGCGGCATCGCCGGCATCGAAGCGCCGTGGAACGAATATTCCGCATTCGGGCAAGAGAGGCTGCTGCACCATGCGGCGGCGATGTTCGAGGCGGCTGCCGCGCCGAAATAAAGAAAGACGATACAAGCAGAATAAGCGTCTGCAAGGTATCGTCTTTTTTCATTAATTTACACTAATTTCATCAAAGCTGGCGGTCTGCTTATACGTGCGGAGGCCGATTTTGCCGGAGGCAAACGTGCTGTCCGTCACGGAGATCAAGGGAACGCCGCCGACATAGCCTGTCATCGAACTGCCGCTCAGCGCAAGCTTCAACGTGTACGTTGTACCCGTGTTCACGGTCAGCGGCGCGTCCTGGAGCAGCGTAAACGTGCCGCCGGACTTTCGATACAGCTGGACGAAATCATCCGTGGTCACACGGAGCAAATAGTAATTGTCCGCATCCTGATACCTGGCGATTAGGCCCGACGCATTAAAAGAAAGAGCATCGTACAGCTTCACATTCGCCTGAACCGCATAGTTGCTCCAGGCACTGTTCCCTGTCACCGTCACAGCTTCGCCGCCGGTCGCCGTCTGCTTGTAGACGGAACTGCCGTCCGTCACAACGTTCCACGTGCCTGTGGTCGGCGTCCATGAAAAGCCATCCCCGTCCTCAAAGTTATCCGCGTACGGTAGGCTCAGCTCGACCGCGACATTGTCGATGCTCGCGGTTTGATTATACGTACGGAATCCGATGCGACCTGCCGAAATCGTGCTGTCGCTGGCGGACACCTTCAGCGCGCCGTTCACATAGCCGGAAAGAGCACTGCCGTTCATCACGAGCTTCAACGTATAGGCCGTGCCGGTGCTGACCGTCATCGCCGTTTCCTGAAGCAAGGTGAACGTGCCGGCAGATTTCCGATACAGCTGCGCCTTGCCCGTCGTCGTGAGCCGGAACAAATAATAGTTGTCGTTGTCCGCATAGCGGCCGACAATGCCGGAGGCGTTGTTCGCGATGCTATCGTACAGCTTCATCGTCGCTTCGAGGCTGTAATTGCGCCATGCGGAGCTGTCGCCGGCAACCGAGAGCGCTTCGCCAGACGTGGCGGTCTGTTTGTATACCTTGGACGCGCCGTCCGTCACGACGTTCCACGTGCCATTCACCGGCGTCCATCCTGCGGCGGTGCCGTCCTCGAAGCCATAATGAAACGGATCGCTTGGAGCGGGAGCCGAAGGTACCGTATACGTCTGATTTGTCAGCGTGTACTTATTTTGCCCCATGATCCACTTCGTCAAATAATCCCGGCCCGCAAATTGCGCAATCCATTCCTCGCGCCCGGCATACGTGTCCTCCGCGGTCGCCTCATAGGTATGCCCATCGGTATGACCGGTACGGTTCTGCATATCGAGCACCATTTGGGCATGGTAGGGCTCCCAATAGCTGCCCTTCTGGCTGGCGAGTGTGTCAAAGCCAAACGCTGCGGCCGTCGCATCGATAAAAGCGAACTGCATGCGCCGCATTGTACCCCAATCATTGCCCTGCGGGTAATAAATGTTGGACGAGCCGTCCACATAAATCGTGCCTCCTGGAGAGCCGTAGGGAGGAGAAGCAAAATTCAAGTCGACGAGCGAATCGTACACAACGTCCGCATTAAACAGGAACGCTTCCGGCGTTGGCTTGCCTGCGAGCGTATACAGCAGCGGTGCATTAAACAGCTGGGTAATCGACGTCATGTAATCGGGATGAATAATGTTATGGTTGACCACGGTGCCGTCTTCATTGGCATTGGAGCCGTTCAGCCATTGAGCGACAGTTCGGCCGTGAAGCACGCGCGTGCTTGTCGTATCGGACGGACGGGAGTAAGCGGAGACCATAAGCTCGATGTTTTTGTTCATCCACAAGGACCAGTTCGGGTGATCGGGCATCATGGCCGTAGCGAGCTGCAGCAGGGAGGAGTTCCAGGCGTTTTCTTCCGCCTTCGTATCGCCGGCGGAGATGATGGTGCCGGATTTGTTGCGGTAATAAGGGACCGTGTAGGAGTTAAAACGATTCGCTTCGTACTCCACCATCGCGCGCACGTATTCGCGGTCTGTCGCGGACAAGTCGTCCCAGAGGATATAGCCGGCCGTCCCGGCCAAGTACGCCCAGAAGGCGGTCTGCCAGCCGTTGCCCCAGCCGGACGCGGTCGTCACTTTGTGCCGGTAGGCGAGGGAAGCGGTCAGCTTCTTGGCGATCGCCAACGCGTTCGCTTGCGTGACACCGGTGGCCGAAGCGTCATAGGCGCCGGTCTTGAGCGAAATCGCAAGCGCAAGCGCTTCGCTGGCCGGTGGGCGGATATTCGGCTCATCGACGCCGCCGAACGTCAGATACGTGCCGCTTTGCGCGGCATAGCCTTTGTTCGTCCACCACGTCGTTAGGGCGTATTTGTTGCTGTTCAGCAGCAGCGTGCGGACGCGGAGCGCATTGCTGTCAGAGGGATTGCCAGCGGTGAAGTCGCTCCAGTCGATCGGCACGACAGCCGTGCTTGATGCTTCTGCACGGTGGGCAGGGAGGGCGCCAAGCAGCAGCACGGCGGCGAGGAGCAGTGTGAACCATTTGCGGAAGGAAATCATCAGTCAGCCTCCTTGGACATCAATTAGCGTATGGGTTTCTCTCCATGCAGGGGCTAATGTGCCTTGGTGCAATTGTGATCCTTCTCTACAACGCAATTATCCTTTCAAGCCGGAGCTGGCCACCCCCTCGACAAACCATTTTTGACAAATTACGACTACGATAAGCACCGGCACAAGGGCCGATACGGAAGCCGCCATCATCAGGACATAATTCGTACCAAATTCTTCTACGTAGCTCGTGAGTCCGAGCGGAATGGTGTACAGGGATTTATCGCGCAGCATGATCAGCGGATTCTCGTAATCGTTCCAGTGCCACGTAAACGACAGAATGAGCAGCGTGACAATCGCCGGTTTTGTGAGCGGCAGACAGATTTGCCAGAAGTTGCGCCAGTAGCCTGCGCCGTCGACACGGCCGGCTTCCAGCAGTTCGTTCGGCAGCGAGGAGAAAAATTGGCGCATCAGAAACGTTCCGAACACGGTGAAGAGGCCGGGCAAAATCAGCGATGTATGCGTGTTGATCAGATGCAGTTGATCGAACAGGATGAAGCGGGGGACGAGCAGCACCTGTCCCGGAATCATCATCGTCGACAAATACAGCAGGAACAGGAAGTTGCGGCCTTTAAAGCGGATTTTGGCGAAGGCGAAGCCGGCCATGGCGCTGGTGAACAGATTGCCCACTACGGTAATCACGGTAATTTTGATGGAATTCCAGTAAAAAATATAAAACGGATCGGTGCCGCCCCACACTTTTTGATAATTTTCCCAATGCCACGTCTTCGGAATCCATTCGATCGGATAATTGAACACTTCTCCGTTAATTTTAAATGAGGTGGAGATCATCCAGAGGAACGGCAGGATCATGAGGATGGCGAAGCCGAACAATAGGACGGTCATGATCGATTTTATCCACAAGCTCCAGCCCTTGCGTTTCGCCAGGGAAGCCGATTTGGTTGTTTCGATAGAATAAGATGTTGCCATGAGGAATCGCTCCTTTGCTTAGAAGTGCTGCTGCCAGCGTTTTTGGCTCTGCCATTGAATGAGCGTAATGATGAAAATAATCGCAAACAGCACCCAGGAAACGGTAGCCGCATAGCCCATTTTGTAGAAGCGGAAGGCGAGCAGGAAGATGTGATAGGACAGCACCATGGTCGAATCGATCGGACCGCCTTGCGTCATAACCGCGACGGGACCGAAAACCTGGAACGACCAGATAATTAGCGTGATGGTGATCAGAAACGTCGTCGGCGTCAGCATGGGGACCGTAATCTGAAAAAACTGCCGAACGTTTGACGCGCCGTCAATCTCGGATGCTTCGTACAGATCCTTGGAAATGCCCTGTAAGCCTGCCAGATAAATGACCATGGCGTATCCGATGGTAACCCAGACGGACATGATAATAATGGCGATGAGCGCGGATTTGGGACTGGACAGCCAGCCCGGTGTATTCTGAATGCCGATCGCGTGAAGGAATTGGTTAATCGGCCCATTGGAAGCCCGGTACATGATACTCCAGATGACCGAGACGCCGATGAGCGAGCTGACATAAGGCAGGAAAATCAGTGTCCGCAAGGTTTGTTTGAAGTACACGTACTTATTCAAAATGACGGCAAGCAGCAGTCCTAGAATAATGGACGCCGGGACAGAGACGACTGTGAAAATCGTATTGTTTTGCAGCGCCTTAATAAATTTCGGATCATGTGGAAGCGCTTTAAAATTATCCAAGCCGACCCATTCAATACCTGCGAAGCCCTTGAGATATTCCCAATCGACAAACACGAGATACAAGCTGAATAGAATGGGCAGCAGGATAAACACGAGATACCCCGCGAAGTTGGGCAAAATGAAGAGATAACCGGCAAGGTTTTCCCTGAACTTGGACGTCTGCCAGAATGGTTTCATAAGCCTTACACCCTTTCCTGAACTGTTGATACCTTAACTTTACCAAGCATAGAAGTGAAAACCCATAGCATATTCATGCCCGTTTCTGCATTTTCATTGAAAAACCTCCGGGTAGAATCGGCCCGGAGGTTTACGTAAATCAAAGCTATTTTTTCGCGCCTTTGATCGTTTCGTCTGCGCGTTTTTTCATCGTTTCCAGCGCTTTGTCGAGTGGCTGGGCGCCGAGCAAATATTTCTCCATCTCATCCTTGTACACCGCTGTCAGTTCGGTTGGCACCGGCACGTTGTAGGACGTTGGGAACGTGTAGCTGCCAGCGAGCAGCGCCTTCAAGGATTCTTCGTCGATCAGATCTTTCCCGTCACCGATGAGGATGGAGGCGATTTTGGCCGGATCGGCTTTCTTGTTCGTTGGAATGCGTCCGCCCGCCACCATGGACATGTTGCCTTCTTGCAAGTACCAGGACATGAACTTCATGGCCGCTTCTTTGTTCTTGCTGTTTTTGTTGATGGACATATAGTCGCCCATGCCGCCGCCGGGGTTGACATTGCCGCCTGCTTTATACTGCGGGATCGGCGCGAACGAAACTTTGAAGTCATGCGGGAAGCTTTTCGTATCCTTAATGTAGCGGATAATATAAATTGCCGATGTCGCCATGGCCGCTTTGCTGGTGAGCAGTTCGTTTTGCACTGTAATTTTACCCGCTACGGCTTCGGAGTATTTCATCATCAAGCCTTTGCTCTCGAGCGATTGCTGCATCTCCAAGCCTTTCTTCAAGGCAGGGCTGTTGAAGTTCGATGCGCCGTCAGCCGTAATGAACCAATCTTGCGGTTTATCGGTTTGCAGAACAAGGTCGCCGAAGGAGGCGAGGGCCGGATCGAGCATCGTGCCTTTCATATCGCCTTTATTGAGCTTAGCGGCAAGCGCTGCAAAATCGTCCCAAGTCCAGGCTGTCGGCAATTTCTCTCCGGATGCGTCCAGCGCTTTTTTGTTAAAGAGGACAGCGCCGACGTTTTTGTTGGCTGGCAGGTAGTAGTATTTGCCGTCAGGGAATTTCTTGATGTTTTCTGCACCGATAATGCCGTTGACGTCAAAGCCCACCTTGGCGATCAGATCGTCGAGCGGTTCCGCCATACCGGCTGCCTGACGCTTCGTGATTCTGGCATCGCTGTAGTTCATGAAAATGTCCGGCGCATCCGTATTCGACAACAAGGCCGTCTCAAGCTTCAAGTTGCCGGGATCGTCGTTTACAAATCGTGTATACTCAACCTTGATGTTCGGATTCGCTTTATTCCAGTTATCGACCGCTTCTTGCGGACCGCTTTCCGGCGGAACGCCTCCCCAGAATTTCAGTGTGATCGGCTTTTGATCTGACGTTGCCGCTGCAGTAGCTGCTGACGTCGCTGCCGGCGCCGCGGAGGTGGTTGGTGTTGGTTCCGTTTTGGAGCATCCTGCAAGGAAAACGCTTACAGCAAGAGCAAGTGATGCGCTGTATCCTAGTGCTTTCTTCATGTGTTCATCCCCTTTTCTTTTGGTAATGTCATCGTAATCCATACGCTTCCAAATGAACACGGAGTATTCTTTACGAAGTAAGCATAATTCTATGATGTTCGCTGTCCGCCAAAATAGAGCTTGCGGAATTCGGTCGGATACATGCCTTCCATTTGCTTGAAGCTGCGCGAGAAATGGTTCGGGTCGGCATAGCCGATCATCTCGGAAATCTCGAAAATTTTATAGTCCGGATTTTTCAGCAGCTCGCGCGCATTTTTCATCCGTACCGCGGTCATGTAGTCCGTGATCGTTTTGCCGGTTTCCTTTTTAAAAAGAATGCTTAAATAGTTCTCGGTGTACCCGACCGTGCTCGCCAAATCCGCTACCTTCAGCGGGAAATTGTAGTTTTCCAAAATCTGCTTGATCACAATCTGAATCTCGGGGCGGAGCTTTTCCTTGCCGTGCTGGCGCTTGTAGGCCAGAAAGACCGGAATCCAGCCGACGAACCAGTCGGTGAGATCCTGCAGCGTCTCAGCTGTGCGAATGACGTGGTACGGGTACTGCTGCTCGTGCAGCGTCACGGAATAGATGTCGCCGCCGTCCGCTTTCAAGCTGCGTGCGAACAGATGAAGCAGGCTCAGCCATTGCTCGCGCACGACGGTGGGAGGAAGCGCGCTTTGCTGCATGAGGGACGCCGTCCACGTTAAGATGCGCTTCTTCATGCCTTCCGCATCCTGCGCATCGATGAGCTTCGACCATTCCTCTTCGTCCCAAGGCTCCGCCATGGCCGGAGCAGCGGACAGCTTGAGTTCCTCATACTGCACGATGCAGGCGCGCCCATAATAGAAGCGGTAGCTCAGCGCGCAGTCGGCTTTATCGTACGCTTCATGAAGCGCGAAGGTATCCGTCATGGCGGGGGAGACGCCGATCGTGACGATAATTTTCAGAAAAGCTTGCACCGCATGCTGCATTTCAGCAAGCATATTCGGATCGCGTTTGCCCGTCAGAATGCAAAATTTGCCGCCCTCGATTTCCACGAGTTCGCCGTTGTCGTATTTTTTCAAAATTTCGCTGAGCACATTTTTGACCGTATACGAAAGCAGCCGGTCGCTTTGAAACCGGTTGTTCTGCGTCAGCTCGTCGTATTTCTCGATTTGCACGACGGCCGCGGAAAGCGGGGCCTCCAACTGCTCCAGCTTGAATTCCCGGCGCATTTGCTCAATCTCGCTCCGTGTAGCATGGCCCAGCAGCAGCTCGCGCAGGCGCTTTTCCTTCACTTCGCTGCTGTATTCGTTCACCTTCTGCTCCAGCTTGGTCAGCGCCGCCTGCTCTTGCCGCTCCTGGCTAATTTGCTCGCGCAGTGTGCGCAGCTTCGCCATCAGCTCGGACGGGTTGATCTCCAGCTTGGTGACGTATTCCACAGCGCCAAGGCGCAGCGCCTGCTGCACATAGGCGAAATCGTGGTGGTTGGACAAGATCAGGCATTTGATATGCGGCCACCGTTCGCGAATTTCCTTGAGCAGCGCGAGCCCGTCCATTTCGGGCATGCGAATGTCGGTCAGCACAATGTCGCACGGCTGGGCTTCAAGGATTTGCAGCGCCTCCAAGCCGCTAGCCGCTTCACCGATAACCTGGAAATCGTCCTGGTCCCGGGGAATAATCGTTTTGAGTCCGATGCGTACCAAAATTTCATCATCCACGATCAAGATGCGCATGCTCCGCATCCCTCCTTTTCATAGGCAGCATTAATTGAAGATGAACGCCTTCGTCCGGTTTGCTCGAAATTTGCATGCCGTACTGGCTGCCGTAGTGCAGCTTGATGCGTTCGTTCACGTTGCGGATACCGATGCCGCTGAATTTGGCGTGAGGCTGATGGAGCGTCGCTTCGACCTCCTGAATCTTCTCCTCGCTCATGCCGACGCCGTTGTCCTGCAGGGAGATCAGAAGCCGATCGCCTTGCTCCTCGGCAACGAGCTCGATATGAAGCGGGAAGCGGTTGCCGTGAAGAATACTGTTTTCAACCGCAGGCTGGAGGGTGAATTTGAGCATCTCGCAGTCCAGAAGCGGCTCGGGAATCGTATAAGAGAAAGTAATTTGATCATGATACCGGATTTCCTGCAAGCTCAGGTAAACCTGCAAATAATCGAGCTCCTCCCGGAGCGTGACAAACTCTTGTTCATTACGCATCGTAAAATTCAGCAGCTTGCCCAGCTTCGTAATCATCTCGCTGACGTGCTCGGCGCCGGAGAGGAGGGCCATCCATTTGATCGAATTCAGCGTATTCAGCAGAAAATGCGGATTGATCTGCGCCTGGAGCGCCTGAAACTGCGCTTTCTGTTTGCGCCGCTGCTCGTCGTACAGGTCGTTGATGAGATTTTGCAGATGATGCACCATCTTGTTGAAATTGCTGCCGAGCATCGCCATCTCGTCCTCGCCCTTGATCTGCACCGAGGTATTGAACTCGCCTTTTCCGACTTTGTTCATCGATTTGGCAAGCTGCTTGAACGGACTTGTGACGCGCAGCATCAGAATAATGAAAGCAATGGCAAAAAGCAAAAACCACGCCATAATCCACGTAATGGATTTGTCCTTTTCCCGGCTAAGCTGTTTGGCGAAGTCCGCTTGATTCATGAACTGCACGAGATGCCAGCCGAGCTGAGGCACATAGGCGTCGTTGACCAGATACACCTTGTTGTCCACGGTAATCTCTTGCATGCCGCTGCTGTTCGTGCGGATGTTCTGAAGCGAAGCGCCTGCGAGCGCCTGATTGCTGCTCGTCCGGCCCAACAGCAGCCGCTGTTGGTCATCGTACAGCAGGGTTGTGATGCCTTCCGCTTGTTGGCTCGCGAGCTCGGAAGCGGAATAGAAGAAAACCGAGATCGGCACGCCGATAAAAAACGTTCCGTAATTGCTTGAATACGTGCCATTAATTTGCCTCGTCATTAAAACGAGATTCGTACTTGTTGCGCCGGTTTGGAGGGTATACGGGACAGACCAGTACGGAAAGCCGCTGTGCTCCCGTGTGGGAGCGAACCAGCTTTCTTTGGCGAAATCCAGAGGGTCCACCTTGGAGACGGCCGACCAGGTCGTATGCGTGTAGCCCCGATTATCGTAGATGCCGATATACGTCGAATAGTCGAGAAGCAGGTCTTTGACGTTGGACATTTTTTGCTGCAGGTTGGTCAATCGTTGGAAGTTGATATAGTTATCGGACCAGTCGGGCGGATCTTTCAAAAACTTTTCCGTTTCGAGATCGTTAATGATCAACGCGGAGGCGGAAATCATGCGAACCGCCATGTCGTTCATCGTACTCGCTTTTTGAGTAACGGCGGTAAGATTGGACTGGTTCAGCTGCACCTGTACGATGTGTTCCGAATTTTTATAGAAGCGGTACAGAATGATGACGACGGGAAGAATGATCAGCAAGAACAGGGACACGAGAATCTTGCCCCGCAAAGTTTTGAGTGGGCTGCGCAGCATTCGCATAGCGGTCACCGTTCCATGGAATTTTCCCAGAGAGAGGAATTGCTTCTATCATACAACGAGAACCCCGGTGACGCTAGGCGTGCATGGAAACGGGGAGGAAAGAACAAAGAAAATGACGGAAAGAGCAAAGAATTTGCGAGAGGGAAAAAGAGAGGGAAGGTAACTACCTAGGTCTCCTGGGTATACGAAGCAACGTTATGCCAGTTTAGCAAGTGTGCGAGCGGAGCGAGAGAGGCTATTTGACCCCGACTCTGCCGTTGGTATCGAAGCCTGCAGAAAAGTAGGGATTTTCCTCTTCCCGCTACTGATTCCATGAAATGCCTGCAATTGCGCAGGTATTCTCGACGAGAACCCTCTTTTTGAGAGAACCTGGCCAAAAAAACTGCTTTATCGCAGGTTTTTTGGCTGCACACGCCATTTTTGCGGAAAATTCCTGCTTTCTTGCAGGCATTGCTTCGGTGCGCTTTGGCGAGGATGAATGTGCTGTTCGCCTATGATTGATATTCGCAAGATTTGTACTTAAAATGAATAAAAAAGCGGCTGTGTTGCCAGCTGAACTTATCCTATTCCTAGATGAAGGAGAAGAGTTATGTCCCAACTTCTTGTTAAATCGAGCTTGCTCTCCACATGGCTTGGTCCGCATAAGGACGTCCAGCGCCTTCAGCTCGCCACATTGCTGCGCAGCGTCGGACAAGGGCTGGCGCTGGTCGACATCTCCCTGTTCTTGAAGGAGCTAGGGTGGAGCGGGGGCGCGATCGGCACGGTGCTCGCCCTCGCAGGCTTGCTGCGAACTGGGCTGACGCTGTTCACGGCAGAGCTCGGCAGGCTGCTTGGCGCCAAGCGATGCCTGCTGCTGTTTGAAGGGCTCGTCCTGCTTGGCGCGGTGCTCGCGGTGTTTTTCTCGCAGCAGCTCGTACTCGACGCTGCGTTCATGTTGTCCGGCCTCGGCGGCGGTCATGCCGGCACGGGCGGGCCGATGGCGCCGATCGAGCGGCGCTGGCTGGCGGCGTATGACCGGAAGAAGACCGGTCATGTGTATCACACGAACGCGCTGCTAAGCTGCGCGGGGCTGGGTGCAGGCTGCCTGCTGGCCTGCCTGCACCTGGTGTGGAGCGGCCTGTTGCCTGGCGCCAGCGGCTACAGGCCGATTTTCCTGCTGCTCGTCGCGCTTAGCGCGGGCAGCATTGTTCTGCTGCTCCGCCTGCAGGGCGGCGAGCGGAAAGCGCCAGCGCCGGCTGCTCCGCAGGCGGAGCCGGCGGTCGGCAAGAAGGCGAACGACTTCGCGCTGTTCGCCGGTCTGGTGCTCGGCGCGCTGGTCATCGGCGGCCTGTTCGCGCTGTTTCGGCGCCTCGGCTGGCACGAAGTGTCGCTGTATGCGCCGATTGTGCTGTTTCTCGTCCTGCTGCTGATTCCGAATCTGCGGCTGCTGGTCAGGCGTTCCGGCGCTTCAGGCGATGCGAGGACGGCGGAGGAGCTTAAACAGCTGGTGACACAGCTCAGCGGCATTGCCGGAGGCCTGACCAGTACGATGACGTCGTACTGGTTCGCCGTGAGGTTCAACGCGTCGCCGGGCTGGATCGGCGTCGTCATGGGCCTCTCTTACCTCGCAGCGGGAGGCTGGTCGTACTTGGCGCCGAAACATGCGGAGAAGATCGGCACCGTGCGCGTGGTCGTCATTTTGCATCTGCTGGCGATTGCCTGTCTGCTGGCCCTGCCGTGGACGACATCGTTCTGGGTGGCGGCTTTGCTGGAAATCGGCTGCACCGCCTGCAACCTCGGGACGCGCGGCAACCGGACTGCGATGCTGATGGAAGAGGCGCCGCGCGGCAAGCGCTCCCTGATCGTGAAGATGAATTATGTCATCCTTCGCTTGGGCGCAGTGCTCTGGCCCGGCGCATTCGGTAAATTCATCGACGCGGGGCGGATGGTCGCACCGTTTTACATCGTCGGTGCGCTGCAACTGCTGGCGACGTTCTTGTTTGCCAGCGTGTATGGCAAAGGGCGGAAGCCCACGCCGATGTAAGACCTGGCATGTCAGGGGGGACGCATTTTTTAAGGCAAGAGGAACGTAGAAACGCTATTTGCAGGGATTCGGCGCATTTGTGCCTCTAGCGGAACGAGAAGGCTTTATTTGCACATATTTGGGTGAAATGGACGTCTGGGGGCCGAAATAAGGCCACCTCGTTCCGCTTTCTGGCGGAAAGCTGAATCATTCGTCGAAATAGCGGCATACAGTTCCGCAAGGAGGGGAGACGTTGAAAAAACTGGATTTGGGGTGCGACGGCATGGACAAGAATTCTGTTTATCGAACAAACATTATAGGTGGTGGAGAGGTTGGCGCCATCTCGGTTGACATGGATAAGCGTGTTGTGCATGAAACAAATAGCTTATTTTGGGATACAAAAGGGAGCGATGTTTTAGGAGAAACCGCCCTTCCTTTGTATGGCGCATTTGTCTCAGAAGAGAAGTGCCAGCTTTTTGGCGATGTCTCAGGAAAAAAGCTGCTGGAAATCGGCTGCGGAAGCGGTCAATCTTTGCAATATTTGGGGGAACGCCATGCATCTGAACTATGGGGAATGGATATCTCAGAAAATCAAATCGAAAAGACGAAGCAACGTTTGACAGAGCGAGGTCTTTCGGCTCGATTGATCTGTTCTCCGATGGAAGAAGAATGCGGCATACCAGGTGACTATTTCGACTTTGTGTATTCGATTTATGCCATAGGCTGGGCAACAGACCTTGAGGGTACTTTTCGCCGGATTGCTGCTTACCTAAAAAAAGACGGCGCATTTATTTTCAGTTGGTCTCACCCTATACACAAATGTGTTGCTGCAGAAAATAACAGGCTTGTTTTTAAAAAATGTTATTTCGATGAATCGTGGTATTCGGCATCTCTTGACGGAAGTACGCTGGCCTTATCGGACCGTAAACTATCAACCTATGTGAACGCGCTGGCAAAAGCCGGATTTGTCATTGAGGAAATGATTGAGGAATCCGATGAGGATATGATGCAATCACGCAGCGGCGATTTTGCCCAAAAAGCAAAGATGCTTCCTGTCACTTTTGTCATCAAGGCAAGAAAACGATAGGATCTGTTCGTTCCATAAACAAGCGGCAGTCTAGGATATTTTCAAGTCCTGGACTGCCGCTTGTTCGCGGAAAGGGGGACTCCCCGGCCCCTGCCCCGCGCGCCTACACCAGCGGCGAAGCCAGCACCACGGCAGCGAGAAAAACGAGCTGCAGCACGGTGCGGAGGAACAGCCGGGGCACAGGGCTGCCGGCGATGGTGAGGCGATGTTTGGCGGCGTAGACGTTGGCGGGGAACATCGCCAGAAATAAGAGCACGAGGCAGAGCGCGCTCGCAAGTGAAAGGGCGGGCAGCAGGATGCCGATAGCCCCGGCAATTTCAAGGAGGCCCGTCACGGTGACGATCAAGGCCGGATTCGGAAAAGTCGGCGGTACCATGCGGACGAGATCTGCCCGCCTTTTGCCCCAATGTGCAGAGGCAGTCAGCAGCAGCATCAGAGCGACGGCGGCTTGCAGCGCGTGCTGCCAATTGTCGAAATAGCCTGCGCCAAGCCAGCCGATACAGCGGAACAGGATGAACGATGAGACTAATGCGATAAAAGGTGCCATTTCAATTTCCTCCTTGATTATTTGGTAGGAAGCTCGCGTTTACGCTTTCAAGATGCGCGCCATAAATCCTGAAAGCTTTTCCGCCAGAATCCCGGCGCTTCGGCCGATCGGCAGCATGGAGCGGACGCGCAGTCCAAGGGTAAGCAGGACGAAGGTTTCGGCGGTCTCATCGGCGTCCAACGAGGCGTGAATGACGCCATGCTGCTGGCCTGCGACAATCCACATTTTAGAATACCGGATGGATTGCTCATAAAATTGCTGCAGTGCTTCCGCCACCGCGGGATCGGCTTCTTTGCCGAGCAGGTAAATGAACACCTTGTTGGTGACATCGCCGGGATCTGTAATCGACATCATGCCGTTCGCAATGCGCTGCATAGGCCCTTCAAAGGTAGCTGGCTCCTGCTCGGCCGCGGATTGAAACTGTTCGTTCGTAGATTCAAGCCGTTCCTGAAGCACCCAGGCGAAAATCTCGTCTTTGCTTTTGACATAATGGAAAATAGCGCCTTTCGAGAGGCCTGATCGTTCCATGAGGTCCTTCATGGTCAGCGCTTCGCAGCCTTTTTCGGCGATAAGTTGTTTGACGGCGGTCAGCAAGCGACCAGTGGTCAGTTCGCGGCGTTCTTCGTTCTTCATGATGAGTGTCCTCTTTCAAATGGAGTTGATATGCTCATTATACAAACAGACCATCGGTTTGTAAATGGTGAAATATGATGCTTACGAGTAAAAAGAAAAGCCGCCGGAAAGCCGAAAATTCGACTTCCTGGCAGCTTTGTATAGACGCGTGCAGCCTTGCGTTCTTATTTCGCCGCATTCTCAGCAACTTCCGCAAGGAATTGCTCAGAGGTTCTGCTTCTGCCGATCCGCGGGAAGATGAATTTGCACGTCGCGTCGTGCTCTTCTTGCGCAGTGCTTATCATGCCGTCGGTGATAAAAATCTGATTATAGCCGTGCTGGAACGCTTCGCGCGCCGTCGTCTCAACGCCGATGTTGGTGGAGATACCGCACAGCACAATCGTATCGATGCCGCGGCGGCGCAGCTGCACGTCCAGGTCGGTGCCGAAGAAGGCGCCCCAATTGCGCTTCGTGACGATATGGTCGCCTTTGGTCACGCCAAGCTCCGGCACGAACTCCGCCCAATCTGCGGGGAGCGAAGGCGCGCCGCTTGCTGCAGGGAGATCGGTGATAGGCGCCAAGCGATCGCGGCCATCCAGGAAATCGACATTGACAAAGGTGATAAAGCCGCCCTGTTCCCGAAAAAGGCTGACAATCGGCGCGACTTTATCAATAACGGTCTGCGCGCCAGGGATGCGGGTGATGCCTTTTTGCAGGTCGATGATGACTAGCGCTGTTTTTTGAAAATCGAGTTGAATCGGGTTCATGGGTGAATTCCTCCGTTTACGATAGATTTAAGTTGCGTTTTTACGAGGCGCCCGTTGGGAAGCACTATATTTAAAAAACAACCGCAGAAGCGGCGGCACCGCAAAGAAAATAAAGAACGTTCGAAACACCTGATAGCCCGCAACAATCGAGAGATCGGCGCCGATTTCATGGGCGATAATGCCCATTTGATCCATCCCGCCGGGAGCCAGGCTGAGCAGGGCGGTTGACTGGGTGACCGGCTGTAAGCTCGCGAACAAGGCGCTGAGTCCGAAGGAGCCGATGACCAACAAAAGGCCGGAGACGATCGCGAGCGAAATCGTTTGGAGCTTGCGATCGAGCTGGCCGGGCTTTAGCATCAGGCCGACGTTAACACCGATCATCACCTGCGCGGCGCAGATGAGGAGGGATGGCAGCGGCGGACCGTGCACGCCAAGCAGCTGCAAGGCGGCTGTGCCGAGAGCCGGCCCCAGGAAAAATGCGGTCGGAAATTTGATCCGATCGCCCAGCAGGGCGCAAGCGGCACTTACCGCGGCGAACAGCAAAATGTTCGGGAACAAGCCGCTCCACGTCGCGGAGGAGGATGCAGAGGCGACCGCCGCCGCCACGTCGGATCTATGGTTCCCCATGATTGGACTAAACACGAGCAGCGGAACACATACTACGATCATCATGAGCCTGATCACCTGTGTAATCGTGACGATCGTTAGGTTAATGCCCTCGGTCTCTTCCGCTAAAATGACCATTTGCGTCAGTCCGCCTGGAATGCTGCCGAGCAGCGACGTTTTGAAGTTGACGCCGGACAGCTTGGAAACCAGATAGGCGAGCGAGCCGCATAACAGCATCAAGAGCACGGTCATCCCGATCATAGAGGGCAGTTGAATGGCCATTTGATGCAGCGCGGCAGCGGTTAGGGAAAGGCCGATCGTGTAACCGACGATGCCCAAAGCGACATTGCGGAACTGCCCAGGCCAGCGATAACGGTCTTTGAAAATGCTTGAGCCGATCAGGACGGCGATCATCGGTCCCAGCATCCAGGGGATGGGGATGTGCAGCAAGCGGAATACATAGCCGCCAAGCAGTGCAGTAGCGAGGGAGGTCAGAACTTTGACCGCTTGCTGAATTCTGGGGCTCATGGCAAGGAGCACCTTCTTTCCTATTTGTAAATAAACTGTGAATTAATTTGCACAATTTAGGTGAAAAAAATTTACTCAATCAGGTTCGCTAATGTATATGTGCCGAGAATCTGCGTTACCTGCGTATTAATATCGCCCATGAGCTGTTGAAAAGCGTGATTGACCTTTTGACCGAAAAGATGGTCACCCGTCGTATCCAGCATGCGATCCCAGATCGGTTCCTCATCATGGAGCGCAGCATAGATCTGCATAAGCGTAATTTGATCCGGACGTCTGGCGAGCTGGTAGCCGCCTGTTCGGCCTTGCCTTACTTCAATCATATCCGCCTCGCGCAATTGGGATAAAATTTTACGAAGCGCCGTCGGCTCGCAGCGGATCTGATCCGCCATTTCCGAGCTGGACAGCTGCTCGTCGGGATGGATGGCAAGCACGATCAGCGCTTGCAGGCCGAAGCCGAACCTTTTTAATTGTGCCAAGCGGGATCGACCTGCCTTTGTGTAGTTAATATATGTGCTGATTTTAGCACAAATTAGCTGAGGAAGCAAACCATGAGCGAAAGTTTACGTTGACGTTAACGTTAAATCGAGTTAATATTAAAAACGTAGCAAATGCTGAGCGGAAGGGAGTTACACATGGATACTTTTAAAATTGATGATGTGGCAAAAGAATGCGGTTTGACGAAACGCACGATTCGCTATTGGGAAGAGATTGGGCTGCTCATGGCGCCGGAGCGAAGCGAAGGAGGCATGCGGCTCTATACACGGCAGCATATCGAGCGGTTGCAGCAGATTATGAAGGCACGCGATGTCTTGGGCTACACCCTTCAGGAAATCCAGGAATTCGTTGCCATCCGTGAGGAACTGCTCAATCATCGGCAAACGTATTTGAATGTCGAAGATCAAGAGCAGAAGAAGCAGGAACTGCTGGAAATGAAGCGCATTGTATCTCAACAGATCGAAATGGTCGATCAGAAGCTGGAGACTTTGAAAGAATTCCGCAAAGAGCTGGATCAGATGACGACGCGGATTGAGAACGGACTTGTCCAGCTGCAAACTACACCTAGAAAAGGAGATTCTAACTAACATGTCAGTCGCACAAAAATCTTCGGGATCGCTGCAACCGCGCAGCACGTCTATGTTCAATCAACCGATGGCCGTTTGGGCGATCGCTTTCGCGAGTATTATCGCGTTCATGGGGCTCGGCCTCGTCGATCCGATTCTGCCGATGATGAAGGATCAATTGCATGCATCAGACAGCCAATTGACGATGCTTTTTACAAGTTATAATGCTGTGATGGCCGTCGCCATGCTGGTGACAGGTGTTATTTCATCCAAGCTGGGGATCAAAAATATGCTCCTTAGCGGGATCGTCCTTATCGCTTTATTCTCGGCGCTTGCCGGTAACGCAAGCAGCGTTACGGAAATAGCCTGGCTTCGCGCAGGTTGGGGCCTAGGGAATGCCTTTTTCGTGGCAACAGCATTGTCCGGACTCGTTTCCCTCTCCCGTGCGGGTGTGGCGAAATCGATTATTTTATTCGAAGTTGCCGTCGGTCTCGGCATTTCCGTAGGGCCTCTGCTCGGCGGCGAGCTGGGCGCCATCTCCTGGCGGGCGCCGTTCTACGGCGTTGCCTGCTTGATGGTGATCGCCTTCTGCGCAATTTTCTTTATGATGCCTCGTAAAACGGCAGTTGCTAACGCGCCAACGGCTGCAGCCGGCGTGCCGAAGAAAAAAGCTTCTTTGCTCGACCCGTTCCGCGCGTTGAAGCACCGTTCGCTCCTTGTTTTCGGGTTGGGTGCGATGCTGTATAACTTCGGTTTCTTCACCCTGCTGGTGTACGCGGCGTTAGTGCTCGGCCATCTGCATCATATGGATGTGCACGGGCTCGGCTACGTGTTCCTGGGGTGGGGGCTATGTTTGGCTTTTACCTCCGTGTTTACAGCACCGACGCTGCAAAAGAAACAAGGCACGATTAAAGCGATGTGCATTCAATTACTGCTCTTCGCCGTTACCTTGTTTGCGATGGGCTATTGGACGACGGAAAAAGCGGTTGTCGTAACGATGGTTATTGCAGCCGGTCTGTTCCTCGGCAACAACAATACGCTCATTACGACAGCTGTTATGAACGCCGCGCCTGTCGAGCGTCCAACCGCTTCCGCGGCGTACAGCTTCCTGCGCTTCATCGGCGGCGCGCTGGCCCCTTACTTTTCCGTGAAATTCGCGGAATGGTTCAATTTCCATGCGCCGTTCTATATCGGCGGCGGCTTCGTCGTGCTAGCCGTGATCGTCATCTGGCTGAACAAAAAGCACCTGCAGCACGTCGATCACGCCGGCGGCCATTAATTACACGCACATACCTCCATGGGCAAGATGAAGCCTATGGAGGTATTTTGGCTAGCATGAACCGCATTCCTCCCAGCAAGAGTCGCATTCCTGCAAAAAGGCAGGAATTTTACGATACTAGCTTCGATTTTGAGGAAAGCCTGCGATAAGGCAGTTATTTTTTGAGAATGAGCCCAGGCAGCCTGAATATAGCCCAGAAGCCTGCTTTTTCGCAGGCATTCTGCTTCAAACGGCCTCTGTAGCAGCAAATTCCTGCCTTATCGCAGGCATTTCCGCATACCGCAAACACTAATTTGTCTATACGCCACCCGCTCATACTCAAAGCTGTACCTCTCGCTCACTACAGCCACAACCCTTTCCTCGCAAGCTGGCGGAGCTCATAACGAACAACATGTTTACCGCCGGGTCCTGCCACGGGGGAGAGTAACGATTTGGAGCAAAGCGACTGAAGTGTTTTGACTGCGGTGCGGTGACCGACGTGAAGATGTTGTTCGACATCAATCGGGCGTAAGGGGCGGGCAAGCCGGTAAGCTAAACGGAGTGCTTCGCGTTCAACGGCTTCCTGAAGTTGTTGCGGCGTGCCGTCAGCTTGAAAGTAGCTCAGCACCATGCGCAAAAGCGATACACAAAGTTCTGGCCGATGCGCCACGTCATCGTAGGCGAAGGAAATAACGCGGTACCCCATGGCGGTCAAAAACGTTTCCCGATTCAGCTCATAACAATAAGATTGCCTGTCCATGTCACGAACGTGGGGACAAAAAAATGAACGACCGCGCCAATCCAGTACTTCGAATTCCGGATGAAGGTTGTCGAACTGCCCCCGCAGCGGCCACCAACCTCACGGCAGAAAAGCTTTTCAGCCTCCCGATGCCCGCGTTCGAGCCGCCCTTTGCGCTCCCCGGATCTCGCTTCCACATGCTTCTTCACAAATGCTTCATGCGCTAATTCAAATTCCATCAAAGTTCCTCCTCTGAAAATAAAAAAACGCCCTGCCCCCATGAATTAACATGGGTGTGCAGGACGTTCTTCGTCTTTCCTTCAGTATACTTCGCACGAAGCCAAGCTGTAAACTTCTAAACCATCACAGGCACCCGGTCGTACGCGAGCTTTTCGATAATCTCGCGGTGCTGCGGGTACCAACCGAGCAATTGTTCTTTCGCAAACAATTCGAAATCCTGAAAATCAAAGCCCGGCGACACCATGCAGCCGACAAGCGAGAAGGTGTCCGGTTCCATTACGGAAGAGCCGAAAATCGAATTTTTCGGCACGACGTACTGCGGGCGCTCGCCGTGCTCGAGGTCGAGTCCGAGCTTGACCTTTTCGTAGACGCCGTCCGGGTGAATGACGTGAATCGTAAGCGGACTACCGGCATGATAGTACCAGAGCTCGTCCGATTGTAAGCGGTGAAAATGAGAGACATCCTTGGACTCTAGCAAAAAGTAAATGCTCGTATACAGCAGTCGGGTGCCCTTGAATTGCACGGACAACTCCCGATCCGTTATGCGTTCCTCAGCTTGGTACGTTCTCTTGTAGTAGCCGCCTTCGGGATGCGCTTCAAGGTCAAGCTTGGCGATCCAGTAGTCGGGTTTCGTCATCAACATGCGATTATTCATTCCTTTAATCTCGTAATCGCACAATTATAATAGATTTTCCCGCGGGAAACAATCCAATGAAAAAGATTGCCACTCCCGCAGCCGATCAGGCAAAGGAGCGACAATCCGTTGAAACGCAATCCCACCAAAACTTAGCGGTGCTCGACGAGGTCGATGGCCCCGAGAATCACATGGGCTACACCAAAGCCGAGTACCCCGACGCCAAGAAGCTTATACTTGCTTTTCAGCATTGTCGCACCGGATGCAGAAACGACGGTTCCTAATACAGCGGGTATCAATCCTTCACGCATGAACAACACTCCTTAGGTTGAAGTTTGGCAAGACAGGTTAGTTTGCCGCAGGAGGACGTTTCTCATACCGACATACCGATTCATTTGGCGATGAAGACAGACTTGGCGAACTCCTGTTCTGGAAGTATAATGAAAAAGACAGCGAGATGAGGAGGCGAGATGCGTTGAAGCGTGTGCGTTTGCGTGTGAAAATGCCCGGATGGCTTCTGCTTGTGATCATTCTGATCGTGGCGGTTTACTGGGTGCGTTCCGAGTTCGGGACGAATCAGAATCAGCCTGCGATCGAGCAAGGCAATGTCGTGACGCTGGTGTTCCCTAAGGATCGTTATCCGGAAACCGGTGAGCACATCAAGTCGGCGATTGAGCGGGGAGAATCGTCGGAATGCACGATTAATCGGGAAGGCGCAGAGCACAATCGGGATTTATCGTTAAAAGGGATTCCGACCAAAAAAGGCTACGACCGCGACGAATGGCCCATGGCGATGTGCGCCGAGGGCGGCGCGGGTGCGGATATAGAGTATGTCACACCGTCGGATAATCGGGGCGCGGGCTCCTGGATTTCGAATCAATTGGAGCCGTATCCGAACGGCACAAGGGTGAAAATCATTGTGAAATGAAAAAATCCCTCTTGCGGACAAGAACGAATGGTTCATGTTCACGAGAGGGATTTTTTCATTAGGTGCGGCGCATGTAGGCACGCACAGTGATAGGGGCGAAGATGGCGACAATGATGATGGCGCCGATCAGGGAAATCACAAGATCCGAACCTACGGTGCCGGAGCTGGTCAGCTGTCGGACGGCGGAGACGACGTGCGAGATCGGGTTGATTTTTACGAAAAATTGCAGCCAATTCGGCATCGTTTCTACCGGCACGAACGCATTGGACAGGAAAGTCAGCGGGAACAGAACCAGCATCGAAATCCCTTGGACACTGGATGCCGTACGGGCGATGACGCCGAAGAAAGCGAAGATCCAGGAAACGGACCACGAGCAGAAAATGACGAGCAGACCGGACAGCGCCACGAATTCGATGCCGCCTGCAGGCCGGAAGCCCATGATGTAGCCCATGATGAACGTCAGCACGGTTGCGATGGTGTAACGAACTGTATCCGCTAGCAGCGCCCCGGCAAGCGGAGCTATTCGGGCGATCGGCAGCGATTTGAAGCGGTCAAAGACGCCTTTGTCCATATCCTCTCGGAGCTGTACGCCGGTCACAATAGAAGTGCCGATGACGGTTTGCACGAGAATGCCGGGGATAATGACGGGCAGATAACTGGCGACATCGCCTGAGATGGCACCACCGAAAATATAAGTGAACATCAAGGTGAAAATGATCGGCTGCAGTGTCACGTCAAACAGCTGCTCGGGCGTGCGGCGGATTTTTAAAATACCCCGATACGCCATGGTGAACGAATTGCGGATCGTTTGCCGGATGCTGGTATGGTTCTTCAGTGGTCCGGCAGCACCGGATTTCATAGCGGATTGGCTCATGCTTGGGCAGCCTCCATTTCTTTTGATGCTTGACTGTTTGCGGAATCCTTCTCGACGCCATGGCCTGTGATGGTTAAAAAGACCTCATCCAGCGTCGGTTTCTGCACGCTCATTTCCGAGAGCTTGATGCCTTTTTCACGCAGGGCGATCAGCAGGTCGGTGACCAGATCGGCGTCCGCCATCGGCGCCGTAATTTTGGCCGCTTCCGCGGTGACGGTGGACGGCACGTTCAGGATGCGCTCGACGGTTTCTCTCGCCGCGACAATATCCAGCGGGCTTTCCACGCGCAGATGCAACGACGAGGTGCCGACGGACGCTTTCAGCTCGTCGGCCGTGCCTTCCGCGACGACGTGGCCGCGGTCAATCACGGCGATCCGATCTGCGAGCTGATCCGCCTCTTCGAGGTACTGCGTCGTGAGCAGCACCGTCGAGCCTGTGTTCACGAGCCTGCGGATCGTGTCCCACATCTGCGAGCGCGTGCGCGGGTCGAGCCCCGTCGTCGGCTCGTCGAGGAAGATCAGCGGCGGCTGCGCGATCAGACTCGCCGCGAGATCCAGGCGGCGGCGCATCCCGCCGGAGAAGTTTTTGAGCGGACGCTTCGCGGCTTCCGTCAAGCCGAATTCCTCAAGCAGCTCCGCAGACTTGCGTTTGGCTTCCGCCCGGCCAAGTCCGAGCAGCCGGGAGAAAATAATCAGATTCTCGGTCGCACTCAGCGATTCGTCGACCGAGGCGTATTGGCCGGTGACCCCGATCAATTGGCGCACGATCTGGGACTCCTTCACCACATCGTGCCCGAAAATGCGGGCCGAGCCGCTGTCCGGCCGCAGCAGCGTCGCCAGCATGCGGATCGTCGTGGTTTTGCCGGCGCCGTTGGGGCCGAGCACGCCGTAGATCGAACCGGCGCGTACGTTCAAGTCGACACCGTCGACGGCGCGGTTGTCGCCGAATACTTTGACTAGCCCGCGTGCTTCAACGGCCAGGTCGCCGTTATTCGGTGCCAGTGCTTTTTTCTTTTGAAGTTCCATCATTGTTCCTCCTGCTCGAATTGATAAGGAGATCGTAACGTACATTTTTAAACTGAATATAAACGGGGGACAATAATTGAGCGACTTGGGCTTCGTTGATGGAGGGCGTATATGTTGGCGGCAAGGAGCGATTCTATCGCGGAGTTTGATTAACTGCATTTCTTACATCAAATTTAGAAAATTAGGCGAGTTTTGTGAAGAATCCTGCATTTCATACAGGTAAATTGTCGCTTACACACCGGTATATCAGGAAAAAATCCCAGATCGCGCAATTTTGCTGTAGGTTTTGCAGGATTTTTGGTATTTTGGTCCTTAACGGGGAAATTACCTGTATATTTTGCAGGTGAGATCCCACACTTGGAGAAGGAACGAAACGAAGCCATCACTCCTTCCAACTTGCGCTTTCATGCAAAAAACACAGCCGCAAGGACTGTGTTCATATCCACATGTCTATTATCTTTCTAGCCGTCTATCAACTTCACTTTATGCTCGATGGCTTGCAGCACGTCTTCCCAGAGCAGTTTCATGCTTTCCCGTGTTTCGGCGCTATCCAGATGCTCCTGATGAAAAGCAATTGTCGTCTTATCCGGTCGGTCGGAGAGCAGACGAATTTGCAGCGTGGACGGTTTGGACCACTCGGGCTTTTGCCATTTGAGCCTCACTTGCAACGCGGGTTTCACGACCGTGAATTTCCCGGTCAGGCCCTGGCTGGATGCGAAAGGCTCTCCAACTCCAATCGTCAGCGGTTCAGGGAATTGTCCCAGCCATAACGCCAGTCCTTCCGACGACGTGAGAAAAGACCACATTTGCTCGGGGGAAATCGGCAGCGTCCGTCGAACCCCGATCTGAAAACCGGCGGCGGCCGTTTTACCGACAATTTTACCTGCTTGCGCTTCCGAATTGGCTGTCATGCGAATCCCTGCTTTCCCTCTATGCTTTAATCCGCGTTCTCCCATGCCGGATTCCAGACAACTTCCCATAAATGCCCGTCCGGATCCTGAAAATGTCCGCCATACCCGCCCCAAAACGTTTCATGAGCCGGATCGATGATGACCGCTCCCGCTTGGCGGGCTTGCGCCATGACGTTGTCGACTTCCGCTTTGCTGCTGACGTTATGGCCGATCGTCATTTCCGTTGCGCTTGGCGCCATTAAAGGCACTTTCGCTTCGTGAGCGAGATCGCGGCGGTTCCAAAGTGCGAGCTTTAGACCCTGATGAAGGTCGAAAAAGACAACAGCGCCATGCTCGAATTCCTGGCCGATAATGCCTTCCGTGGGCAGTCCCAGCCCATCGCGATAGAAGCGGAGCGACCGCTCCAAATCGTCTACGCCCAGCGTAAGCACGGTGATACGCGGTTTCATAATAGCGCAAGCCTCCTTCGTTTCTACTTTTTTCCATTCTAGCATAAGGGTCCAAAGTCCGCCAAGGAGCAAGCCTCCTGCATCGCGAATCTATGAGTGGTACATGCCGATCACGGCAAGGGCTTGTTGAACAATGAGGGGGATCAAGCGCGAGGGTTCTATCAGTTTCACGGCGCCTCCGAACCCAAGTACATATTGGACGGCTTCTTGCTCCGTATGGAAGCTCAACGTGATGTCCAGCATACCGTCATCTGGTCTTGCTTGCTCCGTAACCTTTACGATGAACTTATCCGTAAACGTCATCCGGCTTACGACTTCGGGTGCAGCGACAACTTTCACATGAAAGACGGGCAGCGATTCCGAAAAAGCGAGCTTGCTCATCTTCCAGTACTCAGCCAGATGAAAGCTTTCCGGCCTTGCAAAACCTTCGGAAGCTGCCTCTACCTGAACAATTCGCGATACACGATAATTGCGATATTCCTCTTGTTCATTCAACGCGACGAGGTACCACACGCTCCCTTTCAGGACTAATCCCAGCGGGCTTACGGTGATGGAGGAAGAGGTGCCGTCGGCTTTTTGGTAGACCAGCTTGAGCTTGCGGTCCGCCCACAGCGCTTCCTGAACAATGGTTAAAGCTTTGCTTTTATCTGAGGCGGGCTTCCATGTACCGGTATCGATATAGATTTTTTCTAAAAAATGGCGCGCTTCCGACTTCGTTGCACTCGGCAAGGCGGCCAGCAGCTTCTGCCGGGTGCCTATGCCAAAGGTTTGAACGCCGAGATCCTCCAGCATGCTCTCAGAGGGCAGGATGAACAAGGTTTTCATCTCGTCCAGCTTCAGACCGCTCAATTGACTTCGAAAATGGTCCATCAACCGCCATCCGCCTGTTTTGCCGCGGTCGGCTACAACAGGGATGCCCGATGAGCTAAGCGCATCCATATCGCGCAGAATCGTTCGATGGGACACTTCCAGCGCGCGAGACAGCTCCCGGGTCGTCATTCGGCCGTTATTTTGAAGCAGCACCATAATGCGCACGAGCCGATCAGCTCTCATAAGGATCACCTTTTTTCTGATTCATATATGACAAAAGATGACGTCATTATAGCGTACAATGAGACAAGATTCAAAATGAGGAGGCGTTATTGGAATGAAACCTTTACAAGGCAAAATCGCTCTGGTCGCAGGCGCGACGCGGGGAGCCGGTCGAGGCATCGCCATCGAACTGGGAGCAGCCGGGGCAACGGTCTATGTCACGGGGAGGACCACACGCGCGGCGCGCTCCGAGTACAATCGGCCGGAGACGATTGAAGAGACCGCAGAGCTTGTTACGCAAGCTGGCGGGCAAGGGATTGCCGTTCAGGTCGACCATCTGGTGCCCGAGCAGGTGGAAGCTTTGGTGAAGCGGATCGAGCAAGAGCAGGGGCGACTCGACATTCTCGTCAACGATATTTGGGGCGCCGAGTATTTGGCGGAGTGGAACGTCCCGATCTGGGAGCACTCGTTGGAAAAGGGCTTGCGCATGCTGAGACTGGCCATCGATACGCATATCATCACAAGCCACTATGCGCTGCCGCTGCTGATTAAGAACAAGAATGGACTCATCATCGAAATGACGGACGGCACCGCCGAATACAATCAGACGCATTACCGGATCTCGGTGTTCTACGATCAAGCGAAAACGTCCATTGCGCGCTTGGCTTGGGCCTTGGCCCAAGAAGTGCAGCCTCATGGCTGTACGGCGGTTGCCTTGACGCCGGGATGGATGCGCTCGGAAATCATGCTCGAGCATTTTAAGGTGACGGAGGCCACCTGGCGGGATGCGACGGCCGATGAGCCGCATTTTGTGATCTCGGAGACACCGCGGTTTGTAGGGCGCGCGGTCGCCGCGCTAGCGGGAGATCCCGAAGTCGGGCGTTGGAACGGTCAATCTCTGTCCAGCGGCGGGCTTGCACAAGTGTACGGCTTCACGGATGTCGACGGCTCTCGGCCGGATTGCATGCGGTATCTGGTCGAGGTCGTCGAGGCAGACAAACCCGCGGACGTTCGCGGATACAAGTAAACAAGATGAGCCTGTGGGGTGTTTCCCTGCGGGCTTTACTTTTTAAACGACAACTCCTTATAAAAACCAGACAAAAACTGGAAAAATAATTGCTCCGTAGGCAGCAGTTTGCGCTGCGTCGGGCAGATGATTCCGATCGTTCGCGTCACGTCGGGATCAACGATCGGTATTTTTACCGTCGAATGCGGGATGTTGTCCACCAAGGTGACCTCAGGCATGAGTGCTACGCCAAGTCCCGCCGAAACCAACCCTTTCAACGCATCAATATCGTCGCCTTCGAAAGCGATATGCGGTGTAATTCCAAGTGCCCTGCAAGCATTCAACACGATTTTCCGAAAAATCGTCCCCTCAGGCAGCGTTACAAACGGGTCATCCTTGAGCTCTCGCAGCTGGATGCTGGAGCGCCCGGCAAGCCGGTGGTTTAAGGGCAGCAGGGCAACAATTTGCTCAGTAAACAGCAGTTTTTGTTTGATTTTTTTCTCCTCTTCGGGCAAGGGTGCAATCATCGCAAGATTGAATTCGCCGTTGATCACGCCATCAATCAAATCCCGATAGGAGGCTTGCCTCATCTGGAATTTGGCTTCCGGATATTTTTTGCGAAAGGCGTAGATCGCCGTCGGCAGCACATGGGCGGCCAGGCTGATGGGAAACGCAATGCGGACGACGCCTTTTTCCGGCTCCAAATATTCCTTCACTTCGATCTCGGCTTCGTTGATCATCTTCAGTACTTGCTCGACCCGCGCTAGAAAAACCCTTCCGATCGGCGTTAATTTAACCCTCCGACCTTCGCGAATAAACAGATCGACCCCTAGCTCACTTTCCAAATTGAACAATTGCCGGCTCACCGACGACTGCGCGACATGCAAGGCGTTGGCGGCTTCCGTCACATGTTCCCGCTTCGCAACCTCCAAAAAGTACCGCATTTGCCTGATTTCCAAGGGACTCACCTCCTATTCATGCGCAAAACGCATTAACTTTATCTTATCTGAATATTGAAGCGATCAATTATTAAATAATAATATTATACTAATAGGCAGAAAAAGAGAAATGGTTATTCGCAATTTTAACATATAAAGGAGTCTACCCATGAGTCTACTACAAGAAATCGAACAAACGCACGCGGAAGATGCACAGAATTACGTCAATGCTTTATTTGAGACAGTCAAAAAGCGCAACCCCAATGAAATTGAATTTCATCAAGCTGTTCAAGAAGTATTCATCTCGCTCGTTCCTGCACTTGCCCAAAATCCCAAGTACATTCAGCACGCCATTCTCGATCGCTTGGTCGAGCCAGACCGCATCATCTCGTTCCGGGTTCCTTGGACGGATGATCAAGGAAAGGTTAGAGTGAATCGTGGATTTCGTGTTCAATTTAGCAACGCGATCGGGCCTTACAAAGGCGGCTTAAGATTCCATCCTTCGGTTAACGCAAGTATCATTAAATTTCTGGGTTTTGAGCAAATTCTTAAGAACTCTTTGACTGGCCAAGCGATTGGCGGCGGCAAAGGCGGTGCGGACTTTGATCCGAAAGGCAAATCGGACCTGGAGATCATGCGTTTTTGCCAAAGCTTTATGACGGAGCTTAGCAAGCACATTGGCGCAGATACGGATGTTCCAGCAGGCGATATCGGTGTCGGTGCGAGAGAAATCGGCTTTATGTTTGGGCAATACAAAAAGATGGTCGGGGCGCACGAAGCAGGCGTTCTAACCGGTAAAGGCATCGGTTATGGCGGCAGCTTGGGCCGGAAAGAAGCAACAGGTTATGGATGTGTTTATTTTGTGGATGAAATGCTCAAGAACGCAGGGCACCTCGGTTTTGAAGGCAGCACAGTCGTCGTATCCGGATCGGGCAACGTATCGATCTATGCGATTGAAAAAGCTGAGCAACTTGGCGCTAAAGTCGTGGCTTGCAGCGATTCCAGCGGCTATATTTATCATAAATCCGGGATTAATCTGGAAACACTTAAACGCTTGAAGGAAGTAGAGAACAAACGCTGCTCCGATTATGTCCTTGAACATCCAGATGCCGTCTATACAGCAGGCTGTTCCGGGATCTGGACGATTCCTTGCGATATTGCGCTGCCATGCGCAACCCAAAACGAGATCGACAAAGCGTCCGCTGCACTGCTTGTCCGCAATGGCGTAAAAGCTGTCGGCGAGGGAGCCAACATGCCTTCTACTTTAGAAGCGATCGATATTTTCTTGGAAAATAAAGTGCTGTTTGCTCCTGCGAAAGCAGCAAATGCCGGCGGCGTAGCCGTCTCCGCTTTGGAAATGGCACAAAACAGCGCACGGTTGTCATGGACCATGGAAGAAGTCGATGCGAAGCTGCATACGATTATGCACAATATTTATCGCGAGTGTGTCGAAGCCTCTGAAAAATACGGCATTCCCGGCAACCTGGTTGTCGGCGCCAACATTGCCGGCTTTGTCCGGGTTGCGGATGCGATGATCGCGCAAGGAATCTAGGAGTTATAAGTAGCTTATACCGCTTTGATATGCCCTTGTTCAGAAGAACGAAGGTGTATTGAGGCGGTTTTTTTTGTGAAGAAAAGAACGTTTGTTTGTATTTATCCGATTCTATGTTAAAATAAGGAAGAAACTTTATTCCAAGGGAGGAACTCGTTTTGACAACTGATGTCCAGCAAGGCAAGCCATCGATCACGCCGCATCTGTGGTTTGACAAGGAAGCGAAAGAAGCCGCGGAGTTCTATTGCGCTGTATTTCCGAATTCCCACATCACTAGCTCTACGGTTTTGTATGAAACACCTTCAGGAGAGTGTGACTTGGTATCGTTCGAAGTCTGGGGTCAGCCGTTTATGGCTATCTCTGCCGGCCCGCACTTTAAGATCAATCCTACAATCTCCTTTATCGTCAATTTCGATCCATCTCGGGACAGCCATGTGGCGGAAATGCTCGATGAAGTATGGAACAAGCTGTCCGATGGAGGGATGGCCCTGATGCCGCTTGGCGAGTATCCGTTCAGTAAAAAGTATGGCTGGATCCAGGACAAATACGGTGTCTCCTGGCAGCTTATGCTGACGAATCCTGAAGGAGAGCCGCGTCCTGCGATTATCCCTTCTATGTTATTTGTAGGAAGCAACTGCGGAAAGGCGGAGGCGGCCCGTGAGTTCTATCTGTCGGTTTTCCGGAATTCCAAACCTGGCACTCTTCTACGGTATGGCCCTGGCCCAGGACCGGATCAAGAAGGAACGGTGATGTTCTCCGATTTTATGCTCGAGAATACCTGGTTTACGGCGATGGACAGCGCGTACGAACACAAGTTTCAATTCAATGAAGCTGTTTCACTTCTCGTTCAATGTGAGTCGCAGGAGGAGATTGACTACTATTGGGAGAAGCTTTCCCACGTGCCTGAGGCGGAGCAATGCGGCTGGGTCAAAGATCAATTCGGTGTTTCCTGGCAGATTTCTCACGTGGCAATGGACAAGATGCTGACCGAGGGTTCTCAAGAACAGCGCGCCCGCGTCACGGAAGCGTTCTTGAAGATGAAGAAGTTCGACATCGCGGAATTACAAAAGGTGTATATAGAGAGGTAGTCGCAGCCCTGACTGCCGTAACAGCATTTGCGCCGCTGGAAACCAAAGCTTTTAGTCCGTTCTGGCGGCCCCCTTCATCCAATGCGAAGTGAAATCAGCGGGATACGCACAGATCAATTCATTGAAATAATGCTTTTTCTCATCAATATAATGGAGTTCTTTGCTAATGGGATTTTTGTAAGTGCTCGTGTAGATGGCGAATGCACATATAATCTGCGGAGTTCTGTAAATGGGGATTGTCCAACATGATGTTACTCCAAGCTTTTCGAAGTGATGATAATAAGGTATCCATCTGCTATCTTTGGAAATATTACTAACCCGAATCTTGTAGTCAAGCAGTGTGCTCATTTTTTGATTTGACTGATTATACTGAAGAAGAAAGTTTTGGAGAGTTTCGGTAAAACTTGGAGCAACGAAATGTGTAACCCTTTGTTCCGTATAGTCGAAGAAAACGATGGATACCTTTGAATTCAAGATGCATTTTTCAAGGTCTATACATATATTTTTCATCTTTATTTGAAGGTCGAACGTTAGAAACTCAGATTGTGTAATCAAGGTTTGAATTAATTGATAGAAATGTGCATTTAAGTTAGAACTTTTGATTTGAGGGTTTAAGGTTTTTAATAGAAGTTTGATTTGCTTTGTGAGGAAATGAGTATTGATATGTACGATATTGCTTTCAGATAAAGGTTTTGAGTCATTCTCTTCGGTATCCATCTCGTACTCCTATCAGATCATGCGTGTTATATCTCTTTCATCATCAGGATGTTGAGGATTGCTTTTTTATCCTTCCACTAACAACATGCTCCAAAAAATCCCGAATCGATTTTAAATCCTCTTCTTCTAATTTAATTCCGTCCCAATGTAGTTGCTCATTTTGCAATAAGATCTTTGCGTTCGTTTCAAGATGATTCGAATGCTCACTGTTTGTAACACCTAGTAAATAATCAACGGAGGTTTCTAGGACGACAGAAAGTGATTGTATGGTTGCGACACTTGGTTCCCGATAGCCTAACTCATAATTGGCATAGGTGCTTTTGGCTACGCCAATTTGTTCTGCAACCTGTTCCATTGTCATTTTTTTCTTCTTTCTTGCGAGCCGCAATCGTTCTTGAAACGTCATGGTTCCCGTGCCTCCTATTTACAAAATTACACTCGAAATTTTCCTTATAAGTATATAACTTACAAATCGCTGGAATAATTCACCATTATGTGACAAACTATTGAAAAGTTTGCGTTCTGTGAATATAATTAATGTGATATTATAAGTAAATAGGTGTTTTAGATTATTCTAGATAGTCATAAATACCTACCGTTATGAAAATTCTATCCTATCGATAAAGGCAAACCTTTTGAAAGAAAGGGACGCAAAGCTATGGACCTAAGGAGAGTTGTTGTGCTCTATGGTCGCCAAGCCGCCGAATTAGATGTCCATTTCGACATCATCCATTCGGATGATGTTTTTGTTTTTTTAAGGGGGAGAAAAGCCCCGACTTGCTTATTATTGATCATAACATGGAAAAGATGAATGGAATAGACGCTGTTCGACATATTTCGGAGGAATGTTTTCAATGAAAAAACAGATTACTGAAAATGAATTGACACTTCTAATCAAGCAACTCGATCTAGAGGAACTTGACGTTGACACAGTAACTGAAAAGAAGAGAGATGCAGAAGAAAATGGAGAAGTACATGAACGTACATTAATGCAGGATGGCTGGGCACAAGTAAAAGAGCGTAAAATTATCGTTCATGACCCCATAGATGGCGGGAAATTGCCCATCATTAGCGTAATTGCTCCTGTCAAATTAATCATTAATGATGTTGAAGTTGAATCGGAAGCCACAGTTTCTTCATCGGATCACATTCATTGGGACATTACTGAAAAGGCCCTATTTAATATTCATGTCACCGATGATAAGTTGCACGCGTATTTTCATCTATATTCTAAGGAACGATACGCACTGCGACTTGTTAATACAGAGCCCTTATCTCGCATTATCCTTACAGCAGAAGAAGATACAAATACTATATTAGAGACGGTTCATTTGGGCGATGTTATTGCGATACTTGAGCAAAAATCCATTAGATCAAATTTGGACTATGCTGCTATTCATCAAGAATTGGCGCAGCCGACATATCGACCTATTTTGGTTGCAAAAGGAAAAGATGCGATTGCCGGTAAAGATGCGCAAATGGAAGTCTACTTTTCAGAACAGGTTGAACGGCAATTTTCCCAAATTGCGGGCTCTGTTGATTTTCGAAATCATTTGCAGATTCCTTCTGTAAACAAAGGGGACCGGATTGCAAGAAAGATTCCTATGGTTGATGGAATTCCTGGCTACGATGTTTATGGCAATGTCATCATGCCCGTACCTCCAAAAGATATTTTTGTAGTCGTCAAATCGAATGTTGAGTTGACCCCTAATGGAGAGATTATTGCAAAGAAAGAAGGCAGACCAAGAATCACTGGAAATAGCATTAAGACTTTTGATATTTCGACGTCATACATCGTTCCGGGGGATGTTAATATCGAAACCGGAAACATCGTTTTTTCAGGAGATATTATCGTTTACGGGAACGTAACGGACAGCATGATCGTTGAATCACTAGGCAATGTGTATATTTATGGCAGTGTTTACAATGCTACGATTACGGCAACTGGCAGTATTCATGTATGTGGAAACGTGTTAGGAAGCAAATTGTATTCGGGATATTTTGGCGTTATGTTCAATCGTTTGTACAATTACTCGAAAATATTAAGCGAGCATATCGAAAAGCTGCTGGCTGCCGCTAGATTGCTTGAACAAGCCCTCGAGTCGAGACAACAAACCATTCGTTTCGGGCAAATTGTGCTCATACTGATGGAAAGCAAATTAAAAGAGATGCCTGTCGCTGTTAAAGAGTTGCTGTCTGTTATCTCAAACATTCAACATATAAAAAAGGAAGAATATCAAAAGCTGATGGAAATGTCGCAAATATTTTTCCAACCCGCAAAACTGCTTGAAACGGCTACGTACAGCTTCTTTCAGAGTTTCCTTGCCTTGCTTTGTGAAACGCACCAAGAGGTAGCACGAATGCAGGAGGAGAAAGTGCAAATCTTGATCAACCAATGCCATAACAGTGAACTAAAATCAAATGGAGATATCGTCATTCAGCGGGATGGCGTCCTTTTAAGTGATTTATACTCGGCTGGAAACATTCTCTTTCAACATGATCTTGCGGTTTGTCGAGGTGCTACGCTTGAAGCTGGTGGGGTTATCTCTGCAAAAATTGTCGGCGGACAAACGGGGGTGAATACGTTACTTAAAGCAAAGAAGCAAATAAATGTAAAAAAAATGTATGCCGGTCGAGTATGCGTTGGAAGATACTGTACTGACATTTATGACATCGTTGAAAATAAGACCTTTGACTCGAGTACTATGAGGAAAAGAAGTTAAGGATTTACAAATACAGTTCGAGAAAGAGGTGAATCGTTTGAATGAAAGCGGTCTTAGTCCCGATCATTACGTTGGTTTTCGAGTAAACAAAAATATATATAACAGCTTGGGCGTACTGGTCCTCCCTGCATTATCGAATCTTACACGAAAAGACATTGAAATGCTCCTTCAGCAAAAAATTACGTTAAACGAGGATGACGTCGAACATGTGTCGATTCAACATCTTGTTCATTCTTCAATCCAAGAAATCAAGATCGTTTTCGATAAAGTGCGAACGACTGAACAAATTCCTTTTGACCATCTTCAAGAGCGAATCATTCCTATTGTAACCGACATGAGTATGCACCCAGAGCTACAACATATTTTGACGCATTTGGAACAGCATGATGAGTATACATACAGACACAGTATTGGAGTTGCCCTTATTTCGAGATTAATTGGCAAAGCCAAGGGGCTTGATGAACAAGAACTGCGGGAACTGACGACTGCAGCTTTCTTGCATGATATTGGAAAGGTGAAAATACCTAACGGGATCATTAACAAACCGGAGAAATTAACAGATGAAGAATTTGCTCAAATAAAAAATCACACGGTTTATGGTTATGAATTAATTAAATGCACAACGGGGATTCCCTACAGGCAAGCACTTGTTGCGCTTCAACATCATGAACGCGAAGATGGCAGCGGATATCCCTATGGGCTGAAAGGGGATGACATAGATCCGCACAGTAAAATCATTGCCGTTGCCGACGTTTTCCACGCCATGATCTCTAAGCGTGTTTATAAAAACCCGGTTCCATTTTACAGGGTTCTTCGAGAGATGTCGGCGAATGCGTATGGAGCGCTGGAGGCTTCAACAACGCTATGTTTCATCAAACGAATTATGGATATGTTGATTGGGAGCAAGGTTATTCTATCCAACGGATACGAAGCGAAAATTATAATGGTCAGCTCTGATGACCCCGTTCATCCTCTTGTTGAAGTGAATGGCAGATATATTGACTTAAGTAAGAATCAATCGATCCATTTGGAACGCATCGTTTGATGATTCGGAGAATCTAATGGAGAGCAAAGAAATGGAATTAACCATCGTTAGTATCAAGGGCAAGCCTGCTTCAGTCAGATACGCGGTAACTCAAGTTTGGGATATTGGTCCCGATGGGCTGTCCATTTCGCTTGGAGTGAGCTTGCCAATATCCTCAGACATGATCTATCAGTTTTCAGGCAACATTCATGGCGAAGATATATCCGTACAAGGGCACGTTGTATGGATGGAAGAGTTCGCTGATGGTAGTTTCCATTATGGCGTTTCTTACATCTAATACTTATTCCTCCTAATTCCCTCCACACACATCATCCACTGTCACCCCACAAGATTCATTTAGCGCAGTTTTCTTCACGCAACGCAGAAGAAGCCTAGCGAACTCAACGACTAGGCTTTCTTTTGT
This sequence comes from Paenibacillus oryzisoli, assembly GCF_050467285.1. Taxonomy (GTDB): domain Bacteria; phylum Bacillota; class Bacilli; order Paenibacillales; family NBRC-103111; genus Paenibacillus_E; species Paenibacillus_E oryzisoli_A. Next base: position 196,757 of record NZ_JBCMUN010000014.1, on the reverse strand, counting down.
GCGTGTCGCGTTTGCAAGGGCAATGAGACGAAAAGCTAGTGCGCCTGCGTCATCCACGCATGCAGCTCAGCAATCATTTGCGGATAAGGCGCAACAGGATAAGTAAAGTCAGTGCGGGTAGAGACGAGGCTCTTGTCTGACTTCATATCGGCATTGGCGTGAATGGTAACCGCATCGTGCTGGAACTGCTTCTGCAGCAGAAGCAGCAGCTCGTGTTTGGACAGCTTTGGCTGGCCGGCCAGATGGACGAGGCCGTGAATGGGGCGCTTCAAGCACCACGCGATCGCTTTGGCTAGCTCCAACGTAGTGACGCCGTTCCAGAACACCTGGCTGTATCCTTGAATATCGCCTTTTTGCTGCATGAACCAGTGGAATAGGCCGATGCCGCCAGGTTTGAGCTCGGGTCCAATGATCGAGGTGCGGATGGTAAGCGCATGGGGGGCGGCTACTTCCCCGAGGCTTTTGGTTTTTCCGTAGACGGATAAAGCATCAGCAGTATCCCACTCCGTGTAATCCCCGCGCGAGCCCGAGAAGACGCAGTCCGTTGAAATGTGGATGAGACGAAATCCGAACAGCTGCCCGTATTCGGCCAGCAGATGAGGAAGCAAGCTGTTCACATAAATGCCCTCGGTCTGCCGGCTCCTGGCCTCGTCATTCAGCAAGCCGACTGCATTAATAACCGCATCGGGCTGGATCTGGCCAAGCAATTGCTTCAGATGAGTGTCGTCGCGGACGTCGAGGGATACCGAGCGAGAGTCGAACGGATCGGAGGTCCGCGCCGTCGACCATAGTTCATAGCCGGCTTGCCGGGAGAAGTAGTCTTTGAGCATATGTCCGGCCATGCCCTGGCTCCCGATGATGAGCAATTTCAAGAGAGAAATCCTCCTTTTTGAAGCATTTCCAGAATCTCGTCCTTCGTCATCAATGAATCGTTGGAGGCGTACTGCGTGAAGTCGGCTTTGGGGAGATGGCTGTAATGGCGTTTGAGCGTGTGAGCTGCATTGGTAGGAAGGATGACATAATACGTTTCATTATATTGATACGTAAAGGGGACTTCGTGGGCGGAAATAAGAACCTCATGCAGCTTCTCGCCGGGGCGGATGCCGACATCCCTGACTGTCAGCGGGCCGTCGGAAAGCTGTTCCATTAACACTTCGGCCAAATCCAGGATACCGCAAGCGTTCATCTTCATGACGAACGTTTCGCCCCCGATCGCCGCTTTGGCTGCGCGCAGCAGCAGGCCGATGGCGTCGGAAAGGGTAAGGAAGAAGCGGGTCATATCCATATGGGTAAGGGGAAGGTCCTCGCCTTGCAGGATACGGCTTTTAAAGAAAGGCACGACGCTTCCGTTGGTGCCGAGCACGTTGCCGCCTCGAATGCAGACGAACCGGGTTGTCTGGCTGAGATCGTTGGCTCTGACCATCAGCTTCTCGCCGAGCGCCTTCGTCATGCCGTAGAAGTTGATCGGATCGACGGCTTTATCTGTCGAGACATCAATTACTTTCTTGACGCCGCTGCGAATGCTGGCGCGGATGACGTTTTCCGTTCCTTGCACATTCGTTTTGAGCGCTTCGTCCGGTTGGGCTTCACAGATCGGGACATGCTTCAGTGCGGCTAAATGGAAGACGTAATCGACGTTCCGGCACGCATCCTCAAGGGCCTGCGGATCGCGAACATCGCCGATGAGAAAGGTAAGCGCCGGATGGAAACCGAAGTCTCGCTGCATCTTAACTTGCGCAAATTCATTCCGCGAAAATATACGGATTTCCTTCGGTCCCTCCAGCAGGAGGCTGCGGGTTAGCTCCTGCCCCCAAGAACCTGTTCCTCCCGTAATGAGAATGGTTTGGTTATGAAACATAACTCTGACCTCCTAATACAATATTGACTACTTTGCTGGATACACGAGGATCCAGATAACCTTCGGGATGCGTCCATGTATGCTGAGACTGCATCATCAGTTTCACGCAGGCGGCAATGCGCTGCGGTTCAAGGCCTGAAAGCAGGTTGCTGCCGCACAGCAGCGTCTCGGGCCGTTCGGTGCTTTGGCGGATCGTCACGGCCGGCACGCCGAGAATGCAGCTTTCTTCCTGCACGGTACCGCTGTCGGTAATGACGCAAGCGGCTTCCTGTTGCAGCTTCAGAAAGTCGAAGAATCCGAAAGGGGATAGAAAGCGAATAAGCGGGTTAGCGGCGGCAATGCCAAGCTTATTCAGACGATCCTTCGTGCGGGGATGTGTGCTGCAGATGACTGGGAGCCCTGTATCTTGGGCAACGAGCCCAAGTCCCTCAATAATTTGCCGCAGCCGGTCTTCATGATCAACATTCTCGGCTCGGTGCGTCGTGACGAGGATATAGCCTTTGGCCTGCAGGCCGAGCTCTTCCAAGATACGGCTCGCTAACGCTTTTCCCTTATAATGCTCCATCACTTCATAGATTGGATTGCCGGTCATCCATATGCGCTGAGCGGGAACGCCGTCGCGCAGCAAATTCTCACGCGCGCCCGGCGTATACGGCATATTGCACGTCGAGATCGCATCGATGGCTTTGCGGTTAATTTCTTCCGGAACGCGGGTATCGTAGCAGCGGTTTCCGGCTTCCATATGATAGACGGGAATTCCGTGCCGTTCGCCGATCAGGGCAGTCAGGGCGCTGTTGGTATCGCCGAGCACGAGCATGCGATCCGGCTTCTCACGCAGGATAACCTTTTCGACCTCAACGAACATTTGAGCGATCTGCTCACCGATCGTACTCGCATCCAGGCGGATGTGAACGTCCGGAGGGCGTATGCCCATCTCATCGAAGAAAACGTCGCTGAGCGAACGGTCATAATTTTGACCGGAGTGAACGAGGATATGGGAATCGGCCAAAAGGTCCAGTTTGGCGATGACTAAGCTTAACCGGATAATTTCGGGACGCGTTCCAAGAACCGTCATGATCTTCATGGCGTAAAACTCCTTTTCATACCAGGCTTCGGTAGTAATTCAACGTATCGAGCACCGTCTGGGCGAGCGGGATGCCAGGCTGCCAAGCCGTCGCTTGGCGCAGCTTCGCGTTATCGCCTTGAACGACTGCCGCTTCCGAGTGGCGAATCAAACGTTCGTCGACGGTTACTTCGAACGGAATGTTGGCGCAGCGTTTGAGCAGATCAATGATGGCGCTGATGGGAACAGCCGTGCCGCTGCAAACGTTGTAGATGCTGCCGGAGGCGGACGAGGCTAACGGCAGCAGGGCGAGGTAGGCATCCGCCGCATCCCGCACGTCGAGGAAATCTCGCCGAACGGTCGTATTGCCGACGCGCAGTTCGGGAGGGAGGAGGCCCTTTTCCATCTGCGCCACTTGTTTGGCGAGGACAGCACAGACACCGGTGGCAGGGCCGGGTCCGATTAAATTAAACGTTCGCGCCAGCAGCGCGGGAATGCCATACACACGGCCGTACATCTGGACCATGGAGGCCATGATCAGCTTGCTCCAGGCGTACGGACTGGCAGGCAGCATCTGAGCTGTTTCCGCGAGCGGAGCAGCGGGTATAGCTTCCAAGTCATACTCGTAGCCGGTTCCTATGGCTAGAAATCCTTGCAGTCCGGAAGTCGAGTCTGTTCGTACCGCCTCCAGCAGCTGCAAGGTGCACCATGCGTTCGCTTCCATCACGGAAACGGGATCTTTGTAGGAGGCACTCACATCGTTGGCCCCGGCCAGATGGATGATGTACGTAAACGAGTGCCGGGTGACCAATTGCTTGATAAAGCTTTCTTGCGCCATATCCCCGGAGATGTAGGCAAGATGCGGATGTTGCAGCTCGCAGAAAGCTCGGCGTCCGATGCCAACCACATCCATGCCCTGTTCGAGCAAGCGGAGGGCCATATGCTGTCCAACGAACCCGTTAACCCCCGTGAGGAGGACGAGCGGGGAAGCTTGCGTCATACGGGTTCACCGGGCAGCAGAAGGCTCTTCAGCTTACCGAACTCTTCGTTCGCTCGCGTATAGTCCGAAGGACGGCCAATATCGAGCCAGAAGTCATTGTTTTCGTAATGGCGCACCTTTTCCCCCGCAGCCAAGAGCTGATGAATCAAATCAGGTATATCGAAAAAACTGCCTGCCGGGATATAATCGGCGATTTCCGGATTCATCATATAAATGCCCATGCTGACATAAGCAGAGCGGGTTGGCTTCTCTATGAAGTTGGTGACATACTCATTCTGGGTTTCCAGCACACCAAGCTCAATAGGAATGCCTCTTTTTTGCGAAGCGATGGTAAGTATGCTGCCGCCCGTCAGATGAAAATCCCGGAACTGGGCGAAATCCAGCGTCGTTAAGACATCGCAATTAATGAGCAGAAAAGGGCCGGATCTTCGTTCGATCAATCTGATGGGCCCTACGGTGCCAAGCGCTTCTTTTTCTACATAATAAGAGATCGAAACACCACGGGAGCTGCCGTCTCCGAAATACGTTTGGATGAGCCCCGATAAATAACCGCATGCCATGGTGATGGACGTAAACCCATAATTTCGGAGCTGTTTGACAATAATTTCGAGAATGGGCTGTTCACCGATGGGCAATAACCCCTTTGGAAGCACCTTGGTATAAGGTGCCATACGCATTCCCTTGCCTCCCGTCATAATTACGGCTTCCACAGAATTCACTCCTTATACGACATATTCATTCGGACGATACAGCTCAGGGTGATCTTTCATCCACGCAATCGTCCGCTCTAATCCTTGCGTCAGCGAGATGGAAGGCTGCCATCCAATGAGAGCGGCGGCTTTGCTGCTTTCCGAGAAGAGTCGGTCCACTTCGCTTTTCTCCGGCCGCACCCGCTCGCTTGCAAGCCGCACAGGGATATCCCTGCCAATGATTTGTAGAATCTTCTGAGCTAGCTCACCGATGGAGATTTCGGCGCCGGACCCGGCGTTAATCGTCTGACCGATAGCGGCCTCATGCGAAGCTGCGCAAATAAAAGCTCTGGCGGTATCTTCCACGAACGTGAAATCACGGGTCGCAGTGAGGTTGCCAAGCGCAATTTCAGGCTGGTGCAGCGCTTGATTGATGATGGTAGGGATGACGGCTCTCATGGACTGTCGGGGGCCATAAGCATTAAAGGGTCTAACGGTGACGGCTGGCAGCGAATAGGAGCAGTAGAAGCTTTCTATGATTTTATCTGCGCCGATCTTGCTGGCCGAATAGGGGGATTGCCCTTGCAGTGGGTGTGTTTCATCCATCGGCACATAGCGCGCGCTGCCATATACCTCGCTGGTGGAAGTGTGGATCAATCGCGGGGTGCCTAGTTCGAGGGCGGCTTGGGCTACATTTAGCGTGCCGATCACATTGGTCTGAACGACATCCGTCGGATGCTGGTACGAATAGGGAATCGCGATCAATGCCCCGAGATGGAAAACCGTATCGGTACCTTTGACCGCACGATAAACGCCGTGCGGATCGCGTAAATCACCTTTAATGACCTCAATTTCTTTCTGAACGTCTGTAGGCAGCTGATCGAGAAATCCGCGTGTATTCGTTGAATTATATCGGATGAACGCTCTGACGCTTGCTCCTTCCGCAACTAGCTGATGAACGAGATGACTACCTATGAATCCGGCAGCGCCTGTAACTAGAACCTGCTTTCCTTGCACCATGAAAACTATCACTCCTTCCAACATATGGTTACAGTCTATTCTCAAAGGACTTGGAAGTAGTGGACTAACCCCCATTCGGGAACTGTTATCGTTGAAAATAGGTGATCATTATGTAATTCAAAAGGCTGCCACGAAAGATCTCAGCGGATCTTCCAGGGCAGCCGGTTTGCTATGGGTACGTGTAGGAAATACCGGAGAAAGTGACCGGACCTGTAACTGTTGCGCCTACTAATAGGCCCGTTTCCAACTGAACATTTAATGTATAGCCTTGGTTGGAGGTTGCGAGAACGTTTGTATCAATCGCTTGGAAGGAGAGTGTGAGCTCTTGCCCTGTGCTTAAGAGGGCTTCCTCTCTGCACGAGAAAATAACGGCGTTGCCACGCAGTATGTTGAACAGCAAGACGGGTGCCAAAACCGTGGAGGTTACACCTACTGTAGCGTTTAGGATGACGCGATTGGTGCCTTGCGGAATCGCCAGACCGAATTGGGCGAGTGTGATAGGTGTTGTTGTAACCGTACGGGCTAGAGAACCGCTTGTTGCACCAGGAACGCTTGTCCCTATACTAAAAATGGCTGTCATATCATCACCTCCTTTTGCTATATGCTATTAAATTTTAGAAACTTCGCTTGTGTGGGAGCTGTTTTTTCCAAAAAAGGGGCGAGGAAAATGGATCGTTTTCCCAATTAAACGGCGGGAAATAGACGCATTGAGGGGTCAATTCGGTACAGCGGCACATAATCTATTTTTAAATAAATATTGGGAGGTACCGCCCTGCATGGACATACACAATGCCAGACCCGCCATCTTTTTGAATACAGTTCCGAAGAGCGGAACGAATCTCCTCAATCAATTGTTGTTAGGATTGCCGGGTTCAAGCATGAATCCCTACGTATTCTATGAAGGATTAGCTCAGGATTTGCCTGTGCATGCCTCCATATTGAGCAAGGCAGCTCCAGGTGAGCTGTATATGGGACATGTGTACTACTCAACAGAATGGGCTTCGCTGCTGCGTCAATCCGGATTGAAGACGATTTTTATGAGCAGAGACTTGCGGGATGTGCTCGTGTCACTGACGTATTTCATTCTCGACAAGCTGCCGCATTATCCGCTGTATGAGCAGTTGCGTGCGCTCAAGACCCAAAAGGAACGTTATTTGCTGCTCATTAACGGTTATGGCCAGTACCCGAATATTCGAAATTGGTTCGGTGTATTCCAAGGTTGGTTGCACGAATCAGGTGTGTTTACTGTCACATACGAAGAACTGATGACTTCACAAGAACTTCGAAGGAAAAAGATCGCTGACATCGCCGAATTTCTATGGAAGGACCGCGTGCCGCCGCTGCCGCTCGACCAGCTTACGAGTCTTATGGAAGCCAACATCAACAGCGATCGCTCATTTACGTTCCGCAAAGGACTTGTTGGAGGTTGGAGAGGTGAGTTCGATGACGAAGTGACAGCGGCTTTCAAAAGCGTGGCTGGCGACATATTAATCCAAACCGGTTATGAAAAAAATATGGATTGGTCATAACCGGCAGAAGTGGAGGTTGGACATGAAAACCGTAATCCCTGCTGCAGATCTTCATATTGGCGGTGGTTGTAAAGTATTGGTCGACATCGCTGGCGCGCTGACGAGCAAAGGGCATGAAGTCGAGATTGTCATTCCGCAAACCGCCACCGTGAAGTACAACATTCCCTGCAAACTGACGATTGTTCCGAAATTGGACAGGGCATATATCCCTTATGGTGACATCGTGTTGACGAATTTCTACACGACGTTTCAACCAGCTTTCGAAGCCTGGCCGGAGCAAACGGTTCGATTAAGCCTCGGATTCGAGCCGCTCTGGGCACCCGACCGTCAAGCGGCCTTATGGACGTATTCCCAAGGTGTGCCGGTCATCTCGATTTCCAGCTGGTTGGACCAATTGATATATGCGCATTCTGGTCGCCGCAGCACCGTCGTTTCTCTTGGCGTGGACCCGAAAGTGTTTCGCCCGCGAGGGCCGAAGATTGCACCGCTTCCTGACAAGATTTCATCTAAAGTGATCCTGTACATTGCTAGGGATGCGCGCGATTACGCATTAAAAGGTTTCAGCGATTTCTTCAGCGCTATGGAGATAATAAAGAATGAATATCGAGGTGACTATATCGTCTATCTGATTTGCCCGGACGGCATCATGTCGCTAAGTCAGCTTGACATTCCGGAACGCATTTTTCGTCCAAAAGATGAGTTCGAAATGGCGGAGCTTTATCGCACGGCGGATGTATTTGTCGCTTCCTCGTGGTTCGAAGCGTTCTCGCTGCCTCCACTGGAGGCGATGGCTTGCGGCACACCTGTCGTAACAACGAATTCCGGCGGTGTCATGGACTTCTGCAAGCATATGGAAAGCGCCTATGTGACGACGCCGAAAGATGCCCGAGGGCTTGCCCAAGGCATATGCGCCATTTTATCGGATCCGCCGCTTGCGGATAAGCTTGCTCGAGGAGGCGGCGTGAGTGCGGCACGATTAACCAAAGCCCTTTTTGAAAGGAATATGGTGAATGCCCTGGAGGAAATCGTGAGGAAGCGTCACACTACGTATACCCTAAGAAAGGAGGTGTTCGAAGAATGAATACAGCTGCAAAGGTCTCAATTGTCATTCCTTTCTACAACTGCGCTTATGTCGACACAGCTATTGAAAGCGCGCTTGGACAAACGTATCCCAATATTGAGATCATTGTTGTCAATGATGGCTCAACCAAGCATGTGGAGAAGCTAGATCCGTATATGGGGCGAATTCGTTATGTGGAAAAAGGAAACGGCGGCACAGCCAGCGCGCTGAATGCCGGCATTAAGCGTGCCACCGGAGACTATTTTGCTTGGCTGAGTTCCGATGACATGTTCGAACCGCGCAAAGTGGAGAGGCAACTGGCTTTTATGCAGGAGAGAGGGGCTAAAGTCAGCTATACATCGTATGTTCACATGGATGAGCAAGGGCGCATTTTTGGAGGCCCTTCCGGCATTGGCTGCCCCACGAAGATGGAGTTTTTCAAAACGATGCAAAAAGGCTGCATTATCAATGGCTGTACGGTCATGCTGCACATGAGCGTTTTTCAAAAAACGGGCTATTTCAATGAGTCCCGCAAATATACGCAGGATTATGACCTATGGATGCGGGTGATGAAAAAGTTTGATTTTCACTATTTGGACGAAAGTCTCGTCCGTTATCGTGTTCATCAGGAAATGGGCACGCGCAAGCATGAAAGTGACATCGTGAAAGAAATTCATCTTGTGCAGTCTACCTATCGGAGGGATCTGGAAACTTTGATTAATAGAGAGAAATTGACTATCACTTTTCCGATAATCACCCTAAGTATTGGTGGGGCTCAGCGCATGCTGGCGGAGATGGTTAACGGTCTTTCGGCCAAAGGCCATAACGTCATTGTTTTGATGCCTCCGACCGGCACGTTGAGCTACAGCGTCAATGCTCAAATTATTCGCACCAAACAGCCATATGCCATCCAAGAAAGCGATTATCCCAAATCTGATGTCATTGTTTCCAACTTTTATACGATTGTCCCATCCGCACATCAAGCCAGCTTAAACGGGAAAGGCGTGCATATCCGCTTGAGCTTGTGCTATGAACCTTCTTTTCTGCCTGAGAATCATATCTCCTTTCCCACTTACCATATTTCCAAACATATCGTGGTGCTCTCCGACTGGCAGAAGCAACTGATTGCGCTGAATCACGGGCATCAGGCACATATTGTGCCGGTGGGTGTCGGCACGGCGTTTAAAAACATGCATATTCGAGGCACGCAGGGGCAACTGCAAATTGCTGCAATCATGCGCAGGCCGGAAGGCGGCTATTCCTGGCACCGGGAGCAGGACTATTTGATTCAGCAGTTGGAGCTTGTGCAAGCCCGGTATCCGCATGTACGGATTTCTCTTATGTCTCCGCCTGAGGAGTTTCAGAGTTCTCCCATGCTGCAGGAGATTAAAGCGAGCCATCCGAATTTCCGTTATTTGACTCCTGGTCATGATGGAGCTATGGCTTATCACTACAATGAAATGGATATTTTTGTGAATTCCTCGACTTATGATTCGGCTTCTCTGCCGGGGCTCGAGGCGATGCGATGCGGTGCTGCGCTTGTGACGACGTATAACGGCGGCAATATGGATTACTGCCGTCACGAACAAAACGGTTTGATGTCTTACCGGTATGAGAACCGCTTGGCGTTGGATGTTGGCCGTTTGATTGAAGACGGGGAACTCAGACGCAGATTGGCAGCAGCGGGGGAAGCGGAGGCTGCGAAATGGACGTGGGAGCGCAGTGTAAATGCCTTTGAAAAAGCTATTAACGAGATCCGTTCATCGCGATAGAAACCCAGTTTTATATTTTTAGGTGCGTGTCTAGGACGAGGGTCTACTCCTATGAGTAGTATAGCAGTGTAATCAAAACCAAATTTATTGGTGAAATGGAAAACCTTGGAGGTGCGCTATGTCTCGTTCAGGAAAAGGCTGCGAGGTAAAGAAAAGTCGTGTCGGTTGTAAAGAGATTTGTTGTCCGAAGAAGAGAGGCAAAAGAAAGCATTGCAAAGTTGTAAAGAAAAATTGTAGAAAGACGGTTAAAGTCATTTGCAAACAGCAGAAAGCTCCCGAAGTTTTTGTAACCACGCCTCCCCCAACAGTCAACGTTCAAACCAATCCGCCTGATGTGCACGTTACAACGCCTCCGCCTGTCGTTAACGTAGAGACGCCTGCACCTGATGTGCATGTCAAAGTGGAAGCACCTGATGTGCATGTCAAAGTGGAAGCACCTAAAGCGGAAGTCAAGGTGGAAGTTGATCTCCCGGATGACGATTGCGTGGAAGAGCTGAGAGAGATGCTGAAGGAGTACAGGGGCAATGAAGTTGAATTGTTCACGTCAAGTGGTGAGGGCTCAGGTGGATCGCCGCCTAACCGAATTGGCATCGTGGAGAGAGTTGGTGAAACGACATTAATCTTGCGGCCGACAACGGGGAATGCGGAGGGTCAAGTCGCCATTTACTCGATTTGCCACATTATCGGTTTTAGACCTTTCGTACCTGTTGAACCTGTGTTGTAGTTAGACCGGAGTGACAACAACCCTTAGAAGGTTAGAAGGAGGCAATACTAGATGGATATTGTAGTCATTATAGCTGGTAACAGCTATGCTACGCAGCGTGCTGTCATTAACTGTTTTGACGCGACGTTGGTTTTTCCTGGACTTGAAGTCGGAGCCAAGCTTGCGCCGGTTCTGGCGTCTTTAATCGAAGCAGGATTCTATGTGCGGGATTTCGACGGCCATTCAAACGTAACGACATATATTCTTATGCGCGAGTCAACTCCCGGCTGTCATCCATTGGCTGCATTAGATGGACGTTTGAATACGCAGGTAACGATCCAGACAGGTGCGGGCACTGTGAGCGGGTTGGTACTTCTTATCGGTTCCAATGTCGTTGAGCTTCTAGAGCCGTCGGGAGATATTCTCCTTATTCCGGCATACAGTATCCAGACAGTGATATAAGGAGGAGAAACTATGTCATTCGCAGATTTACTGGCGAGTTTTATCGGTCGAACGGTTGAAATCTACTTTGCGACGAATCCTCCCATTGTGGGGCAATTAACATCGGTAGACGGTTGTATTTTTACAGTTCAAATGAATAATACGTACTATTACAGCCCACCGGTAACGGTAACAATCGTAGCGGACGAAGTAGAATATGTGCGTATCAATGCTTAAGCCGCAAATCGAGGGATAGGATCAAGAGGAAGGCGGCACGTCTCCTTCGTCCCCCTGATGAATGGGAGCGCCACGTTCCATCCAATTCCTCCACCCGGCATACTTCTCCGAATGCAGATGCGTAATGCTTGATGCGCGAATCCTCCGATGATAGAGAGGTTTAGCAATGTAGCGGAATGCGGAAGATTGGGAAAGCCGGACAATGATTTCAAAGTCCTCGTATAGTCTTCCCTCGTAAGGAGCTTCCACGGACCAACCGCCGATCTTGTGAAGCGTCGCAACGCGGTAGCAGCGGGGAGCCACTGGGAGGGCTCTGCGCAGCAAATCGTTCGCCTCGATGACCGCAGGCGCTTTACGGATTCCTCCGAAGATGAGACCTTTGCGGGCTCGTTCCGTCCACTCAAAGTAGTCGCCATAGAGAAGCGACGTTTCCGGTGCTGTCTGCTGCGCGCTGTCAAGCAGAGCCCGGACCCCCTTCGGAGGAAGCCAATCATCGGCGTCAAGCTCCACAAGCCATGGAGCCCGGCAGACAGACAGCGCAAAGTTTAAGCAATGCGACTTGCCAAGATTCACGGGATTCGTAAATATACGAATGCGTGGATCTTGCCGCAAGTATGCCAATTTGGTCTGCGTGAGATCGGTTGATGCATCATCAATGATGATAAGTTCCCAATCGTCGGTTGTTTGTGCAAGCACACTTCGAATCGACCAAAGCAAATAATCGGCATTATTATAAGTACATAGTGCAATACTGATTTGCGGTGAAGCCTTCGCTTTTCTCTGGGTTGCCACATCAACGTCCGAGGGGAGGGCAGCTTCCAGAATCGGTTTGACTAATTCCCATTCTTCCTGCTTCCTCTGCCATTTCGGCACATAGGGGATATGCGGGCTCCACCATGTGCTGGAGACGGACAGCCAGGTCCAGCGGGTTCTCAGCGCAAACATGGTATCGTGCAGCATGTACGTATCAAAAGGTAAACGATCGCTTGCAGGGAAAAAAGGGAAGCCCATCGATTGTACAGCGTGCGTTCGCCAAACGAGCGGCGCGTCAGGGAATTCAGGGTTCCCGCGTTCATAGATAATGCCGGCGCTGTCTTGAGGCAGCGCTTCGAGGCGTTCAGCAAGCTCGGGGAGGAACGATTCGTGCAGCAAATCCCCAGCCTGCAGCGTGATAAAAAAAGGGAGATCATAGTCTCGCAGCTGCTCATTCAATGCTTCGGCATTTCCGGCCGGCACGAATTGGACGTTCCATTCCGGTGCGACGTACGCAAGATTGGCTTTCGTCGCATGGGCCCGGGCCAGATCGGAAGATTCGAGTACAAACACGAGCATAGACCCAGCCCCCATCCTCCACAATGATACTGATATTCTATGCGAATGATGAGGGGCTGGTGCCTGCGTTAGATCATTTGATGCTCGATAAGAAACCGTCGGATCTGGGAGATGGATTCTTGCAGGGATTGCCTGGAGGAGGGAATCGTCAACTCCGGCTTAAGCGGCTCCTCGTAAGGCGCTGTAATGCCGGTAAAGCTCTCGATCGCGCCGGACCTGGCTTTCACGTACAATCCTTTAGGATCGCGTTCTTCGCAAATTTGCAGAGGGCAATCTACAAAAATTTCGATGAATTCGCCAGGGGCGAACAGGGCGCGCGCCCGATCCCGATCGGCCCGATATGGCGAAATCAAGGCAACGATGGCGATGATCCCCGCGTCGACAAGAAGCTTAGCCGCTTCTGCCGTTCTTCGAATATTCTCGCTGCGGTCTTCGGGAGAAAATCCCAAATTGCCGTTTAAGCCATGACGAAGATTATCTCCGTCCAGTACGTAGGCACGCACATTCTGGGAAAATAACATTCGTTCCACTTCATATGCGAGCGTGGATTTACCTGAGGCGGAAAGCCCCGTCAGCCACAGCACACCGCTTTTGTGCGCGTTCAGCCCTTGCCTTTCCTGCTTGGAAAGTTTGGAAGGCTGCCACCTAATATGTTTGTTGGACAAGAGGTTTCCCCCTTAGCTTGTTTTACTCCAGTATATGTTTGAAAGGAATGCGAGGTTCTGGTCAGATTTCCCTATGATTCCGGGATTAGTAGATGAAAGTGCTAGATTTTGTGCGGATAATTGAAATATTAAAAATTATTGCTAAAGCTGAACGCATGAAATATACTAATGTAAAATTATGTATTGGCGTGAAGCACATGCCGCTTTGATCGGGAGTCTCTTGCGATTCCGGATCAAGGCGGCATTTTAATTTTCCGGACCGAAAGAAGGGAGTACTGATGAGTGTTTTTGAGATCAAGCTGAATCAATGGCTTCATGATCAACTTGCTGTAGAAAAAAATCTGAGAAGACGCGAAATACTACAAAAGGAGATTGGGCATGGCACGAAGGAGTTTTTGAGGACGATCTGGTATCCAGCCATAGGTAACTTTAATCATTTGTATGCGGAATGGGAGGTTCGTGATTATGGCAACCGATGTCGTTATCTGGATCTAGCCTATATGCCCGGCGGAGCCAGAGGTTGTATCGAAATCCACGGTTACCGATCGCACGCCAGAGATATCGAATCATGGAGATTCAAGGATTTATGCAAGAAACAAGCGCACCTCGTGCTGGGAGATTGGCTGTTCCTGCCTGTGGCCTACTTATCCATCGAGGAAGAGCCGGAAGTTATCAGACAGATGGTTTTGTCCTTTGTCGGCAAGTTTGTGTCTATGTCAACCCATCATTCGCTTAGTTGGATTGAAGCCGAGACTTTGCGGTTTGCCCGCGGCGCCATTCGGCCTTTTCGCTCCGATGAACTTGCCTTGCACTTGAATCGCTCCACAAGACAGACGAGACGTATACTAGACAAGCTTGTAGAAATGAATGTATTAATTGTTCACAATGAACAGCAGCGCTATCGGACCTATCAAGTGGTCAATTTTGACCATAAGAGCGAAAATAAAGCCGTATTCACTGAGTTTGTGGACACTAATGACCATTAGAAGAAGTATTCAGGGTTTTCTTCGACATTTCCTTCGCCTACGGACACTAATGACCGTATGAAGGCCAGAATTTCGAATAATCGATGCTAACGGTCTTTAGTGTCCGCATGATGAAAGGAGCCTCTAAATACGCTAGGCTCCATCCGCGTGGATGAAACCCTGACCTCATCATTGCTAGTTTAAAACGTACGAAGCCTCAGTTCAAAAAAATATTGCACAGCCGGATGCTTTAGCTTGATTTTTTCGGACATGTTTACAATCCGCTTTTTCCCAACTCGCCTGTCCATCAATGCCAAAATATTCAATAATATATCCTTGCTTTCGATGCTCTCTTCAATAGATGAGGATAAAAACTTAGTAGCTGCAGTCATAAAATTGGATTTACTGAGGGAAGACTGTGCTGCCAAAAGTTCTTTGGCCAACTCGGAGATTACTCTGCTTCGCGCAATTACGATTAAACGATCTTCCGGAATTTTCCCCTCCGTATTCATTCTTACAGCTTCGATTTGTTCATGGCTGATCGGAATATCGATGCTCGCGTCATTTTTTATTTCCTGCTCCGATTGATACCATTTGATGACGGTAGTCGCATCGCTCATGTTCAGTATATTTTTTTTATCAACCGCGATATAACAAATCCCTGCTTTATCGGGCAAATAACGATAGCCGGTTGCACGGTATTCCACTTTCCCTTGTAACGAAGGACTGAGAAAGCTCTCCAATTGCTGCTTTAATTTGCTCCAGGACATGATATTCTCCTATTGTTTAGTAACATAACAACGAATATAATCGATCGCAAACTCACTAGGATATACAGGCGCAGTACTAGAACCACTCTCTGATGAGGGGATCTCATAAATGTTCAGCATCAATTGCATCGGATATTGCGGTGATTGCTTGGAACGATGAATAAGTTTGTTATCGATATAAAATTCCACGCCGTGCTCCGTCCAATCGACAGCATATATATGATACTTCGTCGGATCGATATCAAACGGCTTCTCGAAAAACTCTTCTTCCAGCGTCGGATCGCCGAATGGATGGATGCCAAAGCCTAACGTACACGTGCCATTTTCAACATGCCAGCCCTTTAATTCAAATGGACAGATTTCACCTGATCGATCCGGAAGATCTTCGAAACCAATCATCCAAAACGCGCAAACATTGTTAGGACTCCCAACACCTTTTGCCCGTAATTCAAAATATCCATACTGCGGAGTAAATAACTGTGTGCCCGGTTGTTCTTCTCGAACAAGACAGTCGCTTGAGAATTTGTGTTGACCATGCTTGCTACCTAAGGGCCCAGAAAAAACACCAGTTTGGAGGTTGCTTACTTTCACATCTCCATTAAATTCAGGGCACCACGGTAATTGGTCTTCCGTTATTTGAAGAATGAGTTGGCTATCAGCTATGGTGTAGCTGGCTGCTGAGTGCTTTCGATTGCTCCACTGAGGTAAATAGTAAGGCAACCACTTCGTTCGGTCGAGCTCGTCCGTATCGAAATCATCATGAAACACTAAGCTATAGCCAACCTTTTCTAGATCGTTTCTTGGAAAATCACAATTGTTCATCGTTCATGCCTCCAACTCATCCATCTGTTCTATAAATAGTATAACATGTCTATTGTATGGTATGGAACAAACGTTCTATAATTATTGGAAATGACTGGAGGAGTGGTACGCAATGAAAATAGTAAAGCTGGAAGGTCTTACTTTATTAGCTGATGATGTTTCTCGCTTGGCCCGGTTTTATCAGGAAGTCTTGGGATTTGAAATTGTTATCGAAGAGGAGCATTACGTAGAATTTAACAATGCTGGCGTGAGATTAGCCATCTGCTCCAAATCATTAATGGCGGACAATACCAATGGCTATTCTTCTTTTACGGAAAGTCGCAAAGGACAAGCGTTCGAGCTTAATTTCCAATGTGATTCGCCAGATCAAGTATACGCCTTGTACGATGAGTTCGTTTCGAAGGGAGCCATTGACGTGACAGCTCCACAAATCAAGCCTTGGGGGCATACGGCCGGCTTCTTCGGCGATCCGGAAGGAAATGTTCATTCTATTTTTGCGGTGAATCCTGCATAAAATGGTGAGGGGGCGAGCCCCTGGGTTACGGGTCATACGAAAAACAACCATCCAAGTGGATGGTTGTTATTATTCGTATGGAGCCTAGGGGGATCGAACCCCTGACCTCATCGCTGCCAGGGTTCATCAACCCGTTATCGCTGGTTATCGGAAAGTCCTGGATGCCTTGTCCCGTCTGGGTTTTCGGCGTTTTCCATTATCTCGGGTTATCGCTAAATCCGGGGCATTATCGGTATTTTGTTACCGGATTGTTACCGCGTTGTTACCGAAAAATCGAGAGCGATATTCTCTGTCGGCGACTTTTCAGTTTTGAAATTTACCGAGCTTTCTTGGGTCTAACAGAACTTTAAGAGGATGAGCTACGTTATACTTCGAATCTTTACCAGTGAAAGTAGAAGCAAGTCCTCCGCTCCATATTTGTCCTAAAACTCCAAGTGTCTTTATAGAAATGACAGCATCCCCAAATTTTCGAATAACTTTACCATAAGTCATATAACCCGAAGTATATTCTAGGAAATAACCATTCTTTTGGGCATAACGTATTGTACGAGTAAGCTTTCTTTGGAAAGTAATCGGTGAATTTAAAGCTGCTATATGAATTTCTATCGTTTTGTCAAATCTTAAGTAACCAAGTACCTCCTCTTTTTTCCCTACCCTTTTCACCCACCATACTGCTCTAAATAAATATGATAAATCTAACAGAAAAATTATAATAAGGGGGAGATGTAAAAGTGGGGCAAATCCAAACAATAAAGTAATTAAACCTATGAATAGAATGTTAATGACGATACTAAGTCCGACAGCATCAAAAGATCTTCCAAAAATCCGAATGACAATGAATTTTAGTAATTGTATCATGTTCTCACCTGTTATTTGTAATAATCTCCCTTAAAGGTATTTCTCGAATTAAGAAAAAAACCAAAAGGGTATCCTTCTGGTTTTATAATCAAATTATATTTGACATGAAGGAACATAACCACTTCCATTAAATTCAAACGTTTGTATTGGACATGATGCGGTTAATCGATGACCAACAAATAACGCAACACTTAACGGTGTATTTAAATACAAATGAATTTCATTGATTCCTTCACTTTTCAGTTGCTCGATCTCATTTTTAACCGAGATTGCGAATGAAAGAGCCTGCTTATTGTCTCCCACACTGTCGCGTCCCGGTCCGGTCGCCGGCAGTAAATTAATTATCTTTTTAAATTTCGAATGCGTGGAACCTAAATGTTGTTCCACTTCGCTATGAATATCTTTCGTTACACTAAGGATTAATACAGCTCGCTTACTTTCCGACGAGTTGCCAGGCATATATATGGGTCTTACAGTATAGCTTGGATCATCTTTATCCCCAGACCAGATTTGCCCATAATGCTCTACTTCCAATTTTACCCCCTTAGTAAAAGACAATCGAGAACCCAAAAGCAGAGCGCCAGTAAGGCATAATTTTGCATATACACGTACAATCCCGCCCTGTTTTGCCCACTTCTCGGACCACTCTTTTGATACAAAATTAATCTGTGGCTGAATTTCATTCGCCCAAATATCTTGACTCGGCAATATGCGCGAGGAAGCAGAAATTTGAAAATACTTTGTCCAATCTAACGGATAGTGGGGCTCTTCTTTAAAGCCTTGCTTGTCCCACCCATAAACATGGACAATCATTGGTATAGATGTTATTTGGGTTGTGATATTATCCAAAACAAATTTTTTAATATGCTTGTATTCGGTACTGAATTGGTCAATTTTGCAAATATCCTTATGTCCCGTATCAGATGCTATTACTTCCGCACCTACATGAAAGGGCGAAGCTGATTTCTTAGATACAATCCAATCGCGTGCTCCATACAAAGCAAGCTGTGAAATCGTACACCGAATTGCATCCGGCAGATTTTCTTGTCCGCCACGGAAAACATATTTGACCCAACTCTCTCTTAGATCCTGAAGCAGAGGATTATTTGCGATCAAACTGTTAACTTGCTTATGATAAGGTACGAACCAAGAAGCGATGTTTGCTTTAGAAGATCCATCAAAAGGGACCGCCATATAGATAATACCTTGTACTTGTTTTACTGCTGTAGTATTGAACTGCTCAAACTGGTCAATCAAATATTGTTGAACAACCAAACCGCCCATACTATGCGCAATAAAAATAATATCTTTGGCGGTAAGATGAGCTTTGATTTCGGAATGTAGGATCTTGCTTACTTCTCTAAAATCATAATTAACGACAAGATTGCTGGGATACCCAAAGCTGTACACATCAATGGCATTCAGTTTTTCATCCAACGCCAATAATTCCGGCAACGTTTTAGACTTCTTGCTTTGTCTCCAGGTACCTTCAGGATCCCCGTGCAGCCCATGAACAAAAATCACTGCATGTTTTCTTTGTCTATCCATCTTAGAAATAAGCTCCGCTTTTTTGCCCCCCATTTTGTCTCACCCTTCTTTAAACGGCGGAGTCGGCTTAAGCTGCAACACCATATTTTTTATTATTTCAAACGTTATCTTTGAATCCGGGAATGCGGTAAATACCGCTTGCGGGATTACGCGAGTGATAAGGTCGGAATACGTAAATCCGTAGCTTCTACCTTCAATCCCCCCGGATAATTCGGCTAATTCCATATGCTGCTCGGGTCGCAAGTTGAGCTCTTTAAAATGACTTTGGAACACATGCAAGCGCTGCTCTAAATTTGGGCGTGTGAATGTATGGATGACAGCAGCGCGGCGCTTAATTGCCGGATCAATTGCTTGAGAGCGGTTGGTGCAAAATACAACCAATATCGGATTTGAAGCGTCCCGTACATGGTCGATTCCCTGAATAAGAGAGTTGACTCCTGCTCTATCTTCATGGTGCATCTGCGCTTCCTCACGAGATTGCGCAAGAGAGTCCGCTTCATCTAAAAGCAAAATAACTGGCGCTTTTGAACTATCTGAGATAGCTTTAGCATCCTGAAAAGCTTTGGATATTAGTTTACTCATCTCGCCTACGACGCCGTTACCTCTGCTTTTCATGCTCATTCGAGCAAGCGTCACTTTTTTATTGATAGCATCGGCAATCGAGGCACCGAACGTTTCAGCAAATTCAGTTTTTCCAGTTCCCACATCTCCTTCAAAGATCATAAACGGATATCGGTCACGAAAAGCGCGAAGCGCAGAAAGCTCGACTCCATGGTGCTGCTTGCTCCACCTTTGCAGAAGCTCAGGAGCAAGCAAAACAGCTGCTTCCTTTTGCACTTGTTTTTTTAGCGCATCGAGACCTACTAGCCGTTCAAATCGTTCTTGGTACTGTTTATTTGGAAAGGTGACAACTTCTTCAAAACTTGTAGAGGTGATATCAACTAGCACAGCTTTGTCCCTCGTTTTCTTATCATTATTTTTAATCTGAATGAGTAATTGCGCCTTCGATTCGCCCATCGCCATAAATTGACGCAAGTATTTATGGACATCGACTTTCGATGATTCCGTGATCGCGAAGCCGATGTGCTCTTCCAATATTGAAACGGAACTGGCGAAGATATCTCCGCCCAGTTGTTCCGCTTGCGTCATAATCGCATCAAAATCACATTCGACCTCTCCACAGTGCCTTTTCAGGTCATCTACTAAGGTTATCCGCATATAAATCACCCTAGGATTGAGCGCTGCACGCCAAACGAGCCACTTGAATATTGCTTGTCCGTTTTTTCAATGAGTCCAGTGGCATAATTGGTTTTTCCGACCGGTCCCCAAGGCTGTTTTAGCGACTTGTAAAAAGCTTGCTGCTCTTCAGGCGTTAAAGACATCCACTTATTCGTCCAAGTGACGACAATACTTGTGGTAGCTCCATCGAGATTTCCACGAATCCGTCCCGTGTTTTGATCATTATTGATGGATCCATCCGTTTTAATGTCGTATTTAATTTCATAGAAACATGCTCCGTTTTTATGAAATTGAACCTGGATTGTGCTGATATATCCGTTATACATCCAATGATAAAAATCATGCTTCCAATTTCCCAGGCGATCCTTTGTGAATACGCTCGGATATAGTGTTAGCACATATTCTAAGTCAGCGATAATTTTATCGTTTACGGCACGTACGTTAGCATAAGTGACGGTTTGAGTATCGGTCCGGGTATATGAATAACTCATTGTTCTTCCTCCTCTTTAAAACGAAAATGACGTGCCGAAGATTTGTTTTAAACTGCTGATGGCTACACCCTTTGTCGATGCCTGTTCGGCATGGGTCAGGTACCCAAGCGCGTCATCTGCTTCGTCAACAATTCGCTCCCGCTTAGCATCGTCGAGGCTTTGTCCAACGTTGTTCTCAGGATTCACCGGATCAAAGATATTGGAACCAGTTGGAGACAACGTAACTTTTGACTTTTTGTAGTTATCCTCAAAGATGATGCTGCTCTTGAGATCAGTTTTAATAATGTATCGGAAGAATTGCTTTAGAGCCGGTACAATTTCATCAGCGATACCTTCGGTATCTGCGATATGAGCCCAAATGAGTTCGATAAGGAATGACTTGAATTTAAAATCTCGCTGATCCCGCCACCATTTCGTAATGCGAACCATTTGGGCAAAGTTCGCGTTATCACTTTTGCGTTTACGTATAAATTCCAGGTGCAGAGGAATAGATGTAAGCACTCGCTCTCCGGTGTCTCTTGTAATGAGGTATCCACGATCATCCGCTTCTCCGTTTGGGATAACGGGAACCACATCCACATCTAATCCGCTGCCTTTAAAAGAAACCTTAACACAGTGGTGACCGATGGTGAATTGCTCGGGCTTCATATTATGCTTAGAATAAATTTCGATCAATGCTTGGCGTACGTACTCCAGAACATCGCTTTCGTCATCTTCATCGACAGCCTCCGGTTTAACGTAAACGGCTACATCCATGTCATTGAGCGTCTTCAGCGCAGTACCTTTCCTGACTGAACCGGAATGCAGCATCTTAACTAAGCCATACTCTGGATTATCTTTTAAATAATCAGCCAATTTATTGCGGAGACGATTCACTTGCTCGCGATATTCATCAACCTTTTCCTTTTTAACGTTAATGTGACTCTCAGCGAATATTTTTAGATCCGTATTGGAAAAAAGCATATAAGTTCATCCTTCTTTCGAAAGTTTTATTGTAAAAACAGAAGGATTCTAGGTATTTTTGTCGTACATATAATAACAATCAGAGTTATACATATGTATTGGCTTGGTGCCACCCAAGCTTATACCTTCTGTCTTTATGCTTCAAATCTATTCAGTTATCAAAGAACATGAAAAACAAGCTAAGGTGTGCCACCACTTTAGCTTGTTTTTCATTTTTCTCTTGTTACACCCTTAAAAGGCGCTTTACTGCTGGTTTTCATGTTAATGAATTGTCCAGTAGTTCGGTCTCTTTCAACCCAGTGACCGCTATGAGTTTGGACTTGACTTCGACCTTTAACTGCTCCGATGCGATATCCTTGGTTACTGTTTTTAGCCATACGGTTTTCCTCCTTTCAAATTGGATAATACTAGAATATAATCCAATCGGGATCTTGTCAATGTGATAATATTTTATTAAAAACTAATAGAAATGTTTGTCGCATAATACAAAAAGAGAAAAAAATCTTTCGCTTCACAAAACAGTAAAGTATTATAAAAACAAAGGCAGAAAAAAGAGGTGAATTAATGTTGAATGTAGAAGATATCTTATATGCAGTAATCGGACAGAGAATACGGATCAATCGTGAACGGTTTAATATGACACAAGAAGAGATGGGGGAGAAGGTTGGACTGACGAGATCCTCCATTGCAAATATTGAATTAGGTAGACAAAAGATTCAACTAGATACACTCTACCAAGTGGCAATTACACTTAATCTTGAGATTTTAGAATTATTGCCTTCTATTAACGAGTTAGAGAAAGACGAAAATGACAATATTCAATTTCTTTTGGAACAAGATAAATTCACAGAGGAGCAACTTTCTTGGATCTTAGATGTTATCAAGAAGGGAATAAAAAATGAGGGAGAAAAATGAACCGTTCAAAGTGGGCTGAAAAAAAAGCATATCAATTAATCGAAAAATTAAACATTAATGATTATCCGATAAATGTTGAAAGTATTTCAATAAGCTTAAATATATCTGTCGTACAACAACCTTTTGAAAACAATGCTATTTCGGGTCTTTTATATAGGGATGGACAAAACGTAGTTATTGGGGTGAACTCCTCTCATCCACCTACTAGAAAGAGATTTACAATAGCTCATGAAATTGGTCATTTTACTATGCATGAAGGTAACAAGTTGCATGTAGACAACGATGCAAATTTTAGAGTTAATTTTCGGTTAACAGATAACACAAATAGTCAAGATACACAAGAAATTGAAGCAAATGCATTTGCAGCTGCTTTACTTATGCCAGAAGACCTAATAAAAAAAGCTATTTCTGAGCTTGAATATAATATTGATTTGTCATCAGATCATGATGAACATATTGATAAGTTGGCGAAACTATTTGAGGTTAGTAAACAAGCATTATTAATTAGGCTGGGGAAATTAGGATTAATGTCATAAAATGGAATAAAGAAACGGTGCCGCTGCGTAAGTAGCGGCACCGTTTCTTTATTGGATGATATATCGTGCTTTCAATCCCTCAATCGTCATATTATCCAGAATTTCACTATGCGGAACCAATAAATATGACCATGCTTTCCCGCCATTCTGTAATTCATGTTCAGTCGCATGTTGACACCACTTCACTACTGCCTTTGCTTTGTCTTGGACGACATCATTTGCAATCTCACTTTCTTTTTTAACCTCAACGATGTATTTGTTTGTTTTAGTCTCCAGAACAAAATCAGGGTAGTACGTTGAGTTATGGCTGTAATAAATCCTAATATGACTCTGATTCATCGATGGCTTGAACCATTTCTCGACGTTTGGATCATTTTCACAAATTACAGCAAATCGCCGCTCGCTATCTGAATCAAATTTCTGCTCTTTATACAGACACTTGAGGAAGCCGCCAAAAACCATGCTTCTAATTCGATTTTTGTCATGTACAGGTTCCCTGAATAGGCGCACTCCTTCTTCAGAGGCTGATGTATAGTAATTATTCTTTAGAGTCTCGAAGCCTTTTGGAATCGTGACTTTATAATCAACGGCTTTTGCGAAGTAGTGCTGCTTCATCTGAGCATGAACGAATTCACCAAGCTTGGAACGATTGTATAGGAGAACGTTACGTACTTGCTTATCATCCGATAAATAGCTTTGAAGATGCCGCACCAGTTGGCTTGATAATTTGTAAAGCAGTTCCGTATGCTCATCATAAGATACATCGGGATACTCGGCTAATACAGATACTAGATAGTTTTCAAGCCGATCCTCGTAGTAATCATTCTCGTATCGTTGCAGGGTTTCGCGCTCGCTTGTCCGCAAATGCTGGATCAAAATATGGTCATCTACGGGCAACAGGTTAATGCCACTGACATTTAGATCAAAATCTTCATATCCCCATTGGAGACCACCAACAGGCTGGACAATAATTCTAGGGATATCAATGCTATATTGAATCGTCTTCTCAACGAAAATCTCAACGATCTTCTCAATCATCTCTTCTCGCTGTGCTGGGAATAAATCCAGTTCAGTATGAACATATGCTGCCTGTACCTCGCGTACAAGCTGCTTTTTGATTTCTGGAGCTTCCAATTGCTTGGATGAAGAAAGGTATTCAAACTGCTGAACCTTTGTTTGCACTAAATGTGTAATCTGTTGAATATTCGATTGTACAACCGGGTTATCGCGATTTACATGCTCTGTACCAGATGTATCATTAAATTCTTTCACGATTGTCTCTTCAACAGCTTTTGCCACAACTTCTTCAATGGCTGGCGGGGCGGCAATAACCTTTTTTTGCTCTATAGCAACATCTTTTCCGATTATTACACCGCTGCGGATAATGGAATTCGGATTGTTTGCTTCATCGACGATATCCTGAAACTTATCATGAGCAATAATCGTTAGGCGGTCAACAGCTTTCACTCCTGTACGTTTACCATAAGGAAGTCGTAACCCTCTCCCAATCGATTGCTCTACAAGTGTTTTGGAATTCGCAGCGCGAAGGGGGATGATCGTATACAGATTAGTTACGTCCCAGCCTTCTTTTAGCATGTTTACATGAATTACGATCTCAGTCGCGGTGCTTGGATTCTCAACAGCAATGAGCTGCTGAATCGTTTCGTCCTTTTCTTCGCCGCGCTGGTTAGAATGAACCGTAATGACTTTGTTCTTGTATCTTCCTTCAAAGAAGGAATCAGATTGAATAGTTTGCAGAAGCTGCTGCGCGTGATCAGTATCCTGCGCGACAATAAGAACAAACGGTTTAACTATAGGCTGCTGATATTGCCTAGCATAAATCTCCAGTTCCACCTTCGTTTCTTCGTGGACAAGAATACCGTCTTCTAGCTTGATCCTTTCCAGTTCTTCTTCGGAAAACTGTGAAGCATTAAAGTTTTCACGCGTAGCTACCGCTGGTTCTTTGACAAATCCGTCTTCCATTGCCTTATGTAAAGGATAGCTATATATGACGTTGTTGAATGGAATAGACTTGGTGCCGCTTTCGACTTGTGGAGTTGCCGTCAATTCCAAACCCAATACCGGATTTAATTCATTCAAAACTTTTATTCCTGCAGAAGCTCTATAGCGATGCGACTCATCCATCAGAAGCACCAAGTCGGGAAGTGAAGAGAGGTATTCAAAATAGCTTTGTCCAATGTATTCTTGCAATCTCTTAATGCGCGGCGAATTGCCGCCACGCACTTCCGAGTTAATTTTAGAGATGTTAAAAATATTGATATGGACTTCTGTTTCACCAAAAATGCTTTGTTTTCGAACCCCCATACCATCTTCGTAGTTATCACCAGTAATGATAATGGGCTGATTTGAGGCGAATTCAGCGACCCCTTTGAAAACATACTTCGGTGTATTTGGGGTGAAGTCCGCTATCAATTTGTTGTAGATTGTCAAGTTTGGGGCGAGAACGAAAAAGTTCTTCATACCCTTGGCAATATGCAGATATGATATAAAAGCCCCCATTAACCTTGTTTTCCCAACTCCTGTAGCCAGGGCAAAGCATAGGGAAGGGAAATCCCGCTCGAAATCCGTAACGGAAGGATACAATGCTTTTGTGTTTTCCAGTTGAGTAAGCAAAGATTCAGAAGTATGTTTACCAAGCTCTAGAACAACAAGCAGTTCTGCTAAAATTTCCAAAGAATCCCTCTGGGGCTTTCGTAAGCTTAATCGGGCTGAAGTTGAGTTTACATGACGATTCATTGACTGTCCCCCTGTTCAGACGAGTCTAATTCAATTGTACCGTGTTTTTGTGGATTTTCTGCAATGTCTAAACTATAATCGTCTTTTCCAAACTCGCATCGTTTTATGATAGACGTTGGAATTTTCTCGAATGTCATTTGCGGATAGTCATTTGGATTCACAGTATAAGCTTTACAGCAAACCAGTACCGTTTCATCCACCGTCATCTGACTTTGGATGTGATCTGCGATTTCGCGTGTTACTAATTGAGTTGTTGTATAGATGAAATCCAGTTCAGTAGACTGCCCTTGTTTCCAATAAAATGAGTCGTCTGGCTTAAATTTGAATCCCTTATGAGTGCACATTGCTTCTGCAAGCATGGTAGCATTATATTCTTCACTAATAATCCAATTGCCAAATTTATCTCTACTTAACAAGCTTGGAGCGAGATGGAAATATCGGAAACCACCGCCACCTTGCCAATTTACCGCTTTACTTATGCCGCTTTGATCATCGCCATCGGCGACGCTTTTTAAGCGAGGGAATATAT
The DNA here is from genome assembly GCF_050467285.1 of Paenibacillus oryzisoli. GTDB lineage: Bacteria > Bacillota > Bacilli > Paenibacillales > NBRC-103111 > Paenibacillus_E > Paenibacillus_E oryzisoli_A. The sequence continues at coordinate 170,481 of NZ_JBCMUN010000014.1, read as the reverse complement.
GTGTATGGCAATGTTCTCCTTGTTCTATCATAATCCATTTACGTCCAATCTTTTGCGCTACAGCTCCAGTAGTGCCTGAACCAGCAAACGAATCTAAAACTAAATCTCCTTTTTGAGTAGATAACTCTAAGATTCGTTTAATCAAGAATTCTGGTTTCTTACCATTTGGAAAGGATACACCACCTTCTTTATGTAGATTATTTGACAAGAGATCATCCCAAATTGTTGAAGCTGGTTCTCCAGTAATGTATTTACCGTCAATTTCTTTTGTTTTTGTGGAATAAAATACAAGTTGTTCCCCATTTAAGAAGTAATAATCGTCTTTGTTTTCTCTTTCAGATCTAAACACTTTATTTGGATGGAGCCTGGAATTCTCTAATTGAATTCTAGCTTCGGGATTTATATCTTTTGGGGCAACCCTAGCAGTCCTAACTATTCGTCTAGGATCTTCTAGTACAAAACTTTCAATTTCATGTTCTAAATTATCACCAAATTTAGTTTTCAGTTGAGTCGGCTTTATCCCATATTTATCAGCGATGACATTCCTTAGATTGTCGAGCTTCCAATTACTGTAGTGCTCGTTAAAGTTAGTAATATATTTGTTATACCTATCGTCTCTTTTCACTGGTACATAAACTTTATTTGATTTCCAGTGGGCTTTATCTTTCGCATAATAAAGAATAAAACTTGAGGTGGTAACTAAGCCTGGATTGACTGCTTTTGGTCCGGATACAGAGCTTTGTTTAAAAGTTATAACTGATATACGATTTTTTCTACCGAATATTTCATCTGTAATGGCAATAAGATAACCCAATTCATTATCATCTATGTGTATAAATAACGAGCCGCTTTCATGCAAAAGCTTATGAATCAACTGTAACCGACTCTTCATCATTGATAACCATATTGAATGCTCTAAACCGTCATCATAATACTCAAAAGCTTGTTGAGTATTAAATGGAGGATCTATATAAACACACTGTATCTTGCCAGAATACTCTTGCTCAATAGCTTTTAATGCGAGTAGATTGTCACCGTGTATCAATATATTTGCTGGGTTTGTTCCGTAGGATTTCGAAGTGTCTTCTAATAGAATTCGTGGTTCGAGCTGCGGTTCTTGGTCTTTCCCTACCCATGTTAATTCTAACTTATTTCTGCTGCTCATATAGCACCTCTATTATGTAGTCATCTTGTTTAACGCGTTTATCAGAAATCTAAGGTAACTTCCTGAGCTTTATTAATATCATCTGTCCATCTACTGCTTACATTCTTTGCTTTACACTGGACATAAGCATCTTTTCCCAATAGCAACCTTGTCTTTTCAAGATTTTTTGTAGTAAATTTTTTACCGTTGATTGTGTTATCAAGCCAGCCCATAAAATATATTTTATCAGCTTCTTCCACATCTTTGCGATAAACTGCTATTTCATGTGGTTTGGGAGTATTCTTCTTATCAGCTTTTTGTGGAATTTTTTTGTTAAACTCAGTAAAGAAATATATCGGCTTAAACTTATTAGTCTCATCATATCGCAAACCGAGTATTCGGCATAATTCAGAATACTTTTCACGTTCAAGCGTAGGGTCAATAATAAACCCTTTTTTTACATCCAATTCAAAGTAGAAGTTTTCCGCCTTCACACCAAACATTAATTTATAGGGACTCTCATCTATAAAGAAGAAGACATCAAAGGAAACGTTATTGTATGTAAAACCAAATCTATACCTGTTAAGGTTAGATAATCGCATATCATTATATAAAGAAACGATTCCGTCAAGTTTCATTTCGATTCACCTCGTATCAATAGCAATATATTACGACTTAATCATAATGATTTCGACATTTGTCTTCCAATTTCCTGCTTTCATAGGAAAAAAGACCCACATAAGCAGGACGTACAATCGTTAACTGTTTCTCTAACCTCTGTTCTCCTTCACATTGTTGTTCAAGAATGGATTTCGCACCGCTGTACACAGCTTCCTCAACCGTGTCAAAATGATCTTTATATTCGTAATCTTCATCAAAAAGCCACGAAGGGCGTAGCTCCCCCCAAGAGGGATCAGCTTATAAATCAATCTCATCATCATATAAGGAAGTTTTTTCATCCCAAGCTGTAATTTCTCCAACGGCTATATAAATTGCACTGCGAACTACATCCGGTATATAAATCTCCTTAAGCTTTAGTTCATCAACAACCTCTAGAACGATTTCCCGTACTTCATCTTTACTCAATTCTTTCATTGAGCTTCACCGTCCATCCTTGAGAGTAGAAAATGAATAAGTGCAGCCACCAAGGAAACATTGCGCTTATTCGTTTCAATTATTAATTTGTACCTAGAGGGATAACGCGCTGTATCAAAGATTCATTAGATCTAAGCCAGACAGTTAGTCCGCAAGTTTCGCTAATCTTTCTTTAACCTCTGGGTGATTCAAGAGATAACTCTTAAGTTCCTCATTAGCGACTCCCATACTCGTATGATCAAGGGGATGAAGCGCATTCCAGCGAGTAATTTCGAATGTTTCTGGATTTACTGAGTAACTAATTTCCTGACTATCCTCAAATGTGCGGAATTCATACGAAGATAATCTTGGTTCTTCCTAGTCTCAGTAGTATCACCTGTCGTACTGTCATAAATCACTTCTCCGTATGAAACAGTAAGGGCATACACTTTGTTGTCATTGATTTTGTACCCGGCAACATCGACCCATTTAGGATTCGCTGTCATTTTTACTCCCTCATGGTTGAGTATAAAGTCAAGCAGCTCCTCGCTTGCCATCGCATCGATTTCAAGCTCTTCCTCCTCGTGCAGATTATAACCAGTGAGTTTATTAGTTTTCGGATCAATTTGATATTCAACGGTTTCTTCATCTTCATTCTCGGTAACAAATATATAAGCTCCAACTTTTGTGTGTGAGGCAAGTGTTGCAAACACTTGACCATTATCAATTTTATACCCAGCCACATTTACCCAATTTGTCATCGTTCATCGCTCTCCATATCATTTTATTTTTTTCCATTTCATTGCTCAATTTACCGGATTACAACCTTGCTTGGGTGATTTATCCTTGGAATAAAAACGGCAGCTATCCAGATTGGAAGCCACCGTGCGCCGCGAAAGCGGCAAGTTACTATTTCTATGTTATTTCAGCCATTATTCGATTCATATAGGCGGCTATGTGTCCATATGCTTCATATTGCTCCTCGTGATATTCTGATTGTTCGTGATCTATGTATTTGAGCGATTTGAATCTTGCTCCAAGTCAGTGATGTAATCTTGCAATTCTTCCCAAAGTCTGTTGAATCCAATTTTCCTCTTCTTTACAGGAGCTACTGTTGGGGGTTCTAGTCCACCGCTTTTACCAACCCTTTGTTTTTATTTTGCATTAGGTTTATTTACTTCTGGAATAAAAACGGCAGCCCCAGATTGGAAGCCACCGTGCGCCGCGAAACGCGGCGATCTCATTATATAAGATGGTATTATTTTCACTTGCACTCTAATAAACGCAAGAATTCAAAAAAAGTTACATGTCTTCAGAAAAAAAGTTGAAATTATTTTGTGATTAATTTTATCACTTTTATTTATTCTCGTTATTCTTCTTCATCTTCGAAGCAACTACACTTAAAAGTTCAATTTCCTCGTGACACAAGTCTTGAATGTTTTCCAACAAAGAAAATACCGCATTTAACACTTTATGATTTTCTTCGCTCATATCGTTGTTACTTAAACGGCAAGAAAATTGCCAATGCCGATTAAAAAAAATATGCCTTCTTACTTCTTCACGTAGCTCATCTTGTTTGGGAGTCTCACCTTTAAGAATCCAGTCAATAGATACATTACAGGCGTTAGCCATGTTAAGCAGAATAACTCCGCCAGGAATGCTCTTCCCATTTTCGATATTGCTAATCATAGGCGAATTCGTTCCGATTAACTTTCCGAAAGTATCCATCGATTCCCCGCGCTTTGTTCTCAATTCATGTACCCGTCTTCCAATCTCATGTTTCAACTTCTCTTCGTTTGCTTTATCCATTTCAAGCCTCCACTAAGTTATTTTAATGCAGACATGATTATAGCTCCACATCGCTAATTTAATTAAATATTTATATTGACTGTGCTCAATTAATTTAGTAAGATCAGATCGGCAACAAAAATGCCAATTATCATTATATCACAACAGACAATCAGTTAAACCCTATGGAGGTGATCTGTTGTGTCACAGAAGCCAAAGATAACACCGCTAGGCTGGAAGATCATCGAGAAATTGGCGGAGAAAAAGATGACACGACGAGAGCTATGTGAGCAAGAGAACATACCCGAGTACAGACTATCCAATTTAATCACAGGCGCGAGACCAGCCAAAAAGTACCGAGAAATCGTTGTAAAGGCACTAGGGATTGAAGAAGAAGGATAACTACATGATAATTTGGAGGTCAAAGTAAATGAATAAGACGTTTAAAGCAAAACATTTGATTGCATCATTTTTGGCTGGTTCATTATTTTTTAGTGGTATCAGTTTTGCGGCAAGCTCTAGCAACATTGAGGTGTTTTTCCAGCCGCTGAAATATTATTTTGACGGTATAGAGAAAATGGCACCGGACGATCAACAAGGATTTATTTACAATGGAACCACGTATGTGCCGCTGCGCTTCGTTGCAGAAAGCTTAGGACAAAAGGTAGACTATGACGGACCAACGACTTCGATTTACGTAGGGAAGCCAAAAGAAGGGCAAGTTACCTACATGGAAGAAATGAAAACACATACATACAAGAACATTTACAATGACGATTCGAATCAATATGCGAAGCAGGCAGCTTCGTTTACCACAAACACCGGCGTTCAGTTTACACATGGATATACGTACAAAACATACTCCTGCAATTTTGCTAAAATGCTTGATCTAGTGACTTACGAATATCTGACAAATGGACAATATAAAAGCTTTGAAGCTTTTATTGCTCCGGATTCTGGATGGAATAAGCTTCCTAAAACGGATAATATCGGTCAGATCAAAATCTATGCTGATGAAAAACTCGTTTATGACTCCGGCGGTGTTTCATCCGATATTTCGAAACCAATTAAAGTAGCCGTTGATTTAACCGGTGCATTAAAAGTAAAAGTAGTCGTTAGTGTTGGTGGGTTTTGCAGTAGCGCTTCTTCAATTGGGCTTCTAGATGCTAAGTTCATTAATTAATCACAAACCAGTCGCCTCAGATTTCGAGGTGGCTTTTTTTAAGAAAGGAGAAGTACATGAAAAATAGCCTGACATATGAATTACCAAGGCACCGGCTGATAAAGCAAATTCAAAACGAAGTTCCCATTTTTCAAACACTTTTTTTCGGTCCTTTGATGATGCTGAAGGCTATGCCTTTAATAGCGCTCATACTAGCTTGTATCGAGTTTGCAATCGTACTGGATCATCGCTACGGCATGCATACCGCTAAAGAATTTTTAGCCATGCTCTTTTGGCTGTTCGCTAACCATGTGGTTTGCTACATGATCAGCAGATTTGTTATCCGGTTTGGGAGGGGAGAAAAATGAGTTCAGATGAGCTACTTCAAGGGCTAACAGAGACGAAGGCGTTAATACAGCGAATTACGGATTATGCCGAAGAATACAGCAGCATTTTGAAAAAGCCGTTTAACTTACCTGTGACCATTTTCGGTCTTGCCGCATGGATTTATGCGTTTATTAAAACCGGCATATCGCATGTCCTGATTCATTATTCTGATAAACTGCTGTTCACTCCCTTTTTTGAGCCGCTGAATCTACCGCAAAACGTGGATGTTTTACTGGTCGCGACCGATCTTGTCGTCCTCCATGTCGGCAGCTTTTTATGGCTAAGTATATCCCTGGAGCGAGCAATCATGTCGCGGCGCCTGTGCGTAAAGGCTAGCAGACTTACTGAAATTCAAGCTAGCTTGGAAAGTGCCATCAAACAACTGACAGCGTCGTTCGTGCCAGAGGATTATTGGAAGGTTACTATTATAGAGAAATTAGAAAAATACGTGATGAATCAGCGCGCTTCGACACTGAAGGAATGCCTGAATTTATATGAACAAGAGCGGATGCATGAAGAAGTTGTGGGGCGTCTAGAGGCTGCGGAATCAGCAGCAAATGCCGCGCGTGCCGAAGCCGCTTCGGCACGGCGAGAAGCATCAAGGTTGCAGTCAGAGGTGGATGACCTCAACTAAAAAGGATAAAAATTTTGAGGAACAAACGGAGTCAGACAATAAAAATGGAGGGTAACAATTCAAATGAAAAGACTTCTTACAATTTTCATGGTGTTAGCCATGTTAATCATCACCACACCGGTATCAGTTTATGCCGCAGGCGAGACACAGAAATTGAATGTGGTGCTCTACTCTAATGTGTCATTCTACGTAGACAAGCAAAAAGCGGACGATAAAACGCTAGTTATCAACTATCAGGGCACAAGTTACTTGCCTATTCGCTATATTTCGGAGAAGATGGGCAAACAAATAAATTGGGATGAAGAGACACGTTCCGTTATTGTTGGTCAACGACCAGCACAAATGAAAAAGCTATCTCTACAAGACATTGTGATTGGTCCACAAAAGGCGCAGAGCAGCCTAAATAAAGAAATTGAAGTGACATTGTATCCGACAGCGTTTTATTTTGATGGACAATTGGATCAGCAAGATAAATCAGGATATTTTTATGACGGTGATGCCTATGTACCGCTTGCCATGCTTTATAACGGGACAACCTATGTGCCGGTGCGTTATGTAAGCCAAAAATTCTCTCAGCCAATTGGTTGGGATCATGATTCCAAAAGTATTTATTTGGGGGAAAAGCCTGAAAAGTTCGAGCCATCATCCCCTGAATACGAGCAGATCTCCAATGGGATATTCGGTGTTCATCTAGATCAACATTATTCGGAGATAGCACAGAAGCTGGGGGAACCTGATTTAAAATTATGGACAAAATCAGGAAATGGCGTTTGGTGGATTTATAACAACGATTATAATAACTTTTTGCAAATCTTTTTTGATTACTCAGGGAAGTCCAATTTTATCTACTCGAATGCAAAGAACTTTAATTACTATGGCATCACAAAAGGTGTTGATTACTTTGAAGCCAAGAAACTGTTAGATCAATCCGATGCAACAGTATACGGGGTTGACCAGAACGGAGAGATATTGGTATCGGCAATCAGTTTAATAAATAAAAGAGGCATGGATTTTGCAATAGAACGCTTGAATTTATCTGATGATGATATTACAACGCTAATTTATGGATTTATTAATGCTGAGCGTGCAAGTCGTGGCATGCCATCTTTTTTGCAGGATGCAAGCGCCCTTGAAAAAGCGCGAAAAAAAGCGAGTGAGTTTGATCAAGAATTTCTTGAAGGCAAGTTTTTGGAAAGAAAAAATTGGGCGGTTGTGGATTTACCTTTTAGCTACCTCGACCAATTTAAATATTGGAACACAAATAATTTGGTGCTAAGTCCAAACTACAGTGGCATTGGATTAGCAACGTCGCATCACAGGATTTTTATGGAATTGTCTAGAAATAACGCATTTCAAGATTCAGACAGCAGCAAATATACACTTCCCAAAAAGGCGATTAATGTACTTCCCGAATCCCCACTCACGCCAGCTAGTTCAAACTACGGGGTATATGGAATTGTACTTAATTCAACACCAAGTGAAGTAAGCAAGATTCTGGGGGAACCTAACCGTAAAGAGTACTCCGTTTTTGATCATGGTGAATTCTGGGTGTATAACCAGGATTTCAATCGGTTCATAAGATTATTATTCTATAACGATCACTTGGTTCAAATCAATGCTTCCGGCTCAGATGTTCCAGCGGAAATGGAGCGTATGAATACTGATGGCTTAAGCGTTTATAATTTCGGGATTAGCTCTGGCAAGAACCGCAAGCAGTTATGGAACAGCATAGCAAATATCGATACATATGAAAAATCAGTAGAGATCAGCTTGAAACAGCCACTGGCTTCAAAAGCCTTGACAGATGACATGAAAAATCAACTGATTTACCGACAAGAATTACGATTACTTGATCATATCAATGCGTTACGTGAAGAAAACGGCTTAAATAGGCTTGTTTGGAATGATGAAGCTTCGAGTGAAGCATCGAAACTTAGCCAACAATGGTTTAGTAAAAGGTATACGTACGGTAATCACACAGATTCATCAGAGTTGCAAGAAATTGCATCTAAACAAGATTATAGCGCTGTTCTGGAGCTAATCGAGCCCACTTCTCTTATTGAATTTAGAAGTGATCCTTTAGGCACAGATGATCTAGAAAAGATTGTATCTAAAAATGAAGTAAGTGTTTTTAGTTTTTGGTCAAGGCAGAAAGAAACCTTACTGGATCCCGACTTAAAGGAAGTGGGAATTGGCTACGGGAAAATCGATGTTGTAGGCGGTTTTACAACAGGTCTTTTCTTTAAATAATCAGGAGTAATAAGGTTTGTTTCATAGTATGAGTGAAAAATACCCACCTCACATACATTATTGTGAAGTGGGTATTTCTATCAGACCAAAGCTGGACCGAAAAGTCGAATTCCAGACTTTGAGTGTCTAGCGCGGTAGCCGATTTTACAGGTCTAAGAAAATAAACTGTAGATCATCAAAGGACTCAACTTCCGTCGTACCCTTAATCAGCAGCGCTTTTTGGGCTTGCCGAACAAGCCGCTCCTTAAGTGCCTTCATCGTTTCAGCATTGAAAAAGTCTTTGGTTGGCTTCATTGATGCATAATATTGTCCGACATTCCGGTAAAGCTCCTGCTTAGTTGGATCAACATAGAATCCTGGCTTCATTGCTCTTTTTATTGTCTCTTCAAGCTTTCGTACCCTACGATTATGTTCATGATCAAGATAAAAATCGTCTAATCGCTTTTCATGAATAAATACTTGAGCATTCAAATACATATGCAAGTCGTCCACCTCAGACTGTAGTCGAGTCACGATTTCTACTAGAACAGCCTTCTCGGAATCCGAAATTTCACCGAACATGCTCAATATCGTAAAATAATCAACCATTTCCGCGCATTGATGCCAGAGGTAATGGCAGAACTCCTTCAAGTCAAGTAAGGTGACTATAGGGGTCAATTTACGCTTGTAATTGAACGTTTCACGTTCAATCCAAAAGTCATGGTAAAAATCAATGAATCCCCATAATGCTTTATTTACCTCTTCATGAAACAGCCACTCCATTGCTTCATCAAGCAATTTCTCCCAACGCTCAGAGTTATTCTCCAGTTTAAAGCGCTTCTCATTGTAATCGTAACAGAAGCGGAAAACCCTTGACTCATACTGGCATGCTCGTTTTAGATATCGACTGTCCTGAGGATTAATCTCCAAATCCCCATAGCTCTGTGTAATCTCCACCAGATTTCCAAGTCCAAGTCTCTTTACTGTATAGTCGCAGAATTTACCGCCTCTACTCAATGGAGCAATTGTAATAGTTCGATAGATCGGAAATTCAACGAACCCTTGCTCTAAATATTCCTTTGCAAAATTAGGTCGAAAGTCTGCTTCCTCAATGATCGGTTTGCGCATTGTCTCCTCTGCTATTGTAAATTCCCTTATTTCCAGCTTTGGACAGACACGAAGTGTCATCTCCTCAATAAACTTTTTAATATTGTTCACCATCCTTTGACTCCGTTATAGGAGAAAAAGAAGGGCTGTCAACAATTTTTATTTTTTGTTGACATGTAAAAAAATGGGATTATAATGATCCGGTTATTTAGCTTAAATTGTTCCTTGAACAAGCTTTAACGGTTTTACAACTGTTATAAGTGTTGCTCTTATCTTAGTATTCGAGCCAAGCAAGCCAAGAAAATAAAAATCCATACAGGGAGGTTGCAAGAGATGCAACTTACAGAGGCAAAAGAAAAGATAACTCGAATGAAGCGTTTAGATGTAGTTAGTCTAAAACTCGTCAAGGAAGCGAGCTTTCCATTCGAGACACGTACGATCAAATGTCCAAACGATGTAATGCGTTTAGCCAAGTCGTTTATTGGCGATGCAGACCGTGAGATTTGTGGATTAATTACGCTAGATACCAAAAATAAGGTCAATGCCATCCATGTGGTATCCATCGGTAGTCTTAATGCAAGTCTTGTGCATCCGCGTGAAGTTTTCAAGCTGGCGATTCTTAGCTCCAGCGCGTCAGTCGTGATTTTCCACAATCATCCAAGTGGTTGCCCACAAAGTAGTACTGAGGACTTGATGATCACAAACAGGTTAAAAGAAGCCGGAGAAATACTTGGAATTGAACTTTTGGATCATATCATTATTGGGGATTCAAATTTCTACAGCATGAAGGAAAACGGCTTTATTTAATGCATTGTGTTGTAATTTCTAAGTTTTGATTAACACTTTCGGTCACCACGCCGCGTTAATCGTTGCTCAGCAACGGTTTGTAAATATGGGAGATTGGAATCTCCTGCTTTAGCGACGTGTTAATTGGATGAATTACAATACCATGAAACAGCTTAGTGATGCGACAAATATCGAAGAAATTATAAGGCAATATTGTGCAGCTTAAAGTGTAGTATTGGGCTGTTATTCGAAAAGATCCGGTCAAATATAAACAAAAATGCGTACCAGTGATGGTCGCATTTTACTTTGGCAAAGCGCTAATTTACCGTGAGTAATCATCATTTTCATTTTTAAACAATGAAAAAATAGGTGAGAAGTAATTTTTAATAGATTCCAGAAAAACAATGAAATTACCTGAACATTCCAAGCAGCATAAAATAAAAGTAAATGCATCTACTATAGGAACCTCAGTCAATTGCTTTGCTGTGCAATACCTATATATGAATAGAGCTAAGAGTCCATAAGAGCATGTCTTGAAGAATGCTAGCCATCCTTCGCCAACTGGAAGTTTTACAAACATCCCCAGAAATCTAAAGCCGATGTAAATAAGTGAGAATATAATACCAAATTGCAAAAAATTGATGTTAACCGTAATTGTGCTCATAATCCCGCGCCCCCTAATATTATTTAAAAACATGACTTGGAATTGCTAATCTTTTTCGTTATATTTTGATTTGCCTTTAAAGAAAGGTTTACAAGCACATGAAGTCAGCGGTTCTTGACCGCTGACTTCATGTGCAGGCGAATGTCGTGAAACGACAGTAGCCTGTAAAGCCCCCTTTATCTGGCGTTGATTTTGTATCGTCGTAAACGATACAAAATCATTAGGCAGGTAGAGGGGGGATGATCTTGCTAAGGCGTTATTTGCAATACATCAACAATAAGTAGTTTAGTCGGAGAACTCCTTAATTTGCATATCATTATCGTTTTTTGCATTTGATGCAGATTTCTTATTATCTCTTGCATCTATACAGAAATATTCTATACATACATTGTATTTATCGGAGGATTCTGCAGCTTTTTTTCGAAAGTATTCATTCCTATTGTATGATTTATCATCGAAACAGACGATTGAATAAACTCCATAATCAATATTTGTGACATGCTGATACAATGGCAATTGGTAATCAATTCCTTTTTCAAGATTAGAATTAGTATCTAACTTGAATTCAATTAACGCTCTATAGTTTTTGCCACAGCTTATTTTGAAGTCAACTAATCCTCTTCCAGTATCTGTTTCCGGAGAAATGTCCAAATCAAAGCCTCTTAAGGAAATTTCTAAGTAGAACCCAAACAAAATTTGGAATTCTTTTTCACTAAACTTTTTCTCATCACTGTTAATTAATTTATAAAGTTTTTTATGAGTTACGTAAAATGTGAACTTTTCCATAATGCTTCGAATAAAAATAATAAATTGGTTCTTTGACTCAAAGTTAACATACGGTTTAGAATCAACGCTAATCTGTTGTGAATATAGATCACGTTTGATTTCTTGATATTTCTGCTTTATGTCATCCGGCATTAATTCTTGATATAAATCTAAGTCTACATGGAAAAACTTTTGAAAGTTTTTTGGATCTCTGATAAAACACTGGAATAATGAACCAACGTCTAAAAAATCAATATCTTCAAAAATGAAACCGATGATTTGATTGATGCTATCTAGTTGGTGTATTAAATTAACAGACTCCTGTGATAATGGTTTTTTCAGAGCAACAAATTTATTCCTTTCGTTCTCAAGAATATTTACCTCTTCCTCAGAATCTAGAGCTTCGTTCATGAAATCTAAGATATTGTAAATGATATATTCATCCAATGGAAGTACATCGTGAAGAAAAGAATCAATCAAAAACTCATTCAATTGGTTTAATTTTGCAAGGCAATACTCTGGCTTATTCCTTAAGTGTAGAGGGAATGCTTCGGCGTAGATATCTTCAAATTCAAGGTTACTAGCAAATTCGATAAACATTCCAACTTGAGTGATTAGAACTCTGTTGAGATATTCGTTAATTATTTTATCATCCTCATATACATTAATCATCAAGTTCAGCCCTTATAAAAGATTGTGATTATAAACAAGATCAAAGTAATTACTATTATATATCCTAGCTCATATTGTTCCAACATGCTTTATTTTTCCCCTAAACATTAAAATACCTGCTATAATCCCTCCGACTACGGAGGTGATCTGAGTGAGCATTGAAGATATACAAAAGCTTCACCGCGCTTTGTCGGATAAGCCAAGCTATGAATGCAAGCATTTTAGCGGTCAGAAGAAGCGTGGGAAGCAAGCGGGTAAGACAAAAATAAGCGATAAGCAACGAAGAATCAACCATTTAAGCAGCAAACAGCGGCATGAACTGATTTGTTTACATGCCGATCTCGATAGAGTGATGGTCGCAAACTCGAAAGTGAGCCGAGCAGCGGCAAATAAGCCGACAAAACGTGATGCTCGTAAAGGCAACAATTGGAATCTCCGAGTTGAAGGGGTTTGGTCATCAGTAACGTTTGATAGATACAAAAAGAGTTGCCGAACATTTTTAAAATTCTGCTACGAGAACCATAACAACGTCAAATCATTGCGGGACATACGCCCGAAGATGGTTGGAGCTTACATCGATTCACTTATTTCTCGTGGCTGCTCATCGAAAACAATCAGTGCGTATGTAAGTGCAATTTCTAAGATGGCAGAATCAGGACAAAAAGCTGGCATTCGTAGTTTTTCAAGCTTGGTAAACGAGAAGCATAACGCGATGATTCCGATAGCTCGAAAAGCTGAGCGCCGCCGAGGACGAGAAGGCGGGACGGGTTATACTTTGCGTGAAGCACAAGTGATTATCAAACAAGCGGGCAAGCATTACAGCATTTATGAGCAAACAATGCTGGAACTTCTAACTTATGGCGGGTCACCGCGCATTTCAGAACTTTTGCGAATCTCATTTGACCAGATTGATTTCGAGAAGAAGTGCATTTTTTTGAACAAGAAGAACCAGAACAAAAATAATCGTCCGCGCATGATTCCGCTGCCTGATTTTCTGATTGAGAAGCTAAAACTGCTGGAACGATATTTTCCGAACAAGGAAACAAATATCTGGGGTCATCGCATGTCTGAGAAGCAAGTTCGCGGCTTGATTAAAAGCTGTGCAGCCTACGGCAAAGTAAAATATTGCGCTGCTCACGATTTTCGGAAGGCTGGATTAGAGTACCAACTGCGACGATTGCAAAAATACAGCAAGCAGCAGCTTATCGATTCCATTATGGAATTTGTGTCTGTTGATCCCCGACTCAACCCGATTGTAAATCGGGGCAGTATCAAAACTCCGAAGTACACTTCAAAATTTCTGGCAACCAAGCAAATTCGATGGCTGCAAAACCAATATCTCACGCAGCTCTTAGGTCACAGCCGTAATGACAAGGTCTGTCCATACAAGCGCGGATCAAATTTTTTACATGAGAAGAAGGATTAATCAAAAAACTTCAAAATAATGATGTAACGAACTATTATCCGGCTTATTCATTTGTATAACAGGAGATGGAACCCAAAACTTCCCTCTAGTCGCTAAGGGACAAAGCAGTAAACAAACTGCCCCAACCGCGAAGGAGTATCCCTTGAGAAATGGTACGCCCTTGTAATGCCCCGACATATGACAACATATAACTGGCAGTGTGCCTTTATTTTATTGGTAGGCAATAAGATAAGAGAAAAGACGTTAAACCATGTTGAGAGTTCCCCGTCCAGCTCCGCGACGTTGTTCTTCACCCGTCAAAGTGAAGCGCCCACCCCCAAAAGGGGTGTTGTCAACAGTGCAGTATTCAAGCTGTGTTGTTGGTGTAGCCGAAACGTTGATTCCCCTGTGATATAGGGATTAGCTTCCCCAGAGCATTAGTCAATTTCAGCCTGTAATGAACAGGCTTTTTTTGATGAAGCATATCCCGTCCTCGTGCCTTTTGGCAGGTAGGTTATTGTGCGTCTTCGGTGACGGCAGGTAAAGCGAGACCTGGGCTGCTTGATTCTTTAACGGAATCGGCGCAATAATGAGAAGCGACATACGGTTTTGAAGCCGCATGTATTAGCTTTTTCTATCCTTTGTAAAGGGGTAGTCTGCTCAGCTCACCAGTTTCAAAAGCATTTACAAGAAAAACCTCGTCCGGTAATTGGTTAAGTGCAAACTGCCTTCTACAACAGTTCAAGACAGTTTGGGACTTAGGAAATAACGCCTCATATACAATTCCTCTATGTAATGCTAATACCTTGAGCCTGTAAACTGCTCGAAACACGCCAAAAACATAAAACCAGCTTACATCGTTCGCAGCATGCGATCGGAGAGTTTTGAAAGCTCATGCCAATATATCTTGCTGCAATAGTCCTAAAAACCAACAATCATACATCCCCAGAGCCAGCAGCAGTGGCTATAGAAACAAGTGTCATTTATTCTAGCACCTGTTACGTCAGCAAGCACATTAATCATCTTGGATACTTTGCACTGAAAAACATCTTAAACCCTATTAAGTAAAAACCTGTCTGGTATCCAATAAAACCGAAAAACGCATTCTGGAGCAATAGCTGTAGGCTAATTTGCTGCCACTGATATTTAGACACTGTTGTTTAGGCTGCTTTACGTATAAGCAATTGTATACCGCAAGATTCCGATCAATAGCGTTATGATTATGACGCTTGTCGTTTTTGTGATCCGTAATTTTTGCAGATCATGCCTTTATCAAGGTTTCAAGATACTTCGGAACAAACTCTTTCGAGAGAAGCACGTCTTACGGCTCTTTCATTTTGCTTTTGAACTACCTTTACCAGACGAGGTTTTGCCCTTAAACGTGCCGTGAGGCACAGCATTTAGCGGCGGTGCCCCAATGGGGCGTGGTCTAAGCCGCTTACAGAGTTACGATCCTCTCTGCAACAATTATTACAGAGTCAATGTTTCATGTACCAAGCTTTAACAAATGAACAATTCAGCAATAGTAACTGCATTTAATACAAGCGGATAGAATTTCTATATCCACAAGTCTAAAAATATCAAACAGAACAGAATAGCTTAAAGCTTTCCATTGAAAGTCGTTAAATACTAAGATATTATCAAAAATGGAAAGTAAGCAGGATGAAGATAAAGAAGGAACAAGCGACCGACATTTTTGAATGTGTTGCTGCTGTAGGCTTCAACGGCTGAAGCTTTTGAATTAGTCACACAGCATTTTGAATAAAAACATGCTCATGTCACCAAGCAAATTGAGTAAAATCGGGGCGGTGAGTACATATCTATTTTTTAGAGGGGCGAAGCTAATGGAGTGGACAAACGATTTTTTCAAACTGTATTTTGATGGTAAAAGGGCGGAAGCGTATAAATGTAAACAAAAAAATATGCCTAATAAACTTTATAAATTCCAACCGTTCGATGATTTAAGAATAAATACTCTCCTACGTAATGAAATCTGGTTTTCTACGCCTTCATCACTTAACGACCCTTTTGATTGTTATGGCGTTTATTGGGATGAAGTTGAACTTACCAAATTTTTCAAAGAAAAACTACCAAATGATACAATAAAAAAACACTCAGTAAACGAAATCGTTGATGGTGCTCTAAATTCGATTAGGGATCGCACTCAAATCAGTTGCTTCTCAGAGCAACTTTTCAATATGCCAATGTGGGCACATTATGCAAATAATCATCAAGGCATGTGCGTTGAATATGATTTTAGCAAACTCAGTGAAGAAGTCGATTTTTCTAAACAACTATATCCCGTCGCTTACGAAGAGAATCGCTATAATATAAGTAATCTAATCAAATTATCATTTGAAGAGACCCCTGATATGCGAATTTATTTACTTTATTTTTTAATGCAAATTAAACATAAGAGTTGGAGTTATGAAAAAGAATGGAGAATCATGTTGAATGCAGAGACTAAGACGAGTGGTTTACATAAATGCCCTGTCAGTCCGTCTGCAATATATTTTGGATTAAATTGCAAGGAATATAAGTCTATAGCCAATTCTTTGAAAATAATGTTTGATTGCCCTATGTACAAGTTGATTCAACCCAATATTAGGTCATACGAATTCGAAGTTTTGGAAATCTAACAATAGCGAATCTCCTTTGCTTAATAAGGATAATTGTCTTACATTAATTTAATTGCAGCACTTTATTTCTAGCTTTTAAAATAAGTTGAACAGGAGAACGTCAATGCTCATTCTTAAAGGCGCTTTAGCCAATGTAAATAAGGAAGTCTCGAATGATCAGCTATTAGATTTCTTAAGCGAAAAGCTACCTGAATCTGAGATATATAAGCTATCACCTAGACCTGGAATGGTGATTAATGCAGCAATTGATTGGCAAATTATTCTATCAACTGCTTCAATAGTTACTGTAGCTCAAGTCATATGGACCGCTTATAAAAAATTTATTGTGCCTGTGAGAGAGAATGGGAATGATAGGGCATTTTTATTTATTACGATTGAAAACCATAATAAAGAATTCAAACAATTTCCTATCGGCGAACAATTCAAAGATGAAGAAGAGTTTGTTAAAAAATTTACTGAAGAAATACAGAAGATCAAGATTGCTTCAAGACATGAAGATGTTGAGTTAGAGTTAAGTCAATTAAGAGATTCGGATATTTGGGAAAAATTCCAATAAATCATAAAACTTATAACAAAGGACCTTACTAAAAAAGGTGAGGTCCTTTGTTATATTAGCTAATATTAACTTGATAAAGGAGATTGTCTAGAACTGATCTTCGCCGCCCTTAAATTTAAACAAATCGAAGTCAGCAAGCATAAATTTCACAAGTAACTGATCCAAATTCCCACGTTCTCGATACATCAAGTTCGGATTCACTCGTATGAAACGTTTGACTCTCTTTTTCTTCCCACGCAAGCCATTGCTTCTTTCATTAATATGAATAGCTCCCGCATCTCTTAATCGGTACATATAGTCTAGCAGTGTATTGGAATGCTGAATTTCTGCCAATCGCATTATTTCTGACATGCTTAGAAATGTTAAACCCTCGAAGAGTGCTGAGCCGTGTTTCTCAAAGTTTTGCTGGAAACTTAGGGACTTGTCCTGTCGCAAATCTATATCTGGGTTATCTACGAGATAGTAAGACTGATAATGGAATCTGCTTGCCAATACACGTAATAAACCGATTTCGTTGCCGCTTAGCTTCTCTAAGATTTGACTTAACGTCAGCTGGAATATCTTCGTGAAGTGCTCGTCTTTCAAGAGCGATCTGCCCTTCATGTTGAAGATATCGTCGTTGAACTGGTAATGCTTCTGATTCTTCGGAGCCTTCACTTCAAGCAACGCTCCATGCTTTACCAATGCTTTGAGTATCGGCTGAACGGCATTTATTGTTACATTCAGCCGTTTCGCAATGTCCGCACCATTTAGCGGATTGCGTGTTTCTATATCTACAAGCAGCCCTTTGCGAGTACGATCAGCGAAAGGTATCAGCATCATCACGTATTTATCATGAAGCAGCGTCCACTTATCTTTTTTAGTTTCTATGATTGTACTGCGCTTATGAAGCTGGTCATTCGCCTCGTGAATGAGCTGAATGAAATTCCCGCGAGAATCTGGCGAGTCGCTTTGGAAAAATCGTCTTGCCTGTTCACGTCGTTTCTTCTCAGCAACCTTGCTGATAATTCGCTTGTCACCGTCATCTAATGTTATCAGCACTTTAGTAGGTTCACCGTATTCGTTGGTCAATGTCCCCTTTAATATGGCTTCGCTTAATAATTCTTCTTCTGATTTCTTTCTTCTTGATTTACTCATGATTTCCCCCCTTATAATCCCGATTCAAATATCGGTAAATCGTTGTTTTGCTCACTCCGGTCATTTTCGTGATAACATGTATCGGATATTCCTTGCTCTTATAGAGCTTTAGCACAAGCTCAATCGATTCTGTATCTTTCGGTTTTCTGCCGCCGACCCTGCCGCGAGCTCTTGCCGCTTCGAGTCCGGCATATGTGCGTTCGATGATCATTTCGCGTTCAAATTGGCTCAATGCCGCTAATATAGTAAAGATTAGTTTACCGGTAGCGGATGTGGTATCAATGTTCTCCTTCAGCGAAACAAAATTGATATTGTTCTCCTTGAAGTAATCGGACAATTCCATCAGGTGCCGAAGGCTTCTTCCCATCCGATCAAGCTTCCAAATTACAATGGTGTCACCTGGCTGCGCGTAAGCAAGCAGCTTATCCAGTTCGGGACGATCCTTGCGGCTACCTGTAATTTTCTCCTTGAAGATATCTCTATCCTGAACCCCTGCTTTCATAAGCGCATCAAGTTGGAGCGACCAATCTTGACTGCGTTTTGACGTTCGAGCATATCCAAGTAATCTGCTCAAATTATTCTCACCTCCTGTTTAAGGAGTTGAGCAGCGGGAACAAAATCCCTTCATATATTTTCCGGGGGACGTTGTTTTTGCTACCGAGAAAAGAGGCTGTAATCAGCTTGAAAATCGAGGATTCATATTTCAGAGCAGAGGGTTCCGTAATCGACCGTTATTGGATAAGTCAAAGAGGTTATAAAAAAGTTGTTGACTACCATAATCGACCATGCTAATATACTTTTACAACTTAATTAACTACATCCTGCCCGCACTACCTCAAAGAGGAATGCAACAGAGGCAGACTACGAAGTGGTTCCACCCACTAGTAGTCTGCCTCTTTTTGTTCTTTGAAATCTGAATAAGCTGCTTTCGTTCCTTAACAAGACAAGTAGATTGTCTCGTTAAGAAACGGAAGCGGACGCTTACCACTGCGACCCTGTGGAACCTGCTACCCTACAAAACTAGGATGCGATGGTAACGTTGGCTGCGTGAAAAACCAAGCCGAATAAAATATTCTAAACCCTAAAAGGAGAATGATTGAAATGAGCAACCAAATCAACTTAAACGAATACAAGGAACTTTTCAAATTATTTCAAGAAAAAGGGGCAAGCTATTTCGATGTTTTCAATTTACCGCAAGAGTTTTCGCTAGTGAACATCACCAGACTTGAAAAGAAACAAATTAAGCTTATTAAGGATATCAAGAAAGCAAATGAGCCTCTCCTCGCCGTCACAGTAGCATTGACTGGTTTTTTGCTTGGCGAGACAATAGCAAGGCTATATAACGCAACGTGGGTAACTGAAGCGGACGAGATATGGGATTACTATCTCGAACATACATCTCCAGATGGCTCTCAGTTTAAAGTCTTCCCACTAGTTAGGACAATCAAGTTTTTTGAAAAACACAAGACGTACGGGCTAACCTCATATGTTCACGGAGTCGAGCTAATGTTCAGAAAGGGATTGTCGAATCTATGAACGTAGAAAATATATTATACGTTCGAGTGCGTGACAAGCACCGAGCAGGACGCAACAAGATTAAGCTGGAAATTGAAATAGCAGATAAATTGGGTGGGCTCTACCTCACCGTTCTTCAGAAGGATACTCGGGGAATGAGCATGGATAGCATTAAGTTTGGGAGACTTATAAAACAAGATGCGGTACTCTTCCCTAACGAGAAACGCAGAAAGTGCCAATTATGCGATAAACATCACTTCAAAGGCTATTGCCGATTTAATGATGGAAGCAAAAGAGAAGCTATGAGGACAGAAATTTTTCACTCTATTCGCTTAAAAGCATTGATGGACGGTACTTTCTCTAATCGAGTAACAAAATCAATTCCAACTAAATAAGAAATCTTTTATTTTCCCTTCTCGCCGCTACGCGGCTCACTCCATTTCCGTAGGCTTTCCGCCCAGCGCTGGAAATTCTACACTCCTAACGTTAATCAACTATTACCGGGCATATGCCTTGCAAATCATGAACCATAGGGCATATTTCAACCCATTTTTCCACTCCTAAAAGAAAATCATGCGAACACAAGCAACATGGACGTTGCTTCCAAATTATCTCACAGGAGAAAAATACGCATGAGCATTAATCCAGCATTGTTTTCATCAAAAACCGATATGTGGGCAACCCCACAAGATTTCTTTGATCGTTTGAATGACGAGTTTGATTTTGAACTTGATGTTTGCGCCTTGCCATCAAACACCAAGTGCAAAAAATTCTATACACCAAGCATGGACGGCTTAAAGCAAGATTGGGCAAAAGATGCCAAAAGTATATGGATGAATCCACCCTACGGTCGTACAGTACAGGAATGGATAAAGAAAGCTTATGACACTTCTCTTGAAGGCGCAACGGTCGTCTGCTTGCTCCCGGTAAGACCGGATACAAAATACTGGCATGAATACTGTATGAAGGGCGAAATTCGATTTGTAAAAGGTCGGTTAAAGTTCGGTAATGCCAAGAATGTGGCTCCCTTTGGTAGTGCCGTCGTCATTTTCGGTTCAGGGGCAAGGATTGGTACACTGAGCGCCATGTAAGCATACAACCATCAATTACTATTTGCCGTAATTTACGGCTCACTTCATTTTCGTAGGCTTCCCGCCTAGCGCCGGAAGTTCTACACCTTATAATATAAATTACCTATGGATTGTGAATCAGAAATATACTCCAAGACCCACTTCTACCCATCTGCTCCACTCCTAAGAGATAATCATGCTAATACCACCCAGTGGAATGCGTTCAAATAATTTTTTTGAAATCAAATATCAATTGTTCAAAAACAAAAGGAGAGATACAATTTCATGTTCGAAGCTCTAATTACAAAAGAACAAGTTAATCAGGCATTCCGTGCCATTCAAAAAAATGGTGTTCGTGTAAGGCAAAATTTTGTGTTTTTCCCGAGTGATGGATACTACAAGATGGAGGAGAAAGGATATATCAACTACTGCTTTTACACTAGGCAGGATGAATTTTCTAATGGTTTTCATCGCGGTCGCCTGTACCTAAAATGGAGCGGCAATCCGAACTTGATCATCGAAGGTATCAATAGTGTTGAGGGAATTTTTGCTCATTGGTCCGGTGATGAGGGGGAATGCATCGCCATAACCAATCATGATATCGAGGAAGAATATGACTTGGCAGCTGGAAAAATCGAAAAAACCAAGAACTTTGAGATAATGGACCTTCAAGTTCTGGAGGATGAAATAATGGGTGATTGGTATTCCCTCTCTTGTGTAGTACAGCTCAAAGGACATGACACCCCATATAAAATTGAGTACAGAATAGACAAATGGCGGGCATATGGATATGTTTCTTTAAATTTAAAGGGGTATCATCCATCTTATCGATATGAAAAAAAACGAGTAGCTGAGCGGTACGAGTATGTGATATTGCGAAGACTTATAAAACTTCCAGAAGTTCGACTCCGGGTTCAATTACACACAAATCTATTAAGCGAAAGCTGCAGTAATCCATATTTACAAGTGCTATAAAGCTGCCGTACACATGCGGCAGCTAATACATAAAAATTTTACAGCCTTTCCTAACCCCCCTTGAATTCGACTTCCCGGATTTGCTATTATATCCATGTAAGCAATACAACATTAACTTTGACACGAGCTACGCGCTGTGATCCTATAACGAAAAGAGGCTTAAACAGACCTGAAGTTGTTCCGAATAGGACAACGAAATCGTCACCTGATCGCTTGTTGCGATCAGCAATCATGAAATTATTACACGCAACTTATAGATAAAGATAACCCGAGCTGTAGGGCTGGCTGTATATTTGCCTACCTACATGACGACTCTGTTTTCTTCTATATCTACGTGCGTTCTAACTCATGAGCAGACCATTTCGATGTTCCCCGGAGCACTCCAGGTCTGTTTTTTTGTGCGCAAAAACGCTTGAAAAACAGCCAAAATCACAATTCCTCTTGCGAGGACAATATATCAACCAACAAATTTCGGAGGTACTCACATGACTTCAAAAACAACATTCAATCAATTCAATGATTTAGAACAGCTTGCTGATCACTTGACTCGGCATTTCCAACAAGAAGAACAAGATTTAGTAACGCCAGACTTTCGGTACAAGATGAGAAGCTGATTATCGATTTTGAGTATGACAAATACACCCCATCGGAGAGGATTCTTTCAACATGGACTCAGCTTGCTCACAATCATGAGGACGTTGACGATTTGATTGAATGGACAACCATTTTTCGAGATGAATATCTAAAGACTTATGTAAAACATTAGATTCTCCGAGCTTCTTAATCTCACAACTCAAAATACCATCAAAATAAAGGGGAACATGAACCATGCGTAACATCACCATAGCAAATCATGGCAAATTCATTGAGGCAAAAACGCATCGAAAGGGAATCTTCGTTGAAATTCACTACTTGTGCGACAACTGCGAATGCGAACACTTCTTCTACATCATTAAGTATAAAGGCTATCCAGTAGAGTCAGGAAACTGCGGTAGCATTGTCAACGGTCAATATGACGTTGCAGAGATAGGCGAGGATGAGGAATGGCGATATTTCAAGATCCTTGCAAAGCTGATGAAAGATGACCATATACGGCGCTCAATATATGACATCACTAAACGCTATCAAGTTAATTAGATCAATATATAGGAGATAAAAGCAATATGAATATAAAAAACATTCACCTTGTAGAACCAAACCCGTTTGAAGAGGCGCTCTCGCTGCCTCCAAGTAAATTAAATATAGCTGTTGAAGTCAAGCTTGATAATACCGACATGTATTTCCTGTTACTCCGAAAAGGAAAAAATAAAGAGCCGGTTCCCATTGCTCTGTTTAAGCCACATCCAAAGCCTACGGCTGAATTACCTTTCGTAATGAAACTTGACCTAGTTTGGAAGGATGGCGGGAGTGACGGAAGCTTCTTATATTTTCAAGAACTGATTCAAAAAGCTATCCATCATCCAGATATTAGATTCCAATTACTCTTCGTATGAGGTGCAAATGAAAATAACAAGCGCTGGAATTACCGCCGACTATCAGCACAAAAAGACAATGCATTATGTTCTGGCTATAAAGTTGGAGAACGATCCGTCCCGATACGAGATAACAATCTACAGAGACGGTTCAAATATTATTCCCGTTACATTTTCCAAAGAAGACTGCCCTGAAAATCGATATTGGTACAGGTCAGACGGAGAACCAAATTCATTTATCAAAGAGATAGCAAGACAATCAGCTTCAATTTTAAACATCTGAACAATTTTCAATGTGGAGGAAAAAAAGTAATGGCAAGAAGAAGCAAAAAATATATGAATCCTGATGAACTGCCCGAGGTATTGAGGGCTGAGGACATACAATCGTTTCTTGATATTGGAAGAGTACAGGCATACGAATTAATCAAAACGGAACAATTTCGCAGCGTTAAAATCGGCAGAAGCATTCGCATCAGTAAAAAGGGCTTCTTGAAATGGTTTGAAGGTACGGAAGCTTCTTAATATTTCGCTGAAGGCTTCCCTCCTTGCGGGGGAAGTCCACCACTAATAAAGATAACTCCCGCAGCATTCCTGCTGCCTTTTCATAAAATTTATAGGAGGAATTTAAATGGATCGCAATGAACTGCCCGAGCAAATGACAGCAGAAGACATTAAATCTTTTCTTAATATTGGCAGAATACAGACTTATGAGCTTATCAAAAACGGAAAAATCCCTACTGTTAAAGCCGGTCGAAGAATTTTTATTAGCAAAAAAACATTTCTGGACTGGTTTGATGGACCGGATTCTTAATGACTTTCAAGCATTTTAATGCGGGTACGGAAATTTTATTGACAAGTCACTTTTCCCAGATATCATATGCAAAACCGCTTCAATTGTCCGCTGTTTTCGCAGTGGCACATGCTCTGCTCGTTTTGAAACGTGTAGAGTGCACCCTGACTTCTAGCAAGTCAGGTAATAAAAAAAAGACAATATGGAGGAATCAAAATGTACTTTGTAAACGAAGAACATGAACGTAACTTTAATTTCTTGCTCGGGAAATACCCCATTGCAACCGTGGACAAGGAATATCAAACAGGCTTTTACATCGTTTCAAATCCGGTTATCTATCACTATTGCAACGGAAATCCCGTAATTGATGGAAATGGACCGTTTGACTGGTTCTTTGACGAGAACTGTGACAAATCAGGACTTTCGAACGGTTATCGGCAATTGGTTCAGGCTGGAATTCATTTGTACAACAATTTCGATGAGTTCTCTTTGTATCTCTCGCTAGGCACTTGGGGATTCGAGCTGTTCGAGGTGTTCATCCAAGCATGCAAGATCCGGCGTGGAGAAATTTGAACTCTGAACGCAAAGAAACATACAAATTAATTGGGAGCGTAATTATAACATGGCACGAACGAAAAAATACCCAGGCGTATACGAACGCAAGGATACAAAGACGAAATCATACTATTTTTTAATTTCAACGACCGACCCCAAAACAGGGAAAAGGAAACAAGATAAATCTAAGAGTTATTCAAATCCCGAGGACGCCTATAAAGATTTAATCGATACAAAAGATAAACAAATGAAAGGAAAGTACATTAAACCAACAAAAATTACATTAAAGGAATGGGTTGAAAAATGGCTTGGTGATAAGGAACTTAGCCTTAAGAAGAAGACACTTCAATCTTACACAGATCGGGCTAAGCACATTATCGAAGAAATCGGACATATTGAGCTTTTCAATCTAACCAAGGATGATGTTCATGACTTCTATAGGGCGCTCAAAAAGAAAAATAAAGTAATTTTCAACGGCAAAGAGAAAGTCACTACTAACAAGAAATTATCTAGCCGAACTGTCCATGATACACATAAAGTATTAAAGATGGCATTAATTCAAGCCTACCGTGATGAAAGAATCCCTCGCGATATCGCATCGCAAATCGAATCCCCCAAGGCAAAACAAGCTAACCACAATATTCTAAAGCCGGACGAAGTTAATTTATTCCTAAACGCGGCAAAAGGAGACCAGATATATTGTGCAGTTTATCTCGCCATATTCTGCGGCTTACGGCAGGCTGAAACGCTTGGTTTGACATGGGGTGATGTTGACTTAGATAATCAAGTCATCTACATTGTTCGCACGCTTGACCATGAGGAAGACGATTGCGCTGTCAGCGATGGAACGAAAACGGATGCAGGAAAGCGCCCTGTGGAAATTGATGAAGAAATAGTTGAAGTCCTTAGAGCCCAAAAGCGACGGATTGAAAAGGACAAAGAGCTCACTGGTGATCTTTATCAAGACATGAATTTGGTCTGTCCAACCAATATTGGAACGCCAATGAATCCGAGCAATTTAAGACGCAGCTTATATCGAATCATAGATAAGGCTGGAGTAACACGGGTTACATACCATGAACTTCGCCACAGTCACGCAAGTTTAAGTGTCAAATCCGGTGCAGACATAAAATCCTTATCATTCCGATTAGGTCACAGTTCCACACGAGTAACGTTGGATATTTATTCACACTTGTTGCCCGGTATGCAAAAGGCAGTGCTAAAGAAATTCAGAGATGAAATAAGCGATAAATAACTAGAACAGGCTTTGGGCTTGTTCTTTTTTATTATCTCATTGTTATTGCTGATTATTTCTCGTATTCATGAGTATTATTTTACCATATGTTACCGAATTGTTACCAGACTGGTTTAATGACGATTCGTTAACATTCATAAAAAAGCAAAGAACCCTTGATATACAAGGGTTCTTCATTATGGAGCCTAGGGGGATCGAACCCCTGACCTCATCGCTGCCAGCGATGCGCTCTCCCAGCTGAGCTAAGGCCCCATGTCGTTGTCGTGATGCCGACTTTTTGTATTATACAGGCACAGTTGAAGACAAGTCAAGTCCGTTTTTGCAAACGTTGTTTTCCGGCGCCGATTCATGCTAACCTAGTAACATAAACTATCGTTCTCGTAGGAGTGAAGATAAGGTGTCGAATGCAGTGTTGTACTGGGTTTTCTTGGGGATCGCTTTCGTAGTTCCGTTCGTGTTGGGCGTAGGCCTCATGCGTAAAACGAATCGGCTGGGCTTCTCCTTTTGGGTGACGACAGTCTTGAATATTGTGCTGACGTTGGCGGCGGCGTTCTGGTGGAAGTCGGTTACGACGGACAAGTTCCAGATGATGTTCGGGATGGCGTTCTACGGGGTATCAGCCGTGAATGTGATGGTGATTGAATTTTTCGCGCTGTTCAGCATCCGCAAGAAAATGAACAGCTAGATGGAGGGCGGACATGACGAAGAAAGTCGGATCCAAAGCGGTATTCTATGTGTTTCTAGCAGCCGCGCTCTTATGGATGGCGTTTATTTATATGAAGTCTGCGGAAACGTACCAGCAGCAAAGCCTTCGGCCTTTCCTCGAATCCAAGCTCTCCGAGCAGCAGCTCAAACATTTTCCTCATTTGTCTTTTCATTATGACGGTCAATGGATTTCTTGGCAGGATCCGATCAATGCGATTGAATTTTTCATAAGAAAAGCAGGGCATGTCAGCGAATATGCGCTTCTGGCCCTGCTGTGGTCCATTGCCTGTTTGGCGAAGCCGTTGAGACTGAACATGGCGTTAGGCACCTCCTTCCTAATCTCTATCGTTTATGCGGCGACGGATGAGTGGCATCAGACGTTCGTAAAAGATCGAACAGGGCACCCGATCGATGTCGCGGTGGATGCGGTGGGCATTCTTTTGGCAGTTGCCATCGTGTGGCTCGTCATGCGCCGCAAAACAAGGCTTACAGCCAAAAGAGCAGGCTAGCTAAGAGGACGTATACTTTTCTTTTGCGGACGGCTTTCCATTTCCAGTGCTCGGCGGCTGTGCTCGCCAAATCCTGCTGCTGCCACTCCATTAATTTTTCCGATACATAAAGGTCTGTAGGTTGCATGTGATTTCAACTTCCTTTCATTTCCTGATGTGTTTAGTTTACAACTAGAATAAGGGGAACAAAAAGTGTATAATTCACTTCAATGATTTCCCCTTTTATTCAGGAGGTTGAGCGATGCAAATACTGAATCATTTTCTTGAGCTGAGAGCCAGCTTTGAACATGGTATCGAGCACAAACCGCAGGCCATTACGCTGGAAGAAATCGCAGCCAGATTGTATTGCTCTACACGAAATGTGAAGCTTTTGCTGAAAAAAATGTGCGAGCAGCAATGGATATCCTGGAAACCGGGACGCGGGCGAGGCAATGTGTCGGAGCTGACGTTCCTCGTATCCGCAGAGGATATGATTGCCAAGCAAGCGATGGAATTGGCCAGCAGTGGCGACTATAAAGGATCGATCGAGCTGATCCACCAACTTGGCAAGGGAGAAGCATTGCAGGACTCCTTTGTGGAGTGGTTGTTCGGCTTTTTTGGCTATAAGACGGTAGAGCATGAGACGAGACTCAAGGACACACTGCGTTTTCCCGTGTACAAATGGATCGTGACGCTGGACCCGGCGCAGTGCTTCTATGCGTTCGATTTTCATATGATGAACCAGATCTTCGATACGTTAGTGCAGTACAATTCGCAAAAGAAAGTGATTGAGCCCCATTTGGCGCATTATTGGCAAGTTAGTAGGGAGGGTCTGCATTACACGTTTTATTTGCGCAAAGGGGTATTGTTTCACCATGGCCGGGAAATGACGGCACAGGACGTGCTGTACTCGCTGGAACGTTTGCAAAAAATGGGCGAAGCCGCTTGCCAAGGCTGGATGACGGCTGGGATCGAGTCGCTGTCGATGCTGAATCGGTACGCGCTCACGATCGAGCTGAAGCAACCCAATGTGCTGTTTTTACAGCAATTGGCGCATTCCTCCATGGCGGTTGTCCCTGAGGAGATTTACAAAGATCATGTGGACATTTTCGGGCGCATGCCGATCGGGACAGGACCGTTCCGCCTCGAGCGCAACGACGACTATATCTGTAAGCTGAGCGCATTTGACAGCTATTTTGGCGTCAGGCCGCAGATTGATCAAATTGAGCTCTGGCGGCTCCCTATGGAGTTATCCGAGGCGCAGCAAAGCTGGGAGCGCGTGCAAGTGCTGGTCAATATGGAGACGAATCAGAAGCCGGTCGGAGCCGTCGGCAAAGACGCGGAGTGGCATCAGATCAAACAGTCGATTATGGGCTGCAGTCTGCTCACCTTTAATCAGAATCGGCAAGGGCCGCAGCGGCAGCTGGCGTTCCGTCAAGCGATCAATCTGATTCTGGATCGGGAAGGGATGATTCAGGAGCTGGGCGGCTTTCGGGAGGCGCCCGCGAGGAGCTTTTTGCCGGATCGAAACATGGATTACGGGCCTGCCTTGCAGACGGATGTTGAACGGGCGAAGCGGCTGCTAGCTGAGATCGGTTACAAAGGAGAACGGCTCCGAATGTATGTGTATGGGAATAACACGGAGGATGCGGCATGGATCCGCAAGCAAAGCGGCAAAGCGGGGATTCCTGTAGACATCATTGTTCGCAGCGAAGCGGATATGATGAAACTGGAAGTCGTGAATGAGGCGGATTTCATCTTTTACCACATTTGTATGGAGAGCAATTATGACTTGCATATCATCCAAACGCTCAAAGAAGCCAACAGTTACGTACGTGCACATTTAGAGCCGGTGGAGAAGAAGCGGGTGGATGAGGCGATCGACCGCATTATGATGGTTCCTGACGAGGAAATGCGCATTGCGCTGCTGCACGAGCTGGTCGAGGAGCTTCAGGCGAGCAAATCGTTCCTTTTCGTACTGCACCGTTCGCAGCAAACGACGTACCATGATTCGGTCAAAGGGCTCAGCATTAACGATTTGGGATGGGTTGATTTTCGGAAAATATGGTTCACGCCGACAGGTTAAGGCTGGTGAGTCGAGGGCTAATAAAAAAACGACCCTAAGGTCGTTGTTGCGAATTGGATTCAAAACGGTTTTCCATGGCTTGCCAACGGGCATTGGCGACAAAAAAGCCGATAAAGAAGAACAAGACCAATCGCGCCGGGACCCAGACGGGATTAATTTGATGAAAGCTGATGAGTTCAATGAGGCTTGTGATCACGGTTAGCCCAAGTCCCCAAGGCAGCAGTCCAAAAAGGACCAAATATTTGGATCTGCCTAGCTGTTTTCTTTTTAGCCAAATGTCCTTGTGTGATTCTTTCATGTGGTGAAGACTCCCTTTTTTTTCTTTCTATTATAGCATCCCGCAAGAAAGATGAACATCACCCGCATAATATGGTAGTATTAGGAAGTTGAAAGGAGGAAATGTCAATGTTGCTCAAAGTTTTACTATTCGGCTTACTGTGGCGCATCGTTGGGAATCCGTTTCTTGCACTTCTGATTCTTCTCATAATTTTGTATTTCCTGGATCGAAGATACGTTGGACTGACGCCGAATCTTACAAAGCCGTTTCAGTTAAGCCGCCGTGCTGCGAGGCTGAGAGCAGATCTTCATGCCAATCCGCATAACACTTCGGCGAAGCTGGAGCTGGCGAGAATTCTGATAGAACGCAAAAAATATCAGGAAGCGCTCCCGTTCTTGAAAGGCGCGCTGCCGATGATGCAGGACTCCGCGGATGTCCATTATGAAATCGGGCTGTGTCTGCTCAAAACAGGCGATCTCACGCAAGGCGAGACATACATGCTAGAAGCGGTCAATCTGAATCCGCGCGTCAAATATGGCGAAGCCTATCTCCAGCTTGGCGAGGCACTGGCGAAGCAAGCGCCGGAGCGGGCTGTGCGCCTGCTCGAGCAGTTCCGCGACGTCCACTCGTCGTCCGTCGAAGCGTACTATCGGCTCGGCCAGCTGTACCAGCAGCTCGGCCGCCAGGATGACGCGAAGCGCGCCTTCGGCGAAGCGCTTGATATTTACCGCGGCTTGCCCCGCTATAGCCGCCGCCAGCAGCGTCGCTGGGCCTGGCTCGCGCGGTTCAAATAGCATAGCCATACAACACATGCACAAGGCGAAGAAGCCGGCAAACGAATAGGTTTGCCGGCTTTTCCTATGATTTACATATCCAGAAATATCCAGTACGATAGAGGTAAATGATGAGGCGAGCTGTGTATGTGTGCGGCCGGTAAAATGGAGGTTTTTACGTGATCGGACATGCTGAGAGTTCTAGAAAGCCAACAGGTCGTAAGCAAGAAGATGAATGTAAATCGGGGGAGTCTCTGACAAGCCCTTTTGCGGAACGCAGCGGCCGAACCCTTTCTGCCCAAACCGGCATGTATCTGCAAAGAACCATTGGGAATCGGGCAGTGGGGCAACTGCTGCAAGCCAGTAAGCCGGTCATTCAGCGGGATCTTGTCAAATATGACGAGATCTTGCCGCCAGATACCCATCGACGGTGGATGCCGCTCAAAACCGAGATTGATGGCGACAACGAGGCTGTTGGGTATGAAGCCCAAGTTGAGGGGTCTGGCAAAAAGTGGAAAACAGAGGTGGAATGGGACGCCGCCGACCATGATGACGGTGTAAAAATGGTAGCGGATCCGCTTGGCCCCGATCATCCGCTTGGGAGCACACCAGGCGCGAAGGGCAAGTGGGCGGATAAGCGGAAAAAGATGGAGCGCAATTCAGGTAAAATGGATTACGTAGCCGGTCATTTGCTGAACGAAAATTTGGGAGGGCCGGGAAATGATGTTCGCAACTTAGCCGCCATCCCCCAAGTCGCGAACAAGAAACATTCCGATGAAGTGGAGGAAAAAATTAAAGACATCGTCAACAATCAGCATGGCTGGGTGCGATATGAGGTGAAAACCAAGCAGGCCCAGGACACAAAATCCAGAAATTTATGGTATACGTCCGCGTTTGAATGTGATTGGTACCAGTTGGACCCCAAAACCAAAGGAAAGGTGCCGGGGACACATGGGCATGTGAATATAGACATACCGCCCCCCTCCTATTTTAAAGGCGGGAAGGACAGCTTGAAGAAAAATCCGGCCAAATCTGGTAAGGGCGTCAACAGATGGGACCGCGATCACGCAGCCGCGTGGTCCAAAGTCGCCCGTAAAGAAGTGGTGCTGACCAACACGGATGATCTCAGTTCTGCAGCAGCCGTGATGAAGCCAATTCAAGCGGTGCTTGATAAAATGGGGATTTCCGATACGATTCTGGACGTTCCGCAAGATGAGTTGTCCAAGAGCCTTGTTTCGATTATGAAGTCGGCCAGCGTGAGCGACAACGAGAAGAAAGCGAATGAAGTGATTAAGACGGAAAGCGCAACGCTGAAAGATCTCAGTACGAAGGATCAGTTGGCTGATTATGTCATTGCCAAGGATTTGGACTGGGCGCTGGAGAATGCCCCGAAAGAGCGTCATCTCCGGTTACAGGGTATTTTCGCTGAGGCTCAAAAATTATTCGAACTTATTCATCAGGCACCCGCAGCCGGCAATTTATTGTCTGATGTTAAAGTTGCGCTTGAGAAAGAACACGAACAGCGGCAAGCGGTTGAGGAAACTGCGAGGCATTTATTAAAGCTGGTTGTCAAGGCACGAGAGGAACGGGATAGAGCGCTGCAGAGCTCCATTGGTTTTGCGAATAACGAACGCAACGCCTTCGGTCTAGAGCCGATCCCCACGGATCAATCCTACGGCAAATCGATGGAGCAACTGCAAACTACGGAAATGTTCGATCATACTAACTTTGATTATTACGAAAATATTCCCATGACCCCGTATCGCCAGGAAGTCATGGAAGATGAGATGCGAAGCGAGACCGAATACAAAGATTTTGAAACCCGCGGCAAGAGTACCACCTATAAGCATCTGCGCAAAAATCAGAAGAAATATAAAAGCAGCAAGTTTATGAAGGATTATGGTCCACGCATTGAAAAGTTTAATAAAATG
This sequence comes from Paenibacillus oryzisoli, assembly GCF_050467285.1. Lineage (GTDB taxonomy): Bacteria > Bacillota > Bacilli > Paenibacillales > NBRC-103111 > Paenibacillus_E > Paenibacillus_E oryzisoli_A. The sequence continues at coordinate 138,440 of NZ_JBCMUN010000014.1, read as the reverse complement.
TCAGCGTTCAATTACGATAAAAAGATCATTCAATTGTTGTCCGATTATCAGGATCATCAAAACGCTTTGGTTCAGCTGAGAATTTTAAAATTCTCTTTGGGCGATATGGTTGTCCAGCCGTTTATCGATATGGTCGAAGCGAAGCGTGACAGCGATTGGGGGAAATTTGGCACTTCCTGCGGTACGATTTCGGACAACTATGCGGGCAACGGGAAAAAATATAAAGAAATTTACAGTCACATGCATGACGTGATCAAAGGGTAATGCGGCATTGTGCAGCCCGTCTAGCGCCGGGCTGCTTTGCGCATCGCGCTCGCGTAGACACGCGCGAGCGCATACGCACCCGCTAGGCCGACGAGAATCGCGGCCACGGTGTGCGCGCTGTAGAGCCAGCGCTGCGCGTCTGGCTCCGGCGCCAGGCGATCCCACAGGGTGAGGATCGCCGGGTGCGCCAAGTACACGCCAAAGGACGCGGCGCCGAGCGCCGCCCCGCCTTTGGCGACAAGCCCTGTGCGCGCCGCAAGCGCGCGCGCAGCCGGCAGGCACGCCATCGGCACGGCCATGGCGTACAGTACGAGATCAAGCTCGTACCACGCGCTTGATAGGGCAACCCGGCCGCGCTGCTGGAGCAGCAGCCCGCCGGCGAACAGTACGCCCGCGAGCACGGCCGCGGCGCGCACCCACGCGTGCCGCCGCTTCGCCCAGGCGGCCACCGCGCCATAGCGGAGGCCCGCATAGGCGCCGAAGCAAAAATACGTGCTGTAGCCGAGCAGCAGCGAGTCGTACTCTGGCAGCGGATGCACCCAATGGTGGCAGACGTAAGCGGCTGCCTGAATCCCGAGGCCGAGCGGGATCAAAGCCTTTTGCATCCACGGGTGGGCTTTCACAAGGCCCATGAGCAGCGGGAACACGGCATAGAACTGCAGAATGATCACCATGTAGTACAAATGATAGCTGGCGTTGCCCGAGAGCAGCAGCTTGACGAAATACCACAGATCGAACCGGACGGTACCATGATAAATCCATTGATTCCATACATAGTAGAACAGCGACCAGAGTACGTAGGGAACGGCAATTTTGCGCAGCCGCTTCCACCAGAATTCACGCGCCATCCCTGGCTTCCATCTGTCGCCATACGTATAAAACAACACCAATCCGCTAATCCAGATAAAAAGGGGAACGGTGAACAAGGACGCTTTGTTGATCAAGAAAAATACAGCCTGGGATACGCTTCCTGAGGGAAGCAGCGTTGCGGCGGCGGTGCCGTGAATGACGAGCACAGCGATAATCGCGAGTGCGCGCAAATAATCGATTTCAGTCAGTTTCGGCTTGGCAGCCATGCAGGGCAATCTCCTTTTGTACAACTTCGGCAGGCAAGCGGTGCGGTCGAGTCGTTTTCTAGCAATCTCTTAAAAATGTATCACGAACCTGTGAACAGAACAACGGCGGAAAGTGCTGAAGATTGCCGGAGTTAACTTGACGCTCCCAGCCGCCCACGCTAAACTGAGAAAAGAATATGGAGAGAGTCAAGGTGAATGCAAAATGAGCTATGAATATGTCATGCAGGCGGTTTTACTCATATTTTTAGTCATTGTGACATTTTTTGCGATGATGGTATGGACGAAATGGCGGAAAAGAGGACGGAGATAGGCCATGTATTTTATTAACCATGAACAAATTAATAATCGACTCGCTTTTTTAAACGTACTGGCGGAGACAAGCTGCGAGGTCGTCGCCCAGTGGCAGCAAGGCACGCCTAGTTTGGCCTGGCAGATGGCTCAGGAGCGTGTGCTCCATTTGGCCATCGAGACGGTAACGGATGTCGGCAGTCTGCTGATCGACGCGTTTATTTTACGGGATGCGAGCTCGTATGAAGATATTGTGGAAATCGTTCACGGCGAAGGGGCGTATTCGGAGACGCTGACCGCTACGCTGTTGCAGCTGGTAAAGCTAAGAAAGCCGCTGGTGCAGGACTTTGTGGATCTGGAGCGCGGGGAGCTGCATCCGCTGATGGCGGTGCTGCCGGACGCATTTGAAGAGTTTAAAACAAGCGTAGCCGCGTTTATTAAAAGTGAGTTGGCATAGCGAAACAGAACTGAACTGATTCGAATCGTAAAGAATCTCCTCAGTTACGGTAAACGCAGCAAGAAGCCGGGTTCAATTGAACCCGGCTTTTGGCCTTCGTGCAGCTTACTTCACAGCTTCTTCAAACGCGCGGTCCATTTGATCGACGTCCCTAGAAACGGCGAAGAAAACGAACCGCCCCTTTGATTTCAACACATTCTTTTCGATCAAGTCATACTCTACGGGGCGGTAGTCCTTGAATTTGACCGTTTGCGTCTTAATCCTTTGCCGGATTTGATTCATGACGTTTTCAGTCTCGCTCGTATCCTTGACTTTGATGACGGCGAGTTCATCCGCTTGGACGTTCGATAAAGCCGTATACAGAACAAAATCTTCCACATCGCCCGCCTCAATATGGTACAGCTTTTGCAGATCCTTGGCATCCCTTTGCTGCATCTCGCTTAACTTTGCCGTTTGCTGAATGTGCTCGCTTACTTCCAAGGCAGTTAGCGTTTCAGAAGCTCCGCCTCGCTCGGAACATCCGCTCAAAATCCCCACCGCGATAGCAAGCGCTATAATCCTTCGTTGTTTCATGGCATTCCCTCCGTTAAGTTCAAAATCGACGGATCTTCAAAAAAGGTCTTGCAATTGTACAAAATCAGCATGTCTTGGAATTGACGTTCCTGCACGAGCTTCAGGATGGATTCGTCGTAATACCGTAAATCGACGACATCGATCTCGCCGTAGTGCTTCGTCAAGAACGGGATCAAACTGTTGGCGTACGAATCCTTGACCACCAGCAGCTTTTTGTTCTCGGGACCGTCCGTTGTGATCCGGATCAGGGCATGGTTGCCATTGAGAAAGACGGTGTACTTATCCTTCTTGTGAAGATTGTCCATCTCGTACAAAGAATCCGATATGCGACCTTCGTCCACGTACGATACCTTAATTTTGCTGAGCTCCTTGGGCAAATAAAGGTTGATCTGGTCGGGCTGCAGGCGGCGAAACCCACTTTTCGAAAAGAGTGAGCCGTAGAACTCATCCGTCACTTGGCGGATGTCGAACGAAGCTTCGCCTTGCGGAATGATCCCCAGCTGGCTGCAAAGCGCCTGATAGGCATAGTAAGCGCCTTCGGTTGTCCAATGATGATCGGTTTTATAGAAAATCGGTTGTTCCCGCTCGGTCGCCAGTGCAGAATAAACATCCACGAAGCGAACAGATTGCGGCAGCATCCGGCGAACCTGATCCAGATCGGCCCGTTCGTCGTCGACGGGGGCGTATGCCGGCAGCTTGTCCGCAAGCACCGCGCCGGCAGTGGGCGCCAGCATGACATATTTGCGTATACCGGGTGCGGCCTGGTCGAAAGCTCGAAGGGCACGGGCTCTGTCCTCCAGGTCCGCATCCGATGGAGACGTGTACGTCTCCATGAGGTACCCTTCCTTGCCCAGGAGGACGCCGTTGCTCTCTTTCACGCCTAAAAGACGGTCTGCATCGCTTTTCGCTCTGACCCAGGCGTCCCGGAAGGCGAACTGATCCCATGTATAACTTTCGTAATTGGATGTGAAATGTCCCGACAGCAGCGAACGCAGTGAGAAGGAAGGGCGCTCCGCCAACACCCGATTTTCCGATTCCGAGAAGGGCTTATCGGGTATTAGAACATTCGCCGCAATCATTGCACCGACATAGCCCAGCAGCAGTAAGCCCGTAAGGGACCTGCGCTTCGAGTCGTATCCCATTATGGCGATCTCCTCTCTTTGAACTACCTTTAAAAGCGAAAATATAAGAATGGATTATATGTCTCTTCGACCAAGTAAGCCGTCGACAGAAGCAATGCGGCGAAGTAAAGCGCCGGAACGGCTACCGCACCTCCCAGGCGCCATTTGATCTTAAGACGTGATGCCATCTTGCGCGGAAACGGCGTAGCGCACAGCGCTGCCAGCGCAAGCAGGATTCCGTTCGTCGACAGGTTGTAAAGCGCCTGACGGTCGACCCAGCCATGCGCGGCGAAGCCGAACATCGTTCCGATAAACGTCCACGCCGAGGTCAGGCTGTCGAATTCGAACCATACCCAGCCGACGATGACGGCCAGAAGCGTGTAGAGATGGCCTGTCGTACGCGGACAACGATGCAGCCATTTCAGAAGAAACAGCTTCTCGATCGTCACGAGCACTCCGAAATATAAACCCCAGACGACAAAGTTCCAGCTTGCTCCGTGCCACAATCCGGTCAGAAACCAGACGATGAGCAAATTCCGCAGCTGCTTGCGAAGACCCAGCCGGTTGCCGCCGAGCGGAATATAGACATATTCCCGGAACCAGGAGCCGAGCGAAATGTGCCAGCGCCGCCAAAACTCCGTCACGCTTCGGGACATGTACGGGTAATTGAAGTTTGGCGTCAATTCGAAGCCGAACATTTTGCCGAGCCCTCGCGCCATATCGGAATAGCCGCTGAAGTCGAAATAAATTTGGAATGCGAAGGCCACAATGCCAAGCCAGGCGGACAGCATGCTCACGTCTTCCACAGGCCCGGCTTTCACACTTGTCCATAGCATTCCGATATGGTTGGCGAGCAGTACCTTTTTGGCCAAACCCCGAATGAACCATTCCGCGCCTTCGCCGAACCGTTCCAGTGTCACGCTGCGCGACACCAGCTGCCGAGCGACCTCTCCGTATTTGACAATCGGACCGGCAACAAGCTGCGGAAACATCGCCACATAGGTGCCGAATGCGGCGAGATTTCGCTGTGCGGCTGTTTTGCCGAGGTAGACGTCTACTACATAGGACATCGTTTGGAACGTGTAAAAAGAAATGCCAACTGGCAGCGGAAGATCGGCAGCCTGCAGTTGGAGGTGGAACAGCCGATTCAGATTGTCGACAATAAACCCGGCATATTTGTAAAAGCACAGAATCGCCAAATTGCCGGAGAGGGAGCCAATGAAGATTGTTCTCGCAATCGCCTTTCGATGTCTGAACTTGTCAATCAGGAGACCGTTGGCATAATCGAAGACGGTGGCGAAGATCATCAGGAAAATATACAGTGGCTCGCCCCAGGCGTAGAAGATGAGACTCGCGGTGAGCAGCACCACGTTGCGCAGCCGCTTGGGCGAGGCGTAATAAACGAGCAGAGCGGCAGGTAAAAATTGAAACAGAAAGATCAGGCTGCTGAATACCAATGTCCGTTACCTCCCGGGAAGCTGCTGGCGCTCATCGCGCCGTCTGATCATTCTTCAATCTATCGAGCAAGAGCGGATAAAACGCCGCCTTGAAATGAATACCATCATTGTCGTACAGATCTGAATGTTCGGCGACGAGCGGAGACAGATCGACGTATCCGACCTGCTCCTGGGCGGCCAGCGCCTTGAGTCCTTCATTGTAATTCCCGATCGTTCGATAGCGCGGCTCCGCTTTCTCCGCGTCGGCTGTCACCGGGGTAACGGACAGCAGCGTGATCTCTGTTTTCGGAAGCTTTGTTTGAATGAGGTCGATCAATTGGGCGTAGTGCGTCAGCGAATACGTCTGCGGGTCATCCGTCGGCCACAGGATGTCGTCCGAGCCCAGTTGGATGAACACCCGCTCGGGCATTCGTCCGACCAGCGTGTCGATGTCTCGCAGCGCGAATTCCGCCGTTTTTCCTGCGCCGGCCAGCACGTTTTCCTCATTCAGCACGTCGTGATAAGACAGCCCTTCCGTAATCGAATCCCCGAAAAACACGCTTGTCCGATACAGCGCTTCGTACGAAGACGGCGGCGAACCCGCCGCTGATTCCGAAGCCGTGGAAGCTGGAGCTTGTCCGTTGTTGTTTTGATCCCCGCACGCTGCAAGCGAGAAGGCGATAGTTCCTATCAGCAGCATTCCCAACCATTTTTTTGACATGATTCAGTTCCCCTTTCTTTCCTCAAAGGGAATGTTACGTAATGGAGATAAAGATCATATGCAGATGACATGCAGATAAAATGAAAAAACGCAGAACTTGAAGTTCTACGTTTTCGTCTTCTTATTTAATTCAAAATAAAACAGGACGCCATCTTCGGTATTGGTTGCTCCGTAACGTGCCTCATGCAGTTCTAAAATTTGCTTGGAGATCGCAAGACCGAGCCCTGTGCCGCCGGTTGAACGATGACGAGAGCCTTCGACGCGATAGAAACGGTCCCATATTTTTTCCATCTGATCGTCCGGAATGTGGGTGCCTTTGTTTTCTATGCATATCCTAACTGTTTCCCGTTCTTCGATTGTCGCAATGAAAATGTTCTCGCCTTCCGGGGTATAGCGAATCGCGTTCGTCATGAAGTTCACGATGATCTGTTCGATGCGCAGCGGATTGGCGATGACTTCGACAGGGACGAAATTTTTGTGCAGCCGCAGCCGCTTGTCGTTGATAGCAGGAGCGAGCTTCCCACACACTCGCTCCAGGACCGCGTCGATACGAAATGGAACCAGTTCCATTTGATAAGTGCCGGATTCGTATTTTGCAAGCTCCAGCATGTCTGTAATCAGCAGGTTCATCTTCTTCACTTCGTCTTCCATGGCAGCGAAGTAGTGCCCTCGCTTCGGGCTTTCTGGCTTGTCTTTCAGAATATACAGGCAGTTCTCGATGACGCTGAGCGGAGTTTTCAATTCGTGCGATACGCCGGCGATGAATTCTTTTCGCGTCTGTTCCAGCCGCTTTTCTTGTTTGATATCCTGTTCGAGCCGGACGATGTGGGCATTCAGCAAGCCCGACAGCTCGTTGATGCCGCGGGACAAGTTGCCGATCTCGTCCTCGGTCGTAACCGGAATTCGAGTGGAAAAGTCCAGCTTGGCCATTCTCTGCGTCGCATCGTTCATGCGGAGCAGCGGACGGGCAATGCGACGGGCGTAATAAAAAGAGGCCAGCAGAACGAGCATCAGCGTGCCTAACCCGACGTAGCCGTAATATTGGCGTGCCACTGCCACCGCTTCGTTCACAGGTTGGAGCGAGTTCATGGCAAACAGATACTCGACCTCTCCAGTCTGGTCCGTCAGGCGTTTCACGAATATTTTATAAGGGACGTTGTTTTCTTCGTAATCCATGACAGTATCGATGTTTTCGCTGGAATCTCCGTAGAGCAGATTAGCCTGAAACGTCTTTATCCGTTCCAATAACAAATGGTTCGTATACCGGGGCTCGTCCGCCCCCTCCGGCGTCCGGACTTGCTCAACGGTACCATATACCAGCACAGTCGGGTAACGCTCGTGATATTCGCTCGGACTTCTGAACCTGGGGACGATTTCGTACTCCTTACGGACGAGCTGTCCATTTTCCAACCGGTTTTCCTCCCGCAGATTAGACGCGTTTCTTCCAATCCGCTGGGGGAACAATCGATTGTTGATGAGGATGCCTTCGATGGCGATGCGGTTCCCCGGGGTGACGAAGAAGTCAGGCCGCAGCGGGTTGCTGCCTCTCAAGTCTTCCACATTCATCATCATGTACAGGGGAATGGTGATCGTTTGGCCAGCAAGGGCGGGAGCGTTCGCGGCGTTCTCTAATCGCACCTCCGTTTCGAAGTTGTCCGTATATTTCAGATTGCCCTCGGCGTCTAATTGAGCGATCCAGGTGTTATATTTTTGATAAAATTGCTGTTCGTTTTGAAACGCGGTTCGAGCGTCCCGGACATCTTTCCAATCTTCTTGGGAAGCGCTTTGGAGGGCGTTCTGGACGTTACTAACTTTCTGATGCACGAAATATTGTTTGAAAAACACAGTTTGTCCGACAAATAAGCCTGCGAGCAGGATCATACATAAGCCGGCCGTCAGCAGAAACAGCTTGATGACGATGCTCTTCCTCATGTCTGCTCCTCGAATTTGTAGCCTGAACGAACGACAGTGACGATCATTCTCGCATGCTCCTGCAGCTTGGCGCGCAAATTTCGAATATGACTGCTGAGCGTACGATCATCACCCGCGAAGTCGTAGCCCCAGATTTTCGTGATGAGCTGCTCTCTTGTGAGAATGATACCTTTGTTGTTCAACAGGCAAGCCAAAATTTCGAATTCCGTATGCGTCAAAATGCAAGGTTCTCCGTCAATCGTGACCGTTCGGGAAGGGAGATGGAGAACGATCGCACCACCGGATAGTGTGTTCCCCGATTCACGGATTTGCCGACTTTCCAACAGCCGCTTCGCTCGCGCCAGCAGGATGGGCGGGCTGCAGGGTTTGACAACGTAATCGTCCGCACCTAACTCAAATCCTAACAGCGTGTCGTCTTCGTCCGAACGGGAGGTCAACATTAAGATGGCGACGTTTGACGTCTTGCGTATCCGACGGCAGACAGACCATCCGTCCAACTCCGGCAGCATAATGTCCAGAATGATCAGGTCGACTTCATGCGCTTGAAACAGCTCCAAAGCCTGATTCCCATCGCCCGCTTCCAGCACCCGGTATCCTTCATCCGACAAATACTCCTTCATGATTTCCCTTAGGATTTGCTGGTCTTCCACGATCAAGATCGTTTTCGGCATGTTATCCCCCCTTGATTCGATGTATAAATACGATGTTACCATGTTTAAGTGGGGGCCTCAATTAACTGCGGGACAGGGCATTCCCAGTGATCCTCGATTTACATATCTCCCGCGATACGGTAAAATGAGACCAACACAAATTCCGAGGCAGGTGAGAGCATGAGTGAAACATTAGAAATGTCTACGCGCAAAATGATTCTCTCCATGCTCAAAACGCAAGGCTCATTAAGCGTACAGGAGCTTGCCAAGCAGCTCGGAATTACTGAAATGGCGGTCAGGCGGCATATTCATGCACTGGAAAAGGACGACTTTCTTGAAGCGAAGCTGATTCGCCAAGCGATGGGCCGTCCGACGAATGTGTACACGCTCGCCCCGCAGGCGGATGATTTATTTCCCAAGAAATACTTGCAGCTTACGCTTGATTTGCTCGATGAGCTGCTCGAGGACGAAGGGCATGAGAAAATCGAACGATTGTTTGAAGGCCGTCAAGGGAAGCTGGAGGCACGTTATCTCCCCCGCATGTCTGGAAAGTCGCTTGAGGAGCGGGTAGAGGAATTGGCTGCTATTCAGAACGAGAACGGTTATATGGTCGAGTGGTCGCAGCGTGAGGATGAGACGTTCGAATTTAATGAGCATAACTGCCCGATTTCCAAAGTGGCCGGAACATTTCAGCAAGCGTGTCAATGCGAACTGGCCTTGTTTCAAAATTTGTTGGACGCCTCCGTTGAGCGGACGGCCTGCCTGGCCAAAGGTGCTAACAAATGCGTCTATATTATTCGCCCTAATTCATAAAAGACCATCTTCCGTCATACGGAGGATGGTCTTTTATGAATTAGGTATATCACGTTACGCTGCAATCCTGTTTTCTGCAGAACCTACAGGTAAATCGCATAATTTACCACTGCTCCTGACTTGCTGAAGAAGAAATACGTTGCTACTCAGCTTCTTGTAGAAGAGGAAAAGAAAATTCCTGCGAGAAGGCAGGTTTTTTCAAAATAAAGATGCTTTTCACAAAATGCCTGCGATAAAGCAGTTTTTTTAGGCGAAACTCGCTCCAAAAAGGAATTTCATTGGAAATTCCTGCTTTTTTGCAGGAATCTCTCGAATCAGGAGGGGAAAGCGAATAATTCCTGCTTTTTAGCAGGTTTGCTGCTCCAGCCGAAGGCTTTCTTGGTTTCACGCACCCATGCCCAACGCCGAAAATTACCCTACTAATACATGCTAGTTCATCGTGCTTTCCACGCTGAGGGGGCACAACTCTTCGTGCCTCTGGTATCTGAGTAGTTAAGGAAATATATCTTCTTACCGTTAATCTAGGCGCACTGTCTCAACCCCGCAGCTTAACCCCTCGCAGCTCCAAGCAAACTTGCCGCCTTCTCCTTAACCCAGGCGAAGTTCCCGGCTTCGATCTCTTTGAGGTTGATCAGTGAGCCGCCGATGCCGAGGCCGTAGCAGCCGATGTCCAAAAACTGCTTGATGTTGCCTTCCGTCACACCGCCAACCGCCATCATCGGAATGTGGTCCAGCGGGCCCATCAATTCCTTGATATACGGCAGCCCGAGGCTTGCGCTCGGGAATACTTTAACCGCAGTGGCGCCTGCTTTCCAAGCTTTCACGATTTCGGTCGGCGTCATCGCGCCTGGGAAAATCGGGATTTCTTCCGCTTTGCACCAACGAATGACCTCTTCGTCGAGATTCGGCGTTACGATGAAGGAAGCGCCTGCGGCAACCGCTCTCTTGGCATCGTCCAGATCCAGCACCGTGCCGGCGCCGATGTACATCCGCTCTCCGCAATGGGCTTGCAAGCCCGCAATCATGTCGAGCGCCCCAGGTGTATTCAACGTAACCTCCATAACGGTAACGCCACCTTCAAACAGGGCATCCGCTACGCCCACAATGTGCTGCTCCTTAACGCCCCGCACAATCGCGATGATTCGTGTACGTTCGATTTCTTTGATTCCTTGCTCGCGCTGCATTGTTGCCATTTCGCATTCCCCCAGGCTGGTGTCAGATTGTCCTTCGTCTATTATGACAGGTTCCTGAAATTTTTCCAATTCGGTTGTGTCAAAACAAGCTCCACTTACCTATACTGTAGTAATTCATAGGCATTCGTCTAGAAGCGGTCGTCTTGTGATCACGAAGCAAGTCATCCGACTTGTGAATTCGTGGCCCTCATCATTCACAGCTTGCAGGAGGTGTCCGTCATGTCTTGGATCGAGGTCAGCGTGGTTACTGTGGCTGCTGCGTTTATTGTGCTTGTGGTGTTCGCGGTTCGGCTGTTTATTACGGCACGAAGCACGTTGCAGCACTTAGGCCGTACAGCGGATAACGTTCAAACGTCCGTCACCGCTGCGACCGCACAAGCCGAACAGTTGATGCAGCAGGTTGGAAAGCTGGCGCAGGACGTGGATCAGCAACTGCTTGCGCTGGAACCGGCGGTGCGGTCCGTCGAGAAAGCCGGGCAGGCAATGGGCGACGTGGCCGCTGCGCTGGGGTATACGGCGAAGAAGCTCCGAACGTCGATTGCAGGGGCGGAGAGAGTCGTCAGCGACCACCACCGGCGAATTCAAGACGCGATGGAATGGGCAACGACCGGCTACGAGCTGTGGCAGAGGTGGCAGAGCTATCGGAATGCGAAAAACGACACTAAGGAGTGAATCTCACATGTCCACTGAGAAAAAAGGTAAAGAGCTTCTGATCGGCGCGGTTGTAGGCGGGGTACTCGGAGCGGCAGCGGCCTTGCTGTTTGCGCCAAAATCGGGCCGCGAGCTCCGCAGCGATATTGCCGAAGGCGCGCAATCCGTCAGTCAAAAAACGCAAGCTGCGGCAAAGGCTGTCTCCACAACAACTGTTGATTTGGTCGGCAAAGCGAAGGATACGGCGGTTAACGTTGTTGAAACCGTTCGTTCATGGCGAGGCGCCTCCACGGAAGAAGCGGAAGAAATCGACGACATCGAGGCGTCTGAGGCAGCCGAGGATTTGGTTATTCTTGGGCGCTAATCGGCCCCCCTTAATGCAGACAAAAAAGGGAAGTCCGCATGCAACGCATTACGCTTGCACGGGCTTCCCTTTTCTCAGCTTATTACCACTTGGATGGGTCAATCTTGGAGATGTCGAGCCCTTCCCACACGTTCTTGATCGGCGCGGTCTCCGGGTGGTCGAAAAGCAGCCATGCGGTCGGCAAGTAGCGCTCGCCGTACTCGCTGGACGGTTTGTTGATGATCTCGTTGTTGTGGACGAGCACCGTCGAGGAACCGCCGTCCAGGTTCGCCGCCGTAATCGCGCCATGCGCGAGGAAAATCTCTTGGATATCGTAGAGCGTCGCCCCGATGCTGTGCGTCTGTCTGCCGTCGATCACGGCGAATAGGATCGAACCGTCCTCCGTCTGCGCCATGCAAGTGCGCGGTGCGATGCCCCAGCCGTCGGCCTGGTTCTTGATCTGGCCGACGCCGTTGACGATGAAGCGCGGAGAGAAGGAGACCGCTTCTTGGACGCCCATGCTGACGAGTTCGGAAACTTTGTACTTGCCGGCGATCATGCGGCCATCCTTGTCGATGCCGACCACGTTCACCGTGCCGTTCATGCCCCGGTCGTTATAGAAGATTTTGCCCCCGGACATGACGATGCCTTCCGGCTGAAAGCCGTTGCCCTCCCAGTTCGGGTCGATGAAGCCGCCACCGTTCACGCCGAGAATGGCGCCGGTTCGTTTGACCATGGAGGACACTTTCTCGCCTTTGCCGGCTTTATCCGGAACGGCGATGCGAAGCTTCTTCGGGTCGGAGATCGTGACCAGTTGGCCTTTAAAATTGGGGCCGGAAATCGGCTCGATCGTAACCAATTCTTTCTTGGGCGGAAGTTCTACCGTCGAAACCGCCGAAACTGGCGGATCCGTGTCGAGCTTCACGAGCCCTTTATCCTTTTCCTCGCCCATTTCATCAAATCTTTTCCAGTACGCTTCAACGCGCTTCTGCAGCTCATCGGAGCCAATTAAATATTTGGCCCAGTCGCGGTGCTGTGTCGTGATCAGCGTATCCGCCATCATATATCGAACATTCGAGCCTGACGTGCTTAGAAAAAACCACCCCAACCCGGCAATGCCTATCACCGTCAAGGTGAGCAGCGTATACATGAAAAAGAGCAGGCCTTTGGAACGTTTCTTAGGCCGAGTCCTTGAGGGCAGCGAGGCTTGCCGGGCGGTCGTTTGTTGTACTGCCATGTATCCAATCGTTCCTCTCTCTCAAAAAATAACTGCGCCTTTCCTATACTAGACGGAAAAGAAGGAGGAAAGTTTCAGTTTTTGACTGAAATTTCCTCCTCCGGGGATGCATGGGAGAGCAGTTCGCCGTCAGGTAGGACGCATACCCGAGCAGTCAGCGGAGCTGACGACCAGGGCGAACGACCAGCCTCAGTTAATTTTGCGACAGATTACGGGACGATGATTGGAAAAGCGCGTCTAAGGAACCGCGATCGTTCGGCAGCGGGATGGCTCCGCCTGTATTTGCAGCGACGCTGCGAACAAGGAGATCGTGATACTTTTTCTGGCGGGAGGCGGCGATCGTCACGCTTTTGTGAATGCCGAGCGGATCGAAGTATAGCTTGCCCTCTTTTTCCACATATTTCTGAACCTGCGTCAGGTTGACGAATAAATCCGTGTCCATTTTCTTAAACCCGTGCTCTTCAAGCTTGTCCAGAAAATGCACAAAATCCAGCAGCGACTTCATATTGACCACTTGATGCCCAAGCCGGGTGTGGAATTTCAGCTCCGTTGGGCTGATTTCAATATAAACGATATCCGACAGCGGAATATGGTCGAGTTTTTCGTTGGTCGGTGTATCCGACAGCTCTGTATGCTCAAGGTAGCCTGCCTTTTCCATCAGTTCGGTGTAGGAAAATTTATAGGCTTCTGACAGTTTTTTTAAAGTAACGGGCGAAGGCTTAATTTTTTCATTCGTTGAACGGTTGCGTTCCAGTTCCAAGTCTCTGATGTAGGCGTGGGAAAGTCCGCTTTTGTTCGCGGCCTCGCGCAAGGACATTTTCCCCCGCAAGCTTTCCAAAAATTTTCCGAATCCTTCAAATTGCTTCATCGTTATCCCTCCGTATATCAGTATTGTAATGGAAATTCAGAAAAATAGAAACGGTTGCTTTGATGAAAGGCGGCAGTTTCCTCGTTTACCGGCGGCTCCCCTCATTAGTGCATATTTCCATAAGCTAGATGAGACATTAAGTGTACGCAGATGGAAAAGAAGGGGCGGTCGTATGGCAAGAGATTTACCGATCGGCAACGGCAATGTGCTGATGAATTTCGATAACGTTTATAATATTCGTGACATCTATTATCCTTTAGTAGGGCAGGAGAATCAATCCAGCGATCAAATTTCACATTTTGGTATATGGAGTGCGGAAGGCTTCTTCTGGATCGACGATTCGGAGGTTGTCAAAGCACTGGCCTACGAGGAAGATTCCCTTGTTACCCGGGTAACTTGCGCCCATAATCGTTATGGACTTCAGTTTGTCATTCAGGACGGGGTAGGGCATAGCGACGATATTTTTGTGCGGAAAATAACGCTGGAGAACCGCCTCGACAAGGAGCGGGAGCTGCGCTTATACTTTCATCTCGACCTGCAGCTGTACGGGAACGGGGTCGGGGATACGATCTACTATGATCCGGAGCTGCGCTCGCTGATTTTCTATAAAGGACACCGTTATCTGTCGTTGTCCTGCCAGAGCGGAGGCGCGAAGCAGGCGGCACCGAGCGGCTATGCGACGGGGCAAAAGCGAATTCACGGCCTCGAAGGCACGTGGCGTGATGCCGAGGACGGCAGGCTCGAAGGCAATCCGATCGCGCAAGGCTCGGTCGACGGTGTGATCGAGCTGACGGTGACGCTGCCACCGAACGGCACAGCGGAGGGCTGGTTCTGGATTTGCTTCGGCAAATCCCGCGAAGACATCGGCAGCTCCGAGCAGCAGGTGCGCGAGCGCACGCCGGGCCAAATGCTGGAGGAGACGCGTCTCTATTGGGCTGGCTGGGCCAACCGGGATGCGCATGAGCTGTCGCGGCTCGCGCCCGATATGGCGGCTTTTTACAAACGCTGCTTGCTGACGATCCGCACGAATATCGATAACCGCGGGGCGATCGTCGCCGCCAACGACTCCGATATTTTAAAATTCGCCCGCGACACGTATTCCTATATGTGGCCAAGGGACGGCGCACTGGTGTCGCATGCGCTCGACCGTGCGGGATTTCATGAACTTTCGCGGACGTTTTTTGACTTTTGCGTTAAGGAGCTGACGCCAGAAGGTTACTTGATGCACAAGTACAATCCGGACGGCTCGGCAGGCTCCAGCTGGCACCCGTGGGTTGACGGGCAGGGGAAAAAGCAGCTGGCGATTCAGGAGGACGAAACCGCACTCGTCCTGTACACGCTGTGGCACCACCACCGATTGGCGGGCACGCTCGCGCAGTCAGCGCACGATTACGAGGCGTTTGTGAAGCCGGCAGGGGATTTTCTCGCGCATTACCGGGACGCATCGGGCTTGCCGCTGCCGTCCTACGACCTCTGGGAAGAGCGCTATGGCGTGATGGCGTTTACGGTGTCCGCGGTATACGCAGGCCTCAAGGCAGCCGCTCAATTCGCCGATTATCACGGCGACAGTGTCCGCGCGCTGTACTATGGCGATATCGCCGCGCAGGTGAGAAAGGCGGCTGACGCGTATCTGTACGACGACGCGCAGCAGCGTTTTGTGCGTGCACTGTACTGGAACTACGAGCGCCAAACGTACGAGCCGGATTACACGCTCGATATGAGCATGTACGGGCTGTTCGATTTTGGCCTTGTGGATCAGGACGACCCGCGGATGAGCGCCACGATGGAGCTTCTGCGGGAGAAGCTGTGGGTGCATACGTCCATCGGCGGGATCGCCCGCTACGAGAACGATTATTACCATCAGGTGACGCAGGATACGCGGCAGGTGCCGGGCAATCCCTGGTTCATCTGCACGCTCTGGTATGCGGAGTGGATCATCGCCTGCACAGCGACGCCGCAGATGCTGGAAGAAGCGGAAGCGCTAATGCGCTGGGCGATGAAGCATGCGCTGCCGACGGGCATCCTGGCGGAGCAGGTGCATCCGTTCTCGGGCGCGCCGTTGTCCGTGTCGCCGCTCACGTGGTCTCACGCTTCGTTCGTCAAAGTGACGCAGGAATACTTGGCGGCCATGAAAAGGCTCGAAGGCGCGGAAGAAACCGGCGCTATGACGGATGCGAGCGAGGATACTGTGCTGCGCGCGTAGACTTCTTTTCCCTATTTTTCTATAATGGAAGGGACGAGGAGGACGATGATTCATGTCGAAAAATTGGCTGCGCAGCAACGGACTGCACCTATCCTGGTTGGTAGCGCTCGTTGCGATGCTCGGAAGCTTGTATTTTTCTGAAATTATGCACTTGGCGCCTTGCAAATTGTGCTGGTACCAGCGTATTCTGATGTACCCGCTTGCCATTATTCTCGGGATCGCCGCCGTGCGCAAAGATTTCAAGGTTGCCATTTACGTGCTGCCGCTGGCGATTTGGGGCGCCTGCATCTCGATTTATCACGTGCTGCTGCAGGAAGGCGTCTTCCATGAAACCGGCACGGGCTGTGGGCCGATCGCCTGCGACACCGACTATTTGAACTGGCTCGGTTGGATTACGATTCCGATGCTGGCAGGCACCGCTTTTATTCTTATTATTGTTTTGCAAATCCTCACGTATCGCGCCGCGAAGTAAAAACAAGCCGATTTCCACGAATAGGCAGGGAAAATGTCAGGCGCTGTCGAAAGTAGTGGCACAGATCTTATCGAGAGGTGCTGCCATTTATGACCAACCTGGCCAAACAAGCTGCA
Organism: Paenibacillus oryzisoli; assembly: GCF_050467285.1. Lineage (GTDB taxonomy): Bacteria > Bacillota > Bacilli > Paenibacillales > NBRC-103111 > Paenibacillus_E > Paenibacillus_E oryzisoli_A. Next base: position 122,026 of record NZ_JBCMUN010000014.1, on the reverse strand, counting down.
CTGCTGATCACGTTAAGTTTAACGCTGGTCGGCTGTGCAGACATCTCCATGACGTTACCGAACGCAGAGACTCCTTCTTCGAGTCCTGTACCGACACCTGTTGCCCCGACGCCGCAAGTTACGCCTAAGGCTTCCACGCCGACACCGCTGCCAACCGCAACGCCTCAACCAACTGTTGCGCCGACACCAACGCCAACTCCAGCAACGCCGAAACCGACAGCTCCGCCTGCATCAGCCAAGCCGAAAACGGTCTCCGCCGATCGCGAACCGCTCTCTTGGTATTATATGAAGAAGAAAACGGGCCAAGTGCCGGATTTCCCACATGAAACGAAGACATTTACCGCCGATCAGAAAGCGGTGTGGGTAGGCACGGGCAAAAAGGTCTATTTGACGATTGACGCTGGAGGGCCTCTCATTGAGGTCGATCTCATGCTCAAATCGCTCAAAGAGAACAACGTGAAGGCGAATTTTTTTATTACCGGCAATAACATTAAGAAAAATCCTGATTATTTGAAACGAATCGTAGCCGATGGGCATTTGGTGGCGAATCATACGATGACGCATACGGATTTCAATGAATTGTCCGACGATCAGATTCGGAAAGAAATTACCGATTTTGAGGTGATGTACCGTCAAATCACGGGACAAGACGTGCAGAAATACTTCCGCTTTCCGTATGGTAAGTACAATCGGCATGTGCTGGATCTTGTCTCGGGCATGGGGTATACCTCCGTGTTCTGGTCGACTGCGATGCGCGACTGGGAGCCGCGTGCGAACGGACCTGACGATCCCTACAACGACATTATGAACAACCTGCACGACGGCAATGTAATTCTGATGCACCAAGGCTCCGAAGAGAATATGCAAGCGCTTGACCGCATCATCAAAGAAATCAAAAAAAGGGGCTACGAATTCGGCGTCGTCAGCGAGATTCAGCCAAAATCGTGATGAGTTGCGCGCAAATCTGGTGATGTATCCGTGGTACCTTTCAGCTTGGCCGCACATATTCTATCCATGTGGTTAACTAATATGACCGGCAAAGGAAGCGGATAGGTGTGCAGCAAGCGATAGCCGTACTGGACTCCGGAGTCGGAGGATTAACTGTAGTCAAAGAAGTGTTGAAACAGCTGCCCCATGAAAAAGTCATCTATTTTGGCGACACCGCTAGAAGCCCATATGGTCCGCGAGAAGCAGGCGAGGTTCGCTTGTTTACCAGGCAAATCGTCGATTATTTACTGCAATTCCAGCCTAAAATGATTGTCATTGCCTGCAACACGGCGACAGCCGTCGCCATTGAGGATATTCGCGCGCGTGTGTCCATCCCCGTCATCGGCGTGATCTCGCCAGGGGCCAGAGCCGCGATCAAATCGACGCGAAGCGGCATCGTCGGCGTCATCGGAACGGATGGCACGATCCGCAGCAAAGCGTACGAGAAAGCGCTCAGATCGATTTCGCCGGAGGTTGAGGTCTACAGCGAAGCGTGCCCGCTGCTTGCGCCATTTGTGGAGCAAGGGCTTTTTAGCGAGGGCAATGCGCGTTCGATCGTAGAGCGATCCTTGTTTCAATTGAGAGATAAACCGATCGATTGCCTGATCTTGGGCTGTACGCATTATCCGTTTTTGTCCGACTCCATCTCGCGTGTGATGGGGCCGGAGGTGACGCTGATTTCTTCAGCGGATGAAACGGTGCGGGATATTCAATTGATTCTGCAGCAGAGAAACATGCTGGCGCCCGCCGACCAACTGACGGTGCATCAGTTTTTCTGCAGCGGGGAACCGACTGTTTTCAAGGAAATCGCACAAAACTGGCTTCGGGAAGAAATGGCGATGATGCCGTTCGTCTGGCAGGTTCCACAGTTCCTGTAATGGCCAGAGTCGGGGATAGCAGCATGGCCGACATAGATATTTGATTGGAAGAAATAGACCCGGCAGGGTCTATTTTTCGTTTGCGGGCGCCTGCTTTTCACAGGCGTCACCGCATGTTTTCCAGCGCTGGGGCATATGCATAACTTTACCAAAAGAAAGCCTGTGAGGTGGTCCGAATGCTGGGATACGGATATGAACGGCTGAGCAGCGAGCTTAATCGGCTGAACAAAATATATCCATTCGTGCAAGTCGCAACGATCGGTAAAAGCGTCATGGGCCGGGAGCTTTACGCTCTCCGGATCGGGTACGGAGCAAGGTGCATTCATGTGAATGCCGGCATGCATGCCAACGAATGGATCACGACGCCGTTGCTGATGCAGTTCGTGGAAGAGACGGCTTGCGCTTATGCGCGGGGAACGGCGCTGCGGGGCAGCAACATCCGGCGGCTGCTGGCCGACAACACCCTCTGGGTCGTGCCGATGGTGAATCCCGACGGTGTGGAGCTGGTGCTGCAAGGGTTGACGCCGGAGCATCCATATTATGAGCAGCTGCTGGAATGGAACGGAGGCTCCGAGGATGTTATTCATTGGAAGGCGAACATTCGCGGCGTGGACCTGAACGATCAGTTTCCGGCGCACTGGGAGGAAGAGAAGGCGCGGCGCGAGCACGATCGTCCGGGACCGCGCGATTACGGCGGCGAAGCGCCGCTCAGTGAGCCGGAGGCGGCCGCTTTGGCCGCTTTTACGAGCAGCCAGAGCTTCGACTTTGTCATCGCGCTGCACACGCAGGGCCGGGAAATTTATTGGAATTACCGCGATTATGAGCCGGCGGAGTCGGAATGTATGGCGGATCGCCTGGCGATGGCCAGCGGGTACGAGGCCGTGAAATTGACCGGGAGCGATGCGGGTTATAAGGATTGGTTCATCGAGCAATTCCGGCGGCCCGGCTTCACGGTGGAGATCGGATTCGGCGTCAATCCGCTGCCGATCGAGACATTTTCCAAGCTGTATGACGAACTGGCTCCAATCCTGTTGACGGCAATGGAGATATAGAACGCGGCAGTGCCGCCCCAAGACAAGATGCCGCAAGTTGCGCCTGCGCCCAATGAACCGTTCAGCCTGGCCTTCATATACTGGAGAAGGAAGCAGAGAGGGAGGCGTAGGCGATGGCACCACCGAAAGGGAAAGGCAAAGCGGCGGCGAAGAAAAAGAAGGAACCTTCCAGCCGTATACAGTATACGATGCGTATTGTAGAGTCTGCGACGTGTGCAGTCTGCAAGACACCTTGTGCAAGAGGTATGAGGTATTTGGAAAAAATGTCGGAGCCCGGCGCCGTGGGCAAAGGTGTTCCTTGCATTTTGACGCGCAAGCAAATTCATTGAGACGGAAGATCCGCACCTTGGCCGGGGAGCGGATTTTTTGGCATATCCGTATATCGGTAAATAAAAAAGAAGCCCCGCGTCCAGATGACTGGAACGGTGCTTCCGTTAACGTGCTGCCCGAACCGAATAATTAATGGTTAGGCGCAATTAATCTATCGGCAATGGATTGTTTGAGTTTCTTGATCGCGTCGGTCTCGAGCTTGTGGTTGGCGTTAAATTTGGCACCTGTCAATGCAAGCGCTTCCTTAATAGTCATTTCCACGTGAATAATTTCTTCGCCGTGTGGAATTTGAACGTTGCTGTTAGCCATTTTTCATCACTCCTATGTCAACTTTTTGAAGTGAAAACCTTGATCTTACGCACTTTTAATATAACACACCATGTAAGGTTACGCAAGAGAAAAACGTGCCTATTTTTGAATTTTGCTTAATTATTTTCTAGCAAAAACAGACAAGTTCTCCTTTTTATTGTGGTGTTAAAGTCGACGGTTTATACATGCTTGTGGCTAGGCGTGGAAATGAACTGGAAAAGCTCCGGTTCATTTCGTCTGGAAACGGCTTCGATGCCAGCTGAACTGGAAAAGCTCCAGTCCATTTCAGTCGTTTTCGGTGAAAGGTAGGTAAACAGGCAAATGGAATGGAGGAATTCCAGTTCAGGCCCTCGATTTGGCCGAAAATGCGAAAGTGTAATGGAGAAATTCCAGTTCATTTGAGGCGCGGCGGGGAGGGAAGCTGGGGGAGCAGGATGGAGGTGTTGAATACAAAAAAAGCTTGCCGCCCCCGAGGAAGACCGGGTAGAGCGGCAAGTTTGTGGGCGGGATGTTGTCAGGTTAGCGAAATATATTTATAAATTTCGCTTAGGCGTAGCAGCGCAATTCGACAATCTCGGCATGCGGCGCGCCATTTGTCGCCGTGACGACGATGCGCAGCTTGCTGGCCGTAACAGCCTGAGGCAGTTCATGCGCGTGGTGACGCGTATGGTTGTCGTTCACTTCCACAAGCGTCTGCCATTCGGAGCCTGTCAATGCTTGAATTGCATAGCTTTGCACCAATTCCGGTATCGCCTCGAACTCGGTACGATGATGATGCAGGTTGATCAAATCCTCATTAACGTCATCGTTGAACGTCACATGCACCGTACGAATCGTCTGTGGCGCGCTCCAGCTCGCTTCCAGCCACTCTTCGCCACCGTTCCTGAAGGTTGCCGATGACCAGAGGTGCGGGCCGCCATATGGGCGCTTAAAGCCGTCTGCCGCTTTGCTCGGCAAGAACGCAGACGTTGGTGATGCGAGACGGAAGCAGATCGGTTTACGGACAAGTCCGCGCTGGCTCCAGTCGATGACGGGCTGTGTGTGATGCATATCGCCGAAATCGGCGGTGTCGCCCGCGGCGTTGTATTGGAAGAGCAGCACGCCCGATTGCGGCCTGTCGGATACGTGCAAGGCAATGTCCGGGTTGCTGCGCACAACGATAAACGCATTCTGCGGCACCTCCGGCTGCCACTGGAGATCGGCCTTCACCCATTGAGCGGAACCGGCCTCAATGGCGATCTCAACTGCCGCGACCCGCGTGTGCGGCACATAGTTTTGCGGCTTGCCGGTGCTCCACAGCTCGACGGTCAACGTCGTCGCCTGCGCGGCATCAAGCAGCAGCTCAAGGCCGTCGATCGCCGGGTCTGCCGGCACGACGAGGCCGATGTGCTTCTCGAGCGGGAGCGTGCCCGCCGAGTTCTCGAGCGCGAGCTGCGTCAGAACACTCGACGCGCTCAGCTCAGCACGAAGCACGAGGTCGGCTTCGTCTTCGTTGCGCACGCCGAGGACGGACGCGTCCTGGCGCAGCAGCGTCTGCTGCAGCTCGCCAAGGTGCGTGCTGTACAGCTCACGCGGCGTGATGCCCTTCGCCGCGGCGAGGGCTGCGCCCGTGCCGGCGGCTTCACCGATGACCGCGCAGGTCGCCATGACGCGCGTCGTGCCGAAGGCCACGTGCGAAGCGGAGATGTTGCGGCCCGCCATCATCATGTTGTTCACGTTGACGGAGTAGAGTGAACGGAACGGGATATGGTAGCTGCCGTCCATATGCATATGCTTTGAACCGCTTTCCGTCGCGTACATTCCTTGCGGCGGGTGCAGGTCGATGGACCAGCCGCCGAAGGCGACGCGGTCTTCGAATTCACGCTGCGCAATCACGTCGTTCTGATTGAGCACGTAGTCGCCGACGAAGCGGCGGTATTCCCGCTTGCCCGGAATAGAACCGATCCATTCCAGCGTCAGGTTCTCGGCGTCGAATTGGCCGGAGTTTTTGATGTAATCCCAAATGCCGTAAATGACGGAGGAGAGCTCGTCGCGAATGCGCTCATTGTCATGCACGGTGTCGAGTTCGCCGCCCCACTCGATCCACCAGTAAGCACAGCCGTTGTCGCCGCTGCGGATTACGCGGCGCATCGGAATCGTCGTCTGCGTAATATCCTTGGCGAAGCTGGGCGGGATGTATTTGACCGGACGGCCGACGTCTTTGGTGTAGAACAGCAGCGTGCTGCCCAGTGTGATGTCGTCCGGGACGAGCGGCGCCCATTCTTCATTGAATTCGGACTGCGCTTCGCGCCCGATCCGGTATTTCGCGCCGGCTAGAAAACCGACCAGCCCGTCACCGGTGCAGTCGAGGAACATGCGGCTTTCGAAACGGATACGGCGCTCAGAGCCCATCATCCAGCCGGTGACCGCATGAATGGTGCGGTTGTCTTCATCGCCGGAGGCATCCACTTCATGGACGTCCGTATTGAGGAAGAGCGTGATATTGGGCTCCGCCTTAACCTTTTCCAAGACGACGAGATCCCAGAAGTAAGGGTTGCCGTCAATGTTCCGAAATTGATTCTCGACGAATAGTTCGCCCATGATGCCGGTTTCCCGCGCATTGCGGTGTACGCCGTGCGACGTTGCGCCGCACACCCAGACGCGCACTTCGCTGGAGGCGTTGCCGCCGAGGACAGGGCGGTTCTGCACGAGGGAGACGGTCTGGCCTAATCGTGCGGCTGCAATGGCTGCGCATACGCCGGCAAGGCCTCCGCCGATGACAGTAATATCGGATAAAATGGTTTCATTTCTCATATTCAGCACCTCGGGGATGAATAGTTTATATATACTTTCATTGTAGAGGAGAAGTTTTTCTTTTAACATGCAGTAAGTTACAAATGGCATATACTTAATTTCACTTTTTTGCAGAATATGGTGAGCAATAAAAAAAGCTCTGATCTCTTTGCGCAAAGGCAAAAAAATCAAGAGCTTGCAGTGGCAGTGTTAAGGCCCCGTATACGGCAGCTTGCCCGGCGTGTATTCATTCTCCGGCTTGCGGATCCATCGCTGCAAATAGCCCTGCGTGTAGAGCGCTTTGATCAGGATAATCAGCACAGGGGACAGGATGACGCCGGCTACGCCGAACAGCGACAGCGAGACGATCATGAACGCCAGCGTTGTAAAAGCCGATACGCCGAGCGATTCGCCTGTAATTTTGGGCTCCATAATTTGCCGCACGAGAATGACGACGAGCAGCACCGCGCTCAGCCAAATTGCGAGCGTCGTGTTGCCGACGATGAACAGGTAGACGATCCAAGGGATGAACAGCGTTGAGACCCCGAGGAGCGGCAGCACGTCGAAAATCGCGGCAAGCAGGGAAATCGAGAACGCGTTATTGACCTTCAACACGAGCAGCGCGATAAAAATGACGATGAACGTCATTGAGATTAGCTTGGCTTGTGCTTTAATATAGGAAACAATACCTTTGACCACGTTTTCCTTAAGGAAAAAGAAAGCCGCTTTGAAGGTGTTCGGCGTTTTATCGCTCGCCAGTTTTTTCCAGGACTCAATCTCGATGCTTAGGAAGTAAGCCAGAATGATGCCGACAATGAAGTTGAACATGAATGTGGAGAACGAAGTCAGCGAAGCGACCAGGCCGGACAGGAAGGCGATTATTAGCTGCGAGGCTTTCCCGGCAAGCTGTCCCGCGTAATCTTTGGTTTTGGCGATCACATCCGGCGGAAGCGTCTGGAACTGCTCATTGAGTTCACTTAGTCTATGTACGAATTGTTCGTTGAAAATAGCCTGATATTCGTTGATCTTGTTCGCAAGGCTCAGGATTTGGCTTGTAAAAATAACCGCGGCGCCGGCGACAGCGCCGAGAATAATCAGGACGAAAAGGAGCGTCGAAATCGCCGAGGCGATGGACTTGCGCATCCCTTTTCGATGCAGGAACCGAGCCAAAGGCTCGATCATCATATAAATGACCAGAGCCAGAAAGATCGGCGTCGCAATGGCGTACAGGTAGCTGAATAGCAGCATAAAGAGATAGACCGTGAGAACGATGAGCGCAATGTCAAATACCGTTCGCCAATATTTCTTGTAAAAAGAAATCATTCATGTGCCTCCATTTAGGATTGTTCAGTTAAAATGACCGGACCATTGCTTGTAATGGCAATCGTGTGTTCATATTGCGCCGACAAGGAGCCGTCGACCGTGCGGGCTGTCCAGCCGTCCGCATCTACTTTGGCATGGTATTTGCCGACATTCAGCATCGGTTCGATGGTGAACACCATGCCTTCCTTGAGGCGAGGGCCTTTGCCGGCAGGGCCGTAGTGCGGCACCTGCGGCTCTTCGTGCATCTCCGAGCCGATACCATGCCCGATAAAATCGCGGACGACGGAGAATCCTTGGGACTCCGCGTACACTTGGATGGCGTGAGAGACGTCGCCGATTCGGTTGCCCACAACGGCCATCTCGATGCCTTTGTAAAGTGATTCCTTCGTCACGCGCAGCAGCTTCTCCGCCACCGGCGAGATGTTGCCTACCGCGTAAGACCAGGCGGAATCCGCCAGCCAGCCGTCGATGCGCACGACCATGTCGATGGTGACGATGTCGCCGTCGTTCAACGGTTCTTTTTTCGGAAAGCCGTGGCAGATGACATCATTGACCGAAGCGCACGTCGCGTACGGGTAGCCATGGTAGCCTTTCTGCTCTGGCGTCGCGCCGTGCTTTGCCAGGAAGCCTTCGACGAACTGATCGATTTCCCAGGATGTGATGCCGGGACGGATCATTTTCGCGATTTCTTTATGACAATCCGCCAGAATTTGGCCGGCTTTTCCCATCGCTGCAATTTGTTCTTTCGTTTTAATCGTAATCATGCAGTCCAACTCCTTGTAGATAAGTCCTCAAAAGCTCATTATGTCCATTTGGCGGACCATAGCTTCATCTCTTTAATAATTTGATGCAAATCCTGGCCCTTTGGTGTCAACGTATATTCGACCGTTACAGGCACGGTTGGGAAGGCTGTACGCTCCAATACCCCATGCTCTTCCAAGTGGCGGAGAATGTCAGTCAGTGACTTGGGCGATATGCCGGCAATTTGCCGCTGCAACTCACCGAATCGTCTCGTGCCGCAGAACAGCTCGCGCAATACCAAGAAAGCCCATTTGCCGCCAATGACTTCGAGTGTGCGTTCAATGGAGCATTCGATTTCTTTCGGAATTTTGGGCACATAATTGCTCAGCGGCGCTACTTTCTCATTTTCAAGGGTTGACAAGGAAATCGCTTCCTTTCTATTCGAGAGGTGGGTACTTACGCGAAGGTAAGTAAGTTACCAATCTGAACTTAATTTGAGTTTGTCGTACTACTATGTATTTTATAGTTTGATCCTTGATTTAGCAATGCAATCCCATAGATCGACAAGAGTTGATTTCGTTCCTCGGATTATTTACAATAGAAAATAAAATTTATCGTTTCAGGAGATGTGTACATATGAATGTCAAAATTTCTCGTAACGCAGCGAAAGTACTTCAATTGGAGCTCGACAAAGAAGAAAACAAAGGCCTGCTGGTTCGTGTGCAAGTGACGCACAAACACGGCGATCATGCGCATTATGGTCTGGGGCTTGACGATAAAACGGATAATGACGTTGTCGTGAGCACGGATAAAGGGATCGACGTTTTGCTGGATTCAGGCGAGCCGCTGCTGGACGGTATCCGCATCGACTATTTCTACATGCCGGAAGAAGGCTTCATGATCACGAACCCAAGCAAGGGGAATCACGGGGATCACTAATGCGCAATGACATACGGATTTGCGATAAGTGTAAGCACACCAAGGTGAAAACGACGCTGTCCAAGCTGGCGGCTATTGCCCCGGAGACGGAAGTCAAAGTTGGCTGTAAATCGTACTGCGGGCCTTGCCAGAGATATGCATTTATTTTTATTAACGGCCGCTACGTGACCGGCGCAACGGAAGACGAAGCGATTGAGAAAGCGAAGAAATATGTGAAAAAATAAAAAAGCTGTCCCAGGTAACGTTGGTTACTGCAGGGACAGCTTTTTTTATTTGGCGTGAGCAGGGTTCTTCGCCAGCAATTTACGAATGTGCGCTTCGATTTTTCGCGGCGGCGTTGTCGGCGAGAAGCGCTTGATCACACGGCCCTCGCCATCCACGAGAAACTTCGTGAAGTTCCATTTGATCCCGGAGCCGAAGAGGCCGGAAGCTTGCTGCTTCAAATATTTGTAGAGCGGATGCGCGTCCGGTCCGTTTACGTCGATTTTGGAAAACAGGGGGAAATTAACGCCAAAATTCAGCTGGCAAGCCTGCTCGACCTGAGCATCGTTGCCCGGTTCCTGCTCCTTGAACTGGTTGCAAGGGAAGCCAAGCACGGAGAATCCCTGCGCCTGATAGCCGTCATGCAGCTCCTGCAAGCCCTTGAACTGTGGAGCGAACCCGCACTTGGTGGCGGTATTTACAATGAGCAGCACTTGATTATCGTAATCGGCGAGCGATTTCTCTTCTCCGCGAATCGTTGTCACTTTAAATTGGTGGATACTCATAAATACACATCCTTTTCAATGATTTCTCGCAATTTAATTGTACACAATCATCATCAAAAAAGGAAGTTATTTTTTAAAAATAGCGGCGAACGCGGTGTCAATGGTCGTATAAGTGAAACGGAAGCCATGATCAAGCAGCACTTTGGGGAACACGCGTTGGCCTTCCAGGAGAAGGACGGATAGCTCACCGAACGCAAGCTTCATCACAAACGCGGGCAGCGGGAAGGCATTCGGTCTGTGCAGCGCTTTGGCCAAGGCACGGCTGAAATCGCGGTTCGTCACAGGTTCCGGTGCGGTGGCGTTAACGGGCCCCGCGATCGTTGCATCTTCGATACAATGGACAATTAAACGAACCATATCCGTAATATGGATCCAGGACATCCATTGTCTGCCGCTGCCGATAGGCCCGCCGACGCCAAGCTTGTAGGGAAGCAGCATTTTGGGAAGGGCGCCTTCGGTTCGATCCAGCACAAGTCCGACACGCACCTTGACGACCCGTGTGCCTTGAATGTGGTCCGCGGCGTCTTCCCAGGCCTGGACGACATGCGATAGGAAATCCGTGTCTTGGTGCGGACTGCTCTCGTCAAAAGAAGCCGTCTCCGACGTGCCGTAAATGGACATGCCGGAGGCGTTCACGACGACCTTCGGCTTCGGGTCCAAGCGCTCGACGAGCGAGGCAATCTGCGCCGCCGCTTGCAGACGCGACTGCAAGATACGCTCCTTGGCGCTAGACGTCCAACGCTGGTTAATCGACTCTCCGGCGAGATTGACGATGGCGTCTACGCCTGCGAGAGCTGCAGCCGAGCGTGCCAGCTCGTCCCAAGTCACCGTCTGTACACCTGGGCGGACTGCTGCAGCTGATCGGGAAATGTTCCAAACTTCATGGCCTTGTTCCTGCAAATAAGCGATAAGCCGGCCGCCAATAAAACCGCTGCCTCCTGTAATGGCGATTTTCATGCCAACACCTCCTATGGCCATCATAATGCAATACACCAGACATTTCCATTCGCAAAAGGGAACATTTCTTGAAATCGGCTGCCATAAAAAATAGGACACGTTCTGCGCATTTTCGTGTATAATTGGACTTCGGCGTTCATTAATTGACCGAAGGTAATTTATGCAGCGAGAGGAGTCAGCGTAATGGATCGTATACGGCTTTTTTTAAAATCTTATCATCCCATTGTACATACTTTGATCCTCGGTACGGTCATGGCGCGGGCTGCTTCTTCCATGAGCTTGCCTTTTCTGGCCATCTATCTAGGCAAGCACTCGACGATGAGCGTCGGCATGATCGGCGTTGTTATCGGGATGGGCTCGCTCGCAGGCACACTCGGCGGCTTTATTGGCGGCACGTTGTCCGATCGCTTCGGTCGGAGGATTATCATGCTGGCGGCGCTATTCGGCTGGGCGGTCGTCTTTCTGGGCTTCGGCTTGGTGACGAATCCTGTGCTGTTCATGCTGCTAAATATGTTGAACGGTCTGTGCCGCTCGTTTTACGAGCCCGTTTCGCAGGCGCTTATGGCGGATTTGACGGAGCCGGAGAAAAGGCGCCAAGTGTTCTCTCTCCGCTATATGGCGATTAATGTCGGCGTTGCGGTCGGTCCGCTGCTAGGCGCGTTTTTTGCGACGATGAACGGTTCGCTTCCTTTCCTTTTAACCGGTATCACGTATTTCGTTTATGCGGTTACGCTGTATATGCTGTTGATCAAATTTGGCATCAAGCAAATTGAAGGCGAAAAGAAAGCGCCGGTGACTTTCAGCTCCGCTTTGGGGGTCATTCGCAAAGATGTGACGTTCCGCTACTATATTGTCGGCGGGATTATCGGGGCAATCGGCTACTCGCAGGTCATGGTGACGTTGTCGCAGTACTTGGAAAGAGACTTTGCTAATGGTGTTCAAATGTTCGCTGTACTGATGAGCGTTAACGCGATCGCAGTGATTGCGCTGCAAATTCCGCTGGGCAGATGGGCGGAGAAATATTCGCCGCTTACCGCGGTCGTGGTCGGCAATATTATGTTTGCGCTTGGAGACGTCGGCTTTGCTTTCTCGCACAGCTTGATTTGGCTCGGGCTCTCCATGATCGTGTTTACATTCGGAGAAATCCTGAACTATCCGGCTGGCAATATGCTCATTGACAAATTAGCGCCTGAGCATATGCGCGGCACGTACTACGGGGCCCAAACGCTGAACAACCTCGGTCATTTTATGGGGCCATGGCTCGGCGGCTTTCTGCTCGTGGCGTACGGAGGAAAGAGTTTGTTCCTCATCATGACGATCCTGACATTAAGCGGCAGCTTTTTCTACTATCAGGGCACGAAACGACAAAGAAAAACAAAAATGGCGTCGAAATTAGAGTTTTTATGATAGAATAAGTAAAAAATAGTTCCAGTGAACTATTCGATTTCAAATCCACATCCCTTATCCTTAAATGTAGATGAAAACAGCATTAATTTTTTGTTATTTTTTTGCTTGATTCACATGAAAGTCGCGACAAAGGCAAAACTGGCGAAAGCCAGCGACGCAAAGCTACAGGGGCTTCATTCTCCTGCCTAGGGAGAACAGCCAGCCAGCCGCCGAACGATTGGATAACCACATGCAGAGCCCTCCAATCGGTTCATTACGGTGGGGTTTTTCGGTTTATAAGCGGACACGAGATGAAGGAATGGGAGGCTACAGCTTCATGGAAGCGAAAGGTACATTGCAAGAAGAACAAAAAGTTACTTCCCTCTGCGGGAACCATGTGGCCCGGTTGGTACCGTCAACGGACGGACCGAAACTTATGATCGACCGGGACGAATACTCGCTCAAAGAAGCGTGTTGGGATATTGAAATGTTCCACGGGAGAACGAACAGCATCCTGATTTTCTACTGGAAAGGCGAAGTCAAGCTGTCGGTGAAAATGCCTCCGATGTCGCAGATCGAAGGATTTTTAACGAAGCTGTACCAATGCATGTCCTCCAAAATGAGAGCAGTCCGGCCGGTTTAAGGCGGGCTGTTCTTTTTTTCTCGTTGTCACCATTCGACCCAACCTGTTATAATGGGTCACATGAAAATATAGTTCGAAAGGACTAAACAAGGGGATGCAGGAGCATGAGATTAATTACACGTTCCGATTTTGACGGGCTGGTTTGCGCAATGCTGTTCAAGAAGCTGAACATGGTCGACGAAATGAAGTTTGTACATCCCAAGGATATGCAGGATGGCTTGATTGAAGTGAATGAGAACGACATTTTGGCGAACGTGCCGTACGTGCCGGGCTGCGGGCTTTGGTTCGACCATCATTCCAGCGAACTTAAGCGGATGGGCGAGGCCGTCGCATTTAAAGGCGAGACGCGGATCGCGCCGAGCGCTGCGCGGGTCGTGTATGATTACTACGGCGGCCGCGAAACGTTCGGCGACATTGACGATATTATGGCTGGCGTGGACAAGGCGGATTCTGCGCAATTCTCTCGGGACGATATTTTGAACCCGAGCGGCTGGGATTTGCTCTCCTTCATTATGGATGCCCGCACAGGCCTCGGGCGTTACCGCGATTACCGGATCAGCAACTATCAGCTGATGGAGGAGCTTGTAGCCCACTGCGCGACGAAGTCGGTGGACGAGATCATGCAGCTGCCGGATGTGCAGGAGCGGGTGAAGCGGTATTTTGAACTGGACAGCCTGTATCGGGATATGCTGCAGACGTATACGCGGACGGAAGGCAACGTCATTATTACGGACCTGCGCGACGTGGAAACGATTTATCCGGGTAACCGTTTCATGGTGTATGCGCTGTATCCGGAGCAAAACACATCGATCTGGATTGTAGATGGGCGGAATAAGATGAATTGTGTGTTCGCTTGTGGACACAGTATCGTCAATCGGACCGCGAAGACGAATATCGGCGATCTGATGCTGAAACACGGCGGAGGCGGCCATGAGGCAGCGGGAACGTGCCAGGTCGACTACGAGCGCGCGGAAGAGGTTCTGAAGAATATCGTTGAAACGATGCAGCAAGCAGGCTAAAATAGAAGAAAGAAGCCGCAGGACGGGATTGCGCCGGATTGCGGCTTTTGTATGAAGTGAGGAGGTGCGCGGATGAAGCTGAATCGCATCCATCATGTCGCCGTTATTTGTTCCGATTACGCGCGTTCCAAGCATTTCTACGTGGATATACTTGGGCTTGAGGTAGTGAGCGAGACATATCGGGCGGAGCGGGACTCCTATAAGCTCGACTTGGCGATAGGAGATACGTATCAGATCGAACTGTTCTCGTTCCCGGATCCGCCGAAGCGTGTGAACCAACCGGAAGCCCGCGGCCTGCGCCATCTTGCGTTTGCCGTCGATAACATGGACGAAAGTGTCCGCGAGTTGGAAAGCAAAGGCATCTCGGTCGAGCCTGTTCGCATCGATCCCGTCACCGGCGACCGGTATACGTTCTTCGCAGATCCGGATGGACTGCCGCTGGAGCTGGTCGAATATGCCGGATGACCGGTACGAGCGTGCGGAGAATGAGCCCAAGCAGGCGTTTGCCAAAGGCTGTTTGTGGAGTGTGCTGATCTCGCTCCCGCTATGGGCGCTCATTGGGTACTGGATATGGAAATAAGGAAAGCGTCCCGGGGAGGGGCGCTTTTTTATGTTTTATGGGAATGTAGGAGAGGTAGAGATCAGGATAGGCTGATTCCTGCGAAACGGCAGGTATTTTTTGCGAAGATGGCGTTTTCAGCAAAAAACCTGCGATAAAGCAGTTTTTTTGGCCGAAACTGCTCAAATAGAGGATTTTTTCCGCAAACGCCTGCTTTTTTGCAGGCATTTTCATTGAACAGGGAGGAAGGAGGCGAATTCCTGCAGATTTGCAGGCTTGCTGCACGAACCGTGCTTTCTTGGTTCGCGTCAGGATGCTGAGCAAGCCGCTGACGCACTGAAGCGACTCCGGGCTATTCGCAAACACTACCGTCCTTAAAGGACGGCGGAACGGTTTATCTTCATTTGCGAATGTAATTTTTTGGATGAATTCATTGGGGAAATGGGTTATGATTTCTAAAAATACCAGTTTAGGTGATCTCTGATGAATGTTAAAGAGACGGGGGATGCCAAAAACGAAGAAGGTGAACGATGTTGAATAAAAAGAAGCTGATATTATACACGCTTTGCGTGTGCATCATCCTGATGAATGTGCTGGCCTATTTTCGATGGAGTTACGGAGCTTTGGAAGGTGACTTCCGGTACAAAACCGACCGTTGGATGCATCAAGCTTGGGTAGAATATTATCCGCCGCTGGCGATCAGCGACGCGATCGAATTTCCACTGCTCAACCGTTCGAAGTTTAATGATGATGCAGAGTTGGAGGCTTATGTTCACAAGTATGCCGTTTCTGGCTACATCGTCGACCGATGGCTGGCAAGAACGAAATTGACCTATATTTACATGGGGGTTAACCTTTTCCTGCTTTTTCATATCGTTCTATTGCTCGTGCTGCTGAGAAGCAGAAAAGTTCTGCGAAGTCGCGGAGGGAATCGAAGATGAAGAAGATGATGATTTAGTACGAAGGGAACGCCTTTTCCTTTGTTGTTCGGGCTCATTCAGAATTCGGAAGCCGTTCAGCATGCTGAGGCAGTACGGGTTGACATTTCTAGCGTTGAAACAGGAGCAACAGAGCAAGCTGTTGTGGTCCCTTTAAAAAATGGACAGAAGATATGGTTTCGGTTTTTCAAAGCATCCGATGGTAAGAAATTCAAGATCGTGCTAGCCAATAAGAGCGGTCAACTATTAAGCGTCCGAACGGTGGATGAAGAACAGGCATTTTCGGCGGAAACGCGTCCAAATTAATTAGAGAAATAGTTCTCATTTTAAACGAAACTTTCCCTATATTCTGGACATTCCGACATGCTACCATGGTAACGGATATTTGAAAAAGAACGTTACCGGAGGGATTCTACCGAACATGAGAACGAACTTGAACGATTGGATTCACGAAGCTGATATACATACTATGCAAAAGGCGATGACAAGGGGAGTATGCACGTCCGAGGATCTTGTTCACGCCTATCTCGAACGCATTCGCAAGTATAACCCGCTGCTTAACGCGGTTTTAGAGATCAATCCCGATGCCCTTGAAATCGCAAGGAAGCTTGATCACGAACGGCATAACACAGGCATTCGCGGGCCGCTGCACGGCATTCCAATCCTGCTCAAGGATAATATTGATACGCACGACCGCATGCATACGAGCGCGGGTTCACTAGCTTTGGCAGAGTCCATTGCTGGCGCGGACGCTTTCATCGTGGCCAAACTCCGCGCCGCTGGCGCGGTTCTGCTCGGCAAAACGAATATGACGGAATGGTCGAATTTCATGGGGGATCACATGCCGGCGGGGTATAGTTCCCGAGGGGGCCAGGTCTTGAATCCGTATGGGCCTGGCGAGTTCTTTGTCAGCGGGTCAAGTTCAGGATCTGCTGCAGCGGCGGCAGCCGGCTTCGCGGCAGCGGCGATCGGGACAGAGACTGCGGGATCGATTATCGGCCCGGCCTGTCAGCATGAGCTCGTCGGGATTAAGCCCACGGCAGGGCTTGCAAGCCGCAGCGGGATTATCCCGATCTCGGTTAGTCAGGATACGCCGGGGCCGCTGGCGAGAAGCGTTGCAGATGCTGCGATTCTTCTGGGGGCCATCGCGGGGACAGATGATAACGATAAGGCAACAGCGGGAAGCCCGCAGCACACTTCTCATGACTATACATCCTATCTTGACCCTGATTTCCTGAAGCAAGCCCGGATCGGCATTCCTCGGTATTATTACCGGCAGTTGGATCCAGAGCGCCTCACCATCATGGAAAATGCGATTGTTGTTCTGCGAGCGCAAGGCGCGACCGTAATTGATCCTGTGGATCTTTACGTGGAACAACTACCGTGGAACAATGATGTGATTTGCTATGAATTTAAAACGGGCATAAATCAGTATCTTTCTAAGCTGCATCCTGACGTTCCTGTTCACTCGCTTCAAGAGCTGATCGCCTACAATGAGCAGCATGCGGCGTCGGCTTTAAAGTATGGTCAAGCGAATTTAATCCGCTCGGAACAAAATGCATTAAACGAAGCGGATTATCTGCGCAAACGACAGGAGTACAACCATCTTGCGATGACGCAAGGGATTGACTACGCGCTGAATTTTCATCGACTAGATGCGCTCATGCTGCCCGGTGATATTGACGGCATGTATATCGCTGCGCGATTAGGATATCCGCTCATTACGGTGCCTGCCGGTTATTCGGAACAAGGTGTTCTTGATGCGGATGGGGACTCCACACGGGGGCCATTCGGGGTTGTTTTTTCCGGGAGGGCTTGGAGCGAACCGACATTAATCAGCCTGGCGTATAGCTTCGAGCAGGCGACTCACGTTCGGCGGGCGCCCGAATTGTGAGGGACTCAAATAAAAACAGCGGCAGTTAAGACTAGGATTATCGAAGTCTTGGCTGCCGCTTGTTGTAATGAGTGATTCATCATTTCCAGGACTTTAGTATCTTTTAATCTAACCTTTATTTAAAATTAACTGCTAACTGTTACTTGTTTCACAGAAATTAGCGACTAAGGTATGCCATAATAATCGACGAAGCATAAAATAATTAGTTCAATGCCAGACAAACAGAGGCTTTAGACTTATTTTTACGATGTGCAAGTTGATAGAAAAGGCAGGTCGTTATACCAATGCGAATTATTCCAACGATAATGTGTCAGCCCGGCAATAGACTGGGAAAAGCAATTTTTAATGATGAGGGGCAAGTGCTGGTCGGATTCCGGGTCGAGCTTACCTCCAGTATGCTGAAGAAGCTTAGTCAGCTCGGTATAGACTATTTATATATTGAAGATCCGCGAACTGACGACATTCACATCGAAGATCCAATCCAGGAAGAAACAAGGGTGCAGCTGCGAAACTCGCTTGGGAAGGTGTTCGAGAGATTCAGTCCGACCGTTAAGTTTGGGAATGATAGTTTTGTCCCGTTCGGCAAGTTGTTTCTCGAGACGATGTCCCGCGTCATCGAAGACCTTCAGTATCGTAAAAAAGATGCCGTCATGCTGACAACATTGAACTTGATGCCGGCATCGAACATGGAGCAGCACTTCTGCCAAAATGCGATGAATGTGTGCATCTATGCCACAAAGCTTGCGATTATGCAAGGCACCTACACCAACGACGATCTGATGTCGATCGGGCTTGGCGCTCTCCTCCATGATGTGGGAAGTGTACAACTGCCGCTGCAGCTATTGCAGAAGAAAGCCGGGCTAACGCCGAACGAATACATGGAAATTCAAAAACATGCGCTCTATGGGTTTCAAATGTTGAAAGATGAAGTTGGTATCCCTCTTCTATCCGCTCAATGCGCGCTGCAGCATCATGAGCGCCTCGACGGCAGCGGGTACCCGTTCAATTTGAAAGGGAATCAAATTCATCCCTATGCAAGATTGATCGGTATCCTCGATTCTTACGACGCGATGGTTCATACCCGCAATTACCGCAATGCCATTCCACCGCATCATGCGCTAGAAATTCTTTACGCCAACGCAGGAAAACTGTACGATATAGAAATGGTCAAGCTGTTTCGGAATAACGTCGCGATTTATCCACTAGGCCTGAGTGTTTCCCTCAGCACAGGAGAATCCGGAATCGTCTCACGCTTAAACACCCATAGTATGCAGCGGCCTGTCGTCCGCATACTTAGAACCGCATCCGGCATCGAGCTCAAAGACCCCCACGAAGTCGATCTATCGCGCGCTCTGAATGTGATGATCGAGGAAGTGGGCGAACAGCTGGTCGTTTAATTATGACCGAAATGAGTTGAAAAACGATGAAAACCATCATTTCATTACTCCAAAATGTCCCCTTATTTCAACAGCTCAACGAGGAAGACTTGCAAGGGCTCGCTCCATTATTTACCGAGAAACGGGTCAAGAAAGGCAGCATTTTATTTCTCGAGGGCGATGAGGGCGGCGAATTTTTTCTGATCAAGTCTGGTGTGGTCAAAATATACCGGTTGGACGAATACAAAGAAATCATCCTCGCATTGTTCCGCGACGGCGACTTTTTTGGTGAAATGTCCCTGATCGGCAAGGTCCAGACCCGTTCGGCAACGGCTGAGACGCTTGAGCCCTGTACGTTTTATGTATTGAAGCATTCCGTCTTCAGCCAATATCTAGAGAAAAGCCCAAAACTGTTGTTCAAGCTGCTGGAAACCACGATGGATCGTCTTCGTCAGGCGAACGAGCAAATCTATGATCTGACGTTCCTCGGCGTTCGTTCCCGCATGATTAAGACATTCCTCCGGCTGTCCGAGCAGCACGGCATCCCGACACAGGACGGACTTCTCATCAATGTCAAACTGACCCATCAGCAAATCGCCAACATGATAGGTACCGTGCGCGAGTCCGTTACTAAAGTCCTGCAGGAGCTGCTCGACGACGAATACATTCAAATAGAGAAAAAGCTGATTACACTTCGCAACATAGAAGCGATCAGAGGTGAAATTCGATAATATACGAAAACTGCCGCCGTGGATGTGCGGCCTAGTGGAATTTTCTTCTTCAGATGAGTAAACTAAGGATATGCGGGAAAAAAAGGGGGGGCTTTTATGACGATTGGATCCCACAACGATATCGAGGGTCTGAAGAAAATTGGCAAAGTCGTTGCAATGACGATTAATGAAATGAAACGTCACACACGTGTTGGCATTTCAACAAAGGAACTCGATGATATCGGAGGCAAGTTTCTGAAAAAGCATGGTGCTGTATCGGCACCTAAATTAACTTACAATTTTCCTGGCAACACCTGTATTAGTATTAACCATGACGTAGCGCACGGAATACCGGGAAACCGAATCATTCAACCTGGCGATTTAATCAACATCGATGTTTCGGCAGAATTGGGAGGCTATTATGCGGATGCGGGGCATTCTTTTCTGATACCTCCCTACAATCCATCCTTGCTGCGTTTATGTGAGTACACGCACAAGACGATGATGAAAGTCATCTCTTCACTCAAACATGGGGTTAAATTGAACGAAATCGGAAGGATCATTGAAATCGAAGCTGCGAAAGGCGGCTACCAAGTTATTGGGAATTTGTGCAGTCATGGTATTGGGAAAGCGCTGCATGAGACACCCGAAGAGATACTCCCTGTTTATAACAAGTACGATACACGTGTATTAACAGAGGGGTTGGTCCTTACAATTGAGCCATTTCTATCTACTGGGGCAGAATATGTCGTCGAACAAGCGGATGGGTGGACGCTACGTGTGCCTAACAACGGCTATGCGGCACAGCACGAGCATACGATAATCATTACAAAGTCCCGGCCCATCATCGTGACTGTAGCATAACAACTTTTGCTCAAGCATTAGAGTGAATGGAAAGAAAACAGCAGCAGCTATGACTCTCGTTTCAGTCGTAGCTGCTGCTGTTTTTAGTGAAAGCCGTTACCTCCGCGGAGGAAATGGGCCAAGGTACTGAAATAAATTGCACTCAATCCGCCCATTATACAGCTTCCGCTTCTTATCCGCTTGGCGGTTCAAGTACTGCTCGAGCTTCGTCTCCGGGCTCAAAATAAACAGGCTCCACGACGGCATTGGCGTCGTGAGCGCCCCGAGCTGGCGCAGCGCCAGCTCGGCATCGCGGGCTTCGCCCAGCCGTTCGCCGTACGGCGGGTTCGTGATCAGGCAACCATAGTCGCCGCGCGGGCGAGCTTTCTCAATCGGTTCCACGCGCAGCGGGAACTGTTTGGCGAGGCCCGCGGATTTGGCGGCTGCCTCCGCCACTTCAATCGCCGCAGGATCGATATCGCTGCCGGCGATGTGCAGGGGGACGTTGTCCTTCACAACGTCGAAGGCTTCATCCCGCGCCTTGTCCCACAGGCGGCGAGGGATACGGCCCCACGCCTCGCTTGGGAAGCTGCGGCGCAGACCTGGCGCGATGTTCCAGCCGATCATCGCGGCTTCAATCGGGATCGTCCCGGACCCGCAGAACGGGTCATAGAGCGGACGATCGACAGTCCAGCGGCTGAGGAGAATCATCGCAGCCGCCATCGTCTCCTTCAGCGGCGCTTCGGTGACGAGCTTGCGGTAGCCTCGCTTATGCAGGCTCGGCCCCGTCGTATCGAGCGTCAGCGTCGCGATGTCGTTCAGCAGCGCAACCTCGATCACGTAGCGCGCGCCATGCTCGGGAAACCATTCCGTGCCGTATTTGCTCTTCATTTTTTCAACAATGGCCTTCTTCACAATCCCTTGGCAGGCGGGGACGCTGGACAGTTGAGACTTATGGGAGCGCCCTTGCACGGGAAACTCGCCGTCGTTCGGAATCCAGTCCGGCCAAGCGAGCGCTTTGGTGCCTTCAAACAAGTCGTCAAACGTCGTGGCTTTAAATTGGCCCATTAAGATAAGCACACGGTCCGCCGTCCGCAGCCACAGGTTCGCCCGGCAGATCGCCAGCTCGTCGCCCCAGAAGCGAACACGCCCGTTTTCAACCGTAACATCCGTATAGCCGAGGTCCCGAACTTCGCGGGCGACGACGGCTTCGAGTCCCATCGGGCAGGTAGCAAGCAATTCAATAAGTGTGGACATTTTTACTTTCCTTCCATCCTGGTTGTGCAACGCGCAGAAAACTCATACAATTAACAAGTATAGGACAAAAAGGTTGCCACATCAAACGAGAGTTGCAGCTATCGCGGCTGGACAAGCCATTTTGGAGGAGATACACGATGGAAACGATAACACCTGAAAGCTATATGGAAGGACTTTACGAAGCGGATGCGACATTAGCCCGCGTAGAGGAGACGATTCGCGCCAACAACATGCCGGAGATTTCGATAGCGCCGGGGTACGGCAGACTGTTGACGATGATGGTGCGTATGATCGGCGCGAAGCGGGTGCTCGAAATCGGCGCTCTGGGCGGCTACAGCGGCATATGTCTGGCTCGCGGCTTAGGGGAGGATGGCAAGCTCGTTTCGCTTGAACTCAAGCAGGATTTCGCCGACGTGGCGAAGTACAATGTGGCTGAGGCCGGTTTGGGCGGAAAAGTCGAGTACCGCATCGGCGAAGCGCTGACGCATTTGCAGGAGCTGCTCGCACAAGGAGAGCGCTTTGACTTTTTCTTCATTGATGCGGACAAGGTGAACTATCCGAATTATTTGGAACTCGCCATTTCGCTCGCGAATCCAGGGGCGATCATTGCCGGCGACAATACGCTCATGCGCGGCAAAGTAGTCGATCCGAAACAGACCAAAGCGTCCGTCGAAGCGATGCGCACCTTCAATCGGCGAATCGCAACCGATCCGCGGCTGGAAAGTACGATTTTGCCTGCTTACGATGGATTGGCGCTGGCGCGCGTGAAATAAACAAGAAGCCCTGTTCCCGCCAAAACAATGGCGACAACGGGGCTTTATTAGCATATCGGAAAGTATTTCCTCGAAGTGGCTCTATGCCATCAGTAAACGCTCTCGTCCATGAAAGGACGGTGGAGGCGTTTATCTTTGTTAGGAGTGCTGCGCAAGCTGCAAGGGTGCTGCATCCCAGTTGGGCGGCGATGGCGTCGTGCTGGGTTGGACCTGCGAGACCGGCGGCGCAGCTGGCACCTTATTTTTATTCACATTGGCCTGCTGCTTCCGAAAGCTAATCGTCTCGACGGTGTTCCAATACATAAACAACAGTTCCGCACAAACCACGATCCACAAGATTTTCCGCCAGTTCAGCTTCATCCAAGACCCTCGCTTTAAGATAGTCTTTCTATTCTATCATAATTTGGCAGTATATTCCACAAATGGTTAGGTCGCTGGGGGTTACTTATGCACGATAGCGGTTCGGATTTCAAGTTCATAGCGTTCGCGATCCGGCATCTTTGCGTCGAAGGCCAGCTGCACCGCCCGCTCAATATTGTAGGGGACGCGCACGAATTGGATGCTGAAGCCGGCGGGGGGCATGGCGGAGTCGCTGACTCCCTCGACGATGCAGTAAGAAGCCTGCGGAATGCCGTCATAAGGAACCCCGACGCTGCCGACGTTGAACAGCATCAGCCCCTCGTGAGACTTGGCGGGCGCCTGATCTTCGGACGGATTTTTCATCGTCAGCAAGTAGGGGATGTGAATGTCGCCATAGCCGACAATATCCGGCAGCGGGCCATCCCCGGTCATCTCCGTATTGTGGAACATCGCGAGCCGCTCCTTCTTAGGTGATTTGCGCTTAACGCGGTGGTAGACGCTGACAGCGGAGGCGTGAAAGAGGCGAAATCGTTTGCCGCTCAAGCAAAATTCCACCGAAAACGGCAGCTCTTGCAAATAGCGCAGCCGCTCTGCCCCCAATTGCTGCTGCTGCCACAGCCCGGCCGGCTTATCCTGGGGCAGCGTGATGCCGAGATCCCAATTGCCCTGCACGACCGTTTCGCACGTTGCGCGAAGCAGATCGACAACGGCGGCCGAATCGGGGCCTTTGCCCACTAGATCCCCCAAACAAACGATGCGGGAGATGCCTCTATGTCGAATGTCGGCAAGCACGGCTTCCAGCGCCGGCAGATTGCCGTGAATATCTGAAATGATCGCGATTTTTTCCAAAGTCATAATCCTTCCTGTCCATCGGTTTCCGTGTCCACGTGATGTTTCTGTTATACCATACAGACGGCCGGCTGAAAATGTGACATGCTGACTATTACCCAACAAAGTCGAGTTCTGTTATAATTTGTAGGGGGAAAGGGGAAGGTTGTCCATTGGAATCCAGACGAGAACGTCACACTAAACCGAAAAAAAATCGCACAACCGGCAAAAAGCTGCCTTGGCGCACGTTAGGCGGGCTGACTGTTGCCGCCGTGCTTTGTTTTGCCGTTGGTATGGGGGCTTCCTATTTGACTTCGAAAGGGAACTCCGTGGAAGACAGCGAGTCTGCGGCTTCGCCGATTGCGAGTGCTTCTCCTCTGCCGACCGATTCAGGTACGAGCACGCCGGCAGCCAGCAGCCAGCCGAGTACAAGTCCGAGTTCGACTCCGATCGGAACGAATCCGCCTCTGGCGGCAGTATCGCCTTCTGCAACAACGGGCACAGTCTCGAGTGGAAGCGGCGCTGGCGGGCAGGTCAAACTATCCTTCATAGGGGATGTCATGTTCGCCTCCAAAGTCGAAGATATTGTAAAGCAAAAAGGATACGACTATCCTTTTACAAATGTGAAAGAAGATTTGACGAAATCCGATTATACGATTGCCAATCTGGAAACGCCGATTTCGACCCGAGGAACGCCGCAAGATAAAGAATACTCGTATCGGTCTGCACCTGAGGCCTTGACGGCTCTGAAAAACGCGGGCATTGATCTGGTCAATCTGGCGAATAATCATGTTATGGATTACGGCGAGTCAGCATTTTTGGATACGATGGCTTCGCTTGATGAAACTGGGATACGTCGCGTCGGTGCCGGCAAGGATGCTACAGAAGCTTACCAGCCGGTTATCGTGGAGAAGCAGGGTGTTCGGATTGCTTTTCTGGGATTTAGCCGCGTGGTGCCGAACACGTCTTGGAAGGCGGGCAAGAATCATCCCGGCGTCGCCGAAACGTATGATTACCGAGTACCGGTGGACGCGATTCAAAAAGCAAAAGCGAACGCCGATCTCGTCGTCGTCATTGCGCATTGGGGCGTCGAACGGGAGGATTCGCCAGACAAGTACCAGAAGGAACTCGCTCATCGCTACATTGATGCGGGCGCCGATCTCATTGTAGGCGGGCATCCGCACGTGCTGCAAGGCTTTGAGCAGTACAAAGGCAAATGGATCGCATACAGCCTCGGCAATTTTGTTTTTACGACGAATGAAAATCAGAAGACGTGGGATTCGGCCATTTTGGAAGCTTCCTGCACCAAAGCGGGCGGCTGCAATCTGCACGTAGCGCCGATTTTAACGACATACGCACTGCCGACGCCGATGAGCCCGGAGAATGGAGCCAAATTGTTTGCGCGGCTCAGCCAAATTTCGATTGGCGCGAAAGTCGACGGGAGCGGCAATGTCAGCTTGAAATAGCCTAAAGGAGATCAGACAACATGACAGCAACAATTCGCAACATTTACTGTGTAGGGCGCAACTATCGCGCGCATGCGGCAGAACTGGGCAACGACGTGCCGGATCAGCCGATGATTTTCACCAAGCCGACGCACGCCTTGGCGCCGATGAACGGCGAAGCGCTGGCGCTGCCAAGCGGGCAGGGCGAGATTCACTATGAGACGGAGCTTGTTTTACATATCGCGAAGTCATATGAAGCCGGAGCGAGCGTGGATGCGCTGGTGGACAGCTATGCGCTCGGCATCGACTTTACACTGCGCGACGTGCAGAGTGTGATTAAAAAGAAAGGCCAGCCGTGGCTGCCGGCCAAAGGTTTCCTGAACTCCGCGCCGCTTAGCGACTGGCGACCGTTCCCGGGTGCGGCCAAGCTGGCGGAGCGCAACTTCCAGCTTCGCTTGAATGGCACCATTGTGCAGGATGGCAATATCGGCAACATGATTTTTGATTTGCAGACGATCGTGGATTATATCGCGAAGCATTACGGACTGGGGCCAGGCGACATCATCTATACCGGCACGCCGGAAGGGGTAGGGCCTGTGCAGAGCGGCGACCGCCTTGAACTGCTGTTCGGCGAGGAATCGTTCGGCGCATTCACCGTCACGATGTAGGCAAAAGAATCTTCTCCGAGGGGATAGACTTATCCTTTGGAGGGGATTTTTTTGTTATGCGGGGAGGGCAATGCTTATCATCGTGCTAGGATCCGTATGCGGTGCGTTTGGAGGCCGGTGGTACGTGTAACGGTTCTCACAGAGCTTATTTCTGCAAAAGCGGCGCCTTGCAGGATGTAACGGTTGAAGCGAGGCTGTCGATTAACTGTGGACAGCTTTATCCATGAACGGACACACGCAGAATGTATATGATTTTTCGANNACAATTAATCGACAGCCTCAATACAACCGTTAGCGATGGCTGTGGAGCGATCTACGCATCAGCCTGGGCAGCAGTCCAGCTATCCGTTTTCGCATCAGTTTGCGAAACAGCCCGCCCAGCTCATCCCGCGGCCCGCGCATGTTCGCTGCGCCGTCTGCACCACATGCTTGCGCCACTCGTCCACCACTCGTCGCAGCGACGCAAAAAAACCTAGCGATCCCTCGCTAGGTTTACATTTAAGTGCTCCGCATCACACGTCCGCATACTCTTCTCTTGCGCGAAGAATCGCCGGCAGCTGCTCGAAAAAGACGTCCACAACCGTGGGATCGAAATGCTGGCCGCGCTCCTCTTGGAATAGCTGGAGAATGCGGTCAAGCTCCCACGCTTTCTTGTACACCCGCTCGCTGCCAAGCGCATCGAACACGTCTGCAATCGCCGTAATGCGGCCATAGATATGGATGTCCTCGCCGCTGATGCCTCGCGGATAACCGCGGCCGTTCCATTTCTCATGATGCTCATAAGCAACGAGTGCGGCCGTTTTCAAAATACGCCTAGAGGAGTTCTTAAGCAGATTGTAGCCGATTACAGTATGATTCTGCATCAGCTTGAATTCCTCGTCCGTCAGTTTGCCTGGCTTGTTCAGCACGGCATCGGGAATGGCCACTTTGCCGATGTCATGCATCGGCGACGCCATTTTGAGCAGATCGGCTTCCTCCTGCCCAAGGCCAAGTCCCAGCGCGATCAGGTAGGAGTACTCCGCTACCCGCTTAACGTGGTTGCCGGTTTCTTTGGACCGGCTCTCGCCGATTTCACCCATGCGGAAAATAATTTCCTTCTGCGTTTCTTCAATCTCATTCGTGAGCAGAGCGGATTCCAGCGATTTTCCGGCGTAAGACGCGGCAAGCGTCAAGTACTCCATATCTTTCGCCGAAAATTGTCCGCTCGCCGTCAATTTATTAATCGCCTGATAGGCGCCCATAATTTCGCCTTCGCTATTTTTGAACGGGATCACCATCAAGGCCTGGGTTCGGTAGCCGGTTTGCTGATCCGTGCGCAGCGCGCCATGTTCCAAAAACGATTTATATTCTTCATTCGTATAGGCATCGTCAATAAAAACGGCCCGATCATTCATCACCGAATAGCCCACAAGCCCTGCGGAGCTTGGAATCCGGATTTCGTCCAGTCCGTGAGCGACTTTGGACCACAGCTCATCCTTGTGCTTATCGAGCAGCCAGACTGTACAGCGATCGGATACGATCATCGCACGCCCCATGTCCGCCATGAGCATCAGCACGTTCTCCAACGTTCGTTCGTTGGCGATTTTGGCTGCATATTCAAAAATAATGCGCAGCATTTCCTCTGGTTCCAGATCCCTCTTGGGAGTGGAATGTGCTTGGGATTGATCTAGCTCCATGGCAGCCTCCTATCGTTCATCCCCTTTATGATACCACAGAATGGGGAAATTTGGCGTGAGAAATTGGCGAAATGAGTCGAAATGCCTATGTTTTTCGCGGGCTAAAAGAACGATGGCAGTCTATGCTACAATAGGGACAGTGAGAATAGTCAGTTTTTAAAAAAAGGAGGGGAGCGCAGTTGGAGTGGCTGATCGGGCTTGCGGGCAGCAGCTGTATTGCCGCCGCCGCTTATTGGAAAAAATCGCTCTCCCTTTCGGGCGCGCTCGCGGCTGTCGTTCTCGGCACCGCCATGTGTGGGCTGGTCAGCGCTGCATGGTTCTGTACGCTGATCGCCTTCTTCGTTTCCTCCAGTTTACTCTCGAAGCTAAAGGCGAAGCGCAAAGAGGAAGCGGAGCAAGGTTACGCCAAAGGCAGCAGGCGGGACTGGGGGCAGGTGGCGGCGAACGGAGGGCTTGGCCTGCTCGTCTGCATAGCGAACGCCGCATGGCCTAGCGAACGATGGTGGTTTCTGTTCCTCGGCGTGATGGCGACGGTGAACAGCGATACTTGGGCGACGGAAATCGGAGGCATGAGCAAGGGGGAGCCGAGGTTTATTCTGACCGGCAAGCGAGTAGCGCCAGGAACTTCCGGCGGGGTTAGCAGGCTTGGCTTGACAGCATCCTTGCTGGGCGGAGCGTTCATCGGTGGGATCGGAGGCGTTCTTGGAAGATGGGGAGATGTGGAGCATTTTACGCACGGTTGGATCTTCTATGTTCTTCTTGGGGCTGTTGCCGGGTTGCTTGGCTCGCTCACCGATTCTGTGCTGGGGGCAACGGTCCAAGTCATGTATCGTTGCGAGCGCTGCGGGAAAACGGTGGAAAAGTCGGTGCATTGCGGACACAAGGCCCGCCAGATCCGCGGTCTGCGGTTCATGACCAACGATGCGGTGAACGCCCTTTCATCGCTGGTCGGAGGGCTTATCTGTCTAGGCCTTAGCTTCTTGTTCTAAAAGGCTACGAGCCTGTTTCCGTTTGAACGGTTTCTGTCTGCGAGACAGCAGGCTCCGTTTCCGCGGGGACGGGCTTTTGCGCTTCCAGCAGCTGCTTCTCGAGCAGCTTGACTTTCCGCTGCAGCTTGTACCCGCGCACGATGCCGAACATGCCCACCATCAAGCCGCCAAGCAGGGTGGAGGTCAGAATGACAAGAATGAGCGGCGTCGACGTCTCCGCAAACAGAAAATTCACTTTCACGGGCTCGACGTTAATGACCGCGAAGACGGCTGTTATGAGTGCAAAGATTAAACCGGCAATGAGCATGCCTTGGATTTTCATCGCAATCACTCCTTTCTTTAGAAAAAAAGGTTGAAAGCATCCGCCCTCAACCTTTCCCCGAACTTTACTTCGTCAGTTCTTCCATTTGATCGAGCAGTGAGCTGAATACGCTCATCGCTTGCTTGATCGGCTCCGGCGTAGACATGTCCACGCCTGCCTTCTTCAAGATATTAAGCGAGTAGTCGCTGCCTCCGCTTTTGAGGAAGCCCAGATAACGCTCGACCGCCGGCGCGCCTTCATCGAGAATTTGCTTCGCGAAGCTTGTAGCCGCTGAGAAGCCGGTCGCATATTTATACACGTAGAAGCTGTTATAGAAGTGAGGAATGCGAGCCCACTCCATCTCAATGTCCTGATCAACAACCATGTCGTTGCCATGGTACAGTTTGTTCAAGCCGTAATAGATGTCGCTGAAATCCTGCGGCGTCAAGGACTCGCCTTGCTCCGTTTTCTCGTGCGTAATCATTTCGAACTCGGCAAACATCGTTTGACGGAACACCGTCGTACGGAACTGGTCCGCATAGTAGGTGAGCAGGTACAGCTTTTCCTTCGGATCCGTCACGCGTTTGAGCAAGTAATCCATCAGTAGCGCTTCGTTCAGCGTAGAAGCCACTTCCGCCAGGAAAATCGTGTACTGCGCATAGCGGTACTCCTGATTCTCGTCGGAGAGATACGAATGAATCGCATGGCCCATCTCGTGTGTGAGCGTGAACATGCTGTTCAGATTGTCCTTGTGGTTCAGAAGGACGTACGGATGCGTGCCGTAAGCGCCCCAGCTGTACGCGCCGTTGCGTTTGTTTTTATTTTCATACACGTCGATCCAGTGGTTGTCAAAGCCTTCTTTGAGAATCTTCAAGTAGTTCTCGCCAAGCGGCGCCAAGCTCTTGATGACTTCTTCCTTCGCCTGCGCGTAGGTGATGTCCATTTTGAACTCTTCCACTAACGGAGCGAACAGGTCATACATGTGCAGCTCATCAACCTTCAGCAGCTTTTTACGGAGTTTCAGATAGCGCTGAAGCTGCGGAAGAGCGTCGTGAATCGTGCCGATCAGGTTCGTGTACACTTCTTTTTTGATGTTATCGCCAAAGAGCGTGGATTCGAGCACAGATGGATAATGACGGGCCTTGGCATAGAAAATGTTTTTATTGATGTTCGCGGCAAGCGTTGCACCGATCGTGTTGCGATTGTTGCGATACGTTTGGTACACCGCGTGAAAAGCGTTCTTGCGCACTTCCGGGTTGCGGTTTTCGAGGAACTGAATGTAGCTGCCGTGTGTCAGCTCGACTTCCTCGCCTTTTTCGTTTTTGATTTTCGGAAACTTCAAATCCGCATTGTTCAGCATGCCGAAAATTGTGCTCGGCGCACCGGCCATGTTGCCGGCTTGCGCAAGCAGCGCTTCCTGATCTTTCGAAAGGGTATGCGGCTTCTGACGAATCATTTCTTCCAGCGTATTTTTGTAAAAGGCAAGGGAAGGGTCATTCACCAACTGCTGCAGCTTTTCTTCTGAGAGGCTCAAAATTTCCGGAGAAACGAACGAAAGCGCTTCGCCGACTTCGACCGAAATTTTCTTCGCTTTATCCGACAGCGCTTGATAGGTAGGCTCGGCTGTATCTTCATGATGTTTCATGTTGGAATACACATAAAGTCTCTCTGTCTTAAGAGAAATTTGATCTTCGAGCTGGAAAATTTGCTTCACAGCGGCAGCATCCGTCAGCTTGCCCTGGAAGGCGCTGATCTTGCCTAACGAATCTTTGACGCTTTGAAATTCCTGATCCCAAGCCTTTTGGTCGGCGTATAAATCCTCCAGTTTCCATTTGTGCTCGGCTGGTACTTGTTTGCGTTCCAATAGTTGAGTCATCGGAGCCCTCCTGTTCGTCGATTGAGATGGGGGTAAGCTGCTATCCTTTGCGTGTAAATCCGCAGTGGGAACCGAACTGAAAAGCAGGCTCACGGCGGCAGTTACATAGAGTAATCGCAATACGGTCACGCTCCCGGCATATGCCCATGGGGGAGCTGGGACGGAAGCCCTGCGCTCCCATAACTCCCCTAACATGGTTTTCACCCTAGTATGACCGTTCTGCTTTTCAATTATGAATATTATATGAAAAAGCTGGAAGGAAGTCTATTCACGTTCCCAATCGGAAGAAGCTGAACAGAATCAGGAAGAAGGACACGGATACCATAACAATGGCGAGCAGAGCCAGATAGCGCTTCATCTGCGGAGGCAGCGTATCCTTTTTCATAATCAGAATGATCGCGAGACAAAAAGAAACGATCACAAACGTAAGAATCGAGCCGGAATCGGCCATGTCAATCATCCTTCTACACTAGATTATGACGCCCGTCTAGGGGCGCATGCTACTCTTTTTCGCTGTAGAAAGGTGAAAACCCTTTTTATCCTGCATGCTGCATGGTACTGTTCGGAGCGTCGTCGCCGTCTTCTTTGACGAGCACGTAGTTGCCGCGCGCGTCCATTTTGACGGTGTAGCGGTCTTCCTCCGCAATTTGCGCTTCCTCACTAAGTTCTTTCGGGAGCGTCAATTCCCCGCTGTTGCCTACTTTCACTTGGTAGCCGATCATTTTCGACCAGTTGCCTGCGGCCAGGACAAGCACGATCAGAAGTCCGATGAACGTCCATTTTGCGATGGCATTGCCTTCGAACAACGCGTGTGTCAGATTGTCGCCCGTAATCATTTTACCTGCAGTAAGAACAAGGACGCCTGCGCCAATATAGATGATCCAAGGATATTTCTCGATCCAAGAAATGAATAAGGTGCTGCCCCACACGACAATCGGTACACTGACCAGCAAGCCTAAGATGACGAGAAGGAAGTTGCCGTGCGCCGCACCGGCTACCGCGATGACGTTGTCCATACCCATAACCGCATCCGCGATGATAATGGTTCGAATTGCGGCCCATATATTGTCTTTTGCGCTGACGGTATCGTGATTTTTCTTGTCGGTGAGCAGTTTATACGAAATCCAGAGGAGCAGGATGCCTCCCGCGAGGAGCAAACCTGGGATTTTTAAGAGCCCGACGACGAGAATGGTCGCTGCCGCCCGAATGACGATCGCGCCGACAGTACCCCAGAGAATGACTTTCTTTTGCGATTCCTTTTTCAAGTTGCGCGCAGCCATTCCGATCACAATCGCGTTATCGCCTGCGAGAACCAGATCGATCAGAATAATGCTGAGCAGAGAGAAGAGAAAACCGGTGGACAAGATATCCATGTGAAACACGCTCCTTACGAAAGTTTTGATAAAAAAATGAGCCTACCCGCGAACTGCACGGTGAAGGCTCATTTCCATCAAAAAAGACCTTCACCAATTTTCTTGAAATTGGCAAAGGTCTTGCTAACAACGGTATCGTTGCCAATAAAGCCGGGACCTGATGAGGATCCGAATTGACGACTTTATTGTACCAGCTACTCCCCTTTGGAGTGGTGCTATGAAATTATGAATTCATTATAAGCATGGATCGGAAATAAAGTCAATACATGTTCGCTTTTGTAACATAACTTTTTTTATCGGAATTAGAGCGCCTTTAAGTTGTCCAGGATCGCTTGACGTTCTTCTTCAGTGCCATCGAATTTGTCTGGGGCAAATCGTTCGTTCGCCCAATGCATCATGGCCGGTCGGCCGATGAAGGTATGGCATTCTTCGCCCCATTGGTCGGAAATTTCGGTCAGCACAATTTTGGAGCCTTGCACTTCGACGTTGAGCATGTTCCATTTATCTTTTTTATAGATCGTATGTTTCTTGAAAGGTTGATTCGCCATCGGTATTCCTCGTTTCTATAAGTGGGATCGCTTCTTGACATCGTACCATAAACGGGACCGTTTTTCCAAACGGCCGGCGAGAAAAAAAGGGGTTGCGGCCCGCACCTGCGCATGTTAAAATCCTCCTAATCCTTTCCAAGTTGCTTTGAAGCGAAGCAAGGGGTGGGAAGTGCAAGACGAGATGAGCAGAGAACCGTAGAGCTGAGATGAGGAGAGATGAGCAATGGAAATGAAACGTATTTATGAGCAGGCAGGCGTCGCCATGACGTCAAGATCGTATGCGGAATATGAGAAAATGTTCATGCTGCAGACAGAGAATTTGATCGGCAAGCGTGTGCTTGATGTCGCTGGAGGCGCATCGTCATTCACGGCGGATGCCCGGCAAGCAGGCATCTTCGCGGAGGCGGCGGACCCGCTTTATGCGATGTCGGCAGATGAGATTGAGGCACACGGCCGAGCGGAGATCGAAGTCGTCGCGGCCAAAATGGAAAAACTGACAGACGTCTACGACTGGACGTATTACGGCTCCGTTCAGCTCCATAAAGCCGGAAGGATTGCGGCGCTTGAGCGGTTTTTAGCGGATTATGAAAGCAGCGATCAGGCCGAGCGGTATTATGCCGCGGCGCTTCCTGAACTGCCTTTTGAACATAGCAGTTTTGATTTGGTGCTGTGCAGTCACTTTTTATTTTTGTACGAGGCACAGTTTGACTTCGAATTTCATCTTGCGGCTGTGAAGGAGCTGCTCAGGGTGTGCAAGCCTGGGGGCGAAGTGCGGATTTATCCGCTGCTCAGCTTCCGAACAGAGGAGTATTCCCGCCTGGCGGATCTACTTGAGGCGCTTGCGATGAATGGCTTTTTTGCTCAAAAAGGGGAAGCAAACTTACCGTTTTTACCAAATTCTCATCAATTTTTGAGCATATCGAAACCGCGGCTTGGCTAGTGGAAAACGTTGGTACATCAACAATTTTCAGCTTTTTCTCAGCGGGATTTTCGTTGATTTATCTCCTTGGTAATGGTATAATTTCCTTATTCGTCATAGATGGCGATATTTTTAGGAGGTTGTTCACTTGAAAGGTACAGTTAAATGGTTCAACGCAGAAAAAGGTTACGGTTTCATTTCTGTTGATGGCGGCGACGATGTATTCGTTCACTTCTCCGCAATCCAAGGCGAAGGATTCAAAACATTAGAAGAAGGCCAATCCGTTGAGTTCGATATCACTCAAGGTAACCGTGGTCCTCAAGCAGCTAACGTCATTAAATTATAAGATTTAAGGGGCTCCCTACTTATAAATAGTGTCATAGCACAAGCAAATAAGGCAGTTTCCGGTTCGTCCGGGACTGTCTTTTTTGTTTCTGAATTGTAAAATAAAGCCTCTCCGCCTTTCCATTGGAAAGAACGAAGAGGCTTCTGTGCGGGAGGGAAGGCGCTAGGCGGGAAACAAGCCGCGCCATAAAATATCGACAATCTGCACGGCGGCTTCGCTTTCGTGCGGGAACATTTTGGCGCCGTCCGCGTCGCGGGCGTGCCCCATCATCAGCAGTGACGTGTAAGCACGCGCGATAATGCGGCTGTTCACGGGGCCAATCTCGCCGGATGCGGCGGATTTGGCAAATTCGGCTTCCAGCGCGTCGAGAATGCCCTGTTCGGCTTTGCGCATCGTCTGCATCTGCTCCTCGGACAGCGTCGCTTCCATCTTGCGCATGAAGGAATGAAGATCGAAGTCGATCGCCTTAAGATGGGCTTCCGCAATGTCAATCAAGCGCTCACGCAGTGGGGCGGGCTTGCTCAATCGCTGTAAGGTGGCACGCCGTACGTTGTCCATCAATAGGATCATCGAAGCGGTCAGCAGATCTGACTTGGAGGGAAAATAATAGTAAACGGACGCTTTGGTGACTTGGCACTCTTTGGCGATATCGTCCATGGACACGGTCTCGAAGCCGCGAGAAAGAAAGAGCGGGATGGCGGTTTGCAAAACTTTTTGACGCAGCGGAATGTCGCCTTCGGAGACGCGAGGTCTGCCGAGCGGTTTGGATTTTGGGCTCATGATGGTCACTCCTGAAAAAGACATGCGTAGTCTATTGATTAATTAACTATCCAGTATATATAATTAAACGTATGATGAATAAATTGACGTTATAGGAGAGATTGAGCGCGATGCACGAGACACCGCTGTTTAGCAAAGTCGGCTCCCTGTTCGCAGGGCGCCGCAGCAAATGGATTACCCTCGCCGTGTGGATTATTCTTACTGGCATTTTATCCGTCTTTCTGCCCA
Organism: Paenibacillus oryzisoli; assembly: GCF_050467285.1. GTDB lineage: Bacteria > Bacillota > Bacilli > Paenibacillales > NBRC-103111 > Paenibacillus_E > Paenibacillus_E oryzisoli_A. The sequence continues at coordinate 87,236 of NZ_JBCMUN010000014.1, read as the reverse complement.
ACGTCAATTCGCAGGAAAACAATGCAGCCCGTCAGCTGCCGGAGGATAGCTGGTCGCTGCAAGCGACGGAGCTCATGCATGAGCATTTTCCGAGCAATGAGGGCGTGCCGGCGCTCGTTGTGTGGTATCGGGCTGGCGGCCTGACCGATCCGGATTTGGCGGGGATTCAGAAGGTCGCCGCGCAGCTTACCGAGAAGCCGCTTGAGGCGCAGCAAGGGGTGCCGCCGCTGCATCAGATGCCGGCCCCGGCGCTGAAAAGCATGCTCTCGCAGGATGGCAAGCTGTTCGTGCTGCCGGTGTCGTTCCAGGCAGGCACCGAAACGGAGGTGCTGCAAGAGGGCCTCAAGAAGGTGCAGGAAATTGCAGCCGCCCAGCTGGGAGCGGACCCGTTCGCTGCCCCAGTCACGGATAGCGGCCTCCTTGCGCGCATCACCGGCCCAGTCGGCATTCAGACGGATGCGACGGCGCTTTTTAAGAACGCGGACTTCGCACTGATGATGGCGACGGTTCTGCTCGTGCTGATCCTGCTCATCCTCATTTATCGCTCGCCGATTCTGGCGATTATCCCGCTGATCGGCGTCGGCTTTGCGTACGGCATCATTTCTCCGATACTTGGCTTCCTTGCCAAGCTAGGCTGGATTACTGTCGATGCGCAGTCGATCTCCATCATGACGGTGCTGCTGTTCGGCGCAGGGACGGATTACTGCTTGTTCTTTGTCGCACGCTACCGGCAGGCGCTCTTGCAGGAGCGGAATCCCTACAGCGCGCTGCGAGCGTCGTTCGCGGGATCAACCGGCGCCATCGGCATGAGCGGACTTACAGTCATCGTTTCGCTGCTGGGCTTGCTTTTTGCCCATTACGGTTCGAATCACCGCTTCGCGATTCCGTTCAGTGTGGCCATTCTCATTATGGCGATTGCCTCCTTGACGCTCGTTCCGGCGCTGCTCGCCATCATCGGCCGGGTCTCGTTCTTCCCGTTCATTCCGCTGACGCCGGACATGCGGGCGGAGAAGGAGAGGAAGAAGGGCAAGCGAATTCGGGAGCAAAAGGCGGTCGGACGCTTCAGCGCCGCACTCGGTCGCATCGTGACCGAGAAGCCGAAAAGCGTTCTCATCGTCAGCCTGCTTGTTTTGCTCGCGCTTGCCTCTTTTGCGCCGCAGATCAAGTTTACGTATAACATTCTGGAGTCGTTCCCATCCACGATGCCGTCGCGAGAAGGCTTCCAGCTTCTGGGCGATCACGTATCGCCAGGCTCCCTCGCTCCGATGAAGGTCATCGTGGACACGGAAGGCAAGTCCGTCGATGTTCAGGGCGCTTTGGCCGCGCTGCCTTACGCCGCTTCGGTCAGCGGTCCTGTGGACAGCAAGAAGGGCGCCAACTACAAGTCGTATGAGCTGATTTTTAACCAGGATCCGTATGATCTCGAGATCATCGATCGGGTTCCCGAGATTCGCGCCGCCGTGGAGCAGAAGCTTGCCGCAGCGGGAATCGCCGCGCCGAAGCTGTGGGTAGGCGGAGAGACCGCCGCGCAGTATGATACGAAAACCGTCGTGGAGCGCGACACGCGCATCGTCATTCCGATTGTCATAGCGGTGATAGCACTGCTGCTGCTTATTTACTTGCGATCTATTGTTGCGATGATTTATCTGATCGCGACGGTCATTCTGTCCTATTTCTCCGCGTTAGGTGCGGGGTGGCTCATTCTTCACCAGTTCATGGATACATCGGCTATTCAGGGCCTTATTCCGCTGTACGCCTTCGTTTTTCTGGTCGCGCTTGGCGAAGACTACAACATCTTCATGATCTCGAGCATCTGGCAGGAGCGCGGCCGCTTGGGCCTGAAAGAGGCGGTTCGACTCGGTGTCAGCTCGACAAGCTCGGTGATCACATCTGCGGGACTCATCCTCGCCGGAACGTTTGCTGTGCTGGCTTCGCTGCCAATTCAGGTGCTTGTGCAGTTCGGCGTCATCTGCGCCATCGGCGTACTGCTGGACACGTTCATCGTCAGACCGTTCCTCGTGCCGTCGATTACAATTCTGTTGGGCAGGGCGGCGTTCTGGCCGGGGAAAGCGGAAACACCCGTACCGCAAACAAACCGCTAGTAAAAAAAGAGTTGCACACAACAGTACGTAAGTACCTTGCGCGCAACTCTTGTTCATTTAGTCAATAATCTCCAAAATATCGTCGATTTCTTTCCGCGCCAGCTTGCCTGGACGCTCTTTCGGATGCCCAAGGGCAATCACCATATTGATCTGGAATTCCGCTGGAATGTCCAGATACTCACGGATTTGATCTTGCGCAAGCAGCACAGGGCCTGTCATTGGGCAAGTCGCGAGGCCTCTAGCATGCGCGGCAAGCATCAAATTCTGAGAGGCGAGGCACGAGCTCTTGATGCCTTCTTCCGCCCAGACGTGATCGTCCACCAATTGAATCGGATCGAAGATCCGCTCGCGGAATTTGGACTCGTACGGCGTTGCCAAGCAAATGATTAGCACTGGTGCATCGGAGAAAGCCGTTGCGTAAGGGCCGAACGATTTGACCAGGAGGCGCGCTTCGCGAGAAAGTCCTTTTTCCTCCGCTGCGGCGGCGCGCAGGTGAAGCTGGTCCCAGGTCAACTGTTCAATATGTTTAATTTTCGCTGTATTTCGGATCGCGATAAACTTCCAAGTCTGGGAATTCGTGTCGCTTGGCGCAAACCGGGCGCAGTCGATGATCTCGCGAATATCGTCCACGGACACTTCCTGCTCGGTAAAATTCCGCACACTGCGGCGCTCCAGCACGACTGTTTTAAAATCTTCATACGTCATGAATCGTGTACCTGCCTTTGCTGCTCTATTAGTCAATCTATTATTAGTAAGTCCTAAGACTATATCCTATTATAGGGGCTTTCGAAAACGAGCACAACTGCCTTTCCCGTAGAATACCCACCGGCTGCCAAACGATGCGCCGCTAAGACGCTCCCGATCAGCGCGATGTTCCGGCGAGCTTCTCGTCGATCTGGAACACATGAGTCGCCACAAAGCCAAGCGTAGATACGATAGACAACACAGCTGCAAAGGTATAGAGTGTCGCCCCGCCGGCAAGATCGAAAATCCAACCGCCGAGCATCCCGCTGATGAGTCCTGCGACGCTGGACCAGGCAACCGCGAAAATCGCCTGGCCCGACGAGCGGTACTCGTCCGGTATAATTTGGCTCAAATAGCGGTTCGCGGTGAAAAGAAAGATGCCGAACGTCAGGCTGTGCAGCAGTTGAACGCCTAGAATCCAGTTGGGATTGTGGATGTGGCCCATGAATAAAAATCGAACCGTATAGATCACGCCGGCAAAAATGAGCAGCGGAATCTCCTTGAAGCGATGCCCATGCTTGCTCAGGAAAAAGAAGATCGGAATTTCGCTCAAGGCCGATGCCATCCAGGCGTAGCCGATCAGCGAATCCGAGGCGCCAAGCTGGCGCATGTAGAGCGCCAGAAAGCCGTCGTTGCAGCGATGGGAGACCGACATAATGACGATCAGGCCGAGGAACCAAAGGAACCGTTTGTTGCGAATGATGTTTACCATGCCGCTGAACGCCACCTTCTTGCCACCCTCGCGCACGTCTTTCACCAGCAGCACAATGATGAGCGAGCAGGAGATCGTGATGAAACAGAGTACCGGTGTCAGTCCCGTGCCGTACACGCGGAGCAGAACGCCGAACACGCCGGCGGAGAAGGCGAAGCCGATGGAGCCCCAGGCGCGGAAGGACGCGTAGCTTTTACCGTTGGCTCGAATGTTCAGCATCACCTGGCTGTCATTCAAGGAATTGACGGGCTGCTGAAAGAAGAAGAACGCCGCCAAACATACATAAAGCAGCGCAAACCAGCCTGCCGTAAATACAAGCACAGCTGTGACGAGCTGACCGATCAGCAGGATGACCATAATCTTTTTCACCGTCTGGAAACGGTCGCTCAGAATGCCCCACAGCAGGTTCGTGGCAATGCCGATCAGCGGGCCGATGGCGTAGAGCAGGCCGATCTGAATCTTGGAGTAGCCTTTGTAGTCGAAATATAAAGGGAAGAACGTCACGACGATCCCCATGGTCATAAAAAAGGAAAAGGTAAACATGCGAAGCAGCAGATCGTTCGTCTGGCTATGTTTGTGTGCAGTCATGATTTCACTCACTCGTTTTCAAGGTGTAGTTAAGCGGACAGACCGGGCTGTCGCGGCCCTGTCGTTCTACGCAGGACGACGGTGACGACGGCCAATTCGGCGAGCATGCCGATCGATTGGGCGAAGGCGCCGATCATCCCGTTCCAGCCGGGAATGGTTGCAATCGCAACGAATAACGCGCAAAGCGTAACGGTAGCATTTGCAGATTGGGAAAAAACCATGATCTTCGTTTCGCTGCGCAGCATGACGATGCCGTTCATATAATCAAGCCAAGGGAAGACCAGCGTCATGATCATAAAAATCCGCAAAGCCTCCAGACTCGCTCTCCGCAGCTCGGGATTTACGCCCATGATGTGCGTCATGAACCAGGGACCAGCGGGCGTATAGGCCAGAATCGCGATCAGGGTTCCGGGAATCAGACTGAGCATCGTAATAAACCTTCTGACCTTCCGGGCATCTTTGCGGTAAAAGTTCAATACAATTTGATGAATATAGGAAAAGAAGCTCATCACTAGCTGTGTTAACGATCCAGCGATCGCAAAGGACGAGATGGCGAGGTGGGCATTCGCCGTTTTTCCTAAAATCGCATTGATCGAAGGGCCGATAATGACGGCAATGATCGAAGAATATAGCAACGGTTTATAAAAGCTGAAAATCTGCTTCTTCGTTTCAATTGCATGGTTCGGCGCTTTCTCCGGAATGACCTTGCGCAGGAGGCTGGTGCCCTCCCAAATGGCGATCGCCGCCTCGATGATCATGCCGAACATAAAAATAACGGCTCCGACTCGGCCGCTTGTGACCTGATCCGTCGTGATGAAGTAGAGCGACAGCAGATACATGGCGATGATGCGTACGCCCATGCCGATCGTCAGCCATTTGGTCCGCATATTGAAAATAATGATGCCGTGAAACAAACAGCGGAGCCCGGAAAAAATGCTGACATACATCAAGATGCGGTAGACGCTTAAGGTTGACGCTAGCAGCTCGCGCTCGACGCCGAAGAAATACAGAAACACCCATTCGCCCGCAGGCGTGTAGCATAGGGTAAGGCCGAGCAGAATGATGCAGGCGAAGACATAGGCACTGACGGCGCCCATGGCCCGGAAAGAGACGCGGTCTCTCACCAGCGCGGAGCAGGCTTGCCGCAGCAGTACGACGGGTTTTTCTGTCAGACCCAGCAGACTGAGCGGAATGGCGTAGGTGGCGATGACAATTTCGGAGTTGTCCGCTCTCGCCAAGGTACTGTTAATGATGACGTGCGAAAGCGTCACAAGGGTTGCCGACAGACCGAGGGGGAGGAAAAAAGAGATGAGCTGTCTCCAGGAGAGTGGAACATTTGCGGGCTTAGCGGTCATCCAAATCGCACTCCTTCACGTTTACAAAACATTTACTAAGTATATCAGAAAATGAAATGCGGTTGACATACAATTTTAACTGGAAACCTAAGTGGCGAAGTGATACATTTAAAAGAAGAACTTTTTTCTGTGCAGTTTTGTTTTACTTGCAAGGAGGCTTGGGAATGAACAATTACTTTCAGTACGATGACAGACTTGGCATTGATCTTCCCGCGCTGGAGATGGAGTGGGAGCAGTATGCTCCGGCTGTTCGTATTGATATTCTGTTGCATTGGGAACAAATTCGCGGACGCATTCCTGACCGTATTCAGAAGCTGGAAGCGATTATTATTGACAAACAAAATAAGCTGGACGTGGAAGACGATTTCCTGACGTCCTGTGCGTTAAATTCCGAAATTGCCGAACTCGCCTCGATGATCAACGATCTTCATTTGTGGTTCCGAATCAATCAGGATTTGGAAGCGAAAACCCACCATTAATGATTGCCTATGAAGGGAGTCCTGCTGCATGCAGAGCAACAAGGATGGGAATAATTGGATTGACACGATCTTGAAGCCGCTGTTGGAGCACGTGCCTGCGTTGTATCCGATCGAGGAATGGGATATAACAATGGATGCGCGCATCGAGGCGTTGAACCCGGAACAGTTGGCGCAGGGAAAGCCGGACGGTTTGCTGTTTGGCAAGGCGCTGATCGCAGGTCTTTTTCTGATGAACGAGAGCTTGGACAAATCGCATACGATCGCCCAGGATATTACGAATGCGACAGGCAGCTACTGGCATGCGCTGATGCATCGCATGGAAGGCGACTACAGCAACGCGAAATATTGGTTTAACGATGTCGGCCATCATCCTATTTTTTCTAGCTTGAGCCAGTGTGTGCGGGAACGTCTATCAGTCAAAGATCTGCAAGAGTTGGAGAACGAAGCGCTGCGTCACAAGCTGGAAGTATTGATTACGGCGCCGGTTTGGAACCCTTGCGTGTTTATCGATGTTGTCGAACTGCAGGTTTCCCTCGTGCAGAACGAGACTGTGGACGCATGGCTGAAACAGATTCAACAATCGGAAATGCAGCTGCTTATGCGTTATTGTTACGAACAAAGTTGTGGAGGAAGCTGGCTTGAAGCAATTGGACAAAAATCATATACGTAGCCAGGCAAAGGTTCCGCGTGGTCCCATTCGGTTAATGATTAGTGTGTATCGGTACATTTTGCCTGAGGTGAGCGAGCAGCTTAAGGGCTGGCAGTCTCGCGCAGACGCGATACCGGACGCCGAGCTTCGTACGCAGGCTTTGGCGAGTATCGCCTCCAAAAAATTCCACTGTCAAGGCGGAGCGGTGTATGCGGCCGCTCATTTGTCGATGCGCCATATATTAATTCCGCTTATCGTTGCCTTCCAGACGATCAGCGATTATTTAGATAATTTATGTGACCGCAGCACGTCACTGGATCCGCAGGATTTTCGGCAATTGCACCAGTCGATGCTGGATGCGGTCGATCCGGCTAAGCCGATTCATGATTACTACGCCTATCGCGAGGAGAAGGAAGATGGCGGTTATTTGACCGACCTCGTGCGCAAATGCCAGATATGCATCGCCCAGATGCCGTCCTATGCTAAAGTGGCGGATCAGGTGCGAGAGTTTGTCGGGCTTTACTGCGACCTGCAGGTGTACAAGCATATCCGCAAAGACTTGCGGGAGATTGAGCTTCAGCAGTGGTGGAATCTGCATCATCATCAGCATCGTCAAATCGGATGGAATGAATTTGCTGCAGCCACGGGCTCGACGCTGGGCATGTTCATGCTGTTCCTTTCGGCATGCGATCCGGACCTGCGGGACGATCAGGTTGAGGCGATTCGCGAAGCGTATTTTCCGTATGTGTGCGGTTTGCACATCTTGCTCGACTATCTGATCGATCAAGAGGAGGATATCGAGGGCGGGGATTTGAATTTCTGCACGTATTACGATTCGCTGGATACGACTGTAGAACGTATCGCTTTTATCGTGGAGGAGGCGCGCAGTAAGATTTTGTTCTTGGAACATCCGAGGTTTCATCGTATGATAATCGAGGGCTTGCTGGCGCTGTATTTATCCGATCCGAAAGTAAATTCCCAACAGCAGGTCAAACAAATTTCCAAGCGTCTAATGAAAAATAGCCCATTAACCCGGTTGTTTTTCTGGATCAATAGCATGTTTATACGTACGACAACTTGAATTTACTCTTGAAGTCGGCGGAGAGAATTTGGAGGAGGAAAACTAGATGTCAGCAGTAAAATCTATCGCAGTACTTACGAGTGGAGGAGATTCGCAGGGGATGAACGCAGCCGTTCGGGCGGTTGTGCGAAGCGCATTGTTCCACGGTCTTGAAGTGTATGCCGTTCAACGCGGCTATCAAGGCTTAATCAACGACGATATTCGCAAAATGGATCTGCGCAGCGTTGGCGATATTATCCAACGTGGCGGCACGGTGCTGCAAACGGCGCGCTGCAAGGAGTTTATGACGCCCGAAGGGCAGCAGCTCGGCGCCGAGAATTTGCGCAAACGCGGCATTGACGGCCTGGTCGTCATCGGCGGCGACGGCTCGTATCAAGGGGCTAACAAGCTTAGTAAATTGGGCATTAAAACGATGGGACTTCCGGGCACGATCGACAATGATATTCCTTTTACCGATTTCACCATCGGTTTTGACACGGCGGTTTCCATCGTCGTGGACGCGATTAACAAGCTGCGCGACACGATGACATCCCACGAGCGTTCCTCGGTTGTGGAAGTTATGGGCCGTCACTGCGGCGAGATCGCGCTGTACGCAGGGCTTGCGTCCGGTGCGGAAACGATTATCGTGCCTGAAGTGCCTTACGATATTCAAGAAGTGGCGAAGCGGATGAAGGATAATTTCAACCACGGCAAACGCCACAGTATTATTCTCGTAGCTGAGGGCGCAGGTACAGGCGAAGGCATCGCGCAGCAAATTACCGAAAACAATGGCATCGAGCCGCGTGTTACAGTACTTGGCCATATTCAGCGCGGCGGCACGCCGACGCACAATGACCGGATTCTGGCAAGCCGCCTTGGCGACTTCGCCGTGCGCAAGCTGATGGAAGGCGACTCCTCCAAGGGATGCGGTGTTATCAAAGGGGAACTCGTAGCGACGGACATCGATTTGGTTGTGAACACAAAACGTACGTTCAACATGGAACTGTACGATTTGGCAAGCCGGTTGTCCCAATAATGGCCTATTGCTTTTCAGTTGAGGCTGCGCTATAATCACTTTCAACTTACAAATCGGCATCAGGTCAATGAAGAGCATCCAACTCGGAGACGTTTATGATCGGAAAGACTGAGCGGTCTTTCTCTAAATAGACCGGCACCGCCCGTTATCGCGGAACCAAGCGGGTGACTGACATTCTGTTAGTCATCAAATTGGGTGGCACCGCGAGCAGAACGCTCCTCGTCCCAATCGGACTGAGGGCGTTCTTTGTCTTTTTCAGACAAATTCGATAACGAGGAGCGGTGAACAGCATGTTGGACATCAAATGGATTCGAGAGCATGTGGAGGAAGTGAAGCAAGCGGCGAGGCATAAAGGCGTGCCTTGCCAGGTGGAGGAGCTGCTGCGCGTGGATGAAGTGCGCCGGGGGCTGCAGCAGCAGGTAGAGCAGCTTCGCAGGGAGCGTAATCGCGGGACGGGGCAAATTGCCGAGCTGCTGAAGGCCAAGCGCGTTGAGGAGGCGGAGGCTCTCAAGGCGAAGGTTCGCGAATGGAATTCAGAATTAGCTGGATATGAATTGGAGCTCGCTGCGGCAGAGGAGCAGCATCGGCAGTTCATGCTTAGCGTGTCGAATCTGGCATCGCCGGATACGCCGATCGGTGCAACAGATGCGGACAACGTGGTTGTGAAGGTCGTGGGAGAGAAGACGGAGTTTGTATTTGAGGCGCGCGACCATCTGGAACTCGGTGAAGCTTTGGACATGATCGATGTGGCGCGCGGAGTGAAGGTCGCGGGCAGCCGGAACTATTACTTGAAGGGCATGGGGCTGCATCTCCACCGGGCGGTGCAGCAGCTTGCGATTGATGTGCTTACAGACCGCGGTTTCACGGTTATGGACGTGCCGCTTTTGGTGCGGGAAGAGACGCTGCTGAATGCGGCTTTCTTCCCGGCCGGCAGGGATCAGACATATGAGCTGGAGGAGAACAAATGGCTCGTCGGCACTTCGGAGGGGCCGCTTGTCTCGTACTACGCCGGCGAGATCGTCGACCTGTCGGCAGGGCCGATCCGGCTCGCGGCGGTGTCGAACTGCTTCCGTAAGGAAGCGGGTTCGGCCGGACGCGACGTACGCGGGTTGTATCGCGTGCACCAGTTCGCCAAGGTCGAGCAGGTGGTCCTGTGCGAGAATACGCCGGAAGCGGCGGAGCACATGCTCCAGGAAATCACCGGCAATGCGGAGCATCTGCTGGAACTGCTGGAGCTGCCGTACCGCATCGTCGCCGTTTGCACCGGCGATATGGGCAGCAAAAACTACAAGCAGTTCGACATCGAGACGTGGATGCCGAGCCGCGGCGCTTACGGCGAGACGCATTCGTCGTCGCTGCTGCTGGATTATCAGGCGCGGCGGTCGCAGCTCCGCTACCGTGACGCTGACGGTGAGCTGCGCTACTGCTGCACGCTCAACAATACCGCGGTCGCCTCGCCGCGGATCCTGATTCCGCTGCTGGAGAATCACCAGCGCGAGGACGGCTCGATCTACATCCCGCAGGCCTTGCGGCCGTACATGCGAGGGCTGGCGGAGATTCCGGCGCCAGCGGCTCAAGCTGCGACTAGAGCTGCTGAGCGCGCGTAAACGTACAAAACCCCGAGTCTCGCGCTCTTCGCGTAGGCTCGGGGTTTTGTACAATTATGGCACTATGCTAACAGATAGATGCCTACTGTCCCAGGCTCTGAACCATCGTTGCCGCGGCTAACGGTTATGACAGAGCTTATATCGTCCCAAATGCGGCGATTCAAATTGTAACGGTCGTGTCAGCGGCTATTTGTTTGGAATGGCACGATTTTACGAGGAAAGATGGCAAATAAGCGCTGTGGCAACCGCTAGATCAAAAATGGAGGCGTATGCAGCCATATAGCCACTGTGGCAACCGTTAGCCTCCTGGTCTTCTCGCGCTCTGGCCGTCCGTCCGACTCAGTAGCCTTCCTTCAAATTCACCACATTCATCATCTCGCCGCCATCCAGCATGGCCGCAAGATTGTGATAAAAAATCTCGGACACGCGCTTCGCATACTGCGCGGAGGCGCCGGCAATGTGCGGCGTGACGATTACATTCGGCATGCTCCAAAGCGGCGATGCTTCCGGCAGTGGCTCGGTCGCGAAGACATCGAGCGCAGCGCCGGCGATCCGGCCTTCCTGCAGCGCGCTGATCAAAGCTTCCTCGTCGAGCACATCGCCGCGCGCGAGATTGATCAAGAAGGCGCTCGGCTTCAGCAGCGCCAGGTGCGTTTTCGTCAAGAAGCCGCGCGTCTTGGCCGTGCTGGGAAGCAGCAGCACGACGATGTCGCTCTCCGTGAGCAGCGTCTGCAGTCCGTCTTCGCCGCTGACCGTCGTGTCAAAGGCAGGGTTCGCCGCGCCGGATCGGTTCAGCCCGATGACCTGCATGTCGAACGCCTTTGCCTTTTTGGCCACCGCTTCGCCAATGGCGCCAGCGCCGATAATGCCAAGCGTCTTGCCGTGCAATTCATCGAACGTAATGAGATGATTCCACACTTTTTCCTGCTGGTTGTCATGCAATTGATTCGCTCTGCGCACCCATTGCAGCATCAGACTGAGGGCGAACTCGCTCATTTGAATCGTATGTACGCCTCTGGCGTTCGTCACGATAATATCGCGTCTGGCCAGTTCCTCGAGCGGCAGCTTGTCGACTCCGGCGGAAATGGTCTGCACCCATTTGACGCGCGATGCCCGGGCCAACAGCTCAGGCTGCATGCGGCCTGCGGTAATGATCACATCGGCTTCTTCAATCGCGGAACCTGCTTCCTTGGAGGACGCAAACCACTTGAAGTGGCAGCGTTCCTTCAGGTTTTGCGGCATATTCTCCGTCATCGTCGTCAAATCCATCGTTGTTAAAGCAACTATGTTCACAGCTGATCACTCCTTCTACTTCTATCATAGGGAAAACAAAATCCAATGTAAACCGCTGCCCTGTATCTGCCTAATAGGAATAGGCGAGTCTTCCTGCGGCGAAAAGTCAAAAATTTAGAGTGGAATGTCATATTATTGGAATCCGCGAGGGGGAAGTCAAAGACTATAATCAAAAAAGCTTATCGGAAAGCGCTTTCTTCCGTGAGGCAATATTCATATTTTTGGGGGAGGGGCAACTTGAGCAAGAACTTACGGCAGTTATTCGCATTTATCCTCATCATCGCGCTTGCCTGCAGCGCTATGCCGGGGGGCAAAGCACATGCTTTGGAAAAAAGCGGGGAGCCAGGATTGCTGGCTTGGTACAAGCTGGATGCGCCTTATGAACTGAACAGCAAGAATGTGGCTGAGGATGCATCTGGCAATAGTCATCATTCGATCAGTGCAAGCGGCACTTGGGTCGGGGATGGCGGCGTATACGGCGGAGCGTTATCTTTTAACGGCACCTCCGATCTGATTCAGTTGAATCTGGGCTCGGATCCGGCGGGATCGTACCTGAAAGATGCGTTCACGGAGCATTCCGCTTCGTTATGGTTTAAAGCCAATGACACGCAAAAGCTGCAGGTGCTGTACGAACGCGGAGGCAATGCATCCGGTATGGCCATTCAATTGAATGCGAACAAGCTGGAGGCCGCCGTTGCAAGCGCCGATGTGAGGGGAATCATGTCGGTCGATTTTACGGATACTTCCTCTTGGCATCATGTGATGGTTACGTTCAACAACGGCGTGTTCACGATGTACTTGGATGCGAAAGTCGCCGCCACGAAAACTGTGCCGTTTACGAAAGTGAACACGGCGCTTAATGAAGCGGCTATCGGCGCTAAATTCGCGGTTTATGCATTCGGTGGGGACAGCCAGACGGGGGCATGGTTCAACGGAATGATTGATAATGTGCGATTGTACAACAAAGCGGTTACACCGTCGATCGAAGCGACTGGGGTCAGCTTGAGCAAACCGCGGTTGACCACGACGGTCGGCGAGGCGGTGTATCTTGACGCTTCTTTCCAGCCGTCGATCGCGACGAATCGCAATGTCACCTGGACGTCCAGCGATGAATCCGTCGTGACGGTCGCTGTTTATGATTCAGGACAAGCAGCGGTCGAAGGAAAAAAGGCAGGGAACGCAATCGTAACCGTGACAACGGAGGATGGGAATTATACAGCAGAAAGCGTAGTCACTGTGCTTCCGGCGCGGATCTCCATGCCTTTCGAGGGAATGGAAGCGTGGTATAAGCTGGACGCGCCATTCAGTAATAACGGCAAGCAAGTGGCAGAGGATTCCTCCGGCAACGGGCATCATTCTGTAAGCGCTGTCGGCGCTTGGTTGCCAGAGGGCGGTGTTGACGGAGGCGCCTTCTCCTTCAATGGATTGACAGGCATCATTCAACTCAATACAAGCACAATCTCCTTCTTGCGAGATGAGTTCTCCGCCTTCACCGCTGCAATGTGGTTCAAGCCAACAGATTTGAACACCAGACAGGTGTTGTTTGAGCGCGGAGGCAACGGTGCAGGGCTGGCGATTCAAATTAATGGCGGCAAGCTGGAGGCAGCGATTGTGAATAACAAGCCTGCTATTGATCGCGTCATTCTCTCCACAGCGCTGACTGGTGCGGACCAATGGCATCACGTAGCCGTCTCATTTGGCAACAAATCCTTTAAGCTATTCCTAGACGGACAATTGGCGAAAGAAACCACGACGTCTTTCGATAAAGTTGCCGCAGCGGCCAATGAAGGGGCGATCGGTGCGAGATTCGCTGTTGACGCCTTCGAAGGACCGTCGACCGGGGCCTATTTTAACGGGGTTATCGATGATGTCCGTTTGTACAATGGGGCTGTCGAGCCTATCCTTGGTGCCGTCCACCCGCAAAGCGTCAGTCTGGATCGAGCTGCGGTCACGGTTGGGGCTGGCCTTACGCAGGAGCTGACGGCAACGGTTTTCCCGAAGCACGCAACGAACCAGGATCTGATCTGGACTTCCAGCAATGAATCCATTGCGAAGGTGATGTCGAAGGGTGGCCTGAAGGCATCTGTGCAAGGGGGATCGGTAGGAACGGCGACCATCACTGTAACAACGGTTGATGGGGAATACACGGCTCAGAGTAGTGTGACCGTTGAGAATATTCCGGTAACGGAGGTCGGTCTTACCCCTGCGGCAGCAGAGATGATGATTGGAACGACACAGGCTTTAACAACGACATTCACACCGACGAATGCGACGAACCAGAGCGTGAATTGGTCTTCTGACAACCCGACGATCGCATCGGTGAACGAAACGGGTGTCGTTACAGCACTTCAGCCAGGTACAGCAACGATTACCGCAACGACAGTAGATGGCGCTCATACAGCTTCTGCGGTTGTGACAGTTAAGGGGATCTCGGTCTTGACGATCTCTCCGAACCACTCGAAAGTTGAGTTAGCGGTGGGGGGGACGCAATTGTTAGCAGCCGTCATCTGGCCTAAGAACGCGACGAATAAAAATGTATCCTGGTCAACCTCCGATGCTTCTGTTGCAACGGTTGATGGGAACGGCTGGGTGTCAGCTGTTGGATTGGGCAATGCATCCATTACGGTAACAGCGGAGGACGGAGGCTTTTCGGCAAGCAGTGAAGTCACGGTAAGCCCTTCCGCCATTGAGAAAGTAGATAACTTGTTCAGAGTCTATTCAGGGTCCGAGCTTGGCAAGAAGGCTACCCTCTATGACGGAACGATCGAGAAATATAACGGTTACTATTATGCGATGGGAACCGGTACGCTCGGTAATGTCTATCGTTCAAAGGATATGATTCACTGGGAAAGCCCGTATCGGTTAATTTCGAATGACCCGAGTACGATGCCCTCGCCAGTGACGCCAGCCGATCACAACGAATTAGGCGCATCCGATTTATTTTTCCATAACGGGGTGATGTTCTATATCTACAATGGGACCTCATTGCTCTACGGGGACCCTAGCAAGATGAATACGTCGCCGAATTTCGAGTACGCCCTCAAGGATAAGAAGTTTGATGATGGGATTGACCCTCAATTATTCGTTGCGGCAAACGGAGATTTAATCTTGCTGCGCAAGGTAAATCCGGACGAGGTGGACCCTAATACCGGGGCAGCCAAGCCGGCGAATGCCGGTGCATGGCTTTGGAATGTGCAATCCTTCTTTAATGAGAAGGGCAATCCGGGCCGAAGCAAAGCGATTGAAACGGTTCATACACAGAAGGGCCACTGGGCCAATGTGAACTTTGTCAATTTCGAAGGACCGGAGTTATTTTACCATAATGGCGAGTATTACATGCTGTACGTGGGCAATCAGATGTTCCCGGAAACAGGACTTTATGAGACTGGGGTAGCGCAATCCGATAGCTACGATACAATTACGAACGATTCCAAATATCCGGGCAAGCTGCTGGCGCGCAATATTGAGGGGCTGCTCCTGAAATACAACGTCATCCTGCCGACAGCAGAGCATGGCAGCCAGCCATATCAATATACCTTCACCGCACCTGGGACGGGCTGGAACACGATTGGCTCATCTACAAACGGATGGATGACCGGGGAGGGCGGCTTCGGCTGGCCGGATACGAGAACGGGGAAAATTCCGACCATTGTCAACAACGGGAAAACGGCGCCATCTGAGATTTGGGCGCACCCGAGCGGTCAAGCCTCCATGTGGGCGAAACGTTCCTTCCAGCTGGATAACGTACCGGAGACTACGGTCCTTCGCTATCGTCTGGAGGGGTATGGAAAGCTGTATGTGAACGGCAAGCCTTTCTACACATTCGGTGGTCAGCAGCGAGCCTACAAAATGGTTGAAGTTCCCGCTGATTTACTTCAAGCTGGTGAGAATGTGATTGCCGTAGAGATCAGCAAAAATGGCGGAGCCCCGCTGAATTACTACCATCTGGATTTTGGTCTGTATGATACGAATGGACATCCTGTGGAACCCGACATTATCGGACCATCGCAGCCGAATATGATTAAGGGGCCGAATGGTTTTGAGGATTGGGTCACCTATAAAGCTTTTTGGAACAGTGATGAAGGGCAAGGGAAGGATCGTGTCTACTTCTGGGATCAAGAGATGGTCGTTGACGGACCAACCTCCTACGATTCGGAAGGCATTCATCCGGAGGCTTGGACACCAACTTTCCAAGACAGGTTCGATTCGGAAGCCAGCTTGCAGCATTATGAAATTCCGAACGCCGACGGTGTATCGATCGATAACGAGGCGTTGTATGTTAACGCGCCTAGCGATTCGAAACAAATGCTGCTGAACGGATACGAAGCGGAAAACGTGTTTGTGGAAGCTAATCTTCGATTCGATGACAAGGATTTTGGAGATGAAGGGCAAGCGGGTATTGTTGCCTGGCATCAGGATGAGAATAACTATGTGAATGTATTGATTGACCGCGATGACCGGAAGCTTGTCGTCCAGTCCCGCATCGGCGGCGTTTCCCAAAGTTCAGTCACCGATTTGCCGTCGACGTTTGCCTTCCTGTCCGATGACCCGCGTGCTCAAGACTTTGCGGAGCCATATCATACGCTCAGGATATACAAAAACGGGTCCAAATTGTTTGCGGAATTGGATCACTACACCCTTAACGACGACCAGCCAGTGTTCGAGCATCAAGCGATGGCAGCTCCGGGTCAAATCGGCTTAATCAGCAACAAGGCGAACGTTCGGATGGATAACGTGACCGTGACAACCGGTTGGAGTGAATACGGGACGTATATCAACGGTTGGAATGACGCATGGTCGGTATCCGAGAAAGGCTTGCAGTCCCCTGCGGCTGGGGAAGCGCTCACGGTCAAGGGCGATCGCACGCTCGGGCATGAATTTTCGGTCAATGTGAACACGGGGGCTTTGCCAGAGAATGGGAAAGCGGGCGTCATACTTGAGTATGTAGACGACCAGAACTACGTGACGGCAAGTACGAATTATGCCACGAACCAATTCGAACTGCGCAAGGTTGTGAATGGCCAGGAGGAAATCATGTCTTCCGCTCCTACGGCGCGAGATACGATCTATGGGCATAGCAACTATGCAGAAAATGGCCAGCGCGAGTATGTTTACGATCTGCGTGCGGAAGCGAAAATTTCGTCGGCGAAAATTCTGTGGTTCAACGGTCTGTTCGCGTACATGAACAAGAACTTTGAACTGCCGCAAACGAACTCGGCAGATTTCAAGTTCGACAGTCAGAAGGACGGTTGGAACGCTGTGCCGTTCACCTATCAAGACAAGGGTAAAGGCGATTATCATGTTGCCAACTTTACCGACCCTGTAAAAACAAGTCAGCTTCGACTGAGCGTGCCTTCAGAGTTGAATCGCCCGTTCTCCTTCGCCTTACGCGAAGAGATCAGTGCACAAAACTTCTACAAGGTAGTTCGGTCGAAGGGGAAAATCTACGTTTGGGTGAACAACAATCTGATTTTTAACGCCGTAGATCCTTTCGAAAACAGGCCAGCCCAGACAGGCTTGTATACAGATGGCATCCAGGCGACCTACAACGCCTTTACCGGTTTCGACGTATCGGGACAACTTCCGGCGAGCGACAACGGAGGCGATAACGGCGGCAACGGCGATGACGATTCATCCGAACCCGGAGGATCTGTCGACGACGGAGGCAGCCCATCGCAGGAAACTCCTGCCGGAGAAAGCACGCCACCAGCCTTAGATAGCAAGGCACAGCAAACAGATGTAAGCCCGGAAGCAAGCCAGCAGTTGGAGCTGGAAGGTGGAGTAAAGATTCAAATTCCTGCGGGAGCCGTATCTTCAAAAGGGACAATGCGGATCACGGTCGTCGAACCGGACCAGCTTCCGTCGAATGGCGATCTTCAATCCGTCAGCCCGATTTTCGAACTGTCAAGTACGACGGGCAATCGATTTTCGCTGCCGCTCCAGCTCTCGTTTGTCTACGATGCCAAGCAAGTGAAGCCGGGGAGCGGGCCGGCCGTGTACTATTATAACGAAAGCCAAAAGCGTTGGATCTTCATTGGTGGAACCGTAAAGGAAGATGGAACGATCCAAGTGAGTGTCGATCACTTCACCAAGTTCGCTGTTTTCTCCTATGAACCGACTGTAATGAAGGATATGGCGAATCATTGGGCAGGAAGCTACGTTCGCCGACTCACTGGGATGAATGTCACAGCTGGATACCCGGATGGCAACTTCCAACCGGACGCAACCGTAACAAGGGCTGAATTTGCCAAGATGTTGGTTTCGGCTCTGGGTAGTGAAGCGGCTTCCCGTGACACGCACTTCTCGGATGAAGCGAAAATCCCGACTTGGGCGAAGCCGTACATCGTATCCGCCGTGGAAGCGGGCCTCATTCAAGGCTACGAGGAAGCCGGCGCAACTAGCTTCAAAGGCGATCTTTCCGTCACGAGAGCAGAAGCAGCCGTGATGACGGCAAGAGCTTTGCAAATTTACGGAAACGGCACCACCGGTTTGACGAGCAAAGCACCGAGCCTGAAGGACGCTTCGGACATTCCGTCCTGGGCGAAGCCATCGATCGATAGCGCTCTGTCTGCGGGCATCCTGAATGGTTATGAGGATGGCACTTTCCGCGCGGGCCAAACAACGACGAGAGGCGAAGCAGCCGCGATGATTTACAAATTGCTGACTGCGCTGGGCATCTAGCTTTAAGCAGCACACAAAGAGACCATCTCGCACGAAGGAGGTGGTCTCTTTTTTTAGAGATAATGAGTCCGTTTAGTAATTTACGTTCGGCGTATAATTATTGTTTGCATTCCATAACAAGAACTCGTTTATGCCGTTTTCTTTCAGCGCGCGTACTTGTTCTTCGATTTCATGCTTGCCGTACTTGATATAACCTGACACCCAAGATGCCGTAAAATCTTGAATCCACGGCCGCACGACCGGCTTCCAGCCTTTCGCGTCGATGGTCGTCAGTTTTTTCTCGATGTCTTTGGAGGCGCCGTTAATTGTCTGATAGGGAGCAGCGTCAGGTACCTTCGCGCCGAACCAGCCAGTGCTGTAATGACTCGGATAAATCATTGGGGCAATGACGTCGACGTTTTGCGAGATTTTCTCGAAATCCTGGCCAATACCTTCCGCGGCAGGAACTGATGCGGCATAGCCGAAAATATCGACCGAGACGCGAACGCCAAGCGGTTGTAATTGTTCTTTGGCGTATTTAACGAAGGCTGCAACGGCTTGGATGCGCGTGCGCTCGTCTTTCGTATATTGGAGAATGTCCGCGCGCTTCTCAAAGCCTTCCGGGAATCTCACGTAGTCGAACTGAATTTCTTTAAAACCGGCTTTGACCGCTTCCTTGGCGACGGCGATATTATAATCCCATACATCTTTGTTATACGGGTTCACGAAGCTGTCTTTGCCGTTGTTCCACAGCGTGCCGTCAGGGTTCACGTAGGACCATTCCGGTTTCTGTTTGGCTAGCACCGTATCTTTAAATACGACAATCCGGGCGATCGGATAAATTTGATGCTCGGTCAAGGTAGACATAAGTCCTGGCATGTTGCCGATAATTTTCTGTGTGGTCCCCATAGCGTCCAGTTCCGGATTGCCGGTTTCCCAGGTGATATATCCCCAATCGTCTTTGACGTCAATAACCATGGAGTTCAGATCGGTATCGTCGAGGAGTTTCACCAACGTAGTCAGACGGGAGCCGCCCGCGCTGTGCGCTGTGGCATAAATGCCTTTGACGATTGGTGCGTCTTTCTGCGGATCTTGCTTGTTCACAGGATCCAGTGGATCGGCATTCGGTGCAGGCGTTGCGGGCTGGACGATGGCGGTTGCTTTATCTGCTTGCAGAGAAGCTTGAACAAGCTGATCAAAATTAGCATCCGGGTGAGCGGCATTAACATTGCCCAGAATAAGGGCGAGTGAAGCGAGTAAAATATCCATGGTGTGATGAGTCCTCTCCAATCTTTGTTTCTAGCTTTCATTATAAGCCAAGCTTGAAATTACGCACAGAGGGAAATTGTAGAGGATTGTAAAATTTTGCAGAAAAAAACACCTGAAAGCGATTTGCCTTCAGGTGTCTTCGGATTACTTGTCCTGTGCAGCCGCGCTTGCGACGTCAGGATTGATTTCTTTGCGAGATTGAGCAGGCAGTTCTTCAGCTGTCGAATTGCCGCTGTTTGAGTTTGTAGCGTCTTTGAATTCCCGAAACATTTTACCGAAACCCCGGCCAAGCTCTGGAAGTTTATTCGGACCGAACAACAGCAGGGCGACAATCGCGATGAGAATGATGTGCCAAGGAGATAATGCTCCCATACAAGACACCTCCATTATTTAATCATATGACCATTATATCACGCCGAGAGTAAAATCTATACAGCCTATTTATTACAAACTTAATAATTTTTTTGGCCGGCTGCATGCAAAAAAAGACACCCTAGTGGTACAGGGCGTCCTTATGGTGTTCGGTAATACTGAATTGAATAATTTCCATAACATCTTCGGCATCCAGCGATTCAATACCAAACTGCAGTACGATTTCCGACTCCAGTTCATAACTGGTAAGAGAAGGATACAACTCCGGTGTTAATTTCATTACAATCCTGGATAATTTGACTGTCTCCACAAGCATCACCCTTCCAATCGAGAGATTAGAATAAGAACTACGCCTGAATTACATCGCTGAAAGCCAGAACTATATGAAATTACGTTTATTATATCACAAAACCAGTTGGAATAAAGGGGCGTTTCGGCAATTAATGTTTCGGTCTTCGAAATTCCCCGACAACACCGGCCGTTTCAACGATATTGACGAACGCTTTCGGGTCGCTTTGCTTAATAATTCGTTTTAGCTCCGCCAGCTCATAGCGCGTGGTGACGGTCATCAACATATCATGTTGCTGTTTGGTATAAGCGCCTTCTGTTTTAATCAACGTAACGCCGCGCGGAATTTGCAGGAGATGCTCGATAATCGCGTCTTTGTTTTTGGTTACAATGAAGGCCGTCACTTTAACATGGCGGATATGTACCGTATCGACAACTTTGCCAGAGATGTAGATCGCCAGCATGGAAAAAAGCGCGAGATCCCAATTGTCTTTGTAATAGCCAAGTACAACAATCACGATACCGTTCATCGCGGATAGAACTGTGCCTAAAGGGAAATCGAACTTTCGGGTCAGGAGGGAGCCGACGATGTCGAAGCCGCCGCTTGATCCGCCGATGCGAAGTGTAATCCCGCTGCCGATGCCAATCAGCACGCCACCGAATACCGCAGCGAGCATCGGTTCTTTAGCGACAGCCGTCATAGGCAAAATTTGCATCATCCACGTGGTCAGGATAACGGAAATGACGCTAATTATAATGAATCGGCGACCGATAGAAATCATTCCCCAAATCATAAGCGGCAGATTGAAAAATAAATAAAGAAAGCCGATGTTGAGATTCGTAAAATAGCCAACAAGCATAGCGACCCCGGATACTCCGCCGCTAAGCAGTTGGTGGGGGATCAAAAACAGGTTGAAGCCAACTGCGACAAGCCATGCGCCAACGAGAACGATTGCGGCATCCAGCGCTTTTTTCAAACCAAATCACCTCTAAAAATAGTATGCAGCATAATGCAAGTATAATTCATTTGAGGAAAACTTCAATAATTAATTAACATGTGGTTAATAAAGCTGGAAAAAGAAAAAAAGCTGTGTCCATTGCAATGGACAACAGCTTGGCGGTCGCGCGTTACCGGCGCTTGAACGATCCAGTTTTCTTCGAAGTGCTCGGCTTGCTTACAGAAGGCTTCGTCACCTTGTTCGGGGTGGAACCGTCGTTCTTGCGAGTCGTTGACGAACTGCCCGAGCTTGGATTTGCGGCTCCGCTGGTAAAGCTCCCCGTCCGGTCCGATGTCGTCGGCTTCTTGGCGGTGGAAGAGCCGGTAGAGGGCGTCGCGGTGTAGGACGGCGACTTGGTGTAGCCACGGTAATCGTACGAACTGCCGCGGTTGTTGTTCCAGCCGCCCCCGAAGATCGATTGCAGCAGCGTCGCTGTCAAGTAGCCTTGTAGAAAAGATGAGTCATAATGCGATTTGGCGTACTCAATGGTATCGATCTGCACAAGGGTATTGCTGTCGTTGCTCGGATCTTTTTGCAAGTTGATCACTTTATCGTTATAAACAAGGAACATCTGGTCTTCCGATTCCTTGCTCTTTTCTTTGGGGGATTCCTTCGCTGCGAGTTCGGTGGCAACCGCCGGGACTTTCTTCCCGTCCACTTCGTAGACTTTAGACATATTGGTTCCCTTGCCGTCTACACTGACGAGCGGGTATTCGTCTCTGACGTATTTCCCGGCGTCCGCGCCGCAAGCGGTGAGAAGTGCAATGATCAACAGAAAGGAAATCCATGCCGTCCATTTCTTCATCATAGTCGCGATTTCTCCTTTCCGGAACATGGTATTCGGTCCTAGCATAACGTAATTAAAGCGTCGATTTTAAAAATTTGATCTGATTGCCCGGTGTGCGCTCGCCTTCCATCGCTACGAATTTGCCGTCTTGCCATTGCAGGAAGAAGAAATGCTGATCGGGGCCAAAATAGCGCCAGAAAATAACATCGTCACCGCTGCGGAAATCGGTATTTCCTTCCGTACGGGTTACGTCACTGCGGTGGAATTCGAGTTCAAACGTCGCGTCGTCATCCAAATTGAGCGTCGTAGGTACATCGTTCGGATCATCCAGCGCGCCTTCCAGGAAACCGCACAGGAAGCAGTCGAGCGTGCGTCCCTTCTCGACAATCAAGCACTGCATGTTTTTGCCGCTCTGCAAATAATAGGCGTAGCGGTGGGGAGCGAAACCGCGGTCGAAATAAATGACTTTTCCGGTAATCACATACTCTTCAAGATCGACGTTCATAATATCGCCTACGCGGGCATCTTCAAGCGGACTGCCGGATTGCGCAGGCGCGGGGACTTCTTTATTGCTTCTTATAATATTGCTGACACGTTTGAAAATCGACATGGCCCTAACTCTCCCTTACTTGTTCCGTTTTATTGTTCTCCCCTTTACTACGTTTCACTTATTCATTCGGTTTCGTTTCCCACATAAGAAAGAAGCCACTGGTAATGTGTATTTCAGTTGTGCTATAATATTTTAGATGTTCTTAAGGACGGCCTGTTGGATCATGGAAGATTTGTAATCGAAAGTGAATTCCACAATGAAACTATAGAGAAGGATAGGAAGTCGTACTTAAGGGTAAAAAAGATACAAGGCATTAGCCTGCCCTGTACAAAAGGAGATTGAATTTATTTGAAAACATTTCAAGAGTTTGGTTTAGACTCATCAGTTTTGCGTGCGATCACGGAGATGGGGTTTGAAGAATCCACACCAATCCAAGAAAAAACGATTCCGCTTGCTATGGAAGGACGCGACCTCATCGGTCAAGCCCAGACCGGTACCGGGAAAACGGCGGCATTTGGCATTCCGCTGGTCAACAAAATCAATATTAAAGAAGAGCGTATTTCCGCTTTAATTATGTGTCCGACACGGGAGCTTGCCATCCAGGTTGCGGAAGAGATCGAAAAGCTCGGCCGTTTCAAAGGCATCCGTTCCTTGCCGATTTACGGCGGACAGGATATCGTCAAACAAATTCGCGCACTGAAAAAGAAACCGCAAATCATCATCGGTACCCCTGGTCGTCTGCTTGACCATATCAACCGCAAAACGATTAAACTCGACGATGTTCAAACGGTTATTTTGGACGAAGCAGATGAAATGCTGGACATGGGCTTCATGGATGATATCCAATCCATCTTGAAGCTGGTACCGGAAGAGCGTCACACGATGCTGTTCTCCGCAACAATGCCTGCGAACATTCAACGTCTCGCACAACAATTCCTTCGCAATCCGGAGCACGTCTCCGTTATTCCGAAACAAGTGAGCGCGCCGACAATCGAGCAAGCTTACATTGAATTGCACGAGAAACAAAAATTTGAAGCGTTGAGCCGTCTGATCGACATGGAAGCGCCTGATCTTGCGATCGTCTTCGGTCGTACGAAGCGCCGCGTTGACGAATTGTCAGAAGCTCTGCAAAAAAGAGGCTATGCAGCAGAAGGCTTGCATGGTGACTTGTCTCAGAACCAACGTGACAATGTTATGCGTAAATTCCGTGACGGCAGCATCGACGTCCTAGTTGCGACGGATGTCGCGGCGCGCGGTCTCGACGTATCCGGTGTGACCCACGTTATCAACTTTGACCTTCCGCAAGACCCAGAAAGCTATGTACACCGGATCGGTCGTACAGGCCGCGCGGGTAAAGAAGGTACAGCATGGACGTTCGTAACGCCTCGTGAAATCGACCACCTGCATTTCATCGAGAAAGTTACGCGTCACAAAATCAACAAAAAACCTTTGCCTAGCTTGGCGGAAGCGATCGAAGGCAAACAAAAATTGACGGCTGAGCGTATTCTGGATCTTCTTCAAAAAGAAGAGCACTCCGAATTCAAAGGCCTTGCCATTCAATTGTTAGAGCAGTACGATTCCGTGAATCTGCTTGCCGCAGCGATGAAATTGCTGACTGGCGACAAGAAAGATCTAGTGATCGAGCTTACACCGGAAGATCCGATTCGTGCAAGAAAGAAAAAATTCGATGTGCGCAGCTCCGGTCGTCGCGTAGGCGGCAACTACGGTTCCGGTTCGGGCGACCGTCGTCAAGGCGGTTACGGGTCCGGCGGTTCAGGTTCCCGCTATCCGCGTAAAGACGGCAACCGTGAGTACGGCAGCCGTGAAGGCGGCGGCAGTTC
The DNA here is from genome assembly GCF_050467285.1 of Paenibacillus oryzisoli. Lineage (GTDB taxonomy): Bacteria > Bacillota > Bacilli > Paenibacillales > NBRC-103111 > Paenibacillus_E > Paenibacillus_E oryzisoli_A. The sequence continues at coordinate 62,846 of NZ_JBCMUN010000014.1, read as the reverse complement.
TTACTCCAAAAACCGTGAATATGGTAGCAACTACTCCGGCAACCGCGATCGCTCCAGAGCGCCTCGCAAGAGTGAAGATACACTTGTAAGCAAATAAGCTTGAAGAAAAAGAAGGCGGAGATCCGAAGATCTCCGCCTTCTTCCTATCATATCGCAATTAGAATACGAATGCGCTAGTGATGATCACGAGTAGGATAAAGAGAACCAAAACTGCTGCTGCTGTATTTCCGCCTGCATAAGACATACGATCAACCTCCTGAAATTGATGTGGGGGTAGTGCGACTAGACAATATATCCTATGTAAAAAAAACCTAGAACGACTAGACGTCTACCTATCTGTTCGAAAATAGGCTATAATGGAACGTAAGGCAAATAGGACAAGTCCGCAAATGATCGATTCATTACAACGTAGAAAGTTTTCCGAAATGGAAACGCTTAAAGGAGGAAGAAGTTTGGAATTTAAAGGCGTAATGGGTGGATTATACAAAATATCCGAATGGATTATGCGATTCTCGGTTATTAATCTGCTGTGGATCATTTGTTCGATACCGGTTTTCTTTTTATTCTTTATGGGGCTTGTTAGCCTCAATGAGCATCCGGATGCACTTAAAACCATGCTGTTGCCTATCGGCGCATTGACGCCATTTACGTTGTTTCCCGCAACAACTGCGATGTTCGCTGTTGCAAGGAAATGGGTGACAGGCGAAGAAGATGTGTCGCTGCTCAAAACGTTTTTCCGCGGCTATAAGGAAAACTACGTACAGAGCATGATTGGCGGTATCTTTTATGTGCTTGTTTTCACGATTATTAGCGTGAACTACTTCTTCTATTTGAAACAGGGCAATTCGCTGAAAATATTGGCGGTGCTGTTCATTGCTTTCACGATTATTATGATCATCTCGTTGTTTAATTTCTTCTCAATCATCGTTCATCTGCATATGAAAATTTTCCAAATCATCAAGAACTCCGTTCTGATTTCGATTGGCAATCCAATCAACTCCATTGTGCTGCTGATTTGTAATGGTTTGATTGTGTACATTTGCGTCACAAAGTTCAACTTCTTCCTTGTTGTTTTCTTTATGGGCAGCATTGTGGCGACCTTCTCCTTCTGGCAGTTTAACCGCAGCTTTACAAAGCTGCAAATGAAGCAGCAGGAGCTGGAAGAGAAAGAGCAGCAGCGCCTGGCTGAAGCTGAGGCTGAGGCAGCAGAAGCGGAAGCTGAAGCTGAAGCAGGGCAAGACCGCGAAGTTGATGCCATTGAGAAGTCCGATGCTGACATTGTTGATGGCAACGTGCATAAAAAAGAAGAGAATGACAACAATAGAAACTAATCCTACCGGTTGATTCTTAGACCAGTTGGATCTATAATGAGACTACACAGAAGAATCCTGCGGTGTACGTAACGGTTTTCAGTTGTTTTAAACCAATGACTGTTTCTAGGGAGACCTATATTGAAGCGCGGCTGACATGCCCTCGAAAAGGGACCTCAAATGCGTTTCTGCGGACACCCACCTGCGAGAGCGGGTTTGAAGCACCAAAACCGGACGGCATGCGCGGGTTTCTTCGTATAAAAAAGAGGTTGAATGGGACATCGCCCGTTCAACCTCTTTTTTATTTTATTCAGCCTGTTCTGCCAAGTCGCTAAGCTGGTGGAACGTGCTCTGCAGTGTGCCATAAAGGCCGCGGAACAGTTCATAATAGACTACATATTTGGCCTGATTGGCAGGATTCGGTTCCGTGCGGCTTGTCACCTGGATCCAGGCGTCGCAGAGCTCTGTGATGTCTTTGTTCAGTACGCCGGAAGCAGCCATGATCGCAGCGCCGTAGGCCGGACCGTCCGTTGAGTTGACCGTCACGACCGGGATACCGAAAATATCGGCGATCATTTGCCGCCAGAACGGGCTTTTGGCGCCGCCGCCATTGACGCGCAGCTCGCTGACTTCAATGCCCGAGGCGCGGATCAGTTCCAGGGAGTCGCGCAGCCCGAACGTGATGCCTTCCAGCAGCGCGCGCGTCAGATGCGCTTTGCCGTGGCGCAGATTGAGCCCGATGAAGGCGCCGCGCGCTTTGGGGTCCGGATGCGGCGTACGCTCGCCAGACAAGTACGGTAAGAACAGCAGGCCTTCGCTGCCCAGTGGCGCTGTCTCCGCATCGGCCGTCAATATTTCGTAGACGTCCCTGCCTTCGCGCTCGGCGCGGGCCATTTCCTCCTGGGCAAAATGGTTGCGCCACCACTGGAACGAGCCGCCGGCCGCCAGCATGACGCCCATACGGTGCCATTTGCCCGGCACACCGTGGCAGAACGAATGAAGCCGGTACGCTTCATCGACTTGATAGGTGTCGTCGTGCACGAAGACGACGCCGGACGTGCCGAGGGCGACCGAGGCGATGCCGGAACGGACGACGCCGACACCGACGGCGCCGCACGCTTGGTCGCCGCCGCCGACCACGACCGGCGTGCCGGCGGCGAGGCCGGTCAAGGCTGCCGCCTCAGGCAGCAGGCGGCCGGCGATGTCGCCGCTCTCGTAGAGCGGCGGCAGCCAGGCGAGCGGGATGTCCAACCGCTCGCAGACGGCGTTAGACCAGCTTCTGGACGCGACGTCCAGAAGCAAGGTCCCGCTGGCGTCGGCCATGTCCATGCCGAACGCGCCCGTCAGGCGCAGCCTGACGTAGTCCTTCGGCAGCAGCAGGTGCCGAACGCGAGCGTAATGCTCCGGCTCATGCTGCCGGAGCCAGAGCAGCTTGGGCGCGGTGAAGCCCGTCAGCGCCCGGTTGCCCGTGAGGCGGCCGAGTTCGGCTTGGCCGACGGTCGCCTCGATGTATGCGCACTGCTCCGCCGTGCGCTGGTCGCACCAGAGCAGCGCAGGCCGGATGACCTGCTGCGCTTCGTCCAGGAAGACCGAGCCGTGCATCTGGCCGGAGAAACCGATGCCGGCGATGTCGGACGCAGACACCTGCGATTGCTCGAGCAGGCCGCGGATACTGGCAATGGTCGCCTGCCACCAGTCTTCCGGATCTTGCTCGGCCCAGCCAGGTTCTGGCTGTGAGAGTGGATAAGAGACGGAATAAGAATCAATGACAGCGCCTTCATCATTGATAAGAATGCATTTGATGGCGGATGTGCCCAAATCTAAGCCCATGAAGTATGACAATGATAAATCCTCCCAGCGATCTCATTTATATTTTCTTTGTTTGTTTATTGAATATACAAAGTATAACATACTTTTATGCCATTGTGTCATTCTTTTTCGCTATAAAGAAAGCCTGCTGTGAACAAAGGTGGACGTTGTCCAAAGTTTTTCCTTAGGGAAAAATAATTTCTTATGCACATAAGTGTTTACCTATAGCATAATATGAGGATATGTAGTATACTTCAATTAAAAGTTTCCCTAGTTCAACATTATTGCGTATGAGAAAGAAGGTTACGAAGATGGAAGTTGCAGTGAAAAAGCAGCCTGAACAGGATCCGAAGGGCTGGAGAAGGAAATCTCCTATGCCCAGTCTTCCTGAAGTGCATAGTTCAATGAAGGTTCCGAAGAAGGCAGGATTTTTCCGTAAACTGTTAGCTTTCGTCGGACCGGGATATCTGGTCGCGGTCGGATACATGGATCCGGGCAACTGGGCGACGGATTTAGCCGGCGGTTCACAATTTGGATATACCTTGCTTTCTGTCATTTTAATATCGAATTTGATGGCGATTTTATTGCAAGCTTTAGCTGGGCGTCTTGGCATTGCAACGGGTCGCGATTTGGCGCAAGCCTGCCGGGATCATTATAGTAAACCGGTCTCGTTTGCCTTATGGATTTTGTGCGAGTTGGCGATTGCGGCTTGCGATTTGGCCGAGGTCATCGGTGCGGCGATTGCTTTAAAGCTTTTATTCGGACTTCCGCTTATTTACGGGGTGATTCTGACTTCATTGGACGTTATCCTCGTCCTAATGCTTCAGAAGCGCGGCTTTCGTTACATTGAAGCGATGGTTATTTCTTTGATGGTACTTATTATTTTCTGCTTTGTGATGGAAATGATTTTCTCCAGACCGGAATTTGCCGCAGTAGCGCAAGGGTTTATTCCTAAGACGGAAATTGTCACGAACCCAGCGATGCTCTACATTGCGCTCGGTATTCTCGGGGCCACGGTGATGCCGCACAACTTGTATTTGCATTCGTCGATCGTTCAAACGCGCAAAATCGAACCGACGTCGGAAGGCAAAAGAGAAGCGATCAAGTTTGCGACCATAGATTCCACGGTAGCGCTTATGCTTGCTTTGTTCGTCAATGCCGCGATTCTCATTTTGTCCGCAGCTGCCTTTCATTCCGCGGGCAAAGAAGTGGCTGAAATTCAGGACGCGTATCACTTACTCGGGCCTATGCTTGGCACCGGCGCGGCTAGTATCCTATTTGCGGTCGCCCTGCTCGCCTCCGGTCAAAACTCCACACTTACCGGCACACTTGCCGGCCAGATCGTGATGGAGGGCTTTCTGAACATTCGGTTGGCGCCTTGGCTGCGCCGGCTGATTACGCGCTTGATCGCTATTATTCCGGCGGTGATCGTCATTGGGATTTACGGCGAGAGCGGCGCTACGGATCTTCTTATTTTGAGCCAGGTCATCTTGTCGCTCCAATTATCGTTCGCGGTTATTCCGCTAGTGAAGTTTACCTCTGATCGCAAGAAAATGGGCGAGTTTGTTTCACCGCGGTGGATGTCAATTCTTAGTTGGGTTGTCGCGATTGTCATTGCTTGTTTAAACATTTATTTGTTGATCGGCACTTTTTCTGGAAACTAATTAGAAAATTCTGTGAAATGAAACCATCGGCACTTGTCAAATCGGGGGAGAAACCTCCGATTTTTATTTTCCCCTTTTTCTCAGCCGTAATCAGTGGTAATATAGAAGTTAGTGTTAATATGGCAAGCCGTGGCATGCACTTCAATGAAGGGGGAAAGGGCTTTTGCTAAAGAGAACTTTAATCGGATTAGTACGTAGTCATGAAACGACTGGAGAAAAAGCCAGAGATCCTTTGCTTAAAACGAGATATTACAAGCTGTCTAAGGACCAAGTGTGGGAAGAAATAACGGCCGTACTGAAGAAAACACCGGGGTACAAGCTGCTTCATGAAGTACCGAACGTTGGAGAAATTATTGCTGAACGCAGGACGATGACAGGAAGGACACAGGATGTTACCTTAACGGTAATCGCTATCAATCCGGTGAAAACAGCGGTTGACATATATTCGGCTTCCCGCGGCTCGTTGGGAGACCTTGGGTCGAATTACCGAACCATTCTTGATATTTATAAACAATTGGATCGCAAGCTCGCCGCTCATAAAGTGGCTGAATAACAAAAACAGCAGGGAAGCATGGCCTCCTTGCTGTTTTATTTGTGCCCAGCCTTATACCAGAGCTTTAACGGCTTCAACCGCAGCTTCATAATTCGGGTGGTTGGTCATTTCTGCCAAGTATTCAACGTATTGAACGGTATCGTTCGCATCGATGACGAAGATGGAGCGCATGTCCAGTTGAATTTCTTTGATCAGTACGCCGTAAGCTTCGCCGAACGACTTGGTTTTGTAATCGGACAATGTAATGACTTTGTCGATGCCTGCAGCTCCGCACCAGCGGGATTGTGCAAACGGAAGATCAACGCTGATTGTAAGAACAACCACGTTCTCGCCCAGTTTAGCTGCTTCTTCGTTGAAGCGGCGAGTTTGCGCGTCGCAAACGCCTGTGTCCAAAGAAGGAACGACACTGATCAGCTTCACTTTGCCTGCATAATCGGCGAGGGAAACTTGATTCATCAAGTCTTTGTTTACTTTGAAGTCAGGAGCTTTGTCTCCTACTTTAATTTCGGGTCCAACTAATGTAATTGGATTGCCTTTCAGGGTAGCAACGCCAGTACGCTCTTGTGCCATTTGCATATTTCCTCCTTATTTATCCAAGCTAATAACAACTTTCTTATTATAATCTTTTTAAGTGGACGTTGTCCAATCAGGGTGAACACCAGTCAGGGGATTCGGAACGTGGAGTTAAGACAATTGCAGTACTTTGTGAAAGTAGCTAGAAAACAGCATGTTACGCAAGCGGCGGAAGAGCTGCACGTCGCGCAATCTGCGGTCTCCCGGCAAATTCGTTTGTTGGAGGAGGAGCTTGGCGTCGATTTGTTTGTGCAAAAGGGGAGGAATGTCCATCTGACTTCTGTTGGGCATTTGTTTCTAAGCAGGGTGGAAGGCATTCTGACCGACCTGGAGCGCGCAATCGGCGAGATCCATGAATTTCTAGATCCGGAAGCGGGAGAAATTCGAATTGGCTTTCCACACAGCCTTGTGATTCATTTGCTGCCGGCGGTTGTGGCTGCCTTTAAAAAAAATCATCCCAACGTCAAATTTCGGCTGCGGCAAGGGACGTATACCTCGTTGATTCGCGATGTTTCCAGGGGAGAGATCGATTTGGCGTTTATTTCGCCATTTCCGGAGACCCATGAGCATGTGACAGGGGAAATTCTGCTGACGGAAGAATTGTATGCGATTATCCCGCAAAATCATATTTTGGCGGAGTACACCTCGATTCGTCTGGAGCAGCTGAAAAATGAATCTTTCGTCATGTTCAGCGAAGAATACACATTGCGGACGATTGTGATGGAGGCTTGTCTTAAGGCGGGGTTCGTGCCAAAGATTGAATTTGAAGGCGAAGAGACGGATACGATTCGCGGTCTGGTTGCCGCGGGCATGGGGGTCAGCCTGCTGCCCTCGATGGCGCTTGTTGAAAGCGGAGAGATGCAGCCGGTGAAAATCCGGGTAACCGACCCGCAAGTAACGCGAACGGTAGGTCTGATCTGCCGGAAGGATGAAAAACTCCCGCTTGTAGCGGAAGTGTTCCGCCGCTTTCTATACGATTATTTTCAATAAAAAAGCTCTCCCTGCGAGTGCCTTACGGCCTCTGACAGCGGAGAGCTTTTCTGTTATTCGTCATTGTTCCGGCCTGTGAAGATCATGATGTACTTGAGAAGTTCCAAGACGGAAATGAGCGCCGCGGCAACGTAAGTTAACGCTGCGGCATTGAGTACTTTGGCGACGCCGCGCTCTTCTTCATTGGTGATGAAGCCTTCGGCGATCATCATATCGCGGGCTCTTGAGCTTGCATTGAACTCAACGGGCAGTGTGATCAGTTGGAAAGCAACCGCGCAAGAGAAGAACAGGATGCCGAGTCCAAGCAGCCAAGGCAGCTGTTGGAAGAAGAAGCCGGCCAGAATCAGGATTGGCGCGATACCGGAAGCGAAGTTCACAACCGGGAACATCTTGTGGCGTGCTACGAGCATCGGGTAATGCACTTCGTGCTGAACGGCGTGCCCGACTTCGTGACAAGCAACAGCGACGGCCGAGATCGAGTTTTGATAATACACGGGTTCGGATAAACGCACGACTCTGGACATCGGGTCGTAGTGGTCGGTCAGCGCGCCAGGGACGGCTTCGACCGGAACATTATAGAGACCGTTAGCATCCAGCATGCGGCGTGCAGCCTGTGCGCCCGTCATTCCAGAGTAAACGGGAACTTCAGACCATTTGTTAAACGTTCCCCGCACTCGGAATGATGCCCATAAAGAAAGGGCGAATGCGATGATAATGAGAAAATCCATCGGGTGAAAGAACATGTGACCTGCCTCCGTCATTCATTATGAGAACGGATTTTTACCAAGAAGAACAATCAGTGCTTCGATGCAGGCGGCTGTCGGCTGGGTCAGGATACGAGCGAATTTCTTCACCTGATTCGGCTTCAGTTGTTGGATGAGCGGGCTTAATTCTTTGGCTTCTTTCATCAACTGGTCCAGATGAAGCTGGAGAGATGTTAGTTTATCTCTCACGGTATCGTCCGCAGACACCTTGTTCCATTGCTGCAAATTCATTTTGATTTCTTCTAAGGTATATTTCTCGTTCTTCATTGATTCAATACGTTTAAGACGATTCAAAGTTTCAACGCTATAGAGACGATAGTTCGTATCCGATCTGGTCTCAGGTTCAATCAAGCTCATCTTTGTGTAGTAATCAATGGTGCGAGGGCTGACACCAGCAAGCTTCGCGAGTTCTCCTATTTTATATAGCTTCTCATTCTTCATGCGTAAGAATCACCTCTGCTCCAGCGGATAATGATGAATAGCTTTGCTTCTATATATACACATGATAACTGATTCTAAACCATACAGTCAAACGTGATGCTTTTCAAACCTGACATGGGAATATGGCAAGATTGGGGCGTAATTGGAGGTCTGTATGTGGCCAAAACCGAATTATGCCTGTTTCATGTCAGGTTATTTTTCGTTTTTTTCATTTTATTAACGAAAATCCTATTGTCAAACCCATATAACCTGTATATAATGACATTAAGAGTTTCATTATATGTTATTTAATCTAACATTAAAGGAAGTGGTCGAATGGTTAAGAAGTTTTTGTTAGCTTTTGGTTTGATGTCTTTATTGTTCCCTACGCTTGCATTTGCTGCAGATGATGCGACAGCACCGCAGCTGCAAAGCGCGATCGACGCCGTATGGGTTATGCTGGCAGCGATCCTGGTTATTTTCATGCAAGCCGGTTTCGCGCTTTTGGAAGCAGGGTCAACGAGAATGAAGAACGCCGGTCACGTTGCCGGTAAAACCATTTTGACTTTCGGTATTTGTGCAATTGCTTTCTGGGCGGTAGGATTCGGATTTGCTTTCGGTGACGGCAACGCCTTCTTCGGAGAAACAGGATTCTTCGTTACCGGCTTGGAAGATCAAGCGGCAGCAGCATTCGGCTCCCTCTCCGGTTCGGATGTGCCAATCGGGATTAAATTCTTGTTCCAATTAGCGTTTGCCGGTGTATCCCTGGCGATTGCTTGGGGCGGTTTTGCAGAAAGAGCGAAGCTTCCGGTGTACTTCATCTTCGGTATTCTATTCACTGTCGTGATCTACCCGATCGTTGCTCACTGGGTATGGGGCGGCGGATGGCTTAGCAAATTGGGCATGCAGGACTTTGCAGGTTCGACTGTCGTTCACTTGCAAGGCGCAACTGCAGCGCTCGTAGCGACGATCTTGCTTAAACCGCGTATCGGTAAATATAATAAAGATAAAACGCCTAACCTGATTCCGGGTCATAACCAAGTTTTGTCCGTACTCGGCGTTATCATCCTCTGGATCGGCTGGTTCGGTTTCAACCCAGGCAGTACACTCAGTGCAATGAATGATGGTTTCTTCGGTTACATTGCTTTGACGACGAATATGGCGGCAGCGGCCGGCGGCGTTGCGGCACTTGTGATCTCCTGGATGTACTTTGGCAAAGCGGATATTCCTAGCATGCTGAACGGTGTGCTTGCAGCGCTTGTTGCGATTACAGCTTCCTGTGCGTTCGTAGACACTTGGGCAGCCATCGTGATTGGCGCAGTGGCAGGTATCGTAACCTTCTTCACAGCGCAATGGTTTGAAAAAGCAGGCGTTGACGATCCGATCTACGCGTTCTCTGTACACGGTATCGCGGGTATCTGGGGAACCCTGTCCACAGGTTTCTTCGCAACACCTGAACTTTCCGCAAAAGTAGGCGTAGGTGGCGCTGGCTTGTTCTACGGCGGCGGTTTGCACCAACTTGGCATTCAAGCGCTAGGCGTATTCGGCGCACTTGCATTCGTACTCATTCTTTCCTTCATCATTTTGGGCATCATGAAAGCGACTGTAGGTCTTCGCGTTACGGAAGAAGAAGAGATTATCGGTCTGGATCTTTCCGAGCACGGTTCCTACGGCTATCCTGAGCAAATGAAAAAAGCGGCTCAAAACGGCAGTGTAACGTTATAATGATCCTACATTTTTACTAGAGCAAAGGAGATGCAACATGACTCATCTCTCATTGGAACCGATCCTGGCACGAATTCATCAAGCGGAAGCATTCGATGAGATGAGGTGCGCCAGAGATCAAGTACAAGAGATGTTTCGTGAGCATCTCCTTTTGTCTTATACAGCTGAACTGGGCGAACGGATTAATCTTGTGCACGACGCTTTTATCATGCGCACAGCGGAGCTTGCGGAAAGCATGCTGGAAGCGGAGGGGCTGGGGAAGCCGCCCGTCGAATACGCCTTTTTCTTGTTGGGCAGCGGCGGACGCAGTGAGCAGACGCTTTGGAGCGATCAGGATAACGGGCTGATCTATGCTGACAGCGAGATGCATCCGCAGGAGGCGATTGAGGACTATTTTAGCCGGCTGGTCACCTTGATTCTGCACGGTTTGAATGTTCTGGGCTATCCGCCATGCGAAGGGAATGTGGTGTCAAGCAACCCGCAATGGCGTAAATCGGAAGCGGGCTATCGCGCGATGACGCTGGAATGGTTGGCGGATCCGAATTGGGAAAATATGAGATATTTGCTGATTTTGGCTGATATTCGCTGTATTTACGGTGCGCCGCGGCTTGTTCATCGTTTGAAGTCTATGATGCTTACGTATATTGCCGAACATCCTGCGATTCTGGGCAATTTGTTGTCCAATACGCTGCGTCACAAAATTTCGCTCGGCATTTTCGGGCAGTTGATTACAGAGCGATATGGAGAGGATGCAGGCGGGTTTGATATTAAATACGGCGCGTATATTCCAATTGTGAATGGAATCCGGCTGCTAGCCATGCAAGCTGGGATTGCGGAGTCGTCCACGATGATGCGTATTCGGTTGCTGCGAGAGCAGGGGGTTGTCGCGGAACCGCTGACGAGAGAGTGGGAGACGGCGTTCGGAACGGCGATACAGCTGCGGAATGCAACGCCTTTTCAACTGGAAGAAGAGAAGTATACGACGAGGGGAAGATTGACTGCGGAGCAGCTTACGAAAGAAACACGGCAGATGTTGAAACAATGCTTGCGCACAGGCGTGGAATTACAAAAATACGTAACAAAATCCATCGAATCCTATAGAGAAAAAGGTTAGGTTGATGACGGATCGGTATGTGATGTGGGGAGAGGTGACTCGCATGAAAGATATGCGTCCTGCAGGACGTATGTGGCATCTGTATAAAATGGGGGGACTAACCCCTGCGCTGACTTCTATGTTCGATGTGCAAAGCGCGCAGCAGATGGCTTTTATACGCTCAATGCTGAGGGAACAGAGAAAGGATTCGCTGTTTGAGATACCGCTTCATTCCATGGAGCTTGTTGTCTTCGATCTGGAGACGACCGGCTTCTCGCCGTATAACGGTGATGAGATTATTTCGTTCGGTGCGGTGTCGGTCATTGGCGGGGAAGTGCAGACGCAAGATACGTTCTACCGGATGGTCAATCCGAAACGGAAAATTCCTGATGATATCGTCGAACTGACGGGCATTACGAATGAAATGGCAAGCGAAGCGCCTGAATTGATCGGCGCGTTGAGCGATTTTCTGGAATTTGTGCAGCAGCGGATTCTGGTGGCTCACGCCACGGGTCATGATAAAAGCTTTCTCAACTCCGCGCTGTGGCGCACGTCCAAAGTCAGCTTGTCTCATCGGGTGCTGGATATTATGATGATTGCCAAATGGCTCATGCCGAAGCGTAAAAATTTGAGCCTGGATTCCCTGCTTCATGCCTACGACATTCCTGTGACCGTGCGCCATCATGCACTCGAAGACGCGCTGATGACGGCGCAGCTGTGGTCGCGTTTTATGGAAGAAATTAAATCTCGCAACGTAGATACGCTTGGCGATCTCTACGCCCTCTTAAGCCATCATTGACCGAGAGCAAACGAAAGTTTGCGGTATTCGGTTGAGGCGGCTTTTTTTATTTGGTAAATTTGCAGTTCGGGTGCTATCTTGTGTTGGAGCGATAGAATCCAGTGGGTGGGAATGGTGTGCCAAAGTGTCTGCAAATCCTGACAGGACGGGATTGGCGGTGCAGATGGATGTGAATGGAACAAGCCGATTAAAGGGGTAGGGCCGGGCTTGAGAAAAGGAAGTATGTCCATCGGATCAATGGCGAACTCGCGAGTTGGCTGCTCGGCCATGTTCGGCAAGGGGAAGAACGTCGTAGCATACAGGACGTCTGCATCGTGCTCTGCCGGACGGCCGAAAATGACGCCGCAAGCTTCCTCGGGAAATGTTTCCCGGCTATAGGCAACGAGATGATCGTACAGGTCTTCCTTCAACTGAATAAGCATGACCCTGCCCCCATTCCATGCGAGATAGTTCTATTGTATCATGCTTCTTGCTTCAATTGTGCAGGAGGTTTGATGAAAAAGAAGACGAGTGTCAACATCAGCGCGGCTAGGCAGACGACCGTGATAAATAGCGTCGCATGAGACTTGTTCATGAGCCATCCGAACAGCGGGGGGCCGAAGGCAACGCCGATAAAGCGCAGGCTGTTGTACAAGGAAGTGATCATGCCGCGCTGATCGCGCTGTACGGAGCCGGTGATGAGCGTGTTCAAGCAGGGAAGCAAAAGGCCTGTGCCGATGCCGCTGAGCGACAGCAAGCTGATGAGCAGCGCGAGCTTCCCGTTCGCAAAAATCGCACAAGTAAGCGAGACGATCATCAGCCCGAGGCCGACATTCATCAGAATACGCATCAGCGTCCCGTTTTGTTTGATTTTCGCTCCGGTTGTATAAGAGGTAATGACGAGACATAGCAGAGGGATTGCGAGCAGCAGTCCTTTTTTTATGCCATCGATGTTGTAAGGCTTCTCTTCTAAAATTTGCGAAAGATAGAAGAGGACGCCGAAGAGGATGAAGAGGGTGACGGCGCCGGCAAAGAAAGCGGGAAGCAGCCAATGTCCCTTTTGCCCCAGAATGGACTTGATTTCTTTCAGATATTGTTTGAGCGGCTCGGCTTCCTTCTCTTTGGCGGGTTCTTTGATCATGAAAATAACGGCTAGAAGCGCGAGCAGACAGAAGATCGGAAAGGCGAAAAAAGGCGCGAACCAGGTGAGCATTGCGAGCAGCGAGCCGAGAATAGGGGAGACGACTTTCCCGATGCCGTTGGAAGCTTCGATGAGACCGAGCGCTTTGCTCGCTTCGCCGCCTTTGTAAATGTCGCCGACGAGCGCCATGGCAATGGGGGCTGTTCCGGCTGCACCCAAGCCTTGCAGGGCACGAGCGGTGATGAGAATCCCATATGAGCTCCACACCGCACCGAGACCCGCGAGAACACCGGCTGCGCCGTAAACGATCAGCGAAGGAATGATGACCGCTTTGCGCGTGAAACGATCGGATAAGTAGCCGGAAACGGGAATGATGATGCCTGCTGACAGCGAAAACAAGGTAATGACTAGGGAGCTCTGAAAGCGGGAAATGTGCATGTGGTCTTGCATATCCGGCAGTATGGGCACGAGCATGGAATTGCCCAGCACAAGCACCAATGGGATGGTAGCCAAGGCAAGATACTGCCACAGGCTTCCTTTTTTCCCGGAGGAGGCTTGTTTGTCGCTTGAGTTGGTATCTTGCGCATAGCTTTTCTTTTTTTCTGCTGCGCCAAATCCTTTTCGCTTTAGAGTGGCTTGTTTCATGGAGATGTTCATCCTTTCCTGCATAAATGCGCAGATTTACTTTACCCAAATTAGGTGAAAGCATACGCGTGGAAAGGCAGGGCTGAACATCCGGGTTGGAAATTTCACCGATTTGGAGATAATATAGAAGAAATGGCTGGTCGTTCGCCTGACGGCGAACTGCTCGCCCATGCATCCTGGGAGGCGGAACGCTTGAAAAAGAAAATCATAAGTATAGCCATACTGGTTATTGTCATAGGTTTGATTGGTTATCGAGTCGTGCAGCATATGAATCAGAAGACGCTTACGGCGGAGGAAGCGGCGAAGGTGAATGAACTGGCGCCGTCGTTTACGTTGCAATCGCTGGATGGACAATCGTTTGCTGTCGGCGGGGAGCGGGATAAGCCGCTTTTCTTGAATTTCTGGGCTTCCTGGTGCGGGCCGTGTGAAGAAGAAGCGCCGGACTTGGTGAATGTCTACAAGAAGTATCAAGGAAAGTTTGACTTGTATGCGGTGAATGTCACACCGGGCGATAAAATGGACAACATTAAAAAGTTCGTCGACACGTACCAATACCCATTCCCGGTGCTGCTCGATAAGGAAGGGAAAAATGCCGACGCTTACTCGGTGATTGCAATTCCGACGAGTTTTCTCATTGATCGGCATGGTGTCATCCGCGAGGTGATTCATGTCCTGTCCGCGAAGGAGCTGGATAAGAAACTGGCGAAGCTGATTGCCGAGTCATAAAAAAAGCTGCAAGCGGCCCTGGTTAAGGGCTCTTGCAGCTTTTTGGCGTTAATGATTAACCACGCCGAGTTGTTCGAGTTGATCTTTGTCTTCGCGTTCGATGCGCGTACGCCCGAGCAAAGCGTAACGCAAGCTGTCCACGAGCGCGTACCAGCTCGCTTCGATGATGTTGCTGGAAACGCCGAGCGTATTCCAAGTGGAGTTGAAGTCGGTTGTCTCCATGAGCACCCGCACTTTGCCGGCTGTGGCGTCTTTCTCGTCGAGGACGCGCACTTTGTAGTCGGACAGATGGATGTTCTTGATGTCCGGGTAGTATTGAATGAGCGCTTTGCGAAGCGCATTGTCTAGTGCATTGACCGGACCGTTGCCTTCCGCGGCAGTGTAGATCGTCTCGCCATGCACTTTGACTTTCACGATGGCTTCGGAAACGACCGCATGATTGGCTGTTTTTTCAACAAGCATTTTGAAAGATTCGAGCGTGAAAATTTCCTCCAGGCCTTCGAATGCTTCGCGCAGGATCAGCTCGAGCGTTGCGTCCGCACCTTCGAATTGGTAGCCCTGGTGCTCCATTTCCTTGATTTTCTCGATGATTTCTTTCGTTTTTTGAGGATCGCGATCGAAATCAAGGTTGAGTTCTTGGGCTTTGACTAATACGTTGCTTTGGCCTGCCAATTCGGAAACCAGAACGCGCTGTTTGTTCCCGACCAGCTCAGGCTTAATATGCTCGTAAGTGCTCGCATCCTTCAGGATTGCGGACACGTGGATGCCGCCCTTGTGTGCGAAAGCTGCATTGCCGACAAACGGTTGGTTGATCGGCATGTGCATGTTCGCGATCTCGCTGATGTAGCGAGATACCGAGGTTAGTGATTTCAATTGATCGTCGGTAAGGACGGAGTACCCCAGCTTGAGCTGCAAGCTCGGAATAACGGAGCTCAGGTTGGCATTGCCGCAGCGCTCGCCGTAGCCGTTGATGGTACCTTGCACTTGACCTGCTCCGGCTTGTACGGCCGCCAGGCTGTTAGCTACTGCAAGTTCGCAATCGTTGTGCGCGTGAATGCCGACTGGCGTGGAGACGTGCGCTTTCACGGTCCCGACGATTTGAGCGATCTCGCCTGGCAGCGACCCGCCGTTCGTATCGCACAGTACGATCCAGTCCGCACCGGCGTCTTGCGCTTTGGAAATCGTTTGCAGCGCATATTCCGCGTTATTTTTGTATCCGTCAAAGAAATGCTCGGCATCATAAATGACCTCGAGCCCTTTGCTTTTCAAAAATTGAACGGAGTCGTAAATCATATTCAGGTTTTCTTCGAGTGTCGTCTGAATCGCAGTTGTCACGTGAAAATCCCACGATTTCCCGAAAATCGTCGCCACCTGAACGCCGGAATCAACCAAGCGGTTCAGGTTAATATCTTCGGAAGCTTTCGAATCTTTGCGACGCGTGCTTCCGAACGCTGTGATTTTGGCATTCTTGAATGTCATCGTGCGCGTACGTTCAAAAAATTCAATATCTTTGCTGTTGCTGCCCGGCCATCCGCCTTCAATATAATGAACCCCGAGCTCATCGAGCTTGCGGGCAATTTTGATTTTATCTTCAACAGACAAGCTAATGCCTTCTCCTTGCGTTCCGTCTCGTAAGGTGGTGTCGAAGATTTTGACTGATGTTGGCATAGGTGGTTCCTCCTTCAAAAGCTGGGAAAGTGCGTGGGTAAATCACACAAAAATCTGAAAGTTGCGATTTCCGCTAATGTATAATTTACGATTATATCATAAATGTGGCAGGAAGGACATCGCTAAGGCCAAATTAGGTTTGCTTGCCCTGGGCTTTTTCGGTATGCTGATCTTGTCTACATTCGGTCGGAAGGAGTTCTCGGTGAGAGGAGGCAGGCGAACATGACCGCTCATTCCCATTATCCCAAACAAGGACGCGTGATCTTACATATAGATATGAATGCGTTTTATTGTTCAGTACATGAGGCGGTAGAGCCTGAATTATATAAAGGAAAGCCGATTGCCGTCGCGGGCAGCGTGGAACTGCGCAGAGGCATTATTGTAACCTCGTCGTATGCGGCACGGAATCTTGGCATCAAGACCGGCATGCAGGTGCGGCAGGCTTTGAAACTATGTCCGGATCTGATCTTGATCCGACCTGATTTTGACTTGTACCGCGAGTTTTCCAGGCGGTTCATGCAGATCGCGTACAGCTATTCGCCGCTGGTAGAATCGATGTCCATCGACGAATGCTTCGTGGATATTACGGGGTCCAAGCAATTCGGTACACCGCTTGAGATTGCGAGCCAAATTCAGGAGCGGATTGCAATGGAGCTGCGTCTGCCTTGCTCGATCGGCGTCGCGCCGAATAAGCTCCTGGCCAAGATGGGTTCGGATATGAAAAAGCCGAATGGTATCTCTGTGATCCGGCTTCGCGATGTGCCGACGGTATTCTGGGATAAGCCGTGCCAATATCTATACGGTATCGGCCGTAAAACTGCGGACAAGCTGACCCGTTTGGGCATCCTGACTTTAGGGCAGCTCGCCAAGGCGGACGATGCGCTGTTATTAAAGCATTTTGGCATCATCGGCGCGCATTTGAAGCTGTCGGCGAACGGGATCGACCACTCGCTGGTCAATCCCGAGCATGAGCAGAGCAAATCGATCGGGCATACGACGACGCTGCCACGAGATTATACGGACCGGACGGAGGTTCATCGCGTGCTGCTCAATTTGGCGGATCAAGTGGCAAGACGATTGCGGCGTCAGGAGCTAATGACACAGACCGTCGTCGTCACGATCCGTGATCCGGAGATGCGGACGATTACGCGCTCACTCACGCTGCAGTCACCTACGGAGCATTTGGACGATATCTATCGAACGGCTTGCCAACTCTATGATCATCATTGGGAGGAAGGCAATCCCGTCCGGCTGCTGGGTGTGACGCTGCAAAGCTTGAGCGCCCGGGAAGAAACCTATGTGCAATTGGATTTGTTTGATTACGAGAAGCAGCCGAAGAAGGAGAATTTGAATCGGATTATGGATGGGCTGCGCGATAAGTTCGGCGAGAATGCGATTCTGACGGCAGGGATGCTGAGCAATGACCCGTCGGCGATGATCCGCAACCACAAGGCGCGCGGCACTTCGCTGCAGATGGATCATTTGCGGAACAATCCGCTGCATAAGGATGAGGAGAAGTGATAAGAGATGGCAAATTACGTGGGCTTTGCCGGATTCTCAAACAGCGGCAAGACGACATTGATTGCGAAGCTTGTTGTTGAACTGTCGCGGCGCGGCCGGAGTGTGGTTGTGATGAAACATGATGCACATGGACATTATAAAGAAGCCGAGGGCAAGGATTCAACCGGCTTCATGAAGGCCGGAGCTTCGGCAGTCGTCACGATTTCCCCTGATGCTGTCCGTACGTATGAGCGGAAAGAAGAACCGAGTCTAGCTGAGCAGATCGAGGTGCATGCGGACGCCGATATCATTCTTATTGAAGGATTTAAGCGAGACAAGCATCCAAAGATCGCCGTTTTTCGTACGATAGAACAAGGGCGTATTCTTGATGTGCTGGACTCGGAACCAATTGCCGTTGTACTGGATGCGTCGCTAGGGGAGGGAGATTTTAAGGGCCCTGTGATGAATATAAACGATGTTCACGGAATCGCCGATTTTATTGAAATGTACGTAGGGCTAACAAATTTTTAGGTTTGAACTTTGTCCGCATTTATATTATATTTTACATTGAGGATAATTTGAGGAGGAGTAGAAACATGGCAAAGTATACATTCGTTGATAAAGATACTTGCATCGCTTGCGGCGCGTGCGGGGCTACAGCTCCAGACATCTATGATTACGACGATGAAGGTTTGGCTGAAGTTATTTTTGATGGTGACGGCAACAAAGGGGTAACTGAGATTCCTGAAGATCTGTACGATGATCTGCAAGATGCACAAGACGGCTGCCCTACGGATTCTATTAAAGTTGCTGATTCCCCTTTTAACTAAATCATCCTGCTGCGTTATGTGATCTGCCACATGATGTCGAAAGAGCTCGCAACCTATTTGAGGAGGCGGGTTCTTTTTTTGCAAAAAAAACGTGAAATTTGTAACATTTTATTGCCATTTCAAGGCTCCCATCTTACAATAAAACTAGTAAACACTGGGAGGGCCTTATGGGTAAAAAGAAATGGTTGAAAACCGTGGCGGTAGGACTTCTGATTGCAGTTCTATCGACATATTTCTACACGGCGACTGTGAGCGGATTGTTTTATTTTGTGGAGGGCCCACTTCAGGATTCGCTTCGGAAAGCCAAATCTGTAGATGAACGGCAGCCGGACGATCGCATCAAAATTGTGAAAATTGATGAGAAATCGCTTGCGGCCATCGGTAAGTTTCCATGGGACCGCAAAGTCTATGCGCAGTTAATAGAGAAGCTTGAGCAATCAGGCGCAGCAGCCATCGGCATCGACGTTGTGCTGGCTGAACCCTCAAAAGACCCCGCAGATGACAAAGCGCTGGCGGATGTGTTAGCGAAATATGCCAATGTTATTTTGCCTATCCAGATTAATTACCCTTCCAAGCAGCAGCAAGCAGGCGAGTTGATTCCTGAGCGGATCGACTACCCCGCATCCACACTAACAACTAACAAAGGACAAATGGCCCATATTAACGTATTTGTGGATAAGGACGGCAAAGCCCGCAAATTACCGGTTGGGCTGCCGGACGAGAAAGGGCAATACATACCTGCTTTTAGTGTAGCTTTGGCGAATATGGTTTTGGGGAAAGACGAGAAAGTAAGCCGCGATGAGGCTACCGGCAAATGGCTGCGCGGCAGCGAAACGATTCCGACGAATGATAGAAATCAAGCTACAACGGAATTTTTCACGACGCCAAGACAAGAAGTGGACGCTTCAACTGGCTATGAGCTGTTATCGGTGATCGATGTTCTCAATAGTGCGAAGCCGCTTCCGCTCGAAGGCAGCATCGTCCTGGTCGGACCTTTCGTAACGGCGATGCAGGACGAGTATCCGACGCCAATCTCCTCTGTGAAAATGTTCGGAATCGAGATTCACGCCAACATGATCCAAACGCTGCTGGAAAGCAAGTTCTACAATGACATGTCCAAACCGGCAGGCGCCGCTGTCATCCTTGTGATGGCGCTTCTGGCCATCTACTTGTTTGAGCGGTACAAAGGAAAAGCGGCTCTCTTTATTTTTATCGGTTTATTCGTAGTCTATGGCATTATCTGGCTGATCTTATATACAGTCGGTTCTACATTCGCACCGCTCGTCTATCCGCAGTTCGCGCTTGTCGCGATCTATGTCTGGTCGATTGTGAGCCATTACTTGGATGAGAGGAAGGAGCGCAACCGGGTCACCGGCATTTTCGGCCGCTTCGTTTCAAAATCCGTTGTAGATGAACTGCTTCAATCGGGCGAGGATGTGAAGCTCGGGGGGAGCCGGAAGGACATTACGCTGATTTTCGTTGATATTCGGGGCTTTACGCCGATGTCGGAGCGGCTTGAGCCTGAGCAAGTCATTCAGGTGCTTAATGAATACTTGGATGTCTGTACGAAGGCGATTTTTAAATTCAACGGGACGTTGGACAAGTTTATCGGCGATGGTGTCATGGCTATGTTCGGCGCGCCGATCGAATTCGACAACCACCCGGAAATGGCGGTTCGCGCAGCGATTGAAATGAAGTCGCAGGCGAACATCTTGGAGCAAAAGCTGATTGATACCTACGGCATCGGCGTAAAGTTCGGCCTCGGCATTAACAGCGGTCCGGCTGTCGTCGGCAACATCGGATCGGAAGGCTTAAGGCTGGATTATACGGCGATCGGCGATACGGTGAACCTCTCTGCGAGACTGGAGTCCAACGCAAAGCCGGGGCAAATTCTGATCAGTGAACAGACGTATGAACGTGTGAAAGATAAGTTCAATATCGTGTCCATCGGTGAAATCAAGGTCAAAGGGAAAGAGAAGCCGGTGGCCGTTTATGAAGTGTTAGGTCATCTATCATAAAGAGATTAAAGGAGGCAGGAACGTGAGAGTAACCAGAAAGTCTTTGCTATCATTCTTTTTGAGCTTAAGCTTGATGCTCAGTGTATTTTCCTTTGTGCTCGCGAAGCCCGCAGACGCCAAAACGGTTCGCGTCGCCATTATTGCATCGCTTTCCGGCGATGTGACGGTCAAGAAGGGCGGCGGCTCCAAAACGTACGACGCTTACGAAAGCATGAGCTTGAATCAAGGGGACACCATCTACACCGGTGACGATTCCTCGGTAACGCTCAATTTAAGTAATGGCGATGCCGATGTTACATTAGGTGACAATGCGGAACTGAACGTATCCGACTTGAATACGGCTGACGGTAATAAAAAGTCCAAGTTGAAAGTTTGGGCAGGCTCGTTATGGGTAAAGGTCAAATCGCTGGCCGGCTCCGACGACGAGTTCGAGGTGGAAACGCCGACCGCGGTCATGGGGGTTCGCGGTACACAGTTTTACGTATCGGTTGATCCGGTTACCGGTAATATTAAAATGGCTGTAGGCGCGGGGAAAGTGTCAGCGACGACAGTGAGAACCAATGATGCAAACGATCAGCAAGAGAGCGTTGCCTATTTGTATCCGACACAGCAGATCACGTTGGATTCCAGAGATGAGGCCGACGATCTGGATGCAAAAGTCGAATTCCTTGATTTGGAGGATTTCATTAAACAAGCGTCCCCTTCGGTACTTGAGGAGTTCATTAAAAACAAAGCGGAGATCGATAAGGAAAACGATGAATTTATCGCTCAAAAGCAAAAAGAGTTGAACGAAGGCAAGTCCACAAGCGACAATACATCGCTTAGCGTGAAGTCACAGGCAGATCTGGATAAAGTGAAGAAAAATCTCGACAATCTTGTCGGGAACGTTGCGAAAGAAGCGCTGAAAGAGCAAAAAATTACGAAAGACTCTTTGAATAAAATCATCGAGGAAACGAATAAGAAGATTACTGACGCATCGAAGAAAATCGATTTGGATAAAGTGCAGCCGCTCGATAAAACGGCAGGGGTAGATCCTGAGCTGGAGAAGAAGAAGCAGGAAAGATTGAAAGCGCTGGAAGAGAAAAAGCTGCAGAAGAAAATAGAAGCTGAGAAAAAGCTGGAAGATGCGAAGCAGAAGCTGGCTGACCAGTTGAAAGCGCTGGAAGAGCAGAAGAAAAAGCAAGAAGAGGCTCAGAAGGCAGCGGAGGCCAAGGCAAAAGCAGAGGCGGAAGCGAAGCTGAAAGCTTCGATGACGGAGAAAGAGAAGAAAGATTATGATAATGCGAAGGATGGGACAACGTCGCCGCCTGCGTCAGTATCAAACCCAGGGCCGACGAGTCCAAGCGATAGTGGAGGTTCAGGATCCCAGAATCCAGATTCAGAGACTCAGCCGAGCGTTAAGCTGACAACTACATTGCTATCAGATCGAACGGGTGAAGGTGGTCTTCATACCTATTTCGATCTAGGCATTGACCTGAGTGATTTTACAGGATCTAATGATATTTTTGGGGTAGAAGTTCATTTGCAATACGATGGCGGCATTTGGCTGAATCGTGATGAACCCCAAAGACTTGGCAATATTTTTGTCGCTGAATCTAGTGCAGACTATTTGAAACCTTATGAATATGAAGAAGGTTATTACAATACGCAAGAGTTAGTGTATGCGGTCACGAATTTAGCAAATGGTCAAAATATCGGTTTCACGGGCAGCAAACATCTCGTCACGATTCCCATGGGAGGCTGGGGCGGCAATCAAATTAAAGTAAGTAAACTGGTTATCGTAAGAAAAAATGGAACGAATGTTCAAAATATTGAAATCCCCGTAACGAGTATATCACCGGTTGTAAGCCCGACGGATGTATTCCAGAATCAGGGCGTCTAATTCGCGATTTTACGATTAAAGGAGAAACCTATGAAATATTTAAAACAGCTCCTCGTTTCCTCCGTTGCGGCTGCGACGATGATTGGCGGTTCGAGCGTATTGGCGGACGGCTTGTCGGACGATGCGCTGCAAACGAGCACAGGCCAAATTATGGCTGACGTTACTACGCTTGCGGGAATCGGTGACTTTCAGAATGTGAACGGCAGTGCGCAGATCGCGGCATTCCGTGCGCCGGGCAGCGTCGCACAGCTGCCGGATGGCAGTATCCTTGTTGCCGATACGCGCAATCATGCGATTCGAAAAATCACGAACGGTCAGGTCAGCACGTTTGCTGGTCCTGAGCTGGACATTGTGCTGAACAACCAGGGTTTCCCGGTCGGTGGTCTGGTCAACGGGTCAGGTGCGAAAGCGTTCTTTAACGAGCCGACAGGGCTTGCTGTGGATGCGAATGGCAATGTATTTGTCGCAGACTCGGGCAACCATGCGATCCGGAAAATCGACACGGCCGGCAATGTGACGACGTTCGCGGGCAGCGGCCTGGTTGGCAGCAAAGACGGCAAGGGCGCCGACGCCAGCTTCAACAGGCCCAGCGATGTGGCCGTTGCGGCGGACGGCACGGTATATGTGGCCGATACGCTTAATCATGTGATCCGCAAAATTACAGCGGATGGCACGGTATCAACAATTGGCGCTCCTTCGGCGCGCGCAATTCAGATTCGTCCCGGCGAAGCTTCTTTCGCCGGTGAGTTTCAAGATGGCGCGTTAGCTTCCGCCAAATTCAACGAACCATCAGGGCTGGCGTTAGACAGCCTGGGCAATCTTTATGTCAGCGATACGGGCAATCAGCGGATTCGCTACATTGATTTCAAGACGGGGCAAGTGAAGACGATTGCGGGCTCAACGCCGTCCGTTTCCGGCAGCTTCTATGCGAAAAATGAATTGTATGCCGGCGGCGATTACGAGGACGGCGCAGCGCTGCAAGCGATGTTTGATTTCCCGAAAGGGCTTGCCGTTACTTCGGAAGGCGGTCTTCTGATCGCGGATAGCTTGAATCATGCGATTCGCTATTTATTGGACGGGCAGGTCACGACGATTTCCGGTACACTGCAAACCGGGGAGACGGACGGTGTTGAACAGGCTGCGCAATTTTACAGTCCGACGGATGTGATGATCACGCAGCAGGGCAATCTCGTTGTTGCGGACGAATTGAATAATAAAATTAGAAAAATTGCACCGTATCGCTTGCCGGAAGAAGTGACGACCGATGCGCAGGTGAAGGTGGTAACCGGCACGAAGCTGCTGAGCTTCGATGCGCAGCCAGAGATTGTGGACGGCCGCACGATGGTGCCGGTACGTGCAATCAGCGAGACGTTTGGCTATGAAGTGAAATACGCGGAAGAAGCCGGCAAGCAGTTGGTACAGTTGTCCAAGGATGGTGTAACGGTTCAACTGACCATTGGAGAAACGGGCATTGTGGTGAAGCGGGAAGGCACAGCCGATAAAGAAGTGGCTACCGATGCTTCGCCGTATGTGAAGCAAGATCGTACTTTTGTGCCGATCCGTTTCTTTGCGGAGCAGATCGGACTGGATGTGCAGTGGGATGCACCGCATCATACAGCAATTTTACGCACGAAATCGGCGATTCAATAACAAGATGATTTTTGTAGAAGCCTGGCGGGAGAGCTCTCTTGCCGGGCTTTTCCTTTTTCTCTTCAACATTGCGGATGAAATGCCGATACTAAAAAGTGGAAGGTGAGATTGAGATAGGAGGTCTCCTCACATGAATGAGCGCAATCGCAATGAGCAGTTGGCCCGTTTTTTTCAGCATAATCCGATTGAGGATCCGCTCTATCTAAAGAAATACGTGAAAGAGCATCCAGATAATAAAATGGCCTGGTATTTGCTGGGCAGAGAATATACAGCGCAGGGGAAGCTCGCGAAAGCGAACTATTGCTTTGCGCAGGCTGGCGAAATTTATGAAGCGTTCGAGCGGCAAAAAATTTCCATCGACGGGCCGCTGCCCACAGCCGCGCTCCAGGAAGCTGCCGCCATTGAGCGGCATGCGGCGGCAATGGAACGCAAGCGAGGCCGTAAAGCGCGATGGCTGCCGCTGATTGCGCTGCTGTTTCTGCTCGCGGTGCCGGCGGGGAAAGAGGTTGCAACGTCGAGCGACTTGCCCGCAGCGGCGGAGCCGGACGCCAGCCCAGCTCCAACTGCAGCAGCCGTGGTCGCTGGGGCGACGGCCCGCCCGGACAGGCCGGTCTTGTATTATGCTGACGCGAAGTGGGGCGACAAGCTGCAGCAAATTGTTACCGGCGGCGGAACGGACGGGGGCAAGGCGGTGATTATGAGCGCGCCGGACAGCGCGGACGGCAAGTGGCGCGAGTGGCACCGCACCGTGCGGCCGCTGGTGAGCGTCGCCCAGGCGGACGGCGGCGGCGCGCTCGCGTTAAGCGCGTACCAGCCGCAGGTGTGCGACTGCCAGCTCGCCGATGGCACGTCGCTTACGCCGGCTATTCAGGCCTGGATGCAGGCGCGGGAGAACGCCGCAGTGCTGCAGAGCGCCATGGAGGCTTATGCGGCGCGGAACGGCGCTCTGCCGGACAAGCCCGAGCAGCTCAGTCAGCCGTACCCGAACAACCTTTTGCCCGGTATGTCGCCCAAGATGAGGGAGGCGTTCCCTGAGGCGCTGAAAGGGCTCCAGGAGCTGGCCAAAGCGAAAGGTTCCCTCCCTTTCGATGTACTCGCGGAAGACGCGGGAAGCCCGTCTGCGGCGGCGTCAACGCCACAATCGCAGGCCACCAGCAGCAGCGGGCAGCCGAAGGCGGCAACCGCCCCGCTGAAGGAGCCCTTGCGCATTCTCATCGATACGGAGAAGCATGAGCTGGCTTTGGTGAGCGGCACGTTTATTTTGCGCCGCTATCCTGTCGGTCTGGGCGGCGATAAAACGCCCTTAGGTGATTTTGTGATCAGCGAGAAGGTACGCAATCCGAACGGGAAATCGAACGGCGACTTCGGGAGCCGCGGCATGACGTTATCGGATACCCTGTATGCGATTCACGGCACGAACAAGCCGTCCTCCATCGGCAAGGACGAGTCGCATGGCTGTGTCCGCATGCAGCAGGCGGATGTGGAAGAATTGTATGATATGGTGCCGCACGGTACGAAAGTCACCATCGGCAAGGGGATTTTGCCGCCTGCGCAGCCTGGCGAAGGGGAAGGGCAGGGAGCGGGGCGAGGAGATCCGAAATCTGCGTTCGGTTTACCGTTGCAGACGAAGGACGATAACCCCGGCAAGACGTATAAATGGCTGGATTAACAAATAGCCTCCGCAGCCCTGTCAATTAGGGGTTCGCGGAGGCTGTTTGCATAAGAAGCCAGCGTTGTAATGGGTTACAACGGAAATTGTGTAGTTAATCTTGACAAAGAAATAGAAAGCGATTACAATTCAAAATGTGAACAAAACAATCATTTTGTTTCTATGATTTGTCCAAAATGATCAGTAAAGACATCGCAACAATGATAACAACGACGATAGCGCTCGTCCAAATGATGGCTTTCTTGTTGATTTCGTTGTTTGCTTGCTTGTTTCTTGCGATGGCTTGAGGTTTGCGTTTGGTCATTTGCTTTCACCTGCTTCATTAGAATTAAACGAGCTATACCTATCATATCATAGGAGAAGCCATTTCTAGAATAATGAATTTAGAGGGAAGAAAAAATAAAAGTGTTGACGAACATGTCAACTTATCGTAAGATTTAATCACGCGAAAGCAATAATTCAATTGAATATGTCATTTTTAATAACATGTTACCGTAAGGGCATTAGTTATTGAAGAGATGCAAGTCCTCTTCTATAACTATGCCCTTTTTATTTTTCCCAATTTCCTTGAAAGGGGTTGATCGCCCACACGATTCAGGATCCATTATCCGAAACCAGCGCTTCGCCTTAACCAAACAGATCTATTAAAAAAGGGAGAATGAGCACATGAACATGAAAAAATGGTCAACGATCGGCTTGGCAACATCCATGGTACTTGTGGCAGCAGGCTGCGGCAATTCCTCTACACCTGCGGAATCCACAAAACCGGCAGCATCGACAGCACCGACCGCTGCAGCAACAACAGCAGTAACGGCAACTCCGGCTGGCGCGAAAAAGCTAACCGGCGATTTCGAAATCCAATACTTTGTCGGCGGTTACGGCGATAAATGGTGGAAAAAAGTCATTGCCGATTTCCAAGCGGCTAACCCTGATCTGAAAATTAAAGAAAGTGCGGGACCGAAAATCAACGAGCAAATGAAACCCCGTTGGATCGCTGGGAACCCACCTGATTTCGTATATATCGACGGTCCTGAATTGTTCGACCGCCAAATGGTTACGGACGGCCAACTGGAAGATTTGACCGACTGGATCAAGGACGCGAAAAACGTAGACGGCGAAAAAATCATTGATCTGCTCGCGCAAAAGCCGCAAGAGTTTGACGGTAAAATTTACAACATTCCGTTCGTTATGAGCTCATGGGGTATTTTCTACGATAAAGCGCTGTTCAAAGATAAAGGTTGGGCTGAGCCGAAAGATTTCGAAGAGTTCTTGGCGGTAAGCGACAAAATCAAAGCTGCGGGTATTAACCCGTTCATCCACACAGGGAAATATCCTTACTACATCAACGGTGCGGTGCTGCTGCCAGCCATCGTATCCGCGAACAACAACGACTACAAACTGCTGCAAGACATGGCAAGCAACAACCTGGACGCTTGGAAAAACCCTGCGATTATCAAAGGCTTGAACAAAATCGTTCAGATCCGCGACAAAGGCTTCATCGACAAAGCGTCCGTACAAATCAACCACACGGATTCCCAGTCCTTGTTCTTGCAACATAAAGATGCGTTCATTCCGAACGGTCTGTGGCTGCCAAACGAAATGGCGAAAGACGTTCCAGGCGGATTCGACTTCGGCTTTATCCCATCCATCACGCAAGATAAAGGTGGAAAAGTAGTAGCAAATACATCGACGGCGACTTTTGCTATCGCGAAAAAAGCAAAAAACAAAGATGCAGCTAAAGCGTTCATGCAATTCGTTTTCTCCAAAACGCAAGCTTCCCAATGGGCTGAGCTGAGTGGTGCGCCTTCCAACGTGAAAGGTGATATTTCTTCCTCCAAGGCACCTAACTTCGTTAAAGATGCTGCGAAATTCTTGTCCTCCCCGGACACAGTGGTTGTGCCTACGGTTTCCTTCGCGGCTGACGTAGACAAGGCGATGCAAGATGCGTCTGTCGCCCTGACGATCGGCACCATTACGCCGGAAGAATGGGTAAAACGTGTGACTGACGTAGTAGCGAAGCAAAAGAAATAGGAACTGAATGGAGCGGCGCGGAGAACATCGGGGGCTTCGGCCCTCGTGCCTCCGCCATTTTAATGATAGGACGGTGAAGATAGAATGAGGACCAGCTCAAAAATGTGGCAACGGAATTTGTTCATCGCTTCATTCATCATTCCGACTTTTATATTCTTTTGCGTATTTACCATTTATCCGGTCATCCAAGCGCTGCAGAAATCGTTCTATGATTGGTCCGGCATGTCGGAGAACAGTGAGTTTATCGGTTTCGACAACTTTAAAGAGCTGTTCAAAGATCCGATTGTCCTGAGAGCGATTGGAAACGATTATTTCCTCGTGGTCGGGAAGGTCATCGGAATCATGATTTTAGCGACTTTCTTTGCCGTAGCGCTAACCCGTTTTAGAGTCAAAGGCACCGGCTTTTTCCGGGCGATTTTCTTTATTCCGAACGTCATTTCCGTTGTCGTTATCGGTGTGCTGTGGAACTTCATCTATAATCCGCAGATCGGTTTTCTGAATGCTTTTCTCTCTTTGTTTACGAGTGAAAAAGTGGATATTGCCTGGCTTGGCTTTCCCCAACATACGATCTGGATGCTGCTGCCGCCGACGATTTGGGCAGGGATCGGCTTCTACATGATTTTAATGATTGCCGCAATCGTGAATATTCCTGCATCGTACTACGAGGCAGCTAATATAGACGGAGCGGGTCAATGGGCGCAATTCCGCCATGTTACCATGCCGCTCATCTGGGAGCAGATTAAAGTTTCTATTGTGAACATTGTGATCACAACACTCAACGGTTCGTTCGTGATCGTTCAGTTGATGACGAATGGCGGACAACCTGACAATACGACGCAAGTGATGGGATCTTACCTGTATCGGATGGCTTTTCAACAGTATCATTTCGGTTACGGAGCGGCCATTGGCGTACTCATCTTAATCGTATCTTTGATTACGACACTCGTCCTGCAGCGTATTATGCGCCAAGAAACGATCGAAATGCATTAGTGCCATCAGCGACATTGTTACCGAGGAGGGGACCCACCGTATGACTGTCAAAAATCCGCTGGCCAAAACGATTGTCTGGCTCATTCTTATAATTTGGAGCGTAGCCGTTCTGTATCCGCTGCTGTGGACTTTACTAGATGCGCTCAAGAATAACGAGCAATTTTTCTTGAATATGCCCTGGGCGCTGCCGAAATTCCCGCTGCTTTGGTCGAACTTCTCTTATGTCTGGAGCAAGTACAACTTCAGCACCTATTTTATGAACTCCATTATTGTGACCGCGGGTAGTACGCTTCTAGGGATGATTTTATCCGCGATGACGGCGTATATTTTAGCCCGGTACAATTTTAGAGGGAATAAAATTCTCTATACCATCTACATCTCGTCTATGATGATTCCGTTTGCGCTTGCCCTGATTCCGCTGTTCTTCCTGCTGAACGATCTGCATTTGATCAACACGTGGCGCGGGCTGATCTTAGTCTACGCGGCGCTCAATCTGCCGTTCGGGATCTTCCTGCTCGTCGGCTTCTACCAATCGTTGCCGAAGGAAATTGAAGAAGCGGCGATTATTGACGGCACTTCCCATTACGGTACGTTCTTTCGCGTGATGCTGCCGTTGTCTCAGCCAGGCCTGATTACGGTCATGATCACGAATATGCTCAACAACTGGAACGAATACTTCCTAGGGGTTGTCTTGACGAATGAGCCGACCAAATATACGCTTCCGATCGGTCTTGCCGTGATGCAGGCCGAGATGCAGTACCGTGTGGAGTGGGGCCCTCTCTTTGCGGGACTCCTCATTACGACACTGCCTACGCTGATTGTGTATATCATCTTCCAACGGCAAATTGCAAGCGGCATAACAGCGGGCGCTGTGAAATAAACGATACGGGGATGCATAGAAAAAACACCTTAGCCTAGAGGAATTTATCCTTTCGGGAAGGTGTTCTTTCTACTATAATGGGGTTAGAAAAAGCAAACAGGAAACGGCCAACCTTGTGGGCTTAACAGGAGACATCATGCGAATCATGTACATGTTTCAGAAGATGGGGCGTTCTTTAATGATCCCCATTGCGGTGCTGCCGGCGGCATCCATTCTGCTTCGAATCGGTAAAATGACCTTTGACAACTCGTTTCTCACGCATGTCGCTCAAATTTTTGAGCTTGGTGGAAGCGCAATCTTTGATAATCTGCCCTTCCTGTTCGCGATTGGCATTGCCATCGGACTCACTTCAGGAGACGGCATTGCGGCGCTCGCGGCAGCGGTGGGGTATCTCGTGTTTAATAATGTTCTTCAGCATTTTCAACTAGGTCCGAATTCCAGAGATCAATTGGATACAGGTGTGCTCGGAGGTATGCTTGTCGGCATGCTCACCGCATTGTTTTTCAATAAATTTCAGCATATACGGCTGCCCAGCGCGCTCGGTTTTTTCGGCGGCAAACGATTCGTCCCCATTATTACCTCGGTCGTCATGGTGGTGCTTGGGGTGATCATGGGGTTCATCTGGCCCCCGCTGCAAAGCGGCATCTCGACAATCGGGATGTGGATTACGCAAAACGGTAACATCGGCGTTTTCATCTATGGGATCATGAATCGCCTGCTCATCCCAACAGGGCTGCATCATGTGATCAATAATATCGCCTGGTTTCAGATCGGTGATTTTGTGACGCCGGCTGGCAAATTGGTGCATGGCG
This sequence comes from Paenibacillus oryzisoli, assembly GCF_050467285.1. Classification (GTDB taxonomy): domain Bacteria; phylum Bacillota; class Bacilli; order Paenibacillales; family NBRC-103111; genus Paenibacillus_E; species Paenibacillus_E oryzisoli_A. The sequence goes on along the minus strand of NZ_JBCMUN010000014.1, from coordinate 32,725 downwards.
ACATCAGCCGTTTTTTTGCCGGCGACCCGACCGCGGGAATGTTCATGACGGGCTTCTATCCCGTGTTCATGTTCGGACTGCCTGCCGCGGCGCTGGCGTTGGTTCGCGCATCTTCGGCCTCGACCCGGAAAATCATGGCGCCTGTCATGCTCAGCGCAGCGTTAGTCAGCTTTCTGACGGGCATCACGGAGCCGATTGAATTCGCTTTTATGTTCGTCGCACCTGGCTTGTATGTCATTCATGCCGTGCTGACCGGCTGTTCGATGCTGGTTATGAATATGCTGCAGGTTAAAATGGGGTTTGGATTTTCAGCCGGATTCATTGACTTTGTCTTGAATTGGCACTCGGCAGCAAAGCCGATCTGGATTGTGGTTATCGGCTTGATCTATTTTGCGCTGTACTATGCGACCTTCCGAATGTACATGCATTTCTTCCCTTTAAAACTGAGTAAAGAGGAGAATGAAGCTGCCAAGGAGGAGCAAGAAGAGGCCAATGATGCGCCTCCTGCAGAGAGCCGGCCGCAAACGATTTTAAGACATATCGGCGGACCTGCGAACATTGTCTCGATCGATGCATGTATTACGAGACTTCGCCTGCTGGTGAAGGAAGATCAACTGGTGAAGGATCAAGAACTGAAAGATCTGGGGGCCATTGGGGTTATCCGGTTAGGTAAAGGCAACGTTCATGTCGTGTTCGGGACGGAGTCCGAGCAGATTCGTGAAAGCATCAAACCGATGCTGCAAGGTACAAAGGACAAATCAGGACAAGCCTAAGATTGTGGAGGTGTCTTATGATTGAACGGACGATTATTCATGTTTTATCCCATAACGTCGTGATGGCGCACTTAAGTTCGGGCAAAAATTCCATCGCGTTCGGTAAAGGGATCGGGTTCAAGCGGACGCCGGGTATGCCGATTAACGAAGAAGAGATTCAGCAGGAATTTCTGCTGCATACGTCGGAAGTGCTCCGAAATTACGAGCAAATTCTGAATGCGGTCGATGTGAAAATTATCGGAATCACCGAGGAAGTGATCGCCTACGCGCAAAGCATGCTGGAAGGCGATTTCTCCGAAACGATCCATGCCTCGCTGGTTGATCACATTAACTTTGCGGTGGAGCGGCAGAAGCGCGGTATCTTCATTACGAATCCTTTTGCCTATGAGATTGGGTATATGTATCCGGAGGAGTATAAGGTCGCGAAGAAAGCAGTGGAGTTCCTCAATGAGAATCTCGATGTGAAGCTGCCGGAGGATGAAGTCGCGTTCCTGACGATGCATTTCAACAGCGCGCGGAAAAAGGAAAAAGCTTCGGATTCGCTGGCCGTGGTCCGGGTTGTCTCGCAAACGATCGAGTCGGCGAAGGAGCTGGGCTTCTGCTTTGACGATTCGTTCTCAACGCTCCGTTTCATCTCGCATTTGAAGGGTGTCATTGAGCGAGTGAAGCAGGGGAAAACGCTGCAAAACTCGCTGCTGCAGAAGATCCAAGAAGAGTACGGCGATACGTATGTCAAAGCGAAAGTGTTATCGCTGATGCTCAGCGACAGCTTGCAGACGGAAGTGCCGGACGATGAAACGGGCTACTTGACGATGCATTTGGAACGGCTGCTGCAGCGAACCGAAGCGTAGTGGTGATATAGAGAGTCAATCCTGTCCTTGCCGCCTTATGGAGCAGGGATTTTTTGTGTGGAAATCCAGATGGGTCCCTGCGTGGATTGCATATTTCGACGTTGTGGGATAAACTGTCTAATTAGAGTATGCAGAGGACGGGGTGCAGAGGATGCTGTATAAGAACGTAGCAAAACCGATTTTATTTAAAATGGATCCGGAGAAGGCGCATCATTTGACGATTGATGGTCTGAGTACGGTGGGGAATTTTCCTGGCGGGAAGCAGCTGCTGAAGGCGATGTACGGTGTGCCGCACACGCAGGAGTTGGCGCAGGAATTGTGGGGAATTCGCTTTAACAATCCGGTTGGGCTGGCCGCCGGTCTGGATAAGAATGCGAAAGCGGTGAAAGGTTTTTCCCAACTCGGGTTCGGGTTCATGGAAGTGGGGACGATTACGCCGAAACCGCAGCCGGGCAATGAGCTGCCGCGGTTATTTCGACTGCCGGCGGATCAGGCGCTGATTAACCGCATGGGGTTTAATAATGTAGGCACGTCAGAGATGGCGGCCAACCTTAAGAAAACAGGCCGGCATGACATTCCGGTTGCCGTCAATATTGGTAAGAACAAAGTCACGCCGAACGAGCAGGCTGAAGAGGATTACCGCATTTGCATTCGCGATCTATATACATATGGCGATTTCTTCGTCGTCAATATTAGCTCACCAAATACACCGGACTTGCGTAATTTACAGCATGGAGACGATTTGCGGAGGCTGCTGGCGGCGGTTACAGAAGAGATGAAGCTGCAAGCGGGCAAAGGTTATGGAGAAAAGCCGGTACTTGTGAAAATTGCGCCGGATTTGACCGACGAGGAGATTGAACTCACGGTACACATCATTAAAGAGAGCGGCGTGTCGGGCATTATTGCCACGAATACAACGCTCAGCAGACAAGGACTCACCCATCCGAATCGCGAGCAGGCAGGCGGTCTAAGCGGGGTACCTTTAACGAAGCGCTCGACGGAGGTTATTCGGCGCGTCTATCAGTTGACGGAAGGCCAACTGCCGATTATCGGGGCCGGCGGGATCTTCACCGCGCAGGACGCTTACGACAAAATTCGCGCAGGCGCAAGTCTGGTTGAGGTTTACACGGCGCTAATTTACGAGGGTCCAGGCCTTTTGAACCGCATGAATATAGGCTTGCAGCAGCTTTTGAAGCGTGACGGATTCACTCATATTTCCCAGGCAATAGGCGTAGATTCGATCTAACTTCATTCGGAATGGAGGAAACAGGATGGATGGACGAGACTGGAAACGATTTTTACTGCCCTACGAACAAGCGGTAGAGGAATTGAAAGTGAAATTTAAAACGCTCCGCGGCGAACTCAAGAGCAGAGAAGAGTATGCGCCGATCGAGTTCGTTACAGGACGTGTCAAAAAAATTTCGAGCATGCTGGAAAAAGCAAAGCGCTTGAGCGTGCCGATGGATCAACTGGAATCGGGCATTGAAGATATTGCAGGCATCCGTATCATGTGCCAATTCGTTGAGGACATCAACACGCTGGCTGAGCAGATTCGGGAACGTCAGGACATGACGGTGCTCTATGAAAAGGATTATATAACGAATAAAAAGCCGAGCGGTTACCGGAGTTATCATATCATTATTGAATATCCGGTTCAGACTGGGTTGGGGATGAAGCGGATATTGGCCGAGATTCAGATTCGGACGCTTGCGATGAACTTCTGGGCGACGATTGAACACTCGCTGAACTATAAATATAAAGAACAACTGCCGGACGATGTGAGAGCACGCCTGAGCAGGGCGGCTGAAGCTGCGTTTATTCTTGACCAGGAGATGTCCAACATTCGCGGGGAAATCGTTGCTTCCCAGCTGATGTTCGAAGATAACTCCAATCTGGTCAACCGCGTGCTCAGCAATATTCAAGCCCTATATTTCTACCATCGGGTGCGGGAAGCGGCACAGTTCCAACTGCGCTTTAATGAAATTTGGGAGACGGAAGTCGGACTGAGCGAGCTGGCGGCGGACCTGGAAGCGGCGCTGTCCAGAGCGAAAAAAGGAGATTCGAACTGATCGATGACAAGCTATGATCGCTTGTACGTTTTGTTTCTATACTACTTCAACGATCTGCGCGACTATTTCGAATGCCATGAAGTCATGGAGGAGTTGTGGCTCGAGGAAGGCCGCAATCCGCTGTATCAAGGTCTGCTGCAGGTCGCAGTAGGCCTTTATCATCATGGCAACGGCAACGTCAGCGGTTCGATCAAGCTTTTTAGCGCGGGCATTGACAAATTAGAAGGATTTCCTAGTGAAATACTGGGAATTGACTTAGGGCGGTTGCTACAGGAGAGCAGTGAGTATCTCGGTCGCTTGAGGAACATCGAAGCGGAACCGTTTGCTCCTTATGATCTGGACATTGTGGTCTTGGATGAGGCGTTGATGGGGCTGATCGAGGATGTGCGGCAGAGCCCTCCAGAGCCGGAGGATCACTAGGAAGGCAGGAAAAAAGGACTTCTCACCAGAGATGGTGATGGAAGTCCTTTTGTTTGGGCAGAAAGCGGCTTACCCTTTGTATTTTTGGAAAAAGGCTTTGAACATTTCAGGTGTGTTGCCGCCAGTGGAGCCGTTTTCCGGCACACCGCCGACAATGCGATCCACTTCGACGCCGTCTTTATAGTAAACGATGGTTGGCGTGGACTCGATTTTGTATTTATCCCAGCCGTCTTTGAATTCTTCCAGGTTGAATTGTTTCACATCAATGCCAAGGTCTTTTTCCAGCGGCACGAGCACAGGCGTCGTTACTTTACAGTGCGGGCATGTGGATGCGTAGTAATACTGGAAAAACGTCTCTTTGTTTTTCAGGCGTTGGTCCAGGTCTTTCGGCAAAATCAAATTCTGATAATTCGGATCGGTCAGTTGTTTCACGGTTTCCGGATTCAGTTTGGATGCGGCGACCCCATATGGATTTCCTTCGTTCGCCTTATCCGACGATTTGGTGGATTGCTGATTGACGAAATACAGACCTCCGAATAACACGACGACGATGCCTAAATAAATAAGCAGTTTTTTCACGATATGCACCTCATGTTTCTTTTCTAGTTTATAGTGAGCATTTCTATGAGAAGCGTAGCATATCCTTTCCCTTTTTGGCAAAAAAATTGGCTGTTTGGTGACAACTCGGCTATAATACGTTAAGAATATTGAATAGAAAGCGAAGAGATTGACATGACAAAGCATTTACCCGATACATTTGTGGAAAAAATGAAAGATTTGCTCGGCGAAGAGGAGTTTGCGCAGTTTCTGGCTTCCTACGAGGAGCCGCGGGCGTATGGGTTGAGAGCGAATCCTTTGAAAATAGAGCGTTCGGATTTTACGGAAGCCGTGCCTTTCGAACTTGAGGCCGTTCCTTGGGCTGCGGAAGGCTTTTATTACGGGGAAGGCGAGCGTCCGGGCAAGCATCCGTATTATCATTTGGGGCTTTATTATATCCAAGAGCCGAGCGCGATGGCGCCGGCGGATTTGCTGGACGTGCAGCCCGGGGATAAAGTGCTGGATCTGTGCGCGGCGCCTGGCGGCAAGTCGACGCAGATCGCAGGGAAGCTGCAGGGGCAAGGTTTGCTCGTTTCCAACGATATTAACGCGGAACGCGTCAAAGCGCTGGTGCGCAATCTGGAGCTGTTCGGCGTACGCAACGGCATCGTTCTGAATGAGAAGCCGGAGAAATTGATGGTCACTTTCCGCGACTATTTCGATAAAATCGTCATTGATGCGCCATGCTCCGGTGAAGGGATGTTCCGCAAGGAAGAGGAGATGGCGATCTATTGGGAGCGCAATACGATCGCGATGTATAATCGGATGCAGGAGGAGCTGCTCGGACAGGCGGCAGCGATGCTGGCGCCGGGCGGACGCCTCGTCTATTCGACTTGCACGTTCTCGCCGGAGGAAAATGAGGCGCAGATCGCGGCGTTTCTGGACAAGCACGACGATTTCTATGTCGTGCCGATCGATCGCTTTGCGCCGGGCCGGCCGGAGTGGCTGCGCGAGCCGTGGTGTCCCGGCGAGTTCAGCGGCGAAGCGCGAGCGGCTGTCGCCGGCACGGGGCGGCTGTGGCCGCACAAGCTGCGCGGCGAGGGGCATTATGTCGCCGTGTTGGGGCGGCGGGGCGCGGGTGATAGCGGGGGCGCGCCGGTGGATGGCGGCGCGGTTACGGTGGAGGCGGATTCGGCTTCACTGGCGGTGAAGCCGGGTGGAGGCGGCCGCCGCGATCGGCGCGGCGGTTTGAAGGGGCGCGCGGCGGCGCCAGCCCGCGCGGAAGTGAGCCTGGAGCCGCTGGAGGCGTTCGCGGGCGAGCTGCTGCGCGGCGAGCCCTTCGCCCCTGGGCGGCTCGTGTGTTACGGCGACTACGCGTATTTGTCGCCGCTGGGGTTGCCGGAGCTGCACGGACTGAAGGTCGTGCGGCCGGGCTGGTACATCGGCGCGTTGCACCGCGGCCGATTCGAGCCGTCCCAGTCGCTGGCGCTGGGACTGCGGGGTGGTGAGGCCAAGCGCGTGCTGCGCTTGGCTTTGGACGATGCGCGCGCCCTGCGCTATTTGCGGGGCGAGACGCTGGAGGTCGCGGAGGATGAAATTCTCCGCGAGGAGGGACAGGCAGCCAAAGGCTACTGCCTTGTCTGTTTGGATGGGCATCCCGTAGGCTGGGGCAAGTGGATCGACGGGATTCTGAAAAACGAATACCCGCCGGCATGGAGGTGGACGTAAACTGTGAAGTTAACACAGCGATTAGATAAAATTCTCGCGCATGTAGGCGTGGGCAGCCGTTCAGAGCTGAAGCGTCTGACAAAGGAAGGCGCGATTCAGGTGAACGGTGTGCGCGTGAAGGACAGCGGGATGCAGGTCAACCCGGAGCGTGATCAGATTACGGTCAATGGCGAGCCTGTCCGATACCGGGAATTCGTATATTTGATGATGAACAAACCGCAGGGCGTTGTGTCCGCGACGGAGGATAACCGCGACCGAACGGTCGTCGATTTACTCGATGACGATTATGTGCCTTTTGAGGTTTTTCCGGTAGGCCGTCTGGATAAGGACACGGAAGGGCTGCTTTTGCTTACGAATGACGGAAAGCTTGCGCATAATCTGCTTTCGCCGCGCAAGCACGTGCCGAAAACATATTTTGCCCGCGTGGAATGGGAAGTGAACGAGGCGGATCGCGAAGCGTTTGCCGCTGGTGTGACGCTGGATGACGGGTATGAGACGCTGCCGGGTGAGCTTGTTATTTTGAAAACAGGTGACGCCGCGGCTGGAATTCCTTCCGAAATTGAACTGACGATTATGGAAGGGAAGTTTCATCAGGTGAAGCGCATGTTTCAAGCGGTGGGCAAAACGGTCGTTTATCTGAAAAGAATCTCCATGGGGCCTCTGCAATTAGACGCGTCATTGGCGCTAGGTGAGTCCCGGGAGCTTTCTTCGGATGAACTACAAGCACTTCGTACTGCCCATGAGGCACAAAAATAGTTTACAAACTAAGATGGAATATGGTAGTTTATAGAAAATGATAGATTGTTTTGTGCGGAAGAACCGCTTTTATCTCGTGTAGATCGCTATTCGAGGGAGAGGTGGTTCTTTTTGTTTGCCTGGAAATAATGGATGTAAATGGTAGACGGCGATGGAATTAGATGAGATACTATCACTATTAAATTGTAAAGTTATGGGGGAAATTCGAAAATGAAGAAAGTGCTGTCCATTTCTGCTGCTTTTGCGATTACGTCGATCCTCGCGGGCACGGCTGTCACGAATGGCGAATCTAGTAAAGTGAAACTCACAGATATTGATGCTCACTGGGGGAAGGCCGCTATTGAAAATGCCGTGACGAAAGGTTATGTGGATGGCTTCGAAGACAAGTCGTTTCGTCCTGACAACCAAGTGACCAAGGCTGAATTTATTAAAATGATTTCGGTTGCCATCGGCGTGAAAAATGGCGATGCAGGCAGCGGCAGCTGGTACGCTCCCTATGTGCAAAGCATGAAAGACGCGGGGATACTGTGGGGGACATTCAGCACGAGTGATATGAACGAGCCGATCAAGCGCTCGGAAATGGCTGCAGTGTCTGTTCACGCCGTGGATATTAACTCCAAGGCGACGATGCTGGAAGCAACGTCGATGGGGCTGATCCAGGGGAAGAGCAACGGAGACTTGGACGAGGAAGGGGTTACAACTCGTGCGGAGTCAGTGACGATTGTCGAGCGGGTGTTGTCGAAGCGGAAGGGTGAGGTGCTGCCTGTGGATCAATCGGCGGTTGCTGCTGCAGAGATTGCGTCGACGGGGACGAATATGAAGTCGATGGTGGGGATGGAGCCAACGGATGCGTTGGGTAAGTGGTTTCCGATTGCGCAGGGTGTGAAGGTCAAGTTTGAGAAGGTTATTATTATTGATCCGATGAAGCCGGATCCGAATTTTAACTTGATTGATTTGGCTTTGAAACCGCCGTTTGTTAAGTTGGAAGACACTTACGTTATTGCCACTCAAATTAGGGTGTTGGTGGATTCTACAGCGGATACGAGTGGGAATTTCTACACGATGCAAACGATTGGTTTGCTTGGTTCCAAAGGAACCGTAAGAGCCGTGAATAAATTTCCGGGGTTGGTTAAATATGACAAACCCGCAGAATACATTGGCTGGATTTCGGACTACTACTTGCGGGCACACATGGACGGTAAAATTTCTTACAGCATTTATGAACAACAAATTGATTTGGGAATTCATAAATAGTGGGAAGTGATGACCATTGAAAAAACATGTGTTTTTTTCGTTAACGCGGTTATTTCTATTCCTGCTCACTTATGAGCTATTTTATCCGTTTATAGATCTGACAGATGTGAATGCGGCAACACAAACAACAATGAGAATTTACGTAGATTTTTCGAATCCTTCAGAAGCCGGGAAATTGAGTGATATTGACCCTCAGTATTCAGCATCTAGCGCGAAGTCATTGGATCTGGATTTATCGAAGTATGTGTCTGGGACGATTGTTGGAACACCGAAATACACATTAAATGGTGCGGATCGAACATCCTTCACATCCCTAGCCGGTTCTATCCTAAAAATTCAAAATGCTCCTGGAGCGTCTACACCGGTCTTTGGGCAATCCGTTGCTAAACCTGGTCATTATATCTATCGTGATCCTAACGGTAAAGTGTGGGCGCATAAAGGTGAGGCGACCAAAGCGCTTGAGTTCGATGCTGATTCTTCGACTTTCAAAGGGAATCCCGAAAGTCAGTATCCAGGGTTAATTCCGGATGAGGCTAGATACCAAGAAACCACTACAAAAACGAAATATTCTAGTGAACTAAATGGTGGGGATTTGAGATATCAATTCTCGTACAGCGGATATTCTAAGGGAATTGATAATTTCCCTGATTATAACGCAATCGGGTGGGCAGTGACAACGGCTTATGAAGTAACACCTCCAACCGCATGGTATGAAAATGCGAGCGCAATACAACCAAATGGAGCAGGCGCAAATCTTACTGATAGTGACAAAATTAACACCATCAAAATTTATGATGCGACACCAACAGATAAGACCCCGAAAGCAATACCTTTCTCATGGGGAATGGGAAATAGCAACAAGGGTTTAATTAGGGTTAGGGAACTTCTGGATGATACACTGAAAGAAGAGGATGGGGTTTACGAGGAAGCCGCTGGTGACAAACCTTACGGCATCACTAGGAATTATTTCATGTTCGCCAACGCTCAATGGCGAGGAACCACCTACAAATACAGTTCCTACATCGACGTCGTAACCGAACCCTCTGTTAAACCCGATCTCGTCCCTACAAGCATCACAACCAGCGCATCCTGCATCAAACCCAACACAAAAGTTACCTTCGACTACTCTTTCAAAAATAACGGCGCTGACATTCCTTCAGGAACGCCTGTCAAAGTCGAAATTCGAGCAGATGGAACAGTTATCTCCACCAAAACTTTCTCAAACGGGGTTTATAACGGTCCAGGGTATGGCGGTTCATTTGACTATACTTTCGGCAGCTCCGGCAAAACATTTACACTGGTTGTGAATGCTGATAATTCTATTTCTGAAATGAGCACTTCGAATAACACGCTGAATGTCCCCGTGAACACGGATTCTAGTTGTTCACCAACAGGATCTTACATCGGCCACACCAGTGCCGACAAGGAAAGCATTCCATGGAAAGACAACAACGTAGTCAAAGCTGATTGGACGATCCCGAATAGCTGTACACCTGTTCGAGGTAAATTCATTCTAACGCAAGCCTCTGGCGAGTATTTCGAATACGGGTGGAGTACGCTATCCAGCACGTCGATTCAAGATTTCGCTATTTTCCAATATGGCATGATGGGATATCTTCAATATCCTGGGAACATCCACAGCGGGCGCGTCGATATTGCTTACAAGCTGGAAGATAACTGTGGCGGCATTTCGACGTTTACCCAAGGCAATTTTACCATTGGCAATTCCCCTCCTAACCGCCCTCCCGATTTTCAGATCGGCTGGTTCGCCGATAACGACTACTACAGCACAACTCCGATTCCCGATGCCATTGTGGGCGATCGTCTAAACGTTAGACTTTTGCCGGAAGTCCCGCCAAATCATTATGATCCAGACGATGAACTCGTCACATTCGAATGGGAATTCGCTAAAAGTTCTAGTACTTGGATTCAAAGTTTTCCGTCTCAAGGATGGAACAAAGGAGATGACAAAATAACCTGGCTGACTGCTCCGAACACGGTTGGCGACCACACAATCTATGCCAAAATGTGCGATCAGCAGGGGGCATGCACGGAAAAGACTGCCACTATCAACATCATACGTCCAGAACCTGTCCCCTGCATCAACGTTCCAAGCCGCGTAGTACAAAACAGGCCGCTGTCAGCCAATGCAATTAATGGCGCATGCAGTCAGCCTGCAAAGAACAGGACAATTGCGCAGGAATTTTGGACAAACAAATTGACTGTTTATCCGAATGTTGGGACTGAAACCATTATGCTTGAAGTGAAAGACAATTACGGCGTAATGAATTTGCCCGAAAATAAAGCGGTGAAACAGATTAATGTCGTAGAAGATAAACCTCCTGTTGCATTGATCAACCTTCCGCTTATCGGTGTTCGGGGAAATGTTGGATTCAAGGATATGTCGTACAGTCCTGATGGTGATGTTATCGTTTCGACGCAAGTAAGTTATCAATACGATAGCGATAATGACGGGAATTTCGATGAGCATGCGTTAATTGGTATCCCGATAACGGTCGGCGGTTACACCTCATTGCCTGCTGCGAAGGTCGGAAAATATCGCGTAACCGTAAAGACGACTGAGGATTGGGGCCTGACGGATACCAAACAATTCACAATTAATATCATGAATGATTCCCCAGAAATGACATTTTCCGTGACAAGTGCAAATCCTGAGCCTCCTTTGTTTAACACAACAAATGAATCCGAACCCTTCATGGCGTTTGGTGAAGATTGGCAAGGGTCGACCTTAAATAATCCCAACTTGGATAAAGTCAAGAATATCGGATTCACCTACAATTCAATAACGAAAGGCTTCACGTCACACTATGGAAAAAATCCTTTCAATGCCCCTGCGACGAATTTAGTATTCACGCCTACAGTGGTAACGCTAGGTATGGATCAAGGGCATAGCTTTTATGTCCCGCAACTATTTGGGTCGCAGTATCTTGGAAGAAAATCAGGGGTTGCAACTCTTGGCGGTTTGACTGTGAAGATGACGCCTTCTGATTATCTGGGCAACTCAGTAAATCCTTACACAGGGGTTCCATATCCGTCATCAACGACCATAAACTATGGCCTTGATTCCTATGAAGGCACAATTCCATCTGCAAGTAATCCTGGGAACTTTTTGTATATGGATGCGAAAGGCGGTACATACGAACTCGCATGTAGGAGTTATTACTATAGCGATGATGACTCCTCCTATTACAAATATTGGTGTGACTATTCAAGGAAGAACGCGGATGGGTCGCCATCGTGGACGAAGAGTTTCGTTTCATCTATGTGGGATGTTATTTCTTATCTTCGATTGGCTAAAACCCCATCTGAGGTCGGAGTGCCTACACGTATGGAAATCAATGATGACGGAACAAAGATCAAACTTCCAGATATTCTGTTTGGAACGGCGTGTTATTATGGCTGTGCTGATACATCGAAATGGTATGACGTTGAAACAGGACAAGAAGTACCAACTCCAGCGATTGTCAGACCGAATATGTATGGGGCAACATATGAAGACGATGACGTTGTTGTAATCGGTCATAGTGATCAAAGTCAAACAAGCTCATCTTGGAGTAATAGTAGTACTACAAGTAACTACAGTTCAACATCAAAAGGTACTGTCACAAATTATGTGACATCTTACAACAAGCATTCGGGTGTTACTACGCGGCTTGATCTTGGAACATGCAATTGGGATGATTACGAGAGGCAAACAGGCGGTAATGGGAATTATCTGACAGGGGTCGAGAACACAGGACGAACATACATGAGGGACATAAGATTTGTTACTTCCGCGGATGGGTATATTTATGTCGTTGATGGTTTGAATAAAATCGTAGTGATGGATAAATATGCGACGAAATTTGCGGAGTATACGACAGCAGGAACTCGGGTATATAACGAGCATACATATGCTGTTACGTACATCGATAAGAAGATATCCATTGATGGCGCTGGGTTCGGGGCAAACGGCGAGTTTTATATGATTGTGCATGAGCGTTATTTTAAAGACCGTCGATATAATCTCCACTGGCAATCTTGCAGTCCATGTAGTTCTGGCGGTTATATCGATTCTTATCAAGATGATTATACAGGCTCATATGAAAAGTATTATTACTATACGATCAAAGGGAATGTAACATCTACGCCTGCTTATGCTGAAAACGAAACTGGTCAGACAATGAAAAAGAATACCGATATCACGGATGCGGATTATTATTTCGACTTTGCCCAAATGTCACCGAACTATAGTCAAAACACACCTTCTGGATTTTTGTTCAGAGCGAAGAATAATAACAACATGTATCGACTGGAATTTAATTCGAACCGTTTATCGCTATCAAAAATTGTTAATGGAGTTAGGACTGAACTTCGCAATACTGTCATCAATCTGAATACCACAGATTACACTAACTTCAAAGTTTCAGTAAGAGGCTCAAAGATTAAAGTCAGAATGGGAGCTAATCCTGTTTTTGATGTCACAGATACAACGTTCGATTCAGGTACGTATGGTGCGTTCATTGGTGCTTATGGCTCTCATTTTCGCAATGTTGTTGTCAAGGTCCCTATTGTCGATAACAACAAAATCGATGACATGGGAATTGCCGGAGAAGCACTTACTTATACGACCGATTTCCAAGATCCCGAAACTGATCCGGAAATCAAGTCCAAAGAGAAGTGGAAATATGAGCATATGGATGTGACGAAATTTTTAGATGCGGGTGATGGACGCAGCGGTGTATCCATGTTTAATAACCAAACGGTTACTGGCGAACCTGTAAAGATTCTCGATAAAGTTGGCGTATATAAAATGACGCTGATCGGGACGGATGATCCCGCGCCAACAGGATATGCGTTTCCAGATTCGACTTTCGCTATGTATCAGTCCGATTCCGACCCTTATTCCCGAAACGTCCTTATTCACCGCAGACCGATTGCACAAATCTCATGTACGCAAGATATTTATTATGCTGTGACGTGTGATGATTCTCAAAGTCACGACCCTGATAGATGGTTAAATCCTTGGACATATTCAACAGAAGCGACTGGGATTAATTACGCGACGACGAAGGGGATTGTTGATCGAAGATACGAGTACACGATGCCTGATGGCACAACAAACTCGGGATTAATTGGTCGTGTGAAAGAGATGGGGATGTATACGTTTAGAGTCGCGGTAAAAGACGAATACGGAGCGTGGTCGGATTGGGCGGAAAGCTTTATTTGGTTAAATGCCGCTCCTGAAAATCATGTGCCGCATGTTGATTTAACCAATCCAACGGGGACATACGAAAATCCTTCTGGTGCTCCTGCGGCGAACCCGACACTCACATGGAACGCTGTAGACTTTGATGCTGATAGCGTGATAACGGGATACGAGCTTGAAATTCAATATTACTATTATAATTATTACTCAAACCCTCAGTGGTTCTGGGTAAGCCAATCTTCCATCATTACAGGAACTACTGATTTGAAGTCAGATGGTAACGTCGTGGCTATGAGTAGACAGGTTAACTTTCCTCTAGACAGCACAAGGACTTACAAGATCAGAGTGAGGGTGAAAGATGAAAAGGGAGCATGGTCTGAATGGTCTGAGAAATATATGCGGAGTGGGTATCCCCCGTCTGCTCAGATTACATTCCCTAACGGGACTCAATCGAATCCAACAACAATAACAGACGGATTATTAAAACTTTCCTTCAATCAATCCGATCCGGATGTTCCTACGATCTATACGAGTTATCAATACCGCATATTGGATGAGTTTGGCAATCAGCTTAAAATGGCATATTATGCAGGTGGTTTGGAATATGACGCTATCGGGAGTGGAAGCTATGCGCATGGTTGTTATTGGGAAAGTGATGGATCTTATTGGACAGGCTGTTCCTTTCAAACTACCGCGAACAGTTGGACGATGCAATCGGTTGAGTATTGGCCTTTAAGATATCTCGTCAAGCAAACTGGACCGTATCAGGTTCAAGTTAAAGTGAGTGATGGGCGCTATTGGTCTGATTGGTCAAATACGGGGTGGTTTACGAATAACAGCCCACCAGTGGCGACGATGATTGAGCCGAATGGAACGGAGACCAATCCTACGGTTTTCAATTCTTTAAGACCGATTTTTAGGTGGAGTCAAACCGATCCCGATCCGGCTACGACCTTCTCGTATTTTCAATTGCAAATTACGAATGAAGCGAACAACATCATGCTCGTTGATACGGGACAATTTTATCAAGGTTCCATTTCAGGTGCTGGCGAATGGACCTCCACACAGGACCTTCCGGCGGGACAAAAGCTTCGCGTCCGAGTCCGCGTATTTGACGGCAGCGCCTGGTCCGAATATTCCCAGCAAACCTGGTTCATGATTAACAGGCCGCCGATTGTTGATTTTAGTTGGATGCCTCAGCCGGTATGGGAGGGGGATGACGTCCATGTGATCAATGCTGCTGTGGATCCGGATGGTGATGCCTTGACGTATGCGTGGACCGTTGAACGGCCAGACGGCTCGGTGAACATGTACAACACTGAACATATAACGGATAGGTTCTCCTTGCCTGGTTTTTATCGGGTTTCGCTAACGGCCTCTGACGGCAGACTCTCGCATACAGCGGTCAAAATGATAGAGGTTCTGCCGCTTACGATTCATTCGGATGTGACGTATACGGAGCAGTGGCGGATGCTGCATGAGCAGAGCGGGCATCAAACGGCAGCGGTGCCGAAGCAATTTTATTCGGGGGAAGTTTTGGTGTTAACGAGTCGCAGTGCGCCAGCGCCTGTGGATGAGGTGACGGCCTGGTTGGACACGGTGGGGCTGGATGGGCATTCGCTGTTTGTAATGACACAGCTCCAAGTATCTCCAGGGGATAGCACGCTATTCCAAGGGGAATTGTATGATAGCAGGCTCCAATCTTTCACACAAGGATTGCCGAATGGTCTGCAAACGATTCATTTTCGAATTCGATATCGCAACGGTGTTGTGAAAACAGAGGACATCCCAATCGACATCATTGGAAATGTCTATGAGTCTGTCGGTGTTCATCGTGTTCAATAGATATGGTACAATAGGTCGATAGAAGCGAGCAAAGGAGCGAGGAAGGTTGAGCTTTCGATTAATCGCGTTGGATGTTGACGGTACTCTATTGAATGACGAGCACGTTCTGAGTGAACGGACGATTGAAACGGTCCAAGCTGTCTATGATCAAGGTTGCAGCATTGTACTTTGTACAGGAAGAGCTCCGGCCAGTACACTTCCAATTCTGGAGGAACTGGGACTCGAAGGCACGATGATTACACATAATGGCGCTGTCACGTTGCATGCCGATGAGCATAGACAGACGATTGTGAATGAGTTTACTTTTGCTGTTGAAGACATTGAACCGATGCTGGCGTATGCTAGGCGCGAGGGGATCCATTTTGACGTGTGCACGGCGATGAATATGTATATTGAGCGTATAGGGGCATATGAGAGAGAGATGTACGAGAAATTCCTCATTAGTCCCAAGCTGGTGAGCAGCGTCTCGGAATTGTCTCTGCCTCTGGTGAAATTTACGCTTTTTGGCCAGCCGGAAGTGTTGGATCGTGTGCAGAAGGAGTGGGAGGATCAGAAGTTATACGGCTCTTTACGCATGATCCGCAGCGGTGATTTATTTATCGATGTGATGAGTCCTTTGGCGAATAAAGGGAATGCCCTTAAGGCACTTGCTGCGTCGCTGAAGGTTGAACCGGACGAGATTATTGCTATCGGGAATTACTACAATGATCTGGAAATGATGGCTTTTGCAGGCGTTGGTATCGCGGTTGAGAATTCCCCGGAGGCTGTTAAAGCAGCAGCAGATTGGGTCACGGCTTCGAATAATGACGACGGCGTGCACGAAGCATTATTAAAATATTGTTTGTAATCTAAAATTTCGATTAAATCCTCGCTTTTTGAGGATTTTTGTCGTTAGAGGGGTTTTTAGGAAGAATGGCCTATGATAGAATGAAAGGAAGAATACTAGACGTAGGATGTGATTCCTTTTGAGTAAAGGTAGGAAAGCTCACACGAGTAAAAAGAAAGCGGCGGCGGTACTGGTAAGTTCGGCGATGGCAGTTGCGCCGTTATTGTTTCAACCTACATATGAACTTGCACATGCAAATGAGTCTTATCCCCCGGAATATCCGGTTTTCGACTCTGACGTGCTCGGTGATCGGACGGTTTCATTGGGAAGTTCTCAAGCAATCATTGATTTGAATGAATTGTATCCGAATGCCCGTTATTTTGAGTTTAATGTGGAAAGCGATAATACAGATGTTGCCATCAATGAGCCTGGGTATGATGTTGAAGGTTTGCTTAAAATTCATCCTATTGCCCCAGGAACGGCAACTTTCACAGTGAAGTATTCCGTTGGCTTAGATGAAACTGAACATATGGTCTATGAAGAAGATCAATTTCAAGTAACGGTCGTAAGCGGCAGCGTTCCAGAACGGAAGTATGATATCTCTGATGTCATCAAGAAAATGGTCAGTTCTCCGAGCGACTTTACGACTGCTGACTCTGTCAAAAGTTTGATGGGTGGGATTAAACCGGATCTTCTTCGTAATCAAATGGCTGGGAATCATGCGCCTCAGTTGAATACAGGGCATTCCCTGCCTGCCAACTTTAATGTTCAGCTCTTTGATGAGTTGGAACTTGGTGATCTTAGCAATTATTTTACAGATCCTGATGGTGACGAGTTATATGTTAGCTTTATTCCAATCCCTGATTCCAACGGTCAGTACAACGATAGCGCTCAGATCTATGATGGAAGCGAAGGCGCTGGATCCGAATGGAGAATATACGGGGATTACGAAGGAACAAGTTATTTTAGATTAGTGGTCTGGGATGATCATGGCGGCATAGCGGATTCCGCAACTTTTTCTGTAACGGTACTAGGGGATGGCAATACGGCGCCGCATTTGAATCCGAACAATGTGGTGGCTAATCATTTTTATAATGCTGGTAATGGAAATAAAATGTTCCTGGGTAATAATTCAGAGATCGATTTGGATGATGTATTTATAGATGATCAAGAGGATTACATCATGTATGATGTTGAAGTCGAAGAAATGCCCTCAGGTTCGACTTCGATTATTTCAAAGAACTATAGCTTGGATAGTTCAAAATTATCGTGGTCGTGGGATACATTTCATACTTATGGAACCGTTCAAAAGATTAAAAAGATTAAGGCTTATGATTCTAGGCACATGTACACACCAACTGAAGTAACTGTCGACATTGAACGTTTTGCATTAGAGCCTGATCAAACAGAGCCTTTCCCAGCGCTAACTTCAATGTATCAATCCCTTGATCTTCAGGACCCTGAAAAGACAAGCTCACTTGTCCTTAATGTCGATGCGGCTTTCGGTGAGGGGGCTATCGTGAACAATTCAGATATTCAATCGATAGGTACATCTTCTGTCACAGGCTCGGTGTATGAATTTAATACGATCAAGTTCGTAGCCCCAACAACGACAGATGCTACTGAGAATAAAGTTAAAGTTTACGCTCATAGTATGGATGGTTCAAAACTGTATCTTGATGACTTTAACTTTAAAGTCGTGCCTCTACCTCTGGACGCATATGGATTGTCTACAAGTTCAATTCGTTTTGAAGATCTTTATCCAGATACGTTAGATTCCTTTTATGTAGAAGGGGGATATGCTTTGAATAACGACGCCATCTCCGTCATCGATGATCTTTACGGAAATGAAATCTTATTCGAGACGTCCGGTGCTGTTTCAATTAATGCACCAGAAGGAACTACCGTTATGATTGTTCTACATCCAAACGATGGAGCTCGTGTCTACTATGTACCCTTCACAAAAGAAAATACCTACTAATTACCAGCCCTTTATCTCCCTCATCCAAAAAGGCAACCTCCAAGAAGCAGAGTCCGCTCTGCTTCTTGCCATCTCCAAATCACCGATTGACGCGCAGCTCTGGGTGATGCTCGGCGAGACGCTGCTGCTCCAGAAGGAGACGACGTCGGCGCAGCGGGTGCTGGAGCGGGCGTGGTTGCTGGATCCGCAGGCGCAGTGGGTGGCGTCGATGTTTGAGAACATCGGCAAGCTGCCTGCGACACCGGTGCAGCCGCATATCGCGGAGCTGCTGCAAGTGCCTCAGGTGACGGTGGCCGCAGGCATCCTCACCTATAACGAGTCGGCGAACATTGCGAAATGCATCGCCGCGCTGCAAAGCGCCGTGGATGAGATCCTCGTGATCGATTCCTCCACGGACAACACGGCGCAGATCGCCGCGCAATTCCCGAAGGTGAAGGTGATTCGCATCACCTGGTCGGACGACTTCGCGGCGGCTAGAAATATCGGACTGGTGCATATCCAGTCCGACTGGGTGTTGTGGGTGGACGCGGATGAGGCGCTGCTGCCGGCAGATGTGCCGGCCGTGCGCGAAGTCGCGGGGATCTTCCACAGCTTGCCGGTGCCAGCGGCGCTGCATGTGTGGCATTTGAACCGTGTGAACGGCGCGGTGCGGCACGATTTTTCGCAAGTCCGCATGTTTCCCGCGCAGCGCGGACTGCGGTACTACGGCCGCATCCACGAGCAGGTGGGGACGGCCGCAGGTGTGTTCCAGGACGACACGTACCGGCGCGCCGTCCGCATCCGTTTGGACCACAACGGCTATGAGCCGTCCGTTGTGCAAAGCAGAGGCAAGCTGGAGCGCAATCTGCGCCTGCTTGCTCAGATGGTTCATGACGAGCCGAACAATCCGGGGCATTTGCTTTTTCTCGGCAGGGAACTGCTGGCTGCAAAGCGGGAGGAAGAGGCGCTGACGGTGCTGCTGGAAGCGGAACGAACGGCGCGGCAGACGCCGCTGTTCGGCCGGCTGTCGGAGGTGTATCGCTTGTTGATTCAAATCAAGCTGAAACAGAAGCAAATCGACGAAGCGGAGGCATATTGCCGACTCTTGATCGCGGATTCGCCGGATTTTCCGGATGGCCATTACCTGCTAGCCCAAATCAAGATGCAGCAAGCGAATGCTCTGATGCAAGAAGCGGAGAAAGAGTTGAAGCAAGCCCTGCAGGTTCTGCCGCAATATCGCGGAAGCGTCAGTCCCGACTATCAGATTGCGGAGTGGAAAGCGGCCGCGGCGCTTGGGGAGATCGCACACCGATCCGGCAAACTGGCGAAAGCCAAGGAAGTATGGAGTAAGGTGCAGCAGGTTCCGGGCTCGTCCGAGCGAGTTCTCCGCAAGCTGGAGGACATTGAAGCGGAACGGCGGAAATTAAACGATAGCGCTCAATAAAGAAGATCCCGCCAGCATCGTTCGCCGGCAAGGATCTTCTTTTTACATTGGAAGGATTAGAGTACGAATGCGCTGGAGATGATTACGAGCAAGATGAAAAGAACCAAGATTGCTCCTGCGGAGTAACCTACACCTGCTGACATAGCGTATTCCCTCCTTTCTGGTTGCTGGTATACGTTAAGATATGTGAGAAAGGGCAGAAGTGTATAGACGTTTATCCTGATTGCTCATAATTTGGACGAAATTGGGACATTCTACGAATGAAGAACTAGATCTGTAGAGGAGGCGTCAGTGCCATGGCCGATATTAGCCTTACACCCGACCTGAAAACAGCAGGCGGCGAAGTCTGCGATATACTGTACAATGGGGAGTTTGTCGGTACGTTAACGCTAGTCTACAGGGAATCGGATCGTATGAAAGGCTCGATTCATCTGGAGCAGCAGTCGATTGCGGAAGAGAGCAAGCAGGATGTCTATGATAGGGTGCAAGCGTATGTGCAAAATTTGGTGGATGCGCTGAACATAGACCAATGCGAGGTCACGGCGAACTGCAGCGACTATGATTTTGTCATTGCGACAGATCATGTGATACAGCCAGTAACCGAGCAGAGCGAGCTGGCGGAGCGCGTTTATGAAAATTTTCAAGAGCAAATCGAGTACGACTGGGTGGATGATGATGCGCCGCTCAGCATGATCGATGAGGAAGAATCGGCTGATCAAACCCAATGGTCGATGCTGCAGCAGCACAAGCAGGACAAAGGGTACGAGCTTGTGATTGTTGGGGAATCGCGCAACCACGTGGAGTATCAAATCTACGATCGGGAAGCGGATCTCGTCGCGGAAGCCTCGCTGCGGTTGTACGGTTCGGAAGTGATCGGGGATATTACCTGGAGCTTCGATCCGTTTGAGGATGAAATGGATCTCGTGACAGAGCTGATTGTCGCCGATTTCAATGAGGACGAAACGGACTCTTTTGTGTTCCATATGATGTATAACGGGGAAACAATCGACACGATTGAACTGACGCATCTGGATGTGCTGGACCTCTCGGACGAAATGGAAGCCGACGAGGAGTTCGATGTATTGCCGAACCGCGACGATTATTCCATCGTTCTCGCGCGAGATGATGGGGATACGTTGACCTATGAAATTTACGAACAATCGAATGGCAGTCTGCCGATAGGAACGGCAACGGTTGACGTCAGTTCCAGGCAGTTGACAGGCTTTATAGATTTTCGGGAGCCAGGCAGCCCTGATGATCGGGAATTGATTGCGACACTTCTGCTGGACGAGTTGGATAAGGAAAAAGAGTATGAAACGTTCAATGTGTCCATGCTTTACCGCAATAAACTGATTGATGAAATTTTGTTTGAAACGGAACAATTGCATTAATCAAATAATGAAGGCATGGCTCACGGAACCTCAGGCTCCGAGCGCCATGCCTTTTCGAATAATGAATTAGAACGTGTTTGCTACTGTAATTTGATCGAGTGTCAAACGGCCGGACGGTCTTGCAGGCGTAGCAGCAAGGCCTACGCTGATCAACATAACAGGCACATAACGAGCTGGTACGTTGAACGTTTCAACGAATTTCGCTGCGTCGTATCCGCCCATTGGGCAAGTGTCATAGCCAAGCGATTTTGCTGCGATCATCAGGTTCATAGCCGCCAGAGACGCGTTGCGGATCGCTTCGTCGCGAGCGACTTGCGGGTATTGATAGACGTTTTCGATTTGCGAAACGAGCGTATCTTTCACGGCTTGCGGGATAAAGCCGCCTTCAACGGCTGGTCCGAAGACAAGCTCAGCATTTTTGTTCGCTTCGAGATCGCCAAGCACCGCGATCACAACGGAGCTTTCAACGATTTGCTTTTGACCGTAAGCGATTGGAAGCAGCTTTTCTTTGTGGGCTTGATCGTCGATCACAAGGAATTTCCAGTGCTGCAGGTTCCAAGCGGATGGCGCTTGCGCGGCAGATGTCAACAGTTGCTCCAGATCGGCCTTCGGCATTTGGTGGCCAGCTTGATATTGCTTGACGGAGTGACGCTCTTCCAACACTTTTAGGACTTCATTTTGAACTTGTGTACGCATGGTATTCCCTCCACGGAATTTTATTTTTTTTAGTATGATAACGCAAAAGCATTCGCATGCGGGGTAAACGTTGGAATGCTTATCGAAGTACAACTGTATTAAAATAAATAACAAATTACTGTAATAATAAATGTTATAGTTTTGACTGTCAAGAGACACTTTCGTGTTGTCGGAAAATGTTGGATAATGGAACATGAGAAAGGGGCGGTCCCTCTTGAAGATGACGCAGAAGGAGCTCAATCACCTCATTTTTCTAACGGAAGTGATCTTGAGTGGGAAGAAAAAGAACCTCATGGAAGAAACGCTTCAATGCTTGTTGTATATTGTAAAGTCGCTGGAGGACGTGGAGCTGCCCGATTCGGTCGTGCAGCAGATTGAGTGTCTGACGGCGGACATCGAGGCCGATTTGCGCGGGGAGAATGAGCGGATGCAGGAGATCAGAAGTCATCTGGACTGGCGTCAGGCCGGCAGGCGCTAAATGCTTTCCTAACACTAGCCAGGTGACAAGCGCTCATTTTATGATATAATGTAGAGTGCTGTTTTTGAATGAATGAGGTGATAAGAAATGAGTTACGATATCCCAAGCGATATTCAGAGATTGGGACGAGACATCCAAGAGAATCAATTGAAATATCACCATAAATCCGTTTTGGTATCCAAGGAGTTTACGTTTGACAGTGCGCATCATTTGCATTGTTACGAGGGAAAATGTAAAAGTCTGCATGGACATACCTATAAGCTCCAGGTGATTATGCGCGGCAAAGTGGATCACCGGGGAATTGCAATCGATTTTGGAGATATCAAACGTATAGCGAAACAACGCGTTATCGATCGACTCGACCATCGCTATCTCAATGAAGTGCTGCCGCCGATGAATACGACGGCTGAGAATATGGTCGTCTGGATGTACGAAGAAATCCATCGTGGTTTGCTGGATGAAGGGGTGCACCCGAACATCCAGTTGGAGGAAATTCGGCTGTGGGAAACGCCGACCAGCTACGCCGCCATCACGCGCGCGATGATGGAGGAGGACGTGTAATGCAGGATTATCGCATTCCGATGGTAGAAATCTTTGAGACGGTCGAGGGCGAAGGAACCCGTGCCGGGTTCCCGACAATCTTTGTCCGTCTCTTTGGGTGCAACCTGCGCTGTACCTGGTGCGACACCAAGTACAGCTACCCCCCGGCGGAAGCGGAGAACGTCATGACCATTACTGAAATTGTCAGCAAGGTACAGACGTTCCGCTCCCGGCATATTTGCCTGACAGGCGGCGAGCCGCTCCTGTACGGAGAGAAGTCTCTCGCCCTCGTCGAGGCGCTTGCGGCGTTGGAGCAGGTCGACGACCTGCACATCGAGACGAACGGCGCGATCGACCTGGCGCCGTTCATCGCCAAAGTAGCCTCCCCGAAGGTGAGGTACATCATGGATTACAAGCTGCCCGATTCGGGCGAGACGGAGCAGATGCTGACGGGCAATTTCGCGCTGCTGCGCGAGCAGGACGAGCTGAAGTTCGTCATCGGCAGCGATCTTGATTTTCAGACGGCGGTCGACGTGCTGGAGGCGTATCCGACGAAGGCGCTGCCGATGTTCAGCCCGGTCTGGGAGACAATGCCGCCTCACAAGCTCGTCGAGAAGATGCTGAGCGCAGGGTTGTCGAAAGTAAAGCTGAACATGCAGCTGCATAAGATTATCTGGGATCCGGCCATGCGCGGTGTATAGCCGCGCGGGCCCAAGGGTCCTCTTTTGAATACAGAAAAAAAGAAAGCGGTGGCGAGAATGAGCGCACAAGTAAGCGAGAAACGCGCGGTTGTAATTCTAAGCGGAGGTCTCGACAGCACGACGTGCATGGGCATTGCCAAAGAAGCGGGATACGAATTGTATCCGATTTCGTTTGATTATGGGCAGCGCCATAAAATTGAAATCGAAAATGCGAAGCAAGTGGCGGCGCATTACGGCGTGGCCCAGCGGCATAAAATCATTAAGCTCGACTTCCTGCGCGATTTCGGCGGGAGCGCACTCACGGACGACAACATCGACGTGCCGAATGTGGCGGAAGGTGAACAAACAGATGAAATCCCAGTCACGTATGTGCCGGGGCGGAATTTGCTGTTCCTATCGATTGCGACTTCGTACGCGGAAGTGACGGGTTCCAGTGCAATTTACATAGGGGTTAATGCGCTGGATTACAGCGGCTACCCGGATTGCCGTCCGGAGTTCATTCATAAAGTGGAAGAAGTGATTGAACTGGCGACAAAGGTGGGTGTCGAAGGCAAAGGCATTAAGATCGAAACGCCGCTCATTGACTGGACGAAGGCGCGTATTATTGAAGAAGGGCTCAAAATCGGCGTTCCGTATGAGCTGACAACGTCCTGCTACAACGGCCAAGCCGAGGCGTGCGGGGTATGCGACAGCTGCCGCCTGCGGTTGAAAGGGTTTGAGGAAGCAGGCGCCAAGGACCCGATTCCATATTTATAGTGGAAGTTCACGCATTTATAGGTTGTAAAGGGGAGACGGAACAGCCGTGACGAAAATTTTGGTCGTGGACGATGATGCGGATATTCGGGAGCTGATCCGGATTTATTTGGACCGGGAAGGTCTCGACGTGCTGCAAGCGAGCGATGGCAGGGAAGCGCTGCAAGTGATGGAAACGACGCCTGCGGAACTGGTTGTGCTGGATGTGATGATGCCGCATATGGACGGCTGGGAACTGTGCCGGGAGCTGAGAAGTCTCTACGCGGATCTCCCGCTGCTCATGGTGACAGCGAAGAGCGAATCCGTCCATAAGGTCAAGGGATTCCAGCTGGGAACGGACGATTATTTGGTCAAGCCGTTTGATCCGGTTGAGCTGGTCATGCGAGTGAAAGCGCTGCTGAAGCGGTATCGCATTAACACGTCGCAGACGATTGCGCTCGGGGGGATAATGATTGATCGGACGACTCTCGATGTGAAGATGAACGATGTGCGGACAAGCTTGCCGCTCAAGGAGTTTGAACTGCTGTACAAGTTGGCCGGCCATCCTGGGCAAATTTTCACGCGTGCGCAACTCATCGAGCAGATTTGGGGAATGGATTACGAAGGCGACGAGCGGACGGTCGATGTTCATATCAAAAGATTGCGCGAACGCTTCGAGCCGCTAACCGGGGATTTCGAAATCAAGACGATCCGTGGACTTGGGTACCGATTAGAGGTTAAAGCATGATCAAATCCCTGTATTTTCGCGTCGTCCTGACGTTTCTTGCCATTGTGCTCACTTCTATTCTCGTGGCGTTTCCTCTTGCGACATACTTTTTTACAAATGTCATTTCCTCTGAATTTCAACAGGAAATGCTGAATATGGGGAAACAAATTGTAGCAATCAGCGAAGAAGTGCAACCCAAAAACATGAGTTCGTTCATCACCAGTTCCAACCGGTTGAACGAGAACTATTTGTTTACGCTGTTTGACAGCGAGGGCAATGCCTTTAGTCCGATCCCGACGGATAATAAGGGGAGGCCGCGCATCCTGCCTTCCGAGATTGCCGGGGTGCTGCAAGGCAACACGTACAAAAGCCTCGACTACGGCTCGATCCACGTCGGGGCGATCAACACGCTGAAGGTCGGCGTTCCGCTCCAGTCGAATGGGCAGCATTTTGGGCTTTTTATCCAGATGAACTTCACCCAGTCGATGAAGAATCAGGTACAGTTCATCATTACCATCGTGCTCATCATTGTCCTGACGATCGGCAGCTTGCTCATTCTGATCGCTTCGCGCTATCTGGTGAACCCGCTCAAGAAACTGACCGCGGCGACGGAGAAGCTAGCGCGCGGCAATTTTAACGTGAATGTGAAAGTGAACAACAAGGATGAGCTGGGCAAGCTGGCAGAGAGCTTCAATCATATGGCGAACGAGCTGAAGCAGCTCGAACAGATGCGGCAGGACTTTGTGTCCAACGTGTCGCATGAGATTCAGTCTCCGCTTACCTCGATTCGCGGCTTTTCTAAGGCGCTCAGGGAATCGGAGATCGACGAGACGAGTCGAAAGCAATACCTTGAGATTATCGAGAGGGAAAGCGAGCGGCTGTCGCGGCTCAGTGAAAATTTGCTCAAGCTGGCTTCCCTGGAATCGGAGCATCATCCGTTTCATCCGACGGTGTTCGATTTGGACGAGCAGCTTCGGCGCATTGTCGTCTTTTTCGAGCCGCAGTGGTCGGCGAAAGATCTGGACATCGATCTGGCGCTGCCGCGGGTCAAAATCACCGGCGACGCCGATCAACTCAATCAGGTGTGGACGAATGTGATCGGCAATGCGATCAAATTTACGCCGCCTGGCGGGCAAATTCACGTCAAGCTGGTGCCGCTGCGCGACCGGGTTCAGGTATGGATTCACGACGATGGCATCGGCATTCCCGAAGAGGATCAAGGGCGAATCTTTGAACGCTTTTATAAAGTGGATCAAGCTCGGCAGCGGGACAGCGGAAGCGGCTTGGGGTTGGCCATTGTGCGGAAGATCATCGATATGCATCAAGGTACCATCGAGGTGCAGAGCGAAGCCGGAAAAGGTGCGGTGTTTCTCATTGTACTGCCGGTCACGAACTTTATGGCAAAAAAATAACAATTTTGCGCTTGGCGAACGATTGTTTGCCAAGTTTTTTTGTTTTGTTCATATTGGGTTCATATTGGACGTGTATCTTAAACCTACAAACAATTTATTGAGGGGAGCACAGGAATGAACCGACTTACTCAGTTTTCCATGAAGAACGTGGCGGCTCTGATCATCATGATGATCATGCTGTTCGTGGGCGGCTTGTATTCAGCGACTCAGCTCAAGGAAGAGAATATGCCCAATGTCTCCTTCCCTGTCGTTGCGATTACGACCACCTACATAGGTGCGCCTAAGGACGTCATGGACGAAATTACCGCACCGATTGAGAAAAAGCTGGCCAACATCGAAGATTTGGATTCGATGCAGTCGACGTCCAGCGACAACTTCTCGATGGTGATCATCTTATTTAAGCAAGACGTCGACATCGATAAGAAGAAGCAGGAGGTACAGGACCTGCTGCAGGAAGTGTCCTTGCCGGCTACCGCGGGAGCACCTAAGGCTTCCACGTTTGGCGCGGCATCGTTCCCATCGAACTATCTCGTCGCTTTCGCGAACGAAGGTGTAAGCCAGACGGAACTGGACAAATCGTTCAAAGATACGATCAAGCCTGGTCTGGAAGGCATTAAAGGGATCGACCATATGGACATCATCGGGGCCCGGGATACATCGCTCGACATTGAGCTTGATGCCACCGCGATGAATCAGTACGGTTTGTCGCCGGGGCTGCTAAGCAACGCGATCAACTCGGCTGTAACCAAAACGCCGATCGGTTCCGTGCAGATTGACGGCAATGACAGAATGACTCGTGTCACAGGCGATATTTCCAGCTTGTACGAATTGCAACAGTTGGAAATTACAACGCCGAAAGGCGATATTGTCAAGCTGGATCAAGTGGCGAAAGTAAAAGCCATTACGGAGAATACGTACAACGGTCGTTTGGATGCCAAGCCGGCCATCGGGCTGATTTTGTATAAAGCAGGCAGCGCGAACGCAGTAGAATTCTCGGATGCGATTCACAAGAAAATCGAAGATTGGAAAACGACGCTTCCAAGCGTTTCCTTCATGAACACGTATGACAGCGCGGACCAAATTAAAGAATCCATTTCAGGGCTTGTGCGCGAAGGTATTGTCGGTGCAATTCTGGCTTCGCTGATGATTCTCATTTTCTTGCGCAATGTGCGAATGACACTGATCGTGCTCGTCTCCATTCCGCTTTCCATCCTGATTACGCTGCTGCTGATGTCGCAGCTGGATCTGACACTGAACACGATGACGCTGGGCGGTATCTTTATTGCCGTAGGGCGGGTCGTGGACGACTCGATTGTCGTTATTGAAAATATTTACGCTTCCCTGGAGAAAGCACAGGAGCGCAAGGAATCTGTCATTCTGATGGCCACGAAACAAGTGTCCATGGCGATTACGTCGTCAACGCTGGCGACGGTCGGGGTATTTGCTCCGCTCGCCCTCGTTACCGGAGTCGTCGGCGGTTTCTTCCGACCGTTTGCTTTAACGATTGCTTGTGCACTCTTATCTTCCTTAATCGTAGCCTTAACGGTTATTCCGATGCTCGCTAAATTGCTCGTGCTGAACAGCAAGCCTGGCAAAGGGCATCATGATGAAACGAAACCGACGAAGCTCACCATGTTCTATGAGCGCGTATTGACGTGGAGCTTGAAAAATCGGATTAAAACGCTTCTTCTTTCCCTTGTCATTCTCGTTGTGACCATCGGGGGGACGATCCCGTTCCTGTCTGTCGCCTTCCTTCCTGAGTCGGCGGCATCGCAGACGATGTACTTCCAGCTTAAGCTGCCGAATGCGACGCCGTTTGACGCGACAGACGCCAAGGCGAAGGAAATTGAAGGCACGCTGCTTGATCTAAAAGATTCGAACGGCGAACCCGTCTTCACCTTTGTGGAAGCATTAGTTGGATATTCCGGCAGTACGGTGGAAACAGGTAAAGATAGCCGAACGCCGAACGCGGCGCAAATATTCGTCAAAGTTAACGATAAAGTTGATCCGGACAAAGTCAAGGATCAAGTGAAAACGTATATGCTCTCTGAATTGCCAGCCGGTTCCGAGGTTACTCCGAAATCGATGGAAGGCGATATGGGCGGTGTCTCCTCCACAGACTTTGCCTATACGCTGCAAGGCGATGATCAGCTTCAGCTGGAAAAAGCAGCGGGAATGGTTAAGGAAAAGCTGAAAACTTATCCGGAGCTGACGAACATCGAGGATAACTTGAGCGACGCGAAGACGGAAATTGAAATTACGGTCGACCAAAGCAAAGCGCGGGCTTACGGCTTGAGCGCAGCTTCGGTTCGAGACACGGCTCGCCTGTGGATTCAGAAGCAAAACCTGGGCGATCTGAAGTTTGACAATCTGACGTATACCACGACGGTCTCGTTGGATAAATCCGATAAGGATTCCTTGAGTAAACTCGGTGATATTCCGCTCTCGGGTCCGAATGGTTCTACCGTTTACCTGAAAGAAGTTGCGAAAGTAGCTGAAGTGCAAGGGGCCGTTTCCCTGAATCGGGAAGATCAGTACCAGCTTGTTAAAGTATCCGCAAAAATCAACGATAAAAACAAAACGACTGTCAGCGCCAAGCTGACCAAAGAATTGAAAGAACTGGAACTTCCGGAAGGCGTTACGACGAAAGTCGAGGGTGTTTCGGACGATGTGACTGAAAGCTTTACGCAATTGTTCGTTGCTATGGCGGCCGCGGTATTCGTCGTGTACCTGATCATGGTGCTTGCCTTCGGCAACGCCGGGGCGCCATTCGCGATTCTGTTCTCCTTGCCGCTTGCGGCGATCGGCGGTTTGCTCGGCCTTGTCATCACCAGAGAGCCGCTTACGGTCACCTCGATGATTGGCTTCCTCATGCTGATCGGTATCGTCGTGACGAATGCGATCGTGTTGATCGACCGTGCGCAGCAACTGCGCGAAGACGGCTATACGGTTCGCCATGCTTTGATTGAAGCAGGTAAAGTTCGTCTTCGTCCGATTATTATGACGGCTGGCGCAACGATCATGGCACTGCTTCCGCTCGCACTTGGCATTTCCGCCGAGGGAGGCTTAATTGGTAAAGGCCTTGGCGTCGTGGTCATCGGCGGTCTGATCACATCCACGGTTCTGACGCTTGTCGTCGTGCCAATTGTGTACGAATTGATCGACAGTGTGAAAAATCGCATAGGCCGTATGTTCAAGCGGAATAAAAAAGCCGATAAAATGACTACAAGCTCGGTAGAGGTATAAGGAGGCACATAGATGATTAGCAAAAGTTTGCGAAACAATCGATTCAGGTATCGCGGCATGGGGGTCATGGCGGTTGTTACCGCCGTGGCGCTGATGGCATCCGCTTGCTCGGCTCCGGGGGCAAGCACGCAGGCAACGGTTCAACTGACGCCAAAGCCAATTAAAGTCGAAGCAGTGAAAAAGGCGACGATTTCGACCCCGATCGAGCAAGTGGCCGATGTGACGGCAGGCGTTGCACTTGACGTCATTGCGAAAGCCAACGGCGAAGTGATGTCAGTGAATAAGAAAAAAGGCGATTACGTAGAAAAAGGCGATGTCTTGTTCGTCATCGACAATACGGATGCGGCATCAAACCAGCGGAAAAGCGAGCTTCAGTTAAAAAGCGCGCAGCAATCGCTTCAACAAGCGAGAGACAGCAAAGTCAACAACCGCAAAGATCTGACGGACGCGATAACTCGCGCACAAACGGCGCTGCAAAATGCGCAGCAGGATTATAACAAAGCTCGCAACGATTTCGATGCGGGCACGGTGACACAACGCCAAGTGGATCAAGTGAAGCAGGCGCTGGACAATGCACAGATGTCCTATGACTCTGCACAATCGAAGCTTTCCGCATTCGATAACTCGGATTCTATCGCCGCAGCGGAAACGCAAGCCGAGTCCGCAAGATTGAATCTGGAAGACGCGACACGTTCGCTCGACAACTATGAAGTAAAGGCGCCGGGCAGCGGCGTATTGACGGATTTTAACGTAGTGGTTGGCCAAACGGTATCGGCCGCGGCAGGCAGAGTGGCGCAAGTGCAAGAAATCGATCCGATCAAAATTAAAACGGAATTGACTGAAAACAACTATCAATTGGTCAAAGGCAAGCAGGAGCTCGTGTATTACAACCCGAACACACCGGATAAGAAAGGTACAGCTAAAATCAGCTACTTGGCCCCAATTATGAGTGCGGCTACGAAAACCTATACACTGGAGCTTGCCGTACCGAATACAGATCACCAATTGCAACCAGGCACTCGCTACATGGTGCAGCTCACTACGGAATCGGAAGAGAAGGTGCCAGTTGTTCCGACGCTGAGCATCATTCGTGAAGCGTCCGATACGTTCGTGTTCATCCAGCAGGGCGATCAATATGCGAAGCGTAAAGTGAAGCTCGGTCGCATCAATGGCGACAAACAGGAAGTGCTGGAGGGTGTGAAAGAAGGCGATCAACTCGTCATCTCCGGCCAAAATACATTGAAAGACGGACAGAAAGTCGGCACCACGGAAGCTTCCGCACAGCCGTCCGCAACACCGGCAGCGAAATAAGGAATCTGCTTAGAATTTATACGAAGGAGTATAACTACATGAAAAAAAGACCTTGGAAGTCCCTTTTGACGACGATCGTGTTAGGGACAATGATCGTGCAGGGCGGTACAGCGGTATGGGCGGCTGACGCCGCCTCCACCGCGACTTCGGCACCGTCCGTGAACTACGGACTGACGAGCGACATTCGCGCCGCGGTGAAGAGCGTCTCCGCGACGCCAACCGCAACGGGCTCCCAGCTCGCGGTCACGGTGCGCCTCTATAACGGCGGCACGCAAGTGAACCGCGTGCCGGAGCATGAGCTGCGCGTGCAGACGACGAACGGTCTGACGTATACGCTCAAACCGAGCGCAGCGAACAAAGCGTCGCTGCAGCCGAAAGAAATCGGCGAGCTCGTCTACGTATCCACCGTGGATACGAAGGAGATCGGCGCGATTTCGCAAGTGTCCTTCGTGAACGTGGATTTGTACACGTATCCGAAGGTAGAAACGACGCTGCTTGCACTCGCGACGCCATCGGTATGGTACGGCGGCACGGGCAGCTCCGCGCTGCAGGGCATTGACAGCCTGGCGTGGGGCGACGCGTTCGCCATTCCTGGCGTGAACTCCGGTCTGACATACAAGCAGACCGAGGCGACGATCCAGAACACAGCGACAGGCCGCGTTGCTTTGGTGACGCTGCTCGTGAGCAATCCGGGCGCTGGCCGGGAAACAGTGCCTTCGTTCCGCGTGGACGGCTTGTCCGCGGATAAGAGCTTTGAAGGCAAACGCACGGAGACAGCTCCAGTGACCCTGGAAGCGGGCGGCCAAGCTTATGTGCACTACGCGATTCAATTGGAGAACGGCGCGGACCTGACGAACCTGGTTGTCGCTTCGACAGACACCTACGTGGCGAAAGACAGCGGCCAGGCAGCCATCATTGCGACCGGCAAGCTCGCTTTCCCATGGCCGACGGCGCAAGGCGGGGCTGTTGCGACGAACTACACGATCGGCCAGCCGATCCCGTTCGACAGCTTGTCCAAAGTCGTAGACAAAACGACGCAAGTATCCTTAATGGAACTTCACCTGCATGAGAATCCAGGCGAAGGCTATCAAACGGCGGTAGCGAAATTCAAGCTGACGAACACCAGCACCTCTCCGGTTAACACGCCGACGTTCCAGACGGAACTGACGAATGCGCAGGGCGTGACTTATACCGGAAGCCGCCAAGCGAATGTGACGGCAACGATGAATCCGGGCCTCAGCTACGTGGTGAGCTACTCCTTCATCGTGCCACAGTCGGAGGAAGGGACGAACTTCTCTCTGAAGCTGCTTGATGCGCAATCCGCAGCGCCTTATACAACGACGATTGCGGCGCTTCAAACAAGTTTGCAGGACGAAGAGAAGGACGGCGTGATCTCGCTGTATCCATTTGACCTCAAGTTCAACGATGTGACAGTGGGCACGCAAACGACGGCTCAATTGATGTACACGTACAAATTCCGTCTGGACTTGGACATCACGCAGCAAGAGAATGTCGTCGTCGACAACAACTTCTCCAAGCTTCGTTTTGAGATTGTCGACAATGCCGGACGTGTTGTAGGTTCGAAAGATGCAACCTTTACAGGCGTCAACAAGCTGATCTCCGGACAGCAGGTATTGGATGCATCCAACATTTCTTCCGAGCAGTTCAGCTATCCGTTCACAGTGAACGTATACGAAACGATCGACACACCGGAAGGTACGGCGAAACGTCTCGTAAAAGTCATCAAATAAAACCGCAAAAAGCTCCGAAACCACATGTACGCTGTGGCTTCGGAGCTTTTTTTCAGTGCGCCTCACAG
>NZ_JBCMUN010000013.1:0-209175 GCF_050467285.1 Paenibacillus oryzisoli | reverse complement strand
CGGTCGAGGGCTTATCCCAAAAGTACCCAAGAAAGTGAAGCGAAGCTTTGTAGCTGATGCCGATTACTTTCTCGGGGCCCAGAACTACAACATAAACCTAAGGTTTGAACAACGTTTCGTATCTAGTTTTCAAGGTGCAAGCCTTGAGAAAGCAATACTGTTTGGTGATGATGGCGGAGGGGATCCACGCGTTTCCATCTCGAACACGACCGTTAAGCCCTCCAGCGTCGATGGTACTTGAACCGCAGGGTTCTGGGAGAGTAGAACGTTGCCAAGCGATTAAAGAGCCTTACTTGGAGAAATCTGAGTAAGGTTCTTTTTGTTTTAAGTGCGATTCTATCCTGGCCCAAAGCAGCGCTTCAATCTTTGTATTTTTTACAAAAATCCGGCTTTAAGCGAAATATTTGCGCCCATTTATATTACAATAAGGGAATGTTTCTTACATAGCAGAGCAAAGTGATTACAGACAGGAGTGAAGCAGCATGGCAAATGCCTATGTTCAGATAGGAATGGCGATGTTTCGTACGGGCATCCTCGGCTACGGCGGCGGGCCGTCGATTGTGCCGCTGATTCGATACGAGGCGGTAACCCGTTTTAAGTGGATGAAGGACGAGGAGTTTATGGAGGTGCTGGCGATTGCCAATACGCTGCCAGGGCCGATTGCGACGAAGCTGGCGGGGTATCTCGGTTACCGGCTCAAGGGAAGCTTAGGGGCGGTGCTTGGGGTTGTGGCACATATTTTGCCGACGTGTGTGGCTATGGTGGGATTGTACTCTTTTATCACCTTCTTCAGTACCTCGCATGTCATCAAAGGCATGATTGCCGCTGTGGTGCCGATTGTGGCAGTTATGCTCGGCGTGATGGCGTATGAGTTTGGGGAAAAGGCGGTCAAAGGGCTCGGTTGGATGGCGGGCATTATTTTCTTCGTGCTGTCCTTTCTGCTGCTGCAGACGTTTGCGGTGCATCCAGCCATTGTTATTTTTCTATTCCTCTTCTACGGGGCTTTTCATCATAAAGTAAAGGACAAGTGGGGCAAAAACCGCAAATCGCTTGGCAAAGGTGAAGGGGCATGATCCTGGATTGGTGGCATCTGCTGGTTAGTTTCTTTTTATCGAACGTGTTTGGCTACGGGGGCGGTCCTTCGTCTATTCCGTTGATGTTTCAGGAGATTGTGACGAATCACAACTGGATGAATTCCAGTGAATTCTCGAACATGCTGGCGCTGGGCAATGCGCTGCCGGGGCCGATTGCGACGAAGATCGCGGCGTATGTCGGCTATGAGATCGGCGGCTGGGGCGGCGTACTCGCGGCGGTGGTAGCCACGGTCGTGCCGTCGATTATTGCACTTATCATTTTGCTGAACATCTTGCAGAAGTATAAGCAGGCGCCCGCAATCAAAGGTATGACGCTGCTCGTTCAGCCGGTCATCGCGATCATGATGGTGTTGGTGACATGGAGCTCTTTGGTGGAATCGACGAAAGCGATCGGGTATTTGCAGTTTTTTGGAATTGCGGCGGTGGCGTTCTATCTCATTCAAATCCGGAAAATTCATCCGGCCTTCGTCATCCTGGGAGGGTTCGTGTACGGTGGGATTTTCTTGTCCATGTAAGGGAAATAGATCTATTTGGCGTTGAGCACAAAAGCTCGCGCTTTTTTTCGTTTGTGCACCAAAGATCATGTTCAGTTAATTGACGCAATTGCGGGGTGGACAGTATAGTGAGAAATTATATAAAGCGGGACGTGTAGGGTAAGGAGGCCGGTGCGAAGCAGAGCCAAGAGACGTACGCCGTCGGGGCTCACGTCGGGGGAAGCGAGATGGAATCCGATGCGGGCACTGGTGTTCCTTGGTTGGCGGTGGCGTGGGAAGCCCTAGGGCCCAACGAATTCGCATGAGGTTCCGAATATGCGAGAGCAACGATTCTAATTGGGAGGCGCTAACATGAATGAAGCGGTTCGCGAGCATATGCCATATTTAAAACGGTGCATTGACATCTCTTACGAGGCGCGAGAGGCTGGCAACACGCCGTTTGGCGCGCTGCTG
The DNA here is from genome assembly GCF_050467285.1 of Paenibacillus oryzisoli. Classification (GTDB taxonomy): domain Bacteria; phylum Bacillota; class Bacilli; order Paenibacillales; family NBRC-103111; genus Paenibacillus_E; species Paenibacillus_E oryzisoli_A. Next base: position 207,134 of record NZ_JBCMUN010000013.1, on the reverse strand, counting down.
GTCGGGCCGGATGGGGAGATTTTGCTAGAGCAGGGCAATATCGAGATTACGGAGTCCAACTGCACCGGGCACGCGGAAACGATGTTGATGGAGAGAGCCTCCAAGCTGTACAGCAAAAAGGAGCTGTGGCAATGCACGCTCTACTCCTCGGCAGAACCATGCGCGATGTGCTCGGGTTCGATCTACTGGGGCAACGTGGGCCGCGTCGTTTTTGCGCTGTCGGAGAAGCAGCTCGCAATCCTGACAGGCGCGCACGAGCAGAATCCGACGCTGGATCTGCCGTGCCGTGTCGTGTTCTCGAGTGGCGGTAAGCCGATCGAGGTGATCGGACCGGTGGCCGAGCTGGAGGAAGAGGCGGCGCTGGCGCATCGGGGATATTGGACATTTCCGTTAATCCGTGAGGGTTAACGGACTCTTTTTATTTTAGCGATGAGGCGTATTTATTTGTTAGTTAGAATCCGCATCAAGACAGCAACGTCGGGGAAGCCATATGGTTCGTCACCCTGCTCCTGCAGAATGAGGCTGTTAATAACGGAGAAGTACCACTGGAGAAGCTGCCGAGGATTTCCTGGGGCGAATTCGCCGGTCTCCTGGCCTTTGATGAAGATAGGCAGCAGCCGATCGATCATCGTATCCGAAGAATATTGTTCGAAAAGCTGCGTGACCTTCGGGGGGAGCTCCTCCATCTTGCGCGCTTTGAGAATAAGCATGAAGGCGAATTTATTCTCATCATCCAACATATTCAGGGTGAGCGCCTTGATTTGTTCGTAAGGCGTGCCTGGCATGGAGCTGCTGTCGTCAATCTCGCTTGTCGCATCTTCCATCAATTCTTCGACGATTGTCGAGAAGAGAATGTCTTTGGATTTGAAGTAGCGATAGATGAGCCCTTCACTAATGCCGGCGGCGGCGGCAATCATGCTTGTTTTCGTACCGGCGAATCCGTGACGAGCGAACACTTTGAGCGCCGCTTGTTTGATCTGCATCGAACGTTCGTCACGGATTTGTTCCAATTGCTGTTTATTTAAGGGTGACAATGGGCTTCATACTCCGATCTTGAGAAATGTTGAGCTCATTATACCACATCCGCACGCCTTGAACCCGACGCCGCTGGATGGTCGGAAGTTCGAGTCAAAGGAAGCACGTGTTGAAGCAACAGTTCAAGGAAAGCCTCGGGACGTGCAAAACAGGCGAGATGACCGGCATTCGGGACGACTGCGAATTGTTTGCAAGGGGCCTCGATATCATTGAAAAAGTCTTGAGCAGTCTGGAGCGGTGTAACCAGGTCAGTGTCTCCCTGGAAGATGAAGTAGGGCAAGTCGTAGCGGGTCCCGATCCTCCGTGCGTCGAAGGCAATTAATTCGTCATAGAGCTGCTCCAGCGAGTAATTCATGCCTTTAAAATAAGCGAGGAGATCCCGGAATTTATGGTTTGGCGAAGCCAGCATCGACGGAAGAACGAGATCCATGATCATATTAGGAGCCGGGGTGACGACTTTGACCATCCAACGATTTTTGTTGTCAAAATCTTTAAGGCTCCAACGGGAAGGTTCCGATCCGATTTTCTCGAAGAGCTGGATGCCTTTGGTACAACGTGCTGCGCGGAGGCCCTCCAGATTTAATTGGTACGACAGCTTATGTCCATCGATGTTGACGTTCTGATCTGTACCTACATACGCGTGGAATAGCTCAGGTCTTCGTTTGGCCATTTGCGTCCCGATAATGCTTCCGACGGAGCTGCCAACCAGAATCAATTTGTTCTGACCAAGCGTATGGAGCAAATATTGCACGATTTCGATACCGTCCTGAATAAGTCGTTCAAAGGAAATGGGACCGATTCCTGTCTTGCTATATTTGCTGAAGGTTTTGCCAGCTCCACGCTGATCCCATTGAACAACGGTAAAGTACTTCTCCCACGAGCGAACCAAGGGGCTGAAAATAGAATAGGAAGAAGCCGGGCCGCCGTGGATAAAAAGGAGAATGGGATTATGGCGATCTTCCCCGCGAATCGAGATCCATTGCTCCATGTCGTCGATCGAGACATAGCGGTTTTCCTCAATCTTATTTGGCGATTCCAGCCGAAGCTTGCGCGCGTTTTTGCGCTGATTGAACATTCTCAACATGAGGTCTGGTAAAACATTCGATTTTGTCATAAGGGACATCTCCTTCATCTGCTTGCTGATTTTATGAATGAGTAACTCACTCATCAACAGAATAAGCTATTTTTAGAAGTGAGTCAATAACTCATTCTTAAAAATTAATTCGTTCATAAGAAAAATAGAAAAACCGCACAGTTGTGCGGTTTAAATGGTCAATGGTTCGACATGTGTTTTTAGAATATCCTATCTTTAAAAGCCGTTATCCATGAGCTTTGACGCCAGCGGGTTTCCCTTTCATCATTAATGCCATCGCTAATCCAATAACCGCCGTCACTGCCGTTACAAGCGAAGCTGCATTCATGCCTTGAATCATTCCATTGGAATCTCCGTTGCCTCCGTAATAAGTCATCATGGCGACCAGCAGGGCGGTGCCAATCGCACCGGCAATGGTTCGAACTGTCGTGTTGACCGGTACACCGTGAGAAATTAGTGCCGGCGGCAGCGAACTCATGCTGGTCGTCACAGAAGGCATCAAGCACAGGCTGATTCCCGCCATACGGATGGCGTACACCACAATTAAATAAGCATAGGATGTCGTCACCGTTAAATGAGCGAACATCAACGAGGTCACGAGGGTAATGAGAAGCCCGATCGATATAACCAGCTTTCCTCCCAACCGATCAAACAGCTTGCCGGCAATGGGCGACATCACTCCGTTTACAATAGCGCCCGGCAGCAGCATAAGCCCAGCCTTAAGCGGTGAATAGCCCAGCATGGTTTGCATGTAGAGAGGAAGAAGGAGCTGTGTACTCAGCATAACGATCATCAGAATCATACTAATCGAGGTGCCCATTGTAAAATTCGTATTGTTGAACACGCGCAATTCCAGAAGGGGGTTCGCTTTCGTCCATTGTCTCCATACGAACAGCCCAAGCGAAAAGGCGCCAACGATTATCGCCCCCCATGTTACGGCATCGCTCCAGCCCCTCGTACCGGAAAGGCTGAACCCGAACAGCACGCCGCCGAAGCCTAGCGATGATAGGAGAACGGAGAACACATCCAGCTTAACTGCAGCCTGAGCGGTCACATTCCGCACAGCGAACAGGCCGATGACCAGAAGTAGAAGCGCGAACATGCCTAGCAGTTCAAACAACAGACGCCATGAATGGTTGTGTACCAGCCAGCCGGACAGAACCGGTCCTGCTGCCGGAGCGAAGGAAACCGCCAACCCGACAATCCCCATATAAAAGCCGCGTTTCGCCCCAGGGACAAGCGTAATGACAAGCGTCTGCAGCAGCGGAAGCATGATGCCCGCACCAATTGCCTGCACAATTCGCCCCGCAATCAGCAATCCGAAGCCTGGAGCGGCAGCGCAGAGGAATGTTCCTACGGTCAGTAGGCCCAACGCGGCTATGAACACCTGTCTTGTTGAATAACGCCGAATCAGATACGCCGTCACGGGAACGACTATCCCCGTCACAAGTGCGAAAACCGTCGTTAACCACTGGGCCGTGCTCGCCGAGATGTGAAAGTCCGTCATCATGGGTGGCAATAGCGTATTCACCGTGGATTGGTTTAATAGTGCCGCTATGGTGCCAAAAATCGTAATGACAATCGTAACAAATGCGCCTTTTTTCATCGTTTCCAAAGTAAAAACCTCCAGATTTCAATTTAACTTACTGAACGTTCGTTGAGTTAATAAAGTAAAAAAAGGAGTCCTAAACGGACCACAGATTAATATAAAAGTCAATCATTCGTTCCAACTGCGCGGCATCTCTCTCTTTGCCCAATAAAATTTGCTGAAACGCTCCAATTGCTGCGTGGGAAGCCAGTTGCGATGCTGCCATCTGGAAATCCATTTGGCGGATTTCACCTAACGCAGCGCGCTTCTCGAGGAAGCCGACCAAAGCTTCATTGGGTTGGTCCGCCATGCGGTTTAACCATTCCAACTGCTCGTTCTCTAATAGATTTCGTTCTTGAATCAAAATCTGAAAGTAATCCTTATCGTTCATAAATCGCTTGTCGAGTCCTTGGACGGCGTTCTTGAGAACCTCGCGCAGCGGCAGCTGGTCACTAAACGTATTTGCGAACGAACTCAGAATAGTGGCCATCCGCTTTTCCTGTAAATCCTGCAAGACGGCTTTAAGAATCTCCTGCTTGCCGCCGGGAAAGTAGTGGTAGGTCAGCGCATCGGCCATCCCGATTTCTTTATTCAATTCGCGCATGGAAGTTGCGTGAAAGCCCTTCTCCGCGAACTGCCTTTTAGCAATATCCAGAATCTGCTGTCTCCTTTCCTCTGCCAATAGATCGCGGTTTGTTCTTTTTTTTGCATCGTTGGTAGCAGCCATTTCACATTCTCTCCACTCACTAAACGTTTGTTGAGTTAAATATAATAGAAAATTTTTCTTGCGTCAAGCCTAATAACTATCCAATCCTCTTTTATCAAAAACACAAAAAAAATAACTGATGTTATGAAAGTTTACAAACTTCTTTCATATAAATTGACCCATGGGGACACCGCATTTACAATGAAAAAAATCTCATTGGTGAAAGTGCAGAATTTTCAGGCAAAAACGGGGTGACAGGGCGATGGAGCAGGCGAGGTCGGGCATGGAGCAAGTGAATGCGATGGAACAGACGAAGCTGGGCATGAGGCAAGTGAATGCAATGGAACGGAGCAAGTTTGCAGCGGCTTTCGGTGCGTTGTTCGAGCATTCCCCCTGGGTGGCAGAGCGAGCTGCAGCCTCGCGGCCTTTCAATAGCGTTGCGGCGATGATCGGAGCGCTGGAAAGCGCGGTGTGGCGGGCAAGCGGGACGGAACAGCTGGCGCTTCTGCGGGCGCATCCCGATCTCGGGACGCGGGTGCACATGACGGAGCACTCCGTGCAGGAGCAGTCGGGAGCCGGGCTGAATCAGCTGACGCCGGAAGAATACGAACAGTTTCTATCGTTAAATAAACAGTATACGACGAAGTTTCAAATTCCTTTTATCCTTGCGGTAAAAGGGCACACGAAGACGACAATCCGCGAAGCGCTCGCCCAGCGTATGCAAGGGCAGCACGCAGCGGAGATGACGACAGCTTTGCAGGAGGTTTGCAAGATTGGACGCATTCGTCTGTCAGCTATGGTGACACAGGAAGAGGAGGAGACGGCAATGAAAGCAGCACAAGGTGCAGAACGCACGATGTATTACGGCAAAGGGGACGTATGGGTGTACCGCTCCTATGCGAAGCCGCTTAAGGAGATTACGCTCATTCCGGAGTCAGGGTTTACAGGGAGAGATAATGTGCTGTTCGGCATGAACATAAAAGTAAGCGTCAGGGGGGAATCGTTGTTCACGTCTTTTTCCGAGGGCGATAATACGATGGTTGTAGCAACCGACTCGATGAAAAATTTCATCCTGCGCAAAGCAGGCGAGTATGAGGGGGCGACGGCGGAAGGTTTCCTTGCTTTTGCAAGCCGCCTCTTCCTTGAGAAATACCCGCATCTCACCGGCATCCGAATGAGTGCGGATCAGGTCGCTTTCGATGTGCTTCCGGTGCCGGGGGCACAAGGGCTGGAGCCGGGCAATCTGGTTTACCGGTACTCGCAAAATGAACATCCCACCGCCTATGTGGAACTGGTTCGCGAAGGGGATGCGACCGTGCTTACCGACCATTCAGGAGGCATTTCCGATCTCAAGCTCATTAAAGTCAAAGGCAGCTCCTTCGCAGGCTTCGTGCGCGACGAATACACGACACTGCCTGAGACGGCGGATCGTCCGCTGTTTATTTTTCTGGACATTGCCTGGACGTATGAAAATGAAGAAGATGCGTTCCTCTCCGAACGCGGCCGGTATGTCGCTGCTGAGCAAATCCGCGATATTGCGCATACGGTGTTCCATGAACAGCACTCACCTTCCATTCAAAATCTGATCTACCGCATCGGCGGACGGGCGCTCCAGCGCTTCCCGCAATTGAAAGAGGTGCGCTTCGAATCGAATAACCGCACGTGGGAAACGATTTTGGAGCAAGCGGCTGTCGGGGAAGGCAAGGTATTCACGGAGCCTAGACCGCCGTATGGTTTCCAAGGTTTTTCGATGACAAAACGCGATCTGGAGGGCCTATGAGCATCGGAATCACAACACATGTGCTGGATACTAGCTGCGGCAAGCCGGCGATCGGCGTACGCATTGAATTGTATCGCGTGACGGCAGGAGGCGGGGCGGAGCTGCTGCACTCGGCGGAGACGAATGAGGACGGGCGCGTGCCGCAGCCGATGCTCACCGGAGAAGATTATACGGTCGGCACGTATGAGCTGGTTTTTCATGTTGGGGAGTACTTTAAGTTGAGGGGCGTGGCGCTGACGGAGCCAGCTTTTCTAGACCAGGTGCCGATCCGCTTCGGCGTTGCAAGCAGGACATCGCATTATCATGTTCCTCTGCTGATTGCGCCTTGGGGATACAGTACGTATCGCGGAAGCTAAAGGATACATTTCATAGGCTGGGCTCTGCGGAGGGGGATGAGCATGAACGCATGGGATTATGTCATTCGCAATGGAAGCGTCGTCCTGCGGGATGGCGTGCAGCAGCTTGATATAGGCATTCGGGACGGCAAAATCACCGCGCTCGGCGAGCATCTGATCTGTCCGGAGCATACGCCGGTTTTTAACGCGGAGCATCTGCATGTGATGCCGGGCATGGTGGATGCGCATGTGCATTTCAATGAGCCGGCGCTCGGTCATTGGGAAGGGTTCCGCACGGGTTCGGCGTCGCTCGCCGCAGGCGGCTGCACGACGTACATCGATATGCCGCTGAACGGCGTGCCGCCGACGGTGCGGGTCAGCGCGCTGGAGGCGAAGCTGGCGGCGGCTCGCGGCGAGTCCCACGTGGACTACGCGCTATGGGGCGGGCTCGTACCCGGCAACCTACAGGAGCTGCGGGGACTGGCGGAAGCCGGTGTCATCGGATTCAAGGCGTTTATGTCCAATCCCGGTGGCGAGGGCGAGGATATTTTCAGGGAAGTGGATGATAGGACCCTCTTCGAGGGTATGAATGAGATCGCGAAGCTCGGCCTCGTGCTGGCGCTGCATGCGGAGAGTGAGGACATCGTCTCGAAGCTCGCTGTGGAGGCCCGGCGTGCAGGGCGCAGCGGGGCGTTGGATTTTATTGCGACGCGTCCGGTAGAAGCGGAAGTCGAAGCAGTGCGGCGTGCCTTGTCTTATGCGGAGCAGACGGGCTGTAAGCTGCATTTTGTCCATATTTCCAGCGGAGAAGCAGTGGAGATCATTACGGAAGCGAAGGCCAAAGGTCTCGACGTCACAGTGGAAACGTGCCCGCACTATTTGGTGCTGACGAGCGAGGATGTGGCCCGCATCGGCCCTGTGGCCAAATGTGCGCCACCGATCCGTTCTGCCGAGCATAATGAACGGCTCTGGGCCTTGCTGGCTGCAGGCCGTTTTGACATCATTGCCTCCGATCACTCGCCATCTCCGACATTCATGAAGGAGGGAGTCTTCTTCGATGCTTGGGGCGGCATCTCTGGCGCTCAGAGCTCGCTCGAGTTGTTGGTCGGTGAGGGACATGTGCGCAGAGGGATTCCACTGCTCCTGCTCGCTAAGGTGCTTGCGCTGGAGCCGGCCCGGCGCTTCGGTCTGCATCCTCGTAAGGGAGAAATCGCAGTCGGGGCTGACGCGGATTTGGCTGTGCTGGATCTAGGGGCGTCGTACACCTTGCAGGCTAATGATTTGCTGTATCGCCACAAACATAGCCCTTATGTGGGTAGGGAGATGCTGTGCCGGGTGCAGGCGACGTTTGTACGCGGGAAGCAAGTGTATGAGGCGGGCGCAGGCGTGCCCCCAGAGGCTTATGGAGAATGGATCCAGTACGCAGCGGCGATCGGAGGCGGGCAGCATGGCTAAAATGACGGAGCATCCACAGGAATTGCTAACAGCTTACAGCGAGCGGATGCTGGAGGCGCTGGCGTGGCTGGCGACTTTTGGCGGCGATTCGGAGGGAGGCGTGACTCGGCTTCTATATTCGGCACCGTGGCTGCAAGCGCAGCTGGCTTTAATGGATAAAATGCAAGAACTTGGCCTGACGGCCGATTTCGACGAAGTCGGCAATCTGTTCGGCAAGCTGAAGGGTTCCCAGCCTGACCTGAAACCCGTGCTGACCGGTTCCCATATCGATACGGTTAAAAATGGCGGCAAATACGACGGCGCCTACGGTGTCGTCGCATCGATGATGGCGCTCGGCTTTCTCAAAGCCGTCTATGGTACGCCGAAGCGGACGTTGGAGGTTGTGTCGTTTTGCGAGGAGGAGGGGAGCCGTTTTCCGCTTGCTTATTGGGGTTCGGGTCATGTGACCGGTGCGCTTTCCATGCTGGACGGCAATGGCCTGATCGACCGGGAAGGCGTCACCATGTTGGAGGCGATGGCGGAAGCCGGTTTCGAAACGGAGCCGGCCCGGCTGTATCCGGCGCGGCGAGAGGATATTGGCGCTTATATTGAAATTCATATTGAGCAAGGTGGCGTGCTGGAATATAAGCAAAAGCAAATCGGTGTCGTCACGGCGATTGTTGGCCAAATCCGTCATATTGTCGTCGTTTCGGGGGCTTCGAACCATGCGGGGACGACGCCGATGACGATGCGCAGGGATGCCCTGGCTGGCGCGGCCGAGATGGTGGCCTTGACGGAGCGCAAGGCGCTGGGGGAAGGCGAGCCGCTGGTGGCGACAGTCGGGCGGCTGGAAGTGAAGCGTGGCACCTCGAACGTTGTACCGGGCGAGGTGGAGTTTACGCTCGATATTCGGCATACGGATGCCGTGGCGATGGATGCTTTTCGCGATGGCCTACTGGCGGAGTTCAGGGAGATCGCCGAGCAAAGAGGGCTCGGTATTCAGATTACGGAGCATCTCTACGCGCTGCCGGTAGCGATGGATGAAGGCATTTCGGCGGAGATTGTAGCTGCCTGCGAGCGTTATGGCTATCCGTCTCTGCGGATGCCGAGCGGGGCAGGGCATGATGCGCAGCTGTTCGGTGCCGTGTGTCCGTCGGCGATGATTTTTGTGCCGAGCCGGGGCGGCGTCTCCCACAGTCCGAAGGAATACACGTCGCCGGAGGAGCTGGTGAACGGCTTCCAAACGCTGGTGCGCGTGCTGTATCAATACGGGTATGGAGGAAAAGCAGATGAAGACGTATAAGGACTTGGCGCCCTCCTTACGAACGATTATGACACCGGGACCGGTCGAGGTCGATCCGAGAGTGCTGAGGGCGATGTCGTATCCGATTCTCGGCCAGTTCGATCCGGAATTTACGGCGTTAATGAATGAAACGATGGAGATGCTGCGGGAGCTTTTTCAGACGCATAATCAGTGGGCGTTTCCGGTGGATGGCACTTCGCGTTCCGGGCTGGAGGCCGTGCTCGTCAGCATCATTGAACCGGGGGATCGGGTGCTGGTGCCGGTTTACGGCCGGTTCGGCAACTTGTTTATCGAGATCGCGGAGCGCTGCGGTGCGGAAGTTGTGGTGATGGAGCAGCCATGGGGCACGGTGTTCGATCCGGGGGCGATTGTGGAGGCGATCTACCGCGAAAAGCCGGACGTCGTCGCTATGGTGCATGGCGAGACGTCGACAGGCTGCTTGCAGCCATTCGACGGGATCGGCGCCGCCTGCCGAGGAGTAGATGCGCTGCTCGTCGTCGACGCCGTTGCGACGATTGGCGGCGTGCCGCTGCTGACAGACGAGTGGCTGATGGATGCCGTCATCGGCGGCACCCAGAAATGCTTGTCCGTGCCAGCCGGCATGTCGCCGATCACGTACAACGAACGCGTCGAAGCGAAGGTGCTGCGGCGCAAAACGATCGAGCGCGGCCTGCGGGAAGCAGGCTCCGCCGTCTCCGACAGGCGGCCGGTGGCGAGCAATTATTTTGACCTCGGCATGCTGCAGGATTATTGGAGTCCGAAACGGCTCAATCATCACACAGAGGCGACCTCGATGCTGTATGCGCTGCGCGAAGGGGTGCGGCTGGTGCTGGAGGAGGGGCTGGAGGCACGGTTTGCCCGGCACCGCCGGCATGAGGCGGCGCTAATCGCTGGACTTACGGCGATGGGCATGTCGTTGTACGGAGATCCGGCCTGCAAGCTGCCGGTCGTGACCTGCATCCGCATCCCGGAAGGCGTCGACGGCGAGTCGGTGCGGGGGATGCTTTTGCACCATTTTGGGATCGAGATTGCGTCTTCCTTCGGGCCTTTGAAAGGGCAGATTTGGCGGATCGGGACGATGGGTTTTTCGTGCAGGGAGTCGAATGTGCTGCATTTGCTGGGGGCGTTGGAGGCGACGCTGCTGCGGCATGGCGTGCAGGTTAAGGTCGGGCGCGCTGTGCAGGCGGCGTTGGATGTGTATGGTGATGGTGAGACGTAGGGGAAGGGTAGCTTGAATTGGGGAAGTCCTAGCTACTGGCTGGAAAAGTGGAGATGGAGCTGTTGGCTAATGTGATCAGGTTAAGCCGGTGAGTCCGTTCGCTTAAACTGACAATAAGAGAGCAAGGCAACGTCAGGTCGGTTAATCAGCTTGGGGTGTCCACCATGAACTGGAAAACCTCCAGCTCATTTCGTCAGAAAGCAGCCTCCATGCCTCCTGTACTGGAAAAGCTCCAGTTCATTTCAGTCTTTTCGGAGAAGAGCTGTCAAAAGGGAAAATGAACTGGAAGAATTCCAGTCCATTCCCCCGATTTGGGCGAAAACGCGAAAATGTAAGGGAGAAATTCTAGTTCATTTGAGGAGCGGCTACAGTGGGCGATGCTTTCAACAAACCCGGCCTGGGATAAGCAACACAGGAGTTAAGGCGAGGGCTGGTGGGAGAAGCACAGATAGCTGACGAGAGAGAAACGCCGATAGCTCGATTGTATCGGAACCGTGGTGAGTCTTTTGAATAGGACGCTGAATATTGCTTGGGAGGGTGATTGGTTGTGGACGTCTATGACATTTTGGAAGCTGTGGAACATAATCCGCTGGCGCGCGTGCTGGCGACCGTCATTCATGTGGAAGGCCACGCCTATCGCAAGCAAGGGGCGGTCATGGTGCTGATGGCGGACGGCAGCAAGGTCGGGAGCATATCGCCCGGCTGCTTGGAAGCGGATCTGGCAGCGTACGTCCCAGGTGTCTGGGACTCGCAAAAACCGCAAATGGTCGAGTACGATATGCGGCCGGCCGATGATTTTGGCTGGGGTGAGACGATCGGGTGCGGCGGGTTGATCCGCATTATATTGGAGCCGATTACAGGCGAACTGCTCGTGCATCTGCTCGTCGCAAAGGCCAGTCTGGATCGCGGAGAAGCAATGGAGTTGATTCGCGAGTATGGCGAGGGATATTCGGATATTCGGTATTCGTTGTCGACGGCCTGTGCCGTTGGCGAGGAGCTGATGGGAAGGGCGGAGCGGTCTGAAGCCTGTGTTCAGCGGGAGGGGCAGAGAGAGTCGGAGGTACCGACAGCGGGAGAAGAGCGGGTAGTGACGGAGGTGGGTCCGGATGGTGAAGGACGGGGAGTGTTGGAGGCGGGTACAGCAGGCGAGGAGCGGTTAGTGGCTTGGCATGGCCTAGAGGCGAAGATGTCCGGGAAAAGGCGAGTGCTGCCCGTTTCTGGCACCGTGACGCGCATGGAACCGAAGCCTCGCTTGATCGTGTTCGGTGCCAATCCCGATGCTGCTCCGTTGGTACAAATGGCGGCCGACAGCGGCTTTCGCGTTGTTGTGGCAGACTGGCGAGATGCGCTGTGCACGCTGGAAAGATTTCCGGGTGCGACGGAGGCGGTTGTCGCTTTTCCGGAAGCTTTGGCGGCCAGGCTTGCGCTGACGCCGAACGATTATGTCATCATCATGAGCCATCAATTTGAAAAGGATGAGATGTTTGTGCGGCATATTGCCCCATTTTCGCTGCGTTATCTCGGGATTATGGGCTCGCGGGAGCGCACGGAGCGGCTGATGGCCGGTCTTGAGCGGCCGGAGTGGCTACGCTATCCGGTCGGTCTGCCCATCGGCTCGGAGGGCGCCTATGAGAACGCGATCTCTATGACGGCTGAGTTGATCACGGTGAAGCGGGGTGTTCGAGGGAGCGGGACAGTTGGTGATGCGCAGGGTGTTCGAGGGAGAGAGACGGAGGGCTGTGAGGTGGGCGATCACAGGAGAGAGACGGATGGCAGTAAGCGGGGTGACCGAGCGTCCATCGGTCGCATAACGCCTCGCGCGCAAGGGTACGGCGCATGGTGGTGAGCGGCGGTCCGGAGGCGGTCGCCGCCGTGTATTTGGCGGCGGGCAGCTCCCGGCGCATGGGCACGGCGAAGCAGGCGCTGCCGATGCCCGGCGATGGTGGCCTGCGGCTCGGCGCCGTCGCGCTGCGCGAGGCTCTGGCGCTGCGTGCGGAGCTGCCGCACGTCATCGTGGTCGTGCGCGCAGCGGACCCGCTCGACTGGCTGCCAGCGGAAGCGCAGGCCGAGGTGGCGGCAGGCCGCTGCCGCCTGGTGGTGTGCCCCGACGCGGAGCGGGGCATGGCGCATTCGCTGCGGGCCGGCGTAGCGGCCGCCGCCGAGCTTGGAGCGGTCGGCGCGCTCGTGATGCTGGCCGACCAGCCCTTTGTCAGCCGGGCGCTGCTGCGCCGGCTGGTCGAGGCATTCGGCGAAGGCGTCGACTTCGCCGCCAGCGGTGACAGCGGCGTGCCGAAGCCGCCGCTGGTGCTCGGCCGGGCCATGTGGCCGGCCGTGGCGGAGTTGGCGGGCGATGAGGGCGCCCGCTCGTTGTTGCGCCGCCCGGGGTACAGCGGGCGGGTGTTGAACGTGGCGGACCCGCTCACGTTCATGGACGTGGATACGCCGGAGTTGTATGAGGCGGCGGTGGGGATTTTTGGTGGCATGCAGTGAGGATGGAAGAACCGCGCCATGGTACTGGGCGTGATAGTAGGGATGAGTGCGGAAGCTCGCTGTTGCGGGCTTTTTTGTTTGGTGCGAGGCGGTCGTGCCCATGCGCGAAGGCGGCATAGCCGGGGCTGGGGGTTAAGTAGCTAGTTTTGGTTTTGCGTGGCGTGAAATTGTAGGCGGGATGCGCGTGTGTGGGGAAGATTGCCGAGTAGTGAGAGTGTCTGGGAAGAAGCTAAGTTGTTGGAGTGCGGAGATTAGCTGGAGGTGAGGGCAGACTGTGGTTTGCGGGGAGTGACTGGGGACGAAGGTAGATTGCTGGATTGCGAAAAGTTACTTGAAGAAGGCAGCTGTTGGTTTGTCGAGAGTTCGCTGAGGAGAATTAAGTTTGTTGGATTGCGAAGAATAGCTGGAGATGAAGATGAATTGCTGGAGTTTGCGGGTAGTTGCTGGAGAACAAAGGTAGTTTTACTTGAAGAAGGCAGTTGTTGGTGTGTCGAGCGTTTGCTGGGGAGCGAAGATTCTAGATGCAAGGTAGCTGGATTTGGAAGCTCTGAGAGCCGCTCACAGTTAAGAGGGGTGAACCACTCCTATTTAGCGGTATTGGCTGATTTTGATCGAATTAAGAGGGGCTAACCACCTCTATCGGGCCATAATACCTGGCTTTCTGGGTCAGCGGCGAATATTAAGGGTGGTTTCCCCCTCTTATTTGGTGATATTGGCTGATTTGTGCCGAAATAAGAGGGGGAAACCACCTCTATTGAGCGCATGCCCTGGTTTGTATTGGAGAGGAAATGCTGGGTGAGCGGACGCACAAGAGGATGGTATGTCACATATCGTGACGCGATATAAAGGGTAAGGTGCATCATCACGAATGACTCGGCATTTTTTATACAAAAAAACAAACTTGCGTCAGGTAAGTTGACGCGTTAAATGAATATTGTATATAGTAAGTCTAATTTATCTTCGGAAATGGGTTAGGCAATCCGCATCAGCATGTGATGTTCAGCATTTTTGGAGGAGGGGTGAGGTTATGTCCATTCCTATGCAACGGTTGCCGGAGCAGCAGCCTTCCGTCTGGCAGCCGGCCAGTGTCAAGGAAGCGATTCAGCTCCAAAAGCAGTGGGGCGACGCAGCGGTCGTCGTGGCAGGCGGGACCTGGCTGCGCCCCCGCTGGGAGAACGGCGTTGCGGCCATACCGCAGCATTTAATCAGCTTGGGCCGTATCTCGGCGCTAAAGAGCCTATCCATCGATGAGCGGCGAGTGGTATGGAACGATGGTCAGCGGGAGCGCACGGCGCCGCTTTATATACGTTATGGGCCGCTGCTGAGCCTTAACGCGGTGATGACCAGCGAGCTCACACACGAGCATGCTCCGCTGCTCATGCAGGCATGCGCAGAGGTGGCGGCGCCCTCGATTCGCAATATGGCGACAATTGGCGGGAATGTGATGACTCGTATGGGAGATCTCATTCCGGCGCTGCTTGTACTGGAGGCGCAGGTGGTGTTGAACGATGGCGGGCAGGAGCGTGAGCTGCCGCTTCAAACATGGCTCGCCGCAACGGGCGATCCTTCGGACATTATGACTGGCATTTTACTGCCGCTGCAGGCAACGAAAGGCCACTGCCAGTTCTATCTAAAAGCAGGCCGCCGGGAGGCATTCACCCCGTCCGTGGTGACGGTTGCGGGAAGGCTGACCTTCCAGCCCGACGGTATGATCGCAAGCGCAAGACTCGCAGCCGGCGGCGGAAGTGCCATCCCGGGCAGGCTCACTCAGGCGGAAGCGCTTCTGACAGGTCAGCCGCTCAGCAAGGCGCTGCTCAAGAAGCTGCACAGCGCTGCTTACGAACAGTGCGCAGCTGTCCCTGACGATTATGTGGGCATCGCGTATCGCAAAACGACAGCAGCCAACCTCATCGTCTCGGAATGCTACAAAGCTTGGCGGGGCAGCAAAGGGGGCGGAGCCGATGCTCCTGAATCGTGAGACGCACGCCCAAAAATGGATCATCCGGCCCGACGGCAAGGAGAAGGTGAGCGGTAAACTTAAATATTTAACCGATCTGACTGCGCCAGGTATGCTGCATGGCAAGGTGCTGCGCAGCGCGCATGCCCATGCGTGGATCTTATCGATCGATACAAGCCGAGCGAAGCAGGTGCCCGGCGTGCGGGTCGTCATCACGGCTGACGATGTACCGGGACTTAACTTATTCGGCATCGCGTTCCCGCATCAACCGGTCCTCTGCAAGGAGCGAGTGCGCTATGTCGGCGATGCGGTGGCCGCTGTAGCGGCTGATACGGAGGAGATCGCGGAATACGCGCTCTCGCTGATCGAAGTCGTCTACGAGCCTCTGTCGGTCGTGGACGATCCGGAAACTGCCCTCGAAGCAGGGACCATGCTCCTGCACCCTGAGGGCAATTTGCTGCATCAGACGAGTCTGACACTCGGGGACGGCGACATTCTAAAAGCCTTCAACACATGTACGCATATTGTTGAGGAAACCTACTACACGCCCCGGCAAATGCACACGTATATGGAAACGGAAGGCGGGCTGTTCGTCCCTGAAGCGGATGGCCGCCTCACGGTGTACTCGCCGACTCAGCATGGCTACAAGGACCGTTTCCAGCTGGCGCGCATCCTGGGCATCCCGGAGGAGCAAATCCGCGTCGTCTCGAGTCCGATCGGCGGCTCTTTCGGCGGGAAGGATGAGCTGAACGTGCAGCCGTTTGGAGCGCTCATGGCATGGCTGACCGGACTTCCCATCAAAATGCACAACTCCCGGCGCGAATCCGTCGTCGCCGGGATCAAGCGGCATCCGATGCGTATTCGGATGAAAACGGGCTGCGACAGCGCAGGCCGCCTCATCGCGCATCAGGTCAGCATCCTCGCGGACACCGGGGCGTACGCGACGCTGGGGTGCGAGGTGCTGAACTTCGCCACCGAGCACGCTATCGGCCCTTACACCATCCCGTATGTGGCGGTGGAAGGCAAGAGCGTCTACACGAACAACGGCGTGTCCGGTGAGTTCAGAGGCTTTGGCGGCAATCAGGTGATTTTTGCCGTGGAGAGCCAGATCGAGCGCCTGGCCGACCTGCTCGGCCTGGACGCGTGGGAGCTGCGCAGGCTGAACCTGCGCAGCCCGGACGACCCCGGCCCGATGGGGCAGCCCATCGTGGCCACGGAAGGCGCCTCGCAAGTGTGGGCGAGGGCGCGGGAATCCCGGCTGTGGCAGCACCGCGCCCAGCCGGAAGAGCCGTGGCTGCGCCGGGGCGTCGGCGCAGCGCTGGTGATGCACGGGGCCGGCCTCGGGTTCGGCATCCCGGATCATTCCGGCGGCCGCCTCGAGCTGACGGCCGATGGCAAAATCCAGGCCTCCTTCGGCTTCGAGGAGTTCGGCCAAGGGCTCTACGCAGCGCTGACGCTGATGCTGCAGGACTGTTTCGGCTGCGCCGCCGATGACATTCGCATCGTCATCGGGGACACCGACCGCGTGCCGAGCAGCGGGTCGAGCACCGCCTCACGCGCCACCACGATGATGTGGCGCGCACTCCAGCGGCTGAAGCCGGCGTTCCTGGCGAAGCTGCTGACGCAGGCTTCCGAGATCTCCGGCATCCCCGCGGAAGAGCTCGTGACCGGCGTCGGCGGTCTGCATCGCAAGGGCGATGCGAGCGGCCAGCCGGCCCTCACTTACAGTTCCGCCGCCGTAGAACCCATCGTCGCGCACACGGAGTTCCACTACCCGACGACGCCGGAGGGCAAGGTCGGCGCACATTATTTGTACTCCTACGCAGCAGCGATCGTGGAGGTCGAGGTCAATCTGTTGACCGGCCGGGTAAAGGTGCTGCATACCGATCATGTGATCGCCGCAGGGCCAGTTATTAATCCGATGGGCTTCCTCGGACAGATCGAGGGCGGTAGCGGGATGGCGCTCGGTTTTACACTGACGGAGGATGCCGTGATGAAGGGAGGCCGATATCTGCGGCACAACCTCGACACGTACCTCGTACCAACGTTCACCGATAGTCCGCTCAGCATCCAGGTCGAGGCGATTGAAGAGCTGCCGGAGGACGATGCGTTCGGGCCGAGAGGCGTCGGCGAGATCGGCTCGGTCGGTCTTGCGCCGGCGATTACGGCGGCGGTTCGCCAGGCGACAGGCGTGTGGGTGAACGCTTTACCGATATCTCCGGAAAACATCGTGCAATCCATCGATTGGTTAGAAGGGGTGGAGGCTATTGATTAATACAACGTATGTACTGGAATGCTGCATCAATGGAAAAGACATGTCGATCCCAGTGCCCGCCTCCAAGCGGATGACGGACGTTTTGCGGGACGATCTGGGGTTGACCGGAACGAAGGTTTCCTGTGAGATCGGGCGCTGCGGCGCTTGTATGATTTTGCTGGACGGCCAGCCGGTGAATGCGTGCCTGCTCATGGCGTATCAAGCGTCAGGTACAGCGATTACAACGATTGAAGGTTTGTCGGCAGGCGAAGCGCTGCATCCTGTTCAGCAAGCGCTGCTGGAGGAGGGTGGCTTGCAATGTGGCTATTGCACGGCGGGGATGGTCGTCACGCTGAGCGCGTTATGGGAGAAGAATCCGGCGCCGACGCGGGCGGAGGCCGAAAAGGCGCTGTGCGGGAACATTTGCCGATGCACGGGGTATGAGGGGATTTTCAGAGCGGTAGAGACGGTTAACGTGGTAAACTTAGGACTTACGAAATAAAAAAAGGGTTGTATAATTAGATTAGCTAATTATACGACCCTTTTTGTATGAAGAACGAATTCTACCACCAATAATTGGACGGCTCAGAGGCGTTTTGTTTTCTCGTGTGGGAAGGGACCTGAAATGTTTTCAGCAGAGCGGCTGTTTCTTCCGGAGAAAGCGGTTGCGCAGCCAAAAAAGAATCGGCTTGTTTTTTCAGTTCTGCACGTTTGGCGGTGTGTACGGAGCTTTGCAATTCGGGGTTTAATTGAATGATTGCCATAGGTAATAACTCCCTCTCAATAGTAGTAACGTACTAGCGTAATTATAGCAAAATATTCATATATAGGGGAGAGATCTTTGAAAATATTACAAAGAGGCCTACTAGGTCTATGCTTGCTTGTGCTGTTGATTTTACAGCTTTGGTGCACGTATATTACATTTACCTTCCCTTATAACGGGATTTATGTAGAGGTTAAGCAAGATCGGCAGGGAGACGCGGGAATCGTCCAGACCTCCTATATCGTGAACCGGATGGAGGCCAACGGTCGCAATGTCGAGGTGCATGAGGGGGACGTCATTCTTCAGATCAACGGTGGGCCGCCAGGCGAATGGTCGACGGTGAAAAGCTGGAATGTTGTCGAAAAAGCGCGAATGCTGCTCATCTCGCGAAACGGGCAGGAGCAGTTCATTCAATTAACCAAAGGAAGGCCTTCCGCCGTGGATCTGATTCCGCTGTTCGAGGAGGTGGTGTGCGTCTTCATGTGCGGGCTGCTGCTAATCAAAGAACGGCGATCGCCATCGGCCAGGCTGCTTGCGTTTGCTTTTTTGAGCGCAGCGCTGATCTTCCTGAGTCTTGGCGCATCCAACCGGGGCGATACGATCGGCAAGCTGCTGATTGCATCCGGCATGATGATGCTCCCGATTGTCTTCTTGCATTTTCTGGTCGTGTTCTTTAAGGAAAAAGGCGATATGGAGCTCCCACGACGCCTGTTCAAATATTTGTACGGCATTGCGCTGGGGGCGATCGCGCTGCGAAGTCTGTACTTTTTTCCTTCCATGGCTTATATTTACCGGTTTGACGGTTCACTTACGATGGCGTTTTTCATTGTCGTGATTACGCTCAATATTGTGCTGCTGTCCACGTTGTTCGTGAAGGTGTGGCGGGTGCAGTCGCAGCTGTCCACGATCATTAAGAGCGTATTTTTCTCGCTGCTGATTTCCTTTCTGCCGATTATTACGCTGTCTTTTTTGCCGCAGCTTCTTGCAGATGAGTGGATTTTCGATCCGATGTATACAAGCTGTTTGCTGCTCATTTTTCCCATTACGTTCGCGTACTTGATTGCCTCCAATCAACTGTACGACATCGGGCTTGTAGTGCGGCGCTTCCTGTTTGCGGCTGTGATGTCGGTGGCGCCGGTCGCTGTATTTACGTTTTTTTTCGGATTGCTGTTTCATGCGGAAACGAATCCGAGGCAGCTCGCCGCATTATTCATAGGGTTAATTATTCTGATGTCGACGATGCTGTATGCGGCTGAATACTGGACCACGCGTCTTGAACCGTATTTATTTCCACGCAAATTTATGCTGAAGTTGGCTTTGAAAAAGATTTCCAAAAATCTCGGCTCCATCTCCTCGTTCCGCGAGCTTAAAGATATTATTCTCGTGGATATTGTGAATACGCTCGGCGTGATGGGCGTAGCCATCCTGATTCGGAGCAAGGACGGCACCGAGATCATTTCTGCCGGTGATATGGATCACTCGGAGCTGGAGATGTTGATGGCGCGGGGCGCGCTGCGAAATCATGCCTACTACACAGTCCTGGAAATCAACGATCACGAGGACTACTCGAGCTATCTCATCGTGACGAGCAAGAAAACGAACACCCGCATCGGCAACGAGGAGCGCAACTGGCTGCAGCTCATTACATCATATTTGGAAGTCGGCCTGGAAAATGTGTACTTGATCCGCAAGCTGACAGGCAAACTGCAGCAGATGGTGTGGGAGGTGCCGCAGGAGGAGAACTTGTGGCTGAGCAAGGTCATGTTCGAGCTGCAGGAAGAAGAGCGAATTCGGATTGCGACAGATTTGCACGATACGACGATGCAGGATTTATTTTTTCTGAAACGAAGATTATCTTCACTGGCCGACAAACCGACGATGGGGCAAGAGGATCGCGAACAAATTAACTCCATGAACAATTTCGTGGAAATGATTAATGCGTCTCTGCGGCAGAGCTGTTTTGAGTTGAATCCGCATTTGCTGAAGGAAGTCGGTCTCAAGCAAACGCTAAAAAGTTTTATCGAAAAGGAGAAATACAGCACGCCGTTTGAACTTACGCTGCAAATGGGGTCCTTACTGCAAATTGAAGAGAAAGATTTATCTTCGAAACGTCATATTTTCCGCATCGTGCAAGAGCTGTTGAACAACGCGAAGAAACATTCGCAGGCGTCCGAGGTCATTTTCCATCTACGGGAAGACCGGCAGTCTTTTTACTTACACTATGAAGATGACGGCGTAGGCTTTCCAACCGATCAGGAAGCTAAGCTGGAAATCGGAGGCTCCGGCATGGGGCTGGCGAATATGAGAAGTCGCGTGCTGCACGTGGGCGGAAAATTTGAGATGAATTCGAGTGAGGGGAACGGGACAAAAATTACGATAACCATACCGATCGATGAGGTGCTTACTACATGAGTGAAGTTGTCAAAACATTAATTGTCGATGATCATCCCTTATTTGCCCGGGCAACGAAAGCGCTGCTTGGTGAGATTGAACGCATACAAGTCATTGGCGTTGTCAGCAACGCCAGAGAATGCTTGGAGCAGGTGAAGCTGCATCAGCCCGGACTCGTCTTTCTGGACTATCAGCTGCCCGATCTCACCGGCACGGACGTGGCCGTCCAATTGAAGCAATTATATCCGCATATTCATATCGTGATTTTTACGGGCATTGAGCTTGCGGGTATTTACAATAAATTGATTGAAATTAAAGTCAGCGGCGTGTTGTCGAAGGAATCCAGCGAACGCACGATCAAAAACATGGTATACTGCATTCTTGACGGCTATACGATGATTCCGCTCCCGGTTTTTAACCAGATGCAGCTGAATGATGCGAACGCTCAGGAGGAGTGCGAGCTTAACGACGAAGAAGTGCTGATGATGAATATGCTCGTCAAAGGGGCGACTCACGAGCAGATCGCAGAGCGTATCTTCATGAGCAAGCGGACCGTCGATAACTATTTGCGGAAAATTTATGATAAATACGGCGCCAAATCACGGACGGAAGCGCTCGAGAAGTTTATTAAAAGTAAATATTACACCTAATGGTAGAAGGTAGGCATGGGGATGGAGGACATCCAAGGGCACTTGTATCGCATGATCGATACATATATGTATGATGAGGATTTCAAAAGCCTGCTGATCGCCTGCTTGGCCGACCAGGAGTCGTCGAGTCACGCGTGGTCGAAAATCACGCTGAGCACGCATGCCATGCTTGGCGGCGTTTCGCCACATATTTACCGCCGGGCGGCGCTGACCGAGCTGCTCATTCTGATCCTGGACATGGTCGACGACCTGCAGGATCGGGACAGCGTCAGCAAGCCATGGATGCAGGTGCCGCTGGCCAGCGCCCTGAACGCGGTGCTTGCCTTCGTGGCAGGGGCGATCGCGGAGCTTGGCGAGCTGGGGATTCGCGATCATATCCTGGCCGAGGTCGGCAAGATACTTGCCCGCTCGGTATGCGGGCAGCACAAGGATGTGGTGAACAGCGTCACGACGCCGGATGAGTATCTCGTGATGACACAGGAGAAGTCGGGCTCTCTGTTCCGGCTCGCCTGCTACATGGGCTATGCGGGGGAATCGTGCTCACCGGAGAACGTAGAGCGGTTGCATCAACTCGCGGATTGTCTCGGCCTTATTCATCAGATTCAGAATGATATGCGCGATCTGGTCCGCTTTGACGAGAAGAGCGACCTGCTGGCGAGGAAAAAGACGCTGCCGATCTTATATTTGCTCTCGATCGAGGACGAGGCGTTTGCGCAGTTGAAGGCCTACTATGCGGGTGAGCTGTCCGCAGAGTTTCTGGGGCGGGAGCGCGAAGCCGTCCTGCAGATCATTCACGACTCCGGCTGTCTGGAGTACGCGCGCATCGTCCAATCCGTCTGCGTGCAGAAGGCGGAGGAGATTTATCAGGAGCTGGACGCGCAGTCCCCGTGGAAAGAACGGTTCCGGCAAATCGCGTGGGGCGATTATGCGGCGTGCGCGGAGGAGTCGGCGCAGGCGGAAGCGTAGGTAGAGCAGGGAGGGGGCCCTGCTCTTTTTGTTTTTTCAGCTGCTCAGCCTCGTTCCGATCTGTAAGTTTGGCGCGCTGCTCAGGGGACGATGGTAGTGTCCGCGTCTACGCGCGGGTTAGGGAACTAAGCGACCTTATTTGCTCGAGAAATCGCTTACATTATAATGAAGCGGAACGAGGTGCGCTTATTGTGGCGGTGCATGCGGTTTTCAAGCCGAAACCCGCGAAATAGCGTCGCCTCAATCCCCTTCCTCCGCCAAATGGGGAGAAGCCTCGAAATAGCGTCGTCTCGTTCCGCTAGCTGCGGCTTTCGGCGCAAGAATCGCAACCGCCTCAAAGCGTCGCTCATACCAGCTAACCCATCGGGTCCCGTATCGCCGTAAGGAAGTCACACCGCTCGCCAACGTTTGCTAACACGCACTCCGTTCTGGCTCTATCTATTAAGGTAACTAGCTAATCTAATCAGCTTCCGCCAACGTTTGCTCAAAAGCACTCCGTTCTGGCTCTATCTGTTAAGGTAACTAGCTAATCTAATCACCTCCCGCCAACATTTGCTCAATAGCACGACGTTCTCCCCCGCCTGTTACGGAAAACTAGCTAGTCCAATCACCTCTCACCAACGTATGCCCATCTGCACCGACAGTCTCGCCCCACTAACTTGCCTGAATCATCCTGCTGGCATGCTCAACTGGAATTTCTCCAGCTCATTTCCGTATAAAGCGGCAGATTCGCACTCTAAGCTGGAAAAGCTCCAGTTTATTGGGAGCATTTTCTCGATTTTGAGGTTTTCTGCGTGGATGAGATGGAGAAATTCCAACTCATGCTTCATTTTCCGCAGTAGAGCTCATTATAAGCTGGAGGAATTCCAGTCCAGCCTCCCCTGAGCTGCGGGGATAGCGATCAAAAGGCGTCAGAATCAGCATCCTCGCCCTGAGCAGCAGTGTTTATGCGTATTTTGAACAGCAGCTTCCCCCTGGGGCTTGTCGAAAAATATTACACTTGAAATCAGATTTGCGGCCGACTGGTTTTAAGAAATTGACCGAGCATTTCAGCTCCAACTTCCTCGTTGTCTGGATGAGCCCGCCGATTCGTTCTTCGCAAAACGGATGAAACCCGAAATGCACCTCGAAAAAGCGAACTATCCAAAACAAATGTCAAAAAAACGTTCGTTTTTTCAAATTGACACGGCACGTTAGTTGGTAGTACACTAGGTAGGCGGGAAATCAAGCCGCAACAATTGAAAATGTCGAAACCACTCGTATAAAATCAGGGATAAGGCCTGAAAGTTTCTACCCAAAAACCATGAATTTTTGGACTACGAGGAAACGAATGATGAACCATTGGAAGCGATATGGTCTTTTTGCATTCGGTTCTTTTGCTGTCCAGCGGATAGAATCAAAGATTCTAACTCTGGGCATTTTTTATTTTAAAAACGTGAAAGTAGGTTTGAGATGACTGTACGTGTTGGCGTCATAATGGGAAGCCAGTCGGATTGGGAAACGATGAAGCACGCATGCGATATGCTCGAGGAGCTTGGCGTATCGTACGAGAAGAAGGTTGTCTCCGCGCACCGTACGCCGGACCTTATGTTCGAGTACGCGGAATCTGCCATTGAACGCGGTTTGCAAGTCATTATTGCCGGAGCAGGCGGGGCGGCGCATTTACCAGGGATGGTAGCAGCCAAAACCGAGCTACCGGTTATTGGTGTTCCGGTCAAAACGTCCACGTTGAACGGCATGGATTCCTTGCTGTCCATCGTGCAAATGCCGGGTGGCATTCCGGTGGCAACCGTGGCGATCGGTCACGCGGGCGCGACGAATGCGGGCCTGTTGGCCGCGCAAATTCTCGGCGCTTTCGATCCGGAGCTGCAAGCGAAGGTGAAAGCACGCCGCGAGCGCATCAAGCAAACGGTGCTGGAAAGCAGTGACAACCTATGAGCACATCCGCTGCGCAAGATGGCAAAGTGATTCTCCCCGGCGGCACGATCGGCGTGCTCGGCGGCGGTCAGCTTGGCCGCATGCTGGCGCTGGCCGGCCGCAACATGGGCTACCGCTTCGTGACGCTCGATCCGACGCCGGATGCGCCCACCGGTCAGGTGGCGGATGAGCAGATCGAAGCGGGCTACGACGATGTCGACGCCGCGCGCAGGCTTGCGGCTTTATCGGACGTGATCACCTACGAGTTCGAGAACGTAGATGCGCACGTCACCAACATTTTGATGGAAGAGTCTTATGTTCCACAAGGCAGTCAGCTTTTATATACAACGCAGCACCGCCTGCGCGAGAAACGGGCTATTGAAGCCGCGGGCGTGCCGGTAGCGCAGTACGCGGAAATCCGCAGCGAAGCCGAGCTTCGCGATGCGGCCGAGCGCTTCGGCATCCCGTGCGTGCTCAAGACGGCAATGGGCGGCTACGACGGCAAAGGCCAGTGGGTGCTTCACTCGCTGGACGAAGTGCCGGAAGCGTTCGCCACGCTGAGCAAGGCGAAGACGGAATTGGTGCTGGAGCAGTTCATTCATTTTGACAAGGAACTGTCCGTCATTGCCGCGAGAAGTCCACGCGGCGAGGTCAAGGCGTTCCCCGCGGCGGAGAACATCCACGTGCACAACATTTTGCACGAGTCGATCGTGCCGGCGCGCATCCCGATGGCGATCCAGCGGGAAGCCGAAGAGCTGGCGAAGAAAATCGCCGCGTCGCTCGGCGTGATCGGGCTGATCGCAGTGGAGTTATTTTTGACCAAGGACGGCCAGCTTTATGTGAATGAACTGGCGCCGCGCCCACACAACTCCGGTCATTACACGATGGAAGCGTGCCGCACCTCGCAGTTCGAGCAGCACGTGCGCGCGATTTGCAATCTGCCGCTGGGCTCGACGGAGCTACTGACGCCGGTTGTGATGGTGAACCTGCTGGGTGAGCACATTGCGCCGCTAACCGAGAGGGTGGCGGAGCCAGGCTTCCTCGAAGACGAGAAGCTCGGCGTAAGCGCGAAAGTCCATCTGTACGGCAAAAAAGAAGCAAAAGAAAAGCGCAAAATGGGTCATATCAACCTTTTGACCGACGACGTAGAGAAGGCGCTCACTTGGATAGAACAGACAGGCATTTGGGGAAAGTAAAGACAAAGAAATAATTGGAGGAACGAGAAACCATGATCGATCGTTATACACGCCCGGAAATGGCACGTATTTGGACGGAAGAGAACAAATTCAAGGCTTGGCTGGAAGTGGAGATTTTATCCTGCGAAGCTTGGTCTGAGCTGGGTGTAATCCCGAAAGAAGACGTGAAGGTGCTTCGCGAGAAAGCGGACTTCAACATTGACCGGATCTATGAAATCGAGCAAGAGACGCGCCATGACGTCATCGCGTTCACGCGTGCGGTATCCGAAACACTCGGACCTGAGCGCAAATGGGTGCACTACGGTCTGACGTCCACGGACGTTGTCGATACGGCACTCGGCTACCTGCTGAGACAAGCCAACGAAATCCTGGACAAAGACATCCAAAACTTCATCGAAATCCTTCGCAACAAAGCGATTGAACATAAAAACACAGCTATGATGGGCAGAACGCACGGCGTTCACGCAGAGCCGACAACGTTCGGTTTGAAAATGGCTCTCTGGTACGAAGAAATGAAACGCAACCTGGAGCGTTTCCGCCTAGCTGCTGACGGCGTGCAATACGGCAAAATCTCCGGCGCAGTCGGTACATACGCGAACATCGATCCATTCGTTGAGCAGTATGTATGCGGCAAGCTGGGCACAAAAGCGGCTCCGATCTCCACGCAAACGCTGCAGCGCGATCGTCACGCCGAGTACATGGCGACACTGGCGCTGGTAGCGACGTCCCTAGACAAATTCGCGACGGAAATTCGCGCCTTGCAAAAGAGCGAGTTCCGCGAAGTCGAAGAACCTTTTGCAAAAGGTCAAAAAGGCTCCTCCGCGATGCCGCACAAGCGCAATCCGATCGGCTGCGAAAGCATCTCCGGTCTGGCACGCGTCATCCGCGGCCACATGATCTCCGCGTACGAGAACGTGACGCTGTGGCATGAACGCGACATTTCGCACTCCTCGGTAGAGCGCATCATTTTGCCTGACGCTACGCAGCTGCTGAACTACATGCTGAACCGTCTGGGCAACATCATCAAGAACTTGACGGTGTTCCCTGAGAACATGAAGCGCAACATGCGCAGCACGTACGATGTGCCGTTCTCCGGCCGCGTCATGACGAAGCTGATCGACAAAGGTTTTGCACGTGAGCAAGCGTATGATACGGTGCAGCCGAGGGCGATGCAAGCGTGGGAAGAGCAGCGTTCGTTCCGCGAAATCGTAGAGAACACACCGGCGATTACGGAAGCGCTGAGCGCGGCTGAAATTGCGGATTGCTTTGATCCAAGCTGGCACTTGAAGCATGTGGAAACGATTTTCGATCGTTTAGGTTTGAACGGTTAATATAGACTCAATCATGGGAGGGGTATCCTCGTGGCAGGCAGCATTTTGAATACAGCCGAAGAAATGATCAACGCGCCTCTGGTGCACAAGGGGAAAGTGCGGGAACTGTATGACCTTGGCGAGAATTTCCTGATCGTCGTGACAGACCGGATTTCTGCTTTCGATTATATTTTGGAACCGGGCGTGCCGGATAAAGGCTACGTGCTGAACGCGCTGAGCAAGTACTGGTTCGACGTGACGAGCGGCTACATGCCGAATCACATCGTCCATACGGATGTGGAACTGCTGAAGTCGATTATTCCGAACGCGGCGGATCGCGAGCTTTTGAAAGAACGGATTATTGTGGCGAAAAAAGCAGAGCGGATCTCGATTGAGTGCGTGGTGCGCGGTTACATTACCGGCAACGGCTGGAGACAGTACGAGAAAACGGGCGAAATCAACGGCAAGAAGCTGCCGGAAGGCCTGCGGAAGAACCAGCGTCTGGCAGATCCGATTTTCACGCCTGCGGCGAAAAACGATGTCGGTCACGACGAGGACATCTCCGTGGAACAAATGGTCGCGCTGATCGGCGAAGAGCTGACGTACACGCTGCAAGAGCGCAGCATCATGCTCTACACGCTGGCGCATTCCATCTGTGAGCAAAAAGGCATTATTTTAGCGGATACGAAGTTTGAATTTGGCATTTATAATGGCGAACTTATTATTATTGATGAGATTTTCACACCGGATTCTTCGCGCTACTGGGCGCAGGACAATTATGCTCTGGACATCGAGATTGATTCCATGGACAAAGAGCCTGTCCGTACGTACCTCGCGAATTCGGGCTGGGACAAAAACAGCGAGCCTGATCCGCTGCCGGCTTCCGTCGTTGAAGAGACGTCGAACCGTTATAAAGAAATTTTACACCGATTGGTGGATTAACCATATAAAGGAGCGATTTTCACATGAAAGCAACGGTTTATGTCACGATCAAGCAAAACGTATTGGATGTACAAGGAACAGCGGTGCAAGGCGCGCTTCACTCCATGGGCTTTGAAGAAGTCGGCAAAGTGCGTATCGGCAAATACCTGGAGCTTGAGCTCGGGAACGTAGATAAGGCAGAAGCGGAAACACGCGTTAAAGCGATGTGCGAGAAGCTGTTGGCGAACACAGTCATCGAAGACTACCGTTACGAATTGGCGTAATCGGCACGAATTGCGATATAAAGCATACTGAAGAGGTTGAGGGAGGATACTGTCATGAATTTCGCGGTTCTTGTTTTTCCGGGATCGAATTGCGACATCGATTTATATAAAGCCATCGAAGACACGATCGGTCAGCCGGTAGATTACGTATGGCATACGGAAGATGATCTGTCCAAATACGATTGCATTCTTGTGCCGGGCGGTTTCTCCTACGGGGACTACCTGCGCTGCGGGGCGATTGCCCAATTTACAAACGTGATGAAATCCGTTGTGAAAGCGGCGGAAGAAGGCAAGTACATCCTGGGCATCTGCAACGGGTTCCAAGTCCTGACGGAAGCTCGTCTGCTGCCGGGCGCTTTGCTGCGCAACAATGGCATGAAATTCCGCTGCCACCAAGCGCTTTTGAAAGTAGAAAACAATACGACGGCGTTCACGCGCGACTACGCGGAAGGCGAACTGATCAACATTCCGATCGCGCACGGCGAAGGCAACTACTATTGCGACGCTGAAACGCTGAAAGAACTGCAAGAGAACAACCAAATCGTGTTCCGTTACGAAGCGGGCAACAACCCAAACGGATCACTGGACGATATCGCGGGCATTTGCAACAAAGCAGGGAACGTTGTGGGCATGATGCCTCACCCTGAGCGTGCGGTACATGACATTCTTGGATCTGCCGACGGTAAAAAAATGTTTACATCGATCTTGAGCGCTTGGAGGGAAAAACATGACGCAGCAGCTATCCGCTAAGGAACCGACAGCCGAACAAATTCTGGAGCAAAAAATCTACAAGCAAATGGGCGTTACCGACGAAGAGTATGCCAAAATTTGGGGCTTCCTGGGACGTAATCCGAACTATGTGGAGATCGGCGTATTCAGCGTTATGTGGTCCGAGCACTGTTCCTATAAAAATTCCAAACCTGTTCTTCGCAAATTCCCAGTCACAGGACCTCGCGTTCTGATGGGGCCGGGCGAAGGCGCGGGCATCGTCGATATCGGCGACAACCAAGCGGTTGTGTTTAAAATTGAAAGCCATAACCACCCATCTGCGATCGAGCCTTACCAAGGCGCGGCGACAGGCGTGGGCGGTATTATTCGTGATATTTTCTCCATGGGCGCGCGCCCAGTGGCACTGCTGAACTCCTTGCGTTTCGGCAAGCTGCAAAATGACCGCGTGAAGTACCTGTTCGAGCACGTAGTTTCCGGCATCGCGGGCTACGGCAACTGTATCGGCATTCCGACGGTTGGCGGCGAGGTGATGTTCGACGAGAGCTACGAAGGCAACCCGCTTGTTAACGCGATGTGCGTAGGCCTCATTGACCATGACATGATTCAACGCGGTGTGGCAAAAGGCGTAGGCAACCCTGTGTTCTACGTTGGCCCGGCTACTGGCCGTGACGGCATCCACGGCGCGACATTCGCGTCCGAGGAACTGACAGCGGAATCCGAAGCGAAGCGTCCGGCGGTGCAAGTCGGCGATCCGTTCATGGAGAAGCTGGTGCTGGAAGCTTGTTTGGAACTGATTGATTCCGGTATCGTCCTCGGGATTCAAGATATGGGCGCAGCGGGACTCACTTGTTCCTCCGCCGAAATGGCAAGTAAAGCAGGCAACGGTATGGAACTGTACTTGGACGAAGTGCCACAGCGCGAAGAAGGCATGACGGCGTATGAAATGATGCTGTCCGAGTCGCAAGAGCGCATGCTGTTCGTCGTTGAGCCGAAGCATGAGGCGCAGGCGAAAGGTATTTTCGAGCGTTGGGGTCTGCACTGTGCAAAAGTTGGTAAAGTAACCGACGACGGTTACTTGAAATTAATTCACCACGGCGAAGTGGTCGGCAATATGCCGGTTGGCGCGCTCGTGGACGAGTGCCCGGTTTACAATAAACCGAGCAAAGTGCCGGCGTACTACGAAGCAGGCGCAGCGGTTGATACGACGCGTTACGAGGAAGTTGTCAAGTTGACGGATGCTTTGAAATCTGTCCTGGCTTCTCCGACTGTGGCGAGCAAAGAGTGGGTTTACAACCAATACGACTACATGGTTCGTACGGAAACTGCCGTGCGTCCGGGCTCTGACGCTGCTGTCGTAACGATTCGTGGCACGCGCAAAGGTCTTGCGATGACAACGGACTGCAACGGACGCTATGTGTACCTCGACCCGGAAGTAGGCGGACGTATCGCCGTATCCGAAGCAGCGCGTAATATCGTGTGCTCCGGTGCCGAACCGCTGGCCGTAACGGACAACTTGAACTTCGGTTCGCCGGAAAAGCCGGAAATTTTCTGGCAGCTGGAAAAAGCGACAGATGGCATGGCGGAAGCTTGCCGCTTCCTGGATACGCCGGTTATCGGCGGTAACGTATCCTTGTACAACGAAAATTCAAAAGGCGCGATCTACCCGACGCCAGTTATCGGGATGGTTGGTCTCGTGCATGATACAGATCACATCACGACGCAAGAGTTCAAAAAAGAAGGCGACATCATCATCCTGCTCGGCGAAACGAAAGCGGAGCTGGGCGGTTCCGAGTTCCAATACGTCGTACACGGCGTAACGGAAGGACGTCCTCCTGTGCTTGACCTGGAAGTTGAGAAACGCCTGCAACATACAGTATTGAAAGCAATTCAAGAAGGTCTTGTCGCTTCGGCGCACGATTTGTCCGAAGGCGGTTTGGCTGTTGCGCTTGCAGAAAGCTGCATCGGCAGCAAACTGGGTGCGGAAGTCGACTTCGCTTCCGAGCTTCGTCCGGATTTCGCGTTGTTCAGCGAATCCCAATCCCGTATCCTGCTCAGCGCTTCGCCGGATAAAGCGGACGCGCTCAAGCACTGGATCGCATCGCAAGGCGTGCCTTACCAAGAGATCGGTACCGTTGTTTCCCATGATCTGCTTACGATTAAAGTCAATAACGAACAGCGTCTCCAGTCTCCGGTAAGCGAGCTGGCACAAGTCTGGAAGGAAGCGATCCCATGTCTAATGGCGTGAGAACAGTCGAAACGCCGGCATCCGGAGCCGAGGTTCGCAAGCTGCCTGCGGCTCCCGCAGCGGAGCTGAGCGGCAAGGCGCATGAGCTTTGGACCGGAGAGTATTATAACGAAGGTGTCGTCGGTCAAGGCGGCATGTTTGATAAATTGAACGAAGAGTGCGGCGTGTTCGGGGTGTATGGTCACCCCGAAGCTTCTCAACTCTGCTACTACGGTCTGCATGCCTTGCAGCACCGCGGACAGGAGAGTGCCGGCATCTGCACGGTGGAGGACGGTAAGTTTAACTACTACCGCGGCATGGGTCTGGCCAAGGAAGTGTTCACGAACGACAATCTAGAGCCGCTGGTTGGTTCGACAGCGATTGCGCACGTACGTTACTCGACGGCGGGCGAAAGCAAGCTGGCGAACGCGCAGCCGCTCGTGTTTAAATACCGTGAGGGCGATCTCGCGATCGCGACGAACGGGAACCTGGATAATGCGAACATTATCAAGCGGGAGCTGGAGCGGAAGGGTTCGATTTTCCAAACGACCAGTGATACCGAAGTGATGGCGCATCTCATCGCGCGCTCGGAGCATGACGATATTGTCGATGCGGTCAAAGATGCGTTGAAACAAGTGATCGGCGGCTTCGCGTTTCTGATCATTACGAAGGATAAGATGATCGCGGCGCTCGATCCGAACGGGCTTCGTCCGTTCATGATTGGCCGCCTCGGCGACGCGTACCTGTTCGCGTCCGAGTCCTGCGCGTTCGACGCCGTTGGCGCGACGTACATGCGCGATGTGCAACCGGGCGAAATCATCGTGCTGGATCGCGACGGGTTCCATTCGGAGCGTTTTGCGGACGAGGGGCGTCGTGCGATCTGCGCGATGGAGTACATTTATTTTGCCCGCCCGGACAGCGATATTGACACGATCAACATTCACTCCGCACGCAAACGCATGGGCAAACGCCTCGCGATGGAAGCGTTCGTGGATGCGGACGTCGTCACCGGCGTGCCGGATTCGAGCATTTCGGCGGCGATCGGCTTTGCCGAGCAGACGGGGATTCCTTACGAGCTCGGGCTGATCAAGAACCGTTACACGGGCCGGACGTTCATCATCCCAAGCCAGGAGCTGCGGGAGCAAGGGGTTAAAATGAAGCTAAGCGCCGTGCGCAAAGTCGTCGAAGGCAAACGCGTCGTCATGATCGACGACTCGATCGTTCGCGGCACGACGTCGCTGCGCATCGTGAACCTGCTGCGCGAAGCGGGCGCCACGGAAGTGCATGTGCGCATTTCGTCGCCGCCGTTTATGAACCCGTGCTACTACGGGATCGATACGCCGGACCGCAAAGAGCTGATTGCGGCAATGAACTCCATTGAGGAGATTCGGAAGGCGATCAATGCGGATTCTTTGCACTTTTTGACCAGGGACGGCTTGCTCGATTCCATTGGCCAAGGCGCTTCCGGTGCGAAGAGCGGTTACTGTACGGCTTGCTTTGACAATGAGTACCCGACGGAAATCGTGGATACGACGAAGGTTGGCTGTGCTTGCGATTGATATAATTTTGGGAAGGCGGCTTGGTGCGGCGTTATGGCTGGCCAGCCCCTTTCTACATACATTTAAGGAGTGATTTCTCAGTGTCGGATGCTTACAAAAAAGCCGGTGTCGATATCGCCGCGGGGAACGAAGCGGTAGAACGGATGAAAAAACACGTCAAACGGACATTTCGTCCTGAAGTTTTAACGGACCTCGGAGGCTTCGGCGGGCTTTTCGGCCTGAACAAGGACAAGTACGAGGAGCCTGTGCTCGTGTCGGGAACAGATGGGGTAGGCACCAAGCTGAAAATCGCTTTTGCGATGGATAAGCATGATACGATTGGTATAGACGCGGTAGCGATGTGCGTGAACGACATTATCGTTCAAGGCGCGGAGCCGTTGTTCTTCCTGGATTACCTGGCTTGCGATAAAGTCATTCCTGAGAAAATCGAAGCGATTATCAAAGGCATCGCTGACGGCTGCGCCGAGTCCGGCTGCTCGCTGATCGGTGGGGAAACGGCGGAAATGCCTGGCATGTATGCGGAAGGGGAGTATGACATTGCCGGGTTTACCGTAGGGATCGTTGACAAGAAAAAAATCATCGACGGCTCTACCATCCGTCCGGGCGACGTCGTACTCGGTCTGGCTTCGAGCGGCGTGCACAGCAACGGGTTCTCCCTGGTGCGCAAGCTTTTGCTTGAAGATAACGGCTATACGCTGCAAGGCCATGTAGAAGAGTTGGGCGACAAGCTTGGCAACGTGCTGCTGGAGCCAACGAGATTGTATGTGAAGCCGGTGCTGGGCATGCTGGACAGCGTGGCGATCAAAGGCATGGCGCACATTACAGGCGGCGGCTTCCTGGAAAATATTCCACGTGTGCTGCCGGATAACGTGAATGTTCAAATTCAATACGGCTCCTGGCCGATTTTACCGATTTTCTCCCTGATGCAGCGTGTGGGGAACATTTCCAATAACGATATGTTCCGTACGTTCAACATGGGCATCGGTATGGTGATTGTCGTCGCTGCGGATGATGCGGAGAAGGCGATCGCCGCTGCGGAAGCGCAAGGTGAGAAAGTGTACCGCCTGGGCGTTGTAACCGAAGGTGAACGTGTCGTCACGTTCCAAGGAGCTGAAGTGTAATGCAGCCGTATCGGATCGCCGTTTTTGCTTCGGGCTCGGGCTCGAATTTTCAGGCGATCGTGGATCAGGTGCAGAAAGGGAAGCTTGATGTGCGCATCGAGCTTCTTGTCTGTGACCGCCCCAAGGCGTACGTCGTTGAACGTGCCCAAGCCGCGGGCGTGCCTGTGTTCACGTTTAACCCGAAGGAGTACGAGAGCCGCGAAGCCTATGAGACGATCATTCTGGAAGAGCTGCGCGCTCGCGGAATCGATCTTATCGTGATGGCCGGGTACATGCGGATCATTACAAGCGTGCTCGTTGAGCCTTTTTATGGACGTATGATTAACATTCATCCGTCTTTGCTGCCTTCGTTTCCCGGCGTGCGCGCGATTGAGCAGGCTGTGGAATATGGCGTGAAACAGACCGGCGTGACCGTGCACTACGTGGACGGCGGGCTGGACTCCGGGCCGATTATCGCGCAGCGCGCGGTCGAGATCCACGAGCACGAGACGGTCGAGTCGCTGACGGATCGGATTCATGCAGCGGAGCACGTGCTGCTGCCGCAGGTGATCCGCTGGCTCAGCGAGGACCGCGTGAGCTTGGATGGGCGTCGGGTGACGGTGCGGTTGTAGGGGGATAACCCCATAACCGCACCCGTTGGCTGTGCATTGAGCGAACCTGCCAACGCTTCTGACTTGCTGGCCCAGGCCGCTATGGAACCTGCAAAAACTACATCAAATTTGTGCGACTTGACGTTTTGGGGCTTGTTTACCTGCATTTTGTGCAGCTAAATTTCTGGTTTTGACCCCGAAACGGCTGTTTTCGGCAGTCAGGGCCAAGAATTACTGTACTTTTTACAGGATGTTACGTTGAATTCGGCGATTTGGGCAGATTAGATGTACAAAATGCAGGTTGACTAGGCGAAAAGGATGGCTGAGGGCTAATTAGTCTGGTGCGGTGCGGAAGTTGTGAGTGATTACGGGGTTATGAGTAGCTAGTTTTGGGTACGTGAGGGCTGATGGCTCTGGTGCGAACAGGCGAATTGTGCGTTTTTCCGGAGCAGATTTGTTTGTCCAGTTTTCCAGTCTCGTGTGAACCTCCATCTGTCAGATAGGCCATTCATGTCCACAGCATCGGTTACTTTATTGAAATCATCTACGTTTTTACATGTTCATATACAGCAGTTGAATCATCAAACTTAATCTTTAGGAGGAAGTCAAGTGGCAATCAAAAGAGCACTGATCAGCGTGTCCGACAAAACGGGCATTGTCGAGTTCGCGAGCGAGCTGGCGAAGCTGGGCGTTCAAATCATTTCGACGGGCGGTACGCAAAGTTTATTGAAGGATAAAGGGGTACCGGTCATCGGCATCTCCGAAGTGACAGGCTTCCCGGAAATCATGGACGGACGCGTCAAAACGCTGCACCCTGCCGTACACAGCGGGCTGCTGGCTGTTCGCGACAATGAAGAGCACCAAGCGAGCATGAAAGAGCTCGGCCTGGACTACATCGACCTGGTTGTCGTGAACCTGTATCCGTTCGCAGAAACGATTGCGAAGCCGGACGTGACGTATGATCATGCGATTGAGAACATCGACATCGGCGGCCCTACGATGCTGCGTTCCGCTGCGAAGAACCACGCGTTCGTCACAGTTGTTGTGGATGCTTCCGACTATGCGAAAGTGCTGGAAGAAGTGCAAGAGACTGGTGACACGACGCTGGACACACGTAAACGCCTGGCGGCTAAAGTGTTCCGTCACACAGGCTCCTACGATGCCCTGATCGGCGACTACTTGTCCGGTCTGCAAGGCGAGGCGTACCCTGAGCGTTACACCGTTACTTACGAAAAAGTGCAAGACCTTCGCTACGGCGAGAACCCGCACCAAACGGCGGCGTTCTACCGCAAGCCGAATGCGGCGGCTGGCAACATCACGACAGCCGAGCAGCTGCACGGCAAAGAACTTTCCTACAATAACATCAACGACGCGAACACGGCGCTGCAAATTGTCAAAGAATTCAGCGAGCCGGCTGTCGTCGCGGTTAAGCATATGAACCCTTGCGGCGTGGGCATCGGCACGAACGTGCTGGAAGCTTACCAAAAAGCGTACGCAGCGGACCCGACGTCCATTTTCGGCGGCATCGTAGCGGCAAACCGTACGATCGACGAGGCGACAGCGCAATTGCTGCATGAGATTTTCCTCGAAATCGTCATCGCGCCTGACTTCTCGCCGGAGGCGCAGGAGATCCTGGCGAAAAAGAAAAACATTCGCCTGCTCAAAGTGAGCGGCTTGGATCAAATCGCTGGCAAGGTTGCGCAGCCGGTTGTAACAACGGTCGAAGGCGGCATGCTCGTGCAAGACAGCGACGCTTATCAGCTTGCTGAGAGCGATCTGAAAGTTGTGTCCGAGCGTCAGCCGACGGAAGAAGAGCTGAAGCAGTTGTTGTTTGCTTGGAAAGTCGTGAAACACGTGAAATCCAACGCAATCGTGCTGGTCGCTGACGATATGACAATCGGTGTTGGCGCTGGCCAAATGAACCGTGTAGGCGCAGCGAAAATCGCGATTGAGCAAGCGGGCGACAAAGCAAAAGGTTCCGTGCTGGCGTCCGACGCGTTTTTCCCAATGGGCGACACGTTGGAAATGGCGGCAAAAGCCGGCATCATGGCGGTCATCCAACCAGGCGGTTCCATTAAAGATGAAGAGTCCATCCGCGTTGCGAATGAGAACGGCATTGCAATGGTTATGACGGGCGTACGTCATTTTAAACATTAAAATAAATGTAGAATGCTCACGATCGAGAGACTGACCGTGGGCATTCCACATGAAAAGGGGTATACGAGCGATGCGTGTATTAGTGATTGGACGTGGCGGGCGCGAGCATGCCATTGTATGGAAGCTGAGTCAAAGCCCGAAAGTCAGCAAATTGTTCTGCGCGCCGGGTAACGGCGGGATCGCGACTTTGGCCGAGTGCGTGCCGATTACGGAACTGCAGTTTGAGGAAATCTCCACATTTGCCAAGGAAAATGCGATTGATTACGTGATGGTTGCGCCTGACGATCCTTTGGCAGCGGGGCTTGTCGACCACTTGGAAGCGAACGGTATTGCATGCTTCGGGCCACGCGCGAATGCGGCGATTATCGAGGGCAGCAAAGTGTTCATGAAGCAGCTGCTCAAAAAATACAACATCCCGACGGCGGCCTACGAGTCGTTCACCGATTATGAATCGGCTCTCGCTTATCTGCGTTCGCAGAAGGCGCCGATTGTCATCAAAGC
This sequence comes from Paenibacillus oryzisoli, assembly GCF_050467285.1. Classification (GTDB taxonomy): domain Bacteria; phylum Bacillota; class Bacilli; order Paenibacillales; family NBRC-103111; genus Paenibacillus_E; species Paenibacillus_E oryzisoli_A. Next base: position 170,661 of record NZ_JBCMUN010000013.1, on the reverse strand, counting down.
TGACGGCCTGGCAGCAGGTAAAGGCGTGACTGTTGCGCAAACGATGGAAGAGGCCGAAGCGGCATTGCGCGACATTATGGTCGGCCAAGTGTTTGGAAAATCCGGCGCGAGCGTGGTGATCGAGGAGTTCCTTACAGGTCAAGAGATGTCCTTGCTGGCATTCGTAGACGGCTCGACGGTGCGCTTGATGGTGCCTTCGCAGGATCATAAGCCGGTTTTTGACGGCGACAAAGGTCCGAACACAGGCGGCATGGGCACGTATTCGCCGCTGCCGCACGTACCGGACAGCATCGTACAAGAGGCGCTCGCGAACATCATCCAGCCGACGGCGGATGCGATGGTAAGCGAAGGGCGTCCATTTAAGGGCGTGCTGTATGGCGGACTTATTTTAACACCGGATGGGGTCAAAACGATTGAGTTCAACGCGCGCTTCGGGGATCCGGAGACGCAAGTGATTTTGCCGCGTTTGAAAACGGACTTGATGGACATCATGCTGTCCATTAACAACGGCACGCTGGCAGAGCAGCCGATCGAATGGAGCGACGAGGCGGCCGTGTGCGTCATCGTGGCTTCGCCAGGATACCCTGCCTCGTATCCGAAGGGTTTGCCAATCACGGGCCTCGAGGATGTGAAGGATGCGCTGGTGTTCCACGCTGGTACGGCGGTGGAGAACGGTCAGATCGTCACAAACGGTGGACGCGTGTTGGGCATCACGGGCCTTGGCAAAGACATCGTCGAAGCGCGTGAGAAGGCGTACAGTATCGTGGATCGGATTCATTTTGAGGGTAAGCATTATCGGACGGATATTGCGTTGAAGGCGTTGAAGTAGAACAGTTGGTGAATGGGCTGGCGCCTGTAAGGATGCGCGCGGGTCTGCCAAGTGGTGGATTGCTGTTCGGAAGCCTTTGGGGTGAGGGCAGCACTACATGCAAGAACAGCAAACACAGTCATCGAGAAAGCGGAGCGCTTGGCGGACGCGGCGATGGCTGTGTTTTTTTGATAGTTAAACTGCTTAATGAGTGAGCTCCCCATCGCTAAGAGGGTCTGCCCCTTGCTAAGGAGGCGGAAAAGAGCAATTTTGCAGAGTTAAGTGGGGACAAGCCCTCTTAAAGGTCGCGGAAAGCGACAAAATGGGCAAATTTCGCATTCTTAAGAGGGTCTAGCCCTTGCTAAGTTAGAGAATAAAGTGATATTTTGGCGGGCTAAGAGGGCTTAGCCCCTGCTAAGTTCGCGCTCAGATCTAACGTAACTCAGTGGGCACGATCAGGTGCGGTTTTTTGTCTGCAAATCGGCAGGCGCTAGCCAAATTACTGATCGCTCCAGCCGCGGATGTATTTGTCTTTGTTCTTGTACACGAACCAGATGGCGATGAGGGCGCCAAGGATCAAGCAGATCGGCAGCCAGTGGTCGGTGATGAAACGCCAAAGTGTTGACATGTGAGACCTCCCGGACGGAAGTGTTGGTGAGGTTAGTTTTGGGTGTTGGGGGTAGATTTATGCAGGGAATGAGGAGCGGCATCCTGTGCGGAATGCTGTTGGTTAGTTTGCTCGCCGCGTGTTCGGGCCGCGGCGTTGGTGAGGTGCCGGCGGCTGTGGGCACGCCGGCGGTGGAGAGCCCGGCGCCTGCGGCGACGCCGGGTGTTATCGTGGCTGCGGCGAGTGCGCAGCCCGCAGCAACGGCCGGCGTGAGCACGGCCGTCCCTATGGCTACGGCGGCTCCCACGGTGGAGCCGCCGATGAAGAGCGCCGCGCCTGCGGCCGCGGCGGCACAAACCAGCTCGCCGGTGCGCGCATCCGGCAAGCTGGTTATGCTCGACCCCGGCCATCAGCGCCGGGGGAACAACGAGCCCGAGCCCGTGGGGCCGGACACGCGCGAGACGAAGGCCAAGGTCAGCTCGGGCACGACCGGCGTCAGCACGAAGAAGCCGGAGTATGTGCTGAATCTGGAGGTGTCGCTGCTGCTGCGGGACGAGCTACGCAAGCGCGGCTTTCAGGTCGCGATGACGCGGGAGACCCACGATGTCGACCTCAGCAACAAGCAGCGTGCGGAGATGTCGAACGAGGCGGGCGCTGCGCTGACGGTCCGCATTCATGCGGACGGTGACGGCTCGGCGAGCACCCGCGGGTTCTCGGTGCTGTACCCGTCGCCGAGCGTAGCGGCAGTGGGGCCCATTGCGGCGGAGAGCAAGGAAGCAGCCACCCTGCTGCTAGCGGGACTTCAGGAGGCAACAGGTCAGAAAGGCCGCGGCCTATCGGCTCGCGAAGATCTGAGCGGCTTTAACTGGTCGAGGATGCCGGTGATTTTGGCTGAAATCGGGTTCATGACGAATCCCGAGGAAGACAAGCGCATGTCTGAGGCGGATTATCAGCAGCAGTTGGTGCGCGGGATGGCGGACGGGATTGAGCAATTTTTGGCGGGGAAGTAGCCTTGGCGGTGATTTGCTTCTCCGCGAGCTCAGCTGAGCTGGAATTGTTCCCGTTCATTTGTAGCCTTTTATCTAATGTGGAAGCTTCAACTGGAATTCCTCCAGTTCAGCGTGCGAAAACTGCACGAATGCCGCAAATAAACGGGAGAAAGTCCAGTTGGCATGAGAGAATTGCCGGAAGGAAGCAGGAATGGGCTTGAGATCGACGAATGGACATTTTGCATACAATGAACGTAAGGACGTAAGGACGATCACCAGAAACAGTCGTTTATTTACCTGCTCGCTCGAGAATACTGGAAATAACAACGAGAAATCCAAATAGTGCGGAGTGTAAGGGGGAAGGGTTGTATGCTGCCGACGTTTTTTATCTCGCATGGGCATCCGGGGCTGGCGGCGCAGGAGGACGGCTATACGGCGTTCCTGCTCAGGCTCGCGGGCAGTTTGCCAAAACCGAAGGCGATTGTGCTGTTCAGTGCCGGCTGGGAGAGTCAGGGGCAAAAGATCAGTTCCGCGATCGCTCCTGTGACGCTGATGGATGAAGCTGCGAAGGCAGACCCCTTCCTGGCGCTGAACCAGTATCCAGTAAAAGGCGAGCTGATGTTAAGCCTGCATATTCAGCAACTGCTGGAGGGCGAGGGAATCGGCTGCGAGTTGGACGATGAGCGGGGGCTTGACTTTTGCGCATGGGGACCGCTGTCCATCCTATACCCGGATGCGCTTATTCCGGTGGTGACACTGTCGGTGAATCCGCGCTTGACGGCGGAGGAGCACTACCGGATCGGCGCTGCGCTGGCTCCTTTGCGTGAGCATGGGGTGCTGATTCTCGGCTGCGGCGGAACTGTCTATAACTTAGACAAACTCGATGCCAATAACCCAGTACCGGCGGAATGGGCGGTGGCGTTCGAAGAGTGGCTGGCCGAACAGCTGGAGACGTGGCACCTCGATGCCCTCATTCGCTACGACGAGCGGGCGCCGCATGCGGAAAGCGCGGTGCCGCTGCCGAGACATTTTGCGCCGCTGCTGTTGGCGATGGGCGCGGCGGATACGACCCGCCGGGCGAAGCTGCTGCATCACAGCTTCCAGCTGGGTTCCCTCAGCCTATGCTGCTGGATGTTCGGCGGCTTGAAGCTCGACCGGAAATAGGAGAAGGCTCGCGACGCCAATTGCTCAGTTGGCGCGGCGAGCCTTTCTTGCTGTGAGCGAGTGGCGAGCTATCCCAGGAACCGCGCTCTGTCTGCGGGAGTCGGCAGCATGCACTGCTCGGCTTGGCCGAACCAGCGATAGCGGTTGCGCGCAATGTATGTGTAGCCCAGATTGCGGAGCGGCGGCGGAATCAGGATGGCCGCATAGCATAACGGCCATGCGCCGCGCAGCCGTCTAGCGATGCGCAGAGCGGCAGTAGAGCGGGTATAAGCGCGGCCGGCTTCAATGAGCACGATGGTGCTCATTTCATCCAGAGGCAGTCCATGCTGCTCCAGCAGTTGGCGGCCGATGTCCGACTGCAGCGAGGCAAAGCGAAATAGGCCTCGCGGGTCCCGGCGAATAATGAACTGCACGGCCCCGTTGCAAAAATGACAGACGCCGTCGAATAAAATGATGGCAGCATCGTCCCGGAGTGTCTGCATGGCTCCGCCTCCTTTCACTTCGAGTACGTACTTCTTATTATACGTGATCATGTTCAACAAAGGGAGTTGACGAAATTAGAATGAAGCTGTATAGTCTTAATATACCCATACGGGTATACGTAACCGAAGCGCAAGATGGCAAAGGGCTTACTGCGAATTTTTTTTGCTCTTTTGTATACCCTATAGGGTATGCGGGAAAGGCAGGAGCTTTATGGATGTCATGTGAATAGCCTTACTTTTTACCTTCGGCGTCTTTGGTTCTTTCATCTCGGGTTTGGTAGGGTCATCAAAGTTTGGCTTACGATTTTACTTTAATCTCATACATGACTTACCTGGAGGGGTATCACGATGAATGAAATGACACAGCTGCAAGGCATGTCGGCAGAGGTTTTGGCACGAAAAGTGCTGAACCGGGAACAGGTTTTCATTTTGGATGTGCGCAATGAACAGGATCATGGCAATTGGCGCATTGAAGGCGAAGGCGTCAGCATGCTGAATGTGCCTTATTTTGAACTGTTGGATGGGGTGGAGGGGGTTCTTGACCGTCTGCCGGTCCATCAGGAGATTGTGGTGGTCTGCGCCAAAGAGGGGTCTTCCGTCTTTGTGGCCGAGCAACTGCTGGAGGCAGGCGTCACCGGGGTTTCGTATTTAATTGGCGGGATGAAAGCCTGGAGCGAGCAGCTCCTGCCTGTCAAAGTTGCCGATCTGCAGAATGGCGGCGAATTGTTTCAGTTCCTTCGGCTGGGAAAAGGCTGCTTGTCTTACATGGTCATCTCATCGGGCGAAGCCGCGGTCATCGATGCCGTCAGAATGACGGAGGCCTTCGAGCTATTAGCCAGAGACAAGAAGGCGACGATCGTTCATACCATCGATACGCATCTTCATGCCGATCATATTTCGGGCGGGCGTCAACTGGCGGAGAACGCGGGCGGCGCTTACTGGCTTCCTGAGAAGGATGCCGACGAGGTTCAGTATCCGTATCACAAGCTGGAAGAAGGCGGCGTGCTGACGGTCGGCACAACGTCCATTCGTTTGCAGCCGATTTATTCGCCGGGCCACACCATTGGCAGTACATCGCTTATCGTGGATGATCGTTTCCTGCTCTCCGGGGATATTCTGTTTGTCGCCTCGATCGGCAGACCGGACTTGGCCGGCAAAGCGCAGGACTGGGTAGGTGATCTCCGCACGACCCTTTATGAACGGTATCAGGCGCTTTCCGAGGAGCTCATCGTGCTGCCTGCGCATTTTGGCAGTATGTCGGAGCTAGGCAGGGACGGCATCGTCTCCGCTCGGCTTGGGGATCTGTTTGCGAGCAATCCGGGACTCAAAATTGCCGATGAATTGGAATTTCGGCGTACGGTATCGGAGAATCTGCCGCCGCAGCCGAATGCCTACCAAGATATTCGCTTGACGAATATGGGGCGAATGGCTCCGACGACAGAGGAACAGCGAGAAATGGAAATCGGACCGAACCGTTGTGCGGTTCATGATGTATAAAACCATCCACTTACTAGGAGGAATCAACGATGTATACAGATATTTTGCCGCAAGATGTGCTTAGTCGCATAGAGCAGGGAGAGCCGGTGCGCGTTCTGGATGTGCGCGAGCAGGACGAATGGGAATCCGGCCATATTTCCGGTGCGCTTCATATCCCATTAGGGCAGATCAACCGGGCTCTGAATGAACTGGACCGCGAACAAGAAACGATTGTTGTATGCCGCAGCGGCAACCGGAGTAGCAGGGCTTGCGAATACTTGTCGTCGCTCGGCTGCCGCGTCGTGAATATGACTGGGGGCATGTCCGCCTGGAGCGGGGCATTAGCCTACGCATCAGAAAGAGATTAAGGAGGGCTGGGGAAATGACGATTATTCACGCTAACCGAACTGTACCGTGCGAGGGACTGGCTTGTCCGCTGCCCGTTGTTCGTACCAAGAAGGCAATCGATGAGATGAAGGCAGGCGAAATTGTCGAAGTGCGCGCAACCGATAAGGGCTCCGTCGCCGATTTGAAAGGATGGTCGGATCGTACCGGGCATCAATATATCGGTCTGCGAGAGGAGAACGGCGTCTACCGCCATTTCATTCGAAAAGCCGATGCTTCGGAAGCTAAGCCCGAGCAGAAGTATGAGCACACAATTGGGAATGGGGACCTTGAGGCCAAGCTGGCGGCCGGTGAGAAGCTATCGATCCTCGATGTTCGCGAGCCTGCCGAATTCGCCTTCGGTCACATTCCAGGCGCCTTCTCGATTCCGCTTGGCGATCTTGAGGGCAGGCTTACGGCGCTCAATCCCGAAGAGAGTCTCTACGTGATTTGCCGGACGGGTACGCGAAGCGATCTCGCTTGCTTGCTGCTCGCGGAGCGAGGATTTACGAAGGTTTACAATATTACGCCGGGCATGTCGCAATGGAACGGCCCGATTCAACAAGAATAGGAGGAAGTAACGAAAATGGTTCATTTGGTTGTAGATGCGAAAGGATTAGCGTGCCCAATGCCGATTGTGAAAGCCAAGAAAGGGATCGATACCCTGGAGCCGGGGCAGGTTATGGAGCTGCTCACGACAGATAAAGGCGCATTGAAGGATTTTACAGCTTGGGTCAGGCAAACGAAGCATGAGCTGCTTGAAGCGAAAGAGAATCAAGGCGTCTTCACCTTTCTGGTGAGAAAAGGAGGATGAGCGGCATGACGGAGAACAAGGAGAAGACGACGATCGTTCTGTTCAGCGGTGAACTGGATAAAGCGATTGCCGCTTTCATTATTGCGAACGGTGCGGCCGCGTATGACCATGAGGTGACGATTTTCTTCACTTTCTGGGGCCTCAATACACTGCGCAAGGATGGAAAGCTCCCAGGCATGAAGAAAAGGCTGTTGGAGAAAGCCTTTGGCTGGATGATGCCGCGCGGTCCTGAGAAGCTCGGGCTGTCCAGAATGAATTTTGGCGGCATGGGCCCGAAAATGATCAAGCATGTGATGAAAAAGCACAACGCGTTATCGCTGCCTCAACTGATTGAGCTTGCGCAAGAGCAGGGGGTTCGCTTGGTGGCATGTACGATGACCATGGATCTACTGGGGCTGCAGGAGCAAGAATTGTTGGACGGCATCGAATATGCCGGGGTTGCAGCTTACCTTGGGGACGCTGCGGATGCGAAAGTGAACCTATTTGTCTAGGCTTGGCTTGTCTTCCACCCCGTCATGGGCAATAATATACCTAACCAGGTATGCGAAAGGATGGCTGAAAAATGACGATGATCTACGATGATGATATGAAAAAACGGCTCAAACGAATGGAAGGCCAGATTCGCGGCATTTTGCGCATGATGGAGGAAGAGCAGGATTGCAAGGATGTCGTGAGCCAAATCTCGGCGGTCCGCAGCGCGGCCGACAAGGCGATTGCCACGATTGTTGCCGTCAACTTGGAGAACTGCATTATGGAAGAGCGTGAAGCGGGCGGCGATACGAGCAAGCTGGTGAAGCAAGCGGTCGAACTGCTTGTCAAAAGCCGATAATTAACAGAAAGAGGCAGCCGATGAATGGTCAAATGATTTTCAACCTTGTTGCGCTTGGTTTTATCGCGTGGTTCCTTTATTCTCGCTTTGCCGGGGTAAAAGGTCTCGACAACCTCTCCTCGGCGCAACTGCAGGAGCGGTTAGTGGGCAAGAACGGGGGCGTGCTGATCGATGTACGCGAGCCGAACGAGGTGAAGCAAGGCTATATTCCGGGTGCGGTGAACATTCCGCTTTCCCGGCTCAAGACAAGATATGCCGAAATCCCACAGGATCGGCCGGTGGTGCTATACTGCCGAAGCGGGATGCGCAGCAAGCAGGCGGCCCGGATTTTAAGCAAGCACGGTTATAAACAGTTGTCGCATTTGCGCGGGGGCATTCTGGCCTGGCGCGGTAAAGTCACGCAATAATGGAGAAAAAGTCATTAGCCCAAGGGTGGGTTAATGACTTTTTTGGCGCTATGGTCAGTCGTCAAAGCTGTGGCGGCTCAGTTTGCCCGGGTCCCGCTGGTAATACGCATGCACGAAAAACTCCACAATCCCATAGACGACGGCAATAATAGCCATACTCGTATAGCTCATCGACCAATCGTAGAAATACCGCTGCACCAGCCAGAAGAAAACGAACGTCAGCAGCACATCCGCCAAGACCGCGGCTGCATTGTTCGTCACCCGCATGAAGAGCTGGTCCACCACGACATACGTCATCAGGAGGAAGGTAAACACAGCCCAAAACGCGCTTCCCCACCCGGCATTCGATAAATACACAACCAAGGGAATCAGAATAATCCCGTTAATTACGAGCTTCATGAGCAGTTTTCCCAGCATAATCCCGCCTACTTTCTTTAAGATAACACGTCTTCTCTTAATATGGCTGAAATCGCGCGGGGGTATGCTGGAGACTGCTGTAAGGCCAGAATCTTCTAGTGGTAGTTCAAGGTGATTAGATAGTTGTATTTGCTCGCATGCTTGAGCTCGTCGAGAATGATGCCTCCCACCGTATCCTTGTAAATGCCATAAGGCAGCCCGAACTGAATATTCCGGTATTTCTCGACCGCCCCGAGCTCTCCTTGCAGCGCTCGCTGCAAGCCTTCCTTATACGTGCGGATGTGCTGAAATTGTTCGTCGCTGATGCCATGAACCTCATGGCCGGTGAGATCCCGATACATGCTGCGGTACATCGTGTTATGGCTGCGTTCATCGTTGCGGATGGATGTAATCATGGCTTTCTGCTCCGCTGTAGGCGCCAGCCTGATCAATTCCTCATAAAACAATTCGTCATTTCGTTCGTCCTGCACCGCCGAGGCAATGAGCTGCAAGGATTTCTGGTAATCGGTGTTCCAGACAGGTTGGAACGCAGGGCGGTAAGCATGAGGGTAACGCCAGTACATGGTTGATCCTCCAATCGTTCATTGATATGCTGGTAGAACAGTATATGAGCAAATGCCTACCGTGGTTCCCGATTATCGCTCCGTGCTTCTAGCCGCGGGCGTTCTAGCATATAGATGTAGTATGTACGCTAGATTGATAGGAATGAGGTGCCTATGTTGAAAATGATGCAGATCGTATCCCCTAAAAAATCGAGCAGCCTCGCTTTAGCGATCGGTTGCTGTTTGCTGCTCACGACTGCGTGCGGCAGCAGCAGCGAAACGGCCGCCGTGCCTTCCGCCAGCCCTGCGGGCGCCGGCGGCGTGAGCGTGACGCCGCCGGCGAAACCGGTCACTGCGCCTGCGGAGTCGCCCGCGGCTTCGGCCTCGGCGGCTTATCGCTTCCCGCTCACGGGCTTGCCCGCCGAGCGGGAAGTGACGTCGCGACCTTACATGGTCATGGTCGAAAACGCGCCCCAAGCGCGCCCGCAATCCGGCCTCGACCAAGCCGATATCGTCTATGAAATTCTCGCCGAGGGTGAGATTACGAGATTCGTTTCCGTTTTTCAAAGTCATGAACCGGCGGTGATCGGGCCTGTGCGGAGCATTCGGCCGTATTTTGTGGAGATTGGCGACGCGCTCGACGCGGTCATTGTCCATGCCGGCTGGAGCCAGGATGCGATGGATATGATGGCCGGCCGAAATCTGGCCCATCTTGATGAAGTGTACGGCGACGGCGCTTATTACTGGCGCTCGACGGAGCGCAAAGCGCCGCACAACTTGTACACCTCGGTGGCGAAAATCAAACAAGGCGCAGCCGCGCACAAGTTCCGCACGGATTGGAACGGGCCGCTGGTGACGTTCGCGCCGGATGCGCAGAGCAAGCTCACGGGCGCCGCGGTGAACTACGTGCAGATCCCTTACTTGCTCGGCTACTTCGTCTCGTATGAGTACGATGCCGCTTCTGGTCTGTACAAGCGCAGCATGGAAGGGAAGCCGCATCTGGACAAGGAGACGGGCCAGCAGCTCACGACGACGAACCTGCTCGTGCTGGAGAGCAAGCACCAGGTCGTCGACAAAGAAGGCCGCCGCATCGTCGACGTCTTCGGGCCGAACAAGGGCGTGATCTTTCAGCGGGGCAAGTCCCAGGCGATCACGTGGGAGCGCAAGAACGGCTTGCTGCGGGCCTTCGGCGCGGATGGCAAGGAAGTGCCGCTGCTGCCGGGCAGCACGTGGGTGCAGATCGTGCCGGAGGGCACGGCGCTGAAGATGGAGTAGGATGGACCGGAAGCCGAACAGCCACAGGACAGAGGGCCCTATTTGCGGGGCTGCTCTAATCCTGCGGCTATTTGGCGTGGAGTCTTCCCAATGATGGGATGAGTTCGGGCGGGTTTCACCTCATCTTATCTGCGTCTGCGCTTTACGCTCACGCTCTTGCTGCTGGTGCGCCGGCGGGCTTTGCCGCCTTTGCGTCTGCGGCGCTTGCGGCGCGGCCGATAGACTTCTACATCGTCATCGGAGGCTTTGACGGCGCCCTTGCCGATGCTGCCAAAAAGCGTCTTCACCATCGGCGCCATTTGCTGGAACGTACCGATGAATTTCTGCACCTTGCCCATCGTGCCGATGATGCCGTCGATGCCGCCCATGCGCTCCACGAAGCCGGAGATTTGCTTCATGTTGAGGTTGCTCAGGCCGCCGCCTGCGCCACCACCACCACCGCCGCCGAGCAGGTTGCTCAGAAAGTTGCCCCCACCGCCGCCGGTGCTGCCACCACCGCCGAAGAGACCTCCACCGCCGCCTGAACTGCCACCGCCGAACAGGCCGCCGCCGCCTCCAGCTCCGCCACCGCCGCCGAATAATCCACCGCCGGTTGCCGGAGGTCCGCCAAAAAAGCCGCTGCCGCCTTCAAAACCGCCGCCGCCAAATGGACTGCCTCCGCCTAAGCCCGGGTATTGACCTAAGCTTTGACCCGGGAGGGTGAGACTTCGAGTCTGAACTTCGGGTTGATTGCTACTTCCGCCATTACCAATGATTTGTCTTGGGTTGGTCACGAGGATTCACGATCCTTTTTATCAGATTTTCTCCTACAGGATATGTCACTTGCCTACCTTTGGTATGGACGAATGTCACGGGTGCCCGCGATTTGTTGGGATTTACCTCTTTAACGCATAGAAATTTTAGTGTTTCACAATCCTAAAGGAAGGAATTAACCCGTGCGTGTCGAATGATACACATGAGCTTACTCGTCGTATGAGCTAACATGCATTTTTACCGGGAGTTGACATCAGATGCAATTAAAAAAATTGAATGATAAAGCCATAGACCAGTTGTTTGAAGCCGTGCTGACGCTCAAGGATATTGAGGAGTGTTACGTATTTTTCGACGATTTGTGCACGGTCAATGAAATCCAATCGCTTTCCCAGCGGCTCGAAGTGGCGCGTATGCTGCGCAAGGGCTGTACGTATAATCAGATTGAAGCCGAGACCGGGGCGTCCACTGCGACCATCTCCCGCGTCAAACGCTGCTTGAACTACGGTAACGACGGTTATGTGCTGACCTTGGATCGTTTAGGCCGTTAAAAGTTCATGAGGCGAAAAGCTTGTGATCGAAGAATCCTGTATTACCTTTGGTAATGCGGGATTTTTCCTGTTTTCGGGCAGCTGAATTGACATGCGGGGGCACATTCGATAGCATAGGAACAAGAGACGCAGATCGTACGGACGGAGGGATTTGTGATGCAAAAATATGGCGTGCTGGTCATCAGTCACGGGTCCCGCGACGAGGGCTGGGTGCGGCTTGTGGATGAGGCGGTGGCTGGGGTTAATTTAGACCCCAATATCCCTATCTACGCCTCCTACCTGGAGCTCGTCGAAGGGCGGCTGATCCAGGATGGTATCACCTCGTTGGAGGCGCAAGGCGTGACGGACATCATAGTCGTGCCTTTGTTTGTATCCTCCGGGAGTACCCATATCGATGAAATCTCCTGGGCGCTTGGCGTCATTCCCGAGCCGCAGCTGGAGACGGATTTGGAGCCTTTTGCCATTCAGGCGCGCATTCATTTCACCTCTCCGATCGACGACGATCCCGTCATAGCGGATATTTTATGGGATAAATTAAAAGAGCTCACGGCCGAGCCGAAGAAAGAAATCGTACTGGTCGTGGGGCACGGCAGCAAGGAAGACGGCTTTCATCAGAAGTGGCGCACGGGGCTGGAGCAGCTCGCGGCGCGGGTGCAGCGGTTAGGCGGCTTTGCCGGTGCGGACGTTGCGATGCTTTTGCCGGATGAGCTGCGGGATCGGGTGCAGGCTGTGACGGCAGACAATCCGGATTATGCAGTCATTGTGGCGCCGCTTTTCTTAAGTGAAGGGTATTTCACGCGCACCGTCATTCCGTCAAGGCTGGAAGGCTGTACGTATCGGTACAACGGACAGGCGCTACTGCCGAGTCCGCTAATTTCCCGATGGATCGAGCGGCAGATCGCTGCTGGGATCCAGACGGCATACAGGGGATAGAACGCGAATGGTCAAACGAGCACGATTAATTTATAATCCGACCTCAGGCCGGGAAGAAATGAAGAAAAGACTGCCTGAAATCCTCCAACGCTTGGAGCGGGGCGGTTTTGAAACGTCCGCGCATGCGACGATCGGCGAAGGGGATGCGACACTGGCGGCGGCGGAGGCGGTCAGCCGGGGCTTCGATCTCATCATTGCCGCAGGCGGCGACGGCACACTGTGCGAAGTCGTCAACGGCATGGCGGAACGAGAGGGCAGACCGCCGCTGGGCATTTTGCCGCTGGGGACGACGAACGATTTTGCCCGCGCGCTGGGCATTCCGAAAAACCTCGAATATGCGTGCGACCTCATCATCCAGCAGTACAGCACGCCGATCGATGTCGGTAAAATCAACAACCGCTACTTCATCAACATCGCCGGCGGCGGCTCGATGACCGAGCTGACGTATGAAGTACCGAGCAAGCTCAAAACCATGATTGGCCAATTGGCCTATTATATGAAAGGGCTCGAGAAGCTGCCTAGGCTGAAGCCCATCGAGCTGTACATTAAAACAGGGGACCGCGAGTTGCATGAAGAAGTCATGCTCTTCCTCGTCGGCAACTCCAACTCCGTAGGCGGCTTCGAGAAGCTGGCACCGGAAGCCAACATGACCGACGGCTTGTTCGATGTGCTGATTTTGAAAAAATGCAGCCTCCCCGAGTTCATCCGGATCGTCACCCTCGCGCTGCGCGGGGAGCATCTAAACGACCCGAACCTGATTTATTTTAAAACGAACCATATCGAAATCAACTCGCCAGACTACGTCCAGCTCAACCTCGACGGCGAATTCGGCGGCACCCTGCCGTGCGTCATGACCAACCTGCAGAACCATCTGCAGATCATCGTGGATGAGTCGGGGCAGTCGATCTACAAGAAGAAATTCCTGGATACGTTGACGAACGGATTGCATTTGAAGGGGCATGTGGAGGAGTAGGGGAGCGGGGAATACCGAGAGTTTGGAAGTGTGGGGATCGAAACCGGAAATCAAGAAGCCGGGAGCTTAACAATCCAACACCCAACTACTCGAAATTCCGCCCCTCTCCGCGTGACAGTTTTTTGCGGGAAATGTTAAATTAAAGTGAGGCTATTATGAGTGTAAACAGACGTACCGGCTCAGCGCCGGGTAAAGATGGAGGTCGCTCGCAAGGGCGTCATGCAAGTGGAGGCAAAAAAGTCGGCGGCGCTAAGGCAGCACCTGCCTGGATGGCGGACCTGCCTGTCCGGTTGGGACAACAGGTGGAAGCGGATATCGTGGGCATCTCGCACGAGGGAGAAGGGGTAGGCCGGGCGAACGGTTTTACCCTTTTTGTCGCGGGGGCGCTGCCAGGTGAACGAGCGTTGGTGGAAGTCGCGCATTTGAAAAAGCAGTACGGGCATGCGCGGTTAGTGGAGTTGCTGGAAGTCAGCCCTGACCGTGTACGGCCGGACTGTGGGATTTATGAGCAGTGCGGCGGCTGCCAGCTGCAGCACCTGAGCTATGAGGCGCAGCTTCGCGTGAAGCGGCAGCAGGTCGTGGATAATTTGGAGCGGATTGGGAAGTTGGCGGTGGCTGCTGCGGGTAACAATGAAGGCGCTGCTTCGGAGGAAGGCATTATTGTCCATCCCACAGTTGGGATGTCCGATCCGTGGCGGTACCGCAACAAGGCGCAGGTCCCGTTCGGGGAAGAGCGCGGCGGTCTGATCGGCGGCTTTTATGCGCAGGGCAGCCATGACATCATCGATATGGAGGCCTGCCTGATTCAGCACGAGGCGAACGACGAGGTCGTTGCGCGGGTGAAAGAGATCGGCACGCGTCTGGGGATTCGCGCTTATCGCGAGGAGACCGGGACTGGCCTGCTGCGCCATGTCGTCGTCAAAGTCGGCTTCCGCACGGGCGAAATCATGGTCGTGCTCGTGACCAATGGCGCGGACATTCCCCGCGTCGACGAGTGGGTAGCCGACATCCGCGAGGCGCTGCCTGCGGTGAAAAGCATTTGCCATAACATTAATGTGAAGCAGACGAATGTTATTTTTGGGGATGAGACGCGCACCTTGTGGGGAAGCGACGTCATCTATGACTATATCGGGGATGTGAAATTTGCTATTTCAGCCCGATCGTTCTTTCAAGTCAACCCCGTCCAGACGGAAGTCTTGTACGGGAAAGCTTTGGAGTACGCCGCGCTGACAGGCGATGAAGTGGTTGTCGATGCCTATTGCGGCATCGGGACGATTTCGCTTTTCCTGGCGCAGCGCGCAGGAAAAGTGTATGGCGTCGAGATCGTCGAAGAGGCGATCTCGGATGCACGTAAGAATGCCGCGCTCAACGGCATGTCGAACGTGCACTTTGAGGCAGGACCCGCGGAGGTGGTCCTGCCGGCTTGGACACGTCAGGGCGTCCGGCCTGACGTGATCGTGGTCGACCCGCCGCGCAAAGGGTGCGACCCCGCGCTGCTCGCGACCATCCTTGAGCTGCGCCCTCGGCGGGTCGTGTACGTGTCGTGCAGCGCCGCGACACTGGCGCGCGACCTGCGCGTGCTCGCGGACGGCGGGTACGGCGTCGCGGAGGTGACGCCGGTGGATATGTTTCCGCATACGGTGCATGTGGAGTGCTGTTCACTATTAGTGAGAAAAGATTAAACAAGATGTGACGGTGTCAGAACCCCTTCTAATCTAACTTGAAGGGGTTCTTGTTCTTCGACCAACTTAACTATAGAAGTTGTAAGTATTAGCGTAGATAGATGTTCAATAAAATGGTAATATTTATATATTGCCTTATATGAAAATACCTGCCCCAAAATTTATATAATATAGAGTCGATACAGGAGGACTTGTCGTTGAAAAAGAAGTTACAGGTGTTTGTTTCCTCAACATTCCTAGATTTAAAGGATGAAAGACAGAAAGCTGTTGAAGGTATTCTACGTGCCGGACACATCCCTGCAGGGATGGAACTTTTTACTGCGGCAAGTAAAAGTCAATGGAAAGTAATTGAGGATTGGATAAAAGAGTCTGATATTTTAATGTTGATATTTGGTGGTAAGTACGGAACTGTGGAACCGGAAAGTGGGAAAAGTTATACGCAGTTAGAGTACGAATTTGCATTGAAAAACAATATTCCTGTCTTTGCTTTAGTTTTAAATGATCAGTTTCTTGCCAATAAGAAAAGTGCAGATATAAGTCTTAAAGTATATGAGCATGAGGTCGATAAACCTGAAATTGAGAAATATAAAATGTTTAAAGCACTTGTTGAGTCGAATTTGGTAAGATTCATCGGTAATATCAGTGAAATCTCTACTGAAGTTGTATTATCATTAAATGATTTTATTAGTAAGGATTCTGATGAATATCACTTTAGAGGTTGGATTAGGGGCACAGATGTTGAAGCGAGTTCAGTTAATGGTGGGCAACAAGGCAATAGTAAGTTATTTATGATGGATGAGGAACTCCTGAATAAAGTTATTAATAAGATAGAAGAGGAATCCTTTATAGACATTATTGAAGATATCTCCACTTATTGTTCTTATAACTCTGAAAACACGAAAAAAATCGATGAACTTATATATTTTTCAAAAGAACCGTCCGCAAGATTTTTTAATTCTACAATTCAATCATTATTTGTGAAATTAGTGACTAAGTTAGATGCTTTTACTGATTTTACAGGAATACATTTCTTTCCGAAGAACGATCGTTTGTATTTGTATCCTGAGTTAAACATTGATCTCACTTATGTAGATGAAGAAGGTAGAAAAAGGTACGACAAATACTACTCAGAACTCTCTCGTATTTCCAGGGAGACTATTCAAGAGATTCGGGATTTTATTTACCAATCACGTATTGCACTATATAAATGATTTCTATAATGCCCTTCTGCTGAATACGGGAGGGTATTTATATTTTGATTAATAAGGATGGACGTACAAATGCCATTGACACCTAGTGCTCAAATGTTCAAAAGTAAGTTTTGCCAATGGGCTCAATCGAATCTACCTGAACACAGTACAAGGAAATTTACAAACTCACTAAATAATGTATTGATGAGTCATTTGTTTGAAAGTGATAAAAATGTGCAGATTATAATTAGAAATTTAGTGAATTCAAAAAAATTAGGTTTTAGCTATGAAGGTGAAGAACTATTAATAACTCCTGATAGTAGAAGGGAGAATTTATATATAGGTGTCACAATGCCTTCATGGGATAGGGGACTACGACATATTTGTAGAGATGAACATGTATATGATGTCATCTCATGGTTTTTTCATTTTGCTTCTCAATATGTAGCTAGGAGTCGGATGATAGATGTAATTGCGTCAATTAATCTTGTTTATGGACGAACATGTGATTTTAGAGGGCACAAAATGATCAAGATCCTAGAAGAAAAAAGTACTTGTAAGAATAGCCTTGAATTAGCATTAAAATCTGAGGCAAATCCAATCTATAAGAAAAGGCTTAGTTCAAACGAGAGACAGTTATTTTGCTTGATTGACCAATCAAACTCATTAGACCCATTTGTTCATAGGATACATTTCAATTTTCTAAAGTCGTGTAAGTTACTAAACAGTGAATTTTATGAAGAAGCTATAACTTCTCTAGATAAAACAGTAGACGTGATACACCAATATGCGAGAGAACGTATGAATATTAATGGTACTGATAACCAAAGAGATTTAACTTTGACTGCTTTCGAAATGTCGGGAGAGGAAAAACACCAGTTAGCTAGATTATACGACATAAGAAATTTTTTCGGCGGGCACCCAAGTATGAGTAAATGGTGGGACTTCTCAGAGATCTTTGATGAAGATATTGATCAATTATTTGTTACGGTAAGAAAATTAATTAATAGACTAATAATGCATGAAAATTGCCATAGAGTGGTGGAAAAGAGTCCTGTTCTTTGGTCAACATGGTTTTTGGCTAATGCCATGATTCTATGGGATTCTGTTTGGTTTGAAAGAATACAGAAGAATATAAGGTGATTATTTAGAGTGGGTTTTAATAGGAATAGTGGTTGTGTAATCAATATTCCTAACTTTAACTCTTAGTGATAAGAATCCTAAGAATATGGAGTGAAAAACTATGAAAATGGTGTGGTGTTGGCGTTGTAAATGTAAAATGCCCATGTTAGATGAAGGAGAATATGCTCGGATTCATAAGTTATATGGTGATTGCATGAAAGCAACAAAGGAGTTTAGGCAAGAGCATGGACTACCATTAGAACAGCTATCTATGGATGAGAGATTCAGGCCTGTCGTAAAGGAATACGAAAAAATAACTGGTGTTTCAGGCGTTCATCATAATGCAATTATGCATCATCAAATATCTTTATTTGGCGACCCTTGCCAATATTGTGGCAAGCCATTGAGAACGCCAAACGCAAAGTTGTGTGCTAGCTGTGGTCAGCTTAAGTAGCAGTTGATGACTGAAAAAGAAAGGTAAGTGTCAAATGACCCGATTTAATTGTCCCTGTTGTGGCTATCCCACACTAGAGGAAAGAAGAGGTTGGGAGATTTGTTGTTTATGTAATTGGGAAGATGATGGGCAAGATGATCTCCACGCAGATAAAGTTTGGGGCGGACCAAATCAAGACTATTCACTTACTGAGGCTCGTGAAAACTTCAAAAAACACTACATCATGTATAGAGATAGACAAAGAATCTTAAAACAAACGGATAAAGAAGTTCAAACAAAGAAAAAATTAATTAGTGCATTTGAAAAACTTAGAACCGCAAATAATGAATCTGACCAACAAATATGGCAGGAAATAGACTCCTTCGAAAAGGAACTAGATGATATTGTTCACGAAAGAGTGGAACATTACAGCAACAACATAGAGAAAAATCAAGAGATCATAAACCTGATTAATTCCGATAACCCTGACACAATCGTAAAGGGCTTGCTATCCCTGGCATTAAATGCGGATGATGGAGAGTTTATACAAGAACTGATGGTTCGATACTCTCAGCATAAAAATGAAAATATAAGGGGTATAGCAATTCTTTGCTTTGGTCATATAGCAAGAATACATGGAGCAGTTAATAAGGAATTGATTATTCCACTTATCAATGATGCATTAAATGATGAAAGTTCATTTGTTAGAGGGCATGCTAATTCAGCTTTAGATGATATAAATATGTTTTGTAGGTAAGTAACAAGGCCTCAGAGACTATTCTCTGAGGTTTTTTTGTTATGGGGGTGGGTGCCGATTAAAGCGATATTCATCTCTCCAACATTAATAACCTTTATTATGCCTGTACGAATTTTTCTGAAACATATTGTGCGTACATTAGGACGACCGAAAAGTATAACCTTCCTTATCAAATAAGCACTTCAGTAATAACCTGAAAATATCTAGATACCACCATAAAAAAGGGCAATAACCTTACCTTCGCTTTCTTACGTTTTATTGAAGATGACAACGTAAATGCACAATCGCAACAGAAGCTAAAGGTAAAACGATAGGGAGGGCGGGAAGGTTGTTAGATAAGCATCGCAACTAAACAGGCACTTGTCACGATCATTCTCACTGTAAGGAGCAATTGGCTGTGCACACCAATCAAGTTCCTGTAACACCGTAAATTAACAACAAGATTTTGACTTTACAGGGGGAGATTTGTTGTGTTTGATACAGTTCGCCTAAAGGCTGAGAATATCGTAGTTGAGTCGATTATTCTTGATACGCTAGATGCGAAAGTAACTACTTATCTTGATAAAAATACCGGAGTCATTACGGATGTCTTTACATTTCCATGTGGTCAGATACCATATGTTAAATACAACTCTTCTACTTTTGTGCTTGAAGTAGAATTATCTATTCCAATATTCCTTTTCGGTGAGAATATCAGCCTTCTAACATCGAAGGATGTTGATGCTTTCTTCACGATGCTTTCACATCAACTCCGCAATGAATTAAGAGTTGATATTGACCGTAGCGAATGGAAAGTTAAGAGGATAGACGTTTGTTGGAACTTCAATGTTGGTAGTAAAGTTACGGATTATCTCTCTCAACTATCGCTTATGAAGTATCCGAGAAAAGACACCGTCACTTACAACCAAACCGAAACGGTAATTTGGAGAAACAATAGCAGTAGAATCATGTTTTACGACAAGGAGAAAGAGCGGCGAAGAAAAGACGCACCATCGAGTGCAATTCAGCAAGCAAAAGGAATCTTGAGAATGGAGGTATCCCCCTCCGACCACGAAATAAAAGACTACTCTGTAGACAAGCGAGCATCATATTTGCTTACAAAGGAGTTCTTTGTCTTTATCACAAGAAAAATCAGCCCGTACCTTGTGTTTAGTGATACTCGAGAATTAACCATGGAATGGCTTAAATCACTGAACAGTGTGCAGGTAGCGGAAACGTTAATTGGATTTACCTCACTTGGCAAAGCATTTGGGTATGCAACCATGAAACAGCTATACAGACAGGGAACCTTCAGTAATCGTATGAAGTTACTTGAAAAGAGTCCCCGAACTACTACACTAAGTCCACTTGAAATTAGCTATTCGGCTATAAATTAATCTAGGAGGGGCTACTATGACAGCTATTAGAATCTTTGCAGAAGAAGGTAAGTCCTTCTTAGATTTGTTTCTGCCGTTGATTGATTGTGAAATCGAAAGGGTATTAGAAGAACTTAATCAGAACGAGTATAATGAAGATACTGACACCGATGCATCTTGTGATAAAGGAGAAGGTTTATCATGAGATGTGCAGTATATATTCGTGTTTCAACCGATAAAGAGGAACAGAAGAAAAGCCTCGATAACCAACAATCATTGTTCTTTAAGTTTATTGAGGACAAAGGGTGGGAGTTGTATGGTATTTATCAAGATGTTGAAAGTGGAACTACCGACAAACGACCGAATTTGCAAAGGCTTATAGAGGATGCAAAACAACGGAAGTTTGATGTGATTTTAGCCAAAGAATTATCTCGTTTGGCTCGTAATGGCAAGCTATCTTACGAGATAAAAGATATGGCTGAAAGAAGCGGTACTCACATTATCACCCTCGATAATGCCGTTAACACAATCGAAGGCAACCGCAATATGTTCGGGCTTTATGCATGGATGTACGAGCAAGAGTCACAGAGAACCAGTGAACGAATTAAAGCTGTTCTACGTAATCAGGCTCAAAAAGGAAAGTTTAAGGGTTCTATCCCTCCTTACGGTTATGTTGTACAGGAAGGAAAGCTATACATCAGAAATGATGAAACGCCTGATGTAGTAAGAAGAGTGTATCGGCTTTACTTGGAGGGAAAGGGTTTCGATTCCATCGCCAGGACCTTAACAAAAGAAGGATTTCCTACACCTGCTCAAGTAGCCGACAAAGTTAATGCGGGGCTTTACTGGCAAGGAACGACCATTAAGAAAATCCTAGCTAACCCTCATTACACAGGTGATCTCGTCCTATGCCGAGAAACAACATTAAGCGTTACAAGCAAGGTAAGGGCAGAGGTTGCCAAGAACGCTCAAGTAGTTATCCCTAGTGCTCATGCGCCTATTGTCTCCCGTGAAGATTTTGAAGCTGTGCAGAGACATATGGAAAGCCGTAAGAAGAAACGACCTAAATGCAAAAAGCATCTATTTACTAATGTTGCTTACTGTGCAGATTGTGGTCAAAGCCTTTGGTACCTGAAGAATCGAAAAGGTTACGTGTGTGGAACTCATCTGAAACATGGCAAACATGTATGCGGACAGCACACCATAAAGGAAGAGGCTCTAAAGTCTATCATCCTTGAAGATATCCGTACATGGACGGAGGCCTTGAATCAGAAGGACGTGTTGGAGCGGGTTGAGGCAAAGGCGACAAAATCAAGGAAACAGCTTACTAAGCAATTAGAAGTAGTAGATAAACAGCTTCAGAAGCTAAACGATGAGCGAAAGGCAATAATCAGACTCTTAGCATCGGATAAAATTACTGAGGCTGAATACAAGGATGTTACTGCTGAAATTAACAGTAGCATCGAACAACTTCAATTGAAGAAGTCTACATTATCTAACGTGGCGCAGACTAAAGGATTGGACGTTATGGTCGCTCGGATGAAGGAAGAACTGCAAAGGTTCATGAAATTAAAGGACCTTACTTCCGATATGCTTCATAGGTTGGTGGAAAGAATCGAAGTTACAGCAGATGGGATACCGCAAATCCGTTACAGATTTGCCCCTCCCTCTGCTTTTCTTTAAGCCATTAATTCAGTGACCGACACTCAAGTCATGTGGAGTGCGTAGTACTTCTCAAAGCCTAACAGAAAAAGAGTGTCTATTTACTATAGACACTCTTTTTTTCTATTCCCACTACAAATTCCTACCAAATAAGACAAAAGACATGGTACAATTCGACTATATCCATATAAAGGAGAGTCCATATGTACACCTACCTAACACTCCTAGCCGCGATGTTCATCCTTACAATCCTTCTAAAATCCCCGAAATTCAAAGGCCTTATCGGCGAAAAGTTCGTGTCGTATAGATTAAACAAATTAGATAACTCAAAATACTTCATCTTAAACGACATTACAATCCCATCCGTTAAAGGTAAGACCACACAGATTGACCACATCGTCATTTCAGAATATGGTGTCTTCGTCATTGAGACGAAGAACTATAACGGCTGGATTCTGGGCGACGAACGTTCAGAATATTGGACTCAGGTTATCTATAAAAGGAAAGAAAAGCTGTATAATCCAATTAGGCAGAACTACGGGCACATTCAAGCATTGAAGGCGCTATCGCCTGATTTTGAACAGATTCCATTCATTTCGATTATTTCTTTTAGCTTAAAGGCTGATTTAAAGGTGAATGTCACCTCAGAGGTTATTTATTCGAAATACTTAATTAAAACGATTGAGAAGTATAATGAATCCGTTATTCCACAAGAGGATGTGCAGAAATTGCTTCAAACATTTCAGTCAGCCAGCTTACAGGATAAGAAGGTGAAAAAGGAACACGTTAAGGCTATTCAGCAAGAAATGGTTGACAAATCTAATACGATTGCAAAAGATGAGTGCCCGAAGTGTGGAGGTACCCTTGTAGAACGTAGAGGCAAGTACGGCCCATTTAAAGGATGCGGAAATTATCCGAAATGTAGATTTATCCATAAGCATGCATGAGTGCAGCTGTCATTAATATCTAAAAAGAATAAGGTGAATTTATTTGAAAACATTGACGCTCCCAAATGAACTTAGTCACATATTTTCTCATAAGCAAAAGTCCTACAAAATGGTCCTCATCCTTGCACTCCTTACAGAAATGCAGGTTACGGGGCAGAGAGAAGCTTCTCTGCAACACATAAAGCAACGCTTCTTATCGCTTCTCCAGGAAAGAGAGTCGAACGGCCTTTTGGTTGATCAGCCCCCGGAGAAAGCGGGGACGAGCTGGGGAAGTATGAGCATAGCCAATATTCAATCCGTGATCTCCACGCCAATTTCTGCGCTTTCGACTATTTTGGAGCAAACGAGAGATACGATTGGATTTAAAAAAGATCTTTACGATTCTTGGCCACAGGATGTTTTAACCGAGCTCTACGATTATGCTCAAACTGAACTTGAGTCCTATTATCAGCAGCAGAGCCAGAATTCTTTTTCACTGAAGGAAGCTCTATCGGATGTATTATCTACATATCTAACGGCGAAGAGAGAGCCTCTTGCTGGACACCGCCTAGGGAACTTAATGCGCCAAGTCATTCCAGCGGAGCTAAAGAAGCTTCCGT
Source organism: Paenibacillus oryzisoli (assembly GCF_050467285.1). Classification (GTDB taxonomy): domain Bacteria; phylum Bacillota; class Bacilli; order Paenibacillales; family NBRC-103111; genus Paenibacillus_E; species Paenibacillus_E oryzisoli_A. Next base: position 147,513 of record NZ_JBCMUN010000013.1, on the reverse strand, counting down.
TCATTCACGCTGATCTTAAAATTCAGGGATCCATAGGTCAAGGCAATTGGGCGACGATCCCGTGGATCGCTATCATGGATAAGCGACTGACAGAGACTACCCGCCAGGGGGAGTATCTGGTGTATCTTTTCGCTGAAGATATGAAGTCGCTTTATCTTACATTCATGCAAGGCGTTACGATTCCCGTTGAAACTAAAGGAAGACCCGCTGCTTATCAATACTTCAAAGAGAAGGTCCGAGAAATCCGTGAACTACTACCATTAGAAGGCATGACAAAGGACGATAACATATACTTAACCTCAGGTGGGCTCGGCCAAGATTATCAGGTATCGACAGTCGCTTATTACCGATACGATGTGGATCATCTTCCAGATGACGAACAACTGATTGCCGATCTAAGAAATGCTGTAACGAATTACAACGAGTATGTAAATCATGTCCTTTATATCAGAGACGAACGTCAGGAGTCGGTTGTTGATCAGAATGACGATCAGGAAGAAGAATGGGAGGAGCAACCTCTTGTGGACCCATTAACGGTAAGTGAACGAGTAGCGAAGATTAAAAACTTCATCGCCGACAAAGGCTTTATGTACCCGGATCACTGGATCGAGAATTTTTATCTTTCCCTAAAAGCGAAGCCTTTCGTTATCCTTGCGGGGGTATCTGGGACGGGAAAAACAAAGCTTGTGAAGCTTTTTGCAGAGGCGGTAGGGGCCACGGCACAGAATGGTCAGTTTACACTCATTCCAGTCAGACCTGATTGGAGCGATCCCTCGGATCTGCTGGGGTACAAAGACTTATCCGGTGCTTTCCGACCTGGAAAATTAACAGAAGTGCTAGTGGAGGCGTCCAAGCCCCGCAATCAGCATCGGCCCTATTTTATCTGTTTGGATGAGATGAACTTAGCTAGGGTGGAGCATTATTTCAGTGACTTCCTAAGCGTTCTTGAGACGCAAGAGTGGCGGGATAGCCGAATCGTGACGACACCTCTCATTCATCAAGACTCTCTACAAAATGAGGCAGATAAGCAGGTATTCGGGAATCTATATTTCCCGGATAATGTGTATATCGTTGGCACAGTCAATATGGACGAGACGACACACCCTTTTAGTAAAAAGGTGCTGGACCGCGCGAACACAATTGAATTTAACTATATTCATTTAGGTCAGTATCCGAGTAATGACGAGGTGGGAACGACCGAGGATGCAGTTTATCCGCCTAATTCGCTTCTGCGGAGTGATTACCTGCAATTAGTTGACGTGTATCGGGATTACAAGCTACTAACCGAAGAGACAACGGAGTTATTAGTCAAAATCAACGGCATACTCGAACAGATTCATTCTCATGTAGGGTTCCGAATTCGGGATGCCGTGTGTTTCTATATGATTTACAATGAACGGTTCAGTCTACTAGGCAAAGATGCAGCATTTGATATGCAGCTGCTTCAAAAGATCCTGCCGCGCATTCAAGGCAGCAATCTCTCTGTAAAGACAGCTTTGCTGCAACTAATGCAGATTACACTCAACCGGAATATACCGTTAGCCGAGTACAGAGAAGATGCTTCCAAGCTCTATACATCACAAGAGTTTATAACTTCTGCCAAATATCCGCAAAGCGCTAGGAAAATTGCCTTCATGTTACGGAGGTTAGAGGAAGATGGCTTCACCTCATACTGGCTCTCTTAATCAGAGCAGGGAACTGCTGAGAGTAGAGACGAATCTATTTAATCTATATTTGCAAGGGAAGCCATTCCATCCCACCGTTGAAACGTTGAGTCTGCATCGGAGTGAGAATGAGGAGTGGGTGAATGCTCATTTTCATATAGATCCACTGATAGATTCGCTAGAGATCGAGGCTATCTCCATTTATTCTCACGCTTCCAGGGAGATGGTGTCGTGGAGTGCTGGTGACGCGGCGACACCAACGTTTTATGAGACTCAGGGGTATGAGCTGGTTGTTGAAAAGAAAGCAGACATCCCCTTAACCTTTTACCATGAGAATCTTCATGTAAGGCAGGCTGTAAAACCGCTAGGGAAAATGATTTTATCGGGTGTTCTCAATTTTCAAAATGAAGTCGGATTCACAGAGCTCGAGCTCCGACTAGGTGGAGAGGCAATCTTTCGGCTACAGTTGGAGATTTTTCCTTCGAAAATCGATTACAAGAACGACTATCAAATGATTCTTCATGATGTGAATGAGCAGATCTATAATTTGTCTTTTGACTTTTTGCGGAAGACGTACAATTTAACGGGGTTAAAAGAAACGAATCACCAGAGCTTGACGGAGTATTTTACGATATTGCAGCATGTATTTGTACAGCTTACGCAAGCTGTTGAGCGAATTCAGCTAGCTCCCCATTCTAAGCTACAGAGTGAGAATCGTCTAGTTGACGCATCGCGCGTGAAGAAGGCTGGCAAAGAGAACATTGCTTTTCTAAGCAAGCGTCCTCAATTGTTAGCGAAGGATGCTTCACGTGGCATCATAGAAGTGAATGGTCAGCGATATACGCCAACCCATCTCTTGGAGACAAAGCGGCATGTTCATTACGATACGGCTGAGAACCGCTTTGTGAAGTGGGTTTTGGTCCGAGTAGGGCAAAAGCTGAAGGACGTTAAAGCACGCGTATTGCAGAAAGGTCGCGTTGAAGACCCTGAACTGACTAGGAAGATTAACCTGATGATGAATCAGGTTCAGCGGTTGTTGCAGCATGATTTCCTGAACGTTGGGGAGATGCGGCAGTTTACGATTTCATTAGTCTTGCAGATGGCTTCGGGTTACCGCGAGGTGTATCGCTATTACTTAATGTTGTTAAAAGGTCTTTCCATTCAAAACGATCTCTTCCGTTTATCGATGAAGGATTTGGCGCAGCTCTACGAGTACTGGTGCTTTTTAAAAATTCATCATCTCCTAAGTAAGAAGTATGAGCTGCTCAAACAAGATATTATTTCTGTGAATCGAAGCGGGTTATTTGTGACATTGGATAAATCCCAATCAGCGAAGATGGTGTATCGGAACTCGAAGAATGGGGAGATTTTCACCTTATTTTATAATGCGCTGCCTAAAGGAGATTCGAGCCCAACGCTAGCGCAAAGGCCGGATAATGTTCTAACACTGAAGAAGAATGATGCCGCGGCTGAGTATAAGTATGTTTTTGATGCTAAGTATCGGATTAATTCAGGCTATGAGGGCACGCCCTATTACGAAAAGTATCGTATGCCGGGGCCAGAGGAAGATGACATTAATACGATGCATCGGTATCGGGATGCAATTGTTTTTACTGAGGGGAAAGGCCGGGAATACGAGCGTAGTATGTTTGGTGCATACGTGCTGTTTCCTTACCATGATGAGGAGCGGTTCAAGCAGCATAAGTTTTATCGCAGTGTGGAGCTCATTAATATTGGTGCGTTTCCGTTCTTGCCGAACTCAACAAGCCTTATGGAGAAGTTCTTGGATGACATTATCATGGATAGTCCAGAAAAGGCCTATGAGCGATCGACGCAGCCGCGTGGAACAAAAGAGTATTATAAGGACAAAATGTCTGGGAAAAATGTTTTGGTTGGGGCGTTAAGTAAAGCAGATCAACTGGATGCTGCGTTGAAGTTTGGTTTTTATCACACCCCGTTGCGGAATATTACGGACCATAAAGTGCTTACTCAGCTTGAGTTTGTGGCGTTATACCAGTCTATTCGTCTGTTTGGTGCGGAGAGCGCCGGGATCAGCTGGTACGGGAGGATTAGAGACTGGAAGGTTGTTCCACGCTCAGCGATTAAGGAAATCCCGTCTAGCCGGGGGGCTTCGGATGAGCTTTATGTAAGGTTTGATGTGGAGTCTTGGGTGAAAAGGACAGAACCGATTACGCCAGCGGGGCACGGGATTTATCGGATTTTGTATACGACTGATTACATGTTTAATCGGGCGAAGGAAGTGTCAGAGCTTCGTCTTGAGACGGAAGAAGAGTTAAGAGAGTGGCGCGAGAAGCGGCGTGTTGGAAAGGTTCGTGTGGCTTTAGATCGGGAGCACGTGGATCTGGGGAGTGCGGTTGTGGGGATTGAGGTTGAGTAGGGGGAACTCTTTAAGTATGAATAGTGAATTAGGCCAACTGATGAATCAGACGTTACTGTATCCTTTCGTATTCGTTGCAGCAGTGATTGTAATCTTCTCATTCCTGGGAGCTATTATTTATTATCAATTTTTGGCTAAATGGGTACCGGAAAAACTTGCATCCTTCGTGTGGTTTATTGGCGCAGCTTTCATTTTATTTAAGTGTGTAGATAACTTCGATAAAGTAAAAGACATCACCAAAAACTGGACAACGACAGGCTTCGTAATAGGGTTTATAGCTTTGATTGTCATGTTTGGTATCATTATGGGTTTAATGCCATCTAAGAGAACGAGCGGTATGAAGAAAACTAAGAAAAATTCTAGTCGTCCAAGTAAAAAGCAACCGCTGCGATCAGTACAAGAAAAATCGGATCAAGCAATCCTAGAAAGTTCGTTTAGTCGGTTATCGGGGGCCGAGTTCGAGCGTTTGCTAGCGCTGTACTTTCGTGATCAAGGATATACGGTTCATGAAGTTGGTGTAGGAGGAAAGGATGGCGGAGTGGACCTTGTTATCATTGACCAACGTGGAGAGAAAACCGCTGTACAAGCCAAATGCTATGCAGATCGTAACCATGTAGGTGTTGGAATTGTACGGGAATTAGTTGGGGCAAAGAGAAATCATGACTGCATCCTATCGCTACTAATTACTACATCAGATTTAACAGAACCAGCTAAAAAAGAGGCAGATAAGTTTAAAGTTGATTACTGGCATGGGGCTATATTGGAACAGAAGCTAAAGGCATGGGGGAAATGGACGCCAACCAAACAAAGCACGAAAACAAGAGCAGTGGAGCAATCCGCTCGTGATGTGATACGGAGGTCACAGGCTGAAGCATCTGCCTCTAATGAGATGATTTGTTCATGTGGTGCTCCAATGGTTATTAGGAAAAGTAAAGAGGGGAAGCAATTTAGGGGTTGTTCAACATTTCCAAAATGTAGACATACGACGTCGATATAATTGAGCTTTAGCACTCATGAAAATCTCAAACTATTATACTAGGAGATTCAAAGTGATAACTTACAAAAGAAGAGTGAGGAAAGCTGCGTGAAGTCATAGTTGAATGACAAGGAGCGATTACTGATGACGGTAGTCGCTCTTTTTACTTTCCATTCAAAATATCCCTCGTTATCTTATGTATAAGCTTAATCTCATCATTTGTCCTATCCTGAAGAAATTGTGTATGAACTTCTAATGACTCTTGTTTATCAACATCATTCGATGCGATATCAATCTCACTAAATTTAAAGAAAGTCCCAAGATCAGTTTCCAGTGCAGTTATAATCTTTTCCAATGAGTCAAGAGAGATGTTCCGGGCGCCTCTTTCGACATCCCCAATATATGAATTCTTCAATTGTGCCAATTCCCCGAGCTTCTCTTGGGAGAGTCCCCTTTGTTTTCGTATCATTCTGATTTGTTTGCCAATCAAATTCCGTAAGTTGCCCAAGCTAACCACCTCATTAATAGAGTAGGTTTTAATTCATGTAGCTAACAGACCAATATTAGTGTAGAATGTACATAATTACACTTATAAGTTTATTTTTGTGATAATCACATTTCTTAGGGTTAACACAAATGAAAGAATTTAAACGTTAGTGACTGTAGTTATCAAACACTCGGAGGTACCCCCATGCAACCCAACCAAACCCAACTCGAAACAACGCTCCAAGAGGAAGCGACGCTAACCCAGAGAATCCGCCTCTGCCGAGATTTCATCGACATCTTGCTAGAATACGTCTCCCATAACGCAGATCAGATTCATATCCTCACCGCGGAGGATATTCTGACTTCGGTACACACGATCGCCCAAGACCTCGATACGGAGCTGCTCCATGTTAGGCTGGAAAAGGGCATTCTCGAGAACAAGCTAAGAAGCCAACAGTCTCAGGTGGTGTCAATAGGTACTTCGTAATGAGTAGCGCCATTTGGTTAATCCAACTGTTCCCGCGCGGAGATATCAACACTTGTGCAATGTCTACTACAAATGTCCGGTTTGATCAACTGAATGAGAAGAAGCAGCTGTAGTCTGGGTTGTCCATTTGGTGTAAGAGGCGCCAGCAAAGGCTGGTTGGTGATTTGAATAGGAATTTCCACTTAAAAGCCCGAGAATTCGGGCTTTTTTATTTTCCATGTATTGACAACAGTATGTAGATCTATATAATAACAATTAGATATTAATAATATGTTATTAACAAAATAGAAATAACAGGTGATTAAGATGACGGAAATCAATCGTGACCGCAACGGGCTGACGGAGCAGGAATTTTTGCAAACATATGATGCCAGTATATATGAGCGTCCTTCGGTGACCGTAGACATGCTTATATTTACTGTGTTTGATAAAGAGCAAGATAATTATCGGAAGCTGCCCGAAAAAACCTTGCAGTTGTTGCTCATTAAGAGGGGCGAACACCCTTATTTGGGTCAATGGGCGTTGCCGGGAGGATTTGTATCTGTACATGAAAGCATTGAAGAAGCGGCACAAAGAGAATTGAAAAGCGAAGCCAATATTGAGAACCTCTATATGGAACAGTTATTTACATGGGGCGACGTGGGGCGTGACCCGAGAACACGGGTAATCAGTTCCTCTTATATGGCGCTTGTAGACCGGACGTCTTTAGATGTTAGGGCGGGTGACGATGCAGAGGACGCGCGCTGGTTTGAAGTTAACCATCAAGTTTTCCAAGAGAAAAAAACCATTCTCGAAGAGGGGTACGAATTTGAGCGTCTCATAAAAATAACCCTGAAGCATGAAGCGGAGCTTCTAACCGCAACGGTGAAGATAATAACGACGATTACTGGCCGAACGAGGAGAATCAGCCGCGAGATTGTCGAGTCACATGGGCTCGCTTTTGATCATGCCAAGATCATTGAATACGCCATAGAGCGGTTGCATAATAAAATCGAATACACCGACATTGCGTTCCATCTTATGACTCCTTTTTTCACGCTGTCAGAGCTTCAACAGGTTTACGAGGTAATTCTCGGAAAAGAGCTTCTTGCCGCAGCATTTCGAAGAAAGATTGCGCCGATGGTCACAGAGACCAATGAATTTACAAAGGATGCTGGACATCGCCCCTCCAAGCTTTATCGCTTTAACCCCAATTGGGAGAACACTTAACCATGTGAGGACGGATTTAATATGGAAAAGTTCACTTTTTTCTACCGGACGGAATCGCCATTTTCACAATGGCATCCTGCTTTATTTGAAATAAATGGAATCAGCTTCAATTGCGCTGAACAATACATGATGTATCAAAAGGCGAAGCTTTTTAAAGATGAGGAAATCGCCGCAAAGGTTTTATCCGCCCAAACTCCACGTGAGCAGAAAGAGCTTGGGCGGGCGGTACGCAACTTTCATCGTGACAAATGGGAAACTCACTGCAAACAATTCGTGTACGAGGGGAATTACGCAAAATTTACCCAGAACCAGCAGCTTCTCGAGAAGCTGCTCGCAACACAAGGCACCACACTGGTAGAAGCAAGTCCGACCGACTGCATATGGGGTGTAGGGCTGCTAGAAGATGATCCACTCATCTTGAACCGAGTAACATGGAGAGGGACTAACTGGCTGGGTGAAGTGCTTACGAATTTAAGGGAAGACCTGCTCTTTAAGATGAATAAATGAGAGAGGAAAGTGAAGTGAGTAGGATGGTTAATTTCGTTACAGGGGACTTATTTCAAGCATCCGAATCCATTATTGGCCATCAAGTCAATTGTCAGGCCGTAATGGGCTCGGGTGTAGCTAAGCAAATGAAACAGCTCTATCCTGAGGTGTTTAGAGAGTATGTGCGATTTTGTAACGATAATAAAGGGAGCTTGCTTGGATCGTGTCAAATTGTCGAACTTGATCATGGTACAAATAAATATGTAGCAAATTTATTTGGCCAGCAAACATTCGGTAGGGATGGCAGGAAATATACGAACGATGACGCTTTAAGAGACGCTCTCACCCAGTTGTACGAGTTTGCCAAAGCTAACCAGTTCTCAGTTGCACTTCCTTACAAAATTGGCTGTGACCGCGGCGGTGGGGATTGGAATATTGTCTTAGGAATGATCCGTGATATTTTTACTGATGTTGACATTACCCTATATAAATTGGAATAGAAGATAGGATTAAACGAAGTTCATGTAATGGAGTGAATTGTATGATTTTCCTACGACACGGACATAGGTCAAATCGCTTACAACGACCGCGTAAGGCTCTTCTTGCTTTTAAACTCACGCTTAAGCTGGGGTTACTTGCTGGAGCTTTGTTTGCCCACATTGTGTAAACAGAAAACACCTTAGAGTGATGACAATTGCTCTAAGGTGTCTTTTTGCATTTATTTATGAAGTTTTCATAGATCTCCGAGAATTCAACGGGGAGGGGGACAGATAATTCTTGCTGGTACAGATTGGATATGTACGTATAATGTTGCGTAAATGATACATGATCCTTCAATTCTACATAAGCTTGAAGCAGTAACAGGTTCGCTTCCTCGTCCCATTCATCGCTTAGAAGCAGCTTCTTGATTAAGAGGATTGCGTGCTCGGCTCTACGGTGCGTTAGCAGATACCGACTCAGCCGTTTGGCGAATTGGGAATACAAGCTGTGCAGACGGATTTGCTCGGTAATCGACCATTCATAGGATCGGTCCTCGAATAATTCACCGGTATACAGTTGCTCGCATGCCAATGCCTTCTCAATATGATCGGATTCAATTCCAGTCAATTGAGAAACCTGATCCTCGAATTGCAAGAAGTCGATCTTAATATGATCGAGGATCAGCCAGTATTGTTCCTGAGAATGGACAACGATGTTCTTATGCCCAAGTGCCTGCAGGGTTTTACGAAGCTGATAGACATTCGTATTAACGTAGGTTGCAACATTCTCCTGTAACATGTCTGAGTAAATGTGTTCGATGATCCGGCTTTTGGACACCGGGCGGCCTTTATGCATCAGCAGGTAGGCAAATAACTCCATACTTTTCTTCGAGATCCACCTCGCAGGACCAGTGTGTTCGCTCCTTACTTCAAATCCTCCAAAGGCTCGCACCATCAGACTTCCGGCAGGGCCGCCCGCAATCGCGGACTTTTCACTGATTCTTGCTGCGGCTCGCGCGATCGTCTGTTCCAGGCGTGATTTCGAAACCGGTTTGATCATATAATCCAGAGGATAACTGTCGAATGAATCGATAGCAAACTCCTTGTGCGAGGTTACGAACACGATGTCTATCTCACTGTGGGTGGAACGGAGTTGACGGGCGACCTCTAACCCGTGATCCTGCCCAATCATGATATCAATGAATACTAGATCAATGGCTTCTTGCCGTATTTGCTCCAGCGCCTGTGCGGCATTCTGATAGCAACCAACCACGACTACGCCGCTTATCTCGGATAGTAAGCGATTCATCACGATATGCATGGCCTTCTCATCATCAATCACAATAACCCTCATCGTAAATCCCCATCCTCTAGAACGATAGTAAAGCTGCTGCCACTTCCTAGCTTACTGCGCACTTTGAGATGTCCATCGCACAGTCGTAGGAATTGCCGGCTTACGAGTAAGCCTAAACCAGTTCCCTTCTCACCAGCAGTGCCTATAGTGGAATCAAATCGCGTGTCATCGAACACATGGCTAATCTGTTTCTCACTCATCCCTATGCCATCATCTTGAACGGTGATTTCGACTCTGCCTCCGGAAGCGATTGCGCGGATTAGGATCACTCCGCCCTGAATGGAATACTTAATCGCATTGGATAGAAGATTGCGGATAACAAGAATGAGGACTTCGCGGTCGGTGTGGACCCGGATTTCTTCGTCCACATGGATTTGCAAAGTTAACTGCTTCACTTCACAATTCAAAACTAGTATACGGCATGCTTCTTCAACAGCTCTTGATAAGATAAACGATTCGGGATGTAACACAATCCCTTCCTTCTGGCCGCGAAACCATTCCACTAGATTCTCAACCATCGCATAGGTGTTGCGAATTTGTTCGCTTAATGCGTGGAAAACCTCTCTGTTCGCTTGGTGCGAGGATTCGTTATCCTGCTCTAGCAATTCCAATAAATTGATTTGAACGGCTAACGGATTACGAATGTCATGGGATACGGCTGTGAACAGCTGATCCTTCATTTGATTAAGACGGGCGATTTGCTCCAGCGCTTGTTGCTTCTCCGTAATATCGATAATGATGGAGATGGTTCCTAGCTTGCGTTGTCGCTGGGTGAAGAATGGGTAGACATTCACGATGTATGATTTCTTCTCATGTCCGATCCGGGTACTGATCTCCACTCGGCATTCTTCCATGCGGGCGCATGCAGACTGCCACTGTGGCCAAGCTGTGAGTACTTCCCCATAACTACGGCCTAGAATTGGACGGTTATCATCAACTTCTAACAATAAGCGAGCAAATCTATTGCTATCGATTATATTTCCATCCGTATTCATAATGAGCATCCCTTCATGCATCGTCTCTACAACGATATTCCTTGCCATGGGAACGCTTGAAAAAAGCTTTTTGCGCAAAATAATCCAGAACATGATGATGCCGCAAATCCCGCTATAGACGGAAAGAGGGAGGAGCCAGGGGGAGAGATTGGGCTTGAATAACTTCATCATCTCCACCAATGCTGGAATGCATCCGAATAGGAGCAGCCACATGCCAGCTCTGCGGATTTCGGGGCGCGTGCTTCGTATGTAACGGACTAGAACAAATACGCAGCAAGCAATAATGGCGTAGCACATTAGATTGAAAGCAAGGGAATACGGTGTTTTGGTCGTGACCAGGTGTCCATTGATCAACTCTTGCGTTCTATTAATGACATGCCAATAAGGCTCCGCCCAGATGACCACTGCCCAGCAAGCGAATACGGCTAATAGAGAGAGGCTCCATCTTAGCCTCAACCACTTGTCCTTGCCGACTAGGTCCAAGACAAAAAGCACCATCAACGGGACCATAAATAAAAGTGCCGTTTGCTCTATATTTCGAAAAAAAAGCTTGGATTGCAAGTCTGAACGACTGATCTCGAGAATCACACACCCGGCGTAAACGACTCGGCAGACTAATACCCATACGAAATATCGCACACCTCGTTCTTGACGGTACACGATCGCATACATCAGCATGATGCACATGAGAATGGCCGAAAGTATGATTGTGATTGAGGGTAAAGCCCATAATTCATCCATAATTAGGTCAGTTACTCCTTTGGAGTTGGGAGAAATTGGGTGATATAGTTGAATTCTATCATAATTTTATCATAGCAGTATGCTAGGATGTAAACAAATTGCTTGCGTAATCATTATATATGCAGATGTGAAAGGTGGGTATTCACTATGTTGCAAGGTTTTTCACGTAAAATAGGACTTATTGCACTGTCAATAGTGCTATTGTTAGGTAGTGTTATATCGATTCCAGTATCCAGTGCCGCTACGGATGGAGATTTTCAATACGAGGATCTGGGCGGCGGCACCGCTAAAATCACAAACTACACGGGAACCAACGGAGTGGATGTTGTCATACCTAATCTTGTGGGTGGCGGATTAATCGTGGTCGAAATCGGTGTGGATGCTTTCAATACGAGACAAATTCCTTCTCTGACGATTCCGAATAGCGTGACGACGATTGGGAAAGGGGCGTTTCAAGGGAACCAACTGACTAATTTGACTCTCCCTAGCAGCCTCACAACGATCGGAATTTATGCTTTCAGTGAAAATCAACTGGCCTCGCTAACAATTCCGGATAGCGTGACGACGATCGGGCAAGGGGCGTTTAAAGCGAACCAACTGACGAATTTGATCCTCCCTAGCAACCTCACAACGATCGGAGTTGATGCTTTCAAGAACAATCAATTGGCCACGCTGACGATTCCAGATAACGCGACCACGATCGAGCAAGGGGTGTTTCAATCCAACAATCTGACGAGTTTGACCCTCCCTAGCAGCCTCACAACGATCGGAGTTGATGCTTTCAGGGGCAATCAATTGGCCACGCTGACGATTCCAGATAACGTGACGACGATCGGGCAAGGGGCGTTTCAATCCAACAATCTGACGAGTCTGACCCTCCCTAGTAACCTCACAACGATCGGAATTGATGCTTTCAGGGACAATCAACTGGCCACGCTGACGATTCCAATCGGCGTGACGACGATTGAAGAAGCGGCGTTTCTAGACAACAATTTGACGAGTGTGACCCTCCCTAATAGTCTCACGACGATCGGACCGTACGCTTTCAGGGGCAATCAACTGCCATCGCTAACGATTCCGGATAGTGTGACGACGATCGGGCAAGGGGCGTTTCAAGCGAACCAACTGACGAGTTTGCCCCTCCCTAGCAACCTCACAACGATCGGAGTTGATGCTTTCAGGGAGAATCAACTGTCCTCGCTGACGATTCCGGATAGCGTTACGACGATCGGGCAAGGGGCGTTTCTAACGAACAATCTGACGAATTTGACCCTCCCTAGCAGCCTCACAACGATCGGATCTTACGCTTTCAAGGGCAATCAACTGTCCTCGCTGATGATTCCGGATAGTATGACGACGATTGAAGAAGCGGCGTTTCAATCTAACAATCTGACGAGCTTGACCCTTCCCAATAGTCTCACGACGATCAGGACTGATGCCTTCAGGGACAATCAACTAACCGCTCTGATGATTCCAGTCGGCGTGACGACGATTGAACAAGGGGCGTTTCTAGACAACAATCTGAAGAGTTTGACCCTCCCTGGTAGTCTCACGACGATCGGCGTTGATGCTTTCTATGACAATCAACTGGAATCGCTGGTGATTCCGGAAAGTGTGACGACAATTGGACAAGGGGCATTTATTAACAATCCTCAACTTTCGGATGTTTTGGTCCTTAATCCGGCTGTTACATTTAATCACAACAATATCTTTAATGGCAGCTCATCCAGCTTGATACTATATAGTGAAGATTCATCAACTTCACAGACTTTTGCATCGACGAACGGTCTCCATTTTCAGAAAATCACGGCAGAGCTCGCAGACCTGGAAATTAACATACCCGGGTTGACATTCAATCCGGCGGCACGCACCTTCAACCTGACGACAAATGCGAATGCCGTCATCGTGACGCCAACTCCTGTTGTCCCGTTCTCGGAAGTGCAAGTCAATCATGCGCTAGTGCCGTACGGGTCGGACTCCCCATCCATCGGACTTGCCGAAGGCACGGTGACAATTACCTTGGATGTGGAAGCTCCAGACAACTCTACAGAACAATATACAGTCGTATTTAAGGTTGATCATACTAGCCCATCTATTGATTTGACAGCTAGCCCGACAACACCGACGAATGGGAATGTTACCGTAACAGTCGGAACGGATGGTACGGGCAGCGCCATTAACAGCGTGAAATGGGCTGCAGGCAGCCAAGTTGCCGCGTTCTTCGCAACGGGAGGCCAAGTGCTCTCAGGTGGCTCGTTCGACGCTATTGCTAACGGAATGTATACCGTTTATGCCCGAGATGAGGCAGGAAACGAAGCTGTGCAGACGATCACAATCAGCAATATTGACCGCAACGTGCCTACGATCGATTTGACAGGGAGTCCGACAAGTTCAACGAATGGGGATGTTACAGTAACTGTAGCTGCCTATGCCAATAGTGGAATCGGCGAGTTAAAATGGGCAGCAGGCAATGAAGGAACAGTGTTTTTCATGACTGGTGGGGAAGCCATTGTCGGTAATGCATTTACCGTAACTTCGAACGGTACTTACACCGTCTATGCAAGGGACAATGCCGGCAATGAAGCGGTTGAGATGATCACAATCAGCAATATTGACCGCAACGTGCCTACGATCGATTTAACAGGGAGTCCGACAAGTTCAACGAATGGGGATGTTACAGTAACTGTAGCTGCTTATGCCAATAGTGGAATCAGCGAGCTGAAATGGGCAACAGGCAATGAAGGAACAGTGTTCTTCACGACTGGCGGGGAAGCCATTGTCGGTAATGCATTTACTGTAACAGCGAATGGTACTTACACCGTCTATGCAAGGGACAATGCCGGCAATGAAGCGGTTGAGACGATTGCAATCAGCAATATTGACCGCAGCGTGCCTACGATTGATTTGTCAGGGAATCCGACAAGTTCAACGAATGGGGAAGTTACAGTAACGGTAGCTGCCTATGCCAATAGTGGAATCAGCGAGTTGAAATGGGCAGCAGGCAATGAAGGAACAGTGTTCTTCACGACTGGTGGGGAAGCCATTGTCGGTAATGCATTTACCGTAACTTCGAACGGTACTTACACCGTCTATGCAAGGGACAATGCCGGCAATGAAGCGGTTGAGATGATCACAATCAGCAACATTGTACAAAGTACATCTTCAGGTGACTCTACACCGCCGGACTCGCCAGAAGATTCCGATCCTCGTACAATCCTATCGATTGGTCCTGGCGTTATCATTATAGAGGTGGCTCCACGTGATATCAAGGAGGTGCCGAAGGACAACGGCGGGGTTAAAGAAGTTGTGAATCTGCCTGATGATGTGTGGGATGAAATTCCCAAGCTGCTGGATGATGATCGTCCAGTGATTCGTGTTATCATTGATGACCATCTGCCCGATGTGGAATTGCATCTACCAGGTAAACGACTGGCAGAATTCAAGGATATTAATCCGCATCTCGAGTTCGACATGCAGCTGAACGGATCCAGCTTTCAATTAAAAGTAAACATACTGGATTTAGATCAACTGGCCACACGATTAGGTATGGCAGTTGACGAAATGAATGTGATTATTAAAATCTCTGCCTTAACCGGCGAGACTAAGGAAGATTTCATATTAGCTGCGGACGAGCAAGGGATGACATTGCTCAGCCAGGTGATTGAATTTCAATTGTTTGTATCAGGTGGAGATAAATGGGTTGAGATAACCGATTTTGGCGGCACGTATATGACCAAGTCGATCGTGCTGGACGAACAATTCGCCAATCGAAATTACTTGGCCGTCCTATACGATCCAGATGGCCGAACATTCACGTATGTACCAGCGATTATGGCTAACCGAAGTAATGGCCAACAAGATTCCGTGATACAGATGCCGCACAATAGTATCTATGCGGTACTGGAGACGGATCGGATCGAATTCGCTGACATGCAAGGGCATTGGGCGGAGTCCGAGGTTGAGCAACTAGGATCCAAACGGATTGTCAGAGGAATAACGATCAATGACTATGCACCGAATCGCAACATTACTCGTGCTGAATTTGCATCATTACTGGTGCGTGCACTAGGAATCAAGACTGATCGTACTGGTGCAGGAGATGTATTCGAAGATGTAGCTGCCACTTCTTGGTATTCCACCGAAGTTGAAGCAGCCTTCAGGGCTGGATTAGTGAATGGGATCAGTTCAACACATTTTGCACCGGAGGCACAGATTACGCGGGAGCAAATTGCAGTTATGCTCATGAATGCGCATGCACTCGTGAAAGAGGAATTCAATTCTATCGAGCAGATCCCCAATTCGCTCACTTCGTTTACTGATGCTTCGGAAGTGTCAGCTTGGGCTCGAGCTGCGATGTCGGAAGCTGTCGCTAGTAAACTTATTCAAGGTATGAATACAGACCGGCTAGCGCCGACTGCATCGGCAACACGTGCACAAGCAGCTGTCATGTTGCACCGATTAATGGTTATGATTGAATTTTTGGATTGACAATGGCGTTGGTGGTAGATGTATTCTAGTTGGGGACGCGAGTTATTGCGTCCCCGCAGCTACAATTTAATTCGTACAATTTGTCGCGCGGATGGAGGACATTTTGGAAGTCTATGCGCCTCAATCCATCGAAGGTTTCTTTATAATTCTTTTGCATATTCCGTATTTTCAAATGCCATCGTAAGACGCGGCAAAGGTATGCCCGCCTTTTTTGCTTCTCTCACAACTTCAAGTACCGCAAAACCTGCTTTACTATTGTTGTATTCCACAAAAAGCCGCGCTAAGCTGCCTTTTGCAAAAATAACCTTGTTAAAAAGTATGCCGAGAAGTCCCGGTGGAATTTTAGTCAGTAGGAGGGAAATGGCATCAAGCTTTGCACCTCTTGCTTTAAGTACAGGGATCATTTCTCTCATATGTAACCCAACATTTGCAAATGAGGCCTTGTGGTCCATGAGTGCCGGAAAACTTCCCCGTTTTATCACCTCGGCCTCCATCGCTGCATTCATGGCAAAGTGATTCCATAGCCAGTTTTGCATATCCTTTACCCAACTAATTTTAAAATGGGCACTTTCAAATAGTTCTTTGACCTTGTTGTTCATATGCTCAGTGCCTGCCCGTGGTTTTTCTAGAAATACCATTTTCAAAAAGCCGCCTCTAAGCGTATTTTCCGCTATGCCGCCTCCTGCTCCCGGGAAGCCAAAGACAACATTGTTCATAGACAATGGTGCGATCGATGATTTCAAGTCTTGCCAAATGTTGTTGAATATGAGGACAGGGGTATTTCCTGCAGCAGTTGATAGGAATTGTGCTGCTTCCGGAAGTTGTTCCGTGTTGACGCTCACAATAATGAGATCATAATTTGGAAGGATCTCCTCATGCAGTTTGACGTTCCAGCTTTCTTTTATTAGCTTTTTCCCTTTTCGTGCGTCCCACATTTCAAGCTCGATACAGCCTCCGAAGGTTTCTTTTCTCCCCTTTCTAACGTAAAACTCTACTGTATGCCCTGCCTGCTCGAAAGCCCACGCATATTGGGTCGATATTACACCTCTACCGAAGAATAAGATTTTCATGTTAGCCTCCCGAAAATAGTTGATAATTCTTGTTGTTGATCCAACAACGTGTTGTATAATAGTATTGTATGGATTCACCAACCTGTCATCAACCATCAGATTTTCAATATCTGTCGGATCATCTATATGAACCGGAAATGGAGGCAAATCATGAACAAGCAGCCTGAAATTACGGACAAAACCAGGCAAACCTTTGTAAATGTATTCTGTGATTTATATAGTCAAAAACCAATTGAAAAAATATCTATTCAAGAGATTGCCAACAAGTCAGGATATAACCGCAGTACTTTTTATCAATACTTTACGGATATTTATGAGTTGTTGGACTATGTGGAAGAGTGTGTTTTGAAATCCATTAACGAGGAAATGGCAAGCAGGGAGCTTTCTACGCATACTTTCCAAGATGCGCTTCAATGCTTGGAAAATGCAGAGGAAATTTCGGTTCTTAAAGCTCTCTTGGGCGACTATGGTTCTGTTCATTTTGTTGAACGCCTGAAAAGAGAAATTCCCTTTGAAAGATTGATTGCAGACTTCCCAACAAATGATAGCTTAGCGCCATACCTGATTGAGTTTTACATCTCAACATTAATCTCTTTGTTTCGCCTTTGGATACGCAACGGCAAAGATTTATCGTCGGAAGAATTGGTCAAGCTGATCGATAGCCTATTTGCAAATGGGATAAAACCGTATTACTTCTTTGGTACGGTCAATAAAGGGTAAACGCGGATCAAAATGGTATTTAATGGATTTACCGACACGGTACGGGCTTTAGTTGAATCATGGAAAAATCTCAAATACAGTGCCTTGGTTAAACTCAGCCACTTTCATAGAACCATAAACCCCTAAATATAGCCGGGTTTGATTCAGATTTGTTCCTAAACTAACGTAATAAGCAGAATTAGACCCAAAATTATGATCCGTTTCTATTACATGATAATCGTTTTGTTTACAATCGGCTGTTACCCTTGTATAGGCTAGAACCCCCCTAACAGGAGGTTTTGAATGAGCACGAGCAAGATCGGTAAACACGACGCTTCCCAATAAATCAGGGATATCGTTTCCATTATAAGCCTGAACCCCAGTGAGTGCAGTCCCTCCAAACTTGTCGGGACGAGGATCTTCATGATAATAACTCGTTAGCGGCGGAAGACGCAGCGCTGAAGTTTCCAGGGTCTCATTGAAATACGAAATATTTTTTTCGTTCAGACCTGCATTTACGGGGCAGCTTCGTACCACAGTCGTAGGTAAACTACCTTCCCACCCTCGCCAGCCAAAGTTAATTAATCCTTCTTGGTCGGTCTCCGACCCCACAATAGAGGCTTGGACAAGCTGAGTAACCGGTATTGGCTTATAATGAACGAATGAAAAAATCGATTCTACCAGATCTTGTCCGACATTCCCCGCGTATTTAATATACTTATCATGGAGCCTCTGATAGGAAATGCCGGTTATATTGCGTACCCCTTTTGCAATGACCGTAAGCATTTTCTGAATAGATTCAGGCAGTTCATTAAACCGTGTAACCACAGGCGGATTATCAATAAATGAATTCATGCTTACATCAATTTCAATAATTTTACCCGCGATTTCCATACTATCTTGGCTTAAATTAAACGGGTCATAGGCTGATCCGCCGTCCCCGGTCGTTAAAACAAGTTTTCCTGTTTCAGGTGAAAAGTTTAAGCTGTTGACCCCATTATGATTTAAAAATGGCCTTCGTATATTAAGTAATGCACGCCGTCGATGAGACTGCCCATTCGATTGCAGAATCCATTCTTCAACGGTATCAATATGATCATATTTAATTTCCCTATCTATCCACTTTAAGTTTAAAGTTCGGGGATCACACGGGTTAGGCTTAAAAGATTCGGAAAATGCAACTGGACCTTGGGTTCCAGCTAGTGAGTAATGGAGATAAAATAATCCGTTGTGGTAAAATTGGGGATGAAAAGCTAGACCTACGAGTCCTCGTTCATCGTATCCGCCGCTGGAGCCGCCTAGTTTTAAGATTCGCTGGCGAATATCCAAAAAAGTCCCTATAGCTCCGTTTCTAATAAAAAAGATTTCTCCGACCTGTGTTGCGATCATGATGCTTTCAATGGAGTCACCCGGAAGGAATGTTGTTTTTATAACGGTGGGTAAGTTTATCCTACTGACAATAGGCCGTAGAGTGACTTTTACTTTATTCAACTAAATCCCCCCTGATTGTCATAATCTATTTTAGAATATGATGAAGTTTTTTTATTAGCACCAAACTGAGGTTAGGGGCATGATTAGCCAGTGAATTTTACCCATATAGTCAATAAAAAATAAGAGCAGGTGTCCAATGATCAAATTAACCATCCGTCAAGCACGGCAATTTATGTTGTTGAAGCACGGTCTGCTAGGGGAATACAGATTTATAGGAAAACAGGGCATTTTGGATTTTGTTCGACAGGCAAGCTGCCTCCAATACGATCCCATCGATGTGTGCGGAAAAAATGCCGAACTGGTGCTTCAATCGCGAGTGAAGGGATTTACCAAGGAAATGCTTGAGGAGCTGCTGTATCAAGATAGACGTTTAGTTGATTATCCCGATAAGAATCTAGCCATTATTCCTGTCGAAGACTGGCCGTATTTTGAAAGGTACAGGCGGGCCGCCCGGCAGCATGCCGAACACTATCCTGACATGCAAGCTTTGACGGAGCAAGTACGGACTCATATCCAAAATCACGGTGCGATAAGCTCGGATGATATTAAATTGGATGTGGATTTCTCCTGGCGATCGGCAATTCACTGGAGCGGTGGCAACAATGCATCTCGTTCCGTACTGGAACAGATGTACTCGACGGGCGAGTTGATTATCGAGCACAAAAAAGGCACGCGAAAATACTATGATATCGCCGAGAAGTACATACAGGCAAATGTGTTGAATGCGCCAGAGCCGCTGCCTAGTGAACTTGAGCATCAAAAATGGCGGGTATTGCGTCGGATTGGTGCTGTTGGACTCCTATGGAATCGGGCATCCGATGCTTGGTTAAACATATGGGGACTGAAATCGGCCGAGCGTAACGAGGTTTTTCGCCAGTTATCGATCGAAGCTAAGGTTGCTGCTGTTACCGTTGAAGGAATGAAGGACATCCTGTACTGTCGCACAGAAGACTTGCCGCTTATCGAGGCCATCCTTAAAGATCCAAAGCTGCAATTTCGCTGCGAGTTGATCGCCCCTCTGGACAATATGATATGGGACAGGAAGCTTATCAACGAATTATTTGGCTTTGATTACACATGGGAGATTTACACGCCAGTTCACAAACGGAAATTCGGACATTATGTTCTGCCGCTATTATACGGAGAGAGCTTCATTGGACGAGTAGAGGTAATCGCAGAGCGAAAAACCAGGCAGCTTGTTGTTAAAAACATCTGGTATGAGAAAGGCGTGAAGCCAACAAAGAAGCTGCAGACAGCCTTGGACGATTGCTTCAAAAGGTTTGCGAAATTCAATGGGTGCGAGACGATTTCTCTCTAAACATGCGAAATGAATCTTTCCAAATTCGAAACACCTGATGCCCCAATCAGGTGTTTTTACTTTTTACCAACCCCATTTACACAATCTTACCCCCTTTTAACAATTCGATCACACTCTTTTCAACCTCCGATAACACAATTCAAAGTTCGAACACAACGCACTTAATTTGCTCACAATGTTTAACACTTAGAAAACAGACAATTGCACTTTCCTGTCGTACCATGGCAATAGACAGAAGAATTAAGCAAATTATCGAAGGTGAATCGGATGCGCAAGTGGCTTAAATTGTTGATAAAGATCGGTTTTTTCGTAGCGATTGTCGCCGGTGCGTTTTATTATTGGGTGCGGCCGCTTTTGGTCAGAATTGAAAGCACGACGTTGGCTAGCGGCATACATGTGAAGTTCAAGACAGAAGGTACGAATGTAGAGGAATATACGAATGAGGCCTGGCAGCCCTATTTTGCGAAGGGGATTAATATGGGGGCGACGATCCCGGGGCATTTTCCGGGGGAGCTGGCCATTTCGCAGGATGACTATGAGCGATGGTTTGGCATGATTCAGGACATGGGCGTAAATGTGATCCGGGTGTATACGATCATGATGCCTGAGTTTTACGAGGCGCTCGCCAAATACAATATGAAGCATCAGAAGGATCCGCTTTTCTTCCTTCAGGGCATTTGGAGCCCGGAGGAGCAGCTGATTGAAGGGCAGGATGCTTTCGATCCCAAGATCAAGGCGAAGTTCGAGCAGGAGATTAAAGACGCGGTTGCGGCGGTTTATGGCAAGACGACGCTCACACCTGAGCCGCATTCGGGGAAAGCGGGAGGTGTCTACAAATACAATGCAGGTCCGTATCTGATGGGCTGGATTGTCGGCACGGAGTGGGACCCGAAGATGGTGAAGGGGACTAATGATGCTCACGCGGACACCCCAGATTATGTGGGAACATATTTTCGAAATAAACCGGGTGCGAACGCTTTTGAAAAGTGGCTGGCCTTGATGGTCGACACGGCGGCGCAAACGGAGGTTCAGTATGGGTGGCAGCATCCGATGGCGTTCGCCAACTGGGTGACGACGGATCCGATCGCGCATCCGGGTGAGCCGTTGGTTGAGGAGGATCTGGTTAGTGTCGATCCCACGCATATTGAGGCGGCGGATTGGGAGGCGGGCTATTTTGCCTCGTATCATGTGTATCCGTATTATCCGGATTTCTTTGCCTTTGATAAGTCATTCCAGGAAATGACGAACAGCAAAGGGGAGCCAGATAGTTACCTTACTTACCTGAATAAGTTAAAAGCAGCGCACCCCAATATGCCGGTGATGGTGACGGAATATGGCGTGCCAGCCTCCTTGGGCGTAGCTCACTTGGGCACACTCGGCCGCGATCAAGGCGGTCATAGCGAGAAGCAGCAGGGCGAAATCGATGCGGACTTGCTGCAGGAGATTCACGGGTCCGGCTACGCTGGGGCGATTTTGTTCACGTGGCAGGATGAATGGTTCAAGAAGACGTGGAACACGCAGCGCTACGATGAAGCGGATCGCCGGGCGTACTGGTATAACACGCTGACGAATGAGTCCTTTTTCGGGGTACTCGGGATGTTCCCGGGCAAGGACGAAGCGATTCATATCGATGGGGATGCCGCGGATTGGAACAAGCTGAAGGATAAGAAGAAGCTCGATGTGCAGGCTCCGGGCTTTGAGGAGATTTGGGCCACGCATGACGAAGGCTACTTGTACGTGATGGCCAAGCTCTCTGAGCCGTTCGACCCGTCAGCGGAAAGCATTTATTTCGGGGCGGATACGCTGCCCGGCGGCAATCGCCATGGACCGGAGCTTCACGGCATGACGCTGGATGAAGGATTGGAAACGTTAATCCAATTGTCGGATGACCAGAAAAGCCGCATGACGATCGCTTCCAATTACGATATTCATGCCCGGCTGTATGAGCGTTCCGGACTGCCGGATATTGATCCGAAGGAGAAGCAGGATGATTCGGGGATTTTCAAGCCTTGGAAGCTGGCGGTCAATTACCTGCTGGAATATCCCGACTCCCGGGTGAATCACCCCTTCGGGGATGTGGATGTGGGTATTTTAGAGAGAGGCTACAGCGATCCGTCGCGTCCCGACTACAATTCGAAGGCGATGTGGCAGGTGCAAGGGCAGGTGCTCGAAATACGGATCCCGTGGATGCTGCTGGGATTCAGTGATCCAAGCTCGCTGAGTGTGATGAACTACACCCCGCAGAGCAAGAACAAATTCGAAGTGACGAAGGTGAAAGGTGTTCGTTTTGTTCCGTGGATTGTGAAGAATGAACAGGTTGTTGGCCGGGAGGGCTCAGCTGGAGCTCAGCCACTGCAAGTATCCGCGATGCCGCTATACACGTGGCAGGGCTGGGAGGATAAGGTGAATTACGTGGAACGGCCGAAACAAAGCTACTACATCATGAAAGAGGCGTTGCAGAGGATCAATGGCCCCGTTACCCCTACCCCGCAATCGGGTAGCTGAAAAAAGAGGAGAGTGCAGGCGTGTACACCAATCTGAATGCAGCCATACAGGCGTTATATGTCATTTTGGCTTTTAACCTGGTTTGTATAGGCATCATTTATGCCATTAAGTTGCGAAGTATAAGAAGGCGAAAGCTGAACGACCGCTTCCAAACGAAGTTTAAGGATTACCTGACGTATGTGCAAGCGAATCTGGACGGGATGGAGCCGCTAAGAACTCCTCCCTGGACGATGAATGCGGTGGAAAGAGAGGCGATGCAGGAGAAGCTGAATGATATGATGGAAATTTTCTCGGGCGAACAACGGCGCAGGCTGGTACAGCTGTGCATAGATCTGGGGCTCGTGCATCACCATCTGGAGCGTTTAAGCAGCCGATCTTATCGGGTGAAGCTGGATGCCGCGTATCATTTGGGATGCATGCGGGTGAAGGAGGCGGTGCCGGCTTTGCTGGATATGTTAAAAGAGCATGGGCTCAATTCGGCGCTGTTTGTCGTCGCCCGAGCTGTCGCCAAGTGTGCCCGCGGTCAGCAGGATCTCGAAGCTATGGTGCAGATTGTGCTTCAGCATAACAAGAAATGTTACGAGCTGATTGTCGATATGATCGGGGATTCGGACGTGGATGCCGGTTCCTTGTACACGGGCTATGTGAGTCATGAGAACCCGGCTTATGTCCGGATTGGGCTGACCGGGCTCACGGGTTACACCGATCCAGCTGCGGCTTCTGCGGTCTTCCGTCTCATGGATGCCGAGCAGGAAGACATCCAGATCCAAGCGGTGGATTTGTACCTGAAAAGCTCCCGTCTGCTGCCTAGAAATGTCGTTAGCAAGCTGCTGAATCATCCCAACCTGGGCATTCGCCGATTGACGATCGAGGCGTTGGCCGACACCCGCAATACGGCCTATGTCGAGGCGATGACAGCCAATCTGGGCGACGCCGATCAACGCATCGTGTATGCGTCGGGCAAAGGGCTGCTCCGTATGGGAGAAGAAGGGATGGCGGCGCTTTGTGAGCGTGCGGCAGCGGCCCAAGGTACAGAACGCGGACAGTTCATGCAGCAGCTGATCGACGATGAACTCAAGCATCTGTCTATGCAGCTGCACAATTGGGATAAGCTCATGCAATATAACACGTTGATGTATACGTATGACAAAATATTTCGCAAATCTGCACGGTTATATCGTGTCGTATAGGAGGGTTGCGTAAACATGTGGGTTTTCGGTTATCAAGCGGTGTTGGACTCATTCCTGAACGGGCTGAGGGAGTTTTTGTTCTATTACAGCTACGCCGCGCTCTTTTACGTGGTTCTCGTCACACTGCTCTATTACTTTATCTTCGGCTTCTCGATTCGGCATATTTTCTCAATTAGGAGGGGAATTCAGTACAATCGGATCAATAAGCTGTCCAGTTCCAGTCAGCTCCCGCCGGTGTCTCTGCTGGTGCCGGCCTATAACGAGGAATTAACGATTATCGAGAACGTCAGGTCGCTGCTGGCGCTCAATTATGCGGAATATGAGGTGATCGTCGTCAATGACGGTTCACAGGATGGGACTTTGACATGCATGCTTGAAGAATTCAAGCTGGAGCGGATTCATCCGGTGCAATCCAGTTCCATTAAGACGGGGAAAATCAGAGGGGTGTACCATAATCCCGAGTATCCCAATCTTTTTTTCATAGATAAAGAAAATGGCGGGAAGGCGGATTCGCTGAACGCAGGCATCAACCTTTCCCACTATGATTTGATCTCCACGATTGATGCAGACTCTTTGCTTGAAAAAGACGCTTTAACGCGGATTGCCCGGGTCTACATGGAGAACCCTGAGGAGACGATCGCTGTTGGCGGCAATGTTCGCATCGTGAACAGCTGCACGGTGGAAGACGGCATTGTGAAGGATGTTCAATTTCCTCGCAAGCTGCTGCCGGCCCTGCAGCACGTTGAATATACAAAAGCGTTTCTCGGCGGCAGGATTGGCTGGAGCGCGGTCAATGGTCTCATTATTATTTCGGGAGCTTTCGGTGTGTTTCAAAAGGAAAAGATCATCGCCGTCGGCGGTTACCGTGGCGGCTACCCCGGTGAGGATATGAACATTGTGATCAAGCTTCACCGTCACTGTTTGGAGAATAAAATCCCGTACCGGGTCGCGTTTTGCCCGGATGCTGTGTGTTGGACACAAGCCCCGGATTCGTACCGCATCTTGAGCAGTCAGCGCAAGCGCTGGGGGCGGGGAAATCTGAAAAATATGATTGAAGAAGGCATTTACATGGTGCTGCGCCCGAAATACAAAATTTTCGGGATGCTGACACTTCCCTATAACATCATTTTTGAAACGTTGAACCCGTATTTCCGCCTCAGCGGCCTGTTGGCGATATTGGGCTACTGGATGCTGAATATGACAGATTGGCACACGGTTGTGATCTTTTCGTTAGTCAATTTGTTCTCCTGTTTTGCTTTAAGTCTGGGGGCCCTGTTCATTGAAGAGACGGCCTTCAGCCGGTATCCCAAGCTGCGCGACTTGAACAAAATGCTCTTATACTCACTCTTAATGTTTGCAGGGTATCGGCAAATCGGTGTTTGGTGGAGGTTAAACGGACATGTTCAATTCCTGCGGAATAACAACTCGTGGGGAACGATGGTCCGCACCAATTTTAATAAATAAACAAAGACAAGAGGAGTGGAGAAGATGGCGGTATTAGTTCATGATCCGATTCAAGAAGCAATTTTGCAAGTCGCAGAAAAAGTTCAGGCTTCCTATGAAAAGGGTGCTCCATGCGGGATGATCCTTGCGCCATGCGCAGCGGTGGGGCCGAAGCAACTGGAACAAGTGCAGTCCTATGTCAGCGGTTTTGAGCCGGAGGTCCCCTTTCAATGCTTCTACTTGGATTCCAGCGGTCTTCTCGGCATCATACTGACAGGGCAAAAACTGATCAACACCCATTATGCTTCGCTCGTGCTCAAAGAGTTTGTGGAACAGCAAAATTTGCTCGAAGGTCAGATGGTCGTCGCCAGTTTCCCGGAGAGCGGGGAGTTGACGGAACATTCGCTGTCACAGCTGCTCCAGACGACATTGCAAGGGAAAGGCGAGAGCCGAGATATTCACCTGTTCATGAATCATGGGGTGCAGCAGGGGATTACGTCGATTCTCATCGCCGATCCGGACGAGGTGAGCAGGGAGTTTGTCAAGCTGCGGCTTGAGATAGGCGGTTACAAGGTTGAAGAGGCGAAGGACGGCAGTGAAGCGCTCGAAAAATATGAGAAATCCATGCCGGACTTGGTGATTACGGAGCTGAACCTGCCGATTCTGGATGGGTACCAATTAATCGACAAAATCAGCAGAAATGTGACCAGCGAAGGACAAGTCATTGTGCTGACAGATAAGCAGCTGCCGAAAAGTATGGATCGTGCGTTTGAATTGGGCGCCTCCGATTATGTGACGAAGCCTTTCTCCATTTCGGAGTTAGAGTGGAGAATCAAGAAACTGAGTTCCCGTCTGAGCTAGTCTACGAGAAAATAGGAGAGGTGGAATCATCATGCATGCATATAACCAATTAAAATATAAATTTCAAACCAAAACGGCCGAAATCGGGGTCATCGGGCTCGGCTATGTCGGACTGCCGCTTTGCATGGAGATGGCGAAGGGCGGATTTACGGTCTACGGCATCGACCTCGATTTCCGGAAAGTAGAGTCGCTGCAAAGCGGCCAATCATATATTCAAGACGTTCCGAGCGAAGACGTGGAGAAAGTGGTCGCGTCCGGCCGATTTATTCCAACTGATGACTATCATACGGTGCAAAGGCTGGATGCGATCTCCATCTGCGTCCCGACGCCGCTCAGTGAAAACCAGGACCCGGATACCTCTTACATTCAAAGTGTCGTCCGGGAAATCAAGAAAAACCTCAAGCGCGGAGCCTTGATCATCCTGGAAAGCACGACCTATCCGGGAACGACGGAGGAGCTGATCCAGTTCGAGCTGGAAGCGCAGGGACTCAAGGTGGGCAAGGATTTCTTCCTCTGCTTCTCACCGGAGCGGGTCGATCCGGGTAATCCCAACTTCAACACGTTTAATACGCCAAAAGTGATCGGCGGTACGACGGAATCGTGCATCGACCTCGGCGTCACCTTGTACAGCCATGTCGTGAAGGACGTCGTTCCTGTCTCCTCGCCGAAAGTCGCGGAGATGTCCAAGCTGTTGGAGAATACGTTCCGTAGCATTAACATCGCATTCATTAACGAAATGGCGATGATGTGCGACAAAATGGATATTGACGTCTGGGAGGTCATTAAGGCGGCGTCGACGAAGCCTTTTGGCTTCATGCCGTTCCATCCGGGACCTGGCATCGGCGGTCACTGCATCCCGCTTGATCCGATGTATTTATCGTGGAAAGCGAAGGAATTCCGCTTCTACAGCAAGTTCATCGAGCTGGCGCAATCGATCAATGATAATATGCCGGAGTATGTCCGGTATAAAGCTTCGCAGGTTCTGAATATGTATGCCAAATCCATCCGCAATTCAAAAATTCTTATTTTAGGCATGGCGTATAAGCCGGATGTGGATGATCTCCGTGAATCGCCGGGGCTGGAGCTGTACGAGCTTCTTCGGGAGAGCGGAGCTCATGTGGACTATTATGATCCGCATGCCGTTACCTTCCGCGATAAACAAGAGGGTACGGTGCACTCTGTGAGCTATGATCTGTCCGCTTTTGCCGACTATGACTGCATGGTATTGATCACGAATCACCGCATCTTCAATAACCGTGAGCTCGCGGAGCTGGGCGTGCCGATTATCGATACGCGCAACGCTTTTGTAGATATTCAAGCTGACAATATTTATAAACTGGGTACGGGTATTCGGGGGCAAGAAGTGAAGATCGCCGTCGGCGTATAAACGCAGGCTAGGATAGAGAGGAGACAACAAAGATGTGTGGCATTGTAGGATATATTGGCAGGCAAGATGTACAGCCGATTCTGCTGAACGGATTAAGCAAGCTGGAGTACAGAGGGTATGATTCTGCGGGGATTGCGGTGCTGGTGCAGGATCAGGTCAAGATTAGCAAGGCGGAAGGGCGTCTGGCCAACTTAGCGGGTCAGCTGGATAAGCAGCCGTTGAAAGGTTCGGTGGGTATCGGGCATACGCGCTGGGCGACTCACGGCAGACCGTCGAATGCCAACTCCCATCCCCATACGGATATGTCGGGGAAATTTACGGTCGTGCACAACGGCATTGTGGAAAATTATATGGAGCTGAAAACAGAGCTGGAGCAGAAAGGTGTCACTTTTGCTTCCGAGACCGACACGGAGGTCATTGCTCACTTGCTTGCCGAGCATTATGAAGGCGACATCTACACCACCATGCTTGCGGTCATTGGGAGGCTGCAAGGGGCATATTCCCTTGGTGTCATGACGGAATATGAGCCAGATAAGCTGATTGCGGTCAGA
The DNA here is from genome assembly GCF_050467285.1 of Paenibacillus oryzisoli. Taxonomy (GTDB): domain Bacteria; phylum Bacillota; class Bacilli; order Paenibacillales; family NBRC-103111; genus Paenibacillus_E; species Paenibacillus_E oryzisoli_A. The sequence continues at coordinate 119,235 of NZ_JBCMUN010000013.1, read as the reverse complement.
CAATCGAGTCCGCTTGTGATCGGCGAGGGTGAGGGAGAGTACTTCATGGCTTCGGACATCTCCGCGCTGATTGAGCATACGCGTGATGTGTATATTTTGGAGGATGGGGATATGGCTGTCCTTACCCAGGGGGGTATCTCTATCACGAAAATCGAGACGGGGAAACCGGCGGCGTGCAAGCTGCTGCAGATCGATTGGAGCGCAGATCAGGTGGAAAAGGGACCGTATGAGCACTTCATGCTGAAGGAAATTCATGAACAGCCGTTAACGCTGCGCAACACAATGCTCGGGCGATTCAACGACCAGGATGACGTGTGTTTTCCGGAATTAGCGCACGCAGCCCAGGCATTCCAACAGGTGGATAAAATCTTTATCGTGGCTTGCGGCACCGCCTACCATGCCGGACTTGTCGGCAGCACGGTCCTTGAAAAGCTGACGCGTATTCCGGTGCAGTGCGATATCGCATCGGAATTCCGATACCGCGACCCGATCATCACGGATCGAACGCTCGTCATCGTCGTGAGCCAATCCGGGGAAACGGCGGATACGCTTGCTGCGCTGCAAGAGAGCAGAAGGCAAGGCGCGAAAGTATTGGCCATTACGAATGTGCCGACCAGTTCGATTGCGCGGGATGCGGATTATGTCATCGCCACGAAGGCCGGCCCGGAAATTGCCGTGGCCTCGACGAAGGCGTACACCGCTCAACTGCTGGCTTTCTACTTGTTCAGCATTTACTTGGCTCAGGAAAGAAAGACACTGTCTGCCGAGCTTCATACGGAGCTGGTTCAAGGCTTGAAGTCCCTTCCCGTCCAGGTGGAGAAGGTGCTGGAAAACGCCAACGAAGTGAAGCTGTATGCGGAATCGATCAAGGATGCGGACAGCCTGTTTTTTATCGGCAGGGGCCTCGACTACGCTGTTGCACTTGAGGGATCGCTCAAACTGAAGGAAATCTCTTATATCCACTCGGAGGCTTATGCAGCTGGGGAGCTCAAGCACGGCACCTTGGCGCTGATCGAGAAGGATACGCCGGTCATTGCGCTGGCCACACAGATGGATCTGTACGAAAAAGCCGTGAGCAATATCAAAGAAGTCAAAGCCCGTGGAGCCCACGTCATGGGGATTACGGTGGAGGGCAATGTCGGGCTGCTCAACGCGGTCGATGAAATCTGCTTCATCCCGCCGTCCCACCAGCTCCTGGCGCCGATCTTGGCCGTCGTGCCGCTGCAGTTAATTTCCTATTACGCCTCTCTGGCGCTGGAGAACGATATTGATAAACCGCGCAACTTGGCCAAAAGCGTGACAGTTGAATAACCAACCGGAGGGGAGTTGAACCACATGGAAGCATTCGCTATTCTGTTAGCGGCAGGAAAAGGCACACGGATGAAGTCGGAGCTGCCCAAAGTGCTTCATCCCGTCGGAGGCGTACCGATGATCGGCCGTTTGGTGGACAAGCTGGAAGCGATGCCGATCAATCGGATTATTACCGTGGTCGGGCACCGGGGAGAGCTGGTGGAGAAGTGCTTGGGCACGCGGGTGACTTACGCCCAGCAGGAGCATCAGCTCGGAACGGCGCATGCCGTTCTGCAGGCTGAGCCGTTGCTGGGGGGCCGCAGCGGCTCGACCCTGGTGCTAACGGGCGATACGCCGCTCATCCGGCAATCTACCATCGAACGGCTGCTGGCGGCCCAGCGGGCGGGGGCAAGCGCGGGTGTGGTGTTGACCGCGATCGTGCAGGACCCGACGGGCTATGGCAGAATCATCCGCGATGCTGCAAGCGGCGAAGTCGTCGATATTGTGGAAGAGAAAGACGCGACGCCTGAGCAGCGAGAGATCGCCGAAATTAACACGGGAATTTTCTGTTTCGATAATGAGAGCTTGTTTAAAGCTCTCTCTGGCATTACCAATGCGAATGCGCAGCAGGAGTACTACTTGACCGACATCGTGAAGGTGATGCGACTATCCGGTATTGCCGGTGGTCAGAAGCGATTCGAGGCGATTATTCTCGAAGATGCGACAGAAGTAATGGGGATTAACACCCCGGAACAATTGGAAGAGGCGAATCGGGTCTTTTACGAACGCAAGGGGATTTTTGCCTAACAAGTTATAGGGAGGAGAGCTGATATGGGAGCTATTTTTGGTACAGATGGCGTCAGAGGGGTAGCTAACCGCGAGTTGACGCCGGAACTGGCCTTTGAATTAGGGCTGATTGTTGGCTGGATGCTGTCACTCAGCTGTGAAGGTCGTCGGCCTACCGTTGCCATCGGGCGGGATACCCGCATTTCCGGGCCTATGCTGGAAGCAGCCTTGGTTGCGGGGTTGTTATCCGCCGGGGCGGATGCCGTCAGACTGGGCGTTCTGCCGACGCCGGGCGTGGCTTATGTCACACGGCAATCCGGCATGGATGCAGGGGTGATGATCTCTGCTTCGCATAATCCGGTGGAGGACAATGGGATCAAGTTTTTTGGCAGGGACGGCTTCAAAATGCCGGATGAATGGGAAGCGGAAGTCGAGCGCCGCTTGCAAGGGAACGAGCATCGATTGTCCCGCCCTACGGGAGCGGGAATCGGCACCCTGCGTGATGACCCGCAAGGCGCGCAGGACTACGTGAGCTACTTGAAGTCGACGGCTGCGGTGGGGCTGTCCGGCTGCAAAATCGTGCTCGATTGCGCGAATGGGGCGGCTTTTGCACTAGCTCCGCAGCTGTTCGCCGAATTGGGCGCGGAGACGGTGCTATTGCATCATCAACCGGACGGGTTAAATATTAATCAGGATTGCGGCTCCACGCATCCGGAGCATTTGCGTCGGGCTGTGTTGGACCACAAGGCCCACGCGGGGCTTTCGTTTGACGGGGATGCGGACCGGCTGATTGCGGTTGATGAGCGGGGCGAGATTTTGGACGGGGATCACATCCTCTATATTCTTGCCGCTCATCTGGCGAAGCAGGGCCGACTGCGTCACAGCACCGTCGTGTCTACCGTCATGAGCAACCTTGGTTTTCACCAAGCGCTGAATAATATCGGTCTCGACTCGTTCCAAAGCAAGGTCGGAGACCGGCATGTCATGGAAGCGATGCGCAGCGGCGGGTATAACCTGGGCGGTGAGTCGTCCGGGCATATTATTTTGCTGGATCATTCGACGACAGGCGATGGCCTGTTATCGGCCGTTCAGTTGCTGCAGGTGATGCTTCAAACAGGGAAGCCTTTGTCGAAGCTCGCGTCACCTGTCATCAAGTACCCGCAGCTGGTGGTGAATGTGCGGGTGAACCATAAAACCAAGCTGGAAGGCAATCGCCGCATCCATGCCGTCATCCGCCGGGTGGAAAACGAGATGGCCGGCCGCGGCCGTGTGTTGGTACGGCCTTCGGGCACGGAGTCCCTGGTGCGTGTGATGGCGGAAGGACCGGATGAAAGGGAGCTGTCCGGTTATGTGGAGGGCATTGTAGAGGTGGTCAAGGAAGAGCTTGAATACAGCGTGGTTTAATCCGTTCGTTCCTATGAAAGTCCCTGTGAGAAAGACAATTATATGCCTGGTCTTTGTTTTAATTGTAACAAGCGCTCCTTTGTTTTTCCCGGTGTACTCGCTGATCACGGAGCCTGGGGTAGAGGTCAACGGGGAAAAAATCACCTTTACAGATGCCCAGCCCTATATCGATGAACAAACGGGAAGTACGATGGTGCCGGCAAGAGAAATCGCCGAAAAACTGGGGGCTGAGGTGGAATGGAACCGTTCGCTGGAACAGGTAACGTTTCGCAGTCAGCACGCCACAACATTATTAACGATCGGTCAGAACGTTGCTGTGGTTGACGGCAAGCAGGTGGAGTTAGACGCCCCGGCTATTCTGAAAAATGACCGAACCATGGTGCCGCTGAGAGCGGTTAGCGAGAGCCTCGGGGCCGATGTCGATTGGGCAGGTGAACGCAATATGGTACTGATCACTTCGGCGGACAAAGCGCAAAAGTCCACTTGGATCTGGGACAGCAAGCTGATTGAGACAGACGGTGACCGTATCCTTCAATTTGCAGCGAATCAGAAACTGACTGCCATTTATCTCCGCTATGAAAAAACGTATCCGAGTCAGGACGTTTACCGAAATTTTATCCGCAGGGCGAATGAGCAGGGGATCAAAGTGGAGGCGTTGGCCGGCCAATCGGATTGGATCTATGAGAATAACCAGAGCGTCATTCGGCAATGGATTGCAGCGGTTACGCAATATAACGCGTCGGTCAGTGCGCTGGAACGCTTCCAGGGCTTCCATTTTGATATTGAACCTTACACCTTGGACATGTGGAAAACCAATCAGACCTGGGTGCTCGAACGGTGGATGGCTACGATCCGATTCATTGAATCCGAAGTGAAAAGCGCGGATCGCAGCATGACGATGGCTTTCGATATTCCGTTTTGGATTCATAGCTTGAGCGTTCCGGGTTCCAGCTATTCCTTTAGCGCTTGGCTGCTGGAGAAGGCGGACAGCGTTGTCATTATGGCTTATCGGAATCAGGCGCTCGGGGGCAACGGCATCATTGCCACTGCCAAATCCATTATTTTAGAAGCAGCTACGCTGAAAAAAAAGGCCGTTATTGCCGTGGATACGCTGCCAAGTAAGGAAGCTGATCATACGACCTTTTATAAATCGAATGCTTCGCTTATGGAGTCGGAATTGAAACAGGTCAAGGAAAGCCTCTCCCTTTATCCGAGCTATAGCGGCATCGCTATCCATGATTACGTGAGGTGGATCGACCTATTGAACGCTAATCGCTGAGCGGATTCGATGAACATGAAGGAGGAGGATGTACGATGAAAATGATGACAGGGTTGGTGATCTCTCTGTTGGCTGGTGCGGCGCTCGGTGTTTCGGGGATGGCCTTTGCTTACACAGGCGGCCATGAGACGGCCGGAGCGGCTGGCGCCTTTCAGGAATCGTCTTTACCGGGAGGAGGCCTGGAGGTCCCCCATAATGATCGGATTCATCTCTCTACCGATAAACAGTGGATCTCCTCGGAAGGCCACTTGTCGGATCTCATCCGGCTGCAGTGGACCAAAGACCGAGCGAAGCCGGCCATCGCCTGGCTGGATGAGAACGGCAAGGATAAGGCGGCGATCATCGCGCATGCCAAAGCGAATAACCCGGAGCAGCACGATCATAACCATATGTCGTTCGAAACGACGATGTCCCCTGACGGCAAAAACCCGAACGAGCTATTTACACGCCTCGAAATTCCATTCGACCAGGATGTGGCTGAAATTCGCACACATTCCGCTAATTTTAATGTGATGGATGGCATTCTACGCGTTGCCGGAACGGAAGGTGTCAATCGTGATCTGACTTGGGCGAAAGCGGATGAGGGGAACGTGACGACGCCCCGCTGGGCGATGCGGGCTGATAACGCTAAGGAAACAGGCGGCAATGCCGGTTCCAATCTGCAGATTATCCGGTATTCGGATGACGGCAAAGCCCTCGACAATCCGTTAACGATTAACCGCAGCAGCGGCAATATCGGGATTGGCAACTCGGACGCGAAGACGAAGCTGGACATCAATGATGACAGCATTCGCATCCGAAAATCGATGACACCGGCCTCGTCTACAGCCCCCGGCGAAGTGGGGGAGATGGCGTGGGATGATGGGTATGTGTATGTGTGTGTAGCACCTAATACATGGAAGCGAACAGCGTTGGCTTCGTGGTGAAAATAAATTTAAGCGGCCTTAGTCTTGAAATCGAGACTGAGGCCATTTTTTTTCGATTTTTGGGCTTCCTGAACAATGAGACCGATGAATATTGGAACTCATATTCGTCTAAATAAATGAGAAGGAAAATTGAAGTCTTTTAATTCGAATCAGGAGAGTGAAGAAGCAAATGAACAAATTGGAAGCCGGAATCCAATCGGCAATAATGGCAACCGAGATATCTAAGGGACGGTTATGGGCGGCACGAATTTTATGCGGAATTGTCATCCTGTTCATGCTGTTCGATGGCATTGGCAAAATCATCAAGCCCAAGGAAGTAATCGAAGGTACGCTTAGCCTAGGTTTTGCGGAGAATCACTTAGCGGTCATCAGCGTACTCAGTTTAGTCTGCACCATTCTGTATGCGATACCGCGAACTCGATTTTTGGGTGCGCTTCTGCTCACCGGCTTTTTGGGAGGCGCGGTTGCTGCGCAGCTCAGAGTGGATAACCCGTTGTGGTCCAATACGCTGTTTCCGGTCTATTTTGCGATTGTAGCCTGGGCACCGATATGGCTCATGGATCGAAGATTTCGAAATTTGATTTGGAGTAGCAGATGAAACGGGGGGTATAAAGCCTCGGGGTATGAAAAAAGTGGGCTCAGGGCGTCCTAGTAGAGATGCCCTGAGGTTTTCAACACGTGACAATTATTTACTTTACTTCGTCGTTTAAAGCAAAATCAATGGCACGCACAGCATGTATCCTTGTGGTATCATAAACTGGAATTCGGCTATCCTTTTGCGAGATGAGGAGGGTTATTTCTGTACAGCCCAGAATAACGGCTTCAGCTCCTTGCTTCTCAAGATGATCTATGATGTTGACGTAGATTTGCTTTGAAGCTTCATTCAGAATGCCAAGACACAGTTCTTGATAAATAATATCATGGACGAGCTTGCGCTCCTGTTTATCCGGCACCATCACCTCAAGCCCAAACCTTTCAGTGAGTCTCCCCTTGTAAAATTCTTGTTCCATCGTAAAAGCAGTGCCAAGTAAAGCGACTCTCTTGATGCCATTTTTCACAATTTCAGTCGCGGTGGCGTCTGCGATATGAAGGAACGGAATCGTTACCGCTTCCTCAACTTCTTGTGCCATCTTATGCATGGTATTCGTACAAATGACGATGACATCTGCCCCGGCCCTTTCAAGCTTTTGCGCCGACGCTACCATTATTTTCGTTGCTTCAGCCCACTTCCCTTGCTCCTGCAGGGCTTTAATCTCCTGAAAATCCACCGAATACATGAGGCTCTTCGCAGAATGATGTCCCCCGAGTCTTTCTTTCACAGTTTCATTTATGATTTGGTAATACAGCTGGGAGGATTCCCAGCTCATCCCGCCAATTAGACCAATTGTTTTCATATATTATGCACCTCACACGTATTCCCGTTTATTTTCGCACAAGGCGTTTACGAATACAAGAAAATGAAGAATTGAAACAAAGTTATCTCACATCTACCTTGTAATATTCACAACACATTTTCAAATACCCCCTTAAAATGGAAGTGGTGTCAGAAATCTATGGGATGATCATAGAAAGGTGTGACCGCTTGTGCCTTGGAAAGTGTTGATTGCAGATGACGATCCCAACGTGAGAGAAATCATCCGGCTCTACTTCCGTCAGCAGCTCATCGAATTAATTGAAGCCCCTGACGGTATCTCGGCCCTGACCATATTAGCGGAAGTTAAGCCTGATATTGTGATACTCGATGTGATGATGCCCGGGCTCGACGGTTATGAAACGTGCCGAGAGATTACGAAACGTTATGATGTGCCAGTCATTATGCTGACAGCAAAGAACGACGAGTTTGATCGCGTGCTGGGCCTTGAGCTGGGTGCCGACGATTATATGACCAAGCCCTTCAGTCCGAGGGAGCTGGTGGCGCGCATTAAAGCGATCCTTCGCAGAATGCAGAAGGGACAGCCGATTGCTGAGGTCGATGCCCCTGTCCAATATGAGTTTGATGATTTGGTTATCCATGTGACCCGCCGAGAAGTGCTCGCGGGGAGTACGAAGATCGATATGCGCCCGAAGGAGTTTGAACTGCTCACCTTTTTTGCGAAATCTCCGGGCGACGTGTTTACGAGAGAACAACTGCTAGAGCAGGTGTGGGGCTATGATTTTTTAGGCGATATGCGAACGGTGGACGTTCATATTAAAAAACTTCGTGAAAGGTTAAGCCCGTGTCATCATGTTTGCATTCATACCGTCTGGGGAGTGGGCTATAAATTTGAGGTAGCAGCATGTACTTAAATGCCAATAAAAGCATTCTCCGCAAAATGCTGACCAGCTCCATCGTTACGGTGCTTCTCGGGTTATGTGCGGTAGGGCTTGTGATTTCATTGTTTGCCAAGGACTATATCGTCGACTCCAAAAGTAATGAGATGATCCGGCAAGCCAAGCAGGTGAATCTCGCCATTCAGGATCAGACGGTACCGAATGATCGATTTAAGGAGCAGCTGCGCTTTTTCGATCAAGCCTTTGATGCGCGTATTTGGATATTTGACTTAAACGGAAACATCGTGGCGACCTCTTCCAAGGATGAGGTGAATGTAGGCAAGGCCGTTAGCAAGGAAGTGATTAACCAAGTCCTGAACGGTGAACCCATCGTATGGAATCAGTCCGAAGGTTTTAAGGAAGGTATGCTTTCGATTGCCGTCCCCTGGGGAGAAGACAACGACGTCTACGGTGGTATCGTCCTGCATTCGCCGCTGAAAGGGATGAATGAGACCATCGGTCAGCTGAGAGAAACCATCCTGTGGGTTACCCTGCTCGGTATCTTTTTTTCGTTTGGCGTATCCTTCTACTTATCCTGGTCCATTAGCCGACCTATCCAGCAGATCGACAAGGCGGCAGCCAAAATTGCCATCGGTGATTACAGTGAGCGAATTCAAATCGATTCCAAAGACGAGATCGGCGAGCTGGCCACGACCATTAATCACATGATGGATCAGCTTGGACGCGTCGATTTGGAAAAGAGACAGCTGAATCAGATGCGGCATGACTTTTTGGCGAACGTCTCCCATGAACTGCGAACGCCGCTTACGGCGATGCGGGGGTTTTTGGAGGCGCTCCAGGATGGTTTGATCGAAGAAGGCGCGCGGGACAAATATTACGAAATCATGTACAACGAAACTTTACATATGAACCGGCTCGTCGATGATATTACCGACTTAATGAAGCTGGAAAACAAGGAAATCGATCTGGTGTGGCTCTCGGTCGATGTTCAGGCGATGCTGTCCAAGCTGGCTTTTAAATTCCAACCGGAAGCAGAGCTTCGCGGCACGGTTATTCACTGCCTGATGGACGAAAATTCGCCGCAGGCTCACGCCGATCCGGATCGTCTGGAACAAATTTTGAACAATTTGATCAAAAATGCCGTGAAGTTCACCGAGAACGGAAGCATCGAATTGAAGGCGATGGCGGTTCCATCGGAAGGATGCGTCCTCATCACGGTGACCGATACGGGCATCGGGATCTCACCGGAGGATCAAGAGCTCATCTGGGAGCGCTTCTTCAAAGTGGAGCGAGGCCGCCCCGTGAAGCATAAAGGCTCATCCGGCCTGGGGCTAGCCATCGTGCGCGAGCTTGTCGAGCTGCACAATGGCAGCATTCGCGTGCGCAGCGAGCTGGGGGGCGGGAGCACTTTTGAGGTTAGGATTCCGCTTTCTGACAACCGTTCGTCTGTGCAGCCGGTGGTGAGTTTGGTTGGGTAGGTTTTGTTATGTTATGGGGAGACCGCAGAGAAGGGGAGAGCCTTTTCTGCGGTTTTTTGGTTTATTACTTAGTCGAAGAAGAGGGGGGAGATTCCTGCGAAAAGGCAGGCTTTTTGGAAAAAATATGGCGTTATTACAAAATGCCTGCGATAAAGCAGTTTTTGAGGAGAGACCCGCTTAAAAAGGGAGGTCTCACCGGAAATGCCTGCCTTTTTGCAGGCATTACTTCGAATCAGGGAGTGAAAGTGGAAAATTCCTGCCTTTTTGCAGGCTTGATCCGGCTTGATGCTCCATCCGAAGGATTTCTCGGTTCCTCCTTCCCCTGCGCAGTGCCGGAAATCAGCTCCTGGCGCATTCTTGTTCAACCTGCCATGATATTTGCAGAAAATAATAGACAATAAATTCCACCTGGCGGAACAATATTATCTGTCCCCTTGATGTGTGAGAATTTCTTATAATGGCATAGTAAACGTTTACATTTTGAAGAATAAGGATTGGATTTCCCACACACAAGGAGGTAGATTCATGTTTCAGGCCGTGCGGTCATTGATTAACCGAACTCGAAGGTATGCAGCCGCTTCACTCGCGATCATACTCGCAGTCTCCATCGTGTTTCCGGCGTCTCAAGCCGAAGCATCCAGCATCCGCAGTGATTATAAGGCTTATGTCATGGCACCCCTAACGAAGATCACGGATTGGAATGCCTTTCGCAACCAACTGGTGCCGCTGAAGAATAACAATGTATATGCCCTCACAACCGACGTGTGGTGGGGGGATGTGGAGCAAGGCGGCGACAACGTTTTTGACTGGTCGTATTACAAAACCTATGCCGACACGGTGCGCGCTGCGGGCTTGAAATGGATTCCGATCATTTCCACACATCAATGCGGCGGCAACGTCGGTGACGATTGCAATATTAAGCTGCCTTCGTGGCTCTGGAGCAAAGGCACGGCGGACCAGATGACCATGCGCAGTGAAACGGGCTATAACGATTACGAAACGCTGTCTCCGTGGTGGACAGGAACGGCGACGCAATATGATGAGCTGTACGCCTCATTTGCTTCAAATTTTAGCGGATACAAAGATATTATCGCTAAAATCTATCTCTCCGGCGGCCCGGCGGGCGAACTCCGATTCCCGTCCTATAATGCGGCTGACGGTTGGAGCTACCCGGGCCGCGGCAAGCTGCAGGCGTACACAGATGCGGCGAAGCTGGATTTTCAAAATGCCATGAAAACCAAATACAGCACGCTTGCCGCGCTCAACAGCGCCTGGGGGACGAGTCTCACCGCCTTCTCGCAAATAAGCCCGCCAAGCGACGGCGACAACTTTTTCATTAATGGCGTTAAGGGAACGTATGGCAAGGATTTCATGACCTGGTATCAAGGCGTGCTAGCAAAGCATCTAAGTGCCATTGCGGCCAAAGCACACAGCCGTTTTGATTCTGTTTTTGGCGTTCCGATTGGCGCGAAGGTAGCTGGGATCCATTGGCAGATGAACAACCCATCGATGCCGCATGCCGCTGAGTATGCCGCAGGCTACTATAATTACAGTACACTGCTGGATCAGTTTAAAAACTCGAACCTCGATCTCACCTTTACCTGCCTGGAAATGACCGATAGCCAAGCGTCTACGAGCCCTTATTATTCCGCGCCCAAATCGCTAGTAATCCAAGTGGCCAATCTGGCGAATCAGAAGGGCATCCGCATTAATGGCGAGAACGCACTGCCGATCAGCGACGGAAGCGGCTATCAAAACGTGGCCGAATTGCTGTTTAACTATAATTTTGGCGGGTTTACCCTGCTTCGGATGTCCAGTCTCGTCAATGCTGACGGTTCAAAATCAGGCTTGATGGACGCCTACCGGGATGCGATTGCGATGACGCCGATTCCGGTTACCTTTATCGTGAAGAACGCACCCACCGTAACAGGGGATACCGTGTATGTGACGGGCAGCCGTTGGGAACTGGGGAACTGGACAACCGGCGTGTATCCGTTCAAGCTGACGTACAACAGCTCCACAGCTGACTGGCGCGGCACCGCCTACATCGGGGCTTCCCGCTATTACGAATTCAAAGCGATTATTAAAGATAGCGGAGGCAATTTGAAAAGCTGGGAACCTGGCGCCAATAATGCGTGGACGACGCCAACGGCTGGGACGAATTATACGATAACTTGGTGATTTCCCTGCTTGTATAGAAGTAAAGGAGGCATCTCAAAAGTTACTTTTGGGACAGCCTCTTAATTTTATTGTGGTAATTGAAGGGGCTAAGCGCGGCGAAAGCACTATTTTTCCTCCAGAATGTATGTCATGTATGTCTGAATATAAATCGCCATGGTATACTAATAAGGTAAGATGAATTGGAGTTGATTGCATGTTCGATAGACTCGATCCGAAAGTTGATTTTGTGTTCAAACGCATCTTTGGCGTTGAGGAGAACAAGGATGTGCTTCTTGACTTTTTAAATGTAACGTTAAGGGAAAGCGAGCCTCTACCTATCACCGACATTCAGATTTTAAACCCGTATATAGATAAAAATGGAGTACACGATAAACAGTCGATTTTGGATATACATGCGCGTACGGCGGACGGCAAGCAGGTGAATATTGAAATTCAATTGTTCAATCGCTACGATATTGAGAAGCGTACCTTATATTACTGGAGCAAGATGTATGCAGGCCAACTTGAAGAAGGGCAAACATACAAAGAATTAAAGAAAACAATCACCATTAACATTTTGAACTTTAACTTCATCCCAAATGAACGTTATTACAATCTATTTCATTTACGGGAAGACCATTCAGGGCTGATGTTGACAGATCATATTGAAATTCATTTTATGGAGTTACCCAAGCTGCAAGAGCAGAGAGCAAGCTTATCCGATAAACTTGTCAAATGGCTGTTGTTCTTGAAAGGTGTAGATGAACCGGAACTATGGGAGGTTATTGCCATGAACGAGCCTGCTTTGCAAAAAGCAATGGATACGCTTGAATTTTTGAGCCAAAATGAAGAAGCTCGGAGGCTTTATGAAATGCGCCAAAAAGCGCTGCACGATGAAGCTTCCATGATAGACGGTGCGAAAGAGGAAGGAAGACTGGCGAAAGCAACAGAAGTAGCCCTTAAGCTTTTAAAGCGAGGTATGACAGTTGTGGAAGCGTCCGAAATTTCGGGTTTGTCGGCAAGCGAAGTCCAAAGACTAAAGGATGTTCGCCACTAAGTGGATATAATATCTTCTATATGCAGGCCGTTTTTTCAGAACGGTCTTTTTTCGGCTTTCATCGTGGTAAGGTAATGAGCGCCATATTGGGGATATAGAAGAACTGACATTAATACTGCACAATCATCTGTCAGCCTTGGGAGGGGGATCGAGCTTTGATGTGGTGGAATACAGGGATGTCAGTTAATTAGGTAAATGTATTTGCACCGCCACTAGTAATTGACGATCTCCCCCATGCGCTTAACGCCTTCTGTCACTTGAACAAAAAGCGAATACGCAAAACTACGTAGCCGCTTTTTTACGTTTCCTCCACCAAATCCAAAATCTCCCGTATATCCTTAATCCCTAGTGCCTCCGCGATCCGTTCAATGTGACTAAAATTAATATTCTCACGCTTTCCATTGGCTAACTCACTAAGCGCTGCATGTCTTACGTCAGACAGTCTCGACAGTTCACGTAAAGAGATGTTATGTTTTTGAGTCAGTTCTGCGATTTTAACTACGACTTTTTGGGCCATTGGGTGATCCCCATCCACTTATATAAGGTTGACTATACGCGATAGCGTACCATATAATATTTTGAAAACTGGTACGTAAATACGTATCATTTACCTATGGAGGTACCCCCATGCACCCCATCCAAACTCAACTCGAAACAACACTCCAAGAAGAAGCCGTACTAATTCAAAAAATCGGCCTCTGCCAAGATTTCATCGACGTTCTGCTTGCCTACATCTCTCATAGTGCGCACGCTATTCCCATCCTCACAGCCGAGGATATTCTGACATCCGTGCATAACGTCGCCCAAGATCTCGAAACAGAGCTGCTTCATGTAAGGCTTGAGAAGGGAATCCTCGATAACAAGCTAAGATGTCAGCAACTCCAAGCTGAGTCGATAAATGGGAGCAGCTACTCTGGCAGCGGGGAAGATGGACAATAAATGAATAATTTCATCCCCCCCCTCGTAATACTTACGCCATGTTCGTTCAAGTTGAAATGAGCGATGATAGTCCCTGTAAGACATCGGTTCTTGTTCGGACGGTCGTAACGAGGCGAGGATATCAAGGTATCCCGCAGTGCCGTACATGCTATGTTGCGGTATCCTGTACGATCGGGTCGAAGAGAATCCACCATTTATTTGGGGTTCGATTCCCCAATCGCCTTTTAAGCGATTCTGGTAGAGCACTCGATTACCCATCGAGCGAAAATTTCAAAACAGATCATGGGGTAGAATCCCTCGCGGCTAGTTCAGCGTGCGGCAATCAGGCTTTGCAATCCGTGGATACCGATGGCGTGACATTCCTGGAGGTTCTCTTGAATGAAAGTGGAGGAGGCGTGGCTGAAATCAAGTCATCCTGTTACACGAAAACTCTTGAGAACGAAGGGGAAATCGCTCATCTCAAACGAGATTCCGCTGAGGTTGCCGTGGGATTCTACAGCCCTTGATCAATCCATTAAGGAGGTTAACTATGATGTTTAAAAAGGTGATCATCCAGGCCGACGAGCGTGGTTTACTATTTGATAAAGGCAGCTATGTGAAAATGCTGATGCCGGGAACTTACTCTTTTATGCCATGGTCAAAATCGACGGTTGTAGTGCTGAATATCGCTAAACCCTTTCACGTAGAAGGGAAGGAGTTAACGTTATTCCTTCATGATGCGGACCTCATGCGCGAACTTGAACTCGTACGTGTACAAGATCACGAGTACGCTCTGCACTATGCAGATGGACAATTCGTTCAACTGCTAAAACCGGGTGTTTATGCTTTTTGGAACGGGCTTAAGAAGCACGTCTTCATGCATGCCGATATCCGACAACCCGAATTGCCTGCGGAGATCAACCGCTCCATTTTGCCTAGGCTTGCCCCGTACGTGCAGTCCTTTGAAATCGCTAGTTATGAGTGTGGTTTTTTATTTTACGATCATGTCTTGCAACGAGAGGTTTCACCTGGAAAGTACTACTTCTGGAAAGGGCCGGTTTCCGTTACGGTCAAAACAGCTGATGTAAGGCAACAACAAATGGATCTCGTCGGCCAAGAAATCATGACGGAGGATAAAGTGACACTACGCCTAAACTTCGTCTGCCAGTATAAGATCATACAGCCGCAACGTGCGCTAGACATGAAATCGTTCGATGAGCAAATTCATATCCAGCTGCAGCTCGCGCTGCGCGAATACATCGGAAGTCTGAAATTAGACGATCTCCTGAAACGGAAGGAGGAGGTAGCGTCGTTCGTTTTATCCCGTCTACGTGAGAAAGGGGAAGCGTTCGGCGTACAATTCCTAGGCGCTGGGGTGAAAGATGTCATTTTGCCTGGAGATATGAAAGATATTTTGAACACGGTCCTCCTTGCGGAAAAGAAGGCGCAGGCTAATCTCATCACGCGTCGCGAAGAAACGGCTTCGACTCGGAGTTTGCTGAATACCGCGAAGCTCATGGATGAGAACCAAACGTTATACCGTCTGAAGGAGCTGGAATTCCTTGAGAAGATATGCGAGAAGATCGGATCGATCTCTTTTACCGGGGGCGGGGATCTGCTGGAGCGGTTGAGTTCCTTGCTGGGTGAGAAGAATGCAGCGAGCAAATGATGAACAGGAAGTAGCTTTTCCTTAATCAAACCGAAACGTTCAGGGGTTAAGCTGAGCGTCCCGGTATTGGGCGTGGATCAAGGGTCAATAGAAGGGAAGCGGGGATATTGCAATTTCTTAAACGTCTGATTGCAGGCGTTTTTTTTATTGTTCAAATGAATAATTGAGTCCTTAGAGGTAACACTTATGCATAGAATAAGTTGAAGTTCGCGTTTAACTTTTATTGAAGTTTTAGTTTAAGTTTGATAGGATGGAGGTATGAGGTGATGTTCATGTCTACACAACAAGAACGCCAATTGGTCGTTGAAAAGAGCGAGCAAATACTTGACTATACGATCAAGCAAACGGATCCTGAGTTCTATCGCGCGTTTAGTAACATGCTTTATGATTATATTACTGTCACTAACCCCAAAAAAGTTACAGAATACCAAAAGGATCTTCGTGATTTGATCCGATTAATGGCAGAGGTTGTGAATCATGCTCAGCCGGTTAAAGTCTACACGACAGGTGAATTGGCACGAATTTTTGGTGTTTCGGTACAAGCGATCAATAAGTGGATAGATGAAGGACGGTTTCTTGGGTATAAGCGGGAAGGCCAAAATCGACATAACCGGATTTCTGAAAATACTTCCTTTGTAATGAGAACTGGTGAGTTGACTGCGGTCCGCGATGTTGTTGCTATGTACGAGCGTCAGAACCAGGAACATGAAGTCGTAGAGTTGAACCCTGACGAGCACCGAAATGCGATATTGGATGAGGTCTCCCGTTTTATGAAAAAGTATGGCGGTACTTACGAAATGACACTTGGCACTAAGGCAGGACGGACGACTAGCGAGGATCGCGATGCATCCATTTGGCTTGCGCTGCTTGATGAGTTGAGGGGAATAAATGAAGCGAAAAAGTGATGAGCTGTATGGTACCAATTTTGATTTTTTAAAACGTGCATTTCCAGACCTTATCGATTCAATCGAAGATGGTTTCTTCGGCGAAGAGCCTAGCAAGGGACCATTCGTACGTAAAACCATAAAGTTCGTGGACGGAACTTATATGACTGCATTTGAGTTAATCGAAACTAGGACGGGGAGGAAGAAAAAGTACCAGTACGATTGGGAATACCAACGTGGAAAGCTATGGAAGTGGCATAACGAGCCTCACGATCAAAAGCTGCATCAGACGGAAACTGAGCCTGACCACATGCACCATAAACCTGTGGGAATGCATGAAGAGCGGAAGTACCCGAACTTTGGGCATCATGACCTTTATACAATTATGGAAACCGTGTACATGATTCGAGAGATTGATAAGCAAAAACAAACGGACAAGCTTCGATGATTTCATTGGACTTGTCCGTTTTTCGTAAAGCTGACGGCCATGATAAGCGAACAGCATGCCTACATAGTCCGACAAAACTTGAACCGAATCTGTGCTATAGTGTTCCTATCTCTACAGAGAAAAGAGGAATGCGCATGCCTTCGACGAATAGCCAGCTTACGAATCCGGATCCGTTCATTGTAAATAAGCAGCAGTGTGAGGAGATTATTTGCTCTTTTTTGCAGGGACAAGGGTTTGACCTGAAAGTGATTGATTCCAGGAACGACGCTGATTTACAAGCCGCGAAGGCGGGGCACAAGCTCCTGATCGAGACAAGGGGCAATCAAGCGATCGCGCATGATGCGAATACGGTTTTTGATTCTAACCAGATCAGCATTCATCTTGCCGAGCAGATTCAGCTCATGATGAAGCTTTATGAACATATCGATGATCGCACGGTTCTCGCCATCGCCAATCCGGACACGCCACGAATTCGGCAGCAGGTGGAGCGGCTGAATAAAGCGCTGTCCGATCTCAAGATCGTCAGATTCTGGGTGCAAAAGGATAAGATGACGGTCACGGCCGAGTATCCGGAGAGTCTATCTGAGCGAATGAAGCAGTTTGGATTCCCGCTATGAGCGTGAACTCTGCGGGCGGTTAGGGGCTAAGCTGTATGTTTAGGAGACCTTTGTATCGGAATATTGTTTTTGCCTTCCTTATTCATATCTTTATTGTGGTGTTCTCGGTGGGATTGCTGATGGCGGGCACGTCGCATCGGTTGATGATCGCGACATTTTGCGTGGCGCTGATGGGGTATGTCGGGCTGGGCTATGCGTTCCTTGTGCCCTTGAAGTCGGCCATCGGCAACCTGCTGTCGGTTAGTATTGTCAGCTTACTGGGGCTCTGTATCGGCGTCAATTCCCAGTTGTTTCCAAGTCCAATGGGATACAGTTGGATGCTCTACTTTGGTTATTACGTGTATGCTTGGGGATTGTCGGAGGTCGTTCCCTTCACACCACGGCCCGTACACATGCTCTGGATGACGGAGCTGCCGACGTTGTTGCTTTGGGTGGGGCTGCAGGCCAAGGCGTGGCAAGGGAAACGCAGAACGGTATAAGGTTGCCCTACCGGCGGCCGAAGATATCGTTGAGTGCAGCAAGGCGATAATTGCATTATTTTGACGGAAATTAAAGGAATTTAGAGCCTGAAAGTGGAATAATTTATGGGATTTAAAGAGTATCTGAGAGCGGAGGACAGAATAGTGGAACGCCTTGACACTACCAGTATATCATTCGTTAAAAGAGTTGTTGTCGGAAATAATGATTCTGAACAAGTTTTAGACGCGAACGCAATTGAAGATCAGATCGCTTTATTAAACAGATGTTTAAACGAACTGCCCAAGGGAAAGATAATAGGTCTAGAAAAAGGAGTTCATATTTTGAAAATGGGTGAGCGCGAAATGGAAATGCAATACGTCGCTTATCATGTGGGATTTGCGAGAAAGCCTGTGTGGCTGGATTAATCCAACGATTTTGAAACAAAAAGCTGATGGGGAGGGGCAGCATGAACTTTACAATCATAGATGCATTAAAAAATGAGTTAGATCAATTACGTCCTCTGCCATCGGCTGCGGTGAGAAATTTGGAGCAAGTGTTTCGGGTCGAGTGGACGTACAACTCCAATGCGATTGAAGGCAACACCTTAACACTTCTGGAAACGAAGATCGTTTTAGAAGAAGGGTTAACGATTGGCGGTAAAAAGCTGCGTGAACATTTTGAAGTTATCAATCATGCGGAAGCTATAAGCTACGTGCAAGATGTTGTGAGTAGAAATCTTGAATTATCTGAGTATGTGATCAAATGCATTCATCATCTCGTACTGAAAAATATTGACGATGAGAACGCCGGCCGATATCGATCGATTAATGTTAGAATATCAGGTTCACAGCATACTCCGCCTCATTTTACAGTGCTTTCTGAAAAGATGGAGCAGTTGATTGGGTGGTATACTGAGCAGAAGGATCACATGCACCCCGTTGCATTAGCGGCGGAATTTCATTTCCGGTTTGTTTATATTCATCCCTTTTCTGATGGCAATGGGCGCACGGCGCGGCTTTTAATGAATTTAATTTTAATGAAACATGGATTCCCGCCAGCCATTGTAAAGGCAGCAAATGAAGCTCGTTTGAAGTATTATGAGACGCTAGAAATAGCGAGCACAGGAAACGATCTTGAACCATTCGTAAAGCTCATTGCTGTCTGCGTTGAGGAGAGCTTGCATAAGTACATAGGTACGGTAAAATAATCCCGACAACTGTCCATCTCAATAGATGGGCTTTTTTGTTTTGGTCTATCTGAAATCCGCTATTTCTGTCGCAAACCGCAGAAATACGCCGAAATTAGTGTTATTATAGAACTAATTGGAAGTTATGGATGGGAGTACGGTGATATGGAGAAAAAACTCAGTTGTGACTGGTTATATAGTGAGACGGTGAATTACGGCATGCAGCAGAATCACGTCCCGGTGATCAAGCGAATTGTGCTTACCAATACGACGCAGGAAGAAATCCGGGCAATTACGGTGAAGTTGAGCGCGGAACCGGAGTTCGCCTACGAATGGACGAAAAACTGTGATGTGCTGCCCGTCGGTCAATCGGTGGATCTTGGGGCGATTCCTTTGCAAATGTCCGCTTCGTTCCTCGGAGCGTTATCTGAACGAATCAACGGCACGTTGACGCTGTCCATTTGGCAGGGGGAATCGGAGATTTATCAAGAGCGCGGGAACATCTCGGTGCTTGCTTTTGATGAGTGGAGCGGGCTGGCGATATTGCCCGAGATGACGGCTGCTTTCGTGACGCCGAATCATCCGGAGATTGCGCAAGTGGTTCGTGATGCGGCAACGATTTTGAATAAGTGGAGCGGCAGCGCTTCTTTTACCGCGTATCAGACGAAAGATCCGAATCGTGTTCGTCTTCAGACGGCCGCGATTTATGCGGCTCTACAGAGCAGAGGGATCGCCTACTGTGTAGCTCCGCCAAGCTTTGAGATGATTGGTCAGCGTGTTCGCCTTCCAGAGTCGATTTTTACGCATCGCATGGGGAATTGCTTGGACCTGTCTTTGTTAGTTGCCGCCTGCCTGGAGGCCGTCGGTCTGCATCCGCTTCTCGTTTTCACGGAAGGGCATGCTTTTGCAGGGGTGTGGCTGGAAGAGGAGACGTTTTCGGAGAGTGTTCAGGACGATCTGTCTGTCGTTACGAAAAGAATTGCCCCGGGGATCAATCAAATTTGCGTTCTGGAGTCAACGGCATTGGTGGAAGGGGAGTCCATCAGCTTTGATCGTGCCGTCACATTGGCAGAAGCTCATTTGCAGGATCCAAGCAAGTTTGACTGCTTAGTTGATATACGGCGGGCGCGGGCTGGTGCGATAAGACCCTTGCCGCTCCGAACTGCCGCAGGGGACGGATGGAAGTCGGAGGAGAAGGACCAGCGGTCCATGGACGCCCACGCGGTTCCTGGCTTATTGGATGTGCTTGAAAAACCTCGGGAAGTCGATGCGCTGCCGCCAGCCACAAGACAGAAGCAGTGGGAGCGCAGGCTGCTGGATTTAACGCTTCGCAATTCGCTGCTGAATTTCCGTCTGTCCAAGTCGAGTCTGCCGCTTATCACAGTGCAGTTGGGCGATCTGGAAGACGCGCTTGCCGATGGCGAGGAGTTCCAACTGCTGGCGAAGCCAAGCGACTGGGAGGACAACGGGCGCAGTGCCAATTTGTATCAAAGTCTAAATGCGGATCATCCGCTTGCCGGGCTGCTTCGGGAAGAGTTTACGCGCAAACGGCTGCGAGCGGACTTGCCGGCTGCAGAGTTGGATCGGAGAATCGTGCACATTTATCGTTCGGCGAAAACCGCGCTGGAGGAAAATGGAGCTAACACGCTGTACCTGGCACTTGGGTTGTTAAAATGGTACGAAACGCCGTTAAGTGAGCAGCCGCGGTATGCGCCGATGGTGCTGATTCCGGTGGATATTATACGCAAGTCATCGCGTCTGGGCTATGTGATTCGAGCCAGAGATGAAGAGCCGCAGATGAATATTACGTTACTGGAAATGTTAAAGCAGGATTTCGGGATCGGAATTGACGGGTTAGATCCGCTTCCAAGGGACGAGAAGGGGATTGCGCTTAAGCAGGTTTTCAATGTGTTCAGACATGCGCTGATCCATGTTGCTCGTTGGGATGTGGAAGAAGCCGCTTATCTGGGTTTATTTTCTTTTGGTCAATTTGTGATGTGGAATGACATCCGTACACGTGCGGACAAATTGGCTGAAAATAAAATCGTAGCCAGCCTCATGGAAGGCCAGCTGAAATGGCAGGAGACTGCGGCGGAGGGAAGTAACCCGCTTGATCAGGATCATCCGACAAGCCTGGCGATCCCGATCAGCGCCGATTCCTCGCAATTATCGGCTATTCGAGCCGCATCAGACGGCCAAAGCTTTGTGCTGCACGGACCGCCGGGGACAGGCAAGTCGCAGACGATCACGAATATGATTGCAAATGCGCTGGCGCAAGGCAAGAGGGTGCTGTTTGTCGCTGAGAAAATGGCGGCTCTATCCGTTGTAGAACGGAGGCTGGAGCAGATCGGGCTCGGGTCATTTTGCCTGGAGCTGCACTCGAACAAGAGCACGAAGAAATCCGTTCTCGATCAATTGGCTTCAGCCATTGAAACCAAGCGAGTCCCGGCATCGGGGACTTGGCAGAGTCAGGCGGATCGCCTGCTGCAATTGCGAAGCGAATTAAATGGCTACGTAGAAGCATTGCATCGGAAGAGCCATTTTGGACTAACCGTGTTTGAAGCGATCTCCGGTTATGAGAAGGCTGGCGAAGGGCCGGATGTTGTGCGCTTTGACGATGCGGCCTTGGATGGCTTGACGCCGGAGAAAGTGGTGGCGTGGCACGACCTCGCGGCGCAGCTGCATGTTGCCGGAGCGGGCTGCGGCAATCCGTACCAGCATCCATGGAGCGATGCGGATATCACCGACTATACACAAACGGTGAAGTCGTCTGCTGAGTTGGTGCTGGGGCGGTATATCCCGCGTTTAGCGCAATTGAGGTCTGCGCTTCACAAGGCGGCTGAAACCTTCAAGCTGGACACTGCACGTCTGGACTTCAACCATATAGAGGTTCTTGTTCAATTGGGGGCATGGGTTCGTCAAGTTCCGGATTTGAAAGCGGCTTTGCTGCAAGCATCCGATCTGGAGGAATCGCTGGCTAAGCTACAAGCTGCTGCTAATCAAGGCAGACGCAGAGATGGTATCAGGGAGAAAGTGTACGCGCAGTTCAACTCATCTGAGCTCGCTCGATTGGATGCCAAGACGCTACTATCCGAATGGAGCCGATTGGAGCTGCAATGGTTCCTGCCAAGATGGAGCGGTCATAATCGTATTTTCAAAATGATGAAGGGCTTTGTCGCTCCCGGCAAAACGCTGACGAAGGACCAGGTAAAAAACGCGCTGCTTGAGATTGTGACGTGGCAGGAGGAAGAAGAGAAGCTGCGGGCGTGGAGAGAGCAGGCTGCTCCTTGGCTGGGCCCTGCATTGATCTGGCACGAGGACGGCAAATGGGACGAGATTACAGAGGCTAGTAAGTGGGCGGCTCAATGGCAAGAACTGCTTGAAAAATGGTTCCAAAATCGCTCGCAAGCGAATCAAGCGCGTGGTCACATGGCGGAACTCATTGTGCAGGTGCGTCATGATCTTGCTCAGCAGAAGTTCCTTGCGGATGTCCATCAAAGTTATCATGAGATCATGGCAGATGAACGTGAGCTGCACGAGCTGCTTCATATTCAATACGACCAATTACGATCTGCGCCGAAAGCGGGAGATTGGTGCCCGTATATATTGGAAAAAGCGAAGCTGTGGTCGTCGAATCTGGATCGGCTGCGAGATTGGAGTACGTGGCGGAGAATTCGCGCTCAGGCAGCGGAGGCAGGTCTCCTTCCGCTCGTCCAACCGTATGAGCAGGGCGTGATCGCCACGGAACAGCTTCAAGTCGCCTTTGAACGCGGTTTGTATAAATCTGCGGCCAATTACATCATTGCTCGCGATGCCAGTCTGCGTGCGTTCTCTGGGCATATTTTCGAAGAGACGATATCGCGGTTTAGAGAGGCCGATCATCGTTTTGCACAGTTGACGCAGGAAGAGCTGGCCGCACGGCTTTCCGCCAGGGTGCCTCACATGACGCAAGAGGCGGCGCAAAGCTCGGAAGCCGGCATTTTGCAGCGAGCGATTCGGAGCGGAGGCAGGAACATCTCGATCCGGAAGCTGTTCGAACAGATTCCGAATTTGCTCCCTCGACTCACGCCATGCATGTTAATGAGTCCGATTTCTGTAGCCCAATACCTGGATCCGAGCGGGGCCAAGTTCGATCTTGTGATCTTTGACGAGGCCTCGCAAGTGCCGACGGCGCAAGCGGTTGGCGCCTTGGCCAGAGGCCATCAAGCGGTCATCGTAGGCGATCCCAAGCAATTGCCGCCGACCAGCTTTTTCTCCAAAAGCAATACGGACGCCGAGGAGGAAGATCAAGCCTTGCAGGATATGGAGAGCATTCTGGATGATTGTCTGGCTCTTGGGATGCCGGAGCGCCATTTAACTTGGCACTATCGCAGCCGGCACGAGAGTCTGATTGCGTTCAGCAACGCGCATTACTACGAGAATAAATTAATGACATTCCCGTCGCCGGATGAGCCGGTTTCGAGTGTCGCGTGGCACCCGGTGGAAGGCTTCTATGATCGCGGCCGTACGAAAACCAATCGGGCGGAAGCGGAGGCTGTCATTGCGGAGATTACTCGGCGGTTGAAGGATCCGGCGCTGCGTGAGAGCAGCATGGGAGTGGTTACCTTCAGCTCCATTCAGCAGACGCTGATTGAGGATATGCTCGACGAGGCCCTTAGGCAAGAGCCGGAGTTGGAACTGTTCATGGGGCAGCTGCCGGAACCGCTCTTCATTAAAAATCTGGAAAACGTGCAAGGGGATGAACGGGATATTATCTTGTTCTCCGTCGGTTACGGCCCGGATGCCGCGGGCAAAGTCAGCCTTAACTTCGGTCCTTTGAATCGGCAAGGAGGCTGGAGGCGTCTGAACGTAGCCGTATCACGGGCTCGGTATGAAATGCATGTGTTCTCGACCCTGCGCGCCCAACATTTGAATGCAAGCCGGATCAGCGCACAAGGGGTGCTCGGATTAAGAGCGTTCCTGGATTACGCAGAGAAAGGAAAGCAGGCTTTGCCGGTGGGCGAAGCATCCCAGGGGGTCTATCTCGTAACAGACCTGCATCGAAGCCTGGCAGATGAGCTGCAAGCGCTCGGGTATGCAACGGATCTGTCTGTCGGAGCATCGGGGTTCCGTGTGGACATCGGCATCTTGGATCCGGAGCAGCAGGGGCAGTACATCATGGGCCTCCTTCTCGATGGCCCGATTTACCGGAACGCTGAATCTGCGCGTGATCGGGATATTTTGCGCGAACAGGTGCTGCGGCAGTTAGGTTGGGCGCTGCATCGCGTTTGGAGTCCGGATTGGTGGGAGAACAAGGGAAGCATCATGCGAAACATCGTCCAAGCGATAGAAAAAGCCAAAGTGAATAAAACGCAGGCTATCCCAACCGTACCTGTGAAACCAGTGATGGCATCGGTACAGGAAGATGCTGCTCAAAAAGTGGAAAGCATGGCGGACTATCCTCCATCAGCCACAGCGGGCGAAGCCCAGGCCTATAAGGCTTGCGTGCTTGAGGCGGTGTCTTTAGGCACAGAAATGTTTAATGCCGATAACTATACGGAAATGATCCTTGACCAAATGAACAAGGTGGTTCAGGAAGAAGGGCCGATCAGCCGCGGCTTGTTGGCGAAGCGTGTTTTACAAGCTTGGGGCATTACGCGCATGGGAACTAAGCTGGATCAGCGATTTACAAGCTTATTAGCCAAGCTCAAGCTGCAAACAACGGAGACGGAAGGCACTTTATTTTACTGGCCAAAAGGCATCGAACCGCACCGCTACAGCATGTTCAGAGTCTCAGCGGATGAATCGCAGCGCCGATCAGCAGAGGATTTGCCCCCAGAGGAAGTCGCGGCCGCGGTGAAATCCGTGCTTGCCTCTCAGATTAGCCTGCCTCAAGAGGAAGTCGTGAAGCAAGTGAGTAAAGCGCTCGGCTATGCAAGGTCGGGAAGCGCGCTCGAGAAAGCAGTAAAGAGCGGGATCCACAAAGCGCTGGAACTTGGCTACGCCTTTTTGGATGAGCAGGAGCGGATTGTTATCAAGGATCGATGAGCATCGCGCGCAGAATAATTCACGCCGGCATGGAGACAATGAACAGGAGTTCGCCCTCCGTGTGCGAAACTAGGCGTAACGCATCGCACTTTCATGTCATACAGTGAGTGTAGGCTTAACGAATTTCGACGAAAGTGGTAGAAAAATTTATATTTTTACTTTCTTCCACTTTGCATAAAAGCCACAATCTGATACTATATAAAGAAAGGCGATAGATTTAGTGAGGATTAAAAGGAGGCACCTTTCCATGGAGAAATTGACGCTTGATTCCATAGATGAAATGACACATCTGGATCAACTCGAGGCTGAAGCGATTTATATTATACGAGAAGTAGCGGCGGAATGTGAAAATCCGGTGATGCTGTATTCGATCGGGAAGGATAGTTCCGTGATGCTGCATTTGGCGCTGAAAGCATTTTATCCGGAAAAGCCGCCGTTTCCTTTCATGCACATCGATACGACGTGGAAGTTCAAGGAAATGATTGAGTTCCGCGATCGTAAGGCCAAAGAATTCGGAATTAAGATGATTGTTCACTCCAATCAAGAGGGGATTGAGCAGGGGATCAACCCGTTCGACCACGGTTCCGCGTACACGGATATTATGAAAACTCAAGCGCTGAAGCAGGGATTGGACAAATACGGATTTACGGCTGCGTTCGGCGGCGGACGGCGTGACGAGGAGAAGTCGCGTGCGAAGGAGCGGATTTTCTCGTTCCGCAATAAGAACCACGCCTGGGACCCGAAGAACCAACGTCCGGAAATGTGGAAGCTTTTTAACACAAGAATCAACAAAGGTGAGAGCATCCGCGTCTTCCCAATCTCCAACTGGACGGAGAAAGATATCTGGCAATACATTCGCAGAGAAAATATTGATATTGTGCCTCTCTATTTTGCCCAAGAGCGACCTGTTATCGAACGCGACGGACATCTCATCATGGTGGACGATGAGCGCATGAAGCTGGAGCCTCATGAGAAAATTGAAATGAAGAAAATGCGGTTCCGCACCTTAGGCTGCTACCCGCTGACTGGCGGCGCTGAGTCGGAGGCGAATACGCTGGATACGATTATCGAGGAAACGCTCGGTGCGGTTTCATCCGAACGGACCACTCGGGTAATTGACCAAGAAGCGGCGGGAAGTATGGAAAGACGCAAACGGGAGGGCTATTTCTAAAATGAAAAGTCTGCTTAAATTTATTACTTGCGGAAGTGTGGACGACGGAAAATCCACGTTGATTGGACATATGCTTTATGAGGCTAAGCTTTTGTTCGCTGACCAAGAAAGAGCGTTGGAACTGGACAGCAGACTGGGCAGCCGCGGCGGCAAAATTGACTACTCCTTGCTCCTTGATGGGCTTCTGGCCGAGCGTGAGCAAGGGATTACGATTGACGTGGCGTATCGGTATTTTACGACGGACCATCGTTCTTTCATCGTAGCGGATACACCGGGGCATGAAGAATATACACGCAACATGGCCGTTGGCGCATCTTTTGCGGATCTGGCGATCATTCTGGTTGACGCAACGAAAGGGGTTATCACCCAAACCAAGCGGCACACTCGGATTTGCGCATTGATGGGGATTAAACATCTGGTCCTCGCCGTGAACAAAATGGATTTGGTCGGTTTTGATCCGAAGAAGTTCGATGCGATCAAACAAGAATTCGCGAAGCTGACAGCTGAGTTCCACTTTGAAAGCATTCAGGTGATCCCGGTTTCGGCAACGGAAGGCGATAACATTACGAAAAAATCGCCAAATACGCCGTGGTACGAAGGCCTTGCCTTGCTGCCGTATTTGGAAAATGTGGATGTGCATCAGAATGACAATGCGAAGGACTTTATGATGCCGATTCAGCGGGTATGCCGTCCTGACCACACGTTCCGCGGCTTCCAAGGTCAGATCGAGGCTGGGCGTATCGCGGTTGGCGATGAGCTGACGACGCTTCCGAGCCGTGAGAAGGCGAAAGTGAAACGCATTCTCGTGACCGACCAAGATCGGAATTATGCCTACGCCGGACAACCCGTGACCATTCAATTGGATCGGGAGGTCGACGTTTCGCGGGGCAATGTGTTTACGAAAGACAGCCGCATTCAGGAGGCGCATAGCTTTAGCGCCACTATTCTGTGGATGGACGATTCCGTGCTGACGCCGGGGAAAAACTATTTGGTTAAAGTGGGTACGAAAGTACTGCCGGGTACGGTGACAGCCATCAACCATAAAATCGATATTAATACCGGCAATACGGTTTCAGCCGACCAAGTGGTGAAGAATGAGCTGGCGAAATGCGAATTTTCACTGTCGGACGATATCGTTTTTGATTCGTTCGAGCAAAATAAAAGCATCGGCGGCTTCATTCTGATCGATCGCGTGTCTAATATGACGTCCGCTTGCGGCGTGATTGACGCAGCGCTTCAAAGCGCTGACAAAGGAACGCAGTCGTTTGCAGAAGTCACAAGAGATGTTCGTGCTGAGCAAAAAGGCCAAAATCCTTTAACGATCTGGTTTGACGGCACGGCGACAGCAACCCTTGCGAGGGAAGTCGAGAAACGTTTGGTTGCGAGAGGCTACCATACGATGCTGCTCGAGAGCGGCGCAGACGAATCGCCTCAGCGCTTGGCGGAAGTCGCGAAGTTGATGAATGACGCGGGGCTTGTTGCTTTGGTAGCGGCGAATGCTGCATACGCGGGCGCGCGGGAACTGATTGGCGATACGTTGATCGAAATCGGAGCGGATGCGAGAATGTCCTCCGTCGAAGAGGATGCGAATGATGTCGTAAAACGCGTAGTGAAGCGTCTGATTCATAACCAAGATATGGATTATTCGATTTAGTGTTGAAAGCCTGGGACGATCATGTTCCGGGCTTTTTTCTTTTTAAAAGCCCCAGTAAGGACAAACCCTTTCTCAGATGATAAAATGACACCAGATGTATAATTACAATTGCAGCATAGCGCTGCAACGGAGGCATAGATGAGCATGGAACGGGTAAAAGGGAGTTCGCTGAGAGACTGTCTGCAGGATGGACAACTTCGCTTGCCCGACCTCATAAGAGTAGCCATTCAAATCATAGAGCAATTGGAAACGCTGCATGTGGAAAATCTAGTTTCAGGCCGATTGTCCCCGGAGACAATCGGGGTAGAGCCTGGCACACTACAGGTGCAAGAAGTGCCCGGAAGACATAGAGCGACGCCCGAGCTGAATCCTTCCTATATGTCGCCGGAGCAATCCGGCCGAATGAACCGGGGCGTCGACGGGCGATCGGACCTGTATTCGCTGGGGCTAATCCTGTATGAAATGCTGACAGGCAAGCTGCCTTACGCCGCCGAGCATTTAGTCGGGTGGACGCATGCCCATCTGGCTGTGGCTCCGGTCCATCCGCAGACGTATCGGCCTGAGCTGCCTGAGCCGCTTTGCAGGATTGTTTTGAGGCTGCTGGAGAAGGAGCCTGATCGCCGTTATCAATCGGCCAGCGGGCTGCGCGCAGATTTGGCGCGTTGTCTGGAGCAATGGAACCGAACAGGGGACATCGAGGACTTCGAGCTTGGGCGGGAGGATGCGCGGGGGACCTTCCAGATCCAAGAGCATCTGTATGGACGGGAAAAAGAAACCGCCGAGCTCTTGGATGCTTTCGGATGCGCATGCTTGGGCAGCAATGAGCTAGTGATGATCAGCGGCCCGCCGGGGATTGGGAAGACGGCGCTGGTCGATTCGGCACTGCGCACGATTGCTGTCGGCAAAGCCTATTGGATCTGGGGCAAATGCGATCAATATCAACGCATTACGCCTTATGGCGTCATGATTGCTGCGTTCGGCCAACTGGTTAGCCAGCTGTTGACGGAGCCGCAAGAGGTCCTTTCGCGGCTGCGGGAACGGTTCCTCCAAGCTGCGGGAAATGCGGCTTCAGTCGTGATGGAGGTGCTCCCTGAGCTGAAGATGGCGATCGGCACGCTGCCTCCCGCAGAGAAGCTGGCTCCCGCTGAGGCAGGCCGCAGATTGGAGCACGCGATTCGCTGCTTCATTCAGTCTGTGGCCAAGGAACGCCCGCTCGTGCTCTTCCTGGATGATCTTCAGTGGTCCGATCAAGCCAGTATGCAATTGCTGCGAGCACTGCTGACAGACCCATCGAGCCAGAACCTGCTGGTCATTGGCGCTTACAGGGAGATGGATGCGGATCCGCGCTCTTTGCTGGGAAGCTTCCATGACTTCGTGGCTTCACACGGGATCACGAGTCGCAGCCTCCAGCTATCGCCACTAGCCATCGAAGTGTTCCATCGGATCGTCGCGGACACGCTGCAGCTCGAGAGGCAGTCCGTGATTGCATTAGCAGAGGCGTTGTATGCCAAGTCGGCGGGCAATCCTTTTTATTTTAAACAGCTCTTCCAAGAAATGCGGGACCGGGAGTGGCTCATGTTCCAAAGTACTGACGGCAGCTGGTGCTGGAGACTCGAGGGACTTGAGGAGCTTCCAGGGGTCGAGCAAGTGGTTGATTATTTGGTTCATAAAATCCAGAGTCTACCTGAGGTGACCAGGCATCTGCTTATGCTGGCGTCGTGTCTAGGCAGTCGCCCTAAACTGGAAGACTTGTCTCTGTTAACCGGAGAGACACCGACACTAGCAGCCATCCGGTTGGCGCCTGCTGTTCAGGAAGGTTTGCTTCTCGCGGTCAAGCATAACGGGGATGAGATCGAGGCTTACCAATTTTACCATGATCGGATTCAGCAAGCAGCCTACTCCTTGTTGGATGAGGATCTGCGAAGCAGAAGTCTGCTGGCGCTGGGACGGGCGATCTATGAACGTGGGACCGCTGCAGAGCGCTGGGATCGCCTCTACGACTTGGCGGACTTCTATAATGCGGGCTCCGGCTATATCCATGCACCGGAAGAAAAGGCAAGGCGCACGGAGATGAACCTGCAGGCAGGGGATAAAGCAAAGGAAGCCTCTGCCTACGTATCCGCTGTTCACTATTACCGCTGCGCCTTGGAGGGGATCGATCCAGTCCCTGCTTTCAGCGATGAATATTTCAGGCTTCAAGTGAGTTTGGCGGAATGTGAGTACCTCAGCGGGAACTTCGAAACGGCCGACCATCTGTGTCGTGAGCTGCTCGTTCAAGCGAAGCGTTTTGAAGACAGGGCGCAGGTGTATCGGATTCAGATGAACCAGCTCTCCTCAAGCGGCAAGTATGGGGAAGCCATCTCCTTAGGGCTGCGCGGCTTGAAGGAAGTGGGCATCCACATTCCGGAGAATCCGAACACGCTTCGTATCCTTCGGGAAATGCTGACGGCGACATGGCGGATCCGCAAGCGGATCGACAAGCTCCATCTGCTCCCCGACGTGGAAGACGGCAAGGTGAAAGCCGCGATGGAGCTGATGTTTGCCTTGGTCGCGCCGACGTTTTTTATCAACAAGCCGGTGTACGCTGTGCTGACCTCCTACTTTGTCAGGTTGAGTCTCCAGCATGGCATATCGCGTTATGCGCCGACCTTTTATGTTGCCTTCGGCATTCTGCTCGGGGCTGCTCTGCAGCAGTACCGCATGGGTTACGACATCGGTAAAGCCGCCGTATCGCTGGCTGACGCCCAGCAGAATCCTTCGGTCCAATGCCAGGCCTATACGATGTTCGGAGGTGTGCTGTGCCAGTGGGTTGGGCAAGTGGAGGAAGGCGACCCATATCTGGAGAAGGCACTGAAGCTTGGACTCCAGTCGGGCGATCATATGTATGCGAGTTATGCGATTGGGGCGCATATTAACGCTGCGTATGTGAAGGAAAGCATGGAGAGCATGCTGGAGCTGAACAGAAGCTATTTGGCTCCGCTGGAAATTACAAAGGACGATCTCGTTACGAAAAACGTGTATCTCTTTATTCAACTGGCCAAGACGCTCCAAGGGCTGACTGGCGACGTTTTTCAGCTGCATGACGGTTTCTTCGAGGATGAAGAAACATTCCTTGCTTCGGTGGAACAGGATGATGGCAAAGCGATTACGCTTTTTCAGTTCTATACGTATAAGATGCAAATCTGCTATTTGTTCGGGCGCTATTCGGAGGCGCTTCACTACGCTGAACTGGCTGCTCCATACCGTATCAATTCCATGCATTCTCCGCATGCGCCGCAGTTCGGATTCTACACGGCGTTGTCGGTTTGCGGCGCTTGGACCGAGCTCTCCTCTAAAGCCCGGAGGCGCTGGTGGAAACAGGCGAAAGGATATGCCAAGCATCTCAGAAGGCTAGCTGCAGACGGACCAAACCATTATGCAGCGAGGTCTTGGCTGGTGGAAGCGGAAATGTGCAGAGTCCGGGGCAAGCATACGCCCGCCGCAGACTTGTATGAATCGGCCATCCATATGGCTAAGCAGAAGGGTGCATCTGAGCAGGAAGCGATCGGCAACGAGCTTGCCAGCCAGTTTTATCGTGAACAGGGAAAACAGAAAATCGCCGATCTCTACCGCAAGGATGCGGTTCACTGCTATCTCCAGTGGGGGGCTGCCGCCAAGGCCGAGCATCTTGCCCGCGGGGCCGAGGGAGAAGTTCCGAAGACGGAAGCGTTGGGCGGCGGGCCTTCACTCGCGCACGAGTCGCCGCCTGCTGATACAGAGGTTGCTCCTCGCCTGCTTGGGCAAGAAATCGATCTTTTTACGCTGATGAAGGCGTCTCAGACGATAGCGGATGGCTTGGAGCTGGACCAGCTTTTTAGGCAAATGATGCAGCTGATCCTTGAAACATCCGGCGCGCAAAGGGCATATTTGCTAGTGGAATGGAACGGCATGAAGAAGGGGGCCGAGTTGTCTCACACTTCTTTTGCCTGCTATCCGCCAGGAACTGTTTATGAGATCAAGGACCTTCCTCTCAGCGTGATTCAATGGGTGGAGCGAACGAAGGAGTCGGTGCATTATTGCGGAGATACGGGGGAGAGCCAATTTTTCCATGACGCCTACTGGGTAGAACGTCCTTGTCTGTCCGTTCTGGCAATGCCGGTCTTGGTGAAAGAAACGTTGTGCGGCATTCTGTATGTGGAGAGTCAGCTGACTGGGCATGTGTTTCAGCCGCCAGGCTCTAAGGTATTGGATGTGTTGGCTTCGCAAGCGGTGTTTGTCTATAAGCTGCTCTATCCGTTTGGGGAGTCTGCCGAAGCGGAACGAGCAACAGCCCCGGATCATCTTCAGAGGGAGCGCAATCGAAACCTGATCGAGCCATTGACGGAGCGGGAGATGGAGATTTTGAACCTGATGGCGACGGGCATGACGAATCGGGAAATTGCTCAGAAGCTGGGGCTGGCCGTAGGAACGACCAAGGTGCATGTCCATAACATTTTAGGGAAAATGAATGTCAACCGCAGAACCAAAGCGATCGCTCAAGCCAAGGAACTGCAGCTGCTGAATGACCATAACCGGTAGGCCTCGGCCTGCGCGGTTATTTTTTTGAAGAGATATACCTTAAGATATATGCGCGATGTCGAGAATTGTCCTATACTCTGGGAAGAAATTTGTCATTTGGAGGGTATAGTGATGAAAAAATATGTGTTATACGTCTTGTTCGCTTGGATGATCGGATGGTTGAGCATGGTGACGCCAGGTACGGCCTCGGCAGTCGGTGCGCCGGCTGAAGGAGAGCAAATCGTAACGATTTATTTCAAATATCCCGGAGTTACAGGACCGGATGTGAACCCGGCGAAGACGGGGGGAGCGGCTAGTGGTTGGATCATCGTAGACTCCGCTGAAGTCGAACTGACGACTCCATTAGTGAAGTCTCCAACCAGCTACGCTACTGGCAAGCCGGAATGGACCCCGATGACGATCACCAAAAAGAAAACGAACCATGTCTTACTGCCAATGCTAAGACAGACGCTGAAAGGTGACGTGACGGTCACTGGCCCGGCCGAAGTTTCTTTCGTCGACGAGAATAATCAGGAGGTTATGCTGTATTCGCTCTACAGTCCATTTGCAAGTTCTTACGCGATGAAGGCTGTGAATCAGTTTAAATCGGAGGAAACGATTTCCCTGTTTTTTACCAAAATTGTAATGACCACCCGTACTTCGGGGACCACGGAGAGCTTATCTTACGACATCTTTTTAAACAAAACGTCTTAACGGGCTGCCATGATGAAAAGATATATAGCTGCAGTGGGCATTATGGCAGGCGTGGCCGCTTTGGGGAGCCCCTTGGCATTGGCTGCTCCCATCTGGGATGCCAAAGCGGGCGACACCGGCGCAGGTCAAGGCGATCTGAACGAACCGGCGCAGGTGACGTTGGACTCGCAGGGACGACTTTATATTGCGGATAGGATGAATGATCGGGTTGACATCTATGACGGGGCGGGTACCTATGCGGCGACGCTTGGTCGCAGCAGCTCCAGGCAGGGGGATCTGTTCCGTCCCGAAGGGATCGCAATTGGTGCTGATGATCGCGTATTTGTAGCCGACAGTGGCAATCATCGTATTCAGGTATTTGCTGCGAACGGCGACTTTCTGACCGCGTGGGGGCAGTTTGGCGTCAAGCCCGGCCAGTTCAATTCCCCCGGGGGTGTAACCGCCGATGTGTACGGCACGATTTATATCGCCGACACGGGAAATAACCGTATTCAAGTGTTTGATGAGAACGGCACGTTTGTTCGCGCTTGGGGAAGCAGGGGCTCCAAGGAGGGGCAGTTTGCACAACCTGCCGCATTGTGGGCGGATCCAGATGGCAAGGTATATGTAACCGATACTGGCAACCACCGGATTCAGGTGTTCGATAGCAGCGGCAATTTCTTGCTTCAGTTCGGAAACAAGGGAATGGGGCCGGACAAGCTGTTCAATCCGCAGGCCATAGCTGGCGATGGGAACGGGATTATTTATGTTGCAGATGCGAATCATCGGCTTCGAGCCTATACCTCAGCGGGTACCTACTTGAAATCTTGGGGGCGCTTCGGTGCCGGAGAGGATGGGCTGAATCTGCCGACGGGGCTTGCTGTTACCCCTGGGGGGATGGCGTATGTAGCGGATCCCGGCAACCAGCGCATCATCGATTTCCGTGTCAATTCGGCGCCGACCGCAAGTATGCCGACATGGATGGGCGAGGGGACTGTAGGCCAAGCGGTATACGCCCATTACACGTATTTGGACGCAGACGGCGACCTGGAGGGCGATACGTCGTACCGATGGTATCGGGCGGGTGACGCTGCCGGAAGCAACCGGCAGGAGCTTGCCGGGCAGACACTTCCATGGTATGTCCTCCGTTCGGAAGATCAAGGGAGCTGGATTGGGTTCGAGGTCACGCCGAAGGCTGTGACAGGCGTTGTCTACGGCGAGACGCTGCGCAGCGGCTGGATGGGACCTGTCGATACAGGCGCTGCGGGCTTAACCGCGCCTTCCATTCAAACGAGCGTGACCGGATGGACTTATGGGCCGGTGGCTTTTACATTATCAGGCAGCGCTGCTCTGGAAAGCAGCATCCGGAAATATCAATATAAACTTGGAGCAGAAAGTGACTGGGTTGATTACCCTGGCAGCGCCGTGACGATAGATAGCGAGGGCGAGACACAATTGTACGCCCGAGCTCAGGATTACGCGGGGAATATCAGTCCGCAATCCTTTGTGGTTGTGCGCATTTACCGGGGCACCCCGTCACTGACCATTCTAGGGAACGAAGCGATGGCTCTCGAGGCGGGAAGCGTGTATACGGACCCGGGAGTCGTTGCAAACGATGCCTTGGATGGAAACATCAGCAGCCGTATTGTCGTGACGGGGACTGTGGATACGAGCCGTCTCGGCACATACGTGCTCCAGTATGCGGTGACCAATTCAGTGGGGCAAACGGCTACGACAACAAGAACGATCGTTGTGCAGGATACAGGGAAGCCAATTCTTACGCTGCTTGGCGATAATCCGGCCAGCGTGCCCATTGGCGAAGCGTATGTGGATGGCGGCGCTGTGGCAGAGGATGCGTGGGAAGGAGATGTGACCTCGAGGATAACGGTCACATCCGATGTAGATACGAGCCGGGCCGGGACGTATTTAGTCCGCTATAACGTGGCGGACAGCTCCGGCAATGCGGCTCCAGAAGCGGTGCGGACCGTTAACGTGTCGGCGCAGGAAACGGATGATTCCGATCATACTGCTCCTACGGCGCCGACGATTCAAGTGAGTGCCGCTGGATGGACTCCGGGGCCGGTTACTTTTACCCTATCGGGCAGCACAGATCTGGATAGCGGCGTTCAAAAGTATCAATATAAGTTCGGCGTCGGCGGCGAATGGACGGATTATGCGGGAAGCGCCGTAGTGGTGGACACCGAAGGCGAGACGGAGGTCTACGCCCGAGCGCTGGATTATGCCGGGAATGTAAGCTCCGAAGCTTCCGCTGTTATTCGGATTTATAGAGGAGTCCCTTCGTTGACGCTGCTTGGAGAGACGACGATGGATGTTGAGGCGGGAAGCGTCTACGAAGAACCGGGGTTTGTGGCGAGTGATGTACGGGATGGCAACATCGGCAGCCAGGTTGTTATGACGGGGACGGTCGATCCGAGTCGTCTCGGCACGTACGAGTTGCATTATTCGGTCACGAATGCAGTTGGGATGAGCGCGACTGCGGTAAGGACTGTCGTCGTGAGGGATACGGAGAAGCCGGTCATCACGCTCCATGGCGATAATCCGGTGGTCGTGCCGGTCGGCGCCGATTATGAAGATGCGGGCGCTGCGGCGCAGGATGCGTGGGAGGGGGAACTGACCTCCAGCATAGCGGTTATATCCGATGTAGATACGAATCGGGCGGGCACGTATTCAGTTCGTTACAACGTGACGGACAGCTCCGGCAATGCGGCGACAGAAGTGGTGCGCACCGTTCGGGTTGTGAAGTCGGGGGCGACGCCGGAGACGCCGGAGACGCCCGTGGTGACACCACCGGAGGCACCTCCTGATTCAGGGGTGAACGAACCCGAGGTTCCGTCAGCGCCGTTAGCACCGCCGGCTATGTCCACCGTCATTCGGATTCCAGTGGAGTCAGGGGCCACGGTGCAGGGGGAATTGAGGGGACTTCTGGAGATTCGGATTCCGAGCGGAGGCGTGCCAACAGGGTCTGAAGTTCGTATGGCGGTATCTTCGACTCCATCAGTGCCGACGTCCGGCACGCTGACAAGTGAGGTGTTCAATGTAGCGAGTTCAGCCGGAACCCAGCTCACCGAGTCAATGAACGTAAGGATCCGGTACGCATCGGAGAAGGTTCCTGCTGGTCAGCAGCCTGCACTTTATTATTACAATGAGCAGCAGAAGAGATGGATCTATGTTGGCGGCGAAATAACGGAGGCCGGCACTTTGCAGGCGGAAATGAATCATTTTAGCCCAATTGCTGTCATTGCAGGGCCGCCGGTTGCTTTTGAGGACATGGCTGGCCATTGGGCGGAGAAAGAGGCGAAACGTCTCGCAGGCATGCAAGTCGTGTCAGGTATGGAGGAAGGCGTGTACCTGCCTGGAGCGGAGGTAACTCGTGCTCAGTTCGTGGTCATGCTCTCCAGAACCTTCAACCTGGCACCGGAGACTCCTGCTGCATTCAAGGATGGCGAACACATTCCGGCTTGGGCTGAATCTCACATAGCAGCTGCTGCCCAGAAGGGATGGATTCAAGGTTATGCAGCGGGAGACGCGCTGGCGTTTATGCCGGATCAGGACATGACGCGCGCAGAGCTGGCGGTGCTGATGGGGCGTATCCTGGATACCTACGAGCAGGCTGCTCCATCAAGCTCTGCAGCCAATGGCTATGAGGATCAGGCAGCGATACCGGGTTGGGCGGATTTCGCGGTTCGTCGGATGGCAGAGCTGCACCTGATGCAAGGGTATGAGGATGGCAAGTTTCATCCTGAGCGTTCAGTGACTCGGGCGGAAGCTGCGGTGGTGCTGTATCGACTATTGGAATGGCTGCATATGTAAAAAATAAGCAATATGAAATTGTCCGGAGGGATGGCATAATTGCCATCCCTTTTGGATTTTATTGTGTGCTAATATGGGAATTAAAAAGGGGAGCTAAAGGAGAAGGCCATGAACATTTACGTTACGGTAAAAAGCATCGGCAAGCGCAAACCGCATCTCACGAAAAAAGCATATGAGCTCACCTCCTCACCGACAAACCTTAGGGAGCTGATCCGCGAGATCGTCGCCGATAACGTCCGGCTTTATAACGAACGGGCGGAGGATCAACCGCTGATTCCCTTTCTCACCTTGGAGGAGATTGAAGCCAGAGGAGCCGAGGGGAAAGTCGGCTTTGGCACGCGGTACGATGACCGTCAAGCAGATGAAGCGGAGGCGGTTGATGCGGCCCTTTTGGCATTCGAGGATGGCCTGTACAAAGTGTTTATTCGCGAAGAGGAAGCTATGGAACTGGATGCCGGCATAGACTTAAAGGACGGGGATGACATCGCGTTCATCCGATTGACGATGTTGGCCGGTCGACAATGGTAAGGGAGGGAGCCTGACGTGTTATTTTTTCAGCGGAAAGACGAGGCACGCAAGGAGTTGGAACGACTCCTCTTGGATCATCTGGCGAAGGCACCGCGAGATAGGGAGATGAAAAACAAGGAGATTGGGACGCTGCTTGACCGAATTGCTGCGCAAGGGAAGCAGGAACCGTATTTTGCTCCGTTTGTTACTGTCCTGGAGAAGAAAGCCGACGCCTATTCGGCTGAGATTATGCAGTATTTGACAATACATATGACGGCGTACCCGTACAGCGTGGGGTATTTGCGCCGGCCCTTCCGGACACAGAATCCGCATGTCCACATCGAAAATATGGTACGCAAGCTATATGCGCTGTACGATTTGTCGCAGACTGATTTTTCCCTGATGACCTATCTCACGACCTTATCTGATCCTAACCCAAAAGATACTCCGCTTATCCCTTATCTGCTCGCCTACGAATTAGACAGGGATAATCGGGAAGTATTTAATGCCCTTAAAGACATATGTTTCGGGGACAACAACACGGCACTGCTGAATCGGGCCATGATTCAAGGCATCGTACTCAGTCATCACGCGGAGGCTCACGGCATGCTTGGTCAAATGCTGATAGCCGCACGACTGCAAGAAGGGCTGCGCCAAAGCATTGTGGAGGCGATGGACGAGGGGACGCTGGAGGCTTTTACCTCATTGCTGCAGGTGATCATCGACCATGATTTCATTCGCTACAGTTCGGTGCTTCGCGCGCTTGATGTGTGGACGGGGTTAGGTCTGGAGGCGGCGAACTCTAGAGTGGCGAAGCAATGCATGGCTTATGCACACACCTCCCTTAGCGATGAGCGTGTCTGCGAGGAATGGGCCACCAGCAACGATGTGAACAAGTTGTACTTTGCGCTATGGGCTACGGCAGTTCGGGAAGAGGAGCGTCTTCCGGCGCTGATCCGGCGTTTGATGGAGCAGGGCGCGACGTATCAGCAGATTGCAGCGCAATACTTTCTTGCTCAGAGTCACAATGACGCGCTTCGCTTCTCCCTCTCCGCGCCGTATCTCGCGCAGTCCAATCTTGAGCTGCAGTCGCTGGTACTGACGAACTACGTGTACAGGTGGTCGCGAGCCTGGCGGTCGCATCCGGCGTATGAGCAGCTGAGGCATAAGCCGATTGTGGATCGTGTGCCGATGCTGGAGGCGAAAGCGGAGCGGGTACGCCAGTTCGAACTGCTCCGCGCCCAACTGCTTGGGCTGCCGAAGGCGGAGCTTGCCGAGCGTTCGCAAGTGTTTGAGTGGCGGACGTACACCCACAGTACGGATGCGATTGCGAATAAAATGCTGTACCTCGCTGCGTACGATCTCGATGCGGAAATGATCGCGGAGGTGATTGCCCTCAAGGATCGGGTGAGCCCTAATCTGCGCATCGCGCTGATTCAGTCGTTTACGCCGGAGATGTCCGATCCCGTGCAGCGGCAGTTTCTTTTTGACTCGTTATCGGATAAAAGTGTGTCCAACCGCGAGGCCGCCCTGGCCCGCATTGACGAGATGACGCTCACGCCGCAGGACGCTGCGCTGGTGCAAGGGTCGCTCAAGCTGAAGACCGGGGCGCTGCGGCAAAGCGCAATCAAAATTTTACTCAAGCAGGAGCTCGACCAGCTCGATCATACGATTGCGTCGCTTGTCGAAAGCTCGGTAGAGCTGCAGCGGCTGGGTGCGCTTGAGATGCTCTGCATTCTGAAAGAAGATGAACAGCGGGCCGCGCAGTTTAGCAAGGTGCAGCATCATCTTGCTGCAATCAAGGCCCCTACCCCCAAGGAGCTACCGCTTCTGGAGCGGCTGCAGCAGCAAGAGACTAAAGGTCTGCATAACGGATTCGGACTCTTCGATCCCAAGAAAAAGCCGGAGCTTCACCCCCTCCCTGTATACCCGGAGACATCGGTGAAGGACCTGTTGGATATGCCGCTGGCTCGGATCCAGCAGTTCTTGCAAGGCTTGTCGGACGCGGTGCATGCTCACCGTGACTACGAATATACGATCGAGCGTTATGCCGGCCATAAGGAAAGCTTTTTACTGGGTGCAAGGCTTGAGCGGCTGCAGGGATATCAGAAACAGGAGCAGGAAAAGACGCATCTGGAGGGCTACCCGCTGGCGGATGTGTGGGAGCGGTACCGGCAAGAGAGCGGGTATTCGGATCGGGACATCGTGCAGATCATGTTCTATTTGTCCTCGGATAGCTTGTATAAATATAGTGCGGATTTACTAAACGGTTGGGAGGCCCATCGGTACAGAGCTTTGGGAGATTGGGGCAGGGCGTTTGTGACGAAACTGTATCCTGCCGCAACGATGCGCGCATTTGCCGAATGGCTGCCGAGGCTTCCTTATGTGCAGCAGGTGCAACGTTTGCTTCATGCATATTATCATGACAGCGACAAGACGGAGCTGTTTGCGATGTCGAGCCAGATTTTGAATGGCGTCATACAGGCCTTGCAGAAGCGGGGCATGGAGGAAAATGCCAAAGCCTGGGCACTGCTGTCCTCGCCATGGATCAACTGGGCCCGAAGCAGCGTCTATGACGATCGCTCGTTCCTGGACTATTTTACGATGATGCTGAATTTGGATCACCTTACGCACTACGAGGACTTTCATCCGGAGCTTGGCGAGTTCGTTCGTGCGCACGATTTGGGGCTTATCGACGACGATGAGATGTATCGGGAGCTGCTCACGCGCCCTAGGAGCCGCAGGCATATTTCGACGATCACCGGCACGAGAGTGGATTTTGTGGCTAAATATCCGACGATGGGACGTTTCAAACAACAGGTGTTGTCCGTGCTTCTGGAGCTGGAGTTGAATCGGGGGGACCTCCCGAGCGAAGTGTCGGATTTGGCGATGGGCATTCAATATTTCGAGGGTATGGACGATTGGATCGCGATGCTGTCGGCGCTGGATCGGGAGTCGTTTGTGCGCGGTTACATTTATGGCGGCAAAACCAAAAAGGAATCGCTCAGCCACCTGCTGCGCGCCTGCCATCCGTCATCGGGGGACGATGTGCGTCAACTCGCCGAGAAATTGAAAGGAACGAAGCTGTCGGACAAAAGGCTGCTTGAAGCCGCCATGTACGCCCCGCAGTGGCTCGAGCTGGTCGCCGAGCATCTGAACTGGCAGGGGCTGCGCAGCGCCGCCTGGTATTTTCACGCCCATGTGAACGAGAGCTTTTCGGCGGAGAAAGAAACGATCGTCGCGCATTACTCGCCGATTTCACCGGCGGATTTTAACGATGGCGCTTTTGACATTCGCTGGTTCCGTGACGCTTATCAGGAGCTGGGCGCGGAGCGCTTCGGCGTGCTGTACCAATGCGCCAAGTACATTTCCGCGGGGGCGAATCATCGGCGGTCGCAGCTTTTTGCCGATGCGGTGCTGGGTAAGCTCGATTTGGGCGAGATTCGGGCTTCCGTGGAAGCGAAGCGGAATAAGGATCACCTGCTCAGCTACAGTCTCATTCCCATTAGCAAGGAGGATTCGGAGCGCGATGTGCTCGAACGGTACACGTATATCCAGCGTTTTCTCAAAGAGAGCAAAGCGTTCGGCGCGCAGCGCAGTGCGAGTGAGGCGAAAGCGGCTGCGATCGCACTGGACAATTTGTCCCGGAATGCCGGCTACCCCGATGTAATTCGGCTCAAATGGGATATGGAGGCTCGACAAATGGCAGAGGTGCTGCACCTGCTTGAGCCTCGCGAGGTTGAGGAGATCGAGGTCCGACTCGTCATTGACGAAAGCGGCCGTGCCGATCTGGCGGTGACGAAGAAAGGCAAGCCGCTGAAATCGCTGCCGTCCAAGTACAACAAGCACCCGGACGTTGCGCAGTTGAAAGAAACGGTTGCGATCCTGCGGGAGCAGTCTAAGCGGGCGCGGGTGGAATTCGAGAAATGCATGGAGTCGGAGAGCGGTTTTACGTATACGGAACTTGCCAATTTGATGAAAAATCCGACGATTGCTCCGCTGCTGCAGAGCCTCGTGTTGAAAAGGGGATCGACCTTCGGCTTCTATGCGGACGGCTGTCTCGTTGATGCCATGGGCGAAGTCGTGCCCCTGGATGGTGCGGATACGATCTACATCGCGCATCCGCTGCATCTTTATGAGAGCGGGGAATGGGCCCGCTATCAGAAACTGCTGTTCGACCGGCAGCTCAAGCAGCCGTTCAAGCAGGTGTTCCGGGAGCTGTACCTTCCGAACCAGGATGAGCTGGAGAGCGGCGCGGTATCCCGCCGCTACGCCGGCCATCAGATTCAGCCGAAGCGGGCAGCGGCGCTGTTGAAGACGCGGCTCTGGACGGTCAGCTATGAAGAGGGACTGCAAAAGGTGTACCACAAGGGTAATATTATCGCGAATATCTACGCGCTTGCGGACTGGTTCTCGCCGTCTGAGGTGGAGGCGCCTACGCTCGAGACGGTTTCTTTTATAGATCGGAAAACGTATAAGCCGTTGGAGATCGGCCGCATTCCCGGTATTATTTTCTCGGAAATTATGCGGGATGTGGATCTGGTCGTCAGCGTCGCTCACGTCGGCGGTGTCGATCCGGAAGCGAGCCTGACGACGATCGAGCTGCGGAAAGTCATCGTCGCCGAGTCGCTGCGCCTGATGAAAATTGCCAATGTGCGCTTGGAGGGCAACTTTGCGCGCATCGCCGGAACGCTTGGCGATTACGGGGTTCATCTCGGCAGCGGCACGGTGCAGAAGCAGGCGGCGGGCACGCTGTACATCCTGCCGGTGCATGCGCAGCATCGCGGCAAGCTGTTCCTGCCGTTTATGGATGAGGATCCCAAGACGTCGGAGATTTTGTCCAAAATCGTGATGCTTGCGCAGGATACGAAGATCAAGGATCCGCAGATTCTGGAGCAGTTGCGGGCGGGGCAGTATGCGTAGTCGGGATTTAACTGAGCAGTATGCTAAATGAAGGAATTTTTTGGAGCGGGTGATGAGCGCCCGCTTTTTTTCTATGCGCTGACTCTTTAATCAAATCTTTGTGAAATCTTTATCCTTTCGCACCGTTTGTTCGCATTTCTATCATTTATAATAGAATAATGTTATAAATTGATAGATAATGGAGGGATCATCTTGAAGAAGTATGTAGCAAGTTTGCTCGTTGTCTTGATGCTGGTTTTATCTTTTGGCGCTGTCTCTTTCGCTGAAGAGGAGTCGTATCAAGTTTACGTGAATGGGAAAAAGCTGGAGAGCGACTATCCGCCGATCGTGGAAAATTATGCAATCTATGTTCCGCTGTGGAGTGTGCTTGGAGCGGCTGATTATTCTGCCATTTATAGTAGAGATATATTTAGGATCAACACAAATGATGGTGTTGTGCTGGTGCGTCCGGATCACAATGCGCTGTTCAAATATCCTTTCGCCACAGGCAATCTGGATGAAAGTTCGTACAATTTGAAGCTAAAATATGATTTTTACCGCCAAGATTATTATCCGATTACGAGAAATTGGGTCATCTATGCGCCATTAACGCTGCTGCAAGACTACTTGGGCATGAGCGTTGCTTGGGGGGACAATAAGCGGATCGATATTACCGCAAACAGCACCTACCAAACGTCTCTTTCTAAGTTTTATAAAGACGCGGTAGGCTCTCTCAAAAAAGTCTCGTTCAGCATGTCCACGGAAAAGGACTTTATCAATACAATCGATAATTCGGTGACTGCAGGGGCAGAAGAACTTAGAAGATTCGCGGCTATTGAAGAATGGATCTCGAAGCAAACTACGTATTGGCTGGATGCCCGCTTTGCGAACTATGAAGGTCACGATCATACCGAAGAGGTTGTTGTCGTTGGTTATAGCGGTAACAAAATTACTTTTAGCAATAGTAAAGGGGAGTTCACCAAAGAGTTCGCAAGTTTGCAGGAAGCGCAGGACGGACTTTTCACGTCGAATCCGGTTGCTGGGCTGTCGGCTAAAGCTCAAGCGGCAGTTAAGGCCCGCCAAGTGTACGTGGGCATGTCGAGATCAGAGGCTGTCTTGTCCTGGGGTAAACCAGACGATATGAATACCTGGACGAGTGGCCTCGGCACCACGGAGCAATGGGTGTATCGCAGCGGGTCGCTGTTCAATGCGCAGTATATTTATTTTACGAACGGCGTTCTGACGTCGATTCAGAATTAGGGGGAGAGCGGGCCGTTGTGGCCTGCTCTTTTTTTATGATAGGAGAAGGAGAGCGACCCGCAGTTAAAAGCGAGTGCCCGAGTGGGGGCTGTGGGTGCTTTTTGCAGAAAAGTGGAATTTCGCGTTTCTTCATGTGAAGAGTCATTGCTAACGGTTGCTCTAGCGCCTATTTTGCGCCAGACACCACTTTTCCAAGGCTAACGGTTACAGCGAGACTGTCGATTAATTGTGGACAGTTTTATCCGTGAACGGACACGTGTAGAGAATGTGTATGATTTTTCGAATACATATTCAAAATCNNTTGATTTTATGTGAATGCAGCACATTATATATGATTTTTCGTATACATTTTGTGTTCTCTCGCAGATTCCCAAAGTATAAACAATTAATCGACAGTCTCACAGCAGCGGCTATTTGATCCAAATCGGCCAGATTTCGCTGTTTTTTAGCAAATAAGCGCTGTAGCGACCGTTACATACCTTCCGCAATTCCTCTCGTTCGTAGTACTCCAGGCAGGAACGTTTGGCTTTAACGATAAACTACCAGTTGCACGGCGGGGGGATGGGGTATAATGCAGGGAGACGATTTGTAAGAATACGGGAAATGAAGTGAGAACGATGTTAAACGAAGCGATGGAAAGAAGTTTAAGCAAATTCATGAGCAAGGTGCTTCGCCATGCACCGGAGGAATTCGGCATTACGCTGAATCCTGAGGACGGTTCGTGTCCGGTCAGTGTGCTCGTGGAGGCTGCAAACGCGCAGCCAAAGTGGACGTGGGTCAAGCAGGAACACATTGAGCAAGTAGTCCGAAATTCGGACAAACAGCGGTATGCCCTTGAGGATGGCCGTATTCGAGCGAGATACGGTCATAGTCATAATAAGGTGCACTATGCGCCTGGCGAGCCGCCCGCGGTCCTGTATCATGGAACGAATCAAAGGGCGCTGCCGTCCATTCTGAAAGAAGGCCTTTATCCGATGAGCCGCCAGTATGTGCATTTATCGGAAGGTACGCATTTTGCTACGATGGC
The DNA here is from genome assembly GCF_050467285.1 of Paenibacillus oryzisoli. Lineage (GTDB taxonomy): Bacteria > Bacillota > Bacilli > Paenibacillales > NBRC-103111 > Paenibacillus_E > Paenibacillus_E oryzisoli_A. The sequence continues at coordinate 74,795 of NZ_JBCMUN010000013.1, read as the reverse complement.
TGGAAGCCGCAGGGGAGAACTCGTCATCCTCACCATCGATGTGATGCGGGCGAAACAAGCCAGTGTTACCTTTTACTATGCAGGCAATGAGGTATGGTTGGCGGATCACGTGCCGGCTGTATGTTGTTCTATTTTGGAAATGAAAAAGGAGTAAACCCACATGAATCAACCACTTATCGATATAGGTGTCAATCTCATGCACCGCTCGTTCCAGCAGGATCGCGAGCAGGTGGTCGAAAAGGCGGCCGCGAATGGCGTGACGCCGCTGGTCATAACCGGCACGAGCTTGCGCAGCAGCCAAGAAGCGGCCCGCTACGCCGGGCGCTATCCAGACAAGTTGTATGCGACGGCGGGCGTGCATCCGCATGACGCGAAGAGCTGCGATGGAGAAACGCTGGCGAAGCTCGAGGCGCTGGCCGCGCTCCCTCAGGTCGTCGCCATCGGGGAATGCGGGCTGGACTATAACCGCGATTTCTCACCGCGCGATGTGCAGCGCAAATGGTTTGCAGAGCAGGTGCAGCTGGCGGTCAGGCTGGATATGCCTTTGTTTTTGCATGAGCGCGAGGCATTCCCTGATTTCATTGGCATTCTAAAGGAGCAGGCCGTGCAGAAGGCGGTTGTCCATTGTTTTACAGGCAGCAGTGCCGAGCTTAAAGCGTATCTGGAGAGGGGCTGGCATATCGGCATTACCGGCTGGATCTGCGATGAGCGGAGGGGCAAGCACCTGAAGGAGCTCGTTCGGATGATTCCACTGGATCGTCTGATGCTGGAGACAGATGCGCCGTTCCTGACGCCGCGAGATTTGAAGGAGAAGCCGGCGGATGGGCGGAACGAGCCCGCGATTTTGCCGCACATTTTGCAAACGGTGGCCCGCTGCGTCGAGAAGACGGTGGAGGAAGTAGCGGAGGTTACGACGGCGACGGCTCGAGCTTTTTTTGGAATCGGTCAGGGATAGGCAGCAAAGACAAAAAGACAGCCCCATGGGACCCCCACGGGAACTGTCTTTTCTGCGTTTATTGCATGAAACCTTTGGCAAATTCCTTTTGCAGCTGCTCTTCGGTTATGATGTTGTCGCTCGTCGGAATCCCTAGTTTGAATTGTGCTTTTTCGTTGATGTGATCCATTGTAGATTCCACATTGACCACGGTGTGCGAATTTCCGCTCTCATCTTTGACGTTCAGATCGACTTTAAATGTTTGGTAGGTAATGAAGTTCGATTTATTAATGCCGGAGATGAGCTGGATTTGATTGACGTCCACGTTTTTCTTAATATCGTTAAGGACTTTATCCTGATCTTTGGTTTTGTCTGTGAATTCAGAACGGGCTTTTTCGATGTCGGCTTTCTTCGCGTTGAACAGGTCGGCATACTTCGGATCCAGCAGCAGGTCAAAAATCTTCGGAATCACCTTCCCAATCGATACCTTGATGGCGTCGTCAAGGTTGTTTTTGTCAACTTGAATTTGTACGAATCGATTGGCTTCCACGCCTGCCGGCAACGTAATCTCTTTTTTATTTAATTCGGTAAAATATGTTTTCTCGTCAAAATTTTGAACAAACGCAGCCATGACTTCTTTGGCGAACTCGGTTCCTTTGGTCATATCGGGCTGCTTTTGGCCGGACGACTTTTCTTCAAGTTCTTTAAGATCGAGCTCCAGATATTTGTCTGTTACCGTTTTGGGGAGTGGGAGGAACGGGATGTTCGGTATTTTCACCCACATTTTCTCTTTCGTCATGACGATCGGTAAATTAATGCCGACATTCAGATCGCCTTTTAAGTTAAGCTGCACGTTAATCTCGCTTTGGAACGGTTCTTTTTGATAGACGCCGCTGAAACTCATCTCGGCATTTTTCAATAGATTCGCCACTTGCTCAGCTTGCGCATCCCCGAGTTTGTCGGCAGGCACCTCGCCGCCTAGCGTCATTTTAGCCTGGAATTGATAGGATTCCATTTTCTCAAAGTTTTCAAAAGCCTTGCCCAGCGTCGCTTTAGGCGGAGTGCCGCACCCGGTTAACGCCGCTGCCAGTACAAGCCCTACTGCAATTAGCCCCACTTTTCTCATGCTTGTCTCTCTCCCTTTTTTGTAAAAAATAACCTATCTACTATAGCGTATTTATCCTAAAATAGATAGTAGGGAATGGAAGAGAGTGAATGGTCTAAAGCCTTTTCCCCAATATGGAAGTAACCGGTTGGCCATCTTTATACACTGTATGAAGTAATTCAAGTCCATGCTTAGTATAAAATGAAATTCCTTTTAAATTATTAGCCCCTGTGCCTAAATGATATCCACGTACGCCGCGCGAACGAAGGTTTTCTTCATATGCAGAGAGAAGCAGTCTTCCATAACCGGAACGTTGATATTCGGGTAGGATATTGATGTGTAAATGAGCAGGGTATTCGGTTGCATCAAATCCTATATCTTGATTGCGTCTGAAGAATAGAAGCTTGCGATTCTCCTCCAAATAGGCAAAAGATTGCTTCTCAAGCTCTTCATAGCGTACTTTCAACTTCGGAAGATAGGTATTCTCAAATTCATTCTCGTATGCGATTGTATCGGATGCACAAGTAATATATCCTACTGCCTTAGAACTAGCAGTATGCTCAAGAACATAACCGTTTTGCGGCTCTGTAATAAGAAATTGTCTAATCCAACGAAGTGCAAGTAACTCATGATCCGCAACCGGCATCTTCCAGTGGCAAGCCATGATAATCTTAGCAATGTCGTGTTCGTCTGTTGATTTACTTGTTCGTAGAATAATCTGCATCAACTAACCTCTTTTCAAATTCGTATTAAGCAGTTCCACAAAGGACATTGAATGTCGTTCCATGCTGTGTTTGCAGGATACAGCCCGGTATGAGACTTGTGATGCGGCTCACCCCAACAGCTCCTCCTCATCCGACACCCCATACCTCGCCAACGCCTTCGTCGATGACTCCAGCATCCGGTGTTTCAAATAATCTCCCTCAACGACCCGCACGCGCATGCCGAGAAACCGGAGCTTGGATAGCAAATACTGCGCCTCATCCCCGAGCAGCGTTACCCTAACCCGATATGTATCGCGATCTACGTCGTATTCAACTTTCTTCTCAAAGCTGGAAAAAGCGTACAAAATCCGCGAAAGCTCCCGATTGTAAAGCGGGACGACTTCAATCAAGGCTTCGCTTCTGCGTGAAGCGAGCGTCTTCTCGATTTTCTCCCAGACGCGGTCGACAACGGGACTCTCCACGGCTTCCTCTGTAACCGCGAGGATGTTTTTCACCTTGGTGCTCATGAAGGCATTGTGCCGGGTGTTGTACCAGAGCAGGTACCATTCTCTTTTGACCATGGAGTATTCCAGCTTATAGGCGACGCCCGACTGGTCGATCTTCACGGTGCCGTTCTTAATCTCGAACGACAGGCGGATGCCCGACTTGCGCAGAATGAGTCGGCGCAGGACACGCAGCAGCGGGTGATAGACCTGCTTCTCCAGCGAGGCGGCCTTTTCGACAAAATGGCGTGAGATGTCAAGCTCTGCATCGGATGCCAGCAGGACGCGCAGCTTGTGCAACGTCTCCTCTGTAAAAGCGCCCGCCGCCGCGGGATGGGCCAGCATCGTTTTCAGCCAGGAGCGCTCGTGCGAGGTGATCATGAACGTGCCGGAATCTTCCAGACGGGAGAGAATCTGATGGTTAAAAATCTTCTCGAACAGATGCATAGTAAGCCTGGATCTCCTTCCATTCGGCAATCAGTTCCCGGCGCAGCGAGGCGGGTTCCAGCACTTCGCAGCTCGAGCCGAAGCTGCGCAGCCACGGTTTGATTTCGAAAGTCCCATTCACCTTAATCTCATAGATAAACGTATGCTCATCCTCCGACACAATCTGGCCCCACTGCCCCTGCAGCAGCACGCGCTCCTTCACGAAGTTGGGCTCCGGGCCCTCCGGATTATAAAAGCGAGCGCGCACCGTGACGGCACGTCCGGTATCGATCAGCCAACTGTGGGCAATCCGTTCCTCTAACTCAAGCTGCTTTCCCTCGTACCAAGCCTCATCCACAGCCTCATCTTCTTCGATCTGGGTCATTCCCTCCATCCGATACTTCCGGATGCCCTCCCGGCCATGCGCCAGCAAATACCACCGGCCGTATTGATGATCGTAGACGATTTTCAGTGGAAGCGTCTTTTCAGACTTGCCTTCCGTGTCCCGCTCGAAGAGAGGGTTCGTGTTCTTGGCAGCATAGCTTTTCTCCGACTTCGGCGAGAAGTAGAGGAACCGCACCTTGCGATGACGGCGGATGGCGTGCAGCAGGGTGAACAGGTGCGCCTCGTCCAAGATTCGGGAGTAGTAGTGATATTTATATAAAAAAGCTTCCAGCACATGCGGTTCGACCCCGCCACGCAGCAGGTGTTTCTTCAGTCCGTCGCGCAGCAGATAGCCTTGTACGGAAGGGACTTGCGTGTTCGCCATGACGTCCACGAAATCATACAAATCGATAAGTTCCGCCTCGGATAGCTGCTGAACCAGCGCATCCTGAATGCGATATCGGTATGGGCGCGCACCCGGCTCCCGAATCACGACGCCGACCTCCTCTAAATATTTGAGGTCGGAACGAATCGTTTTCTCGTCGGGCAGCGCAGCTTCGGAAGGCAGACTGCTGCAGATGACGTCGAGCAGTTCCATCGTCGTTAAAGCTCGCTCATTCATCGCGCCTAGCAGCAGTGAAATGCGCTGGCTTTCGGACTCTTTGACCGACTTTGCCCGGAACAGGAACAAGAGCAGCGGATCAGTGGAATCATAGTAGCTGAACCGCAGTGTTTCGGCGAACTCCTTGCTTTGCTCCTGCGACGCCTGTTGATGCACGGAGCTGACGACTTCTTTGAGCCGTCGGATCGTTTTATCGAAGGTATGTACGGAAATCCCGAGCCGCTCGGCGAACTGCTGCCGATTGAACGCGCCGCTTGTCAGCACGAGCATACGCAGAAACTGAATTTCTTTATCGAAGCTTTCTTTGGCCAAAACGAGTCCTCCGTTCCTTTGCAGCTGATTCCTCTATTGTAGCAGGGGAGGAGACAGGGGGGAAATGGAAAAAAAGGAAAGCCACAAGTTAATAGCATTAACATTCTATTGAAGCAGGGAGGGATACATAGGTGGAAAAATGGCACATGAGATGGCGATTTGGTGATGTTCATCTCTTTTGAAAGGCGTGTATACTGGGGCTGTACAAGGGGCCTCCTGCGGGCGGACCTGCCGTAAATCGTGATGACAGAGGAGTAAGACCATGATGGATCCCTTAGGAATGCGCGGTATTATATCCGTGTTGAACACCCCCTTTACCTTACATAACGAGCTTGATGAGAAATCGCTGCGACGCAATGTCCGGTTGGCGATCGAGGCCGGGGTCGTGGGCTTTCTTGTGCCGGGTCTTGCTGCCGAGCTGCATAAGCTGTCGCCAGAGGAAAGGCTTCGCATGACCCGAGTTGTGGTAGAGGAGGCTGGCGGACGAGTTCCGGTCATCGGAGGAGCAACAGCGGCTACGTCGGAAGAAAGGTTGAAGTATGCCGAACAATTCATCGGACTTGGTTGTGAGGGCATTCTCGCCAATATTCCGTATCAAGATGACAAGCAGTATGAGCGGGATGTAGGGGAGATGGCAAGTGTCAATCCCGGCTTTCTGATGCTGCAGGACTGGGATCCTTCCGGTTTCGGTGTGCCTGTGCCGCTAATCGCCAAGCTGTTCCGCGAAGTAGAGGCGTTCCGCAGCTATAAAATCGAGGTCGTACCTGCGGGCGTTAAGTATAGTCAGGTCCTGGAAGCGACAGGCGGCGGCCTGCATGTGGCCGGGGGATGGGCCGTGACGCAGTTTATTGAAGGCTTGGACCGCGGGATTCATGCTTTTATGCCGACAGGTATGCATGAAGTGTATACCACGATTTATCGCTTGTACGCGGAGGGAAAGAGAGCGGAGGCGGTCAAACTCTTTTATCGGCTGCTGCCTGTGTTGGCGTTTGCGAATCAGCATCTGGATATCTCGATCCACTTTTTCAAACGACTCTTGCATGCGCAGGGCATTTACGATACCCCGCTCGTCAGAGAGCCGATCTTGCCGTTCGACCCATGCCATGAGCGGATTGCGGCCGAACACATTGCTTATGTTTCACGGTTGACAGATGAGCTTCACTCCTATTAACATAATGATTAAGAAAATAGATGAATGGGTGAAATCGTATCGCAACCAACAAAATGATTTACCTGCAGCAAGTGAAGCAGCATAATATTTCGGCCATTTTAAAACATATATGGAAGCATGACCAGATTTCTCGCATCGAGCTCGTGGAGAGCACCGGGTTAACCTCCGGGACGTTAACGAATTTGACCCATGAGCTCATTGAAGCGAAGGTCATTCGAGAGTATCAGTCCGTGTCAGGGACGGGAACAGCTGGGCGAAAACGGGTTCTTCTAGCGTTCGATCCGCATTATTACCGAATCATTGGTCTGGATATTGGGCGCAGCTCTTATGAACTCGTGCTAACCGATCTCACCGGTAAGATTATAAAATCGATGAGTGGGAATACGAAGGCAGCCCTGGGTCCAGAGGGATTTATGGGAATGATCGGGACGAATTTGGAGGAGCTCAAGAAGGAAGTCATTGCGGCTGGACATAAAATTCTTGGACTGGGTGTCGGTGTGCCGGGTCCGATCGATTACGCAAGCGGCAGTTTGATTGCTCCCCCCAACTTTGAGCGATGGGATGGATATCCCTTGCAGCAAGTTCTTGAGAGCCGCACTGGGATACCGTCGCTCATTGAGGACGACGCGCGCACATCCGCGCTTGCCGAAAGCTGGTACGGGTTGGGGCGAAACGGTATGAATCTGGTTTTTGTCACGATGGGGATCGGCATCGGAGGCGGTGTGATTTCCGGTGGTGAAATTGTGCGCGGTGCGAATGGTTTGTATGGTCAAGTCGGTCATATGACGATTGAGCCCAACGGAATCCGCTGTGAATGCGGGAATAGAGGCTGTTGGGAAACCGTAGGCTCGATCCCCGGTATCCTGCGCCGCTGGGGCGGCAGCGATATTGGTGAACTCATGCATGCTGTTCGCGATGGGAAAGCCGATGCCCGTCAATGTATGGATGAAACCTTGCAGTATTTAGAGATGGCACTTGTAAATATCTTTAATATGTATGATCCGGAAATGATCGTACTCGGCGGCCGGTTGTATCCGTATCTGAATCCTTATTTGACCGAGATCCAAGAGCGGATGCGGAGCCGAATTTATGCCTTCGCCAAAGATCGCGTACTATTGCAGCCATCGACGTTTGGTCCCTCGCAGAGCGCGATGGGGGCGACTGCGATTGTTCTCGATGCCTTGATTTCCAGGCCGGTGGAAATACTTAGCTAGCTGGATGGCGCAGCCGTCTAGCTATGAATAATTTGTTTAATCATTAAGAAATTGTATGGGGGGATGACAAGGGATGGCAATGAAAGCAGTGCTATTCGACTTCGATGGCACCATCTCTACGTTACGCGCAGGCTGGGAAGAGGTAATGGTCCCTTTTATGAAAGAAAGCATTGTAGGGACCCGGCAGTTGTCAGAGGCGGAGAACGGTCGATTGGATAGGGAGATTGCGGAATATATTGACCAATCTACAGGGATTCAAACCGTGTTTCAAATGCGCTGGCTGAAGGAGAAGACGGCTGTAGAGGGCTGGAATCCCGAGGTGCTGGACGAATGGGTTTACAAGGCGGAATATAACCGCAGGCTGCTTCTTGCCGTACAGGAGCGGATCCATCGTATTGCATCTGGTGAGCTCAGGCAAGAAGACTATTTGATGAAGGGGGCAATCGCATTGTTGCAGCTTCTTCAGGATCGTGGCGTGGACATGTATGTGGCGAGCGGGACAGACCATTCTGATGTTGTCAGAGAAGCGGAGGTGCTGGGCGTCTCGTCGTTCTTCCATGAAATATCCGGTGCACCGGTAGGCAAGGCGGAATGTTCCAAAGAGAAAGTGATGAAGGATCTAGTCGAGCATAAAAAGCTGGCAGGACACGAATTCGCCGTTGTTGGAGACGGGAAGGTCGAAATTCGCTTGGCGAAAGACATTGGAAGCTTGGCCATCGGCCTTGCAAGTGATGAATTTGCCCGTGAAGGCGTCCATCCACTGAAGGAGCGAAGGCTGCTTGCAGCTGGCGCGGATATTATCGTGGGCGATTTTACAAATCTAGAACGTTGGCTGGCGTGGCTCGATCTTTAGCCGATGAAAGGGGTGCACGATGGAGGAGCGTCGATTATCTTTTGCAAATGTGACAACGAATTCCGTCTATCAGCGAACAAACCTCGTAACAATTAAAAATATGGCAAACCCGTATGCCGATTCCGTGCCTGAATGGCAAATTTCCAAGCGAATGCAGGGGCAGTTCGATGAATTGATCGAACGCATTGTTTCGGCCAGAGCCTCTGGCCAACCTGTCATTTGGTCGATGGGCGCGCATGTGATTAAGAACGGCTTGTCGCGGTATATCATTGAAATGGTGCGCCATGGGATGCTCACGCATGTATCCGGCAATGGCGCGACAAGCATTCATGATTTCGAGCTTGCTTTTCTGGGGGAAACCTCGGAGGATGTGGCTCGTTCGATCGAGGACGGCTCGTTCGGCATGTGGGAAGAAACAGGTCGCTACATGAATGAAGCGATTCAGCAAGGCGCGTCCTCCGGAATCGGTTATGGTGAGAGTCTTTACCGATATTTGGCTCAGCACCCGGAACACTTTCCGCATTTCGATGATTGTCTGTTTGCACAGTGCCAGCTGTTGGGTATTCCCTACACCTGCCATATTTCGATTGGGACGGATATTATCCATCAGCATCCGATCGTCGATTTTGAGGCGCTCGGACGTGCAAGCGGGATTGATTTCCGAACCATGCGCGACTCGGTAGCAGGGCTGGCACATGGCGGAGTGTTTCTCAATTTCGGCTCTGCGATTTCCGGACCGGAAGTTTTCTTAAAGGCCTTAAGCATTTGCCGTAACGCGGGGCTGAAAATGGAAGGGATCACGGCAGCAAACTTCGATATTTTGCCGGTGTACGCCGATCGTCGGCCGACGGAAGAGGAGCCGGAATTTTATTATCGGCCTAGACGCAATTTCATGGACAGACTGGGGCAAATCGGCGGGCAAGGTTATTTGTTTCACGGCCTGCATCAAATTACGATACCGCACTTGTTTCATGGCGTCATGAAGCGAATGAAGGAGCGTGGTCTGGCATTTTCTCCTCTAGCCCGTATAGCGACATTGGCGCCTGAGCGATTGAAACTGCACCCCGTTCAAGAGCGAGTAAACCGGTTGCGCGTCGAGGAGCTGGCGGAGCTTGACAGCGGGAAGAACTTGGCTTCGTGGCCTATCGCTGGCGAAGAATCGTTTCATGATTTTATCGGGCGATGGACAGAAGCACGCGCTCGGAAATGCGGAGTCCTCGTTTCCTTGGGGGGCAACGTCATCCCAAGCGGTGTAAATCGCTATTTGATCGAGCTATTGGAGAAGGGGTGGATCACGCATCTTGCTGTCAACGGCGCATGCGCTTTTCAAGATTTCGAATTGGCGGCCTATGGCGCAACGGAGGAAGCCGACGAAGGCGAATTGGCGGCAGGCCGTCTCGGCATGTGGCGGGAGCCTGGCCAGCATCTTCATGAAGCGCTGCGGCTTGGGCATGCACAAGGTATCGGTTATGGACGCAGTTTAATGGCGTACGTGCGTCTGCATCCGGAATTGTTCCCGTATTTGGATGTCAGCTTGCTGGGCAGCTGCATGAAGCTTGGCATCCCGTATACGGTCCATATCACCATTGGCACGGATGCGGTGCAGCAGCATCCAGCCTCCGATTTTGCCATTCAGGGGAAGGCCAGCGGCTTGGATTTTCAAAGTTATTCGTATGCCGTATCTCAACTGGAGAACGGTGTTTTTGCTAATTTCGGCTCGACGGTAACCGGTCCGGAGGTGTTCCTTAAAGCGCTCTCCATTTCGCGAAATCTAGGTTACCCATTAGAAAAGATCACAACCGCCAACTTCGATATCGTGAAGCTTGGCGACTACCAGCGTAAGGTCGGATATGAGGATTGGGACTACTACTATCGCCCCCGCAAAAACATTATTCACCGGCCTACCAGTCTGGGGGGCAAAGGGTTTCATTTTGAAGGCTTGCATCAAGCGACGATTCCTGCGATTTGGCGGGAGCTTGCGGGCAGACTTACCGATAAGGAGTGACAGACTTGGAGCTCAGTGATTTGGGGATTGAACGGTACGCTGATTTGACCCGCAGCCGTGCGGAGCACATTCTAGTGCAAGTCCCACGGCTCAAGGCGGGGGTGATCGGCGACGGGTGTATCGATATTTACTGGCATGCGGATATGACCCGAAGCGAGCTTTCCCGTGAAACGCCGCATTACCCGCTGCCCGTTGTGAACGAGCGTTACTCGCCGGGCGCAGCCGGTAATGTGGCGGCAAATCTGAAGGCGATTGGCTGCGGCGAGGTGTATTTCTGTTCAGTAGCAGGAAATGATTGGCGGGGCAGTTTGCTGAAGGATGCCTTCAAACAGCTCGGCATTGATGATGGGTACTCGCTTTATCTCGACGAGTGGTTGACGCCCGCTTATATCAAGCCGATTCGGCATGGACTTCAAGGGGCGTTTCAAGAAGATCCGCGGCTTGATTTTCATAACCACCAGCCTCTTTCGGGCATCATTGTCAGCCAATTGGCGGAGCGACTGGACAGGATGGCAGCTGTTGTCGATGTGATTGCTGTAACGGATCAACTGCCGTTCGGTGTCATCGGTCAGGCTGTACGAGAGCGGCTTGACTATTGGGCGCAGCAGGGGAAGATCGTTGTGCTGGACAGTCGCGACCGGATCGGCGCGTTCAAGGGCATTATCGCCAAGCCGAATGAAGTCGAAGCGCTTCGTTGGGCGGAGCCAGGGCTGGATCCGCATGCTGGTGGCTGGGAACGCTGGCTGTCTGCTGCCAGAAAGTTAGCGGGCCATACGGGGGCACCCTGCTGTCTGACTTTGGGGGATAAGGGCTCGATCTGGATTGAAGAAGGCCGAGCTTATTGGGCAGGCGCGCGCAAGGCTGACCCCCCGCTGGATATTGTCGGAGCCGGAGATTGCTTCGCGTCCGCCCTGTTATGCGCACTTGGATGTGGCGCAAGCGGCATGGAGGCCATGGCTTTCGCGCATGCAACCGCTGCTATTGTTGTCCGGAAGATCGGCATGACAGGTACTGCGACGCCCGAGGAGATCGTAGCGAGTTTGCAGTTATGAAGCAGGAAACGGCCTATGACCCACTCCATGAAGGAGCTTGCGGGAATAGGTCGTTTTCTCTTTAAGACTCAACGCGACGAGGTTAAATGAATCATTAATTATGAAGAAATATGAGTCATACGTGGAAAAATGGAGCATGGAAACGAAGGCGTGTGACCATTTGACCCCTGTTATGTGTATCGTGTAATTCGACTTTTTGCATCAAAGTGGAGAAATGAATCACGGTTCAAATAGTGGAAAAGCGGTACTTTAATCGCCTTTTTGGATATTCAAATGCTCAAAAATGCTGTGCTATGATCCTCATGTAAAACAAACCGAATACATAGGGGGATTCAGTCCATGAAATCAAACTAGGGAATTATGGGGATTCACTATTTTTGATGCAAGCGGTTACAAAATCAAAACAATCATGAAAGGGCGTGCCCCAATTTGAAGAAGATGAAACGTTTAGGCCTCGTATTGTCTGTCAGCTTAGCTATGAGTACGTTTGGTTCTGTCGTTGTGGATGCAGCAGCATTGGAGGGGATTACCCATTCACAAATGATGCCATTCGACACCATTGCCAACCACGGTTCCACGATGGTGGAACTGCCGGATCACACCCTATTCTCTGTATGGTTTAGTGGAGCTGGAGAAAGAGATGGGAACCAGACTAAATTACTCGGTGCCCGTTCTAATGATGGTGGGACAACATGGACACAGCCATTCGTCGTTTATGATACATGGGATTTCCCTGATAACAACCCGGTCCTTTTTGTAGATAGCCAAGCAAGACTCTGGTTGTTCTACGGTGTCATATACAATGGACAATGGGTATCGACACAAACAAAGTATATGTATGCAGATATAGGCAATTATGAGTATGCTGTTCGCAATGGCGGCAATCCGAAATGGCACTTCCCGCAGCCATTGTACACCAATGTTGGAGATGGCATGGTTGGCAAAGGCTCGTTCTCCAATGGAACGTGGAACTATAGCATCAAAGGTTCTGAAATTAAGTATGTACTGCCAAGTGCAGTCAGTTCTACCGTAACGGATGCCACTTATCTTGCCCCATCCAAGTATGTATCTGTAACTTCGAAATTCAATCCGAGTGATACACGTTATATTACAGACGGCTTTGTTGTCTCGATGAGAAATAAATATGATCAGTACATTACCTATTTGAAAGCAGAAGAGCCTTACGACGATGTCTATGATGGCAGAACGAATGAAATCATCAATCTGCTTACTACGGGGGTCTTTACACCGAATGGCAGTGGCGGTTATTCCAAATACGAGCCGCCAGCTATTAAAAATTCAATAGAACGCGCTGCTGGTGCGGATAATAACGTTGCTGCTTTTGGCGCCATGTACCGTAGACTTGGATGGCAAACGAAAAATAAACCAATTGAAGTCTCACTTGGCAATGGCAAAACCAGATTGATTTTACCGTTATATTCAGATTCGTTATCCAATTCCGTTTGCGCATATACCGACGATCACGGCATCACCTGGAAATTTAGTGAGCCAATTGTTGGATCAGGTACGATTCAAGGCTCGCTGATTGAAAAGGCAGACGGTACGATTCGCGGTTATTTCAGAAGCGGGAAGTTAGATGGCAGAAACGGACGCATGGCATGGCATACGACATACTCGGAGTCAACCGATAAGGGCGTAACGTGGAGTGTTCCGAAAGTGGATCCTTATTTGAAAAATGATGGCGGTTTTGAACTTTCCAAGCTTCCAAATGGCGACTGGCTGCTGGCTACCAATCAAGAGACCTCGCGAGGCGTAGTCAAGCCTCAACAAGACGGAAATAGAAGCTCTTTCACCTTATTACGCTCTTCCGACGAAGGGGAGACCTGGAAGCAAGTCATGATTAAAGACGGTATGAATAACGGAGAGACCTATGAATATCCATCGGTTGTCGTTGATCATAGTGGGAATGCGTTGTTTAACTATACATATAAACAGCCTGGTCTAGCAGCAATTGGCTTCTCAAAAATCGCGAGCAGCGAAATTGAACCATTAGTTAGTTCTGTTATGTCAGTAACGTACGGAACGAATCAATTGCCTACGACTGTGGATGTCACTTTACCGACGATTGGACTGAACGTAGGAAACACGACAACACTCAAGTACGACCTGACCATGGGCGGGGGAGCATCAACGCCAAGCATCGATACACTTACTTTGACTTCTGACACGCCTGCTGTGGCTACAATTAATCCTACAACTGGGCTCGTCACTGCAGTGAAAGCAGGAACCGCCATGATCACGGCTGTAAGCAACAAATACGGAACCATTTATAAATGTATCGTTGAAGTCAAATAAGCTACCTATTGAAAGGAGTACTGTAGATGAAAAGAAAATTTAAGTTACTAACTACACTGACTGTTTGCGCGGCAATCTCTGTAACAAGTCTAGTACCTGCTGCCTTTGCAGCTTCTACGGGAACATTTGACTATTCGGATAAAGCTGTAAATATTTTCACGCCAGTCAAGGATAACGGTGCTGCAGGTGACCATACACACGGTTCCAGTATTGTGGAATTACCGGGTGGGGAGCTGTTATGTGTATGGTTTCAAGGGAATGGCGAACGAGATGCGACGACGACACGAGTTATGGGAGCGCGCTCCGTGGATGGCGGGAAAACGTGGAAAACACCATTTGTGATGACCGACGCCCAAGATATTGCTGATATCAATCCTGTCGTCTACGTGGATTCCGGCGACCGCCTCTGGTTTTTCTGGTATCCAGTGTTGGCGGGCAAATGGGAAACTTCCCAACCCAGGTATGCTTATGCTGAAAAAGGCAGCTATGAGTTAGATAATGTTGGAAATAGGACGCCTAACTGGACGTTTTCCGAGAATGTTAACATTAAACTCGGTAAAAACATTGGGAGTGTAGTTGATCCAAATAGCGCGGACGACTACATAAGTATTTCCTACGATGAAAGAGGTAGTACACCCATGGCATCTAGACCATCGTGGGCCTCAACCCCTATCGTAGGGCGACCGGAGTTGGCAAAAAGCTTTGTGAAAACGGTAAAAGCCAAGCTTGATGAGCAAAAAACGTATTTGTTCACGCCAGCTGCAGAAGGTGGCGCGGGCATGAGCCGTAAAGCGAATGAACCTAGCTTTGATGGACTCGTCTCACAGACGATGCAGCTCATCGGCGGCGATCCAACGAAATATCTGTACGCTCCGACCGTCGCGGACGCTATTTATCAAGATCGTTCAGGTTACCCTTATGCCCGTCGTTTCGGTTGGCAAACCAAAGATAAGCCGTTTGAGGTAGCTCTTGGGGGCGGTAAAGTTCGTTTGATCCTGCCTTTGTATTCAGATTCCGTAGAAATGAGCATTATGGCCTTTACGGAGTACGATCCTTCCCAACCACTTGCGGACAACTCGGTTCGTTGGGAAATGAGCGAGCCGATTGTCGGGGTTGCCAACATTCAGGCTACGATGGCTCAAAAGAGTGACGGCACGATTGTTGCTTATATGCGTGACAACGGTCCAAGACCTTATCGTGTGGTGGCCTCCGAATCCAAGGACAAGGGATTGACATGGTCGACGGTCAAGGACGTACCGGAACTGCAGGATCCAGGAGTTGGGCATGACCTTCTGCAGCTTAAGAATGGGAACTGGGCATTTGTTCACGTAGATACGGAATCGAACCGGAACACGTTGGCCGTTGCCCTTTCAGACGATGAAGGGAAAACGTGGAAGTATAGAAGACATCTTGCTCTGGATACCAGAAGCAGTACAGGAAGCTACCATTACCCTGCGATCACGCAAGCAGATAATGGGGATCTCCTGATCAGCTTCAGCCGGTTCTACTCGTCACTTGATAAGGACGCCAGCGATCAATCCATGTCCAGCTATAAAAATATTGCCTTCGCGAGAATTACCGAGGACTGGATTAAGCAAGGCGACACAGAAAATATGATCAGGGAATACGAAAGCATTGATCGTGAAATTGCCGTTCCTGCGTCTTTCAATGTCACTACAGCAACGGACGCTCAGCTCAGGGCACTGTTGCCGGCAACCGTTAAGGCGTACTTGTCTTACAAGCCGGGCGCAAACAATGCGATTCTGCCTTCCGTTGACCTGCCAGTCAGCTGGGACGTAGGCACAATTAAAGCGAATTACGCGCAGAATACGTTACTTGACAAAAAGTTCAAGGGCAGTGTGGATGTGAACAATCTCCCGTCAGGCGTAACGGCGGATATGCTTCCGGCGTATGACCCGTCTTTCCGTGTCTTTCTGTACCCTGCAACTGTCGCAGCAATGGGAGTTAGCCTGAATACAACAAGTTTGAAGCTATCTACAGGAGATTCCCTTGCGTTAACGGCTACCATAACTCCAAGCGATACAAGCAATAAAAACATCATCTGGACTTCAAACAAAGAGAGTGTTGCGAAAGTAAATAACGGTGTCGTAACCGGCGTGAGTGCAGGACAAGCGACGATCACAGCGACAACACTTGACGGCAGCTTTGTGGCGACAGCGACAGCAAGCGTCAGCACAACTGATAACGGTGGTTCCGGCGGCACAGGCGGCACAGGTGGCACAGGCGGCACAGGCGGCACAGGCGGCACAGGTGGCACAGGTGGCACAGGCGGTACAGGTAGCACAGGCGGTACAGGTAGCACAGGTGACACAGGCGAAACTGGCAGCACGCCTTCCACACCAGTCACACCTCCAGTGTTCACAGATGTTGCGAACGGTTATTCATGGGCACTAGAGGCGATTAACGCACTCGCTGAACTTGGCGTCATCCAAGGGACTTCTGAGCATACATTCTCACCTGAAAAAAATATTTCCAGAGCGGATATTATGACAATGGTCGTTCGCGCGCTGAAATTGGATGCGAAAGTCGAATCCAATTTTGATGATGTTAGCAAGGATGCTTACTACTATGAGTCGCTTGGTGTAGCTAGGGCATTAGGCATTATTGAAGGTTCTGGGGATAACAAGTTCAATCCGACGGAAGAGATCAGCAGACAAGATTTGATGGTGCTTGTTTACCGAGCATTGAAATCGCAAGGTAAATTGCCTGCAACGGGATCGGCAGCAGATCTGAAGTCGTTCACAGATATGTCCGACATTTCCGATTATGCCCTGGAAGGTGTTGCAACGCTTGTGAAAGCGGGAATCATTGAGGGCAGCGACGACATGATTCATCCAAACGGAAAAGCAACAAGAGCGGAAGTTGCCGTCATCGTGTCCCGTATTTTGAGCAAATTGAAATAAGTTCGTTCGCACCATGTAACCACTTGTTCCATATATCCACTGATCAAGAAGCTAAGCGGATAAACACCGATTAGCTTCTTTCCTTTTTGAATCCGGGATATTGGGGGTTTTTTGCATCATAGAGGAGAAATGAATCATGCGCCGAAAAGCGGAAAAACGGCACTTTAAACGCCGATTTGGCTATTTTAGCAAGCAAAAACGGTATGCTATGATTCGTTGTGTAAAGCCAATCCAAATACTTAGGAGGATTTGTTCGATGAAAGTTAAAAAGGGGATTATGGCAGTAAGCGGATCGCTTCTATTAGCATCAACGGTATTAAGCGCCTGTGGAAATGACTCGGCACCTACAACAAGTACAACAGATTCGAAGTCCACAACAGCAGCGGGCACAACGGCACCAGCCGGGCCGTTAACACTTACATGGATGAGATACGAACATCCTTCTCAAGCAATCGTGGCTAACTCGAAGGCTGTACAAGAAATTCAGAAACGTAAAAATGTGAAGCTGGAGCTGCAAAGCGTTCCACAGAGTAACTATGATGATAAGAAGAAAACGTTAATCGCAACCAATACATTGCCTGACGTCATGCTTGTCAAACAAGATGATATTCAGAACTTTGCAGATACAGGCGCATTCCTCGATCTGACACCTTATTTGGATAAAATGCCGAATTTGAAAAAAGTCATTGCTGCGCAGCCAGAGATCAACAAAAACAAAATTGACGGCAAGCTTTTCGGGTTCCCGCTTGTTGCGAACTGGCAGCAAATCGGCGGACAGCTTCCAATGATCCGTGTGGATGTGCTGGAGAAGCTGGGCTTGCAAAAACCGAAAACCTATGATGATTTGTATAATGCATTCAAGAAAATGAAGGAAGCAAATCCCGACTCCTATCCATTCACGGCTCGCGCTGCAAACGGTCTTACAGGAACAGAGAACTTAATTAATCCAATTGCTTTCGGTTTTGGAAGCGGATACACAACGTTTAACGGAACAAAAGTTTACTACGAGCCAAAAGAAAAACAGTATAAGTTCGGTCCAGCTATGCCGGAGTTCAAAGAGGCAGTCACCTTCCTGCGTAAACTTTACAAAGAGAAGCTTCTTGATCCGGATTATGCGACTGCGACATCCCAAATTTGGCAAGAAAAGCTTAACGCAGGCAAGTCCTTCTACTTCCAAGACAACAACGGTTTCGGCTCCACGTTCACCATGAATCTTCAGAAGAAAGATCCGAATGCGAAGTTTGATTTGTTGGATACCATGACATCGCCAAACGGCACAAAGCGTAACCTCATCTATGCGCTTGGACATTTGTCGGAGTCCTATGTCATTAACGCTAAAGTTAAAAATCCTGAGCAAGTGGTTCAGTTCATGGATTGGTTCTATGGCCAAGAAGGTATCGAGGTTACTAACTTCGGGATTAAAGGCGAAGATTTTACCGGCGATAACGGTGACTACAAGCTCACTGACGCGATCGTGAATAAGTACAAAGACAAACAACCAAGCCCTGTTTACGCGTATCAATCCGAGTATGGCGCCGGTTACCTAGGTCTTGGCATTAGCAACGACGATCATGCTCTATTGCCTTGGAACCGTCCCGAAGTCACAGAGTGGAGCGCGAAATCCGCTAAAAACCTAGAATCCGGTGAAAACGTTGCCTTCGTTAACGATCCTCCGTTTACTAAAGATGAGCGTGAGAAATTGAAACAGCTTCGTACACAGCTTGACGCTTATTTGGCGCAAAACATGGATAAATTCATTACGACTGAAGGCGCACTGAACGATTGGGATAACTTCGTCAAACAATTGAAAGCCAAGGGTGCAGACGATATCGTGAAAATCTTCAACGATGCATTAGCACGTGTGAAGTAAGAATTAAATCAGGGAGTGGGCAGGTTACCTATGCATACCTGGGCGACCTGCCCTCTTTATATGCAGAAAGGAGTGAAGAGTATGTTTCCAGCTGTGGAAATTAGAAAGAAAATCCGCAAAAGCATGTCTTTGTATCTCATTTTTTTATTGCCATTTATTTATTTTCTCATCTTTCACTATGCGCCGATGGTCGGTAATTTAATGGCTTTCGAAGATTACTCGATCGTGAAAGGATTTTTTCACAGTCCGTGGGCGGGAACGAAGTATTTCCGTCAATTCCTGACGGATCCGTATTTCTGGAGCGTCGTTCGCAACACCTTGCTCATTAACTTGTATTCACTTATTTTTAATTTTCCTTCTTCACTCATCTTTGCGTTGCTATTAAACGAGCTTTCTCAGAAATACTTCAAACGAGTTGTTCAAAGTATCACGTATATCCCTCACTTTTTATCCACCGTTGTCGTCGTCGGGATGTTGGTTAACTTTCTATCCATCGACGGTCTATTTAATGAAGTGATTAAGATATTAGGCGGGGAACCGAAAACATTTATGTCGATGCCGCAATGGTTCCGAACGCTCTTTGTCGGATCCGAAATTTGGCAGAATCTCGGTTGGAACGCCATTATTTATTTGGCGGCGTTGACTGCCATTGACCCGCAGCTCTATGAAGCGGCGACGGTCGACGGTGCCAATCGTTGGCACAAACTGCGTCACATTACACTGCCGGGTATTTCGACGGTCGTTACCATCATGCTCCTCTTAACGTTAGGCAAAATGCTTTCTGTAGGCTTTGAGAAAGTCCTACTCATGTATAGCGGACCGACTTATGAAACCGCCGATGTGATCCAAACCTTTGTGTATCGTCGAGGCTTGATTGATAGCGACTTTAGCTTTGCTTCGGCTGTCGGTATTTTCCAATCCGTGATTTCCTTTATTTTGGTCATTTCCGCCAATGAAATTGCAAAAAGAATAAATGGATCGAGATTATTTTAGTGGGAGGGCATCAAGATGCAAAGCAAGAAAATCAGTCTTTTTGATTCGATGAACATTATTTTTATGCTGCTATTGATCTTTGCTACCCTGTACCCACTTTATTATATGGGCATCATCTCCATTAGCTCCGGGTCGGCAGCAAGCAGCGGCGAAGTATTCTGGCGTCCGATTGAAATCAATTTCAAAGCGTATAACGTTATTTTGAATGACCCTGCCATAGTGCGTTCGTACTTCAACACCATCTTCTATACGGGTGCGGGGGTTCTTATTAATTTGCTGATGACAGCGCTTTGTGCTTATCCGCTTTCGCGTAAATACATGTATGGACGCTCCTTTTTTGCTCTGTTTGTCGTGTTTACGATGTTCTTCGACGGCGGTTTGATCCCGCGTTACATGGTTGTCCATGCGCTGGGCATGGTGAATACGGTTTGGGCGATTTTAATTCCTACGGCGATCAATGTCTTCAATATGATTCTGATGCGAACCTTTTTCGAAGATATTCCGGAAGCGCTGCATGAATCTGCCCTCATTGACGGTTACGGCGAGTTTAAGATTTTCTATAAAATCGTGCTTCCGCTTTCGATGCCTGTGATGGCTACGATGTTCCTGTTCTACGCAGTTGCGCATTGGAACAGCTTCTTCCCGGCGCTTATCTATTTAAATGAGAAGCAGCTATACCCGATGCAAATCATCTTGCGCAATATCGTCATTGCCGGCGACATGGCATCGCAATCAGCGGCGCTTGGCGCGGCAGAGGCGGGCTTAGCCGTTATGACGGAAAATATTAAGTACGCCTGCGTATTCGTTGCGATTTTGCCAGTACTGATCATTTACCCGTTTGTGCAAAAGTATTTCGTGCAGGGCGCAATGCTCGGCTCTGTAAAAGGTTAAGGGGGTAACACGAGAGAAAATCCAAGAAGTGAACTTTGTAGAATTGACAAATACCAAATGAGAGAGTGATGACAAATGAAAATTAATAACCCGTACGGCGTATGGCCAACGATGATTACCTTATACAACGAGTCCGGAGAAATCGACTATGAGGCGATGGGCCGTTTGGTCGAATGGTTTATTCATAACAAAGTTGACGGCTTATTTGCCGTTTGTCAGTCGAGCGAAATGTTCTTCCTCAGCTTGGAAGAGCGCGTAAAGCTAGCTTCATTTGTCGTGGAGAAGGCAGCGGGCAGAGTTCCCGTTATTGCTTCGGGGCATACAGCAGACGCGATGGAGGACCAAGTGAAGGAATTGACGGCGATGTCCGAAACGGGCGCTGAGGCTGTGATCCTGATTTCGAACCGTATGGCCAATCAGGATGAATCCGACGATGTATGGATTGCTAACGCTCAAAAGCTGCTGGAGCAGCTGCCGGCT
The DNA here is from genome assembly GCF_050467285.1 of Paenibacillus oryzisoli. GTDB lineage: Bacteria > Bacillota > Bacilli > Paenibacillales > NBRC-103111 > Paenibacillus_E > Paenibacillus_E oryzisoli_A. The sequence continues at coordinate 54,036 of NZ_JBCMUN010000013.1, read as the reverse complement.
CATGTGGCGCTTGGCATTTATGAATGTCCGTACCCGTATAAACGCCTTTTGACGCCAGCTACATTGAAATGGTGTGCGGATACCGGCAGATTTTTCTTCCTGAAGGATACGTGCTGCGATACGGCAACGATTAAGGAAAGACTTGAAGTGATTAAGGGATCTCCGCTCAAGCTTTACAACGCGAATACAGCAACACTTCTGGAAACGTTGAAGCTTGGCATTGACGGTTACAGCGGGGTCATGGCGAATTTCCACCCAGATCTGTACGTGTGGCTGCTGAACAATTGGGAGAAGCAGCCGGAAGAGGCCGAGCGTCTAATGAACATGCTAGGAGTGGCTTCCTTTATTGAACGTCAGCTGTATCCGGTCAATGCGAAATATTATCAAATGAAGGAAGGCAATAGCTCGAATTACCGCTCGCGTGCAAGAAATCACGATGAGTTTACAGCCACGAACAAGGCGGAAATCGATCAACTATACCGTCTTTCCAAGGAATTATCCAAACAGTTTCCAGCTGCCGCAGAATAAGAATGAATAGAGGAATGAGGTAAACCGATGCTCCCCAAAAGCTTCCATTTAGCTGATAAAAAATTGGAAAAACGCATTTTCGAATTGGAACCCTATCGCTATATCGATCAAAGACCGATCCACAGCTATCAATTTTGGGTGGATGAAGAGGCGGTCGTAGCGGCGATGCCGCCTGAGAACGCGGAGTGGCGCACGATGTTCCATGGCGAACGATGGCGCGGATGGGATTTGACAGCTTGGTTGAAAACAGAGGTAACCATTCCGGCGGAGTGGAAAGGGAAGAAGTCATTAGGGCTATTCGATTTCGGTAAAACGGGAGCAGGGCACAACTCAGGATTCGAATCGCTTGTTTATCTGAATGGAGAGCCGTATCAAGGTGTCGGGGGCAACCATCCAGAAGTGTTTTTCACGGAAGAGCTGATTGGACAGAAGGTTGAACTGCTCTTTAAGGTATGGACAGGGCTGAACGGCATGACCGGCGATAAGAGTATACTTGAGCATCAAGTTCAGGTTTCCACGCTTGCATTGCTTGAAGAAGATACGGATGACCTGTATTACACGGCGAGCGCGGTCCTGCAAACCATTCAAGTGCTAGGTGATAACAGTTGGGAACAAAAAAGCCTGCTGCGCGCACTGGACCTAGCGTTTCACCTTATTGATTGGCGGGTTCCCGGAGATGACAAATTTTATGCCAGTGTAAAAGAAGCGAACGCCAAACTCAAGGCGGAGCTGGCTCTGATTCCCAAACATCACGAGGTCACCGTTCGCTGTATAGGGCATACCCATATTGACGTCGCTTGGCTGTGGCGTCTGAAGCACACCAGAGAAAAATCAGCACGATCTTTCTCTACGGTCCTGCGCTTCATGGAACAATATCCGGAGTATACGTTCTTACAAACACAGCCGCAGCTTTATGAGTATCTAGAGGCGGACTACCCCAAGCTGTACAGTCAAATTGCTGAGCGCATCCAGGAAGGCCGCTGGGAAGCAGGCGGGGCGATGTGGCTGGAATCGGATTGCAACGTACCGTCAGGTGAATCGCTGGTTCGTCAGCTTGTGTATGGCATGCGCTTTTTCGAACAGCGATTTGGCGCCAAATGCGAATATTTATGGCTGCCCGATGTGTTCGGCTACAGCTGGGCCCTCCCGCAAATTTTGCTGAAGGCGGGCTTGCGTTATTTCATGACGACGAAGATTAGCTGGAACGTCTACAATCGATTCCCGCATGATACGTTCTACTGGCAAGGGATCGATGGCAGTCAAATTTTGACGCATTATATCACGACGACCGCGCCGGATGCGGAGCCTGGCACAACGTTCTATACCTATAACGGTCTGGTTACGCCGGAAACGGCAACGAGTGTCTGGGACAACTACCAAGATAAAGAGCTGAATCGCAACATGCTGCTTTCCTTCGGCTATGGGGATGGCGGCGGCGGACCGACACGGACGATGCTGGAAATCAGACGAAGACTAGAGGATATGCCGGGCTTGCCCAAGGTGACGGTCGGCCGTGCAGATGAGTACTTCAACGAGCTGGAAGAAACCGTCGCGAGTACGGATCGTTATGTGCACAAATGGGACGGAGAGCTCTATCTGGAGCTCCATCGCGGCACCTATACGTCGCAAGCGTATAACAAGAAGATGAATCGGCGAATGGAAAATTTGCTGCATGACGCGGAAATGATCGCAACCTTCCTGGGTACATTGGCAGGCTTCGCTTCCTATCCGCAGACACAAATCCATGAAAGCTGGAAGATCGTATTACGCAACCAGTTTCATGATATTTTGCCGGGCTCCTCGATTGAGGAGGTCTACAAGGATTGCCGTATCGAGTACGCGGAGGCGGAAAGGTTAGCCACGGAGGCAAAATTGGGAAGCTTGCAAGGGCTTGCCGGTCTTATCCGCGGCGGAGCTTCGTCAAGCTGGATGGTCGTGAACACGCTTCCTTGGGAGCGCAAAGATCACATTATGCTGCCATGGGAGCCGGATTTTGAAGGCAAAGGCTGGGTTGACGCGGATGGCAGTGCGCTGCAGACCCAGCGGGTGGCGGATGCCGAACAGGGTGACGTGCTGCTGATTGAGGTCGATCATATTCCGGCGTTCGGCTACACAATGATTCATTGCGAGAACGTCGTACTAGATTTGCCTGCGGAGAGCCGGATTCAAGTCACGAGCCGTTCTGCGGTAACGCCGCTCTATGACATCGAGTGGAACGCATACGGGCAATTAACACGATTGTTCGATAAGCGGTTGGCTAGGGACGTGCTCGCCGCCGGCGAGATCGGAAATCGGTTCGACGTTCATGAGGATAAACCGCTTGCTAACGATGCGTGGGATATTGACATTTTCTATTACGAGAAAGTGCGGAACATCACCGATTTGATGTCAGTTGAAGCTGTCGAACAAGGTGCTCTCCGCACAGTCATCCGTTTTACATGGGCGTATGAACAGTCCCAATTGGTACAAGACATGGTGTTGTATCCGGACAATCCTAGAATTGATTTCAAAACCTGGGCCAATTGGCAGGAGCGGCAGCAATTGCTGAAGGTGGCGTTTCCGGTTGACGTACGCGCTACCAAAGCAACATACGAAATCCAGTTCGGGAACGTGGAACGTCCGACGCATTGGAATACGAGCTGGGATCTGGCCAGCTTCGAAACGTGTGCGCATCGTTGGGTCGACTTATCGGAGCGAGGATTTGGCGTAAGCCTCTTGAACGACTGCAAATACGGTCACGACGTGCGTGATAACGTGCTGCGGTTGACGCTGCTGAAATCGGCGATCAATCCCGATCCGACAGCTGATCTGGGCGAACATACCTTTACGTATTCGCTGCTGCCTCATGCCGGAGACTGGTTTACAGCGGGAACTTCGATCGAGGCACACAAGCTGAACAGCAAGACCTCCGTTTCGAAACTGCCTGCCGGCAGCATCGGTTCGGAGCAGAAGCTCCCGGCTTGGCAGAGCTTCTTTGCTTGTTACAGCAAAAACGTAATCGTCGATACGATCAAAAAGGCGGAGGACTCCGATGCTTGGATCGTTCGCTGTTACGAATATGGGAACCAGCGTGGTACAGTAGGTTTCATCTCCAGCTTCGCGATTGCCAAGGTGGAGGAAGTCAACCTGATGGAGCGGGAAGAGCAGGCGATGACGCACGATGTTAAAGGCTTTACTGCATATTTCAAACCATATGAGTTGAAAACATTCCGTATTTATTTGGCCTAATGCATCGGTGGCCGGCCGTTTCATCCCATACAAACGCAGGGACAACGTATCATTGCCCCTGCGTTTTCTGCTTTTTCTTACATTTGGATAAAGTTGTATCCGACTATGAACAGGACTTACTTCAACCTGTGGTGAAATTAACTATAGAGTTAATAGGAAAATTCTAACTTGGAGCATCCTTGGCGGTTTACATGATGGAAGCGGAAAAGTTTTTAGATATGAACATTATTGGGGGAATTTGACTTGAATTGGATGCATGTGAAGCAATCTTTGAATAAAAATAGGCTATTCTTTAAGATTCTGCTTTATTTCATCTCGCTGTTAATTCCAATTGTAATTATCGGAATCATCGCCTATTTTAACGCAGACCAGATTATGAAGAAGGATACCTCGGAGAAGCTCATCGATAACTTGAGGGCCTCTTCCAAAACGATGGATATTTATTTAAGCATGGCGCAATCAACGAACAATAGCTTGCTGCTCAGTGAGACGATTCAGCAATTCTTGCGCCCCTATCCGTTATTAACCGATGAAGAGAAGGTGAAGATGCCTTCCATTTTGAGAGCGATTGCAGGCAACCGCAACCCGATCAGTCATTTTGTAGATAGTATATTTATTTATGTCGATGATCAACGCGTTTATTTAAGCGATGGGGTCGCTGATTTTGACGTATTCTTTGATAAGTTCTATAAATTTGACGAATACAATAAAGATTTTTGGCGTCAACGCTTAACCCAAAGCAGCCTATTTGAATTATTGAAACCGACCCGTGTGGTGAATGCGGATATGAATACGACCCGCGAGGTGGTCCCGAGTATTACGACGCAATATTTGAGCGGGCATTTGGCAACGATGGTGACAACCATATCGATTCCTACGATCAAAGCCACTTTGCAAAACAACTCGATTTTCATGACGACCGACTACATGGTGCTGGATAAAGATAATAACATCATTTTGCAAACAAGCGGGCTGGAGGACAATGCCAAGAGAGATATCATGGGTTGGGTTCCACCAGAAAAAAGCGGCAGCCGGGCAGTGGAGAACGGTGAAGAGCCAAGCTGGATGGTGCAGACCACATCTGATTATGGTTGGCGTTATGTATCGATTACCCCTGTACACTCGTTCAATCAGGAGTCTTCCAGCATTTTGAATTTGATTATCTGGATTTGTATCAGCTTGCTTGTAATTAGCGTCGCCTTTTCTTTCATCTTTAGTTTCCGCTTGTACAATCCAATCAAAAATATTCGAGACATTTTACAGAAAAACGATAATGCGGATGAATGGCAAATGGAAACGCGCCGCAGCGGTGAGCTTCAAATGATTGGAAACAGCGTTAATCATTTGATCAAGCGGCATATGGACGACAATATTAAAATCAGTACGTTTTCAGATGAAATTCTCGAACAGTTTTTTACGAATTTGCTCAAAGGATACCGGGGGCCGCAGCCGTATTCCGTTCACACGATTCTAAATGAAATCGATTTCCAAACCGGCAGTTACTTATGCTGCTGCTTCATTATTGAGTTTAAAGATCGGTTTTATCATGAGATTGTGGAAGCGGATCGTTTATTAATTTTGGAAAAGATGAAGCGCTTGCTTTCGGGCATTATGAAAAAGTATGTGAACTGCTATTTGACGGAATACGAGCCGAACTTATATGTCTGCATGGTCAATTTAAAGGGGGACGATGAGCGTGAGCAATTAGATCAAGGTTTAGAGATGGTGAGAACGACATTTGCCTATGACATGATCTATTGCGAATTAATTATTGGTTTAGGCAAAACTTACGAAAAAATCGAAGAATTTTCGAAATCATATAGTGATGCGATTACCGCCATCGATAAGCGGACGGAAGCCTCAAAAATGAATATTTTGGATGCGAATCATTTTGAAATTGAACAGAATTATTATTATTCCTTCCTCGATGAGAACAAAATCGTGAATGCTTTGAAATCAGGCGACGTCGAGGGCGTAAAATCGGAGTTGGAAGGCATCATTGCTTTGAATAAATCAAGGGGGGTCTCCTTCCATTATCTTGGGGCTTTGCTCGTGGAGTTCTTTAATACCGGGAATCGATATATTACGGATAAGAAGCTGAGTGTTTATGATTTTCTAGATACGAATGAGCATGTAAGCTTGAGTCAAAAGGAGCTCTTGCCAAGCGAGTTCGATGGCAGATTGAAACTGATCTTCGAATTTTACGATAAAATTATTGCCAAGACGTTCTCTAAGCCTGAAAGTAAATCCGGCGCACTCGTTTCCTTCATTACGGATTATATTGAGAAGCATTATGAGCAGGACTTATATCTCGAGGTGATCGCGAACGAAATCGGTCTATCGGCGAAGTATGTCTCCAGAATTTTTAAAGAGTCGACGGGGACGAATATTTCAGACTACATCAGTATCGTTCGGATTGCCAAAGCGAGAGATCTGCTCGTGAATACGGATATGAAAATTAGTGACATCGCGGATAAAATCGGCATCTTCAGCCGGACAACGTTCCTTCGTTTGTTCAAAAAGTATGAGGGCATTTCGCCTAATGAATACCGCAGCGCTCATGGCATCAAGGAGAAGATGTGAGACAGCCAGGCGCAATCGAAGTTCTGAGGGGGGACAACGTGGTTATTAATCGTAGAAAAATGCTGACCGCTTGCTGTTCACTGGTATTTGTGGGAAGTCTTATGGCAGGTTGCAGCAAGGACAATCCATCCATGTCGGACAACGCAACAGGATCTTCTGCTAACCAGAGAACGCTTACTTGGATGAGATATGAGCATTCTTCTCAGGCGTTGAACCCGAATTCAGTCGTTTCACAAGAGATTCTCAAAAGGAAAAATGTGAAGCTGGAATTACAGAGTGTGCCGCAAAGCAATTATGAGGACAAAAAGAAGACGCTTATTGCTACAAACACGTTGCCTGACGTGATCATGGTCAACCAGAACGATCTTTGGAACTATGCGGATTCGGGGATTTTTCTAGACATCACGCCTTATCTGGAGAAGATGCCCAATTTCCAAAAGCTGATGAAGCAGAAGCCCGAGATTAATAAGACGAAGGTCGATGATAAGCTGTACGGTTTTCCGCTGCTAACCAAATGGACGGTTCAGTCAGGTCAGCTTCCGATGATTCGTACGGATCTGCTCGCCAAGCTTAACTTACAGACGCCGAGAACTTACGAAGAGCTGTATCAAGTCCTCAAAAAGCTGAAAGAAGCTTATCCTGAGTCCTATCCTTTTACTAGCCGCGCAGCCAATGGCAAAACAGGGACGGAAAATTTGATCAATCCGATCGCTTTCGGTTTTGGCAGTGGGTACACCAATATCACTGGGAACAAGATTTATTATGAGCCAACAACGAAGCAGTATAAATTTGGGCCGTATTCGCCTGAATTCAAGGATGCCATTACATATCTTCATAAGCTTTACAAAGAAAAATTGCTGGATCCGGATTATTCCGTAGCCACCTCGCAAGCCTGGCAGGAAAAATTAAGCACAGGCAAGTCGTTCTTTTATCAGGACAACAACGGCTTTGGTGTCAATTTCAACAAAGCGCTCCGAATTCGGGAGCCGAACGCCAGATTCGAATTATTGCCTGTCATGGCTAGCAATCAGGGGGTTAAACGCAATAATGTTTATCAGCTTGATCATATGGGGGAACTGTACGCCATCAACGCCAAGGTCAAAAATCCTGAGGAAGTGATCAAGCTGATCGACTGGATGTATGGAGACGAGGGAACGAACTTGACCAGCTTCGGCGTAGAGAACGTCGATTACACGCTAGTGAACGGCGAGTATCAAATGTCGGAAGCCACGAAAATGAAGTTCAAGGATAAACAGGATCCTTTCCGTGCGATGCAATCCGCGCTTGGAACCGGGTACCTCGGCTATGCGCTGAATTCTGACGATCATCCCATCGTGCCTTCTTCATCGGATCTCATCCAATGGTCCGAAAAGGCGATTAAGGATTTAGCTGACGGTATTAATTTCAGAGAAGTGAACGACCCGCCTTTTAATAAAAAGGAACGGGAAAAGCTGAAGCAGCTCCGCACGCAATTAGATGCTTTCCTAACGCTCAATATGGATAAATTCATTATGAATGATGGTGCATTGAATGAGTGGAATAGCTTCATCCAGCAATGCCAAGAAAATGGCGCATCTGAAATGGAGAAGATTTACAATGAGGCATTGGCACGAGTAAACAACTAGGATAGAGCGCAGCATGCGCAGAAAATGGATTTCGGTGAGGGTTTTCCCACATCAGATTTGTCCAGTCTTCTTATCATATTTCTCCATGGTAGGCCCCCAAAGCCCGGTGCTACAATACATGCAAGCACTGACAAGAGGAGTGATTCAGGTGAGAAAATTGACGGTAGAAGAGAAGAAGCAGTATGATGAGCTTGGTTATGTGGTGGTTCCCGATTTCTTTTCGGTGGACGTCTTAAGTGAAATTAACCAAGAGCTGGACAATTGCGAATCGCCGGCCCAGCCATCGGGTGAGCATGAAGGATTTACGTACCAATTGGCGATGTTGACAGATAAGACGAAACAATTCGCGCATGACGATCGCATTCTAAATTTGCTTGAAGACATTGTGAAGCCAGGGATTGCGATCTTTTCCTCGAAGCTGCTGACGAAGCTGCCGCACAGTCCGTCGGTGTGTCATTGGCATCAAGACGATGCCTACTACACGGAAGTGGTGAACAGCGACACGAGGATGTCGATTTGGGTGCCCCTGCAGGACACGGACGAGCGGAACGGATGCTTGTGGATTGTTCCTGGAAGCCATAAGCAAGGATTGCAGCCCTACACGGTTCAAAATAACGGCACCTGCCGGAAGGCGCTGGTCGAAGAGCAGGTGGATTTATCCACCGCGCAGCCTGTGCCGATGAAGGCGGGCTCGATGCTGCTTTTTAACGCGCTGACCTGGCATTCCTCAAAAGGCAACGAAACGGATCACGTAAGGCGCGCGTTCATTGTTTCGTACCAGGAGGCGACGGTGCCGCTCGGTCGAGGCAAGCAGCATATCGTGCTGCGGCCGGCGTAACGAACGAATCACGGCTGGTTAGCGCATAGGAGAGATGAGGTGGAGAAGTGAACGCGAGCCAACTAGCCCATCATTTGCATAAATCGGTGTTTGCGATCACCTTCGCCGGGAATACGATCCTGCCAGCCGGGACGTACCAAGCGCCGTACAGCCACACGATTCATTCGATACATTACATCGTTAGAGGCTCAGGCTTCTATAAGATGAATGAGGTTCAATATACGTTGGAACCGGGCGCGGTCATGCTTTTCGTTCCGGAGACGACGTTCGAATGGGCGATTTCCGAGCAAGAGGATGTGGAAATCTACCATATCCGCTTCGATTATCGGCTGTGCTATCAAGAGAAGCAGGACTGGATCGTCCACGCGCCGGACAGCTGGCTGGCCCCCTTGCGTGGCATGCTGCCGACGCTTCGGGCGGCCGAAGTGCGCCGAGGCTTCGACCGCGTGTTTCAGCTATGGCATGCGTACGATCCACTTTCGCAATATCGCTGCCAACTGGCATTCAGGGAGCTGTGGCTTTCGCTCATTGATCAAATGCACGATCAACAATACAGCAGCGACGCGGATTCGGCGATTCAGTACACGTGCCGGTATATTGCGGATCACATCCAGGCGCCGCTGATGGTCGAGCAGCTGGCGAAGCTGGCGGGGCTCAGCGAAGGCTACTACTCGCGGCAGTTCAAGGCGCTCACCGGCTTCTCGCCGAAGGATTACATCATTCGTCTGCGGGTGGCTAAGGCGAAGGAGCTGCTCGCAGGCGCAGGGCAGACGCTGGCGCAAACGTCGAAGCTGGTCGGCTATGAGGATGAGTTCTATTTCAGCCGGGTGTTCAAGCGGATTACCGGCATGACGCCTTCCGCCTATGCGAAGTTATCGCAGAAGCTGTAACCAGCCAAAATTTTCCCGCTTGACAAGAACGATGTAACCGCTTTATAGTTAACCTACAAACGATGAATGTACGGTTTAGGCGCGAGTCTAGGAGAAGACCTTATCCGTAATCACATTCTGCCATGTTTTGGCGGAGTGTGTTTACATGGATAGGGTCTTTTTTTGCGTGCCTGCGTCTGGCCGGACATCATTTCAGTCTTCATGAATCGAGGGTGAGAGCGATGGCAAAAGGCTATGTGTTTGATTTGGACGGTACCGTGTACCTGGGGGATAGAACGATTGAAGGCGCGGCGGAAGCGATTGGGACGCTGCGTTCACGGGGCGACAAAGTCGTATTTTTATCGAATAAACCGATTGCAACCCGTCAATCTTATGTGGAAAAGCTATCGAAAATGGGGATTCCGGTCACGCTGGACGAGGTGCTCAATTCCTCGCAGATTGTGGCGAAGTATCTGAACCGGCGGCTGCAGCCGGGGGAGCTGGTGTTTGTGATCGGCGAGGAGCCGATTATCGAAGAGCTGGAGGCGAACGGCGTTCCGCTTACGCAAGATAGCGAGCAAGCTCGCTACGTTGTGCTCTCGTGGGACCGTCAGTTCACGTACGATAAGCTTAACAGCGTGTATCAGGCGGCGATCCGGGGCTCGATCATTATCGCGTCCAACCCGGATGCGACCTGTCCGTTGGACGGCGGCCAGATTCCGGACACCGGCACATTTATCGCCGCGCTGGAGGTGGCGACAGGCAAAGCGATCGACCTTGTTGTGGGCAAACCGTCTTTGATTGCCGCGGAAGAGGCCGCCGCGCATTTGGGCCTGCCGTTCGAGGATTGCTTTATGATCGGCGACCGGCTGGAGACCGACATCAAGATGGCCAACGATGCCGGCATGAAGTCCGTCCTGGTGCTGACGGGCGTCGCCACGAAGGAAATGGCGGAGAACTCGCCGTACCGCCCGGCGTATATCATTCCCAGTATCAAAGAAGTCATCGACCTATAACTTATAAAAAATCGTGGTATAATGTTCTAACATCGACGAAAGGTGGGAAATAACGTGTATCCGATTGTTGATCTTGTAGAACATCAAACCATTGCGGCTGTTCAAAAAGTAGAAGATCTCGAGCTGGCGATTCAAAGCCCGGCGAATATTGTATTTTTGCTTGTCGGATCCATTTTTAATCTGAAAGAGTTGGTTGATCGGCTGAAGGAAGCCGGGAAGCATGTGTTCATTCATATGGACTTTATTGAAGGGATTGCCTCCGACAAGAGCGGTGTGGCTTATGCCGCGCAAGTCATTAAGCCGACCGGCGTCATTTCGACCAAAAGCCATCTCATTCGCGGAGCGAAGGAAGCGGGGCTTATGGCGATCCAGCGTATTTTTCTCATCGACCGAAGTGCGGTTCATCGAGGCATTAAGGCGGCTGAGCAAAGCGGTCCCGATGCGATTGAGGTCATGCCGGGCATCATGCCGCGCATTATCCGGGAAATGACGGACATGACTTCGCTTCCTATTATTGCAGGCGGCTTAGTCGGCAATCAGAAGGAAATTGCGGAGGCGCTGGAGGCGGGAGCACTGGCGGTGTCCGCAGGGGCATCCGACTTATGGCACTAACATAAATCCATACATCAGCTGATTCCAAGCGGGAGAGACGAGGAGAAACCTCTTTGGAAAAAGTGCGATCTTTATTTTTGCGCACTTTTCTAAAGCGGTTTTTATTTTTTTCAGACATGGGGGGACTTTCGATGAGAGCGACATTTTCGGCGCAGAGCCGCAGTGAAATTTTGAAGAGCATGGAGCAGTCCGAACTGGACGTACTTGTCATCGGGGGAGGGATCACCGGAGCGGGAATTGCGCTGGATAGCGTCACACGCGGCATGAAAATCGGGCTGATCGAGAAAAACGATTTCGGTTCCGGCACGAGCAGCCGATCGACCAAGCTCATTCACGGCGGGCTCCGCTATTTGAAGCAGGGGGATGTGAAGCTGGTGCAGGAGGTAGGCAAGGAACGGGCTATTTTATATAAAAATGCTCCGCATCTTGTCATTCCAGCCCCTATGCTGCTGCCGGTTTATAAGGGTGGCACTTACGGCTATTTGGCTTCCTCCATCGGCCTGTATATCTACGATTGGCTCGCCGGCGTGGCGCGCAAGGAACGCAGAAAGATGTTGGGACGCAGCCAGACCACGCTGCAGGAGCCTTTGCTGAAGCAGGACGGCCTGAAGGGCGGGGGCCTGTATTTCGAGTACAGGACGGATGATGCCCGCCTAACCATCGACATTATGAAGACGGCCTACGCGCGCGGCGCCGACATTGTGAACTATGCGGAGGCGACCGAGTTTATTTACCGGGATGGCAAGGCGGTCGGTGTCACCGTCAAGGACCGGATTCACGGGCAGACCTACGCGATCTACGCGAAGCATATTGTGAATGCGGCGGGGCCCTGGGTGGATAAAATGCGCGAAATCGACGGCTCTTTGAAAGGGAAGCGCCTGTTCCTGACCAAAGGCGTTCATCTCGTTGTCGATTATGCGAAGCTGCCGGTCAAGCAAGCGGCTTATTTCGATACGCCGGACGGCCGGATGGTGTTCGTCATCCCGCGCGGCGAGGCGACGTATATCGGGACGACGGATACGGCGTTCACCAAGTCGATCGACAACCCGAGAACGACGCAGGAGGACCGCGACTACATTCTGCGGGCGGTCAACGCCATGTTTCCGAGCGTCCGACTGACGGTCAAGGATATTCGCTCTCACTGGGCGGGCTTGCGGCCGCTCATTTATGAAGAGGGCAAAGGACCGTCCGAATTGTCCAGAAAAGATGAGATTTTCGTCTCCGACAGCGGTCTGATCACGATTGCAGGCGGCAAATTGACCGGCTTCCGTAAAATGGCGGAAAAGGTCGTGGATCTCGTCGCGCACAATTTGACGAATGCAGCGGGCAGGACATTCGCGCCGTGCAGCACGGATACGATCACGGTTAGCGGCGGGGAGAACCAGGGGACAGGTTCCTTTCAAGATTGGAAGCAGGCGATGCTGAAGCTTGGCGCCGCGCAAGGTGTTGATCGAGCGACGATGCAGGAATGGGTGGACACCTATGGGACGAACGCGCTGCGGATCGTGGAGCTGCTTCCTGCCGCGAGACGGGTCTCGCCGCTTCCGGACGTTCAATGTGTCTACGCACAGCTGCTCTACAGCTTAGAAGAGGAAATGACGGTGACCGCTGTCGATTTCCTGCGACTGCATACGGGATGGTCCTATTTCCGGCTTGAGAAGGCCGAGAAATACGCCGAAACGGTGCTCCAACTGGTAGCTGACCGCTTGCTTTACAGCGAGAGCCAGATGCAGGAGCAGCGCGCGGCAGTCGAGGCGTTGTTCCAGTCTATCTATGAGCTGCCGGCGAATGATCATGCAATCTGAAACTAGGGGTGACTGTTATGACGGCTGGCATTTGGCATATTAGCTATTTCGATTTAACGATCCGCATCCTGATGTCGGTAACCCTTGGCGGGCTTGTCGGCCTTGAACGGGAGTGGAGCAACCACGCGGCAGGCCTGCGGACGCATATTCTGGTCTGCATCGGCTCCACCGCCATCATGCTGCTGTCGATCTACGGGTTTTCACAGTTCGTCACGGAACCTAACGTGCGAACGGACCCAGCGCGCCTGGCTGCGCAGGTTATCAGCGGGATCGGGTTCCTGGGAGCAGGAACCATTATGCGAACGGGAGCCACGGTATCCGGACTCACGACCGCTGCTTCCGTATGGGTTGTTGCCGCGATCGGCCTTTGCGTCGGCGCAGGTTTCTTTTACTGTGCCGTGCTCGCAACGGTCATGGTTTTGCTGAGCTTGTTCGTCTTGAACAAGTGGGAAAAGCTCGTGATGCGCAACCGCCGAACCCAGGAGGTTGTGATTAAGATTGTCGACAAACCGGGTGTTTTGGGGACAATTGCGACGCATTTTGGCGAACAAGGGATTCAGGTTGTGAATGTTCAGATGAAGGCGGAAGGCATGATGGAGATTTCTGGCACTGCGGAAGGGGTGATGGAGCTTCGATTTCATTTGAAAAACGGCTATACGGAAGCACTGCTGCAAGCGGTTGACAGTATTTTGAAATCCAGTGATATTATTTCCTTGGAGTCCAAAGGGCTGCAGCTGAGCGGCGCTGCACGCATGAATCAAACCTATGCGGTCTAGCTGAGAAAAGCGGGATTGGCAAAAAGTACATTGAACAAAATGGTTGACACAGCCCCCGCAGGTATGACATACTTTCACTAAGAAAACGCTTTATTTCGTTCCAAACGATTGGGTGCGGAGATCACTGAGACAGCCCAAGAGACGAACGGACCGTGCATAGCTTTGTGCGGCCCTTCTGTTTCTTGTCTGCTCGGTGCTCTCCTTTTTTGTGCCCATCTTGTCCAGGAACGACGCCATTCATTCTACTCGATATAATCCGGAGAGGGGTTTTTGTACATGAAGAGGAAAAAATGGTTACCTATTTTGGCGGTTTCATCCCTGGCACTGACGGCACTAACTGGCTGCGGCAGCAGCAGTGGAGACGGCGGCGGGGACACCGAAGCGGTGGCTTCAGTTCCACCCGCAGTTGAAGATACAACGCCGGTAACGATTCAATATTGGCACTCGCACGCCGAAGTGCAGATGCCCGCGGTTAACGATATGATCGCCGCTTTCCAAGCGAAGTATCCGTACATTACCGTCGAGCCGGTGTTCCAGGGCGCTTATGCGGATCTTCAGAAGAAGCTGCAAGCGGCCATCGCGGCCAAAGAAGTTCCGGCTGTTACCAACGTAGAAGTATCGGCTTTGCCAAGCTTTGCGGACAGCGGTGCATTCGCGGATTTATCCGGGTACATCAAACGGGATAAAGTGGATATGAACGACTTCTCTCAAGGGATGCTGCAAGCGTATTCATATGACAAAAAGCAGTACGGCTTCCCGCTGATCGTCAGCACAAGCGTGATGATTTACAACAAGACGCTGCTCGATAAGCTGGGCGTTCAACCGCCTCAGAAGTGGTCCGACATCGAGGACTTCAACAAGAAAGTAACCGTGAAAGAAAACGGAAAGACAACACGGTACGCGTTCTCCGTCCCAGGTTGGGATACATGGTACTACGATCCGTGGATTTCGAACGGCGGCGGCGCTATCTTGAATCCGGAGAAAACGAAATCTCTGCTGGATCAGCCTGACAGCTTGCGTTGGATCCAGAACTTCAACAAGTGGCTCAAAGACGGCTCGATGCACATGGGCTACGGCAAAGGCGCTTCGGATACAATGAGACAAATGTTCCTGGACGAGAAGATCGCCATGGTACAGCACACTTCCGCGGTACTCAAAACGTATCTGCAAAATGCGAAATTTGAAGTCGGCGTATCCTTCATTCCTGGCGATAAAGAGCGCAAATCGCATATCGGCGGCGCGGGTATCGTTATGATGGATGGCGCACCTGCGAACCAGAAGGAAGCGGCTTGGAAATTCATCAAGTTCATGACGGATGCCGAGCACAACATCAAATGGGCTGAGGGAACCGGTTACCTGCCTACGCACAAATCGGTGCTGAACACGGACGAAGGCAAAGCGTATTTCGCCAAGCTGCCGCAATACAAAGCGGTATTCGATAACTTCGACAACGTCGTAGGACGTCCGCAGCATCCGGCATATACAGAATTCAGCAAGAAATACATGGAAGTCGTAGGCAAAATGATTCTGGAGAATGCAGATCCGGAACCGCTGATGAAAGATGCCGTGAAGGAAATCAATACGATCTTGGATGAAAGCTAAAGGCTTGCTGCCAGCGGCATGTCGTGCAGAAGGCGAAAGCCTTCTGCATGGCAGTTCTTTGGAGGATGTGAAAGGGGATAGGCCATGAATACAGACAAAAGGCAGAGCCAGCTCCACCACGAAGTCGACGGTATCGTGACCACACGTTCCCGTTCCCGGTGGGGAGACTATTTGAAAGATTTTTCGTTTGCTGTTCCGGCATTGGTGATCTTGGCTGTTTTTATTTATTATCCATTAGTCAACTCGCTGTTTATCAGCTTCACAAACTGGAATATGACGAAGCCGACGAAGAAATTCATCGGGTTCGATAACTATGAATATTTGTTTCACAGCAAGACCTTCTATAAAGTGTTGCAAGTGACCTTTACGTATACGATTGCGGACGTTGTGTTGACGCTGGGTCTGGGGCTGCTGCTCGCGCTGCTGTTCAATTATGCTTCACGCACTTTCAATTTCATGCGGGCCGTCATTTTCATGCCGCACTACGTTTCCATGGTTATCGTTTCTATGATCTTCCTCTGGATCTTCAACGGCCATTACGGGCTAATGAACAGCATTATGACATGGCTCGGCCTCGAACCGATCCAATGGCTCACGAATACGAAGACTGCGTTGTGGGTGCTGGTTGCGGTCGCGGTATGGAAAGGCGTCGGCTTTACGATGATCATTTTCATCTCCGGATTAAGAAGCATTCCACTTGAATATTATGAGGCTTCCGGCATCGACGGCGCATCGAAGTTGACGCAATTCTGGAAAATCACCGTACCGCTGCTGTCGCCGACAACCTTGTTCCTTGTAGTGACGCACTTCATTTCCTCCATGCAGGTATTCCAATCCGTTGACGTTATGACGAACGGCGGACCGCTGGAATCGACCAAAGCGATGGTGTACTGGATTTACGAAATGGCCTTTACAGACTTCAAAACAGGCCGGGCTTCCGCGCTGGTCATTATCTTCTTCTTCATTATTATTTTGCTGACCATGCTTCAAATGTATGTGTCCAAGAAGAAAGTTCATTACGAGGGGTAGGTAGAAGAATATGAAAAATCCGCTGCTGCATACTACCCGTGTCGCTGTTGCCATTCTCATTACGCTGGTTATGTTTTTTCCTATTTACTGGATGTTGATTACCGCTTTAAAAGCACCGTCGGAGCTCCGACTGGCATCGCCGACCTTTTGGCCGGAGAAGGCAATGTGGGGTAACTTTGCCTCCGCCTTTAAAGCCTTTCCTTTCTACCGCTTTACGCTCAACACGGTTGTTCAAACGGTAGGCATTGTCTTCTTGCAAATCAATATCGGACTTATGGCGGCCTACGCTTTCTCCAAGGGGACGTTTCCGGGCAGAGACAAGTTGTTCGCCCTCGTGCTCGCGGCGCTTATCGTCCCGGAGCAAGTTGTCTTCGTGCCTGTCTATGTCCTCATGTCCAAACTTAACTGGATTAATACGTATTATGCGTTGATTATCCCGCATGCTGCTTCTGCGTACGGCATCTTCCTGCTTCGCCAAATGTTCCGCTCCATTAATAACGATGTGATCGAGGCGGCGAGGGTAGACGGTGCGAGCCGGTTCCAGGTGCTGTACAAAATATTGACGCCGATGGCGATGCCGACGGTCTCGACGCTGGCTGTCATCAGCTTTATTAGCAGCTGGAATTCGTACTTCTGGCCACTCATTATGACGAACTCCAACAAAATGCGCGTCCTGACTGTCGGGATCTCCATGATGCGCGACTCGATTGCCGGGGACGAAGCATTGAACATGCACATCATCATGTCCGCGAGTATCCTGATTATTTTGCCAATCGTCGTACTGTTTATTTTCGCGCAAAAATACATTGTGGCTGCCATGGCCAATTCGACCTTTAAATAGGTGAGGAGGAACGGATCGTATGAACCAACCATTAGTCATCGCTCATCGCGGAGCCAAAGGAGAAGCTCCTGAAAATACGCTGGCCGCTTTCCGCCTCGGGCTTGAGCAAATCTGCGATGCCATTGAGCTTGATATCCATTTATCGCAGGACGGCGAAATTATCGTGATTCATGATTTTACGATTGATCGCACAACAGATCGAAAAGGCGTCGTCCATGAGCTGACGCTTGCCGAGTTAAAGCAGGCGGATGCGGGCCGTTGGTTCGATACGCGCTTTGAAGGGGAACGGATTCCGACGCTGGAAGAGGTGTTCGACCTTGTGCCTCCAGACATCATGATCAATGTGGAGATCAAAGATTCGTACGATCGGAAGCTGGAGCCGGCGCTGGTCGAGCTAATGAAGAAGAAGGACCGCGTGCACAATGTCGTCGTCTCCTCCTTCGATCATAAAAGCTTGATGTTCCTGAAGCTTCTTTTGCCGGATGCGAAGATCGGGCTCCTGTATGATTTTAATCCGGGAAGCCATGTGAATTTGGCGACGGGGCTCGGTGTACCTGTGTACTCCTTGCATCCGAACTTCAAACGCATTAACCGCGAAGATATCCGCGAAGCGAAGAGCAAGGGAATCGAAGTGTACCCATACACCATTAACGATGAGAAAAGAATGAGAAAGGCGATTGCCTACGGCGCTTCGGGCATCATTACGGATTACCCGGGCCGGTTGCGCGACATCCTGGCCGACCAGGGTGTGCCCTCAGAGGTGAAAAAATGAGAATCGCTCAGCTCTCTTGCGTTGTCCTTGCGGCAAGTTTAATTGCGCTGACCGTGGCGGGCTGTCAAAAGCGGGAAACGGTGGCGGCGGCGCAAGGGAGTGTTGCGCCGACCGCTGCATTGACCGCCGTGCCTAAAGCGACGGAACCCACAGCGAAGCAGGTGAATGCATTGGGGGGAATTACCCAAGAAGAAGCGGGCATCAAAATCCGCGTGGATATGCCGGAAATCAAAGATTTTCTGGCGCAAAGCAAGCAGGGGCCGATTATCCCGGCACTCAAGCAAAATGCGATCCCGCAAGGCATGGCCTATGTGGAAGAGAAGAACTGGATCGTCATCTCCCATTATCGGGAGGAGGGTAAGTCCGGACTTCTGACCGTGGTGGATGCAGGGAGCGGCAAGCTTGTGAAAGCGCTTGAATTGTATAAGGACGCCGCGACGCCTTACACTGGCCACGCTGGCGGGGTTGCCGTTTCTTCCAAATATGTCTGGCTTTCCTCAGACGGCAATCTCTACTATTTTCCGAAAGATGATCTGCTGAAAGCTGGGGAGACCGGCAAACTTGTGTTCAAGGGTCTTGTCTCGACCGGTACGAGAGCTTCGTTCAATGCTTACGCCGACGGCGTGCTTTGGGCGGGTGAATTTGCACAAGGCACCAGCTATCCGACAGATGCTTCGCACTATATGACGAATCGGGACGGGAAAGAGCATAAAGCGTGGGCCGTCGGCTACAAGCTGGACCCTGCGACGGATATGCCGGTAGCCCTGAAGGGTGAGACGGCGGGCGCCGCCTTGACACCGGATCTTATTCTGTCCCTGCCGGACAGCGTGCAGGGGATGTATCTGAATGCGGATGGCGTGTGGCTCAGTCAGTCTTACGGCAGAAACAGCATCAGCGACATTACCCGTTACAAACATACGGCATCGGAAGCGCCGCATGCGACGGTAAAACTGGGGCAAGCCGATGTGCCCGTCTGGTTCCTGGACAGCAAGGACAAGGGGAAAAAGATGGTGGTTCCGCCCATGGCGGAAGGCATTTTTGAACACAGCGGAGACTTGCATATCTTGTTCGAATCCGGCGCAACGAAGTACATGACGTCTTCGACCTACGCGCTGGACCGTATTCATATTTTGCCATGGCGTGAGTAGGCGGATCGATGTAGTGGTCGGTTGTCCCAATTTGCGTTATGATGGTGAGGTACTCACTATAACCGGAGGTGGACATCTCGATATGATCACTGGACTTGCACACAGAGGCTACCCGAAGAAGTATCCGGAGAATACGATGGCCTCTTTTCAGGCCGCTTTAGAGTTGAACTACAGTCACCTGGAGCTCGACGTTCAGCTGACGCGGGACGGCGTGCCTGTCGTCATTCACGATACGACCGTGAACCGGACGACGAACGGGACCGGGCGCGTAGCGGACTTTACGTTTGCGCAAATCCGCGAGCTGGATGCGGGCGGGGGGCAGTCGATTCCGACGCTGGAGGAAGTGCTGCTGCTGGCCAAAGACCGGGCCAAGGTCGACATTGAGCTGAAGCAGAGCGGGGCGCTGTATCCGGGGCTGGAGGAAAAGGTGCTAGCCGCGATTCATTCTGCCGGGGTGCAGGATCAGGTCTTCGTCACCTCGTTCGACCATTACGCGGTGGTTCGCATGAGGGAGCTGTCCGATAGCCTCGAGCTGGGGCTGGTCCTTTACGGGGCGACGCCGGCCGTGTTCCCGCTCGCTCGCGAGATTCGCGCGAAGTACGTCTCCGTCAAACATATTTATTTAACGGACGAGTTCGTTCATCGCTGCGGTGAAGAAGGCATCCAACTGATCGCCTGGACGATTGACGACGAGGCGGATATGCAGAATTTGCGGTCGCGCTACCCGCACATTTGGGCTTGCACAAATGAGTTGGAGCGATGGGCGGGCGTATTTGCATCTAAATAACGGAAAGGAGCCGGCATTCTGAATGCTTTGGCTCTTTTTTTTGCAGCTAATTGGCTGATGGTGGGAATGGAAGGATTACCCAAGATTGAACTTATGGTATGATGGACAAGAATAGAAGGATGATCTTGAAGGAGGCTGCAGGCATGGAAACTGGCAAACCGGCAATTCTGAAGGTAGAGGCACTGATTCAAAGCCCTGTTGAGAAGGTTTGGGAGTATTGGACAGAGCCGCGTCACATTATCCAATGGAACAGTGCTTCCCCGGATTGGCATACGCCTCGCGCTGAGAATGATCTGAGAGTCGGAGGCAGCTTTTCCTCGCGTATGGAAGCGAAGGACGGCAGCTTCGGCTTCGACTTCGGCGGTGTTTATGATGATGTTCGTCCTCACGAACACATTGCCTACACGATCGGCGACGGCCGGCAGGTGAAGATCGATTTTATTCGTGAAGGCAGCGCGACACGCGTTGTGGAGACGTTCGAGGCGGAAAGCCAGAATGCGCCCGAGATGCAGCAGGCCGGGTGGCAGGCGATTTTGGACAATTTCAAGAAGCATGCGGAGGAGCACGTGTAGGGACTCTACGAGCATAAATAGGCTGAAGCAGTGAGCGTTCATTGCTTCGGCCTATTTGGCTGCGCTGGCAGGTATTCATGGAAGGGAGCGTTTACATCATGAATGTAGAAGCCGTTATGCAAGAACTTGAAAGTCTCGGCAAGGAACGACTTAAGAAAATGTACATATCGAACGGTGCGCACGAGCCGCTTTTTGGCATAGCGACAGGTGCGATGAAGCCGATGTCTAAACAAATAAAGAAAAATCAGCCACTGGCCGAACAGCTTTATGCCACAGGGAACTACGACGCGATGTACTTTGCCGGCGTCATCGCAGATCCGAAAGCCATGACGGAAGCGGACTTTGAGCGATGGATCGAGGACGCTTATTTTTATATGCTGTCCGACTATGTCGTTGCCGTCACGTTAGCGGAAACGGATATTGCCCAAGCTGTTGCCGATCGATGGATTGCAAGCGGCAAAGAGCTGAGAAGGTCAGCGGGGTGGAGCTGTTATTGCTGGTTGCTGGGCAGCCGTCCGGACGGTGAGTTTGCTGAAAGTAAATTGGCCGATATGCTTACACTTGTACAAGAGACGATTCATGATGCGCCTGAACGAACCAAATACGCGATGAATAACTTTATCTTCACTGTGGCGACATCGTATTCGGCGCTCCACGAACGGGCGGTTGAGACAGCACAGGCAGTCGGTCCGGTAGAAGTCCAAGGTGACAAGAAAAAAAGCAAGTTCTTGAACGCTTCCGACAATATTCAAAAAGCCGTGGCTCGAGGGCAGCTCGGTTTTAAGCGTAAATATGTGAGGTGCTAAATGGCAATGAGTGAGATTAGCCGTGCCAAGGAATTGTTGCCGGAACAACGTGAAGGATTGATCCAAACATTGAAAGTCCGGTTTGAGAAGAATATGAACCGCCATCAGGGCCTTGAATGGACTGATGTACAAGATAAGCTCGAAGATCATCCTGAAAAACTGTGGACGCTTCATGAAATGGAGAGAACCGGCGGTGAACCGGATGTTGTGGACCATGACAAAACGACTGGCGCGTACATTTTTTGCGATTGTTCAGCCGAAAGTCCGAAAGGCCGCCGAAGTGTTTGTTACGACCGTGAAGCGCTGGAGTCTAGGAAAGAGCATAAACCGCACAATAGCGCGGTCGAATGGGCGGCTGACATGGGCATTGAGCTTTTAACCGGAGAACAATACCGGGAGCTGCAGAAGCTGGGAAATTTCGATTTGAAAACTTCCAGTTGGGTGAAGACACCCGATAGTATTAGAAAACTCGGTGGGGCAATCTTTTGCGATCGTCGTTACGATACGGTTTTCGTGTACCACAACGGAGCAGAATCCTACTATGGGGCAAGAGGGTTCCGCGGCTCGCTAAGGGTTTAGATACGGGGGGTGATCATACAAGATTTGGGAACTTACGAGCAGTTGCCCTGCCACGTCAAAGCCGCCGAAATGAGGCTGTTTAATTAGTTTCAGGTAAAAGCCATATGATTTTGATAAAAACCTAGCCCGCCGCTAGGTTTTTCTTATACTATTAAGCTAAGAAAAACAATACCATTCTTCGGAATTGAAGGCGGTTCAGCATGAAAATGAAGTCTTTTGTCATACTGGCATTCTGGATTGTTATACTGTCAAGCTCGTTACAGCCATTTACGGCGGCAGCGGAGTCTAGTGCGCAGCCGAGGGAAGGTGTGCTTGATATTACCGGCTATGGGGCTGAGAATCAGAGGATTGTTCCTTTGCACGGGGAGTGGGAGTTTTACTGGCAGCAGTTGCTGGCTCCCGTGGATTTTGCGAAGGGCGGCTTGAGGCCTGCTTATATAACCGTGCCCTCATCATGGACTGCCGCCTCACTTTCCGGCATGGACAGCTCGGGCAGAGGCTACGGCACCTACCGTCTGCTCCTGCAGGTGCCGGAATCCGATCTGGGCCAGAGCAAGGCCTTGTTTCTTCGCGCGATCGGGAGCGCTTATCGATTGTGGATTGACGGGGAAGAAAAGCCGGGACTCGGCCAGGTGGGCACCAGTCTGACGGAAGAACAGCCGAAGTCCCATGTGAATCTCGTCTTTTTTCAGCCTAGACACATGACGATGGAGATCGTTATTCAGGTATCCAACTACTCGTTTCGGGAGGGTGGCATCAATAGGGATATCGTATACGGCGATACGGATGCTCTAATTCCCGGCATCCTCAAGGAGATGCTCTACGATATTTTTGTCATTGGCGGCTTTCTGATGATCGGCGTTTACCATCTTGTGATGTGCGGTATGAGAAAACGGGATCATCCGTCCTTATTCGTAGGTCTTGTCGCGATTGCCGTTGCGATGCGAACGATGTTCATTAACGGGTACTTGTCCACCGAGCTTCTTCATATCGAAAGCTGGGAATGGTTGACCAGGCTGGAATATTTGAGTGAAATTGCCGCCTTCATCACGCTAGTGTTTCTCATGAAAAGCTTGTATCCCCATGAGGTTCACAAGCGGATGCTGCAGCTCGCCGTGATCGTTGCGGCACTCCTGTTCCTGTTTATTTGTCTGACGCCCGCCCGCATTTACACAGAGTCTATGCTGCTCCAGACGATCATAAAAGCTGTCTTTCTGCTCTACTTCATTATCTACGTTGGCATAAAAGCATATCTGCGCAAGCGGGAAGGCGCGCTAATTCATATGGCAGCTCTGCTCCTGATCGGCTGTGCTTTGGTGAACGATACACTGTATTACTTGCGAATGGCGGACACGGTCGAACTGCTCGACTACAGCATCGTGCCATTTATGATGGCCCAGGCGGTCATTGTCTCACACCGGTATGTACGGCTGTCCAGACGAAATGACGCGCTAGTGGAGGAGCTTGGCGAGGCGAATCGACTTCTTGAGCGCAAAGTGGACGACCGAACCCGCAGTCTGCATGAGGCTAATGAGCGTCGAAGGAAAATGCTGGCGAATATTGCGCATGATTTGGGCACCCCTTTGGTAGCCGTTCAGACTTGTCTGCATTTGATGGCGAGAGGAAAATTGACGGCGGACAATCCGACGATGACCGCGCAGTTGTTGGACAAGACAAGCTACGTCAAGCGATTGGTTGACGATTTGTTCGAGCTGTCCAAACTGGAGTCCCGGAATATGGCGTTCCAATTGGAACAGGTGGAGGTGTGGGCATGGATGGAAGAGCTTTATATCAGATTCGAGGCGGATTTAAACGGAGAAGGGATGATTTTACGAAAAAAAATAACAGGCGCCGACAGCGAAGCCGCCCCTTTCTTTGTCCGGATCGATCGATTCCGGATGCTTCAGGTGATCCAGAATCTGTTGGCCAATGCCGTCAAATTCAGCAAAGGCATCAGCGATGCGGTCGAGCTCCGCGGCAAGATACAGCCGGATGCCAATGGAACAGGCAGCGAATTCGTGTTTGAAGTGGCCGACTCAGGCAAGGGCTTATCGGAAGCTGAGCAGACGCAAGTTTTCAACCGATTCTATACCAACCGAGATCACAACGAATCGGGCAGCGGTCTCGGGCTTGCCATTGTGCAGGAAATCGTGGAGCAGCATCAGGGAAGGGTTGGGGTCCGAAGCGAATCGGAGGCAGGCAGCGTATTTTACTTTATTCTGCCTGCATATCGGGAGAGGATTAATTGAGGAAATTGCTTTCCAAACAGCGGATGGCGTCTTGGCGATTCTGAACGCCAAGCTTGTTATAGATGACAGACAGTTTGTTCTTGATCGTTCCTTCGGTAAGGAACAAGCTGTCGGCAATCTCCTTGTTGGACCATCGCTTGAGCAGCAAAGCCATGATCGGATGCTCCGATTTGGAAAATTGCGTATTCGTTTCGAAAAATTGCTTTAACCGTTGTTCCTTCATAAAATCACTGTTGCCTGCAGCGTATTGTGCAACCTTGACGGCCACCTCGGCCGGCAGCACAAACTGCCCGTTTACGGTATCCCGAATCGCCTGAACCAGCTTTTCGAAATCGAGACCTTTCAGAATATAACCACTGGCGCCGTCGGCAAGTCCCTGAAAAATATATTCCTCTTCATTAAATGTAGTCAAAATAAGAATCGGCAGTGCCACATCCCGCTTGCGGATTTCTCGAATGCAGGTGAGGCCGTCCATTTGGGGCATTTGCACATCCATCAGAATGACATCCGGACGGAAAGTTTCCAACAATTGCAGTGCCTCTAGTCCGTTCTGTGCCGCGCCGCAGACCTCCATCCCATCCTCAGCAGCAATAATAACCTCCAGTCCGCTTCTTAATAGGGCGTCGTCCTCTACAACCATCACTTTTAAAGGGCTGTGCATCCTTTTGCTCCCACTCCTCCCTTTTATGGTTCTATTATACTTCAATCAAGCTCCCACCAACATACATGCATGCGAAAAAAAGTGACTATTCGTCACTATGCCGATATAGGACAAATTTCATACAATGGAGAGAGAAGTACGGTTATTTTGTCGTTTTATGTCAAAAAGCAGGTGAGGTTTGATGGTTTTTTGGGTCTTTTAGACTGTTTGAAATGGTTTGGATTAGCGTAGGAGAAACATAGTAAGGACTTTGAGGGAGGGCTTAGCTTGAAAAAATCTTGGATTACACGTTTCGGTCTCCCGGCTGTTATGGCACTGATGATCGCGCTGTTCCTGCTGCAGGGGCTTCCTGCTTCAGCGGTATCGTGGAGCTTTGTCGATGGCGACGGAACGGATGGGCTTAACATTGATGCGACGAAGAACGCCATTTATCCGAGGCTCATTGATTTTGACGGTACCCTGTTTGCTGTATGGACGGAATCGAACGGTTCCGCTAACCAGATCCGTGCCAAAAAGTACGAGAACGGCGCGTGGGTGACGGCCGACAACAATGCCCCGATGAATAAAGATGCTTCGAAAAATGCATCGAATCCTTATTTGGTCATATTCGACAATACGCTGTACGCCTCCTGGGAAGAGCAGGAAGCCCCCTATTGGCAAGCGCGGGTCGCCAAATTCAACGGCACTTCCTGGGACTTGGTTGACGGCGACGGAGCTCGCGGCCTCAATGCGCTCGTCAACACTAACGCAAAGAACACGAATCTGATCGTCTACGACAACTCGCTGTATCTGTTTTGGGACGAGGCGGGAGGCAATGGTATTAATCAACTCCGGGGGGCTAAATACGGCGGAGGCTCTTCATGGACCCCACTTAATGGCGGCAGTGCATTAAATAAGAATACAACGCAATCTGCTCAGATGCCGAGCGCTATGGTTTATGGAAATAAATTGTACCTTGCATGGCAAGAGTCGGACGGCAGCGTGACGCAAATTCGCGTCAAGTCTTTTGACGGTACGAACTGGGTTCCTGTTGACGGTAACGGCTCGACAGGCTTGAACATCAACACAGCCAAAACAGCCAGCACCCCAAATCTGGCTCTGTACAACGGCAATCTTTACCTTGCCTGGAAGGAGTCGAATAATAATTCCAAAGATCAAATTCGTGTGAAAATGTATAACGGGGCATCATGGACGCCCGCAGATGGCGACGATCCGGTAAATGGTATTAATAACAGCAGCACAGCGAGCGCCTACATGGTCAGAATGATCGAATTTGATGGGGATTTGTATGCGACTTGGCATGAAGGCAATGTCTATCAAATTCGCGTCAAAAAGTATGACGGTGTTTCGTGGACGTCCGCCGATAGCGGGGGTGCCAAAGGTCTGAACAAAAGTGCCACGGCAAATGCGACTTTCGGCTCTCTGGTTGAATACAATGACAGTTTATATGCGATATTTGTGGAGAATAACGGAGTTAATCAGGTTCGCGTGGTTCAGCTGGGGCCATCCAACTATAAGCCGACAGTAACGGATGTCAGCTTCAGCGGCATGCTGAAGACCGGTCATACCCTGACAGGTACATATCAGTACGCAGACACGGAGAGTGACCCTGAAGGCGTAACAACGTTCCAATGGTACACGGCGACGGATGCTGCGGGAACGGGCAAAACAGCCATTTCCGGCGCAACGACGACGACGCTGAACTTGACGAGCGCTGAAGTCGGCAAATACATCATCTTTGAGGTAACGCCGGTAGCGACTGCGGGTACGCTGACGGGAACACCGGCTACGTATACTAGCACAAGCGCGGTGCTTGCGAACGCAGCGCCGACGGCAGCGAGCGTCAGCATCACAGGTACAGTGAAAGAAGGACATACCTTGACAGGTACGTATCAGTACGCAGACACGGAGAGCGATCCCGAGGGCGTGACAACGTTCCAATGGTACACGGCGACGGATGCTGCGGGAACGGGTAAAACAGCCATTTCCGGTGCAACGACGACGACGCTGAATCTGACGAGCGCTGAAGCGGACAAATACATCATCTTTGAAGTAACGCCGGTAGCGACTGTGGGTACGCTGACGGGGACACCAGCTGCGCATACCAGCGCAAGCGCTGTGCTTGCGAACGAAGCGCCGACGGCAGCGAGCGTCACGATTACAGGCGTGCTGATGCTTAATCAGACGCTGACCGGCAGCTACTCGTATGTAGATACAGATGGCGACGATGAAGCAAGCACGACGTTTCAATGGTACACAGCCGACGATGCCGTGGGGACGAACAAAACCGCTATTAGCGGCGCGACCTCGAAGACGCTGACGCTGAAGGCGGAGCAGTACGGCAAGTTCATTCTTTTCGAAGTGACGCCTGCGGCAGCTTCTGGCCATACACCGGGTATTGCGGCCGGCAGCTCGGCGTATGGCGTGGTTGGAGTGTTGAAGGGCGACGCCAATGGAGACGGAGTCATCACGCCGGCAGATGCGTTATATGTAACAAGATACACGCAAGGGAAACTGACGCTGACCGACGAGCAGCTCAAAGCGCTAGATATGGACGGCGACAATGATGTCGATGCGGATGACGCCCAGCTGATTTTGGGCATTTACCTCGGAAAGGGAGTGTGACCGCTTGAGAAACCTTCAATCTTTCTTAACGAAACGTTCGTTTCGCAATACCGTTACGCTGCTGCTGATGGCTTGCATGATGCTTGGCCTTCTGCCGATGGCCCAAGCGGAACCCGTATCGGCGTTCCAAGCGGAAGTCATCAGTGCTGCCGGTCGCGGAGGGGAAACGGTGTCTGTCGCCGTATATATGCAGCCGGGGATCGCTTTAATGGAGGACGACAGCTTTTGGAAATATACATTGCAAGTGAATTACGATCCCAACGTATTGACGATAGCTGGAGACATCGCAAATGATGCGGAAGCTGCGACATTCGACACTTCGGAATCAGTCACGGGCAGCGTGTACGTCAAGGCGGATACGTTCCCAAATCTTTTTATCGACGAGCGAAAACAAGTGTTTACGATGAAGTTTGTTATTAACCCTGCTGCTCCCCCGGGAGACACAGATATTGTGATAGCCGGCGGTTCGTATTCGATCGACGATCCGGTTGAAATTACAAACTTGATTTCGGGTAAGGTGACCGTACTGAATGACGCTCCAACAGCCAGCAATGCGAGCATCGGCGGTACGTTGAATGTCGGCGAGACGCTGACGGCGAATTATACGTATGCAGACACGGAGAGTAATTCGGAAGCAGATGTGTCTATCTACCAATGGTACCAGGCCAGCGATTCGGCCGGTTCAGATAAAACGCCTATTCCGGCGGCAACGGGCAAGACCTTCGAATTAGGGAACGATCAACTGGGCAAATACATCCTTTTTGAGGTGACGCCGGTCGCATCAGGCGGTACAACCTCCGGATCGCCGGTATTCAGTACGGTAGCGGGTCCTGTGACGGCAACCGGGGCGGCAGCTTCCGTCTCCATCGGAACGGCGGACAACCAGCCAGGTACAGTCGTGAAGGTTCCGGTTACTTTGAGTACGGCATCGTCCGGTGTCGGTTCGTTCGGAATGCGCGTTGCCTTCGATGCTGAGGCGCTTGAAATCGTAAGCATTGCCGGTCCGCAAGCGGCCGTGTTCGACAGCGTCTACAGCAATACAGACGGCTATCTGAAAACGGCTTGGGTCGACAGCTCCGGCGGCGACTATCTCATAGCGGGTGGCCAAAGCCTATTTACGGTCACTTTTAAAATCAAAGCTACAGCGTCTTACGGTGTGAAAGCTTTGACTATCGCTGACGAGGCTGACCTCCAGCAATTTACGTTGACGGACGCGCTCGGCGTGGAAATGACGAAGACGCTTCGGGCAGGCAGCGTGACGGTATCGCAGGAAGAGGAGTCCAGGGGCTCGGCCCAAGGGCCGACAAAAGAGATTATTCAAGTTGACGTGAAGGCGCCGGGATCAAAGGATACGGCCCCGGTTTCGAAGGCTGAAATTGAGAGAACGACGAAATCCGACGGCACAAAAAGCGATAAAGTGCTGCTGACGACCGAACAGGCGAAGCAATCGGTTGTCGCTATTCGGGAAGCCGGGTTGAAGACGGCCAACATTATGATTCCGGATGCGAAGGATGAAGTGTCCGAAGTCAACGTGACCGTGCCCAAAGCAGCAAGTGGTCTGTTCGCAGGCGCCAATATCGATATCGGCATTGTGACGGATAACGTAAAAGTCAGCATCCCGAACGACTCCCTTCAAGACTTCAACGACGATTTGTACTTCCGCTTTGTTCCGATCAAGAGGAACGAGGAGAAGCAAGAGATCAAAACGCGTGCAGATCAAGATCAGATCGTGCTGACGGTAGTCGGCGACCATGGCGTCACCATTGTGGGCCGCCCTATGACGATTGAAACGAATTTACAAAACCGCAAGGTGAATCTCGTTATGCCGCTCAAGGACGTGCAGCTAAGCCGTGAGGAACTGGCGAACCTTGCCGTCTATGTCGAGCATAGCGACGGTACGAAGGAACTGCTCTATGGCCAACTGGTGGAGTATGGCGCTTCAGAAGGCGATTGGGGCTTGCAGTTCTCGGTCAGCAAGTTCAGTACATTCTCAATCGTTCATCTGGATTTGAAGGTGGAGAGTCACACTCCCTATATGGAGGGGTATACGAACGGCACGTTCGGTCCAGATAAGATGATTACCCGTGCCGAAATGGCGACGATTTTGTCCAGAGTCATTGTGAAGGATGCGAATGCCAAGGACATTAACTACAGAGATGTACCTGCCGATTACTGGGCAGCAGTTGGAATTACCGAAGTTACCGTGATGGAGCTGATGAACGGCTATCCGGATGGTACGTTTGCCCCGGATAAGCCGATTACCCGTGCGGAGATGGCGAGTCTGGCGGCTGCACAGATCACGGGTGGTACCACTGGGAAAGGGTTCACGGATACCGCAAACCATTGGGCAAATGAAGCAATTGCGAAGGTTCAGGGAGCCGGAATCATGCAGGGTTACGAGGATGGCAGCTTCCTGCCTGAGCAGTATATCAGCCGTGCGGAAGCCGTGACGATGATCAATCGAATGCTAGGCCGCAAATCGGGTGGAGAGTTGGAAGTTTCGCCTTGGAGCGACGTGCCGAAGACGCATTGGGCTTTCGCCGATATCCTGGAAGCGTCTGTAGCCCATCGATTTACCAAGGATGCTGCAGATACGGAGAGCTGGGTGGAGCAGCCGTAAGCTGTGCGCGGAGTGCAGAACGGTTAAAGAGGAAGAAGAGGATGTGCGCAGCGCACATCCTCTTTTCTTGTTCATTTCTTGTTTATCGGCGTTTTGTATAATATCCTCGAATACTGTCGAAAAACATGACACATGGGGAGAGAATGAGGATGACAACGATGAGACGGAACGCATTAACCAAAGCAGTTGGCGTGATGCTGAGCTTTGTGCTTATGATTGCTTTGCTTGTCCCTTACGGCGGAACGGCTAATGCACGGCCGAATCCAGTTGCTCCGCCGTACACAGGGCCATTGAACTGGCTGGATTATACGGCGGCTGGCACGATGGGCAGTATAGCGTATACGTTAACTTTTGACGGAGACGGTAATATGATTATGCCTAGAGTGAATGCCGCATTGGGCGGCAGCAGCGTAGTAGGCAGCGGCTCTATATTGAAAATTTCGCCCGATGACCAAAGTGTTACCAATATTACCTATAATGCAGGGGTCACATATCCTGTCGGCATTGCGTTTGGTACTAACGGAGGTATCTATGTAACCGATAATGATAAGAACTCTGGGATTGATATTCAAAACAATGTCGCGCGCGTCTTGAAATTGACGACGAGCACAAACCCATGGACGTGGACCGACATTACGTATAATCTGACGATGCGCTATGTTATGGGGGTAGCGGAAGACCCGAACGGCAACTTGTATGTGGTAGATACTGATACGACTACGAGTACCAAAAGCACGGTAGCTAAACCGAAGGTTTGGAAGCTGCCGAGCGGTCTGGAAACCTGGCAGGATATTTCGGATTCAACTTTCCCCAATATGATCGGGTTTGATCTTGCCACGGATGGAGACGGCACCCTGTATGTCAGTATGGTACCGACGTCAGGGATGATGTCAGGGGGAGGGAAGATTTTAAAACGGGAGGCAGGGGCATCAGGCTGGACGGATATTACACCTTCACCACAGGGGACGTCTCTGTTCATTCCTTACGGCATCGCTGTCGATCGTTCCGCTACGTTGTATACGATTAACTTGGCCACTGCAAGCGTGAAGAAGCTTGCCTATCATGGCGGCTCTGATGACTGGACAGACGTTCCGGCCATTCCTGATTCAAGCGGTCAGATCTCTACAATCGATGTCGCGGTAGACAGCCAAGGTTATATCTACGGTAGCAATTCGGCTCGCGGCAATATCGTGGTACTGAGGTCGACCGTTACTTACAACGGCAATGGCAATACATCAGGCTCCGTGCCGTCGGAGAAGATCGCCTACAAGCCGAACGAATCGGCTGTGGTAGCGGGCCAAGGCAGCTTGCTCAAAACGAACAGCACTTTCGCAGGCTGGGCGACATCGCCTACTGCAACGACTGCCGTCTATGCGGCGGGGGATACGATCCCTATGACGCAAAGTATTTCGTTATATGCGGTTTGGACACCGATTCCGACGTACACAGTCACGTATGCCAAGCAAGAAGGCGGCAGTATGAGCGGCCCTACCCCAAACAGCGAGAACGTTGCCCAAGGCGGTTCCCCGGTTTCCGTTCCGACGGTAACGCCGGATCCAGGCTATACGTTCCTCGGATGGAGCAACGATGAAGGAACAACGTTCCTTTCCAGTACCGAACTGGCTTCCGTTGTGATTAACGCGCATACCACGTATACCGCTTATTTTCAGCCGCCAGTCACGATGACGAACCTCCAACTGGACAGATCAGCGTACTCGCTGTACATCGGAGATACGCATGAAACGGTCGTAACCGCGGTATATTCCGATCAAAGCACCCTTGATGTAACTTCCGGCACTGCGTACTCGTCAAGCGACACGAATGTCGCTACTGTAGATGCCTCGACAGGACTTGTAACAGCGGTAGCGAACGGACAAGCTGTTATCACCGCGGAATATGAAGGGCAGCAAGCGCACGCGACGGTAACGGTTGCGGCTAGACCCGATCCCGATAGCGATCCAGGCTATTCAACACCATCAAGCGATCCCGGCGTTGACATCATCATCGATGGTGTGAAGCTGGATCAACTGGCAAAGGCTCAGCAAGAGACAGTGGATGGACGCAAAGTAACAACCGTTGTGCTCGACAGCGGCAAAGTAAGTGACAAGCTGAGCCGTGAAAACAGCAAAAAACTGACGATTCCAGTAAGCGGCGACAGTGCAGTTGTTGTCGGACAACTGGACGGAAGCCTGGTGAAAGCGCTCGAGACGCATGGCGCGCAGATCGAAATCGCGACGGATCGAGGCAGCTATACACTCCCGGCCTCGCAAGTGAATATCGCTGGCATGGCCGAGAAGTTGGGGACGGACGTGAAGCTGGAGGACCTGACGGTGCGGATCCAGATTTCCAATGCTTCTGATGACCGCAAGCCACAAGTGCAAGCAGCCGCTCAAGCCAGCGAACTCGAACTGGTTGCGCCTCCAGTTGATTTTGACATTGTCGTTTCTTATAAAGGACAAACAGTGACATTAAATACATTCAGAAGCTATGTGGAGCGCACGATAACGATTCCAAACGATGTGGATCCGACTAAAATAACGACCGCTGTCGTCGTGGACTCGGATGGAACTGTGCGCCATGTACCAACGAAAGTCATCGTCGACGGAGACCGTCATTATGCCCGTATTAACAGCCTGACCAACAGCACATACGCCGTTGTCTGGCATCCGCTGGAATTCAGCGATGTCGCGAAGCACTGGGCGAAAGACGCGGTGAACAGCATGGGGTCACGCATGATTATTGAAGGTGCGGGCAACGGTTTGTTTAATCCGGATCGGGATATTACCCGGGCAGAGTTCGCAGCCATCCTCGTTCGCGGATTGGGACTGAAGCTGGATGGCGGGGCCGTACCGTTCTCGGATGTGAAGTCGCAAGATTGGTACAGCAGTGCGGTGAGCACCGCTTACGGCTACAGCCTGATTTCGGGCTTTGAGGACGGAACCTTCCGTCCGAACGACCGCATCACCCGGGAGCAAGCGATGGTTATGATCGCCAAAGCTATGCGGGTTACTGGGCTGACGAGTAAAACCAACGATGTAGAAGCGATGCTAAATGCCTATACCGATGCCGAACAGTTGTCCTCGTGGGCGCGTGACGGCGTTGCGGATAGTATCCAGGCTGGGCTCGTATCGGGCAGAAGCTCGGGTCTGCTCGCGCCTAAGGACTACATCACGCGTGCGGAAGTTGCCGCCATTGTGCAGCGCCTGCTTCAGAAATCCGAATTGATCTAACCTGCAATTCGTGCAGACCAAGAAACCGTTTCGCCGACAGCGAAGCGGTTTCTTGCAATTTTAAATTGCATCACCTAATAGGAATTCACGATCTCGACAACGAAATCATTTATATCGTTAAATATCGGTGTACACGGGGAGGGGAAGCGAGCGTGCATCAAAACGAAAAAGCCTCTTGGTTCGCAAGGGTCTTGCTTATCAGCCTAATCGGATTGATTGGTTTTTCACTCGTTCCTCTTTCTGGGAAAGTCGGGGGCAGTGAACGGTCCAACCAATGGATTGTCCAGCACGGTGTCCTGGATCTTGGGCAATGGAATCCCGAACGAGATCCGGTGATCCCCTTGGACGGTGAATGGGAGTTCTACTGGAATCAGCTGCTGACGCCAGATGATTTTCAGCAGCGGTCGAGTTTGCCCGATACAGGCAGTGTTTCTTATATAAAAGTGCCCTCTCCGTGGAACGGAAAACCGCTGGGCGGCATCAAACTGCCGGCATACGGAGCGGCTACGTACCGCATGGTGTTGACCGGACTGCCTGCTGCTGAGGAGTTGGCGCTGAAAAAAACGAATATCCGCTTCGCCAGCGAGATTTATGTGAACGGGCGCAAGCTGCTCGCAGATGGACGAACATCCGGCGGCCCATCGGACTATCGCTCAGGTAACAGTCCGCAGCTTGGTATTTTCTCCGCGGTCCAGGGACGCATGGAGATCATCGTGCAGGTCGCCAATTACGATTATGTCAATTCGGGTATAACCGACTCGTTGCGTTTCGGACTGGCCGACCGCTTAATCACGGAGAGGCAGCTGGCGCTAAGTAAGGATTTCGTCGTGCTCAGCATCCTAGGCACACTAACGCTGATTTATTTGATCTGTTACATGGCCGCATCCGCCTATCGCATCCGAGACAATTCTCTTGTCCTGCTCGCCATGATCTGTCTCCTGTTCGGGCTTTATCATGGGCTCATGGGGGAGCGGGCGCTATTTCCGCTATTGGATGGCATGTTCTCGTTCGAAGTGTTATATAAAATGAAAGATTTCATCTCCGTGTCTGCTTGCCTGTCCTTGGCGTTATTTTTTCACCATTTGCATCGGAGCAAGCTGTCGCTGAGGATTACGCAAGTTGTATCGATCGTATTGGTCGGCTTCATGGTCGTCATTCCGATGCTATCGATCCATGCGTATACGCCCATTCAGGTTTATGTGATCGTTTTGTATCAAATCGTTCAATTCTGGAATTTCCTCGTCGCTGCGCAATTGTTCGTTCGTGGCGAGCGTGGAGCCCGGCTGAAATTGCTGATGCTGTGCGTGGCTGTCTTAATGATTAACTTGTATTCACTGGATACCATTTTTTTCGCCTTGGGCATTCATAAAAGCGCCTGGCTGGCGCAGTTTTGCATCGTTATTTTTAACGTCGTGATGCTGCCTGTTGTCGTACTGCGTTTTTTCGAAGCTTACCAGACCGTTAACAGGATGAAGGATCAACTGCTGCGGCTGGATAAAATCAAAGACGATTTCCTGTCCACGACCTCCCATGAATTGCGTACACCGCTGAATGCAATCGTCAATATTTCGGAATCCCTGCTAAAAGGCGTGGAAGGCTCGCTGTCGGACACGCAGACGCGCAACCTGTCCATTGTTGTGGACAGTGGCAGAAGATTGATGGTGCTGGTGAACGAACTGCTCGATTACTCCAGGCTCAAGCACGGGGACTTGGCGCTGCAGCGAAGCGCGGTCGATGTGAAAGCGTATGTTGAATCGGTTATCCAGATTCACGGCTTTTTGCTGGAGGGCAGCAGCACGAAGCTTATTAACGGGGTGTCGGATCATTTGCCTCCTGCCTATGCGGACGGCAATCGCCTCATTCAAATTTTGCACAATTTGGTCGGGAACGCGATTAAGTTTTCCGAACGGGGCGTCGTCGAGGTGACTGCTGTCACGATCGGAGAATGGATGGAAGTGCGCGTAAGCGATTCGGGGATTGGGATTGCTGCGGAGATGCGAGAGCGCATTTTCCTGGACTTCGAGCAAGGCGGAGCAGCCCAATACGGCGGTGCCGGGCTCGGGCTCAGCATAACGAAGCGTCTGGTGGAATTGCACGGCGGGCGCATTGAAGTCGATTCGGAGCTAGGGGAGGGGGCGATGTTCCGCTTCACACTGCCGCTGGCCGGTAACAAGGTGGACCCTCTCGCTGACGGCAGATCGACCGAATCCGTCAGGTCCGTCTCATCACCCTTAGCCGAAATTGGCAGCGTGCGCCCTCCCCAGTACCCGCTTTTCGTCGCGGGCAAAGAGCAGGAGTCGATTCTGCTGGTGGACGACGATTTTGCGAATCTGCAAAGCATGATCAACATGTTCAAGCTGGAAGGACGCACCTTTATCGTCGTCGACCGCGGACAACTCGCTTTAGAAACGGTGTTCAGCCGTTCGGATATTTCGCTTGTCGTGCTGGATATTATCATGGCGGACATGTCCGGCTATGAAGTGCTTGGGCGCATTCGGGAGAGATTCTCGCCGTTCGAATTGCCAGTGCTTGTGCTGACGGCCCGGAACAGCAGTGAAGATATTCGGATCGCGCTGGAGAACGGCGCGAACGATGTGGTCGCGAAGCCGTTCGAATCCGAGGAACTGATGGCGCGCGTACGTAATTTGACCGAGTTGAAATCGTCAGTCAAGCTCGCGAGAAATGCGGAGATCGCTTTTTTGCGTTCGCAGATCAAGCCCCATTTTTTATATAACGCGCTTACGGCGATTGCTGAACTGTGCATCATCGATGCCGAACAGGCGGAGCGGCTTACGCTTAGGCTTTCGAGCTATTTGAGAAGCAGTTTCGATTTCAAGCACCTCGAGGCGATGACAACGCTGGAGAATGAGTTGGAGCTTGTGAAATCCTATGTCGCTATCGAACAGGCGAGATTCGGGGCAAGGCTGCAGGTCGAATATGAACTCGAGGCAAACCTCGGGATGATGATTCCGCCTCTCGTGATTCAGCCGATTGTGGAGAATGCGATTCGACACGGCGTCATGTCCCGCTCGAAAGGGGGTACGGTGAAATTATCGGTCATCGAACGGGAGCCTGGCAAAGTGCTGATCAGCATCGAAGACAACGGCTGCGGCATGAGCGAAGAGCGGCTGGATTCGATTATGAAGCCGGATACGGCGGCTGGAGGTATCGGATTGTGGAATATCAGCCAACGCCTCCGGTTGCTGTACGGGACGACATTACGCATCGACAGCCGGGAGGGCGAGGGGACGCGGGTCGAGATGGAGCTGCCGACGGGCCATATTTTAGAAAGAGGGGAGACCTACGCGTATGCTGCGAGTGATGATCGTAGACGATGAAGAAATGGCGGTAAGGAGATTGAAGCGCCTTTTGTCGGAAATCGGTGGCATCGGAAGTATCGAGACTTTCTTAGATCCCCAAGAAGGATATGATTATGCACAAGCGCATAACGTCGATGTCGCCTTTCTGGACATTTCAATGCCCGATATTAACGGGATGCGACTGTCAGAGCTGCTGACGGGGATGGTGCGGGGGACGGATATCGTGTTTGTGACCGGTTCCGATGAGTACGCGGTACGGGCCTACGCGATTAGCGCGCTGGACTATATCGTCAAGCCCGTTACGTCAGAAAGGCTGGCCGTCACGATGGAAAAGATTCGCAGAGTTCGTCGCGAGGACGAGCCTGTCCCGAACCTGGAAGTGCAGCTGTTTGGCGGTTTGAAAATTATGCGCAGCACGAGCGAAGGGAAGCAAGAAACGATTCGATTGCGGAGTCCGAAAACCGAGGAGTTGTTCGCCTTTCTGGCTTGCAAAGGAACGGTCGCCCGGGAGGAAGTGACGGATACGTTGTGGCAGGATCTGGCCCCGGACAACGCCTTGAAAAATTTGAATTCGACGCTGTACTTTATCCGTAAAGCGGTCGAATTCGATCGTTCTGGCGGCGGGATCACGACGACGGGGAGCGAAATCCGTCTGGAATCGGATGGCCTGCGGTGCGATCTATATGAATTCCAGCGGTTAATCAAGGAAATAAGACGAGCGTCCGGCCAGAATGCGTCTATGCTGGAACAGGCAGAGGCTCTGTATACAGGCCCATTGCTGAAAGGAAGAGCCTATGATTGGGCGAGCGAGCTCAGCCGCTCGTTAGAGCGGCAGTACCTTGATCTGTTGGAGCTGACCGCACAGCATCATCTGCGCCATGACCGTCCGCAGCAAGCGCTGCATTGCTATGGCGAATTGCTCAAGACGGATACCATGCGGGAAGATATTCATTATAAAATGATGCGCTTGTACGCGGAGCTGGGCCGCAAAAACGAGGCGATGAGGCAGTACCGCGAACTGGAGCAGCTGCTGCAGCGTGAGCTTGGCACGTTGCCCGATCGCCGGTTGGAGGATGTGATTTTGTAATAGAAGTAGGCCGGTATTTCCGCTTGTTGGGGATCTCGGCCTTATTTGTGCTAGTCTCACACCTTCTGCGCAACTAGCTTGCTCATGGCATGCTGATGCGGAATCCCGGATGAGTTACAGTCGAACACAACCTCCGAGCTGTCCCTCACCAGCCAATCGTGGTAGCAGCCGAGAAGCTCGCCGGAGTACCATTTGTAAGCGATAGGCTCTTTTTCGGGAGGAGGAGCGATAAACGGCTTCTGCACAAAAACGTTCAGCGCATGGAGACCGCCTGGATTTGTATACATTTTATAATTATCGAAGATTTCTCGGCGAAACTCCGGCTTCATATAGTGCAGGACGCCGCTGGAAAAAATAATATCGACCTGCGTATCCAACCGATAGTCTTGAATATCCGCCTTAAACACCTGCACTTGACACGTCAAATGCCATAACGTCGTATCCGTTTCTGGCAAAAAGTACGGCATCCTTTCCTTCCCCGCAACCGACATCCAATAGTTTCACGCGCCTTGTTGGCGGGAATAGCTGCAAAACTTGATAGCAAGCGGAATTAGGCTCCGTGCCCCAGTAGTAGTTCTGCGTTTGGTAGGCCTCCTCATAGATCGTGATGGGGCGGTCCTGTGAGGTATGAACAATAACGCGGTATTTGATTTTTAGGAAAACTCAACTGGCGGTTGAGGGGAGTGGAGGACTTTATCAAATCTTTATTGAGACTTTCGTAGAAATTTATCAACATTTGCCAGGATTTCTGTAAAATAAAGTCGATAAAAGTTGCAATTTTGCGAAAATAATGGAGGGTTTGTACAAATGGATTGGTATGTAAACGTGCTGCAAAATTACGTAGGATTCTCCGGGAGGGCGCGGCGCAAAGAATACTGGATGTTTTTCCTTTTTAATCTGATGGCGGGTGTGATGCTTGGCATCCTAGAGAACATTCTAGGTATTCCATTGGTACTAAGCATTATTTATTCGCTAGGCACTCTGCTGCCATCGCTGGCCCTATCATTCCGCAGATTGCACGATACAGGAAGAAGCGCTTGGTGGCTCTTCATCGGGCTGATTCCAATCATCGGCGGCATTATTCTG
This sequence comes from Paenibacillus oryzisoli, assembly GCF_050467285.1. GTDB lineage: Bacteria > Bacillota > Bacilli > Paenibacillales > NBRC-103111 > Paenibacillus_E > Paenibacillus_E oryzisoli_A. The sequence continues at coordinate 15,142 of NZ_JBCMUN010000013.1, read as the reverse complement.
CTTGTTTTCTCTTGCCAGGACAGTGATCCGTACGATAACCAATACGGGCCGAATCCGAAGCAATTTGGCTAGCATTCGCATCAACCGTTCATCTCTGCGCAAGAGATGGGCGGTTTTTCTGCGTTTCAAGCAGCTTTTTATGATACGATAGGGGAGCAACCTAATCTTATAGAAAAGTGAGCCATTCATCATGAACATAATCGATAAGTCTCAAGTTGCCAAAGAGCTCCAAAATTTCGTCGGGGCCGACGTCTATGTGCATAGCGAAGCGACATCTTATATGTTCGTTCGCAATTTCAAGATCAGCGTGACGCACGCGTTCATCGCGGGGGACGGCCCCTACCGGGCTGCGCTCCGTTACGACGGGCACGGCTGGCTGCGCATGGAGGCCCTCACGCACTATGAAGTGGATGAGCAGGGACGCCTGCTGCTGGCAGGGTATGATGACCGCGGCCGAATGAACGTCGCGCTGCACCTGGGAAAGGAGCCGTTTCCGGAATGAACATGACGAAGAACAAAGGCAAAAAGCTGCTCGCCGTCTTCGCCCATCCAGACGATGAGTCCTTTATTTGCGGCGGCACACTGGCCAAATATGCCGGCGAAGGCGTGGAGATCACGCTGGTCAGCGCCACACGCGGCGACATGGGCCGGCGCATGGGCAACCCGCCGTATCTCAACAGAGAGACGATGGCGGCGGCCCGTGAGCTCGAACTCCGCGAGGCGTGCGAGCATCTGGGCGTGAAGCGCCTGATTTTTTTCGATATACGCGACAAAACGGTAGAGTTCGTCGAGGAAGAAAGCTTGATCGCGCGCATCGCGGCGCTGATCGAGGAGGTGCAGCCGGATGTTGTCCTGACGTTCCACGAAGTGCTGGGCGGACATCCGGACCACTGCGCCATCGGCAAAGCGACGACGGCGGCGTTCCAGCGAACCGGACACCAGGGCTCGCTGTACTTCATTTCCTTCGGCGACGCGATGACGCGGCCGGAGCGGTTCGGCTTTGCGCCTCAGGACATCATGAGAATCGATGTGCAGGCGCATCTAGCAGCGAAGCTCGCAGCCTTCCGCGCGCACCGCTGCCAGACCGAAATCGACGAGTGGGTCTGGCTGCCGGATCGTGAGGCGCTGGCGAAGCTGGGCCGATATGAGTATTTTATGAAGTGGGATCGGGCGGCAACTGCCCGGAGCAACGACGATTTATTCTAGCAGCTCACCGCCAGGCTACGCCTTCTCCGCCAAGGCTGCCCCTGCCAGCAACTGCTGGACCGTGCTGTCCATCGGCGGGTTGTGCAAGCCCGCCCGCACGTCGCGGTAGTACCGCTCCAGCGGCTGCTGGCGGGACAAGCTGCCTGCGCCGACGATGCGCATGGCCAGGTCCACAACCTGAATCGCGTGATTCGTCGCGATATATTTGGCAAGGCCGAGCTCTTCCCGGAGCGTCGGCCTTTTTGCCGTTTCGCAGCTGTCCCAGCGGTCCGCTGCGGTATACAAAAGCGTCCGCGCCGTCCGCAGGGCGATCTCCATCTCCGCGATGGTGTGCCGGACGGGGGGCAGCGCCGCAATCGGCTCGCTCAGCGAGTTGGGCCGATACGTGCGGGCGAAGTCCAGCGCGTAATCGCGCGCGGCCATCGCGATGCCCAGGTAGCAGGCGGGGATGTGCAGCAGCCAGCCGCCGCCGTCATCGATCCCTTGCTTGCGCAGCCGATAGGTTTCCTCCACCAACACTTGGTCGAGGACCACGTCGTGACTGCCCGTCGCGCGCATGCCGAGCGTGTTCCACGTCTCGATCATCGTCACTCCGTCCTTGCGGTGCACGAGGAAGTCGTCCGTGGCGTCCTCCTCCGGCAGGTAGGCGGAAACGGCGAAACGGTCGAGGATCGGGGCGAGCGTGGAGAATGTTTTGCGGCCGGTGAGGACATAGCCGCCATCCGTCTTGACGGCGGTTGTCTCCGGCCTGCCGCCACGGCTTGGGCTGCCGGATGCCGCTTCGCTGGCAAACGTGTTGATCATGGCGCCGTCCGTGACGACGGCGCGGCACAGCTCCGCAAACACGGCCTCCGGCCATTTGCGGGTCGTGCGCAGGTGCAGCATTTGGCCGATGTGCCACCCGACGGCGAGCGCCGTCGAGCCATCGCCGTAGGCCAGCCGCTCCTGCAGCAGCACGAGCTCGTAGAGCGAGCGCTCTTCGCCGCCGAATTCGCGCGGCACGGTGAGCGCGAGGTAGCCGGCTTCGCGCAGCTCGGCAAAATTATCAAACGGGAAGGAGCCTTCCCGGTCATGCTGAGGGGCGCGCTCGGCGAAGCGGGCGGCTAATTGCTCGATTTTAACGGCCCATGCGCGTTCTTCTTCATTGCGTATATACGCATCGATTAATCGGGTCATCGGTATCCACTCCTTTAGTTATTTTTATTATAGCAGTTGACGCACCGCCACGTTAAATAGGAAGATACAAGAAAGGGGAGGCGTGTTGCGGATGAACAGAAGAATCCTAATCGCCGGCACTGGCAGTGGAGTCGGCAAAACCACACTTACGCTGGGCCTTATGGCCGCTTTTCGTCAAAAAGGTTTTGCCGTGCAAGGCTTTAAATGCGGGCCCGATTACATCGATCCCAGCTTTCATACGGCGGTCACGGGGAGGGCTTCGCGGAACCTGGATAGCTGGATGCTCAGCCACGATACGGTCCGAGAGGTGTTCTGCCGAGGCAGTCAAGGCGCGGATATTTCAATTATTGAAGGTGTGATGGGGTTCTTTGACGGCCGCAATCCGCTCTCGAATGAAGGCAGTACAGCCGAAATCGGCATGATCCTGGACACGCCAATTGTGCTCGTCGTCAACTGCCAGAGCATGGCGCGCAGTGCAGCGGCGATTGTAAAAGGCTTTCAAAGTTTTGCGGCAGGCGTTCGCATCGTCGGCGTCATTGCCAATCAAGTCGGCAGCGAAGGTCACTTCCGGCTTGTCCAGGAAGCGATCGAGCAGGAATGCCGCATTCCTGTGCTCGGGTACTTGGAGCGCGAGGCTAAGCTGCACATGCCGGAAAGGCATCTAGGGCTCGTGCCCTCGATTGAACGGGGTGAGTTGGCCCCATTTTTCGATCAGCTTGCGGAGCTTGTCGCTGCCCGGATCGACTTGGACAGGCTCTTCGAGCTGGCGGCTTGCGAGCCGGTTACTTTCGAGCGGAGCCTGTTTCCCGCCGAGGCGCAGCCGAAGACGGTGACGATCGCCATTGCCAAGGACGCGGCTTTTAACTTTTATTACCCGGAAAATCTTGAACTATTGGAAGCGAACGGCGCCCGAATCGCGTATTTCTCGCCATTGGCAGGCGAAGAGGTGCCTGCGGAGGCGGATGGTCTGTACATCGGCGGAGGATTTCCGGAGGAGTTTGCTGAAACCCTCATGCGGAATACACGGGCGAAGGCTTCCATCAGCGCAGCAATCGCAGCAGGCATGCCTACACTCGCTGAGTGCGGCGGTTATATGTACCTCACCGAGAGCATCGAGGATACGCAGGGAAAAAGGTATCCTATGCTCGGTGTGGTGCCGGGGAAAGTCCGCATGCAGACGAAGCTGGCTGCTCTGGGTTATCGGGAAATTACCGGAACGGCGGGAAATTTTCTGTTAGGGCCGCATGATCAGGCAAAAGGCCATGAATTCCATTATTCGGTCTTTGAGCCGAATGGCGGCGAGCCGCTGCCGTTTGCTTACACGACGAAGGGGCGGAAAGGCGCCCAACAAGAAGGTTATCTGCAAGCGAACTTGGTTGCGGGTTATACGCATGTTCATTTTGCCTCGTCGCCTGGCTTGGTGCAGCGTTGGATTCAGGCTTGCGCGGCTTTTCAGCACGATACATACCGATAGAAGGAGTGGTCCTATGTCCAACACAAATCCACGTATCCAAGCTTATCTTCAAAGAATCGGCTTCACCGGCCCCCTCGACGGCAGCGCGAAGACGCTTGCTGATCTGCAAGAGTGCCATTTACATGCGGTGCCCTATGAAAATTTGGACATTTTGAGCGGCATCGCTCTCTCGCTGGACCCGGAGGCTGTGTACGACAAAGTGGTCGAACGGGGGCGCGGCGGCTACTGCTTCGAGCTGAATGCCTTGTTCGGTTGGCTGCTGCGGGAGCTGGGCTACCCGGTCACGGATCTGGTCGCCCGGTTCTGGCGCGATCATGCGCTGGACGCGCCCCCGAAGCGGCGCCACCATGTGCTTCAAGTGGAAGCGGAAGGCGTAACGTACTTGTGCGATGTTGGCGTCGGCGGCATTGTCCCCCGCAAGCCAGTCGCCTGGGTAGAGGGCTTGGAGCAGGTGCAAGGTGACGAGTGCTATAGGCTGAAGCGTGATGCGGGTTACGGTTGGATGCTGAGCGAAAAGAAAGACGATACCTGGAAAGATATTTACTCTTTCACGGAAGAGCCACAGTATCTGGACGATTTCCAGTTTGCCACGTTCTGGTGCGAACAGGCGCCGGCTTCACCGTTCCGACAAGCGCCGATTGTGGCTGTCCGCACCCGAGAGGGGAGAAATACGGTCGCGGGCGGGGAGTTCCGCATTTTCACAGGGGAAGGCGTTACGACGTTCCGTCCGGAATCAGAAGAGGCGTACCTGGCGGCGCTTCACAAACATTTCGGTATTGAGCTTCCGCAGGGCCGTTTGTTGGGTTTTCCATTTTAGCGGGATCCTCTTGACCTCTTTAACCAATAATGTTAATATGAAATTATCAATACGATAGACCGAGGTGCCTGCATGGAATCCAGCGACAATGCATCCAACTATTCCGCCAGCAAATACCGCACGCCAGACGGCGCGCCGAGTGATATTGTCATTTTCAGCATAACGTCAACGGAGAAGAATACACTGAAAAAAGCGCTGCCGATCCGCGAGCTCCAAATTCTCCTCATTCAGCGAAAAGGGTGGCCGTACGCGGGGCAGTGGGCGCTGCCAGGCGGATTCTGCAACGAATCGGAAAGCATGTACGATTGCGCGCTCCGCGAGCTTCAGGAAGAAACGGGCGTTACGGACGTGCACATGGAATATTTCAACGTTTACAGCAAGCCCGGCCGGGACCCGCGGGGATGGATCATTTCGCATGCGTTTTTCGCGTTGGTTCATGAGAAGTGGCTGGCCAATCGCCGCGCGGACGACGATGCCGCCGATGTGCGCTTGTTCCCGGTTGAAGAGGCGCTGCAGATGGATTTGGCGTTCGATCATCGGGAGATCGTGACGGACGCACTGGGCAAAATCCGTGAGAAAATGCTCACGACGACGATCGCGAAGGAATTTCTGCCTGAAGAATTTACGATCAGTGAGCTATATCAGGTGATTCAGACGGTAGTGCCGGAATTTGAAGAGCGGAATTTCATTCGCAAAATCACGTCCACACAAAGCCGCAAAGGCATCATCGAGGAAGTGCTCGATCGCAGCGGCCAGCCGAAGCAGTCGAATCGCTATTCCCAGCGGGCTGCGCAGCTTTACCGGTTTACGGATTTGACGCCTCAGCTGTCGATTTACAGCTAGGCGCTTCTCTTTTGCGGTTTGATATTGTCAATTTAATAATATAGATTATACATTTTTATTCGAAAGAGGAGGAATTTCTATGAAAAATGTTTGGACGCTGCTTGCAGCCCTGAGCCTGACGGTGGCGATCGCAGTCTACACGTCATCGTCTACGCTTGAAATCGTCGCGACCACGACCGGCCTTCTGAGCGTTTGGTTCACCGCACGACAGAACATCTGGGCTTGGCCGATCGGCATTGTGAATGTCATCTGCTTTTTCTTCACGTTCGAGGAAGCCAAACTTTATGCGGATATGACGCTGCAGCTGTTTTTTCTGGTGCTTAGCGTATATGGCTGGATCTATTGGCTGACCAAAAGGGAAGGGGCGCAGGTTCGTCCGACCCGCAGAATCACGCGGCGGCTTGTGTGGACGCTGGCCCTGATTTTGGTCGCTGCAACGTGGGCTTGGGGCTTCATCCTGCATACGTACACAGATGCGTCGATTCCTTACGCCGATGCGCTCATCGCGACGCTCAGCGTGATCGCCCAATTCCTCCTTTCATCTAAGATACTGGAGAACTGGCTGATCTGGATTGCTGTCGACATCCTTTCCATTGGGATGTACATGTACAAAGAACTGTATACCGTCGCATTTTTGTATGTGATTTTTTTACTCATTGCAACAGCCGGCTTTATTTCGTGGAAGCGGGAGCTGCGCCAATCTGAGCAGAGGAGAGACGCTCGATGGAACAACAACGCACAACAGGTCTAACGCTGGGCAAATTTGCGCCTTTTCACCGCGGGCATCAGCTCGTCGTGGAAACGGCATTGCGCGAAAATGACGAAGTCATCGTCGTCATCTACGACTGCCCGGAGACGATCCGGGTTCCTTTGCCGGTGCGAGCGAATTGGATTCGAACGCTGTACCCGCAGGTACAGGTGATCGAAGCGTGGGACGGCCCGACGGAGATCGGCGACACGCCGGAGATCAAGCGCATGCACGAGACGTATATGCTCGGGCTGCTCGGCGGGAAGCGGATCACGAACTTTTACTCGAGCGAGTTCTATGGCGAGCATATGAGCGCGGCTTTGCAGGCGGAGAACCGCCAGGTCGACCCGCAGCGGGCGCAGGTGCCGGTGTCCGCCACCCAGGTACGGCAGGCGCCGTATGACAACCGGCATCTGCTCGACCCGGTCGTGTACCGCGACCTCGCCCTGAAAGTCGTCTTCCTTGGGGCCCCGTCGACAGGCAAAACAACGCTGGCCGCCCACCTTGCTGAGCAGCACGGCACCGTCTGGATGCCCGAATACGGGCGGGAGTATTGGGAGCAGCATCAGATCGAGCGTCGCTTGACGCCGGAGCAGCTCGAAGAGATCGCGGAGGGGCATCTAGCGCGGGAGGATCAGCTCGTGCAAGAGGCGCGCGAGGTGCTGTTCATTGATACCAATGCGATCACGACGTATCGATTTGCACAGTATTACCACGGAGCGGCGACGCCTCGGTTGACGGAGCTGGCGGTGCAGGCGGCCGCCCACTATGATCTCGTATTCGTCTGCGACACGGACATTCCGTACGCGGATACGTGGGATCGCTCGGGCGACGTGCAGCGGAACGTTTTCCAAAAACAAATCTTGGCCGACCTCGCCATACGAAGAATTCCCTATATTTTGCTTAGTGGAACTGTTGAAGAGCGTGCGGCGCAGGTGAATCGAGTGTTGGCGCGCTTTGAGAAGTATCAGAATTTCGGGGAACTGATGGGATACGACGAATAAGGGGATGATTCACCATGTTAACAAACGCAGAATTGCAGGACCGCATCAAAGGCGGTCTCTACGGCGTCGCAATCGGCGATGCACTCGGGGGCACGACCGAGTTTATGGGCGAAGCGGAAGTGGCGGCGGAGTACGGTTATCTGACTGACATCATCGGCGGCGGTGTCTGGGGCCTGAGACCGGGGGAAGTCACGGACGATACGATGATGACGTTGTGCGTGGCGGAGGGACTCCTAGCGAGTCCGGCTGATCCGGTTGCCGCGATCGGGGAGCGGTTTCTTGCGTGGTACGCCTCGCGGCCGAAGGACATCGGCAACATCGTCCGCCGCACGCTCGCCAGTTACCGCGGCGACTGGTTTGCGGCGGCGCTCGCGACGCACGACGCGCTGGGACAAAGCGCAGGCAACGGCACGCTGATGCGCTGCCTGCCGGTGGCGCTGGGCTGCGCCGAGCTGCCGGAGGTCGAGCGGCTGTCGCGCCAGCAATCGGCGATGACGCACTATGATGAGCGCTGCGCGGAAGCCTGCGTCATCTACAACCGCATCGCGCACCGCCTGCTGCGCGGCGAGGGGCTTGCCGCCGCCGTTCGGCAGGAACTTGTCGGCACGGCCTACGCCGACATCGCCGCCGGTGCGCTGCCGGGCTGCGAGCCGACCGGGTACGTCGTGCACACGTTCCGGTGGGTGCTGTATATCGTGCTCGAGGCAGCGGACTTCAGCGATGCCGTGCAGCGCGCAGCGAACCTCGGCGGCGATTCCGATACGATCGGCGCCATCGCGGGCGGGCTGGCAGGCATCGCCTGCGGCTTCGCACAGCTGCCGAAGGCTTATGCCGTTAAGATTTTGATCAGGAGCGAGTTGGATGAAGTCTCGGAGAGACTCTACCATTTGCACTGCTCGCAGTTGTAAGATTCAGTATACGAAAGCAAGGGAATCTACTATAATGGGTACTTAGTATATGAAAATCATCCATTATTTGTAATTGATGAGAGAATAGGAGAGACCCTATGAAGTTGAGATTTCTGTCTGTCGTACTGCTTAGCTTTTTTGCTGTTTCCGGTGTCTTGCCCACGCCGTCCTATGCGGCAGCGCCGCAAGGAAAAATCGAGGATCCTGTGCTGGATAAGGCAATCCGTGCCCAACTCAAGCTGGACGATAGCGCCATCCTGGATGAGAAGTATTTGAAGGAGTTGACTTCGCTTTATGTCCATGGCGACGCCAAGATCAAAAGCTTGGCAGGCCTGAACCTCGCTTATAATCTTGAGGGGCTGTATTTGCCAAACCAAGAGATTGCCGACCTGAGCCCGCTTAGCGGACTGTACAGATTAAAGATGCTTGCGATCAATGATAACCGAGTTGCCAACGTTTGTGCACTTTCCTCCCTATATGGGCTGGAAAAGCTGATCATCAGCAACAATCAAATTGAAGATTTGAGCTGCTTAACGCATTTAACGGCATTAACTGATTTGTTGGCAGATCACAATAAGATTTCGAACATCGAACCGTTAGCCAAATCTCCTCTAAAATGGTTGAACATCGCTCATAATCCGGTGCAGGATTTATCGCCGATTAGCGGGATAGACACCTTAGCGAATCTATACATAGACCGCGACTCGCTGGGCGATGCTTCCAAACAGCTGCTCGAGCAATTCGAGCGATCCGGCATCGCCATCAATGCGGCTGGAGCATCCAGCATCACCGTCAAAATCAACGAAGACCGCATTCTCTTCGATCATGCGCCTGTCATCGAGAACGGTACCACACTCGTGCAGTTCCGGCCGCTTTTCGAAAAGCTCGGCTTCACGATGGAATGGGACGGCGCGACAAGCACGATCCACGCCAGCAAGCCAGGCGTGAATCTCTCGCTGCAAGTAGGCAGCGCGCAGGCAAGCCTCAACAATAAGCCGAATACCTTGGATGTTGCGCCTAAGAACATCGAAGGCAGCGTGTTCGTGCCGGTTCGTTTTGTCGGGGAAGCTTCTGGATATGAAGTGACTTGGTTGGCCGCCAGCAAAACGATTTATTTGATGCCGGAGCGTGAGGTTGTAGGCGCGGACGGGCGCTCAAAGCTTACCATTGGTGGAAAGTGGTTATCACAGGAACTGCCTTCCAGTACGGATGCGGAAATTTACGTAAAATCCGGCACTAACGGAGTGCTTACTTCGACAAATGTGAAATGGTCGCTTGATGACGTGAAGACTCTCGATGACTTTGATGCGGTTATCCGTCAATCCCTGGATCCCCAGCATATAATCAATATGGAGCCAAGCAAGAAGCTTACGGTCAACGGATTGGAGGCTCGCCAATTTACCTATGCTTACTCTCTTACGAAGGACCTGAAATTTACGTATATACAAACCCTCATCGAAGGGCAATTCAGCTACTTTCGCGTGATTCTAGTCAGTCAGGATGCGATTGATGCCACTGTGAATGACGAGTATGCTGCAATGCTCCAAACCTTTCAAGAGATCAAGCAACCCTATGAGCTCAGCGAAGAAAAATTCGGAGCGATGAAGCCAGCGGAACGTTATATGGATGCAGCGCATTACTACCGCAATATGGGCTTTTTCGAGAAGGATAAAGCGTTGAACGACATCCAGTTTGACACCAAATTTGGCGATGCCTATCGCAGCAGCTATGCGTCCGCAGACTGGAATCCTTTCGATTCCAGCGAGTACTATGACGAGTATGCCGATCTCTACGTGCTTCAAAAAGATGAAGACCGCGTGTGGTACGATAATTCGGAAACCGACGTTTCGAAGGGGAAAGATGCATACAAACAGCTTCTGGAGGCTTTGAGCCGAATATCCCGTGGTTCCTTCAAACCGGCCGATGTTAAGGAAACTTGGGAGAAGGAAGACGGTCCGATTACAATTAGCTTTACCCTTGGCGGACAGAAGAAAGAGCTGCATGCTGACTATGTGTACGGTTATTTCGATCTTGGCATTGTGAAAGAACTGAACGCCATGATCAAGCCTGCCGGCTATGAATTTGCCGTTGTGTCCAACTATGATGACGAGACCTTCGTCATGGTGCTGACCGCTGCAGAAAAGAAGAAGTTGCAAGAAGAACGCTACTTGGACTTTATCACTTACGAATAGGAAAACACTATGTCCCGGGTGGACAGGCAGAGTTTCCTGCGATTATGCAGGAATTTCCCCTAAAAAAGGCGTTTTCCGCAAAATGCCTGCGAAAAAGCAGTTTTTTAGGCCGAGTCCGGGCAATAAGAGGGTTCTCGCCCAAAATACCTGCAGTACCGCAGGCATTTCATCGAATGAGGAGAGGGACGGTGAAAATTCCTGCTTATTTGCAGGTTTGGATACTTAGCCGAATGCCGCCCCGGCCCGCGCATCTCCCGTACTCCGTGTATCTCCCACACATTCTGCATCCCCCACGCCTCCGCACCACAACCTACTTACCTCAAAGTAACTGATTTTCGAGATCGGGATAATCGGGTATACTGGGGGAGACTGGAAGTCATGAACAAGAAGGAGGCCTATTTCCATGGGCACGAACGCAAAAATCGGCGGCGGCGGTTTCCACCATGTCGCGCTGAGAGCAAATGATTTTGAAGCAACAGTGAAGTTCTATACGGAAGGTCTGGGCTTCCAGCAGGTACAAGCTTGGGGCGAAGGCGACAAGCGCATTGTGCTGCTGGATACAGGGGATGGCAATTACCTGGAGGTTTTCGCTGGCGGCAGCGGGGAACCGAAACCGGAAGGATACTACTTCCATGTGGCGTTCCGCACGAACAACGTAGACCAAGCGGTGGAGACTGCGGTTGCAGCAGGTGCTGTCGTAACTGTTGCACCAAAAGATGCCGTGCTGGGCAATACGCCTCCGACACCGGTACGGATCGCTTTCGTTCAAGGCTTGAACGGAGAGATTCTGGAGTTTTTCCAAAGCACGGGAGACAATCAACTTTAACCTTCACACAGCGAAGCTCCAATTCCATCGAGAGGTGGCGGCGGGGCTTCTTTTTATAAACACTTTACAGAAAAAGGGGAATCGTTCCGCTTACGCGAATAGGATAGAGGTAGGCCTCTCAGCATGGTTAGCGACAAGGAGGGATTTTATTGAAGCTTTACGAACGTTCTCTAGGCTTTCAGCTTGTGATGTGCGTCTTGATGGCCTTGTGTGCACTGCTGCAGATCATTAGCAACGTAGCTCAGCATTCCCCTATTGGATTAATTATCTTCTATGTGATTATTTTTGCCGTTTTTCTGGTCTGTGGCGCGGTGCTCACGCTAGATCTCACTCAGAAAGATTCGCGCATCCTATCAGGCGAAGTGATCTTCCTTGAAGAGTATCGCGTCCACATCCGTCAGGAGAACGGCAAACTCAAAAAAATCCGCGTCAAAAAAGCGGAATACCCCAATTTTCATCTTAATCAGCAGGTCAATCTGCACTGGACAAGGTCCTGGAGCATGCTCCTGGCCATCACCGCCAAGGAGGCGCCATGAGCCGTCTGCGCAAAATTTTCACCAACAAAATCGTTCTCACCTTGCTCCTCCTGATCGTCTTCATCTATCTGAACAACACTTCGCTGCTCGCCAAGCCTCGCACGGGGGCGCCGTTTCTGCTCGCACACCGCGGCGAATCTCAGACGTTTCATATGGAGAATCTCAAGAACGACACTTGCACCGCCGAGCGCATCTACCCGCCCGAGCATCCGTATCTGGAGAACACGATTCCTTCCATGGAAGCGGCGATCAAGGACGGAGCCGACATGATCGAGTTCGATGTCCATATTACCAAGGACGAACAATTTGCCGTTTTCCACGATTGGACCTTGGATTGCCGGACGAATGTGAAGGGACAAAGCAAGGACTACACCATGGCTGAGCTGAAAAAAGTCGACATCGGCTACGGCTACACCGCCGACAACGGGCAGACGTACCCTTTTCGTGGGAAAGGTATCGGCCTCATGCCCTCGCTTACCGAGGTGCTGGAGCGCTTCCCGAATCAGGCTTTTCTCATCCATGTGAAAAGCGATGACCCCCGCGAAGGGGAGCTTCTTGCGGACGTGCTGGGCAAGCTGTCTCCCGAGCGGCGCAGCCTGCTGACGCTGTACGGCGGCGACCAGCCGGTCGCCTCTGCCCGAGACAAGCTGCCCGATCTGCGCATCATGTCCATGGCAACGCTCAAAAGCTGCCTCATCCCGTACCTCGCCGTTGGCTGGACAGGCTACACGCCAGCTGCGTGCAAGCACACAGAGATTCACATGCCCGACAAGCTCGCACCTTTTCTCTGGGGCTGGCCTGACAAGTTCCTGAACCGGATGGACCGCGCGGATGCCCGCGTCATTACCGTGCGCGGCAACGGCAGTGAATTCTCGAGCGGCTTCGACCAGCCGGAGGATTTGAAAGATCTACCCCAAGGCTACAACGCCGGCATCTGGACGAACCGCATCGACCGCATTGGCCCGCTCTATAAGAAGAAGCCCTAGCTCCGGTACAAAGAGGACTGAAACGGCGTCAACGCGGCAATGACCGCATCGCGGAACACATCCGTCCGGGTAATCCGGCCGTCCGTGAACAGCCCATAGGCGCCTTCCCGATGATTGCTGCCGCTCGTGCCGCTGAGCTCGTCGATGATCTGGCTCAGCTCGCCGCCGCCTTGGAGCAATCTATCCCCGATGGCAGAGGGAATCGGAAAATACAGCCCCCGGCCAATACTCAGCCGGCTGCCGTCCCATGCGGCGCACACCGAGAACAGGTACCATTGCTTCGCATGGACCGCATCATAGGTGAGGCCGCCTTCCAGGCCAAGCCCGATGGCGGCCTCCGGCACGGCTTGCAGCACATTTTTGGCGCGGTTGATGGCGCCTTGAATCGTTTCGTCTTCGGTCATTGGTTGATCCGAGACACCGGAGGGGACCGCATGACAGGTCGGCTCCACGCCTGCACCCAGTACGACGGCTTCACGTTTGGCTTGATTGAAGGTGCCGAGCGCTATTTTCCACGGTTTTTCTTGCATATGTCTACACTCCTGACAAAAGTTTTTCTATGGTTTCAGTATACGCCTCGCCGCCGATTATTTACAATGATGCGCCATTCTGTCGCGAAACACACTCATAAGCTTCAATAGGCCGAATATACATATACCGAGAACATCAGAAGTTGACAATCAACTCGGAGGTGTTTCGTTATGATTTATTGGGTGTTGGCCGTCATTGTGGTGGTGATTGGCATACTGATTGCGATGAGTGTGAGAAGAAATCGTGCAGCTCCGCCGCCTGCCGTTCAGACCCATAAGGCATGCTCATATTGCAATGAGGAGATCGCGATTGATGCGGAGATTTGCAAATATTGCAGAGGCGTCGTTGTGAACTGACACAGCATATAAAAAGATGGAATAGAGCAGCGAGACGTCGACAACGCGGCGCTTCGCTGTTTTTTTGTTTGCTCAATTGTATTTTTTGAAAAGAATCTTTGACCTGTGTAAGATAGAGATCAGAAGATGATCTTGCGCTGACAAAAAAAGCGAATTCGTCGAACCGATTAATGGGGTGGGGTTCTTTTGGTTTTTGGAGCACGTGTGTGGAAGACGGGGATCGCCGTCGTACTTGCTTTATATATTAGCGCTTGGCTGAATTTCACGCCGCCGGTCATCGCTGCCGTTGCTGCTATCTTTGCCATGCAGCCGTCGATTTACAGATCGTGGCGCTATTTTCTGGAACAGCTCCAAACGAACATTGTCGGCGCGGCTTTCGCGCTTTTGGCGGGGATGTTTTTTTCGCAAAATATTATTGCCATCGGCCTCGTCTGTATCGTCGTTATTCTCCTCAGTATTCGGCTGCGCATGGAAGAGACGATTGGCCTCACACTGGTAACCGTCGTCGCGGTGATGGAGGCGTCCGGGGAGTGGCGCTTCGCTTTGAATCGGCTGTTGCTCAGTATCATCGGCATCGCTTGCGCATTTGTCGTGAATGTAGTTTTCTTTCCGCCAAAGCCCAAAGAGCAATTTGCGTCGCAGATCGGCCGCGTTTTCAGTCAAATGTCGCTGCTGCTACGCACAGTCATTTCCAATGAAATGAAGGAGTCTGTGTCCCGGGACGAGAAAGATAAGCTCCGAGGCGGTCTAAAAGCGCTATCCGATAAGTACAGCTTAATGGAAGAAGAGATCAAAAAGCTCAAAGGCGGCGGCATGAACCGCATTCGCGAGCTCGTCGTCTACAAGCAGAAGCTGCTGACGATGTATAAGGGGTTGGAAGTGCTGGATGCCGTGGACGAGCACTATTTTCAGTCTACCCGGAATGAGGAGACCGATGTATTTTTTGACCACCATCTGGAAAAATTGATGAAGTACCACGAACTCGTCCATCTCAAATTCGACGACAAACTCAAAGCATCCAGTTCCGACGCCGTCGAAATTGAAGCGGACAATGAGCAGTTCATGGCCGAGCTGTTGGAGCGCTACGCGCAAAATCCGAAAGGCATGCTGCGCCTATCTGTCGTCGCCGCGGCGATGTACGATTACGGTCATCAAATCGTTCGGCTCGAGAAGCTGGTAGACCACGACCACAGAGGCGAGGCAGAGGAGAAGGAGCCGCTCGAATTTCTTTTGAAGAGCATCCGGCTAAAATAATTGAAGACCTGAGTTGCATTCTGAAAACGAGTGTGCTATATTATGATCCTTGTCCCAAACGGGCAGGGCAAATGAGTACTAAAGACGTCTGCATGTGTTGCACAGCTTCACGAACGGATTGAAAAAAGTACTTGCAATTGAAAAATCAGTGTGGTATATTATTTCTCGCTGCTTCGGAAACGCGGCAGTGCACGAAAGAAGAAAGACATTGATCTTTGAAAACTGAACAACGAGTGAGTAAGCAAATCGGTTGAGCAATCAACTATAATGAGATTGAAAAATCTC
>NZ_JBCMUN010000012.1:0-439707 GCF_050467285.1 Paenibacillus oryzisoli | reverse complement strand
GTGTCCAACGCGAAAATCGCACTTACATTCAGATCCCCTGTGACCCCAGTTTCGGTGCGCGTTGCCGTCGTTACATTATCACTCCACTTCACGAAGTGGTAGTGTGTGTCCGGTATGGCGGTGACCGCCGTGCCGTTCGAGCCGTGTTCGACTGTCTGCGGGGTCGTATCCGACAGCGTACCGTTCGCTCCCGCTGTGTAGGTCAAGGTATATTCGTTAATGGCAAAGTTGGCCGTTAGGCTCTTGTCCGCTGTTACGCCGGTATCGGTGCGCGTCGCATCCGTACTGCCATCACTCCAGTTCACCAAATGGTAGCCGGTGCTCGGAACTGCGGTCACGGCCGTCCCGCTCAGGTTGTAGCCGACCGTCTGCGGAGACGCACCCGTTATCGTGCCGTTCGCTCCCGCCGTATACGTCAGCGTGTACGTGTCCAACGCGAAAATCGCACTTACATTCAGATCCCCTGTGACCCCAGTTTCGGTGCGCGTTGCCGTCGTTACATTATCACTCCACTTCACGAAGTGGTAGTGTGTGTCCGGTATGGCGGTGACTGCTGTGCCGCTTTCGCCGCTGGCTACCATTTGCGGTGAAGTACCTGACAAGGTTCCGCCTGTACCTGCCGTATACGTCAGCGTGTAATTGGTGACTGCTGGCGGAGCAGGAAGGGTGTTAACAACAAAATCTATGATCGAGGCGTTGCTTCCTACGAACGGTATAGTAGAGTTGTCTGTAATGTCAATATCTACACTTTTAACCGAGGTAGGGGATGAGAAAGTAATTCGCTTATAATTGAAATAAGTATCTGCAGAATCCCGATTGCTATTACTAACCGTTTCAGTTTGCACAGGAGCACCTGTGTTATTAAAGCGCACTGCATAAGTAACGGTTTTTCCCAATTGCGCAGCAACATTCACTGATACAATACTAAATTCATAGCTTGAAGTTTTAGAACTAATATGAATCGTTCCAGAAGCAGCATTCGAATACGTCCCGCCAGTATTCCTTCTCAAATAAATTCCGTCAACGTCGATGCCTATCGTATTATTACCCAAAGCGTCTCCACCGGTAAAAGAAAAATAGTTGTCGGAATCCGAGAGTTGTGTACCACTGCTATTGATTGAGCCAAACTGCACTGAACCATATGTATATGGTGGTCCACTAGGTGCGGCCGTTACGCTGGTTGCTCCGACAAAGCCGGCAAATATCACAATAAATGCTAACACCAATTTTAGACTTTTTGTCACAACAGGCATACCTGATTATCTCCCCTTTCCCTAAAAAATCCCCCCGCCTTATTAGCAGAAGCGGGAGGATTAGTCTGTACATTAGTTGTTCGGCTTCGGCGGATAGTTGCCTTCCAGCGAAATAATAAAGTTCATCGCCACGAACGGCTGCATATTATTGTGCGGTTGACTGCTGCCGGTAACACCCAACGCCATCGGGCTCATTGGGGTATCAAGGTTTGTGGAATAAATGCTCTCGCCTCGCCTTGCCGCGGTGCTCGACCAAACCGCCTGCGTCGGTTCCAATCCTGTTGGTACGAGCTCAGCATTAACCGTATGAGTATGATTCGGAATTTGCGTCTCAAGCAGCATGACGTCGGATTCTCCCCCTGTTTCGCCTACCGTGCGAGGTGTCAAGCCAGGGCCTGCACCTTGATGGATAGGCACGCTGCCCATTAGATTCGGTAGTGCAAAGGTCGTTGTGCCGTTACCGCCATACAATCCGCCAATAAGTGAATAAAGAGCAGAATTCTGTGAAACGGGCATCACCGTGCCATCGCAAAATGCCCAGCCTGACGGCGCATAATTACCGGCAAAAATTCGAATTTCTCCTAAATACGGGTCCATCTCGTTCATTCCTCCTTCATTATGAGCGTGGCGGGAAAATGCCCGTTAGCGCAATGCAAAAATTCACAACCGTATAGGGCTGCATGTTGTTATGCGACTGACTGCTTCCGCTAAGTCCCAAAGCGTCGCTGCTCATCGTCCCATTAGCTGTTGTCTGATAAATGTTGTATCCATTCGAATTCGTTCCCCAAGTAACCCCAGTAGGATTAAACGCCGTAGCCACATCGCTTCCGCCAGTAGCTTGATGCGTATGCATCGGCATCTCATTGATGGTCAGCGTATGCGCCGCCTCTCCCGCCGATGTGCCGTAAGTGATGGAACTGCTGCGGTGAAGCGGTGCCCTGCCCTGGAGATTAGGTAAGGCAAAGGTTGTTCGACCATCCCCGCCGTAAGTGGTGCCAAGCAAAGAAAAAAGCGCTGTATTTTGTTGAATCGGCAATAATTGCCCGTTGCAGAACGCCCAGCCACGCGGAGCGAAGTTAAATGAAAAAGCTCTGATTTCAGCCAAAAAAGGTTCCACGATCATCCCTCCTTAGATTTAGTATTGACTCGGAAATACGCCTTCGGTTGCAATAATGAACGAAACTGCCACAAACGGCATCATGTTGTCATGCGGTTGATTGCCGCCAACAGAACTGATTGCCGCTGGATTCATCGTTGTATTCGGCGCAGTTGTCGAATAAGGTTGTACGTTAGCTTCCGAACTCGTTGCCCAAAAAGCGTTAGCCGGGCTCGCACTGGTTCCCACAACGCTAGATGCGTTTGGAATGTGCGTATGAGCAGGCAGCTGTGTCGTAACCAACGTCACTTTCTCCGTACCCGCCATCTGTCCCAACGTATACCCACTGCCCATATGAACAGGAACGCGTCCCCGTAAATCCGGCAAGGCAAACGTTGTACGCCCGTCTCCTCCATAGGTTGTGCCAATGAGGGTGTACAAGACCTCGTATTGACTAATACTCAGCAGTTGACCATTGCATAGCAACCACCCAATCGGAGCGAAGGTTCCGCTAAACATACGAATTTCTCCTACATATTGATCGCTCATTGTTCTGCTCCCTTCAAAGTAAAATTGCGAGTGTAACGTTAATTTTTCATCAGATTAAACACAGCCTCGTATGTATACCCTTCCACATCTCTGGCAATCGGCACGAGCATCCAATCGACAACTCCTGCGACCTCGTGTTCCAAGCGATATATCCCTTGGCTGAGGGGCACATTCAGCGGTCCCTTCAACAACAACGTGAATTGTTCAAAACGATCGTTGCTGCCCTTGTCCTGTACTTCTGTTAATTTCAGCGTCAGCGGCACGCCATGCAGATCGGCAAGCTGGAAATCGCTGCCGTGCAGAGCAACTGCTTCTGCATAGGATTTCATCCCTTTTCCTCCCGTCCCCAATTAGTTGTCCGGAGATTCTGCCTGTACAGCGTCTTCCCATTCCATGGCCATGTACGGAAATCGTTCAGCAGTCACCTGAAATCCCAGGCGATGATAAAGCCTCACTGCAGGATTCACTTGCAGGACGTGGAGCCGGACTTTCATGCCTTGCCGTTTGGCAGCCTCTTGAAGTTCATTGATCAACTTCCCTCCGATGCCCTGACAGCGATAGATAGAAGCAATAGAGATGTCCACTATAACAATGGTGTCTTCCATGCAAGCTTTTGAAATTTGTCCTATCGCCTCCGAACCTCGGTACACAATGCTTTGTTCGAATCTAGCATACTGCATCCGATAGGAACGTCTTTGCGCATCGAATTGCATACGCAAAAAGGCATTTCTCTGAGCGTCGTCCCAGCCTAACGCGTTCAGCTCATCCCGCCTAGTTTCCGCGTACAAAGCATACAAAAACTCATCATCTGTTGGTGCTGCCGGCACAAGGTCAATCATGGAGTCCCTCTTTACCTCAGAATTGTGTGTATCTAAGTTGAATGTCATATACTTCCAAAGTCCTATCTCATTATCGCGCGGAAAAGCAAAAATTGTCAATTGCTGCATAAAAATAATATGAATCTTACAAAAATCTTCAAATTTCATAGAATCCGATAATGCCGAAAGACCGAGGCTCATATTCGAGCTCGGCCTCCTAGAAAACAACTTTTGAGAGACTTATTGTTTACTCCCCCTGCTGCATCAACTTGCTATCTCGCGGCAGCAGAAAGGCGCACACACCAAGCAGCGGCAAGTAGGCGCAGAGCTTGATCGCGAAAGCAACACCGGTCATATCGCTGATCCAGCCGAGCAGCACCGAGCCGAGGCCGGCCATGCCAAACGCCAAGCCGAAGAACAAGCCGGACACCGTACCCACATGATTCGGCATCAGCTCTTGCGCATACACGATGATGACGGAGAAGCCCGACATCAGAATGAGGCCGATAGCGCAGCATAATACGAAGGCGAGTTCAGGCGAGACAAACGGCAGCAGCAGCGAAAACGGCGCCGTCCCCGCAATGGAAATCCAGATCATCGTCTTTCGCCCGAACCGGTCTGCCAGCGGCCCCCCCAGCAGCGTACCGACCATGCCAGCAAACTGTAGGGCGAATAAACAAAGCTGAGCGCGAGACATCGGCAGATTGTAGTGGTCCATAAAATAAAATGCGTAAAAGCCTGTCATGCTCGCGATATAGACGAATTTGGAGAAAAGCAGAGCGACCAAGATGGCCATTGCCCCGGCAATAAAACGCTTGGAATGCGGCGAACGGACGCGCTGAACGCCGGTAGCCGCTGCCGGGCGTCTAGCGGATCCGCCAGCGAGCTGCTCCGCGTACCACCGACTCATGTACAGTTGAACAGCAATCCCGATGACGGCCGCGATGGTGAACCATAGAAAGCCCTTCGGCCCGTGCGGCATGATAATGAACGCGACGAGCAGCGGCGCGAGCGCTTGGCCGGTGTTGCCTCCTACCTGGAACACGGACTGAGCCAGGCCACGTCCTTTCCCCGCCGCGAGCCGTGCGACGCGGGACGATTCGGGATGCAGCACCGACGAGCCCACGCCGATGAGTGCGGCCGAGACCAGCAGCATCCAGAAAGCTTGCGAATAAGCAAAGCCCAGAAGCCCGAACAGCGAGAACACCATGCCCAAGGGCAGCAGGCTCGGCATCGGTCTGCGGTCCGACATGTAGCCGATCACCGGCTGCAGCAAGGACGCCGTAATGTTCAGCATAAAGGCGACCCATCCTATTTTGGTAAAACTGAGGTGCATGGTGGATTGGAAAAGCGGAAAAGCCGATGGCACGGCCGTCTGCATCGCATCGTTCAGCAAGTGGGCAAAGCTGACACCGATGAGGATCCAGACCGCCGAATAGCGCTGCGCCGGGATGGCCGCAGTTTGAGTCTGATTCATGGAAGAATCCCCTTTCAATTTTCACAAGTATACCGAATCCAGGCGGTACGGGTCGTTGTGAAAAGTGCTGCGTAATGCGCAATTTTTGCTATAATGGGGGCAGGCAGGTGATGACAATGGAAATGAAAGCAGAAACAGCTTGGATTGAGCTGTGGCAAGGGAGCAACGGGTTTAAAAATGGGCCGCATGTGCACGACGACTGGATGCAAATTACGCTGCCGGTTCGAGGCGTGTGCCATTTTACGCAAGAAGCGCGCAGCTATGCGCTCAGGCAAGGCAGCGGCCTGATTCAGCCGCCGGGGGCTGAGCATCATTTTCATCTCGGGGATCAGACCTCTGTCATTATCCTCAAAGTACGTGAAAAAGGGCCAGGCGGCATGACGGCCATCCAACCGCAATTTACAGCAGGCGCGCACCATGATGTCCGGCAATCGTTCGATCCGAGCGCACTCGTCGGCCGATTCCAGCAATGGATGCTCGCTCTCATGCAGGGGC
Source organism: Paenibacillus oryzisoli (assembly GCF_050467285.1). Lineage (GTDB taxonomy): Bacteria > Bacillota > Bacilli > Paenibacillales > NBRC-103111 > Paenibacillus_E > Paenibacillus_E oryzisoli_A. The sequence goes on along the minus strand of NZ_JBCMUN010000012.1, from coordinate 434,019 downwards.
AGACGCTTGCTGACCCGCTCGCCGTAGCGCAGGTGGAGCATGATGTCCTGGCTTATGTCGGCGACTGGCTCGGCGTAAACCTGGCTGAGCCTGTACCGGGGGCAGCGCCGATTGAAATGGCCGACCCCCACATGCAGCGGGCGCTCGCATATCTCTACGATTGCTACGAGCAACCCGTCAGCATCGACGAGCTGGCAGCGCTGGCGCTGCAAAGCCGATTTCACTTTATTCGTTCGTTTCGCAAAGCAACCGGCACGACGCCGTATCAATATTTACTCGGCCTGCGTATCGAAGAAGCGAAGCGCAGGCTGCGCCGCACGGAGACGCCGATCGGTAAGATCAGCGCCGACCTGGGCTTTTCGAGCACGAGCCAGTTTCATCGGGCTTTTCTGAAAATGACGGGGGCGACGCCTCAGGGGTATCGGATGGGGTAGGAGGGTATGTACGAACTGCTCCTTCTGAAGCCAGTACCTCTATACGAGCCTCGCAACCGCTCCCTTTTAACACGCTCGAATCGCATGAGCTAAAAAAGTAACCCCTTGCCCCTTCCAGTAGCTGCATTTCCTACATCAAATTTAGAAAAATAGCAGGATTCTGCGAAGAATCCTGCATTTCATACAGGTAAATTGCGGCCTGTCTCCCCATTTCCGAGCAAAAAGCACCTCATGACGAAATTTTGCTGTAGGTTTTACATGATTTTCAGCAATCTGGGCATTTCCAAGAAAATTACCTGTAGTTTAGGCAGGAAATGGAGTCATCTGGTCACGTCGGGTCGTCCCTACCTCGCGTTCGCCAAACACATGTCGGGAAATCAGTGGGAATAATGGAAGTTCACGAATAACCACAAAAAAACTCCCTCGCGGTTCATCAGAACCAGCAAGGGAGTTTATCTTATTTATGCGTGCACCACCCATAAAATCACATACACCGCTGCCGCCGCCACCGCCAGCAGCGTATCCTTCCGGCGCCAGACCAGCGTGCTCCGCCGCCTCAGCAAATGCTTGCCGTCGATCCGCTTCAGCTCCATCGCGACGGTAAACTGCTCCGCCTTATGGAAGGCGGCGAGCAGCAGCGGCACGACCAGCGCGGGCAGATCGCGAAGCCGCACGGTACCGGGCTTGACGGCGGCTTTGCCGCGGGCCCGCACGATCATCGCAAACTGCTGCCACTCCCGCAGGAGCAGCGGAATGAACCGAAAGAGAAGGGATACCGCCAGAGCGAACGAAGCGACCGGCAGCTTCACCTTCTCGAGATAGCGCAGCGCCCAGGTCAGCCCCTGCACGAGCTGACCGAACGGCGTCGACACCGCCAGCCATACACCCGCCAAAAGCACGACGAACAGTCGTGCCAGCAGCAAGGCGGTGCTCCACCCGCTCGCGGTGTCATAGCCGATCGGCAGCGTGCCGCCGTCGCTGCCGGTGAACCGCACGCCTGCCAGCGCGACGGAGAACGCTAGGAAGAGGAGGTACACCGCCGCCAGCTTCCTCGCTCCGCGCAGCGCGCTGCGCGGCAGCCCGAGGCAGGCGCAGCCGAGGAGCCCTGCCGCCACCGCGAGGCCGCTCCACGTCTCCTGCTGCATCGTCCCCAGGACGAGCAGCAGGTAGAGGAGCCACTTCGCGCGCGGATCCCGCCGCAGCCACGCGGTCTGCGGCGGCTCCGCCACAGCCGCGCCGCCATCGCGCGCGGCGGCCGCTTCCGGCGCCTCCGCAGGCGGCGCCGTCGGCACGCTTGCGCTGCTGCGCGAGCGCAGCGCCAACAGGATCGCCTGCGCCGTGGCCGCAGGCGTAAGCCCCTCCGGCGCGATGGCGATGCCATGCCGCGCCAAGGCTACGGCGGCCTCCGCGCAGCTCGGGAGGCCCACCCCCGCGCGCACCAGCACGTGCGGTGCGCGGCAGAGCGCCTCCGGCGAGCCGTCGAAGACCAGCTCGCCGGAGGCCAGAACCAGCACACGGTCCGCCAGCGGCAGGAACGTGTCCAGGTCGTGCGTGGCGATGACCAATCCGCCACGGGTGCGCGCCCGCAGCGTGCGCAGCAGCTCGCGCACGGCCGCCGCCTCCAGGCCGGCGGTGGGCTCGTCCATGAGGAGCCAGTCCGGCTCCGTGGCGAACGTCGTCGCCAGCGCGAGGCGGCGCTGCTCGCCGCCGCTCAGCGCCAGCGGCGAGCGGTCGGGCGTAAAGACGCCGCGCGGGTCAAAGGCAGCGCAGGCGTCACTGATGCGGCGCTCCTGCTCGTTCGCCGCAAGCTTGTACGGCCGCAGCGAGTAAGCGAACTCCTGCCGGATGCTCCGGGCAAACAGCTGCGCCTCGGGAAACTGAAACGTCAGGCCAAGCCGCAGCAAGAGCGGCGGAGCCACCTTCCTTTTATGCCAAAGCGATTCGCCATCCAGATCAACTTCGCCCTCTTGCGGCTCAAGCAGCCCTGCCATCACCTGGAGCAATGTCGATTTGCCCGATCCGGTATGACCAATTAATAACGTTAAGGAATTGGGGTGAAGCGCAACGCTCACCTCGTTCAGCAGCCGCAGCGCTTGGTTGTCCGGCGCCGTCACCGACACCCGATTCAGTATTAAAGACATGAGACCGCCTCCGCCAATTCGTCCATGGATAGCGGCAGCGAGGTCAGCGCAACCCCTTGCTCGCGCAGGTGCCGAACCGTTTGAACCACATAGGGTAAATCAAAGCCAAGCGTTTCACAGGGAGAACCTTCCCCCTCGCCATAGAAAAACGCATGCGGATCCCCATCATACGTCACCTGCCCGTCGCCGAATCCAATGACGCGGGTCGCTTCCGCCGCTTCTTCCAGCCGATGCGTAATCCATACAATCGTCGTGCCTTGCCGGTACGCCTCGCGGACCGCCGCGAGGACATCCTGCCGTGCCGCGGGGTCCAGCATCGCCGTCGCTTCGTCGCAGACGAGCAGCTTCGGCTTGGTCGCCAGCGCGACGGCCAGATTGACAAGCTGCTTTTGCCCGCCGGAAAGCGTGAGCAGCGATCTTTTAGGCGAAATCTCCAAGCCTACGGCAGCCAGAACCTCCCGGTACCATGCGGCGCGCGCCCCTTCCGGCAAGGTCTGGGCATAGGGGATCCAGTCCAGCTCATCCTCCACCGTATCGCCGATAAACTGCGCCTCCGGCAGTTGGAGTACGCCTTTCATCCCATTTTCTACCGCCTCGTAACGTGCAACCGTTCCTTCCGAAATCGGACTTAGGCCAAGCAGGACGCCAGCCAGTGTGCTTTTGCCGCTGCCGTTGGGGCCGACCACCGCAATCCATTCCCTCTCGTGAATAGTAAAGGATACGTCCGACCAGGCAGGACGGCCTTCACCCGCCTCGGTGCGATAGATGACCGAAGCCTTGTTCAGTTGGATCAGTGGCTCCCCTTTCGACATATGTACTTTCCCGGATGGTACGACTACTGAAGATGTAGTGCCGCTTCGTGGATACTCTTTCCGATTCACTCAAAAAGTTCCTTTCCTTTTCGAAACTTGTGTGCTATGATTCCGATTGTAAACCTTATTTGTTTTATTTAAGTTGACATTAAGTTAACAATATCAGAAACAGGAGAGATCAACAATATGAAACTTACGTTACGCGGCATTGTTTTCAGTGCACTTTTTGCAGCTATTCTCGTCTTATTCAGTTCCATCCGCATCCCGCTTCCGATGTCTCCCGTACCGATTACCTTGCAGCAGTTGGCTATTATGCTGGCCGGCGGCTTGCTCGGCGCCAGATACGGCGCGCTAAGCACGCTGCTTGTCATCGTTTTGACCGCGATCGGCTTCCCGCTCTTGGGCGGACACGGCGGGCTTGGCACCGTATTCGGTCCTACCGGCGGTTTTATTCTCATGTGGCCGTTTGCCGCCATCATGATTGGTCTCATTTTACCGCGAATCCAGATGAAGGGCATCCTTGGTTATGTCGGAGCGTTCCTCGTACTTGAAATTTTCGGTTCTCTCTTCGTCTATCCGCTGGGTGTAGGCTGGTTGATGTACAAAGTACCGTCCTATACCTTCGCCAAAGCGATGGCGGCAGGCTGCTACCCTTATCTTGCCGGGGATGCCATCAAAGCGGTCGCTGCCGCGCTGATCATCGCGCCGATTCGCCAAGTGTTCCCGCCGCAGCGGCTCACCGGCTCCTCTTCTCATAGCGTCATTATAAAGAACGAAGCTTCTGCCGGCTAGGGGCTGCCTATTGTCCTTAACATCCACAGCCTAAACTGTAATGAAATTGAAATATTTCATTCATCTTCTTTTAATGAACACTGGCTATAATAATAACCAACCCCCCTTTAAAATATAAAACTTAGACCCACGGCCCGTTGCTGTGGGTCTCTTTTTTTGTGTACCCGGCTCGCCGACGAATCACATAATTTCCCACAATGTTCAGACAAGATGTCCACAATCTTTCGGTACAGTAGACGTTGTGAGGGAGATGCGCAAGGACAACCGAACAAGGCGCCTCCCCGCTAAACTATCCCCCTCTTATCGAAAGGAGCTTGACCCTCATGAAATCTTGGAAAAAGCGTACGCTGCAAGCTAGCATGCTCGCAGTGATCGGAACGATGACCCTTGGCGCCGTAAGCGCCTCCGCAGCAGATAAGTCCAGCGAAGCTCAGCCTGTAACCACGGCTGCACCGGCTCCGGCGGGTTTACAGACCGTGACATGGACGTCGCTCAAAGACGCAAGCGGCTCCGCAGCTGTAAGCGCGGTGCCTGCGGCAACCATCGCGTTCCGCGCCGGCGGCCTCTCTTTGCTCAGTCAGCCGGCTTTGGAGCGGAACTACTGGAAGCTGCTAGCCGCTACATATGCACCGGAAACGGCTGCAGATTGGACCAAAGCGTTGGGCGACCGCAAGCAGGTTGAAGCGCAGCTGCCGAAGACAGCGGCCTTTACCAGAGTCATTCAGGCGCCAGTCCTGAATGACGACAGTCCGGCTGCTGTCCCAGCGCCTGCCCCGGCCGAAGGAACCGTCACACTGACGCCTGCGCAAGTGATCGATCCGGGCACTGCAACGGAAGCGAAGCCCGTCGCTGCGCTGCCTGCCCCGCCATCCGTCCAGATTTCGAAAGGCACGTCCGCAGCCACTCGCGTTGTATTTACGGACGGCGGCCCTTCCGCTTCCCTCACCCAAGCACTCCCAGTTGAGGGACTTCCCGCCGATGTTATAATGAAAGCGGAGCCTTCGGAAGAAGCGGTTCGCCTCCAAAAGCTGGCGGAAGCCGTAGACGCGGAAGATGCGGCTGCCATTCAAAGCCTGCTGCCGCAATTGCTGCAGGATTACATCAAACAAACCGATGAACTGCGCAGCCTTGTAAATAAGATGCAATCCGAAAAACCTGCTGACAACGAATAGCAGATATCGACGTTTACAGTGGAACCGGCTCACTTCGTAAGGGAGGCCGGCTCCACTTTTCCCTATTATTGAAAGGCAGGTGCCAACGGCCTTGTATCGTATTTTTTTAGTAGAAGATGAAGAGCATTTGAGAGGCTTGCTGGCCGCATATTTGGAAAAAGAGGGGTGGCAGGTGCGCTCGTTCCCAGACGGCATTTCCGCGCGAGACGCGATTGCGGAGCGGCCGGACCTGTGGGTCCTCGATATTATGCTGCCGGGCGTGGACGGTTTTCAGCTCATTCGTGAAATTAAGGCGGATCTCCCTGCCATGCCGGTGATTTTCGTCTCGGCGCGCGATGCGGACATCGATCGCGTCATCGGCCTTGAGCTGGGCAGCGACGATTACATGCCCAAGCCTTTTTTGCCGCGGGAGCTGGTCATTCGCACGCGAAAGCTGCTGGAGCGCGTCTACGCCGGACAAGCGGCCGGTTCGGCTGCGCCGGTGGAGCAGCCCGCGAAGCTGCCAACGATCGCTTCTTATGCGATCGACGAGCTCGCCCGCTCCGTCAAAGACGGGCAGGGCCGACCGCTCGAGCTGACAGCCAAGGAGTTCGAGCTGCTGCTATATTTTTACCGGCATCTGGGGCAGGTTCTTGAACGTGAGCAGGTGCTCAGCGCGGTGTGGGGCGGGGATTATTTTGGCACGGATCGCGTGGTTGACGACTTGGTCAGGAGGCTGCGCCGCAAGCTGCCGGAGCTGCCGTTAGAAACCGTATACGGGTACGGGTATAGGATGGCGAAAGCATGAGACTGCGGATCGGAAGCTGGCCGCTGGCCGTAAAATTGTGGGGCGCTTTCGCGGCGCTCACGATTGTCATTTTTGGATCCTTGGCGATTCTTCTGCCTTGGACGTTAAAAGGTTTTTTTACCGAGCAACTGTACGATATTCTCCTGGATACGCAAAAAGGCATTCAGATCGAGACGACGAGCCTTGTATCCGTGCCAAGCCTTACGCTGCCTGCGATTCCGATGCAGACCCAGACGATAGAAGCCAAACCCGTTGCAACACTGCAAGCGCCTCTTCTTCTTGAATCGGGCAGCAGTCAGCCCGTTCCCGCTCCCGTTCCAGCCGACAGCGGTCTGACCACCCAGCCTTCCGTCGTCTCCATTCAAAGCGGAACGACGGTCACCGGTCCTTCCATCCGCCATTTCATGATTCAGGGTTCGGCCGAAGCCGACAATCCAGAACCCGCGCCTGCGGCAACGTTAACGGCAAGTGCAAGCAGTTCGGAAGCTTTCGTCTCCGCGATGGAAAAGGACGCTTACGCGCAGGTCCAACCCGTTGCCAAGTACACGCGCAGCATTGATGACCGAAGCATTTTCTATGTGATTCGAAAAGAAATGGTTCAAGGCACGCCCAGCTATCTAGTTTCCTATGCCTGGGGCAATTACCGCAACGATCTGGTGATGACGATGTTCATCCGGCTGATGATGATCATGGTCGTTCTGATCGTGCTGAGCTGGCTGCCATGCCTGGGCATCGCCCGCTATTTCACGCGTCCGCTCGTTCAGATGGAGCGGTTTGTCGGGCGAATGGCCAAGCGGGACTGGCACGATCCGGTGGAGACCGGCCGCAAAGACGAGATTGGCCGCCTCGGCCGGGCCATTGAGTCCATGCGGCAGCGGCTTGTCCGGCAGGACAGGGCGCAGCAGTTTTTTCTCCAGCATACGTCTCATGAGCTGAAAACGCCTGTCATGGTCATCCGCAGCTATGTGCAGTCGATTCAGGACGGCGTTTTTCCTAAGGGCACGCTCAGCGCGAGCCTCGATGTCATTATGAAGGAAGGCGAACGGCTGGAAAAACGGATTCGCGATCTCCTGCTGCTCAACAAGCTGAACTATTTAACGGTGAAAGAGAAGCCGTTTGCGGCGTTTGACCTGAAGGCGGTTGTCTGCGATGTCGTGGAGCGGCTGCGGTATCGGAGACCTGAAGTCGCGTGGGAGCTGGCGCTCGCGCCCTGCACGCTGGAGGGGGATCCCGAGCAGTGGAAAATCGCACTCGAAAATTTGCTCGATAACCAGCTTCGCTATGCCGAAAGCTGCATCGGGGTCGTGCTCCGCTCCGAAGGAGGGCAGTTAGAGGTCCGCATCTTCAACGACGGTCCGCCGCTCGACGAGGCGATTCGCGACAGCCTGTTCGAACCGTTCCGAACCGGCGGGGATGGGCAATTTGGACTTGGTCTGGCCATCGTCAAACAAATCATGGACCACCACGGGCTGGCGATCGATGCGCAAAATAGAGAGAAAAACGGCGTAATCTTTACGATTACGCCGAGGTGAGACTGCTTTAACACGCCGATCATTTGACCGCCATTGCGATAATAGTCATCCTGGACGCGCCAGGTATGGCTTTTTTTATTTTTTCGGCGGATGTAGACGTAATTGAACGGTGTGGTGGCTTACGTTTTGAAGCCATGACTGCGACCGATCCGGAAATTGCACTTTACGAAGCACGCGGCGGCGGAACATAATCGTGCCGCCCTGCACGAATTCCACCTCTTTGTCGCGATCATGCGGCGAACGAATCAGCAGTTGCTTGGATGCCGTTAAATAGATGAGGCAGGCAGGCCGACGATGTCGCTGCGGGTGCGATAGAGCGCCTTCACTTGCTCACGCAAGTAGTACGGCGAGTAATAATCGTCATCATCAAATTTGGCAATCAAACGGGAAGTGTGACTTGACGATGCCGCAGTTAAGGCATTGCCCGAGCGACGTTCGCTCGGCGACCTGGTAGACGCGGACGTTCGGCACGCCACGCACTTTGCGGCGGTATTCGGCAAGCGGCATGCTATCCTGATTTAAAATGATAATGAGCTCCTTCGCCGGATAGAGCTGCCTTTGAAAATTGCGCACAATATTGTTGAAAAATTGCGGGCGGTTCGTGCACGTAATGATGGATGCGCCCGGAATTGCCCTTTTTCCCTTGCCGGCTCGTGACTCCTTTCTATGCTAAGAACGGTTCAACATATGTCCATAGCCCGGAGGACGTGTCGGCAGGTGTCAAGGGGCATCTTCGATTCATTGTAAATGTTATGCCACACCCACGGATCGCTCGTTTTCAACTGGACCTATAAGTTCGGAAAAAGCCCTGCCGTCGAGAATCCCAGCCCTGCCTCATGCAAGTGAGATATACTGCCAAGACCGATACAGCGGGGAACCGCCCAATCCTCGCTTCTCTCCTCGAACACAATCGTAGTAACAGAGCTTGGCGGAAGCCAAAATCCGCTCCAGACGAGCGGCAAAGGAAGCTCAAGTAAATGGGCCAACCAAGTCGTACCAAACCCATGATGGCAAAATACGGCGAATGTTTCGCGATTAGACGACAATATGCGGTATCGGCCATCTTCTCTTTCATATCCAAAACGCCTGAAAAAATCGTCAGAATTCACTTTGAGCTGTTCGTAAGTCTGTGCATAATCGCGAAAAGGGTCTCGTTCCGGCCATATTTCATGGCTGGGGTACGGTTGGACGGCCCTAACGATTTCGCCGGGAATATTCCAGGCCGCGCATTTTCCACCGGAGTAATCATAGGAATTTAAACTCAATTCGCGTGTCCACGGTTCAATAACCGGTTCGATGCCTAGCAGCTCCGCTGTATATTGCATCGTATGGACCGCACGGTTGATCGGTGAGCTGTATATCCGGTCAATCCCTTCCTTCGCCAGTCTTTGAGCGAGTGCCTGCGCTTCCAAATGCCCCGTTGCCGTAATTGTATCATTGGGATAATCCGGATCGGCGTGCCTGATGAGTAAGATTCTCATGTCATTTCTCTCCTGTTAAAATATTTGTACCGGCCAGTGAAATAACGTGATTTCCCAGCTCCACAACGAGTTTCAGGCCTTCGAAGCTAGAGCATCTACTCACTCTTATTGAATGTTGTGTGCACGTGGGCAATCTCAGCCTTTGATCGCCCCGATCATAACACCTTTGACGAAATATTTCTGCAGGAACGGATATACACACAGAATCGGCAAGGTGGACACGATAATGATCGAATATTTCACCTGCATAATGGCCAGGCTTTTCTCCTCGCTCATGAGAATCGAATCAGCTAAACTCTGCGTATTCTCCACAAGTACTTTTACGAGAAACAGTTGCAGCGGTTGCAGTTCCTTGCTGGGCAGATAGATTAGCGCACTGAAGTAGCTGTTCCAATGCTCGACCGCATAGAACAGGATTAAAACTGCGATGATCGGCATGGACAACGGAACGACAATCCGCCACAGGATGACCATATCGTTCGCACCGTCGATCTTCGCAGACTCGAACATAGATTCCGGCAGCGATTCGAAGTACGTCCGGGCGATAATGACGTACCATACCCCTACGGCTCCGAGCAGGATCAGAATTAATCTCGTGTCATACAAGCCTAGATGATTGATGAGAATGAATGATGGAATAATGCCTCCCTTGAACAGCATGGTAAAGACGATGAACAATGTCAACGGCACGCGGATTACGAAGCTTTTGCGAGACAGCGGAAATGCGATTAGGATCGTCATGACCACATTGACAGCTGTGCCCACAACTGTATAAAATATCGTATTCCCATACGAGGTCCACAGATCCGGATTGTCCATCACCAGCTTATAGGACTGCAGCGAGAAACCCTTGGGCCACAGCCACACCTCTTGCCTTGCGGCAGCGAGCGGGTCGCTGATCGACATGCTGAATACAAACACAAGGGGATATAGACATATAGCGATAATGAAAATCATGATGCCGGTGATGAGGACATCAATCCATTTGTTCGTTGATTGAAAAGTAGTATTCATTACTGGCTCCTTCTCACCATAAAGATATGGATGTCCATTTTCTCGACAATCGATTAAAGGTGACAATCAGGATGCAATTAATGACCGCATTCAGTAGATCGACCGCGGTGGCGAAACTGTATTCCCCCCCGACCAGACCGATCCGATAGACATAGGTGGAGATCACGTCAGAGACTCCATACGTAGCCGGATTATAGAGAAGAATGATCTTCTCGAAGCCGACACTCATCATCCGTCCCAACTGTAAAATGAGCAGAATGACGATGGTGGAGGCGATCCCGGGCAGCGTCACATGAAGCATCTGCTTCCATCGGTCGGCACCGTCGATCTTGGCCGCTTCGTACAACTGGGGATCGATCGCTGCGATCGCCGCCAGGTAAAGGATGGAATTGTATCCGAAGCCTGCCCAGATATCGGTGCCGATGTAGATCGTACGGAACCAGGAGCCTTCACTCAGGAAATTGATCTTCTCCATTCCCAGCCACTCAAGTCCTGCATTCACGATGCCGCTATTCGGCGACAGGAACGTCACGGTCATCCCGACGATGACGACGACGGAGATGAAGTGCGGCATATAGCTGACCGACTGGATGAAACGCTTGAACACCTGGCGCCTTACCTCGTTCAACAACAAGGCGAATATAATTGGAATCGGAAAGCCCCACAACACATTGTACAGATTTAGCAACAGCACGTTTTTGATCAGCCTGAACGCATAAATGGAGTTGAAGAACTCCTCGAACCAGCGTAAGCCTACCCATTCGCTGTTCCAGATTCCCCGCGTCGGCGAGAAGTTATTAAATGCCATGATCATGCCATACATCGGCACATAATGAAAAATCAGGAAATATAGAATAACTGGCAGTGTCATGAGCAACAAATATTTATCCCGAGCCAACAGCTTTCTGTACCTGCTGCTGCGAGTTTCCGGAGTCAATCGTTCCGATTTAGCGGGCGACGGCATGCTTGGGGAGTTGTTCATCATGGGGCATTTCTCTCCTCGACATGGTCGGGGCGATCGCTGAGTGCTCCCGCCCACCATGTAATTTAAGTTTATTTATTAGCCTGCAGACGGTCATACTGGGCTTGCCGGATGGAAAGCACATCGGCGATGCCAATATCCTTGATCTGCTTCGTGAAGCTGTCCCACTTCTCGATCGGCTCTTGGCCGAGGATAAATTTGGTAACCATTTCATCTTTATACGTCGAGATGTCCGTCAGCTTGCGGTTCAATTTGGAGAATTCATCTTCTGTCGGGATGGCAAATTCGACGACAGGCACTATGTAGGGTTCAATCTGTTTGGCACGCTCCATTAAAGTCGCATCCGTTAGCTTGAGCATGGATACGAATTCCTTCTTCATGACCATACTGTTCAACTGCCAACCGCCAATCGAGCGAATCGCTTCCACTGGCCCTAATCCGTTCGGGTTAGACAGGACGAAATCAGTAAACACGGGTTTTCCGTTCTGTATCGTATACGATTTACCTTCCACGCCAAGTGTGGCACGCTTGGAATTCTCCATACTGTAGACCACATAGTCCAGCCAGCGGAAAGCGATTTCGGCATTTTTAGAATCCTTATTGATCACTGCATTGCCGTTCCCTAACCAAGTCGTCTCAATATGGCCCTTATAGCCGTTTGGTCCTGCGGGCGGCATTGCCATCAACCATTGCGGATTGGCTTCGCCAGCTTCCTTCAGCTTATTGTTCCAGAGCGTATTGGACTCCTGCCATGCCAATGAGGCGCCAGATAAGCTGCGGATAATTTTGGAGGTCAGTTGATCCTTATTGTTCACTGCGAACTCCATATCAAGCAAGCCTTCCTTGATGAGCTTGTTTAGGAAGACGACCATTTCCTTCGCCCGCGGGTCGAGCCACTCATATTGTATCTTACCTTTCGCATCCGGATAGAAGCCGTCGCTCGTTCGCAGATGCAATCCCCAAGCATTACCCCAATAATAGAGCTGGGAGACTCCATTGTAGTTGGTCATCGGAATTTCGTCGGCCTTGCCGTTGCCGTTCGGATCCTTCTCTTTAAACGCTTTCAAGACGTTATACCAATCATCGACTGTAACTGGTTCCTTTAGATTCAGCTTAGTCAGCCAATCCTTGCGAATGAGCCAGCCATAAGGGCCAGCAGCGACCTCCTCGTCTCGAGTTCCAGACAGATGATAAGTTTTACCTTCCGGCGTTTTCATCAACGCAGGCAACAGCGGCTTCTGCTTAAACACTTCCGCAGCATTCTGTCCGTATTTCTTCAGAAGATCGTCCAACTGCAGCAGCAATCCGTCTTCTCCGTACTTGTACATCGGGAAGGACGTGAACATGATGTCAGGCAAATTCGTCCTTGCTGCCAGTCGCGTTTGCAATGCGGTCTGGAACTGGCTGCTCGGCGTTACGTCCCATTTGATCTTGACGCCGGTTACCTTCTCGATCTCTTGCCACACTGGAAGATTTTGAGTTAAGCTGGCTGCTGCAAACGGATTATCCGCAACTGCTACCGTGAGTGTTACCGAGCCGTCAGTTACGATTGGCATTGGATTAAGCGGCCCCGCGGACGGTGCTGCAGATGAAGATGATTGTGGAGCGGTTACTGGTTCAGTAGATGTTGGTTTATCTGTCGATGAGCATCCTGCCGCTGTAACTGCTATGGAGATAGCCATGACCAAGCTTAATCTTGATGCCAATACCTTCTTTGTATGCATTGTAATATACCCTCCTTAGTTGTCGTTACTGTTCAATCCGATCGTTACATGCCTTCTCTTATTCCGCTGATCGAACGTTCCGGAATCGCCGAGCAGCCTTGATTCAAGCCGGACTTGAGCTTCCGGACGACTAAAGTATATACGAATCGGCTGACAGGAGATACGAACAATGCTTGAGGTTTGACATATAAAATTTGTTGTCCGCCGAGTAAGCTTAAGGAGCGCCCTTGTATTGGCTCGGTGTGATGCCCATATACTTTTTGAACAGCCTCCGGTAGGTAATATCATTGTCGAAGCCCACCTTTTGCGCGATCTGAAGAATGGTTGTCTCTCCAGTGAGAAGCCGCTTAGAAGCTTCGATTCGGCATCGATTCACGTAATCGACGAAGTTCGTACCGGTCTGATTCTTGAAGTATCGGCTCAAGTAAGACGAGGAGATGCCGAACGTGTCCGCAACCGAGGTCAATGACAAATTCTGGTCGGTATAATGTGTCTCCAAATATAGCCTAATCTCCCGTATCAGGTGGTCATTACGGCCTTCCCGCTCCTGAATGACGAGCCGGACCGCCTCTTCATACAGCCTCCGGATCTCAGTGAGCATCGCATCGAACTCATTCTGCTGCAGCAGCTCATTCCAGTTGACTTCCGGCAATTCCGCGATATTGAGCTCCTCTAGCGTAATCAGAGCGACAGTCGCCACCCGGTAGCAGAGAAACCGTATTCCATCGAGAGATAGTTGATAAGTCTGTACTTCCATACGCACGACACGATGCGCTTTCTCGACTGCAACCTCTGCTTGGCCATTCCGTATGGCCACCTTCAACTCCTCCTCTTCCTGGATCGTTCCCTTCCACGTAACGGTGTCCGCAAATCGTTCGACGTAAAGTGTCGAGCCTTCTTCCTGAATGAACCGATATTCGAGCGCATGCAACGCTTCGCCATAGGAGCGATGTAAGTCGTCTATGCTTTGGCACAGCCGTCCAACGCCGATGGCCCTGTACGCGACGGACATACTATACAGCCCTTCGCAAATCACCTGGATCGCATGCTCACTTGCCTGCTGACTATCGACGTTGAGAATGATCGACTTGCTGCGCCCGTCTAGTTCAACCCAGTAGATCGAAGCAATGCTCTGGTCCAGCCCGGATTTCACGAGTTCAAGGAAAGACTCCGAAACGAGTTGATCCTCACTGAGCAGCAGGATGAGACACCGATAATTGTCATGCGGGAATGTAATGTCAAGCAGCTCCAGCGTCTGTGTGATATCCGCTGTTCCTCTATCATTCTTAAGCAGTCGGGTCAAGCACGTATTTCGAGCGAACGGTTTGTACAAGAGAATTTCATGTTCGCTGCGGTCAACATCGTTCAGCATTGCATAGATCGCTTGCTCTAGAATCATATATTCGTTGTTATCCTTCCCGACAGGCCGCTGCCGAGTACGGACAAGGTTCAGAATCTGGGCAATCGGTCGGTAATCCCGCCTCGCCAACATGAAGGAGATGACGAAGCCAATGACCAGATAGAAGATAACCACGGCAACAGCAACGATCCGGACGGTTTTTAACTTGCCTGTCAGCGTATTGGCCGGTACAACCAGTTTATAGCTCCAACCATTCGCGCCCTCTGCAGAGGAATACACCATATAATCAGACCCATCCCCCATTCGCAGAAGATCCCCCCCGGAAGTGGGCACTCGTTCATTCTGCAGCAAGGCCATACGTATCTCGGGGTTCCCGTGATAGCTCGTTAGCCAATTACCCTGCCTGTCAGCAACGTAAACGCTTCCGTTCATCTTGATGAGCGCAGACTTCCCCAGCATTTCCTGGATCATATCCTCCCGTATGAGCAGCAACAGCGTGGCCTGAAAAGAGGAGTTGCCTGGCGGAAGTGAATGCAGGTAAGTGATCATGCGCTTCGATTGATTCAGTACGCTGACCTCCTCTGGCGGCAGAATCGATCGATTATTCTGCTGCTCCAGCATCCCAAACCAGTCGTCAGGCGTCAGGCGGCGGTACCGGATCAGATCGGCGAAGAACCGTTCTCTATTGTCCTTGCCGACTGTCGAGATAATCGTATCTTTTCCTTTGAAATCAATCGCAATCTCATCGACAAGCGGATAAGTCGCTTGGAAGATGCGCAGCTCCTGAATAATATTTAACAGCAAGTTGATGTCCAAGCGATCGTAGCTGAGACTTGGCCCTTCCATATTCATCAACTTTGTTGCCCAAGGCATGTAGGACAGCTGTACAGCGAACATATCCAGCGTTTGAAAGTTACGATCGATCTCGGTGCGAATATCCTCGACCACACTACTGTAGGTGACCTGCATCTCTTTCTCCATCGTGGTCGTCAGCCAGTAATAGGTGAGCAGCCCGAATAGAATCATTGGCAAAGTGATGATCAGGATATAGGAATAAAACACCTTCATAAATACGGAACCCGATCTGTCACGAAAGATGAACGTCTTCATTTTGTTCCCCCATTTCTCTGTCTACGAACTATCTCGCCTTGATATTGTTAGCTACAGTTATTCGTTGGAAATTGAATGTTTCCTGTTGGCTCGAAGGCTAAATACCCATATTTGCACCGGAAGACAAAATTTATATGAGCGTCAGCAAGCAATGTTCGTTGATCTTCTGGAGGAACTGTACCATATTAAAATTATCAGTAGCCCGAGTCCTGCTCGCCATACAGGTAAGCGCGTAGGCGAACAATTCAGCAGGAAGGGGGAGCGAATAACCAAGCAAACAAACCAATACTATGGGAGGTAATCGAAGTATGAAGAAGGCAAGCGAATGGGGACGCATTCTAAAGGTGGCGTTATTTGTTGCGGCACTTGTTGTAACCGTTGCCATCTCAATGGTGAACACACAGACAGCTTACGGCCAAATGGGCAACGGATTAAAAGGCGACTATTTCAATAATATAGACCTTACTTCTCCTGTGCTGTCGAGGACGGACCCCACCGTGAATTATAATTGGGGCTCTGGCTCTCCTGACGCTTCCATAGCGTCCGACACCTTCTCTGTCAGATGGACAGGGCAAATTCGACCGCAGTATTCACAGAAATACAATTTCTACGTTAAATTCGATGGAGGCGTAAGACTGTGGGTCAATGGAGAGTTGTTAATCGACAGATGGACCGAGCAGACGAATGCGGAGTGGACCTCCTTCCTTACACTGACGGCGAATACAGATTATGACATTCGTCTCGAATATTTTACAAATACAGGGAATTCTTCAGTCAAATTGTATTGGTCCAGCTCCAGCCAGTCGAAGCAGATCGTCCCGCAGAGCCGAATGAGTGAGACACCTCCATTGATCAGCGCCGGCAAACCCGTCACATCACAAAGCAATGAGTCTGGCCATGAACCTGAATACGGGAACGATGCCGATGCAACTAATACAAGCTACTGGTCAGCTTACCCGTATACACAATGGTGGCAGGTAGATCTCGGTGCCAACTACAATATTAAGAAGTTAAGCATCCGCAATTATGTAGATGGCACCCGATACTACAAGTACAATATTCAAACAAGCACGAACGGCACAACATGGACAACTTTGGCTGCCAAATCGAATAACAATCCGGCCACGGACGCCGGCGATGCATATGACGTCGACGATATCGGGCGATTCATTAGAGTGAACGTGACCTACAACTCTGCGAACAAGGGTACTCACATCAGCGATCTCAAGGTGTACGGCTATAAGGAATGCACGCTGAACCCTGCTCTGCTGACATCTGACAAAACCGCTGAGGTCGAAGCCAAGCCGTCCTCGCCGGGAGATCCGATCATCACTTACACTCAAACCGGCCATGAGCCGCACTACGCGATCGATTCCGATGCCACTAACGGCAATTACGCCAGCATGTCTCCTTATCAGCATTACTGGCAGGTGGACTTGGAGAACAATTATGAGATCAAACTGATCAGGTTGCGTAATTATGTCGACGGCACCCGTTATTATCAATATACGATCTACGTGAGCAAGGATCAGTTCAATTGGACCCAGGTGGCAGCCAAAAATGATATAAAAGAAGCGGTCGATCAAGGAGATACATACACAGTCAACGCGACCGGTCGTTATATTCGTGTTAGGGGTACGTATAATTCGGCCAATGCGGTATTCCACATTACGGATTTCAAGGCTTATGGTTTTAGAGAAAGCGTGCCGCTTCCAACTCCTTCCGTCAATCTCAGCGCCTTCAGCATCATTCAATCCGCTGATTACGATGCGGTTAACGGCATTACCTTCGCTGCCAGTCCCGATTCGACCCATGAATATGCAATTGGTGACGACTCCGTTGCAGCCAGCGCCGTCACGGCAGGCGATTATTTACGCTTTGATGATCTGGATTTTGGCGCAACGGGCGCGTATCAGTTCATCGCCCGTGTATACACGCCTAATCCGGATGAGGGTGAACCGCTCGAAACAGTCAATTTAGAGGTACGGCTCGATTCTCCGACGGGTACACGAGTTGGGACGCTTTCCGCGTTCAAACAGTGGAACAGGAACAGTACCTTGGCAACGGACATTAGCCTGGTAACTGGTGTACATGACGTATACCTCGTGATCGGAAATAATTCGGACAAAGGACTGGGCATCAACTGGTTCCAATTCGCCAAGAAACCGGCACTTCCGGCTGCCGCCCCGGAGCCCTCGCCGCTGCCCGCACCGGCCAGCTACAATGTGTATTTCGGGAACCTGCACAGCCATACCTCATTTTCCGATGGCGCTGGCGTTCCAGATGCAGCGTTCGATTACGCAAGGAACACGGCTGATCTGGATTTTCTCGCCGTCACGGAACATTCCAATCTGTACGATAACTTCTTTGACTGGAATCAAAGTCTGAAATGGCGGGACTTGAAGCAGTCAGCTGACCGCAAGACTGTTAACGGCAGCTTCGTCGCCCTGGCAGGGAGCGAGGTTACGTGGTACCCTTCCAGTCGCTTTGGGCATATAAATACGCTGGAGATGGATCACTTCATCAATACGTACGAAATCAAGTACAATACGCCGAGCAATTTTTACAATCATGTAAAGCAGTATCCGGCGTCCATTGTTCAGTGGAATCACCCCTGGGATGCCGACTTTGACGGCTTCTCACCCTATGATGCAGATGCGGATGATGTTGTCGAATTGATTGAAGTTCCCACCTGGTCCAATGCCATTGATTATATGGGTTACTATACGGATGCATTGGATATGGGCTGGCATATCGCGCCAACCGGCAATCAGGATAATCATGTGGCGAATTGGGGAACGCTGGATAACCGCAGAACCGCCGTTCTGACAGAAAGCCTCAGCAAAGCGCAAATCCTTGACGCCATCCGTCAACATCGGGTGTATTCAACGACTGACATCAATATGAAAGTCATCTACCAAATTAACAACAGCATCATGGGCTCCACTTTATCGAGTCCGTCCACATTGAACTTCTCGGTCCGTGCAAGCGATCCTGACTCCGGAGATACGATTAGCAGAATCGAAGTGTATACGGAGGGTGGTCAGTTGGCTGGGTCTGCTAATTTCAGTTCTACTAACATTAATTGGACCAATTTCTCCATTACGAACAATACCAAGAAATATTACTTCCTTAAAATCATTCAGAATGACGGTCAGGCTGCGATTACAGCGCCGATCTGGACCGGACTCTAGACACTGCAGAATGGGTGATACATCATGCTTGAACAAAGTCAGAACGAACATACACAACCGATCGTACTATTGAGCCAAGGCACAATTGCAGCAGCGGAAAACGAGCTCGAAGGCTTCGAGGCGGAGAAAGCTATCGACGGCCGAGACGATACGTATTGGGCAGGTGCGCCATACTACGTCTCGTGGAGGCTAGATTTGCTGAAGTGCAGCCGGATTACACAGCTTGTGATCGACACGGGAGCGGGTGAAGCCGAATATACGCACTATTTCGTTGAATTTAGCCAGGATAGGCTGAACTGGGAAACCGCAGCGGAGAAACGAGACAATACGGAGACACAAGCTGGCGGAGACACGTATAATTTGTTTATTATCGCACGTTATATACGGGTAACCGTCACGTACTGCTCCCCGGGGGCGACCGCGAAGATTCGTAATGTGCACGTGTACGGGTATGCAGGGGATGCTGTGGATACGGAAACTGACAAGGTTCCGTATAGCAAATTTCCGGCAGCCAACTATGATCAAGCGCATGGCTTCAGCGAGCTGGATACGGACGACATTGAACCTGGCGAGACATACAGCGTAATAACCGCAAGTGAGGTTGACAGTTATCTGGTTTACCACGGGATTGATTTTACAGAGGCAGGCGTAGATCAACTGCGCGGACAATTCGGATTTACGGACAGTGACAGGAACCGGCAGATTACACTAGAGGTCCGGGTGGATGATCTTCATGGGGAAAAGATAGGAGAAATCGTCCTGTTTAAGCAATGGAAACGATGGTCGATCTTAGCCGGTTGTCTGGCACATTCGAACTCGTCTCTATTGACCGGCATTCACAACGTCTATCTGGTGATGACAGATGCCTCACCTGGTCAGCGCCTGTTAATTCATTGGTTGGCCTTCGTCAAGCAGCGACCTTTAACTGTTCCAAAGCCTCGGCCAAGTGCTTTGCCTGCTCCAATCGACAACAAGTACAATATCTACTTCGGCAACCTGCATAGCCATACCGGATTTTCGGATGGCATCGGGGTTCCCGAAGAGGCGTACGATTATGCACGGTATACGGCCGGCATTGACTTTCTGGCGATCACGGAGCACAGCAATCTGTATGATCATTATTTGGATTGGGATCTAAGCCGCAAATGGGCCGATATCCGGCAGATGGCCGATACGAAAACTGAAGATGGCGCCTTCCTCGCGCTGTACGGTGCCG
This sequence comes from Paenibacillus oryzisoli, assembly GCF_050467285.1. Lineage (GTDB taxonomy): Bacteria > Bacillota > Bacilli > Paenibacillales > NBRC-103111 > Paenibacillus_E > Paenibacillus_E oryzisoli_A. The sequence goes on along the minus strand of NZ_JBCMUN010000012.1, from coordinate 414,268 downwards.
AAACGACGTGGTACAACCAATTCGGACATATGAATACGTACAACCTGGACTTTTTTATCAACACATATGAAACGAAATATAACGATATTCCGCAGTACTATGATCTGGTTAAACGCTACCCCGATTCGATCCATCAATGGAATCATCCGTGGTCCAGCGGAGATCGCCATTTGGACGGATTCGAGCCTTACGACGCGCAAGTCGATGAGGTGCTTCATCTGATCGAAACGAACCCGATCGAATCGGAGGAGCTCGGGGGACTGTATTATTATATCATGGCGCTGGATAAGGGATGGCATGTCGCACCCGTTGGCAACCAGGATAACCATCATGGGCTGTGGGGAACGCAAAATACGCTTCGGACGGCGGTTCTGGTTGAAAAGCTGACAAAAGAACACTTCTACGATGCGATCCGGCACCAGCGCGTTTATTTTACATCAGCACTGCAACTGAAGGTATGGTTTACGGTGAACAGCGCCATTATGGGTTCGCGAATCCAACACTCTGACATGCTGCTGATTGAAATCAAAGCGCTATACGGTTTAGAAACGGGATGCCAGATCGTTCGGACTGAAATTATCGGCGAACGCGGACGCGTGCTCCATGCTTATGACCATCGGTGCGAGCAGTTGGAGTATCAGGTAGCGCTGCCTTGCGAGGAGCGATTTTATTTTGCCAAAATTTATCAGGAGAACGGCGAATTCGCGGCAACCGCTCCGGTATGGATTGAGATGGACTAAGATAAGATTATTTTATTCATTGATCCGTTCCCCATTTTACTAATAATTTCATGTCTATTTTGAATACAATTTTGCGAATTGTAGTACCTCCAAATTTGCTGCAAGCGGGTCGGTGCAAATCGTCTGGGTATAAGACAACCAACATATCCGGCTTGAGAATTACAGGAATCTCATGACCAACCTCATTGTAAAGCACATAATCTTTATCAATTTGCCGATCTTGAATTGGGAGTGCCCCGTTCGTTAGCGACCTGCTAACAAAGATCGTTTCTTCACCTTCCAGCAAGAACATTACGTCAGCATACCGTCTATGTTGTTCTGCCAGCCGTTCAGAATGAACGGCTGTTACCACTTCTTGCACGAGTGTATACAGCAAATCACCATCTATATCATGGCGGCCTAGTTTCAAGTGGTTACCTTGCTCCTTCAACCAAATGATAACTCGGTTAATTGCCGATGGAAATAAGTCTTTTTCATTATCTGTCCCAAGAAGATAAGTGACTGAGAATCATGTGTTAATTACCTCCGAAATGATAAGACTTCACGTAATTTAATCCCTTGGCCGAGTTCAGCCCCTTGTGCGATTAGTTTTTAGTTGCAGCTCTCCTATGTCAAGTTCACGAATCGATTTCTTCTGTTCGACACTCATTGCCACTGCGACACCGACAGCTTCTGCTTGTGTCATTTGATTATATAGACCTAAATAAGATAAATATTGAAATAATGGGATTTCACAACCTCGCTTTAAGTAGAGAGGATTTTTTGGCGTGACTCCCCAAAAAGGGGTGTTAAATTTTTGAAATTAGATAAAAAATAGTAAACCGCCGGTACCAGGAACAACCATATCAGTATTTGTGCAACGCTAGTGACTTCCTGCTAGCCGAGTATAATTCTAAGCGATATAAATCAATGATAAAATTCCCTGGAATTAATAAATCCAATCCAAGAAGGCCATTTATTCCGGGGTACTACCGAAAGGACTTAAACTTCCACGATAATGCTATTACTGACCCCTTGTTATCCGACTGATAATAAAAAGGAACGCTCAATCAAGGACGCTCTCCTACTGCGTATCGCTTCGTTGTCTTCCTATTAAGCACTCCACATGTGTCTAGTCCTGAGGACGCCAGAGCCAGACAGGAGTCGGGCAAAACTTCGTCTTACAGCCTCCGGTTTGATACCGGACGGAAATCCTTCGTTACGCCGATCATTTGACCGCCATTGCGATAATAGTCATCCTGGACACGCGCCAGGTGTGGCTTTTTTTATTTTTGCGGCGGATGTAGACGTAGTAGAACGGCGTCGTGGCGTACGCCTTGAAGTCTCGGCTACGGGCAGCTCGCAGGAAAGCGACGTCTTTTGCCCAGCGAGCGATCAGGGAAGCGCACTTTGCGCAGCACGCGTCTGCGGAACAGGATCGTGCCGCCCTGCACGAATTCCACCTCTTGGTCGCGATCATGCGGCGAACGAATCAGCAGTTCCTTTGTTGATGTCAAATAGATCAAGCAGGCATGCTTGCCGGCAATATCGCTGCGCGTACGATAAAGCGCCTTGACTTGCTCCAGCAAGTAATGCGGTGCGCTCGACGTCTTGGTAGACGCGGACGTTCGGCACGTCCCGCACTTTGCGGCGGTATTCGGCAAGCGGCATGCTATCCTGATTTAAAATGATAATGAGCTCCTTCGCCGGATACTGCTGCCTCTGAAAATTGCGCACAATATTGTTGAAAAATTGCGGGCGGTTCGTGCACGTAATGATGGATACGCCCGGAATTGCCCTTTTTCCCATGCCGGCTCGTCACTCCTTTCTATGCTATGAACGGTTCAACATATGTCCATAGCCGGGAGGACGTGTCCGCAGGTGTCTAGGGGCTCCGAGCAATTTCACAAGTTAGGCTGCTGTTGCTGCAGCCGTCGGTTTGGGCTGTCTTTTCGCGGCGGACAGCACAGTCAGCACCAACCCCGCCGCGCCGATCCAACCCAGCGTCCACATCGGCGCGCTGAGATTCAGGCCTTGGCCGAAGTAGAGCACATCGCGCAGTCCAGCCGCGCCAAAACGCAGCGGCATCCACGTATACAGCCAGTCATGGCTGAAGCTCGGAAGCATTTCCGGCGGCAGCGCAAGCACTGGTGCGCCGAAGAAGAAGACGAGTACGAAAAGCGGCACCCCTTTTAGACCCAACCAAGAAACGATGGCGGTTTGCAGCAGGAAGAAGGCAAAGCCAGTGAACCATAAGAATAACCAAGTTTCACTGTAATCCCTGATCGTTAACCCGAGCCATTCCCCTGCAACGAGCACGATGCTTCCTGCCGCGAACGCCGACAGTACAGCACCGCCAAGCAGTTGCGCGAGTCGTACGCGGAGGAGATGCGTGACGGAACCGGACTGCGCCGCGGCTTTGCCTGCGGCCATGAATAACAGCAGCGTCGCAACCATCGCCCCGAACCAGGCCAGCTGTGTGAGCGCGACAGGCGCGTTGCCGTTCATGCTGCTGGTGCCGACAGGGTTAACCGTCGTTGTGGTGAGTTGAATCGGTGCCGCGAACGCCTTCGTCTGCTCCGCCGTCAGCGTGCCTCCCTGCTTGGCGATCTGCCCAAGCAATTGCTCGCGCACTTGGCCGTTCATACCGGCCAGCATTTGATTCAGGATTTGGTTCACCATCGTATCCGCGGTGTTGTTCATGCCTGGATTGGTGTACAGCACTGCTGCCGCAGGCTGCCCTTGCGGTGTCGTCAGGCTCAGCAGCTTCCGGCTAAAATCCGCAGGAATCACGACCGCCCCGTACGCCTGCTGCCGGTTCATCGCGTCCACCGCTTCTTGCTCACTGGCGGCAACCGTCCATTGCAGCGGCGAGGCAGCGCCTTCCTGCGTCGGAGCAGCTGTGATTTTGTCCTGCAACAGCTTGCCAAAATTCATCTCTTGCCCAGTGGGCAGCTTCTCGCCTGCGTCTTGCTGGACGAGGATGACCGGTAAATTCCGCGGCACCGGATTCACCGACGAACCGAGCTGCGCCAAGCCCAGCAGCAAGATCACGGCAAAAACCGCGACGAACGCGATGTAGACGTGTTTTTGTTTCAAAAATGTTTTCATGAAAACTCCTCCTCGATTATCCATCATTTCACTCAACGATGTGTGAACGAAATTACTAAAAAAAACATCACTTCCGCCATAACGACACAGTGAAAGTGACCATTTTTCTCAAATACCCGTCAAGATCCGATTGCACCAGATTAATCGCCGTCACCTGACTCATCACGACCATCAGGCCCACCGAGATCACTTGTCTGGCTGCAGCTTCAAAATCCATCTCGCGAATTTCGCCCGCCGCGGCTCTTCTCGCTAACGCCGCGGTTAAGTCCTTGAGGCGCTGCAGCACCATATCCGACATGAAATGTTTATCGCCGGATACAATTTGCTCTGAGTCCCTCAGCATGATTTTCAAAAAATCCCGGTCGCCCAGCATCTTCGTCACCATGCCGGAAATAAACTGATACAGCGCAACTTCCAGCGGCTGCCCGGGATGAATGCCCTTAATCAGCTCATCCATCTGTTGAAACCGCGATTCCTGGGCCTCCTTGACAATCGTCTCCAAGATCTCCTGCTTCCCCCCCGGGAAATAATGATAAAGCAACCCGTCAGTGATCCCAATATGCTTATGCATCGCGCGGATCGACGTGCCGTGATACCCGTGCTGGGCGAACAGTTCCTTGGCCCCCTGCAAAATTTGCTCCCGCCGCTCAGCCGCTTGAAAATCGCGGGATGTTTTGGGAATGCGTTTCATAGGCTCAATCTCGCTTTCGATTTCATTCAACGATCGTGTAATGAATTATAGCGCAGTTGGATGAGGAAGGCAAGTGGCAGCTTGTTAACTCCAACGACAAGAAAATACCCTCATTAGCGACAAGAAAGTCCCTACAATCAATAAAATCGTGGAAACTCACGACATGAAAATCCCTATAATACGTGATTAGCGACATGAAAATCCCTTCAATGCATTCATACTACTACCTCTCACCTAAGTCTTAAGAAAATTATCTAAGACTAGGGTTTGCGAAGCTTTGGGAATCAAATATTAAATCGCCATTCATGTATTTGAGGTATTTTCTTGTCGTTGTACTTAAGTAATCCTGAGTTGATGATGAGTTAAAGTCGATCAACTCCTTGAGCCGAGGGGGGATCCCCCATTTACGAAGGAAAGATAGTAAACAGCTCTCTTAATTCATGAAGGATAACTTCCTGATACTTGTTGCTAGCTTGATAGAGATCGCCGATCTCTCGATATGTTTGGTTCAATTTTTCCTTATAATCGGCAACGTGTTTATTGGGATTGTTCTTTTTAAAACGATCCATCACTGCCTGAATATAGGCTGGGCGGGCTCCCCATCTGCCTAGAACGTCTCCATTCGCATTCAAGAACACAGCGATTGGCTGATTTCGTCCGCCATCCGTGAGAAAAAGATCCATGGTTTCCAAATGCTCTTCCATGAGCAATACTTCAGTTGAAATGTGGCTTTGCTCCATTACTCGAAACAGTAAAGGGACGTTCCAGATGACGTCAGGGCACCAATCTGTACATAGAATCAAACAGTGCAGGTCGGAACGATTGTTTAAAGCGGTAAAAAATACTTTCAGATCTTCTTGCGGCCATGTGAAGTTATCGAAAACGGAGACGAACCGCTCTTTGGTATTCGTGATATTACTGGTTTCCATCGTTCGATTTTGCATGCCATCAATGAATTGTTGAGGTGAAATCCCTTGACCGATTTTGTGCTTTAAGTTCAATCGTGCTTCCATTTCTTCACGCTTCCTCTTCATTATATTTATTTCAATTATTCTAATTCTCAGGCTTGCTGAATTGCAGCCATCAATCGGTTTTTCGGTTGCACCCCGACTAGTTGCTTCACTAACTGCCCGTCTTTGAATAGTAACATGGTGGGGATACTCATGATGTTGTACTTGGCAGCGGATTCCGGGTTATCGTCCACGTTGATTTTTACGATTTTAACTTTATCGCCGATCTCAGCGGACAGTTCATCTAGTACTGGTGCGATCATTTTACAAGGCCCGCACCAAGGTGCCCAGAAATCGACGAGCACAGTGCCCGCTGCGGTCTCATTTTGGAAAGTAGCATCTGTAATCGGTTGAACTGACATGGAAAATTCCTCCTTAAGGTATGATTGATTCATTATGCGAAAACTCTAAGCGTGCTGCTCGGACAAGAACCGTTCTGCATCCAATGCGGCCATACAGCCGCTGCCTGCTGATGTAATGGCTTGGCGGTAAATGCGGTCCTGCACGTCACCACAGGCGAAAACACCATGTATAGCAGTTTGTGATGTGCCCGAAATGACTTGCAGGTAACCGAGTTCATCGGTTGGCAACTGTCCACCCAAGAAGCCCGTATTTGGCGTGTGCCCGATCGCTAGGAAAATCCCGTCAGCTTCCAGCATTTCCTCTTCGCCCGTTTCGTTGTTGATCACTTTAAGTCCACTTACGCCCTTGGAATCCGCCCTTACTTCGAGGGGTGTCCGGTTCAGGCTCCAAACGATCTTCTTGTTTCCGCGCGCATGATTTTGCATGATCTTCGAAGCCTTCAGTTCATTGCGGCGATGCACGACGCGAACCTCGGACGCGAACCGGGTCAGGAATTGCGCCTCCTCCATCGCGGTATCTCCGCCGCCGATGACGATGATTCTCTTGTTGCGGAAGAAAAAACCGTCGCAGGTCGCACAGGTGCTGACACCTCTGCCAATATTCTCGGTTTCGCCGGGGATACCCAGTTTCTTGGCCGATGCACCTGTCGAAATAATCAATGAATCGGCCGTCAATTTATCGCCGTCCTCCAGGAATAGTGTGAACGGTCGCTTGGATAAGTCTACTTCTTTCACTCGTCCCGACTGAATCTTAGCACCGAAACGCAGCGCTTGCTTGCGCATGTTATCCATCAACTCCGGACCCATTATCCCGTCCGGGAACCCAGGGAAGTTTTCGACCTCAGTTGTTGTCGTCAATTGGCCCCCTGGTTGGATTCCTTCGATTACAAGTGAAGCCACATTCGCTCTTGCCAGATAGATTGCCGCTGTTAAACCAGCAGGACCTGTACCGATAATTATCGCTTTGTAATGCATAGAAAGGCCTCCTTTTCTGTTTTCATCCCTATCTCGTAGCATTTCCGATTCTCATGGCATAGAACCGGGCAAATCTTACTGAATAGCCCAACATATAAAGAATCGTTAAGGAGGCGAGAACATTCAGGATGATTAGTGACACGTACAAGTCAAATACGTAGCTTAGGAGACCGACTCCCACAATGGGCACAATAAACCCGATGTAACCAGCAAAGTAGAAAGTAGTTATCACCTTCGGTCGCTCAGAGCCATTCGGGAGCTCCCCAGCCAGTCGCAGGCTGATCTGGAACGTCCAACCACTTCCGAGCGCTTGAACGAGCACACCAATCCACATTAGAGTTATGCTCTCGGACATCCCGGAGAGAACGACAAGCCAGGCTCCGCAAGCTAAGAATACGATACCCATCCGAAGGCGTACGATCGGCTGTTTGAACCACGGCAGCATTTGCATCATCGTGCCCCCACCCATAAGCAATAAAATCAGAAGACCCGACACGGCAAGATTGGAAGTGTGAATGACATTTTTCACAAACGAAGGAATCAAGGAGAGAACAGTTCCGTTCAAGCTAAACAGCGTGAAAATGGGCAGCGCACTGAATGACCAGAAATGAGGCTTAATGTCGGTTGACACTCCAAGCGAGATCGATGCCGACGCGGTTCGTCGGCGTTCCTTCCAGGTCTGAAAATCCTCGTCCTTCAACGTTTCCAGACCGATCCAAGCACTTACCAACAGAACGGTCAAAAGCCAAAACGGCGCGCGTAACGGCAACAGATGCAGATACTGGATGATCAGGCCTGCCAAGGCAGGCCCTAGGCCGAAACCTATGGAAACGGCCATACCTGATAACAGAATCGCTCTGCCCGATTTCTCTATTGGCGTTTGCTTCAGCAAGAACGCGACCGCGGTGCCCGTGAAGCTCCCATAAGCGATTCCTTCCAGCATTCTCGCCCCGTAAACGAGCCAGGCCTGCTGACTCGCCATAAAGAGAAGAGTAGCCAAGATTGACAGCAGGATGCTAATGCGAAGAACCCGCTTCAGTCCCCAGCCAACTCCTCTAGAACCGACAATGATCAAAGAGGGCAACAGGAAGACCGCATACACAGCGAATAAAATGGTTATTTGCAGACTACTTAATCGGTAATGCTCCTGATAAAGCGGAAATAAAGGCGACGTAAAAGAAGTTCCGGTGGACATCATGAGGATGACCCATAGCATTTTTTTCGTAAAGAACGACCTCGCTTCTAATGGATGTTGATAATATCGAATGATAGCTTGATTATAATTCTAAAAAAATTGGAGTTCTGTAATGTGATTTACATTTCTCCATATCGAAAAACACGTAAAATAAGGAAGCGCTTATTCCGTAGCATAAGCCCTCCCTCATATTTAAAAATAAATTGGTTTTAAAACACCCGCAATTCCCCTGATCCCCTCTAAAATGTTATTTTCCTCCACATTGCCAAATCCCATAATAAGTTGATCATCATACCTCCCTTTATTAATGGTGTATTTTTCTACTGGATACACTTTAATATGAAGTTCCTCAAGTTGTGCAACTACTTGGGAGTCGAATTGGCTCCCAGCCATTTCCGCAATCAAATGCAAGCCAGCGGCATCCCCGGATATTTTCACTCTACTGCCGAAAGTGTAGGACAAACCGACCATGAGGCATTTTCGTCTTTTGCTGTAAATGCGCTTCATACGAGCGATGTGGTGTTCTAAGTGGCGTTCGGAAATAAATCTCGCCAAAGTGATTTGCGGCAAGATCGGACATTGCATGTCTATCAGCCGTTTTAAATGTAGAAGCGGAGTAAGCAGTTCATGCGGAACTACCATATAACCAATGCGTAACGCAGGAAACAAGTTTTTACTGAAAGTCCCTACATAGACAATTCGTTCCGAGTCGAGCTCTCGTAGGGCATGCACCGGCAATCCTGTATAACGGAATTCGCTGTCGTAATCATCTTCGATAATATAAGATTCTGTCTGCCTGGCATAATCGATGAGCTGTAAACGCCGTCCAATGGAAAGAATGCTGCCTAAAGGAAATTGATGTGAGGGCGTAACGAACACGCATTTGGGGTGGCGGTGAGTCGGCAAGTCGTCAACGCGTAAGCCATGCCCGTCTACGGGAACTGGTATAATATCAGCACCTGTCGATGCAAAAATTTGTTGAATGAAGGTAGCGCTTGGATCTTCTATAGCTACTGCATCCCCTGGTTTCAATAACAGCCGGGACAGCAAGGCTATGGCTTGAGTTGCTCCAGCGGTTATGATCACCTGTGAAGGCAGACACTGAATCCCCTTGGTACGCAATAAAAGTTGACAAATATTTGCGCGAAGCTGCCAATAGCCTGCGGGATCATCGTCATAGCCAAATTCTCCTGAATTCGTATTTGCATAAGCGGCATTGGCGGTTTCTTTCCATTTCCTGAAAGGGATGTACTCCAATGCCGGAAAACTTGGTCGAAAATCAATGCCTTGGAAGCGAGTTGGGGGTTTAGCAACTGTTGCATTACCGGAATAATCAATTTCTTGGATCTGAGGGAGTTGTCGTTTACTTCCACTCAAATCAATGACATAGCTGCCAGAGCCTTGACGGCCCTCCACGTATCCTTCTGCGATTAGCTGTTCAAACACATCCACGATGAGTGCCCGCGATACCCCAAATTCATTTGCCAAATCCCGCGTCGATGGGAGCTTAACACCGGCTTCATAAGTACCTTGTAATATCTGTTCGCGCAGTAAGGAATAGATTTGTTTGGTTTTCGATTCAATTGTAGGAGACAACGTGTGTCGCGGCATAAGTAAAGCCCCCTTCATTTCAAATAAGTGGTATGCCGATTTTCAAATAGAAGTGGATCTGATAGAATCCAATTTTACATGCTAAGGTGAATATTGCCAAGGCAGTATCCCTTTAACTAACACTTTGGAGGGTCGATATTCAATGAACAAGCTCTGGTATTTATCACAAATCAGCATTTTTGAAGAAATGTCACGGGAAGAGATAAGAGAGATCGATCAACTAGATACCATCCATCATTTCAATTGGACCACGAAAAACACCTTGGTTCAAACCCCGGATTCTACGCGCGAGGGACTCTATTTCGTCAAAGAGGGCAAGCTCAGACTCTATAAACTAAACGACAACGGAAAACAGTTCACACTTGGGATTCTCACAAGAGGAAATATATTCGGAGAGTTAAATTCATTCTCTTTCGGAACCAGGGGAGTATACATAGAAACGATTGAATCATCGCTGCTTTGCACCATGTCCGAGCCTCAATTCGAACGGCTGATGATCAATCGACCTCAGCTTGCACTCAAATTTCTTAAAGCACTAAGTGACCGGTTAAAGGAGCGGGAGGATCAATTGGAACAGCTTGCTCTTCATGGCCTTAGGAAACGCTTGCTCCATCTCCTCTCCACGTTGAGCGCGAAGTTCGGCGTCATTCATGACGGGTATGCACTGATCGATCTGCCTCTTTCGCACCAAGAGATTGCCAATATGCTCGGTGCTAGCCGCGAAGCGGTCAGCGGCATGATGAGCGAGCTTGTCAAGGAAGGCGTTATTAAGACATCACGGCGATCTGTTCAACTTGCTGTTTCTATGTCGACGACTTAGACTATACCCTGCCGATAACGAAGGAGATGAGCCCGTATGCAAAATATTTTTATCGAATACTGTCTAAACAAAAATGGAGCGTTTAAGGATTATCCTTTAGGACCTGAAAAAGATCCACTTGTGATAAAAATTGCAGGTAAAATATTCGCTCTTTTTTACGAGGAAAAAGGATACTTGAACCTAAAATGCAACCCAGTGATGGCGGACAATTTGAGAGAGCAGCATGAGGACATTCGACCGGGGTATCATATGAACAAACAGCATTGGAATACAATTATACTCGGGGGTTCTTTAGCAGAGTCGGCGATCTTTGAAATGATCGACCATTCTTACGATTTGGTTGTTAAAAGCCTTCCTAAGATTATTCGGGAGTCTATTTAGATGCTAGATATCAATATCATCGACGCCATTTTTTCCTTACCTGCGTGACTACGAACATAATCGGGATATATCCATAAATAAAATAAAGTCCGACGTCTGAATAACACTCGGAAATCCATAGAAATATGCTGTGATCCTTCAGAAAATACTCTAATATCAAAAATCCGACCAGAAAAGTAAGCAAACTCGCACGCGGTTTGATCTGAAAAATGGTTTTCATTCCACGGCATGCACACCATAATCTTAAAGATATGCCTGATAGATTTTTTAGCAACCACAATGAAATCGCTAGATATTCTACTCTCTGGAACACAGGTCCCTCAATGATCTTGAGCATATTAAGCGTTGGCCAAGAGATTTCACGAAGCTGCCCTTCGCTAAAATACATAAACGTTATGATGATGATCATCAAATACATTAATGTAACAAAAAGTACCATCAAATGTGCCCATTTTTGAGACTTTGCCGGTGATTTAATGAATGGGTAAAAGAGCAGCAGTGCTTCAAATCCCAGGAATTGAAATAGCATGCTTTTAGAAGAGAGCAATATATCCGTTATTGAATGGTTAAAAAGAGGCATCAAGTTTAACGGATGCGTATACGGCAAAACTGACAAATTCTCTGGAATAATAAATATAAGTGTCATTAGTAATCCAAAAAAACTTAGTCCGGTAACGGACCGAAACCCGCCTGATACGGTATAGTATATAAACGACACTAAAATGGCGCTGATGGGTAAAATTTTTATTGACGGAAACACCCAGATTTGAATAACTTCAATATAGGCATAAAATTCAATATAAGCTGCGAAAAAAAAATAAAGAACGATTGCGAAATTGAGTATGTTCCCTACAATTTTCCCGAAACATGTAATGTTGATTGCAGTAACATCTACACCTTCTTGATTAGAACTTAAAATTTTATAAATCATCCATAAAATTAAATGAATGCTAATCCCTACTAACACAACAGAAATATAAGCATTATATCCGGCGAGTTCGGCCATTTCATGTTGGAAATTTAGCACTCCGACCCCGACCATACTGACATACATGAGAGGAACAATTAAGAAGGGAGATATTAAGTATTTTTCGTCAACAGCATTTTTCATATGCGAACCACCTCACTCACTAAACTGAACTTCCAGGCACATCTCAAGAACTACCTGTATTGGGGATTTCAACCTGAACACTTACTGTTGTTTTTATTTCTTGATACACTTTTTCGAAATCTGGAGCACTCCATTCCTTTGACCGACTTCTTACTAAGTCGCCAAGGCCGACTGGATCAACCTTATTTTCTTTCAATAGTGAAAGTAATTTTTCAATTTCCTTTTTTAAATAAGAACCCATCGTTTTTTCAAGTTGTGTAAGCTGCTCTTTTGAACTCAAATCCATCCAACTCGGTATATCCTGAAGTTCTGTCACCAATTTCAACCGAATTGAAATGGAAGGGACTGGTTTAACTTTGTTCACAGTATAGTGTGCCTTTGAATACATGCTTCTCAATGAAATAATATCATCGCCCTGTTTGTCAGATGTCCTTCCTGTAACTGGAACCTTGTAGGTTCCATTCTTTGAGTTCTGAATAAGCATTTTTAATAAGAAAGCATCCTTCATGCTAATTTCGGTTATGTTTTGATCACTTCTAAATAAAGCCAAACCATCGATTTTTACTTCTCCGTGATCTATTTTAAAATATGGTAAAAACATGTCTCGTCCTGCACCATAATAATTAAACAAGGATACATGTAGGTTCATCATCGGTAAATTTCCGTTTTTTATGTTTTGCTCAATCATATCCGATAAAAAAAACGGTTCGTGAGATTTTTTGGTGACTTCCAACAGTTCCGAAGTGTCCCGATTCACGACTCCAAGTTGAAGCCTTGATGAAATTTTAGGATCACGAAGTAAATTATGGATTTCAGTCCCGATCCCTTTTTCTGCAAGCGTTTTTCCGAATAACACCATCCTTAGCTGTCCCTTTTCAAGGAGACGATTTGTCCGCGTATTTAGTCGTGGCTGAATGCCATTATTAGAGTTGGATTCCGTATGTAAAATTTGGAGTTCTGTTTTTTCCTGTTCTTTATAGTGAGCAATTAGAGCAGCGCTTTCTATGCCATTCGCAACAGTATCAAAGCTAATTACATGGACAAGACAAATCTCATTCACAATTTTTGGATCAGCACAAGCCGATAAAACTGCGCACAAAATGATAACCGGAACAATTTTCCTCCCCATCATAATATCTCTCTTTCCTAATTTATTCTTCATCAAGGTCATTTTTCTGTTTAACTGATTTAGGCAAATACCTAACTGAAGATTTTGGTCTTAAATGTTGAGGTCTTTTATTCAGAATTTGAAAAGATGAACGGATAAAACCATCTTTAAAAGACATAATCCTTAATGGAAAAATCGGAACAATGTAAGGAGAGCCTAGTGATTTTAAACGAATAATATGGACAAACAGAAAGCCCAAACCGATAAATATACCAATTCCCCCCCATAACGCGGCTAGAATGATGATAGGAAATCGTAAAAATCGTATCGCATTTGACATCTTATATATCGGTGTCGTAAATGAGGCTAAAGCCGATAGCGCGACAAGAATTAGCAAAATGTTACTTGTTAAAGCTGCTTCAACTGCAGCTTGACCGATTACAATTCCTCCAACAATACCTAAGGTTTGACCAATTTTTGTTGGTAATCTGGCCCCAGCTTCTCGGAGAAACTCAATGGTTATTTCTAAAAAAAGCACCTCAAAGAAGGGCGGAAATGGAACATTCATTCTGGAAAAAATGAGGGGGCTTAGCAAATCTTTTGGAATGACTTCATAATGATAAGTGGTTATCGCAACATACATTGACGTGGTAAACAGTGAAAAAATGACACCAAAGATACGAATCAATCGAAAAAAAGAACCTAGTATCCATGGCAAATAATAATCCTCCGGGGAAATAAAAAAATCAAACAATGTAGAAGGCCCAAGCACAAAATAAGGTGATCCGTCGCTAATGATCGCAACTTGCCCATTAATAAGTGAATACACCACTCGGTCTCTGCGTTCCGTGGATACAAACAATGGAAATGGCGTCAATGAATTGTCAGATATCATTTGGTCCAGGACGGACGAATCAAATACGACATCGTGGTCAATGCCAGAGAGCCTTTGCTCAACTGTTTGTACATTTTGTTCATTTGTCACGCCATCGATATAAATAACTGCGACTTTTGTTTTTGAAGTTGTTCCAACAATAATTTCTTTTATAATCAAGTTTGGTATATTGATTATTGTTCTTAACAACCCGATGTTTGTATCCAGATCCTCTATGAAACCGACTTTAGGGCCGACTACGCTAAACTCGTTTTCTGTATCATTATTTTTTCGCAATCCATGATTGTCAGCTAAATTAACCAAGACACACTTTTGTTCGTTACCATGAAGTTGAACGATCGCATATCCCTTCAGCAGTTTGGATTGAATTTTCGTTAAATCGTCTGTAATATCGATATCATTAATAGGAATCCAAGCTTTAATATCCTCGATATCCTTGATTTCAGAATCCAATGCGCGATTCTGCACCACATGAATCAAATGTTGCTGCATCCACTTCGCATCGATTAAGGTACTATAATAAAAAATACTCACTTCTTGTTTACCAAGTACAATCGTTGTTGTCTTAAAGTCACTCGATTTACTGGATAATTGTAATAATTGATCGAGGCTTTTAAACTCTGTTTTCATTGTGAATAAAATCCTTCCTGGCTGGAGTTCCCAAATGGCCTTATGGTAACCATCTAATTTTTTGTAACAAACTCCATTTTTATACATTATTTGCTTCGCGAGAGAAGAACTTGGCACTCCGGCATACCCTGACGGCTTCACCGCTTCTCTTTGCCGCAAACTCTCTTACGTGATGCTCTGCTGTCTTAGCTCTTCATGCGATCGCATCGCTTTCCTCTCTCCTTTTGGTTCGGGCCTTCCGTTTCCGGCGTCCCGTCTCCCCCAGATAAGAACGTCATCTTTCTGCCCGCAACCACTGAGGGCTACAAGTCCAGCTCTTGGCTAACGGTAAGCGTTCGCCAGCCTCCGTTCGGGGCTTTCACCCTAGAGATGACGCTCATGCTGGGCGTACAACAACAGGAAGAGCTAGGATCCACGTGGATCCTAGCTCTTCTCATTCGTGTCCTCATTCGGCGCCAAGTCGGTGCGGAGCCTTACCGTGACAGTCGTCCCGGCGCCAGGCTCCGAATAGATCGCAATGCCGTAATCATCGCCTGCATACAGTTTGATCCGCTCGTTGACGTTGTACAGTCCGTAGGAGCTGCCGTTCTCGAAGACTGCCGACTTGGTTTCAGACGGAGCCGTCGTGAGAAGCTTGTTCGCCAATTCCTCATTCATGCCGATGCCGTCATCGGAGACGGTCAATAGCAGATCTCCCCGATCCTTGCAAACCGAGATGACGATCGTGCCCCGATTGTCCTTCGACTTGCGAATCCCATGCAGAAGCGCATTCTCGACGATCGGCTGCAAGGTCAGCTTTGGCATCCGGCAGTCTTCCAGTCCCGGCTCAATGTCCAGCCGGAATTCGAACGTATTCGGGAAGCGGGTCTGCTGAATCTCCAAATAAACCTGCACCAATCGCAGTTCGTCCTCCACGCTGACGATGCTCTGGCCCTTGTTCAGACTAAGCCGGAAATACTTCGCTAGACGTTTGATCATCTTACTGATGTCCGCGGCACCTTTGCTGATCGCGATCCAGTTGATCGTATCCAGCGTATTGTACAGAAAATGCGGATTGATTTGCGCCTGCAACGCTTGCAGCAGGGCTTCGCGCTCGTGAAGCTCAGCTTTGTACTTTTCTTCCACCAGCGTGCGCACGCGCAGAACCAGCTGATCAACACTGCGCTCCAGCATATGAAAGTCCCCGTTCACAGGCGGCAACTCGTGCAGCCCTTCCATTCCCTCCCGCTGGATAACGGTGTTGACCTGATTCACCCGCCGGTTCACCCCTCGCACAATGATGGCGAGAAGGGCGAACGGCAGCACGAGAAACAGCGCGACGTATTCAAGCAGCGAAGTCAGCTCCGACCGCTGGGTCAGCTTCGCGGCATGCTGCGACAGCTGTGATTCGGTGCCCTGCGCCACCAGCCTCCAGCCGGTCGGATGCAGAGTCGTGAACATAACATCATTCCCATCCCGCTTGAAGGAGCCGCTGCCCTCCTCCCCTTTCTTCAGCACGCCCAACAAGTCGGCGTCGGCCTGCGTACCGATCAGCGACCGGTCGGGATGGTAAACGATGATGCCTTTGGCGTCCACCAGATAGACCTGCGTTCCCGGCGACAGCTGCAGCGCCGACAAGATGTCGATCACAAGTTTCTCCTGCACGTCGATCATGAGCACACCCGACACCTGGTCGTAATGAAATGGGTCGCGCAGCATCCGAGTAGCCGAAAATATATTCACACTACCGGCGTCCAGATACGTCTCCTGGTAATCGTTCGTCCACACGATGCTGCCATTCGCTTGGATGATCGAAGAATACAAGGGGCGGTCCTTCAGGCTTTCGAGCGAGAAAAAATTGATCCGCTCCGCCGCATACAGCTTCGACTTGTCGACGAATAGACGGACTCGGTACACGTCGTTATTCGACTGAACCGTATCGACCAAGTAGCGCAGCTCCTTTATCACGTCCATCTGGATGCCGATCGACCTGTCGTCCGGCCCGACAGACAAATACGCTTGCAGCTTGGGATTCATGAAGGCTACGTTGCTGATGTCCTCGATATGCTCCAGCCGATAGGATAGGTTGCTGCCAGCCTGTTTCAGCGTCTGCTGCGTCGTGCGGATGATTTCGTCGTGCAGAATCGATGCGGAACGCTCGTAATAGCCGTACAGGAAGACGCCCGCCGGCACGACGATCAGCAGCAGATATGTGAGCAGCCACTGCCTGGGGATTGAGAAGCGGCGGACGAAGCGGCGAAAGCGCCCGGCACCGGAAGATGCGGCAGGAGCGGTGGACTTGGCCCTGTTACGCATAGTTGTCACGGTAGGCACTTGGCGTCATTCCCGTCGCTTTCTTGAACAGCTTCGTGAAGTAGCTCGGGTCCGTGTAGCCGATCGCATGGCAGATGTCGTAGAACTTGTGGTACGGATCGCGCAGCAGCTCCTTCGCCCGCTCCACCCGCACCTGCGTCAAATACTCATTGATTGTCTGACCGGTTTCCTGTTTGAAAAGCAGGCTGACATAAGTCGGTGTCAAATACACCGCCTTGCCGATATCGGCCGCGGTTAGACCGCTCTCTGCATACCGTTCGTCGATAACCGCCCGCACCCGTTCAACCAGATTCGCGAGCTTCCCCGTCCGCTTCTTGCCGATGCGTTCGCACGCCACCGACAAGTGCGATTCGATCATCTGACGCATCTCGCCCAGCGTCTCTCGCTCGAACAGCGAATCCCACAATACAGATTCCTCCGCGTCCCACTCCGGCGACTGTGCGTTCAATTCGAGAAGCAGCCGGGAAGCCGCAAGCACGATCTGCAGGCAGACGTTGCGGCCATACTTCAGCCCGTCTCGGCGGTTGCGGTTCAGATCGGCGAAGATTCGGTCCAGCACTTCGCCAAGCTGGTCCCCATCGGCGGCCTTGAGCGCGGAGAGCAGTTGCTCGTTTAGCGCCGGATCGAAGGTGCTGTGCTGGCCACTTTCGGTCTCGGGCGTCTCAAGACTGTCCATCGTAATAATTCGGTTCTTGCCCAAATACCATTTGTGATCGGCGGCTTCGCGCGCTTGCCGGTACGAGTGGCGCAGGCTGGTCAACCACTCAACCTGGTCACCAATGCCGATCGTCACGCCGATCTTCAGCCACCGCTCCAAATTGTCCCGGATATCCGCGGCCAGCGTGATCAACGTCTCCACCGATTCCTCGGCGCCGCCCGATCCGGCTGTCCGCAGAATGCCGACGAATTCGCCGCTGCGATGCTCGAACACGTAGCCGACCATATAGCGCTCCGTCAGCTCCTGGCAGATGTTCAACACCGAGTAAGAGAGCAGTTGCCAGTCTCGCTCCGACCGGTTGGCCAGCACCTCGGCCAGATCGTCGACGGAGATGACCATCACCCAGTAGGCGGCGTCCGTAGGCAAATCCAGCCCAAGGAAGGCGATCCGGTCGCGCAGCCCAGTCGGCTCCCTATCGCCGATGAGAGACAGCAGAAACTTCTCGCGAAGCAGCGGCATGCCTTCCTTTAATTTGACCTGCAATTCCTCCGTCATCCGTCGCTCTGCCCGTTCAGCGTCCAGTTCCGCGACGACGCGGGCCATGACGCCGCGCAGCTCATCCAGATCGACCGGCTTGAAAATATAGTCGACCGCGCTGACCTTAAGCGCGGACTTCAAATAATTGACCTCATCATGGCCGCTCACAAAAATAATTTTGGACTCCGGATAACGCTCCGACAGATGCCGCGACAGCGAGATACCATCCATCTTCGGCATGCGGACGTCAGTCAGCACCAGATCGGGGCGCTCCCGCTCGATCATGCTCAGTGCCACGTCTCCGTCGTCAGCCTCTCCCATCACCTCGACGCCGAAGGAGGACCAATCGAAGTAGGATTTCAATCCGGATCTCACTGTCGGCTCGTCGTCCACGATCAGTAATTTGTACACAGCTATTTCCTCCCTTTCCACCGCCCAGGACCGATCCGTCAGTCAGCGGCTGATAAACCTCACACCTTGATTTTCCAATACTGCATACAGATTGTCCATAGGTATATTATGCATCGACAGCTCGTCTTTGAGAGACAGGGTGGCTGCGATTCCTGCGAGACGATGACCGCCATGAATGCGCCCTACCTTGCCAATCGACCCGACGAATTCACAGTGGTAGAAGACCTGCACCTGATCCTTCTTCATTTTCTCGTTCAAGTATTGACCAAGCAGAAACGGTGAAAATTGTAGCGTGAGACATATCGTAATCGGGCGGTGTAGATGCGTTTAAACTTCAAGATGAGAGGAATACTGCACTTGGTTTATAATCATCGTACCTCCAATGCAAATGAAGCGGCAGGCTCGTGAACGAGCTGCCGCGGCTTTCTTTGCTATTTTTTAGTCTTTGCGTACCAGTCGTTGACTTCCTTCATGCTGTCCTCCGCTCCTGCCGCCTTGTACTTCGCCTGGAAGTCCGCGATTCCAGATAGTTGCTCCGCACCTGCGATGAGTTTTATCGTATATTCGCTCACCATCGCTTCCAACGGTCCATTGTTCTTGGAATAATTTGGAAGATACGGCGCAAGTCCCAGCGGATTCGCGATCTTCACGGCATCCGGCTGCTTGTTATTCAGGAGATCGAACTGCTGGAACAAGGCAGGATCCTTACGAACGCGGGCTTGCCAATACTGCGGATAGTTCGCTTCGTCCATTCCCGACATGTAGTTGTTTGCCGGGGCGCGCTCGTCGTTGAAGATCGGCAAGATTGGCATATAGGCGCCGTTCTCGACTTTATAATGCTTGCCTTCTTCTCCAATAGACAGTCCCTTGAATGTCACCGGATCCAGCGTGGCGTTGATCCACTTGATCGCATCTTCCGGGTGCTTAGACGCCTTTGGAATAAAGGTTAGCCTGTCGAAACCCGTATTGGCCGATAAGCCCGCCTCCCCGTTCGGCCCCTTCAACGCGCCGAGAAATTCGAACTTGGCGTTCGGATCGGTCTTCTGCAACGCTTCGTTAATCTTCGGAATGTCCGCCCAGTGGGCGATCATCGCGCCGGCTTTGCCGCTGGTGAACTTCTCCATGGTCGTGGCGGCTTTGTTGACGACGAATTGATTGTCCAGCAAACCTCCCTTGTACAGATCCGACACATAGGTGACATAATCCTTGAAAGACGGGTCAAGTGCCCGAGGAACGAGTTTTCCTTCCACGTCGTTCCAGGCGCTCGCCAATCCGAAAGCGCCCACGATGTCATCGAGCATCGCCTTGTCGCCGCTGATCGTCAGCGGAACGTCCTGGTCGCCGTGGCCGCCCGGATCCTTGTCCTTGAAAGCCTTCAAGACGGCCTTCAATTCTTCCGTCGTCGTCGGCATCTGCATGCCGACCTTCTCCACCCAGTCCTTGCGGATCAGAATGCTGGAGCCGATCTTGTACGACTGAATTGAAGGAAGCGCATACACTTTGCCGTCGATCTTCACCGCGTCCAGCGACTGCTGCGAGATAGCCTTCTTGATATTCGGTCCGTACTTGTCGATAAGCGGTGTCAGATCCGTCAGCGCACCTTGATGAGCATAATCCGAATATAGCGCCAAAGCTGCTGTATCCGCATAATATTGAACGGTGTCGTAATCTTCGCCCGATGCCATCAGTAGATTGAGTTTTTCAGGCGCCTTGTCCTTCGGAAGCGTATCGTACTGCACTTTGTAGCCCGTCTTATCCTCCAGAAATTTCGCCACCGGATGCGCGTTCATGTCTTCAGTTGAATAAATACCAAGCCGTTTCAATGTCGGCTTGTTCACTTCGGAAGCCGGGGCAGAAGCGCTGACGTTTGCGTCGTTTGCTTCGCCGTTCGACCCGCAGGCTGCGAGCGTCATGGCGAGGAGCGAAACAGCCGCCGTCGCTTGGAACACTTTCATGCTTTTTCTCATTGTTTGACCCTCCTGAATGTAGTATATATCATTAAACTCCTGGGTTAACCCAGGAGAATTAATGCAACACCGGGCTTACCCTTTGACCGAACCGATAAGCACTCCTTTAATAAAATACTTTTGTAGAAAAGGGTATACGAGCAGGATCGGAATGGCGGACGCGATCACCGTCGCTGAACGAACGCCTTCCGCCGGAACGTTCAACAGGTCGTCACCGCTTTTTTCCATCGAGGACGTGTCGGCGTTCACAATGATGTCCTGCAAATACAATTGAAGCGTCTTGAGCGATGTGCTGTTGATGTAGATCATCGGTCCAAAGTAGTCGTTCCAATAATGAACAGCGTAGAATAGTCCAATGGTAGCCAGCACGGGGCCGCTCAGCGGAAGAATGATGCGGAACAGAATTGTCATATTGCGCGCGCCTTCCAGCTTCGCGGATTCCTCAAGACCCTCCGGGAGCGTCTCGAAGTAACTTTTGATGATCAACATATTAAACACGCTGACCAGTGCCGGAAGGATGAGCGCTCCGAGGTGATCGAGCAGGTTGAGTTTCCGAAGAAGCAGGTAGTTCGGAATAGTGCCCCCATGGAACATTATCGTGAAAATAAATAGCACAATTATCACGCCCATGCCAGGCAGATGCCGCTTTGACAGCGGGTAGGCTGTCAAAGCGGTCACCAACAGGGATGCCAATGATCCAATAACAGTCACGAGCACTGAGATGTACAGCGAGTGCAGGAATTGATGGTTGGTGACGACGTAGCGCATCGTATCCAACTGAAACCCGATAGGGAAGATCCCGACCTTCCCTGCCACGATTGCCCATTCCTCGCTGAACGACTTGGACAGCACGTTGACGAAAGGGAGCAGCGTAATGAGCCCCATGAAGACCAGAACGACGTAGATGACGGTATCGAGCGCGCGGTCTCCGATTGTTTTACTTTGCATAACTTTTCAACCCCTTACCAAATGCTTCGCTTGAGAAATTTGCGACTTACCATGTTTCCGATGATGATGAGCAGAAAGCCGATCACGGAATTGAACAGCCCGACCGCCGTGCTGAAGCTGTAATCCTGCTGCCCCAACCCAATGCGGTACACATAAGTGCCGATGACGTCGCCACTCTTGTAGACAAGCGGGTTGTACATCGTCATGATTTGTTCCGTCCCGGCCTCAAGCAGACTGCCGATGCGCAGGATAAACATAAGCACAATTGTACCCATGATGCCCGGAAGCGTAATCGAGAGCATCTGCCGGATGCGACCCGCGCCGTCGATCGCCGCAGCCTCGTATTGCTCCTGATCGATGCCCGCCACGGCTGCGATGAAGACGATGGCGTTCCAGCCAGCTTCCTTCCAACCAGCCGTGAAGACGATCACACTGCGGAACAGATGATTGTCAGTCAGAAACGAGATCGGTTGACCGCCCAGTGCTTTAATCACCTCGTTCACAATCCCACTCGTCGGCGACAGTATGTTAATGAACAGGCCGGAGATAATGACCCAGGATAAAAAATGCGGTAAATAAATGATCGTCTGAATCGTCCGTTTGAAGAACATTTTCCTAACTTCATTCAAAAATAGGGCAATAACAATTGGGACCGGGAACAGAATGACGATCTTGTACAGGCTGATAAGCAGCGTATTGACAAACACCTGGTAAAATTCGTCTGAGCGGAACAGCCTTGCAAATTGATCGAGCCCGACCCATTCGCTGCCTGAGATGCCGCTGAAAATATTGAAGTCCTGAAAGGCAATTACAACGCCGTACATAGGCGTGTACTTAAATAGCAACAGGAATACGATGCCCGGCAGCAGTAAGGCGTACATGTCCAGATTGCTTCGAATCAGCCGCCAACGGCGGCTCCCAGTCTTGGCGCCTATCGTCTCCGGCTTCTTGCCGATCAGGATGCCAGCTTCCTTCAACCTCATCACCTTCTCTTGTCTAGTGTGTTTTAATTATAAGATATCGCTTTTATCTGGTGTAGAAGACAATCCTTCAATTTCTGGTGATATTCAAAAAAATTGCAAAGAACCCGTAGTCGGGACGTATCTAAAGTGTCGGCCTGTGGGTTAAGTGGCTCATGGATCCGCAACAATAGGAGAATTCTTGCTTGTTTTTGATATATTACCCCATGTGTTACGTAGTTGAAGAGAAGGAAGGATCAGGAACAAAACAAAAAAAGACCCCCTAGCTCAGGGGCCTAAATGGAATACATAGCCTGTACCGTAAGGCAGACGACCACAAAGTATCTTGTTGCGTACATGCACGAGAATGGCATTCAAAGCAGAAATGTAAACTATCTGACGCGCGTAGGTGCACGGTACAGAATTGACTGTATCGTTAAAAATGCGCCAGGCAGTTGTCCATCATTAATAAAGCAAGTCAATACCGATTTTGTTCAGATCGAGCGCTCGACTTGAAGCAATTGAGGCTGCCCCGGTTGAATCGTGATTTCGATCAGTCCTTCGTTCTTCGATGTTATCCATTTTCCATCGGCTACATTTCTGACCCTCGTACCCTCTAGAGTTATCGTTTCGACTGTATCTCCGAAATTGGCGGCAAGCGCATAAATAGAGCCATCGGCGCCTTTCATAATAACGCCTCTGACACAACCTTCGGGATAGATGATTTGCGAAATGAAGCCATCCGTTTCCGCAGTTTTTTTCGTGCCAGTATGGTCCTCATCGGCCTGAATAACGAATCCGGCGTCGATCAGCTTCTTGCCGGCATTGACGACCTTCAGTCCCTGTTCGTACGGACCGCATAGTTCGTCCGCGTACAGACCGCCTTCCGTCCCGGCATTTACAAGATTCTCCCTCAGTCCGATCTGCCTGCGACCCGGCCGATAGATGGACAACTCCTCTGGCCCATACGCGGCGATAACGCCAAGACGGTCATCTACATTCAACCATACGGAGCCGGTGCGAATGAGCTCCTCGCCGCTTCCCTGTCCTTCCAACAAGCGATGCTCGTCTCCGTAAAAGTACGTTCGGCTGTTCCCATTGAATATGTCGTTCGGGATAAGCAGATGAAAACCCTTCACCTGCTTGACGTACGTGCTGTGCTCCAGCGCCTCGGCATGTTGAAGCACAATCATATGCTTGTCATCTGGCAAGGCGGCGCAGACAATCCGGTTTCGCGCAATGTTATGATTCGGCTGCCCTTCTGCCAGAAGCCCCTGCGTATGGATGAGAAGGCTCCCCCAAGTAACGAACCCGCCAGTGAAGACATTGCCATCGTGCTGTTCCAACCACTGTTCGTTCACCCGCCCGAGCCCGGTAATGCGGCCGGCCATGTTTTCTTTCCACTCCGCCATATCGCTGCAATCGGGCGGCAGGCAGATCCCCTGCGGCTTTTCCCCCGATTCCCAAACCCATGACGCGATCCGCCGCTTGCCCCGATGCAAATAGGCTCCATGGTACTCGTCATGCCACGACTGGCTGCCATCCGGCTCCGTCTGGACAATTGGCTGCAAAGGAGCTTGCTGTCCATTATCCCCAACTTTGGCGGTAAATTTCCCCCAAGCCAGCCCCATTGACAGAGCCGATGCCCGATCGGATTCAAGGCGAGTGTAATAAAGCGGAGACATTTCTTGCATCGAGTCGCACCGCCTCGAGAGGAATGAACCATCGTCGCCTGCGTCCATCTCGGTCTTGATTTGCTGCAGCCAGCCTTCTTCGAACCGGTCGCAATCCGGGTCGCCCAGCACGTCCTTCATCATATGCCATACGGGGATCACATAATCTTGACAGTACGTGTAGCGTATCCGAGTGTCTCCTCCGATCCTCAGCAGCCTACCGTCAGGAAAGGTGCATAACTTGACGACATCCCAAAGCTCACGCACGTGACGATACAGTTCTTCCGGGGCGTTCGTTCCTTGGCTGCGGTACATAAAATGAAGCATCGCCAGGTTTGACAAACAGATCACCATGTAACCCACGTTTAAGTATCCATGATGGTTAAGCGCCATCGATTCAAAAAAATTAGCGCCTGCGAACCGTTCCGATATTTTCTTCCCATTCATAATCGTTTCATCAAACGCATCCGAGGGAACCGATACTCCATTAATAAAAAATGTGCGCGCTTTCTCCAAGTACAACTCGGCCCCCGGACAATCGGGATACCACGCAGCCGTCCGAAACAGCAACGCCCCGTTCCAAATGTTGCTCTCGGGCTTATTCTTCCCGTCTTTGTTGTATAAGCCGCCTTCGATCTTATAATGATCGAGAAGCCAGTCGCTCTCGGAAATGAGCACCTTGCGAAGCAACGATTTATCCCCTTCTGTCAGGTAAGATTCTATCGCCTGAACACCGTGCATCATCCGTTCGATGCCAAGCGCACTGATCCAGGTATGGCCCCATTTGGTGCCGTCAGTACAATGGTAATCCCCCTCAATATGTGACTGAAGGGAAAATCTCAACAGTCTCAGCGCGAGCGCTTTTACACTCTCTTTGGAGAATGTCTCATCCTCTCGAAAGCGCGGATCGGCAGCCAGCATCGCGAAAGCAGCGAAGGCCTTTTGGTTCGTCTGGACCCCCCAACCGTTTTCTCCGGTGCCATAGTAAGACAAACCGGGCCGATCCGGACAGTCGTACAGATAAGGACTCGTGGATCTCGCCCATTGCTCTAGTAAATTTAAATAAGTGATACTACGATCACCATTAGACATGCAACTCACCCCGCGATTTCGTACAAATATAATGATTATTGTTTTTCATATAGAAACTTTATCAACTTTATTTTAAGAAAAACATGCATAATATCTTTAATAATTGTACGATAGTTAGATTTTTGATAAGATCTCTGTAAACACTTTCTTTTCAAGCGACACAAGCTTGGCAGAACGAAGTGTACCACTCGTCCAAGGAGGTAAAAGGCTGTGATTCATGTCGTAAACGTGAAAGAGATGAACTACCCCAAGAATTGGGAGGGCTACAAGTCGATAAGCGATATCCCACATCATCTGCTGATGTTTGTCGAAAAGGGTGAGTGCTCTTATTGGATTAACGACACTCACATTACAGTCAAACAGGGGGAGGTTCTGTTTATTGGGGAGCAGTTGTCCCGACAGGCAGAACCTGTCAAGCATGCGCATACCAAGCTTTCGATTCATTGGACGGGTGACGGCCTCTTTCAGCATTTCTCCCATTTGCAAGGACAGGCATTATTGTTTCGGACCGCATCCTTGTACAACTATTTGAAGCAGACATACGCCCAAATGTTTCATATTTGGACCAAGAAGGATATGTACTACAAAACGCTGTGCGAAAGTATGCTGCTCGAGGTAGCTGTGCGTGTTCATCAGGAGCATTGGATTATGCAGAGCACAGGCAAACAGGCACGCGTCGTTCAACAGGTCCGCGATTATATCATGGAATATTTCCGCGAGCCATTATCCATCGAGGAGTTAGCCCAGCTTGTGCAGCGTAATCCCAGCTATCTTATTACAAGTTTCAAGTCGTACTATGGCATGGCCCCCATTGAATATATGCACCGTGCCCGGATCACGAAGGCCGAGGAACTACTTCTGACGACAGAAACTAACGTCGAAACGATCGCAATTGAGCTCGGCTACTGTGATGTCTCTTACTTCAACCGGATGTTCAAAAAACTAACCGGCATGACGCCTTCTTCCTATCGAAGGCAGCTGTGACATAGTTTGATTATCCCATCCACTATTCAATCAAGCCTGTAATGCCAGACCGAAACAGCCTGATCCTCAATTTTTAGCAACATAGTGTTTTCCTGCTCCCCTGCTTCAGGCTCTCCACCCTGCCCAGCAGCCGGATTCCTTCCTGCAGACGCCCTCCTCCGAATACTTTCCGAATTGATTTTGCCATTTACGTCCTTCATGCCTGTTAATCCGTTCGCAATCACCAGGCCGCCTTGCTGCACCGGTACGAACATGTCTGAAAAGAGGAGGTAGGCGCCCGTCATTGCGTCCGCGTACATATTCCGGTTTCGCGGATTGGACGGATCATTCCCCTCCCCTTCTACTTGTCCGAGTGCCTACCTCTTTTACGTATCTAAAGTTATCTACACAGACACCTGTACCCATCGTCCAGACTCATGACTTTTTAGGATCGCCTCCGTAATACACATAGAGTAATGCCCTTCAGCAAACGTGGCGAAGTTGGGTTTATCCCTCAATGGCTTTTTCCCGTCCCTGATGTAACTGTAAAATGCAAGCATCATATTCTTAAGGGCGTCTGGCCAGCCTTCATTATGTCCCCCAGGGTGATGGATGCTTGCGCGTGCTGCCTCCGAGAACAAGGACGGATCGGCTATCAGAATTTCATTCGCTTTATCCCGATAACCCATCCATAGCTTCTCCGGTTCCTCTTGATTCCAGCTTGCTGATTTTAGACTGCCGTTCAATTCGAAGCTAAGTCTGTTCTTACGACCTGCGCTTACCTGGGAAACCGTGAACACTCCCTTAGTCCCATCGTCAAAACGTAAAAGAACCGAAGCATAATCTTCCGTATTTATGCATACTTCCTCAAAAACTGGGCTAGCTTGAATCTCACTTCCATATGAAGAAGTATGATGTACCGGCCTTTTTCGAACGGGTATTACTGTTGCCAGATCTGCAAAAACCTCAACTATTTTTTTCCCGGTCACAAACTGAACGGTGTCGCACCAATGGGAACCAATATCCGCTATCGTCCTTGATTTCCCGCTTACCTCCGATAAAAGCCGCCAATTAAAATCGGTTTCATAGAGAAGCCAGTCCTGCAAATAGCTTCCATGAACATGATTCATTTTCCCGAGTTCACCATTCCGTATCCTAGTAGCCAGTTCTTGCAAAATTGGAAACTGTCTGTAGTTAAAGTTCACGCCGTGAACGATTCCATGCTGTTCAGCCAGTCTTAGCAGTTCGGCAGATTGGTCACTGTTAATAGACAATGGTTTTTCGGATAAAATATGTTTACCTGACAAAATAACGGACTTATTTATCTCATAATGGAGATGGTTGGGTGTGCAGTTATGAATCACTTGAATATCGGGATTCCGAAGCATCTCCTGGTAGTTGCCATATGCTATAGGAATGCCCAGCTTCGCCGCTTTCCTCTCCGCTGCCTCCTGATTGGATTCAGCCACAGCCACTACCTCGGCATATCCAATACGACGAATAGCTTCAATATGTGTTGGACCTATAAAACCGGTCCCGATAATTCCGACTTTGATTGTTTTCAAAACATGTCCTCCTCTAACACCGTATTATGCGTGTCGTTGGACGGCATCCATGATCATTTTGAAAACGGCTAAATCTTGTTTAAAATCTTCAGGTGTAGTTTTAGGCTCTAGATCTTGGGTAATTACATCGTATAAGTATTTAAGTTCCAGTGTGTAAGGGTCTGTAAAGGTTGGTCTTATCACGGATTCCGTAAATTTTTCTCCAACCGTTTCGCTGATGTGCAGCTCAGTGGGAAGATGTCTAATATAAGGCGTATTATATTGTACCTTTACGGATTTATGGCTCGAATAGACCTCCACATGGGCGTCGAATCTCCCTTGTTGGTCCGTACCGGTTTCAAATGTTACCGAAAATTGGTCATAGTCAAAGATCACGCTTAGGAAAGTGCTTCCGTTATTCGTTACCTTTGCACCGACAACGCCTTTAGGCATGCCAATCGCCTCCCGCATAACAGAGAGATCGTGACTGGACAGTCCACAAAGCAATCGATATAAACTAAAGTAAGGGGAGTTCGCATCCAGGCCTGTTGCTTCTGTAACCAGTTTTGCCGCTCGATTTCGTTTATCCGCCTTTAACTCCTCGGGTATATCGTCAAAGCTGACTACGTGGCTTGTAGATTTGACGAAAAAGCTGTTGGGCCCGATAATATCCCGGACTCTGGCATATTGAATATTACCTATACCACCAATCTCCTCCACTGCTTGCACAAAGGAAGCGGCATAACGTCTCATATAACCAACCATAATTTTCACATTATTTCGCCTCTGGGCATCAATGATGGCATCCGCTTCTTGTTCCGTGAGACACATAGGTTTTTCGATTAACACATGTTTTTTCTGATTGGCTGCCGCAATAGCGCACTCTGCATGATATTCATCGCTGTTCAAAATGAAAATAACGTCGAGGTCGGATTGCTTCACGATTTCGGTTGCGTCCGTATATTGATTTTTAATGTTATATTTTTCACCTACATAGGACACAAGCTTAGGGGATATATCGCATATTGCCCCAATACAATAATGATCCGGAAGCGAATCCAATACCGGCAAATGAATAACCTGGGCTACTTCTCCAAGACCAATTATGCCTACATTAAGAATTTTTTGTTCCATTGTGCATTCTCCTCACCAGTAAGGTTTCCAGTTTCTTAACAGCCGGACAAGCGCTTCCAAATAGAAATAGTCTCCCCAAATACAGCATTCGTCCACACCGTCATTAATCGGCTTGGAGTAAACCCCGTGAAGAAGAATTCCGTTCGACTCGGGCGTATCTTTTGTTGTATAACCCTCAACCAAAGATCCGAGAATGCCTATAGCTGCGACCTCATACAATCGTCTCATTCCGTCTGTTAGCGGAAGCTGGGCTGCAGTATCAATCATACCGCACACTGCGATGGCTGCAGCAGAACTGTCTTTCTCCTCAGCTCCGGAGGTAAAAATTAAATCCCAATGACAGACCAGATCTTCTGGGAGTCGGTTTAGGAAATAATGGATGAGTTTCTTATTAAGATCGAGCAACGACTGGTCTTTGGTATACCTGTAACTTATAGGAAATCCATATATCCCCCAAGCTTGTCCTCTCGCCCAGCAGGAGCTGTCTGAGAAACCCTGTCCAGTCTTGCCGAATAGTGGGTTACCTGTTTCTACATCGAAATAATAGGTATGATAGGTGGAAGCGTCATCCCGGACGATGTAACGAGCCGCCTGCTCGACGTGCTGCTTGGCAATCTCGTAATACTTTGGATCGCCGGTTACTTCGGATGCCCAGTATAATAAGCCCAGATTCATGTTGCAATCAATGATCATCCGCCCTTGTTGGTGGCTGGCAACGTTCAAATCCCCCCATGCCTGAATCATCCCAGCAACCTTCACAAAGCGCGTAGTAAGGTGTTCTGCCGCCATAATCGCTGTCTGCTTGGCTGTTTCATTGCCAGTCAGCTTGTAGGCAGCAATACAGGATAAGCTATAAAGAAATCCCATGTCATGATGATCCACATTCAGCTTGCGCTCGATCCTCTCCTGGTAGCCGGGTAGTTGACTTTCGGCAGCAGATGCATATTTGGCATCGCCAGTTATCTCGTAAGCCAACCATAGCATCCCCGTCCAAAATCCGTTTGTCCAATCCATATTGTCGATGACCGGATAAACAAGGTTTTTACTTGCCGCTGCCGGAAAACGTCCATTAAAAGCCTTTAAATTCTCATCAATCTTGTAAAGAACATGCTCCATCGCATGTTCAAAAAATGCTTTATTGTAAATCAATTTGTCCGAAAATCGTTCCGGTTGCCTAATGCCTTCATCCTTAACTCTTGACGTTTGCATAGTCCAGCTCTCCTCTCTCTTCTTGAATTCTTAAAATGTTTATAGATTATTTCGCACAAATATAATGATAATTGTTTTTCATATGGATACTTTATCAGCTTTATTCAAAGAAAAACATGCATAATATTTTCGTTAATTGTACGATAATTAGGTTTTTGATGATTCTAGCAAAAAAACATCGTCTTTAAAAAGACGATGTCCTTCAGCATCCGCTTTTACTTCGGATAGCGCGACCTACTTATCTCTAATATAACTGTTCCTTTTACAATTCATGCGTCCCCACATCCTCATTTTAAGCTTGCTCTGCTAGCAAGTTTCCGGCGTCTCTTAGCAAATATTCGGCCGCTTCCCTTGAAATGTGCTTGCCGCTCTGCGCCTTCACGTGGTCCGCAAACGCTGCCAGTGCACCCGCAGCCAATTGGCTGCGCAGGCTCGTTGTGATGCCGGCGTTATCGATTAATTTCATCTCCGTGAAGCGCTGTACCAGCTCATCGAGCGCCATCATGCTCGCCGTCGTCTCGAACCGGATTGTTTGGATGCTCGTATTCCCCGCCTGATCACTCGCCGCTACTGTTATCGAATGCGGGCCGAGTGGCAGCGTATAGAGAGGAATCTTGGTGCCGGATTGAAAGCCGTATGTATCCAAGGTGAGCGTCGTATTGCTTTCGTTGATTCCTGACATATCGTCGTTTACCACAATGCCAGGCGTCACATCCCCTGCGTCATTGAAAATGTCACCGTCATTGATCCCACTTACAGCGATCTCCGGGGCAGTCGCGTCCAGATCAATACTGATCGCTTTCGGAATTTCCATATTGCCTGCATGATCTCTCGAACGATATTGGATCGTATATTTGCCGTCCTTGTCGATCATGATCGGATCCTGATAGGGAAGCCATGTCGTCCCGCTGTCAAAACTGTACGTCGTTTCGGCAATACCAGACAAGTCGTCATCAGCGTTCAGACGGACTTCGACAGGATGGGTGTACCATCCGTTCTGTCCATCCGGCACTTCCGGCTGCATCACTGCCGTCGTGGTCGGCGTAGTAGCAGTCAATTTTACATAGTCTATTCTAACAGCATATGACTTCGATGGAGCAGTCGTTCCCGTTACATTAAACCGGAATGTCTGAGAACCCGTAGTACTGATCGTTATAGAACCCAGATCCACTTCAAATACCGATGCAGAACTTGCATAGGTATTTATCGGCAACCCAAAATTCGTTCCCCCGATATTCGTCTGAAAAATACCTCCGCTGCTACTTCTAATGATTCCAACCTTAACATTATACGCACCTTGATTGATATTCTGACTAAACAGCCCATAATCACCTGCTCCATTAGCATGGATTAATCTGTATTTTCCACCACTTGAACCTGTGAATGTCAAAGATTCTGTTTTAATTGATGAAGTCCATGATTGACTTTCGCCTTCAAACAGTCCCGGTGTCGGTGTTGGTGTAGGCGTTGGTGTAGGTGTCGGTATCGGTGTTACTGGAGGCCAGATGCCACTCATAAAACTAAGATAATTGGTTCCCCAATTTAAGTTACCATTATTGTTAGGATTTCCTGCATCATCGAAGAGGGAGTTTTTATCTGTTGTCTTTTTTTGCCATACCCAGGCCGTAACGCTGCTTCCCTTATTCATTGCGGCATTAAGAAATGGTAAGGTATCACTTACAGTATTTGCATTATTAGGTCCTACTTCACCAAATATGACCGGCAGGCCTGCATCCTTAACTGTTTGGATTCTTGTCTCAATCACACTTTGCGTATCAACATGCCATTGTTCATACGCATGCAAATCAAAAAGGATATTGGAACGACCGTTCAACAACGTCTGACCTTTTGTTAACAGAACACTCTCCGACTGCCCCCATCTGCTTCCCGGAACAAGAATGATACCGGTAAATCCAGTGTTTCTTATATTATCGACCATATCCTGCATATCACTTAACCATTCATCATCCGTATAGGCTGTATCGTTATATGGTTCATTCCACACTTCAAGCCATACGTCGGATCGGCCTATGAATTTAGTGGCCCATTCCGCCATTTTGGCTTTATAATCGGCGTAATAGGATGTCTTTGACGGATGTTTGCCTGAAAGATAAGTTGGCTGATTGCCATCCCAGTAAAAAGGAGTGAATATCGTCACCAGTCCTGCATTCGCATTATTATTTGCAATCAGTTCCAAGGGTCTAAGCCATTTCCCATGACTATCCTGTACAGGAGTGGTTCCGTTTACGGGTGTTTCCGCCATGTTTTCAATGAACTCTCTTACAATTCTTCCTCCAGCCGTATATATTGGACTTGGATCTCCGCCGTCAAAAACATGCATTGCATTCACACCGCGCAATGTAATTGGTGTACCGTTTTTTAATATATCCGTTCCCGAGATACTGTACGTATCTGTTGCCGCATAAGAACTTTTAAAGCTAAATACGGGTAGGATAAGAATTAAAGCGAGCATCCATGTAAAAATTTTAAAACTTCTTTTCCTTGAATACATACTTTATGCACTCCTTTTCCAATTAGAGTCTGTCTTCAAATTATGAACAAAGCAAAGATAATGGTAATGCCCATTCAACGATGATAACGCTTTCTTTTAATTGAAAATTTTATTGCCCCCCTCATTGTCGCACATGAATCGGATGAATTCTCCGATTGACTTCGGCTTTACCGACTTAAATGAAACTATGTTTATTAAGTTTAGAAATATCTGACAACGTTATTCTAACAACAACCCACAGAGATAAACATATATAATATTTCTTATTTAGTACGATGTTTAGGTTTCCGTCTTTACAAATATCCTTTTATTTTTATTTTATCCTGTGCTTTTCGAGTGGAAGAAACGGAAGAAGATTCACTAGAGATGACGCCCCTGCTGGGCATACAACAAACAAGCCGGCGAGGAAAAATTCCCCTGCCGGCTTATGCTCTCAATTACACGATTATGGCAGACGATAGTTCAAATCGTCTCTGCCCATCCCGCTTTCATTCGCTTTCGTTTATGGAATCGTCCTTTGCAAAGAAGGCCCGTGTATCCTTACGAATCTGCACAGGCAAAACACGATCCAACTCCTCCTCCAGCCAAGATAATTTCTTAGTGCGCAAATAATTCTGCATTAGCTCTTCGGCTTCGAGCATAACAAGGTTAATTGAGCAGGAACCTGTAGAAACCGTACAGTCAGAACAGTCGCGAGTGCGATATAGATAGCCCTTATCCTTAATATTCTGGCATTGGAAAATCGGCTTCTTACCCTCAACTGCCTCGACCACATCCCAGAAGGAAATTTCGTCCGGATCCCGTGCAAGCATAAATCCACCTTTGACACCAGGAACCGATGAAATGATCCCCGCTTTAGCAAGCTTTGTAAATATTTTAGATAAGTAAGTCTCCGGAATACCTTGAAAAAATGCAAGCTCCTTAATACCAATCTTTGAACCAGTTGGAATTAAATAAACTAGACAATGCAGTGCATACTCGACTCCGATACTATACTGCATAATAAATCCTCCCATTGTATTATGCGTAAATACTTATAAATTAATGATAACCGCGCCAATTGTCAACTATAGATCCTACCATAAAAATGGATTTGACTTCATATACAGATTACAGTATATTGGAGTCAATTATTATCGGCGATTAATATTGTCGCCAATTTAGAGCATTAAGGAGTGGTAAAATGGAAAAATTACTTGTTATCAATGCGCATGCCAATGTGGAATTCGCTGATTCCGTTAGTCTTGAAGTCGGCAAATATTTTATTGAAAACTACCGTAAAATTAATCCGGACGAAATAATTGAGCAAATTGATCTTTATGACGAAGACATTCCGGAAATAAACAGCACCGTTCTAAAAGCTTGGGAGAAATTGGCGTCGGGCGGAGAGTTAACGGAAGAAGAGAAACGAGTTACCAATAAAATGAACGAAATTT
This sequence comes from Paenibacillus oryzisoli, assembly GCF_050467285.1. Classification (GTDB taxonomy): domain Bacteria; phylum Bacillota; class Bacilli; order Paenibacillales; family NBRC-103111; genus Paenibacillus_E; species Paenibacillus_E oryzisoli_A. The sequence continues at coordinate 380,293 of NZ_JBCMUN010000012.1, read as the reverse complement.
TGCAGCAATTTAAAAGTGCTAAAAAATACGTGATCATCATGCCGCTTCATAATTTCAATATCCCCTCCCGGCTTAAGAATTACATGGATAACATCTTGATCGCCCGTGAAACCTTCAAGTATACAAAAAGTGGATCAGTTGGTCTACTAACTGACGGACGTAGTCTACTCTTGATTCAAGGTAGCGGCGCTATCTACACGAATAACGACTGGTACACAGATAACGAATTCTCACACAAATACCTCAAATCTATGTTTAACTTCCTAGGCGTTGAAGATTACCAAATTATTCGTGCTCAAGGTACAAGCAGGCTTGACAAGGTAGACGTTTTGGGTAAAGCAAAAAAAGAGGCCCTTGAAGCCGCAGAGCGACTGGCAAAGAAAGTAACAGTCTAGCCTAGAAGATAAAATAAAGCGATCGTTTCCCAAAGGAAATGATCGCTTCCTCTTAGTCCTAGAAGCCGCTAAGTACTTGCAAATCCCTCTTTTTCCTGTACGGATTTTAAATTATTTATTGCAATTAATAACATACCAACAATCGTCATGAGTCCCCCAAGCATCTGTGACATCTCCAAAGCATGCCCCAGGATAACTGAGATCATAGCTGTAAAGACAGGAATTAGATTCATCGTTATGCCGGCTTTGCCCGCACCTAGTATCTTAACTCCTTGATTCCAAAATATAAACGAACAGACTGATGGGAACACTCCCATATAAATAACCCCAATGATCCCCAGTGAAGTTATTTTGTAGAAGTGAATCGGCTGGAAAAATAAAAAAGGAATCATCAGAACAGCACCGACCAGTGCAATCATCGCAACCAACGTCACAGGTGGAATGCCTTTAGCTTTTTTTAAAAGCAATGAATAAGCTGCCCAACATAAGATGGCCAAAAGCATGATCGCATCGCCCTCGTTATACTTAGTATGAAACAACTGCAGCATGTTGCCTTTCGTTAACACAATCAAAACACCAATAAAGGAGGTAATTAATCCAATGAACTGAATGGCACTTACATTCTCACTCAGGAAAATTAACGAAAATAGCATAATCAAGCCTGGCGTTAGGGTAGTAAAAAGAGCGTTGTTTGTCGCGGAAGTGAACTTTAATGAAGCATACGATAGATAGGTGTAGAGGACAATGGATAAAACAGCTAGCAAAATGATCAACAGCCAGTTATTCCTCCATATTTGATTCCATGAGGGCTTTTCAATAAACTGCGCAATAGGAATAAGAAGAATCAGACCAACAACCCACCTTAGAAAGACAGTCCATTCTGCAGGTAATTCAGTTACAATCAATTTTCCAAAAATAATATTACCGGCCCAGAACAGATTAGCCCCGATCAAAAATGTCCATGCTTTATATTTCACCATAATTGTTCACCTTCGCTTTTCTGGAAATATCATATTTAAAGAAAAGAGACTGTCGTTGAGACAGCCTCAATCTTAAGCTTATTTAAAAACTTTTATACGTTCTTGTATCGGATTAAACTTCTTTTCACCTGCAGCTGCTGATGGTTTGCCGAACGGCATTTGAGCAATCAGTTTCCAGCTTTCCGGCAAATTCCATTCCGCTCTTACCCGTTCGTCAATTAATGGATTGTAATGTTGTAGGTTTACACCCAGCCCCTCAGCCTCCAGCGCCATCCAGATCACTAATTGGTGCATTCCGTTTGTTTGCTGTGACCAAATCGGGAAGTGTTCTTCGTATGACGGGAATTGTTTCATGAAACCTTCTACAATTGACTGATCTTCAAAGAAAAGTACTGTACCGTATCCGTTCCGAAATCCATTCATTTTTTCCTGAGTAGAAGAAAATTGTTCAGCAGGAACGATTGTTTGGAGAACCTCGGTCGTAATATCCCATAATTTGTTATGTTGTTCACCCAAGAGTAGAACAATCCGGGTAGTTTGATTGTTAAACGCCGATGGTGTATGTTTAATGGTTTCCTCGATGATTTCTTGGATACGTTGATCTGAAATCGGTGATCCTTTACTAATTCCGTAAATGGAACGCCGTTCGCGTAATGCGGTGAATAAATCTTTCTTCAAGGTTTCCATGATACCTCTCCTTACTATTTTTTGATTGAACCGGAAAATATCAATTAAAATTTATTTGACCCACTTCACAACTTCTTCAAACGAAAGGCGTATTCTCGGTCCCGGCTCTTTTTTCCGATAACCGAATGCAATCATAACTGAGATCGTAAAGTGTCCGTCCTCCAGCAGCCCCTCCTCGTCCAACAGTTGATTCATTTTATCAATATCGAACCCTTCGATTGGACATGAGTCAATACCAATTAGCGCTGCAGCCGTCATCATATTAGCAAGCGCTATATATGTCTGCTTGATGGCCCAGTCGGTTAGAAAGCGCTCATGATCCAGGAGTTTGAAATCATTTCTCTGGAACTCTTCAAAGATTTCAAGATGCCTTGCCAGTCGCTCCTTCGGAACAGCTTTAGACTGCTGCTCCTTCTGGAAGGCGGAGTCGTATCTCATATCCAACGGGGTCCGAGACAGAATAATAACGAAATGACTGGCTTCCGGTAGTTTGCTGGCCGCTCCGTACGAAACTTTTTTTATTTTGCTTAGCAGTTGTTCGTTTTGAACAACAACAAATTTCCACGGCTCAGAGCTAAACGAACTGGGCGAGAGCCGGCCCGTTTCCAAAATAAATTCAAAATCGTCATCTGAAATGATTTGGTTAGGATCAAATTCTTTCGTTGCATGCCGAAAATGATGAGCTTTTAATATTTCTTCTTTGGTTATTGTCATGATATATTCTCCCCTTTATAACAAAAATTGATTTATAATGCTTACAAATAAATGATGCAAAAACGTTACAACTTTCTTAACTCCCGCAAAATTTCCTCGGGACTTTGACGCTGCATGAAGTTTGGATTGACATAAGCCGAGCGGATAATGGCACTCTCATCGATCATGAATGTTGCCGGAACCGGCAAAATCCATTTCGAAGTATTGTTGTACTCTGCAAGATCGAGTCCGACACCTTCCATGATTTCCTTTACTCCCTGCGGAACATCGAAGAGCAACTTGTACTTGGCCGTTACCAAGCCATTCGGATCACTAAGGACTTGAAATTTCAAGCCTTCTTTCTCCTGAATGGATAACGAATGATCCGGTTTTTGCGGGCTAATGGCTATAAGTTGCGCTCCTAACTCCTGTATTTCCGGCAGTATCTGCTGGTAAGCCTTTAATTGCATGTTGCAAAACGGACACCATCCGCCGCGATAGTAGACCAGCACAACCGGACCTTTCGCGAGCTCTTCATATAAAACGACATCTTGGCCGAGTGCGTTTGTTAATTGAAAGTCCGCTGCCTTCTCACCTGGCTGCTTCCCGGAAGCGACCCCTGATTTCTGAAGATCCTCGATCATTTGACTGAGTTTGATTTGCGCTTCAAAGGGTGAATTGGCTTTAAACTGCTGTGCGGCTGCCTCCAGCTGTTCGGTTAAATTTGGGTTGCTCATTGTCTATAACCTCCACTATCGATTGATAGCTTGATTATATTCCTAAAAAAATCAGAGTTCTGTAATGTAAATGACAGATGCCGGTTCAACTACCGCGTTAATCTTTAAACTAAAGCATCGACTATTGAGTTATCACTCTTTACTTTGTCCTGGATGGAAAGTGAAAATTCGTTCGATTAATAAAGTAAAAATTCAAACGTGATAGGAGAGAATATCAATGAGGATACTCGTTTTAGGAGGAACAGCGTTTTTCGGTCGTCGCTTAGTCAAATTATTGCTTGCGGAAGGTCATGATGTGACCATTGCAACAAGAGGTCAGACACCGGATGATTTTGGCAACGCCGTGACCCGATTAAAGGTAGATCGGACCAATCAGAGTGCTATGAATGAAACGTTCGTCAATTGTTTTTACGATGCTGTTTACGATCAGATCTGCTTTAATCCACAAGATGCCAAAATAGCCTTAGAAGCATTTGGCGATCGCGTTGGGCGATACATTTTAACCTCGAGCATGGCTGTTTATCATAGTAAAGATACCGAAATCACCGAAGACGATTTCATTCCGGAACAATACAGTTATGATTTAGACGCTCAGACATATGACTATGCGGAGGGAAAACGCCAAGCTGAAGCCTTCTTCTTCCGGAATGCGCCATTTCCTGTCGTTGCGGTTCGCGTAGCCATGGTCGTATCGGGAAGTGATGATCACACAGGCCGTTTTGATTACTATGTGACCCATGTGGCTGAGCAAAAATCTATCGGCGTGTTGGAATCCGAACACCCGATTTCTTATGTGACTGCGTGGGATGTAGCCGAATTCCTTCATTTTATTGGAGCCAAATCCAATTTTGTCGGACCCATCAATGCGGCGAATAGCGGTTACTTAAGCATCCAGGAACTCTGTAATGAGATAGGGGAATGCTTGAATACGCCCCCACTGTTTCATGTCGGCCGACATGAAGAACAAACATTATCCCCCTACGCCATGTTTCCTTACACTTGGAAAATATTGAATGCTAGAGCAGCATCTATAGGATTTGAATTTCCGCCAATTCAAAAATCGATTTCACTTATGGTCCAGGACAGTGTTTTTAAACGGGAACGAAGCTTACAGGATGAACTTGATACATTTCAGGCTCAAAACCAGATGTCGCCAGATGCCGCGGCGACATTTGCCAGATTACTTCAGTACCTTCGAGATCAAGGTGCAGGCAAAGGACTGAATATCGGAGATAAGGCTCCAGATTTTACCCTGAAGGATGCTACGGGCAAGGCCGTCTCATTATCTGAAGAACTAGCCAAAGGTCCTATCATTCTCGTGTTCTATCGGGGTGAATGGTGTCCATATTGCAATCTTCAGTTAAAGGCCTATGAGCGTATCATGAATGAGATTAAAGCTGCTGGTGCACAATTGATTGCGATTAGCCCACAAACACCGGATCATTCGCTTTCGATGAAAGAAAAACATGAACTGAGTTTCTTCGTCCTTAGCGATGCCAACAACAAAACAGCGGAAAACTATAATCTTAAATACAAGCTACCTGACTTTATGCAAGACATTCAGAAAAGTTCCGGTTTTAATTTACATCAATATAACGGTGACCATACATTTGAGCTTCCTATCACAGCCACATATATTATCGATAAAGAAGGAACCATCATAGCCGGTGCTTCAGATTTAAACCATAGAACGCGGATGGAACCGTCCGAAGCCTTAAAAAAAGTTCGCTCGTTACATTCATGTTATTGCAGCGAACGCCAATGACTTTGCTAATCTATTTGGGAGGCCCGATATACCCGATGAACAAGCTTTGGTATTTATCGCAAATAAGTATTTTTGAAGAAATGTCACGAGAAGAAATTAGAGAAATCGATCAGCTAGATACCATCCATCATTTCAATTGGATCGCAAAAGACACATTGGTGCAAACCCCGGAGTCAACGCGTGAGGGACTTTATTTTGTCAAAGAGGGAAAGCTTAGGCTTTACAAACTGAACGAAAACGGCAAACAGTTCACGCTTGGCATTCTCACAAGAGGAAATATATTCGGAGTGCTAAATTCATTCTCGTTCGGAACTAATGGGATTTATATTGAAACGATGGAATCTTCGCTTATTTGTACCATGTCCGAGCCTCAGTTCGAACGTCTGATGATTAATCGGCCTCAACTTGCGCTCAAATTCCTTAAGGCCCTCAGTGACCGGTTAAAGGAGCGAGAGGAACAATTGGAGCAACTTGCGCTTCATGGTCTTAGACAACGTTTGCTCCATCTCCTTTCCACACTTAGCGCAAAATTCGGTGTCATTCAAGACGGATATGCACTGATCGATCTGCCTCTTTCACATCAAGAAATTGCCAATATGCTCGGAGCTAGCCGAGAAGCGGTAAGTGGCGTGATGAGCGAGCTTGCCAAGGAAGGTGTCATTAAGACATCACGCTTGTCTGTTCAACTTGCTGTTACAATACTTGAAGAACATGTTTCTCGGAACACTGCACATTAAAAAGCAAGACCATCGGAAATCCGGTGGTCTTTGCCTTTAATGAAATGATATTGCCATCCTGTGTCGTAATACTGACTAAAATGCCTTACGTTCTTTGGGTGATTCCGAGTACTTATGAAGAAAGGATTCGAGAATGTTTGTGTAATATCTATTGAACTGATTATCGTAGTGAAGCAAATACTCAATAATCTCTTTGTCGCTTAGACAATTTGAGCGGTATATTCGTGGCAACCTGAATGCTGAATAGATATCGGAGATCGCCGCAATACACCCGATTTCACTTTGCTTCGTGGTACCATGAGGATAGCCGCTGCCATCAAGTCTCTCATGGTGTGAGCAGCAAAATTGGAGGATATCCGAACCAAAGTCAAGATCTTTTAAAACGTCATGCCCAACTTTCACATGTTCCACAACCAGCATTCTTTCATCAATGCTCAGACCCTGTGAAGATTTCAAAATGCTATCGGGCATTGACAATTTTCCTATGTCATGTAGCAAACCAGCGAGAAACATCCGTTCTGCATAACGGCTTGTGAGATGAATGCTTATATTTATGTGGTAGGCCATATATGCAACAACCAGAGAATGATCAGCGGTTTCCTGATCACGGCAATTCATGGCTACGAACAGCGCCTTACCTTTCTCCCACTCAGGATCACCTTTGTATTTTCTGAACAACTGAAAAAACAAAGATTGAGAATCTAGCAACACATCATCCATGTGGCACCTCCTAGCAAAAAATTATAGAAATATTCTGCTGCAGCTTAAGAAGAAACATGGTTACAAAACAGGAGATTTTCCCAATGATCCGTTTGATTCTGAGACAATGATACAACACATCAAATCGTTTATAAAATGATTATTAATTATAGGAGCATACCAACATTGATATGAATAGAGGACTAATGCAATTATTTGTTAAGATATCCGATACGAAGAACTTCACAAAAGCAGGAAAAGAGCTCTATATGACGCAGCCTGCAGTCAGCCGAGCAGTCGCAGCACTTGAAGCAGAGTTGGGTGTAAAGCTTATTGCCCGCGATCGTCGTTGTGGAGTTTATTTCACAGATATCGGGGAACGTATTCTTGGATTATTCAAAGAGATATTGACCTACTTTGAGCGGATTGATCAAGAAGTTGCTCGAGAAAAAGGACGAGATACGGGCATTGTGAGGATTGGTGTTTTTCCCTCAGCCTCCTCATTCTTCATTCCCAAAATCATAAGCAGCGTAGCTGAGAATTATCCGAAAATTGAATTCATACTTCATGAGGGGACCATTGATGAAATAAAGGAAAGGCTTACTTCAAGAGAGGTTGATGTTGGACTTATCGTACCTTCCGGTCGTGATGAACTTATAACATTCCCTTTGTACCGTGAAGAAATATACACGGTATTAAATGAGAATCATGCTCTTGCTGCAAAGTCCGTTATTCAGGCTGGCGATCTCATGGACCAACCGTTAATTATTTGCAAATATGATTATAAGCCTCCCGTGAGGGATTGGTTTAAGCATTCAGGAATACAACCTCAATTTAAATATGTTCTCAATAATTACATGACAACATTAAATATGGTCCAAGAAGGATTAGGTATTGGACTAATGTCTGAACTATCTACAATAAATCTACCGAATAAAGTCATCATACGTAAATTGGATCCGAAATGGTATCGTGAAATTCATCTTGCCGTATCCTCATTAACAGATTCATCGATCGCTTCGCAGGTATTTATTAGAACGGCGCTTCATCTATTCGAAAGTCGATCAAACCTTGAAAATTCTCTAGTCAAAAAGCTGGGTCATCAAATAGTCCCAAGAGACGATTTTAGGCACATATAAAAAGCCTACGCGTTCCTATTTTTGATACAGAGATGAAGATATGATTTTAGTATCAATGAGTGGAATTGTATAAAAACCCTTTTGATAACTGATAATTGTACATATTAGAGGGCTTTTCATGTCGTTGTACTGCGGCAAGTACATACATACAACGACAAAAAAGCACCTAGTTTAGCGACAAGAAAATGCCTTCCTAATGTGCTGAGAATGTAGTTGTTCACACCATATTACCTATGTTAGGAGCTAACTAAATAGATAAACCAAATGCCGCAATATACGCGGCACTTAATTACAAGAATTTTATCCGTTTTTACTTTGTAAGCTCCCGGAGCCAGCCTTCTTCTCAGCCGCTTCCATGGCTGCTTCAACCAGTAGCCTGAGCGACGCGCCTCCCATTTCATACACGTCATGCATGGCAATGGCATACCGGCTCTCCCCAGTCCAGCAGCCGATGGCAGAAAACGATCCGTCCGCCGATTCAAGCCATACATCCGTCCGCCGATTCATCCTGCCTTGGGGCGGCCCCGTGCAGACATATCCGGGCGTGGTCCAGCATTTTTCGCTGACATGTAATAAAGGGCCGATCTGTGTTGGGGAATGCCGTTTGATCTGTGCATATACTTGCTCCAGTATGGCCGTAAAACCAATTTCCGATCCGGCAAGGCCTTCCGGCGAGCTGACGATCGCCAAGACAGAACATTCCTCGTTCCTAAATGCCGGATGGATCTCACAGTCCACATGCGCACCGTCCAAATCGAATGAAAACCGTTCCTGTTCCAGCCTTGGCGTTCCCATGTTGTGCAAACCCTGGTCGCCTTCTTCTGTGATAAGATCTGGCCGAAGCACTGTCATAGTCCATAAAGCGTGTCTATCAGCAGGATCGACCGATCTCATATCCAGCAGCTCACGGGCAAGTACGGCCGTTTCGGTGCAATCCGCAACCGTTGCGCTCTCAATAATCCGAATTCCTTCCCGTGTGGCCAACCGAACCCCCACAACCCGGCTGCCGTCTCCCTCTCCTTTGAGAACCAGCCCGGCAGGGAAAGCCTCGAAGAGAACATCGACGCCTCGCTCTGCGGCAAATTGGTCAGCTAGAAGCTGGGTCCAGACTGGCTCCATACGGTCCCCCATTAAGGCTCCGCAATGGGCCAATCCTTCCAGCCACGAATGTACCAGGGGAAATCGGGAACCCAGTTCCCGTATACCCTTCACCGGCATGCGGGTTAGTCCGATCTCATGGGCAAGGGAAGTGCCGCTGCAAGCCAGCGCAACGCTGTGTCCCTGTTCGGCCAAGGCGCACGCATGAAACACGGCGGCCACCCCACCGCCGACAACTACAGCATCATATCGGGTCCGTTTCACAGCGCATCTCCTCCTTCCGCGCATTTTGCAGGTTCTCCCGAATGATCCTCTATCTGCCGCAATGCCGCCTCCGCCGCCCACCTGACAGGCAAACGTTCATCCTTAAGCCAAGACTCACACAGCTCGCGCCCTTGCTTCATGCCCAACCTTGTCAAGACCATGCCGATGCGGATGTGCATATTCCATCGGACGGACAGCTGGACTTCGGCCTTATCCGGCATGTAATTGGCGCCGGTTTCTGGCCGCGCCGCCCATTGGAGCAAGCTGTCCGCCAGCTTCTCCCGCTCCTGTGGATCCGTTTTGTCGCAAACCGTCGCCAGATACTGAAGCAGGATACTGTTAATGCCTGTATCATAGTTAGACTCAATCAGAGCATCCGCAATTTCGAGAGCGGTTACTGCGCCGCTGCGCATAAGCCGGAGCGACGCAAGGGCGGCGATCCATTCCGGATAGGAAGCATGGGCTGTTCTACCGTTTATTCTTGAACGGAACATCCTGAGTAATACGGGTTCCGCTTCCGGCCGACCGATTAGAGCCAGCGCCAATGCCGCCGTCCGGCATGCGGGGGACGGCGCTTCCGATGCAAGCTGTCTGTCGATAATCTTCAACAGCGCCTTTGCCGCGTAATCATCCAGCAGTTGCAACCACCAGACCGCCGCCGCTTGTTCTTCCGTGCCCAAATACATGACCAGAAGCTCCGCCAGACAGGCTGCTTCCTGTGGCAACAAATTCCGCACATACTCGGGAGATAGCGGCCGCTGCGAAAGCTCACCCGAATGGAATTGCAGATTGGTGGTATCTGTATCCGTACGGCTTAGGTCCTGCGATTTCAAGATGCCCAGCTCCGTCAGCCTGCTCTGAAGCGCCGCAACGGACAGCAGCCTGGGAACCGTCGCCAGGCGCACTGCCATTGCCGCGGCAACGCCTGCTGCTTCGCCAATCTTTTGAATATCGCGCTGCATACGGACGGCCATCGACACGTCCCGGTCTACGGAAAAGGCCCGGCTTGCTACAAGCAAGCCGTCGATTCCGCGAGGCAGCAGGCTGCGGTACGGAATGTCGCACCAATATCCATCTTTCTCCATCCTATCCAGGATGACGAGCCAGATCTGCGCAAAATCCGATTCATTCCCGAGATCGCGCGCATGGGTGTCATAGTAGGAATATGCTCTGGAAATTACATCTTCAAAGCGGCGGTCGTGCAAAAAATCGTTTATCGTCAGCACGTAGTCTCCGACAATGTGCCGGCCTTCTCTTATCCCGAGTTTCGGTGCGAGAGACACCATATGAATATCCGCTTCCTTGCGCTCCAAGAGGTTAAGAATATGCCGTCTGCCCTCCCGATACGCACGGCTTACATCCTCTACGCTGGGAGAATGGACCCAGCCTGCATCGAAGTTTTTTAAATGAATCCGCAGTTTGCCGCTTTTTGGATTGAACAGCATAATACGGGGGCACAGGGAATAGGAGTGTGAAACCCGATCGAATGTCCTTCCAACCGAATAGAAGGCGCCCGCCATCGCTGAAACATCGCCTTCCGCCGTGCAGTCTACCGTAACTTTGGCGCGGATTTCCTTTAATCCGTCCAAGCCGGCTGCTAGCACGCCAACGACAGCCCCCTCCTCCACTAGCACGTCATAGATCAGGTGGCCAAGCAATACGTGAACTCCACCGTCCCGGAGCAGTTCACTGTATACCGAGCGCTTTGCCTCCGGATGTGAAAGCTCCTCTCTGCCTCCGAAGAGCTTCTGTCTGGACATCACCCGCCGGTCCACCTCGTTCTGGATGCCGCCACGGGACCCGAAATGATAGACGCAGACGTTTGCGCGAACGGCAACGCCGCCAACTCCGTCGTCCATTTCCAAGAGTACCGTGCGCGCGCCGTCCCTGGCGGCGGCAAGGGCTGCATTGCAGCCCGATGTTCCCCCGCCGGCAATCAGCACATCGGCGGTTATAACCTCCATGATTGCGCTCATTTACTTTTCATCTTCACAATGTATTCATTCATTTGCTTCACATAGTCGTTTCCGCCGTTTTTGTACCAGCCGTCCAGCAATTTGTCAAATTCGCTTATCGGCTTATCGCCCATAATGATTTGCAAAATCGTTTGCTGCCACGTTTTGGTGTAATCCATATAATCCGGTTTTTTGGCCGCGGCGGGAATAAAAGCATTGTCTTTTGCCGGTACCACCGTCTTAATGGATTTCTCCAGCCACGGCACGATTTTGTTGCGCTGCTCGTCTGTCAGACTGACTGTCAGGAAGAATGAGATATCGTTAGCCCGCCGCATGGTGGACTTGCGGAATTCCGCCTCAACGGCCGGAGGATCGGTTGGCGCCTTTTTGCCGTTTGCTACGATATAATCAAGGCCCTCGTACCCGGCAGCCGTCTTCCCCCACATTTCGTCGGAAATCCAGGAATTTAGCACATCAACGATCTTTTGCGGATTTTTCGCGGTGGACGTAATCCCCCAGAATCCCCACAGCCCCGTGGACGAAGCCTCAAGCGACCCGCCTTTTACTTCCCCCTGTTCATTCTTGACAAACAGATAAGTCAATTCCGCAGCGGAGGTTGTTTTCTTCAGATCGTTGATCAACCGGTCGTAATGCCCGGAGAAGCCCGGGAATACTCCGGTAAGTCCTTTGACGAAGCGCTCGCGCTGCTTGTTGTAATCGTTGGTTGCCGAATCCGGATCAAAATAGCCGCTTGTATACATTTTAGCGCTGAATTCTAGCGCTTTTTTGAAATTATTGCTGTTTCGATCATAGATCGGGTTCATGTAGTCATATTCGCCACCGGCCGATGTTTGCCAACCCGTCAGGTTAAAGGCGCCTGGAACAATCGGATCGAGAACCTTGTTGCCATTGTAGGCGCCGCCGTAACCGTAAGTATCGTTCTTGCCGTTGCCGTCGGGATCGCCGGTTGTAAATTTCTCAAGGATCTGGGCAAATTCATCAAGCGTAATCTCGAAATTGTCCGGTACCTTAAAGCCGATGTGGTCCAGCCAATCTTTGCGGAAGAAATGGGCGTCGTTGCGGACAACGGATGTGCGCGGAATACCGTAAATCTTATCGTCTTGATTGATTTTCAATTGATCCCACGATGCCTGATAGGTATACTTTTGCAAATTTTCGGAGTTTTTGATGTATTCGTTCACCGGTATAATAATGCCGTCCCTGACGGCGTTTTGAAAGCTCTGATTGGACGTGCCGGGAAACATGACCACATCCGGGTACGTACCGGAAGCCAGCATCAGCTGCAGCCGCTCGCTGTATCCCGTGGCCGGCGGAACTTCAAATACAAGCTTCACATTATTCAGCTTCTCGATTTCCTCAATAAACTTCTTATCGCTTTCCGTTTGATTCGGCTTCGTATAGTTGGCCATAATTTTGATTTCGACCGGCGCTTCGTTGCCCGCCGCTTTGCCGGACGGTGCTCCGCTAGGACCCGATGAGTTCGCCGGAGCGGCGCCATTACCGGAACATGCCGCAATTACAGACATGGCGGTCAACAGCGCGGCCAGACTAGATTTTTTTCTCCATTGCATAGTGAACCCCTCCAATAGAATATGGTTTACAATACCTTTGCCGGCTTCCGCAATCACCCTTTTACGGAGCCAAGCATGATGCCTTTGACAAAATACCTTTGCAGAAACGGATAGACGCACAGGATCGGAACCATGACGAGCACCAGCGTGGCGTATTTGATCGTTTCGCTTGTCATCATTTCCGCTCCCATCTCGGCTGCGTTGGCCGAGCGCGCCATCGTGCTTGCTCCTTCTATCACCTCCCGCAAATACAGCATCAGCGGCCAGTTGTCCGTGCTGCGAATGTAGACAACGGCGTTGAAGAAATTATTCCAATAACCCACCGCCGAGAACAGGCACAGTGTCGCAATGATAGGTTTGGATAATGGAACTACGATTCGGAACAAAATATAAGGATCGGATGCTCCATCGATGCGGGCGGCTTCCTCGATCTCTTCGGGAAGAGACTCGAAAAAACTTTTCATCAGAATCAGATTGAATCCGGTTACCAACGCCGGCAAAACAAGGGAGGCAAGCGTGTCTAACAAGCCCAGTGAACGCATCAGGTAATAGTTCGGAATCAGTCCCCCGTTGAACAGCATCGTAAATATGATCAGCAGCATCAGCGTTTTGCGTCCCTTCAATACCTTCTTGGACAAGGGATAGGCGGTTAAAATATACAGCAGAATGCCGACACCGACGCCGCAGACCGTGACGGCTATCGTATTCACATAGCTTCGCCACAGCATTCCGTTCTTCATGATTTCTTTATAGGCCCCAATTGTAAAGTCTTTCGGCCAAACCATCATCGGATTATGCACATAGGCGCTGTAAGTGCTTAAAGAAACGGAAATAACGTTGAGGAATGGGTACAGCATTAGGGCACATACGAGCGTAATGAGAATGTAAATCACGACGTCCAGCATTTCCAGCTTTTTCCGGGACAACATCGATCACCTACCATAATTGATTTCCGAAAACTCGGGCCACACGATTCGCGATCAGCACCATGACCAAACCGACAGCAGCCTTAAACAAGCCTACGGCCGCCGCAAAGGACATACGGCCGTCAATCAGGCCAATCCGGTACGTGTACGTTTCAATGACATCCGCCACCCCATAGGTTGCCGGATTGTACAACAGGAATACTTGCTCGAACCCGTTGTCGAGCACATGTCCCATTTGTAGCACCAACAATACGGTAATGGTCGAGGCAATGCCTGGCAATGTAATATACCGGATTTGCTGAATGCGCGATGCTCCGTCCAGCTTGGCGGATTCGTAAAGCGAAGAATCGATGCCGGTTATGGCCGCCAAATAAATAATCGTGCCCCAGCCCGCCCCTTTCCAGATCTCCGCCGACACCAGAATCGAGCGAAAGTATTCAGGCTTCAGTAAGAACGGAACCGCTTCACCCCCCAATTGCTTGATCACGAAATTGACCGGCCCGGTGGAGGGCGAGAGGAAGTTGATGACCATCCCTGACAGCACCACCCACGAAATGAAGTGGGGCAGGTATAGAAGGGTCTGGCTGATCCGTTTGAACACCAAGTTGCGGATTTCGTTTAGCATAAGTGCCAGGATGATCGGCGCGGGAAACCCGAACACAAGATGGTAGAAGCTCAATATTAGGGAATTGCGCAGCACATGGTAAAAATCGGAGGAACGGAGCAGGTATTCGAAATTCTCGAATCCGATCCATGGGCTTGCCCAAATTCCCCGAACAAGACTGAAATCTTTGAATGCGATTATAATGCCGAACATCGGTATATATTTGAATACCAACAAATACAGACAACCAGGAACCAGGAAAAGATACAGCCATTTGTATTGGATCATATGCTTGGCGAAGAGCACGTAGCGGCTTGACGGGCTGATCTCCATGGTACTGGATGGCGCAGTTTTTTCTATATGCGGCACGTTGGCGCCTCCTTTCGTATTGTGTCTGATCACCGTCCTGTGCTTTCTATGATATTTTTGATTGCGTTTTCAAACAATCCCTTCCACTTTACATTTAAGACCGTTTATTTAGCTGCAAATGAAATCCTTTCATTCCCATGTATAAAAGAAAAAACGGAGGCAATCAGCCTCCGCCGTTCAGTCTATGTGCAATTCGGGCAGCGTCATTTCCACAATCGTCCCCACATTCGGCTTGCTTCGGACGTTCAAGCCGTACTTTTCGCCAAAAGCGAGTCTGATCCTTTGGTTCACATTTCGGAGGCCGATATGCTCGTTCTCCTGCAAATGGTCCTTGCGCAAGCTTTCATTCAACGCCAAAAGCACATGCGGCGGTATGCCCACACCGTTGTCCCGCACGCGGACCGTAATGACATCTCTTCTTGAAAAAATGCGGACGTTGATGACGCCTTTATGCTCACTTTGCTTGACGCCGTAATAGATGGCATTTTCCACAAGCGGCTGCAGAACCAGCTTGACAATGCGACTCTCCATCAATCTCTCTTCCGCAACACATTCGAAAGATATGTCCTTATATCTCAATTTTTGCATCTCCATATACAGCTTGACATGCTCAAGCTCCTGACGGATAGGCACCAGATCTTCCTCGGTTTCCAGCGTAAGTCGCAACAAAAATGAGAGGGAGCGGATCATTTGCGAGGCTTCATTTTTCCCATTAGTCAGCCTCATGACTTTCCAGTTGATCGAATCGAGCGTATTGTATAGAAAATGCGGATTGATCTGAGCCTGCAGCGCAACCGCCTGGGCTTTGCGAAGTAGCTTATATTTCTCCTGCAGCTGTTCTTCTTTACTGTGGCTTTGGTCAAAGGAAGCGGACAGGTTGGTCAGAATATACCCCGTTTCGTTCCAGTCCGGGCGCTCGGACTTACCGAGCATCACGAAAGGATTTCCTTTATTTTCGATCAACGACAGGATTTCATGGATCGGCCGATAGCTGCGGAAGGCGATTACAAACGCCAATATGATTGCGGTGCAGGCGCTTACCGTCAACAAAACCGCCATCAGATGAACCATCCTCGACCGTTCGCGATGGTAGCTCTCGAGCGAAGTGACGGATACATAGCTCCAGTCGTGAACCGCCTTGGATGGCAGCTTGACGAGAACTTGGCTATTCCCGTTCAGCTTCGCGATGTGGGACACCGTATCGCCCTGCAAATACTCCGCCAGCACGGGGGCTGTCTCTTTAAAGGTCCGGTTCAGCAAGGAAACATTGCCGCTATACATCATTTTGCCGCCATCGTCCAGCATATACATGTGCTTCTGCTCATTGCCGCCAAGCAAGTCGCCAAGACTGTCCAGATTCATATTTATGGCAACAGTGCCCTCGTCTCCGCTTCCCGAAAGGGTTCCTTGCACCCGGTTGACAAAGCTGAGCAGTGGTTTCCGGCTTTCGTCCCCCACGTCAGCCGCCCAGAAATGATGATGCTCCTGCATGCTACGAATATGAGGCCAGCGGGCATAATAATCGTCTGTTTGCGTTGAGCTAAAGCCTGCGGTCAACAAAAAATCGTTCAGCTCTGAATAGATAAAAATCGAGTCCAGATAAGAGTTGGTCAGCTTCACGGTTTGCAGCATCTGCTGAATTCGCAAAATTCTTTGCGCATCCGTATAGCTGAGCGGAGAAGACAGTTTTCTTGTCAACAGAATCGCAACATCCGGATCCACCTTAATCCGGACGGACAACTGCTCCGCGTCGGACAGAATCAAATCCAGAGACTCCCTGATCTGCGCCAGCTCGCTATGAGCGGAGTTTTCAATTTCCGCCCTCATATTGGCATCGTTATGGGAGTAGACATAAACACTTATGCCAACCAGCGGAACAATAATCAGCGTCATAATGAGCACGAGGTTTCTCAAGAGGATGCTGTTGAATTTATAGTGGCGGATGTAGCGCCAATAATTGATGTCCAGTTTCTTCATAGCCGGTCTCTGTATTCCGACGGTGTATGGCCGGTATGCCGCTTGAACAGCTTGTGGAAGTATTTCGTATTTTTATACCCGATCAGAAACCCAATTTCATACACCTTGTATTTGGGATCCTTCAAGTACTGCATCGCCCTCTTCATTCTGATGTCGATGCAATAGTCCGAATAGGTTTGCCCCGTCTCCTGCTTGAACAATCTGCTGAAATAAACCGGATTCAATCCCACGTACCCGGCCACCTCGGTCATGGAAGGGTCGGCTTTGAAATGCTCCTCGAAATAGCGCTTGGCCTGTCGGATGATCATGCGCTCATCCTCCTGCGGTTCATCTGCTACGGTTTCCCCGGTAACTCCGGAGGTTTGCGCAACCGCAGCATCTCTTCTTTTCCGCTCGATCAGCTCGGACAGGCTGGGATAAAGCTCCGCGTGCTCAAGCTTGACAGACAGTCCCAATAGAGAAGACAAGGCGCCTTGTATATACAAAAAGTATTGCTCAGATCTCTTCTGCAGAAGTTCCTCCGTCATGTCAGTCAAGGCGTTGCCGATGATCGTAAACCGCCTATCGTCCAAATGAATGCATGAATATTGAATCTGTTCCCGCTCCTTGGTCACCGTGACGCTTATGGCTTGACAGCGGTCCTGGCTGCTCTTGCCGCCAGTTTCGGATGCTTCGGACCATTCGGCGCCAAACAGGCAGCATCTGTTGGCTGGGGCATCGGCCGGCAAACCAAGCAAATGCAGTTGTTTCTTCCAATCATCTCCGCCCCGAACAGTGTCTCCTCCACGCAGTAATTGGGAAAAGAACTGCTCCATCAGGAGAGGACGCAGCATTTTGACATGTTGACGTTCCCTCTGCTCCTGTTCCCGGTAAAGCTTGTCTTGGTCCAACTCTTCGCTTATTTTGCGGAAGACCTCCGACACTTCTTCAATGTCTGTAGGCTTCAGCAAATAGTGCGACACATTATAGCGAATGGCTTCCCTTGCCAGCTGAAACTCCCGAAAACCGCTTAAGATCACTACCTTGACAGGCAGCTTTTGGCTGTACACATATTCCGCCAAATCGATTCCACTGGCATAGGTCATCTTGATATCCGTCAATACCACATCCACCTCATGCTCCTGCAAATAACGGATGGCGTCCTTCCCATCTCGGAACATACTGACCACCTCAAAGCCGAGATCCGGCCAATCGATCAGATCGCGCAGCCCTTCCCTGATCTCCTCTTCGTCATCGACAATAATCAGCCTGTACATGTGTCCCCTCCCTAGCAGAAATGGCAGTATTGCGGAAGCGCTATCAATCTTCCTTTCATTATAAGATTGCCACTTTCTGCACGACAAGACAACAAATTTTACTTTTAGGGATTCAAATTCAACCTATATTAAACAGGCCGTCCGGTCAAACCGGAGGCCTGTTTAAGCTTTGGAAATTTTATATATTCTTATCAGGCAGCTGGGACGCCAGGCAAACGAAGTATTCTGACAAGAACAGCTGTAGCTTCAGCGCGGGTAGCTGGCTGTTCGGGACGGAAGCTGCCGTCGGGATACCCGCCGATGATTCCGCTCTCCGCCGCTGCAGACACGGCCTCACGGGCCCACGGAGCAACGCTGTCCATATCGCCAAAAGTTGCGGATCTATTGTAGGTTGCCAGCAGTTGAACGGCCCGTGTCAGAAAGACCGTCATCTGTTCGCGTGTGATCCATGCATCAGGGGAGAAACTGCCCTCGCTTGTTCCGTCAATCCATCCCAGACGACGGGCAGCGTCTACCTCCGGACTTGCCCAATGCCCTGTCATATCAGCAAATTCTGCATTTTCTCCCGGTTCAACTCCGAGCACCCGAACCAGCAAAGATATGAATTCAGCCCTCGTCATGCTTTGATCCGGCCGCATGCTGCCGTCGGGATAGCCGCGGATAATTCCTTTAGCCGCCAGCTCTTTGATCACGGCTTCTGACCAATGTCCCGCTACATCGGTGAATACCAGAGCTTTGCTGGTCTCTGCAAGTTCCTCGACATCGGCGGGTTTCCCGTCAACAGACTCCTTATCTTCCCCTTTGCCTCCATTCCCTTCCGGTTCAGGGACTTCCATATCTTCCGGCGAAGAAACGGGAGGAGTTTCGATATCCGGAGTGTACAGTCGGAAGCGGTTCGAACGCATGACGGTTTCATTTCCCGCCGAATCGGTGGCGTGGACAAACAAGTACCAATCCCCTTCTGCGCCATGCAAGGCAATCTCATCGGAAATGCCGAAATTCTTCCATTCAGCATCGTTTCCGGGCTCCGCCTCCGCGGCCATCCATACATAGGCCAAGCTGGCCTCATCCACTCCAGATCCATCATCGCGGACCAAAATCCTGGTGGATGCAGTGGTTCCTTCAGCTTCCGCTCCATCCGGCTGGAATTCAATGATCGGAGAAATCATATCCAACCGAATTTCAAACGGCTCTGCAAGCCACTCTCCCGTTTCATCCTCCACACGGAACCATAAAGTAGAGATGCCTTCCCTGGCGATGAGCAGAGGAGTCTCATAAGTATGCCAGATGTCCTGACCGTCAATCACATAAGTAACGGAAGTGACCGTCGATCCAAACCTGTTTTCCGCATATACGCTTGCCGTGACCGGCAGTCTGCTCCATTCCCCAGGGACGTAGGCTGATCCGTTGTCAGCGGTCAGCGAGGCGGTCAACTTCAGCCCGCTTTTGCTTATTCTGACCGTGCGCCGCACTTCCGTCATGTTGCCGAGTTCATCGGAGGCCCGGAACAGCAGTGGATAATAACCGCTCTCCTCCAAAGGAAAGATGCCTTCGTTGTCGAGGGTTAACCAGCTTTCCCCGCCATCCTCCGATACCTGGATGGAGGTCAGCCCGCTTGCCCCATCGGTGGCATATACGCTGGCAACAACTGTGTGGGCCGTCCATTCGCCGCCGTACACCTCCCCGTTGTCAAGGAGCGTATCCACCGTGAGGTCCGGCGGCGTATTGTCCAGCCGGAAAGGCTGCGAACGTTTGTGATACCGCAAACCCGCCGCATCCTCTGCGCGTACGTGCAAGTACCAGATGCCGTCCGCTCCGGCAAGCTCGAATTGCTCTCCCGGGGAGAGAACCGTCCATTCTTCGCTGTCTCCCGGCGTCTCTTCCGTTTGCGACCAGACTCCCGCGATAGCCGTACCTCCGTTTGCAGCCGTCACATCAACCGTTGCCGTCTTAGTCCATCTCTCCATGCCGTCCGGCTGCAATATGGGCTCTACCGGCAGAATTACAGTGAAAGGATATTGATGTATCTCCGCATGCTGCTCGGCCGTGGAACCCGGATAACCGTAAATCGTCAATCCCGCCGCATTCAGAGCGAATGGCATACGGTCAAACGCCGTTTCCATCCCCGCCACCACAACATGCTCCAGCTTATTATAGCGGAAGCTGGCGTCGTCAAGCCGTTCCACACCGGCCGGAATGGTCACATCAGTCAGCTGATTGCCGCGAAATGCTGAATGGCCGACTGTTGCGACACTGTCGGGAATGGACACACTTTTGATCTCTTTGTTCTGGAAGGCTGACGCGCCGATGGCGGTTACCGGGTATCCGGCGAGTGTGTCCGGAATGACAACGTTGCCCAGCCCCGTATAGCCGACAATCGTTGCCGCATCCTTCGCCGCATTAAGCTCATATTTCCAGTCGCCGCTGCGCCCGGCCTTCTGATTCCACGCGCCGGCAACATGGGGATACACCGTCAGCGTGATTTCATAATCGGCCACCTTGTACTCCTTGAGTGGCACAGTAGAAGTGGGGGGAATGACAAGTATGGTCCTGTTGCCGCTGGCCGCTTCCGTATCCAGGATAAAGCTGTTCAAGCCAAGCACTTCTCCGGTGCTCCGGTTGCGGATTTCTCCGGCTACACGTAAGCCGTTCAGACTGTCATTGGCCGGATCAAATGGCAGTTCTGCATTTGGCACCACAAGCCGGAGCACCTTCTGCGAAGGGCTCATGCCTGCTTGGGACACGGTTGCGTCAACCGGCTCATTGATCGGAAGCGGACTCCAGAATGCCGGATATTCGACGGCAATGTCGAAATCATAGTACTTGTATTCCTTCAGCGGCACTTCCGGCGTTGGTTCAACCACCAGCACGGTAGTCCCGTTGGAACGGATTTCGTTGCCTCTGATAACGGAGTCCAGCTGCAGGACAGACTGATCCGACTGACTCGTTAACGTTCCGCTGATTTTCAGACCGCTTAACTGGTTTTCCGTCAACGGCTGCGGGAAATCGGACTGGGACACCACCAGCCGGATTTCGTTCCGGCTGGAAGCCATACCGGCCAATGTTACTGTAACCGGAAGCGGATTGTAGGCCAGCACCCGGTTGCCGGGAACGGTGACGGCCAGTCTCACGTCATGATCGGTGTATGCTGCCAACGGCACGGACACGGTAGGTTTGACGACCAGTGTCAGTGTCCCCGTATCGACACCGGCATTGACTTCGCTGGACACAATTTCACTGATCAGCCGCTTGACCGAGCCATCCGTCTTATTCGTCAGCGTTCCCGTTATGTTCATCCCTTTCAGTCCGTCCGCTGCAGGGAGCATCGGGTAAAAGTCCTCTACGGGCACAACAAACCGGAGCGTTCCGGTTGAAGGACTCATGCCGCTGCGCAGCGCCTTGGTATCCAACTCCAGATTGGGCCCAAGCTCTTTCGCTTTTTCCGTGATTCCCGGATGGGCAAAATCATAGGGCTTCAATTCCCCTCCGCCCAACGCCTCTATGGAGCCGCTGGTTTTCTCGGCTGATATCTCGTAACGGAATATCTCGCCGGGATTGTCCACCTTGATCAAAAATTCATAAGGGTAACCGACCTTCTCCTTTGTATAAGACACATCGCCGATCGTATAGTTCAGCGTAACCTTTTGGGTCGTGCTGTTCATATCTGATACATACACATAAGCGTAATAATGATCGGGGGCAACCTGAATCACATGCCCTTTTCCGCGTATATGCTCGCTGGTATTGCCCTCCGTATAATTGGAGTAATCAAAATCCGGGTTCGCAAATGCCGGCGTGCGCACACCTGTCAGTTGCTTGATGACAACGGATTTGATTCCTTTTGCCGGTATGTCGATCAGGAAGGAGCCGTTGACAATGCTGACGGTTGACGTGCTGCCGTCCGCGTCATAAACGGTGGCCATCCCCGTATAATCGGGATTGGCCTTATGGCCCAGGTGAACCGAGGTTTGAAGCGGCTCGTTGCCCTCGTTCATGAGCGCAAGACCCAGGACGCCGTCTTTGCGGGCGGCGATGTAATTGATTTCCTTCGAATCCGGCACGATAATGTCCCGGTCAAGCCACAGCCACATTCCCTCCTCATCGTAGAAGGTTCCTGGCGCATGGCCGTACTGGTTGGACGCAAAATAGGCATACCCCGATTGATACAGCGACGGGAATGAAATGTGCTGCTCCGATTTGACCCAGGTGCTGTTGATCAGAAAGTCCTCCAGCATGCTGATAAAGATCGGGATATGGTGCCAGTAGATCGATGTATAGTCAGGTCCGGTATACGGGTAATTCTCCTTCATCTGATGAAAAATGATGCGGTCCTGGTAGTAACCGGGATAGTTGCCGAAGCGGCCGATCATCGCATTGCGCGCCATCGTGTAGAAGAAGGGATCGCCGGTATAGGCGGAAAGCTTGGATAACATGCCGGCCCAGTTGTTCATCGTGATGACATTGCCGTGTCCCGGAGTTACCATATGCTCGGTGCCCATTCCGACCCGTGCCCCCAGCCAGCCGGGAGCCGTTTCCGTCTCCAGCGGAAGGTCCAGCTCCTGGGCCGGCTTGGCTTCGCCGTCCACATTGCCGAGACGCCACTGTTTGTCGCCGTGCCACCAGAATGAATATTTCTCGGCATTCAGCAGGCGTGGACCTGTCTTCTCCTGGGTAACCGTATAATCCGTTTCCGCGTATTGATCGTGATAGCCGGTGTTCCAAAGCCCGGTCAGCAGCAGTTGGGCACTTTGCTCGGCCGCATCCAGATAACGCTGTTCTCCCGTCGCCTCATAGGCGGCAATAAACGCTGTCACCATCAAAGTATAATCGCTGAATATGAAACTACCTAGAAACTGGGTTTCGCGGTTGACACCCGTATTCGGATTATTGGCCAGATAGCGATCAGCAAGCTCTACGAGATTATCCAGATATTGCGGATCGTCGGTGTATTTGTATAGGCTGGCCTGATCCGCAATCCCTGTCAGGTTGGCCTGCTGGGAGGAGACATCCAGCGCATGGTCCAGCAGAAACGGCATTCTCCCCTGAGTCATCTCGTACAATCCGCCGTACACATGGGCCGGATAGAACTGGACAGGTCCGCCGATGGGCGTAGGCAGTACGCTGGAATAGCTGGCGCCACCCTTGCTGTCGGTTATTTTGAAATGCTGCTTCAGACGGCTCAGCATAAAGGCAAGCGTAGGCACGGCGCGTCGTTCCAATATGCTCTCGTCCTCCGTCAGCAAATACCGCTGCAAGGCCGACATGCCGTTAGATAAGGTGGTCATATCCTGCTCTTCCATATTGTAATGGGCCATGTTGACCGGATCCCAGCCTCCGTAATCGTCATCCATCATCAGGTCAGTGGCGTTATAAATCGCTTCGTTCAACGAGTGAAAATAATTGGTCCGCAAATCCCTTACCTGGAACAAATCTTCACTGACATGTCGGAAGGTATCATACCAGGAGCCTTGTTTATATAGAATCCGATACGATACCGCATAGCGGTCTCCCGCTTCAAACAGACTGTGCTCCGTGCCGAACATCGGTGCTGTAAACTGGGGTCTTACGTTGCCCTCCGGCCCCCGCAGAACCAATCCGAACGACGAGGTATCCGGGTATGCAAAATCCTGCGGCACGGATGTTGGGTCCATCACAATCCCCGCCGTCATTTCTTTTCCCTGAAACCGTTCGTTTCCTTCCGCATAATGAAGCGTCCCCATCGGCGTGAACAGATAAGCTTCCGGAATAACCGCCGGAGACTCGGGAACCGTCTTTTTGACATAGAGCAGCGGAGCAGTTACGGTTTCATAGTCCTCATATGCCGTCTCATTGCCGTTAAACAGCAGGAAGGAGTACGCGCCGTCCTCTTCAAATTCCGCATCCAGGGTCACCTTGGGATCGTCGCTTAAATCGTCGAATTCGATGCTCACCTTCAAGTCGGCCTCCGTATTCGGGAATTGGAGGTCAATTCTGCTTGGACTCGCCTGTTCGAAGCCGCTCGGTATGAACCATACCGGCATGCCTGTGCGGAAAAAGTCATCCACCACCATATTGACCGTATCTTCACCCACCTTCAATTCCTGCTTGAACTGGGCAAACTCTCCGGTTTGCCCGACAAGCTCGCTGCCGGATGCGGCCATCATCAGAAACCCTAACTCCTCCGTCCTGGTTTTGACCTGTACCCACTGCCCCTCCTCATGAATAAAAATTTCATTCTGCACCAGGGGCCCGTTTTCCCCCTGTCCGCGGTAAAATACAATTTTAAACTTTTCATTTTCGATCACAGCCGTCTCTTCGGCCGCCATGTCTGCCGCTAACGCCCACTGCGGAAAGTTGGCGTCAGGCAGAAAGGAAAACGGATCTTCGGGCTCAGCCAACTGCCTCAGTTCGTCCAGGTTTTCAGGCGGCACAAGCGAAAGATCCTTGGTTAAGAAGAAGCCTTCACATCTGGCGTAGAAGCCGGATGTATCATGAAGGGCCAATTCATGCATACCGGCATCCAACGAAAATACTCCTCCGTCGCTCCAGCGAAAACCTTCCTGCCCATGAGCGCCGAATGTACGGCTCAACCGCTGGCCGTCCACACTTGTCTGAAAAGTTCTTGTACCTGGCTGATTGGTGGCATAATCCCGATCCCGCACCCACAGCCTGTATTGGCCGCCGGATTGAATGTTCACCTTGGCCACCGCCGGTTCCCCTTCATCTCCGTTCCCCTTCATCTCCGTTCCCCTCTCCCGGCATGGACGCCGTCGCCCGTCCGGTCACATACTCTCCAGTCAACGTCCACGAGCCAAAAGAAATAAAGTTGCGCGGAATAATGTAATAATGCTGTTTTTCACTGTCCACATCGCCAGGCGCCGCCTCAGCAACAGACATCCCCGGTTGCCCAAACGGCCACAGCCCAATCAACATAGCTGCAACCAGCCCAAATGCCAGCCCCTTTTTCAACATCGTCCTCTCCTGCCTCCGCAATGAAATTGTCAGGCGGCACCAGCAAACACCAATGAAAGCGATTGCAGTCAAGCCTGCCCTTTCATTCTAGGGATGAAAGAAGTTTCAAACCATCCCGTAATCACTACATTTACGGGTTCATATTTAGCTTCTTACCACATTTTACTGGTACATTCTTGTCGCGACTTTGCGTACGCATTCCTACTCACAACGCAGAATAAGCTGGCCCCTGTTTTGTGCAGGATACCAGCTTATTTGTTGCAGCAGACTATAGGAAATTATTTTTTATTCAAAGCATTGACGTCATCCCCGAAAGCCTGACTGTACTGCTTGAACAAACCTGTATCGAATGCATATTTCTTGTCCTTGGCTTGGGGCTTGTTGTCCTTGAGTTGCTTGTACAACTTGTCCGTCTCACTCGATAATTTGGTCCATACTGGCTTAATCGTATCGTATTTTGCATCCAGTCCCTTCATATACGTATCATACTCCGCCTTCTTCTCCATGGCTTTGCCCAGACGATCGATGATCAGATCGATATCAATCTTTTCGCCAGTGCTGCCGGTACCCTCGCCTGTATACCAACTGATGTTGACAAAACCTTCGTTCCAAAAGTTTACCGTCATAAACGAGTTGATTTGACTTAACTTGGACTCCACCGTCTCTTGTTTGGCAGGAGCATTCGACTGTTGGGCCGCATTCTCCATGACATTTTTAAAAGCTTCTGCCAACTTTTCTTCGTCTGTTTTTTCTTTTCCGCACCCCGTAGCGACGAGCAACAAAACAACAGACAATCCAATCCATCCAACGATTTTCTTCCGATTCAACATGCCTTTAACCCCTCTCTTTTTTAAGGAACATTTTGGATTTACATATGTTTCCTCTCCCCTATATCGGTTCTTTAGAAAAGTTTTCAATAGCTAGCACAATTTGTATGTCAAACCGCTTGTATCTCTTAGGAGAGGCCTCATTTTGATGGCTCCACGAACAAATAAGCGTGGTTCACCACCTCGATTTGGACATTCCGTGAGGAAATGCATCCAATAAAAGTAGTTAACCACGCTTATATTTTATGAGCTGGAATTTCTTCAGTTCAGCTGCTGGCCTATGCCTTCACCTTCGGCTGAATCGTTTCGAGCGGCTTGTGGTTGCCGTATATCGGTACTTCGCGCTTCGTCGGTGCCGCCCAGTGCACAGCATTCGAGATCACGCGGCGGATTTGCGGATTGTAGTAGGTCGGATACGTCTCGTGACCCGGACGGAAATAGAAGATTTTGCCGTTGCCGCGGTGGAACGTGCAGCCGCTGCGGAACACTTCGCCGCCCTCGAACCAGGAGACCATGACCAGCTCATCCGGCTGTGGAATGTCAAAATGCTCCCCGTACATCTCTTCCTCTTCAAGCTGGATGTACTCGCCAATGCCTTCCACGATCGGATGGCCAGGCGCCACAACCCAGAGGCGTTCCTTCTCATCGGCTTCACGCCATTTCAAATCACAGGACGTGCCCATGAGCGTCTTGAACACTTTCGAAAAATGCCCCGAATGCAGCACGATGAGGCCCATGCCTTGCCATACACGTTTTTGCACGCGTGTGACGATCTCGTCCTGTACTTCGCCATGCGCCTTGTGTCCCCACCAGATCAGCACATCGGTGTTATTCAGCACTTCCTCGCTCAGACCGTGCTCAGGATCGTCCAATGTCGCATAAGTCACTTCAACATCCCCGTTGATGCCTTCCCCGATGGCCGTGTGGATGCCTTGCGGATATGCCGCGCGCACTTTCTCGTTTTCTTTTTCATGCCGATATTCGTTCCAGACCGTAACTTTCAGCTTCTGACTCATTGATTGATTCCCTCCATTGGCAGCGCATTCAGATGCGTGGTATTAATTCTGAGTATAGTGGCTCGGTCCCTTGAAATAAAGGCGAGATCCTGTCTATTTCTTATCCAAAAGTGTCTATCCCTCTCAAACAATGATATACTGGGTGGAGTATTTTCCTTATAAACCGCAATTTCATTCTTATACAAATTTGCCCTACTCTACGATACAGCGAGGTGATCGAGCGATGCATATGCCGCTCCCTTTAGCGCCGCTTGCCCCGATTCGCAATGAAGAAGTCATCTATCAGAACCCGCTCCTTTTTCTAAAAATTTGGGAAATCACCCACGACAACGCCCATTATGGCTTTCCGGATCCTTGGCATTGGCACTCCCATAAGCAGGTTGAGTTCCTAATTGTCTGCCAGGGAGAGCTGGGCATCCAAACGAAGTCCGCCTACACCGTCATGAAAGCCGGCGACGTTCTCATGCTCGGCTCCTCGCAGCCGCACCGTACGCACAAAAATTCGCCCGTACCCCTGCGGCAAATCGTTTTTCAAATTGATCTTACGCAGCATTTTGACGTGAGCACGCTGTCGTATTTGCACTTTTTCTCAGAGCTGACCCATTCGCTGGAGCCCTTCAACGAGCTGTTTCGGGCCAAGCCTGACGTACGCAAAGCGGCCTACGACCTTGTCATCCAGATCTACGAGGAATCGCAGGCTAAAACGTTCGGCTACGAACTCGCGATCAGCGCCGCGATCAAACAACTGCTCCTGCTCTTGCTGCGCAACGACACGCGCGATCTCTCCCAACTGACGGAGGACGAGAGCATCACCCGGCTGCGTCCCGCCCTGACCTACATTGACGAGCATCTCGCCGACCGCATCACCGTAGACGAAGTCTGCACCTTGATGAATCTGAGCTATCATTATTTCATTAAGTATTTTAAGAAAATTATGGGGATGTCATTCATTGATTACGTAAATTATAAACGGATTAAAAAAGCCGAGCGCCTCCTGCTTACAAGAGACCTCAGCATTATGGAAGTCAGTTACGAAGTTGGGATTACGAATATCGCCCAATTCTACAAGCTGTTCAAGCGTCATAACCAGTGCTCGCCAAAAGAGTTCAAGCAGCGGCTTCGCGACCGGTTGAATGTGGCGCCGCCAATCCACTAAGTGGAGGGTGCCAGGTCCGTGTAGCCGTCTTTTTTGTGAAACACGTACCTTTCGTTTTCACTCTGACCGACTTTCAAATAATAGTACGTCTCGTCTTCCTTTTCAAGGATCACGCTCCTGCCAAATTCGGTCTTCGCCGCCTCAATCGCTTCTTCTCGACTAAAGCCGTTTAACAACGTAGAGACATGAAGCGCATCGATGATCCAATCTCCGTTTCCTCCCCGGACTAAGGTATAATCGACTTGGTGGGCGCGGGTGTACGAGATGTTACCGAATGTCTTAAAATGCAGCAGCACCTTGCTGTCAGATTGAGGTTCGACGGTAAAACTGGACGCCAGCATCGCATGCTCGCCTGCAAAAACAAGCCCCTGCGGCTCCATAATCCAGCCCGGGTCTTTCTCGTACATCGTCTCCCAATGCTGAAGCGCCTGCTCGCTGTTGTAGTTCAGCAGCTCCCCCTTCAGCTGGGCAAAGGTCGGCGCTGGCTGCTTCAAGGCCTTTTGCTCGGCGACGGCCATGATTTCGAGATTCGTTCGCTCCAGCTTACGGATAATCGCCAGAAACTGCGCTCGGTCGGGCAGCGTTGTTGATGAGGCGGAGCTGGTGGGAGCAGTCCCAGGCGATGCACTCGCTGCAGCGGGCGAAGGCTCCGACACCGCTGGCGATGCACCGCCAGAGGCTTTTGGACCCGCCGTCGGTTGCGGCGTCGGTGACGTGCCAGGCGTGCTCGTCGGCGACACGCTTGCGGTTTGCGCCGCGGGCGTACCGCTAGGCTTTGGCGCCCCTTCTTCCGACGGCGCATCGCCGCACGCCGCGAGCAAAAGCATCAATGCAAAAATGGACAAACTCGCGGAATAAAGATCGCTCGATTTTCGGATGGGAACCATCCCCTTTACCTGTGGTCGTGATAACCAATTGACGTATGAAGGCGGGGGAAAGTTGTGTGAGGGGTTGAATTTGGGCTCATCCAAAATCATGCTGCAAGTTGCGATCGCGATTTCCGAACGGATCAAAAATCTGCCCAAGCCGTGAAGAAAGCCGCCGTGCATCCAAGATTAACAGTTGCCATAGCGCTTATTCTAGCGAAAAAGCCGATTTCCAGCTTGTAACGGTTGCGATAGCGGCTATATTGCCCAAACGAGGTCGATTCGCTGAAATTTAGGCAAATAGGCTCTGTGACGACCGTTACGTTTCGAAATGACTCAATTAGACCTAAATAGCCGCTATGGCCAACCGTTACGGAAGGAAGCCCGCCTGACTCACAAACACCCGCTCCTGCGGAAAATGCCGCAGGAGCTGTTCGTATACGCGCCGATACGCCTCCCGACTGTACCAGTCGGACAGCCCCATCGCATCGTAGATCGCCCGCACGCCGATGCGCTCCGTGCGTCTACCCCCGCTGCCATCGCCCATGAAATAGTCGTCGATGCATACCCGATCCACGATGCCGGCCAGCCGCTCGGCGAAATCAGCCGAGCTGGGCAGCACAGGCGCAATCGTGGCCTGCACGGGAATGCCGCGAGCCGTCAGCTCGCGGAGGGCCCGGAGCCGCGCCTGCACAGGCGGCGCGGCCGGGGTAAACGCGCGGCGGACGTCCTCGCGGTCCGTCTCCACCGTGAGGCTCACGCGCACGCGGTCGCCGAGCCTCGCCAGCAGATCCGCATCCCGCGTCACGAGCGGGCTGCGGGTCTGCAAGAACAAAAAGTCCGGCTGCAGAGCGGGATCGCCGGACATGACTTCAAGGAGCGAACGGGTAATTCGCTCCTTGGCTTCCGCCGGCTGGTACGGATCCGTCGCCGACGAACAAAAAATCGTCACAGGCCCGCGCCGTTTCGCCCGAACCAGCTCTTTCTCCAGCAGCTCGGGGGCGTTCGACTTCACGTCGACCCAGCTGCCCCACGCCTCGCCGCTGTGAAACAGTGCGACCGGCATCTGCCGCACGTAGCAGTACGAGCAGGCGAAACTGCAGCCCGAATACGGATTCAGCGTATGCGTGTACCCTTCCAAAAAGCCGCTGGCTTTGGTCAGCACGGATTTCGCTTCCTTTTGCCTGACATGTACGTGCATGAACGCACCTCCTCCTGAAGCTTCGTCTTCCCGAACTCGTCGTTGCTCGTCAGCCGTTCACTCCGACCGCCGCCCCCTCCAGCCGGAGCAGCTTCGCTTTGTTTGCCAGTCCGCCGCGATAACCGGTGAGCGAGCCGTCCTTCCCGACGACCCGGTGGCAGGGCACCGCGATGAGCACGGGGTTGGCGCCGATTGCCGTGCCTACAGCACGTACAGCGCTCGTTCGGTCGAGCTTTGCAGCCACATCCGAATAGGTCGCCGTAACGCCGTAGGGGATCGCTTGCAGCGCCTGCCAGACCTTCATCTGAAAAGCCGTTCCGCGCATGTCGAGCGGCAGCGTGAACACCCCTCGCCCTCCGCCGCCATACGCTTCAAGCTCATCCAAATACGGCTTCAATTGGCTGGGATCGTGATGCCAGACGGGTTCGTTCAGCTTGCTTTGCCCCCACGCCTTCAGGGCGGACAGCGCCTCTTCCTCGCTGGCTTTCATTTCCTTTTGCTGCAGATACTGTACGTAACAAAGGCCTTGCTCCGTTGCCGCCACCATCAGCTGCTCGTCCCCTAAACGTCCCAGGCTCCAATACACGGTCGTCATCCCCGGTCGCCTCCTCTTTCTTGCATCCCCGCGATCGATCGCGTATCGTTAGGGTGCGTGTTTGATCGATATTCTGTCGGCGTAACGCCTGTTTTCTTATGAAAAACGGTGGCAAAATGAGCCGCATTCGCCATCCCCACCTGCGCCCCGACCCGGTTCACAGGCATATCTGCCGCCAGCAGCGCCCTTTTGGCCGCCTCCACCCGCACGTCCTGCAGGTAGAGGAGCGGCGAGATGCCTTTGATCTTTTTGAACGTGCGCTGCAGGTGCGAGGGGCTCGCGTAAAAGCGTTCCGCCAACACCCCCAGCGTCAGCGGCTCCGCATAGTGCTCGTCGATGTACCGCGCCAGCTCCGCCGCCCATTCCTCATCCGGCAGCCGGAGGCCGTCAGGCCGGCACCGTTTGCAGGGGCGGAACTCCGCCGCCAACGCGCTCTGCCGATCGGAGAAAAACCGGACATGCTCCCGCTTCGGCACTCTGGACTTACAGGACGGCCGGCAGAAAATGCCGGTCGTCGTCACCGCGTAATAAAACGTCCCGTCATAGGATGCGTCATTATTTTCAACCGCTTGCCAGTATTGCTCCTGCATACCGCTTGCCCCTCTCCGCGTCATCATTCTGTACGCACAGTATACCCAAATTCGGGAGCCGGCGTAAGCCCTGCAAGATGAGAAAGCAAGATTACAAAAGCCTTACTCTGTCATAATGGAACCATTCTACTTAATAAAAAGGAGCGCTGTTCATGCTTCACTTTCAACCGCTTCCGTCCGAGCAGCTCGTGTGGCGCGAAGCCGAGCGCATGCTGATCGTACCGCTTCCCCAACCGTTTCGCTACGCGCATAATCTGGACTACTTGCAGCGTTCCACGAACGAGTGCCTGTATCACATCCAGGACGGCGCGATTTACAAGCTGCTGCCTGTGGCGGGGCAGAACGTCCTGATCGCCTTGGAAACCGCCGCCGATGATACCGCTCTACACATCCGCCTCATCGAGCCGTCCGAAGGAGCGCAA
This sequence comes from Paenibacillus oryzisoli, assembly GCF_050467285.1. Classification (GTDB taxonomy): domain Bacteria; phylum Bacillota; class Bacilli; order Paenibacillales; family NBRC-103111; genus Paenibacillus_E; species Paenibacillus_E oryzisoli_A. The sequence goes on along the minus strand of NZ_JBCMUN010000012.1, from coordinate 348,796 downwards.
TCCGCGGAAACTCGCGCAGCGATCGCCCACTACGTGTGGGCGTGGTTCGATCTCGGCACCGACTTGTCGCCGTTCTATGCTATGGCAGCACGCGATCCGATTCTGGAGCCTGTGGCCGATTCCTTCCATGGCCTTCGGCTCATGGGTATTCCCGATCTTTTCGAGGCGCTGAGCTGGGGCATCATCGGGCAGCAGATCAACCTGCCCTTCGCCTATACGCTCAAAAGGCGGCTGGTCGAGCAATTCGGCACCTCGCTGACCTGGGAGGGCCGCACGTTCTGGGCGTTCCCGACGCCGGAGCGCATCGCTGCGCTGGCACCGGAAGACCTGACGGCTTTGCAGTTTACCCGCTCCAAAGCCGATTACCTGATCGGCGTCGCCGCCCTGATGGCGGATGGCGCGCTAAGCAAAGAGCATCTGCTGTCGCTGCGCGACTACCCGCAGATGGAACAGACCCTGCTGCGCATACGAGGCATTGGCCCGTGGACGGCCAATTACGTGCTGATGCGCTGTCTGCGCTGGCCGTCCGCGTTTCCGCTCGCGGACGTCGGCCTCCACAACGCGCTGAAGCATGTGCTGCAGCGCAGCGAAAAGCCCACCCTCCCCGAGATCCGCCGGATGGCGGAGGGGTGGGCGGGCTGGGAGGCCTACGCCACGTTTTACCTGTGGCGGGTGTTGTATTAACCAAAAACGCCCTCACTCGGAAAGGAGTGAAGGCGTTTTGATTTAATTCACAGGCCAGTTGGCATTCTGCAACAGCCTGTTCAACAACAGGGCCGTTTCCCCACGGGTCGTCGGGGCTGATTTTTCAAAAGCAAATCCAAGATTAGCGCTCAGAATACTTCTTTTTAGCGCCAGCACCACGGATTCCGTCGCCCAGTCGTCGACAATGAGGGATAGCTCCTGCATTCTTGGCAGGTAGCGTTCAGTATCCGCCGCGTCCACCTGATTCACGGCGTTCACTGCTTTCAGCGCATTGCTCACCATCGTTATCGCTTCTTGGTGCGTAATGCTTTGCGCAGGCCGGAACGTGCCGTCTTCGTAGCCGCTGAGCAGGCCGTTTTGCACCGCTGTATACACGGACGGACTGAACCAGTCATGGGATGCGACATCAGAGAAGACGTCAGCCGTGCTGCCCGCTGTTTTCAAGCCGAGCCCACGAACTAGCATAGCAGCGAACTCGGCGCGTGTTACACTTGCATCCGCCCGGAATGTGCCATCCTCAAAACCTTGAATGATTCGGCTGGACGCCAGCGATTCAACATCCGCTTTCGCAAAGTAATCCTCCGCCACATCGCTAAACTGCTTCTTCGCCGTATACAGCGTGTAGATCGAGTTTCCTTTTCTCCATAAAGTTGCAGAAGCTGGCTTTCCGTCCTTGGCTGGGGTAAACGTCAACGGTACGGAAACGAGTTCTTTCGTCGCAGGATCCCATACAGCACCGCTTAGCTTCTCACCTTCCGGAAGCTTGAAATCCTTCGGCAGTACAATCGTATGCCCCACATACTGTGTAAACGTATCTACGTCCTTCACTGTCTTATCCCCCTGAACGAGAGATAGTTCGTAAGTAAGAGCTTTACCTATATTTGTTCCGCCATTAAGCTTTATCGCTTGTTCCACATCGGTTTGCACACCGACAGGCACTTGATTGATTGTAACCTTCACATTCATTTGATACGTTCCGTCATTTGCCTTCACGGCGCCTTGAAGGACCGAAACAGGAATGCTGGCAGTTCCTAGCGGGGTATTCACAACCAGAACAGTGTCCGCAGATTTGTCCTTCAAATCCCGGATAAAACCGGCGTTGATTTGGAAATCGTAGCCATCCGCGTTTGTAGTCAGATCTACCTGCAGATCTTTTTTGCCGGCTTTGACTTGATCCTCCGCCAGCTTCTTAAACTGATCTTCTGTCATTTCCGAGGCGATTCGGATGGAACCGTTTTGGTTGACGATGTTCCATTTGAAGGATTCCGGTGCGCCCATCGGTCCGCCACCGCCTCCTCCTCCACCCCCGCCTCCACCGGAAGCTTCCTTGTCGTACGTTTTGGATGTTTTTAGGCTTTCCACCGTATTTCCACGCCCCAGCGTAAAATAAAGTGTTCCTTGATCTGTACCAAGTTGATCCACACTAAGAGACAGACTTGTTCCACCATCTTGTACAATACCGGAAATAAATGGACGAAGTGATCCAGCATCACGATAAACGCCAATATAGTCATAGGACTGCAGGCCAGAAATGACAATCGTATCGGCGGTGCCTGACTTATTATTCGTGATGCTAATTTGATCTGCGCGCAAGGACGGACTGTAGACACGGTCCCCAATATCCACGACAGCAGGCAAACTCTCTCCTGTTGCTCCGACGCTGTACACAGCAAGCTTGGTTGCACCGGTTGGAATTTTCGTATTCATTGGAATATTGAGGTTATAGATCCCCCTATTATAAGGGACTCTTAAAATAGGTTGGATCTTTTGCAATTGATCATTTACAAAATAAACTTCATAACGTGAAACCGATGAACTAACTGTGGCCATGTAATCTTGAGTCACCATAAAATAGCCACTGCCGATTTCACCTGCGTCTCCATCGAAATCTTGATACATAATTTGGATGACTTTTGGAATTTGCTGATCTACAGTAAGCATTGCTGCCGGTTCACCCAAGATATTGTCGGCAATTGTAAAATTGTGAATTTCTAAAATAGGCCCATCATCATTAGGATGAATGCCAGGCTGTTCGGCATAGATCCTAATCAATTTCGCCTCGGCAGGGATCTGATCTTCACTCATGGCTAGATTGTACGTACCTCCACCTTTCGGTACGTAGGCAAAATCATCACCAATTTGCTCAAGACTGCTGTCAAGAAGCTTAACTTTGTACCCCATAATATTACTTTCGTTAACCGTTGGCGACCAACTTAGTTGTCCGTTAATATGATCTGCGCGATTGTCTGTGTCTGTGAACTGCGTATCCATCACCGTTCCAGACGTCACATCCCACAAATCGATGAAACTACCTTGACTGCTTTCCCCTTGTGCATTTTTACCGAATACACCAATTCTCTGTGCGCCAATTGGCATAACAGTTCCAGCAGGCAACGTAACTTGATAGCTAGGAAGGTTAAACCCTTGATAGAGTAGTGTAAGGTTCTGCTTTGGAATTTCTGCTATAGGTTTCAACTTTTGATTATTCTTATCGACAAAATAAAGACTGTAGGAAGTAGCAGGAGATGCATTGGTGGACGCATCGTACCATACGATACTGCCAGTGATACTGCCTAGTACAGTGTCTTGATCTGTAAAATTTGCATGACTGAGCGCAGGCGCAGGAATACTGGCATTTCCTGATGTATCGACTGTGCTGCCGCTTGTCGAATCAACGACTTGCGAACGCCACAACTCGGAGCCTATCTGACCTGAAGCGTCTTTAGGGAAAACATCCACATAAACTGCACCTTGCGGCAATTGGCCGCTGGAGAGATCCAATTCATATTTTTGATACTGAGCCTCGTTTTTGTTTACGTTGGTTGGTGCTCCAACCTGCGCTCCTTTAATATCAGAGAAAGCAACAACGTATCCGGTATAATTGTTAATTGGACTCGTATACCACGATACTTTTGGATCGATTTGCCCTCGGACCGGATTCTGATCCTCAAACTGGACACTGTAAAGACTTCCGCCGCAGCTGGCTCCAGACGAACCGCTAGAAACATTAATTGTGAAGGTATCTGTATATCCATTTGAAATGATGACGAATGCGGCTTGACCAATATTCAATGCTTTAATTTTTTTCGTCACAGGATCGAAAGATATGGCTTTTTGAGCCGGATTTGAATAAGTCATTGCTAGAATGTCATAATCCTCGATTTCTTTCGTAGAGCCATCCATGTATCGATTAAGCAGCTTGAATTCTGACTCTTGTCCAATAAACATGATAGACGGAGTAGCAATTACCGCAGGATTAGCGCCAATAAAAACATTCTCAAAATCCGCTTCACTTCGTCCTTCAAAAGAATTGCGAGTGCCGTCTTGAACAATGCCGCCTAGAATAATTTTAAATGAATACGTACCTTCCACGGGTAATTTGATTTCATTACCACTGCTGTTAGACGAAAGAATGATCTCGTATTGATGGCCCGCAATAAAGGCTTGCGAAGATTCCAACGTAATCACTCTGTTCAGATAACTCATCGGTTGCTGTGCAAGATTGGCATATCCCTCTTCTTTATTCAGTGAGGCTAAACTTACTTCTGTACCGCCTGTGACATCTTTTAGTACAAAATCGGATAATGCCAGCTTACTGAAGTCGATCGGTGAATTGTTATCAACTTCGGGTAAGTACAGCTGTAGCGCATCGGAATTACTTATTGCTGGAACAAAACTGACAAGCTTCTTATTAGTCCGCAGAAATGATCCGGCAGAAACTGAAGATATGTATTCTTTCGCTTCAATCCGATAATAACCCAGTTTCATATCGTCGCTAAAATACCTGACGTTCCCCTCTTGATCTGTTTCCGATCGAAAAGTCTGTATATGCGAACCATCTGAGGCAACAATCGACTTAGGAGCCGGACCAGGGGGAAAGTCAACCCCGTTAAAGTTAACATCCTTAAACTGTGTATTGGTAACATCATAACCCCAATACCCGAATTCAGATATGCGAAGCTTGTCCTTAACCGCCCCATAAGTAATCTTCGTTACCGATCCGCCGTTGCTCGTAATATCAACCGACACTTGCGTCGGATCCTTCACATAGACATAGCCCCTTAATTTCCCATCATCGGCCGTATACATAAAAAATCCGGGAAATGCATACGAAATCGTCGGCAACAAAATTTGAAGCATCATTACCACAATTAACCCAAGTCCGATTTTGCGGAAAACATGTTTCCGTGCGTGCATGCTCCTGAGCCCCCCCTTTTAGTTAATGCTGTTAAATATCCAGATGTCATTATAGCACCCTTTGATAAAGAAACAATAAAATATATATTACATTTTGAAAGACTTGCGTAATTCAATTTCTAACGTTCGATAGAGTTCTTCTTGAGGGACTCTGCTTACAGCCTGTTCGATTTGTATAAGCGCGCTCTGATACTGGCTCGGATCCTTGGTTTGATTTCCTAACTGTACATAAATCTTAGCCATGTCGTAATACGTGGAAGCTGCCCATGGCATCATTTTCTGAGCCTTAGCTGTATGATGCAGGGCTGTTTCCAGTTCTCCTGCTGCAGCTTCATTCTGAGCTTTGGTTTGCATGGCTTTTCCAACAGCCAGCCAGCCTGTACATGCAAGCAGCACGACCAATCCCGCTGACAGCAGGCTTGTTGCGATTGCCTTAAACTTGACAGGCCATATCTTTTCAACAGGAGTCTCTGCCATCACACGTTCGATCAACAGCCATAGCAGCGCAATAACAAGCACGAAGCTGAAATCAAAATCAAACCCGGCATGCAGCAGCATTACCGTGCCTATGAGCATCAGCCCTTTCGGCCAAAAGTCAGCCCATGCGGAGGCAGTGGGCTTTGTTGACAGCAGCCAACGGCTGCTTTTTACATAAAATAAAAGTACGATGCCCCCAAACAACAGGGCACCCGGCAGACCGACATCAACAGCAAGCTGCAAGTAATGGTTATGAACGAACCGGACATAGTACGGCTCCGATTGATAGTATGCCTGCAAAACACTCCATCCGCCGCCTCCAGCGCCAAGCCATAGATGATCGATCAGCATCGCCAATGCATCTTTCCAATATACGAGCCTCAACCGAAACTCCGAGGTTGTCGGTTGAATCGTTTGCAAGCGCGACCAGAAGAAGAGGAAATTCCCTTTCACTATAGCCGCTAACAAATAGCCTGTTAGATGAGCCGCGCCTATTTTCAACAATAGCCCCTTGCTTCTGAATTCTTTGATGAACAGCAGGCAGCCTAGCGACAAAGCCCAGAGCACCCAGACCGACCGCGATAACGTCAGCAGCAGTCCCGCCGATTGGATGATCATACATACGAAATCACGCTTACGGCCTTCACTGACATAAAATAGCAGCGTCATCAGTAAACAGACTAGCAGGCAGACAGCAAGTGCATTCGCATAACCGATTGTAGATTCCAGACGCCCTTGCCTGTAAAGGCCGCCAGCAATCCCGACTCCAGCAACGACAGCCCCTGCATACGGAAACCAGCGAAATATCCGCTGCATCTGATCTTTGGAAAGTGTAGTGCTGATCAATGCAAAAGGTAACATTGCTGTCATTCTCACAGCTTCAAGAACAGCTTTCTCCTTATCGACAGCGACAAGCAGGCTGAGCCAATACAAAAGAACAAGCCCTCCAAGCAAGAAATGGCCAAGATGAAGACGCAACTGCCGCTGCTTCAAAGTTAGCACCACTGCAGCAGCAAGCAGCCCCATACCGGCGAACAAATAATTTAGTTCATATAAGTAACCTTGGGTGAACATACCGAGGCCTAGAAATAGAACCGTAATCATATAGGCAAAATTCCGCAACTTACCCCTCCACAATCGCCACCGGGCGGGCCCAGCCGGCGCTTGCTTTTTCTACTTTGACCGGGAAGCATGCGACTTTGAAGCCGAACGGCTGAGGGATTTGATCCAGGTTCGCCAGCTTCTCGATCTGGCAGTATTCCCGATCCTTGCCAACGTAGTGTGCAGCCCAGAGGACGCCGTCTTTCGGGTCTTTTTTATACGCCTCAGCCTGCAAGTTCAGTGGGATGTCCCAGCCCCAGCCGTCAGTACCGACGACTTTGATGCCCTGATCGAGCAGCCACACGGTCGCCTCGGCGGAAACGCCAACATGGAGGAAGGCGTAGTGCTCGTGGTAGAGCCTTTTATCCGCGTCGCTTCGGATCAGTACGATGTCCAGCGGCTTGAGCGTGTACCCGATCCGAGCCAGCTCCCTTTGCAAATCCGCAGTAGTCAGCTCATAGCCCGGCGGCTTTCCGCTGAAATCCAGCACAACGCCATCCGAGTAAAACCACTCGAGCGGCATCTCGTCGATCGTTCTCGCAGGCTGGCCCTCCGAAGTCGGCCAATAGTGATACGGCGCATCAACATGCGTCCCCGCATGCGTGTTCAGCGTAACGCTCTCGGTCGCCCACGCCTTGCTCTCCGGAAAATCCTCTGCCTTCAAGCCCAGCACTTGCGCCGCTTGCCGCGCCCCGTCCTCGTGGGATAAATACTCAATCTTCGCCGGCAGCGGCTCGCGGATACGCGGGCTGAGCGGCACGCTCAGGTCGATCAGTTTCATGGTGGTGCTCCTTTCGGTGGATTCCTTTTAATGGTTTCGATGTTTTCTTCGAGAACATATCGCACACTAAAATGCACGACTAACTACGTGTCCTTGTTGGTATTCCAGTGCATCCAAAGCCCTTCTTCGTTGAACCTCGCTCAATTCCGATAATGGCATCCATTTATATTCAGAGTGTTCAAAACTAAGCTTAATTTCTGCAGCCTCAGGAATCGAACAGCGAAATATGGCGACTTGTGCATTTTGTTTGCTATGATAATAAAACCCTGTTAACACTGCTTCTTGAACCTCTATACCGAGTTCTTCACGACATTCTCGATACAGTGCCTCATGAATGGTTTCTCCCGGTTCGACACTTCCGCCAGGAAGGCCCCACCCTTTATCGCCGTATGTCCGCTTGAGCAGCAGCACTTGATCTTCGGAATTAAATAGGATTGCATGAGCCCCGAACCTAAAAGTATCGTGAAGAGTCATCCATATCGCCTCACATTTTTAATAATCTGCATCGTACATAAAGATTATTTCACAAAAATGGAAATTAGACGAATATAAATTGGCTGATAATGACTTATACTTTTTATTGAACAAATATTATTTTTTAAACATCCTTCTCTTGACTCTCTCGATAAAGGTAGGCTTTACCACGCAAGTTTCCGGGTCGGGAAGCGGATTAGAATGTCTGGCTTTATATTCGGAAAACAGTTCGAGTCCCTTTTCGTATACTTCCTTCATTCCCTCAGCAGCTGTTGCTTTTCTTGCTAGCAGCTCTTGAAGGCATGTCTCATACTCGACAGTTGAAAAGTCGATACTTAGAGTTGCGCAATGAGTATCAAAACACATGAACGCAGCTTGGAAAAAATCATCCAAATATACCGTGCCCGTTGATCTAATCAAGCTCTTCGCTAAAGCAGGGTAATTGCGATAAATTCCCCAGGCTTCCTTCGAGTACTGCGCTTCTGCAACTACAAGATCTTTTAATAAAACACCACAAACTCCCTCGTATTGATTCGCTTCGATGTATTGGATAACTTCACGTCTGAATGCTAGGTTGTCATCTATGAAATCATTTGCATGCTTGCCATTCCATTTAAAACAAATGAACTCTGCCTGTTCAGCTCGGTAGCCATTCGCAAATAACGCTGCTTCCATTCATCATCCCACTCCTTCCTTTCGATTCTACCAAATCATGGCACCCCTTTGAAACAAAAAGAGACCCGCAGCAACGGGCCACGGGTCCAAGGTCTATATATATTAAAAGGGGGTCGAGATTTATTATAGGGCTCTTGTATGAAGACAAGATGAAAATAAGATGTGTAAAATATTAATTTTCTTCGCATTTTGGCGGCAACTTGGATATAATTGTGAGCAATGAGACGAGGAACGTCCCTATTCATCCCAGGATGAGTACGGGGCGTTTTTTGTTTTTAGCGATAAGGAGGCGTTGAGAAGTGAAAGCTCTGCAATTCGAGGACTCGTATCAACAATTTATGGAGGGGCACATCGCCCGCCGCAAAGGAGAACGCCGAAGCAGGCTCGAACGCGGCCCGTTCCATGCGGAGAAGCTGTTTTTGCAGCAGGTCTGGTTCCCTTTAATGGGAAATTTGCAGGATCTGCACCCGGAGTATGAAGTGATGGATTGGCGGGGGCGGTCGTATTTCGGGGATTTTGCGTATTTGCCGGGGCTGGCTGAAGTGAAGTTTATGGTGGAAATCAAAGGGTACGGGCCACACGTTCAAGAACTCGATCGAAAAGGATACTGCGATGAGTTGAACCGTGAAACGTTTCTTCAGGCGCTGGGGTTCCGTGTCGTATCGTTCGCTTATGATGACGTGGCTTATCGGCCTGGACTATGTATGAACCTGCTGCAAATGCTGCTCGGCCGCTTTCACACCGCTGCCTCTCCTGTCGATCGGGCGGTGCTGGCTGAGAAGGAAATTTTGCGCCTTCTCCATCAGCAGGCTGCGCCGCTTAGGCCAGTGGATGTGGAGCGGCATTTTGGGATCAATCACCGGACAGCGCTGCGACTTCTGCAATCGCTCTGCGCCAAAGGGTGGCTACATCCGATTTCGCGAACGCCCGGTGGCAAGGTGGTCCAGTATGGCTTGTTGCGCGGGGTGCTGCAGTATGTGGATTGATGGGGAGTCACACCCCATGAAAGGGCGTACTCAAGGGGCCGTTGCGGTCAGAACATGTAAAATGTACATCAAAATACGCCATATCCCACCGAAACGCACATATAACCTGCACTATGTACAGCAAGTTTTCGGGTAATCGCCGCTTTTGGCGATAAATTGAGCCTCCCAGCGTGATTTAGCTGTAGGAAATGCAGGAAAATGCTGCAATTTTAGAAATTCCGGGCATTTTGCTGTATAAAATGCAGGTGCACCTCGGCCGCGCAGCACAAAAACACCCCCACCTCCCACTATAAAGTGGAGATGGGGGTGCTTCGGCTTCGGCTGCGCCTAAGCCCCGGCCTGCGGCGCCGCGGTGCCCGCCGGCGTGCCGATATGGCCGCGCGGCGCCTTAAACGGCTTGCCGCCGTGCTGCGGCGGCGTGGTCGGCTTGTCGCCGCCTTTGCGTTCGACGAAGCTCTTGAGCTGCGCCGTCATGCTGTCTTTGAGCTTCGCGATGAGCTCGTCTTCGCTGATGCCTTTGGCCTGCGCAATCTCCGCAAGCGATTTGCCTGCTTTGCGCTCGGCGGCCAGTTCCTCGTCCGTCATGCCAAGGATCGTCGCCAGCTCATGCGGGTCGCCCCATGTGCCGAAGCCCGCCATGCTGCCGCCCTTGCCAAACGCAGGCGCAGGCCCCTTGCGGCCGTCCACTGTGCCGGGCTTCGCTTCTACAAGCTTTTTCCACCGGTCGGCGATGCCGGTTTTCATTTTATCCGCTTGCTCTTGTTTAAGCTTCCCTGCCGCGACGGCGTCATCCAGCTTCTTCGTCTCCGCCTCGGTCAGTTTGGCCACAAGCGTGTCTTCGCTGACGCCTTTCGCCTGCGCAATCTCCGCAAGCGACTTGCCCGCTTTACGCTCCGCCGTCAGCTCTTCCTGCGTCATGCCGAGCAGCGTCGCGAGCTCATTCGAGTCGCCCCCTATGCCAAATCCGGGTATGCCGCCACCTTTGCCGAACGCAGGCGCGCGATGGTCGCCGAAGCCGCGTCCCTCTTGGTTCCCCTTGAACCCCTCAGGGAAACCGTGTTTCTTCACCGCAGGCGACGAAGTTGGTGCTCCAGGCGAAGCCGATTCATCTGCAAATGCCTGGTTGTGCTGCAGCAAGAGTCCCCCGCCGATAAGCAAACCGGCTGCAAGCATGCCGGCGACCCAAGTTTTATGTATGCGCTTCAATTTTATTCCCCACCTTTTGCTCTAAATGGTCAGATCTTTTTCCAGTGTAGCGCACAATTGTGAAAAAAGTGTGAACATCCAATGAATTCGCGAATAAACGCAACGTAGCAGAACGACGGTTGGCGAGACTAGTTTAGCGGAAGTGGCAGTTGCAGGAGAGTAGCTAGCTGGGCGAAGAGTGGCAGGTTTCGAAAAATAGTTAGTTGGGCGAAGAATGGCAGGTTTCCAAGAGTAGCTAGCTGGGCGAAGAATGGCAGGTTTCCAAGAGTAGCTAGCTGGGCGAAAGGTGGCAGGTTTCGAAGAGTAGTTAGTTTTTCTCAAACGGCCATTGAGAGTCTAGATTATGTAAGCGTATGCAAACCCTCTTATTTTGCGCCAATGCCGAGTAATCTCTAAATTAAGGGTGGTAAACCACCCTTAATTGTTCACGAAAGCCCGAAAAAGGCCGGCTGTGGATGAAATAAGAGTGGCTAGCCACTCTTATTTCAAGCTAATGCGTCTAAAACCCCAAAATAAGAGGGTTTTCCCCCTCTTATCTTCCAGCGCTTCACCGGCGCAGTCACCTCCACACAGGCAGCCGCCTGTACGCCAGCCAGGCGCTGCTTCATACGGCCGCGCGTTGCCCGCTGCAGCACTTCTCCCGCAGCGCCCACTCCGCTGCGCGCCAAAAAGCGCCCACACCCGCGGTTCCCCGCACGCATCGGCGCCACACACTTACCGCTTGCTCCGCGCAAGCGTAAAAAAACAAACAATCGCCCCGAGCTCCAGCACGGCGATCATCACACCCAGCGGCACCGCGGTGCCGCTGCCGCCGAGGCCGACAAGCGGCGCCACAAGGCCGCCGATGACGAACGTCATCAGGCCGAGCAGCGCCGCGGCACTGCCTGCCACCTCGCCCTGCTCCTGCAGCGCGAGTGAAGAGGTCGAGACCGAGACGGGGCCCACGCTCGCCACGATCAGGAAAAAAGCCGGCAGGATCAGCGTCAAGCCCCCGCCGAACAGCACAGCCGCGAGCAGCAGCACGCCGCCGCTGGCCGCTATGGCAAGACCGCCGCCGAGCAGGCGGACGCTGCTCAATCGACCGGCGAGCCGCCCGGTCAGCTGTCCTGAAAGAATGATACCTGCGCCATTCACGGCAAACACAAGACTGAACTGCTGCGGCGACAGGCCGAACAATTCCTGCAAAACAAACGGCGAACCCGAAATATAAGCGAACATCGCCGCAAAAACGAGCCCCTGCGTTAACGCATACCCCATAAACAGGCGGTGCGTCAATAATCCGCGGAACACGCGAAGCGTATTCCCAAGCCCGCTTTGGGTCCGGCGCTCGGGCGGGTGGGTTTCTTTGAGCCCGAGCACCACCGCCATCAGCATCACGACACCGAACACGCTCAGCACGCCGAACATGTCGCGCCAGTCTCCGAATTCCAGCAACTGCCCTCCGATAATCGGAGCCAGGATCGGCGCCGCCCCGTTGACCAGCATGAGCAGGGCGATGAATTTGGTCAACGCCACGCCTTCGTACAGATCCCGCACAATGGCGCGGGAGATCACAATGCCGGCAGCCCCAGCCAGCCCCTGAATGAAGCGCAAGAGCAGAAACGCCCCGATGGTCGGCGCCCAGATACAAAGCGCGGAGGACACGCCGTACACGGCTAGCCCGATCAGCAGCGGAACCCGTCTGCCTCGCACATCGCTAATCGCGCCTGCGACCAACTGCCCGAGCGACAGCCCCAGCATGCAGGCGGTTAAGCTCATTTGCGCAAGCGAGGTTGTCGTCTCCAGATCCCCTGCAATCACCGGCAGCGCAGGCAGGTACATATCGAGCGACAGCGGCCCGAACGATGCGAGCAAGCCGAGCACCAGCACGAGCCAGAGCCGATTTTTCCCGCGCGCGGCTGCCGCCGTATCGGTCATCATTTTAGCCATCCCATCACAAACTTTCTTCCGTAGTCAAATCACCCATGTAGTAAGCGAACACCGTGTTAATCGGTTTAAAATACAAATGCCCATCCTCCCATGGCTGAAAATGCAAATCCATCCGGGCGTCGTTCCAGTTCTCCGGCGTTCCCTTCGTCTGCAAGCGGCCCGGAAGCACCGGATCTTCGATCACCTTCGGAAATTCCTGATAACCGAACAGCAGATTCTCGTGCATCGCGATAATTTCATATTTGTCTCCTAGAAACGCACGTTCTTCTTGAAGTTGGTAATGATAGTAAATGTAACTGCTGATCATCTCCGGCTTGAGATGGGCCACCCGCCCTACCCGTTTCTCCACAGGCTGCTTGCGCATCCAATGTTCGGGACTAGCCGGTTCGTTAAAATGAAACACATCGACCATCCCAATCCACTTCCGCGGCTCCGGCTGACCAGGCCACTCCTGCAAATAGGGCAGCGCCGCACCGGCAACGTCATCCGGCTCGACATGGCGGTCGACGCACTCGTAATATAGAAACAGCTGCCCGCGCCACTCGTAAGCCGCCGCTGTCATCAAGATGCCTTGCCGCACCAGCTTCTCGGCCTCCCTGCTGCCTGTCAGCGCCCTAATCCCTGCCGGCGCTTCGCCCTGCTTCCAGGCCGCGCGGAAAATCATTCTTTTCATCCTATATGCCCCTCTTCTAATTTACATGATTAATCATTTTATGATTGTATGGAAAGACGCGAATGCCCCTAAAGCTGCTTTAATTTTAACAAGATTTCAGACATCCTTCTACATGAATATGGTAAAATAAATGTCGTTCGACAAAACCCTGAAGTCAGATGGAGATCGAAATGAGTCTACAACTGGATTTGAAAACAATGCTGACGACCCTGATCATCGGGAACCTGTTTACAGCCGTGTTAATTACCGCCTATTGGCGTCATCATAAGCAGCAAGTCGGAATTCGGAGCTTTTTTTATGCAAAAGGCCTCCAAGCCGCAGCCTGGCTCATCCTGCTCCTGCGCGGCGGCTCGGCCGACCCGCTTACGTTATCGCTGGTGAACACCGCGCTATTTATCGGGTATGCATTCGAAATTGTCGCTGTCCTGCAAACGCAAAATCTACAAAAAAAGTCTGATTCGCGTTATTTTATTGCATTAACGATATGTACTCTGGTCGTTTTCCATCTGATTCTGCTTTTTCACAACTGGGAAGAGTTCCGCGTGGCGATCGCGTCCTTCGGACTCGCTGCGGGCATTATCATACCGGCCATCCGGATGGTTCGCCAAAAAGCCGCTTCCACCGTCTCCTGTATCATGGGTTATGTCTATTCGGCTATTGTGATCATCCTGCTGCTTCGGGGCATATTCGCGGTATCCTTTGTTGCGACGCTCAGTTATTTTCATGTCAAAACCGGCAACCAATCCTTCATGCTCGTCGGGCAGTACCTGATCATGATTTCGACCAATACGGGCTTTCTTCTCTTAATGAAGGAGCAGGCGGACAAGGCGCTGCTGCATCTGGCAAGCAATGACGACCTGACAGGCGCTCTGAACCGCAGGACGTTCATTGCCCGCACGAACGACCACCTACGGACGCTTGCTCGGAAGAAAAAGCCGGTTTCGCTGCTTCTTTTTGACATTGATGAATTTAAAGGCATTAACGATACGTTCGGTCATGATATCGGGGATCGGGCGCTGGTCGATCTCACCGCTCGCATTCAGCGGAATTTGGGGGAAGAGGATTTGCTGGCGCGGTACGGCGGGGACGAATTTGCCATTTTGCTGCCCGGCAGGGATGAAGAGGCTTCCGCTGCCATTGCCGAGCACCTCCGCCAAACAGCGGAACATGCCGGCATTCCCGGCACTTCGCGAACCTATACGATCAGTATGGGCGTACTAACGGTTATCCCCGACGACAGGACGCAGCTCGAAATGCTCTACTCCACCTGCGATAAAGCGCTTTATCAGGCCAAACGAAGAGGCAAAAACGGCGTTGCCCGCGGGCACCTCGGCGCACAGCCTTCACAAGCATAGTTGTACTCGAAAATCAGGGATTTAACAATAAATCAACATTGGTCGTTCTGCATTCGTGATAATATAATATCGAATTTCAATAATGGACGATAATTTGCAGAAAAAGGTGTTGACCATTGGAAAAGGAAAAGAGCTCCCTATTTGAAATTTTGAAAGTATCCACAAAACTTGGATTAACTTCATTCGGCGGTCCTATTGCGCATTTAGGGTATTTCCGAGATGAATATGTTAAACGCAGAAAGTGGCTGGATGAGAAAAGCTATGCTGACTTGATCGCTCTATGTCAGTTCCTGCCGGGACCCGCAAGCAGCCAAGTCGGAATTTCCATTGGAATGTTGCGCGGCGGATTGTTAGGCGGGATTGCATCTTGGTGTGGATTTACATTACCATCTGCTTTGGCATTGATGATTTTCGCTTATGTGTTACAAAACTACGATGTGGGCAATGCCGGTTGGCTTCATGGCTTGATAATTGCAGCTGTCGCCGTAGTTGCACAGGCAGTCTGGGGAATGGCGCGCTCTCTTGCACCTGATCGTACTCGAGGGACCATTGCTATCTTAACTGCCATAATGACCTTACTATGGTCCTCTGCTTATGGGCAACTGATTCTCATCACGGTTGCAGGCCTATTCGGCAGATTCTTTTTAGCAAAGTCCGAGATTCCCGAAACTCCCCGGCTCCCAATCTCCATCAGCCAACGTGCAGCAGTTTTTGCTTGGGTCTTATTTTTTGGATTGCTGATCGGACTACCGCTGGTAAGGCATGTCGTTCATTCGCATTTCCTGGCTGTGTTTGATAGCTTTTTTCGCGTTGGTTCGCTGGTCTTTGGCGGCGGGCATGTGGTACTGCCTATGCTTCAATCCGAAATCGTACCGGCCGGGTGGCTGACAGACTCCCAATTTCTTGCGGGTTACGGAGCAACCCAAGCCGTGCCAGGTCCATTGTTTACCTTCTCCTCCTACCTAGGGACCGTAATGAACGGGTGGCAAGGAGGGTTTATTGCACTAATCGCTATGTTTTTGCCGTCCTTCTTATTGGTTATCGGCTCTTTGCCGTTCTGGGATGCGATTCGCCGTCGCCCAAATTTTCAATCCACGCTAAAAGGTATTAACGCAGCCGTGGTAGGCATCTTGCTTGCTGCTTTGTTTAATCCGGTATGGACAAGTGCAGTTCATACGCCTCTCGACTTTTGCCTTGCCATTGCTGCATTTGGATTACTTATGCTTTGGAAGCTTCCTCCTTGGGTAGTTGTTCTATTTTCTGCATTCGGTGGTGCGCTGATCCCTTTATTTTCTTAGTCTAACGAAGGCCGTTCCTTTGGTGTATTGAGGGAGGGCCTTATTCGTGCCCAAGCGAAACTTCCCAAGCCGTCTATGCGTAAAAGATGACCAAGGGTGTCGATTTCCATTTTGCACAGAAATGAGGGATTGCGATGACAGAGACATGGCACGACTCGCTCGAAATAGCCAAAGAGCGCATGTACCGCTATCAGCGCGCGCAGCGGAGACGGGAAGAACTGCAGCAGCGCGTGAACGACCACGAGCGGCGCATCGTCAAGCTGGAGCTCGAGCTGGAAGCCGAGCAGGCCGACGTGGAGCGTCTGACAAAGCTGACGCTTGCGAATCTTTTTCATACGATTCTGCGCAGCAAGGAGGAGCAGCTTCAGCTGGAGCGCCAGCAGGTGCTGAACGCAGTGCTCGCTTTGCAGACCGCCCGCCAGGCGCTGGAGGATACGAAGGCCGACCTGCATCAGGTGGGCGACGATTTGGCGCTCTACCAATTTGCAGAAGCCGAGTACACCGCGCTCATGGCGAAAAAGGAAGCGTCGCTGCGCAGCGAGGCGGCGCTATCCCCGGTGCTGCACGAGATGGAGGAGCAGATCGCGGAGCAATCTCTCCTCGTCAAGGAGCTCTCGGAGGCTTGGCGCGCCGGCAAAGGCGTCATGAGCTCCCTCGAAGCCGCCTCGGAGAAGCTGGAGAAAGCGGAAAGCTGGGGCAAATGGGACACGTGGGGCGGCGGCGGAATGATTAGCACGCATAAGAAGCACAGCTATGTGGACGAAGCGAAGACGTTCATCCAAAATGCCAATCATCAACTCCGCAATTTCCGCGAAGAATTGAAGGATTTGCAGCGCAGCATCGACATTCAGATTGACATTAGCGATACGTTGAAAATGGCCGATTACTGGTTTGACGGCCTTATCACCGACTGGATCGTCCAGGGGCGCATCCAGAGCTCGCAAGAGCAGACATTGCGCGCCCTCCATCAGGTGCGGACCGTCGTTCGCCAGCTTCAGTCGGAGCACGCGGCGGCGGATTCCACACTTGCCGGCTTGCGGGCGAAGCGCACCGCGTGGATTGAGGAAACGCAGGTGGAGTGAAAGAGGCAGCCCGCGAAGGGCTGCTTCTTTTTTTGCGTTCGCTGTTTGCCCCAGTTGCCTGGGAGAAAAGTTCCTTGTATACTAATACCTAGATATTCGATGCATCGAAATAAAAGGCATATCATGAGAAAGGAGCTGGTCTTGGGATGAAACCTAATAAAGAACTGATGAAAGGCAGCACGGTTATTTTGATTCTGACCCTTTTAAACCGCAGTGATATGTACGGTTATGAGATGACGAAGGAAATGGAGACCGCCTCCGACGGCATTTTCACGTTAAAGGAAGGAACGCTCTACCCGATTCTGCATGCGTTGGAATCCGAGCGTTTCGTCGAGTCCTACTGGGATGAGAAAGACGGCCGCAAGCGGAAATATTACCGCATTACCAAGCAAGGCAAGGCCGAGCTTCAAGTCAAAAAGGAAGAATGGCAGCTGTTCCGCAATACAGTAGATCGTGTTCTTGGGGAGGGCCGTGTATGAGCGGTTATCGGAATCACGAAGAAATTCGGCTTTTTCTCAAGCAGGTGTGCCGGGAAATTCGGGCGAGAGAAGTCCATCAGGGCGTATGCCGGGAACTGGAGAGCCATCTGGAGGAGCTGATTGAAGACAGGTTGGCGCAAGGGGACGATATGGATACGGCGGTGAGCGAAGCGGTTCGGCGCATGGGATCGCCCGAAATCATTGGGGAGCAGCTTAATCGTGCACACCGGCCTCGCGTCGACTGGGGCATGCTCGGTTTAATTGCTTTGCTTATGCTGGTCGGACTGGTTGCTGTGTTTTCTGCATATCAAGCAATGGATGGTCGCGCCCGTCTGGGGGCATTTCATATGAAGCAAATTTTTTACTTCACCGTTGGCGGATGTCTGATGCTGGGGATTGGGTTCAGCAACTACACCAAATGGGCGAAGTATGCTTGGGGGATGTATGTTGGGATGCTTGTGGTGCTTGTTTATGGGCTAATAGCCAGTAACAAGGTATCTGGATTAAAAGGCATCATCACTTGGGGACATGTCTCTCTGAACACTTCATTCGTCGCCCCTTATGTCTTCCTCATTGCGTTAGCCGGGATTTGGTCAAAGCCATTACCTCCCGACACTGGAGAACCTTTCAGGAACAGAGCGATTCGTCATGTGTGGCTCACCGCAGGCGTTTTGTGGGTGCCCGCTATCCTGCTGCTCTACGCCCACTCCATCATGAATTTCGTGTTGCTTCTCATCGGCGGAATGACATTGGTTGTGATTTTGAAGAAGTCTGTGGCGGTTATTGCTGCCCATCTTAGCGTAATTATACTGGCTGTCGGCATTTTCCTCGTGAAGCTTGCTGCCCAAGCCAATGCCAGACAAAACTTTCTAGCGTGGATTAGACCGAATACAGACCCTAATGGAGAGAATTATATGATCACGCAATCCAAGCTTGCAATTCATTCCGCTGGCTGGCAAGGACACGGGTTTGGCGCCCAACTCTCCACCCTGCCCTATTTGCAGGAAAGTATGATGTTTCCTTTTCTCATCTACTGCTTCGGCTGGCTGGCGGGTATCTGCCTGGTGCTGATGATCCTGATGTTTATCCAACGCTGCATCCGGGTTGCAAGGACTGTGAAGGACGACTACGGCAAAGCGCTGGTCTCCGCGCTCCTCACCATCATCGCCGTGCAGTACCTTTGGAACATGCTTATGTCCGTGGGGCTTGCTCCGCTTAGCTCGTTTTCGCTGCCTTTTGTCAGCTTCAACGGTTCCCTAGTGGTCATGCAGTTCATTGCAATCGGTCTTGCCCTGAGTGTGTACCGCCGCAAAGATATTGTTCGGTGGAGCCGAACGCCGGAAATGGACTGAAATATATAGCACGCTGCGCCCCTCTCTATGACGGCTGTCCCTTACCAATGCGGCAGGTGGACATATACTTAAGAGAGAACCTGTCAGGGAGGTCCATCCAGATGAAAGATGATCGTGTCACGATTATTATTCAAAAAGGCCGCAAGCGCATCATCACGCACGCACCGATTACCGGCGTCGACCGGCTCGTCTTCGTCGTCAACCATCAGTACACCAACGCGCCCAACACGACCCAGATCGCCAGCGGTGCAGGCCGCAGCAGCGCAGCTGGCAGCAACGCCGCGATCAAATCGCCGTACACGCAGCAGCAGCAAAGCGTCGGCGCCGACGGAAAAGCGAAGAACATCCTGCTCAAAAGCTTCAAAGGCGGCCCCGTCTCCGGCACGTCGATCCAGGGCGCGCACCGGCACGGCAAGGAAATTATCGTTGTGCTGAACGACCAGATCGTGAAGCTGCCGAAGCGTGCCAAAGGGGCCTCCGCCACCCAGATCGCAAGCGGTGCAGGCCGTTATAGCACGGGCGGGACGAACTCCGCCATTGAAAGCCCCGGCACTAAGCAGCAGCATGCCGTCGGCGGCGGCGGCAAGGCTTTGAATAAACTCTCCGGCAAGCGGAGAAAACGGTGATTGCGATTGCGGCGTGGGAGTGAGAGTGGAAGTGAGTGGCTGCGCACGGGCTGCTGTAAAAACTACAGCAAATTTCCCGAAAGCATCCTGAAATCCCCAATCACCTGCAAAAAATACAGCAAATTTGCGGGATTCCCTCTATTTGAAGCTCAGATAGGGGGATTCGTGCAGATTTACCTGTATGAAATGCAGGATTCTGCCACAAATCGCCCCTTTCGACCGGAATTACATGTACTTTTTGCAGGTGCGGCAGCCGGCGGGGAGGGGGTGCTGGTGCGACAGGCGACCGGCGGCGGGCGCTCGTCACCCCAGGTTAAACTGCAGTGAGCTGAATAAGCACTCGAAGCGTGCGTATTCAGGCACTAAGCGCCGGATTTCGTTCATTACGCACTCGACGAGTGCTTATGTCACACTGCTACGCCACTTAGAGACGAATTACAACGCCATAGCCAATCGAATCATGTCCCGGCACCACAAACCGTTCTCGTAAATGGCCTCTGGGTAGTGCCGGACGAAAAAATCCGGCTCCACCCCAACGATCCGAAAACCGCATTTCTGATACAGCGCGAGCTGACTTAGGCTTGAATTGCCGGTGCCGATCTCGAGCTGCGCGCAGCCCCGCTCCCGCGCCGTCTCCACCGCGTGCCGGACAAGCTGCTTCCCAATGCCCTGCCCTTGCAGCTCCTCTGCAACAGCGATGTTCATAATCTCCGCCGTCCCCGGCCTTGTCGGGACAAGCACATAGACGCCGATGACCCGTCCCTCCAACTCCGCTACATAGCACTCGCCGCGAGCCAGGTACGCCTCCACCATCGCCAATGACGGATCCGCCGAGAGCAGGAGAGGCACTGGATGCGGTTCGTCCCTGCGCTTAGGTCGAATAAGCAGCTCGCTCAACCCTCCGCCACATCCGCCATCAGGTCGCTGGCGACTTCCAGCATTTTGGGAATGACCGCTTCATTCGTGCCGGAGACGTAGAGATCGCCCTGGTAATGGCGAAACGGGATTTGCACGCCGTCTACACTCCACATGAAGAAGTCCCCCTCGATCGACATCGTCGTCTCGCCACGCACCGTAAACACCGGGGTATACGTGAAATCCGTTTTATCCGCAAAATACTGCTTGCACTCCTCCAGCGAGATCGCCGGACTGTTTTCCTGAAAAGACCGCGTAATGCGGTAACGTTGACTCATCTTGGCTTGCCTCCAGTATTATCAAATACTTTTACAATACCATGCTCAGGATGGTTTTGCATCTGAACAGCGGGCGATAGGTCTCTCGTACAAATGTGCAGCCCAGCCCTGACCGTCATACCGACCACAGAAGGTAAAGTCCTGACGTACATAGTACCGATTAAGCGCAGGATTATCGCCCATGCAATCGAGGCGCAGCCGAGTTTTGCCCTGCTCACCCACGTACCCCTCCGCCCAGTTGATAAGCCTGGTGCCAATGCCCATGCTTTGGCATTCACGGGAAACCGCAAACTTGTGGAAATACCCGGCTTCTTCACTGTTCTGCTCTCCCCAAATTTCTTCATATCCCCATTGAATGGCGAAACATCCCACCGTCCGACCGCCTAGCGATGCCACGAACATCTCGGATTTCCCCATCCATTCCGCTACATACGTCTCCGAAAACCGTTCCTCCCGCCATTGCATAAGACCGACTTCTTGCCGGATCCACTGCGCCGCACCGACCAAAAGCCCGCGTATCGCCCCCACGTCCTCCGTCCCGGCTCTGCGAATATCCAGCTTGGCATGCCAAGCATACTCCAGCCGTGAAGCGACCTCCGTCGCTCGCGCTTCACCGCACAGTCGGGCCACGACATGCAGCGCAGCGTCGAACCCCGCAGTCACGCCGCCGGACGTCACGATCCGGCCGTTATCCACATACCGGACATCCTCGACGACCGTGGTTTCCTGCGGCGAAACCATGCTCCGCAATAACCCATACGCCGTGCGGTTCGTCGTCACCCGCAGCCCCTCCAGCAATCCCGCTTGCGCCAGCAGCAGCGCACCGGTGCACACGAACAGCACCAGCTCCGCCTTGGCCGCCGCTTCGCGAATCCAGGCGATCAACCGCTCATTGGCGATTTCCGTCCGCGATCCCAGTCCTCCGGGCACAATGAGAATATCCGCCGTCGGGCATTGCTCGATGCCATACCGGGGCGTAATGGTGATGCCGCTGACGGTCGTCACTGGAGTTCCTTTTTCCGATACCGTCCCCACACGAAAATCCCCGCCCAAATAACCGGCAACCCCAAAAACATCATGCGGCCCTGTAAAATCCAGCGTATCCACCTTATCGTACAGCACCACGACAACTTGTCTTACCCTCTTCATCGCAATCCCTCCCTGAAATAAAAAGAGCATCTGACCCATTGGATCAAACGCTCTGCCCAGGCGATCGGCTGTATGACGCATGTGCTCCCCCGTAGTCCTCTACGTTTCGCCAGTTACACATACCAGAAATTCCCTTCATTATACATCGGCTAAAAAGGAAACGTCTAGATGCAAGCGCTAATTCTTCACCGCCGCCAACAAAAGAAAAATCGGACGCCTCGCCTCGTCCCGCATCTCGGCTGACACCGCCATCGCTTCCTCCGTCGGCTGCGGCTCCGCCACCTGCGTGATGCGGAAGCCGGCTCCGATCAGCGCGTTCATGTACGTCGCCACCGTACGGTGGTACTTCACAACGTCGCTGCCCAGAAACCGCGCGTTGCGCAGCCCCTCCTGCTGGTAGTCGTCGACCGGCCAGTGCAGCCGTTCGCCGCCAGTGCCGTAGTGCCAGTCCTGCGCAGCGCGCGACGTGAACACCGGATGCTCGACGGACAGCACAAAAGTGCCTCCCACCGAAAGGGCTTGATGGACTTTGCGACATACCAGGCCGAAGTCCTCTACATAGTGCAACGCCAGCGAGCTGAGCACGACGTCGAACTCGCCTGCAGCGAAAGAACTGTCTTCGATGGCAAGCCTACGGTACTCGATTGAAGGCCCGCTGTGGTGCTCGCGAGCGTAACTCAGCATCTTCTCCGATAGGTCGATCCCTAGCACTGCCTCGGCCCCCTGCTCGCTCGTATACTGGCAGTGCCATCCGTAGCCGCAGCCAAGATCCAGCACCCGCTTGCCCCTAAGCTCCGGCAGCATCGCGCGCAGCACCGGCCATTCCCCCGCTGCTTGCAGCCCGCCGACCGAGCGCGGCATTTCGCTGTATTTTTCAAAAAACGCCTGATCATCATATTTGTTCTGCTTCATTTCGTTACCGCTCCTTCTCACATCTAACTACTCTCTTCAGTTTACCAACAAATGCACCCAATCCCGAATGGAAAGTTTCTGTATAATGAATTCCTCCCGCGTACTTGGCTGCCCACAGGCTGCATACATTGGCTATGACAATCCCAGAGGGGGGCTTTGTCATGACCTATCCGTACGATCCGTCCAACTGCTTCGTCCGGTTCATCGGCCCGAATCCAGCGACAAGCTTTCAACCGGAGTTGGCGGTGCCGCATATCGATTCATCTGCTTTTGTCGGGGCGTTCACAAGCATCATCGGCGCCGGAAGCAACCTGCAGGACGGTGTCATTCTGCACGGCCTCAATGTCTACATCGCAACCAACGCGACGGTCACCGGCAATGTGATGATTGCCGATCATCGCTTCGTGCCGCCCGATGCGGTGATCGACACCCAGGCGAAAGCGGATCTGCTGGGGCCCATCCCGCGCGACAAGAAAGAATTCGCCGAAGAGGTTCAGCGCGTCAACCGAGAGTTCTCCGAGAGCTACTCAATGATGTTAGGTTCCAAACGCTGCTCTTGCGGCATGGCTTATGAGTAGCGGGATTTCGCAGGGAAGGCACTGGCTCAACGCTAAGAGGGGTAAACCACCCTTATCCGTTGAATTTGGCTAAAAATGAGGAAAATAGAAGGGGCAGACCCCTTCTAAGTGAGCAGAAACGCCGCTTTTTGGCAGAATTCCGCGGAGTTAAGAGGGGGTTTGCCCTTCTATTTCGGGGAATTTGGAGATACCGCGTTGAATAAGTGGGATTGCAATCGCTTACATCAGCCGGATGCGCAAGAAACTGGCTCAGCTTCTCTTAATCAGAAAAAAGGGAAGCCTCAGCTAAGCCTCGGCTTCCCCTTCTTTATTCCGGC
Organism: Paenibacillus oryzisoli; assembly: GCF_050467285.1. Taxonomy (GTDB): domain Bacteria; phylum Bacillota; class Bacilli; order Paenibacillales; family NBRC-103111; genus Paenibacillus_E; species Paenibacillus_E oryzisoli_A. Next base: position 325,251 of record NZ_JBCMUN010000012.1, on the reverse strand, counting down.
GTCTCACCCGCGAGCCGCCATACGTCCAGACTCTCCAGCAGGCATGCGCCGCCGCTGGCAAACAGCTTCACGCCGAGACTGTCCGGCGCGGGATAAATGCGGTTGGTGACGGTGCGCACGCCGTCACCAACGAACAGCTCGACCGAGGAACGGTCGAGGAAAAGATGCAGCTTGAGCCGCCCATCCGGCAGCGGCTCAAGCTGCACTTCGCACACGCCGGCCTCTCCGGCGCCGGCGTGCGTGCGGTCGACACGAAGGGTGCGGTCCGCCATGGCGTACGCAACCTTCGTGTGCTCTGCGCCGTCTGCGGAGCAGCGCAGCTTCAGACCAAACTCGGCAGCGCCGCCGGCTTGCCGCGTATCGAACACGGCGATGAGCTCCAGCGCATCGCCGTGAACCCCCGGCAGGCTGACGTCGCCGCCTGCCGCCAGATGCACGCCGGCGAAGCCGCGGTGCTCACCGCGCAAAGCGCGGAGCTCCGCCGCCGGCGTCATGCGCAGCGTGCCGTCCGCCGCCAGCGTCAGCTCGCGCGGCAGCGTGAACGCGCCCATCCAGCCGTGCGCCTGCTCCGGCATGCGCGCGCCCCAGATGTTCATCCACCCCAGCAGGAGGCGGCGGCCGTTGCCGTCGATGAACGTCTGCGGGGCGTAGAAGTCGAACCCGTAATCGAGTCGCTCTGCAAAGCGGGGCTCGAACCGGCCGTTCTCATGATCGAGCTTGCCGATCATGTAGAGCGTCTTCGTTGCGCCCATATTCATCGGCGAGCAGATCAGCACGTGGTCATCTGAGCGGCCAAGTGGAAACACATCGGGACATTCCCACATGTCCCCCATCGTGCCGTCGCTCTCCGCAGCGACACCCAAATAGCGCCACTCGCGCAAGTCCGGCGAGGTGTACATCAGCGCCTGACCGTTGCCGTCTTTGCCATAGCCGATGACCATATACCAGGCTCCCTCATGCTGCCACACCTTCGGGTCACGGAACCCGAAGCCGCCTTCCTGCGGCGGCCCGGCGATCACCGGGTTGTTCTCCGCCTTACGGAACGTCACCCCGTCCGTGCTCGTCGCGAGGCACTGCACCTCCATCGGCGTGCGCCCATCGACATGCCCGGTGTAAATAAGCGTTAGCACGCCGTCATCGTCGACTGCACTGCCCGACCAGCAGCCGTAGCCGCCGCTTTCGCCGGCATCATACGACTCCGATGGCGCCAGCGCAACCGGGAGGTGCTCCCAGTGCACCAGATCACGGCTGACCGCATGTCCCCAGTGCATCGGCCCCCAGGTTGGCTCATACGGATAATGCTGATAAAAAGCGTGATACGCCCCCTGATAATAAATAAGTCCGTTCGGGTCATTCATCCACCCCGCCGGCGGCATCAAATGATAGCGCAGTCGGTACGGGGTGTCTTGTACAGCTCCAGCCTTCTCCGCCAACGCCGCATTCGCCTGACGAATCAGCTCCTCGTGTTTCTCATGTCCATTCTCCTGAAGTTTGCTCATTCCACGGCCTCCTCTTGCATCAAATTATGAATCTCCTCCACTGTCGCCAGCGCCGGAATCGCGCCTTTGCGCGTCGTTGCCAACGCGCCCGCCGCATTCGCGAAGCGGAGCGCAGCCCGCAGCCGGTCTTCCCCCCAGCCTCGCAAGCGTGCGGAAGGGGATAAGCTCTCTAAGCCTTGGGAGGGTTCCATGGATTCTGGGGTTTCCGGGGTTTCCGGGGTTTCCGGGGTTTCCGGGGTTTCCGGGGTTTCCGGGGTTTCCGGGGTTTCCGGGGTTTCCGGGGTTTCCGGGGCTTCCAAGGATTCCAGAGTCTCCGGGGTTCCCGGGGTTGCCAGGTTTTCCGGGGTTGCCGAGATCTCCAGGTTTGCCCAATCCTGCACCAAGCCCCCCAACAAAGCCCCAAAAAAACCATCCCCCGCTCCCGTCGTATCTACCGTACGAACGGCCAAACTCGGCACGTGCCCCCACTTGCCATCAAGCAAGTAGTACGCGCCCTCTCCGCCAGCCGTCACCAGCAGCAGCGTGATCGCATGCCGCTCCGCCAGCCCGCGGGCAGCCGGTTCCAACTCCTGCTCCCCCGTCAGGAAGCGCAGCTCCTCCTCCGACACCTTCACGATGTCGGCCAGCGCCAGACCTGCCGCAATCGCCTTTTTCCCCGCTTCCGCATCCCGCCACAGCGACTCGCGCCAGTTCGGATCATACGAGATCAGCGCACCATGTGCTCGCGCCCGCTGCACAGCAGCCACCGTCGCTGAGTACGCCGGCTCCGCCGTCATCGAGATCGAGCCGAAGTGGCAGATGCGCGCCGCGTCCAGCATCGCCGTGTTCAGTTCCTCCCCGCGCAGCAGGAGATCCGCTCCCGGCTGGCGGGCAAAATGAAACGACCGCTCGCCCCTGCCGTCCAGCTGCACGAACGCCATCGTCGTGTGCGCCTCGTCCGAGACGACCAGGCCGCTGTCCGACACGCCGTGCTCCACCAGCGCTTCGCGCAAGTATGCGCCGAACGGGTCTGTGCCGACTTTTCCGATAAATCCGCTCCTGCCTCCGAGCTTCGCTACCGCCACCGCCACATTGACCGGCGCCCCTCCCGGATTGCGCTCGAACAACGGCTGACCGGCTTCCGACACCCCATACGGCGTAAAATCAATCAAATACTCGCCGATCGCCACCACATCATATTTCATGGATAACTCTCCTTCGCCACAATTTCTCTCCACCGCGAGCCGCCGTTATATCTACTACAGAATTTCGCGCCTCCACCCACTTGCAAGCCGCCCTCCAATGAACTGGAATTTCTACAGTTTATTTTGGCATTTCCGCCCGAATCGGGGTGCTGAACTGGAATTCTTCCAGCTCATTTGCCCTTTTGGCAGCAATCCGCTTCAAACTGCGGAAATGAAATGGAGATTTTCCAGCTCAGTTAGCATGGAGGCCATTTCTGGGGGAAAAAACTGGAGGTTTTCCAGTTCATGACCACACAAAGCCGCTCAACTGGCTTGACGTAGGGGCGCTCCTTTTGTGTCAGTTCAGGCGGAATAGCTTTTCACCTTATCTTGACAGCATTGCGCCTACCCTTTAATCCCCGACATCGTAATTCCCTGAATGTAATACCGCTGAAGGAACAGGAACAGTAGCAAAATCGGCACCGTCGACAACGTATTGGCCGCCAGCACCTTCGACCAGTCCGTCCCTTCATTGGAGGAAAAGGTGGAGATGCCAACCTGGATCATTTGCATTTTTTGCTCATTGATGACAATGAGCGGCCATAGATACGAGTCCCAGTTACCGAGGAACGTCATCAGCCCCAGCGTAATCAGCGCCGGCACCGCCGCTGGGAGCACAATCGCGGCATACGTACGGGGCAGACTCGCCCCATCCATCCGGGCCGCCTCCATCATCTCGTTCGGTACCTCGGCAAAAAACTGCCGCAGCATAAAAATCCCGAACACCGACAACATCGACGGAACGATCAGCGCTTTATACGAGTTCAGCCAGCCGAGATCGTGCATCAGCAAATAGTTCGGCACCAGCGTCACCTCGCCGGGAATGATCATCGCGGACATAAACAGGGCGAACACCGCCGTTTTGAAGCGGAACCGGATTTTTGCAAAAGCAAAGGCCGCCATCGAGTTAATGATCAGCACCAGCGCCGTGACAACCGAAGCGACAAACAGCGTGTTCCAGATATAACGCAGGAACGGGTTCCGCGCGTTGTAAATGACGTTATGGAAATTTTTCCACGTCCACTCCACCGGAACAATAAGATGCCAGTCCAGCGTCGTATATTTAAAAAGCTCTTGATACGGACGAAACGCCCCCGCCACCATCCACACAATCGGCGCAACGGAAATAAGCGCAAGAATCGCCATGACCACCAGCCTGAGCATGCTCCACAATTTATTCATTACGTTCCCTCCCCTATTCGTCCGCGTTCCGACTGAACAGCTTCATCTGAATGAGCGAGATCGTCAGCACGATGGCAAAAAGCACAAACGCCGCCGCCGTCGCGTACCCCATTCTCATTTGCGTGAACGCCTGCTTATAGATGTAAAAGACCACCGTCTCCGTCGACCCGTTCGGTCCGCCGTTCGTCAGCACGAACACCAGCCCCGACAGCTTGATCGCATCGATCGTCGTCATAATCACGACAAAAGCCGTCGTACGATTAAGCAGCGGCAGCGTAATCCGCGCAAACTGCTGCAACCGCGAAGCCCCGTCCACCCGGGCCGCCTCGTACAGATCCGGCGAGATGTTATTCAAACCCGCGAGAAAAATAATCATGAAAAAACCTGCGCCCTTCCAAATGCCCAGCACGATAATCCCGTTCATCGCCGTATGCGGATCGGACAGAAAGCTCGTCGTCGGCAGATGCAGCGCCTTAAGCATGGAATTCAGCAGCCCGAACTCTTTATTGTAAATGAGCTTAAATACCGTAGCCGCGACCGCCGTCGAAATAATGACCGGGATAAAATACAGCGTCCTGAACAGCCCGCTTGTCCTGGAGGGCTTCTGCACCAGCAGCGCTAGCCCGAGCGCAATGCTCGTCTGAATCGGAATCACAATGATGGCAAAATAAAACGAATGCCGCAGACTCCCCCAGAACGCGCGATCCTTCATCAAATGCGTATAGTTATCCAAGCCGACGAAAACGTCGCCTGCGCCGACTAAGGAGTAATTTTTGAAGCTGATCAGAAACGCCTGCAGCATCGGGTAAAAGACGAAGACGAGAAGCAGCGCCATCGCCGGCATAATGAACCCTAACGCCGTCCGCTGCTCGTGCCTCCGATAACTGCTTGCTCTGCGCCTGCGCAGAACGTTCTCTCCTCCTGCTGTCTCTTGGTTGTTTACCGCAGTTTCCATACGAGTCTCCCCTTCCCCTATGGAGCTTTCCGAAATTACCAACGGTAATCTATTTCGGAAAGTCTCCTTAACTACTTCGTTTCATAAACAAAAATATTCATACTCGCCGCCACCCGGCCGTCGCTCGTTTGTGCACGGATCGCCGTCGATCCGCTGCCCATGCCCGTCACCACCGCGCCGCCTTCCGCAGACGCGCTCACCTTGGCAATCGCCTCGTCCTCCGACCGCCACGTTAGCCCTTGCGGGGCGCGGTATGGCAGCACGTCCGCGGCGACCGCCTGACTGCCCCCGACCGGTACGTCTGCCGATGGCCTGCTGAGCACGATCCGCTGCGGGGTATCGCTATTCACGTCCTCCTGCCGCCACACCGTCTGCAGCGGATACAAGCTCGCGCGCTCCAGCACCGCGCCGCCCTGCACGGCCTCGACCGACAGCCCGCTGCTCGTCGGGTCCGGGAACATAATCGACGAAATGACTGTCTCCCCGTCATTTGCAAACACCTCCAAGCTGGCGCTGTCGACGTACAAGCGGAGCTTCAGCTTGCCATCCCGCAGCTTCAGCGGTGCCGACACCTTCTCGGCGAAGCCCTTCTCGAAGGTGCTGACGCCCGCGTGCGTGCGGTCCACGCTGAGCACGCCGGCTGCGGCATCATAGCTGACGACCGTCGCTTGCGCGCCGTCCGCGCTCCGCCGCAGCGCCAAAGCGACCTGCGCATCCGGCTGCACCGTCAGCTCCGTCTCCAATTCATACGACGTCCCCTTCAGGCCGTCGAACGGATTCAAACCGCCGCCCGCTGCGAGCGGCGTCCTGCCCACCACCGCCGCCTGCCCACGCAGCGCGGCCAGCTCCTTCACCGGCTGCTGTACAAGCCGCAGCCCTTGCCCCGACACATCCCGCAGCGTCAACTCGCGCGGGATGGACATGCTGCCCTTCCACGCGCCGGTCGGCATCGCGAACGGGTACCGCCAGTTCGACATCCAGCCGAGCCAGATGCGGCGGCCGTCCTTCGCCGGGATGTCCGAATAGGACACCGCGGCATAAAAATCTTTGCCATAATCCGTCCACAGCACATCGGATGGGGCGTTGTCGTTCTTGAACGTGCGACCGTCGAACGTTCCGACAAAATACTGCGCCGTCGACCCCTTCGTCGCCGTATTGTTGCCGATGCTGACCGTCAGCACCCATCGCTTCTCTTTCGAGCCCTCCACCGGCAGCTCGAACAAATCCGGGCATTCCCAAACCGCCGCGTGCGAGCCCTGGTCGCTGCCGAACTCGCTCGTCATCGTCCATGTCTTGAGATCCGGCGACGTGTAGAAACGCACCCGATTGTCCACGGACACGACCATCACCCACGATTTTGTCGGCGCGTACCAGATCACTTTCGGATCGCGAAAATCCTTCAGCCCCGGATTCGGAATGACCGGATTCCCTTCATATTTCGTCCACGTGCGCCCCTTGTCCGAGCTGTACGCAATGCTCTGCGATTGCAAGCCGCCTTTAAAATGCGTAAAAATCGCAACCAGCCCCGCCTTGCCCCCGAAAAAGCCGCTCGTATCCTTCTCATCCACCACCGCACTGCCCGACCAGATCTCGCCCAGAGAGTCCCGCGCCAGCGCCACAGGCAGATGCTCCCAATGGAGCAAATCTGTGCTCACCGCGTGGCCCCATTGCCCGCTATTTTGATAGAACTGGTGATACTCGCCCTCAACATACACCATCCCGTTCGGGTCGCTCATATTGCCGCTTTCCGGCGACAAATGATACTGCGGACGAAACGTCTCCGTATAGTAATTGGGATCACTCGAGTAATGGAATCCTGCCGGCTCTCCTGTCGCTGTTTTCCCTTCTGTGTTCTGCCCTGCCGTTGCCGCACCACGTCCGCCAGCTCCCGCAGCAGCTTCCATCCCTGCAACTTGCCCTCCGGTTCCCGAGACAGCTCCCGTTGCTGCATCTTGCCCGTTCGCGCTCACAGCCGCCTCCGATCCCTGTCCCGCTCCTCTCATCTCCTCGCTATGACTCAGCAACGCTACCGCCCCCCATCCCAGCAGCACCGCCGCTGCTGCGCCGATCGTCCACATGCCTGCTGCCTTTTGCATACGTTCTCCTCCTGCACCATCCCAAATTTTCCGTATCGCTATTGTACCGGGCTGGACTGCGGAAAGATTTCAATATGCTCGGGTGTGAGCTTTCAATTTGCTCATTTACCTCCTGCTCTCCCTCACAGACACCCTGCTCTCCCCCTACCAAAGCCTGCTAAAATGCAGGAATCTCTCCACCATCCACCTTGATGTCAGGTGAAGCCTGCGATTTGGCAGGAATTTTCGACGAATGTACACGATTTCCGAGAAATCAAAGGAAAAAACTGCCTATTCGCAGGCATTCATCCCAATTCCGCTACAAACAGAAAAAATGCCTGCTCACTCGCAGGCATTTCGTTCCGTACCTCTACATTCCCCTCACGACCGCTTCCCCCGCTCCTCCCGATACTCCTTCGGCCCTTTGCCATACCACTTCTTGAACGCCGTGCTAAAATAGCTCGCGCTGGAGTACCCCACCAGCGTGGCGATGTCTGTCAGCTTGAGCTCGCCTTCCTCCAGCAGCGTGGCTGCTTTGGTGAGCCGCAGCTTGGTCACGTAGTCGCTAAAGGTGCTGCCGACGCTTTGCTTGAACAACCCAGACAAGTACGTCTCGTTGAGGTGGAACATCTCCGCGAGCGAAGCCAGCGACAGCTCGTACGTGTAGTTTTCGTCCACATACTTGCGGATCGCCTCCAGCATTTGCTGGCCGCTGGAGAAGCGCGTCTTCCGCACCTCGTCCATGACGAGCTGCGCCATTTCCAGCAGGAGCTCCAGCACCTGCTCCCGGGACGAATAGTCCCGCACCGCCAGCTGACAGTTCCACAGGTAGCTTTGCAGCGAGGCGTCGCCGAGCTCGAACTTCTTCGCAATCGCGTGGAACAGCAGGATGATGCGCAGCGTCAGGAACGTAAAGACGAACATCGGCGTGTCCCCCCGCTCCGCCGCAAAAATCCCCTGCAGCTGCTTCGCAAACGCCGCCATATCCACGCCCTCGATGGCCTGCATCAGCTTGCGTTCGACCTCCGGCGAGAAGGCGTGCGTCAGCGCCAGCAGCTGCGCGCTGGGCTGCGCTCCGCCGCCCTCCGTCGTCGCCTGGCTCCACGCCAGCAGGCTGGACGCGTACCCGTCCTTGAGCTGCCGCAGGCCGGACGTTGTCTCGCCGACGCCGATGACGCAGGCTACGCGGAGATAGCTTTGCAGATCGCGCCGCAGCCTGCGCACGAAGTCGTCCATCAGACGCGAATGCCCCGCCTCGTCCGCGACGAGCACGAGAAAATGCATCAGCGCCGGATGGCTGCTCGCATGAAACGGATACACGTGTGCCAGCTTTTCCGCGGACTCCCGGCACATCAGCTGAAAAGCGAGGTAGAGCAGATCCTTCCGCTCGCTCCAGTCGTCCAGACGCCCCGGCGGAATGCGCATCTCGACGGTCACGAACTGGGCGCGAACATCATCCTTAGCCAGCGCCCCCAGTTCGAGCTGCGTCATCCGCTCTTTCATCGTCGCGACGCTGAACCACTCGTCCTTCACAAGCTGCCAGATCAACTGCTCTCGCATGACCCCAAGCAGCTCTGTATGTTTGCGCTCCTCCTGCTCCTGCTCAAGCAACCGGCTCCGATCCGCCTCCAGCTCCTCCGCCAATCGGCCCAGCAAAGCCGTGAGCTCGCTGCGTACAACAGGCTTGAGCAAATAATCCTTCACCCCGTATTGAATCGCCGCCTTCATATATTCAAAATCCGAATAGCCCGACAACACGATCATTCGCAGCTCGGGGTATGCCTCTTTACACGCCTTGACGAACGCCATCCCGTCCATCTGCGGCATGCGTACATCCGTGATCACGACGTCAGGCAGCGGTCCTTCCTGCAACAATTGCATGGCAGCCAGCCCATTGTCCGCCTCCTGCACGATCATGAAACCGGCAGCGTTCCAGTCGATTTTTGCCTTGATGCTATTGCGTACGCCAATCTCGTCATCCACCAACATGATACGGTACATGGCGCTCGTCACCTCCTTTCACGGGTACAAACAGTACAATCTCCGTCCCCTCACCAACCTGGGAATCGATCTCGACCTTGAACGCTTCCCCATAGGCGAGCCGGCACCGCGACAGCACATTGCGCAGCCCGATGCTCTGGCCTTCACTGCTGAGAATAGCGACGGACTCCCCGCCGCGAAGCTCGGCCTGCAGGTCGGCCACCAGTTCAGGGGGCATGCCGACGCCGTTGTCGCGAATCACAAGGCGAACGCGCTCTTCTTCCGCCTGCGTCCGAATCTCAACCCGCGCCGTGCCTGCCTTCTCCAGCGAATATTTCACGGCATTTTCCACCAGAGGCTGGATAATAAATTTGGTAATCAGCACCTGCGACGCCGCGGGATCCTCTTCGATCGCCACGTGCAGCCGCTCCCCATGCCGCAGCCTCAGCAGCAAAACATAATCGCGAATATAAGCCATCTCTTCCGCAACTGTCACCCAATCCCGGTTCAGATTGAGCGAGTATCGCATCATTTTGCCCATCGCTTCCGTTGCGTCCATAACCAGATCCTCCCGCTTCATAGCAGCCAGCCCGGAGATAATTTCCAACGTATTATTGTAAAAATGCGGATTAATCTGGAGCAGTAATGCCTTGTACTCCGCGTTTTTGCGGCGCAGATTCGTGGCGAATTCCGTCTCGATCAGCTCGCGCAGCCGATACGTCATCCCCTCGAACACGCCGATGACATAGTCGACTTCGCTGTGGCCCTCCCTGACCTTCGGCATGACCTGAAGCGCCTGCCCGAACTCGCCGCGCTGCACATACTTCATCGCCCGCCCCATATGGCTGAGCGGCTTCGTGATACCCGCGGACAGCCACAGCGCCGCCAGCATGGCGAGCAGCAGAAGCAATCCGGTCACGACTACGATTGTTCTGCGGATTTGCGTAATTTTCTGGTACAGCTCGCCTTCCGGCACCATGCCGACAATGATCCATTCTTGTGCCGGCAGCTTGCGGAAGAAGATCAGATTTTCTCCCCCGTCCTCCTGCATGGGAAAAATCCCACTCGTCTCTTCCCCTGACTCCGCCGCAATGTGCGCGAGGCCGCGCTGCACGAGCTCTTTTTGCTCGCCGAGCGGCTGATCCAGCACGCTTTCGCCGTCCTTGGTCAGCAGCACGACTCTGCCGGTGCGGCCGATTCGGATTTTATCAATCGCGTCTCTAAGCAGGGTTGTCGGGTAGTTCACCTTAATAAAACCGACGTTGCGCAGCGATTGCAGCTGCACCAGCGGGAACAGGTACGCATTCACCGACCGCGTCCGCAAATACTCATCCGACTGGTCGGGATCCTTGTGCGCCGTCGTCCAGCGCTTTCCCGCCTCCATAAAATTGAGGAACCACGCGCTGCTCCGGTACGTCGTATCCTGCGTCCACAAGCCCCCTGCATCCTCGGCGAACGCGCTGATCGACACGCCATTCGACGTATTCACCGCGTACGAGGACAAATACTCCCGCAGCCGCTGCTTCGTCAACACCCGCTCTTGAATCGTATTGTCCGCATTCAGATGGACGTTCAGCCACTCCTGCGTCGTTCGCGAGCTCACGACCTGATTGCCCGTATCCTCCACCTGCGTCAGCAGCGTCACGACGTGGGAGGCGAATTGCTCGATGGTCTGCGCCGCGCCAGACTCGATCGACGCCTTGATCGTCTTCGTCGCTTCCTCGCTCACAATATACGCCAGCGCCGCAAACGGGATAATAAGCAGCACCGAGAACACCGCCATCAATCGGCTCCGCAATGAAAAAAACATAATCTCCCCCCTTTTTCCTCCGTTATGAAAAACGACAACAAAGAGACGATCATAGGTATGATTCGTCTCTTTGCGTGAAGCCGCGCTATTTCTGCTGCGCCTTCATGTCGGCATACGCTTTGTCAATCGTGGCGATGGCTTCAGCAATGGAAGCATCCACGTTTCGCTTGCCGATGGTCACATCTTCAAACATTTTGTTCACCGCGTCAGACATTTGCGGGAAAATCGGCGTAATCGGACGCGGACGGCCGTACTTCTGATTTTGCACCACGAAAATGTTCTTCGGATACTCGTTCAGCTCCGGGAACTCCTTCGCCGCGGAGTAACGGGACGGAATGTCCTTCGTCATGCTCGCGTACGTCATTTGCCCGTCGTGGCCGGTCACCCAGTTAACGAACTTCCACGCTTCGTCCGGATGCTTGCTTTTGGCGGAAATGCCGAGCGCCCAGCTGCCGTTCGCGACGGCTTGCTGCGTGCCTTTTGGCAGCGGTGCAATGTCGTAGTCTTCCCCGAGCTTGAAGTTCGGGAACTTGTCCTTCAGGTTCGCAAGCGACCAGGAGCCGTCAATCGTAATCGCCAGCTTGCCGTTCGGGAACGGATCCGGCGGATACTCCAGCGCGGACACTTTATCCTTGTTGTACAAGTCGGAGAAGAACTGGACCGCTTTCTTCGTGCTAGCGGAGTCCAGGAAGCCTTTGGACGTCGTGCCTTCCGGGTTCATAATTTCGCCGCCGAACTGCCAGATGATCGGGTACTTGAAGTACGCCGTCGCACCGGCATTACCGAAGCCCTGCGCCGGATCGATACCGAAGACGCCTGCGGCCGGATCGTTCAGCTTTTTCGCCGCGTCGAGCACTTGATCCCAGGTCCATGGTTCATCCGGGTTTTTGGACGGGAGTGGAATGCCCTTGGCTTGGAACATTTTTTTATTGTAGAACATCGCGATGGAAGATTCCGTCAGCGGGGCCATGTAGATTTCATTTTGATACGTGTAGGTGGCCAGCGTCGATTTCGGCACATCGTCCATATTGCCATCCGCTTTAAAATACGCCGTTAACGGCTTAAGCGCACCCGCATTGGCATAAGAGCCGACGGTCGGCGCATCGAGCGCCATAATATCCGGCGGGGAGCCGGACGCGATGGACACGCGCAGCTTTGTATCATAATCCGAATACGGGATCGGCGTCATTTCCACGGAAATATTCGGGTACTTCTCCATAAAAGACGCGACGAGCTTATCATAAGCCGCATTCTCCGTATCGTTCCCGGAGTTTCTCCAGAACGTGAGTTTGACTTTTTCTTCTTTTTTAACGGCGGTATCTGTTGATTTCGGTGCTGCGGAGGTTGTCGAAGCTTGATCGTCCTGAGTGGAACACCCTGCTAATAGCCCCCCGATTACGAGAGCGCTTACGACAGTTTGGCTTAGCTTTTTCAAGGTTACTGCCCCTTTCATGTTCTCTATTGTTGATGACGACTCCATCTTATCAAAGGGGGCGTTCAAAACAATTCAAAATGCTCTGCTCTTCACTTCTAAAATTATCACAGTCGGAGGAAATGTCAAAAGAATAGCAACCGGCCCGCAGGTGAAACGTATTGGAGAGAAAAGGAGAGGTTGTTTGATATGGAATCGACCGAAGAACTGCGCCTAGCGCTTCAGGATATTGAACGATGGGAGCAAGATCAGAAGGACCTCTGGTTTTGGGAAAAAATTGGACGCCTGCCGTTTCAACTGCTGGATCGATTTACACCCAAAGCGCTCAGCAGCAAAATCGGCGAGGCGCTCGACGAGCTCGGGCACTACGTGCAGGCCGGCGGGAAATATCTCGTTTCGGAGCAGGGGACCTTGCAGCAGCTGAAGGCGGCTGCCGGGTGGAAGCCGCGCGAGGACGAGGAAGCCCGCGAGCTGACTATCGGGGACGTGGGCGATTTCCCGCTTCGCGTGATGGAACAGGTGGCCGACGAGCTCATCCGTTCGCGCTCCAATCTCGCCACCCTGCAGGGGGCGACGACCGGTATTGGCGGCCTTTTGACGCTGGCCATCGACATTCCCGCCGTCCTGGGACTCTCGCTCAAAACGATCCAAGAGATCGCCATCTGCTACGGCTACGATCCGAATGAGAAGCAGGAACGCATTTTCACGATAAAATGCTTGCAGTTCGCCTCCTCGGACATCGTCGGCAAGAAGGCGATTCTCGACGAGCTCGCTGCTTACGCCACCGTGGACAAGGCGAATCGCCAAATGATGTCGCAGCTCCAAGGCTGGCGCGAGGTATTCGCCACGTACCGCGACAACTGGGGCTGGAAAAAGCTGTTCCAGCTCATCCCCGTGGCCGGCATGCTGTTCGGCGCCTGGATCAACCGCGGTACGCTGAATGATGTGGGTGAAGCCGCCCACATGCTGTACCGCAAACGGCGCATTCTTGAGCGGCTGAGCGCCCAAACCGAGGGCTAAGTGAAACCACATGGGGCTGCCTCTCGTAAAGGTTAGTAAATCAATGCACTTTCCTCCCGGACGGTGCAATCCAACCAAAGGAGGCAGACATCATGTTCAAGCATATGTTCCATAAGCTTCTCGGGTCCGTCCTTCATTCCAAGCATAAGCAAGGCGGATACTACCGCCACAGCAGCTCCCACCGCCATACGCCAATGCAGCGCCGTTATTCCTCAGATGACCGCGGTGGTTACGGCTACCATAATCAGCAAGGGCATCAGTATTATAAAAATCGGCGTGGAAGCTCGAGCTAACTGGCCGCAAACGAAGTCTCAGCTCCAGCCCTCCCTTCTCACGATGGCCCTAGTTGCCGCACGCAGCCGCGGAACTTCCTGTATTTTGTACATGTAATCAGCAGAAATTAGGCTAAATCGCGAGAAATCCTGCAAAAAGTACAGTTAAATTTCGCCAAATGCGCTCTCGTGGTGCTTTTTCAGCGAAAATAGTCGGATTTTGCTGTACATTCTGCATCTCTTTGCAGCAAAGGCAGCGTACTCGGCACATTTACCTGTACAAATGCAGGTGTGTGCGACACAATTCCGATTAGCTCTGCTGCTTCCAGACAACATCGAAGATCAAGTGCTTCGCCGTCCTCGACGGGACGGGAACGTTCCCTGATGGCCTAGAGACACTTCGAGGAAACACGTTCCGATACGCAAAGAAAACCGCCTACCCCAGGCGGTTTTCTTCATGTTGCAACAGCTTATCCAATGCCAGCGCACATGCCCGCACATCCGGATACGGCGGATCGAGCTGCAGCAGCTTTCGCAGCATCGCCTTGGTCGCCGGCGAGACGTCGAGCTCCTGCTCCCAGCCGGAGAGAGGGGGCCCACTAGCGTGCTTGCCGTTCTCGCAGCTGCTGCCTCGCTCCCCAGCGCACCTGCCTCCCTCGCTACTCCCGCTGCGCTCCCCTGCACACTCACCTCGCGCATTGCGCTCCCCTTCCTGCGGCGTCTCGAACGCCGAATACAGCATAAACAACAGGAAATGGCCGATCGCATACAAATCCGACGTCACGGCGACCGTTCTTTTGCGAATGAACTCCTCGTCTGCATCAGCCGGAAGTCTCGCCGGTTCCCCGAGCCGGGCCGCGAGACCGAAGTCGATAAGGCTCATCCGCTCCCCGTCCAGCAGCACGTTGGGGATGCGGATGTCCAGATGCACGATGCCCTGTGCGTGCACATCGCCCACGATGTCCAGCAGACGGCGGACGAGCTGCAGGGCTTCCTTTTCGCCAAATCGCTGCCCCCGTTCGAAAATCAAATCCTCCACCGTCCGCCCTCGGCGATACTCCAGGAGAAGAAATTCTCGCCCAGCGCTCTGAAACAGCTCATAAGCGCGAGGGATCGCCGGATGCGTGAGCTGCTGCAGCAGCGCCTGCTCGCGGCGGAGCAGGTCGCGGCCAAGCCGCTTTTTACTCGGCTTCGCCTGCTTGAGGACGATGTCCGTGCCACTTTCCATATCCCGGCATAAGTAGGTGAGGCCGTAGCTGCCTATACCCAGAAAACGGTCGATCCGATACCGGCCCTGAAGCACTTTTCCCTTCGGCAGCGGATAGTCGCGCCAGGCTTCCACGACACGTTTCAAGTAAGCGAACACGGCTCACACCTCCTTTTTACCCCTGCGCCCCAAGCCTTCGATCGAGCTTGCCCTGCACGAACCAGGCGTATACGCCGAATCCAGTTAACAGCGCAAGCCCCGTCAATACGAACGGAAGCGCATAATGATTGCCTGCCAGCAAATATCCCGCCCAATAGGAAGCGATCGTATTCCCGATGCTTCGCGATACGGTTCGCATGCCTGCAAACAAGTTGCGGTCCTCCTCGGCAACGGCTGACATGCATTCGCTGTCCATCAAGTTATTCAGCATCGTGAAGCCTGCGCCGCGAATCAGCAGCAGCCCCGCAAAAACGGAGGCCGGCATCGACACCGCCATCAGCGCCACGACCAGCGCGTTATACGCGAACAGGATAAAGAACGTCCGGCGGCTGCCCCAGCGCTCCAACACATACGGCATGAGCAGCGATCCGGCGAAAAAGAAGAAGCCCGACAAGGCCAGCAGCCCGGAAATTTGGCCATCCTCCATGCCGAACCGGAATTTCAGGATGACATTCAGGAACGGGTTCAGCATGCAGAAGGTGAAGCCGGAATTGAAAATCAGCACCGAGAGCAGCACAAGGAACGAAAGTGCGTGCTTGCTCTTGGCTTTGGCTTTGGTCGGCGCTTCCGCCGTGGAAGCCCCGGGTTGGGCTTTGTCCGGCGCGATTGGCAGCAGCACGCCACGCAGCAGACCGGACAGCCCCAGACAGCCGCCGGCCACAAAGAAGGCGTACTGGTAAACCGTGCTGTGCCCTGGCAGCCAAAGCGGCAAATACCCGCCAAGCCACGTGCCGATGCCGGTGAACAGCGTAAAAATCGCGAAGAGCAGCGAGTAGGCGCTGGTTTCTTCTTTTTTCGAGCGGCAGTACTCAAAAATAAGCTGAATTTCCGAGTTGACGATCGCGGTAATGCTGAGCGACCATACGACCTGCGCGGCGGTTATCGTGCCGATCCCGGTGCCAAGCCCGAACAGGATGAGCGCCAGAAAAGCGAGCAGCATGCCGCCGACGAGCATCGTTTTGCGGCCGATGTATTTGACGGCGAAGCCCGCGGGCAAGCTCGCCAGCCCCATGATCAAGGCGCCGAGCGAGGTGATTCGGCCAATATCCCCTTTGGAGATGCCGAGGTCTAACAAATGTAAATTTAAAATGAGATTAAAGATGCCCGAACCGATGCCAAACAAGCTCTCCGTCGCAATAAACCTTCTGACGCCCGGCGAGAGATCGCGAAATTGCTGTACTGTATAGGCCCACATAGCTGTACCTTTCCTCTTGCTGTATGCTTTCATCTTACATGGCAGAGGCTGGGGATTCAACAGGGGCAGGGTACCAGCTTGGGGCCGGGAGCCTCCGCCACCTAACCTAGATCCGGCTTATCGGACAGCTCTACGCTGCCGTTCTCCGTACCGTGCAGCTCGAACACGATAATCTCGTTCGCCCCTTGCTTGAGCAGCGGAGCCGGGACATAGAGTGCACGCTGCGGCCCTTGTTCCCAGTAACGTCCAAGGTTCCAGCCGTTCACCCATACGACGCCTTTTTTCCAGCCATCTGTGCGCAGGAACGTATCGCCCTTCTCCGCGACCTGAAATTCACCGCGATAAAAGGCCGGCTTGCTGGCGTTCGCGTCCTGACTCGACGTCGATACGTCATTAAACGTTAATGCCCCTAAATTGTCCATCGGGAGTGGATATATCGTCCAGTCAAAAAGAAACTGATTATTCATCCGCACGCCGGTCGTGATGCCTTTCGGATCGTGCAGCCGGTGCCCGTAGTTGACGCGCCCCATATTCTCGACGAGAATGTCGAGCTTAGCGCCGCCGACTGGAATGTCCATTGGCAGTGGACGGTTATCCCAGCGCTCCACCGTGCCTTGGTAAACGCCGTCCAGGAAGACAAGCGCACGGTCATGCACGTCTTGAATGCGCAGCTGTTCGCCCGTGCGCGGTCCTGAAACGTTCGTCGAGTACACGATGAACCCGTAATCCTGGCCGATCTGCTCCATCGGCAGCGGTGTGCGGTTGCGTACAGCGGCGGAAAGGTGCGACAGCTGGCTGAAGAGGTCCGCTTTGTGAGTCAGAGCTACCGTACCGTAGCTTTTCTTAAGGATCGGCGCCGGCAGTGGCGGCAACTGGTCGGCGGTTTGGCCGGTGTGCGCGAGGATGGCGTCCCGTACGGCCACATATTTGTCCGTGATGTCCCCGCACTCGGATAACGGCGAGTCGTAATCGTAGCTCGTGATGGTCGCTTCGTATTTTTCCTGATCGTTCGCGCCGTTCCAGAACCCGAAGTTCGTACCGCCATGGAACATGTAAAAATTGACCGAAGCGCCAGCCTTTAGCATGCGCGCGAACACGTCCGCCACGTCAGCGGCATCTCGCGTGTGGTGCGGCTTCAGCCAGTGGTCGAACCAGCCGTTCCAGTACTCCATGCACATGAGCGGGTCCTCCCCGCGGTACTCCCGGAACTTGGCGAAAGCTTCCTCCGGCTTCGAGCCAAAATTCACCGTGGCCAGCGTACCCGGCACCGTGCCGCCCTGCAGCATGCCATCCTCCGGCCCGTCGGACGTGAACAGCAGCACATCGACGCCGCGCCCTAGGAGGCCATCTTTTAAGTACGTTAAATATTCGGTATCGGTGCCGTAGCTGCCGTACTCATTCTCAATCTGCATCGCGATGATCGGTCCGCCGTGCGTGCTTTGCAGCGGAACGAGGCGCGGGATGAGCTCGTCGTAGTAGCGGTCTACCTTTTGCAAGTACGTGTCGTTCATGCAGCGCAGCTTGATGTCCGGATAGCGCAGCAGCCACGCCGGAAAACCGCCGAACTCCCACTCCGCGCAGATATACGGGCTCGGTCTCACGATTACATGCAGCCCCAGACTCCCCGCTAGTCGGCAAAACGCCTCCACATCCGCCAACCCGCTGAAGTTGAACTCGTTCTCCTTCGGCTCGTGGAGGTTCCACGGCAGGTACGTCTCGACGGTGTTGAAGCCGCAGGCTTTCAGCTTAAGCAGCCGGTCTTCCCAATACTCGGGCACGACCCGGAAGTAATGGATGGCGCCGGATAACAGTTGAATGGGCTCGCCGTCCAGTAGAAATTGTTGGTTTTGTGCTTGTAAAGTTGCCATGGAAGTCCCTCCATAAATGATGTGATTGTACCTCCATCATCGCTTATATAGGGGAGTTCCTACAATCGCCAAATGGGTTGATTTCTATACCAAATGTGCTGACTTGGATGTGGGCGTGGTATGATGGGGGAATAAGGAGGAGCTTCCATGGAACAATCGTACCGCTTTCCGAATATCGTGCAGACCTTGCAGGTCATCGGCTGTCACTTTGGGGTTCAGCCCCCGGGCTGGACGTACCCGCTGCACCATCACCATTTGTTCGAGCTGTTGTACTGCCTCGAAGGTGAAGTGGTGCAAGACGTGCAGCGCAGCACGATCACCCTGCGCGCCGGCGACTGGCTGCTCATCAAGAGCGGCGTCCGGCATAGAACGGCCAATCCGTTCGTTGGGGCGTACCGGTATTTTAACGTCCATTTTGATCTGGACGATCCGGAGGTTCGCAGCCTCCTTGCCGCCGAGCCGTACCGGCTCATCACGGCCGAGGAAGCGGCCTCGCGGAATCTGCGGCACTATGTCGGCGAGCTGGAGCAGGTGTCGGAGCGAAATCCGGAGCTGGGAGGCGCAGGCGCGGGTGCAGCCATGGAGTACAGCACCAACGGAGATGGGCGGAAATATGAGCGGAGGGTCGATGCGGGGCGGGCGGAAGATCGCGGGCGGGAGCAGCCGCAGCATGCCCCTGTCTCGCTGCGCTTCGAAGACAAGCTGCTCGTGCAGTCGTATACGCTGCTCATCATTCATGATGTGCTGGCGTATGTTCGCGAGCATCCCGGCGCGAGCGGGCCAGGAGGGCGGCGGCGGCACAAGGCGGCGAGCGAAGCAGTGGCCCCCGCCGGCGACGCGTCCTTGTTCGCAACCGAGGTTGCGCACCTGATTGAGGAGAAGCTGGCGCTGGGGTTGTCAGGCGACGGCGAGGCGACCATCGCCGGCATCGCCAAAGAGCTGAACATGAGCCGCAGCCAGTGCAGCAAGCTTTTTTCCCGGGTGTACGGCCTGTCACCCCGGCAGTACATGAGCCAGCAAAAGCTCAAGCTGGCGAAAGAACTGCTCGTCACCACGCACCTGCCGGTGGCGGACATCGCGGAGCGGCTGGGGTTCCAGTCAGCCAGCCACTTCTCGAGGCAGTTCCGGCGTTGGACGGGACAATCGCCGAGCGAATTCAAGCCGAAGCATCGTGGCGAGGGGCGGGAATAGCCTGGGAGTAGCCTGGGAGTAGCCTGGGAGTAGCCTGGGTCCAGCCTCCTGGCGGGCGGGCGAGCGTTCCCGGTGTGCGAACCTGTAAAAAATACATGTAATTCTGCATTAACATGCGAAAGAATCATTAATCCTGCAAAAAGTACATGTATTTTTCAAAAATAGGTTGTATTCCCCCCATTTTACGGTAAAATCAACCGAATTTACTGTATGAAATGCAAGTCTTTGAAATTTTTCGCGCTGAAAACAGAAATTTGCTGTAGAAAATACAGGTGCGTACGGCCTCAACGTGTCATTAGGTTGGCGGCGAACGCGGTTGGTCAAGCCTCTAGCGGATTTAGAGACAACGCCCTCAGATGCCCAAAACCTGTACTCGCACCCACAACTGCCCCTACCCGATAGATCGGGACTGGTGCGTCTACCTCGGGTGCACGCCGCACCAAAAAAGAGACCCGACGCTTCATCGTCAGGTCCCTCTTTTTGTTACCTCGCGGTTACCCCGCTTAGCTTAGTGCGTTACCGTCACTGTCAGCTTCTCGCTGGACGTGACGCCGGCTGCGTTCACGAGCTCGCAGCGGTACTCGTACACGCCGATGGCTTTGCCGGTGACCGCGGTCACCGCGCTTTGCGCGCCAGGCGTTGCCGCCGTCAGGCTCTTCGTGTCGATGAGCACGCCGTTCTCATAGAGACGGTACTCGGTGGCGTTCGTGCCCCACCACATGTTCATAGACACTTTATAGCTGCCGTCACCTTCCCAGTTGTCTGCCGCCAGCACCGGCTTGCCTGGCGCCGCATCCGTTACTTTCACGACAAGCGGTTTGCTCACGGTTTTGCCTGCCGAATTGATCAATTCCCCTACATACGTATAAGTGCCGTTTGATTTGCCTTTTACCGTCCAAACTGCGGTTTGCGCAGCAGGCGATGCTTTCGTCAATGCCGTCGTGCTCACGAGCACGCCATTTTCATACAATTTGAACTCGGATCCGTTCAGTCCCCACCACATGTTCATTGTGACGGTGTAGTTGCCGTCCTGCAAGCCATACGCATAGCCACTGTTCGACGAAAGCACGGGAACACCTGGTACACCAGCGTCGACTACAGGTGCGTTCTTCACTTGGAAAAGAGCCGAAGCCTCTGTCACGTTGCCGGCCACATCCACTACGCGGTAAGCAACCGTGTGTGCGCCAACCGCCAGGCTGCCCGCAGGGATCGCTTGGCCGCTCACTATCGCAGCGCCATCCAGCGTCAAAGCTTGCTCCGCCACGCCGGATACTGTGTCCGTACCAGCCAATTCAAACGTCACCGGCGCATCCACCGTAACGTCGCCTACAGCGTGCCCCGATTGGGTCAGCACCGCAGTAGGCGCTGTTTTATCCAAACGAACGTCCAGCGACTTCACAGCTTCGCTATTGCCTGCCGCGTCCGTCGAGGAATAACGAAGGATCGTTACACCTTCCGTCTGCATCGGAATCGGTGCGCTGTACACGGTGGAAGCCCCACCATTCACATCGTAGTTTGTAACAATCTCGCCCGCACGATCATCGGTTGCCGACAGTGTCACTGTCGCATCTGCATTCAGCCAGCCCGCAGCGTTTGGCGTGCCGGACACAACCGCTGTCGTCACGGGAGCCGTCGTATCTGCCGCCTGCGCAAAATCGCCAAGCCCGCGCGGTTTCAGTTGGAATACCCCTTTGAAAATCGCCGCAACCCCTTGAATCGTCACGGTATCCCCTTCCTGATAAGGGAACGCGCTCTGCGAGAGACCTGTACGCGTATCGACGCGAACGTGGTTGCTGACGCCGTCTTTTACCGCATCAAACTCAAACGAGCCTGCAGGTGTCGCAGAAATGATATTAGAGATCGTCACATCGCTCAGGCGAACCAATTGCCCTTGATTGTCCGCGGTCACCGCGGTCACATCGGAAGCGGCCGGCAAAACGGAAGTGCCTGTTTTGGCAATTGCCACCGGATCCGAAAGCTCGAATTCCGTGTTATACAAAGCGGTCGACGCCGTCACCTTCACGACATCCCCTTGGTGGAAGCCGCTCAAGGCTTGGAATACGTAGGATCCGCCCGTTGCATCCTGCAAGTAAAACGCCTGCCCGCCAAAAGCGCCCGGCTCCGTCGTCACGACGCCTTCCACCGTAACGAGCGTACCGGCCGCCTTCGTCCGCGCCTCAGCGACTGAAATCTTAGCCGGAATTGGATCTTCCTCACCCGGAAGTTCCTCGACCGGCACATTGCCGAGCGTCACCGCTTCGGTTTTGAGGTTTGTGCCGTTCTGGCGCAAGCGCAGGTTCGATGCGTCCGTCGTGCCCGGCAGTACCCGCACCAGCAGATCCTTCGTTGCGTGGCCGTTGATGTCCGACGTCAAGGAGAACGCCGAGCTGTAGCCGTACGCGGTCGGCCATGTGCCGTCGGCATTTTGCACTTTGGCGATTTGCGCGCCGCCGCTGACTTTGTAAATGCCGAGGGAGAAGCCCGTCACCGTCGTATTCGCCGGCAGGTTGTCGATCACGACGCGGATCGGGAAGTCCGCGTTATTCGGCAGCACCGCCTGGTGCACGAAGCTGTACGCCGCTGCAGCCGTAGCTGTCGGGCCGCCGTAGGAGCCCGCTTTGAACGTGCTGCGGTCATACCATTTGTAGCCGGCGTTCGGCGCCGCCCATGGCTCAGGCTGCGGCTCAGTCGATACCGCCGGTGTCTCAAACGGCAGCAGCTGCGTCGGCTGATCAAGCTGCAGGCCGCTGACGTCGGAGAAGCTCGTGTAGCTTTCTTTGGTCGCGAGCCAGTTCACCATGTTCACGAGCAGCGTGCCGTCGTCGACTTCTTTGAAGCCGTCGTAGGTCGTCTTTTTCGCGCCCGTATCTTCGCGCACATATTTCGGCGTCGCATCCTCAACCGGTGAGGAGTCGCCGATAAAGCCCGCTTTGCCTGCGCCTGACTTCGCAACCGCGACAAACGGCCCCTCGGCTACGCCGCCGCCGTTGTACACGCCTTGATCCACCGCGCTCGCCCAAGCTTCGTTCGTTTGCGGGAGATACACGATCCCTTTCGCCTTGGTCGGGTCGATGATCGCGAGCGTCGAGCCCGCGTGCATCGCGACGCTGGACACGCCTGTTGTAATGCCGAACGCCTGCGCAGGCGCTACGACGTTGTTTGCGTTAATATCGCCGAGCGCGTTATACCGGAAGCGCACGCCGAAGTTCGTCGCCAGCCAATCCGAGCTTGCGACGTCCTGCATCGCGGAAGAAGCCGCTTCTTCCGCGCTCATGCCGCTCGCCGGGTTCGCCCATGCGCCCCTGCGGTAGCCGTTGAACACCTCAGAACCGTCCCAGCGGTTCTTGTTCCGGTCGGCATTGTAGTGATCGCCAATGAAGAAAATGCTGCCGCCCGCCTGCACGTATTGCGCCATGGCCGCTTGCTCGCTTGTTTTATACGGAACGTTGGATTCCGCTACTACAAAAACATCATAACCGCTCAAATCCGCCAAAGTAATCGGCGTCGTTTTGCGCAATTCTTTTACATAATAGCCGTTGTTCGCCAGCGCATTCCCAAAATCCGAAAACCCGCCGTCTATGACCCAATCTGCGGCCCCCGCCGTCTGGGCGTGTGCGTTGTCGAACAGTACTTTTTTGCCTGCGTTGCCGTTCACGACCTTCGCATCGATATACGGCGCGGGATCGCTCGGCCCCTCCGCCATGACCGCCTGCACGGTCAACACCTGTAACGGAAGCGCCATCGACAGCGCAAGTCCGGCTTTCAGGAGCTTCCTTTTCCATCCTCGAAGCTTACTCATTCCACTTTTCCTCCTCGGCATGAATAAATGCTGGGCTCGTCCCCCTGGGCGGCCCGTGAAGCCCCCTTATTTTACCATGGTTCAAAAGGAAGTGGTGATAAAAATTTGTAAAGTATAGGAAATTTGTACGAGGTTCCAATGGCAGGGGGCCATTCTGCCCATGGGGCTGCTGGAATTCCCCATCAGGATTGCGTTTGCCCTTTTCTCCTTTTAGACGGCTTAAAATCCTGTTTTAATTTCCTCTTTTTACCTTTCCTCTTTGGAATTCCTTTGGATTGCGAGGAAGATGTTTGACCTTTTAATTCTTGAATCATCATTTTTAATCTCAGAATCTCTTGATCTTTTTCCACCGTGCTGCGCTCTAATTCAGCATTAAGCTGTTTTAATTTTTTTATTTCAATTTCGTCACCCTCCGCTCTCGTGCCAAGTTCGTCGGTCAGCACTTCCAAATTGTTGATAGTTTGCTCATCTTCTCGTACCCGAAGTGTTAAATCATCATTTAACTGGTCGATCTGTTGAAGTGTCTCCTGATCTTCCATCAATCGAAGCGATATTGCTTCGTTTGCCTGCTCCAATTCGGCGATGTCGTCATTCAGATTTTGAATAATAGCTGTGTAAGATTGCGTAAGTTCTTTCATCTCCTTCTTTAAAAGGGCCAATTCGCCGTTTTTATTCCCCATTTGTATGTCATGCCCGGCATTTGAATCCGCCAATTCTTTCTGCAACTGGATGATTCGGGCGTCTTTGTTCTTGAGTTCCCTCAAGGTTTCAAGAACAGGGACAAAGCGATTCATAATAACTCTGACCTCTCTCGTATTGTTCAACACGATGTCGCCCTTAGCGATTTCTGTTTTTGCTTTATTGTGTATATGTGTACTTTTATATGTGTCCCATCCGTTTTTAACTTTCACTCTTCTCTTTCTTTCATGCTTCAATCCTTTTTCTATCGTGGCTTTAACTCTCTTTTTATCTTTTTTCGCACTTTTCAGAGGCGAGTCGATCGCAATGCTATCCTCATGCTGATAGCCAAATTGCTTGCCCTCGACATCCAGGCTGAACCATTTTGCTGTAAGTTTGGAGGCATAGGTGACTTCTACCGTCGCTGTTCCCTCATCGTCGGTTTCAACCTCTATTCCTTTTGGCGCCCCCCCTGCGGTGGCTTTATTATATTTTTTTATATTTTTGGCGTCTTCTTCAAACTCTTTTTTGTCCGTGCTGTAATCTACATCGATGATGTATTTATACCATCTGCCTTGTATATTTACTTTGTTCTTGATGCCTTCCTCAATATGTGCGCTATGCAGGCTGTTAGCTCCCGAAGGAATCGCTGTCAAGTTCAAGGAACTCCTGCCCGATCCGCCCAAATTATCATTCAGTAAATGTCCCGCGATGTAAGTGTCGCCGGATAAAGCTTTCAGCGCATTGACGCGACTGGCCACAGCCTGATTATCCGGCGGACCGCCTAGCAGGTGATCGGGCCCAAGCGTCGCTGTAACGCTGGTTCCTTCCCCGGTTTTGGGGTGCGCGGCTCCCCATTCGATCTCGGTTTGCATGTCCTTGCTGTTGTGTCCAGCGGAATTGACCTTGGCCCCCCTTCCAGTTGAATGGCCTTTAAGCGTTTGCTTGTCTTTTGCAATTCTTTGTTTAAAAGCGTCCCAGGAATACCCCTTTCCCTTTTTCTTTTTGCTGCGCTCAATATCATCGACAGTCACGAGCGCGCGTTGAATCGGCTTGTCCGATGCAGAGGACATTTGCGAGATGGAAGAGGCATTGGTCGAACTTGGGGATAGCCGGTTTCTAGACCAAGCGCGTGATGGCACCGCTCCGCCAGGTCCTGCATGAGACGCCAACATCCTGCCAACCGCTTGGTTGCCGATCGTTTGGTGCAGCGTGGTCATGTTGGATGCGAGCAGCGACATTCGCGACAAGGTTGTTCCGGCGCTTGCCGGAGCAGGCTTTACAGACGGTGGTACGTTGGTTTTGGCAGCATACGTTTCCGAGCGCATACAATAGAGTCCTCCTAAAAAGTAACTCGATCCCGAAATCATCGGCTTACGACGAAGATCCCTGCATCATCGAAATGACTCAGGGATCTCTTTCGTTCCTCGCTTGTTTCTGCCGGACCGGCTTATTGGATATTGCTTATACGCTCCGGTATGACGACATCAGTCTGTCATCCCAAGCGCTTGCAAGGTTCGGATCAACCCCGCCGTCGCTTGCGCGCGCGTGACTTCACCCTGCGGATCGAACGTATCGTCCGAGGTCCCTGTCATAATCTGCAACTGAACCATCAGCCGAATGTCGTCCAGGTAGGCGCCAGCTACGCCTTCCAAATCGTGGTAGTTGTCCAAATCCCCCCCTTCGGCCGTCACCGACGGCTGGTAGCGATCAACGGCCGCCGCCAGCATGCTTGCCATTTCCATGCGGCTGAGCGGTCGATCGGGCTGGAAGCTCATCCCGCTTGCCCAGTCCAGCAGCCCCAGCGCCTTCGCCTGTGCGACAGCGTCAAAGTACCAATCATCCGGCTTCACATCCACGTACGCCGCAGATGCAGAAGCGCCCGCTGCCGCAGACCCGCGTCCGACCGCCCGCACCAGCAGGGTGGCAAACTCCGCGCGGGTAACGCCGCGATCAGGGGCGAATTCCCCGCCGCCAACGCCCTCCACAAGCCCTTTCGCTGCCGCAAGCGTCACAAGCGGACGGCTCCAATGCGTCTCCGTGTCAGAAAAGCTGACTGCCTGAGACATCGCAATATACACGCTGTTCGTGTAGGAGCGAATGGCGATATACCACGCGCCGTTCTGATTCAGCTTCTGTGCCGGGACAAACTCCGGCTTTCTCTCCGCTTCGTTATAGCGGAACGCGCCCCACGGATCAGATGCGCCCGCCACCGCCTGCGGAATCGGAATGAATCGCGTGATCGTTTGATTGAATTGATCCACGTCGCCGATGCTCAGTCCCGTATTCGTATGAAGAATCTCGATATGAAAATCTACGGTTGCGCCCAGCTTTTTCCCAGTCGGCACCGCACGGGCGATCGCCGCTTGCAGTTGTTTATCGCCGGATCGGTCAGTCAGCGTAATCTTGAAGCTGACGTCCTCCGCTTTGAGCTGGTGCTTTGCCAGCAAGTCGTCAAACTTCGGAATACGCGCAGCCAGATTGACCGGCACTTGATAAAGTCCATACGGCGCCTCAATCGCCAGATAAAAGTCCGCATTGCTCTTAGCCAACGCCGTTAAAATACTCGCCGGCACGCTCACATAAGCGACGCCGTCTTGCGGCGTCACGTCCAGCGTAACGAACGGCTTCGTCGTGTCGATGCTGGCAGGGTCCAACTGCTGACCATTCACATCAATGGCAGGCCCGCTCACGGATGGTGCGCCGCCGCCGCCCCCTCCACCACCACCGCCAGAGGGAGGTGTAACAGGCGCTTTGCGCGTAATGGCCACCTTGTACGTCTTGGTCGATCCGTCCTGCGCCGTCACAATCACCGAAATCGCATTGCTCCCCACGCTCAGCGAAAGCGCAAAGTCTGCCGTGCCGCTCGTCATGGCGAAAGGTCCGCCGATCAGCTCACCGCCGCTGTTATAGACACTCACCGTTGTCGTATCCTTGTCGGCATCCGCCACGTTCATCGCCATATTGACGCTGCCGACGTTATTTTCCACACTTGCCGTATAGTTGGTCGTTGCCGGTTCAAACACCGGGCTCAGCGTGCCGCTCGACAACGACAGCCCGCTCAGGTCTGCATGGTTGCTTGCCGCGCGCGTGACCGTGATCGTGTACGTCCTGATCGATCCGTCCTGCGCCGTCACGAGAATCGAAATCACATTATTCCCTACGTTCAGCGGCAATGAAGGGGAAGCTGCTCCGCTCGTCAATACGTGCGGGCCGCTTACGCGTGCGCCGCCGCTATCATAGACGCTTGCGGTTACGGAAGCATTGGCGGCATCCGACAGCGTCGGCGTGACCGTCAAGCTGCTCACCGCATAGCCTACGCTCGCCGTGTACGTGCCTGCGAACGCCGGGACCAGCGTCCCGTCCGATAGGGTCAAATTGCTCAAATCCGCATTGCTGCTCGCGCCTCGCGTCACCGTCACCGTGTACGTCTTCGTCGTTCCGTCCTGCGCAGTGACCATCACTGTAATCGTGTTGCTGCCTACACCAAGCGGCAATGAGGATGATGGCGCGCCGCTCGCCACCGGCAACGGTCCCGTTACGAGCGCTCCGCCGCTTGTGTAGAGACTGACCTCAACCTGAGCATATACAACATCCGATACCGTCGGCGTAACTGTGACGCTGCTCACACCATACCCCACGCTCGACTTAAAGGTGCCTGGCACGAACCAGGGAATCAGTGTGCCGCTCGACATTGTCAAATCAACCAAATCTGCATTGCTGCTCTCCGCTCGCGTGACCGTGATCGTATAGCTCTTGTGCGAGCCATTCTCGGCCGTGACCGCCACCTTAATTGTATTGCTGCCCACGGCGAGCGGCAGCGTTGCGGATGCAGTCCCGCTTGCTACCGGTACGTCATTCACTGTCACTGTAGCGGTTCGGTCTGCGACCGTCGGCGTGACGATCAGGCTGCTTACGCTATTCCCAACGTTCACCGCATAGCCGGTCGTGGCCGCTCCGAACGCCGGGCTCAGCGTACCATTTGACAGCGATAGCTCGCTCAAATCCGCATTCGTGCTCAGCGCTCGCGTGACATGGATCGTGTACGTCTTCGTTGTTCCATTCTGCGCTGTCACCTCGACGGTAATATCGGTAGTGCCCACGTCCAGCGGAATCGGCAGCGATGCCGTGCCGCTCGTCACCGATGTCCCGCTCACCTTCACTGTCGCCAAGGAGTCCGCCAACGTCGGCGTCACTGTGGTCTCACTCTGGCTTGCATTCACGGCATAGCTCGTTGTATTCGAGCCGAATACCGGACTCAATGCGCCGCTCGACAAGGTTAAATTGTTCAAATTGGCATTGCTGCTTGCGCTTCGCGTTACCGTCAACGTGTACGTCTGCGTCGTCGTACCGTCTTCGGCCCTGGCTACCACAGTAATCGTGTTCTCGCCCACATCCAGATTGATGTCGCCGGACTGGTTACCGCTTTCCACCTCCTCGCCGTTCACTTCCACTGTGTTGAAGGGGCTCGCCGTCGGCGTCACGCGAAGCGTACTCAATCCATTCACGACACTCGCTGTGTAGCTGGTCTGCAGGGATGAGAACGCCGGGCTTAACGTGCCGTTCGATAGCGTGATATTGCTTAAACTCGCACTGTTCGAAGGGAGGTAAGGCGTTAATTTGCGTATCCGGTAATTGAAATAATCCGCGATGTACAGATTGCCGTCGATGTCCAGCGCAACGCCGCTTGGGCCATCTACTGTCACTGTGCTGCCAAGTACATCATCCCCCGAAAAGCCCCCACTCCCGGTTCCCGCTATCGTGGAAATTCGGCCATTCGTCGTCACTTTCCGAATTCGATTATTGTCTGTATCGGCAATGTACAGATTGCCGCTGGCGTCTACCGCTACGCCTTCCGGTTCATTCAACTTGGCGCTGACCGCCGGTCCCCCGTCTCCGGAATAGCCATCCATCGACGAAGAACCGGCTACGGTGTCGATTATTCCGGTTGTTGTATCCACTTTCCGTATCCGGTTGTTCTTGGTATCGGCAATATAGAGGTTCCCCGCGCTGTCAAAGGCTACCGCTTGCGGTTCATTTAATTCAGCATCAATGGCAGGCCCCCCATCGTCGCTCGCGACATAGGTGCCATACGTTGTTTTTCCCGCTATCTTGGTCACACTGCTGCTGTCCGGGGCTGCTTTTAAAATCCGGCTATTTCCTGTATCGGCAATATACAGATTGCCAAGACTATCCAGCGCTATGCCGGTTGGACTCGAGAGATCATCAGAATCTCCCGTTCCCACAATCGTGGAAATGTTGCCGTCCGTCCCCACTTTGCGAATCCGATTGTTATATTGGTCAGCGATATACACATTGCCGGCAGCATCTACGGCCACGCCTGCCGGAGTGCGCAGTTCTGCGTTTGTGGCGAGCCCGCCATCTCCGAAGTAGCCATACACCCCTGTTCCTGCTATGGTGCTGATTTTCTTGCTAATCGCATCTACTTTCCTGATCTTGTTATTGTCGCTATCCGCGATATACAAATTCCCGCTGCTGTCTATCGCTACTGCGAGCGGGTTAGATAGTTCAGCCGCGACAGCCAGCGCTCCATCTCCCCCTTCACCGTAATCTCCCGATCCTGCTACGGTAGAGATCTCTCCACCGGTTCCCGCGTAGGCGCGGTCATAATGAAATGGCATCACTTGCGTCATAAGTGCAAAAATCACAAAGAATATGGTTACAAAAGCCAGCCTGCGATGAAATTTCATCCCTATTTTCGTCCTTTCCTTTTCAAGTTGCATCCCCTAGCTAAGCGATTGAATAGTCAAAGTGAAAGCAATCCATACTTTCATCCATTTCGAAATTATATCAATCATTCATTCTCGCAATTCTTAATGTAATCTTAAAAGGTTTCAAAGTACCGGCATCCGAATGACAAATACCAGGCTAGACATGCTATGATTTAATTAATCTCTAAAATCATTTTGGTGGTGCTGCTAAGTAGATGGAACGAATACTCATAGTTGATGACGATCCGCAAATTCGCGAAGTGATCCGTACCCATATCGAACAATCCGGCATGCATGCGCTGGAAGCCGAGTCTGGCCGACAAGCGATTGAACGGCTGGAAGCAGAGCAGGTGGACGTGACTATTCTTGATCTCATGATGGATGATCATGACGGTTTTGAGGTGCTGAGGTACTTGCGCAATCGCGGATTAGATACCATGACAATTGTGGTCAGCGCAAGAAGACAAGAACAAGATAAGATCTCCACGCTTGGACTTGGGGCTGACGATTATATGACGAAGCCCTTTAGTCCCATGGAATTAATGGCCCGTATTCAAGCCATTTTGCGCAGACGGTACCCCATCGCTGGCCGCTCCTCGTTGGTCATTCGATTAAATCCTTTGATTCTGGATGTGGATAACTACACGCTGCTCATTTATAACGAAAAACTGACCTTAACGATGATCGAATGCGGAATGATGCAGGTCTTCATGCAAAATCCCGACCGTGTCATGACGAAGCTGGAGATCTATCAGCAGGTCTGGCAGCATGAGCGGTACGATGATAATAACCTGAGCGTATATATCAGCAGGCTGCGCAAACTGTTGGAACAAGCGCGATCCTCTTGGGAAATTCAAACGGTGCGCGGCGTTGGTTACAGGTTGACAGGAGCTGAACTATGAAATTACGCACAAAATTGTGGCTATCCCTTGTGATCAGCGCGGCATTGAGTATGGTTCTGTTCGGCTATACGACAGTCTGGATCGGAAAGGCAGCGAACAAAGGATACGCGCTGCTTGAGTTAAATCCGCTTGCGCAGTCCGTTGTCGATGCGGTTGAGGAACACCCCGAATTCCAACTAGACGCACTAAAGCAAACCCTGGATCGCGCGCACGCCGATCACCCCGCCATTCGTTGGGTGTGGCTGGACGATCAAGGACATTCCATCTATGATACAGCGGGGATGAATCCGACGTTTACCTTCCATGACTTGGCCATGCTGATGCGGAAAATGCCCGAGCGATATTTGAAGGATAATGAGGTTCCGATCCTCACGCCGGCAACCAAGAACGGGCAAACGTATTTCCTGCTCATGAGCGTACCAGCCTCCGCAATGAAGCAAGGTGAGGTTTATTTTCTCATTCGCAAGCTGTCCTCTTTACTCACCTTGGTTTTGCCGCTGATTCTGTCGTTTTCAGTCCCCTTTGTAGTGGCCTTATGGTTGTTCTCAACCCTAAATAAAAGGATTCGCAAACTGAACCTTGCCCTGAATCAACTGAATATCCAAAGCGACTCGCCCCTTGTAGAGCTGGTCGATACCTCCAAGGACGAGCTCGGCCAGCTTTCGCAGCATTATAATTCCATGGCGCATCGCATCCGATCACAGTTTGCGGAGATTCAGCAGTTCGAGAACAAGCGCAGACTCTTGCTGTCCAATCTGTCTCATGATCTGCGAACACCTCTGACGACAATGCTGGGTTGTGCCGAAATGATTCGCTCCGGCAATTATGAGGATCAGAAAGAACTTCAGACCAGGGCCAAAATCATTCTTCAACGCTGCAGATATATGGACAAACTGCTGGATCAGATGCTGGACATCTCCCGCCATGATGCGGGCAACTTGACCATTCGCCTGGAAAACCATAATTTCTCCGAAATCGTTCGCAAAATTGCGGCTGAATATATTATGGTTCTCGACGGCGACCAGATTCATCTTGATGTCGAGATCCCGGATGAGGACATTCATCTTCCTATCGACGCGCCTCTTATGGAAAGGGTGCTGCGCAATATTTTGGATAATGCGATCCGATATGGGAAGGATGGACGGTACCTTGGCATCCAATTGTTTGCGGAAGAGCATGCCGTCAATATGATCGTAAGGGATAAAGGAAAAGGGATTCCTCCTGAACATCAGGCGCATATTTTTGAACGCTTTTATCGGGTGGATAGCGGAAGACAGGGAGAAGGATTGGGGATTGGTCTGGCCATTGTCAAGGACATCGTAGAAGCCCACGATGGCAGCATAGAGATGAGCAGTATGCCGAATGTGGAAACGGTGTTTCGGATTAGGGTGCCTCGTTAATGTATTGAGTTGAGCGGTTCCGCCGTCCATGAAAGGACGGCAGCGTTTACGGAAGACATGGAGCCGCTTCGAGCTTCCCCCCTCCGTAAAAGCACGCCATCGATGAACGTGGCACACCTTCTGTTTTAAGTGATAAGGCAATCATGTAAGCCACCGGCAGTAAAAACAACCCCACCAACGCCACAACCGTATTCATATTTACGCGATAGTATCGAGATTCGGTTAACGTGCTTAAGGTGATTAATTTTTTATGCATGAGCAACCCCTCCCATGTGATCGTGTGTGTTTCCTTCACATCCTGATCATAAGGGAGGGCGTGGTGGCATTTTCGTGGGATTAGGGAGATGAAGTCGCGGAGACCCATTTGTTATTTGGGGTTATCTACATTATAATCATTCATATATTCAAAGATTTGAATGTTTGTTTTGTTGTGTGAAGGGTGGTTAGCGAGTGCCTATCTTGAATTCTAATGACCAATTACGGACCTGTTCGCAGTCCATGCACGAATTAACTTCAGAAATAAAGAACATGAACAGACAGACGGTCATCAAGATGGGGATTGATGCCTTGCATGAGATCGGATCTGATTTAATTTGCAAGGTTTGTATCAAAAATGGGGGATCCTGTTGCTATGGTTGTCGTCATCTTTTAAATGGAATTGGATGTAAAAAACTGAATACAAGTTGTACGGCATGGTTATGCGGATTTCTCAAATACCTTTTGTATGCGACAGGACTCCTGAGGGAGTGGGATGATTTTTGGAGACAGGTTCCAGGGCAAGCCTTTCGCGAGGATTTCACGCCAGAGCTTTTTTTCGTAGAGAAGCCATTGCACATGCACAGAATTCGGAATCTTAGTGAGGCATTGTCGACCGACCTGCAGGAGTTGACGACAACGGACCTACCGATAGGATTCATTTTTACGCTCCGGGAAAAAATAGATAAAAACATTGACAGATTGCATGATGGCAACAATGATCCTAAAAAGCAAATTAAAACTGAAAGAAATATCAAAGTTCTTTCCAGTCATTTTCATCGTTTTCAAAAGGAACTGCGTGAGTATCATCTGAATAACCCCAACACGTGATAGGCTTGAAATCATAATCGTACAGCTCGAATTGAAAAGGAGAGAATAAATGATGGCGGAATTTCCAAATTGTCCTCAATGTAGCTCGGCGTATACCTATGAAGACAGAGGTTTATTTATTTGCCCGGAATGCAGTCATGAGTGGTCGAATGAATCGAAAAATGAAAAGAGTGAAGGTCATTCGATTATCAAAGATTCTAATGGAAATGTATTAAGTGACGGCGATACCGTGACCATAATCAAGGATCTTAAAGTTAAAGGAAGTTCATCCGTTTTGAAAATAGGCACGAAAGTAAAGAATATACGGCTCGTTGAAGGGGATCATGATATCGATTGCAAGATTGATGGTTTTGGTGCGATGAAATTAAAATCCGAGTTTGTAAAAAAAGTATAACCTTGATCTCATCCCTAACTATGAATGGCACCCTATCGGGTGCCAAATAAAGCTGGGCCTCCGTCACTCCCCTGCTCCCGATACACCTGCGGCGTCCGCTCCGTCATCGCACAGAACACTCGATTAAAGTGCCTCAAATTCACAAAGTCCACGTACTGCACGATCTGGTCGCGCGGGTCCACGTCGACCGCGGACTTTAAACTAGCTACTCTCTCGCTCTCGCCCCTGACATACCTCACTTGCTGCCCCCGTACCCCCGCCCCCCCTCGTTTACCTGCATTTTGTACATCTAATCCCACGAAATTGGCGATTCTGAAGCGATTACCTGCATTACCTACAGTTAATTCTTTGACAATCGCCCAGAATCACTCCAAAAAGGCGCTTTTCCCAAAAATTAGATGTAGGTTTTACAGGTAAACCACCACGGATTGCCCATTTCTACAAAATTACCTGTAGTTTTTGCAGGTGATGGGTGCGAGGGTTCGGGGAAGGTGGGGATTACTCCCCAATTTCATTAAGAATGTATGCTGCACACGACAACTCTCCAACGGCCAGTCACGCTTGCTGGGTTACCGAGTAGACTTAAAACCACCTAGACTGTATGACTGTCAGACGCGCAAACAAAAAACCGTCCACGTCGGACGGTTCTAAGCTCATTAATGGATCGGTCTCTTCGTACTTTCTTCTTTCAAAAAGGCAATGAAACGTAAAGCTTCCTGCTCCGATAATCGCTGTCCGTTCTTGGTAAAGGCGAACTCCTTCAGCAGTACATGTGCGTCTTGACCTAGTCGATCGATCAATAATTGAACGTCTGCATCTACCGTTTTTACCATGTCCCTTTACCTCCGGATCTTGTTTATAACTAGACTATAGCAGGCAACTATTTAGAAATTATTAGCAAACTTCTAGTAAAATATTTATTTCAAAGCAGCCAATAACTCATAGGAACGAAGCCGCTTCTCATAGTCAGGAACAGGAGACACGATCAGGTATTCATCGGCATGACAAATGCGCCCAAGCGACTCCAACTGCACGCGCAGACTGTCAGGCGTTCCCGTCAACAGCCGCCCCGACCCCTGCGGCATGTTCTGCTCCGATGGGAGCCGGAACCACGATTGGCTTTCTGCCGCCAAGCGCTTCGCCTCCTCTTCCGTCTCCGCGCATATTGCAGCTATCGCCAGCATCGCCTTCGGCTCGGCCATGTGCGCGGCCGGCTGGAACTGCTCGCGGTAGGCAGCTATCGTCTCGGCACCGTCCGCGTCGCTCATAAAATGGCCGAACACGTAGCCGGCGCCATGCTGCGCTGCAAAAGCGGCGCTTTTCGTGTTCGTGCCGAGCAGCCACACCTGCGGTGGCTCAGCCGGCAGCGGCCTTGCGGTCACAGGCTGATCTTCATAGGTATAACGTTGATGCAGAAAATCCATCAACGCTTGCAGCGTCTCTGGCATCCGGCTCACATTGCCCAGGAAATTGCCGCTGAGCGCAATTGCCGCATGGGCGGAGCCGCCGGGTGCCCGGCCGATGCCGAGATCAATCCGGCCCGGATACAGCGTCGCGAGCATATGGAATGACTCCGCGACTTTCATCGGCTTGTAGTGCGGGAGCAGCAGCGCTCCCGAACCAAGCCGGATCCGCTGCGTGCGCGCCCCGATATGCGCAAGCAGCACTTCAGGCGCGGTGCAAGCAAGCCCGGGCATATCGTGATGCTCGGCGACCCAGTAGCGCGCGTAGCCGAGCCGTTCCGCCGTCTGCGCCAAAACGGCCGCCTGCTCCAGCGCTGCCGCCGGGTCTGCCGGCGCGATGACAGGGGCAAGATCCAATACACTAAGCTTCATTCGCAGTTACCTCCCTTTTTTAAGTTAAAGAAAAAATAAAGCCATCGGCTGATGGCTGTTAATAACTAGCATGATGTTGTACTGTAGGAGTCAAATCAAAACCCACAATAAAGTAATTCACCGTATGCTGGCTGGGTGGGGTGGATTACTTTTTTGCTTTCCGATCAATGATACGCACAATCGGGTGAACAAACGTGCCCAGCCATGTATTTGTGCTTGTCCTACATGTATTCTAGCATACGAAACGAGCTCAGGTAACCTACTTTTTATGCTCTCAGACTCCTCACTGCACTCAACTGGAATTCCTCCCGTTCATACTCCATATTCTCGCTAAAATGGCCAGTTGAACTGGAATTTCTCCATCTCATTTAGGCTTGTGTGGCCCCATATCCCCTAAACGCACGAGATGAACTGGAGGTTTTCCAGTTCATCTCGCAAACTACTTAATTTGTTTAAAATAAACTGGAGAAATTCCAGTTGAAGCCCTCGCTAGCCTGCCACTCTCGTCCAAACTCGCTATATAACCTGCCAACGTGCGCACATCAACCCTCTCCCCTGCCTAAGCTCGATTCCATACAAAATCGATCAAGCTACTTTTCGCCGCTAAGCAGCCAGACGGGCCTGTTCGGGGAGCGCGAAGGGTGCCAAGCCTGCAGAAAAGCAGGAATTTGCCTCGTTCCCGACCTGCTTCGATGAAATGCCTGCAATTCGGCAGGCATTTAGGGCGAGAAGCACCTTAGGGGAGCGAATTCGGCCAAAAAACTGCTTTATCGCAGGTTTGTTAGTAAGAACGAATTTTTTTAGAGAATTTCCTGCCTATTCGCAGGAATTCACCTCTCCAGCTCAACTCCCGCCTTATCGCCCTCATACCCCGCCCGGCTTCGCCTGCCCGCGATATGCGTTCGGCACGAAGCCGGTGTGCGCCTTGAACAGCTTGCCGAAGTAGTTCTTGTTCTCGTAGCCGAGCATGTCCGCGATCTGCTCGACGCTCTTGTCCGTGATCTCGAGCAGCTCGCGGGCTTTTTCCATTTTCATCCGCGTGACGTATTCGATGAACCCCTCGCCGGTTTCGCGCTTGAACAGCCGGCTCAAATAGCTCGGATGCAGGTGAAGATGCTCCGCGGCGTCTTCGAGCGAGATTTTCGTGTCGAGATGGCTCTGCACGAAACGCTGGCACTCCAGAATCTCGCGATTGTGCGACTCGCGGTACACTTTGCCGGCCCATTCGATCGCCTGCTGCAAGTAGCTCCCCAGCCACGTTTCCAGCTCGCGGATGGAGGACAGCTCGTGCACGTCATGGTGCAGCAGCTCGGACGAGAACGTCGACTGGTAGTGCTGGAGCGATTTGAGCCGCATGCGCACGTCCAAAATCATTTTCAGCAGCCAGTCCTTCACTTCGAGCGGCCGGAACCGGTTGTACGCAATGTAGTCGACCCATTTGGAGACGAAGGCGCCCACCTCGTCCGTACGCTCGTCGAACACGACGCTGCGGAACTCATCCAGCGCCTGTGCGTACTGCGCCAGCAGCTCGCCGCCGTCTCCGAAGCTTTCCCGCACCTGGTCAAGCTTCAAGATCGACGCCTCCGGCAAGTAGAACCGCGATGGCTTTGTCTCCACGAGCCGCATGAGGAGATCCTTCAGCGCGCGCACATCTTTCACGGGGCTGCCGACGACGAAGGAGAACGAGATTTTCACGAACTTCTGCAGGCACGATTGCAGGTTGCGCAGTGTTGCTTCCATTTTCTGCGTATTGTTGATATGCAGATTCGAAATGTGCGGGAACAGCAGCACGATTTCTCCGGTATCGTAAGTAAACAGCGTAATGTCGCCCTGCTCGCCGATCAGTTCTTCCACAATATTTTCGATCGTATATTCAAAAAGATCCTTCGACTGAAACCGGCCCGTCGCCTCCTTCAGCCGATTCGCATAGCCCAGCACCGGGATGACTGCGTGCTTCTCCAAATGAATGCCGAAGTCCAGCGCCTTCGCCTGCCATTCCCGCTGGTCAAAGAGCGGCTCGTTGACCGTCGTCCGAATGAAATGCCGCTTCGTCGCGCCGCGCTGCTGCGATACCTCCTTTTCCAGCTTGCGGTGTTTGGACTGCGCATTGCCTTCGGCGTCAAGCTGCTCTTTGACCCGCTTCAACACCTCGGTAATGTTGGTCGCATTCATCGTTTCTTTCAATATATACTCGCTCACCGACAGCTTCACCGCCGCCTGCGCGTAATGAAACTCGTCGTGGCACGACAAAATGACCGCTTTCAGGTTCGGATCATCCTCGCGCAGCGACGTGATCAACTCAAGCCCGTTCATCTCCGGCATCCCGATGTCGCTGATCAGCACATCCGTCTTCGCCAGCTTGCCGGCCTGCAAAGCCTCCAAAGGATTGGCGTATGCACCCGTCAGTTGGTAGCCCAGCTCTTCCCACTTGATCGTTGCCTGCAAAAACTCCAACACCGGCAAATCATCATCTACAATCATGACGGTATACATCGTCAACTCTCCTTTTCCGGCTCTTGCGGGAAGCGCAGCGTAATTTGGGTGCCCTCCTCAGGTCGGCTCTCAATGTCGTAATCAAATCGATGCCCATAAATCAAACGCAGCCGCTCAAAAACGTTATAAATCCCGATGCCGGACAACGTCCGCGCCACCGACTTGTCGACCGCCGCTTCCACCGGCGGTGCCTCCAGCGCAACCCGCAGCTCCGCCAGACGCTCCGGCGTCATGCCGATGCCCGAATCCCGCACCTCGATCTGCAAGCGGCCATCCTCTGTAAGCCGCGAGGTGATCGTAATTTCACCGCCTTTACTTTTAAGGCCGTGAAGATAGGCATTTTCGATCAAAGGTTGGAGCAAAAACCGCGGAATCGGCACCAGCAGCGTATCTGAAGCCGCCTGAATGCGCAGCAGCACTTTGTCGCCATGCCGCGAGTTCAGCAGCCGAACATAATGTTCATTTGTATCAATCTCTTCATGCAGCGAAATATACGCGTTATTGCGGTTAATCGTCATCCGCAGCAGCGAGGACAGGGAGCTGATCAGCTCGGCGTTCTCCTCGTCGCCTTTCATCATGATTTTCAACCGAATGGAATTAAGGACGTTAAATAAAAAATGCGGGTTAATCTGCGCCTGCAGCATCGCCAGCTCTGCCTTCCGCTTGAGCTCCTGCTCGCGCTTGTTCTCTACTAGCATTCGCTCAATGCGGTCGATCATCCTGTCAAAAACGTACCCAAGCCGCCCGACCTCGTCGCCTCCGCTAATATTGGAGCGCTCGCTGAGCTGCCCCGACTCAATCCGGACAACCGTTTGCACAAGCCGCGCAATCGGCTTCGTCAACGTACGAACAACGGACAGCAGCAGTATCGCGAAAAGCACTAAAAAGCACAACTGGATAAAAAAGTCCTTGTTGCGGAACGACTCAATCTGCTGCGCGGCCGCCTTGTATGGCGTCATATTCACCAGACGCCATTCCGGCGTAACGCGGCTCGACATCATAATATAGTCTTCGCCGGCTACTTTGACGAACGAGGTACCTTCCTCTTCGCCAAGCTGCTCGAGGTAAGGGAATGGCTGACCAATGGTCGATGAATCCTTGTCTACGAGGATTTTCCCTGTATCGTCGATAATCACCATGGATTCCTTACCCTCATATTGGCGGAATAGCTGCTGCAATCCCCCCATTTCCAGGCCCACGATTACGTAGCCGTAAGTAAGACCATAGGTACGCAGCGGTTTCGCGGCTGTAAGTACATAAGGCTGCTTGGTTTCCTGCGCATAGTTGGGTTCGACGCCGATCCATTTGGCATTATACCCCGTCATGTTTTGCACATCGGGAAACCAGCTCTTCTCGGTGAAAGAGTGAGGATCAAAACTAAACGTCGAATAGGTGGCAACATACTGCCCATTTGGCATAAGCAGCGTGACATACATGTCGCCAAGCGGTCTTTTCACTGTGGCAATCCGTAGAGCCAGCGTCGTTTTATATCCCACAAGCTCCCTCTGATCGACGAAGGCGTCCGCGCGGCTTAGCTTCAAAATAGGTTCCTGCAAATCTTCATCGAATTGCAAAAAATTCATCATATACACCATATTTTTGAGCTGCCCGTCCACGAATTGATTCACAATACCCAGCGACTGCCGCGCATTGTTCTCTACTTGCACCCGCACCGCGTCGCGGGTAAAGAAATTCGATACGTACATCGACACGATGGACGGAATAACCAGACAAATAAGAATGGTCAAAACAAGCTTGTTACGGAGCGATAACGATCTGATCCTTGTCAGCAAGCGGGGTCTCCTCCCTCCCAAGGGAAGTATGTAAATGCGGAAAAAGAGGAGGCCTTCCGGCTCCCTCTTGCTTCCTCTTTCAGTATAGCAACTTCTGCCCAATTTCTAAAACAATTTAGGCCTTATTTCGCGTTGCTTTTACGAATATCTTCAATTTTTGCTTTTGCTGTCGAAATCGTTTTATCCAGATCTTGTTTGCCAGTCAGGTACAGCTCAACTTGCGTCAAGAATTCTTTCTCTTGTTGCAAAGCGTACGTTGGAGGCACAACCAGCTTCGTGGATTTGTTCACTTTCAACGTGTTCAGCAAAGATTCTTTGTCGATGAATTTCACTTGATCCGGCTTGCCGCTTGCCAGGATGGCATCTACGTTTTTCGCAATGTCGGCTTTTTTCCATGCGGAGAAGAACAGACCTTGTGTTTGGATACCTTCGGTTGTGTACCATTTGATGAAATCATAAGCCGCTTGCTTGTTCTTGGAGTTCGCCGCGATACCCAGGAAGTCCGCGCCTACTTCTGTCAAACCGTTTTCGTCTTTGGCATCATATTTCGGATACGGTGCAAAAACAGTGTTGAATTTCGCATTTTGGGAAAGCTCGCCGACCATCCAGTTGCCTGTTGCGAGCATCGCTGTTTTACCAGCGTAGAACACATCGCGGTAAGCCATTTTTTGCGAAACAACTTCGAAATAAGGAACGGAAGATTTATCGATGTTCTCCATTTTGTTACGCAGGTCTAGGGAGAAACGAACGCGCGGGTTGTCGATATTTTCTGTACCGTCGGATTTCACCAGGTATGCGTTGTTCATATCGTTGTTTTGCGCAAGCAGCGCGTAGTCTTTCCAGTTGTGGAAGTAGGAGCCGTACACTTTCGAAGCGCCTTCGCCGCTAGTCATTTTCTTCGCGTAGTCAGCATAGTCGTTCCAAGTCCAGTCTGTCGGCACTTTCAGACCCGCAGCATCCAATTTGTCTTTGTTCAACAGGACGAACCACTCGATCATTTTACCAGGAAGCGCGTAGTATTTGCCATCGACAACCGGGTCAAGCTTGTACTCGTCTTTGACAACGATGTTGTCTTTTTTCAAATAGCTGTCCAGAGGCTCCAGGATGCCTGCGCCAACGCGTTGTGCGAAGTCGGAAGCACTAGAGTACATGACAACGTCCATTTGCTCGCCGGAAGCGGCCAAGAGGTCAAGTTTTTTCATGCCTTCTTGGGAGTCGCCTTTCTCGGACATGCTCTCGTAAACCACTTTTACGTTCGGGTGAGTCGCGTTGTAAGCTTCAACCGTTTTGTTCCAGTTGCCTTGCGCTTCTGTGTACCAGCCTTGTACTTTAATCGTAACTGGAGCACTGGCTGTACCTTGTTTGCCGCTGTCTGTGGCAGCTGTATTATTTTCTTCTTTGCTTCCGCAAGCTGTTAATGCTGTAGAGAGAAGCAGAACGCCGCTCATGACGAGTAGACTCTTTTTCATTTGAACCCCTCCAAATTGTTTTTTGCGTGAAAACCTTTACATGACCGATAGTACCCTATCGGGGGGTGAGCACACGAGGCAATATTTTAACCTCATGCACTCATATTTTGACATGTTGCGACATACAGGACTGTTATCCTTTGACGCCGCCCATGGAAATGCCCTCGATAACTTGCTTCTGGCCGATGATGAAAATAATCAGGAG
This sequence comes from Paenibacillus oryzisoli, assembly GCF_050467285.1. GTDB lineage: Bacteria > Bacillota > Bacilli > Paenibacillales > NBRC-103111 > Paenibacillus_E > Paenibacillus_E oryzisoli_A. The sequence goes on along the minus strand of NZ_JBCMUN010000012.1, from coordinate 284,337 downwards.
CGGCACGATCGCCGACACCGATGCGGCCATGATCAGCGAGTAAAAGTTGCCGTTCAAATCGGCAAAGGATTGAATCCCAAGCGGCAAAGTGAACAAGGTTTTCGTTCTCAGGAAGATCAGCGGATTCTGGTAATCGTTCCATGTCCAGATGAAACGCAGAATCGCATATGTGGCGATCGCAGGCTTTACAAGCGGTGTACAGATCGACCAGAAAATCCGGAAATGCCCTGCGCCATCGATCCGTGCCGATTCCATGTATTCTTCATGGATACCGAGGTAAAATTGGCGAAGCATGAACGTACCGAGTACGGAGAACGAACCGAGCAAAATCAAGCCGAAATGGCTGTCGAACAAGCCTACCCAACGGAACAGCAAGAATTGCGGAACCAGGATCGCTTGGCTCGGAATCATGTAGATCACAAGGACCAGAACAAAGATCACATTGCGGCCGCGGAACTTGATTTTGGAGAAGGAATAGGCGGCCATTGACGACAGCAGAACGGAGAGCGCCGTCGTGCATACGGTGACTTTAATGGAATTCCAATAGTAGAGCGGGAAATTCGTCGACCACACTTCTTTATAGTTCTCGATCAACTGCCAATGCTTCGGAATCCACTGAATCGGATAAATAAATACGTCCGCCTCCGGCTTCATGGACGCCGAAATCATCCAGATGAACGGGGACATGAACAATATCCCGATCACGCACATGAGCAGCGTCAGCAGCGTTTTTTTCAATTTTTCAAACTTGTCCATGGGAGTTCCTCCTTCTTCTCTTAATAGTTAACCCATTTACGCTGTCCGAACCATTGAATGAGCGTAATCAGCAGGATAAGAATGAGCAGTACGATCGCCATCGCTGACGCATAACCGGATTGCAGATTGATAAACGCCGCATCGTACAGACGCGTCACCACGACACTCGTGGAGTTTGCTGGACCGCCGCCTGTCAAAACCATAATCACGTCAAACACCTTGAACGTCCCAATAATGCCCGTTACAAGCAGGAAGAACGTTGTCGGCGACAGCATAGGCACCGTAATTCTCAGGAATTGCGTCCATTTGGAGGCGCCGTCGATGTCAGCCGCTTCGTAGAGATCTTTCGGAATCGACTGCAAGCCGGCCATAAAGATAATCATGTTGTACCCGATGTTCACCCAGACCATCAGCCCCATCACGCAATACAGGGCAAAGTCCGGATCGGCCAGCCATTTTGGCGGATTGGCCATGCCCCAGCTGATTAGAATTTGGTTAATCGGCCCGTAGGTCGGGTGGAACAACACCTGGAATACAATCGCTACCGCGACGATCGAGGAAATGTACGGCACGAAGTAAACGACTTTGAACAGATCTTTGAAATAAATTTTCTTATCGATCACGATGGCGAGCGCCAACGAGCAAATGAGTGTAAGCGGCACGACAATCATCAGAATCAAGTTGTTTTTCAAAGATAGCAGGAAGACCGTGTCGTGAATCAGCTTCACGAAGTTGTCCATCCCGACGAATTTTACTTTAGAGAAGCCCGCTACGAAGTTCCAGTTCGTAAAGCTCAGAAAGAACGATGCAATAATCGGAAACAGTGTAAACGCGGTAAGTCCCAGCAGCATCGGTGCAACGAACGCATAGCCGATGAGATCCTCTTTAATCTGCCGCGAAGACCGCTTGGATTTCGCTTTGGCCGAAGAGTCGGACGCCGCACCCGCGGATTGTGAAGTTATATGGTTAGCCATGCACTCACCCCATGTCGTATTTTCTCTCATTTTATCGTGCCAGCGCGAACGGAGTAAGTCACAGATTTAACCCGTTGGAGTAATATTTTAACCTGCGGGACGAAATTTAACCTAAATTCCGAGGCTTGCTTCACACTTGAGGGTATCCAATTAAATACATAGGAAGGAAGCCTTTAGTCCCAGTAATTCATTTCACTGCTTTCCAATTTATATCAATTGAGATATATTTGTATCAGCGTAAGTAATATATTACTAGTTCCTAAGGAGGTAGGCAGAACCAAATATGCTAGGCAAGTATTCAATAGCTTTTTAATTAATTGATGGAGATGATAATGTGTTAAAAAGGAAAGTAAGCAGTTTGTTCCTCATCCTATTCCTATTCTTCAATATTTCCACGTCGGCTTATGCTGAAAATGTCAGTCAAATCATCGGTGACAATAACACTGTTGTGTTTGTGGATCTGACGCCAAATTACGATTGGGCAAAGGAAGCGATAAAAAGCTTTGCTCAGCAAGGGATCGTTTCGGGCGTTGGCGACGGCAAATTCGCTCCGGATGAAATGGTTACAAGAGAGCAGTTTGCTAAAATGCTAGTTTTAACCTTTAACGCGGCCCTGACTTCACCTCAAGAACCTACTTTTTCAGATGTTCCGCTGGATAAGTGGTCCAATCCTTATATTGAAGTAAGCAAGGATTTTCTTACGGGTTATGTCAATCCGTTTGGCGGTAAGATGAGTTTTCACCCTGAAGAGGCGGCTACTCGCGAGGATATTGCCGTGTCGTTAATCCGAATCATGGGTCTTTCCGATCAAGATGTCAGTAATCCCAATTATGCAAAATACGCTTTCAACGATGCTTATAACATTTCACCCGGACTATTAAAATATGTGAGTATCGCGGCTGAACGAGGACTAATTAATGGATATGAAGATGGTACCTTCAGACCTACACAAGGAATTACTCGCGCCGAAAGCGTTGTATTGCTCAATAGAGCTACGAAACAAGCCGTATCTTCAGCGACGGAGGAATTAGACGTATCCGCTTCAATTATCACTGGTCAAAATCCTAACGAAGTGACCCTCTCCGTTAAAGCGGAAGAAGGCACTAAGATAACGGTTGACGGCGAAGCCTTAAGGATGGACAAGATGGGGAATGGGTACATCGGGGGCATGGTGCTGTATTCATTCGAAGAGGAAGGAACGAAAACCTTTAAGATTGAGGCAACAAAAGGCGCAAAAAGGAAGATGCTAGAGAAAACAGCAAAATATCAAATTCTAGCCCCTGTTCTAACCATAACACAAGCTCCGACAAACTCGGAAATCAATTCCGCAACGATCAAAGGCACCGTATCTGATAAGAATGACAGCAATCCTATTGTTACCATTAACGGAAAAGATGTCGGAGCCTATTATGGCAGCTTCGAGAAAACAGTCAGTTTGGTGGAAGGCGATAACACTTTCACCATCGTGGCGACAAACAAATTAGGGAAGTCCACAACGGTTGAGAAGACCATCTCTTTCGGCGCCGGAGCTCCTATACTCAATATCACCCAAGCTCCAATAAACTCGGAGATCAATTCCGCTACCATCCGAGGTACCGTATCCGATACAAATGACAGCAATCCTATTGTTACCATTAACGGAAAAGATGTCGGAGCCTATTACGGCAGCTTCGAAAAAACGGTCAGCTTGGCGGAAGGCGATAACAAATTCACCATCGTGGCGACGAACAAGCTTGGGAAGTCCACCACGGTTGAGAAGACCATCTCTTTCGGTGCCGGATCTCCTGTACTCAACATCACCCAAGCGCCAACAAGCTCAGAGATCAATTCGGCCACCATCCGAGGTACCGTATCCGACAAGAATGACAGCAATCCTATTGTTACCATTAACGGAAAAGATGTTGGAGCCTATTATGGCAGCTTCGAAAAAACGGTCAGCTTAACGGAAGGCGATAACAAATTCACCATCGTGGCGACAAACAAATTAGGGAAGTCCACTACGGTAGAGAAAACCATCTCTTTCGGTGCCGGAGCTCCTGTACTCAATATCACCCAAGCCCCAGTGAGTTCGGAAGTCAATTCCGTCACCATCAGAGGCAACGTATCCGACAAGAATGACAGCAATCCTATTGTTACCATTAACGGAAAAGATGTCGGGGCCTACTACGGCAGCTTCGAAAAAACGGTCAGCTTGGCGGAAGGCGATAACAAATTCACCATCGTGGCGACAAACAAATTAGGGAAGTCCACCACGGTAGAGAAAACCATCACGTTTATTATTTCGGCGCCTCAAATCACCTTTACCAACATGCCGGAAGTAACGAATCAAAAAACGCTGTCTCTGCAAGGTAATATAAGGGACAATGACAGTAATCTAAAATTGTATATCAACGATCAAGAGGTTAGCTTGGATTATAGTAAAAATTTCTCAAAAAGCGTTACACTTTCAGAAGGCGATAACACATTCGTGTTCAGAGCCGTAAATAGCTACGGCAAATCCACCTCTATCGTGAAAACGACGAAATTCACAGAACCTGTACCATCCAAACCTTAAGAAGGTACACTTCGCACCGTCATAAGCAATACGTATAAATGAGTTCAAGCCGTTGCCTTTTTTTCCGGGCAGCGGCTTTTTATCTGAAACTTCTCCCTAATTCCTCGCTTCGTGCACTTTCAACTGTTTGCCTTTAATCTTCGTGTGCTTCATCATGGCCAGTACTCTCGGCCCCTTGCCGTTCAGGATGTCCACGTACGACGCGGTATCGCCGATCGTAATAATGCCGATATCCGCAGCCGTCATGCCTTCCAGTTTCGAAAGCGTGCCGACAAAGTCGACGGCGCGCAGCTTCTTCTTTTTGCCTCCATTAAAATACAGCTTCATGATGCCCTCGTTCAACTGCTCGTTCCGAGCCGGCTTCAGGGCCAGCTCCTCCTGCAGCTTCTGCTCCCAGGCGGGCAACGCTGCCGTAACTTCCGCCGCAGTCGGCAGCGCCTGGCGCTGAATGTCGAAGCCGAGATACGCCTCGATCTCCGGCACCAATTTCTCCTCGTTCGGCGTCACGAGCGTGATCGCCTTGCCCGCCTTGCCGGCGCGGCCCGTCCGGCCGATCCGATGCACGTAGCTTTCCTTCTCCAGCGGAAAATCGTAGTTGATCACGTGGGTGATCGCCTCCACGTCTATGCCGCGCGCCGCGACGTTCGTCGCGATGAGGAAGCGGAACTCGCCGCGCTTGAACGCGTTCATCACAAGAAAGCGGTCGTCCTGCAGCATGCCGCCGTGAATTTCGTCGCACGGCAGTCCAAGCTCGTCCAGCCGCTGGAACAGCGCGTCTACGCCTTCCTGCGTGCGGCAGAACAAGATGCAGCTCTCCGGATTCTCCACGACGAGCACATCGTGAAGCACTTGCAGCTTCTCCGCCGGATCGACGGCGAGAAGCCGATGTTCGATCTGAGCCTTGCTCTCCTCCGGCGCCTGAACCGCGATGTCGACGGGGTCCTGTTGATAGCGGTGGCAGAGCCGCTCCACATCCTCGGGCAGCGTCGCCGAGAACAGCATCGTCCTGCGCGCAGTCGGCAGCTCATCGATGATCGCGCTGACCTGCTCGATGAAGCCCATGCGCAGCAGCTCGTCCGCCTCGTCGATGACGAGAAAGCGCAGCTTCGATACATCCAGCGTCCCTTTCTGGATGTGGTCGAGCACGCGTCCGGGCGTGCCGACGACGACGTGACATTTTTGCCGCAGCTCGAGCTTCTGTCTTGCAAACGGCTGCTTGCCGTACAGCGCCACCGCCTTGATCCGCTTCAGGCGGCCGATGTCGGTGACGTCGCTGCGAATCTGGTCCGCCAGCTCGCGCGTCGGCGTCAGAATGAGCGCCTGCGGGCGATTCTCCTCCCACTGGACACGCTCGCAGATAGGGATGGCGAACGCGGCCGTTTTGCCGCTGCCAGTGCGCGCTCGCACGGTGACATCCCGCTCTTGCAAGGCAGTCGGAATGACGGCCATCTGCACATCCGTCGGCTGCGTGTAGCCGAGGCTCTGCAAAGCGCGCAAGATGTCGGCGCTCAGGTGAAATTGCGTGAAACTTGTTGTAGGTATCGTCACGTGCCGTGCTCCTTTGGGGTAATCGTGGTTTCATTGTACTACATTTCGGTATGGGGATTCACAGCTTCTCCGTTGCGGATTAAGGAGATATATGCCATGAGCTCAGCAATGCCCGCGTAGCGAATAACCAGCTTTTCATTCAAATGCTGCAAAGCAAGCTGAAACGCCTGATCAATTTCAGACAAGTTACGGCGATCCAGGTCGTCCAGCAACTCTCTCAAATTGTCGATATAATACACCGTTCTCCGCAGACTGCGGATGACCAGGATTTTGCGCAATTCCTTCTGCGTGTACAAGCGATAGCCGCTCCTGTGCTGCCTGTCCGAGGAGACCAGCCCCTCCTGCTCCCAGTGCCGAATGGCTGACGTATTCACGCCTGCCAGTTGCGCAGCTTGCCCGATGGTCATCTGAGCCGGAATGGGAGCATTCCCGTACGGGGTCAAATCGGAGCGTTGAATCATCTCCGAGATCGCTTGGACACGCCGTTTCTCCTCCTGTAAATCATTGAGCTGCTCGTTAAGCTGCCAGAGCCCCTCCACTGCCGTGCCCCGCTTCACATGCCGCATAGCTTCATAGGCTGGAGGAATATCAAAACCTTTCAATAATGCGCGGATGCTGCGAAAAGCTTGCAAATGCACAGGCCCGTAGCTGCGGTGACTGCCGGAAGTGCGGGGAACATCAGGAATCAGCCCCTGCCCCTCGTATCTTCGTAACGTCGTCGTGCTGACTTGCAGCATTTCGGCGATTTGCGCCGGTGTATAGACATTCGTCATGAAACACCTCTTCAACCTTCATCTCAAACCTTCAAGTGCTACGCAAAGTTTCATCTTCTCTACAGTATAGGCGATAGGCGGTGTGCCGTGCAAAACCGGGATATTGCGTTTATGTTGTACGATAGAAGGGACAACAAAAAAGGAGTGTGGATTTGTGATGATTCAAAAGCAAATTGGTTTACAGAACGGTACCCTACTAGAGGTGCAATTAACCGGATGTGCAACAGGTCCCGTCATCATGCTGCCTGGCGCTAAAACTTCGGTCTATGGCGCGGAAGCCGAAGCCCTCAAACAGTGGGGAGTTGATCCTGAATTAGGCCGGCATCTGAGCGAAGGATTGTCCGATACGTTTCAGGTGCTGACCTTTGACTATGAGAAGCATATCATGCAGCATCCTCAACCAGAGACATTTACTCCAGCGAATATTGTACAAGATTTACTTCGCATTGCGGATGGCATGGATGTCAAGCGATTCAGCTATTACGGCTACTCTTGGCTGGCGGTAATTGGTTTGCAGCTTGCACTCCGCACCGACAGACTGGACAGCCTCGTCATGGGCGGCTTCCCACCGTACCGGGGACCTTACGATGAAATGTTAGCTGTCACGACCGCGACGCATACACTGGCTCTGGCCCACTTGCAAACGTCGGAGTCGACGAAGGCAGCAAGTCTCGATGCTGGCCAGCCGGATGCTTACGACTGGGATGCCGCTCCTGTCGCTCTCAATTCCCGGCAAACACAACAGTTTCGCACGTTATATGCCGCATTATCCGGTTTTGACGATACCGTCATTCATGAAAAGCTGCGCAACCTGCCCAAACTGGTGTTTGCGGGCGAAGCTGATACGATCGTGTACGGCGAGCGGTTTGGCGGCGTCACGGTGGACATCGCGGGACGCTTGCAGGAAAGCGAAGTCGATCTGACTCGCCACGGCTGGGATGTGGCAATGATTCTTGGGGCAGAGGGGGATCACACGAAAGCAATGCAGCCCGCAGCCGTGCTGCCCGTGATCGTGCCATGGCTGCTGAGATGTTTGGTCGACCCGAAGTAAGCGGGACATAGACGCTCTCAGGTTGATGACCGGCGCCAAAGGCCGCTCTCTCATCAATATACAAAAAGCCCAGTCAGCTTCCGCTAACCAGGCATTCTTCTCTTCCTCATTTAACCTCATTAAAATTTCATGCTTAACGTGCTTAACGAACCATGCTCAATCGTATCGTGGAGCACTTGAACCTCCCGCGCCAGCGACCCGGCGCCGAGCGCAATCAAGAGCGGCACGAAGTGCTCCGCTCGAGGCACGCCGCGCCGCGCATAAGGCGCCAGCGCCATGTACTCGCTGAGCGCTTCTACGTCGCGCGCCAGCGCTTTCTCGCGAATCCAGTCGCGGAACTCCATCGCCCACTGGCGGGGCGGCGCCGCGTCCGACATATCGATTTCATTGAAGTTGTGCGTCAAAAAACCGCTGCCAACGACCATGATCCCATCCTGTTCCAGTCCTTGCAGCGCTTCGCCAATGGCAATCTGCTGCCGCGCAGGCAGGTATGGATTTACCGAAACCGGCACGATCGGAATATTCGCTTCCGGGTACGCGTGCATCATGATCGGAAACACGCCGTGATCGAGACCACGGTATTTTATTTCGACCGGGATGTCCCGCGAACGCAAGCGATCCGCCACGATAGACGCCACAATCTTGGAGCCGCGAGCCGGGTACTGCACCTGATAATACGCCGGCGGGAAGCCATAGTAGTCGTACACCATCTCATGAACATCGTCCGTCGCGGCAATGGTTGTCACTTCATTTTCAAAATGCGCTGAAAAAATCACAATCGCCTTGGGCTTATTCGCCTGACCGAAGCGGTTCAAGAACCGCGTGAAGTCCGAATTCTCGAATATCGTCATCGGCGAGCCGTGCGCCAAAAAGACCGGTGAAATCACTGTCAATCCCTCCTAACTTGCCTTGCCGTGCTAACCGCAGCCTCGCGTTTACATCCGCCCAATCGCCACAAAAATCGTAAGCGCCAACAGCACGATATTCATCACGACCGCCTGATTTTCTTTCTGTCTCGCATGCACGCCGATCGCAAGTATCATGATAATCCCCAGCCCGATTGCCGCAATCGGCGTCAGCACCGGCGCAATGCCTGTCGCATAAGGCACGATCAGACCGATCGCTCCAAGCAGTTCGGAAAGCCCGATAAAGCGCACATAGCCGTTCGAGGCGTTTTTCGCCCAAGGCATCGTGGATTTGACTTTAGCCACTTGCGTCGTTTTCATGAGACCGCCCATCAGAAACATAGCGGCAAGCAAAATTTGTGCAATCCATAACGCAATATGCATAAGCGGCATTCCCCTTTTCGTTATTTTCAACATGCCTTTATGGACGTATAATAATCCCTAGTCGCACAAATAAGAAGTAGGCACCTGAAATAAACCTAGTATACAAAAAGATACCAAAGGAGAAATAAGGCGATGCACACGGATTGCAAATTTGAAACCGTTCTGGAAATTCTCGTCGGCAAATGGAAGCCCGTCATTATGTTCCAATTATTTTCCAATGGTACGATGAGATTTAGCGAATTGCAGAGAGCGATTCCGGCCATTACCAAAAAAATGCTGACCCAACAGCTGCGTGAACTGGAGTATCACGATATTGTCCACCGCAAGGTGTACCATCAGATTCCGCCGAAGGTCGAATACTCCATTACGGAGCATGGGAGAAGCATGGACCTCGTCATGCAAGCCTTAAACGACTGGGGAAGGTTTCACACTGCGCATTTGAATCAACTGTACGATGAGGGTGAGGGAGCTAATGAGGGCCACAACCGGGAGGACGAACCCCTTGCCGATGCGATCGATAACGCGGTGGAGTAAGCTCACCTCCCCTCTTAATCCGCCGCTTCGCGCAGCGCCTCAGCGAATTTGGCAATGCCGGGGCCGATCTCTTCCGGATCCCGCGGCCTTGCATACGTGAACCGCACATAACCATCGCTCGAGCCATATACGCTGCCCGGCACAAAAACGACTCCTCGCCGGATCGCCTCTTCCAGCAGTTTGCCGTCGTGCACCTTGGGGACAAGCTTGCACCAGAGATGCAGCCCGCCCTGCGGCGCTTCGTACGTCAGTAAGCCTGGCAGTTCTCGCCCTACAGCTTCGAGCAGGCTGTCCCGTCGAAACTGCAGCTGCAGCCGCAGCCGTTCCAAATGCGGTTCCAAATAAGCCGACGTCAGAAACTGCGCCACAATCTGCTGTGGTATGACGCTCAGCCCGAAATCCATCTGCTGCCGGGCATCCGCCAGCCGCTCCACAATGGCATTCGGCGCGACCATCCAGCCGATTCGCATGCCGGAGGCGGCGATTTTGGAAAAAGAGCCGACGTAAATCACAGAACCGCCGGTATCCACCGCTTTGAGCGGAGGCGGAACGGGACGGTCGTAGGCCGTTAAGCTGAACGGATCGTCCTCCACGATCGGAATACCCAACTCACTGGCTGTGTTCAGAAGCTGCCGACGGCGCTCCAGATCGTACAAAGTACCGGTCGGATTTTGAAAATTGGGATTCATGAACACCATTTTAATCTGATGCTTTTTCACCAATTTCCGGATCTCGTCCACATAGCCTTCGGAGCTGCCTACTGGCAGGCGAAACAGCCGCAGGCCCGCGGATTGGAACATCGGCAGCGAATAGCAGTACGACGGATCTTCAATCGCAACCGCATCCCCCGGTGACAAGAGGCACTGTGCAATCAAAAACAACGACTGCTGCGACCCCGAAGTAATCAAAATGGACGACTCCGTCGTCTGAATCTCCCGATGCCGTGCCAGATACGTCACCAAAGCTTCTCGTAAGGGCACATAGCCCTGCGGATTGTCGTAGCCCAGGTACGACGTGTAAGTATGCTCGCGCATGAGTTGCTGGATTTCCGCCGTCGGAGCCAATGAGCCCGCCAATTCTCCGCTGGCAAAATCAATCAGCGACGGCTGCTGCTGCAGCGCTTCCCGGATGCGCCGCAGGAAAGGCACGTTCGGAAGAAAGCTGCCGCCCTCGGCATACTGCCGCCAGTTCAGCGCATACGGAGGGGTTGCGCCCCATTTGGTCTGACTTACGCGCGTTCCGCTGCCCGTCTGGCTCTCAATCAAGCCGATCGATCGCAGCTCCGCGAACGCCTGAATAATGGTGCTGCGATTCACGCCGAGCTGCTCCGCCAGTTTACGTTCCGACGGCAGCAAGCTGCCGGGCGGAAATTCACTGCACGCGATACGCTGCTCGAGATGCGCGGCGATTTGTTCATATATCGGTTTTTTGCTGTCCCGGTCGGGTTTCCACATCGAATGACAACCTCTCTTTTTCCGGCCTGCCGCGCCGTCACGCTGTCCAAATGTAGCCGGATTGTCACATTTTCCGTCTAGTGGTTGGGCTGACAAGCTGAAAAACACGCATTTTCCCTGTATTTTAAGCGAATTGGATGGGTGCTGCAATGAAAAAGTGGATGATGTGTTTTCAGCGATCGTTCGTTATAATCAATCTCGTAGTCATCGTTTTCAAACCCTTTGGCAGGATGGTGATTCTTCTATGAACTTGTACACCTATTATGCGATTTTCTTCATTCTTATATTGTTCGGGCTTGTCAGCACCGTGATGATCGGTTTTTCCCGCAGGAACGCCGAAGGCGACCAGACTTACTTTCAAAAAACAGGAACCAAATGGGCGCGGCTGACTGCCCTTTACGTTGTGTCGATTGCGGCAGGTTTGCTCGCTTTAGGGGCTTTTATGTATTATGCGGTGAAGTGAATATCGATGAAAACCCCCTCAGCGCCGCTGAGGGGGTTTTTGGTGGTGCCGCCTAGGTGGATGCCGGCGGCCGTGATGGGGTTGCCGCCGCTACGGAGGCGGCTGGGCTTGCACCCGGCGCCGCGCTGGGTGCGGGTGGTTGCGGCCGGCGCGCGAGCACCCCGGCCGTATCGGCTTCGCGCAGCGTGAGGGCGAGGCCCCACGCCAGCGCCAGGAACCCGGCCGCGGCGAGCAGCGCGGCCTGATACCCGAGCGCGCTAGGCGCCGCGCTCAGGGCTGCGTCGGCGGCTGCGCCAGCCGACGAGCCGCCCGTCCTGGCAGCGAGGATGCTGCCAATGACGGCCACACCCCTGTTACTCGTACCCAACCTCCCGTCGACGTCCCCTCTTGTGTTTCCAATGCTGAAACTTGCTCTTGCCGCTTTCTCCTCCGGTCCTTTCTCGCTCTCGTCATACGCTTGCCGCTTGAGGCGCGGCCACCTGCGGATGCATATCCGTCCAGTTTTCTTCAATATAAGCAAGGCACGCATCGCGTCCCGCTTCATAATGCTTCGTCCACCCTGCTGGCACGTGGGCAAAAGCCGGCCACAGCGAATACTGCCCCTGCTCATTCACAAGTACGTAGAATTTATCTTTCGTCGCTTCAAAAGGATTGCTCATGGGAAATCCTCCTCATCTTATCTATAGTTCGAACGTCCGAGTTTGTATCTTTTTCATCAAAATCGGGAGACATCGTCTACCCGAGCTCACAAATGCCTGCGAAATGGCAGGCTTTTTCTCCTCTTGGCATGTTTTAAGGGAAATGCCTGCAAATAAGCAGGTTTTAAACACCACTTCCGCAAAATCATGCAATTTTTTCGAAAAATCCTGCTTTTTCGCAGCTTTTACCTTAAATCAGCACGGTGCGAGAGAAAATTCCTGCTTTTCTGCAGGTTTTGGACGGAGCAGGGGGACGGCAGCGGTATCCAGAGTATGTCGGGCCTGGCCAGACTAGCCAGGCCATACCACACCGCAATACTACTTCGCCACCCTTCCCGGAAAAGCGGCGCTGCTCAGCGGAATCGTCCCTGAACTCCTGCAACTCCCGCAACTCTCACCCGCCCTACACCAGTCACATATCTCCTTCCTCCTACTCCTCACCACCCTGCACCAGTCCCCCCATCTCCTTCCACCTACCGCTCCCCACCATGCATCTCCGCCAATTTCCGGGAAATAATCCGTCCAATGTCGGTCAGCGGCCCTGGCTGGCACAAATCTTTGTGCCGGCATGCCAGGTCATGCTGCTCGATGGAGCCGGTAATGTAAGGCTGCCACGTGCTCGGCGAGATCGGCGTGAACCAGTCCGGAATAACCGTCGAGTGAACAAAAAGCAGATCGCCTTTGTACGGCCCCGGACGATACGCGCCGAGAATCCGCACGGAGTTCACATACGTGTCTTTGAGGCTCATGATCACCTCAGGCTCCAGGCTCGCGAGTGCGCTGCCGTCGCTGCGAAGAATTTCCACCGCAGCCTCCATATCCAGCTTTCGGTCGCCGCCCAAGCTGTCCGGGTCATACCCGCCCAGCGCGAGCAAGGCGATCAGCGCCTCTTCCTCGTTCGGTCCTTCGCTGATCGGCAGGAAGTGGCTCGGGAAGGCGTCCAGCATCACGAGCAGCGCGATTTCCTCACCATCCGCTTGCAGCAGGGACGCAATCGCATGCGCCACGTTGCCGCCGAGCGACCAGCCGAGCAGGTAGTACGGGCCGTGCGGCTGCACGGAGCGGATGTGCGCGATATAATCGGCCGCCATCTCCATCAAATCGCCCGGCAGCGGCTCCGGTCGCGCAATGCCCCGGGCCTGCAAGCCGTAGACCGGATAGTCCGGTCCGAGCGATTTCATTAGACCCGCGTAGCACCAGCTCAGACCGCCCGCCGGATGAATGCAGAAGAACGGCGAGTGCTTCCCGCTGCGACGCAGCGGCAGCAGCACGTCCAGCGCGCCATCGCTGTCGCCGCCTTCAAGGCGGGCTGCAAGCCCAGCCACCGTCGGCGCTTCGAACAGCGTCCCGATGCTGAGCGACACGCCCAGCGCTTCGCGGATGCCACTCATCAGCTTCACCGCGAGCAGCGAGTGGCCGCCAAGATCGAAGAAACCGTCGTCGATGCCGACTTTCGTCAGACCGAGCGTCTCGGCGTACAGGTCGCACAGGATTTCCTCCTGCGGCGTCCGCGGACCGCGGCCCCCTGCCGCCGACGAGAAATCCGGTGCCGGGAACACCTTACGGTCCAGCTTGCCGTTGACCGTGAGCGGCAGCTCCGGCATCACGACGAACGCGGAAGGCACCATGTAGTTCGGCAGCGCCTCCGATGCATGCTGGCGCAGCGCGTTCGTATCCAGCTCGGCTCCGGCTTCGGGAACAATGTAGGCGACGAGCCTTTTATCGCCGGGAATGTCCTCACGCGCCAGAACAATCGCCTTGGACACGCCGTCCACCTGAGCCGTGACCGCTTCGATTTCGCCGAGCTCGATGCGGAAGCCGCGGATTTTGACCTGATGGTCGATCCGTCCGAGATAATCCAGCGTGCCGTCTTCGAGCCAGCGGGCCAAGTCGCCCGTCCGGTACATCCGCGACCCTGGAGCACCATAAGGATCAGCAAGGAACCGGTCCGCCGTCAGGCCCGGACGCTTCCAATAACCACGCGCAAGCCCTGCGCCCGCTACGTACATTTCGCCGGTTACGCCCGTCGGCACATGCTGCATGTAGCTGTCGAGCACGTATACCTGAAGGTCTGGAATCGCTCCGCCAATTAGGCTGCTCGCCTTGCTTTCCGTCTGCGCCCGCGACAGCGGGTAGTAACTCACGTGCACCGTCGTTTCCGTAATGCCGTACATGTTCACAAGCAGCGGCGCTTTCTCGTCATGCCGATCGTACCAGTCGCGCAAATGCCCGAGATCCAACGCCTCGCCGCCAAAAATCACATACCTCAGCGCCAGCTTCTGCCCGAGCTCTGCATTTTCTTTATCCGCCTGCATGAGCTGATAAAAAGCGGAAGGCGTCTGATTGAGCACCGTCACGCGCTCCTCGCAGAGCAGCTCCAGGAACGCCTCCGGTGAACGCGACGTCCTGTGCGGGACTACTACGAGCTTGCCGCCGTACAGCAGCGCGCCCCACATTTCCCAGACCGAGAAATCGAACGCATAGGAATGGAACAGCGTCCACACATCCTGCGCCCCAAAGCTGTACCAGTGGTCGGTCGAAGAGAACAAGCGCACCACGTTGCTGTGCGGAATGACGACGCCTTTCGGCTTGCCCGTGGAACCGGACGTGTAGATGATGTAGGCCACGTTCTCCGTTGTCAAAGGCGCTGCACGATCGCTGTCTGCCGGATCCGTCTCCAGATAACGGCTCAATAGCTCGCTGGTCTGCGGCTCGTCAATCAGCAGCACCTCTTCCCCTTCCAGCACGGACGCCGTGTCGAGACAGCCGATCACGCAAGCAGGCTGCGTATCCTCCAGCATGAACATGAGGCGATCGAGCGGATAGTCCGGATCAAGCGGCAAGTAGCCTGCGCCAGCTTTGAGCACCGCCAGTACGCCTACCATCATGTTCGTCGAGCGCGGAAGCAGCAATCCAACAATGTGCTCGGGACCAATGCCGCGAGAGATCAAGTAATGCGCCAATTGATTCGACCGGACATTGAGCTCGGCATAGGTCAACGCTTCACCCTCATACGTCACCGCCACTGCATCCGGATGCTTCTCGACCTGCTCCTGGAACAACTCTACGAGGTTGCGGCCTGCCCAAGCGTCCTCTACAGGAGCAGCCTGAACCGAACGAGCGGTAATCTCCTCAGCTGTCAAAATATCCAGCAATCCGATTGGCTTATCCGGCGCCGCCCAAGCTTGCTCCAGCAGGAGCTGCAGGCGGGCTGCCAGCTTTTCAACCGTCCGGCGCTCATACAAATCGCTGGTGTATTCAAACCAGCCGTCAATACCGTCTGGCCTGCCGTCAGCAAGCTTGCGCTCCCTGAACTCGATGGTCAGATCGAATTTTGCCCGACCAACGGTATCCAGCCTTAAGTCGGCCGTCACCTCGCTGAGCGGCAGCTGAGGTGACGGTGTGTTTTGGAACGCCAGCATGATTTGGAACAGCGGATGTCTTGCCCGGGAACGCGGCGGATTGAGAATCTCTACCAGTCGTTCGAACGGTACATCCTGATGCTCATATGCGGCCAGATTCGTCGCCCGCACCCGCTCCAGCAATTCTCTAAAACTCGGGTCGCCGGACGTATCCGTACGCAAAATAATCGTATTGATGAAGAGACCGACCAGATCGCTGAGCGCATCGTCGTTGCGGCCGGCAATCGGACTTCCGAGCGGGATGTCCGTCCCTCCGCCCAAACGGGTGAAAAGCGAGGCGAGCCCCGCCTGCACAACCATGAACAGGCTTGTGCGCGTCTCCCTGGCCAGCGCCAGCAAGCGCACATGCAGTTCAGCCGGCAGCCGCACGGTAATCGTGTCCCCCACATGCGTGGATTCCGCAGGACGCGGATAATCCGTCGGCAGCTCCAACTGATCCGGCAGCGCCCGCAGCGTTTCCTTCCAAAAGGCGACTTGACGTGCGATGAGGCTGTTCGGGTCGCTCTCGTTGCCGAGCAGTTGCTCTTGCCACAGCGCATAGTCGGCATACTGCAAAGGCAGCGGCGACCAGGCCGGCGATTCCCCTTTTACGCGCGCCTCGTAGGCAGCGGTCAAATCACGGGTCAGCGTGTCCAGCGACCAACCGTCGCCGACAATATGATGCAGCAGCAGGAGCAGCACATGCTCCTCCGGTCCAAGCACATACAGATGCGCGCGGAACGACAACTCCTTCGCCAGATCGAAGCCGTAGCGCACGGCGACCGCCAGTTCATCAGCCAGCTCATCTTCCGCCACTTCAGCGACGAGCAGCTTCACTTCGCAGGCATCGGCATCCAGCACGAGCTGCGCAGAAGCGCCATTTTGCTCCGGAAAAATCGTCCGCAGCGTCTCATGACGCCGAACGACATCCTGCAAAGCCGCCTCCAGCGCAGCCGGATTGAGCGGCCCGCTGAGACGAGCGACCAGCGGAATATTGTACGTCGGGCTCGGCCCCTCAAGGCAGTTCAAGAACCACAAGCGGCGTTGGGCAAAAGAGAGCGGAACGTCCGCCGGACGCACATCCGGGCGAATCGCCGGTCTCGCCGCAGCGGCGGTGTCGATCCGTTTGGCGATGCCCGCTACCGTAGGCGCTTCGAACAAGGCAGCGATGCCCAGCTCGACCTGCAGGCCTTCGCGGATGCGGCTGACCAAGCGGCCGGCGAGCAAGGAGTGCCCGCCGAGATCGAAGAAGTCGTCGTCGATGCCGACTTTTGGCAGTCCGAGCACCTCGGCGAACAGCTCGCAGAGCATTTCCTCCTGCGGCGTGCGGGCAGTGCGTCCCGCCGATCCCGCCAAGTAATGCGGCGCCGGCAACGCCTTGCGGTCCAGCTTGCCATTCGGCGTCTGCGGGAACTCCTCCATCGCGACGAACGCCGAAGGCACCATGTAGTCGGGCAGCACCGCCGCCATATGATCGCGCAGCTGCGCGAGATCTACCGCTTCGCCGGCTACGAAGTAAGCGACCAGCCTTTTATCCCCCGGCTGATCTTCCCGAACCACGACAGCGCCCTGCACCAGGCCTGGATAGCTCGCCAGCACCGCTTCAATCTCGGAAATTTCGATGCGGAAACCGCGGATTTTGATCTGATGATCGGCACGTCCGCAGTAGTCCACCGTTCCATCCGGCAGCCAGCGGGCCATGTCGCCGGTGCGATACATACGGGAACCCGGAGGACCGTACGGATTCGCGACAAAACGCTCCGCCGTCAGCCCCGGACGCTGCCAGTAGCCAAGCGCCAGACCGTCGCCGGCAATATAGAGATCGCCAGTCACGCCGAGCGGCACCGGCTGCAAGCCGCTGTCCAAAATGAACAGCTGCGTGTTCCACAGCGGCCGCCCGATGGACGGCTTCGGCACGCTGACGCTCGGTTCGTACGCGATGCTCGTCGACCAGATCGTCGTCTCCGTCGGGCCGTACAAATTCGTTACTTCGCAGCCGAGCGCCTGCAAATCGTGCAGCAAGCTGCCGGACAACGCCTCGCCGCCGACCAACACGCGAAGACCATGCAAGCCGTCCGGCGCCTGCTCCACCAAAGCATGCCAAAGCGAAGGCGTCGCCTGCATAAGCGTCGCACCCGACGTCTGAATCAACTGTGACAATTCTGCAGCATCCTGAATCGTCCGTTTGTTCGCGACGATGAGCTGTGCACCGCTAAGCAGCGGCATAAAAATCTCGAGAATCGAAATATCGAAAGAAATCGTCGTTACCGCCAGCAGGCGATCCTGCGTCGTTAATTTGAACTGTTCGCCCATGGACAGCAGGAAATTCGTCAAGGCGGCGTAAGGGATGACCACGCCTTTGGGTTTGCCTGTTGAACCGGATGTGTACAGGATGTACGCCGGGTCATTCAGACGTACCGTCCCCACACGCTCCTGCTCCGTCACGTTCGACTCCGCATAGCTGCCCAGCACGGACTGAACCGTCGTGCCGTCCAGCTCGATCAGCGCATGGCGCGCCTCCACAGATGCAGGCTGCGGCAGCTTGGCGGCCACCTCGGCTGTCGTCAGCGTCACCAGCGCCTGCGCATCCTCCACCATATACGCGATGCGATCCGCCGGGAAATCGATGTCCAGCGGCAGGTAGCCTGCGCCTGTTTTGTGCACGGCCAGCATGCTGACGATCATGTCCACCGAGCGCGGCACCGCAATCGCAATGATGCGCTGAGGACCTGCCCCGCGCTCGATCAGGAAGCGTGCGAGTCGGTTCGCACGAGCGTTAAGCTCCGCATAGGAGACTGCGTCTTCCTCATGGACGAGCGCAACACCGCTAGGCGTGCGCAGCACCTGCTCCTCGAACAGATCGACCGTACGCGCCTGCGGCACCAACTTGGACGTATCATTCCAGCGCGTCAAGCCGTCTGCGCGTTCTCCTTCTTCCAGCAGCTCAATCGCACCGACCGGTTCATGAGGCTGCGCCCCTGCAACATTCCCCAGGAAATGAATGAATCGGCGGTGATGCGCGCGCAGCTCATCTTCTGTGTACAGCTCGGGGTTCCCGTCGAGATCGATTTGCAGCCCGGTGCCCTCCGAATTGGGGTACACGTTGATCGCCACATCATCGACTGGCCCGGCCGATAAATTATGTTTATAACCTTGTGCCCGGTTAAACTGCAACCCGCTGTCAAAAGGCATAATATTGATCATCGGGCCGAACAATTTGCGGGCGTCGCCGACCCGCTTCAGATCGCGGCGCAGCTCCTCGTGCCGATAGCCTTGATGCTTGCGCACCTCGCGAATTTCACGGGCAATTTGGCGCACCAGCTCCGACAGCTCCATCGCAGGTCTGACGTGCACGCGCAGCGGTACAATGTTCATGACCATGCCTGGCGTGTTCAGCGACACCGAGCCGAGGCGGCTCATCATCGGCAAGCCGAGGATGACGTCCTCCGCGCCCGCCAGGCGGTGCAAATAGGAAGCAGCCGCAGCCAGAACGACGTCCGGCCAAGAGGCGTTATGCAGCTGTGCGGATTGGCGCAGGCTCGACGCCTCGGCGGCGGAAAGCTCCGCCGACTGCCGCACGACCCGGTGCGAGCTGCGCGGAGTGCGGTCGGACAAGCTGACCGCATCCGGCTCGTCAGCGAAACGATCCAGCCAGAAGCGGCGGTCCGCTTCCGCTTTGTCCGAGCTGCGGTAGCTCTCATCTTCGTCCAGCACGCGCTGCCAGGAGCCGAAGCCCCCGTTCAAGTAAGGCTGATGCTGCAGCATCGCCGTGTACACCTGCGCCACACGCTTCGTCAGCAAAGAGAACCCATATCCGTCTATGACGATATGATGAATGCGCTGATACCACAGGTAACGTTCCGGTCCTATTTTAAACAAAGCTTCCGTAAAAAGCGGCCCTTCCGTGAGCTCGCAAGGCCGGCTTAAATCGGCGTTCATCCATGCCTTCGCCTGCTCGAGAGGATTCCGTTCTCCGCTCAAATCTACATATTCCAGCGTCCATCCGGCATTCGGGGCAAGCACCTGCCAAGGCCCTTCGTGGTCCTCTTCGAACTGGACATGCAGCGCCTCCGCCTCCACCAGCACCTGGCGAAGCGCAGCCTCAAAAGTCATACGGTCCACGGGACCGTGAATATCGACATATTCGCCCGTGTTATACATCGGATTGTGCGGATCGAGCTGCTGGGCATACCAAATTCCCGCCTGAGCCCCCGATAACGCACGCCGAACCGTTGAAGCGACTAGCATCGCGGTCATCTCCTTCCCGTTCTAGGCGTGGACGCCCACTTTGGTTTTGGATTGCAAAAGCTCGCTCCAACTCGCAAGTGTCGGCTGCTCCGCCAGTTCGACGAACGTCACTTCGGCCCCTTGCTGGCGCCAAGCTTCAACCAGGCTCATGACGCGGATCGAGTCCAGCCCATGCACGTCGATGAGATGGTCATGGTCGCCGAGACTTTCCGGCGCTTCGTACAGCAGTTTTGCCACCTGTTCACGCAGGATATCGACATGGAAGTGAGCGCAAACGGCGGCTCCAGCTCCAGATCCAATTCCTGCTCCTGCTCCTGACCCTGCCCCTGCCCCAGCATCAGATCCAACACCTGCTCCTGCTACGGATCCAGCTTCGGCTCCCAAATGTGCCTGCACCTGCTCCGTCGTCAACACGACCGCACAGCGATTTGCCGCATAGGTAATCGCCATCGTATGGTTCTCCAGCGAAAAATCCGCCAGCGCATCCGCCACCATAAACGCCTGGATGTCCTGCATAAACGCCTCCGCCGCCGTCATCATGCAGCCGATATGCGCGTAGATGCCGGTGATGATGAGTTGATCGCGCCCTTGCGCCTTCATCAGGTCGATCAGATTGGATTTGCGGAATGCGCTGTACCGCCATTTATCCAGTACCGTGTCACCTTCCGCGGGCGCCAGCTCCGGTAGGATATATTTCAAATGCGGCGCTTTGTTGATGCCCTCCCCCCAATAATCGAACAGCAGCCCGCGCTCATCGCGCGATTGTTCACCCGGCTGCGCCGTGTACACGACAGGAACGCCCAGCTTGCGGCATTGCTCCAGCAGTGCCTTAATGTGCGCGACCAATGCAGGAATCGGAGCCTGCTGGGTGTCGTACGCATTCAAGAAATACGCCTGCATATCGTGCACGAGCAGTACGGCTCTTTGCGGATCGGGTGTCCAGAAAGCGCGGTTTGCAGGCAGATCAGCCGCCACCGGCATCGAATAAGATTGAATCGTAGGAAGTGCCATATATGAAAATACCTCTTTTCTTTCATCTATTGGGATGCTTTGGTCGAGTATTGCGGTCAAGTATTTCGGTTGGAACGTAACCTTTTCGGTCAAGCTGTATCACATGCAGCGCTAGTCCGCGTAACGGTTGCCAGCAAGCTTATTTCATCGAATCGCCGATATTCAAGAGCGTAACGGTTGCGACAGCGGCTATTTCCCTGAAATCGGCCCAATTTCGCCGGCATTTCGGCAAATAAGCGCTGTGGCAACCGCTAAAGCTGGGGTACGCGTGTTTTGAGCCAAATAGGCGCTGTGGCGACCGTTAGCGTAGATTTGTTGCAGCGACTCTGGGAGGTTCATATCAATTTGGCGGGCACCTGAGACAGCCTAATCATCCCGCGCCACTTGGTTAAGCACTTGGTACTTGTCTGATCAGCCAGATCCTAATACCAGGTCCAACCGCCCCGTCACGCTTAGCTACTCGCAGGCGTAAGCAGGCGCTCGCGCAGCGCTTTTTTGCTGACTTTACCGACATTCGTCTGCAGAAAAGCGTCCGTAAACTCGATGCGGTCCGGGATTTTGTAGGCGGATAGGCCGCGTCCGCGCAGGAACGTTTTCAGCTCAGGGCCAGTGGCCGTCACACCCTCGCGTAAAATAATGAACGCGCAGGAGCGTTCGCCCAAGAACGCATCCGGCATCGCCACAAGCGCCGCATCAAAAACAGCCGGATGCGCGAGCAGGTGATTCTCCACCTCTTCGGCGGCGATTTTGTCCCCGCCTCGGTTGATCTGATCCTTCACGCGCCCGTCAACGGTGACATAGCCCTGCTCATTCACTTTCACGAGATCGCCCGTGCGGTAAAAGCCGTCCGCCGTAAACGCTTTGGCGTTATGCGCCTCCGCCTTATAATAGCCACGAATCGTATACGGCCCCCGTGTCAAAAGCTCGCCTACCTCGCCCGGTGCCACTTCGGCATCGTCCTCGTCGACGACGCGCACTTCATCCCAGTCCGACATCGGTCGGCCCTGGGTGTTCACCACGATCTCCTCGGCATCGTCCAGCCTCGTGTAATTCACGAGCCCTTCCGCCATGCCGTATACCTGCTGCAGCTGGCAGCCGAGCACGTGCCGGACGCGCCCTGCGGCCTCGGCGCTGAACTTGGCCCCGCCCACCTGCAGCACCTGCAGGCTCGACAGATCCGGCTGGCGCTGCGCCGCCGCCTCCATCCACACCAGCGCCAGCGGTGGCACCAGCGCTGTGATCGTCACCCGCTCCTTCGTGATGAGCGGGAAGGCATCGTCCGGGCTCGGCCTTGCGGCGAGCACGACGGTTGCGCCAGCGTACAGCGCACCCAGTACGCCCGGCGAGCTCAGCGGGAAATTATGCGCGACCGGCAGGGCCGCCATGTAGACGCTTCGCTCGGTGATGCCGCAGATTTCATTGCTGCGCCGGAAGCTGTACATATAATCATCGTGCGTGCGCGGGATGAGCTTAGGCAGACCCGTGCTGCCGCCGGACAGTTGAAGGAACGCGACGTCGCTGGATTCAACTAGCGGCCACTGCAGCTGCGTTCGAGCTTCTGCTTCTGCCACTACTCCTGCTCCATCTCCTGCTTCCGCTCTTGCTTCGGTTCTCGCTTCCACTCCCGCACTGGCCTCCGCCAACTGCTCCAACGACAGGAACGCCCCCGGTTCCCCGGCGACAAGCACATGCTTCAGCGTCGGCACCTGTTCCTGCACCTGCGCCGCCAACCCGCGATAGTCAAAGCCGGCATCCGTATCCGGAATGACGTACGCCTTAGCTTCACTGAACTCGCACAAATAGCGAATTTCGCTCAGGCGGTGCAGAGGAAGCGCGAACACGGGCAGCGCCCCGATACGGAACAGCGCAAAAATCACCGTAAAAAACTCGTACCGATTCGTCATCTGCACCACGACGCGGTCGGTTGGCTTTACGCCGAGCTGCAGCAATCCCGCAGCCAGCTTCCCCGCCTGTTCATACAGCGCTGCGTAGCTGAGTCTCGTCTCTCCGCTCACGACGGCCGTCTTATCGCCGTAGCGCACCGCCCGATCCGCCAGCATATCGCTGAGCGTCAATCCTTCCCAAAGGCCGGCCGAGCGGTATTCCGCTGCCTTGTCAGCAGGCCAGGTTGGGCAATCTTTTTTCAATTGTGCATAGGCTTGCTCATTAGAGTGCTTCGTCATCCTGTACCCCCATCGCGCGCAGCATCGTGCGGAATTTAGCCGACGTTTCTTTCAGTTCAGATTCCGCGCTGGATTCGGCTACGACGCCCGCTCCGGAATACAGCAGCAAGGAATGGCTTTCCGCCACGGCGCAGCGGATCGTAATGACCCATTCGCCGTCTCCGTTCGCATCGCACCAGCCGACAAGCCCTGTATAGAACCCCCGGTCAAAAGGCTCAATCTCTCCAATCGCTTCTCTCGCTAGCTCCGTCGGCGAACCGCACACCGCAGGTGTCGGGTGCAGGGCCACGGCAAGCGCCAGCGATGTCATTTCTGGATCAGCAAGCTCCCCCCTAATCTCCGTAGATAAATGCCACATCGCTGCCGTGCTGACCAGCGACGGCTTCTCCGGTACGTCAAGCTCCTTGCAAAAAGGACGCAGCGCCTCAGCAACCGCCTCGATCACCAACGCGTGCTCGCGCAAATCCTTCGGCGAAACCAGCAGCGCCTCGGCACGCCGTGCATCTTCGACAGGATCGCTGCTGCGCGGTGTAGAGCCGGCGAGCGGATTCACGTACAGCTGCGTTCCCGTTCTGGCAACGAGCAGCTCCGGACTCGCGCCGATCAAGGTGCGGGTGCGGTCGACCGTTTTTTCACCGTTCAGCCCTCGTCCCACGTTCTCCGCCCGCTTCGGCAGATCGACGGCAAATGTGTAGCCGAGCGTGTTGTGCTGCGCAAGATTATGCAGCAGCTCCTGCAGCTTGATCGGCTCTTGCGAATTGAGCTTGAGTGTGCGGGCCAGCACGATTTTGTCGAGCTCTCCGGCGCGCATGCGGACGATCGCTTTGTTGGCTCCTGCCACATACGCCTCTGGCGCAGGAATCTGCTCAATCGTGTATCTGCTGCCGATCGGACGGCGCAACGGTTCACGCGGATCAAGGTTCAGCTTCTCCAGCTTGCGAACGGTTAACGGCACCACGAGGTGGGCGGACTGCTTCGGGTCAAAAGGGATGGCCCCGACCAGCATCGGAAGCCGCTGACCAGTCTGTTTCAACTGTGCTAACAGCCTCGCAGCACGCTCAGGCAGCGTCTGAAGCTCATTCTGCCCCGCAGCGCTCGGAAGAACAGCAAGCGTTCCTTGCGCCAGCCAAGTCGCCCCTGGGGTCGCAAAGAAAAAGGATTGGCCCGACTCATAATCCTTCAATAATTCGGCGGCTGTCGCCTCCGTAACTTGTCCTTGTGCGTTCATGGTTTTCATCCTCCTTATAGTCCCGGAATGGCGGATGTATGAAAGCTTCTAGCTGCCTGACTTCCAGGTATTATTATCGGTTTACTTGGTTAAACGCCGAGTGTCGCCCCGCCATCGACGCGCATATCGTGCATCGTCACGTGGCCGGCGCGATCGGACGCCAGAAACAACACGGCGTTGGCAATATCCACCGGCGCTGCAAGCTTTCTCAGCGGGATACCGGTGCGGAATGCTGACAGCGAGCCGTCCAGCGTCGCCTGCTTGCCCTGCTCATCCTGCCACATGCCTCGCAGCATGGGCGTGTCGGTCGAGCCCGGCGAGACGATGTTGCAGCGAATGCCGTGCTCGGCGAGCTCCAGCGCCAGGCACTTCGTCAACATCGTCACCGCCGCCTTCGTCGTCGCGTAGGCGCCCATGCCCATGCGGGGCACGGCGGCAGCGTTCGACGACACCGTGATGATCGCGCCTCGCCGGCGCGGAATCATCCGCGTGCTGACCGCACGCGAGAGATGGAACACGCCGCTCACGTTCACGGCGAGCAGTTCATTCCAGTCCTCGTCGGTGTACGAGATCAGCTCTCCCGTGCGCAGCACGCCGGCCGCATGGACGAGAATGTCGATGGGGCCGAGTTCCGCCTCGACCCGCTCCACGACCTGCGGCACAGCCGTATGGTCTTTGAGATCCAAGGGGTACGCCTTCACACGCGCCCCCTGCCCGGCCATCGCGCCGCATAACCGCTCCAGCGGCTCCGCTTGCTTGTCGACAGCGGCGACGGTCGCTCCTTGCGCGCTGAGCGCGCGGACGACGGCTTCGCCGATGCCCTGCGCCGCCCCGGTAACAAGAGCGACTCGGCCTGCAAATTCATTTGTCATTCGCTCGTCACGTCCCCTCATACAAATCGAAGCATGCGGCTGATTAACGCTGGCAGCACCGTAATGTGGCCCTCGCCTTCAAATTCGTGAAGCTTCATACGCAGCTTTTCCGATTGATGCTGCGATAGCCGGTCATACAGCTCGATCGTATTTTCGCTCATATTGCTCGGGTGATTCCGCTCCAGCTCGGCAAAGGTTACGAACAGCGAGAGCGGCTGCTCGACATTTGGCAGTTGAGCGAGGAACCTCTCCTCCTGCTCCCGCAGCAGCGCCTTGTTCCAATGTACGGAGGGACTGCCAGCGATGTAAGTCTGAAAGCTTTCCGGTCTCGTAAAAAGTGTCTGCAACACGAACAATCCACCGAGCGAATGGCCGAAAATCGCCTGCCGATTCCGGTTAATCGGATAATCCCGCTCGATGCGCGGTTTGAGCGTTTCTTCAATAAATGTCCGCAGCGCATCCGCGCCGCCGACCTCGGGACGAGGCTGCTCCTTGTTCCGCACCGGCAGTGCGTCCAGCACCTCCTGCGGCGTCGGCATCGTAAAATCGTAGAATCGGGTCGAATCGAACGGCTGGTTCGTCGGATACCCGATGCCGACGATCACGGCGGGGTGAACGCCCGTTTTGTCCGGGACGCGAGACTGGACCCGCATCGTCTCTACCGTTGTTGCAAATGTTGCGTTGCCGTCCAGCAAATAGATGACTGGAAAACCTTCCGACGGCGCCTCCTGCATTGGTCTCGCAACATAAATGTGGTAAGGACGCTCGCGCACCGGTGTGTGGAGCAGAAACTGCTCCGTATTTGGCATGTAAAAAGCTTCCCTAACCGCCCCCTCCGAGGCGGTCTGTGCGGAAATGGGGTATGTCATGGTGGTGGTTGCTCCTTTCATGGTGACAGTAAGTCGTCTGTCTGGTTCGTCTTGCTGCCGACTAGGCTGCTGACGAATCCGCTTGATGAGATAGTTGCTCCGGACAAATAGTTGCCCAGTAACTATCTTAATTAAATGATAATGATTCTCATTGTTGATTATAGGAGAATACTTTAACTCCTTCCATGAACGATTTCCACATTATCCGATGGACGAAATACAGATTTTTTTGGAATCGCATCGCATGCTAGGCGTTGCGAACTGGCTGATCTAGGTCTCTGAATCTAGAGGAACACTGGCGAAGTCGACTCTTGTCGGAAAAAGAACTTCCTCTTGACCTAGTCCGGTTATCGAGTTTGCGCCGGATTGCATGCGAAAGTCACATCGCGGCGTCCCCTTTATCAGCGAAAAGCTAGCTCGGGTCTGTACTGCTAAGCTTAGCAGGGGCTGTACCCTCTTAACCCGGCAAAATCTCGCTTTTTT
The DNA here is from genome assembly GCF_050467285.1 of Paenibacillus oryzisoli. Classification (GTDB taxonomy): domain Bacteria; phylum Bacillota; class Bacilli; order Paenibacillales; family NBRC-103111; genus Paenibacillus_E; species Paenibacillus_E oryzisoli_A. The sequence goes on along the minus strand of NZ_JBCMUN010000012.1, from coordinate 257,948 downwards.
ACCGTCTTAGCAGGGGCCAGCCCCTCTTAGGAATGCGGAATTTGCTCATTTCGCACCATTCGGCGAGCTTTAGAAGGGTTTGTCCCCACTTAACTCCGCAAAATTACTCTTTTCCACCTTGTAGCTAGGGCCAGACCCTCTTAGAGATAGAGAATTTGCTCATCGGGGGATACGACCTTTCGTTCTAAGTAGATTAGAAAAAACCAGCCCCTACGGAGCTGGCTTCCCACTCTACGCCTGCCGCTGCTTATTCCGATACAGCAACAGCACAAAATACGGCACGCCGATGATCGCGATAACGACGCCGACGGGCATTTCCATCGGGGCGAACACGGTTTTCGCGGTAAAATCCGAAATCATGACGAGCAGCGCGCCGATCAGCCCGCTCATCGGCAGCAGCTGCCGGTGCCCGTGCCCGACGAGCCGGCGGGCAATGTGCGGCGCCATGAGGCCGATGAAGCCAATGCCGCCGGACACCGAGACGCAGGCGCTGACGATACCGATCGCGCTGAGCAGCAGGATCGCCCGCTCTCTGTCGACGTTCGCGCCCAGGCCGCGGACGCTCGACTCGCTGAGCTGGAACACATCCAGAATGCGGGTTCGCAAGAACAGCACCGGCGTCAGGAGCAGCAGCCACGGCAGCATCGACGCGATATACGTCCAGTTCGCGTTATAGATACTGCCGGACACCCAGACGGCGACCGTCTCGAAGTCCTTGGCATTCATTTTCAGCGTAAGGAATACGGAGACGGCCGACAGGCCCGAGGCCATGGCGATACCGGTGAGCAGGAGCCTCTGCGCCTCCAGCCGCCCGTTTTTGCGGGAGAAGAAGTAGATGAGCAGCGCGGCCCCCAAGCCGCCCACGAGGCCGACAGCCGGACCCGCGAGAATCGCCGCCAGGGAGGTTCCTTTCATTTTGCCCTGAAAAAAGAATAGGAAAATGACCATCGCCACGCCAGCCCCCGCGTTAATACCGAGAATGCCGGGGTCCGCCAGAGGGTTGCGGGTCAGGCTCTGCACGACGGTGCCCGCCATGCCTAATCCCATGCCGACCAGCACGGCGATCACGATGCGCGGCAGGCGAAATTCAAAAATGACCAGATCATAATCATGCTGAGGATTAATGCGCAGCAGCGTCTTCACCACATCCCGCAGTGCAATATCGAAAGCGCCGTTCGTCAGCGAGATGTAAGCCGTCGTCAGCATCAGCACCACGCTAACGGTGACCGCCAGCGTAAATTTACCGCCCTTACCGATTGGACTCGCCCCCTCTCGTACGAATGAGATAGAGGAAGAACGGCACGCCGAGAATGCCCGTCACGACGCCGATCGGCATCTCGAACGGATTGCCCAGATACCGGCTGGCCACATCGCACAGCCCAAGAAACACCGCGCCGAGCACCGCCGCACAAGGAATGATCCACTTGTAGTCAATCCCAACTAGGAAGCGTGTAATATGCGGCACGATCAGCCCGACGAACCCGATTTTGCCTGCGATCGCCACCGAAATGCCGGTTAGCAGGACGACGCTTAACGTCGTTAATAGTTTGACCTGTGTCGTTTTCTGCCCCAGCGATACGGCCACTTCATCCCCCAAGGAGAAAATCGTGACCGATTTGGACAGCCAGATCGCCAGTGCAAGCCCCACAACGGCAAAAGGAACCGCCAGCCAGATCAGCTTAGGGTCCAATTGATGCAGGCGGGAATTGTACCAGAAGGAAACATTTTGCGACACTTGAAAATACATGGCTATCGCCGACGACACACTGCTGAGAAACGTGCCGATGAGCGTGCCGAGAATCGCCAGCCTTACCGGCGACATGCCGCCTGGCAGCAGTGAGGCAAGACCGAATACAATGACGATGGCCAGCGCAGAGCCGACAAAAGAAGCTCCAATCATCGCCATCATGGATGAATAAGGCGCGACAACCATAATGACGGTCACGGCAAAAGCCGAGCCATCCGAGATGCCCATAATGGAAGGGGATGCCAGATAGTTTCTGGTCATCCCCTGCATAAGAGCGCCCGATACCGCCAGGAAGGCGCCGACGAGCAGCGCCCCGATCACCCTGGGCAGTCTTGCGTGCATAATAATCTGATGATCCACATTCCCCGAATCCCAGTGCATGAAAGCATCTGTAATTTGGCTGAACGAGATATTTTTCGTCCCGTAGCTGATCGACAGGATCATCGTCAGCAGCACCGCAATCGGGGCTGCCGCAAGGATGATCACGGGTAGCGCAGCGCTCCGCTTCATTGATCTACACTCACTTTGCTTGAACGATTTTCGAAGCGCTCAGGGCTTCCAGGAACTTGATTTTGCTGTAAGCCGTACCGCCTTGCAGCATTGGATCTACGATATTCGTGTACAATTGACCATTCTTAACCGCGTTAATGTTTTTGAAAATCGGGTTGTTTTTCAGATCTTCAAACACTTTCGGCGTATCTTTGTTTTCATCTTCAGCAAACTCAACGAACAGGTAATCCGGATTCATTTCGGACAGCTTCTCAAGTGAAATGCCTGCCTGCGCTTTCGCCGCTTTGACTTCCTCCGGCACTGTCGCGCCCAGTTCAGCATACAAGGACGGGTTGAAGAAGACGTCTTGCGGGTAGATAAACAAGGAGCCAGAACGTACGCGAAGCGCAAGCACTTTCTTATCCTTCAGAACGGGACCGATCTTCTCTTTCAGCGCTGCGGCATCCTTCTTGTATTTATCAAGAACCTCTTTCGCCTTTGCTTGTTTGCCTGTCAACTCGCCCAGAAGCAGCAGGTTGTTCTCCCAATCTGTCGCAATGTGCGATACGGGGATGGTCAAACCGACTTTTGTCAGCTTGTCATTGGTCTCTGCTGGGAACTTCGTGGAGCTCAGGATAACGTCAGGCTTCAATTTCAAAATGGTTTCCATATTCGGCTGCGTTTTCTCGCCGATGCCTTCTGCTTTATCTGTGATTGGCCCGAACACGGAAGGAAATTTACCGCCTACCGTCAAAGCGCCGACAGGCTTCACGTCAAGCAGCAGCGCGTCTTCGAGCGACTCAACTGCACCTGTAATAACCACTTTGTCAACTTTCGCAGGCACCGTGTAATCTTTGCCTACATATTTAATCGTACGCGGTCCAGTCGCTTCCGGCGCTTTCGTCGCTGCTGCAGTAGCTGCCGCTGCTGGTGTTGCTGCCGCTTTCTCCGGCGCTGCCGTCCCCGATGTTGTTTCCAATTTGGTGCCGCATGCCGTCATAGCCAATAGGGCTAATGCCGACAAACCGATGGTTACTAGTTTTTTCATTTTATTTGTTTCCCCTCTCTATCTGCTACGAATGATAATCATTCTCATCGAATTATAAAAGAACTTGCCCATAGATAACATGGACAATAGTCGGATTTTATCATGTACGATTTTCACATAACCGCTCATAGACTTCTTGCACCATCCGCTCGATCGCATTCGCCGAGTACTCCCTCCATGGGTCCGACGAAATCTGGTACACACGCCCCCTGCGCACCGCCCTGACGTCCTGCCACGCCTCGGTCGCGCGCAAATGCTCCCAATGATTGAGCGTCACAGACTCTTGACGGATGTTCAGTAAAATATGATCAGCGTCAAGCTGGGTCAGCTCCTCCAGCGAAATGCATTGATTGCTGCTGTACATAGCTGCGCCAACCGGCGCTTCCAGCACCAAATCTGCGAATACGTCTCGCATCCCAATGGATGGGAACAGAAAGAAACGGTCGTTGAACAGGCTGACGATCAGCACGGTCTCGCCTTGAAGTATCTCGTGTAGTCGCTCGCGCACCAGCTGCAGCTTGCGGTTATAGCGATCCAACCACACGCTCGCTTCGTCGGAAGCGCCGACGATCCCGGCGATCGACAGCAGCTGATCCCGCCAATTATGCTCGTATAACGGCACCACGTGAACGGGTGCGAGCTGCGTCAGACGCTCTTTTTCCAGGGGCTGCAGCTGGTCGGTCGAAATGATGCAATCCATCTGCGCCTGCTCCAGCACGTCCACATTGGCTTCCCAGTCTTCGTTGAAGCGGTAGCCGCTCAGGTGCAGCGGGATGTCGTGACGATACTTCGTGTAATAGTACGACGTCCATTTGGGATGAAGCGGCGCGGCGTATGGCATGATTTTGAGCGCCAGGAGCTGTCCGAGCACCGTCGCGCTGTAGGCGACGATTTTTTGCCTCCGGTTTTTTAGATACACCGTGGGGGAAACGCCGACTTCCTTTTTAAACATCCGGCTAAAATAAAACTCGTCATTATACCCAACCTGATAAGCAACGTCCTTAAGGCGCACGCTTTCCTGGAGCATGAGCTGCTTCGCCATATTCACCCGGACCTCGGTCAAGTAGTCGATCGCGGTTTTGCCGTACGTTTTTTTGAAAAGAGAGACGTAATACTTCGGAGAAATCTCCGCCATGCGGGCGAGTTGCTCGATCGTGATGCTTTCGCTGTAATGCGACTCCATGTAACTGCGGGTGCGGTCCATCGCGGCACGGGAATCGTATTTGCCCTCCTGCCGGGTGTGGTGGAAAATCCAGGACATGAGTTCCTGAAAATGCGCCTGCCCCCGGAATCGCTCCAGGGCCATCTCGCTGCGGCTGCAGCTGCATAGGTGATCGCATAGCTGCTGCAAGGCGTTATCTACTTTAATGCCGACTTCGCCTTGCAGCGGAAGGGTGCGTCTGCTTTGCGCCGAATCTTCGTCCCACTGCAAATCGAAGGTGATCAGATACACCTCCAACTTCGTTCCCGGCTCCTCGCTAAAGCCGATCGTTTGACCGGGTGAGACAAAACGCACAGCCTCGGGATACAGCCGGTGCGTACTGAGATCGAGTGTCATGTGCCCGTCGCCCTGTCGAACCACGATGAGCCCATGCGCATATAAAAGCTGCGGCTTGAAATGCTCCTGCTGGAGCACCCGCGCCGTGCGGAATTTGAGCCAAAGATGATCGAGGCTCAGGAAAGCCTCCTCTTGCTTCTCGGTGAAAATCACAGGCAAGGTGGTGAACCTCCCTCTTTGTCATGAAAATGATAATCATTATCAATTTAAAATTTAACATAGACAAAGAAGACCTGTCAACGATTGTCAGGCCTTTATTTTTGCCAGTATGGTTTCGGCCGTTAGCTGTTCAGCGCCGTACCAGACGGCTTGGGGCTTGCAGCAGACCGTGAAGCTGTAGCCGGGATCGAGGGCTAGCTGGCGGAGCTGCCAAGTGCCGCCTTCTACGTCGACCAAACCTAGACCGTCGTTGGAGATCGCAGGTACGACGGAAAAACTGTGCAGCGGCAGCGACAAGCCTTTGCCGACTGCTTTGATGCAGCTTTCTTTGGCCGTCCACAGCTGAAAAAAACGCTGCTGCCGCTCCTCCGGGTGCGCCGGCTCCTCGAGGAACCGCACCTCCGCCGCGGTGAAAAACGAATGCGCGATCCGGGGATCGAACGGCGCGTGTTTTTCTACGTCGACGCCGACGGGCTGCTCGTCTGTCAGACAGACGACCCAACGGCCTGAGTGTGACACGTTGAAGTGAAAGCCGGCGTCCTCCGCCAGCTGCGGCTTGCCGTAGGCGTTCGAGACGAGCGCGATGCTGCGGTTCGCGATGCCGAGCTCGCTGCACACGCTGCTGCGTAGAAGCAGCTCCGCCCACAGCCCGCGCTGCCGGTCCTCCTCGCGGTGAAACCGCAGCAGCTTCGCGCGCTTCTCTTCGGTGAGATACTGCCAGCCTGCATCCGATGCATAGGCCGGCACGGTGTCCACCGGTAACATCCATAGTTTCGCGATGGGAAGCACCTCCTTGGGATAGATTGACCTCTATCCCAATTCGTGTCCAGGGCGTGGAATCCTGCTGGGGGGCGCGGGGAATGCTGGAGGAGTAATTTGTTTTTTGAGGGTCTGGGGTGGAAAGTAGCTTGTTTAGCGCGAGGAGTGGCATGGGCGAGAAAGTAGTTTGCTTAGGTGCGGGAGTCGCTGGGTGCGAAAGTAGATTGCTTAGGTGCGGGAGAGCTGCTAGGGTGCGAAAGTAGATTGCTTGGCTCGGGGAGTAGCTTCGGCGAGGAAAGTAGCTTGTTTGAACCGCACTCTCCCCCCACTTCACAGCTGGCGGCGCACGTTAAGAGGGGTCCACCACTCTTATTTAGCCGGCTTTGCCGATTTGCATGGAAATAAGAGGGGCTAACCACCTCTATTGGCCGCGAATCCTCGTTGTTCCAGGCCCGCGGCGCTTGTTAAGAGGGGTTTACCACTCTTATTTAGCCGGGTTTGCTGATTTGCGCGGAAATAAGAGGGGTTTACCACCTCTGTTGAGCTCGGGTTCTCGCGGGTTCCGCTATTTCCGAGCCGCAGCGGCAGGTAAATCCCCCCGGGGCCAAGTTAGGTCCGCGGCAACGCCAAAAAAGCCGCTCCCCCACTCGGGAGCGGCTTCCATACGCTTTTACTCGCCTGCTTCAAAAAAACGGATCGCACGCTCAAGCTGCGCGCTCGCTTCGCTGTTCGGCGACAGCGGCTTGTTGCCGCGGATAGCCTGCACGACGTGGTTCAGCAGGTTTTCCGGCATATCTACATCGGCGGAATTGGCCGTCATCGCGACGACCAGTTCCAGCTCCGGCACGTAGAAAATACGGCGCCCGCCGGATCCCGACGCATAATGCACGTCGATCGGCTTGCGGCTGCCTCTCACTAGGCCCGGCGCCAACGGCTTGGACCACCAATAGTACCCGTAGCCGCCCTGTGTGCCGTTGCTGTAATTCAGAAACACCCGCTTCGTCACCGCGGTGCGGATCCAGGCCTCGGGAATGATCGCCTGACCGGCCCACTGGCCATTTTTCAAAAATAAGTACCCCAGCTTCGCCATGTCCCCGAGCGTCAAAGCGAGCGCCCAGGCACCGATCGTCCGTCCTTGCGGATCGTCATTCCAGCTGACCTGTGTGATGCCAAGCGGTTCAAAAAGCCGCTTTTTCGCATAGTCCAACATGCTCTCCCCGGTCGCCAACTGCAAAATAGCCGAGATCAAATGCGCATCCCCGTTGCTGTAGTTAAACACGTTCCCCGGCTCATGCAGCCCCGGCCGATTCAAAATATAGTCTACCCAATTGTCCGAATGCATCATCTCGGTGGAGGATTGTTCATTCACGTTATCCCAGTCAAGTCCTGAGGTCATGTTCAGGAGGTGTTTCAAACGAATTTTGGATTTGAGCGGGTCCTGCTCCAGTTGAGGGAAGAAGGATGCGAGCCGCTGTTCCGGGCTTTTCAAATGGCCTTCCGCCAGCGCGATGCCGAACAGTGCGGACACGATGCTTTTGGTGACAGACTTCATATCCTGCACAGCATGCGCACTAACATGAGGCTGATAAGCCTCCGCGACGAGCACGCCGTTCCGAATCACCGCTACACTATGCACGCCTTGGTTGTGGAAGACTTCAAATGTTTTAGCGAGTGTTGCTGAGAATAGGCCTTGTGCCTCAGGCGTTGATGACGGCCACCCGTTCGTTGGCCAGTCGATAGATGGATGTGCCGTTCCGTTCCCATTTCTGCTGGCTGGCTTTATTGTTAGTGTCAACGCTTCATCGACCTTTCCGGCTAAGTTTTTACTTGTCGCATGAATTATACATGACAATTGTGAAGCAAATATGCTGGAAACCTTAATAAAACCTTAAGATTAACTGAACATTGGCTGAAAAACCAAATTGAAACCGCTCTTATGGTACAATGGAAGAAATTTTGTAGAAACCGGGGGATTGGGATGCGGAAGCTGCTATTTTTCATCGGGCCTGCGGGCGCAGGCAAAACGACCCTCGCAGCCGCTTGGGCGCGCCGCTATGGCGGGGCTTTTTTGGACATGGATACGTTGCTGCGCCCTGCAGCCGAGGCCATTATGACACTTGCGGGGCAAGACCCGACCGACCGGGACTCCCCTTTTTATAAAAAACACTGCCGGGATCTCGGCTACCGGATCACGATGGACGCCGCGCTGGAGAACCTGAAGCTTGGCTTGGATGCGCTGGTGATCGGGCCGTTTACCCGGGAATCCGAAGACTCGCTGTGGCTGGCGCGCGAATTGGCGCGAATCGGGGCAGACGCGGAAAGTGTGCAGGTGCGCGTACTTTTTGTGCATTTGTCGGACGAGGCGGCCTATTATGAACGGATTCAAGCCAGAGGCTCGGCGCTGGATGTGTGGAAGCTGGACAACTGGGCGCAGTTTCGCCCGTCGCTTGCGCGCCGAACGATCAAGTGGGAGCTCGATCCCGCCCATATTTGTTACTGGGATAATTCGGCGCCTTTAACAGAGGAGCGGCTTGCGGAGCTGGCGGCTTTTATTGAGGTCGATCTAAATGGGACGGACTAACTTCGAAAGAAATCATTCTTCTCTACATGTTAAGTCGTCAGAACATTGTTCAATTCTCCCACTTTTCAAAAAATAAACAAAGCCGCGTCACGTTGGCGCGGCTTTGTTTATTTCAGAGGCAGTGCTAGCATCTGGAGATTCCCCCTTCGCCAAATGCTTGCCAAAAATCTCTCCAATCATAAGAATCAACAGAGGAAACATCAGATATATATAAACGTCCCACCAAATCTGACTTATCAAGATTCCACTTTGTTTCAAGAGCATAGTTATAATTAGGAGGATAATCTCCAGACAGGCATATTTTATCCATTGGTATCTCCAACTGTCCATAACTAGCAAGGTGATGACGAGTACAACGAATAGATAGTAAACGATACCGAAAGCACTTGTGTCATATGCAGGGTCACTAAACCAACCAGTTCGGTAAACCCTGCTATTGAATAACATGAAAGGTAAGAACTGAACCGTTCCGGAAAAAGGACCCAAACATAAAAAAAGCAAAAATGCTCGTGAGAGCCCTTTCTTTGCTTTTAGCATCCAGGGATACATTTTTTTTATCAAGGGGAAGTAAAGGAGAAGACCTAATGAAGTGTACCCAATGCGCCACCAATAAAGCGTGTAGATATGCAACTCGATGAAAAGCCACTCAATCCCTGCTAGCAGTGCGATAAATGCAACTATCCAAATCCAGCTTAATTGAAATACCGAAAGGACCAGAGCAAAAGACGGTATCGAGATTAAGTTAGATGTTATAGCTCCGAGATGGCTGTCGTAATAACGATTGCTAAGCAATTTTGGGTGGTACTCGTAGCTCCCGTTAAAGATATAGATGACGGCTTCGACGAGATATAAGAGTTCAACTCCAATAAAGAATTGCATGTAGGTGTGGACGCTTCGTTTTCTATAAAACACAATGACCTGCAAAATGATACTGATGAAGCTAAGCCCCAAGTACCAATATGAATTAGAACTCACACCAGACACCTCTGTTTTGTGGAATCATCCCGTTATATTACTCAACGATGAAAAATTTATTCTCTCCCTTTGCTGGCACAATGCGAAATTAAAGTTTCTATAGGTTTCTCCTGCTTCTTCTTGAACTCTTTTTCCCAGCCTTCGCGCGGGCCGCTTGGATGCATATCTGGGTATGGCTCTTCAACTTGGCCGCATTTCTTCGCGAGACCTGGCGGCTCTGCTCCAGCTGTGCCGTAGTGAGTTCCCCGCTGTAAAGCGCGGTGAGGGCGCGGGGGTTGCCGGGAGGCAACCGAGACTTTGATCATTCAGGCCTGCGCTTTGAGGCTGGAAGCGCAAGAGGGCGGTTGTTTGCGCTGTTGGCGAGGCGATAGAGAAAAAAGAAACCACAAGCGAGAGGTTAATCTCGTTTGTGGTTCTATAAATTAATTTTCTCTTACGTCACCAAATACTTTACGCAAATAACTTAATAAATTTGCAAGTTTCTGTCGTATTGGCTCAACTTGTGAATCTCTAGAATAAGCTAATTGCGTTTCTAACTGAACGTAAATATGGAATAAGAATCCAGATAGTTTCCTGCTTATCATCTCTTCGTCTTTTATGTTTGGAATTAGCTCATCTAAAAGTTTAAATAATCGATTGAAAGCTTGTTCATTCACTTCCTTATGTCTTAGCGGAACTACTATTTGTGTTGTCAAAGTCCTAAGCTCATTCTCAAAATAAGAATTATTTAGCTCCAGTACCCTCACTCCTTACGGACTAAACTTCATTCCGATTATCGCTTTTGAGCCGAATAGTACATGATCCTTTATACCCCAGTCGCCAATTGGATTTTTAGCTATAATGCCAGTTCCTGCTTTCAAGGTTTCCACAATCCGATTCATCGCTTAGAATTACAGCTGCATTAGTAGAGAAACTGGAATTGTGCTTTGAGTACCTCAATTCACTATAGCATCTTTTAAGCATCCGCCGCGCATACTCTTCGTGATTATATTCATTGTTAGTGATGCTGTGGCGGATAAAAGAAAACCACCAAGCGAGGGTTATGGTCGAATTTTGTCTCGCTTGTGGTTTTCCAGGTTACTTAATTTTTTGCAGCAGAGGTTCGAGGAGTGGATTAGATAAATTAATTCCTTCATCGTCTACTACCTTACTCCAATCATATACATCTACAAACGCTATCTGAATCCATCTTTCAAGTAGTTCATAAATATTTTCTGCTATCTTTGTTCCGTGGATGTATGGACCACCGTCCATAACATCATGTTCAAGGAACACAATTTTCTGATTTCTTGCATCAATACAGAAGGCATCTCCGTTTGCAAAAGAGCAAAACGGAAGCCAATACGGCCAATCATTGACTAAAGCCCTCACCCCTGCATTCTCATTAAATTCTCTTTGGTTAGTTCTTCCTTCATTAACAATTTCCATCATATCACGATACACATTTAGTACCATCATCGGAGGTAAAACATTTAATTCTCCTCGTTTACAATCCACACCAAACACAGATGGTTCTGCGCTCCACCTAAAGTCTACTGATGAAGCATGACGCAAATAAAACTCTTTTAGCTGATGGGGTACTTCGATCGGAATCTCTTGCTCAATTTTTTTAATAATATCCCTATCAACTACAGGACTAATATTCAAGCTCCGAATAGTGACGCCAGTTATTTGCTCCATCTTTCTCTGTAAATCTCGTATCCTTTCGAGCAATCTATTCGCCTCCATAAGGTACAATTTTAATACCTGACAATCCAAAACGTCCATCATCTTCCCTGCTTGCTGATATACCTCCTTTACAGTAGCATTGGGATCCTCATCTATCGAGTGTTTATTTTCACGCATCTTATAAAACCAATCCGCGCACATAAAAACGGCAAGCAAACACAAAATCCATCCAGAAAACAAAAAGTTTTCACTGGCTTACAATGTCTACTATCCTAAAACGCAATAAATAAAGGTTAATGTCCAGCGGCTAAGTGGTTATTTATATTGTTAGCTATTCAGCGGCGGTTAAAAAAAACCACCCTACGATGGTTAGTCGCAAGGTGGTTAGGCTTTATCATTTAAAAGTATTTTTGATCGGCGGGCTAGGCTCCCAACTTATCAGTTTGATGTTGTATTTATTAAACAATTCATCAGCAGGAAGAAATTTATCACCAGCATCTTTGCCTTTTTTTATGACGACAGCAGCATTAGGAAAACTATGCTGATATTGCGTACCGTCTCCATAGTCACCCATGTAGTAGTCTGCTCTACCAGGGGAGTAATATACTTCTTCGATTTCACCGACTTTTAACACAGCGGTAGATAAAAAGAAAACCACCAATACGATGGTTTGTCGTATGGTGGCTGAAGTTAAAGCGAAGACTGTCTAGAAAAAAGTGTAACCATCGAAATAAATCTAGCAAACGGTAGTTGCAGCAGTTTGGCATGAAGCCTCCTGCGGACATGTCTCTGGTTGGCCCACTCTTACGATGCAAAAAAGGTTCTGTCTGGGAAGCCCTCACCGCTTCGGTAACATTTAACCAGTGCTGACACTGCTCGCATAAAATCATGCCCCTGGGGGTCCCTTGTTACGCCAACCAATTCAGTAAAGTCCTCTGTCTTCTTATTAAATTCAATTTCTCCTAGGTTTTCCTCACTCGGACCAAATTTGTACACTACTCTTGTTTCATCTTCAAACTTTTTTATTAAGACTACATAAGTTGCCAAGTACCTCACCCCTATTAATCGTATAAACCTTTAATTGCCTGTTGCCAATTATACAATGCATTTGCAGCCTCATGTGCAGTCTCATAATTTGACCCGAATTGCGACATGTGGGTCGCCTCAAAATATTCATGCTCTAAAAGCAATAAATCATTCGAATTATATGTTGCATTTCCAAGTCGTTCCCAGGCTATAGCAATTGGGTAATCGCGTGCAAATGGTTCCACCCTTCCATCTGCAAATTTAATATCGTTATGAAATAAATGATCTTTAATGATTTGAATCTTCGACTCTTCCATACCAACATTATTTGCGATGGTCTTTACGCTATCGTTAGAAGCACGAAACTTTGAATACAATTCAAGGGTAACCTTCTCTCTTCTTTCCCATTCTGTTATTGATATTACTCTTCCACCAGTCCGAGCAACCCTACTCTCAACAGTCATAAGCCTTACTGCTGAAAGATAAGAATCAAGTAGAACCGCATCTGCAGGAGGTAACGCATTGGAGGCATCATCTATTAATTGCATAGATTGCTCATAACCAGATTGGTAATCTTCAGTTTCATTCTCGCCAGCTAAGTAATTTATTACTTGACTGTATCCACCAAATGTAATCGCATCAGCAACTGAATCTAGCCCACCAGACAATTTATCTAACCAGTCATGTCCACTTGGATCAATTCTGGTCAGGGGATTATTTGCTACATACGTATACAAATTCAAACTAAGCGGATTATCAATCTGACCCTTATACGTATCCTCACTAACAAACCGCCCGAGCTCCGGCTTATAATACCTAGCCCGCGCATAACTCAGACCGCTATAGTAATCATACCCCAATCCCGTATACCCGAAAAGGCTATCCGGTCCCGGCCAGTTCACATCGAATTTCTTCGCATCCGTTGGGATGCCGAATTCATCGTAGTGGAAGCGGCTGGAGACGCGACCATCCTTCTCGATCAAACTCAGGGGGCTACCCAGCGCGTCATTTAGGTAAAAGAGCGTACGTGGCGCAACGCCTGGTTCTGCTCCTGCGGTGCCGTCATGCGGATCCCAGCCGTTGTTGGCATCGTAAGCTGGCAGGTAGGTCATGGAGATGCGCTCGCCACCGGCGCCGTACGCATATGTTTCTTTCCAGCGATAATAGTCGTTTGCTCCGCTAAGCTGATCTTTATCCGTTACCTGCAATGGCTCCGGCAGGGCCAAACTGACATCATTGGTATAGTTAAACTCCCAATGCTTCTTCTTGAACTCTTTTTCCCAGCCTTCGCGAGGGCCGCCTGGATGCATATCCGGGTATGGCTCTTCAACTTGGCCGCATTTCTTCGCGAGACCTGGCGGAATGAAACCTGGCGGCACTTCATGGCATTTATTTGGACCATTACCGTTCCCGTTACCATTGTTGCCATTTCCATTCCCGTTATTGCCATTGTTACCATTGCCATTACCGTTATTTCCATTTCCATTGCTATTCCCTTGCCCGTTTCCACCGTCACTATGATCCGTCGGTCCATGCGCCACGTCGACAGTCATTTTGGTCCGGTTGCCGTCACCGTCATAGAAGTATTGCGAAACATCACCCTTCGGATTACGCTGCTGCTTCAGACGATTCGCGGAGTTCCAGATATATTCCTCCAAAAGTTCTGCCGAACCGCGATTAGCAGATTGCGCAGACACGCTGCTGGTGCCGTATACGCTATTGGTTACAGGGCCGCTGCCGTACACCTGACTCAACACAGTCGGGTTCAGCAAGCTCGCTGCCGACTCTTCGGCATCATCATCCCCGTCAATCCCCATAATGCGAAGCAGGTTGCCGCGCGGGTCATACGTGAAGTCCTTGTAGTTGCTTCCGTTTTGCCAGTGCAGCAGTTTGTCCGCTCCGTCATAAGAATACGTCTCAAGGCTCGCTAACGTATCCCACGCACTCTGCTTGGTCAGACGGTTGCCGACCGTATCATACGTGTAATCCGTTAACGACGGCGTTGCCGCTGTCTGGTCATTATACTGCTTGACCTGCGTTAACTGGCGCATCATACGCATATTCAGTGATCATCGACTCCGGGTGCTCGCCGCCGTCCGCGTCGTCCTCATCATTGCTGTCTTCCAATCGCTCGACGCGCGAACGATTGCCAACCGGATCGTAGGCGTACTGCAATTGTTCCACGATTTTGCCGAACTGGTTGGCGTGGCGCAGCTCCAGCAGCTGGCCGAGCGCATCATAGCGGTATGTGCTGATGCCTTCGGTTGGCAGTTTCTTTTGCACCAGAAGACCGCGCTTATCATACGTATAATTCGTCGTTACACCGCCGTTATCGGTGACGCTTGTCATGCGATCCATCGCATCGTACTGATAGCTAACCGCCGTGTGATCCGGATAGATGACTTTGCTGCGCTAGCCAGTCGGCGTCCACTCATAGCCAATGGTCTGATTGGCACCGTTGGTCACGGAGATCAACCGATTGAGCTCATCGTACATGTACGAAGTCGTTCCCGTAGCATCGCGCATGGATGTGCGGCGGCCGAGCGTGTCGTAGGCGTAATTGACTTTTTGCCCGTCAGCATAGGCAATTTCCTTTACAATACTTTCCGAATCGAATTCTCCAGATTCGCGTCTCCGCTCCCGCGATCTCGGTTAATCAGATTAACGACGTAGCTGCTCGCGTTTGGAAGTCCATCCAGAAAAGCCTTAATATCAGCAGGAACACTTATTGATTTGTTGGCCACCCAACATCTCCTCGTTTCTTTCAATTCACTCCGAATAAGCCCTCTCTAGTCTTGAATGATTCTCCACCCCAATCACGATGAGACATACGGGCGACTGGTATCATATGAATTCAGTTTCCGAGAGAAGTCGCTATGAATTATTAAATAAAGCGGGTTACGACGTAGCCGCCCGATTCATTCGGCACTGGGCGGGGGTAAAAGAAAGACCTTGAGGTTTGCAGCCCTCAAGGTCATAAGATCATGGATGATAAATTGAAATAAATTCAATGGGTGCGACATTTTCATCCCATTCATCTATATCCTCTAGTTCAAAACAGATACCTGGATAATCGGGCAAGATGTATACATAGTCTTCCTTAGCCCATTGAATACTGTACTTATTTAAATCAAATATTGTACTCCCAATACCAATTTCATTTAGAAATTTCCCGTCATACTCTCCAAAGACCATGATTTGAGATACCATATCCTCATCTCTTAATACCCAAAATTTCATGTTCTTGGAAGTGAGTGTGAAGTGATTATCTAGTGACTCTAGATTGCAGCTTTCATCGAGTTCACTCTTTAACTTTTCTAAACTCCATCCTAGATGGTATTTCCCCACACTTTTACCATTAAGAATTATTTCTCCCACTTAGCATCTCCTCGCTTATTGTAATGTAACAATGTTAATACCTTTATACTCAGTGCCGACAAAGAAATCCACTACTTGTCCTGTGTTGACATCAATTACTGCAGTTTTACCGTCAAATGTTATAGCTCGTTGTCTTGCTCCATTTAAAGACCCTGAACCGTTCCATGTTCCTTCAACTATTGATGCATTTGGATTGCTTTGGTTTGCCGTTGCAAACTCCTTAGCCGCCGCATCATATTCTTTCTTCGATGCATATCCCATACCCCTACCGTGTTTATTATAGTGGTCTCCAAGTTGATACATTTTAGATTCAGCCACATTTATTGGGGTGCAAGCACCACCAGTGTTATGAACCAAAATGCCCAGGTCACTAACAAAGTAGGTATGGAACTCATCTACTGTCATGTTGTAAACTGTGACGTGCTTGTGTTCCAATTCGAAGCTATCAATCTTGAGTGTATTCCCATCGCTCTGAACAAGCAAGTCACCGACTTTAAGGTCTTTGACGAACGTCCATCCTTTGCCCTTCACATAAAACGGATGGTTGAAGGTGGATTCTATCGTCTGTCCGCCCACATGAATCTTGTAAATCTCATCCGTCTCATGGTTGAATGTAGCCGTAACTTCTTTATAAGCTACTTCACCAGTCGCTTCATCTTTCGAGAGAACCTTATTTCCGACTTGGATGTCTTCGATGTTTTTCTCCCCTTCGTCTGTTTGAACCTTCGTTCCGGCCGTAAAGCAGTTACAAGGATTGACCGCTTGTTCAATTTTTAATACTTTTGCTAATTTGGGTGCTTTAGCCACGATCTTTGCTGTTAGTACACTGCTCCCTGCTCCCACAGTTGTGACAGTCACTGCAAAGTCCGCTAATGCAAGAATCGCTCTCCCGAAATACTCACCGTATTTCTCGTCTTCTTCCTCTGTTCCTTTGTTGTTATATATACGATTGAAATTCTCATACAGATGAACAAAAGGTGCAATGTATTCCTCCGCTAACACACCCTTTAAATCATCAAATCCAATATCTCCTCCAACTAAAGCTTTCGTGAATTCCCACATTCCCTCATAGGTATCCCAATCTGTTAATGCGCTTATATTATCTTTAGCATTCTTCCATAAGTATTTTCCTGCACCTTGTGCAACATTCCATGACGTGCTCCAACTTATATTTCCACTTGGATCAATGTACAGCATAGGATTATTATGCACATAAGCATACCCATTCTGACTCTGCGGGCTCCACGGACTGCCCTTATACGTATCCTCACTAATAAACCGCCCCAGCTCCGGCTTATAATACCTAGCCCGCGCATTCGACAGCCCGCTATAGTAATCATAGCCTAATCCCGTGTAGCCGAAAAGGTTATCCGGTCCCGGCCAGTTCACATCGAATTTCTTCTCATCCGTTGGGATACCAAACTCATCATAGTGGAAGCGGCTGGAGACACGGCCGTCTTTTTCAATCAAGCTCAGGGCGCTGCCGAGGGCGTCATTCAGGTAAAAGAGTGTCCGTGGCGCTACGCCTGGCTCAGCTCCCGCTGTGCCGTCATGCGGATCCCAACCGTTATTAGCATCGTAAGCTGGCAGGTAGGTCATGGAGATGCGCTCGCCACCCGCTCCGTATGCATAGGTTTCTTTCCAACGATAATAGTCGTTTGCTCCGCTAAGCTGGTCTTTGTCCGTTACCTGCAGAGGCTCCGGCAGGGCCAAGCTGACATCATTGGTGTAGTTGAACTCCCAATGCTTCTTCTTGAACTCTTTTTCCCAGCCTTCGCGCGGGCCGCCTGGATGCATGTCCGGATATGGCTCTTCTACTTGGCCGCATTTCTTGGCTAGACCCGGTGGAATAAAGCCCGGCGGCACTTCATGGCATTTGGTATTTCCGTTTCCATTTCCATTACCATTACCATTACCATTACCATTACCATTACCATTACCGTTCCCGTTACCATTGTTGCCATTTCCATTGCTATTCCCTTGCCCGTTTCCGCCAGCACTGTAATCCGTCGGTCCATGCTCCACGTCGACGATCATTTTGGTCCGGTTGCCGTCACCGTCGTAAAAGTATTGTGAAACATCACCCTTCGGATTACGCTGCTGCTTCAGTCGGTTCGCGGAGTTCCAGATGTATTCCTCCAAAAGTTCTGCCGAACCATGATTAGCAGACTGCGCAGACACGCTGCTGGTGCCGTAAACGCTATTGGTTACAGGGCCGCTGCCGTACACCTGACTCAATACAGTCGGGTTCAGCAGGCTCGCAAACGACGCATCCGCATCATCTTCACCATCAATCCCCATGATGCGAAGCAGGTTGCCGCGCGGATCATACGTGAAGTCCTTGTAGTTGCTTCCGTTTTGCCAGTGCAGCAGCTTGTCCGCCCCATCATAAGCATACGTCTCCAGGCTAGACAACGTATCCCACGCACTCTGCTTGGTCAGACGGTTGCCGACCGTATCGTACGTGTAATTCGTGAGAGACGGCGTTGCCGCTGTCTGGTCATTATACTGCTTGACCTGCGTCAATTGATTCAGCGCATCATACGCGTACTCGGTGATCATGGAATCCGGGTGCTCGCCGCCATCCGCGTCGTCCTCATCATTACTGTCTTCCAGCCGCTCCATACGCGAACGGTTGCCGACCGGATCATACGCGTACTGCAATTGTTCCACGATTTTGCCGAACTGGTTGGCGTGGCGCAGCTCCAGCAGCTGACCAAGCGCATCATAGCGGTATGTGCTGATGCCATCGGTTGGCAGTTTCTTTTGCACCAGAAGACCGCGCTTGTCATACGTATAGTTCGTCGTTATACCACTATTATCAGTGACGCTTGTCATGCGATCCATCGCATCGTACTGATAGCTAACCGCCGTGTGATCCGGATAGATGACTTTGCTTCGCTGACCTGTCGGTGTCCACTCATAACCAATGGTCTGATTGGCGCCGTTGGTCACAGAGATCAACCGATTGAGCTCATCGTACGTATACGAAGTCGTCCCCGTAGCATCGCGCATGGATGTGCGACGGCCGAGCGTGTCGTAGGCGTAATTGACTTTTTGCCCGTCAGCATAGGCAATTTCCCTTACACGATTCATCGGATCGTATTGATAGGAAGTCAACGAGTTGTCCGGGAAACGGATCTGATTTACATTGCCGTTGTTGTCATAGCTTAACCGTGTCGCTTGGTTCAGCGGGTTGATCTCCGAGGTCAACTGACCACGGTTGTTGTACCCGTAATTCGTCACGCGCGATAAGGCGTCCGATTTCTGCGTAATGTTGCCTACGGCATCGTACGCATAGCTCGTTGTCGCTTGCAACGCATTCGTTACGGCTGTCAGACGGCCGACAGGATCGTACTGGTAGCTCGTTGTTTGCTGCTTTGCATCTGTAATGCCGGTGACACGACCCAGTGCATCATACTGCATCGTGGTGCTCTGATTCATTGCATCCATAATGGATGTCACGTAACCAAGCGCATTGTAGCTGTACCTAGTCGCTGCGCCTGTTTCATCGTAGGAGGCCCTCACGCGGCCGAGCTCGTCCCTTTCGAGGGACGTTGTATTGCCGAGCGGATCTTTGGTGCCGACCATGAGACCGCGGGCATCGTACATCATTTCCCAGACAGCGCCGCCCGGTTTAATCGTCTGCACAAGACGGCCCGACACGTCGTAGACGAACGATGTTGCGTTGTTCTTGGCATCGGTGGCTTTGACCAAACGCCCTAAAGCATCGTACATGTACGTTGTGCCATTGCCCAAAGCATTCGCTTCCTGCGTCAGACGTCCAGCCGCATCGTACGTATACGTTGTGATGGCGCCCGTCGCATCTTTAATTTGAATCGGTAAATTCCGCGCGTCATAGGAAATTTCGGTAATGCCGCCCTTCGGATCCTGGCTCCAGATCAGATTCCCGTTGCCGTCGTATTGGAACTTCGTGACAAGGTCGACATCCTGTCCTTGCTCGTTCTTCTCTTGGACAATCATCGCTTCCATCCGATTGACGTTGTTATAACGGTAGGCGGTTTGCGCGCCGTTCGGAAGGGTTTTGAGCGTCAGATTGCCCACTGCGTCATAAGTAAAGGTCGTTGTTTGGGACAGACCGTCTGTGACGGTTTTGATGCGGTTGAACTCATACGTAAAACGGGACTCCGCCCCTGCAGCATCTTTGTGATAGACAACATTGCTGTCCTTGTCATACTGGAATTCTTCGCGCTGCTGAAGCGCATCGATTCTTGCTGTTATGCGGTCGCGGGCATCATATTCCATCGTGCTAACCTGCCCTAAGGCGTCAACCATGCTCGTAACGCGATTCAGACCATCGCGACGCAGCTCCTGTTTAAAGCCCAGCGGGTCGGTAATGAATTTCACGAAGCCTTGCACGTTGGTTAACGAAACGGTTTCACCTTTTGGATTCACCATACTGGTCGGTATGCCGTGCTCATCGCGGTTAATCCGGCTAAGCTCGCCCAGCGCATTTGTGATGGTTGTGGCATTGCCTCGTGCATCGTATCCAATGCTTGTTGTATTCCCCAATTGATCCATCATGGCATCCGGCTTGTTAAGGCTGTTATAGCTAATCGTGGTTGTGTGGTTCAACGGATCAATCGTTTGCCGCAAATTACCGTTCGCATCATACACATACCTCCATGCGTTGCCACGGCGATCTGTCTGGCTGATTAGATTATCGTTGCTGTCATACTCAAAACGCTCAACTGTCCCGTCCGGATAATGAATCGCGGTTTGGCGGAAGCGCTCGTCGAATTCAAACGTTTTGACACGGCCTAATGGGTCCGTTGTTACGGTTCTGCGCTCATCCGGGAAATACTCGATCTCCCCAGCCGCTCCATAGAAGTCGGTCTGTGCAATGACGCGCCCATTCGCGTCGTAGGTGTTTTTCAGCGTTGATGTTTGGTTCGGGTTCGTGATTTCCAAGAGTTGATGTTTGTCATCATATACAAAACTGATCGTCCCTTGGTCCGGCAAGTGAATTGCCTTAAGATCGTGCGTTAGCTCGTCGTAGTCATAAGATACGACACGGCCGGTATGGTCTGTGGCGGTTTTGATTTTGCCGCCTTTTTCGTAGTTGAACGTAAGGCTAGCACCGTCTGTCTCCACTTTAACAAGTGAACTTCCTTGGTAGGTTAGCTGAGTCAGATTGCCATTGGTGTCCCGAATCTGGTACAGCATCCCGTCTTGGCGGAAAAGGTACTTCCACCCTTGCGGGGTCAGCATCAGGTACGTGCCGTCAGCTTGCTTGGTAATTTGGTTGTAGGTGCCTGCTGGTGTTTCATAGTTTCCGTTTCCGTTCGGTTTGTAGAAATAGGCTGCACCCTCTGGTGTAATGAGATAGAATTTCCCCTCTTCGCGAGGCTCAATACGCCATTCATACGTGTGATGCCAGCCATAACCAGTCGCTCCATCGAAGGTATCTCGACTATGGTAGGTAAGACCAAATTCAATTGGCATCGCCGCTTGCAAGGAAATATTGGTATGGCTAAAGTCAAAGTCTCCCGTCGCCAAGTTGATCGGATCCCACCAGGCGGGTTTGTTGAAGCCGCGTGGGTTACTGATTTGTTCCAGCTTTAAATCGTCTCTGAATTCCTTATACGTAATCTGGCCTGCAATCTCGGGCTCTTCAACGATAATGTTCCAATTCTTTGCAATGGCACCAGGGCAATTTTGATTGTCCAAACAAACATTTAAAGGCCGTGAATCGTTAAAAGGTTTCGATACATTATATGCAGCAATTCTACGAGAACCTTCTATTAGTGTCTCCATGCTTTCTGTCTTGTAGTAGTAGCCAGCCAGTGCATCCCATGTAATGTTCCATTCTGGAGCGACATACCGGAGATAACTAACAACAGGGGACATGCCTGACTTATTTTTCTGTGCATTCTCGGCGTTGTAATATGGATTGCTCGGTATGCGCTCAACCCTTGTACTAATATTTGCAATTTCATAGGGATGGAGTTCAAGCTCGTACGACCATTCTCGAAGATACTTTTCAGGTTTATTGTCCTCACGAAGTGGAAACTGCGTGAAATATTGCAAGAAGTCTTTTCCCTTCGACCAAGTCAAGTGACTCCCGTCATTCTTACCGATCGTATCATCAAAAGGGACAATCACCGAAGCGGTAATATGTTCCCCTGGCACCTGCAAATCTTGATCATTCCGCACCGTGTACTGGATGTCCAGAAACACCTCCGTACCCCGCTCCGCAACACCGCGAATGACATGCTTTGTTTTCATAGGATCCTGGTTAGCCGGAACCTCAACATACGCAGGCGCTGGTGGAGCAGGATTGTTAATTCTCACATCCGTAAAGTAAAAGAACTCCGCAGCTCCACTCGGCACGGCACATACAGTATGCGAGCCTTCTTTCGCAGGTGTCCCGCCGTTCACATTGCCATTCCACAGGTAGGTATATGATTTTAATCCGCTGCTGGGAATCTGTGCAATCGATTGTAACGTTGTCCGATTGTACGGCGTTGGCGGATCGTAAGGCGGTTGATTTGGTGCCGGTGGCGGCGGCTGAGGCGGCGGTACCATCGGGGAGACTGTACACGTCTCCAGTGAAGTGGCATGCGGGCTGTCCTGATATCCCCAGGAAATCGTCGTCTGACCACCATAGACATTATTAAATTCATTCGGATTTGAGGATACGCTAATCGTCGCTGCAGACGCCTTCTTGATCCCGTCCCCCGGAAAAAGCGGTATGCCCGAGATAACAACCGTTACGGCAAGCAGTGCGCTTACCGCGGGCTTTGCCGCCTTTTTCCCCCATCGCTTGATCATTTTCCAATTCACTGTATAGCTCCCCCAATTTTCGATCTATTTCATATTCCATAACATGCGGTATATTACAGTTGCAGCTTGTGCCCGCGTAGATGAGGCTTGCGGTCGCAGGGATCCGTTGTCGCCTTCGATCAAGCCTAACTGCGAAGACAACGCCGCATATTTGAAAGCCCAACTGCTGACGTCTTCGGCATCCGTAAACGCCAGAAGCTCCCCCGATTTTTCATTTGACATCGCGAGCGCTTGCTGCTCTCCGCCTACTGCTCTCACGAGCATAATCATCATTTGCTCCCGACTAAGCTCTTCGTCCGGGTTAAAAGCAAGCCCATCCCCCTGAACCAGCCCGGCTGAAACTGCTGCTTCCACCCAATCATGTGACCAGTGACTGCTAGGGACATCTTTAAAAGTAGCACCCCCGGCCGCCGGCTTTAACTGCAAAGCTCCCACCAGCATTTTGGTAAATTGGGCTCGTGTCAGAACCCCATCCGGCACGAACTGCTCATCGCTAAGGCCGTCCACAATGCCTCTTGAAGCCAAGACTTCAATCGCTGTACATGCCCAGTGATCGGTTCCGTCGGCAAATGTGACATCTCTATCGAACAAAGCGTACGTCCCCGACTCCGTAATCTCGGCTGCAATTCCTTCCGTTTCGCTCTTCAGACGAGTAAAGACAGGCTCCCATCTTGATAAGGAGGCATTCCAACGGTGAACAACCATCTTCTGCACTTGGCCTTCATTCCATTTGGATGTATCGAAGGCAAGTGTGAGCGTGCCTTTTTGCAGCAGCGGTCCGCCTAGGTTCAAATCCCAAGCTTTCGAGACCACCCGCATAAAGATTTGCTTTGTTTGTTCCATAGTGTCTGTCACGGTGCTATTCAGTTTGATTTCCATCTCAGTGTCCTTGCTCACCGCACCAGGAGGAATCGTCAAACCTGCCGAACCATCCTTAATCGTAAGTTTGCCGCCTGCAGTTCCTATGTTCGACTTGATAGCATCTGTCGTAATAACCGATGCTGTTCCTCCACCCACGACATCGGGCACTTCGATTCTCGTAATCGCTTTGGCGAACAAGCTGCCATCCGCCTGTTTCATAATAAGTCCACCTTGATCGAACCCCTTTACACGCAGCGCTTGATCCCCGGAAGCGATGTTGAAACTTTCTTTCAGTGCGACGTTATACCCTTGAAGAACCGGGGTACCGCCTTGATCCTGTACCCAAGCAACCTGGCCGTTGCCGATGTACATCTGATAGTACTCAACGGACTTCTTTGTCGCAGGCGTCAGATCAACAGGAACGGCTGCAGGATCAGACGTATTCAACACGACATACTTTGTTTTCAGGTCCAAATCCGCCGACTTATACAAAGCCCACGTACCGTCAAAAGCAAGGTCCCACACGTACAAATGATACGGCAGATCCAACACCACACGTGTCTGTCCCGTTGCTACAACCGTCAGGCTTAGCCCTCCGTCCCCTTCATGCTTGTAAAGCACCTTCCCATCAGCCACAACAGGTATGCGGCCTTTGCCGATCAGGGTCTCCTGATTCGTTCGAAGATTATAGTGAACGATGTTCGACGTTGCATTATCGCTGCCTACGAACTCGGAGCCATTCATGTTCAGTACTGTGTAATATTCCGGATGCACGTCCAGCTTCCACTCGTGCCCCGACGATAATTGATAACCATACATGCTCCATGTTTGTGTTGCTGCATAGTCCCGGCCATCCGTCCAAATGATGTAGACCTCACCGTCTTTGGTTTCCCCGACATGAGGGGAATGCTTCTGCGAAGCGTTGGACGTGATTTGCTTTTTCTCACCGGATCGAATGTCCTGATAGAAAACCTGTAAATATCCATCCGCGTCAGACTCTGTCCAGACCATATGATTGCCGGCAATGTTAGCTAGTAGCGGTTCTTTGGCCCCTAGCGTTTGATCCTGAGTGGTATAGACCCCGCGAGCTGAAGCCATTGCGGACCCGAGCAGCAAACTGAATGTCAGGACTAGTAGAAAACACATAACTTTTTTAAAACTTACTCTTCTTCTCATTTCGTCTCTCCTCTTAAATCGTTTAACCCCCGGGTTCCCACGTCCCGAATAAGGTTTTTTGGCAACAAAAAAACAAGCCCCTAAAGGTAACCCGGCGATCGTCTCATGAAGGTGCGCCTCATGACTTAGACCCGTGGCTTTGCGTCTCCGCCTTTCGACGGATTTGCCTTTGTTCATTATTGCTTGTTCCTAGGCGATTCTACTTAATCGTGCTAGTCCGATAGACCCGACATTTCCCTATATTAATCCACCAAATACCATTTTTCAACAATTTTCTGCATAAAAAAGGAAGATAGGGAACAAAAAACAGCCCTCTCCGGCCGTTTCGCCAGCTGGGCTTGGTCCCGAAACAATCAAATAGAAAACATTTGAATTGTTTAAATAATCAAATGGTTATACAATAGAAATATCTATCTTCACGGAATGAGGTCTGCACCCCTAATGCAAATTGACGTCTCTACGAAAAATATGGCGTTTCTTGAATGCTTCTCCTCGGAAACGCGCGTGAAAATGATTGAGCTCCTGAGCGAGGAACCGCTCAATATCAAGCAGTTGTCCCAGCGGCTCGACATCTCGTCGGCGATCGTGACGAAGCACGTGCAGAAGCTCGAGCAAGCCGGCATCCTCCGTTCTGAAAGTGTGACAGGCATCCGGGGCACTCAAAAGATTTGCTACCTGCAAATGGACCAAGCCGTACTGCAATTCCGCGCGAAAAAGGCCCACGAGCTGCCGACGACGTCCATCGCCATTCCTGTGGGCCAATACGCCGCGTACGATGTGCAGCCAACCTGCGGCCTCTCATCGGCCTCGCAGTTGATCGGCGTGCTGGACGATCCGCGGTATTTTGCCGACCCGCAGCATGTGCAGGCGGGTATTCTCTGGTTCGGGAGCGGTTATGTGGAATACCGCATCCCGAACTTCCTGCACAGCAACCAGCGCCTCCGCTCCCTCGAAATTTCGTTCGAAATTTGCTCCGAGGCGCCGGGTTTTAACGAGAATTGGCCTTCGGACATCTCGTTTTCTTTGAACGACAAGCCGGTGGGCATGTGGACGTGCCCCGGCGATTTCGGCAAGCAGCGCGGCGTGCTGACGCCGGAGTGGTGGGGCGCCGGCAACACGCAGCACGGCTTGCTCAAGATCATCACCGTGAACAGCCAAGGCTCGTTCCTCGATGGCACGCCCCTGTCCTCCTTCACGACGGAGGACCTCGCGATGTCCTTTTCGCAGGACATCCGCTTCCGCATCGCCTCGCTGCCAACCGCCGACAATCCAGGGGGCGTCACGCTCTTTGGTAAGGCGTTCGGCAACTACGCGCAGGACATCGTCGTGACGATGTATGCGGAGAAATAGGACACTTTACAATTTGAAATTGTAAAGTTACAAGAAGCCGCCGCTGCTTTAACAAAACTCGGCCGAGCCACCAAGAGCCTGAAACCTGCAAAAAAGCAGGCTTCAGCCCCAAATTCCGGCCAAATCATGAAATGCCTGCGAATAAGCAGGCATTCCCGAAAAATCAGCCCGGTTTCGAGAACCCGGACCGAAAAAACTGCCTTTTCGCAGGCTTCCCTCCGAAAAAGCCAAAAACACCGAAAAAGCCTGCTCATTCGCAGGCTTTTTCACGCTATAACCACAGATCAAGCCAAACACCCGCAGGAGCCGAGCCAACTCAAGCTGATCATGTCCCATCGCATCGCCCCTCCCCGCCAATCCCTGTCGAACCCTCTCGAAAATCCATGAAAACCGCCTGTTTTCATAAAAGAGGGAGGAAGGCACCTAATAAATGGTACTTTCCCCCCTCCAACATTTGTTGTCAGACATTCGCATAGGACAGCAGCCGTCCATCGTGTACCGGGATGAAATGATGGCGTGTCGCCAGAATGGCATCCAGCGCCTGCCGCATGTCGGCCTCCCGGCGAATGCGCCGTGCGTTCTCGCGCAGGCTTTGCAGCATGGACTGATCGGCAACGACCTCGGACAATCCGCGTCGCAGCCCCGCGGTGTTCTTCACTTGAATCGCTGCGCCGTACGCTTCCAAATAAGCGGCATTCCCCTGCTCCTGCCCGGGAATCGGCTTATAGAGCAGCATCGGCAGCTCCTGCGCCAAGGCTTCGGACACGGTAAGCCCGCCGGGCTTCGTCACGATGAGGTCCGACAGCGCCATCAACTCATGGACGTGGTCCACGAAGCCAGTCACCATCAGCCGATGATGCGTCCGCGCCTCGGCGATCTCCGCTTCCAGCTGAGCCTTCAACTTCTCGTTGCGTCCGCACACGAAGACGAACTGCACAGGCTCGGTCAACTCCCGGGCCTGCAGCACGGACTTGAACGATTTGCCGATCAGGCCGTGCCCGCCGCCCATCACCAGCACCGTCGGCAGCTCGCTCGCCAAGCCGTGCTTCTTCCGCAGCGCAGTGCGGTCATACGCCTGCATGAACGGCATCCGAATCGGGATGCCTGTCACGACGATGCGTGCTTCCGGCACGCGGTGGCGCAGCAGCGCCTTTTTGACATGCTCGGCGCCGACTAGATAGCGGTCCGTCCCCGGATGGACCCAATAGCTGTGGTCCGTATAGTCCGTAATCACGGTGACAGTCGGCACCGTCGTGTAGCCGTTTATTTTGAGATAGGACATCGCCGCGGCCGCTCCGGGAAACGTGCACACGACCTCCGTCGGCGCTTCCTGCTCCAGCAGGGCCAGCATGCGGTCCGTGTTGAATGATTTTATTTTTTTAAACAACTGGGATAAGGCATTGTCCTGACGCGTTCTGCGATACAGGAAACCGTAGACCGCCGGTAAACTCTTGACCCACTGCATATAGCAAAACGTGCCTACCCCATGCAAATGCGGATGCGCCCACGCCAAATAGTCCACGATGCGGACCTCCACGTCCGGCCTGTACACCCGTGTTCCTTCCATGATCGCCTTCGCCGCCTGATTATGCCCGTCCCCCAAGCTGCCTGTTAGAATCAAGATTTTTTCTCTTGCGCCCATTGTCGCCTTAGCCCCTTTCGCTTCTCCTTCTGTTATCTCTATCTTAAAGGAGTTCGCGCCGCCGCCCCACCCACCTAGGTACGATTTTGCATTAGCCCTTGGTCGTGACCGAACCTAGACTTAAGGCGAGGTTGCGGTGGAGCAGCCCGTCAAGGAATGAGCTTCGTCCGTCTCGCCTTCTCAGCGACACGGCTGGTGTAGCCGCTTAGCGGCTTTTTGAGCAGAACCCCGACCCCATAGCATAGCAGCGCGAATAGTACTAGCATACCCACATCACGCCATACCACAGACATCAGCATCCCGCCAACCGCCTCGCGAAGCAGACTGACCGCATAAGTGAAAGGCACGATCGGGTTCAATCTCTGGAAAAAAGCCGCCGCCGTACTGACCGGAAACGTCCCGCCAGAGCTGGAAAACTGGAGCACGAGAAAAATAATCCCGAGCCCCTTCCCGATATTGCCGAACACCGAGACGAGCGTATACGCGATCGACATGAAGACGAGGGAAATCAGGATCGCAAACAGGACGAACCACAGCTTCGCCACCACATACGTCCCGAGCAAGAACATATCTCCCATCGTCACAATCACCGCCTGGGCAATGCCGATCGTCAGGAAAATGAGCAGCCGACCGAAGTAGACATGGTTCGACCGATAGATGTCATCCGGGTCCTCCACATCGACGCGCAGCATCGACACCAGCAGCATCGCGCCCACCCAGAGCGACAGTGTTGTATAAAAAGGGGACATCGCCGAGCCATAGTTCGGGATTGAGAATCTTTTCTGCTCCTGTAACAATACAGGATTGGCGAGAAAATCGCTCTGCTTCTGAATGTCGGCTTGCAAAAGCCGAAGCACTTCGTCCAGGCTGCCGCTGCCCTGGGCTTTGCGGATTTGGTCAGCCGCCTTGCGCACGGCGTCCTCAAACGCCGGCAGGTCATTCCTGACCAAATTTGCCGCCAGATGCACCGCATTTTCGACCTCCGGGAACTTGGTCTGATACAAATCTGCAACTTTCCGGAGCTCGTCCTCCGCCGCCGGCAGGTCGTTCTGCACGAAGTCGGACGCCTCCTTCAGCTTCTGCCCAACCTTCGGCAGGTCGTTCTTCACGAATGGCGCCGCTTCATTGATTGCCTGCGTGAAGGCGCTCATTTTCGCTTGCAGCGTCGTGGATGCTTCGTGCACCTTGGCGCGGATGTCCGGCATCGCTTTTTGCAGCTCGTCCAACCGGCCTTCGGCGAACTTAACGCCTTGCTGCGCATCCGTCAAAATCTGCTTGATGTTCGGCAGCTGCGTCTGGAGATTATGCAGCAGCGAGGCCGACGACTGTGCGGCAGACTGCAGCTGGGCGAGCGCTTTGGTCAGGTTCGGCACAATTTCCGTGTCGTACCGGCCGAGAATGCTGCCGATCGCCGCGCTCGCGGACTTGGACAGCGTGTTCAGGCTGGTCACGAGGTCTTTGACCGGCGTCTCGCCGTTTTGCAGCGAGGTTTGGATTTTCGTCAGCGCCGCGAGCTGCTGCGTCAAGTTTTGTTTCAGCGTGTTCAGCTCTGTGATCTGACCCGCCATCGGATTATTCGGCAGGTAAGTATTTAACCGCGTAAATAAATCGATGGTTCCATCCACGACGGTGATGCCCGCCGCCAGCTGCTTCGCGAGCACGTTCGCGACCGCCAGCGCCTGCTTGGGGTCGACGTTCACACCCTGCAGCAGCTCCGTGAGCTGCGTGACGGCGTTCGCCGTCTGCTGAAGCAGCAGAAGATTCTGCTTCACGACGGGGATCAGCGCCTGGAACGCCGGCTCGTTCTTGGCCAGGTACGCCGCCAAGCTGTCGGCGAAGGCACTGCCCTGCGAAGCGATGGTCTCCAGCTTCGGCAGGTCGGCGATGGCGGACGTGACGAGCTGGTCCGCCTTATGCACGGTGTCGACGGCCGTATTCAGCGCCGCCTCGACCTGGTCGAAGTGCTGGTCGAGCTCCACGACCTTGTCGGCCGCTTTTTGCAGCTCGGGCAGCTTCTGCTGGATGACCAGCACCTCCTGCGCCGCGTCCTGGATCTGCGGCCAGCGCTGCTGGATTTTCACCAGCGTGTCCGCCGCTTGGTCGATCTCGGGGATGCGCTGCTCCAGCTCCACGATCTTCTGGCCTTTCGCTGCGATCTCCGGCAGCTTCGCCTCGATCTCCAGCGCCTTGTTCCCCATCTCCGTGATGTCAGGGAGGCGCTGCTCCAACTCCAGGATTTTGCCCTCCATGTTGCGAATCGTCGGCAGCTCGCGCTGGATGTCGATGCCCAGCTCGTGCATGCGGGTGAGAATGGACGTGCTCACGGTTTTAATAAAATTCGCGGCAATCTGCTCCGTCACGCTGGACGCGCCTTTGCTCGTGATTTTAGGGGCAACGGCATTGATTTTTTCATTAACGGTATAAATAATTTCGGGCTTCTCCATTTGGCCGTCGACGATGCTCGTAATTTTGCGCGAAAAATCTACGGGAAGGATCAGACTCGCATAGTACTCCCCCTTCTCCACGCCATCCAGCGCCTCTTTCTGGGTCACGAAGGTCCAGCCGAGGGTGTGGTTGTTCTTGAGGCTCTCGATGACCTCGTTGCCGATGTTGATGGACTGCCCTTCCACCGTCGCGCCGACGTCGTTGCTTGTCACCGCAATGCGGATGCCCGACGTATTGGCGTACGGATCCCACATCGCTTCGAGATTGACCCACGCGTACACGGACGGCAGGATCGAGAGCGCCACCATGAGCAGGAGCCCCGTGGGCACGCGCCATAAATTGAGAAGATCCGTCCGATAAATGCGAAAAATTTTCCTCATGCTGCCTCCGGGAAAAAGTGGATTTAATTCTTAATGTTGCCGCGGAGGGGCTTTGGCATGCATCGCTACATCTCAAACTTGGAGAGGGTGGCATGAAGCCCCTGAGACAATTGCTCCAATTGGTCCGACAGACGGACTAATCGATCACTGATCCTGCTTTGCTCAAGACCTTGGGCGGTCACTTCCTCTGAAGTTGCGAGCGACTCTTCCGCTACAGCACTGACATTCATCATCGTGTCGGATAAAACGACCTGCTTGTCCTCCAAAGAGCTGACAGAATCGCTCACAGCGCTGAGCTGTTCGATAAATCCCGTCATTTGTGTAGTGACTTGCCCGAAGATGACATTCGTATCTCGGACGGCTTGAAGCTGTGTTTTAAAAATAGGCGCGGCACTTTCCAAAAGATTGAACGTTTCGTGCACCTCGTTCTGAATATCGTTCATCATTTGCCCAACGACCCCAATGGAGTGACGCGATTGCTCCGCTAGATGACGAATTTCATCCGCCACGACCATGAACCCTTTCCCCGCTTGCCCGGCTCGCACAGCCTCAATCCCGGCGTTCAACGACAAGATGTTCGTCTTTTTCATAATCTGATTCAGCATATCCAGGATGCTTTGGATCGACGACGTGCTCTCTTTAAAAGCGCCAACTTTCTTGATCAGCGTGAAGATCATTTCTTCTGTTCGGTTCGTATTGGCCATGAGGGCATCCATCTCTTGCGCCCCTCTCATTCCTGCCTCCTGCACACCCGCCGCAGCTGTGCCCATCATGAAATTCGCTTCCGTCACCTGCTTCATCTGCATGCTGACATGTTCGGTCAACGCTTTGCCCTTCTCGGATTCTTGGGCCAGACCCGTCGCTCCCGTCGAAATTTCTTCCATGGCAGCTGCGATTTCGTCTGCGGCGGTTTTCGTTAACCGGGCAGAACTCGCAAGCTCATTGGCGGTCTCGAGGACATTGTGCGCTGTATCGCCGGACTGCCTTACGAGATCGGCAAAATGCTGCATCATCTGATCAAAACTGGCTCCCAGCTGCCCAAC
Organism: Paenibacillus oryzisoli; assembly: GCF_050467285.1. GTDB lineage: Bacteria > Bacillota > Bacilli > Paenibacillales > NBRC-103111 > Paenibacillus_E > Paenibacillus_E oryzisoli_A. The sequence goes on along the minus strand of NZ_JBCMUN010000012.1, from coordinate 226,856 downwards.
TTCATCCTTGGAGGTGTAATTGGCGCGAACAGCGAGCCTGCCTTGCGATCCTTGCTTCATGAGATCCCGCAGCTTTTGGATTGGGCGGACAATGACTCTTGCGACCCAGATCCCGATTAATCCGGCAGCGATGGCCGCACATAGGACCGCGACTAGCGTAAACTGAAAGATTTTATCTGCGGCCTCCCGGACTAATAAGCCAATCGGAATATCGCCAACCATGTTCCAGTCGGAGAGGGTCGAGTGATAATACACCACGATATGGTCATTCGCAGACGTGAACAACCCTCTTCCCGCTTCCATCTGGCTGCTGGTTAGAGGAAATCTTGACGCTTTGCCCAACTCCCCGGAAGAGAGCGTCGCGATGTTCATATTGGCGGGGTTTGTAATACTTAATTGACTGCCTTCGCCTAACGACAGCGAGTTCAGTTCATTGTTCAAAAGCTCTGTGCCCACTTCCATGACCAGCACGCCCTCAGAACCTGCTTCCCCATTCTTCAGCACACGGCCAATCGCGAACGTATTCGTATAGCTGCCCGAGTAGCCTTCCGCCTTGCTATCCAGCCATTGGGTCTGATCGTTATTGTTCATAATCGCTTGAAACCAGTCGGTCTGTCCGACATTTTCAATCGCGGAGTTGCTGCCGCTGCCCGTTAAAGCGATCAGCCGACCGTCAGGCTGAAACAACAGCAAGGACGAAATCGATTTACCCGAAAAAGCAATAACGTTCAGCTTCTCCGTCAACTGCCCCGCAATCTCCATCGCCTGATAAGAGCCTGGCGGGAATTGCTGTACCTTGGCCAGTAGATTTTGCAGATCATTGTCCAGATTCATTTGCAGCATGACGTCTTCAAACGTTTTGTACATAAAATCGAGCTTCATTCCCGCCTGTGAAATGGTCTCCAGGCTGGATTGCGATACTTTCTTCTGAATGACATTCTTCGAGATGGAATAGGACAGCATCCCGCAGCTCAGCACAAACGAAACAATGCTGACAAAAAAAATGAGAAACAGCTTCATCCCGATCGATTTCATCGGAGAGGTCAGCTTGATTCCCCTAAGTCTTTCAATTCCCAGTTTCCGTCTTCTCTCCACTTGCCGAATCCTCCTTGTTTTTCTAACAACTTGCCTTGAACGCTCTATTTGTCTAGTTCAGGGGCAAGTCCAAAGTTTCGACAAAATATTCCAAAATACCTTTAAATTTCGAAATAAAATTTTATTTTGTGTGAAAGCAACAAAATTATTATTCGGATTTGTTGGGATTTCCAAGGGGATCGCCGAGTGAGAAAAACAAAAAGAGCTGATCGGTTCTTTTTCACGTTTGTGCGCATAGAGGGGAGGGGCTGGGAAATTGCGCTGGACTGCAGTTCAAGGTGGGGTTGGGGTTGGAACAGCGTAGGAGTAGGGCCGAAATGCACCGGGAGCCCACTGTAACGGTTGCCACGGCGCCTATTTAACCTAAAAAGCGTCAATTCTATATTTAGCGGTTGCCACAGTGCTTATCTATCTAATTTCCAAGCGAAATCATGCATTTCCGACAAATAGCCGCTCTCACAACCGTTACAGTTTGCAATGCCGGCTTTTGCCTGAAATAAGCTCTCTCACGACCGTTAGCCATGGTGCGGGGCTTGGATGGGAGCCAACAAACAAAAGAAGACCTCTCCCTCAAGAAAATGGGTAGATGTCTTCTCTTAAACTCTGTTAGTTTACTATCAATTGTTCCAGCTCGGAAGCGTTCCATTCGATCTTCGCGGCATCCACTCTTCGCTGAAGCTCGACAGCGTATTTATCCGCTACCACTTTCGCTTTCAATTGCTCTTTCATCTGCTCGAAGGATGCTAAGCCCATCTCCTGTTTGCTCACGACCCTCACAATCGTGAAACTGCCTCCCTCTTCGATGACACTGCTGATTTGCCCGGCTTTCAACGCGTTTGCCGATTCCAGAACAAGCGGCGAAAGCTCGCTATCCGAGCGGGCGGTCGATACGCTGAACGTTTGCGAGGCGATGCCATTCTTAGCATCCGGCGCTTTTCCGTAGATCCGTGCCACCTCCTCGAAAGTGACACCTTGATCCAGCTTCGCTTTTGCCTCCGCAGCCGCCGTCTTCCCTTTGCCTTGCTCAGACGGAATGACGATTTTATCGACTGTGATTGTATCCGGATTTTTAAACTGCGCCAGATTCGCCGAATATGCGGCTTTCAACTCGTCCTCGGATGGCTTCAAATCGGATGCCGCCAGCTTTTCCTTCAGCGCGCTCACTCTGTTGCTTCCCAGGTAGCTGTAATAGCCGAACGCGTCATACTGCGCAGGCCCATACACGACCTGATGGCTTGCAATCGCATCTTTCCTCCGTTTGTTTTCCTTGCTTAAGCTCGATAAAAAGGAGGAGTAGCTCAGGTCGTCGATCAGCTTGAACTGCTTCGCCCACATTTGCTCCAGCTTTTGCGGAACGAGCTGCTTCATGGCCAACGCTTTGATTTTATCCATTGGGGTTTCCGTGCCGTAACGTGTAGTCCAAAAGCCTTCTCCAACATCCGCCTTATATGTCTTCTGGAAATAATCGAACACGACAGCACGCTGATCGTTCACGAACAGCTGAAATTCCGCCGTTTCCACCGACACGTCGTTCAATTTCACGATCCAATGCGCTCCAACCTCGTCTGTGCCGCCAAGCTCCCAAGCCATTCCGGCCCCGACAAGCGCCAGCAGCGCGACACCGGCCGCTACCATCCACAGTTTGCGGCGGCTTCCAGCCCGATTGATTCGTCCGACCATGATTCCCCTCCCCCTCAATCAGCCGATCCCCCAAATAGTTCCGTCCAGGTCAAAAATATACCCTCTCATCCACTCACCACTTCGCTGATCATTCCGTCGTAAGCACAGACAATACCCATTTGTTCCAATATGGCTTTCGTTTCTTCATACGGCTTCACACCTTGATGAGAGAAATGCGTGGCGATCTTGACTGTGCGATCCGAAATAGCTCCGATCGACTGCAGCCGCTCCATCATACGCCCTAGATCGCCGAAATTGAGATGCTCCTTGCCGGATGCGCGCCAGCCGATCGTTGATTCCATCACGATGGCATCCAAGTGAACGCCCTCCAACTGCCGCCAGACCTCTTCTTCGTAATAGCCGGTGTCGGATGCGTGAAGCACGGTAACATGGCTATCATGCAAAATATAATTCATCGCATCACCCATACGCAGTTGATGGGTCGCTGCAATCGAACGCACCGTATAGGGCCCCAACTCGCGTTCGCCCCCCGGCAGCATCGGAACGCGGACGATGCCCGCTTCGGCATCGCGTCCGCCGGACAGCTCCCACTTCATCCAGACAGAAGGCCCAGCGACGACCGTCATCTCAGGAAGCTCTGTCTCCAGCCGGAACGGCTTCGCCCGAAGCACCAAATTATCCGGGTTAAAATGATCAAGATGACTGTGTGTCACGAGGAGGTGCCGCACCTCCGTTAAGGAAATCCCCAGCTGCGCACAGGAAGCAAACAGATCAGGGCCGATATCGATCAGCAAATCGTCGTTAACGAGCAGACTTTGCCGTTTGCGGACATTTCGCCCGCCCGTCTCCCTTGCGTGCCTGCATGTGGCGCAATTGCAGAACGGGGAAGGAATCCCTTCCGCCGCCGCCGTTCCAAGAAATGTGAGTTTCACCTGTGGCATCTCCCTTATTGGTAGGTAATTGTCGGATCCCAATTCGTCGCGTCATAGGAATCGTCCGACCGTTTATAAATATTGAACGAGATGACATCTCCTGCCGCTACGGTCGTCGTAACCTGATGGGAATAGCCGGTCGAATCCTCGGCCGCAATGACCTGGTACCCCCATAGGACCGCTCCGTTTTTCCAAATAGAAGCCTGCACGCCGTCTCCGCCCGTTACGACATCCTTTCTTACGGTACCCGAGATGGTAACCGTGCCGGCTTTAGGCGCGACCCACACCCGAAACGCGTCATGGCCGGTTTCCGGCGCCTGGGTCACGCTCGTCATCGTGGCGTACGTTGCCGAGCCCTTCCACAGTCCTCGCGCCGATTCCCACGTCATGTTCGTGTAGGCGGATCCGTTCCATGTTTTGAAATACCATTGATCCTGCCCCAGCGATTCGCTCCAGCCTGTCGAGGCCCGCCATTCCTTCCGGTCTCCCCACGTGATGATGGGATCCCATTTGATGTTGTCAGCCGTATCGTTGGCGTTTTTATTTACGCTGAACATAATACGATCGCCCGCTGCGACTGTCGTCGTAAGGTACGGATTATAGCCGACCGCATCGTTGTAAGCGATCGACTGAAGTCCCCACAGAACCGTGGAATTCTTCTTAATCGACACCTTCACGCCGTCACCGCCGCTGACATCGTATTTGCTGACGATGCCGCCAATCGTGATCGTTCCGGCCGCCGGAGCTACCCACTCCCGCAAGGTATCGTTGCTGCTGTCCGGAGCTTGATGATTCCGAGTAATGGCAGCATACGACGACGCCCCGACCCACTGTTTATTCGCGGAATCCCAGGTCAAGTTCACATAGGCGCTTCCGTTCCACCTTTTGTAATACCAGTTATCCTGACCCTGAACCCCACTGAATTGACGGGAGGCTTGCCAACGCTCGCCGATAACCGGTGCGGAAGACGATGTCCCTTGGTATTCGAAAGCCCCCCGATCCGTGGCGCCTCCGGCATAAGGAACTGTATTGCCCCAGTAATCCTTGCCACCATTGTTGGCAATCGCCTTTCCGCTATTAATGGCCGGCGAAGAAGCGAGCAGCTTATAGCCGTCAACCGTATGAATGCCGTTGCCGCCCGAACCGGGATCCACCAGTTTGGGGTCTGCGGTCGATTTATGTGGATCGCTAGGCTCGCTCGCGTCGTGTACGCCGAAGAACGTATTGTAATCGAACGTGGCGGTCGTGGCCGCAAACGGGTATGTCATTTTATAATCCAAATTGTAAATGATGTTATTATAAAAATTCACCGTCGAGTCCGTTGTCGAGCTGTCGCCATGATCCTGAACAAAGGCAACATCCAGTCCTCCGCTGACATAGAACGTATTGTTGTAGACGTTGAAATTCCGATTTCGTCCACAGAACTTGAATAAGTGCCATCTGTCGTTTTGGCTTACGTTGTAACGAATGATGCCATCGTCATTAAACGCGTTATCACCGCTGTAATTGCAGATCAGCATAAAGCCGCCTTCGTTGTCATGGCTGTAGTTGTATTGAAAAATCGTCCGATTCGAAAGCCCGTCGGCATCGAAGCCGGCACCATCCGCCACGCTTAGATTGCGGGTCAAATACGCTTCATTGTATTGAAAGACCGCATCGTCCGTGTTGATATTCCAGATTGCGACGTGCGGTCCTGTCGCCCTTTTGTTCGTATCGGCGGCAACATTGTACTCCACAAGTGGAGCTGTCGCCTCGCAGATGACAATACCGTCAGAACCGATGTCGGTCAGGGTATTGTTCCTGACAACGACGCGCGTGAAACCTAACCACGCCCCCGTTCCGTCCGTCCTCGTCCCCCGGTTCCGCCAATCATTTCTAGTAAACACAGCCGAGCTGTCGACCGTTTTGAAGGTATTCCCTTCGATCAACACGTCATCGAACTTGGTTGGCGTCGTTCCTCCGGTCGCTCGGATAAAGATGCCCCCTGACGTCTCGAGATCGTTTCTTCCGAGCAGCCCGTTGACATCGTGAATGTAGAGGTTTTTCAAATAAATATGGCTTGCCGTTCCAACGTCGTGGGCTTCCACCCATACCGCCCGTCTGGTATCTCTAGTAGCGCCAAGGTTGGTAATCTCCAGATTGTTAATTTCCCAGTAGCTCTGGTTATACAATCGAACCGTCTCCGTATATAACCCCGCGCCGTTGATAACCGGCTTATTGCCCGTTCCATACATATCGACCGTGATCGGACTACCGCTTGTCCCCGAGCCTTTCGGCCAAAGCTGCCCTGTATAGACCGTACCAGCCTTGAACAAAATGCTGTCGCCCGACTGGAAGGTCGTTCCATTGACCTTATCCAGCGTCTTCCATGCGGAAGTCGTGCTTAATCCGCTATTCGCATCATTTCCGTTAACAGCATCGACGTAATAGGACGTATTCGCTGCACGAGCCGGCACAGCATGCAAACATATAACCAGAAGCAAGAGAAGCAATGAACAAACTGCACATATGACGAAACGATGATTCCTCCCAAAAGCAAACTCTCTCATTCTTTAAATCACCTCTCCAACTTGATGATGAGACTGTGTTGCCCCAATCGAAGCTGCGGTGTGAAGGTCTATCCTTGGTGTCCCCTCGAGGGGCGAAGGCGGGAGCCTCCTGTCAGGCTCCATTACGGCGACATGCAAGGTGAGTTTTTCGTCAAAGGGTCATGCAGCTCACACCCCCTCCATGAATTGATAGGTATGTGTACGCGCAGCTTCCCTGGCTTTGAGGCAGATCAGCGAGCTGGTCAGTCCATCTTTTAGCGTCGAAATCGAGGGCCCGCCGCGCATGACGTTGAGGAAGCTCCGCGCCAGCTCGAGATCTCCCCCGAAATGGCGCTCCTTAACATCCAGCTGATGTGTTTCGACCACCGGACTATGGTGGTGGATGACTTGGATCTTCTGGGTGTAAAAGTCGAATTCAACGGTCCCTTTATAGCCGATAAGCCGAGCTCCCCTGGCGCACGCCTCCCTGCGGCAAAAGAAGTTTTGCGAATAGGATAAATGCATCCCCGTCGCATACTGCACCAGCGCGCTGCCGCTGTCTTCGTTCCCGGTATCTGCCGCAAAGCAGCAAAAGTCTCCGCGTCCTCCGACGACCCGCTCCGGACAATCGCGTTCCTCGCACTTGCTGCAGCGGAGACCCGCCGGCTTGCTTCCTTTGAACACTTGCTTGGATACCATCGCGCACACACTTGTCGGAGCGGCTCCGATTAAAGACTGTAAGTAGTCCATATCATGCGTTGCTTTCTGAAGAAAAAGCCCTCCCGTCTCTTGCTCATCACGATACCAATCGTGAAAATAGACCCCGCCGTAAGTGACATTATTGACAGCCTGAACATGATCGACGGCGCCGATCTTCCCGGAGTCGAGAATCTCTCTAACCGCTCTCACAATTTTCGATGCCCGCAGCGGGAAGGATACGACAACCGGCGTTTCGGCCAGCGAAGCTTCCCGCAGCCGATACCAGTCCTCCAGCGTTGTCGCCACCGGCTTTTCAAGAAATAACGGAATTCCCCGGCCGATCACCTTGATCGCCATTTCTGTATGCAAGGAACAGCGCGTGCCGATCATCACGCCGTCCAGCTGCTCGCGATCGAGCATTTCGTCGGCTTCTGTGTAGTACTTCGGCTCGGCAACCCCGATTTCCGCGAGTCTTTGCGAAACGTTCTCCCGATCCGGATCCGCCACTGCGGCAATCCGACAAGTTGGGTCAAGCTTGAGCAGCTCTTGTATCATCAGAGAGATACGAAAGCCGCATCCGATTACACCTATGTTCATGCCCATGCTGATTCTCCTTCTCTACACAGGGAGACAGAGGCGTCACCTCCGCTCCTCCATTCTCTCCCCGTCTGATTCCATCCACCTCCAAGGCTCTGTTGTTTCAGGGGCCTTCGAGTCAAAATGAAAGTAATCCAAACCTAACGTTAACGACTCAGGCTGCTTAAACATCCACAGCTCGATCCCCTTCACATGGGTGAGATCGATTCCCACTTCTTTCAGCGGGATACGAACGGTTCTCGAACAGCCTGCTTGCACCGATTGAAAGAAAGAATCGTCCGTCCTGCCATTCAGGTCGTGAAACTTAACATAAAAGATGGCCGTCCGCTTCTCGTTCAGATTATGAACATCGAAAGATAATGCGCCATAGTTCGACCAGTCGGACGAGCGGAAGCCGGTTTCCTCTTTGAATAAGCGAATATTCGGAAAATTTGCACCCGCCTGAAATTCCGCTTGAAGTGCGCAACCCGCTTCCGTTACACGAGAAGAACACCAACTAAGCGCCACGTTCGACACTGTCCACCGATTCAAATCCGTCATGTTCTCGCCGGTCATCAGCGGAATTTCATATGAAAGCGGCTCCTCCGCTTTAAGTGTCAAACTCCTCGTCTCCGTCTTTCCATGCTTACCTAATTGTACAGACACCTCGGTAAGGCCTGGAGCGAGTGTCAACGTCACAACATAACGCACCGACAGCACGCTTTCCTCCATCGGCGTAAGAGTAGTTCCCTCGACGCTGACCGCTGCCCCTTTCTCCGTATAAATCGTAATCTCCCTCTGATGAGCGGACAGCTTCTTTACGCCGATCAGGCTCTGAATGCCACCGGCCCGCCCCAAGCTCTGAATCGACTCGGCTACTTCACGGCGAACTCGCGACAAATTGGAGGTGTCAGCGTTATAATCGCGTATATTCGTGTAAAGGCGATCATAATACGGCTGAAGCGCATCATGCACATCAAAGCCGATTGCGCCAAGCTTGGCAGCCTGCTCTTGCAGCCGCTGTTCGAGCGTCCATAAATACTCGTAATCTTCGGCGCCCTCTCGCAAATTCTCCAACCTGAGTGTACCGACCGGCCCATCGATCCCCATCTCATAACCGGGATAGAACAAATATCCGTCACCGTTCGCCCCAGGGAACGCCAGTGGATCAGTCCAAACATCACGCGTCCCGTACGCTTTCCCGTCATACTTCTGGAAAATCGTCGTCGCCCAGTACAAAGTGCCTTCAACGCCGCAATCTTTTTGAAGCCAGGACAATAGCCGGCTTCCAAGTAAATCGTCGTCAAGATGGTAAGTCGGAAACGGATGCTTAGGCACGACACAGGTATACCACCAGACATGATCTCCGCCGGCTTGCAGCTTGCGGGCGAACGGTTCATCGTACTTGTCAATTTGCGCGACCCAATCATGCACGCTGTCCGTCAGCTCATCCACCGGCTGAGTGGTCACAAAGTGTCGGACATCCGGGGCAATTCTATTGAGCATCACCGCTATTTCAGTGACACGTGGATACGTCGCAGCGGCCGGTTCGTCGATTTCCGTGATGTAGTAGTACGTTTTGCCGAGCAGCCCTTTCTCGCGAAGCGCGTCTACGACAATCTCCATCTTCGCTTCATCGTACGTACCGTCCGCATTGCGATATGCAGGCAGCCGAACCGCCGACACCTTCGGATTCGTCAAGTAAGGGACCGCCTGCTCCACATACCGCTCGGGCGAGTCCGTCGGGATCGGCAGATCGCTTGGCGTAAGCCGGTGTTCAAGGGAAGCCCAGTAATACTTTTCGATCATTTCCCAAGCGTCGTCCCCCGCTATATGCTCAGCTTCTGCAAGGTACTCGCTCCATAAAGCGAACGCCGTTTCCGTGTGACTCTCGTCCGTCAGCTCGAAGTCGAAGACTTGCAGCGTCACCGGTATGCGTACAGCCTCCCCGGTTTCCTGCAGCGTGACCTCTCCGGCATACATGCCGGCGGGCTGCCCCTTCGGGATATGAACCTTGATATAAATCGCTTGATTGTTCCCGGCATCCACCGTCAGATGTCCATCCATCGGAAGCAGCGCGTCCGGATACCAGCCGGCCGGGTATGCCGATGTGGTCGGCTTCGTGACTTCTATGTAATGCTCCTTGTACAGCTGAATCCGGCTCTTATCGATCTTCGCCGGGCCCTCCGCCTGCCTCAGTTCACTTACGCTCACTTGAAGCTTGCGCAGAGGCGAATCACCTGCGATCACCACCAGTTGCGCCCCTTCATACTCATTGCGGGCCGCCTCCAGTTGAAGCCGAGGCGCGCTTTGAACCTCCAGCGGCTGATCCCGCCTAATCTTGGCCATCCCATCGGCCGCAAACACTCGAAATGCCGGGGCATCGCCCCATTTCGCGAAAGCCGCACCATCGGCAAAAGTTTTCATTCCGATCCCATCAATCAGCCATCGTTTCGATTGCATCATTTTCCTCCAGTAACAAAGATAACAAAGATGAATTACAGCGAATGAAGGGTTCTCTGCATATGCGTGCAAGCAAAATATAACACCGTTCATGAAAACGGTCAATAAAAAATTACGACGTTATATTTTTCGGCATAAATTACAAAAAAACAGTAGAAAACCTCCCGAAATACCGCAAAATCACTGATTAATCAAGCGTTATACAGAAAATAACGAATTTATATTTTTCGTAAACCTTTGGTCCACCCCCTTGTCAAACAGCTATTTTTCTGCAAGAATGGATCTAGGAAAGCGGTTTATCGCCCATTTTAAGTAACGCGTTATGGAATTTCGAACTACATGACGAAAGGACGAAATCACTTGCACAATCCCTCTGTACCGCAAGCAAGCTCATCCGTAAGAAGCAGACCTTCACCACTGCTGCGCTCCATCCGCAAAAATTGGGATCTTTATCTGCTGATCTCACCCGTTATCCTCTATTTTCTTCTATTCGAATATTTTCCGATGTACGGCGTCCAGATTGCTTTCAAAAACTTCGTAGCCGTGAAGGGCATTTGGGGAAGCCCCTGGATTGGGCTCGACCACTTCGTGCGGTTTTTCCACAGCTACTACTTCGATCGGCTTATCCGCAACACGATCGAAACAAGCCTGTACACAATGCTCGTCGGCTTTCCCGCTCCGCTCCTGCTGGCGCTGATGATCAACGAAATCCGCAGCAAATGGTTCAGGAGAATGGTCCAGACGATCACCTATGCGCCGCATTTCTTATCTACGGTCGTTGTCGTAGGGATGATCATTATGCTGCTCTCCACCCAAAAGGGCGTCATCAACCACCTCATCGTCTGGCTCGGCGGCAAACCGATCGCCTTCATGACGGATCCCGCGTGGTTTAAGACCGTGTACGTCTTCTCCGGCGCCTGGCAATCGATGGGCTGGGGCTCGATCATTTATTTGGCGGCGCTCGCCGGCGTCGACCCTCAGCTTCACGAGGCGGCCATTATGGATGGCGCCAGCCGGCTGAAACGAATTTATCACATCAACATCCCGGCCATTATGCCAACCATTGTGGTGCTGCTTATTCTCAACATGGGACATGTCATGAGCGTGGGATTCGAGAAAATTTATCTCATGCAGAACGATCTCAACCTGGAAGCATCCGACGTTATTGCTACCTATGTCTATCGCAGCGGGATCATCGGCGCACAGTACAGCTTATCCGCCGCGATCGGTCTGTTCAACTCCGTTGTCAACTTCATTCTTCTGGTCGTCGTGAATTTTACGGCACGCAAGCTAAATGATACGAGTCTGTGGTAGGAGGATACATCTATGCTTAAACAGTCTTTCGGAGACCGGATGGTCGGCATCTCCTTCGCCGTCATGCTGACCCTTATCACCTTGACCGTACTCTATCCGCTCATCTTCGTCCTGAGCGCATCCGTCAGCAATCCGGAGCATGTCGTAACAGGCCGGATGTGGCTCTATCCGATCGAGTTCACCTGGGACGGATATAACAAAATTTTTCATAACCGCGACATTCTGGCGGGCTACGGCAATACCATCATCTACACCTTGGTCGGCACATCCATCAATCTGGTGATGACCGTCCTTGCCGCCTACCCGTTATCCCGCAAGGATTTCGCAGGAAGAGGCATCATTACGACGTTTATCGTCTTCACCATGTTTTTCAGCGGGGGCCTCATTCCAACTTATCTGCTAATCAAGAAACTACATATGATCAACACGATGTGGGCGCTTGTGATTCCGGGGGCAGTGTCGGTCTGGAACATCATCATTATGCGCACCTTCTTTCAATCCAGCATTCCGATTGAAGTGCAGGAATCCGCTGCAATCGACGGCTGTTCCAATCGGCAACTGCTAGTGCGAATTGTCATCCCCCTGTCGATGCCGATTCTCGCCGTCATGGTGCTGTTCTACAGCGTAGGGCACTGGAACTCCTATTTTAACGCCCTCATTTACTTGAGCGATCGGCATAAATTCCCGCTCCAGCTCTTCCTTCGGGAAATTCTCGTGCAGGAGGACATGAGCGAAATGCAGCAGTCCAGCTTTACCGTCAAGAACATTTTGCAAAAAGAAACAATCAAGTATGCGGCGATCATTGTCGCCAACCTGCCTATCTTTATGCTCTATCCGTTCCTGCAAAAGTATTTCGTGAAAGGCATGCTTGTCGGTGCGATTAAGGGTTAGCCCTTATTCACATACAAATTCATCGTACATATAGGAGGTCAAGCGTATGAAAAGCACCAAACTTACGGCTGTGCTCGTCGCCACCGTGATGACAGCCATCGTTGCAGCCGGATGCGGAGACGAAGCCGGGTCTGCGAGTGAGAGTACAACTTCGGCTGAAGCCAAAGGAGTCGCTGCCGCCGGGTACCCCATTGTTCAGCAACCGATCAATCTTAAAATTTTTGCCGGTAAAGCCCCTTCCGCTCCCGCGAACTGGAATGACGTCGAGATCTGGAAAGAATATGCCAAAAAGACGAACGTCAACGTCGATTTTCAGCTGACTCCCGTCGAGAGCTTAACCGAGAAGCGCAATCTCATTCTGGCCGGCGGCGATCTGCCCGATGCCTTCCATACCGCCCGCTTCAGTTCGGTCGATATCGCCAACTACGGCGCGCAAGGACTTTTCATTCCTCTTAATAAACTGATTGATCAGTATGCACCAAATTTCAAAAAGCTGCTGGATGCGAACCCGGAAGTCAAACGCGGCCTAACGATGCCGGACGGCAACATTTATTCCTTTCCGACGTACTACGACGGGAACTTCAAGTCCGTGCTTGTCGGCTCCGAGCTGTGGATCAACAAGAAATATCTCGATGCGCTCGGCATGAAAGAGCCTACGACCACAGATGAGTTCTACAACTATCTGAAAGCTGTCAAGACGCAAGATCCGAACAAGAACGGAAAGAACGACGAGATTCCTTATGCGGCCAGCGGCTTTAACGGCTTGCTTGACCAACTCAAAGGCGCCTGGGGTCTCGGCAACCGCGGCAACATGCATCCGCGCGTGGACGTAGATCCGGCAACGAACAAACTCCGCTTTATTCCGACCGATCCGCGTTACAAAGAGCTGTTGGAATACTTGAACAAGCTCTATAAAGAGGACCTGTTCATCCCGGACATCATGACCGTGAAAGGAACGGAAGTGAACGCAAAAGGAAAAGAAGGCTTATACGGCTCGTTCCTTTATACGAATGCCAAAACAGGCTTCGGCGTCGAGCAAAACGATTATATCGGCGCTCAAGCGTTCAAAGGTCCTCACGGCGACCAAGTATTCTCGAGAGCCCGTTCTCCGCTGATCGACGTCGGCGCTTTCGCGATTACGAATGCAAACAAAAACCCGGAAGCGACTGTGCGCTGGATCGATTACTTCTACTCCGATGAGGGCAGCCGGATGTTCTTCATGGGGATCAAGGACAAGAGCTACACCGAAAATCCTGACGGCACGCTGGCATATACGCCAGAGGTCAAGAAGAGCGCAGACGAGATGAACAAGTACGTCTCCTTCGCCGGCGGCTACTACCCGGCCATGCTGACGAGCAAAACGTTCTTTGGCGGCGAAAGCTATCCCGAGAACATCGAGGCAGCGAAAAAAATCGAGCCTTATTGGCCGAAAGAAGTGTGGCCGTCCTTCACGTACACACAAGACGAACTTGCTCAATTCACGCCGCTGAGCACGGATCTGAACAAGTATGTCGATGAGATGACAACCAAGTTCGTCACAGGCGCCACGCCGTTCAGCGAGTGGGAAAATTATGTCTCGACCATCAAGAAAATGGGCGTCGACGATTACCTTAAAATTTACACAGCCGCTTATGAGCGCTTCAAGAAATAAAATCAAACACCTCTCCAACGTGATGCATGAGGTTAGCCGGCTGCTGCCGGTTGACCTCTTTTGGCGCCTATTGAGCGCTTCTGTACGAAACAGGGGATTATGATAAAATGAGAGTATGCCGATGATAGAGATAAGAAGAAAATAAGGAGAGAAGTACATCTATGGCGGTGACAAAGAAGGAAATCGCAGAGCACGTAGGCGTCTCCCGTTCGGCGGTCTCCCTCGTCTTGAACAACACACCGAGCAGCACCATTTCAGAAGAGACGAGAAAACGGATTCTGCAGGCTGCACAGGAGCTGGGGTATCAGGAAAAAATGGCCACCCCCAAAATCTGCTTTATTTTGTATGGACGGTCTCCGGACGACCCTCGTTACATGCATGACCTCAAGGTGGTCGAGCATGCCGCAAGCAAACTGCAATATGCGACGTTGTTTATGAATATTCCGGCTACAGCCGTTGGGCACCAGAAGCTGCAGCGGTTTTTGGACAAACGCGAAGTGGAAGGCATGATCATTACCGGGGATCTTGACGATACGCTCATCCGCATGATCCAAGCGTCAAACGAACCTTATTTGTTCTACGGGGGCACGACCCGGGAAGACGCCAACATCATGGTCCTCGATCATCGCAAAGGCGCCTATACAGCCGTTCAGTACCTGATTGAGCTTGGCCACAAGCGGATCGCGTTCTTCTCTGGGCGATTGGACATAACCGTTCATATGGAGAATTTGAAAGGGTATTATCAAGCGCTGGAGGAAGCCGGGCTCTCGATCGATAAAAGCCTGATCCAAGCCAGCAAGGAAGAGGACGGTTATGAGCTTGCTTCCCGCCTGCCGCTGCTCGGCATTGAACATTCGGCCATATTTTGCGTCAATACGGTCATTCAGTTCGGCGCTCTGCAATGGCTGAAAGACACCGGAGTGGCCGTCCCCTCCCAAGTTAGCCTCGCCGGTTACGGTTTTACAGAGCTGGTCAAGCTAAGCAAACCGGAACTGACAACCGTCTATGTGGATCAAAAGGAGAAGGAGAAGCTGGTCGATGAGCTGCTCGACATCATTCGCAAACGAAAAAGCAGCACTCCCCGCCATGCCTATCTGTCCGAAATGACGCTTCACAAAGGCGGCACCGCATCGATTTATATGCCCTAGCGCCGAATAACGGCTTACAGACGAAAAGAGGCTGCCCCCAGAGTCATAACATGACCTGGGGACAGCCTCTTCGTCTGCTCTGCCGCGCACAGCGGGATCATGACATCGACGCATGCCGCGGCCGCTCCACACGGAACAGTTCAAGGTCCGAGTGTCCGCCGTGCACAATCGCAGCAGCTACCAATTTCGCGGCAATCGCGCTGTACACAGTACCGTTGCCGCCGTAACCGAGCATGAAGTAGCTGTTGTCGAAGCCTTCCTGCTCTCCCACCATCGGCAGCCCGTCGTGCGTGCTGCCGAAAGCGGCCGTCCAGCTGTAAGCGACCTCCAGCTCCGGCATGTTCGGGAACAGCTCCTGCACGCTTTGGAGCAGGAGCTCGGTTTTGCGCGGGAGCATGCGCTCCCGCTCCTCCGGGTCAGTGGTCGGCTCATCCAAGCCGCCCAGGACGATTCGATTATCCGCCGTCGTGCGGATATACAGATAAGGGCGCGCCGTCTCCCAGATCAGGCTGCGCGCATGCCAGCCGTCGAACGAAGCGACGGGCTTGGTTGCCATCGCAAACGCGCTTGTCAGCACCGCGTTGGGATTGCGCTTCAGCTCCTGCGTCTCATAGCCTGTGGCATAGACGGCATACTGCGCCCGCACGGTATGCCGGCCGGCCCGGAAGATGAGGCGCCCTTTTTCACCCGGCATCCGAAATACTTCGGTGTGGGCGAACACCCGCATGCCTTTTCCATAACTCGTCTCAATGAGCCCGTTCACCAGTTTAAACGGATTAACCTCTGCATCCCCTTGCGCATAGATCGCTCCCGGTTTCCGAAAGGCGTACTTCGCAGCAATCTGATCCTCCGTCCAAAAATCGACCGGAAAACCGTATTTTCGAAGCGTACGGTATTCCTCCTCCAGCTTGGCTACGTCCTCCGGGCAGCTTGCGACATACAGGCTCGGGCGGCGAGCAAACTCAGGACTGTATACCAACTTCGAGGAAAATGCCTCGAGCTCGTTCAATGCCTCCTGACACAGCTGATAGAAGCGCAGCCCCTGCGCCTCGCCAAACGAATTCATGCATGCGGTGAGCGATTTATCGTTGGAAAATTGTAAAAGCCCCGTGCTCGCAAATGAACTTCCGTGGGCAACCGCCCTTTTGTCGATCAGGACCGTGTCAATGCCGTGCTCCATCAACCGATACGACACTAGCGCCCCCGAATCGCCGGCGCCGATCACAAGCACCTCGCAGTCAATGTCCTCCTCCAGCTTCGGATACTCCCGAACATGCGGACACGTCGCCCGCCACACGGACATACCGGTATGCAAGTTCATATCGTCTTCTTTCCCTCCTGGGCCGCGAATCCTTCATTCTGATTTCAGGATTCCCAGAACCGGGGGATGTATCCAAAATGGAGGCTGACGCGCAAGCACCCGCTCTCTCGCCCCCAGGCTAACCGTTCAGCATCGCCGCCTGCCGTTTATAATGATCCTCGAGCACGAGACAAGCCATCGCTTCAACAACCGGCACAATGCGCGGACAGATACAAGGATCGTGACGGCCAAACGTCTGAATCGTCTGCTCCTCGCCATGAACGTTCATCGTCTGCTGCGGCAGCGAAATCGACGACGTCGGCTTCACCGCGATCCGAAAGACGATTTCCTGCCCCGTGCTAATGCCGCCAAGAATGCCGCCCGCGTGGTTGCTGAGAAAACCGTCGCGGTTCATGCCGTCGTTATGCTCGCTGCCTTGCATCGTCGCCGCCGCGAAGCCGGCGCCGAATTCGATGCCTTTGACGGCGCCGATGGACAGCATCGCCTTCGCAAGCTCTGCATCGAGCTTATCGAATGCAGGCTCGCCAAGACCCGGCATCACCCCGCGGATACGGCATTCGACGATGCCACCGCTGCTGTCGCCCACAGCGGCCAGCTCTTCGATGTGCCGAATCATCGCCTGGGCCGCCTCAGGATCGCAGGCTCTGACAGCGTTCTGTTCAATGATACTTTCGTCAAAGGTGTCGCAGGCGATAGGCCCGATTTGCTTCGTGTAGGCGACAACTTGAACGCCTCGCCGTTCAAGCAGTTTGCGCGCGACAGCGCCTCCGGCCACTCGCGCCGCCGTCTCTCTACCCGACGCCCGGCCGCTGCCCCGATGGTCGCGAATGCCGTACTTGTGCAAATACGTGAAATCGGCATGACCCGGACGGAAAGCGTGCTGAATATCGTCATACGCCGAAGGACGCATGTCCTGATTATGCAGCATGACGAACAGCGGAGTCCCGGTTGTTTTCCCTTCAAAGACACCGGACAAAATATGAATCGTATCGTATTCCTTCCTCTGCGTCGTCACCGAGGACTGCCCCGGCTTGCGACGATCCATCTGCTTTTGAATATATGCTTCGTCTAATTCGACGCCCGGCGTTACCCCGTCCACGATCACGCCGACCGCCGCACCGTGCGACTCCCCGAAAGTTGTAATTTTAAATAGATCGCCAAACGTGTTGCCTGCCATACTCCTTCATCCCCCTTGTTAAGCTTTGCTAATTTGTGCGCCAATTGCGCTCATGCGCTCCCAATAGTCCGGGCACGTTTTCGATACGCATCCCGGATCTGAAATTCGAATGCCGCCTGCCCGCAGCCCGATCAACGACAACGCCATCGCCATGCGATGATCGTCGTAGGAATCAAGCAGCGCCGGGCTCGGCACTCCCGGATACACCGTCAAACCGTCCGGATGCTCCTCCACGCGAATGCCGAGCTTCCGCAGCTCCGTGCAGATCGCCGCAATGCGATCACATTCGTGATGCCGGATATGCGCAGCTTCCGTGAGCGTCACCGGCGCGTCGGCGAAGACCGCCAGCGCAGCAACCGTCAGCGTCTGGTCCGACGATTTGCGCATGCTGCGGGTAAAACCGCCTTTAAGCTGCGCCGTCCCGTGCACCTTGACAAAACCGTCGCCTCGCTGCACCGTACAACCCATCTGCTCCAGCACCTCCAGCAGCTCGATGTCCGGCTGGCGCGTCTTCGCCGCATCGACGCCATCGATGCGCACGCGGCCGGCCGTCAGCGCCGCGGCCGCCCAGAAGTAGCCGCACGTGGAGACGTCCGACTCCAAGACGACCGATTGCGCCGCGTAGGTCCCTTGCGGAACAGCAAAAGACTGCCCATCGCTCGCGGTTTGCACGGCGATGCCAAAGGCTCCCATCATATCCAGCGTCAACTGGATATAGTCGCGCTGCACGACCTCGCCGTCAATGGCGACGGTCAGCGGCGTTTGCGCATAAGGCGCAGCCAGCAGCACCCCGGAGATGAATTGGCTCGACGTCGAGCCCGGCAGCGTCACTTCGCCGCCGCGCAGCCCCTGCGCGTCGAGCTTGAACGGCAGGCACGCGTCCTTGTCTGTGTAGGTGAGCCCCGCCCCTTGCGACGCCAAAGCACGAAGCAGCGGCGCCATCGGCCGCTCCTGCATGCGCTGGCTTCCGCGCAGCGTCCAGCTTCCTTGCCCGGTCGCCAGCGCTCCCGGCAAGAATCGAGCCACCGTCCCTGCTGCACCTACGTAGAGATCACCTGTCGGGATTGGCCACTGGCCCCCACAGCCTTCCACATACGCCGTATCCCCTTCGACCTCAACAGTGATCCCCAGCTTGGTAAGCGCATCAATGCACCAGTAGGCATCGTCGCTTTTTAGTATTCCCTTTAGCTCCGACCGCCCTTCCGCCAAAGCGGCGATGATGAGCGCCCGGTTCGTCAAGCTTTTGCTGCCAGGCATGCGCAGCGTGGCGTCCACGCTTCCTTGTGGAGGATAGATGGTCACCTCGTGAATGTGGCTATTCGGCGACCAAGGAGAACGAGCTTCCAAATCAGGTTGATGTAGACTCATACTAGCACCTCTTTTTTTGTCAATGTGATGTACTCCGATTATAATGAGAATGTTGGAATAAATGAAATTGTAATTTCATCACTTTGTCATAGAGGTGTTCTATATCATATGATCAATCTGGAATGGTATCGTATCTTCCTGCATACCGCTCGCTGCCGCAATCTCACCAAAGCCGCTCAGGAGCTGCACATCACCCAGCCGTCCGTGAGCTATGCCATCAAGCAGATGGAGGACGCCTTGGGGGTCACGTTATTCCATCGACGGTCCAAAGGCGTCGAGCTGACGGAGGAAGGGCATGCCTTGCTGGCGTATGTCGAGCAGTCTTTTGCCTTGCTGGATTCCGGGCAGAAGCATCTCCGCAACCTTAAGCAGCTGCAAGAAGGTGAAATCCGCATTGGCGCGAGCGATTCGCTGATCAAGCATTTGCTGCTGCCGCATTTGAACACCTATCACAGCGCCTATCCGGGCATTCGTATTCGCTTGTCCCATGGCAAGACACCTGAGCTCGTAGAACGCTTAAAAGACGGCGACATCGACTGCGCCGTGATCAATCTGCCGTTGGAGGACCCACAATTGGAGGTTTATGTGCTGGATGAGTCGGAGGACGTCCTTGTGGTAGGCGATGCGTACCGCGGGTTGGCGGAACGCGTGCTTTCCGTGCCGGAATTGGAGCGACTGCCGCTTATTCTGCTGTCACCGGGCAGCAGCACTCGGCGCGCGGTCGAGCAATGGTTCGCGGCCAAAGGACTTACGGTAATGCCGGACATTGAACTGGGCAATGTGGACTTGCTTGGGGAATTTGCCAAACTGGGGTACGGCGCCGCCTGGACCAGCAAAGCTTTCGTGCAAGAGGATCTAGAGCGCGGCACACTATTCGAGCTGCGGCTGGAGGAACCGCTCCCGGTGCGGAGCATTGGCTTTGCCCTGCGCCGGGATCAGCGGCTGTCGCTGGCAGCAGCCAGCTTTGCGGCGATGATGCAAAAGCGTCCGAAATAAGGCTACTTTTTACCGGACATCACCCTGTCGAGAAATAAATCTGCGTCACTGTTGAACTTCCAGGCAACCCCAAACTTATCGATCAACATGCCGAAGCAGGAAGACCACGGCGTATCGGATAAAGGCATGATCACGTGGCCGCCGACGGACAATTTGCCAAAGTATTGCCCCATTAAGGCTTTATCCGCAAAAACAAGACTAATCCATACGTTGTTGCCGTTCACCAACTCACCGGTTACGGCTTTCATTGAAGGCAACATATCCGACATCATGATTTTGCCGCCTGCGAATTCGATAGCGGACTCCATGATCATCCTTAACTCATTGTCCGGTAATGGATAGTTTGGATCCTGCGGGATGTCCGCAAATCTCACTTTCTTCACTTCATTGGCGTCTAAAGCCTCCGAATAAAAATCAATGACTTGCTCTGCAATACCATCAAAGTTTAAATAAGCAATCGCTGGCATAAATCCTACCTCCCTCATGTGATACTTGCAGTATAATACATAAAAGGCGACATCTAAGTGTCACCTTTCGCAGAAAGTTTAGGGAGGACAGGGAACTACAATGGATAAAATCGAGAGATTGATTTCGATCATCATGATATTACTGAAAAAAGACGTGGTCGCCTCCAATGAATTCGCGCAATTATTTAACGTTTCCAAAAGAACGATTCTGCGTGATATGGAGGCGCTGAGCTTGGCTAACATCCCGATCTATGCCGTGAATGGCGTTCATGGCGGCTACGGGATTTTGAATGAATATAAGGTGGATAAACGACTTTTAAGCAGCTCGGATTCGGAAAATATTTTAACGGCGCTGAATGGATTGGAACAAATCTTCATCAGCGAAGAGGTTGAAAGAACGATCAAAAAAATGGAAGCCATGGTAGGCCCGATGTCGCTGACCGGTTCAATTCGGCTATCCTTTTATGACTGGAAGGGGCGGTCGGAAATCGACCATACGTTGAAAACATGTCAAGACGCCATCACCATGAAAAAATGCGTTTCCTTCGATTATCTGGATAAAAACGGGGCCGCCACGCATCGAATCGCCGAACCCTATCTCCTTCATTTCAGCGAAATGAGTTGGTATCTGAAAGGGTTCTGTCTGGATCGCATGGGCTTTCGGACGTTTAAATTGTCCCGGATCGACAATCTGACGATGAAGGAACAAACCTTCTCCCCCAGAGAACAACCGTCAGAAGGAGCGCGCGGCACCATGCATCAGCCAGAGCTCGCCACGATCAAGGCGCTGATCGCGCCTTCTATTAAAGATCACTTCATCGAAAGATACGGTCGGGAAAGCATTGAAAACCACAGCCCTGCCTATGCACTCGCTACGATCCATGTCCCCCAGGATCCTGCGGGATTCCAATTTCTTGCAAGCTTCGGGACAAACCTGGAAATTGTAGAACCGAAAGCTTACATCGACGATTTTCGGCGTTATTTGGCGAGGATGCTAGGGAAATACGGGAGATAAAGCGCTGCGCCCGCCGTCTTCATTCTCTCCCCTGCATGACAATAACGTATCGGTGGCGTCTCGCAGAAAATCCCGGGAAAGCTTCGTTTTGGCCATCGTGGCTATGCCTGAGAACGAGGCTGTTAAAAAGCGTCCGAGAGCCGCTTGCCCCGCTCCTGAAACTGAGAGAAGGCTCTACCTAACCTTCCGAATTAACGGATACGATGCTCTTCAATAAACCGCTTCGCAATCGTCTTCGGCGCGGCTCTGACGTACGCCTCATGGAAGAGAACCTTCATCTCCTCCCAATCCTGCGGGTTGCGGATCGATACCCAGCCGCGGTGTCCGATATATTTTGGAATGAAAAAACGTCCCGTCTGGACGAGCAGCTCCTGATTCTCCAGATCCGATTTGAACGTGATGCCATGGTCGCTCATGATAATGAACGACTTGTCCCTCACTTTAAACGTGTTGTGCCCATGGCCGTCAATCAGCTCCGTCACCTCAGGCAAATCCTTGCAAATCCGCTGCACCTGCTCCAGCATACGTTTCCCTTCCGGTGTTGCCATCCCCATATGATGTTCCACCCTATTTCCTCCTCACCACGATTTGTAAAAAGAATTCGCGATTCGCTCGCCATTTCCTTTCTATCTCTGTTATCGGCGGTTTGGGGCGGATTCATTCACGGGACGGTGAGCCCTCGCCAACAGGCGCTTTCGACCACCACTTTTCTCGCACTCCGCCAACTCCACGTCTCATAAGAGCGGTCTACCACCTCTATTTCCTCGGAAGCGTTCAATCCAACAAAAATAAGCGCGGTAAACCGCGCTTATCCCGTCAAACTAGCTCTATTTCTATCGCTTCTTGGTAAATAAAAGCGGTTCACCACTTCTATTTGCACGCCACGGCTCGATTCCGGCCAACTAGGTGTGGTTTGCCCCTCTTATTTAGCGCTAACGGCTAATACCGAACTGCTAAGAGGGGCTAACCCCCTCTAGCCTCACCGTTTCGCCGGATTTCAGCGAATTAAGCAGGGACAGACCCTCTTACCTTCAGCCGGAAACCCTTTTTCGGCCAAATTCCAAGCCGCTAAGAGGGGCTAGCCCCCTCTAGCCTCACCGTTTCGCTGGATTTCGGCGAGTTAAGCAGGGACAGACCCTCTTACCTATCGCCATTGCGCACGCACCGTTCAACGGTCCCCGCTTCGCTCCGAAACATTCCGGCGGGCGACACGTGCAACCCCAGCAGAGCCGAGCGCCCCAGCCTATCTCCGGTCCGCCGGGAACACCAGCCCGATCTGCCGCCGGGCTTCGTCCATAATCGCCATCGCCGCGAGCGATGCCGCGTGGGAGTTCGTCGCCGACTCCAGCTCACCCGCCTGGATCAGGCGGATGAACTCCGCGGCCTCGTAGCGCATCGTGCGCTCGCCTTGCGGCCGTGTCAGGTCCTCCACGGAGCCATCGCGGTAGCGGATCTCCACGCGGCCCGGCTCGTTAATGCGATCGATGATCATCGTCGCATGTTCGCCTTGGATTTCGGCTGGCTGGTACGAGCTCGAGATTTTGGAGTGCTGGATCACCGCATCCATCGACTCGTAGCTCAGCAGTAGGCTGCCTTCGCCGTCCACGCCGGACTCCAGCAGGACACCGGCGGCTTGTACTTTTGACGGAGCCCCGAACAGAACTACGCATGGGTAAATGCAGTATACGCCCAAATCCATCATCGATCCGTTCGAAAAAATCGGATTAAACGCATTGAGCACTGTCCCCTGCTTGTACGCATCGTACCGCGAGGAGTACTGGCAGTAGCCCGCCGAGTAACGGCGGATCGGTCCTAACTTGTGCAGATGCTCCTGCACCGCTTGAAAATTCGGCATCAACGTCGACTTGAGTGCCTCCATGAACACAACCTTGTTCGCCCGCGCAGCTTCGATCATTGCAGTCAACTCTGCCGTGTTGGACGCCGCCGGCTTCTCGCACAGCACGTGCTTGCCGTGCGTCATGCACAGCACCGCATACTCCGCATGCAGCGAGTTCGGGCTTGCAATATACACCGCATCAAACGCATCGCTGCCCGCAAACGCCGCCAGATCTGTAAACCGATGCGGAATGTCAAACTTGCCCGCGAATTCCGCAGCCTTCTCTTCCGTACGCGAATACACAGCAGTCAGCTTAAATTCCCCAGTCTCCTGCGCCGCTTGGATAAACGCTTCCGTAATCCAATTCGTACCTATCACACCAAAACGTATCATCGTTTCTCCAGTCTCCTTTTAACTTTCACTCCAACTAACTTAACCCTATCAAATTCATAAGCAGAACTCAATTCGAATCCGACTCAATCGCCGGCGCCTTCAAATCAAGAACGATGCTCCATTGGGTGAGACGAGGAAGGTTGGGAAAAAGGTATAGTAGAGCCTCGGAAACCGATATAGAACCGCAACTAAGCGAACAAGGCAAATTTTTCCCCGCGATAAAGGTTTAAGGCAAGGGGGCGCGGGCAGCGAGCTTCTGAATTGTTGTATACGAACGGAAGCCGTTGGGGAACATGCGTAACGGTTGCCACAGAGCTTACTTTGCCTAAATTACGTCATTTCAAATTGTAACGGTTGCCACAGCGGCTATTTCGGCCAAATCGGCCGAATTTCGCTGGTTTTATAGCAAATAGGCGCTGCTGCAACCGTTAGCCTTGGAAAAGTCGCGTTTGGCGTCAAATAGGCGCCAGGGCAACCGTTAGCGATGTGGTGCTGCCGTCATCCCCATCCTTTACTGCACGAGCTGAGCGGCCCGGAACAACGAAGGGTCCTTCGGCGTCGTTCCGACTCCCGAGCCCCACTGCAGGAAACCGTCGCGAGAATCGCCCGTTGAGCCCCGATCATCGTCATTAACTAGGAACGACATGCCAATCGTCCCCGTCGGCGGCTCGCTAAACCCAAGCGAAGCCCACGGAACAGAAATGACATAATGTGTAGTCGTGCCATTTCGAGTTATTTGAGCTTGGGCTCCTTGCGTTGGTCCTGCCTGCTGGCCAGCCGGCGCTGCGAAAGTGTAGACCGCTGGTCCGCTGTTGAGAAGCGCTGCCCCGATTTCAACGCGTTGACCGCCCGGCTGTCCCGGAACGCGGTCATAGGTGCTGAACTGGATGGAATCGGTCTGCCACATGGTACTTGG
This sequence comes from Paenibacillus oryzisoli, assembly GCF_050467285.1. Lineage (GTDB taxonomy): Bacteria > Bacillota > Bacilli > Paenibacillales > NBRC-103111 > Paenibacillus_E > Paenibacillus_E oryzisoli_A. The sequence goes on along the minus strand of NZ_JBCMUN010000012.1, from coordinate 202,428 downwards.
TGTGCGGGCACCATAATGTTTGTCATCTGTGATGACAGCGTCAATGATAAGCGCGTCGCTCGTGTAGTTCAGATGCAGCGGCCCGCTCAGATCGCTGTTACTGCTGCGCGTCCCTAACAAGGATGCCCAGGTGCCTTGCGCAGCCATGTCGATGGCAGGCAAGGTTTGGTGGCTCGCAGGCTCGATCGGCGCGTAGGAAATGGAGCCAGATACCACGTCCGAACCGCCAGCGCCGGCGACAGACACGTTATAATTGAGTGCGTCGAATAACGGGATATTAGAGAGCGGGACGCGCATCATCGTGGTCCCGCTGCCAGGGACACGATACACCATATCCGATACAGTCCCAGATACCGGCCCTACTTGATAAGTTATTTGGTTCGGCGTAAACACGCTGGTTCGATTATTCTTCAACGACACGTCGAGAAAATAGCTTCGCGACGTCGCATCCGATGTGATCGTCGGCTGAACGCTGATCTCGAATGGCTTGACAACAGTTGTCTTTGCCTTCAAGCCGGCAACAAGACTCGGCTTGTGCTTGGCATTACCCTCGTTCCCAGGTTTCACTTTCGTCACGTCTACCGCCACCGTCCGCGGTCCGAGGAGCGCAGTTGCAGGAACGCTGATGGTAGCGCTCGTTACCTTGCCCGGGGAAGTGCGAAGTGTCACGGGAAGCACCCCGTCCGCAACGATCGTTACCTCATTGGGAAGATCCACCTTGTGATTGGATCGATCGGCAGTTACCGTAATCGGGATCATATCTCCCTGGATCGACTGATCGGCGACTTTCATGGTGATCGCAGACTGCGTTACGCCCATACTGTCTACGGTCCCTGTTACGTAGATGGGACTATTGTCCAGCGTCAGAGTGACCGTGCCGGATGTCGGATTGATCGTCTCCTCAACGCCATACTCATCCGTGATCGTAAGCGGCTGTGCAGTTTGCAAAGCAACCGTCTCCGAACCCGTGGACCACATCACTCGAGTTGTAGCACCTCCCCCCGTATAGGGATAGGAATAGGCGGTAGCCGAACCAAGATCTTCGCGAGCCCCAAGATTTTTCCCTGTCACCGCTCGAATAAGAACGGCGTTGGTGACAGCTCCCGGCTTCGGAATTACACCTGCCACACCGGTAACCGGCGGTTTGAACAAACCAAAGTGATGCTCTCTATTCGTGGGATCCGTACCGTCATCCATCGCCGAGTACCAGTTGAAGACGTCCACTCCGCCTGCCATGGCCAACACCTGGGCACGTACCAGATTGTCCGCTTGTTGGGACTCTGTGGAGGCGGCTGCATACGTCGGCCAACCGTTCTCCGTAATCCAAAAGGGGACGTGCCGATTTCCAGCCGCCTGCTTCACCTGCTGCACCAACGCAGGAAGCTTCGATACCAACAGGGTGTGCTCGGGCGGGGTGTTAGCCCCTTCCAGCGCGTAGCCGTAGACATTCGTCGCGAACGTATCAATGTAGTTCATACCGCCTGCAGCGAAAAAGGCATTATACCAGTTTTCATCAAATGTGGTTGCAATTGGGCCCATGACGTTCGCATCCGGGTTTCCTTCGTGAATAGGCCCATACATGGCCTGAAGCATCTGCACATAGCAGGCTGCGGTAATCCCGCATGCGCCGTTGTTGAAGCCCGTGCCATTGAACTCGTTATAGATGTTAAAATCGCTGACTTTGCCCTTATAGTGCTCGGCGGCAGCTTTCCCAAACTGACCGAACGCGGCCAGGCCAGCTACAGAGCTCGGCGTTTTCCCATTGTCATAATTCGCATTGTTGTAGGCAAGGACCCCCTGCGGCGTCATTCCGAGAGCAAGAGCCTGCTGAGACTTCGCTTCGAATCCATACCCGGCCCAGTCGTAAACGCCTGGCTGCTTTTCAATCAAGGACCAGTTAATATCGCTGCGCACATGGCCGTAGCCGATGGTCGCCAAAGCATTCATCAGCCCATCCTCATAGCCTTTGTAGTGATTGAAATGGGTATCGATTCCAAAGAAGGAATCGGGACTCAATGCGCCTGCCGGCGTCGGGGTCACGATGCCAAACGTTGTCGTGCGCGTGACCAACTGATCATCAATCATACTTGAGAAAGTAAGGTTATAAAATCCGGGGCCGAGGTCCGCCACGGATAGCGTACCATGTCCGTTAGTACCTACAGGGATAGAACCCGTACGAAGGCTTACGCCTTGATGATCGGAAATCGCATAGGAAACGGCATCACCCACCGTGCCGAAGTCCAGCGATGCGGAATCGGTTGTGAAGAGCAGGCTCGGGTTCATCAAGGAGAGCGTCGGCGTCGTAGCAAAAGTGACCCGGATGCGAGAGAAACAGATTTCTGGAATGGAACCGCCCAGGCTGTGAACACGCAGACGGAAATCCGCACCGTTCGTGCCGTTGGCGAACTTAATATTATTCAGTTCAAAAAGCTGAGTCTGCCATGTCTGACTTCCGCTCATCGGCATCCATGGCGTGGCCTGGAATGCGCTGCTCTGTCCATCGTACTCGATGGCCATGGTGGTGGCTGCCGCATCGAAGTAGTCCACAGCTACAATGGCGTAAGTCGCGCCCGCAGGTTTTGCAGAACTCGCGACATCCACATAGATGTAGGGGTTTAACGGATTTTGCGATGACGTCCAGCACGCATTGCCGTTCACGATCGTCGCTGCGTGTACCGGATCTTTGTCCGCATCGCCAGGCCAAGCCTTGACGACCCCGCTGTAAACAGGAGGAGAGCTGAGAATTACGTCTGCCTGCGGCTGGGCAGCGCTGACTTGGGGTGCCATCCCCCCAAGCACACTAACGGATACAAGCAAAACTAGCATCAAGCGGGATATCCATTTTTTTGTAAACATGACGTTCACTCCCTTATCTTCGCTTAAAATCTAATTTCGGACATTCTGTAAGCGCTTTCTAGACTGAGCTGACTTTCTGCACTTTAACAACCTTGCAAAGTTCGTGCAGGAACAGCCGGTTGCCTAGGATCGTCATTCATCCCGCTGTTCCTGCACATGCATTCACTTACTCTGCCCAAGCCGGGCTCGCAGGCATCTGAATCCGCTCAACACCCCCCTCTATAAATTGACCCCGCAGTTGGAGCATAAACCGGATGTGGGCGGGCTTAACCTCACGGACATCTTGAAGCCCCTGGAACACGCAGATCGCAGCCGCTGTTCCCGCAGCCTCCCCGATAGCGCTGACCGAAGCCATGATCCGGTAGGAACTGTGAGCTTCATGGGTGCCGCTGATGCATCGGGAACTGAGCAGTAGATTGGCGCAACCCTTTGGGATAAGCGAACGGTAGGGGATATGGTAATAGCCGGGCTCGGGAATGCTTTCCAGCCTCGTAGCTCCGCCATCCGGACTATGAATATCCAAAGCATAGGCGCATGCTGCCACCATATCGTCAAACCGCCTGCTCTGCAGACAGTCCTCTGCGGTTAGTTCATATTCGCCGACGATTCGCCGCCCCTCGCGAACACCCAGCTTCGGAGCAATGTAATCCAGCTTTGCCTGATGGAAGGCAGGGTGCTGTCGAATCGCCTCAAACAGCTCCTGTGCCTGCCGAATTCCCTCTTCCTTGCCGCTGATGACGCTGTCCGGCCGAGTGGGGTCTACATCCAGTACCGATGTCGAGTTGAACAGCAGCGCCTTCCCATCGGGATAAGGAAAACAGGTGACGCCCTGCCGGGGGTTGCCGGTACGGCCGGCCGCTTTCATGTCGAGGTAATACGGCAGCAACTCCCTGCGCAAGGAATGAATGGCCGACCATTCCCGGATATTCGGCTCCTTCAGCAAGGAGCAGTCGATACCGCTGACCTTGAAGGTAGCAGTGGCGGACTGCAGCTTTCCGTCACCCTCTCTGCCTATTTGGTATGCCATTCCAGCCAGGGCGGACAAATTGCCGTCGGCCGTGGCATCCAGATAGATGTTGGCGGTAACCACAGCATTCATGCTTCCCCGGACATGCAGACGGACAATGCGTCCGTCCTGCTGATCCGCCTGATAAACCTCACAGCCGGTCCACAGCGTAAGGGTGGGTTCAGCAGCGAGCAGTCGCTCGTACGCAGCCTTCAGTTCCTGTTCATCATACGTAGGAACTAGCTTTTCGCTGTAATGCGTGTAAGAGGCGGGAAACAGTTCCCGATGAATGCCGCTGGTAATCGGTTTGCCCCAGGAGTCCCGGAACGTGCACACCAGGGATACGCTGGAGAATACACCTGTCCCCCCTACTGCCTCTGCTTGCTCAATCAGCAGCACGCGCATCTGCAATCTGGCAGCAGCAAGCGCTGCGCTTATGCCTCCAACACCCGCGCCCGCGATGATAATGTCAAATTCCGCTTTGTTCATCCCCGTAAACCTCCCGAACGTAACACTTCACTGTGTTCATGACATATCTCTTTTTCTTGAAAAGGCCGCATTATTTCTTAGCCTGCTTGGCATACAGTTCTGTATAATCCTTCATCAGCTGGTCCCCGCCCTGAGCGCGCCACTTCTCCACTTCTTTATTGAAGCCGGCTTCATCCAAGGTTCCCATAATGAATTTAACCCGGGCATCGGCAATAATCTTGTTCAGCTCCGTCCCTTTCTCCACAGCGGTCTGAGAGATCAGAGGCTCCACGGGATTGGAAACGGCAATCGACTCGTTGTTTTTCAGCATCGTGCGGAATTTATTATCCGCTTCCCCTTTCCCCTTCCAGATCATCAGCGAACCGTCATAAGTAGGCAGCTGCTTGAGAGGAGATACCTCATTCGCATAGGCGGTCTGGTTAGAGATGACCGGTTCTCCATCCGCTCCTTTCGTGTAATGGACGCCCTCGATCCCCCAAGTCCAGGTAAACATCATGTTCTCATCGACGATTTTGTCAAAGAAACCGAGAAGCTGCTTCAACTCCGCCTCCGACTTGACGGTGGCTTTCGGGAATGCGAACATGCCGTTATATCCCGTCGTTGCAAACAATCGCTCACCCTTTGGTCCCTGAATTCTGCTGACAATATCGATCTTGGCGGCAGGATTGGCTTTTTTCAGTTCATTGCCTCCTGTAATCACAAAGTCAATGGTCGTGAACAACATGCCTGCCTTGCCTTGATAGAATTGCTCTTGCTGTTTACTGACTTTAGTTGCCGCGAAGTCCAGATTGATCAGCTTTTCGTCATACAACTTCTTGTAGAACTTCATCGCTTCCATATTTTCTTTCGTCAAGAACATAGGAACGGCTTTGCCATCCTGGATCTCCCATTGGTTAGGCGCCCCGAAGTAGGCGGCAATATTCTGAAAACCGGTAAGACCCATCGAGCTTGCACCACCGGAATCCTCCGCTTCTACGAGCCCGAAGGTATCATTTTTGCCATTTCGATCCGGATCATTTAAAGCGAATGCGCGAATGACCTGGTAGAGCTCATCAATCGTTTTAGGCTGCTGCAAGCCTACTTGATCCAGCCAATCCTGCCGAAAAGCGATACCTTGCCGCGCCAACGCTCTGGCTCGATATAATCCGTAAACTTTACCATCTACGGATATATTGTTCAGCACCTGCTCATTGGTATTGTATTTGCTCAGGTTGGGAAATTCCTTGAGATAAGGACCAATCTCCCAGAACATGCCCGACCGCTCTGCATTGATGATGGAGGAAGACTTTGTATCCGCAATCATCAGTACCTGAGGCAGATCACTGGATGCGATGGAGACGTTAACCTTGTCATTGTAAGCAGATGCTGGGACCCAAGTGGTATTGATCTTCGTATTCGTGTATTCCTCGATCCGCTTAATAATCGGATTATCCGCCTTGGGCGGCTCCGTCGACGAAAAACTGTTCATCATCGTGAATGTGAATGGTCCGCTTGGCGATGCACTCGGCGTCTTCTCCCCCTCCGCCTGATTGCTGCTGCCGCACGCAGACAAGCTGGAAGCCGTCAAAATCGCCGCGAGGCCCGTTAGGAATACTTTGTAGTTTAGTTGTTTCATGTCTTACTCCCCCTCATATTGAAGATATTGTATCAAAAGATGAGCAAAATCATCCTTTAACCGAACCGAGCAGCACGCCCTTGGCGAAGTGCTTTTGCAAAAATGGATAAAAGGAAAGAATCGGGACCGTAGAGAACACGATAACTGCCATGTTGATAATCTTGGATGGCGGCGGCGGCGCCTCGTTCATATCGGACAGCCCCTTCTCCGACAGAATGACGATTTGTCTTAACAGCACCTGAATCGGCCACTTCTTGGAATCGTTAATGTACAGGATCGCGCTCAGGAACGTATTCCAATGCGTGACAGCGTAGAATAACGAAAAGGTTGCGATCGCAGGCAAAGACAGCGGAATGACAATCCGAAATAAAATCCCAAGGTCGTTGCATCCGTCGATCTTGGCCGATTCATCCAGCCCATCAGGCAGCTGTTGGAAGAAGTTTTTGATGATAATCATATTAAAAGCACTGATCGCTCCGGGAATGATAAGCGCCCAGTAGGTATTCGTAAGGTGCAAGGCTTTCACCATCAAAAAGGTAGGTACGATACCGGCGTTGAACAGCATCGTGATGATCACCATAAGCAGGACGGGACGGCGTCCGTACAAGTCTTTGCGGGCAAGCGGGTAGGCCATCAACACGGTCAACAGCAGGTTCACAAGAGTCCCTGCCACCGTGATCCCAATCGTCACTGCAAGGCTGCGCAGCAGGATGGGCGTGGAGAAGATGTACCGGTAGCCATCCAGCGAGAACTTCGTCGGAAACACGAGAAAGCTTTTGGCCAGCACCTCTTGCTCGGTCGCAAAGGAAATGAAGAGGATATATATAAACGGGATGAGCATCACAGCCGATACGACCAGCAGGATGGCGATGTTCGTCCAATCGAATAGCCGGTTTCCCCAGCTTCGTTGTTGTTGATTCATCGATTAATACACCCCTTCCTCACCAAATTTTTTGGCCAGCCAATTGGAACTGATGACCAGCACGAATCCGATCACCGACTTGAAAAGACCGACAGCGGTACTGAAACTGAACTGCCCTTGCGTAATCCCCGCCGTATAGACATAAGTGTCAAACACTTCTCCGACCTCACGGTTAATCGGATTCAGCATCAGAAAAATTTGCTCAAAGCCCGTGTCCAAAAAGGTGCCTAATCGAAGAATGAAAAGAATGATAATGGTCGAGCGAATGGCGGGAATCGTCACATGCCACAGCTGCCGCAGCCTGCCTGCCCCGTCCATTCTGGCGGCTTCGTAGAGTTGGGAATCGACGCCTGCCAAGGCGGCAAGAAAGATAATGGTTCCCCAGCCTGTTTCCTTCCAAATGACCTCCAGTGTAATCATCGTTCTAAACCAGGCTGCGCTGGTCAGAAAGTTGATTTTGTCCCCGCCCGCAGCCATGATCGCTTCATTCACCAGCCCGCCATCGATGGTAAAGAAGGTATAGGCGATGCCGACCACCACGACCCATGAGACAAAATGGGGGACATAAATGATCGTCTGAACGGCCCGTTTGAATTTTTCCCGGCGCACTTCATTAATCATGAGCGAGAGCAGGATTGGCGCAGGAAAAAAGAAGATAATATTGTAACCAGCCAGCACCAAGGTATTCTTCAGCAGCATCCAGAACGCCGGATCATGGAACAGCCGCTCAAAGTGCTTCAAGCCCACCCATTTGCTGCCGAAAAAGCCAAGGTACGGTTGGTAATCCTTGAAAGCCAGGAGAAGTCCCCACATAGGCGCATATTTGAACAATATAAAGTACAGCACCCCGGGGGCCAGCATCCCATACAGCCATTTGTTTTTCCATATCCGGGCCCAGAAATAGGATTTCTTTGGCGTGACAGCAGCCATTTGAAGCACCGCATTTTCATTGGTTGAATTCATGTCCTCGATTCCACCTTCGTGTTTCGTGTCTTTTGTGTTCGTACCTTCACGATAAGCGGGACCGCCCACGAACGTCTATAATCGAGGTGTAATCATTAGGCAGGATGTTTGCCGCTGCAGCAGTTATAAGCGGATATAATCATCATCACGTGTGGCATAATCATGCCTGCAGCAGCACGAAAACATGAAAAAGCCCCCCAACGAAGGCAAGGGGCCTATCGCGGGAGGACTTTGGAAATATCATAGTTTGTGCCGGCTGTTCAGTTCCCGATATTGTCCGGGTGTCATGTTCTCCATTTTACGGAAAAAACGAATGAAATTTTGAGGGTTGGTGTAGGTCAATTTTTCTGCAATATCCCCGATTCGCATATCCGTCTCAACCAGCCACATCTTGGCCATCTGCAAACGGTAATTTTGCAAATATTCGCTGAAGCTGATCCCTTTTTCCCTGCTGAAAAGCGGCCCCAAATGGTTCGGATGATAGTTTAGTTCCTTCGCGCAGGCCTCGAGGGTAATCTCCGTGTCGAAGTGCTGGTGGATCAGTTCCGTAATTTGATCCGATATTTTTTTGGTGTGCGACTTACGCTGCTGCTCCAGCTTCCCCATGATCGGGGCAATGACAACGTCGCTGAACCACTGGCGGATTTCCTCCTGTGACTCCAGACCAAGCAGTCGATCGAAAAGCTGCTTTTCCTGATCAGGCGGAAATTCCATTTCCCCTTCCTTCTTGGTATCCGCGTTTGTCTCGGACTGTCCAAGTTCGATCAGCATCGTGTACAGCCTGACCAGTGACATTCGGTATTGACGCCAGTCGGCTTGCTCCTGAAAAATCAGGCCAATACAGCGCTCCAGCAACTCGTCAGATCTGGTCCGATCCGCCAGTTTAACGGCATCGTACAGCTCTTTGGCCGCACGGTGCGGGAACACGCTGGATACCAAATCCTCAGGCTGAACATCGTCGATAAACAGCACGGATTCCGGACCGAAACGAATTCGATAGCGAAGCGCCTCAAGCGCTTGCTCCGCAGAGAGGGCAATATCGATGAGCCGCTTGTGGGGAAGGCTGATGCCAATGCTGATGTGCAGCTTCAAGTACTGCAGCACCGTTTGCTGAATAAGCTCAGCCAGTGCAAACAACCGGTTCTTGTACGCCAGATCCGTCGCTCCCGCACCTCCGACAATCGTCATCTGCGATTGCTCCACCACCACAGGATCAAGCCGCTCCTCGCTGGGAATCAGCTCGCCGACGATATTGGCGATAGCGAATAGGAGCAGATCACGATCATTTTCATTATATGGGGATCTCTCCAGTGAATCGATCTGGATCGCAAGCACAGCATGCCACTCCCAATCGGCCGAGTAGCCATACTCCCGCAGTCTAACAGCCAGCTGGGACTCTCTCTCCTCGCCACGAATCAGCTTCATGACAAAAAACTGCCTTAGATCCCGAACTTGCCCCGTTAGCTGGGCGGAGAGACGGGATTCGTTCTGCAGCATGGACTGCAGCCGATAACCGATCATGGCGAATTCATCGGCGCGAGCTTCTTCCGGCGGATCTCCGAATCGGTCCGTCATCGTTGCGACCAATTTCCCAACCGGTCGATAAAACGTTCGAGAACCGAGCAGTGCCAGTCCCCCGGTCACCAAAACCGTGAACAGGCACACAATCAGCGTAGCCCAGCCGATTGTACGGGAATCTTGGGTAATATCCTTGATGGATATGGCAGATACATACATCCAGCCATTGTAGCTGGACTTGCGCAGAATGACGCTGGTGATATCCCCATCAAGCTCTACGTTGAACTGCCCTTCATTTTCATTTCGCTTTTGCATCTCGGCGATGAGCTTCTCCAAGCCGGATTCCCTCACCTTCTGATCGCTCCGGGACAACAGGCGGTAATCCTTATCCATCACCAGGATGCTGCCGATCCGGTTGTCGGCTGCAAGAAGCCCTGCGAGCTGCGATTCGGCAATGGTTACGATGGCCAGTCCGTCGGCTTTGAGCGAATTCAGCGGAATTTTTTTCACGAGACTGATACTTGGCGAGCTCTTATTCTCATCGGTTACCCAAAGAGAAAAGGAAGGGAGCTTCTCATACTGCAGCAGTTGATCCCTATTTTTTAATTCGTTGAACGTAAAAATATTATTATTATCGACGCCCCACTGGCCTTTTAAATTGAGTACCGTCATATTGTTGATCGTGAGTTCGAAGGTTTGACTGCGCACCATGTTCTGGTACATTTCGGTATACACCTGATAATGAGAGGCTGAATAAGGCAGCGACATCGCATTCATGACAAGCGGCGAGCTAATATACTGCGTGACTGAATGATCAATGGTCTTAAGCACCTGTTCCATACGAAGCTGTGTTTGCTGGAGTGTCGCCATGCTGCTTTGGTTGACCTTATCCTGCACGATCGAAGAGGCTTTATCATAGGAAATAATGCCCACGATGATGGCCGGAATAGAGCCGATCAGCAGGCTGTATATGAGGAGGCGGGTGAAATATTTGCTGGCACGAATGTTCATTGCATCTCCCTCTGATTCCGTTTCTTCCAACGATTCTCCTATTATAGTGACGAGGCTGGAGGAAGTCCATAATCAGGGCATAATCATTAGAACGGATTATCCGGTCAGGTTCGATGATCATATGGCATCCCATCAACTTCCCTCTTGACGCGAAACCATTTGGTTTCGTATAATCCTTTTATGAAACCAAATGGTTTCGCATTTATTTATCACCCTAGTGCACACTAAGAGCTGGATAAGCAAGGAGGAGAGCCACCCCGTATGCAGGAAGAATTGTTGAAAAAGCTGCGCTACAAGCAAGGACGAGCCCTTGTGCTGCAAGCGCCCGAAGGCTACAGCCTCGGTGTCGAGGAGGCGGGCGAGCCGAGCGGGAAGTATGCGTTCGTTCAGTTTTTTGTCCATAACGCCGCGGACGTCGATGCTTGGATCCACCAGGCGATTGGGTACGCCGAAGAGGAAGCCCTGCTCTGGATCACGTATCCGAAGCAAAGCGCCAAGGTCAAGACCGACATCAACCGGGACAGTCTGTTCGGCATCATCAATAACAACACGGCATACACGGTGGTCAGCAATGTTGCTGTAGACGACAAGTGGTCTGCACTGCGACTGCGCCATAAATCGAAAGTGAAAAGCCGCGCTTAAAACAACTATTTCATTTTATATCTAGGAGGCATTTCCCCATGGAAAATCAAACAAATCAACTGACTGACATCGTTCAAACGCTCGTACTGGGTGCCCCTGTGCAAAAGGTCTGGAACGCTGTAGCCACATCCGAAGGCATCGCCACTTGGTTCATGCCGAACAATTTCAAGCCGGAGCTCGGGTATGAGTTCCATTTGGAAGCCGGACCTTTCGGCAAATCCCCCTGCAAAGTTACGGAGCTGGACGAGCCGAACCGCCTCACGATCAATTGGGGCAAAGATTGGTTCCTGCGTTTTGATCTGAAAGACCTTGACGGCAAAACCGAGTTCACCCTCACCCACGGCGGCTGGGATATCGACAAGGTGACCGAGTTCGGCCAACCGCACGATCAAGTTCGCGGCATGATGGCTCAAGGCTGGGCGGGTATCGTTGAACGACTGCGCGCTCACCTCGAAGGCTAATATGACGGCCCCCCAGAAACACGATGTGTTTCAGGCGATCGCCGATCCCACCCGCCGCGAAGTGCTGCACTTGCTAGGCGATCAGGAGCTGCCGGTGACGGTGATTTCGGGCCATTTTCCGATGAGCCGAACGGCGGTATCGAAGCATCTGCGCATCTTGGCCGATGCCGGCTTGGTCAAAGAGCGCAAGGTCGGCCGCGAGACCCGGTACCGATTGGAGGCGACGCCCCTTATGGAGCTCAAGCGCTGGCTGAACTACTACGAGCGCTATTGGGACAACAAGCTGCAGGCGCTCAAAAGATTCGTCGAAGAGGACGATGTCCCTGGCGAAAACTCGGGTTCGGCTCACCGCTTGCAGGCGGTGGAGCCAGATAAAAGGCAGACATAAGGCTTGCACGGGAACGTCCGCCAATACCGCCTGCACAGCGCAACCTTCCACGGGAGAGCCTGTCTGCCGCAAGTTGCCGCAACGCAACGACCAACAACCATCCCCTTGCCTTCATGGCGAGGCGGATGGTTGTTTTTATTTTAATAGTTACGAAAAGTAACTAACTTACTTGACATAACTACAAGTGCTGACGTATCATGATTGTAAAGTAACTAACCAAATGGAAGTAAAGGAGTGTTCCAGATGATCTCTCCGATTTTTGTAGGCCACGGCTCGCCGATGATGGCCATTCAACATACGCCTTGCACCGAGTTTTTGCTGGAGTATGGCAGCAAGCTGGCGCCGAAGGCGATCGTCATTTTCACCGCTCATTGGGAGACCGATACGCTTACCATCTCCTCCACCGACGATATTTATGACACGATCTACGATTTCGGCGGTTTCCCAGATGAGTTGTTCCAGATTAAATATCCGGCGCGCGGCGATTCGGCGCTGGCGAAGTCTCTTGCAGAACGGTTTGCGGCAAAAGGTATCGTGACCCGCCTAGACACCCAGCGCGGGCTGGACCACGGCTCGTGGGTGCCGCTGCTGCGCATGTTCCCGACGCCAATCTGCCCCGTTGTGCAGATTTCCGTGAACCCCTACCTGCCGCCTGCCGAGCAGTACCGCATCGGCGAAGCGCTGCGCGGACTGGATCAGGAGGACATCCTGATCGTCGGCAGCGGCGCCACCGTGCACAACCTGCGGGCGCTCAACTGGGGCGCGACGACGCCTGACGCGTGGGCGCTCGAGTTCGACGAGTGGCTCATCGCCGGGCTGGAAGCCCAGAACCTGCCGTCGCTATTTAACTATGCGGCGGAAGCGCCGCATGCGCGGATGGCCGTGCCGCGGCCGGAGCATTTTGTGCCGCTGTACTTGGCCATGGGTAGCGGAGACCCGGCGCGGAAGCCGAACGTCATCCACCGCAGCTACGAGCTTGGCTCGCTGAGCTACTTGGCCGTCGCGTTTTAAGCCTGAGCCGGCATAAAACTGATGAGGCTGCGCAAGCTAGTAAGGAGCTGCGAGGAAATTAGTAACCCTGGTCGTCGACACTGTCGACTGCTCGGGTATGCATCCTACCGCTTTTGCTGACAAAATCTCCGCGGGTTTGGGAGTTTTGGCGGCAAATTAGCGGTACTTATTTCGTCTCAGTCTCTAATCCTGGCTGCGCAGCCTTATTGGCGTCTCGTCGCTCGACAGCCGATTCTGGATAACCCGAGGTGCATCCGCTTGAGATGGACGACCTGCCTATTGCAAGGCGCGCTGGCTTTCGCGTTTATTGGTTTCGGCTTTTTAAAATTGTTCGCCCACCCGCTCCAGGTGGATGCGTTCACGAGCACTTACGGATACAGCGTCAGCTTTATGTATCTGGTCGGGGCTGTCGAGCTCGCGGCGGGGGTCGGCCTCGTGCTCGGCTTCTGGCAGCCGCGGGTCGCGTTCTTCGCCGCCGGCGTCATCGCGGTCATCATGGCCGGCGCCATGATGACGCACGTGCTCTCCGCGGCGAGCATGCGGACGTCCGTGCCGCCGCTTATTTTTCTCGCGATGGCGCTGTGGGTCATCGCCGCGGGCTACCCGCGCCGGGGGCGGGCGCGGTAGGCGGGAGCGGCGGCGGCCTAGTAGTAACGAACAGCCGCGGCAACGAAGTGCACCCCAAAGAACGAATGCTGGGCTCGCGTTGGGACTCCGGCGCAAGGCAGTCGATCCCCAATGTTGTCAGGTTAGCCTAGGAATGCCCTAACGGCTGCAACGGGGCCGGTTACCTTAAACGAGCTAGAACTAAGAGGGTCTAACCCCTTCTAATTTGTGAAAATTGGCTATTTTCGCTCAGCTAAGAGGGGCTGGCCACTCTTAATGGCCGCAATCCTGGCCGTTTCCTTAAATAAAATAGAACTAAAAGGGCCTAGCCCCTTCTAACTTGCGGAAATTGGCCATTCTTGCTCAGCTAAGAGGGGCTGGCCACTCTTAACTATTTACAAAGACCTTCTTATGTGCGTCTAAAGTTGGTCCCCTTGACTTAGTAGCCTAACCTCTAGCTTCTTAACCTGACAACATTGGGGCGTGCGTTCCCCCCACGCAGCTCGCCTTCGCCAGCAGCTTTTATAAAATAAAAGTGGTAAACCACTTCTATTCGTAGATCCGAGCGGTTTTCCAAGGAAATAAGAGTAACCACATCTATTTCCTCAGAAAACCGCTTTTTGCTCGAGCTCAGTAGAAATAGAAGCGGTTTACCACTGCTATTTCAGGACATCACAAGCTTTTAAGAGAAAATAAAAGCGGTTTCCCCCTCCTATTCGGCCCCGCACAAAAAAAGAGACCCGACAGCAACGGGCTGCGGGTCTTAAGGTATATATATTTAAAAGGGGGTCGACTTTTAGTATAGGGGCCGAACCTTAAAACAACCTGAAATCCGGATGTCATTTGCGTTACAATTGATCGCCCAAATGTTACGTGGAGGTTACTTTTTCCTTCACTGGCACATATAGGTCCATTTGGAGCTCAGTATGCAAATCCGTGTGGCACCGCTCGTCATACAGCTCAAACTCCGATTGCCCGGCGTGTTCGTATCCGGAATGCGGGAACCACTCGGCGTAAACGGCCTTCCATGTACTCTGGATCGAATCCGAGAATTGCTCAGGCGCCACCTTCGGCGTCGTAAACACCGCGTAGCGTGCTTCCGGAAATTCGCGGCAGACGAGACCGTCAGGCACGCCCTCAAAATCCGTCGCCTCCATGCCGATGATATACGTCAAATCGCTCGTCTCCAAGTTAAAATCCGCGCAAATGCCAATCTCCACCGGACGGCCCGTATGCACGCGATTCGGAATGCGGCACCCCAGCTCTTCGCGCATATACGTCTGCCAGAAAGCAGGAATATCCCGCAGATTTTTCCCTTCCTTGCACGTTGTGCGCAGCTCGTATCCGATGAGCTTAAACGCTGGTTTGGTGATTAATTGAAATTCCATACGAATCCCTCCCAAATAGGAATTAAATTTCCGATCCAACACGTTCACCCTCGGGTAGTCCGGCGTAAGAATGCCCATCTTGCGATAAGCAACCGGCGTACGTTCGAACATCTTTTTAAACGCCCGTGTAAAATTTTCGTGGGATTGGAATCCGTTGTCCAGGGCGATGTCGATCAGCCTGAGATCCGTATGCGCGATCTGATAAGCCGCCCGGGCGAGCCTTCTTTTGCGTACATACTCCATCACCGCTTCACCGACCATCATCTGAAACACACGATGAAAATGGAACGGAGAGAAACAAGCGACGCTCGCCAAGCCCTCCACCGTTAGTGGTTCTGTAAGGTACGCCTCTATATACTCCAGCGTTTTTTGAATCCGCACCTCATAGTCCGTGTCCATCGTGTGCCCCCTTCAACGTGATAACCCTAGTGTACGGGAAACCGAAACTGTCTTCTTGACGATTCTTGCTAAAAGAATGCTCGCTCCGCTCCCTATCCGGCCTTCCAGTTGCCGCGGGACGGCACCGAATATGTCCGGTACTGCAAGCCCTCTGTGATTTCCAGGCAGTTCAGTTGATAGCCGTATGGGCAGCCGCCGTCAATGCCGATTTTGTCAATTTCAAACCAGACGTCACCTTTGCCATGCAGGTCCATCGTTGTCGTATGGCCAAACACCACCGGCTTGTCCACCACCGTCCGCTGCTGCAGAAACGGCGCCCTGATCCAGATAAAATCGCGCTCCGGCTGTGTTTTCCAGTCCGTATACACCGGATTCAAGCCCGCATGGACAAAAATATGTGTCTCCGTCTCATAGTACAGTGGAAGACTACGTAAAAATTCGATATGCTCACGGCAGGTCGCGCGAATCTTGTCCTTGGACTGCTTGATGTCCAGCAGTTTGGAACCACTGAAACTCTGGAAAGTCTGAATGCCGCCGTGCTCGAAAAACTTCAACTCCGTCACGTTGTCCGTTTCACCCAACACTTCAAGAAAACGAGCGTCATGATTGCCCTTGATCGCAATCGCCCCGTGCTCCCGCACCAGCTTCATCACGTGCTCTACGACTTCTTTGCTCGCCGGACCACGATCCACATAGTCGCCGAGCAGAATGAGCCGATCTTCCCCCGGCTTATAGCTGACCCTCTCCAGCAAAGCTTTGAACTCCGTCACACAGCCGTGGATGTCGCTAATCGCTAATGTTCTTGCCATAGATGCCCCTCCCGATGACCGTCTGTCAATTATCCTTTCATTCTATCATAGAATGGGAGGTGCTGGGCGGAGAAGTTGTTAATCAGCCAGTACTTCACCGGCTCCACCGTCTTCCAAGAATAGTGCGCGCGTTTGTTAAAGGCAAGACATCGTAAAAAGAAAAGCAGGCCTCTCGGCCTGCTCTCTGCTAATTCATAAACTGGACGGCTTGCAGCATCCGTCCAAGCATCACCGCCGCCTCGGCGCGCGTAGCCTCCGCGCCGGGGGCGAATTTGTCGCCGGACACGCCCTGGGCGATGCCGGCACCTACGATCTGGTCGACGGCGTCACGCGACCAGAGGCTGATCGCTGCGCGATCCGCGAACTGCGGCGCAGCTTGCGTCTTCACGGTCGCGCCGGTCAAAGCGACCGCGCGCGCCACCATGACGGCCATCTGCTCGCGCGTAATGCGCGCGTCCGGCTGGAAGCGGCCGTCCTCAAAGCCTTGCACGAGGCCGATCTTCGCGGCCGTCGCCACCACACCCGCGTACCAGTCGGACGCGGCGACATCTTGGAATGCGGCTTCACCCGCCGCCGCATTCAGCCCCAGCGCGCGCACGAGCAGCGCAGCAAATTCCGCGCGCGTCACCGCGGCATCCGGCGCAAACGAACGTGCGCTCACGCCTTGAACGACGAGCTTGGCGGCGAGGCGTTCGACGTCTTTTTGCGACCAGTGGCCGGCGACGTCGTCAAAGCTGCGGGCATTTTGGACAACGGCGTAGACACTGTTGCCCGGACGCTTCATCGTGACGACGGTCTTATCGTCAATCACAGCGAAGGTCGCCGGCACAAAGTTCATCGCGCCGGTAGTTTCATCAATCCACACCGCCGTCGCGCTGCCGCTATCTACCGTGCCTTCCAGCGTCAAGCTGCGCGTTACATACAGGGTGCCAAAATCATTCACCTGCACCTGCTTGCCGCCCGCTTCCACCGTCACCGAGAACTCGTACGGCTCGCCGAGCAGCGTGCCGCCGTTGGTCTGGCTCAGCGCGGCAATCTTCTCTTTTCGCTCACCGGATACTTGCGTCAGCGTAATGCGAACGTTCGCGCTCGATGCATCTACACCCAGCTCCTTCGCTGCCTGCGCCACATCAACGGCCTCCAGCGGAAGCACATAGCTGACGCCTTGTGCCGTTACAGCAAGCTGCGTGCCATTCGCTGCACCAGCCAGCACGCTGCCGGGCACAACAACTTGCGCCGAAGTCGCATTGCCGGTTACTTCAACGTTAACCGTGTTCGCACCCGCAGGCTGCTTCGCCAGCAGTTGCAGCGCTTTGTCGAGCGCAGACTTATCGATCGTCAGACTGGCCACGTCTTGGCCATCCACTTTCTCGACTTTCGGTGTTCCCGTGATGCGTACGCCGCCGTCTACCGCCGTTACCGGATCTGGTGTGCCGCCACCGCCGCCACCGCTGCCGCTATCGCTATCCATAACAGGCGCTACAAATTTCAAGAAATCACCGCGAACAATCGCACCGCTCGCATCCCGCTCATAAGGCAGCACTGGCGTCAAGCTCGCAAAATTCGCGTCGCTCAGCTGCTGGCCGAGCTTGTTGACCGATTTCGTACCGTCCCACATAAAATTGGCGGCGGAGTTCAAGCTTACCGGATAGGCGTCCTTAGCCGTCACCCCTTTTTGATACGAAATAAAGCCATCCAGTTTAAAATCCAGGGTCACGCCGGTATACGAAGTGAAATTGATGTTGCCTTTCGCATTATTAAACGCGATATTGCGTCCAAGCGCCTGAACGCCAGGATTGGAGTTGCTTGCAAAGCCGTATGCTCCGTTACCGAAAGCAATACTGTTCCGAATGATATGCGGCACGTGGATGCCTTCGCCGCCGAGTTTGAAGCCGTTTTTGTCCCCGGCGCCTACCAAGCCGTTCGTCAGTGTCCCGTTGTTGTACGCGATACTATCCTCGATCAGCACAGCGCCGATGGCGCCAGTTCCGCCTTTGGTATAGAGATCCCAGCCATCATCGATATTGTTGTGGGAAATATCCCCGCGGAAAATGTTCCCCGCCCCCGCCGTCAGCTTCGCCGCAAAGCCATCGGCATTATTATTGGACGGATCGGCGTTATCAAATGATTCGCAGTTCAGAATCAGATTATCGTGTGGCCATTCTTCCCGTTGTGCAGATTCGTCGGTCCGGGATATTTGCAAGCCGGTATCGCCATTCGCGTAGAAACGGCTGCCTTCAACTATGTTATAGCTGCCCCCGACCGTGAAGCCTTTGGTGTTGCCTGCGGAACGGGTAAAATCAATTCCTTTCACATGCCAGTAGCTGCCGCTCAGGACCACGCCTTCTGTCTTTTTGTCAAAATCAATAACCGGCTTCGCCCCAGGGGCTGCGATTAACGATTTATAGGCGCCGGCTGTGCCGTCATTGCCTTTTTTCATTTCAAGCTTGGCGCTGCGTTTGTAGGTACCGTCCTGAACCAGGATCGTTTGCCCAGCCTTGACGTAGTCAATCGCCGTATCCAGATCAAGCGGATTCTGCTCGGTGCCGTCGCCAGTGCTCGTGCCATCCGGCGAGACATAAAGCTCGCTGCCCTCGTAGGCATGCATGTTAACAGTAAAATTTCGGACGATTTTATCATAGGAAGTCAGGTATTGCGCATCGCTCGGTACAAATACCGCATTAAAATTCGTATACGTACTCGCGCTTACCGTCGTTGGAATCGTGAGCTGCGTATTCGCTGCCATCGGCTGATCAGCCGCCAGCACATTCATCCCTTGCTTTATCGTCACCGTTCCTGCCACGCTAGCCTTCAGTCCTAAGTTGTAGGCAGAAGATGACGTGCGCGCCAGACTCGTAAAATCAAAACTCGGCGTCACCGGCTGCGCTGGCGGCTCGACCTTCGGCGCGTCGGTGACGGCTGCGCTTACTTTTAAGGAAATGTCGCTTACTTCAATCGTAGCAAGACGGGCCGTGTAAAAGCCGACATACATCTTGCTGTCCTGCACCGTCATGAGATCCGGCGCAAAGTAGCTCGCAGTATTGCCGTCATTGAGACGTCCGCTGAAGCCGCTGTTCGTTTTGGCCAGCGTTAGCTTATAATCGGCCTGCGGGAATGTATTACTTGCTACCGGTCGGACGGCGCTCAGCATCGTGTTCTGAACGCCTGCGCTGCCGGAGTTCGGCGCTGTGACGCCTGTTCGAATGAACAACTGCGTACCGATCGGCTTGGTGGTGCCGCCGCTGTAGCCGCCGATTGCCGCAATATTCGACCCAAATACGCTCGAATCTCCTGCTGTGCCGATCGCGTCTCTGGCCATAATGCCGAACGACTCCTGGCCGTCATAAGGCTCTTTGGCGAAGGCCGTTACTTTGACATTAGCCGATAGTTCGAAGTTCTCCTTCGTTGGATCCAGCTCTACATAGTAGAAGGAAATACCGTCATGGTCGCCGGTCACCTTGCCGCCGCCTTCCAGCGCAGTTAGACGTACCGTGCCATTGTCGAGTACTTCAATTTTATTATTCGTATCTGAGCTCGATTGCCCGAAACGAATGGACTTCCATTCCGGTTGGTACGCCTCCATCACGGTTACCGGCAGTTGAATGGCGGCGAGCGCCGGATTGTGCGGCGTAATCACGATGTTGTACGTGCCAGTCTGGGTATTGTCAAAAGCCCCTTGATCCACGTCATAATCGGTTGGCTCAAGCTTCACCAGCCTGTTGTTATCGTACACGGTGGAAACTTCAAGGCCTGATAAATCAAGCGGTGCATTGACTTCAAAGGTAGTCGTCGGGTATTTTGTCACGACGATGCCCGTTGCTACAGGCGTCTTCACTTCAATTGTAAAATAAGGAGCTGGAGACAGCTCTTTTTTATACGTGGTCACAAAAATCTGCTGATTGCCAGGAACCGCGAAATCTGCATCTGTGATGCCCACGGTATATTCGCTGCGCAGCAGCGGAACGGTCGCGCCGTTGCTGTATTTTGCCGCAACTGCCATACCTGCCTGTTCAAACTGATCGGCTTTGTCGCCAACGTAATAGGTCGTTCTCGTCGGGCTGGTCACCTCCAGGCCAATTAGATCCGCATTGTTCACGTTAACATCAAAAGACGTATACGTGTCGGTTGTTACTGTTGAGCGGACTGTGACGGTTGTGATGCCCGGCTTAGTGAGCGCATATGTTGCCGTCGTGACCGAGTAGGAGGCATCCGTCGGTGGCACAGACAACGTGTACTCGTCGCTTCCCAGCGTTATCCAATCTCCGCCACCATTGTACTGCGCCTGGACGACCAGTCCTTGCGTATCCAAGTAATCGCCGGGGTAATAGTCGGTTTTGGCCGGCATGTACTGGACGTCCATGGCCGTAACGACACGCGGTACGACGTGAACCGTACCCGGCACGACGGCAGACTGACCATTGTAGTAGATTGTCAGGGCGTAATCTCCCTCTGTTTTTCCGGAGAAGCCGCCGACAATATAATCGCCTGCCGCTAACAGCTCCTCGTGAAGATCCGGGAAAGCAGCCGTCACTTTGAGGCCGCTGAGATCCAGGCTGTCGCCGACGAAGTAACTCTTTTTAAATGCCGAAGCATCTACCGAGATTGAGCTAGGCTCACGATTGTCCTTATGAAAGCTTACGTCAGTATACGTAACGGTCGTATTCCGAGCAACGTACAGCCCGACATAGTTGAAGCTGCCTGTAATTTGTTGCGGAAGCACTTGCGTCTCCCCATTCACAGTCAGCTTGTAGACGGAACCGGATTTTTGGATAGCGATGTCGTAGCTCTGTCCGCCGCCCGGTGCAGTCGCATCGCTGAACGTATTCTTGGCGACAGCGTCTGTGGGACTGTTCTTATAAAAGACTTGCAGCAGCTTATCAACTGCTCCTGCCGCAAGATAAGCTCCGGTATAATCTTTGACGTATTTATTGGTTTCCAACATGTCCGTTTCATCGTTACGCAGCATGATCCCGAACGATTGCTGCGTATCCGACGCCGACGTCCAGACATCGACGGTAGCTTTGGCCTTGAGTTCAAAGTTGTCTTGCGGTGATATTTCCTGATAGTAATAGGCCATCCCTTCGATATTAGCTGCGCTCGTCTTGATCTTCCCCTTGCTGCCCTTCGCCATCAACGTCACCGAACCGTCTGCTTTCTCCGTCACACCAAAGTTAGTCGCAGTCGGCGTACCTCCTAAATCCCCGAACACACTCCCCTTCCAATCACTGCCGGACGGAATCGAGATCATCTCCTCCGCAGCAAACGCCGCTGTCGGCATCATCGCAAAAAGCAAACAAAGACTTAACAACAATGCGGTTATACGTTTTTGTCTCAAGTGACATTCTCCTTCGCTATGAATGGAATCGCTTACAACAAATTGCGGAAATATGTATCTGCGCTGCCCGAAGCTCCTCCCTTCGTTATCTAGGCTAGGATTGTGCATGCTGTCTGCCTGCCCTCGGCATTATGGAGTTGAGCCGCTTTCCACCGCTTCTCTTCGACAGCTCTCATCGCCTGAATCCCGCCTGCCGCCTAAGCAACCGAACCTCGATTGCTCTCTGTCGGATGTATCACACGATGAAGAATAGGGAAAGACGCCGACTGGCGCCTTTCATGATGTCATCTCTTGTTGTTCATGCCGTCTGTGTCGTTGTCGTCTAAGCGTCTCTGTCGGCTAAGCGCGCCTGTGCCATCCGCGCTGGATGGCAGCGTATCTCGGCATGTCGGCAAAATCGACTCTGACGCTGGCACCCCGCGCCAAGCCTATTCTGACAAGCTGCCTTCTCGTCCTCCGAGGGCAATTAAGAGGGGCTAACCACTCTTATTCCTGCGATTCGGTGCGACAGCCCGTAAATAGTGGGGGTAAACCACCCTTATTTATCGGGGAAGGGTGCATTTTGCCGGGTTTCGAGCTCAATAAGAGGGGTTTACCACCCTTATTTGGCCGGTTCCCGGCGGAACCTCGCAAATAGAAGGGGTTTACCCCTTCTATTTGCGCAAGAGCCGCTGATCGCCAGTCTCCCCTGGGATCTGGCGACAGCGAAAGAGAGAGGCGGCCGCGCTCCCGCACCCGCCGCCAACCTTGCGCACGCGCTGTTGCACCCCAGCGTGCCGCGCCGCTCACGCTGCCGGCTTTCGCCACGCGAGCGCGAACCCCCCGCTGCCGGCCGTCGCCCAGCAGCCAGCTCCACCCCGCGCCCGCCGCTACGCCCAGCGCGCCAAATCCGCGCCGGGCAGCAGCTCCGGCGCCTCCACCCCCGCGAGCCGGTAGATCACGGCTCGGATCAAGAGCGCCTGCGTCCCGGCGTTCATGTCGCCTTCGACGAGGCCGCCGCCGATCGGCACCGCCTGCGGCATGTCCGGGTAAAACTCGCCCGGCTTCACCTGGGCGACGTTCGGCGCGGTCGGCGAATGCGCCAGCTCGCGCGAGAAGCCGCCATCCGCCCGGAGCAGACGCTTCATATTCGCCAAAGTAATGGCGATTATTTCTTCCAGCTCCGCGGGCGGGATAGCCACCTGCATGTACGACAGCAGGTGGATCGGGTTGCGGATATAGCACATATCCGCCGCCTCTTCCTCCCGAAGCGCATGCAAGATGCTGCGGTAGATCTTATCCTCCCGCGGCAGCGGCACGCCGAAGCGGTCGTAAAAAATGTGCAACTTAAACGTGCCCGAGATGCGCACATAGAACGAGCCCTCGCCCCACAGGCCGGTCTCGGGATCCTGCGTCTCCGCGAAGAAGTCAAACGCCGTCTTCGCGAACTCCGCCTTTAGCCCTTCCGGTTCCACCTGGCCGATGAACACGCTCGACGTGGACAGCCGGTCGCAGCCGCGCCAGCTGTTCGTCAGCGGGATGCCCCGCAGCCACGCCACGTAAGCTTCCGGCGAGGCCATGTACGCCGGCGCCTGCTTCGCCGCCACCGGCAGCGCATACCGCGGCTGCCCGCCGAGCTTGCGCAGCGCGTTCAAACTATAGGAGATGGCCCGGCCGACCATCACCTCGTCCTCGCGCATCGCCGGATGCGCGTCGTAGAAATACCCCGAGGCCGCATCCTGCCTGCCCTCGAAAAACCGAACCAACCCGCGCTTCATCTCTTCCGGCATCCCGCCGAGCCACCCAAAGCGCTCCATAATGTTCAGCGCCTGCGCGG
Source organism: Paenibacillus oryzisoli (assembly GCF_050467285.1). Classification (GTDB taxonomy): domain Bacteria; phylum Bacillota; class Bacilli; order Paenibacillales; family NBRC-103111; genus Paenibacillus_E; species Paenibacillus_E oryzisoli_A. The sequence continues at coordinate 179,193 of NZ_JBCMUN010000012.1, read as the reverse complement.
TGGACTCGATGTCCGGTCCCCCGGACATCGCCCGCGAGCTCGGCGCGTAGTAGAACCCGCCGCTGGCGGCGTCATACTGACCGCGCAGCCAGCCGCCAAACCCGGTGAATAGCTCGTCAAGCTCGCCGAGCAGTTCATGCACCCGGCTCCCGGCAAAGCCGAAGCCCTCCACACGTCCACCGCCACGCGCAGCGTGAACCTCCGCTTTTTGCTCCATAACCGTTTCATCCTCTCGATCATGCTGTCCAACTCGCAACCTGACTCATTACATTCTCGTGCCGTTACCCCTTAATCGATCCAATCAGTGCACCCTTCGCAAAGTGTTTTTGCAAGAACGGGTACACACACAGAATCGGAATGGTGGAAACTACGATAACCGCCATTTTAATCGATTGCGCCGGAGGTGGCGTTACACTGTCCAGGTCTGAACTGACGTCCAGGCCGCTCGCAAGAACAACGATCTGACGCAGCAGGACTTGAATCGGCCACTTAGCGCTCTCATTCAGATACAGAATTGCATTCAGATACGTGTTCCAATACGTCACCGCGTAGAACAAGGAAATTGTTGCAATCGCTGGCATCGAAAGCGGCAGCACAATGCGGAACAGGATGCCAAAATCGCTGCAGCCGTCGATTTTGGCGGACTCCTCCAGCCCTTCAGGGATGTTCTGGAAAAAGTTTTTGAGAATAATCAGGTTAAACCCGGAAATCGACGACGGAATGATCAGCGCCCAGTACGAATCGATCATCCCCAATTCTTTCACCACGAGAAACGTCGGAATTAATCCACCGTGGAACAGCAACGTGAAGACGACCATGAACATAATGATCTTGCGACCGTCGACATCGCGGCGCGAAAGCCCGTAGGCCATGAGCGCCGTTACGATCATGCTAAAAATCGTTCCCGCCAGTGTGGTCCAGATGGACACGCCCATCGCTTTAAAAATCGTATTGGTTGAGAAAATAAACCGATACGCCTCAATGCTCCAATCCGTCGGGAGCAGAACGAACTTTTTCGCAGCAATCTCCGCACTGGTCGTAAACGAACCCGCCACCACGTGAACAAAAGGAATAATTGTGATCAACCCGATAATCGTGAGCAATAAATAGTTAACGATGCTAAACGTTCGGCCTAGCAATGATCTATCTTCTACCATCTTGCATACCTCCTAGTAAACGCCTTCTTCGCCCATTTTCTTCGCAATGCGGTTAACAATCATGACGAGCACAAGGCCGATCACGGATTTGAATAAGCCAATGGCCGAGCTGTAGCTGAATTGCCCTTGTTTCAGACCTGCTGTATATACATAAGTATCAATGATCTCAGCAACTTCCCGGTTCATGGAGTTGAGCAGCAAATACACATGTTCGAAACCGAGTTCGAGAACCGCACCAATTTTCAAAATGAGCAAAACGATAATGACGCTGCGAATTGCCGGCAAGGTAATGTGCCATACTTGACGCAAGCGTCCTGCACCATCCATTCGTGCAGCTTCATAGAGTTGTGGGTCGATTGAAGCGATGGCCGCCAGGTAGATGATCGTGCCCCAGCCTGCTTCCCGCCAAATGACCTGCAAAATATAGACCGGTCTAAACCATTCCGGTGCCAGCAAGAAATTCACTTTTTCAAAGCCGAAATCCATTAAAATATCGTTAATAATCCCGCCATCCATCGTCAGCATAACGAACGTAATGGAGACGATAATGACCCAAGACATAAAATGCGGCAAATACACAATCGTTTGGAAAATCTTTTTGAACCCATTGCTTCTCACTTCATTCAGCATCAGCGCCAGAAGTATCGGAACCGGAAAATAAAAGAGCAGGTTCATACCAAACAAAATTAAGGTATTGCTTAAAATGTTCAGGAAATCCGGCTCGGTGAACAGCCGCCGAAAATGCTCCAGACCTACCCATTCGCTGCCGGTAATACCTTGGAAAGGTTTATAGTTCTGAAAAGAGATGATCAAGCCGTACATCGGGATGTATTTAAACACGATAAAATACAAAATTCCCGGCAGCAGCATGACATAGATCCATTTATTTTTCCAAAGCCGTCTTCCCAACTCGCTGCTCTGTTTCCGAGTCCCTGCGCTTTGCTGTACGACATTCACTTCTTGCATATCCAATCTTCCTTTCTGGAACAGAGATCGAGGGCCGCCGCACCTGCAGCAGCCTCTCTGCCCTTGCCTTCAATTTCCTGGACGATCCTACTTTTTGTAAACAGCATTAAATTCCTCGATGATTTTGCTGCCGCCACGGCTCTTCCAATCTTCAATTGCTTTGTCGAAGCCGGCCTTATCGATGTTGCCATAGATATATTTGTTCGTTGCGTCAGTAATCACTGCTTGGAGTTGAACACCTTTTTCCAGGTTTGTTTTGGAATCCAGCGCCGCTGTCGGATCCTGTACCGCGTACTTGAGGTTTGCGATTTTCAGCTCGTCCGCTTTGCCTTGCGCAGGAATTGTCGGGATACCCAGGTAACGTCCGGATGTGTCTTCATCGCCAATCGCCATATCGGCAAACGGTTTGACTTCGCGCGTCCATTTTTCTTCGTCCGACTTCTTCGCTTTGTTATCTGTCAGTGTGTAGTTCGCGTCTTTGATGCCCCAGAATGCCATGTTCGCGACTTCCGGCGTCATCATTTTGTCAAAGAACGCCAGAATTTTGCGAAGCTCGGCTTCGGTTTTGATTGCCGATTTCGGGAACAGCAGGACGTTCGCGTAGCCAGGCAGCGCCCATGCCGCGAATTTGCCGTCTGGTCCGGCGACCATACTGTGCACATCGACCACAGCGGTTGGCACGTTCTTGATCAAATCCTTGTTCAAGGAGGATACGTCCGTCATTGCGCCGATGTACATGCCCGCTACGCCGGAGGTGAACAGCTTCTGCTGATCGGTTTTACTTGTTGCGGCAAAATCTTTGTTGATGTAGCCGCCGTCACGCAGCTTCTTCACGAAGTCCATCGTTGCGACATATTGCGGTGTTGTGAATTCCGGCGCCAACTTGCCGTCGACAACGCCCCAGTTGTTCGGTGTACCCATCCAGGCAGCCAGCGTTTTGAAGGAGCCGTAGATAAGGTCGTTCCGGTCGGCGATGCCGGTCGTGTCTTTCTTGCCGTTGCCGTCCGGATCGTTTTCAGTGAACGCCTTCGCCATCGCGAACAGCTCATCCATGTTGGCTGGAGGCTTGATGCCCAGCTTATCCGCCCAGTCTTTGCGGTAGATGAGACCTTGGCGGGCGATGTCAACGCCGCGGTAAAGCGTGTACAGCTTGCCGTCAACCTTGGTGTTGTCGTTCGTCGTCGATTTCAGCTTGCTCAGGTTCGGGAAGTCTTTGAGCAGCGGCCCGATTTCCCAGAACTGACCGTCGCGGATCGCGGACTTCATTTGGATGAAGCTTGCTTGGTTTTTCAGATAGACGACTTGCGGCAGCGCGCCTGTTGCAAACGTCGTGTTCAACTTCTCATCGTACGTGTCCGCCGGGAACAATTGGTACGTCAGCTTCGTGTTCGTCAGCTTTTCCAATTCTTTAATAATGGTATCCGGCGGCGTTTGCGCCGTATTGAGCGGTGCCATGATCGTAATTGCCGCAGGTGTGTTGTCGACTTTGGCCGTCGCTGCTGCTGTCGCCGCCGCGTCTGTCGAGGCTGCAGGTGTCGTTGTTTCTTTATCTCCGCACGCTGCAAGGGCGAAGCTGGATACCAGCATGATGCTCAGGGGAATCGTCACTAATTTTCTCTTCATATCGGTTTGACCTCCGCGAAAATTTGTTGTGCTACGAGACCTACTTTACACGGCGCGGAAGGGGTGCCGAAATAATCATTTACTCATAAAGCCCAGGCACGGCGCGGGATGTGAGATGATGATTATCGGGCGAGGAGATGATTATTGGGAAAAAAATAAACCGTTTCTCCCAAATGTCTCGGGAAAAACGGTTTTGTCGATGTTATATATGCTTCGTCACTATTGTTCACTCGTCATGAAACGATCGATCGACGCGAGTTCCAAATGATCCGTGAGCAGCCGATTGTAATGCGCGACCTGCACAATCCCCTGTTCGTCAATGATAAATTCAGCCGGAATCCGGTGGAAGTTCGAACCTTCCTCTGGCGTAAGTTTGAACCCGACGGCTGCGGCCTGGGCGATAACATTCTTCGTGTCTGCGTCAACCAATGTGGCTTGCACTTTCTCCTCCGAAGTCTCGATGCCGTATAACCGATACACGAGCCCCATAGGATCGGCAACGAGTGGAAACGGAGCATCTTGCTTGCCCACATATTGTTTCATATTGGGCTCGGGGGATTCGAAGACGGCGATAACATCCATGCCTTGACTTTGCCACGCCGGGAATCGGCCGATCAACTGGTGCACGCGTAAATTGCACAAAGCACAGGCGGAGAACCGTAAAAAGGAAAGATATACTTTACGACCTTGATAATCTTTTAATGCGATCGGGTTGCCGTGCATATCCGCCGCGATGAAGTCGGGTGCCGGCATGCCCGGTTGAATGTGTTTGATCATGAGGATGACCTCCTATAGTTAGAAGTTGATGGCGCGCAAGCGGCACGGGATCTTGGATTTCGCGCCGCTTGCTTACCTGAAAACTTTATTGCTCGATGGCGCCCAGACTCGTCAGCACCCTCAAGAGCAGTGATGCGGCCTGGGCGCGGTTCGCTTGACCGAACGACTCCAGCTCGGTCTCCGTCATGCCCTGCATCCAGCGTTGGCGTACGGCCAGCGCCACGGCTTCCCGCGCCCAAACGGACACATGCTGCGCATCCGCGAAACGATCGAGTGCCGATGCCTCTTCAGCAGGCGCTGCGGATTCGAATCCTTGCATTTCTGCGAAACGTTGCAGCAAGGTGGCGAGTTCCTCGCGGGTCACGGGATCGTTCGGCCGGAAGCGATCGTTATCCCCGTACACAAGCCCCGCCTCGGCTGCCTTCCGTACATAAGAGGCATACCAGGCTTCGCTCGGTACGTCCGAGAACGTCGGTGTCAGGATCGACTGCCCGGTCTCATCCTCAGAAATCGCGACTGGCGCCCCCTGTCCGGATGTTGCTGCACTTTTCCCTTGCTCCATCGCGCTTACGAGCAGCTTCGTCACTTCCGCCCGCGTAATCGGACGATTCGGCTCGAAGCTGTCGGCGCCCAGGCCATCCACCAGATGGCGGCTGACGAGCACCGCAACCTCGTCTCTGCTCCAATGTGCGGTCAGATCGGCAAACGAACGTTCATAGAGCAGGACGGCATAGGTTCCATCGGACGGGACGGCCGTTGTCAGGCGGAACGCTTCCTTCTCCAGGACGCCGCCCACATAGGTCCAACCGGCTTCCGCAACTGGGTCCAGCCTATACAGGCCAAACTTTCGGGGGTCTACTTTGCCGATGACCGCCGGATCGAGCCGCAAGGTAAGCTGCGGCGGCTTGCCTGGGGCGGCTTTGGCCGCGCCTGCAATTTCCAAGACATCCGACATCCGGGTGTAGCCGGCAGCAAGCGGACGATCCACCGCTGCTCCCCGCGTGAGCATCAAGGTCGAGGCAGCCGGATAAGCGCCCGACTCCACCGTCAATGCGAGCCAACCGTCGAAGGCTTCAAAGCTGCCACCTTGGGCATCGATCTCCAGCTTTGTTTCTTTCGGGCTTGCGGCGGGGTGATCGTTATGGATCGGTCCGCCGCCAGTGCCGTTATTGCCGCCGGTTCCGCCTGCGCTTGCGGATGCCGTCCGGACTTGCACGAACGTCCCGGACGAGATATTGCCGTCGCGGTCAACCGCAGCGATCGACACCCTATATTCGGTCGCCGGCGCCAGCCCCGCGATCGTGAACGACTCGGCACCAGGCAGCGCTTCGCCTTCCTGCAGCGCATCGGAGGAATCCGCCTTGGCCCACGACAGCCGCAGCTTCGCCAGATCGGCGGAGGGGGATGACGGATCTTTCCAGGTAAGCGCGATTCGGCTATCCGATACGCTAACGGTTTTCAGATTAGTGACCGGCAGCGGCGCGTGCCAATCGGCGGCTGACGTCCAGCTGGCCGTCACGCCTGACGATTCGTTACCGGCGTCGTCGACCGTCGTGACCATGAATTCATAACCGGCGGAGGGGGGCAGGCCGTTGATTTGCGCCCATTCGGTGCCCTTGCCGACTTCGATCGGCGCTCCGTAAGCCGCCTCTCCGGCTTGCTTCCAACGAATGTGCGCCATGGTGTAATCGTCATCGGACGGATCGCGCCACAGAATGGTGGCCTTGTCGAAGGTAACGCCGACAGTCACATTCGCGGCTTCGTCCGGTGCCTCGCCATCTCTGGCCGTGACCCGAATGTGCAGCTCCGCGGCGGAGTCTATCACTACGCCTGCGTAACTGGCCAACGCCTCGGATACCCTAACCCGATACATTCCGTCGGCAAGCGCTTCATTCGGCGTAAAGCGAATCACGCTCGACAGGCGTTGACCATTCGCTTCGACCGGATTCACAGCCTGAACTGTCCCCACGATCGGCGTATCCACTTCCGATTCGGACGCGACCGTTATCGCATCCGGCTGGATCGATGCCTCATCGATCGGCTTGCTGAAATAGACATCCACATAAGCGCCGCCTGGAGCTGCCTTCGCCCGTTCCGGAAGCGGAGCGGCATAGGAGACAAGCGGGACGTTGACTTCAAGCTGCGGAGGCGGCACATCCAATTCATCGCTGTACGCCGCCACGTAGCCTTCCTTCTCATACTTGACCTTCCACTTGCCTTCCGGCACATCCCACCCGTACTGCCCGCGAGCGTCCGTCGCAAGCGGATTCGTCTGGCCGTACCACTCGGCATCCCAGACGTTCCACTCGCCGGAAGCTCCGTCTTTTTCCAACACGGTGGCGGTTGCGCCTTCCACCCGATTGTCCGGCATGCCTTCATAGACATATCCGCTCGGGTCCCAAATATATTTCGGTTCGGCTACCGGATTGATTGGATTCTTCTTTTTGCACAGTTCGCTGTTATAATTCCTCAGATGATCTTCAAGCTCGGTCAGCTCATTATTCGCGACTTCATCCAGCTTGAGGCCGATGTAATAGCTCACGCCCCAGAATCCAAGTCCAATAAATCCGCCCGGGATTAGAACCAATGCCGCCATGCTAAGCTCGAACTTCACCATATTGTGCATCAGCATATCTGCCGCAACTTCCTTGGCAAAATCCACATAATACTCTCTCGCCGCCGGATCGCAGATTTGCTTCGCCCGTTCCAGCGCTGCATTTGCCCGCGCTTCAAAGCTGTCAGGGTCAACGGCATCGCTAAATCCTTGTATGAGATCCCGAATCGTAACCCCTTGGTTCGCTGCTTTCAGCGCAAACTCCATCGTCGTCAACGCCACTTTTTCTTGAACCGCCAGCGCCGCAACGCGGGATTGCCCTTTCGATCCCGCCGAGAACGACCCGGCTCCCATCGGTACGTACGCGGAGACCCGCAAGGAGATGCCTGTATCGCTCACCGATCTGGTCATCGAAAACCCATAGACGGCAATTCCCGTTGCTTGCGCTTGCCGCAGCTCTTTGTCGCTGGGCGTATAATCGACGGGTACAGAGCTGATGTTGATCCGAGCCGTCATCTTGCCATTCAATTTGGTCTGAAAAGATGCTGAACCCGCAGGTATGATGCTGCCGTCCGGGGCCGTCTCTCCAGGCCCTGCCTTCCATTCCACTTGGTAATCGGATAGCGGCGATGGCAGACTGTTCCGATATGCCTCTTCCGTCGGCAGTTCGGCGGGAACCGCGGCCGCATCGGGCTTCTTACGGTAATCGACGCTTACAGGCCCCAGGTTGTTCGTAAACGGCAGTACCGCCTGATAGTTGCCACCCACAAACTGGGCGCGGGCAGATTTATCTCCCATTTGGACATACACATCGGAAATGCGCGACGCGTCCCGGAACTTCAGTTCGAATACGAACGGCCTTCCTGGAACGACGACATAAGGAAAGACGGCAACGCCGCTCGCCGGATCAAACGCGACCAATCGGCCCTGCTGCTGCTGCATGGACACCGTCTCGAGCCCGGGATCGTTCGGATCGTAGATGACAACGGCGCGCGCTCCCGGCGAACGAACGCCGCCGACCGTCGCCTCTGACGTAAGCTGATGCCTTCTGGCATCCGATTCGGCTAAATCGACAGATCGTGTCCAGGTTCCTGCTGGAGAAACTGGGGATTGACCGACGGCAACTCCGTTATCGTACACGGTAACCTCCGATCCGGCAGGCGCGTAGCCGCTGACTTCAAACTGCGGGTTCGTGACGATCTCAGGTGCTCGCATCGTGACCGGCGTCACGCTCAACACCGCCGTTCCGAAAATTTGCTCTTGCGCTTTCAGTTGGACATCTTTATATGTCATTTTCCCGACAATCGCGATCTGGCTCGCATCCACACTGCCGGCCATCTTCAATTGCAGCTGCATGCTGCCGTCGCTCAGACCGGCAATATCTCCGAGCGGAATCTCAAGCGTTCTTCCGGACAAGCTCGGTTCCACGGCCTTGCCATTCAGCACAAGCGTGCCCGCAGCGAACTCAACTTCCTTCGGCAAATCAATCGCCATGACCGCGCCTTGCGCTGTCGCCGTGACGGAATTCTTGTATACAGCGCGGAGTGAGATGCGGCCGCCCGGCGTCGCCCAGTCGACGCCGGCTTCAAGGCCGTTGCCTGCACCGCCGAAATATCCCGCAGGCTGCAAATGAATGTCCCCGAGCGCGACAACTCCGCCGGGTTGGGCGCTGAACTGAACCGAAGCCGCGTTATTCGTATACGGGATTCTAAGCATCATCCGCTTGTTTCCGCCGCTTGTGAGCGGTGCGTAAAACTGCTGTCTCTCCGGGTCAAGAAACAACTGTTCATTCTTGACGTCCTTGTTGTCCAAGTCGTACAGCGTCGCATCCAAGTAATTCAGCAGCTCGCCATTCAGATCGTAGGCGCGAAAGGACGCCTGGCCGCCCGGATTCTCCAACCTGACCTCGATGTCCGCCTTGTTGTCCGCCCCGACGATCGCCTCCCCGCATTCGCTGGGCAAGCCGGCTTCAACGCCGTTCGCGCATATACGGACCGTATCGCCGGTCGTCGCCCAGGCCTGATATACGCCATCCCGGAAGATCGAATAGCTGAACTGAGGCGAAACGTACAAATGATAATTCGTCGCAAAATCAAGCTCAATCGGCCCATCCCAGGCCCCGCCGCCAAGCCGGGCGTATAAGCGAAGCGTGACCGCGGCGAGGTCCTGCAACTGCAGATCGACGTTCTGATCGCCCGATAGGTCCAACGTGAGGGCTTTCGACAAACTGCCGGAACCGACTGTGTTCTTCGCTCGAAGCTGAACTGGCCCGACAGGCACCCGCTTGCTGTACTCGCCATTAGAATCGGTCAGTAGGGTGTAGGTTCTGGTGAAGTCAGCACTGCCGTTGCCGACCAAAATCGTGACCGTACTGCCGGTTGCCGGCTTTCCGTCCTTTCCTAGTACGCGGCCCTGAAGGAGCGCTTCCGGCTTCTTCGGCAAGGCAATGTCCATGCTCCGGGTTCTAACGTCGGCCGGGAAGGTGATCGTCGCCTTCTCGTAAGCCGGGTCTGCCACCGCCGCCGTCAGCTCCAGCGATGCCGGACCCGCGCTTTCGCGCGGAAGCCTGAATTTAGCGACTGCCTCGTTGTAAAAATTGCCCGACCACAAGATTTCACGGCTGACAGCATCGCGAAGTGTCGCTTGAACGACAGCATTGCCCACTTCGGCTTGATTCGCCTTCAGGCGATATTCAAACTGGAATTGCGGAACGATAACGGCGTCTGCATCCGCCGTTTGCCCGTTTCCTGGCGAAGTCACATAGGTCAAGTCGCTATAAGCGTTCCGGGCGCCAAGTACGACTTGATACTGGGAGTTCGGGTAAGGAACATCGACCAACAGGCTTCTTTCCTGCCCCTCTATCCCATAGGTACTGGCATAATAAGAAGTGCCGGTATGCAGCACGTTGATCACGGCGTTCTCGAGCCACTGCTCGCTCTCCGAATTGGGCGGAGCATCGATGGCAAGCCGCAAGCGGCTGGCTATGCTGCGTCCGATCGGGTATATCTGAGGTTGCAGTACCCCGTCGATCTCCAGCGCGAATTCGTTCAGCGCGGCTGTGCCTTCCGCAATCCGATACGTTGCTTGATAGTAACCGGACGCCGGCCCCGTTTCCGTCAAGATCAGCCATTCCTGGTCAGCGGCTACGGTGCCATCAACCTGCCGCACGTCCTTGCTTAACTTCGCGCGCACCGCGCGTCCGGCAGCCGCCTTCACCGTCAAGACCACATCGCTGTCGATGACCGGCGCTTTATCGCTGCCATTGCCCACTTCTTTTGAATAGCTGAGCGAATAAACATCTTGCAGCTTCACGAGCGACATAGACAGTTCCGTGCCGCCGATCGCAAGCATTACGGTCTGCTCCGGAGGCGCTTGATAGCCGGAGGGCGGTATGACGGTGACTCGAATTCGCTCTCCCGCATGCCGATTTGTCAGCAAGGCCTTCCCTTGCCCGTCGGTCGGAATGCGCGCGATTTCCGTTCCGCCCTCGTCCATGAATCGCACTTCCGCCGCAATCGACGCTCCGCGATCGGTGGATACCTGGACGGTCAAAGAAGAGGAGATCTCCGCTGGCGACAGACTCACCGTCGTCACGGCGCCCTTGTTCACGACGATGCCTTCCTGCCGGGCGAGCTCCGTTCCACCCGCAGCCGTCAAGACCACCGCGGTATCGGTAGCCGCCGGCCACCAGTAGTCATAGTGCGTAACGCCAGCGGCAAGCGATTTGCGTGTCGCGCTGGCATTCGAACTGGTTAAGTCGAACCAGGCGGAGCCCAGGAGGCCGGGATACGCGGTGGCAATATCGATCGACAGCTTGCCGGCAACGCGCAGCGGCAGTCCCGCAGCGGGTTTGCCGATCGGGCTGTTGGTCAATCGCGCCGTGATCGCATCGATCTGCGTCATCCCGTCCGCAACCGTGAAGACCGCACGATAAAAACCGGATGCCGCCGGCGTTTCCGTCATCGTGATCGTTCGCGCAGCCGTCCTCGTCTGGGCGGGGTCGCTGCCTGCCATCTCATGATATTCGATGTCAGCGACAACCGCCTGCCCCGGATTCCCAGATGCCGTAACCGTTACGGTACCTCCGGGATTTACACTGCTGAACGTAAGATCGCCGTCTTGCACCGACCATGACGCCGAATCGACCGCAGTGCCGGATTGCTGCTGTTGGCATTCCCCGTAGCAGTAGGTGTACATCTCACCGTCGCGAACGTACAACACCCGGTTGCCCAGCTCGTCGATCTGGGCATTTTCCGCAAACATGGCCGGGTTCCCGATTCTGTCCACTTGGCCGGAATCCCGATCGAACCGTTCTGCATAGTTCGTAATATAGATGCTGCCCGTCGGGTTATTGTCGTGGAGCGTTGCGACCACATATTGACCATCGCCGCTCATGGAAGTTGCCAGGTAGCTCTTATCCTTCCGATCCGCCGAACTTCGATTGTCGGGAAAAAAATCGTCGAACCAATGATCCGGGTCGGCGTCCCTGAGATCGATGGCCCACAGTTTATTCCAACCGGTGCTAAATCCCACACTCACGGCCACGAATCGGCCGTCGTTGCTGAGGGTCGGTTTTCTGAGTCGCTTGGCATACCCGCTGATCCAGACGTGCGTGCCGACAGCCATATCGTAGACCGCAACCGCATAGGTTCCGTCAGGATCGGACGCATCCTGCAAATCCGTGGATGTCGTCCAATACGCGACGTGCAAGCCGTCGCCGCTGAATGCCGGCATCTCACTGACGCCATTGCCCGGCAACTGATCGGCCGTATGGCTGATCAACGATTTCGTATGTGAGATCACGTCATACGCGTAGATTTGACCGCCTTCGGCGAAGACAACCCGGCTTCCATCCGCGCTGAGCGAAGGTTCCTCCGCTCGCAATGCCGGATTCGAGATCAACGTGACTTTGCCTGAATCCACCTGATAGACGTATACAGCGTATTGGGACCCATCTGTTGGAGCTGCGACAGCCAGATTGGTTGCCTTCGAAGCGAATGCAATGACCTGTCCCGAACGGTCCGCCGCCAGATCTTTCAAATCTCCGTTCAGCGCCTGTCCGTCAGACGTCACGTTCACGACCTCGTCAACGCCGGTCTCCGTATGGATGCGATGCAGAAACGATGACTCTTCCGCCACGTACCACACAGCGCTGCCATCCCGGAGAAGAAGCGGTGTTCCCGGGAAACCCGCACTTGTCAGCTTCACTTCGCCAGCCGGAGAAGTGCCTGCATAGATGCCTCGCTCACCTGACTCGTTGCCCGCCGCATCGAAAGCACAAACCTGAAATGTATACGCTTTCCCTGAAGCAAGGTTAGCCATCAAGTATTCCGTGTCAGCCGTTTCCTTCAGCAGTTGGCCCGTCTTGTCATAAATCCGGTACCCCACAACCGAAGGATCGGCGATCCTACCGCCGCTGCCGTCCGACACTTGAGGCGGCGACCATTGCAACAGCACGGCCGAATCAGTCGGATAAGCAGGCTGCCAGCGCTCATCCTCTACCATCTCAGGCCCCGTCCGATCCACTTCTATCATGGCCGGAACCGAAGCTTCGCTGGTCTCGCCATTCAGTTCCGCCTTGGCCTTGATCTGAAAGACGCCCTCGTCATAAAGCCACTGCAAGTAGTTGAAGCGCCCCGTTTCATCGACTTCGATCGTCGTTTCTTCGATGATGTCCCCGTTATATACACTGAAAGTCACCGTAACATCAGCGCCGGCTGCAGCGCTGCCGGCAACGACGAAGCTCTCTTCGTTCGTAAGGGCAGGCAGCGGATCGAGCTGCGGCGCCTCCAGCTTGGCGGAAGCCGCCAAAAGCGATTCGGGCGTTATCCCGGCCAGCAGGCTGCGAAACATGTTATCCGCTGCCTCATCTATGGCTGTGCGTGCCGAAGCTGTCGCAGGAGATCCGAACGTTTGCGGCATCAAACTGCTGCATGCAACGGATATAGCGAGAAACAGACTCAACATCCTCAGAGTAATGCGACCCATTTCATTTCACCCCTTCATCTGGCATAGCGACTGTGATTGCTCAGCGCACATACTTTACCGCATTGATCGAGAACAGAATCGTTCCCACAACAACCATAACGCCTCCGATGGACACCACAGGAATGAAAGCGGTGCTTGCCGTCAGCAGCATACTGGCCAGCCCTGCCATCATGACCGGTATGCCGATCATATGCAGCCAGAAATGCCACTTGCCGAGCCTGGATGCCCCCGCAGCCGGAAATACATGATACAGCATCCCGCCTAACGCCATGGACACCCAGCCAAGCAAATTAATATGCGCATGCACCGGGCTGAGCGTGTAGTTCTCCGACATCGACATGCCCATCCCCATCAATACTCCGATTACAAAATAAAACGTGGATCCAATGATCATTTTTCTCGACATTTGTCGCGCTCCTCTCGTGATTAGCCGTTCAAATAGGCTTTCATCAGCTTTTTCTCAACATTCATCCGTTTCCGCCGAGGCTTTCACGAATGTCACCCGGTCTCCGATCATCGGATTTTCGATTGTCCGATGTTCGTCATAATCAACCATGCGATTGTGCTCCTTTATGAATTTGAATGCTGCGACATTCACTGTAACACCGGATTGCTCGGTGGCGATATTATACGGACGTATAGTTTTGCGCGCCAAAAAACCAAAGAGCCAAGCGAACAGGCCGCTTAGCTCCTTGGTTTTTGAGAGATGAAATATTTGTTGCTACTCCGATGATCTATCTGGCGGAGAGTCGTGGGCGCACGAATTCCTGCGAAAGGAATTTTTCAGAAAAGAGGCTTTTTTACAAAATCCCCGCTTTTTTGCAGTTTTGGAGGCCCGATCTGGCCCGCAACTTCGGCCTTGATGATCAGGCGATGCCGGATTTCCCGACAAGCAGTTTGATCAATTGGCCGCGGCCTTTTACGGACAACTTGCTGTAGATCGAGCTTACGTGCTTCTTCACCGTAATTTCGCTGACATACAGCTCTGCGGCGATCTCGGCGTTCGTCAAACCGTCCAGTACGAGCGAGGCCACCTCCCGTTCCCGTTCCCGTTCCGTCAGCCGATCGTCCAGCCCGCCGGGCGCGGTCGTCCCGCTGGAAACTCCGCCTTGCTTCAGCAGAAACCCAAGAAAATCCTCCAGTTTCTCCCCACGTGTATCCATCAAGAAAGTCGGCGTCGGCGTTCGCCCATCATAGTTCCGATGCAGCAAACCCGGTACATCCCGAAATCCGAGCGCCCGGTGAACTTCCCCGAAGAATGGCGCCGGCGGCGGCGAAGCAACGAAGAGCCCTCCACGGAACATGTGGGAGAACATCAGGAATAGACCTTCCACGATCAGATCCGGATTGCTCCAGTCGGCAAAATCAATCGAGCGAATGAACCACCCGGCTTGCTCGGGAGGCTGGGCCGCGAGCTGCTTGTATTCAGCGGGCGGCAGCGAAGCCAGATAAGGACCGGCGAACGGGTCGCCACGCAAGTCATCAAGCGTCTTCGCATGAATCGGAACGATCACCGCCAATCCGACGGCCTCCCCTTCCGCGGATCTGAGCAGCATGACAGAGCGGGAATCCAGCGCAATCCACCTGCGCAAATCCAGGCTCTTCACCGCCAGTGACATGCCTTCTTCGCCCTCCGAACTCTCGTATCGGGCCGACGTATCCGGGTCGACCACGGATAGCGCCAACGGCGTGGCGGCATCTCTCCTTCTATTCAGATAACGTTCGCCCTCGCCTGCGTTCTCCCCCGTCAGCGTTTCCCACGCGTATCCGCCCCGGGCTCTCACCTGAACCGACGTACGCACGAGTCCGCTGCCCGTGTAATAGTACAGTTCCCCAACTTCCCATTCCGTGTTCCGAAAGGCGGACGAACGACGAATACGAGCTGCAAAGTAAAGCGCCGCCCTCCCTCTTAAATTCTCATAATACGTTGGCGTACGCTCCTCCAATTGCTTGCGCATGGCACCGCGCACCAAGTCGTGCAGCATCCAGCCCCTGTCCGTCCTGCGGACGAACGACAGCCCGATCAAGCGCCCGAACGCTTCATCGTCGATTTCCTTATCCAATATATATTGCAGCAATTCGCGATTGACGTGATGCAATACGGCAGCAGCCTCCACCAATTGGCGCAGCCAAGCTTCCGGCACCTCCCGCAGCCACACCTTCAGCAAATGTTCGAACCATTCCGCATCGCCGGTTGGGCCGCTTGCCCAATCCGTTTGTGTACCGATGAACGCGGCCAGCGACAGCGCAAGCGGGTGCCCGCGCGTCTTCATCTGAATGCGCGCAATCTGGTCGCCATCCATGATGCCTGATCGTCGAAGATACCCTTCGGAAGCTGCGTCGCTCAGATGATCAAGCGGCATGTAAAGGATCTGCTCGCGCAAAGTCGGCACGACGATCCACTGATCCTTCAGCTTGTATCGCCCCGCGATCAGAACCAGGACGTTTGGCGGCAATTGCTTGACAAATTGCTCCCGCAGCCATCCGTCCAGCTCGCTCATTTCCTCATACGTATCCAGTGCTACGATGACTTTCCTGTTGTCCGAGGTGCTGCGGATCTCGTCGTGCAAACACGCTTCCAGCGCCTCTGACCTCCGCTCCAGCAAGCTGCTCGAAGCATCTGTTCTTCCAGCCTGCAACTGCCGGAGCAGCCGCCAGATGAACTGTTCGCTCGTGTGATTGAAGTCCCGGCTGTCCACAAACAGCATCGCTGCGCCCGAGCGCTGCGCCATCCGGCGATAGGCATCAAGCAGAAAGCTTTTGCCAGTTCCGGCCGTGCCGTAAAGGTTCCAAATCCGTTTATCGTCGATGATTCCCTCCGCCAAATAGCGATTGAATCGCGCCAGCTCGGGGTCACGCTCTGCCATAAATGCGCTATTGTGTTCGCCGTTGCTGTCCACCGTATAATCGATCACGCTCACACCTCGTCCCTATTGCTGGAAATCCATTCGATTTATGTCAGCCTATGCCTCTCATTCTAAGGGGAAAACGGGTATCGGTAAACCCCCTTTTCCATGCAAAGAAGAAGCCCCTCCCGCGCAACCTGACGGCGGAAAAGAGCTTCTTCGATTTCCTATCCTTCTTTCATGACAAGCAGCGTAGCCGACTTCGCCGGCAGCGTGAGCGACAAGCCAGCAGATGTGCCTTGCATGTCGTCCGCCCGGTATAGGCGTTTGCGCGATTCAAACCGATACACCTCGGCCGTCTCCGCAAGGTTCAGATCCGCTGCCAGAGCGGCTTGCCGAGGCGCAGAATCTTTGTTGAACAGCAGCACGAAGGTCTGCCCCTGTGGAGATACGATCGTATAAGCGCCAACCGCATCGTTGTTCGAACTGGCCGTGCTGACGACCTCTCCTTCCACTCGGCTTCCGTGTCCGTCATAGTTCAGATACAGCTTGAACGCATCCTCCAGCGGAGTGCCTGCCTCGAGCGCCCCCCAGCGCATGGCGTAATCGACGCCTTCGCGGGCGAACAACGCCAGCGCTTCCGCCTGGGCCAGACCGCTTCCGATCCCGCTGCCATCCCCGAAGTTATATTCGGAGATGGACAGCTTCATGCCCGGCGACGTGCTGTCGATCAGCTCGTGCATCCGCGGGAGGAGCCGCACCGGCTCCTGTATCCATGAAGACGGATCGACGAAGCTTGGATCGTACAAGGACTTGAGCGAGTTGAACCGCCGCTTCGTCATGGCGGGGGATTCATCGCTGGAGAAAGCAATGTTGTCTTCCGCCGGGTAGTAGTGAATATCCAACGTATCGATTAGACGATGGCCGTTCTGCTGACGGTACGCTTCGTTCTTGCCGAGAAGCCATTCCATGTACGGCTTGCCGCCATGCGCCGCCATATCCGGACCCGGCGAACAGCCGTCCGCCGCTGAATAGAAGTATTCACACCATCCCCATGGCACAGGACCGAATATGTTCGCCTGCGGGTCGGCGGATTTGATCGCTTGCCCGTATTCTTGCGTGTAATTCCAGACTTCGTCATACGTCGTCATTTGCGGATGAACGTCCCAGTGGGCATGGCCCCACAACATCGGTTCGTTATCCAGCGCGTAGTTGTGCACGGCGTCGCCGAAGCGGTTCTGCAAGTACGCAATCCAATCGCTGATGAACGCCGGTCCGACTTGCTTCGATGTATCCTCGGGGTCGTTGCCGGTCAAGTAGCTGCCATCCTTCTTCTTCCCGTTGCCAGCATCCTCCCTGCACCATGCCTCGCCCCAATCGCATTCATTGCTTTGCTGCTTCCCGTATTTCTGTACGGAGAAGCTCCAGCCGATCTCACGGCTCTTCGGCGTCCAGCCGATCGTCGGGATCTGCAGCAGCACGTCCGTATGCGTATCGATCGAATCTTGAATGAATCGGTCGGACAGCGACTCCTCAGGCAGGTCGGACGGAGCTTTGTCGTCGTACGGTACGTTCAGGAAATACCAATCTCCGCCGCGATTCGTCGTATTGAGCTGCCAGTTGTAGCGCGTCATCTGGTTGCCGCCCCAGCGCTTGATCGGCACGGCCACCTCCGAATAGTTCTCAGACGGCGAATCTTCGAAATTCAAGCCGAAAATGCCGGGGCTGAGCGTACGGCGCGGTTGCGAGGCATCAACCGTCACTTGCACGGCCGGCAATTCCGGGGCGGGAAGCTGTATCACAGCCGTTGTTTTCAGCATGCTGATATCGTCCAAATACACCGTACCCTGGTCTTCTTCCCCCCACGCGGAAATGACGATGCCGTCAAAGCTGAGGTCGCCGCTCATGCCCAGATCAGTGAATTTCAGCTTCACTTCCGTCCACTGACCTGCCGGCACGCCCGCAGGAAGCTGCTTGGACAAGTCAAAATCGCCGACGAAATTACGGCCGTCCATCAAGTTGACCCGCAAGTGCTGTCCGCCCCCAGAGCCCCCATATACGTTCAGTGTCAGACCATAATAGTTCGTGAGGTCCATGATCGTGTCACGATGCATCCAAATGCCCTCATACCCCTTGGCCGCAAACGAGATCGATCGGCTGCCT
Source organism: Paenibacillus oryzisoli (assembly GCF_050467285.1). Taxonomy (GTDB): domain Bacteria; phylum Bacillota; class Bacilli; order Paenibacillales; family NBRC-103111; genus Paenibacillus_E; species Paenibacillus_E oryzisoli_A. Next base: position 161,119 of record NZ_JBCMUN010000012.1, on the reverse strand, counting down.
GAGGCGGCCGGTGTCTGGTTCGCGAAATTTTGCGTCCCCCAGCTCCAGTCGCTGTAGCCGGACGCAAGACGGTCGTCGTAGACGGTCTCTGTGTCATATGCCGTCACTTGAACGTATAGCGAGGCCGTCGCATCTCCGTAGGCAGCGGTAATCTTCGCCAGGCCGCTGCCAACTGCCGTCAGCCTTCCCTGGTCCACCGCGACCACGTTCGGATTGCTGGACGACCATGCCGCCTGAGGACTGACATCGACGCTCGATCCATCCGTATAACGGGCCTCAAAGTTCACGCTGGAGACATCCCCCGGCGCCAGCGCCAGCCCGTACTGCGAGAGAACTCCCTCGACCATAGCCGGCGGGGCTACGTATTTCTCAAGGAGGCGAATATCGTCGAGGTAGACAGGCGATTGCGCTTCATCCTTCGCTCCCTGCAGCAGAATACCGTCGAAAATGCCGTCCTTCAGTTGCAGCGCCTGCAAGTCTACTGTCACTGGCGTCCAGCTGTTCGCCGGAATCCGCCCGCCTTCGATGAAGCCGCCAATGTTCACGCGCGCGGATTCCTCACCCCCGGATTTAAGCACGAGTTCAATCGCCTGGCCGCCGGCTGCTCCACCGTTGATCCAGAATACGAGCCGGTCGTGATGTTTCACATCCACCGCGCCGCCGCTGTCCTTATACATGTACAGGCCTCCCCGATTGCCGGGATTGAAGGATGCGGCGCTCTCTCCGGCATGCACGTAAGCTGTGTCCTGCCAATTGTGCTGCGCCCAACTGTTATCCTGGAACGCCGGATTCAGCGTATAGTCGTCATATATCGTAATGCCTGCTTCCGGGTAGTCTTGCGTTCCCGTCCCACCGCCGCCCGGATTTCCTCCTTCACCGCCGGCAGGTTCCTCCTGTTCGTCCGGTACGACGACCGGATCGTCCCCGCCGCCCCCTGCCGGATCTTCATCTGCTCCTTCGATCAGCACGATATCGTCCAAGTAAATGGCAGCTTGCGGGTCGCTGGCGGTTCCCCGGATCAGAATACCGTCGAATAGTCCGCCTGGTACATATTGCTTCAAATCGATGGTCACCTTCTGCCAGTTGCCCTTGCCAAACAACGCTGCGTCCAGCGGCAACGCGGCAACCGGCTCACCGCCCGCTTGCAGCACGAGCTCGAGCTGCTGACCGCCGCTCTCTCCGCCGTGCACCCAAAATTCCAGGACCGGGTAGTCGGCCGTTCTCAGTATCCGATCACTGTACAGGTAGAGACCGTCGTCGCCGTTCGGCTCCATACGGATTGAACGGTCTCCGCCGTGCACCTCATCCGATGCGGACAAGTCAATCTGCGCCCAACTGTTGTCGGAGAACGCCTCATTTATTTGATCGTCGTAAACGATCTTTTCGCCCGCCGACGCTGCCGCCCGCCCGGGTGCAGTCCCGAGCCCGGCGGTGCTTGTCCATGCAAGCAGAACGGTTATTATCAGCCATAAGTTCGATTTCATGCCTATCTTGCGAATTCCGATTCTCGATTTCACCGTATAGCCTCCCGCACATCAATTGAATTAGAAGGGCAACCAGCCGACATTCACCGACCTCTCGCCGCTCCGTACCTCAATTTAACATGCGTTCACGCGTTGGCGGAATTATACGTTCGTATACAATTCACGCCTACTTCCGCTGCGCCTCCGCATACGCCTCGTTATACTCGGCGATCATCTGGTCGCCGCCGTTCTTGCGCCAGCGCTCAATCTCCTGCTGATACGCCGCTTTATCCAGCTTGCCGAGCATATAATTGTACGTGGCGTCCGAGACAATTTTGTACAATTCGACGCCGCGTTCGTCGTACGTCTTCGATTCCAGCCCCACCATCGGGTCTTTGATGATATATTTCTCATTATCGAGGCTCAGGCTGTCCGCCATCTTCGACAAGGACTCGCTCTCCGACACCTGAAGCACGTTCGGGTTGCTGAGATCCGCGATCATCAGCGCATAGAGCGCGTTGACTTCGTTGGCCCGCACTTTCGATGTCTCTTCGGAGAGCAGCACTTTGCCTCCACTCATCGTGTAGTGGCGGCCCTCGAGGCCATATTTCATCAAATTCGCGACATCTTTATCCATCGACCGGTCAAAAAACTGCAGCACCTGCTTCAGCTCCGCCTCCGTGCGAATCGCTTTTTTCGAAAACAGGTACAGCGCGCTGTAATTCGGAATCGACCAGACGTGGAAGCCCGTTGGTCCTTTGATCTGATTCACGAGCGTAAATTTCGCGTTCGGATTTATGATCTGCGCCTCGTCCGACAGCCGCTGCGCGTCCTGCATACTGCCGATGTACACGCCCGCGATGCCGCGGATCAGCTTATCCCGCTGCACGTCTTTGCTGGTCACGGCAAAATCGGAGTTGACTTCCTTCTCCACATATAGCTTACGCATATAATCCATGGCGTCGATATACGCCTGCGTCTCGAACTCCGGCACGACTTTGCCGTCCACGATGCCCCAATTGTTCGGCGCGCCAAAGTAAGAAGAGATCGTCTTAAAAGCGCCGAACACCAGGTCGTTCCGGTCCGTGAGACCGATCGTATTATCCTTGCCGTCGCCGTCAGGGTCGCCAAAGGTGAACGCTTTGAGCACCGCATACAGCTCGTCGAGGGTTGTCGGCGCCTTCAGCTTCAGGTTGTCCAGCCAATCTTGGCGGATAATCAAACCTTGCCGCGAGGACGGGCGCTCGGTGTAGAGACCGTAAATTTTGCCGTCGACCGCCGTTTGAGACAGAATTTCCTTATTCAGCTTGCTCAAATTCGGGTAGGCGGACAAATAGGGCCCAACATCCCAGAAGGCGCCGGAGCGGATTGAATTTTTCATTAGCAAGTAATCGGTATATTTGACGTATGTCGCCTTTTTCAGCGAGTTCGTGGTGAGGGCGGTGTTCATTTTATCCGTATAGATGCCGTCTGGCACCCAATTAACGTCAAGCTTCGTCTGCGTCAAACCCTCGATTTCCTGGACAAGCTCCGGAAGCGGCGGATGCGGAAAATGCAGCGGCGCCATAATCGAAATGACCGGCCTGCCGTCAGATGTCGCCTCTGGCTTCACTGTCGAACTGTCCTTGCACGCGCTCAGCAAAGTCCCTGCGATTGCCAGCGCCAGTCCGGCCCGCAACCATCCTTTCCTTTTACGCTGCTCGTCTCTACTCATTCTGTCTCCTCCTTGCATCTGCCCTTCATCCTGCGTACAATCAATGAATCAGAGATAATGATTATCCCCTGAGAAGATGATTATTGCTCTAAGACGAGCTAATGACTACAATACTTAGATAGTCCGAATCTCCGAAGATAGGTGTTGACATTCGATGCGCTCTTTGAGTTTTCTAAGCAAAATGACGATATTCGGCTTCCTGCTCAGCACGCTTCCTGTAATTTTCATCGGTGCCTTCGCATTCGTGACATCCTCCAGCGAGATCCAAAAAAATGTCAACGAAGGCAAAATGCAGTTAATCAGCCAAATCAACTCCAATGTAGAGCAGAAATTAACGACTGTCAACCATACGATGAATCAAGTCATCAACTCGACCGTGCTCAAAAAGGCGATGGAAACGCCCCTTACTGTAAACGATTTCATGATGTACGACGATATTCGCAGCGAGATTCGGTATATGCAATCGTTCGATACGAAGCTCGAAGATGTCATCCTGATCAACGCCAAACAGAACTGGATGATCAAAAATTCGGGCCTCTACACCTACGACAGCTACCCGTATTACCAGAACCTCATGGCGCTGATGAAAGCGGAGAACAGCACATGGACGCTGATTCCGTCCCAGTGGTTCTACACGGAAGAGAACGCGCGAAGCGTGACGTGCGCCTATAGCATTTCTCTGGTTAAAAAGCTGCCGACGACCGGCCTGGACCAATACGGCCTTGCGCTGGCCAACATCCCTGTCTGTTCCTTGCAGGATCTGATCCGGAGCGACGCCCCGCATCCCGATGACATCGTCATTGTCGACGAATCGCAGCGCATCATCGTGAACAAGGACCCCGCGATGATCGGCAAACCCATTACCGCCATCGGGCTAAGCGAGCTGGATCCGCTTGAAGAAGGCAGCGGCCAATATCGCTCCGACATTCAGGATAAGTCGTATTCCGTAACGTTTTTGCGCTCGCATCTCACGAACTGGACGTATTTATCTTTAACGTCAATCGACAGTTTAACGCAGGAGTCGGCCAAAATCCGGACCGTCACGATCTACATCTGCGTCCTGATGCTGCTTATCTCCATGCTGCTTGCATGGCTCATTTCCCGGCGCATGTATTCGCCGATTCAACTGCTCGTGAATCAGATCGGCGCGCTCGTCAGCGGCAATCAGAAGCGCAAAGCGAACGAGTTCCAAATGATCAGCGAGCAGGTGCACACGCTCTTCCAGTCCAAATCGCAGCTTGAGCGTGAGGTACATCAGCATATCGGGCAGGTGCGTACATTCTTTCTCATCAAGGCGTTCCAGGGGCACATTAAGCCCGGCGAGCTGCAGGAAAAGCTTGTCCAATTCGGCTACGGTACGCAGTTGGAAGCCTGGAAGGTCATGTCCGTCCTGACCATCCAGATCGATTCCATTGACAATACGCGCTATGACAAAAAGGACATGGAACTCCTCCTCTTTGCCGTGCACAACATGCTGGAGGAGCTCATCCCGACAGAGCAGCGCCTGGCGCCGATTCTGATCGACCAGACCATCGTTACCCTGATCGGCAGCCCGGATACCGACGAGATTGCGTTCCGTACGACAGTGTTCGCGTTGACGGAACAGGTGCAGCAGCACATCTTCAGCTTCCTGAAGCTGCATATTTCCATCGGGATTTCGCTGCCTTTTCACAGCTTTCCGCAAATGGCACTGGCCTACCGCGAGGGTCTGGAAGCGCTCAAGCACCGGATCAAGCTGGGCGAGGGCATCATCATCCAGTACGAGAACATCAACTCGGGCAAGCACTATTTGAACTTGAACTATCCGAAGCCGCTTGAGCATGAACTCATGGACAGCATCAAGCTGGCGGAAAAAGACAAAGCCCGCGAGCTGCTGAAACAGTTGCTGGCCGCCGTGTTCTCTGCGCCGCTGTCGCCGCAGGAATATCAAGTGCCGCTGGCGCGGCTGCTGAACAACCTGCTCATTACAATGCAGGAATCGGGCGTCGCCCTGAATCAGATTCATCCGAACCAAGGCTCGCTGTTCGAGGAGCTGCTCAGCCTGCATATGGCGTCCGAAATCGAGGACTGGTTCTGGACCGAAGTCGTCCACCCGCTGATCCTCATCTACCGCGACCGGCAGGATGCCCAGTACCATAACATTTCCGAGAAAATCATCGATCTCGTGCAGCGCTACTACGACACCGATCTCACACTCGAGGAGTGCGCGTCGCGGCTTCATTATAACGCGAACTATTTGAGCAGCATTTTCCGCAAAGAGACGAACTGTTCGTTCAGCGACTACCTCTCGAACTACCGATTCAACATGGCGAAAAAGTGGCTCTCCGAGACGGATATGCCGATCAAAGATATCTCCTCCAAGCTGCGCTATAACAACTCGCAGAATTTTATCCGCTCCTTCCGCAAGCAGGAAGGCATCACCCCGGGGCAATACCGGGAGAGACAAAAGGACGGCGGCGAGGGAAGTTCGCCGGACGCCACGTAGGGGTGGCGGTCAAGAGCGCAACTCGGGGCTACGTGCCGATGAAGGTGCGGATGAGCCGTGAGCTCGGCTGATGGACAATGGCAACCCACGCGAAGGCATTTCTGGCAGATCGTTCATGGGCATGTAACGGTAGTGGCCTGAACCACCGCTTCCCACTCCGAGCCTCCCCCCAGCGCACGACAAAGAACCCGAGACCATCACGGTCTCGGGTTCTTTGTACGCTGCTCGGCATAAGCCAGAAGCTCGATAAACGGAATTGTGTAGAACATGCGGTCACCGACGACTGTCTCCTCGAAGCCCGGCAGGCTGCGCCAGCGGGAGACAAGCTTTTGCAGCTCAGCATGCTCAGGGGAGGCCCAGAACTGGATCGTCTCGACATCCGGATTGTCTGCCTGAATCTGCCCCAGAAATGCCGCCATCGCTCTGGCAAACAAGCCAGTGCTCCGGTACGCCTCCAGTAGAAACGCCACCTCGATCTGACAACGGTGGCGATCTTCGTAGTCGTGCTCACCCGTGCCGTATACGCAGCCAGCCGCCCCGACGTACTCATAGCTTCCCTCGTCGAGAACAAGCATCGTCCTGCCGAATTGCAGCGGACTGCACATGAACGCGAGCTTCATGGCAAACGGATACGGCAGATTCAGCGAAGCGTGATGCTCCAGCAGGAACCGGGCGTAGGCCTCGTAATCCATTTCAAATCGGCAGGGCCGAAACAAAAAGCTCATTAAACCGGATTCGCCCGCAGATTCTCGTTGCTTTTCACGATTCTGCCAAAGCCGCTGCCTTTTTTCGATCCCTTATCGATAGTTGGAGGAACTGGAAACATGCTGCTCGCCTCCTTTCATAGGTCAATTTTCATGCTTACCCCCATTATACCTCCTAGAATTTGGACAGGAAACCCCTCAATTCGCTAATTTTCACGAGATAGCGCACCTCTCGTCCTAGGACGCCTTCAATTTCCGGTCCCGCTTGAGCGAATTTTCCATATAAGCGCCGCAAATACGTATTTTCGGCCAATGTCACGATGTGCACCTCTTCAACTTCGGGATGATGAGCCGCGAGATGTTCAGCCAGCTCGGCAAGCCCGGACAAGAACAGCCGACTGCCCCGTAGACTGCGATCCGCAATCGCCAAATCAAGGAGAACCGTCTGCCGATCCTCATAGTCCTGCTCCGGCGTCCCGTGAAAATACGCGACAGCGCCGGCGATGCTGCCATCCGCCAGCTTCGCTTGCAGAATGCGCCCGTCCGCGATGTAGCTGTAGAGCGCCGTAACTGCGTAAATCGTGGCATAGCTCGGATGGAGGTCGCGCCGGTGCGCCAGGAAAAAAAGCCCGAACTGCGCGAAATCCTCATCCGTTTCGCAAAATGAAAACGTAAAGTCCGTCATGCTGCATGCCTCCTTCCTCATCTATAACCGATCGGCCAGCGTCCGCTCCAACGTCTGAAGAATCTGCGGGTGCGCCGCCGTCAGCCGGTCGAACGCTTCGCGCCGGATCGACAACAGCACGGCTGGCCCCATCGCCTTAACCGTCGCGTTCCGCGGGGAATTGCGCAGCAGCGCGATTTCGCCAAAGTGATCGCCGTCCTGCAGCACGGCTACGCGGACATCGCCTTGACCTGGAACCTGCTTCCAGATCCCTACCTTGCCGCGTACGATAATATAGCAGCGGTCCCCCTGCTCGCCTTCGCGGACGATGACATCGCCCTCTTGGCAGGCTTCGGTTGTAAATAAGGAAGCAAGATCGCCGAGCAGCTCCTCGGCAATCCCGTCAAAAAACGGCAGTCTCGCCAACCTCTCCGCCTCGACAGTCGCATGCAGCCCGTCCTGTGAGACGTGGAAGCCGGTCTGCTTAGCCCACAGGGCGGCGTAATGCCCTTGCCGCTGGAGCAGCTCGCGGTGCGTGCCCGCCTCCACAATCACGCCGTCCTGAAAAACAAAGATCGCATCCGTATGCACCGCCGATGCCAGCCGATGCGTGACCGAGATGACGGTGCGCTCGCCGCGGCTCATCTCCAGCAGCGCGTTGATCTCCGCCTCCGTCGCGGGATCCAGCGCGGCGGTCACCTCGTCGAGCAGCAGCAGCTTCGGTTTCCGAAGCAGCGCCCGCGCGATCGCCATGCGCTGACGCTCGCCGCCTGACAGCGATCCGCCTTCCTGCAGGATCGGCGTGTCATATCCTAGCGGCCAACTCAGGATGCGCTCATGGATGCGGGCCATCTTGGCCGCCTCCACCATCTCAGCCTCCGTGGCGCCGCTGTCCAGCAGGAGGTTCTCGCGCACGGTCGCGTTGAACAGGAACGTCTCCTGCGCGACCAGCCCGGCAAGCCGGCGCAGCGATGCTTCGCTCGCCTGCCGCAGATCCGTGCCGCTGACCAGCACCTCACCGGCGTCGGGGTCATAGAAACGCGCGAGCAGCTGCAGCGCGGTGCTTTTGCCGGAGCCGCTCGCCCCGACGAACGCGGCGTAGCCGCCTGCCGCCACGTGCAGGCTTACGTCTTTTAACTGCTTGGCGTCAGCGGTATAGCCGAACGTCACACGATCCAGCCGCACATCCGGCAGCTGGTCCGGCAAATCCGTTGCTAACTCCGCTTCCATCACATCAGGCTGGGCGTCCAGAATCTCCTCCACCCGGCGAAAGCTCGTGCCCGCATCGATAATCGTCGGCAGAATCGACGACAGGTTCGTGCCCGACTGTCCGACGGACAGGAACAGGGTGAAGAACGCCATAAAGCTGCCCACCGAAATTTCATCGTGAAAAATAAGATAGCCGCCAAAACCGATCATGATACCGTTCAGGATGAGCAGTGCCGTCAGCGGCAGCCGCTGCAGCCAGGCGCTCGCCATGTGCAGGCGAAAGCCGAGCGTAAACAGCTCGTCCATCTGCCGCCCCGCCCGCTTCTGAAAAGCGGCCTGCTGATGCAGTCCTTTGATCGCCTTATGGCCTTTGACCATTTCGTCGATCGTATTGGCGAAGCGTTCCTGCGCCTCTTTGAAGTCGACGTTCGCCGCCTCCGAGCGCCCTTGCAGCAGCCGCGGCCCGGCAAACATCAGCGTAGACCCGACCAGCATCGCCAGCGTCAGCTTCCAATTGAGCGTGAACAACAGAGCAAGGCCGAGCAGCACGCTGAATATTTCCCGCAGCAGGAACGGGTACGCCACCCGGACGACGCTTTCAATCGACCCCATGTCCGACGCATAGCGCGTCACAAGGTCGCCGGTCTTGAACCGCTGGTAGAAGGAAAGCGACTGCTTTTGCATATGGTCAAAAAGCTTCCCCCGCAGCGACCGGACAAACCCGCCGCTTAGCTTCGCAATCGCGTAATCGCCGCCGGCGCTCGCGCCGATATTCATCACCCCGCCGATAATCAGCGCCGAAAGAATCAAGATAAACGCGTGGAGATCCTTGGGCGTAAAGGCATCGTCCACCAAATATTTCAAGCTCAGCGGTGCAGCGACCGCATACACAATTTCAAGTAAGATGCCGAGAAGAAAAAGCGCCGACAACCCTTTATGCCTCGCGCAAAACCGCAGCATTTTCGATAAAAACGGCAATCGTTTCCACCCCCAATTATCTTAAGAGTACCGCGTTTGCGCTGGCCTGTAAATCGTTAATGGGGTGAAGGATGAATAGACAAGTTTTGACAGAGGGTAGGCAGGATTTTGAACATCCTTGTCGAATGACGTCATATTCATTAACATCCCAATCAATGAGCCAAAGGAGTGCCGAATGAGATCGCAATCGGAAGGCAGCGTGCGCCACGGACGGTTTAAAATAGAAAGTTTACTCGTAGGGTTGATCGCCTTTACGCTCATCGGATCGACGGCCCTTTTGACGGCGGTATCGATTCATCAGCAGAACACCATGTTAACCAAAACGACGCTGCAAAAAAACTTTGAAGCCGCGCGGAACCTCGCCATCTCGGCCAATACGATTAAGGAGCTCATGTTTGAAAAGCTGGGCGCAATGGCTAGTTATTGGACTGAACAACGGCTGCCAATCGGCGAAGAGGCTTCGCCGCTGCTTGGCAAACTGCTTGTTGGGGACGGCATGTTTGGCGGCGCCCTTCTCATCAGCGGAGCAGGCAACGTGCTCGTCACGACGCCTGCGACAGGCTTTGCCGCCGGTGACCGCCTGGATGAAGCGGCTGAGCTCATCTTCACGGGCCGCGAAACGGGCCCATGGATGTCTGCGCCGTTCGTCGCGCCGGGTGGGCACCGGGTCGTACTCGCTCTGCATCCGATGAAGTCCGGCAACTCGCAATCGGCGGTCTACCTTGCAGGTCTTATCGATCTGCAGCAGAACAACGTATTTTCTAACATGCTCATCCACACGATTAAAAGCGAACCGGGCACATACGCCTATCTAATCGACGGTACCGGTGTGATGATGATGAACGCCCAAGAGGATCGGGCGGGTGAAATCCTGCCGGCGGCAGCGCTCCTCGCGACGTTCGGCAGCGGGCATGCGGGGGATCAGCCGAATCCTCCCGATCGACAGGGCATGCAGCGTGGGCAAGGAGGGCCGGGACCCGCTGGCCCGCGGGAGCGCCCGATGTCGGTTCCGCTGGGAGGCCCAGGAGGGCCCGGTGGACAGCCCGGACCTGGAAACGATGGCGGACCGCCCCGCGTGGCTATCCTTCAGGACGGCCACGGCAAAGATGTGCTCGTCGGCTACCTGCGAGTCGGCGATCTCAGTTGGGGGATGGTCGTGCAGTCGCCGGCCGAAATTGTCACTCATGCGAAACGCGAGTTCCTCGCGACCCAGTTGAAGTGGAGCATCCCGCTGATCGTCGCATTTTTGCTCCTCAGCTTATGGACGGCCCGCAAGCTGGCCACTCCGTTTGCCAAGCTGACCTCGGCTGCGCGAAGCATCGCTGCGGGGGATCGGGCGGGTCACCCGCCGTTCGAGAGCCACTGGAATTACGAAGCCCACCATTTGGCGCGCGCGATGATGACTGCGGTGCAGGGGCTCCAGAGTCGAGCGGAGGAAATGAGCTTGCAAGCGCGCACTGATCATCTGACTGGCCTGATGAATCGGGGAGGGTTAGACGAGTGGCTGAGCACCCACGGCAACGATAAGTTCGGATATGCACTCCTGATTATCGACATCGACCATTTCAAAAACGTCAACGATACGTTCGGGCATCAGACGGGAGACGAAACGCTCATTCATCTCGCGCACATCTTAATGTCGGTATGCAGAAAAACGGATCTCGTATGCCGGATCGGCGGAGAGGAGTTCGTCGCCCTGCTGCCAGGTGAAAGACTGGAAGGCGCTTCTTTGGTCGCGGAGCAGTTGCGAAGCAAAGTCGAAAACACGATCAGCCCGACCGGGCAGCCGATCACCGTCTCGATCGGAATGGCTTGCTGCCCGATGCATGGGGAAGATTTCGAGACCCTTTTCCAACGTGCAGACGAAGCGCTTTACGAAGCAAAAGGAACGGGCCGGAACCGCGCCATCGCTTACGGGAATCATGTCAGAAGCTAAAAAACGCCGTTATACGCCTCTTCTGTGAGGGCATATAACGGCGTTTTTTTTCTAGCTAAGACTACGTACACACGATAAAAAAGCGATGCGCACTTACTCGCCCGCCGTGACCGCCTCTTTTAACGCTGCGCGATTGTTCCACAAGAAGGAAACCACATGCTCGCGTTCCACGAAAAAGGACTCATCCTCATCCTGATAGTCTTGTCCAACACCATGCACGCTGAAACGGTCGCCCTCGTAGCCCATGAGCGTCCATTGTCCGCCGCGCTTCCGGTCCGCGAAGACCAGATACAGCTTCTTGCCAACCTCGTCATACACGGCATAGGAAGAGAAGTTGTCCAAAATCAAGCTAATGTCATCTTTCTTTTTGATTTGCATGATCTGATCTCCTTTTTTTGGTTTTTTTCAATCGTACCCGAAGATTTCTGAAAAGTTTGTCAATTGATCGGGTCGAAGGATAGGAGATTTTATCGAAATCATACTCGGATGACCGCGTTGCTCTAGAATGAGATGCTCCCAATCGTTGCAGTGCCCCCTAGAGGCAAGATAGACCTGTAATGCAAAAGGCCGTCCCGCCCTGCTTACGCAGCGGGACAGCCCTCTCGCCACCCGCCTATAAGCCGGCGGCGGCCCAAACCTTGTCGAACGCAGCCTGCGAACGCTGCGCGAGTACTTCCGGCGCATCCGTCGGCGGCGTCGCCGTCAGGATCTCCTGCGCGACGGCGCCCGTGTAGCCGATGCGCTGGAGCCCTTGCAAGAAACCGGCGAGGTCGATGACGCCCTCGCCCGGGTACACACGGCCGTTGTCCAAAGCCTCGGCCACCGGCACATCCGGCGCGTCGTTGATATGGACGTGCACGATCTGCTCGGCGCGTAGCTTCTCGATGTCGGCCACGGTCAGTTCGTTCGTGTACCAGTGGTACGCATCGAACAGCAGCCCGACATTCGGCTCGCCGATCGCGCCGATCCAGTCCAGCGTTTCATCCAGCGTCCAGATGAACGGGTTGGCCCAGCGGGTCCGCAGATGGTGCGGACCGACAAACTCGAGGCCTAGGCGGATGCCATAGGCGCCGAGAATTTGCGCGCAGGTGCGCAGCCTGCGCGTCGCCAGCGCCATGAAGTGCGCGGCGCTGTGGTCCGTCGACGGCAGCACGTACGTGCAGCAGCTCGTGCAGCCGAGCGCTGCGGCAGCCTGCGCGGCCTGAGCCAGCTTCGGAAGCCCTTCCTGGAAGGCTTCCTCGGTCGTGCGCCACTCCACGGGCAAGCCGATGGTGCCGATGACCAGTCCGCGCGAGTTCAGCAGCTCGCGCGCGCCCTCGACGGTATGGCTTTCGACCAGCGCCAACGCGTCGACGTCGACGGCCTGAAAGCCATATTTTGCCGCGAGTTCAATCAGTTGCTCATTGCTTTCGATTTTTCCCAGTCCTGCTCTTGTCAGCCCTCTAAGCACGGCGATTCCTCCCCCAAATGGATTAGTCCCAGTTTAGTTTCACTTCATTCCCCGTACGCGACGATTCATAGATCGCATCGAGGATCAGGTTGTTCGTATAGCCCGACAGCGCCGATGTGATCGGCTGTTTGCCCTCACGGATGCAGGCAAGGAAATGACGGCTGAGACGCAGACGCTCGCCTTCATCGTTATCCGGCTTTGCCAATTCGGCTTCCATCGGACGGTTGAATTTTTCGGTTAGGAACTTGCCTTTGCCGCCCTTGTAGCTGGCGCCGCCTTCGGAGCCCATGAGATGGATGAACGGCACATTATCCGTATCCATATGCACCGCCCAGCTCACTTCGAGCGTCAGCGTAGCGCCACCCTCCATACGAATCAGCGCCGTCGCCAAATCCTCAACGTCATAATAACCGTCCCAATTCGGCTTGCCCCATGTGCCGATGCCTTTGCGGGCAGGCCCAAATTCCGCGTACGTCGCGCCGACGACGGAGACCGGCTTCGGATTGCCCATCAAATAGAGGGCGAGATCCAGCATATGCACGCCGATATCGATCAGCGGACCACCGCCGGATTCGTTCATGCGCGTGAACCAGGTGCCCCAGCCCGGGATGCCTTTGCGGCGGAACCAGCCGGTTTTGGCCGTATAAATGTTGCCCAGCTCGCCCGCTTCCACCTGCTCCTTAATGAGCATCGGCACGGCTTCCCAGCGCATTTGGTGCGCGATCATGACGGTGACGGGGCTTGCTTTGCTCGCTTCGTAAATCTCTCTTGCCGCAGCGCTGTTAATGCCCATCGGCTTCTCCAACAGCACGTGCTTGCCGGCTTTGATCGCCTGCACCGCAAGGGAGGCATGATATTGATTCGGTACGCCGATAATAACCGCGTCCACGTTGTCGCTTTGGATCAGAGCTTCCGGTGTAGCAGGGACGTTCGGGATGCCGAACTCCTTCGCTTTCGCTTCCGCGAGTGGCAAGTAGGCGTCGGTTACCGCTGCAATTTCACATTCCTCGGCCAGCTTTGAAAATTGCGTCATATGCACGCCGCCGATATTCCCGGCTCCGATGATACCGATTCTGATTTTGTTACCGCTTACCATTTCTGAATTCCTCCTCATGACCTTGCATTCGATGAACTGCTTTTTATGATAAAATAAGGACAACTGAAAGTCGTACCGTATTTTCGGAAAATGTCCCATTTTTTCGAAGGAGCCTGCGCCCTTATGACCTATTTTCCCGAGTATTTGAAAACGTATCCCAATATGGATTCGGGTTTTCCTTTTCATATCAGCAAAAACACACTGCCACGCGGCTACCGTGCCCATCGCCATGACTATTTGGAATTTTCCTACTGCGTCAGCGGTCAAGGGGCGGAAACGATTAACGACGTTAAGCATGCCATGATGCCGGGCACTTTCACCTTCGTGCTGCCGTATCAGGTGCATGAGATTTTTACCGATCCGGGCCAGCCGCTAGTGTTGTATAACTGCACGTTCAGCATGGATCTGCTGCTGGAGCCGGGGGCGGATCAGGCGTTTTCGGATTTTTTCAATGATGGGATCGGGCTGCCGCCTTACGCCCAGTTGGAAGGCGCTGAGCAGACGCTGATGGAGGCTTTGGTGGAGGATATGTACAAAGAGTATGCGGGGAACGAACGGCATCGGCAGACACTGCTGAAGGCGCGGTTAAAAGAGATTCTCATCCGCTTCGACCGTACCCGCTCGCGGGAGGCTGGGGTCACGGCTGGGGAGAACGCGCCTGCGTCATTGTCGGCGTCCAGCGCATCGGCCGCATCGGCTGCCGGTCGGACTTCCCCATCGGTCTGGCCCATCATCCACTACATCCACCGCAATTACCAGGAGGATCTTGCGCTGTCGGATCTCGCTGCGCGCTTCTCGCTGAGCGTCTCGCGCATCAGCGAGGTCATCAAACAGACGACTGGGCAGACGTTCGTCCACTTCCTGCACGACCTGCGGCTGCGGCACGCGTGCTCGCTGCTCGTGTCTACGGATATGAGCGTCACGGAGATCGCGCTCGAGGTCGGGTACGGCTCGTATAAGACGTTTTCCCGGATTTTTCGGGAAAGCAAGGGTGTCGTGCCGAAGGAATACCGACGAACCGAGCACGGGCGGCAGGCTGTGCCGAAGCCAAAATAAGCACACCGTCTTGTACAGAACGGTGCGCCTACCGGGCTTCGCCTATGCCTTCTCTTGCGGAAGCAGGATAATGCGTCCATTATCCATCTCTACGCGTACTTTATTCGTACCTCCAGCACCAATAGATTCCAGATAGTTCGCCGGAATTTGCAATCGCCCCGCCTTGTCAACGACCGCATATTCAACATGGGAATCTTCCGCTGACGACATGATCCCCTGCTCCAGCTCCAGCAACTCTTCCTGATAGGATTTACGCCGCAAAATTTCCGAAGAGGTTTTGCCGTCACGGATCGCCACTACGCGGTCCACCTTCTTCGCCAGAAGCGGATCATGCGTCACGATGACAACAGTCAGCCCGATGCTGCGGTTCAGCTCACGAAACAGATCAAGAATCTGATTCGCCATCATCGTATCTACTGACCCGGTCGGTTCATCCGCCAACAGAAGCTTAGGCTGATTCGCAAGCGCAATGGCAATCGCCACGCGCTGCTGCTCCCCGCCGGAAAGCTCATTCAGCTTGTTATGTTTCCGATGGCTGAGCCCTACTGCTTCCAATAATTCCAATGCTCGATGACGCTTGCGGCGGCCCTGCAGCAGAATCGGCAATTCCACATTTTCCAACGCCGTCAAATAGGGAATCAGGTTGCGGGCATTATTTTGCCACACGAAGCCTACCGTTTCCCGCTTATATTGGATCAAATCCGCCTCTTTGAACTTCAATAAATCTTTCCCATCCACGCTCAGATTGCCTGCCGAAGGCCGATCCAACCCGCCAAGCATGTTGAGCAGCGTTGATTTTCCACTGCCGCTATTGCCAATAATGGCCATCAGCTCGCCCTCGGCAATATCAAGATCAAGCCCTTGCAGGGCAACCACTTCCAGATCGGCGGCTTTATAGATTTTGACTAAATTCTCACAGTGAATCATGCTCAGTCCTCCCCGAGCTTTACGGCTTGATGAATCTTGATTCTGGAAAGCATCGTGCCGAGCAGCAGCAATCCCATCCCGATCATCACTGTAACCATAATGTACAGATGCAGTTGATCCCTTGGATCAAAGCTGACTTGGAATGGCGGCACCTGGCTGGTTGAATCGAACGTTAGTTGGAAAAGAGGAACGAATAATCGGCTGCCTGTATTTCCCGTGACTATCCCAATCAGCACCGCTGCTCCTGACGTTAATATCTGCTCCGCAACGAGCATGCCGATTAATTGGCGATAGGAAATCCCCATGGCCCGAAGCACACCAAACTGTAAAATCTGCCCATACAACGAAAGCAGCCAATACAGCAGAAAACCGATAAAACTGATGCCAATTGCGATCAAAAATCCAAGCGTCATCACACCATTCACCGCTAGTTGGAATGGATCGTTCTTCGAACGAATGACCATCATATTCGTGTCTACCAGATGTTTAACCGCTATACGCTTCTGTTCCAACGCTTCATACAAGGCTTGACTGGTCGTGTCTGGCTTCAGCTTTAGCCACACATCATACGGCTCTACAGCTAAATTATTTTGAATATAAGAGAGATGTCCGACGACGAGCTTCGGTGCGTCCACTTTAACTGACTTCGATGCATCGGTTGATCTCACCGAGCTCGCCCCTGCACTCAAAACCGGATTCGGATTCCAGCTGGGCCAGTAATCAATGATGCCATAGATGACAACGGTGGATCCCTCAACATCGTTCCAACCGATTCGGACCACATCCCCTACTTTGGCCCCTGTTTCCTCAGCAATGGATCTTGATATCAACACAGCTCTGGCATCCCCAGCCAGCAGGTTCAAATAGTCATAGAAATGATGATCCAGCAGCTTATCCCGGAACCATGCGGTGCGCCCAAAATCATCCGTATCAATCCCCATGAGCATGGTTTTTTTCGTATCTTTGCCCAGCGTGATATAGGCATCACTTTTCTGAAAAACACGTGCTGCGGCTTCTACACCAGCTAGTTGCGTGAACGGCAGGAAGGGGGGCTCGACATACTGCACTCGCTTCTTTCCCCCGCTGCCCAGTAGATTCGATTCTTCATTGAAACCTGGCGGTCCTGATTGCGGCGGCGGTGCGTCATTGTCCCAGGCCGTCTGCAAGACAATATCCGAGCCATTTTTATAGTGAATGTTTTCTTCCACATTGGTATTCATCGTTCTTGCCGCACTTGCACTAAAAATCCCGGTTGCCAGCGTCATAATAATGAACAGCATGATGAACTGATATTGCGTGGTGGATCTCCCTACTTGCAGCAGCGTTGAATATAGATAAGGGGGCCACCATTTGCGTCCGATCCTATAGATCAGTTGAATAACCCAAGGGTAGAGCCTCAACAGGAATAAACCCATGGCGAAAATGAATAAAGCCGGCACGACGAATAGGAGGGGATCGATCTTCAAATCGAGCGAATCCAGACCCAGCGCGGTCAAATCGTCCATCCGCCGCTTAAAGCTTTGCAATAAATAAATGGAAATAGCTAGAAGGACGACATCCAGATATATTTTATGAGCAAAAGAAAGCTTATTCTTCCTCGCGAGCAGTTGTTTGTGCCCAACGATGCTCACACGTGTAGCCAGTACGGCAGGAATGAGCGTCATACCGACCGAGGCGATTACCGCGATCAATCCGTATTGATACGCTTCCTTGTTCAGCTTCACTTCCATCGCCGCCCGCTGGACGAACGTCAGAAAGCCACTCGAAGCACCCAAGATTTTGGTTAATTGCATCCCCAGCAACGGGCCAATCAACAAGGCAATTCCTCCGAGCAAAATGCCTTCAATCCCATAGCCCATTAAGATTTGCGCTCGGCTGGCTCCTCTGCTTCGCAGCACAGCGATTTCGGTTTTCTGCCGTTCTGTAATCAAATTAGCGACCATGAATAAATAAAACGCAAGCAGCAGACTAACCGGCACATTCAACGACCACAGCAGGATACGGAGCTTTTTCTCTTTTTCCCCATAAGATTGCAGCGTGCCGATTGTTGCATTGCTGGATGTAAACGTTTCCAAGCGTTGACTAAAATAGTCAACCATTTCCTTGTACGTCGCGATAAAGGTATCAATGCCCTCAAGCTTCAATTGATAATAATCCAGAGCGATATTCCAGTCTGAATGCTGATCAATAAAATGACCGCTCTTTACAAAATCTTGTTCAAAAAGGGAAGATGGAATGAAAAATCTGGCGTTCAAATCGCTCGTCGTATTGAGCCAATACAGGTCAGCATCATCGGCTTGATCGATGACGCCTACCGGTTTTATGCGTATGCTCCTGTTTAGATCTTTGTCCGCAACGGTTAGTTCATCGCCAAGCACAATTTTCAATTTGGTCAACAGTTCCGGAAAAACCCAGGCCTCATATACGCCATTCTCGAGCTTGCCAGATGGCATAACGCCGTCAACAAGTCGAATATGGTTTTCCAAATCTGTCATGGCGGCAATATCGCCAGCCCTGTTCACTTTGGGATCTAATCTGGCAGGATCGCTAGGTGTGAAATAAAACGTCTTTGTGACGCGGGTAATCGTAGACAGAAGAACCGGCAAGCCAAAACGAGTCTTCATCTCATTCATGAAGGCATTTACCTCCGTTAATCGCTTCTCCCCGTCTTGCAGATTGGAAAAATAAGCATGCTCCGTTATTTGTCCTGGATACTTCTGCGTATCGGCTTGCTGAACTTCCAAATCTTTAATTAACATACGCTGCAAAATGGCATGCGTATAAATCGGCATCGAGCTGGCCAAAGCCACAGAAAGGGTGAGTCCCAGCAATAAACTAAGCTCTAACCAGCGGTTATTTACCATTTTGCGGAGAATCATCAGAAATAAAGACATCGTAATCCTCCTAATTGTTTAAAATAACCTGCTGACCCTCTTGAAGACCCGCTCGAATTTCGACTTCCGTCGCTGTGACAATCCCCTTCTCGACGTCGATTTCTTTACGGCTTTCCCCATTCAGCACTTGCACATAGTCCCGACCAAGATAAGAACGCAGGCCTGTTCTTGGGATGACAATCACATTTTCACGCTTTTCAACGTTGATCGTCATATCGCCGGTTGCCCCAATCGCGGCTCCTTCTGTCCCGTCAGGGATGCCCACAATAATCGTTTTGGCATTGCGTTCAGTCTGCGCCTTATCATCGGTTCGCGGAGCGCTGGATGGGGTCTGCAGCACTTTCCCTTGGACCACATTCCCTTTGGAGCCGAACTGCACATCCACGCCCATGCCAACTTCAATCCCCGTGAGCGCCCCGCTATCCGGTGCTTCATAGGAGAGCTGCAGCTTGGCAGGATCAGATACGACAACAAGCGTGCTGTAGGCATCCACGAGCTTCCCTTCTTGCACATCGGTGACATAGGTGACAATGCCGCCCGCATCCGCTTTCATTTTCGTTTTCGCTAATTCAGACTGGAGTGCAGCCAACTGCAGCTGCGCTGCCTCCACATCGATCGATTTAAGCCGAAGCGTCAGCTCTTGATCCGGCGATGCCGCCTTCGCCTGCATGCTGGCGATCTGCGCTTTCTCCAGATTCAATTGCTGAAGCGCAATTTTCGTTTCTAAATCGCCCTTTTCAAGCTCAGCCAGATCATCTCCCTGCTTCACGATGTCGCCTGACTTCACGCGCAAGCCCGCTAAGCGGTGGCCTGACTCTTTAAAATAATAGTTCGTCGTTTTGCTTGACTTCACCGTCGCGATGGCGGTGACCTTGCGCGTGATCGTACCTTTTTTCACTTCATACAGCTCGAAATTTTCTTTAACCGGTTTCACCAGCGGCGGCTTGAGCGCCGCTTCTTCCTTCGGCAGCAGTGTACAGCCTGCAAGCATGAACAGAGCACCGGTTATCAGCACTAGCCTTGAAGCGATTAGATTAACCTTCATCGACAATGGAACCATCCTCCAATGCATAGACTTCATCGACAATCTCCATGATCGCCAGATCGTGGGTCGTCAAAATAATGGTCAGCCCTTCCTGCACCAAATCCTTGAATAATTTGAGAATCTGAAGACCCATGCGACTGTCCAACTCCGCTGTAGGCTCATCTGCCAAAATCAGCTTAGGCTTGTGCGCAATCGCCCTTGCAATCGCAACACGCTGTTGTTCTCCGCCAGAAAGCTCATAGGGACGGTGCTTCATTCTCGCCTCCAAGCCTACAAAGTGGAGCGCCTCTTCGGCTAATGTTTTATACTGACTGGGGTGAACGCCCGATATGCGCAAGCCAAACTCCACATTCTCATAAGCCGACATATACGGCACTAAGGCAAACGATTGGAAGATAAGCCCAATCTGTTTCCTTCTGAGCTCATTGCGCTTGGATTCAGAGAGTGTGCTGATCTCCACGCCGTCCAAATACACCGCACCTTCCGTTGGATGGTCCAACGCACCTATGATGTTCAACAGGGTTGTTTTACCCGAACCTGATCTTCCGCGCAATGCCGCAAGCCTGCCTTTGGGAATCGAGAGATTGGCGCCGCGCAAGGCATGAACCGCACCGGGTCCTTTACCAAATACACGTGTTACCCCAATCGTCTGCACCATAGGCCCCTGCCCCTGAACCTCTTGCATCGTCACCATGAACACCTCGTCTTTACGCTAATCCTGCATCTTCTCTACTAAATGTAAACCTTTACATATCAAAAAAACAGACCACCTTTGTTAGAAAAGGTGTCTGTTTGTTCGATTTTAATTATTCCTCGTTCAGATAAGCTTCTCAAACTCTTTCGGCGAACAGCCTACAACGCGTTTGAACGTTTTGGCAAAGGTTTTGGCGTCCGGAAAGCCTACGGCTTCCGCTACTTCATACACCTTCATCTCTCCGGTTCGCAATCGCTGCATCGCTTCTTCCATGCGAATTCGCGTCAGCGATTCACTCAGCGACTCCCCCATCTCTTTACTGTATAAATCGCTTAAATAGCTGCGGCTGAGTCTCACATGGTCTGCCATGTCGGATGTGCTGATCGGTGAAGCATAATTGTCCCTCATATAGCTGACGACCTTGCGGATAAACGGATGATTCGAGCGAGTCTTCTGGTCAGGCCCAGGCCTGCCCGGCTGCTGCATCAGCATGCTCATCGCTTGCTGCAGCAGCTCGGTCACCTGTTCAAAGCTGACACATTGACTTGTCGCATGGCTATGGACGAACAGCTCTTCATAGCGTTCAATCTCTGCGTAACCGCGTTCGCGGGCATATCCCGCCGCCAATGCAAGCAGCTCCTGGATAAAGAGCAGCACCTTCTCCTTCTCATGACGCTGCTCCCTCAATTTGGTGCAGAGGCGTTCTGCATGATGCAGGCACCCTTCGCTGTTATCGTGTACGATACAGCGCAGCAGGTCGCTGCGGATGTCATACGGCAACGTGATGGTCCTCGTGCTTGCGTCCTCTGGCGCAAGAGCAACCCGGCGATTCCAGCTCGCGTCGTAGAATCGCTCTTGCAGCTCTGCCTCTCCTATGCCGGCTTGCAGATACGACTGCACTCCAGTCGCGCGCTGCATCTGCAGGGTTGAGGCAAGCTCCAGCTCTCGAAGGCTCTGTGCTTGGCGTTCATTTTGCAGAATTTCAAGATCCTGCTTCACACCGAGCAGGATTTCGATTAAGGACTCCGGCTCCATCGTCGGTTTAAGGATGTAATCTTTCGCGCCCAGCCTCATAGCTTCTTTCACGTAAGTGAACTCATCCATACAGCTCAGCACAACGGCACTGATGGGTCTTGGACTCTCCTTCAGTTTACGAATTAACGTCAGGCCGTCCATCCGCGGCATAAGGAGGTCAGTGATCACAATATCGATATGCAAGTCTTCCAGCAGTTCACTCGCCTCCAGGCCGTCCTCTGCATCACCTGCAAAGGTAAAGCCATGCCGCTGCCAATCGACCAACTCACGTAAACCTTGCCGGATGATAGGCTCATCATCCACAACCAGCACATTCATCAACCGTCACTCCTCGCCTTGATGGATGGGAAGGAACATTCGGATCGTGGTTCCTTCACCAAGCTTACTGCTAATATGCATCTTGTATTCAGGCCCGTAGATCAGCTTAATTTTCTCCCGAATATGCGAGATTCCTACACCGGACATGCGCTCCTTCAGCATGCGATCCGCTTGCGTTCCCCCTGCGGCATGCATGGCTTTCCAACCAGAGCTTCCTTCCTCTACCTGCATCCCGACACCATTATCTTCCACCTGACAAAATAAGAGGTCCCGATCGAGCCATGTCCGAATCGTGATGATCCCTTCACGTTTCGCAGGCCCAATGCCGTGAATAATCGCATTCTCCACTAACGGCTGCAAGAGCATGCGCGGCACCAAACAGCCTAACGTAATCTCATCCGCTTCCATAACGATTTGAATCCGATCCCCATAGCGGAATCGTTGAATTTCCATGTAATCATGGGTCAGCCTGATCTCATCGCGCAGCGAAATAAAATCACCCTTTTTACCTAAGCTGGCTTGCAAAAGACGGACTAATGCGCTGACGACCTCTGAAATTTGAGGCGTCTTATGGAGTTTGGCGACCCATTTTATCGTATTCAAGGTATTGTAGAGAAAATGCGGATTCAACTGATAGTGAAGTGCCTCTATTTCAGCTTCTTTCTTCGAGGCCTCTTCCCGCTTCACTTGCTTAATCAACTCTTCCAATCGATTCAACATTTGATTATAGCTGTGGCCCACTTGCGTCCATTCGCTCGAGCCTCGGATCGTCCAATACGCTCTCAAGTCTCCGCGCTCCGCTCGATTCATTAACGCTTTCAAGGCGTCGAGCGGCTTCGTTACCGATCCGATAAACAGAAGTAATCCGCCGATGCTTAGCGCTACCACTAACGCAATCATAGTCATCAGCCAGGCGCGATAATGAGGAAAGGCTTGAATGCTGGACACAGGCAGGGGAGCTTCATAATAAGACAGCCAAGAGGCTCCTTCAATGACGTCAATCTGTTTCACGGAACGGATCACTGCTTCAGGATGGCCTGTAAGACTCGTCCCGATGGTTGACCCTTGGAAGTCCCCCGAATACACGCCTTCCCGGTATAGTTCACGTTTATCCGAATCTATTAACAAATAGGCATGAGGAGCACCCTTTAGACCAAACTGGCCAAACTCCTTCCATACCTTGTTCATATTCAACCAAATCGTTATTTTACCAAGCTCCTGCATGCTAGAAGTGTCCGTCATCGACTCGGAATAGGTCATGAGGTAAGCGTTATTTCGACTGAACCCTTCGCCTAGCGGCTGGAATCGTTTATTGACCGTTTCTGCCGTCGCAGCCAGCGTCCCTTCCACTTCCCCATTATGCTCGCATAACGTTCGATTCGTCGCGCGAATCGTCAGGCAGACCTGCTCCACGATTGGATTGTGAATCGTATATTCGGCTAACACATTGTTCGCGTAAGCACTCAACTCTTTGGCAGTCTGAGCGCCCGGATCTTGGAGCTTGGCGTAAGAAATGAGGCCATAATCCTCGGCATGTCGATGGGTCATCTCTGCTATAAAGCGCAATTCCTGCTGCAATCCTGCGACGATATGATCATGTTGTTGATCGACAGCCTTTCGATACGTTTCCTCCGTGTTGGATGAGAACTGCTGATTGCCGGCATAGAGCATAAGGCATAGAGGCACTGTTATCGACATGAGCATATAGAGAAACACACGCAGTTGAAATCGGCTAAAAAAATGTGAGAACAGCGATAACATATATCACCTTTCGTTTCGCTTAGTCTAGCTATCTTATCTTCCATCATAGCATATTGGAATTTTTTCCATCTCACTTTTTTAGGCTCCGCCGTTCTGTCAAGGACGGGCGCGTTTAGTGATAGCATAGAGCCACTTCGAGGATATACTTTCCGATATGCCGAAAAAGCCCTCGACCCGCTAAGGATCAAAGGCTCTTTGTTATGTATCGCAAGCTCACGTAATCTCCGTAACATCTGCCGCGCCGTCTCAACCGCCAAGCACCTGCCACGACGCGTCGCTGATCCGCGTGAGCTCCGCTTCGGTCAGCTTGAACTGCATCGCCTTGACGTTCTCTTCGGCATGGTGCACCTTGGACGCGCCTGGAATCGCGAACACGGTGTCCCCGTGCGCATGGATCATCCAGTTGAGCGCGATTTGGGTCGGAGAAGCGTCATAGTACTCGGCCAGCTCCTCAAGCACGTCAATGAGCGGCTTGGATCGCCGCAGCCCTGATGCGCGGAAAGCGGACGACCATTTGCGAGGCCCTGTGATGGCCTTGACGAGCTCGGGGCGCTTGTGGAATTTGCCGCTCAAAATCCCCTGCTCCAGCGGCGAATACGCGATGATCGCGATGCCGAGCTCTTGGGCCGCATCGAGAATGCCATTGCGCTCGATTCGGCGGTCCAGCAGACTGTACTTCACCTGATTGGAGGCGAGCCGCAATCCATGCTCCCGCAGGACGCGGTCGGCTTCACGCATGCTGGCGGCGGAAAAATTGCTGACGCCGACGTTGCGGATCTTGCCCTGCTTCACAAGCTCGGCCATGGCCGTCATTTCCGCGCGCACCGACGAAAACGAATACGGCTGATGCACCTGGTGCAGCTCAATCGGCCGATTATCGAGCAAGCGAAGCCGCTCGTCAATGGTATGCGAGATGCTGCTCGCCGTACGCAGGATCGGCCACCACTTGGTGGCGATGTGCGCGCGATCGGCCAGCGGTCCTGCGTCGCGGAGGGCTTCCGCCAGCATTTGCTCCGACTGGCCTTTGCCGTAAATCTCCGCCGTGTCGAACCAGTTGATGCCGCCGCGCAGGGAGGTTTGTACGATTTTGCCTACATCCGCCTTGCTCAGCACCGGCCAAAACTTGCCGACCATCCCCTGCCCATTGCTAAATTGCCAACAACCGAGACCCAGCGGCGAGAGCTCCAGCGCAGAGCTGCCCAGTTGACGCAAATGCGATTGCCATGTAACCGTCATCCCTTGTCACCGTTCCCTTTACCTGTGGTTGATGCTTATATCCTAAGTATACAACATCCAGGCTCAGGTAGAACAATCCTGCTCATCGTTCCGCTTGCAACTTGGCCAGAAGGGCGGAGATCCATACGATGTGATTCGCATAATCCTTGCCATCCGGCCCGTGCATCGTAAACTCCCAATCGCCGCCCTCACGCAGCTCAAATACGTGGAAACCTATTGCGAGAGGCCTAAGAGGGGCGAAACCCTCTTATTTTGCGTTTTCCGCCAAAGTTGAGCGAGCTAAGAGGGGTAAAGCCATCTTAGTTGAGGGGTAACTTGGCGTTTCTGGGCTTTCACCAGCAAATAGAAGGGTTTTACCCCCTTTATTTGTGCGCTTTTCCCCCTTTTGCCCCAAATAAGAGGGGTTGCATACGCTTACATTTCTCGCCAACGCCCCCTCTTCCAACTAGCTACTCCAACTTCCCACACCCACCTACGTATTCGGCAAATGCACAATTTCCCCTGCCACTCCAGCCTACGCACGAAAAAACCAGCACCCACTAGGGGGACTGGTCTTCTCTCTTAAGCACTAACCGTCTCACTCGCCGCTGCGCCGTGCTCTTCCTTGTTCGAGCTGAGCACTTCTTTCTTCATAAAGAAGCACACGATAAATGCGACGACCGCGAAGCCGATCCCGATCGCAAAAATATGCTGGAACGCATCCGTAAACACGGTTTTGATCGAGAGCACCAGATCGGCCGGAAGTCCGCTAGGCAAACCGCCGTTCTTGATGCTGTCCGCCGTTCCCGCAGGGAAGCGGTCAGACATTCCCTCAAGCCCGGACGCGATGTTCCGCGACAGCAAGCTGCCGAAAATACTGAACCCGAGCGTCGTCCCGATCGCCTGGAACAATTGGACGGTGGCGACGCCGACACCGGTGTGTTCTTTGGCCACCGACTCCTGCACGATCAGGTTATCCGAGCCGAAAAGGACACCGATGCCGAGGCCTAGGATGAAGCTGGCCACAATGACGTACAGCACGGTCGTATCGACCTGCAAATACGCGAACATGATGTAGCTGGCAATCGGGAAGACGAAGGACACGACGAACAGGTTTTTATAAGCAACCTTGGTAATCAAGTTCCCGCACACCATGCTTGCCGGGATAGCCCCCGCCATGAATCCCAATGACAGGTAGCCGGACGCCGTCGGCGAGATGCCCATGACGATTTGCGCGAAGAACGGGAGACCGGAAATGCCGCCCATAACCCCCAGCATGGTCAAGAATACGATGATTGAGAGTACGACCACCGAGCGATTCCGGAACAAGGCCAATGGAATAATTGGCTCTTTCGCCTTGCGTTCCACGCCAATAAATAATGCCGTTAATAACACGAAAGCGGCCAGCAGCGCCACAATGATCGGCGACCCCCATGTGTAGCCTTTGACATCGATCAGCACCGGCGCCAACAACAGAGAGAACATGGCGAGCACCAGTGTGAACGCACCTGCCCAGTCGATCGACCGCTTTTCGTCGCTACGGGACTCCCGAAGCCCTTTGAACATAATGATCGCGGAGAACACACCGATTGGGATATTAATCAAGAAAATCCAGTGCCAGTTCAAATGGCTGACAAAATATCCGCCAAGCGTCGGCCCGAGCAGCTGCGGCAAAATCATCATCGGCCCGATCAAGGCTTGCAGCTTCGCCCGTTGCTCCAGCGCAAAGGTATCGCCGATAATTAACATGGCTAACGGCATCAGCCCTCCGGCGCCGATCCCCTGCACGCCGCGGCCGATCAGAAGCACCGTCATGGAATCCGCCATGCCGCAAATGACCGATCCTGCGAGAAATAAGCCGACGCAGCTCATATAAATCTTTTTCCGGCCGTAAATGTCCGCCAGTTTGCCGAAAATCGGCATAAACATCGTAATCGCCAGCATGTAAATCCCTGCTACCCAGCCGTACAGCGACAACCCGTGCAGCTCGCGGATAATCGTCGGCAGCGCAGTGGAGACGATCGTCTGATCCAGCTCTGAGAAAATGAGTCCCAGCAGCAGGCCGACGATCACCAGCGTTTTGTTATTTTCCTGCGTTGTCATAAATACCTCCTATACACCATTTCCGTTTTTCATAATTGAACTCAACATATTAAGCATAAGCCAGATTTCTCCTGCGCTCATCAGGCGGCGGTTCCAACCTGAACTCGGTCCCGAGAACGAGACGGCGCACCTGTGGTATACTGCAAACATACTTATTTATCGGAGGCAAGCTGCTATGCGTAAAGTGTTGTTCCATAAGCCCGGTTCCGGCCAAGACATCACCGTCTATGACACCAACGAATGGGACGGGGAAAAAGGGCGCTTCCGACTCCTCGAATTCGGGGATCAGGCGATGCAGGGCGCGATGGATCTCACGAGGCCGGATCGCGTGCTGTTCGAGTATCCGAGGGCGATCCTTCATTTAATGGCCTTAAATATCCCCGACGACGAGCGGGTGTTCCTTATTGGCCATGGGATCGGTACGATTGCCCGGCAGTTGCCGAAGCAGCGCTGCACGGTCGCAGAGCTGGAACCGCAGGTGGCGGAGATCAGCCGGACGTTCTTCGGCTATCCCAACGACAACGTCCTCGTCGGTGACGGCCGCGGGCTGCTCCAGGCCCAGACTGACGCCTCCCTCGGCGGCCTCGTGCTCGACGCCTTCACCGCGAAAGGCATGCCGTCCCATTTGACGTCGCTGGAGTTTTTTGAAGAAGCGCGTGCGAAGCTGTCCCCGGAAGGCGCGATTCTCATCAACTTAATGGGCCGAGGCAAGCAGGACCCGATGCTCTGCGCGATCGGAACGACGCTAGGGGCTGTTTTTCCGCATGTCAAAGCGTTCATCTTGCCCTCGGATGACAGAAGCGCAGGCGCAAGCCGCCACAATGTCCTCCTCGCCGCTGCCACTCACCCATGGCGATACGAGCTGCGCAGCATGGCCGGTTTCATTGAAACCGAACTCGAGCAAGGCTATGTGATCCGTGACGGTAAATAGGCTCTCTTTGCCCATGAGCTATCACTGGGGATTGTAGCAAAGTGTCGCCAGCGCCTCAACACCAGAAAATCGTTATACCTAAACTTTATTGGGCACTGTTTAATTTAGGGAGTTGTTTGGTTAAGGTCGTTTATAATAAAATACATGTAGGAAAAAGTATAAGGAAAAGGTGTCATTCATGAGCATATTAAATGTAGAACGACTTAGTCACGGCTTTGGAGATCGCGCGATCTTCAACGATGTATCGTTCCGCCTGCTGAAAGGCGAGCACATCGGGCTGATTGGCGCGAACGGCGAAGGTAAATCGACCTTCATGAACATTATTACCGGGAAGCTGCAACCGGACGACGGTAAGGTGGAATGGTCCAAGCGTATGCGCGTCGGTTACCTGGATCAACATGCGGTTTTGACGAAAGGCATGACGATCCGCGACGTGCTGAAAAGCGCATTCAAATATTTGTTCGACATGGAACAAGAAATGAACGACATGTACGGCCGGATGGGCGAAGTGTCCCCCGAAGAGCTGGATCGCCTGCTCGAGGACGTCGGGACGATTCAGGATATGCTGACGAACCAGGATTTTTACATGATCGATGCCAAAGTTGAAGAAACAGCGCGCGGTCTGGGCCTGACGGATATCGGACTGGACAAGGACGTGCACGATTTGAGCGGCGGACAGCGGACCAAGGTTCTGCTAGCGAAGCTGCTGCTTGAAAAGCCGGACATCCTCCTCCTCGACGAGCCGACGAACTACCTGGACGAGGTGCATATCGAATGGCTGAAGCGTTACCTGCAAGGCTACGAGAATGCGTTCATTCTGATTTCTCACGATATTCCGTTCCTGAACAGCGTCGTCAACCTGATTTACCACATGGAAAATCAAGAGCTGAACCGCTACGTCGGCGACTACAACCACTTCCTCGAAGTGCATGAGATGAAAAAAGCGCAGCTGGAATCGGCTTACAAGCGCCAGCAGCAGGAAATTGCGGACTTGAAAGACTTCGTTGCCCGCAACAAAGCAAGCGTCGCGACGCGTAACATGGCGATGTCCAGACAGAAGAAGCTCGACAAGATGGATGTCATCGAGCTGGCGAAGGAGAAGCCGAAGCCGCAGTTCAACTTCAAGGAAGGACGTACGTCCGGGAAGTTGATTTTTGAAACCAAGGATCTCGTTATCGGCTACGATACTCCGCTGTCTCGTCCGCTGGACCTGCGTATGGAGCGCGGCCAGAAAATCGCCCTTGTCGGCGCCAACGGGATCGGGAAAACGACGTTGCTGCGCAGCATCCTCGGCGAGATTCCGGCGATCTCCGGCTCCGTGCAAAGAGGCGAAAACCAGCAGGTTGGCTACTTCCAGCAGGAAATCAAAGAGTCGAACAACAACACCTGTATTGAAGAAGTGTGGAACGAGTTTCCTTCGCTTTCGCAGTTCGAGGTGCGCGCTGCGCTCGCCAAATGCGGCCTGACAACGAAACACATTGAGAGCAAAATCGTCGTCCTGAGCGGCGGCGAAAAAGCGAAAGTCCGCCTGTGCAAGCTGATCAACCGCGAAACGAATCTGCTCGTGCTCGACGAGCCTACGAACCATTTGGACGTCGATGCGAAGGACGAACTGAAACGCGCTTTGAAAGCTTACAAAGGCAGCATCCTGCTCATCTCCCACGAACCGGAATTCTATCGCGATGTCGTGACAGATACGTGGAACTGCGAGACGTGGACAACGAAAGTGTTCTAGGAACGGTAAAAGCTTGCCCTTCGCGCCGCTGTGGTGCGGTGGGGCGGGCTTTTTTTTGACGTAATCGTTGACCCTGCCTGACCCGCGTGGTAGAATAAGCCTATTCAGGTCCGTAGCTCAATGGCAGAGCAACCGGCTCTTAACCGGTAGGTTGTGGGTTCGACCCCCACCGGGCCTATCTGAATGGCAGAATGACGCTTCCCTTGATGGGGGAGCGTTTTTTCATATCAACGGGGAGAGAGTCCCCCGCCATGGAACGGAGGCTTCCTGCAGCTCCAGCTTGAGCGCTACACCGATATGCTGCTGCGGGCGATTGCTGCCAGATAGGCGGCGCAGGGGCGGTTCCAGCGACGAGCCATATCTTCGCAGCACGCGGCGGCCGTTCCAGCGGAGTGCCAGTTCTTCGCGGCACGGGGCGGCGGTTCCAGCGCATAATAAGAATGGCAAACCACTCTTATTTCGCTGTAACCGTGCGCTTTGCTAGCAAATAGAAGTGGTGAACCGCTTTTATTTGCTGGCACACAGGGGAAATCTAGCTAGTTTGACACCGATAGAAGCGGTTTACCACGCT
Source organism: Paenibacillus oryzisoli (assembly GCF_050467285.1). Lineage (GTDB taxonomy): Bacteria > Bacillota > Bacilli > Paenibacillales > NBRC-103111 > Paenibacillus_E > Paenibacillus_E oryzisoli_A. Next base: position 131,135 of record NZ_JBCMUN010000012.1, on the reverse strand, counting down.
TATTTTGCTGCGAAACGACAGTTTCGAGCAAATAGAAGTGGTAGACCACTTTTATTTATTTGGCAGGCGGGCGGTGCTCGAGGGCGGTACCTGAGTTATGAGCAGGTGGTGGTGAGTGCGGCTGTGGATGGGGATCGGTTTGAGAGAGTAGCTAGTTTTAGCCGATTCAGCAAGGAAGCGCTGCTTTTACCGATGAGCTTTGAACACCGCCTGCAACAACTCCCCCTTGACAGCCCCCTCTGGTCTTGCTTAATTACGCGATCATGCTGTCCCACTCGTATTCTCCCATGCAGCGCTCCTTTCAACGGTATCCCTCTCCTTTTCAGCGACACCCCATATTTGTTTCTCTCGCATGGTCAGGAATTTAGGCTAAATTGGACATGTCGCTCAAATATTTGATACAATATGTATCAAATTAACCATGACACTCCTGCCTCCATCTGCCTGTATTCGGAACAATGGAAAGTGAGGATGCGTACGATGACCCTGCTGCTGAAAAATAAAATCCTGCTGTGCCTCCTGCTCCTCTGCTTAGGCGACGCCCTGTTTACGGATATGGGACTGAAGCTGCGGTTTATTGAAGAAATGAACCCGCTGATCCGCTCCATCTATGAGTGGCATGTGGCTGGATATTACGCGATCAAGCTCGTGTTCCCGCTAGCCCTCATGATCATTCACCCGCGAATTCGGCAAAAACCATGGGTACACCCCGCCCTGCTCCTAACGGTCATTCTCTATGGGGCGGTCAATGTTTACCATGTCGTCTGGATGTCGATGGCGTTCAATCATTTGGCAGCGCATGGGTAGAGAACTATGCTGCCGTGTGCCGTATGGCTGCCATGTCTACCATGTCTAACGGTTGCCATTGCGCCTATTTGACTCAAATCGCTTGATTATTGAAGCTAACGGTTCCCACGGCGCTTATTCCCCCAAATCCCCGACCAAACTTGATCGTTTGGCCTCAATAGCCTCCACAGCAACTGTTAGCCTGCCGGGATACCGCTTATTCATTGGAATAAGCGCGCTGGTAACCGTTAGCCGCAAGTCCCCCGCCGCACCAACACAAAAACCCTCGCCACAAGCAGTATGTGGGAGGGTTCTATATGGTGCTATCAGCAATATGCGATTGGTGCCTCGGCCTACTCTTTCGTCGCCGCCACCCGCGCCTGTCCGCCGACGATGACGTCGATCGCCTGCTGCACGCGCGCGGCTTGCGCGAGGCACGCCTCCATGTGGATGCTGCCCGACAGCTCCCGCTCCAGCATCAGCACTTCCGCGACGAGCTCCTTCGCGTAGAAGTTGCCGGCTACGCCTTTCAGCGTGTGCACCTTGCGGCGCGCCGAGACCAGGTCCTGCTCAGCGAGAAACGGCAGCAACTGCTCGGCAAAATCAGTGTAATCCTGTCTGAATTTCTCCAACAGGTATTCGATAATATGCACTTTGTGATCCAGGCTGCGCAGCATCTCCGCAGCGCCGATGCCCGGTGTCTCGGTCAGCCAGTTCAAATCCCGCCACTTGTCCAGCATCGCGGCCACCTGCTCCGCCGTTACCGGCTTCGTCAGCACGTCGTTGATGCCCAGCTTAAGCAGCTGCAGCCGATCCTGCATCAGCACGTTGGCGGTGAGCGCAACGATCGGGACGCGGTTCATCGCTTTGCGCTGCCTTAGCTTCTGCGTCGCTTCATAGCCGTCCATCACCGGCATATGAATGTCCATCAGAATCATGCGCCAGGCTTGCGTCTCTGCAAGCGCCAGCACTTCTTCGCCGTTGCACGCAATGACAACGTCGTAGCCCAAACTCTCCAACAGCTTGGAAATGACCAGCTGATTGATGTCATTGTCTTCCGCGACCAGCACGCTGCCCTTCGACACCGCTGCCGGCTTCTCGGTCATTGCCGGCTCCCGTTCCACGAAAGGCCTCTCCTCGCGCAGCGGTACGGCTGCCAGCGCAGCCAGCGTCCGATGGAGCATCCATCGGCCGGCCGGCTCGAGCAGCACCGCATCCGCTTGCCGTTCAGCAGGCTCTTCGAGCAGCCGCTCCCGGCCTTCCAGCGTCGTATACGCGATGATAAACGTCCGCGAACGGTCAATCGCTTTCAGCATGGCCGTCCAGCGCTCATCGTTCATCTCGTGCAGATCAAGCAGCACATAATCCGGGGAGGAACCGCTGATGCCATCTTCCTCATACAGCGCATGCAACCCCTCCACATCCGCTGCCAGCTCGACCTGCACCTGCAAAGAGGCCGCCATCTCCGCCAGATGTCCCGCCGCCACTTCCACCGGCGACGCGATGCGCAGCCGCTTTCCAGCCAGCCGCACTGCGGCTTCGATCGGCAGCTTCTCCTGCGGCGCTTTTACCTTCTCCAGCAGCAGACTAAACGAGAAACAGCTGCCCACCCCCGGCGCCGTCTCGACCTGGAGCATCCCGCCCATCGACTGCACGAGATGCTGGCAGATGACAAGCCCAAGACCGGTCCCGCCATACTTGCGGCTCGTCGAGGTGTCCGCTTGCGAGAACGGCTTGAACAACAGGGCAAGCTCCTCTTTGGCAATTCCAATACCGGTATCTTCCATGGCGAACCGTACCAGATACCCCGCAGGCAGCTCCTCCTCCAGCGACACGCGCAGCCGCAGATGCCCCTTCTGCGTGAACTTGACCGCATTGTTTGCCAGGTTCGTCAGCACCTGCTCCAGACGAAACGGGTCGCCGCTAACCAGGTCGGGCAGGTCGACCGGCGTATCGAACAGGAAAGGAAGCCGGTTCTTATCCAGCATGACGCTGACGAGGTCTGCCACCCTTTGCAGCGAGGCTTCCAGGGAGAAGTCAACCTTCTCCATAGGCATTTTGCCTGCCTCCAGCTTCGAAAAGTCCAAAATATCATTAATCGTCGCAAGCAGCACCTGCGAGGAAGCATCGATTTTGCTCAAATAATCCTGCTGAAGCGCCGTCAACTCCGTCCGCTGCAGCAGCAGCGAAAGCCCCATAATGCCGTTCAGCGGCGTTCGGATCTCGTGGCTCATTCTCGCCAGGAATTCCGTTTTGGCCTGGTTGGATTGGTCGGCTTCCTCGCGTCTTTTCAAATCCGTCACATCGTGAATCGTACAGGTCATTCCTTCAACTTCCCGCCCCCCTTCTCCAAATAAAGGAGACAACGTCACGTTGTAGGCATGTTGGGTGTGATCGGGATCCAGCAAATGAACGCTGAACTGCTTCGTGCACCGCTCCAGAATGGCGCTTTCGAATCCGCTCTCCCACAGCTCAGGAGGGTCCATCCGCACCAGCGTCGTCAACGGTTGACCGATCGCCTGCTCTTCCGTAAGCCCATAAGTCCTATAAAACTTACTGTTTGCAGCGGTCAACATACCGTCGAGATCAAAGCGACATATAAAATCCTCGGAATTCTCCACCAGCGTTCTGTACTGCTCGTCTCTAGCGTGCATGCTCATCTGGGCCGCCCGATGCTCCGTCACATCGCAGGCAGAGCCAATCAGCTCGCTCACCGTCCCATCATGATTCACAGGCTGCAAGCTGACCAGAATGGTGTGCCCGTTGATGTCATACTCATACATCCGCCGCTCGCCTTGCCACACTTTTTCATAATTGGCAATCAATTTTTCTGCAAGCGTTTTCGGAAGTACGGTGACTTCATGAACGCTTTTTCCTGTAAAATCTGCAGACTTCCACCCCAATTGCGCCAGCAGCTGCCCTTCCACCAAAGCATAGATAAACTCGTCCCTCGGCTTGATGACCTTGAACGAAAACCCCGACTGGAACCTGAGCATATCCTGCAGCTCCTGCTCCACCAGTTGAAGCTGCCGTTTATACTGCTGATCCTGATAAAAAAACTTCAAGAATAACGCCACGACAACCGCACACATCATCTGATAGCAGGCAAAAGAAAGCAGCATATCCACCGCGGGCCGGTACACAATCAGGGTACTCGCACCGTAAATGAATAAATAACTAAACGCACCATAGAGCCATCTCAGCCACGGCTCCCGCACTCGCATCTTGGCCAGTACGAGCGCGGCAACCGCTGCAGCGCCGATGGCGATACTCATCTGCACCAATGTCAGCGAGCTGCCCAGCACGAATCTGCCGAGCAGCATACTCGCCAGCGTCAGCGCGAAGGAGAAGAAACCGCCCGCGTACATCGACAGCAGCAATCCAATACCTCGCAGGTTCAGACTAAGCCCAGGAGCAAGCTGCGCGCTGAACTGGCCGATCAATACACAAAGTGCGCCGTGCGCAAGTCCAACATAAAGCTTGAATGACCAGATGGATTTCTGCTTGAGTTTTTTATATAGAAACGACCGCTCTACAAAAAGTACAAAAAAAGTCATGATGACCACATTGATTAAAAAATCACGCAGCAGAAAAATCACTCCATTATCTTTACGTCATCCATAGCGCTAGCATACTGAGACCCGATTAGCTCAAATGTACCAGCATATTTTCAATCTGTTGGAATTCGACCGGTCTGCTGAAATAATAGCCCTGTACGTAACGGCAGCCGTATTCCCGCAAAATGTTCAATTCTTCTTCGCTCTCCACGCCCTCGGCCACGACCGCCAGCCCCAAATGCTGGGCCATCGTGATCATCGTCTGCACAATGACGGCATTGACGTGTCTATGCTTCAGCCCCTTGATGAAGGACTGGTCAATTTTCATTTTATCGATGGGAAAATCACGCAAATACCCGAACGAACTATAGCCCGTTCCGAAGTCATCCATCGCGATGCGAACGCCCAATCGCTTCAGATTCGCCAGCGCGCCCTCGGCCAGCTTCGCATCCATGCTGAGGCTCTCCGTAATCTCCAGCTCCAAATATCCCGGCTGAAGTCCCGTTTCACGAAGAATGTCCTCAATCATCCCGCTGAGGCGCGGGTCATTGAATTGGCAGCGCGACACGTTCACCGCCACGAAAATAGCCGGGAGTCCGGCGTCCTGCCATTGTTTATTTTGGAGACATGCTTCACGCAGCACCCACTCGCCGATGTCATGAATGACGCCGGTCTCCTCCGCAATCGGAATAAATTCCGAAGGAGAAACTTCGCCCAGTTCTGCGTTGTGCCAGCGAATCAAACACTCGAGCCCGACCATCAACGAAGTTTGCAAATCAACCACAGGTTGATAGACGATGCGAAGCTCCCCCTGCAGAATCGCTTTGCGCAGTTGAAATTCGATGGCCATTCGTCTTTGAAACCGCTGCTCCTCCTGAAGCTTCGCAATATTTCGCTCAGCCGATTCGCCGCTGGCCTGATGCACGCTCTTCATGCCTTGCTGAATGGCCACTTTGCAGCGCTCCAGGAAATAGTCGTTCATCCCACGCCCGCCCTGCTCCTCCAGCATCTCCTTGTGGAAATAATCCGCTGCGCCCAGCCGCATCGCTTGAATGGTAGGCATGGACGCCTCTGAGGCGAGAGTACTAAGCACCACGACCGGAGTAGGTCTATGATCCATAATCAATTGAAGCACGGGCAGCGCCCTTCCGCATAACAGCTCCATATCCAAAATGATCAAATCAGGCCGCAGCCGCCAGATTTCCTCCAGCACCGAACTGCCGTGCGCCGAAATGCCTACGAGTTGAAATTGTCGATCCGTCCCTAGAATAGTCGTCATGACCCCTTGAACTTGTTCAGAGTCACTGATGACTAGCACTCCATACCTGTCTATCAGGCCCATGCATCCGCCACCTTTTCGCGCAAATTCTCTATGTACTTCAGTATACCTTCCACTTATTAGGTAACTTGCCAACTTGGTATGAATTTCCGCGGGTAATTTCACTAATATTTTGCTAATATTTTTTCTCCATAAAGTCGTTTAAAATGATTTACACTTAAATTTCGACATCGTATAATATAAATATTAGTAAATTATTAGCGACGCAACTCCCTCTTCAGAATTATTAAGTAGGACTAGACTATGCGTTTGTTAGGGGGACAATGACATTGGACAAGATATTATTAATTGAAGATGACGATATCATTGGCGAAATGATTTGCATGTATTTAACCGAAGAAGGGTTCTTGGTTCATCGCTGTCTGAACGGTCAGGAAGGCATGAGTGCGCTTTCAGACTTTGCTCCGGATCTGATTTTGCTGGATTTGGTATTGCCGGATTACGAAGGAACAGCGCTTTGCAACACACTAAGAAGCTTGACGCCGGTTCCCATCATTATTATTTCTTCCAACTCCAAAGTCAGTGAGAAAATTGAAGCGTTTACCGTAGGTGCCGACGATTACCTCTGCAAGCCGTTCTCCATGCATGAAATGAAAGCGCGCATTGGGGTGCTGCTGCGCCGCTTTAAGCGCGAGCTGCCAGCTCACGAGCAAGCTGCGCCAGCCCGTCAGGAAGTTACCGTGCCTCCGGCCGAACTGGAAATTAACGTCGAGAAGCGGACGCTGCATGTGCGCGGCGAGTCGATCGAGATGACGTTCTCCGAGTTCGAGCTTATTCGTCTGTTGATTGAACACCCGGAACGGGTATACCGGCGCGAGGATTTAATTAATGCGCTGCGTGGATTTGACTCGTATATCAACGAACGGTCCATTGACGTACATATTACGAATTTACGGAGAAAAATTGAGGTCAACCCGAAAGAACCGCGGTATATCAAGACCGTCTGGGGCGTCGGTTACAAATTTGTGATTTAACATAAGTGCCCAGAAGCCCAGTCCACATGGATTGGGTTTTTTTGATGCAATTTTTTATTTGAAATTTAGAAAAAATTGGTTGACCTTCCACAAATCATCCTATAAGATATTGAGTCTGAGCACTGTTTTGCAAGCAGCGCCGACCATAGACATAGGTGAGGGACGATGATGCAAACCGATAAGATCGTGATGGAATTAAGCGAGCTCCTTGCACAGGAACGCGCGAAATCTGGGCGTAACGAAGACGTTTCCCATCATTTGCGAAGCGCCTACCGCACGCTGCAACAGAAGGAAGAAACCGAGCTCGTCAAGCAAGCCATTGCCGCCATGAAACTGCCACGCGAACTCGATGTCATACACGCCGGAGACAACAGCATTCAGATTTTCACCGTGAACGACGACACGCCTTACTATATTTCAAGCGGACTCTCCGACCTGAATCAGCAATTCGATCTGCTCCAAGCTCCGCATCACCGCCAAATCGCAACCTGCATTAAGTGGCTGTCCTGCCGTTTTCCAACCAGTCTCGGTTCCTTCGTTTTTATTGGCAAAACGTCCTTTCTGCTCCGTCATTTCCAGGTAGAGCTGGAAGAGGAATTGTACTGTCTGCGCCATGATTTTATCACGTTTGCGCAGAAGATCGCTGTCCAGCCCTTGGAGGAGCTAGAAGCCAACTCCCCTTTCAGCCCGGCCTGGATGCGCGGTTCGGTCGCGTCAAACTGCATCGTTCTGGCTGCGCTCATCAAATCCGGCGCTCCAAGGTTCATGCCCTACGATCCGACCCGGCAGCCGCTATAAAATCGGCGAGAGCAGTCTCGCCGCCGACTCGCACAGGCGCAGCCACCAGCTGCGTCTGTAGATTTGATTGAACGGCGCAGAAGCCTCCTCATCCCGGCCAAAGCTTCTCTCGAGCTCCTGGCTCTTCGCTTCGCTGTACACGATAGCCGTAACTTCAAAATTGAGCGAAAAGCTGCGGTTATCGAGGTTCGCCGTCCCCACCGAGGCCATGCGGCCGTCGATGACGACCGTTTTAGCATGAAGAAAGCCGTTTTTGTAGAGGTAGCCCGTCGCTCCCGCCTCCACCACTTCCGCCAGATACGACTTGGTCGCCAATTGCACCAGCCTGTGATCGCTTTTGTAGGGCACCATGATGCGGACATCGACGCCCGATGCGGCCGCGATCTTGAGCGCTGTCAGCATGCTCTCGTCCGGTACGAAGTACGGCGTTTGAATGTAGATGCTTTTGTGCGCGGCGTAAATCATCTTCGTAAGCGCATTGCGGATGTGCAGCACGTCCGAATCCGGCCCGCTGGCGACGATCTGTACCGCCGTACTTCCCTGTCCCGGCTCTTCGGGAAACAGCCCCCGCTCCTGCTGGATCGAGCGCTTCGCGGCAATACTCCAGTCGAGCACGAACTGCTGCTGAAGCTGCAGCACGCTCCCTCCCATCAGCATGAGGTGCGTATCGCGCCAGTAGCCGAAGTCCGGATCCTGCCCCAAATACTCCACGCCAATGTTGAACCCGCCGATAAACCCGACGCGCCCGTCGATGATGGCGATTTTACGGTGATTGCGGAAATTCATCCGGAAATTGATCCAAGGCACGATCGGCGGAAAAAAAGACGCCGTCTCTCCGCCTGCCTCGCGCAGCGGCCGGAAAAACCGTTTGGCCGTGCTGGAGGTGCCCAGCGAGTCGTAAATGACCCGCACCTTGACGCCTTGGCGGGCTTTTTCGGTAAGGGCGTGCAAGAGCTTGCGGCCCAGCGCATCGTGGCTGAACTTGTAGTACAGCAGATGAATGTGCGACTTCGCCTCCGTAATGTGCTGGAGCAGTTTATCGAACTTTGCTGCGCCGTCTTCGAGGAGCGTCACGTCGTTATCGCGCGTCAGCAGCGCACCGTTGCCCTGCAGGTTCAGCCGAATGAGCTGAAGCTGATCATGGTGAAGTGTACTTGCCGCTAACACCTCCTGCTGGCTGAGCAGCGATTGCTGCCGGCGGATCTGCAGGCGGAGACGGGCGCTCTTTTTAAGCTTATAGATTTTACGCTTCGTGAGACTTTGACCTAGGAAGATGTAGAGGAGGATGCCAAGCACAGGGAAAAAGATCAGCACAAGCAGCCAGGCCCAAGTAATGCTAGCTTGGCGTCGCTCGAGAAACACAACGATCAAGGCAAACACGATATTGATAGCGGAAATCCAATCGAACAAGGAAAGCCCAGGGAGAAAAAGCTGAACAGGCATGAAGACCGATCCCTCGCTTGTCAGGATGAAAAGTGCGCAGAGCAGCCCCGTTAGGAGGCAGGTGATGAGCTTAGGATGCCCAAGGGAATGGAATTTATTAGTATGATGCACGAAAGGCGCTTATCAGCAGCTCTACACAAGCACGTATTCCCCTCGACCAGATGACTCTTGATGCAACTCACCACTAGCTAGCTCTAAGCACTGCTCCTCACCAGTTACCGACCAAGCCGATCGGCTCCCCCTCCCCACCGCACCTGCAAAACTTACAGCTAAATTCCCGAAAAGGAGGCGAAAACGCATAAGTTCCTGCGAAAACTACATTAAAAGTGCGCGCCACCTGCCATTTCTAGGCGATTTGGGGCAAAACTAAGCGGAATTTACTGCAGGAAATGCTGGAACTTCCTCCAAATTTGCCCGGATCGCCGTTTTTTGATGTAGAAATGCAGGTAGTATAAGAATAAGCCGCTTCGCAGCCTTTCTTGGATGGGCATTCCGATGCCATACAGACGCTTCAATTGGCACAATGGCAAAAAAGACCCCGATCGGGGTCTTTGAAGTGAATCCACCTTACGGCAATACGTTGCCGGCAGCGAGGTAAATCTCGTACCATTCCTGGCGAGTCAACTGAATGTCGCTGGCCTTGATGCACTCCTGCAAGCGAGTCGCATTCATCGTGCCGATGACCGGCTGCATCTTCGCCGGATGGCGCAAAATCCACGCGATCGCAATCGTCGTGTTGGTCACTTCGTATTTTGCGGCGATCTCGTCGATCTTCGCGTTCAGTTCCGGGTACTTGTCGCTGCCGAGGAACACGCCCTCGAAGAAGCCGTACTGGAACGGCGACCACGGCTGAATCGTGATGTCATGCAGACGGCAGTAGTCGAGAATGCCGCCATCGCGGTTCACCGCAGCTGCGTTCTCCATGTTCACGTTGAAGCCGCTCGTGATCATCGTCGCATTCGTGATGCTAAGCTGCAATTGGTTGGCAACCAGCGGTTGCTTGACGTATTTGCGAAGCAGCTCGATTTGCAGCGGATGCTGGTTCGAGACGCCGAAATGGCGCACTTTGCCTGCGCGCTCCAGCGTGTCAAAAGCCTCCGCTACTTCCTCCGGCTCCACCAACGTATCCGGGCGGTGCAGCAGCAGGACGTCGAGGTAGTCGGTTTGCAGACGTTTCAAAATATTGTCCACCGACGTCAGGATGTGCTCCTTGGAAAAGTCGAACATCCCTTTGCGGATGCCGCATTTGGATTGCAGGATGATGCTTTCGCGCTTGTTCGCGTTCATGCCGAAGGCGTCAGCGAAAATTTCTTCCGAGCGCCCCCCGCCGTAAATGTCCGCATGATCAAAAAAATTCGCGCCTTGCTCCAGCGCGGTTTGAATAAAGGTCTCCGCCTCCCGCTTCTCCAGCGCGTTCATCCGCATACAGCCGACGGCCACGACCGGCACTTGCAGTCCGCTTGTTCCTAGCCCAATTGTTCTCACTGCTGTCTTCCTCCTTAGGTCGATCTCGCCGGTTCCTGCCGCCCTCTAATCGGCGTAAAGCCAGCGTTTCTCCTATTGTCCCATACTTGGGAGGAAGATTTCAAACGCAAGTGAAGTTAGGTGCGTACGCGGAGCTATGGGACTGCGAGGAAGGGGACCTCTGATCCAATGATTAGGTGGCCCCGCTCTCCCACAAGCTGCAGGAAAGCAGGAATTTCACGCCGCAACTCCATGATTTCAAGAAATGACTGCTATTGTTGAGGAGGATGGGGGGGATTCCTGCGAAAAGGCAGGCTTTGTTCTACAAAAGTGGCGGTTTTCGCAAAATGCCTGCGATTCGGCAGGTGTTTAGGTCAACCTCGCTCAAAAAGGGAGTTCTCGCCCAAAATACCTGCCCTTTTGCAGGTATCTCATCGAATCAGGAGGGAAAGAGGAAAATTCCTGCTTTTTTGCAGGCTTGATGCTGGATCCAAGGGCCTTCGCGGTTCCTCCTGCGAAAAGGCCGCCCCAAAGGAGCGGCCTATGATCACACCTCCGCAACCACCGGGTTGCGGAGCACGGCGAACCCGCCGCCGATCCGGCACTCGGCGGTATCGCCCGGGGACAGCCGCACAGAGCCCGGCGTCCCGGTCATGAGGATGTCGCCGGGTTCCAGCGTCATCAACTGCGAGAAGAACGATACAATGTACGGTATCGTATAAATCATGCGCGACACGTCGGTGGCGTAAGCCAGCGTGTCGTTCAGCCACGTTTCGACCGGCCAGTCGGCGGCCGCCGGGCATTCGTCCGGCGTGACCAGCTCCGGCCCAAAGCTGAAAAACGTGTCGAACGCCTTCGACCGGCCGAGAAATCGCGGATTGCGCGCGTGGATGTCCTGCGCCGTCATGTCCAGCGACGGCGTGAAGCCCGCGATGGCGCTCAGCGCGTCCCTCTCGGCCACATGCTTGCATCGTTTGCCGATCACGATCGCGATCTCCGCCTCGGCGGTGACGCGCTCCGCCCCGATCGGCAGCACGATCGCCTCGCCGGGACCGATGAGCGTTGTCGTCGGCTTCATGAAGCAGATCGGCTCCCCGTCGGGCGGCGTGACGGCCATTTCGGCCGCCTTTTCCCGATAATTAGCGCCGATGCCCCAAATCTTGGGCGGCTTGCGCAGCAGAGGTGCGTACGTCATCTTGGCAGGTGGGATCGCCGCCAGCCCGGCAACCGTCGCCGCACCTCCGCCGGTATACCAGCCGGTCAGCTCCGCTAGCTCCTCTTTTTCCAGCAGCTCCGTGATCGTCCCGCTCCAGCTGCCGCCCGTCGCACGGTTGACGGTCTCCAGCAGCACGCCGCCGTGCATCGTGACGATGGCAGCTTGCTCACGGCCATCCCACTGCAATGTTGTAAGTTTCATGCAACAAACCTCGCTTTCTCACTTGCTCGCACGTCGAGGTGAAGCGCCTACGTTGGGAACGCACTTACCTCTGCGATGACTGCCTTCACTGCTCGTTGCCGCATGTAAATGCGATCGCTTTCTCACTTCCCTGCACGTCGCTCCCGCCAGCGTGGGGCTGCACGCTGCGCCAACGCCCATGCCGCTCCCAGCGCTTTTTACAAATTCGACAGCTTGAACGTGCACAGCTCCTTCAGCGCCTTAGCCAGCGTATCCGTTACACGATCCATGATGATGCGGCCCTTGTCCGACGTAGCCACCGTCGCATCCCCGGCGATCCCGCTGGATGAAATGTCCGACATGTGCCAAGCGAAGCGGATTTTGCCCTCCATGGTCAGGAAATCGTACCCGCTCATTCGCGGAATCTCACGTACAGCGTGCTGCTGCTGCACCCAGTTTGGCTTGATCGACAGCACGAGTGAAGTCTCATAATCGCCGCCATGTATGCCGTATTCCATCTCTTCCGCATCGATCAGACCTTCCGCACCGCCGAGGCTGCTCGGGCTCAAATAAAACACCGTCATCCCGCTCCGAATCCGAATCTCCCGGGACACCATATTGAGCAAATCCACATTGCCGCCATGTGTATTGAACAGCAGCAGCCGCTCAAACCCACTGCGGTGCAGGCTGTCCGCGATGTCGAGAATAATTCCCTGCAGAGTCGCCGCAGAGAGCGAAATCGTGCCGGGCAAGCCGAGGTGCTCGTTGCTTTTGCCGTACGAAACCGGCGGCAGCAGCCAGACCTGTTCGTCCTCGTCCAGCTTTTCCAGCGCAGCCGTCAGTGTCGCTTCCCCAATCAAGGTGTCCGTCATCACCGGCAGGTGCGGACCATGCTGCTCCACAGCGCCAACCGGCAGAATGACCAGCGCGTCATCCTTGGGCAGCTCTTTCACCTGTCTGCTCGTCAACCGGGGCAGGAACCGCTCCTCCCATGCTTTACCTTCATAGCGTGTAAACATCGTGTCCACTCCTTTTGTCTGTCTATCATGGGCGAGGTGGTAGACAGCCCTCTTCAATCCGGACTCTCCTCCATGCCATAACCGCCTAGCTCTTACCCGTTCACACTGTCGGCTGCAGCGTACTCGTCAGCCTATGCACCCAGCGCAAGAGCGGTACATCCAATCCTTTACCTGCGATAAAAGACACCGCAATCGGCACGCCGTCCACCTCACCGGCCGGTACCGTCACCTGCGGAAATCCGCTCAGCCCCGCAATGCACGAAAGCTGCATCGTCCGCATGCGGATGTCTTCCAGCACATCGCCGTTCATCCCCTTCATCGGGGCGCCGCACGGGATCGTCGGTACCACTAGCAGACCGTCCTCGCCGAGCAGCGCCGCCATCGATGCCTGTACAAGCGCACGATTCACAAGCTGAGCCTCAAAATCGCTTCGCGACAGCGTCGAAGACCAAGCAAAGCGCTCGGCAATGCCCGGCCCAAAATGCGGCTGCGCCGCCGTAATCCACTCGCCATGCTGCTGCCAAATCTCGAAGCCCTGAATCGTGCGGAACGTTTGGAACCACGTTTGCAGCCCTGCCGGGGCAATGATCCGGGATTGGGCATTCGCCCATGGGGCCCCAAGCCCGGAGAGCCAGTTCTCCATTGCTTGCCGGCAAGCGACATCCGTCAGTTCCCAGGCATCTTTGCCGAAAATAGCCCGGCGAAAACCGAAAGCCTCGTCTTCCCGCTCAACGTCCGACGGAGGCAGCAGCGCCTCCCCCACATCCAGCAGCACCCGGGAGCTGCGCGCCATCCAACCGACCGTGTCGAAGCTGGCCGATAGCGGAATGACGCCATCCATCGACACCGCCCCGTGCGTCGGGCGCATCCCATAGAGCCCGCAATAGGCGGAAGGAATGCGCACCGATCCGCCGGTGTCCGTCCCAATGGCAAAATCCACGCCGCCTGCTGCCGCCGCAACGGCCGAACCGCTGGACGAGCCGCCGGGAACGCGATCTTGCGCCCGGGGATTGACCGGGGTGCCGTAGTGGTGATTTTCGCCATTTAAACTGAACATCAGCTCATCCGTATGTGTAATGCCGTGTAACGTTGCGCCTTGCCTCAGCAGGAGATCAATGGAGGAGGCATTGCCGGTAGAAGGGCCGTGTGTCCGGTGCCAATCGGGGTTCCCCGCCGTATTCGTCCAGCCTGTGAGCCCGAACACATCCTTGACTGCAAAAGAAAATCCATGCAGCCTCCCTGTGCCGAGCGGTTCCATGATGAAATCCTCGTTGACGTATGCGTTCCAGCGGTCCGCCATCTCCATCACCTCTATCTCGTCGTGGTGCTTTTTATTTATTGTGCCAGCTGTAAGCCGTTTAAAATGGCCAAATCCGCTTCGTCGAGCTCTGCCTCCGGCCCCGATTTGATCAGATCGGAGAACGCCTCGTCCGGCACCATCGTTGTGAGTACATAGAGCCGGCTTGCGCCCGTATTGCGCACTTGATGATTGTTGCCCGGCGGCACGATGAAGAACGAGCCCGTCTTAATCCCCATCTCCTGATCGCCTACGACCGCAATGCCTTCCCCATGCAGCACGTAAAAATATTCCACCGCACCGGAGTGCTCATTAGGCGGGGTTTGGCCGCCTTCGTCGAAAATTTCGACGACGGAAACGAATGTCGTCTGTGTGCCGTCGCAGAGCAGAACGAATTTATTGGAATCCGCTGCGGAAATTTTGTGCACGGGACAAGCGGTGAAATGACCTGCAATCAATCCTGGCATCCTCATGGTTTGGCCACCTTTCTCGTATCTAACGGAGCTTTCCGAAATTACCGCTTTATTTCGGAAAGTCTCCTAACGTGATTGCGTCCAGCAGAGCCGCCGAGTCGGCGACGAAGCCGTAGCATTGTTTAATGTTGTAAATCGCGCCGTCTGCACAAAACTGCGGTGAGCTGGTCGCGCTGCAATCCTCCAGTAAAATCACATCGTACCCCAGACACCCCGCATCCTGCAGCGTGTGCATGACGCATTGGTCGAGGTTCACGCCGGCAAAAAGGATCGTATCGGTCCCCAGGTTCCGCAGAATACTGTCCAGCGGGGTATCCCAAAAACCGCTCATGCGGAACTTATCGACATAAATGTCTTCTGACGCTTGCGTGAGATCATCGACGATGGCGGCGCCCCAGCTGCCTTTTTCAAGGACGCGCGAGCCGCTCGTTGGCATCGGATCGCCGATGCCCGTGCTTGCTCCGTCTCCGTTGTAGACGTGGAGCACGGAAGGACTTAAGTTGAGGCGATCCGGACGGTTGCCCCAATTGAGCCAAATGACCGGCACGCCGCTTGTGCGCAGCACGGGAAGCAGGCGGTTCAGATACGCCACCGGCTGTGTCAGCGGTGCCGTATCCACCCCGATGCCGGCCAGCCAACCGCCTGGGGAGCAAAAATCGTTCTGCATATCCACGACGATGATTGCCGTCCGCTCCAGATCGAGCGTCAGCCGCTGTGGCTGGGCGGCGAAGGAGACGGCTGCTTCGGCATCGTTGTAGGCGGATCTGCGCAAGTCCACATGCTCCTTCGTCACCAGCCAGCCTCGCTTGCGGTTTCCTAAACGGTTCATGGGCATCCCTCTTTTCGTTAATGTGGTTAACCGCTAGCGGCGTTAACGGTCGGGAGTTGGAGATAGGATACCAGGCCGGGCTGGCTGGTCACTGCGACGACCGCGATGTCCAAGCAGCTGTCATCGACCGTGTGCGCGAGCTTCATCCCGACGCTGTTCGGGTGCCGGATCAGCGTCGGGAATGCGCTGCCGGTCAGCTCCAGCCGCAGCGCCGTGCCCAGCGGGAAGGTCAGCCCGATCGGCCGCATCGGGATGTCGGCGCGCTGCCAGCCGTCCGCGTCGGGATCGGTGCCGATCTCCACGCGTCCAACCGAGAGAAAGAGTGCTTGGCCGCCGGGCTTCACCAGCGAAAGCATCGCCACGACGTCGGTCGGGCCGTCCATCGACTGCACAGCCACGCTGAGCTTCGGCGAGCCGAGGACGTGGAGGCTCTCGGCGAACGACTCGCTCGTGTAGACAAGGATCTCGGTGCGATCCTGGATCGCGCTCCGGTCCAGCGGGGCGTACCCCGGCAGGGCCATCGGCAGCCGGGCGTCGTAGACATAGACATCCGGCGTGCGCTGCGGATGGAGCTGGTTGGCGTGCGGCGTTAGAAGGCCGCCGCCGAGCGTGCCATTGGCGGGGGTATCGCCGCCAGTGAGGTAGTATTTCCGGCCCGCCCGGTGGGTCGGGAAGGTGTCCGCCTCCAGCCACGCACGGCTGCTGAGGTCGAAATAGCGGATGGGCGGCTCCTCGTAGAGGCCGTTCGTCCGCTCGCCCTTGAGCCAGTAATCGAACCACCGCACCTGCTTGCGGTGCATATCGCCGTCGGCGTCTGGGCCGTGGTCGAGGCCGCCGGCTTTTTGCCCCCAGGGGATGTGGACCCAGGGGCCGATTTCCAGGCGGTGGAACAGGTCGGGTGACCGTTCGTTTTTTTGGAGTACGAGATAGGACTGTACCGTCCCATCCAGCAAAAAATCGTACCACCCGCCGATATGAAACGTCGGGATCGGATTGGCCAGGAACGACGGTAGCCAGTTGAGTCCCGCCCAATAGTCGTCGTACTCGGGATGATTCACCCAGTCGAAGTACGCCGGGCAGTATTTTTCGAGGATGGGGTGGCGGTCGTTCAGGGGCAGGTGGCGCACGATCCCGTCAGGGTTGTTCATGATCTGTGTGCACACCTGCTCCGCTGCCACATCCCCGGCTCGTCTCGCCGAATCGCGCGCGAGCTGGAACGCCCACGTCAGCATCCCGCTCGAAAAGCTGCCGTACGGATACGCCCAGCGGTGAATGTCCGCAGCCGTCATGCTCGGTATGATCGTCACCAGAGACGGTGGCGACAAAGTCGCTGCGGCCCACTGCGCGATGCCCTGGTAGGAGAACCCGTACATGCCGACCTTGCCATTCGCATTCGTCAGCTTCGCCGCCCACTCGATCGTGTCGTAGCCGTCCTCGGCCTCGTGCACGAATGGGATGAACTCCCCTTCGGAGTCGCCCCGCCCCCGCACATCCTGCACCACGACCATGTACCCTTGCTTGGCGTACCAAACGGGATGGGCGTGGGAGACGGTGGAGGCGATTTTGCGCCCGTAAGGCTGCCGCATAAGCAGCACCGGGTACTCCCCCGTCTCCTCAGGTAGATAAATATCGGCATATAAGGTCACGCCGTCCCGCATCATACACGGAACACGGCGCTGAAGTATGACATCACCGAAGCGCATGGTGGAACGCCTCCTTGCGTAGATTGCTGGGTTGCTTGAGTTGCTGAGTTGCTGGGTTGCTGGGTGCTGGGTTGCTGGGTTGCTGGGAATTCATTCGGATTACGCATCAAACCTGCGAAAAAGCAGGAATTTTCCGCTTCCCTTCTTGATTCCATGAAATGCCTGCACAGAAGCAGGAATTTTCGGTGAAATCTCCTATTTGGAGCGAGGTTGGCCTAAAAACCTGCTTTATCGCAGGCATTTGGCGAAAACCACCATTTTTGTGAGAAATGCCTGTCTTTTCGCAGGAATTCACCTGTCCTCTTCGATAAGCACCTAAGTAGTCGCTTCAGCTCCGGCGCAAATAGGGGCATCACCCCGGAATTTGTTGTACAGATGAAAAGCACGACACGACCGACCTCTCCCATCTTCCTTCATCACCAACCGATCACCAGCCGATCGCCTGGCCGTCGCAGCGCGGGTCGGTGCCGCCGGCGCGGAAGCCGCGCTCGTCGATGACGATTGCGTGCGCGTGGCCGACGACGCCGTCGTAGGCGGCCACGGTGCGGACGTCGTGCCCGGCGTCCGCCAGCGCGACCCGCACCGCCTCCGGCACGCGGCTCTCGATCTTGAGCTCCTGTGTCGCTGCGCCCCAGGTGCGGCCCCACACCCAGCGCGGTTCACTGACCGCTCGCTGCGGGTCCATGCCGTAGTCGACGATGCGCGTCAGCAGCGCCGACTGGGTCTGCGGCTGGCCTTCGCCGCCCTGCGTCCCGTACAGGAGGTACGGCTCGCCGGCCTTCATCGCCATGGCGGGCATCAGCGTGTGGAACGTGCGCTTGCGCGGTTCCAATGTATTCACATGGCCGGGGTCGAGGGAGAAGAAAGAGCCGCGGTTTTGCAGTAAAATGCCCGTGTCCCCCGCGGTCACGCCTGAGCCGAACTCGAAGTAGAGGCTCTGGATGAAGGACACGCTGTTCCCCTCCGCGTCGACGACCGCCGCATACGCGGTGTCGCTGCCAACCGGCGCGCTGCTGAGCGCGCTGGCCCGCTTCGGATCGATGCGCGCGGCGAGCGAGTCGCAGTACGTTTTGGAGATGAGCTCCCCCACGGGGATGCTCGCAAACGCCGGATCGGTCAACACCCGGTTCCGATCCTGAAAAGCCAGCTTCAGCGCCTCCACCTGAAGGTGATAATAATCAAAGGAGCCGTGGGCGATCCCGCCGCCCCGCGCTCCGAAGTTGAAGTTCTCGAGGATTTGCGGGGTCATTATCCCCGTAAATCCCTGGGAATTCGGCGGCACTTGATACAGATCAAGGCCGCGATACGTGCCATGCAGCGGAACCTCCCAGTTCCCGGCATGGTCGGCCCAATCGTCAGGCGTCAGCAGCCCGCCTTCCCCAGCCAAGAACGCGGCGATCCGTCCGCCGATCTCGCCTTTATAAAAGCCGTCGCGCCCGCCAGCGGCCAGCGCGCGCAGCGTCCGCGCCAGGTCGCGCTGCACGAAGCGCGCGCCCTGCGCAGGCACCGCGCCGCCGGGCAAGTACACGGCGGCCGTCTCCGGCAGCGCCGCCAGCACGGCGAGGCGCTCCACGGTATTGCGGTGCTGGTCCCGCGACAGCGGGAAGCCGTGCTCGGCGTAGCCGATCGCGGGCGCCAGCACCTGGGCCAGCGGCAGCGTGCCGTACTCGCGCAGCACCGCGTCCCATCCGTCCACCATGCCCGGCACGGTGACGACGCTACGGACGCCCCGCTGCGGGATGGCGGCCTCCCCGGCGTAGACGCTGCGGCTCGCGCCATAACCGGAGCGGCCGCTGGCATTGTAGGCGCGGACAGCGCGATCGTGCTGGCTGTACATCAGCCAGAAGGAATCGCCGCCGAGCCCGGTCATGTGCGGGTAGACGACGGCGAGGCAGGCGCTGACCGCAACAGCGGCGTCAAACGCATTGCCGCCTCGCTCAAGGATGCGCGCCCCTGCAGCCGATGCCAGATAATGCGGCGAGACCACCATTGTTTTTGTTCCGATCATCGGCTGCTGCATAGGGCGGCCCCTCCTTTTGGTTGTCTTTTCTGCCCAAGCTGACGCGCTAAGCTTCCCCCACACGCTCAATAATCTTCATTTCATATACTTGAGGTGTGCGGAGCTGCGGCAGCGATTCCTGCTCACCGTGTTCGGCGAGCAGCTTAAGCAGCATTTCCCGCATGAGAATGCCCGGCTTATCCGCATGCATATGCGTCTCCATCCGCAAGGTCAAGTCCAGCGGCACGTTGGATTCCGTCGATTCGAGGATCAGCATGTCTTCATCAACGACCGCCCGATCGAACGCGATGATTGTGGAAGCCGGAACTTCCTCTTCGGTATCGTTGCGAAAAACGAACTGAATCAGCGTACACGAGTGATCATCCCGCGGCGTTGCGCAGGTGATAATGGAGTGCACAAGCCCTGTCGGGTACGTCATGTCCAGTTGGCGGATGAACGGCATATGCCACGTGCCATGCACTTTACGAACCGTTGTATCGCCATCTACGTTGATGGCTTTGATGTTTTTGTTCAGTTTGTTGGTGACAGGCACATCGTAGTACATATCGAAGCCAGTCTCATTCGGCACCAGCTCAAATTCCGGCGGAATCGGGTCCTGGTTGTCGCCAAACGTATGATGATGAACGAACGCAATATGCGCCGTATCAAAAGAATTTTCCATCAGGCGAAGCGCGGAGCAATGGATCACCTCGTGAAACTGGTGAATTTGCCGGATGCCCGGATCGCCGTAACGGCTGAATTCAGGGATCCCGCGAAGCGGCTCGTCAAGTGCGATCCAGATATAGCCGTATTTTTCCTCACAGTAGAAAGATTTAATTTTGTAGACCTTCGGAGGGTTATCCAGCTGCGATTGCGGAAAATACGTGCATTTGCCGTCACGGTTAAACGTCCAGCCATGATATGGGCAGACGATGCAGCCCTTGCGAACTTCGCCGAGCGACAGCTTGGCGGTTCGGTGACAGCAGCGGTCGATGGCGGCCGCCGGCTTCCCTTGTTCATCCAACCAGACGACCACAGGCTCGCCAAAGAGTTGGACCGACTTCGGCCCTTCTTTCAAATCCCCGATCGGCATGACCGGAAAGTAGAACTTGCGCAGTACGTTTTGCTCCGTTTGCAGCATGGCAATGCTCCTCCTCTGGCTTTACGTTCTCTTTATATTCCGTATTCTAAAAGCACGCCAAGCCCCCTGTCTACGCATCGGAGACGGGTTTATGCCGGCATACAAAAAGCCACGCACGTTGTTGTTTGCGATCACGATCTTTTGTCAAAAGCGGCGCGGGGTGTGGTACGATGGTGACAGCGCAAAAACAGCTGCCTTCTCAATGAGAAAGCAGCTGTTTTCATGTTTATTCGATGATCGGCTTGATGGGCTTGCCTTTCTCGTCAACCACCGTGAAGCCGCCCTGGACCGTAATCCAAATTTCATTATCGGTGTGGAGATCCGCCTGAAGGCCGCGTGTCGTTTTCGGAAAAAAGAGCAAATGATTGTCCGGAATGGATGTCCCGGGCTGCAGATCCAATCCCGCGGTCAGGTCGGGGATCCCTTCCTTGTCGGTGGCGACGGCCAGCGTTTTGCCCATTCGAACGATCATTTCGGAGCCGGGCTCGCCGTAAATGGTCTGCTCGCCGACCAGTTCAACATTCGTGATTTGGCTTCGATGCTGAATGGTCAGGTAAGCTTGTACCCCGAACCACAACCCTGCCGCCCCCATCACGACAGCAGCCGTGCAGACGTATAGCGTTATTGAGCGTTTCATGCGATAAGATTCCCCTTTTTGACAATTTAATAAAAGTGTACCTGGTGCAGCTTCTATACTGAAATAATAGCTGACGCTTCGGGTAATGATAAATTCAAAATCTCTTCCTCCGAAAGTAGGTCTCTGCATGGAAACGTCCACACCCATCAAACTGACAGCCTCTGAGCTAGGCACGCTCTGGACCACTTATATCAATGATACGATGGCCAAATGTATTTTGAGCTACTTTTTCCAAAAAGCCGAAGACCTGGAGATCAAGCACGTTGTGGAGTCCGCCCTGCGAATATCCGTTAACCATCTAGAATCGCTGAAGCGACTCTTTAAGGAGGAGGATTTCCCGATTCCCCAAGGCTTTACGGACCATGATGTGAATGTTCATGCGAAACGGCTATTTTCGGACAGCTTTTCCCTGTACTACTTAAAAAACATGTCCAAAGTTGGGATTACAACCTTCGGCGTTGCGTTTTCTATGGCCACCCGGGCGGATATTCGCGCCTTTTTCCATGACTGTACGATGCATACGATCGCACTCGACCAAAAAGTGACGGAACTGTTGTTAGCCAAAGGATTGTACGTACGCCCGCCATCGATTCCCACACCGCACCTCATTGAATTCGTCTCAGACAAAAGCTTTTTGTCCGGGGGATTTTTCGGATTTGGAGATAAACGCCCCTTATTATCCATTGAAATTGCACAGCTGTTCTCGAACATTCATACAAATGCGCTAGGTAAGGCCTTACTAATGGGTTTCAGTCAAGTTGTGAAATCCCCTGAAATTCACAAGTATTTTATAACGGGAAAAGAGATTTCCTCCAAGCACGTAAAAGTTTTTTCGGATGTGCTGTTGGATGATGATATTCCTACGCCAATGACTTGGGATGCCGATGTGTCGGATTCGACAGACCCACCGTTTTCCGACAAGCTCATGCTCTTTCATGTCTCCTTGCTTATTGCAGCAGGCACCGCCAATTACGGGGTTTCAGCAGCTGCTTGTCCGAGGAAGGATCTTGCCACCAGCTATGTACGGCTGGCAGCAGAAATCGCCACTTACGCTGAGAATGGCGCTTTGCTTATGATTAAGAACAGCTGGCTGGAGGAGCCGCCGCAAAATCCGGATCGCGATGCTTTGAGACGCTCAACCTAATACAGCCCCGGCTCACTCGTGCCAGAAGCGCGCAGTGGGCTCTTTGGATTCGCGAGCCTACCCTAAAATTTTCTGATAGCTTGCAATGTCCAGCCAACGATCAAACTTGAAGCCGATTTCTTTAAAAAGCGCACAGCGCACATACCCGCTCCGTTCAAACATCCGAATGCTTCGCTCATTCTCTGTGCAGATCGTGGCGACCAAGGCATGGAAGCCCAATTCTTGCGCTTTTCCCTCCAAAAAAACCAATACCTCGGGCCCGATTTTTTGGCCGACATGATTCGGATCCATATAGATCGTCACTTCGGCAGTCGTGTCATAGGCTTGCTTGTCTTTATGCTTCGTAAACAGGGCATAGCCGATGACCGTCTCCTCGCGCTTGATGACATACGTCCGGTACCGCGGGTTCGTGTTGACGACGTTCCTGCGTATCTCCTCCAAGGTCTGTGCTTGCGTATGAAACGAGATCGTGGTATTTGCCACGTAATAGTTATAAATCGCTTGCACGCTCGGCAGGTGCCGTTCCTCAATGTCTGCAAATTCCAAGCTGTTCGTCATGATGTACGCCCCTCTTCCTGCTGTTCGATGACCCGCTTCAGCGTCCGCTGTCTGTAGCGAATGAACGCCCGCATATACCGCTTTAGGACCAGCTTATCGAACGCAAGCCCCACCCAGCCGTACGGCGAGCTAAAATCCAAAATATCCCGCATCAACGTACCTTCCGCCGCTTCTTCAAACTCGTGGGTATGCGTCAGATAACGGAAAGCCCCCTTCGTCATCGCATCGACAAACGATGCGGGCTTGTTCATGGACGTCACCTTGGCCGTCAGCCGCTGCCTGATGCCGAAATGTCTTGCCTCAAACGTCACGGTCTCCCCATTCTCAATGAGTCCCCGCACTCGGCCATCAACCGCCCGTTCCTTGGTCCACGGCCATACCGTCTGTCCATGATAGGTAATGTCCCGTGCGGCATCGAAACAGACGGCCATCGGCGCTTTCACAATGATTTCTTCCACTACGCGTGCCACGTTTCTTCCTCCCTGCTGCGGCACAGCAACGAAACGGCCATGCCCTCTTGCTTCATCTTACGCTCGCCGCCCGTAATCGGCAAGATTGGAATGGACAGAATGC
Source organism: Paenibacillus oryzisoli (assembly GCF_050467285.1). GTDB lineage: Bacteria > Bacillota > Bacilli > Paenibacillales > NBRC-103111 > Paenibacillus_E > Paenibacillus_E oryzisoli_A. The sequence continues at coordinate 108,005 of NZ_JBCMUN010000012.1, read as the reverse complement.
GGTGTCATACGGGGATATTTCCCTTTATCGTTCAACGAACATAGTTCTTTACGAACACCGTTCGTTATGGTATAACTAGATCAAGCCATTCCAAAACTACAACGAAGAGGTGCATCTTCTATGAGACATACATCCAATTCCACTATAACCAAACGCATCGCTATTATTGGTGCCGGCCCCGGCGGGCTTACTCTGGCGCTGATCCTGAAGCGGCACGGCATCGCTTCCGTGATTTACGAGCGCGAAGCGTACAATCCGAACCGCGAGCGCGGCGGCTCGCTGGACATTCACAGCGATTCCGGCCAACTCGCGCTGCAGGAAGCCGGGCTCTATGAAGCTTTTCATGCGCTGGCTCGCTATGAGGGCGAAGATTTCCGTCTTTTCGATAAAGCCGGCACCCTGTACATGGATGAAATCGCGAACGAAGCGGAAGCTGGAGATCGGCCTGAGATTGACCGGGGGACGCTGTGCGACCTGCTGCTTAACGGGCTGGATCCGGACTGTATCAAGTACGGCTTCAAGCTGAGTGAAGCGATTCCTTTGGAAGACGGGACGCATAAGCTGGTTTTTGAAAATGGGCATGAAGACATCGCCGATCTGGTCGTCGGGGCCGACGGCGCGTTCTCGAAAATTCGGCCGCTTGTGACGGATGCCGCGGCATCTTATACAGGGCTCAGCATGATCGAACTCAATGTCCAGGCGGCTCAGCATCCGGACTTGGCGGCGTTTAACGGCCGCGGCAAGCTCTTTGCCCTCGGGGACCATAACGGGATTCTCGCACAATTGAACGGCGACGGTCGCATCAAAGTGTATCTCACTTTCCAGGCCGACCGGGACTGGCTTGACACGTGCGGTATTCCGTTCGATCAACCGGAGGCGGCGAAGGCGCAGCTGGAGGCGCTGTTCGGTGACTGGCATGATACGCTGAAGTCCTATATCCGATGTGCGGAAGACACGTTGCTGCCGCGGCGCATTTATATGCTCCCGGTCGGTCTTCAGTGGAAGCACAAACCAGGCGTGACGTTGATCGGGGATGCGGCGCATCTGATGTCCCCTTTTGCCGGGGAAGGTGTCAATCTTGCCATGCTCGACGCTAAAGAATTAGCAATGGCGATCGTACAGCATGAAGATATGAATGAAGCCTTGAAGGCCTACGAGCAAGCGATGTACACGTATTCTTCCCAATCGGCGGAAGGTTCCGACGCGAATTTGAAGTTAATGTTTGGCGAGAATGCCGCTGAGAATTTGAAAAAGCTGATGGCATCTTTTCACGAGTTGGAAGCCTGAGCAAACAGCGGATTTACTATCCGGGGCGAGTGTGCTATAAGAAAAGTATGACTACTCAACCGACACGTACCATTGTTAGCCGCCGTTCGCGGCCGGCCAAAGACCCTTTGAGCAGAGAGCTCATTGTGGCGACGGCCCTGGAACTATTGCAAAAAGAAGGCTCCACGGGACTCAGCATGCGCAAAATCGCCAAAGTACTGGACACCGGCCCTTCCTCCCTTTACGTCTATGTCGCTAATATGCAAGAACTGAGCAGCTATGTGCTTGATCTCGGACTCGCCGGCATAGCCCTGCCTGCCTCGGATGCGGGCAGCTGGCAAACGAGGCTGTTCGATGCGCTGAGTGCTTATCTGCATGCGCTGTACGATGCGCCAGGCGTTGCGGAGCTTGCGTTGACGACCGTATCCGTCGGGCCGCATGCTCTGGCGTTCACGGAGTATCTCCTTCAATGCTTGCATGAAGGCGGTGTTTCGTCGTTGTCCGCGGCTTGGGGCGTGGACCTGCTCATGCTGTACGCAACCTCGGTTGCGTTCGAGCAGTCCTCCCGCGATGCGCGGGGGACGACCATGCAGGCGCACCTTGCCGTCATGGCAGCGGTGGACCCGCAGCAGTATCCGCGCATCGCGAGCTCGCATGCCGATCTGATCTCGGGCTCAGTCGACGGCATGGAGCGCTTCCGTTGGGGGCTCGATGTGATTTTGCAAGGGATTATGAAGAAAGAGGGCTGAGGAAGCCTGATCTTTGCAAAATAAGAAATCCCCGATGTCTTATTTCGTCGGCAGCCTGCGATTTTGAGCTTGGGAAAATGTGTAACGGTTGCCACCGCGCTTATTTTGCTTAAAAGACGTCATTTCAAATCGTAACGGTTGTGACAGCGCTTATTTGCCCAAAACGAGCGGAATCTGGCCAATTTGACCCAAATAGCCTCTGCTGCAACCCTTAGCCTTGGAAAAGCGGCGTTTAGCGCCAAATAGGAGCTGTGGCAACCGTTAACGATGAGTTACTTGATAAAAAAAATCCACCGCAGCTTGCGGTGGATTTTTTCGTGTTGCCTATGTGGCGTTGTCGTTTCTTGCGACAGCACGATACATCAAGAGTCCGTTACTCTTCCGAGTTCTCCCCCATTTTCGCCCGATAAGCACGCAGTGCTTCTTCCAGCACCCCGGCCTCCGAGCGATCGAGATGCAGCGTCACATAGGTCGGCGAGAATCCTCCGTCGTTCACTTCCAGCATCAAGCTTTGATCTTGCTCGTCCAGTCGAAGGGTAAGCCGATCGCGGTCGAGCAAAGTAATCCATGCCATGGTTCAATCCCCCTTTTTAATCTCTTATTCAGCAAAACCCCTGAAATCCCCTTTTATTCCCAGTAACTATTTAAGTAATGTTTAGGCACGTTTAAGATCCATTTAAGTTTGGTGGTTCATGATAGAGACATCAGCAAGACAACAGCACACTCACTTATCAGCACGCATTCAACCAACCCAGGAGGGATTTACATGGATAACAATTATAACGATACTCAGTTTCAAGATACAGAGAAGCAGCAAGCAGAAGCTCGCAAAAACATCGTCATCTCCGAACCTCGCTTTTTTGAAGCGAAGCCGCAGAACAACCGCGGGGCAAATGTTAAAAGTATCTTCGCCGCCTTCATGGCCGGCGCGCTCGTCGTCTCCGGTCTGATGTTCACCTCGGACAAAATGAATCTGTTCTCCGGCGGCGAGCACAAAACCGCAGCCAGCACAGCGGCGTCCGCCTCGATCACCAACAACGGCGGCGCAACAACCGCCTCGCTCGATACGTCGCGGCCGAACAACATCTCCACCATCGCGGCCCAGGCAGGCCAAGCGGTCGTCAAAATCGAGACGAAGGTCAAAGCGACCCAGCAGCAATCGCGCCGCGGCAGCTCGTTCTTTGATCAATTCTTCGGCCAGAACGACGGCAGCGCAAAGCAGGATTCCGGCAGCGGCAGCTTGCAGCCGGCGGGGATCGGTTCCGGGTTTATTTTCGATAAATCGGGGTATATTTTAACCAATGAGCATGTGATCGACGGGGCTGACGAAATCGACGTCACCGTGCAAGGCTACGACACACCGTTCAAAGCCAAACTGCTTGGCAGCAGCTACGACCTCGACCTGGCGGTGCTGAAAATTGAGAACAGCGCGGCTCTTCCGGCGCTGGCCATCGGCAGCTCCGATCAATCCAGCATCGGCGATTGGGTGGTGGCGATCGGGAATCCGTACGATTTTGACTATACCGTCACGGCGGGTCTGCTCAGTGCCAAAGGCCGTGAAATCTCGATCGACGACGAGCAAGGCACGCGCAACTACAAAGATCTGATTCAAACCGACGCGGCGATCAATCCCGGCAACTCCGGCGGCCCGCTGCTGAATATGAAAGGTGAAGTCATCGGTATTAATACCGCTGTGAACTCCGAGGCGCAAGGCATCGGTTTTGCGATTCCAACCAGTACGATTTCCGCGGTTCTGGATAACCTGAAGAACGGCGTCGAGATTCCAAAAGCAGCCTCCCCTTACATGGGCGTGAGCCTGCAAGCCGTGACGGACGATATGCTGGACGATCTCCAGCTCAAAAATACGGACGGCGCACTGGTCGCAGACGTACAGCTCGGCTCTCCGGCCTATGCGGCAGGCATCCGTACGTATGACGTCATTACCGCGATCAACGGCCAGGCAACGGCTACGCCGGATGCGGTAACCAAGGCGGTGCAAGCCGCGAAAGTCGGCGACAGCTTGAAGGTGACGATCGTGCGGAGCGGCAAAGCCCAAGAAGTGACTGTCAATGTCGGCGACCGCAACAAGGCTCAGCAGCAGCAATAATCCGGAAGAATACGTGAAGTATTCGCCCGGTTCATCATACATGCGCTTAACCTCCATCGCGGTTAATCATTCAGGGTATTGATTTTTCGCAGTAATTGTCTATAATGTTTAGAATATATCGACAATTCGATGACTGGGAGAGTAGCAAAGTGATGGTTGTTCAAGCGAGCCGGGTTGGTGGGAGCCGGTACAACGTGACTTCGTGAAGCGCACCCATGAGAATGGCCTCCGAACGAACGATGGAGTAGGACGCCACGGCCCAGCCCGTTACGCTGACGAGTGGTTAAGCCGAATCGGCTTAGCAACAAGAGTGGTACCGCGAATGCACCGAGCCTTCGTCTCTTATTTAGAGACGAGGGCTTTTTATATTTTCATAAAAAGGGGATGGACACATATGATCAGCGCAGCAATTTCAATGAGTATTGACCGGTGTACAAAAAGTTTGTTCAGCGACCTGGGACTGCCATGTCCAGCGGATTTGACGATTGCAATTGAGCAGCCTGCTCAGCTCGAGCACGGCGATTACGCGACGAATATCGCGATGCAGCTCGCGAAGCTGCTGCGGAAGGCGCCGCTGCACATTGCCGAAGCGCTGAAGGGCACGCTGGAGGCGGATGCGGAGTTGATGAAGGTGATTCAACGCGTCGAGGTGGCGGCGCCGGGGTTTTTGAACTTATGGGTGGACTGGGGACGGTGGGCGGCTGCTGAAATTGGCGGTGAGGCTGGTGCTGGTGCGGCCTCGCGGCCCTCTCAGAACGGCAAGGTCGTGATCGAGCACACATCGATTAACCCTAACAAATCCGCGCACATCGGCCATTTACGGAATTCGTGCATCGGGGATACGTTGGCGCGGCTGCTGCGCCGCACAGGCTATCAGGTTGAGGTGCATAACTACATCGACGATCTGGGCAATCAGTTGGCGGATACAGTCGTCGGCTTGCAGCAGGTGCAGCTTGACGGGGAGCATGCGCGGTTCGGGGATTTTTGCTGGGATACGTATGCCGCGGTGAACAAAGCCTATGGAGAAAATCCGGCGCTGCTCGAGGAACGGACGCGCGTGCTGCACGCGCTGGAGGAAGGCGGCGGCAATGTCGCCTGGCTCGGACTGCTCGTCGCGGAACGGATCGTCCGGGAGCATCTGGCGGAGATGCGCGCCTTCGGCATCACGTACGATCTGCTCGTCTGGGAGAGCCGGATCGTGCGCGAGGGCTTCTGGCAGGCGGCGTTCGACCTGCTGCGGCAGACGCCGCAGTTTGCGCTGGAGACGGACGGCAAGCTGGCCGGCTGCTGGGTGCTGCGGGAGACGGAGGCCGGGGCGGCGGACGCGGGTGCGGTTGAAAAAGCTGAGGGCACCGACAGTGCGGGCGACGCCTATCACAAAGACAAAGTGCTGGTGCGGTCCAATGGGATTTTGACCTACACCGCCAAAGACATCGCGTACCACCTGTGGAAATTCGGTGTGCTCGGGAAGGACTTCCGCTATCAACCCTTTGAAGCGGAAGTGTGGAGCACGCAGCCCACCGGCGAATCTGCGCCGTTCGGGCAAGCGGACATGGTGATCAATGTCATCGATCACCGGCAGGCGTACCCGCAAGCGATGGTGAAGCAGGCGCTTGCGGTGCTCGGCTATGCGGCGCAGGCGGAGCTGCTGCGCCATGTGGGCTACGGTGTCGTCTCGCTCAGCCCTGGGGCTGCGCAGGAGCTCGGCCTCGACACCTCCGCGGGCAAAGCGTCCTACGCGATGTCGGGGCGGCAGGGCATCGGGATCAAGGTAGCGGAGCTGCTTGATCGGATGGAACGCGTGATCGATGCGAAGCGCTCCGATCACGAAGGGCTCGCAAGCCGCGACATTGCAGCCGCGGCGATCCGGTATTATCTCCTCCGTTTCAGCTTGCTGACGGAGGTGGTGTTCGATATTGCCCAGGCGACCGAGGTCACGGGCAATTCCGGGGTGTACCTGATGTACGCCCATGCGCGGGCGGCGAGCATTTTGGGCAAAGCCGGCGTGGTGGAGCCGCTCGCGGCGCCGGCCTTTGCCGAGCCGGAGAAGGCCGAGCACGCGCTGCTCAAGCAGCTCGCGGACTGGCCGGACCGGCTCGCCGCGGCGGCGCGTGAGCTGACGCCGCACACGCTATGCAACTACGCGCACGAGCTCGCCGTGCTGTTCAACAACTTCTACGGCGCCTGCCCGATCCTCAAGGCAGACGCCGAGAGCAAGGCGCAGCGCCTATGGCTGACGGCCAAGTTCCAGGCCACGATGGCCGACGCACTGAGCGTGCTGGGGCTTCCGGCGCCGAGCCGGATGTAGTAGCAGCCCCGTCGCTCTTTGTCCATTCTCCGAGTGCCTAACTGCCGAACAGCCCACACCTGATCACAGGATGTGGGCTGTTGATGATGCTTACCAAATCAGAGCTGGCCGAGCTCCCCTGCGGATTTCACCTTTCAGATCGGGCGCATGAATAAAACTGCATATGTGCAGGAATTATCCTCGATCCTTTACGGATTCGAGGGTATACCTGCGATTAGGCAGGCTTTTTGGAAAAAAGCCCGCTCCTGGAACAAATCCGCTATGAAAACCTGCCTTTTCGCAGGCATTTGGCTAAAAACGGCTTTTCTTCGAAAAATTCCTGCGTAATCGCAGGAATCCCCTCTCATCGGGCCGTCGGATCTCATCCTATCAGGCCAGATCCGCCAGATCTCGCCAGTTTCCATCGACTCTGCTCGATCTCACCCGCTCTCACCCTCTCGCCCCCGCTCTCACCTGCTCTCCCCCTCACCCCCAAACATGTCAGGTTAAAGAGCGAGGCTGCTCGGTTAAACGGGTAACCTAGAGCGCTAGAAGGTGACAAGCCGCCAATCAACTGGCTTGGTGCGTTCATGAACTGGAAAACCTCCAGTTTATTTCTTCTAAAAATGGCTTCCATGCTCACTGAACTGGAAAAGCTCCAGTTCATTTCAGCCATTTGAAGCAAATTCCCCATGCAAGGCCACATAGACTGGAGGAATTCCAGTTGAACACCCCAATTTGGGCAAAAACGCAAAAATAAACGGGAGAATTTCCAGTTCATTTGATGCGTAGCGTACAGATGGGCGGCGGCGAGGGCTAAACGGTGGACGACTGGCACCGCGCACGCCTCCTATGCCAGGTTAAGCGCAAGACAGCCGTAGTGGAGAATGCCTCACGCTTAATCTCACCTGCTCGCCCCCGCCCTCACCCACTCCCACCAACTCACCCGCTCTCACCGCAGCCCTCCCCCCTACGCAAAAAGAGGCCCGCAGGCCTCTTTCACACTTCCTTCCCACCTGCTCCTCACGGCACAGGCTCAAACTTAACGGCATCGACGGTGACGTACCCGTTCGCTCCGTCATTGCGGATCTTCACATACCCGCCAGTCCCCGCGGCAAAATCGTACGTCCCCAGCAGGTTCCACTGTCCGCCCAGTTCCTGCTCGTTGACGGTGACGGTGCTGGTGATGCCTTGATGGACGATGTCCACTTGGGCATTCGTGGCCCGATTCGCGTGCGAAGGCCACCACATGTACACCTTGTAGGTCCCGGCTGCGGTTAGCGTCGGGGTCATGGTGACGCTCTTCAAGCCATGGCTGACGTTGCCGTCGTGAATGTAATCGACACCGTATTTGTTGGTCAAACTCGTGCCGATGGCCCATCCGCCCACACGCGTGACGCCGCTGGTATCGGCGTTATCTACGATGACGGTCGTCGCTGCCGGAGTCAGCGCGAGTTTCGCTTTGAATGACTTCCCTTTGGCGGCATTGACGTTGACGCTAAGTTTAATCGTCGGACTGAGCTGTGTCACGGTCACACCGGCATCCGCCGAGATGGTACCGGAGGCCGCTCGATCCAATTCGAGCTGAATGGTGCCCGTATTCGCCTGGGTCGGATCGGAAACGGAAATTTCCAGTTCACTGGCCGTTTCCTTGGTCATCACGGACGCTTTTTTGTTCGAGGTGATGAAATCCACCGTCGTTACCGCATCGTTCCAGAAGTTGGCGCCGATGACATTCAACGTCGTCTCTTTCACAGCCTGGACGTCAGCGGTATTCGCCAACACCGTGATATCCGGGGTGCTGGCGTAGCTGGTCAGCTCGGCGCTTGTTTTACCAGGAAGGATGACATACTGATACGATTGGTTGCTCGCATTGCCCCCGTGATTCAGCGCAAGGGACAAATAATTTCTCGTAATATTGGTACCGGAGGTGATCCCCGTCGTTTTGATTTGCTTCCAGTTGCCGGTTCTGGCCTCGCGCTTCGCCTGAACGGTTGGCGCTGTCGGGAAGAAGTACCCGATGTCCGCACCGGACGTATTCCCGGCCAGATGAATGGTGTTCACGGAGGCCAACGTTTGCGACCAGCCCAGGCTGGCGGATTGCACCGTGCCGTTAACGGTCAGCGCATTGTTGCCTGCACTGTTCAGCTTGCGGTTCTCCACGATCGTTTCGACTGCTTTGGCGTCCGTACTTGTGATCCCGGCGCCGAGTGCGACGATTTCATTGTCGAACAGGAACCAGGATTTTTTCGCCGCCAGCGTACTGGTCACACCCGGTGCGCCCGTCGTAGTGGCGGTCACATTCATTTCCATGCCTGTCGTACCATACAGACCCAGCAGATCGGTTCCGCCCACCCAATTCTTCGTGTTAAACTGGCTACCCACATAGGTACCGGTCGTAACTGTCGTGCCGGCCAACCGGTACAAGTCGACGGTCGGCCAGAAGTCCTCGGCGTACTGGTTCAAGTCGTTGTTATAGAGATATGTCATCCCCAGCCCCGTATACCAGCCTTTGGCGTTCTCGCTATTTGCCGCTTCATAATTCAGGATCTTCGGCGAGAACATCGATATCCCGAAGCCGAAGCCAGGACGAAGCTGAACCGCGCGTGCCATAGCGGGGAATTGCGCATATTTCCCGAGTTCGCTGGCAGCCGTGATCCCCGCATCATTCATGATTGCTTTCGCAAGGAGAATCAGGTTAATCGGCGCGTCCGTGTAAAAGGTGTTCGTCGTACCGCCCGTCTCTGCGCCAATCCAGGCCTTAATCATCTGCTTGAAGGCCAGCGCATCCGCCGTCGGTGCGATCTGGGACAAGCGGATTACACCTTGCATGATGAAATGGCCGGCATCCCGATCTTGCGAGGTATACCTGACAATCTCTCTGCCGCGGACCATATCCATCATCGCGCCTTTATATAAGAAGGGTTGATACGATTTGTATATCCATTGATACACATTGGACTGGTTAACATTCGTAATCTCCCAGGTCGAGCCCTTCAGCAGATACATCAGGTTCGCCGTATCCACAAGCAGATTCGCCCCGTATCCACCGGTGTAAGCATAATAGGTATGCTGGATAAACGATCCGTCCGCGTAGAAGCCGTCGCCAGAAACGACATTGGGAAACAGCGTCGTTAAGGCATCCCGCGCAGCCGTAAGCTTCGTGCTATCCTTGACAATGACCGCGCGCAGGGCAACAACGACCGCTTGCCAGGATAGATTGGCTCCCCCTTTATTCACCGATGGCACGTATTTATTAATAGCGTCCATATAATTTGTAATCTGTGTTGGCGTCAGGTAGTCGTACATGAGAATAACGGTATCGTTCAGCGCGGTCGGTGCGCCGATCTGCCAATCCCACCAGTTGTCGTAGGAAGCTTTGGTTGAATTGTAACGATTGGCGTTCATCCAATCCAGGGCCATGATGACATCCGCGATCATGGCGGTGTTGCCATAGTACACAGAACCATAAGTCTGGGTCGCCAGCGCAATTTCTTTAATCCGCCGGAATCCGGCGGTCACTTGGCTGGAGGTGCGAGTGCCTGCCGTCAAGTCGTTCCACAAGAAATTATTCGGCTCTGCCGGTGTCTTGTTCATGCTTTCCCAGTTCGTCTTCGCTTTCGCTGAAATGGCGGCAATTGCCGGCGAAATGGCGCCATCTGCCGGATCATAGGCAGTTCCGCCTGTCAGCATCTCCCGCCATTTGGCACGCAAGCCGTCGAATTCATCCGAGGCTTGCACATGTTGCGGCGCAAACCCGCCGATCAGCGCAACGACCATCAGCATCATCAAGCACACGTAGCCTGCCCTTCGTCCTTTTCCTTTACCCATGGAGCATCTCCTCTCTTCTTATCAACTTACCCGTGACTCTTCCTACAAAATGATAGATCCCCCCTCTCGCAGCACAGCGCGAAGCTCCTGCGGATCCACGTCACTTACCCCCTGCTCCGCACGAAGCGCCAAATAGGCCGCTACCCCCGCTGCTTCGCCGGTCTGATTCATATTCACCATGACGCGGACAGCGCCGTAAGCGACAGGATCTACGTCGATCATGCGGCCGCAGACCAGCAGATTTGTATATGTGCCCGGAATCAGGCAGCGGTAAGGAATCTGATAGAACGTCGGATCTTCGGCCCATTCCTCCCGCCATCTGCCGACCTCCACTGGATAGCCTGGACGCACGTAGGCCTGCTCTCCGTTCAAATATTGGAAGGTAATGCCCGGCTTATCCGCATGATGAATATCAACCCGATAGCTGCCGTTGGCAATCGCGTCATCAAAACGAACACCATGGAGCACGTCTGTCCCGGTCAGCCGATACGCGCAGTGGATATGCCGGGTCTCCCGGATGCCGATATAAGACGGCAAGGAAAGCAGCGTCAATTGATTATCCGGCCCGTACTTGCGCACCATATCCATGATGGCTCTGACCTGGCGTCTTCCTTCAATCTCGCTCTGCGTCAGAGAAAGCCCATCCTGGCAGTCGGCATGGTAGACCCTGGTGCCGGCGTACATATACACGTCTTTCGAGCCCGGCACGAAACGTCCCCAGCCGAAGCCTTCCGGCAAATCGAATTCCGCCTTATGCTGCAACAGCGCCTGATTCAAGTCGAGCCCCTGCAGCGAGTTGAAGCCCGTCACGTCGTCAAAGCCGCTGCCCGAACCCCATCCGCCAATCTTGGCGCAGGTCGTCGGCGGCTGACGCCGATCACCGTTCGTGAGTGGCAGCTGCAACCGTGCGCACAGATCGCCGTCGCCCGTCGCGTCAATGAACATACCGGCTTTGATCGCCCCGCGACCGGACTTGTTCTCCACGATGATGGCAGTCAGCTGCCCTTCCTCCAGAACAGGCGCGACGAACATCGTATGCAGAAAAGGCTGTACACCCGCTTCCGTAACCAGTTCATCCAGCTCGATCTTCAGCTCTTCCGTATTCAGCACATACCCGACAGAATGGCTCTTCTTCTCTTCAGCTACCGCCCCGCGCTTCGTCAATCGCGCTACAGTCTCAGCCGTAAGGCCGCCGATAATCGGCTGCTCAAACGTCGTATCGTACAAGCTGTGCCAGATGTTCACCAGTCCCGACGTCGCAACGCCGCCGAAGCTGTTCTGTTTCTCGACGATCACGACGCTCGCGCCGAGCCTGGCTGCCCGCACCGCAGCGAAAACGCCTGTACAGCTGCCGCCGAGCACACAAATATCCGCCTCATAGATGACGGGAACCGATTTCGCCTCTTCCCGAATAAACCCACGTGTATTCATCTCTCATCTTCTCCCTCTCTCTACAATAAAAGGGTTGAAGCGAAAGCTCTCGCAGCCTTGCTCCAACCCTCACGCTTCTTGTCCGGTATCCTATTTGATATAACCGAGCGGTTTCAGCACCAGCGTGCCTTGCTCCACATATTTGGACAGCTGATAGTTCGTCTCCAGCGCTTTCGTAAAAGCATCGAAATTGTCCAACGAATTTTTGCCAAAAATAAACTTCGTAATCTCTTCGCTCTCAAAACGATTCTTGTCGCTGACCGATACGCCCTCCGGATTCGGAATCATCTCCGTATACGTTTCAATACGCGGCTGCTTTTCGGCGAAATCAATGTAAGGAAGCTGCTTCGTAAATTTGGCTTTCAAATAATTTTTCTCATCGCGGCCCGTCAACTGATGATTAAAGGCAAAGCCCGTTTTGGAGCTGTCGGTGACAACCGGAATGCCGTTCTCCATTTTGTAATGCGTGCCTTCAATGCCATACATCGTCGTCAAATACCCAGGACCATCCGCAATATAGTTAAAATATTCCAAAATTTTATTCAGCTTGGCTGGATCTTTGGCCGCTTCCTTGGAAACAGCAAACCGTCCGCCCGTCGCGCTGATATCAAAATAGCCTTGATATTTGCCCCCTGGGCCGCTCAACGCGTCCATCTGCACCCAATTTGCAGCAGGATTTACGCTCTTGTACTGCGCGATGTAGTCTTCCTTCGTCATCTCGCCCCAGTTAATGTAAAGGATGCCGGCTTGCCCTTTAAACGCTTTCTCCTGATGCTTGAGCCCTTTGTTCGTCATGAACTCCGGATCGACCAAGCCCTCGCTGATCAAATCCTTAATGTAAGTCAGCGCTTGCTTCGTCTCTGGCTGCACCGTGGAGTACACGACCTTGTTGTCCTTGATCATGAATTGGCCCGGGGAAGCGACACCGAATGCGGAGAAAACCGGATCGAACGTGCTCGGCGTGTTCACCGCATCCGGCGTGCCGATGCCGATACCTGTAATCCCGTACGTGTCTTTTTTGCCATTGCCGTCCGGGTCCTTCTCCGTAAACGCCTTCGCCACCGCTTTTAACTCGTCCAGGTTTTTCGGCGCCTGGAGGCCGAGCTTATCCAGCCAATCCTGCCGGATCCAGTAGCTGGACATCGGCAGATAGGCGCGTTTGGCGATGGCATACTGCTTGCCGTCCACTTTGCCTTTATTTAGATCCACATCCTTAAGCTTCGCTTTGATGTTCGGCATTTTATCCATATAAGGCGTCAAGTCGAGCAGAATGCCCTGTTTGACATAATTCGCAAGCTGCACCTTGGAGACCGAGAAAATATCCGGCGCCGAGCCGCCTGCAATTTTCACATTCAATTGCTGATCGTAATCTGTTGCACCGACATTGAATTGCAAATCCATGTTGAGATCTTTGTTCAATTTGCTCAGGATAAAATCATCCGCCATGCCGGGATAGTTCGAGCCGCTGATGAACAAGTTGATTTTCACCGGGCCGCTAGATGTGGCCGTGCCAGGTGCGCTGGCTGACGCCTCCGGCGTCTTGTCGGTCTTGGCGGCGCACCCCGCCAGCAGGATACTGCCAAGCAATGCGGTGGATAGGGTTGCAGCAAGCATTTTTTTCATTTCAGGTGATCCCCTCTCGATATTTATTCTGAATCTGGCTAACCCTTAATACCCCCGAGCAATACGCCTTGGGTAAAATATTTCTGGATAAACGGATACACCACGATGATCGGAAGTGCCGAGAGGACGACGGCGGCCATTTGCAGCGATTGCGTCGGCAGCACGCTCGTAATGTCCATCGGCGGCAGCATGGAGTTAATCAGGATAGTCTTGAGCACAACTTGCAGCGGAAACTTGCTGGTATCGTTGACATACATAATCGCTTGGAAAAATTCGTTCCAATGTCCCACGGCATAGAACAGACCGATGGTCGCCATAATCGGCAGGGAGAGCGGGAGCACGATTTGGCTGAGAATGCGCAATTCGCCTGCGCCGTCAATGCGGGCCGCTTCATCCAGGCTGTCCGGGAGATTTTCAAAAAAAGTTTTCATAATCAGCAGATTGAACGACCAGACCAGACTTGGCACGATCAATGACCAGAGGGAATTGATAAGTCCCGTTGCCTTGACGACCAGATAGGTCGGCACAACGCCGCCATTGAACAATAAGGTGAACGCGACCAGGAACAGCAGGATGTTTCTGCCGGGCAGCCGGCTTTTGCTCAAAGGATAGGCCATCATCGTCGTTACCAATAGATTCAGCAGCGTCCCGACCACCGTGATGAAAATGGTCACACCGTACGCTCTAGGAATCGTCGGATCGTGAATGAAAGCAGCGTAGGCGTCCAGTGTCAGCTTTTTGGGGAATACGACAAACCCGCCATTTCGCAACACCTCGGCCAAAGGCGTCAGTGAGACCGATACAACATACAGCAGCGGAAAGATCACCGACAACGCCAGCAGCGTTAGAATTGCGTAAACCCCAATATCAAACCACACTTCCTGCTTGCTTTTTACCATACGCCTTCCCCCCATTTTTTAGCGATCCGATTGGCGGTGATGACAAGGGCGAAGCCCACGACAGATTTAAACAATCCGACAGCCGCAGCGAGGCTGAAGTTCAGCTCTTCCAAACCGGTGCGGAACACCCACGTGTCAATGATGTCGGCCACTTCGTAAACCTGGACATTGTACATAATATAAATTTGATCGAAGCCGGCATCGAGGATTTGGCCAAGCTTGAGAATCAGCAGCAGAATGATCACATGACGAATGCCTGGAAACGTCACGTGCCAAATCATGCGAGCCCTGCCCGCTCCATCCATGCGGGCCGCTTCATACAGCGTCGGGTCGATGCTGGTAATAGCCGCCAGATAAATAATCGCCGTCCAGCCGATGTCTTTCCACACGTCCGAGGCGACCAGGATACTGCGGAACCAAGCCGTCGAGGTCAGGAAGGAAATCGCATCCCCGCCCAGGCCCTTGACCCATAAATTGATTAAACCGTCCGCTTCCGAGAGGAAGGCGGCTGCAATGCCATAAATGATGATCCAAGAGAGAAAATGAGGCAAATACGTAACTGTCTGCACAAATCGTTTGAAGAAGCGCAGCCTGACTTCGCTGAGCAGTGTCGCGAGGAGAATGCCCGGAATCATGCCAAACAGCAGCTTATAGATACTGATGAGAAAGGTATTTCTTAATAAGGGGAAAAAGTAAGATGAGTCGTAAAACGTTTTGAAATGCGCATACCATGGATCCGCCCATGGGCTGTCGAACACCCCCAGCATAATATTATAGTTTTTAAACGCAATGATCGCGCCGAACATTGGACTGTAGCGATACACGGCGTAATACACCAAGCCCGGAAGCAGCATCGCGTAGAGTACGCGGAACGACCATATTAATTTAAGCTTCCTTGTGAGTGCATAGGTGCGCTGCATCCCTGTGTTCCTCCCTTCTGTCTGATGTGTTCCTCGGAATAGTTTAATCATACCGGGTTGGGGCACAGGGGGTAACAGGTCAGAATTAAAGAAAACTAGGTCATTATTAAGGCAGTCTGCGGCTTGTCTTCACGGCAAAAAAGCAAGGCAGCTTCCCTTGCTTTTGACTGAATTCCTCATTGGACTTCGCCGGACGTTTGGATCGGATACCGCAGCGAAGCCTTGAACCCATACGGCGCTACATTTTCCACCTCTACGCCGTACGCATGGCTATAGTGCAGCTGCAGCCTCCGGTGCACGTTGTAGAGGCCAATGCCTCCTTCCGCTCCTGGGACGGAAGAGACGGATTTATACGCCGTCAACCCCTCAGGCTCGCAGCCGTTTCCGTTATCTTCCACAAGAATGACCATGTCCTGATCTTCCTGGTAGATGGTCAGCAGGATTTTGCCCTTCCGTTCCGTCAGCTTGTTCATGCCGTGCCGAACCGCATTCTCCATCAGGGGCTGAATAAGCAGCTTTAAGATCCTCATCTGCAGCAGTGAGGGCTGTACATGGAACAGCACTTGAAAAGCGTGATTGTTGCGCAGCAGCTCAATCGTGACGTAGTTGCGCACATGCTCCAGCTCGCGTTCAATGGTCGTCCATTCTTCGCCGTCATTGATGCTGAACCGCAGCATGTCCGCCAGGGTCGTCACCATTTCCGCAATGCTCGCTTCCTGCGCGGATTCCGCTTTCCACTTGATGGCATCAAGCGTGTTATACAGAAAATGAGGATTAATCTGGTTAATTAACATCCGCTGCTGGAGCTTCTGCTTCTCCGATTCGCTGGCACGCGTCGTTTCGAGCAACGTCTCCATCCCGTGAATCATGGCGTTAAATCCCCGCACCATCTGCCCGATTTCGTCCTTCCGCGCTCCGAATTTCATGAAATAGACGAGCCGTCCAAGCTGCACCTGGCGCATGTGGCGAACTACCTGCTGAATCGGCGAGGTGAACTGGCGGACGATGACAAAGAGCAGGATGAACATCACCAGCAGACTGATGACAAACAGCCAGAACGTGAACGCTTTGATCGCATTCAGCCGGACGGTCAGATCGGAGACCGGTATCGTCGCCACCAGATTCCACAATTCTTTCCCGCTGTCGGCAATAGCTTGCGAAGCGACATAATAGGGCTTGCCTTGAATCGTTTCCGTTTCAAAATTGCGCTTGCCCTGTCCCAAGGAGGCAGGCGCAGGCAGGCTGTTTCCGGACTTCTCCGCCGGATTGTACGTCAATATATTGGCATTGCGATCGGTCAGCAGCAAACGGAAACGAGGATATTGCGAAGGCGTAATCAACTGTTTGCCGATCCAGGCGTTGGAAATTTTAAATACCATGACACCGGCATTTTGAAAATCCGTCAGCGTCCGGATGCCTCGAACGTAGTACAAATTCGTCGCAATATGGTTGTCGTCGCCCTTCACCAGCCAATACGGCTTTCCTCCCAATTCGTACGCTTTGGTAATCAATTCCGTGTTCAGATCCAGGCCAAATGCGGCGAAGCTGTTCATGTAATTGGGGTATTTCTCCTCATGATTGGGCAAAATCATTAATTCAAACGGCCCCTTCAGTTCCTCCGTAATTCCTTTCATGACGTTAATAAATTCCGTCTCTTGAAAAAAATCCTGCGGCGGCGGCTCTTGCAGCATGGTCTGCAGCTTGGAGGAAGCAATGACGCGAAAAGCGTCCGTGTCCAGCTCAGCCAGAAACTCATTAATCTTCGCTGTGTTATGCTGCAAATTATCCTGCAGGAAGGCGGAAGTGACATCCTCAATTTGCATCTTGGAGCGCTCATACGACAAATAGCCGAGCAGCGCGACAGGGATCAGAATCGCCGCCATTAAGGGCAGCAGCAGCTTTTGAAATAAATTCATTTTCCGTATCGGAACTCCTTCGGGGTCTGTCCTGTCCGCTTTTTAAACACTTTTCCGAAATACTGCAAATCCTGATAGCCAACGGATTCCGCAATCTCATAAATCTTCATCTGGCTGTCGCGAAGCAGCTTCTTGGATTGCTCCACACGCAGGTCCGTCACGTAGTCCAGAAAGTTAATCCCCGCTTCCTTCTTAAAGAGCTGGCTGAGCCATACGGGATGAATTTGCAATTGATCCGCGATGCTTTGCAGCGTAATATTTTGCGCAAACTGCCTCTCTAGCAGCTGCTTGGCTTGCGCAATAATGGCATTCGAATGGCTGACAGCCGCCTTCTTGGCGATCCCTGTCACATAGTGCAGCATCCGTTCTTTGACCTGTTCCAGCCGTTCGCACTGCTCCAGTTCCTCCCACAGCGCCATGGGAATCTGATTCAGTCCAATGCCATACTTCTCTCTAAGCGTGCTATGCAAACTTAAAATCCACTCCAGACACTTCTTGGAAATGTCCTGGTAGTCTTTCACCTCCTGCGCTGCTGCATAGTGGCGGACTAGCAGGTCGATGGTCGTATCGATTTGCTCCAGATCTCCCTCCATCATCCAGGCGGCCGCAAGCTCTGCGGACAAGCGGTTCGGTTCATCGTCCGCATACAGCGCTTCCGTATACGTATGCACATAGCTGCCCGGTGTCATGAGTGCCATCTTCAGCGCTTTGAGAGCCTGCCCGTACGCCGTAGAAATCGCCTGAAACGCATGCTGCTCCCGGGAGATGCCGAAGCCCAGAGTTAAGTACTGATACTTGCTTACGTTGGCCCCAATCGCTTCCACTACCGGCCCGGTTAGGTCGCTGGATACAATGAGAATCCAGTTGTGATGGATATTTTTAAACAACGCTGATGGCTGATAGGCTTCAAGCAGTTCCTCTGTAATATTTCCCACGGAGAACGTCTCCAGATCGGACTGGCTGTCCAGCGGGTTGGGCCGGTCCTGCCGTACAATATCCAGAGCAATGACAGTAAAATTCGTATCGGCCAGCCAGGTCAGCTCCCACATCTGAAGCCGGTGAAATACGTGCTCCTGCAGGAGCGTCGGCGTCATGCACAGACTGAGCAGGAATTTGTCCTTGAGCAGCTTCTTGCCCAGTTCGGCCTGTTTCAACTGCCCGGAGAGCTCTTGATGATGTTTGCGTTCATCCTCCAGCATGTCCAGCAAGTGGAGGATTTTGGTGGAGAACGCCTCCTTCGAAAAAGGCTTCAGCAAATAATCCATCGCCCCTAGCTGCATGCTGCGCTGTGCGTATTGAAAATCGCTGTAACCGCTTACGATTATGATTTTAGGCGTGTAATCGGGCATCTGCATCGCTTGCAGCAGATCAATGCCAGACTGCTGAGGCAGCACAATATCGGAGACTATAATGTCCGGCCGCTGCGCACGAATCAGCACCTCCGCATCTTCCGCGTTGGCCGCAGTCAGAATGTCCAACCGCCCTGCGGCAGCTTCCATGACTGTTTCTTTCATACCTTGCAGAATTTCCAATTCATCCTCAATAATGATGATTTTCATGGGATCACAGTCCTTTATAGAAGTGCATCTGAACCCACTTTATCACCAACCCCGGATTGAAAACAATGAGAATTACAGGCGTAGCTCAATCCAATATAAACTCACCACGATTGTGTGTTATCCTTGTCCTAACAATTCATGTAAAATACTTGTATCAAGACCATTTTGTAAAGGAGTGCGCCCATGTCCTATTTATCCGTCAGCACCTGGAGTCTGCATCGTTTGCTTGGCCCCCTTCGCTGGACCGTATGGAATCCGGAGACACGCCTGCATGAAGTGAAGGAGCAGGATCAGCCACAGCTTCTGTCGCTTCTGGAGCTTCCTGTGGAAGCTGCGCGAAGAGGCTACCAGGCTGTAGAGATCTGTCATTTTCACTTTCCGTCGACGAGCGACGCGTATTTACATGAGCTTCGCGAGCGTTTTGCCGCAGCTCAAATTTCACTGGACACCATTCTGGCCGATTACGGCGATTTGACGAATGGGGATGAAGGCCGCCGTAAGGCAGACACTGCCTTCCTTCGGGAATGGATCGACATTGCCGCTAAATGCGGGGCGAAACGCATACGTATCATCGCCGGCGAAGCTGCGCCTTCCGATGAGGCTGCGCTGCGCCTTTCCGCCCAATTGCTGCGGGAGCTTGGCGAATACGGAGAGCGCCCCGGCGTCCAAGTCGTCACCGAGAACTTTAAATCGCTTCTCTCTACCGGAGCGAATTGCTTGAAGGTCATGGAGCAGACAGCTGGCCAGGTGGCGATGATTACCGATTTCGGCAATTATCGCGGGCCGCTCAAATATGAAGAGATTGCCGCCACGACGCCATACAGTAAGTCGGTTCACGTCAAGCCCCACTATGACGAAAACGGACGACCGGACGAAGCTGAGCTGCGCCAATGCTTGAATAGCGTGCAGGCCAGCGGGTACAACGGCGCCTTCGTCTTGATCTATGACGGGCCGGGCAATATGTGGGACGGGCTAGAGCGTGTCAGAAAGATTGTGGAGCCTTATTTGGAGGCTGGCGGGGTTGGCGGGGCTTGAGCCGGTATGCTTCTCGCGTAATTCTCACTGCCGTCTGTGCCTGCAAAGCAACGAGCAACCAGGATTCGCGCGCTGGCAGCACTCGATGATGAGACGATGAGACTGCTTATTGGATGAGCGGCCCTTTACAAGCGGCGCTGCATGTATCTGTCATGGAGGTGAGTTACGGGAACCTGCATTTCCTACAGCTAATTTTCGAAAAATAGGCTGATTTAGTCAGGATCTTGTATTTTGTACAGGTAAATCGCTGCACTCCCCCCATTTCCAATGGAAAAGCGCTTTTTGCCGGGTTTTTACTGTAGTTTTTACATGATCATCGGCGAATTGACCGTTTTGATGGAAATTAGCTGTACTTTTTGCAGGTGGGGGGACGAAGCAGGGGCAGGAAGAGCGCTTGAGCGCAGATGGGCATGTTGGAAGGAATGGCGAGAGTTCGGCGAGAGTTCGGCGAGAGTTCGGCGAGTGTATGGCGGAGTGTATGGCGGGTGAATGCCAAAGATGACGTGTACATACCGGAAAAGTACCGGTGTATGACGTGGGTTACAGGGAGAGCGCCAAAGGTACGTCGTACGGATAGGATACCGGGACAGCGACAAAGATTCGTCGTACGGATAGCATACTGGGACAGCGACAAAGATACATCGTACGGATACCGAGAGATGCCAAAGGTACGCCGTGTACAGGCCAGGAGGCTGCCTCTGCATACCGGCAGTTCGCCAGGTTTACACGGGCCAACGAACGGGATGATCTGTTCGCGGGCGGCTTAGACCTGCCGCGAGCACCTGCTCTCTCCCTTCACTCGCCAAAAAAACCGGCCTCCCCAAGGGGAGACCGGTCAGCCGCAAAACCTTAAACCCTATACCCCGAACGTGTTGCCGCCGTTCACGGACAGGCATTGCCCCGTGATGAACTTCGCGCCCGGGGAAGCCAAGAACACGACGGCGGCGGCAATGTCCGCCGGCTCGCCGACGCGGCCGAGCGGGACGCCCGCCGCGTAGCCTCCAGTGTCGGCGCCCGCGTGGCGCTCGACAGGAATCCAGCCCGGGGCGACGAGGTTGACCCGGATGCCGCTTGGGCCCAGCTCGCTCGCCCACGAGCGGGTCATGCCGATCATCGCCGACTTGGCGGTGACGTAGCTCGAGAAGTTGGCGTTGCCGAGCTGGACCACCTCGCTGCCGATGTTGACAATGCAGCCTTCACCTTGGCGCTTCATGCCAGGAAGTACGGCTTTCAGCAGAAACAGCGGCGCTTTGACGAAGAAGTCGAGCTGGTCCTGATACGTCTCCCATGTGCTGTCCTCAATTGTGAGCATCGGCTGCGGGCCTGTCGCGTTGTTCACAACAAGATCAATCGCGCTCCCGAAATGCGCCTCTACGCGGGCAACCAGCCCCTCGACCTCGCCCGGGTCAGTGACGCTCGCACGGAAGGCCACGGCTTTACCGCCGTTAGCGGTGATGAGCCTCACCGTTTCCTCCGCATCGGCCGCAGCATTGGCATAGTTGACTGCTACGCGCGCCCCCGCTGCCGCCAGCGCCGCTGCAATGTGGCTCCCCAGTCCCCGAGATGCTCCCGTAACCAAAGCCACTTTTCCTTCCAGTTGTTGCAAGTACTCCAAAATCTCCGCCTCTTTCCGCTTCCGCTTTTTTATTCGTACACACTTGTGCCGCCCTCCGGTTGAGCCAGCTCCTTCAAAGGCACCATCTCCGCATTCGGCACGTAGTATTTAAACGGGTTGCTGTCGATGCTGCCAAGGAGCTGCTTGCGATACGGCGTCGCACTGGCCAGTAAACGCTCCGACGCTTGGTGGTAATCGATCGGCCGCATCCAGATGGGACTATAGCCCAAGAACAGCTGGCGACGGGTAAACTCGGAATGGTTCGGCGCACCGGCGTGCCACAGATTTTGCGGGAAAATGAACACATCCCCCGGCTTACCGCACACTTGCACTTCCCCTTCTACCAGACCGCGCACATCCTGGTTGCCGGGATGAAACGGTTTGTTGTGAGAGCCTGGGATGATTTTGGTATTGCCGCGATTCGGCTCCGACATGTCGCTCAGGATATAACACGTCTTGATATAGTATGTCGAGGTCACACCGTTCTGCTTCGGAAATTGCGGGTGCGGGCCATCTTGGTGCCAGTTGATGAAGCTCTGGGACTCCGTCTTCACATCGCTTGGGTTCGGCTTGCGAATGGTAAGGTGCGAGATGTGCAGTTGAATATTGTAGCCAAGCAGCCCCACCATGAGCGGCAGCAGCGTCGGCTCGTCGATCAGCGAAGCGATTTCGTCATCGCGCTCTACGCTGTTGTAAATGTTGTACGCCAACGCGTCCGGCTCGCCCGCCAGAATCCGGTCGACCGCCGCGTTCAAGCGATTCACTTTCTCCTCTGACAATACCCCTGGAATGACCAAATACCCATCGCGATGAAACTGTTCAATTAGTGCCGGCAAATTCAATGCAGTCGCTGTCATCGTACAACACTCCTTTAATTTTTCACTTGATATTTATAATTTACACGTGTAAATTCTATTTGTAAAGAGGAAAAAGTCATTTTCCTTCCTTATTGATTTTTATTCAGCCGTCCAATCCGGCGGTCGCGACGACTCGCTTCTTTATCTCTCTAACCATGATTTCGGCGCCAAACATGATCCAAGGTGGCGCAAAGAGGCTGCCCTGAAGCTTTTCGCTTCTGGAGCAGCCTCGCCCGCTTTTATCTTACAAACTTAATCGCATCCGCATTCACATAGTTTCCGTTGGCATTGTCCGTCAGCTCGACATAGCCGGTTGTGCCCGCAAGGAAATGGTGCGTCCCCAGCAAAATCCATATCCCTCCCGGAACGGTCTGTTCGTTCACGGTATACAACTGCGAGCCGCCATCGTAGTAGACTTTGAACGGCGCATTCGTTGCGCGAGCTGTGTTTCCGTCGGGAATCCGGTAGTACACCTGATAATCCCCCGTGACCGGAATCGTCGGTCTCCATCTGATTTTGTCCGCACCGGTCCCTGTGTTGCTGTACACATAATCCGAGCCGTAATAGTTCGGTAAACCGGTCGAGAATAACCAGGTCCCGAACAATTCTGCATCCGAGTTATCCACAATGATTTCGGAAGGTGCCGTCAACACAAACTTCACAGCGTCCGCATTCACGTACGTGCCATTCGCATTGTCCGTCAATTCGACATACCCGGACGTCCCCGAGACAAAATGGTGGGTGCCCAGCTTAATCCACTGCCCGCCAGGTACCACTTGCTCGTTCACTGCATATGCTTGCGAACCCCCGCTGTAGTACACCGTAAATGGAGCATTTGTTGAACGGCCCGTATTGCCGTCGGGAATCCGATAGTACACATCGTAGTCGCCTTCGGTTAGAATCGTCGGACGCCATTTCATTTTATCTGCACCGGTTCCCACGCCATTATAGACGTAATCGGAACCGTAGTAATTCGGAAGTCCTGTCGAAGATATCCAGGTCCCGGTCAATTCCGCGGAGGTATTATCGACGATAATTTCTCCTGGCGGCGGAGCGGTATAGCTCAGCTTCGCTTTGAACGTTTTTCCTTTGGCTGCCGCTGTATTGATCGTCAGCTTAATCGTCGGTGCATACTGCGTAACCGTAACGCCAGGGTCGACAGAAAGCGCACTGGTTGCGCTGCGGTTAATTTCCAGGTTGATGCCGCCTGTGTTCGCTTGCGTCGGATCGGAGACGGCAATTTCGATGTCATTCGCCGTTTCGCTGGTCATCACGGACGCTTTCTTGTTACTGGACACAAAGTTGGCGCCGCCCACTTGCACCCATTTCAACGCATCCGTCCAGAAATTCATCCCGATGACATTTAGCGTATTTTCCTTCACTGCTTGAGCGGAGGCGGAGTTCTCCAGAATCGTCACATTCGGATTGCTCGCGTAGCTGCTGACTTGCGCACTCGTTTTATTGGGAAGCGTCACATAAGCATAAGTGCCGTTCGTCGGATTGCTGCCATGGTCAAACCACATGGTTAAAAAATTGCTCGTGACATCCGTCGTCGGCGTCGACGCTCTTGAGTCGATGCTGCTCCATTTGCCTGTTCTGGCTTCGGTCAGTCCTTTCAACGCTGCGCCGCCCGGGAAGTAGTAGCCAATATCAGAGCCTGTTACACTGCCGGCCAGATGCGCCCAGTTCACACCCATCATCGACTCGGAGAAGCCCAGTGCATTCGATTTCAGCGTGCCGTTCACTGTAAAGGCATTGGTGCCGCCGCTGTTCAGCTTGCGGTTCTCGACAATCGTCTCAATCGTGCGATTGTCTGTACTGGTGATCCCTGCCCCCAAAGCGACGATTTCGTCGTCAAACATGAACCAGCTTTTCTTCGCCGTCAAAGTACTGCCGACCGCATCCAGCTCCATCCCGGACGTACCGTACGCATCCAGAATGGACGTGCCGCCGGCCCAATTCGTGCTGCTGAGCTGATCGTGGCCGTTGGAATTTGTTTTCGTCACCGTATCGACGGTCGTGCCCGGCAGCCGGTACGGATTCACGGTCGGCCAATAATCCGTGTACTGGGTAAGATCATTGTTGTAGAGGTACGTTGCCCCGTCTCCCAAATACCAGCCCTTCAAATTCTCGCCGTTGATGGATTCGTAGTTGAAGATGCGGCTTGAATGCATGCTGATGCCGTAACCGAAGCCAGGGCGCAAATGAACGGTGCGATCCATTCCGGTGAACTGATAGTTCTTCACCAGCTCCGCCCTCGGCGAGGCATTCGCCACAATTTCTTTTGCGAGTACGATAAAATTAATCGACGTGTGCGTGAAATAATCATGCGTCGTATCCGCCGTAATCCAGCTCTTGACCATACTGCGGAACGCAGCGGCATCGGCGGCAGGCGCGAATTGTGAAATGCGGATGATGGCCCCAATGATCGAGGCCCCGCTGTCATGATCCTGATCGTAGTAGCGGGAAACGTCTCTGCCTCTGGTCATATCCATCATGCCGCCCTTGTAGATGAAAGGCTCAAAGGAATCGTAAATCCAGCGGTACACGTTCTGAATCCCCACATTCGTGACTTCCCAGGTGGAATCGTCCAGCACATACAGTAAATCGGCCAGATCCTTCATAAGCCCGATGCCGTACCCGCCATTATAGGGATGGTTCCCGTGTTGAATAAACGAACCGTCTTTGTAGAAGCCGTCCCCGCTCGTTACGTAATTAAAGACATTGCTGAGACCGTCGCGCGCGGTGATCAGTTTGGTGGAACTTTTTACAATAATCCCCCGAATGCCAATTACGGTACATTCCCATACGCGATTCGCTCCAGTCATCGTCACCGTAGGCTGAAAATGATCGACAGCGTTCATGTAGTTGGTAATCTGTGTTGGGCTCAATTGATCGTACATCAGCACCACAATATCATTGAGCGCGAGCGGCACGCCGATCTCCCAGTCCCACCAGTTGCCATTTTTCGCCTTCGTCTCGTTGTAGCGGTTCGCATACATCCAATCGAGCGCGATGAGAATATCAGAGCGCAGCGACGCGTCATTTTGCAGGGAAGATCCCTTGGTCGCATAAGCGAGCGCCATCGTCTTGATCCGATTGTAGTTCGTTGTAAGCTGTGCGGCATCCGCAGCCGCAGTACCGGCAAGATCGCTCCATAAATAGGTGCCCGGCGTGTTATCCATCGTGCTCCAATTGGCATTAGCTTCGTCCGTAATCGCCGTGATTTGAGGGGCAATCGCCGGATCAAGCTGGTTATACGCGGTGCCCCCTGTCAACGTCACCTTCCATTTGTCCCGCATGGCATCAAACTCATCAGCCGCTGCCGCTCGGGGCACCGACACCGCGTTCACAGCAACAAGCACCGTAAGCATCAAAGAAACCATCATGGCGGTCCACTTGAACATTTTGGTCATAAAATTCCCCTTTCTTCTTCATGATATAAAGCGCTTACATTTAACCCTTACCCTCCTTAATTTCCGATCACCTCCGGAGCAACTTAGTTGGGAAACAACCCCAGTATAGCAAGCGCTTTCAAGGAAAAATATACAGCGATCCTGCGAAAATGTTCTAATATTTGCTAACACCACCGCACAAAAGAAAAAAAGCAGCCGACGCAATGTCATCTGCTTCCTGCCTTCTTACCAGGATTGGCCCATGGTTCAGAGGATCAAACAATCACCCCTGCGAAAGCCAATCTGAAATTGGTCCCTTTCGCCCCGGGCCGATTCCCGTGAATCACTTCCAGCTCCAGCACATGCGCACCGGCGGGCAGGCCTTCGGCGACAATCTCCGACCTGAACCAGCCCTCGTTCCCGCACCAATCAGGGCGCGGACGGTCCGTTGTCACCCACTCGCCCCCGTCCAGCCGATAGCGAAACTCCGCCGACAATTTGCCGTAATCAAACGCCAGCACGAGCCCGCTCCCTTCAAAATCGAGGCTAAGCCTGGCCCCGACGGCGGCCGTATCCAGGACCCGGTCGATCCACGCCGCGTTAGGCCAGCGGCGAATCAGCCACGGCCCTTCCGTCCGAATCCGTTCCAACGGAAGGACGTACGCTCCGCCCCAATGCCCGGGATCGATAGGCTCGGGCAACTCATAAGAAGCGGCCGCTCCAACGCCGCCCTCCTGCAATTCCTGTTCAAGCAGCTTGATCACGCTTTGTCCGTAGCTGAGACTTCCGCGCTGCGTAGGATGCGTCCCGTCGGGCAGCCATTCTTCCCAGCGCAGGAAGCCTTGCTTGACTTCATTCAGCGCGTAGGCACCCATCCAGACCGAGCTGATGCCGTAATGCTCGGCAAGCCGTTCAAACTCGGCAATCGTATCCGGCACGATGCCGCTCATCATCTCAGCGTACAAGGTTTGATGGAAGGTGTAGACAAGCACCACCTCCCGCGTCCCGTCCGCCAGCAGCTTGCGCAGCAAGCCTTCGCGCGCCTTGATACGCCTTGCGGGATCCACATCCCGGTCGTTGACGGCGTATTCCACAAACACCAGATCGCACGCGCGGTCGATGATGTCCCGCTCCGCGCGGAAGACGGCGAGGTCGCTCCCCGTGGCGCTGATCGCGGCATTCTCTACATGGAATCGAACCTCGGGATATCGGGCGACCAGCCAGCGCATCACCGGCTCCGGCCAATTGTGCCCGGGAAGCGCGTCGGTAATCGAGCCGCCGAGGAAGCCGACGCGCAGCTCCCCTTCCCGCAGCTTGTGCCGCATATGTGTCAGAGCACGGCGATAGTTCCAAATGTGCATACTCAGCGTCCTCCCTAATTGCACCTGATTTCGAAAATGCGCGCATGATCCAGCCCATTCGTCTCCAGCACCTCAAGGCGAAGCCTTCGCACCTGCTCCAGCGCAACTGCTTGGGTCACCTGCCGCTGGTAATTGTCCTGAACGTGCATCACTTCCTGGCCGTCACCAGAGTCATCCGTGCTATCCGCGCTATAAGCGATCACACGAAATGCCTTGACCGTTTCCGGCTGCGGCCCCCAGACGAATTTCTTCAGCACCTCATCCTCGTGTGTGAGTGTCAGCCTGCGGTGCATCCCGGTATCGAACACAACCGTGATTTCATTCAGTGCGACGGGCATTTCCCACGCCAGCTCGATCCAAGGCTCGGGATCCCCCGACTGCGACATCCAACGGTGTGTGCCCGGAACGACCCGATCCGGCCTTACGCCTTTCTCCCCATGCATGGCTCGCGTATGGCCGTCAATAACATTCGCCGCCGGCCCCTCCGGCTGTTCGGAAGAAGCACTCACGCGGGCCTGGCTCGCTATATTCACGCCCCCCTGTATGCCCGGCAGAAACGCATCCTGCCGAATCAGCATCTGCTGCGTTCTGCCGATCAACGCTTGATTGTGCCAGGCTTGCTCCAGCGGCACCCCTTCCTGAACAGCCATCGCCGCAAAGGTTCCGGCGCCTTGCCCCATCACGCCGCAAGTGGCCATCACCCTCGTGCTCGAGAACGCGATGTGCGTTGCCGAAATGTTGCGTCCGGCAAACATTAAATTGTCGACATTGGCGCTAATCAACGCCCTAAGCGGGATGCCGTACACATAATTGGTCACGGGCTGACTGCACGGATCGGTATCTTTCGCTTCAATACCTTGCGGAGGATGTGTGTCCATCGGCCAGCCGCCATACGCGATGACATCCTCAAAATGCACAGCGTCCTCCAAGTCCTTCTGCGTCAGCAGATGCTTGCCGATAAACCGGCGCGACTCCCGTTTGCCCGGCACGAAGCCGAACCAATCAAGCGCCCAATTGGCCGACTCCGGGTGGTGGCCGCTGTTTTTAATGTGATCCCAGACACCCATCATAATCGCCAACAGTTCATCGCGAATATGTTCATTATCCGCAATCGTATCCAGCAAGCCGCCAAACTCCACCCACCAATAGCCATACTCCCAGGAGCTGTGGCTTCGATACTTCAAATCCTCTTCTGTAAAACGCTTCGCCCACACAGGAGGAATAAACTTCATCGGCTTGCCCATATCCCGGCTTGTGAACAGCAGCGATGAACCGAGACGATACGGGTCCGCCTCCGCGCCTGCATGCGACTCTCCATACTGGCTGGAAGATTCCCGACCTGTCGTGAACTGCGCTCCCGCTTCCTTGCCAAGCCGCCCGTCTCCCGTACAATCGATGAAAATTTGCGCCGCAATCTCAAATGTATGCTCCGTGCTCTGTCTCTCTGCCAGCACCGAGACGATGCGGGAGCCATCCATCTGCACACCGGTCACCGCTGTATTCAGCATCAAGGTCAGATTGGACTCGGCACGGCATTTTTCATATAAAATCAAATCAAACATTGGAGCGCTCCGTTGCGCATTTCGAATGGCACACTCCAGCAGAATCTCCTCGATCAGACCGCCTTCTCTGGCCTCCGTGGCAAGCGCTTGGCCCCGTTTGGAATGCGCAGCGCCTACGATATGCATGCGAATTTCCGAAGAAGCGTTGCCGCCCAGAACGGGCCGATCCTGACACAGCACGACCTTCGCGCCGTTACGAGCTGCCGCAATGGCTGCCGCTACGCCCGATATGCCCCCTCCGGCCACAAGCACATCCGCCTGAATCTGTTGTCTGTCGTTATTTTCACTCATGTTGAAGCTCCTCTCCCAGTTTAAATAAAGAGGAAAGGAAGCACATTCTCCTCCCTTTCCCCCCGCAACTATTTTACGTAGCCGAGTTCTTTAATTCTTTTCTCCGCAGCATCCGTATATGCCTTGTAGTTCATCGTACTTTCCAACGTTTTGAGGAAATTATCATATTCACCCAGCGGACGTTTGCTATAAACGAACTTCGAAATTTCCTCTTCAATGAAACGGTTGGCGTCAGCCGCGTTATAGCCGTTTGGCGCATCGATGAATCCGTTCAGCGTTTCAATGCGAGGCTGTTTGTTGGCAAAATCGATATACTTGACTTGCGAAGCAAATTTCACCTTCAGATACTCCTGCTCCGGACGACCCGTGAACTGATACAGCCAGAAATAGCCGCCTTCTTTATTCATCAGATCTGTCGGCACCACTTTATCGCCTTCGAGATTGTAGTGCTTGCCCTTCACACCGTACTGTACTAACAAGGAACCATCCTTGGAAGAAACGTAGTTCAAGAGATCAATGACCTTTTGCAGCTTCTCCGGGCTCTTCTCAAGCGCTTTCGGAATCGCGTACAATCCGGCAGGATTCCCAATATCCCAGGTACCCGAAGCTTGTCCGCCCGGCCCCTTGACCGCGTCGACCTGAACCCATTCCGCATTCGGATTGACAGCCTTAATCTGCTCAATAATTGGCGCATTGGTCATATTTGACCAAGCCGTGTAAATGATACCCGCTTGCCCTTTGATCGCCTTTTGCCCTGCTTGCGTATCATTCGTAACCAGGAGCTCCGGATCTACGACGCCTGCCGAAATCACCTTTTGAATAAATCCAAGCGCATCCTTCATCTCAGGTGCATACAAAGAGTTCACAAGCTTATTATCTTTCACGAAAATGCCCGGCGTGCTGTCGTTGTAGCCAATGCCATAAGCGCCGAAAATGCTGTTAAACGCATTCAGTTTGGCACCTGTAAAGCCGAATGTATCTTTTTTCCCGTTGCCGTCCGGGTCTTTATCTGTAAACGCTTTCGCAACGTCGAATAATTCCTCTGGTGTCGTCGGCACTTTCAGGTTCAGCTTATCCAGCCAGTCCTTGCGAACCCAAAGGGACATTTTGGATGCCGTCGGCTTCTTGGCAACGGCAAACGTTTTGCCGTTCATCACGCCTTGCTTCAAGCTGGCCTCACCGATGTAGTCCGCCGTTGGCTTTAACTTGTCCAGATAAGGCGTCAGGTCCAGCAGAAGGCCTTGCTCTGAATATTGCTTGAGCTGCTGGCGGTCGACGGCGAACAAGTCCGGATAATTGGAGGAAGCGATACGTACGTTCAATTGATTTTTATAATCTTCCGGTGAAGCATAGACGGTTAGATTAATTTTGGTATTCAGCGCTTTGTCGAGTTCCTGCTTAATGATATCCTGATCGGAAGTAGGAAGGCCGGAGCCCTGCTCAATAATATCCAGTTTGATCGGTTCGCTGCTGGTCGCTGCCGGCTTTACGCTGGCCGATGTTTTGTCTTCTGTCGATGGCGCTGCGCCGCAGCCAGCCAGCAGCGTGCTGCCTGCAAAAGCCATAGCGAGCAGTGTTGGAACGAGCAATTTCTTTTTCATAGATACCCCATCTTTCTAATTTGTAGTTGAGTTATATTGTCACCGCGGCGGAACGAATCTGGCTGCAGTCCTGATCGTCCATTAAAGCGGGGTCAACCTTTGACGGAACCCATCAGCATCCCTTTAGTAAAGTGCTTTTGGATAAAAGGGTACACAACGATAATCGGCAAGCTTGCCATCACGACGGACGCCATCTGCATCGTTTCCGTCGGCATCATGTTCTCCGCATTTTCAAGCGGCATCTGGGTCTGGATAAGAATTTCGCGAATCACGACTTGCAGTGGAAACAAACCGCGGTCTGTCACATACATGATGGCTTGAAAGAACTCATTCCAATGACCAACCATATAGAACAGCCCGATCGTCAGCATCGACGGAATCGACAGCGGCAGCACAATCTGCCAGAGAATCCGGAATTCCTTCGCGCCATCCATCCGCGCCGATTCAAATAATTCTTCCGGAAGTCCTTCGAAAAAGCTTTTCATAATCAACACATTAAAGCTCCACACCGCATTCGGTAAGATCATGGACCATACCGAGTTCAGAAGGCCCAACGACTTGACGATCAGATAGGTCGGAACCAACCCGCCGCTGAACAGCATCGTAAACACAACCATCAGGAGGAAAAAGGTTCTTCCCGGGAGATTCTTGCGACTCAGCGGATACGCCATCAGCGAGGTCAAAACCAGATTAACCACGGTACCGACGACCGTAATAATAATCGTAATCACATAAGCCCGAGGAATATTTGTTTCCGTAAAGAGCTTATGGTACGCGCTGAGCGTAATCGATTTGGGAATCAGCACGAACCCGCCGTTCTTGAGCACTTCGGTGAAGGGCGTAATCGACATGGAGACCACATACATGAGTGGTAAAATGGCAGCCAAAGCCGCAAGTCCTAGAACAACCACCACGACGAGATTGAAGATTCTGTCTTCCCAACCTCTTACCATACGCCCTCCCCCCATTTCTTCGATAATTGATTCGAGCCCAGCACCAGAACGAGGCCGATGACCGATTTGAACAATCCAACGGCAGCCGCCAGTGAGAAGTTCAACTGCTGCAGCCCTGTCCGGAACACCCACGTATCGAGAATGTCTGCCACTTCATACACCTGGACGTTATACAGAATGTAGATTTGGTCAAATCCGGCATCCATAATGTGACCTAGCTTCAAGATCAACATCAGCACGATGACCGTTCGGATCCCCGGCAGCGTGATATGCCAGATCATTCTGACCCGGCTTGCGCCATCTACACGAGCCGCCTCGTACAAGGTCGGATCGATCGCGGTCATCGCCGCCAAGTAGATGATCGCTCCCCAGCCGAGATCCTTCCAAACTTCGGAGCTGACAAGAATGGTTCGGAAATAATCAACGGAGGACATGAATCCGATGGCATTGCCGCCGGCATCCTCAATCCAGTTGTTGACGATCCCGGAATTTTGGGAAAGCAGCGCAATGAGAATGCCGTAAATAATGACCCACGACAGAAAATGCGGCATGTACGTTAAGGTCTGAACGACGCTTTTGAACCAGCGCAGCCGGCATTCATTCAGGAGCAGCGCCATAACGATGGGCGGCACCATGCCAAACACCAGCTTATAAATGCTGATCAGAAGCGTATTGACCAGAAGCTGTGAGAAATACGGTGAATTGAAAAACGTTTGAAAATGCTTGTACCACGGATTCGCCCAATGGCTGCCAAGTATGCCATCCAATATTTGATAGTCCTTGAAAGCAATAATGACGCCGTACATCGGGATATATTTAAAAATGACGTAGTAGATGAGACCCGGCAAGAGCATGAGATAAAAAGCGCGAAACGCCCAAACCCGCTTTGCCGAGCCTGCAACCCCTGCTCCCCTTTCCTTGCCCTCAGCCCTAGTCTTGCGCCCGCTTACGATCTGCTGTTCCATAAGGCCACCTCTTTTCCATGTAATCACTCGCTTCCTAACGGGCTGAACCTAGTATAGCAAGCGCTTTCTCAGGAAAATATACAGTGATCCTGTCATAGTGTTCGAATTCTTGCAATTGCACTTATCCGGTCACGGCGTATGTTCGACAGCCGGAAGCTCGATGCGGATCAGCGTCCCGACCCCGGGCCTGCTGAAGATCGAGAGCCCATACTCCGGGCCAAAATGAAGTCCGATCCGATCATGGACGTTCATGACGCCGATGCCGGTAAACCTGTGCTTGCTCGGAGCCTTGCTGCGTTCGGCAAACAAGCTATCGAGCTGGTCGGCGTTCATGCCCATGCCGTCGTCACGGATCGTGACGACGAGCATCTGCTTCACGCATTTGGTCCGAATCCGAATGCTGCCCGGCCGTTTCAGCGGCACCAGGCCGTGAAAAATGGCATTTTCGACGAGCGGCTGCAGCGTCAGCTTCAGAATCCGCAGCTTGGCCGTTTCCGGCGCCGCCTCAATCGCCATCGTGAATTTATCTCCGTAGCGGATTTGTTGAATATATGCGTACATCCGCAGCCCCTCCAGCTCTTCATCCAAGGTGACGAATTCCGAGCTTTTGTCGAAGCTGAACGACAGCAGGCCGACCAATGCCTTGATGGTCTCCCGTACTTCCTGAATCTTATGCTGCTTGGCAAGGCTCGATATGCAGGCCAGCGTATTATAGAGAAAATGCGGCGCAATCTGGCTTTGCAGCATTTTCAGCTCGAACTGCTTCTTCCGCTGCTCGGCCTCCCGCGTTTCCTGAAGCAAATTGTGAATCCGCTCCATCATGGCATTATAGCTTCGCGCCAGCCGGCCGATCTCATCGCTGCCGGTCACATGAATCGTATGCTGGACATCCACATCACGTACGCGGTCCATTTTCGCCACCAGTGTGCGCACGGGCATCGTAATATACCGCGAAATCATATACGTACTGGCCAAAATAATCACAATCCAGAACAAGGCCGCCGTGCTGAAATTTCGATAGAGACTTTGGATATTTTGGTAGAAATAACTGTTCTCGTAAAAGGCAATAAAATACCATCCCAGTTTATTCATGCCCGCTTTGACCGCGACCAGATCTCCCTCGGGACCTGGCATTTCCGATGCGCCGACCGGAAGGTCTGCGATTTGGTCGACAAACCCCGTATCCAGTTCCGGCGGAAATACCGACGTGTTATACGGAATCAGTCGATACGCGCTTAATGGCAGCGTGGCGTCGAACAACTGCACGACATTCTTTTTATTCGTGATAATAGCAAACGTCTGATTCTTCGTGTTCATGAACTGCGCTAGCATGTTCGTCAATTGCACGAGGTCGATTTCGACGACCGCAATGCCTTTGAACGCTTTCGTCGAGGAGGAGTCCAGCGGCAGTACGAACGCCACGGTCTTGCCCGACATCGGCGACTGGTAAGGTTCGGTGATGAACATCCCATACGTTTGCTTGGCCTTCTCTAGCAGCGATTGGATATGGGGATTGCCGATAATATCAAAGGTCGTCTGCGAGTTCGTGATCACATGACCGTCCTCTCGGACCAGGTACATATTTTTGTACAGCGTACTGTTCTTGTTCGCGTAATTGCGCAGCACCTCGGATGCTTCCTTTTCCTTGCCGTCGTCCAGCAGGTCGTCACGCGTGGAGATAAGCATGAGAATGTTCTGCACGTTATCGAGGTACGCATTCATATAGAGATTCGTGCGGTCAATAATAATTTGCGAATCCATGACAACCTGCTTGCGGAACACATTTTCCGCCTCGCGCAAGTTCAGCCAAGCGAGCCCGCCAAGCAGCACCACCGTCGCCAGCGATAAAAAAAGAAAATGTTTGGCCAGCATACTCCAGCTGCCAAACCAGGATACGATTGCTTTCATGCGGAATCATCCTTTTTTGAATTCTGTCGGCGCAACGCCGGTCCAATTGCGGAACAGCTGCGAGAAGTAGCGGTAGCTCGGGATGCCGACCTGCTCGGCAACTTCATAGACTTTGAGTGGCGTCGTCTGCAGCAGATGCACCGCCTTCTCCATCCGCAGCCGGGTAATGTAGTCGTTGAAGGCTTCGCCCGTCTCCTCCTTGAATAGCCGGCTCAAATAGTACGAGCTCAGCCCTACCTCCTCCGACACGGAGGTCAGCGTCAGCGGCTCGCCTAGCTTCTGCTCGATGATGCGCCGCGCGAGCTGCACTTCCTTGCGTACACGGCGCGCCGGCTCGGCGGTGCCTTGCTCCAGCTCTCGCCGCAGCTGCTCTTGTCCGTAGCGCTGCAGATCCTGTTCGCGCCGCTGGGACACTCTCGTTTTATCAATCGAAGCTTGCAGATCTCCCTCTTCCAAGGCAAGCTTGGTGAAATAGTCCAAAGCTCCCAGCCTCAGCGCCTCCTGGGCGTAGTGGAAGTCGCTGTGGCAGGTGAGCAGCACAACCTGCATGAAAGGCCATTTTTGCTTGATCGCCCGGAACAGTTCCATGCCGTTCATGATCGGCATCGTGATGTCCGTAATGACCAAATCCGGCTGCAGCCTCTCACACAGCTCCAGGGCTTCCTCGCCGTTTTCAGCTTCGCCGACAAACTCCGCACCGAATGAAGCCCATGGCAGGGAGCGCAGCTCTTGACGCAAGGGCAGCTCATCATCCACGATCAACACACGTATCGGTGTATCTGACATCTCTCTCCCACCCTCAGGCTGTAGTTGAAATCGCTTACGTATATATTACTCTCCATCATACCAAGTTTTAAAAAGTTTGTTTATACAGCGATATTGCTAAATTGTACAAAGTTTGCGAAGGCGCCGCTGCCCTCGTGATTGAATTAAAAAAGCACTGCGACTTCTCAGATTGAGAGCGCGGTGCTTTTTTGATGCAGGAAGATCGGCCCTGTTAGCTTCCGATTGCGGCAATCGGGAACTGTCTGTATGCAGGGTTGTTGTTCCACTCAGAGATGGATAGAATTTCAAATCGTTTGATGAGTTGCTGGTTAAATTCAGGCTCCTTTTGTAACTCGAACGGCAATTTTGAACCTATTTTCGTTTTAATCCGCAGTCGTTCGGTGCTCCCAGCAGTGGCACACTCAAGAATATAAATGTAGCAAAAAGGCTTCGTATGTTTTAACGCTAATAAATAAAGCAAGCCGCCATAAAACTTCATGGCCATGCTAATATAATGCTTATCTTCCCGGAGCTTTTGAACAAAAGCTCCGGGATCAGCTGCATTCTCGACATCTGTATTTTTATATTCTATCAGTAGGATTTCGGTATCAGTCTCAGCAATGAAATCAACGTCACTCAATACGGATGAGATTTTAGTATACTGCGAGTTTAGTTGATCAGTTGCCCACAGCGCTGCGGAGAAGTCAAACTGGAATTGTCCGTTTTCCTCTATAAAAACACGTTCATTCACAGCCTAATCCCCCAAGTTCTTATTGAACACTTCTTCAAGTAAACGGTCATAGGTTTTCACAATTGAATTGTTCTTTAAGTCTTTGAAATAAGCATTCTGTTCCACCGTTACCCCGGCCTCTGTATGAAAGAAAGAATAAAAAGTAACTGGGTCCGTTTGCTTTCGTTTGACTTCCAAATACTTAGAAAAAACATAATCATGTGTTGAAACGAAAATTTGAACGCCACTGCGTTGCAACTCCAACAGCATTTCAACCAAAACAGGAATGTGTGCGGGATTAATATTCGCCTCAGGCTCATCCCAAAACAAAACTGCTCCTTTTTCCAAGGTGCCATTTTTAATTAACTGCCACAACAACGCGATTTTTCGAATGCCCTCTGCTACAAGTGAAAATTCTATCTTGCCGTTACTCTTCAGAAAGAACTTTTCGTTCTCTATGAGCACAGTCCCCGTTGTAATCTTTTGCAGGATATCCAAGTATCTTTTGCGAGCATTGTTGTCTTTTCCAACAGAAATATCAACCTTGGCTGAAGTAATAATGTCTATGTAGGTATCATCGAAATCCACATTATTTTTGTCTGCTGCTGCTTCCAGATTCCACGAATTTGATAATATTTCCTTGGCTGGTATAAAGGTGCTAGTTAAGGAAGACAACTGCTTTTCCCATTTACTTTCTCCAGTTACTGTCGCTTCCCACTTTTGTGTCTTATTATGAAATTCCGCTGAAATCTGCGTCTGATCGGACTCGACTATAATTTTGGACTGAGTATTCCCTTTCCGCCTTCTTAATAGTCGAGCGATTTTTAATTGATCCGGCTTAAAAACCTTAACTAGTTTATGGTTAAAAGCAACATCAATTCTTACAGCCTGGCAAGCGCTGTAGAGTACCTTCATAACATGTGTTTTCCCAGTTCCGTTCTCTCCAATGAATACATTGATACCAGATGAGAAGGGGATATCAACATGTTCAAACACAGTGAAACTATCAAGCACAATTCTATTAATCGCCATTCTGCTCCTCCTCTCTTAACCCATGTTCTGTTTCATATAGTATTAACTATCTCACTTTGCATCAAACACATTTGCAAGGATTAGTAATGAAAATATTTGATATCTTACCAAAAAATTATAGCATAGAATTCTTTGGGTTGGTTGCCCTTAACATCTCAAACTAATTCCATTCGACACTGTCGATTAAATTCCCTTTCCCCGCCCGCATGAAATCCCGCCACAAATCGGCTACAATACAGCTAACAACCATTTGACAAGAACGAGGGATGCGTATGTACCGCATTATGATCATTGAGGACGATGACACAATTAGACGCATTGTCGCTGATACTTTGACGAAGTGGCAGTATGAAGCGGTGGAAGTCACCCGGTACGATCAGGTGCTCAAGGATTTTGAACAGGCGGAGCCGCATCTGGTTGTCATCGATATTAACCTGCCGGTCTATGATGGATACTACTGGTGTCAGCAGATTCGTGCGGTGTCCAAGGTGCCGATCATTTTCCTTTCTTCGCGCAATCAGAACATGGATATTATTATGGCGATCAATATGGGCGGGGACGATTTTATCCAGAAGCCCTTTGATTTGGATATCCTGGTCACGAAAATCAGCGCGCTCATCCGCCGGAGGTATACGTATCAGGAGGATGCGAGCCCTGGGCTCACCCATCAAGGCTTGAAGCTCAATTTAGCCAATTCGTCCATGGAATACCAAGGGAAAAGCGTGGAATTAAGCCGAAATGAACTGATCCTGCTGCAGCTGTTGATGCGGAATATCGGGAAAATCATCTCCCGCGAAGACTTCATGCAGGCCTTATGGAAGGAGGAGCAGTTCGTCGATGACAACACGCTGACGGTGAATGTCAACCGGATGCGCAAGAAAATTGCGGCGCTGGGGCTGGAGGATTTTATTCGCACGCGCAAAGGAATGGGGTACTTGATCGAATGACCTTTCTGCGCTACCTCAGCTATGAAAGACCGTTGATTTCTGTGTATGTGGTCAGTTTCCTGATGGCCGCCGCTATCTTTGTCGCAGATCGTCACGATGCCTCGGCTTGGGGGACGTTTGTGTACGCCTTTGTCCTGATCTCGCTGGTATGGCTCGGATTTCTCGTCTATCGCTACCGACAGCATGTCCGTATCATCAGACAGATGCAGGCCGGCCAGGCTTACGACAGCCTGTCGCTCGAAGGAGAATTCGCGCAGAACTTTCTCGAAGAGCTGACGAAGCAGCATATCCGGCAAATGAATCAGATTCAGGAGAAGCAGAAAGAGCATTATGATTATATCGTCTCCTGGTTTCATGAGATCAAAACGCCGATTGCGGTGCTTCGCCTGCTGCAGCAGACTGAGCTGAATGCGGACAGCCTGCGGGAAGAGATTGCGAAGATCGAGCACTATGTGGATCAAGCCCTCTATTACGCCAAGCTGGACAGCTTTAACCATGATTACGATATTCAAAAGTGTGACGTGATTGGGATCACGAAGGCGCTCGTGAAGGCGCATGCGACAACGTTTATTTCCAAAAGGATCGGCATCCGCTTCGAAGCCGAAACGCTCGCTGTGCAAAGCGACCCGAAATGGCTGCAGTTTATCGTTAATCAACTTGTCACGAACAGTTTAAAATACACCGGCCAGGGCGGAAAAATAACGATTTCCGCAAGCCAAACCCCACAGGACCAGCAGCTGCGGATCCGGGACAATGGAATCGGGATCTCGCCCTCAGACCTGCCCCGAATCTTTCAGCGGGGGTTCACTGGAGAGACGGGACGCACGCATGCGAAGTCAACCGGCATGGGTTTGTATTTGGCGCAGCAGCTTGCCAACAAGCTTGGCCACACCATCACCTGTACGTCCGAGGCCGGCGCCTATACGGAATTTGTCGTTCACTTTCCCAAGGATGACGACCCCTATGTCCACGTACGGCAAAAACCGCAATGATC
Organism: Paenibacillus oryzisoli; assembly: GCF_050467285.1. Lineage (GTDB taxonomy): Bacteria > Bacillota > Bacilli > Paenibacillales > NBRC-103111 > Paenibacillus_E > Paenibacillus_E oryzisoli_A. The sequence continues at coordinate 69,406 of NZ_JBCMUN010000012.1, read as the reverse complement.
AGTTCATTACGGTTTTTGGGTTTACGATTTTGTAATACACTCGGGTTGAAGAGGCGTAAAACAGGAAGTAAATCACAAAATAAAGCGCCAAGACAGTTGCGATCATCGAGGTCAGTTGCGGGAACCCCCTCACCTCAGCCATCGCCAGGTAATGCAGGAGAAACCAGCTGTGCAGCAAACCGAGAAGCAGCGGAGGCAAGAAAACGAACAGCAGTTGCGTGCGGATCACCCCTTTTAATAAACCGTCACTGACTCCAATTTGCCGCAAAATCGCATAGTGTCTCTGCTCCTCCGTCGCTTCGCGCAATTGCTTGAAATAGATGATGCTGCCCATGGCGAACAAGGCGATGACCGCAAGGAAAGCCACGGAAAACAACAGCAAGGATGAACCTTCAATATCGATGGTATAGAGATCGACAAAAGCCGAGTAGTACGTTTCAGGGGACGTGACAACGATATCATGGATTTTCCGCGATAAAGCAACGGATTTGGCCGCTTTGTCAATCTGATAAATGTCAAAGGAGGCCAGGACTTGCCCAGGCTGCAGCCGTGCGAACGCTTCGTCGGAAATAATGAGGACGGCAGGCATCTTGCCAATATCTCCGCTGGCCTCTGTGGCTTTGCCGAGCAGGACATAGTCCTTTTTCCCGATGACATCAAACGTCGTTTCTTCCTTCAGCTTCACCGTAAAATGAGGCGGATTGCCTCCCGCATCCCCGTTGGCTGAGGCGCCTCCTCTAGCCAGGGCAACGGCTTCCTGCCCCTGCACGTTCACCTGCTGATCATCGCCGCGCAAGCTGACGATCTCATTATATTGCGAGGCAGCGAACAGCAGGACCGATGCTTCATACCGTTCGCCAAAAGCCGCCTCTCTCCCCGCAACAGGTTCCGTACGCAGTCCTTGGATTTCCTTATGATAGAGCACCCGATGATGATCCTCCTCGATCATGCGTTCAATTTGGTTGCGCGTCGGCTCATCCTGCGAAGTAAACGCCAAGTGGTTCGGAAACTCTTGTCCCGCGCTCACAAAGTGAACCGCATAGTTAATCGCCACGAAACCGACCAGAAAAATAATTAACGCGCTAAATAAGGAAATAAAGGTCAGGTTCGTCGTATTCCCCCGGACGGAGAAGCGAAGCGAGGAAACCCAGAGCATTTGGCTGCCCTCGACATAGGTCTTCCTGCGGCTGATCCTCTCCAATACCCAACCGAAGCTTTGGCGAAAAAACAAATACGTGCCGCCAATGATGCCGACGATCGTGGCGATAAAGCTTATCGTGAAGTGACGGCTCCAGTAGACCGAATCGCCTGCTTGGCTTATCAGAAAATAACCCAGCCCTAGCAGCACAATGGCACAACCCGCAAGCCCTGCCGAAAAAGATAACGGCCTGTCCATTTTGGCTTTGGCATGAAACAGCTCCACCAATTGAACGCGCCGCACGCTGAAGTAGCTTTGCACGCTCGTCATGACGATCAGGATGAGAAAGAGAACAACCGTCGATCCTACCGCCTCTACCGGAAAAGAGAAGGAAATCACCTGCTCGTACTGCATGAGACGCATGAGCAGCATGCCAAAAAATTTGGACAGCAATCCCCCGGCTATAATTCCGCCCGTCAGTGAAACGGCGCTCAAACACACCGTCTCGATCAGAACCATCCCGGCAATTTGCCATTCACTCATTCCATAAAGCAGGTACATCCCGAATTCTTTTTTGCGTTGTTTCATAAAGAACGAGTTCGCATACAGAATAAAGAAAATGATAAACAGGAAGACCACAATGGATGTGATGGCGGCGCCGGTCTGGAGAATCTCTTTATTGCTAAGCGCTGCCAGGATATCCGGATTGAACATGAAAGCCGCGAAGGTAAAGTAAATCACAACCCCGACAAGCAGAGAAACGAAATAAATCCCATACAGCCGGAAATCCCGCTTCATGTTCCGCCAGGACAAATCGAACAGATTCAACGCAGCTCACCCCCGAGGGCGCTTTGAATGGTCAAGATGCGGTCAAAAAATTGCTTTTCAGACTGCTCTCCCTTGAACATTTCATTGACAATTTTACCGTCACGGAGAAAAATGACGCGCCGGCAGTAGCTCGCCGCATACGGATCGTGGGTGATCATCAGCACCGTCGCTTGGAATGTTGCGTTAAGAGATTGAAGCTGCTCCAGTAGCTGAGTGGCAGACCTGGAATCCAGCGCCCCCGTCGGCTCGTCGGCAAACACGATCGCCGGATTCGTAATGAGCGCCCGGGCGGCAGCCGTCCGCTGCTTCTGACCGCCGGAAATTTCCGATGGATACTGCTGCAGGATCGCTTCGATATGAAGCGCTGCGGTCAATCTGGAGAGCCGCTGCTCCATGTCCGCTGCCGGTGTTTTTTGCAGCGAAAGCGGCAGTACAATATTTTCCTTCACCGTTAACGTATCCAGCAGATTATAGTCCTGAAAAAGAAATCCCATGCGCTTTTGGCGGAATGCCCGCAGCGCTTTCTTTTTTAAATCGAGCAGCGACTGCCCTTCCACCCAAACCTCGCCCCCGTTAAAGGCATCCAGGGTAGACAGGGTGTTCAACAATGTCGTTTTTCCCGAGCCGGACGGCCCCATAATCGCCGTAAATTCCCCCTGCTCAATGGTGAGATCGATATTTTTCAATACCTGCGTTTTCCCGTAAAATTTGGATAAGTTCTTTGCTTCTATGATTTTCGCCATGCATCCGTCCTCCTTCACCTCCCTACTATACGGGGTATAATTCCCGGTAACCATCGATTTAACAACAAAAAAGGTGACATTCTTGTCACCTTGTGTTTGCGAGATGAAAGTTGTCCGGCTGCTGAAATACACTACTCTTTCGGCGGCAGGCTGGAAATCCCTGCACATGAAGGCGCTACACGCCAACCGGCTCACCTGCGAAAAAAGCGATCAACTCCTGCGCAATCGCCTCGGCGTTCAGCTTTTTGGTGTGACCAAGGCCTTTCTTAGTCACCAGTCGCGCATTCGGCAGCGCCTTAGCTGCCGCTTGTGTGCCGCGCCGCAGGGCGATCGGGCTCTCCGGGCCTTCCAGCACCACGGTCGGCATCCCCACGCCGCGCCACTGGTGAGCGGGCAGCGACTTGCCCGTGTTCAGCCCTCCAGCAGCGCCGCATCTTACGGCAGCGTGTGCGCAACCGCCATGAGCCGATCCCAGACGCCCGGCATCAGCCGCATCATCGTCACGACGAAACCGGGCGCGCCCATCCCTTTCGTCATAAAATACTTGATCGTCTCGGCACGCCGATCCGCCCGCGGCCTGGATCAGCGCCGCGAGATCCTCGATCTCGCGCTCGATGGCGTACGGCTGCTGCCGATTCCCGCTGTCGCCGCGCCCGCGCCGATCATAGTTGTACACCGTGAAATGCGGAGACAACCTCTTCGCGAGCTCCACCTGCCCCGGGAACTGGCGGTAGCTGAACGCCCCGGCAACGAGAATCAGGGCCGGGCCTTGGCCCGATTTGTCATAAGCGATTTGGGTACCGTCTTGCGAGTGAACGAAGTGCATGGGTAAACACGCTCCTTGGGAGTGGATGGGGATTTTTTGCCCCGTTTGTATACACAACGAACGGGAGTGGGCGGAATCGACATGTTGGGAAAATTTTTTTAATTTCTTTTGAAGCGTCGATGGAGGGATATCTATAGGAGGATCCCCCTGAAAAAAGAATTCAGAGTTCCCCTATAACGAAGAGAAAAATAATGGGTGAAATTACCTATTGTGTAGCACGAATCAAGAAGGAATTCGACAATATCCTCTAGAATAATGTCGAATAACGTCGATAATATTTGAATTTTCCGGTGTCGACCCTATCATCGCAAATGTACGATTTCAAATCACGCCCATACGGGGGGGAACGAACGAGAAGATGAGAAATTCAAGTAGAGCAAGGGATTTTTTACGCATACTGCTGACATCCGTACTTGCATTGATTGTGGCATTGCCTGTCTATCTGCCTGTCGCTTCGGCGGCAACCAATCAGGCTAACATGCCCGCCAATCGGCAGTTGCATCGGGCGGTCACGATGGCCGATGGCAATGTCATGGTGACTGGCGGCAACGACGGCATGCAGCAATCCGCTGCCACGATGATTTACAACCCGACACTTAATTCGTGGGCATCTGGTACATCTATGATCACCGCCCGATTCAGCCACGCCGCAGTCCTTCTTCATGACGGGAGGATAATGGTCATCGGAGGCAACAGTTTTAACAGCGGCGTTCTTAACAGCGTTGAAATTTATGACCCGACAACGAACACATGGAGCGCAGCCGCTCCGCTTTCCGTTCTCCGCGCTGCTCATGCCGCTGTGACGCTGCCGGACGGCCGGATATTGGTCGCCGGAGGCGGAAATGACGACGGTGATCTTGCTTCGACCGAAATCTACGATCCGACGACAAACACGTGGTCCGCAGGTCCAAGCATGCCGGCTAGCCGAAAAGAATTCGGCATGGCGCTTATGGGTGATGGCAGGGTGCTCGCTTCCGGCGGTACAGTGAATGGGTCAATGTCCAACACCGCGTTGATCTATGATCCCGCGACAAACAATTGGTCGGCCGCTGCGAACATGCCGACAATGCGTTACATTCACGGCTCAACAACGTTGGAGGACGGCAGAGTTTCGGTGGCCGGTGGCTTTGACCCGAACTATTCACCTCTCGCGACCACGATTATTTACGACCCGGAAACCGATACCTGGCTCTCCGGTCCGACGATGAACGTAGGCCTTCTCGCCCCCGAAGTTGTGCTGCTGCAGAACGGAAATGTATTTCTTGCCGGCGGCGCAGGCAACTCCGGGCCTTCCAATCACAGTGAAACGTATCGCCCAACGCCGCGAACGTCCATGCCGAAGCCGAGTATTGCGGCTGGCGCAGTTTCTCCCGGCACGAACATCTCACTGTCAACCTTTGCAGCAGGCACGACCATTTATTATACGACCGATGGCACGACACCAACGACGGCAAGCACGGTTTACAGCGGGGCGATAACGGTGAATGGACCGGTGACGATTAAGGCGATCGCGCATCGCAGCGATTGGGGAAGCAGCCGGGTGATGACAGCCAGCTATACATTGAACATCCCGCTCACCGCAACGCCGGCAGCGGAACCGGCCGGCAGCGAAGTCGCTCGCGGCACCTTTGTCTCGCTATCGACGAGCACCATCGGGGCGGTCATTTACTACACGACGGATGGCAGCACACCGACGACAACAAGCGCGGTTTACGGCAGCCCGATCGCCGTAAACGCTGCGATGACGATCAAGGCGATCGCCGTGATGGACGGCATGGCCAATAGCCTCGTAATGTCCGAGGCTTATACGATCCAGCCGATCAAACCCGACGCGCCGGTCGTGACGGGCGTCACGCCGGGCAATGGCGAAGCAAGCGTCGCGGTGATGGTTCCTTTTGACGGCGGAAGACCGGTTACATCCTACACGGTAACGTCTTCACCGGATGGCATTACAGCCACAGGCGCAAGCAGCCCGATTGCCGTCACTGGATTGACGAACGGTACGGCCTACACGTTCACAGTAACCGCCACGAACTCGGTTGGCACATCGGACGCATCGGCGGCCTCGGACAGCATCACGCCAGCGAGGGAACCAGGGGCACCGACGGACGTAACAGCGGAGATGGGCAACGGCGAAGCAATGGTATCATTTACAGCGCCGGCCGATAACGGCGGCACCGAAATTGCCAGCTACACGGTGACGGCATCGCCCGGCGGACGGACAGCGACCGGCACTGGAAGTCCGATCACGATCACGGGTCTGACCAACGGTACGTCGTACACATTTACTGTGAAGGCGACGAATAGCGCGTTAACGTCGGCACCTTCCGCAGCGTCGAATGCGGTCGTTCCGATGACCGTTGCGGGCGCACCGACGAACGTTACGGCGGAATGGGGCAATAGTCAAGCAACCGTATCGTTTGATCCGCCTGCCGACAACGGAGGCAGCGCCGTGACGCAGTATACCGTAACGGTGTCACCCGGCGGACGGACGGTGACCGGCTCAAGCAGCCCCATCACGGTCACGGATCTGACAAACGGCACATCCTATACGTTTACGGTAACGGCAACGAACGCGGTAGGATCTTCTTCGGCTTCCGGGTCATCATCCGCCGTTACACCGGCCACGGTGCCGCAGGTACCGACAAACGTCGTCGCTGCGCGCGGCGACGGTCAAGCAACGGTATCGTTCGATGCACCGGCGGATAACGGCGGCAGCGCCGTGACGAGCTACACCGTGACGGCTTCGCCAGGCGGACGGACGGCAGCTGGCTCGGCTAGCCCGATTACGGTAACGGGGCTGACGAACGGTACAACGTATACGTTCACGGTAGCGGCGACAAATGTGGCAGGTTCATCTGAGGTTTCAACGCCTACGGCCGAGATAACGCCGGCAGCCGTGCCAAGCGTTCCGACTGGCGTGACGGTTGAAGAAGGCGAAGGCGAAGTAACCGTTCGGTTCACGACGCCTTCGAGCGATGGAGGTAGCACGATTACCGGCTACACGGTAATGGTATCGCCAGGTGGACGAACGGTAAGCGGTACAACCAGCCCGATTACGGTAACAGATCTAGTTTACGGTGTACCTTATTCATTTACGGTGGCAGCAACGAACGACGCCGGGGCATCGTTAGCGTCCGCGGCAACACCTGCCGTCACACTCATCACAAAACCAGGCGAACCGACCGACGTTGCCGCGGAATGGGGCAATGGCCAAGCGACCGTAACATTTACACCTCCGGCCTTTATTGGCGGCAGTACGATTACAGGCTATACGGTAACCGTATCACCGGGGGAACAGACCGTAGAAGGAACAGAAAGTCCAATCATCGTCACGGGTCTTCAAAACGGCACAGCCTACACGTTCACGGTAACAGCGAAAAACGCGGCAGGCTTATCCACAGCATCCGCATCGTCCGCTTCGGTTACCCCAGCGACCGTACCAGGCGTACCGACCGACGTTACCGCCATTGCGGACGATAGCATAGCTTATGTCTCATTTAAGCCGCCGGTCGACAACGGCGGCAGTACCGTGACGCAATATACGGTAACGGTCCTGCCGGGAGACAAAACCGTCACAGGTACGGGCAGCCCCATTACCGTCACAGGACTTACAAACGGCATACCGTACACCTTTACGGTGACAGCCGCGAATATTGCCGGCAGTTCCGCCTCTTCCGGCGAGTCGGCAGCGGTTATCCCTTACTCGCAACCCGATTCTTACGTTCCTTACGTTCCACAGCAGACAAGTGCGGATGTGCTCGTTAACGGCCAGCGCGAAAGCGCGGGCAAGCTGACGATATCCGAAGCGAACGGACGCAAGGTGGCGACGGTCGAGGTCGACGAGGCGAAGCTGGGGGCCAAGCTGGACGCCCAAACGCAAGGTGCAGTCATTACGATTCCAATCCAAGCCGGAGCGAACGTCATATCGGGCCAATTGAACGGCCGGATGATTCGGAACATGGAGACCAAATCGGCGTTCGTTGAGATTAAGACGGAGACAAGCTCGTATGCGCTCCCGGCGCGGCAAATCAATATCGATAACTTGGCCGCCAAGTTTGGCAAGGACGTAGCGCTGCAGGACATCCAAATCCGGATTGAGATTGGCGCACCTGCGGAGAAAACCGTCAAAGTCATCGAGCAGTTGACCGGTTCAGGCGAGCTCCAACTTGTCGTGCCTGCCGTGGAATTTAACGTCAGCGGCACCTACAACGGCACAACGGTTGCGATCGATCAATTCGACGCATACGTCACACGGACGATCGCGATCCCGGATGGCGTGGATCCAACCAAGATCACGACCGGCGTCGTCATCGATGAGAACGGAACGGTTCGGCACGTGCCAACCAAGATCACGTTGATCGAAGGCCGCTACTACGCACAGATTAACAGTCTGACAAACAGCACGTACTCGGTTGTCTGGCATCCGCTCACCTTCCAAGATACCAAAGGTCATTGGGCGGAAGCAGCCATTAACGATATGGGCTCCCGCATGGTGATCAGCGGCGTGGATGACCGGAACTTCCTACCGGAGCAAAACGTCACACGAGCGGAATTCGCGGCGATGCTTGTTCGTGCGCTCGGCTTAAAGCCGGACACATCGCACCTTTCCTTCTCGGATGTTAATGCGACATCCTGGTATGCGGGCTACGTCGGCGCTGCCGTCCAATATGGCCTCATCCAAGGCTTCGACGACGGACACTTCCAGCCGGAGGCAACGATGACTCGCGAGCAGGCAATGGTGATGACGGCGAGAGCGATGCGGTTAACGAGCGATGCCTTGCCGCAGCTCAGCGCCGCGCAAGTGCAAGCAGTAGTCGCCGGATTCGGCGACAGCAGCGCAGTTGGCACCTGGGCCACGGACAGCATCGCATTGTTAGTCAAACGCGGACTGGTCGTCGGGGGAGCCGCGAACCAGCTTGCACCGAAAGATTCGATCACACGAGCAGAAGTGGCCATTATGGTCCAGCGACTGCTGAAGCAGTCGGGACTCATTTAAACCAATCCAACACAAAGAGGCAAGCCCACGGGCTTGCCTCTTTTGCGCATATCGGAAAGTATATTCTCGAAGTGGCTCTGTGCCATCAGTAAACGCACCCGTCCTCGACAGGAAGGCGGAGTCGTTTATCTTTGGCCCTCAGCGGGCCGCTCCTCTTAATAAGCCGTCCAGCCCGCATCCGCGGTGACTACGGTGCCGTTCACGAAGCTGGAGTCGTCCGACGCCAGGAACAGCGCCACCTTCGCGATTTCCTCCGGCTCGCCGGTGCGCGGGTTGATGCCCATGCCGGTCATCGCGCGCTCCATGCCGAACGGGTTCGGCGCGTTGATGCTCGTCGCGATGTTCGTCGCTACGCCACCAGGGGCGATCGCATTGCAGCGAATACCCTGCTTGGCGTACTGGAAGCCGACGTTTTTCGTGAAGCCGACAACTGCGTGCTTCGCCGCCGTATAGGCTGCACCTGCGCGGGAGCCGAACAAACCACCGGCCGAAGCCACGTTGACGATGACGCCGCTTTGTTTTTCAAGGAAGATAGGCAGTACTTTGCGCGTTGCGCGCATCGGTCCTGTCGTGTTTATCGCAAACACGCGCTCCCACAGCTCGTCCGTCAAATCCGCCGCAGGCACGAAGTTGTCCATGATGCCCGCGTTATTGACCAAAATATCGACAGTGCCGAACTCCGACACGGTATGATCAATCAGATGCTGAATATCTTCTTCTTTGGCTACGTTCGCCGCAATCGCGATGGCTTGTCCGCCTTTTTCTTTAATGCCGTTAACAACGACATCCGCCGACTCTACACGCAGGTCCGACACAACAACCTTCGCACCTTCCGCCGCGAACAGCTCCGCGATCGCTTTACCCATACCCGACGCTGCGCCGGTAACAACAGCCACTTTTCCAGACAATTTCATGCTGAATCCCTCCCAGATTAGGTTGTGATCAATAGGGTTTCTCTATACTTACCGAACAAATGTTGAGTAGAGAACATCTGTTACGTTCAGTATAATAGAGAGGTAAGACCCCCAACAATCAGTAAAAAACCTCCGTTTGTTAGCTAACCGACAAAACGAAGGCTTTTGTTCACTATTTGACACAAGGGAATGATTGGGATGACAGATCCGACAAAGCCGGCGGTCAAAACCGACCGCAGAATCCTCCGCAGCAAGCGGGCCTTGCGCGAAGCGCTGCTCGCGCTGATGGCGCAGAAACCTTTTGCCACCATCACGATTACGGAAATCGTGGAGCAGGCGAATTACAACCGCGGGACGTTCTACGCCAATTATGAAAGCAAAGAAGTCCTGCTCGATGATGTGTTCGCTGAACTAATTCAGGAACTGCTTCAATCGTTCAGAGCTCCGTATGAGAAAGTCGCTATTTTCCGCATTAACGAGCTGCAGGCGCAATCGATTATGATTTTTCAGCATGTATACGCGAATGCGAAGGTCTACACGACCTTGCTCCAAAGCGATGTGCTGCCCGTACTCAAGCAAAAGATGTTTCACGCCCTTAAACAAATTTCAAGGGAAGAACTACTCTACGAAGCGAATGACATCGACCCGGAATTGGCCTCCGTTTTTTCGATCAACGCCCTGCTCGGGCTACTGTTTCATTGGATTGAAAGCGGCTTTCAGCACTCCACCGCCTACATGCAGGAGCAGCTCATCAAGCTTATTCATTATCATCCGCGGGATGCCAGAACCGCCATCAGACCGCCGAAATAGGCGACTTTCCGAAATTAAAGTACCGGTACATTTCGGAAAGCGCCATAGCTACTTCACATCCACGGTAAAAGGAACCGTGATCACCTCGCCATTATGTTGAAATTGCCCCCAAATGCGGTAGGTGCCAGCTTTCGGAAACGTCGTGGCAAACTTGGCATCCGGCCCCGTCGCCTTTTCATCCAGCGGGTGCACATGCAGATACTGCTCGGTGTCCGCCGAGATGATCACGACGTGCCCGACCGCGCCCAAATACGGCTGCAGGTCCGTAATCCCCTTCTTCGTCTTCGCATCGCGAATCGTAAAAGTCAGCATCGTCTCCTGATTCACTTTCAGGCCGCTCGCCGCAAGCGTGATTTCTTTGCCGCTCACTTCTTTGACTAGCTTGCTGTCCGCGGTGATGGAAGTGTGCCCCGTGTCGGCGCCGTCGACCTTCACCTGCTGACTCAAGGTCGTGGAGCTGCCCCCACTCGGGACAAAATCGGCAAAAAGCTTATAGTCCCCGCCCGCCGGGAACGTCACCGGCACCGTGAACTGACCGCCGCCTTTGTACGCGGGGTGAAGATGCTGAAAGTTCGAGAGGTCATGACTCACGGCGATAAGATGCAGCAGCTTTTCATGGTTCACCTGAAAATCCTGCACAGGCTTGCCCGCCTGATCCGTGATCTTCACGGTCAGCTCGGCGGGTGCGCCGGCCTTTGGCACGCCGGCGGCGAAGGTGAACGCCGCCTGCATGTGCGCAGCGGCGGCAGGCGCTTGCGGCGCGGCCTCGTGGCCGCTGTGGCCGGCATGGCCGTCCGGCTGCGCGCTGGCGCTGGTCGGGACCGCTGTCGCGCCGTGCCCCGCATGCGCGGTGGCGGTCTCCTTCGCCTGACCGCAGGCGGTTAGTAGTCCCAGCATGAGAATCGCCGGGATGATGATCTTTTTATGCATGTGGTATATCGCTCCTACACATCATGAATTTCGAATGCGAACCCGCTGCAGCCTTAAAGCATTGAGCACGACCGAGACTGAGCTCAGCGCCATCGCCGCGCCCGCCACCCAAGGGGCCAGCAGGCCCAGGGCGGCAATCGGAATGCCGAGCGCGTTGTAGCCGAGCGCCCAAAACAGGTTTTGCCGAATGTTGGCCATCGTCTTGCGGCTCATGTAGATCGCGTCCGGGATGCTGGCGAGATCGCCGCGCATCAGCGTCACGTCCGCGGCTTCCATCGCCACGTCCGTGCCGGTGCCGATCGCCATGCCGATGTCGGCCGAAGCCAGCGCCGGCGCATCGTTGATGCCGTCGCCGACCATGGCGACTTTGCGGCCCTCCGCCTGCAGCCGTTTCACTTCGGCGGCTTTGCCTTCCGGCAAGACCTCGGCGAGCACGCGGTCAATGCCGACTTCGGCGGCGATCGCTTTCGCCGTCCGCGCATTGTCACCGGTCATCATGATGACCGCGATGCCCATGTCCTTCAGGCGGCTGACCGCCGCCTGGGACGATTCTTTGACGGTATCGGCTACCGCTACAATACCCCCGTACCCTTTCTCGATGGCAACGAGCATCGCGGTTTTGCCCGCTTCCTCCAGCTGCGCCATCGCGGTGAAAGCTTCTTCCGGCACGGAGATGCCTTGCTGTTCCATCAAGCGCCGCGTGCCGACCAGCAGCGCCTTCCCTTCGATAACGGCCTGGATGCCATAGCCGGGAATCGCTTCGAAAGATGCCGCCTCCGGCAGCTCCAAGCCTCTCGCTCGGGCGCCGGCGACGATCGCTTCCGCGAGCGGATGCTCCGAACCCCGTTCCGCCGCGCCTACCAGTCGCAGGAATTCCGCTTCCGAGGCGCCGCTAGCCGCTACGATCACATCCGTGAGCTCGGGCTTCCCTTTTGTAATCGTGCCCGTTTTATCCAAAATCATCGCATCAATCTTATGCGTCTGCTCCAAGTGCTCACCGCCCTTGAACAGGATGCCCAGCTCCGCGGCGCGGCCGGAACCCGCCATGATGGACGTCGGCGTCGCCAGACCGAGTGCGCAAGGGCACGCGATGACGAGGATCGCGATCGCTTTCTCCAACGCTCCGGCAAAATCCCCCGGTGTCACAAGGAAATACCACACCAGAAAAGCGACGAGGGCAATCCCGACGACAATCGGGACAAAAATGCCCGAAATCACGTCCGCCACCCGCTGAATCGGCGCTTTGGAGCCCTGCGCTTCTTCCACGACTTTGATGATTTGCGCCAGCGCGGTGTCTTTACCGACCTTTGTCGCGCGGAAGCGCAGGCGGCCGTTGCGGTTGACCGTCGCGCCGATCACGGCATCGCCGGGGCGCTTCGACACCGGCAGACTCTCGCCCGTGAGCATCGACTCGTCGACGGAGGATTCGCCTTCGAGCACCTCGCCGTCGACCGGGATTTTCTCGCCGGGACGGACGATGACGATGTCGCCGGTGTGTACGGTCTCGACCGGAACACTGAGCTCCTCACCGTCACGGATGACTAGCGCTGTTTTCGCCTGCAAGCCCATCAGCGATTTGATCGCTTCGGACGTGCGGCCTTTCGCCAGCGACTCCAGCAGTTTCCCCATCACAACCAGCGTGATCAGGATCGCGCTGGTTTCATAATAGAGCTCAGGCGCGCCATGATGCATGCTGCTCCCCTCCGCGTACCAATCCAACGTCTGGTATAGGCTGTAAAAGAACGCCGCCGACGTGCCGAGCGCCACGAGCACATCCATATTCGCGCTGCCGTTCCGCAGCGCTTTGTACGCGCCGACGTAGAACTGGCGGCCAATGTAAAACTGCACCGGCGCGGCCAGCACGAGCTGGAACCACGGGTTCATGAACAGCTCCGGCGTCCACAGCCACGAGGTAAAAGAAAAGTGCCCCGCCATCGCCCACAACAGCGGGAGTGACAGCACTGCGGACAGCAGCAGCTTGCGCTTATGCCGCTTCAGTTCCAGCTCGCGGCGCTCGGACGCATCCGCGCCCTGCTCTTGCTTCAGCGCCGCGCCGTAGCCGAGCTTTTCCACCCGCGCGATCATGTCGGCGGGCGTGACTTCCGCCGGATTGTACGTCACACGCGCGGCTTCCGTTGTTAAGTTCACTGCAGCGGTTTCCACGCCCGGCAGCTTATTCAGCACCTTCTCGATCTTCGCTGAGCAGGCCGCACAGGTCATGCCCGTCAGCGTCAGATCGACCGCTTCCTTGACGGTGTCGTAGCCCAGCTTCTGCACCGTCTGCTCCATTTTCGCAACATCGATGCGGCTAGGATCGTACAGAACCGTCGCGCGCTCCAGCGCGAAGTTGACATTGGCTTCGGCGACGCCGTCGAGCCGGTTCAGGCCTTTTTCAATGCGTGTTGCACATGCGGCGCACGTCATGCCGGTCAACTGCAGCGATGTCGTCTTCGTGCTGACTGTTTCCGCGTTTCTCAGTTCCATACGAGCCTCACCTCACTTTTTATACATCGTAGCCTTGCTCTTCAATCGCTTCCTTGATCGTGTCGACCGCCAGCTTCGTTTCGTCAAAATCCACCGTCACCGTACCGCCGGCCAGATCGACCTTTCCTGTCGCGCCTAGCGCTTTAACCGCGCCCTCCACAGAACTTACACAGTGACCGCAGGACATTCCGCTAACTTTTAAAGTAATTTGTTGCATGATATATCGCTCCTTGAAATGGGATGATGTTTTCTTGATTTTTAGTATACCCCCCTACCCTATATAACGTCAAGCTTATTTCTAAAATTTTATATTCCCCTGACTAGGCAGGTTTCAACCACAAGCATAGCTAGGCTCGAAAACTAGCGGTGTGCAAGAAGCATGAGGTTCAGCCGGGTGTCATTGGAGATACATCCGACTTGAACCCGTCACGTTGCCTTACGCAACAAGCTACCGGAGGGGCGGCATAGACGACGGTTTCTCCCTTTTCCGATTGCAAAAGCTGCAAAAAGGCAGGCATTGGGACGATTTTCTTGCGCTTTCAAGAAATACCTGCGTATCGGCAGGCATTTTCTGAGAAACGCCCCGCCTGGAGCATAAATGAAGGAAAAAACTGCTTATTTGCAGGCTCCCCCCCGTTTTTCCGTCAAAATGAGGAAATTCCTGCTCTTTTGCAGGCTTCGGTTTATTCGAAGAACTTGCACCGGCTGTACAGGCTTTAGCCGAGCTTTTAACAAGCTTTTAACAAGCATCCCTCCGCATGACAAAAAAGACCCAACCCCTCACAGGCCAGATCTTACTTCATCAGCTTATTAATCGTTGTCAGCAGTTCCGTAATCACATCTTCATCGCCTTCGTGAATGCGTTCGATGACGCAGCTTTTCATATGGTGCTCCAGCAGCTGCTTGCTCACGCCGTTCAGCGCCGATTGAATAGAGGAAATCTGGTTCAGGACGTCGTCACAATACGTGTCCTTCTCAATCAATCCCTTCACCCCGCGAATCTGCCCTTCAATGCGGTTCAATCGCGTGATCAGATTGCTCTTCGCCTTGTCGGAGTGGTGGCTCTTGCGTTCGCTCGGGTTTGCACACGATTCATGGCCGCACGCTTCAGTTTCAGACATCGCGATCCCTCCTTCCTGTTTGCATTGTAACATAGCCCCCTCCCCTATGGAAAGGGGACGTCGTCACACTATCCAAGGATCATCGGTTCCCATGCGTCATTCACCATCTATGGCTCCTGAGTATCTATTTGCAGGAGGTGGGGCGGAGTTTCTTTCATAAACTCCTCCATATCCCGGTCCGCCTTCGATTGATTGCAAAGCATGCAGGCGCAGACGCAGTTATCCGGGGTCGTATGCCCTCCTTTAGCGCGAGGCAGCATGTGGTCGATCGTGTCGCCATATTGTCCGCAAAACCGGCACGTATAATTATCCCGCTCCAAAATCAACTGGCGGAACTCCTTGTTGCTGTACAAGCGGCGGATCGTATAGCGGTTCACCACAACGGCCGCCCGCTCCTTGACGAGCGTCAAAGCCAGCTCCGGATCGACCTCTTGATGCCACTTGCGGCCGTTGTCCGTTTTGCCGCGCATGCGGATGAACCCATTGCGATTCGGCAGCAAGCCCACGGCTTTCAGTTCCCGAATCGGCACTGGTTTCTTCTCTGGCGTCTTCTTCTCTTGGACGGCCACTGGCATCGCATGCGGCGCAGCCGTCACAGGGATTACAGCTCCCTTCGCCTTCTTCTTGCGCCGGCGTCTTCGCTTCTTCTTGCCTTTCACTTCTTCCGCATTGCCCGCTGCTGCCGCATTGCCTTCATCCAATTCTGCCGAACTCGCCAGAAACGTCTCGTCCACACCGTCCACGATTACCGCCGGCTCCAGACGTTTCTCCCGGCAGTCTCTGCAAGCGCCCCGGCGCGACGTGGCCCCGCGGCGTTTGCCCGTCCTCCGCTTGAACGCAGCCAACGGTTGGGATAGCCCGCAGTAGGCGCACAGCTTTTCCCGTGCGACAGCCTTGTCCGCGTTCGGCAAAGCATCGAGCGAAGTCCCTCTCTCTCCTGCGCCGCTTATCTCTTGATGTCTCCCTTGATGGGCTCCATGCTCATCTTCCTCGCCGCTGCGCACTTTCCCGTCAATCTCCATTCTGCCTTGTCAGCTCCGCTCCCATATGTTGTCTCTATCGTATCACATTCCAGGCTGTCGGGAAAACCCGGATTGCCCTTCCTGAACTTTAGCGGTTTTTCCCACAAGAAAAGCAGCCTCTCCACATAAGAGAGACTGCTTTGGTTCTACCGACTATTTCGCGAGTTTGGCTTCAAACTGGTTGACAAAGATGGAGCCTCCCCCTAAGATGTTACGAAAATCGAATTCGAGAGACTGCGCATATTTGCTGGTTCCTGTAATTGCTAACAGCATAGGCATGGGAGCGTGGCCTTCCGGCTTCCATGTCGCGGATATTTTGTAGCGACCTAGCGGGATGTTATCCACGCCGTGACCGCCTGTTTCAAGTGCTTCTGCATTTGCCGTTATCGTTTTGCCGGCGCTTCCGTCAAATAATTGGCCAACAGGCGTGAGCGTAATTTCCAAGTCGGTCGTGTCGAATTGCGGCATATCGTCGTCAAACGAAAAGAAATCAGGGTGGATTTCAATATGCCCTACGACATCCTTCAGGGTAAAATTGCGAATGGCCCCTGCACTCCCAGCGAACGATTTATCGCCGTCAGCCTGTAACCAAAAATCGAGCTTTTTGCCGTTATAATCGAGGGAGAATCTTGTCGTCATGCGCCAGGTTGCAGGAATAGGAGCCAATTCAATCCGATAGTATCCGTTTTCGTCCGTTTCCCCTTGCATATTGCTGTCATAGAGCAATAAGTTATCCGCATTGATCGTAACGCCCGAAATCGGCTGTCCGTGCTCGTTGAGCAGGTAGCCTTTCACGACGTAGGGTTCAACTTCCCCGGCAGACGGTACGGGTATCGGTTCCGGTGTTGGCGTTGGGTCAGGCGTCGGTGTCGGTACTGGCGTCGGTTGCGGATTTGTGCCAGGGACGGCATCCTCAATTTGAATCGTCCACACATTGCCGCTGCTTGAGAATCCCACATCGTAGCCGCTGCTTTCCGATACAAATCGGAGAGGCACCATGGTGCGGCCGTCAATGATTTGAGCCGGTACGTCCAGAACGACCGTCTTGCCATTCACACTCGCATTGACGCTTTGAATCGTGAGCTCAATCGATAATCCATCTTTGGTGCCAATTGCTTTTTGCACCGAGCCTTCTTCGACCCACTTTACGGTGAAACCAAGCGTTTCAAATAATTGACGGAATGGAACGAGTGTTCTCCCATCCTTCACGACAGGCTGTGCGTCTGCAAAGTGAAGCTCATTTCCTTTGAAGAAAACACGGATGTCCATATCCTTATCTCCCGCCGCAGGAGCTGGAACAGGTGCAGGTGCAGGTGAAGTCGTAGGCGATGGAACCGTTGGCGTAGAGGATGGCGACGGGGAAGGACTCGATGCCGGCGCAGGCGTCCCCTCCACGATCATTGGCTTCTTGTACTTAATGGGCTTCGAAACCACAGTGCCCTGCGGCGTCTCGATCTCCAATACATAGGATTGTGTCTCCTTAATCGTGCCGTTATTGCTTGCATATAAATCCAAGGTAAGATTGCCTTCAAATTCCCCCACAGGTTCTTTGACATCCTTCTGAAAACCCGGATTGATAATGTTACTTTCATGGGTAACGCCGGTTTCCGTTGTTATGAGCTTATCTTGCACAATACCGAGCAGCCAGCCGGTGGTTGCCCGATTGGTCCGCCATACGCCTTGATAGTTATCCTTCCCGTAATCGTCTGTAGAACGCAGCACGACTGCGTTAATGGTTGTTTTCTTGTTCAAACCGAGCTGCAGTCTGAAATGACCGTCCTTATTGCCCTCCGGCGTAAAATCCGCTGAACCGACGATATCGGACGACGTGTCCAGCAAACTGAATTCCTTTATGGTCACACCTTCAGGTACCGTTTCACCGAATGCCCCAGCAATACCGGAAATCGCAAGACTGCCTGCAAGCAATAGCGCTGCTCCTGTCAATTTGATTCCTTTACCCATTCTGATCATGATTCCGTAACACTCCTTTTTATCCATGTTAGCGAAGTGCCGGCTTTCACAGCTTAACTGTCACTGTGCCCCGAATCATTCGCGCCTTAGCATCTTTATCTTATCGCGGCGCCGATTGGGTTGCATGAGTCATGGACGGGAAATGCGATGGGAAGCTTTTAGGATGATTTTGGGAATTATTCAGGAAGCTGTCGTCTAGCGACGGCGAACGATGGGTTCAGTTGCCGCCTTGGACCCGATACTCACTCGGCGCCACTCCATACGCCCGCTTGAACATCCGTGTAAAATGTAGTTGGTTCAAATACCCCACTGAGTAGGCAATCTCCTTAATCGACAGCGAGGTGTCCGTCAGCAATTCACACGCCTTGCGAAGCCGCAATTCACCCAGGTACTGCTGCGGCGGTGTGCCCGTTACGGCTTTGAACAGGCCTGCCATGTATTTGCGGTTCAGCCCCAGGCTGTGTGCCATTTCCTCAATGGTCATCGTCCGCATGTAGTTGTTTTGCAGAAAGGAAATTACCTGCGCCACATACGCGTCCTTCATGCTCCCGTTTAACGCGGGCGAGGGCTCTTTTCGCGCCGTTTCCAGCACAAGCGCGAGAAACGCGTACAGGGCCGACGTCATCTGCAGCGGCTTGCTGTAGTAGCGCTGATTCGCATCAAACAGCTGATTGAAGCACTCCCTGATCTCTTGCTCCCGATCGCAAGTAATGACGGGAGAAGACGGCGTGAAGCCCGCCTGTTCCAGATAGCTTTTGACAATGCCGCCGTTAAAAGCCACCCACGAAAAGCTCCACGGCTCCTCCAGATCCGCCTGAAAAAAAGACACCACATACGGAGATATGAGAAAGACGTGCCCTCTACCGAGCCTAAATGTCTCTTCCCCGACACGATAGATGCCTTTTCCGCTATGTATAAAAAAGATTTTGTAATGGTCCTTGATCGCCGGCCCCCAAGCGTGCCCCGGAACGCACTGTTCCGTACCTGTGTAGTAGAACTGAATGTCCTGCTGAGCCTGAATCCGGTGCTGCGCGATGGTATGCTGCGCCATATGCCGCTCCCTCCTATCCGCTTTTCCCGTGCACCGCACAGAAAGAAAAATGACATTATGCTATATACTCCTGCCATTCTAGTATAGCTGGGCCGCCGAAATTAGACTAGAATGAAATCATTAAACAAGACATTACAAGCGAAAGAGGCGATCCTTTCCATGGAATATAACTACTTAGGCCGATCCGGCCTCCGCGTCAGCAAACTGTGTCTGGGTACGATGAATTTTGGCGTCGATACCGATCAGGCGGAAGCGTTTCGCATCATGGACACCGCGCTCGATGCGGGGATCCAGTTCTTCGATACAGCGGACATTTACGGCTGGGGGCAAAACTCCGGCACCACCGAAACGATCATCGGCAACTGGTTCGCGCAGGGCGGCAACCGTCGTGAGCGCGTCGTGCTGGCGACCAAGGTGTACGAGAAGCTCCATAATTCTCTCTATGGTCCGAACGACGAGAGGGGGCTCTCTACCTACAAAATCCGCCGCCATCTGGAAAATTCACTCCGCCGCCTGCAGACGGACCACGTCGAGCTGTACCAGATGCATCACATCGACCGCCGCACGACGTGGGAGGAGATTTGGGGCGCTTTTGAAGGGCTGGTGAATCAGGGCAAAATCGACTACATCGGCTCCAGCAATTTTGCCGGCTGGCATTTGGTGAAGGCGCAGGCAGCCGCCAAAGAGCGCCATTTCCTCGGGCTCGTAAGCGAGCAGCACAAATATCATCTGCTTAATCGCCTGCCCGAGCTGGAAGTGCTGCCGGCCGCGCAGGATCTCGGCCTCGGCGTCATCGTCTGGAGCCCGCTGGCGGGCGGGCTGCTCGGCGGCCATGCGCTCTCGGCGGACAAGGGCACACGCCGGAGCCGC
Organism: Paenibacillus oryzisoli; assembly: GCF_050467285.1. Classification (GTDB taxonomy): domain Bacteria; phylum Bacillota; class Bacilli; order Paenibacillales; family NBRC-103111; genus Paenibacillus_E; species Paenibacillus_E oryzisoli_A. The sequence continues at coordinate 49,699 of NZ_JBCMUN010000012.1, read as the reverse complement.
CAAAGCGAAACGGTAGTTGCGAAGCACCGCGAGCAGCTTGAAGCATTCGCCGCCCTGTGCGGCGAGCTGGGCGAAAAGCCCGCCCACGTCGCGCTCGCCTGGCTGCTGGCAAATCCGACCGTGACGGCGCCGATTATCGGGCCGCGTACGGTCGAGCAGCTGCAGGACACGCTCCGCGCCGTCGAGATTAAGCTGGACGCGGCGACACTCGCCGAGTTGGACCGCATTTTCCCGGGACCGGGCGGTGCGGCGCCGGAAGCGTATGCGTGGTAAGCCGTCATCCCCAACCTTCACGGCATTAATCTTTTACCTCATCAAAGAAAAAGAAGAGGAGCATGCGATATGAACGATATTCGCTGGGCGTTGGTCACCGGCGCCGACCGCGGGCTTGGCCTTGCGCTGACGCAAGGCTTACTGGATCAAGGCTTCCACGTATGGGCAGGCCAATACGCCGAGACGAGCCCCGCTCTCCAAGAGCTTGCGGCCGCCCATGGAGATCGGCTCCGCCCGCTTCGCCTGGACATCAGCAATGCCGAAAGCATAGCGGCGGCGCTGAATGCCGTCAAAGCGGAGACCGATCGGCTCGAACTGCTCATCAATAACGGTGCAATTCTGGGCAACATCACCGCGACCGTGCAGGATGAACTGGATTTTGAAGAGATGGACCAGGTGTTCCGCGTGAACACACTTGGCGCGCTGCGCATGACGAACGGGCTCATCGATCCCATTCTGAACAGCACCGGCAAGCTGATCGTGAACATCTCCTCCGAGGCGGGGAGTATCAGGGCGTGCAAGCGTACCGCCTGGTTCGCGTACTGCATGTCCAAATCAGCGCTGAACATGCAATCGCAGTTGATTCACAACCAGATTGCCCCGCTGGGCGGCAAAGTGCTGGTCGTCCATCCGGGCCATGTGCAGACCTACATGCAGGGCAAGCTGGATACGTCCGGCAGGCTCACCCCGGCGCAATCGGCGCAGCATATTCTCGGGCTTGTGGAGCAGCGGCTCAGCCCCGACTGGTCGGATGAGCAGCTCGCACTGATCGACTACCAAGGAGAGCGTTGGCCGTGGTAGAGCCACAACGGCACCCCTGCTTACCGAAAGGAGATGTTTTGAAATGACTTCTACAATCCCCACCCTGCTGCTCGGCAATAACGACGATGCGCCGTACCATCCCCTCCGGGCTGTGCAGGAGCGAATCATCGCGATTCTCGGGGCCGGCTATGACGTAACGGCGGCAGAGGGCACCTCCCATTTGCGGCCCGAGACTTTGAAGCCATATTCGCTGGTCATTTCCTACCTCGACATCTGGAAAAAAGTGCCCGCACCCGCCGAAGTCGCTGGCCTGCTGCACTATGTCGCCGGCGGCGGGGGCCTGCTCGTCGTCCACAACGGCATCTCCGTCCAGGGCAGTCCGGAGCTGAGCCAATTGATCGGCGCCCGTTTCACTGGGCACCCGGCTTACACGACGCTGCCGTTCGCGCTCGCGGGCGGCGACCATCCCCTCACGGCCAGCCTCCAGCCGTTCGTGATGGACGAAGAGCCGTACCGCTTCGAGCTGGACCCGCTCGCGCAGATCGACGTGCTGCTGACCTACGCGCACGAAGGTCAGGACTGGCCGGCCGCCTGGGTGCGGCCGTACGGGCTCGGCCGGGTGGCCTATCTGGCCCCGGGGCACCACCTGCCCTCCTTCCAGTCCGAGGCGTACGCTGACTGGATCCGCGCCGCCGCCAAGTGGGCGAGCGGCACCGGCCTCGCCTAAACGCCGCGAAAACCTCCGCCGTCCTTTTGGACGGGGAGGCTTTCGTTTTGCCTATCTCCGTTGGTTCTTGGCTGAGCGCTAGGTACATCCCAATGTGCTGAACGCTGCCCTATGGCAGCCTCCCCCTCGCAACCTGCAGAACGTACAGCTAATTAGTCGCTAAAAGCCCACATTGAAAGGAAATCCTGTATTTCCTACAGCAAAATTCGGGGCAACTTAGGTCGAAAGCCCTTACATTTCATTTCTCGCCTATTTTATCTGTACATTTTGCAGGTCATTGCGTAGATTTCGCCTATATTGTGAATTTAGCTGTACATTCTGCAGGTTCTTGTGGGAGCTTTCGCTGCAATCGCGAAATTACCTTTGCATTGGGCAGGCTCTCCCTCCAGTCCACGCCTCTCCGACTTCATCCTCTCAGCGTACAGGTAAAGAGCCCACACCAAGACACAATAACGTCTCATGGCGGAGCTCTCTCGATTATTCACCTGTACACACACGCCTACTTCTCAACTCACTCTGCGTGCCTTTACGCTCATTTTCTCTTAAGCAACTCCGCACTCCCACACACCTAATACTCATTGAACTCACTCCGCGTACCCTTACGCTCATTTCCTCTTACTCAGCCCTACGCACCCATACACTCATCTCGCCCTCGCCACGGTTCCCCCATAAATAGTAGGGAATCGCCTTCCAGGTGAACGGCTCAGCGGCGCCGCCGGCTTCAACCGGTCGATAGAGCCGCTCATCTTCGACTGCCCCGCGATCAGCAAACCCTTCGCCGTGAATCGTAGTCGCGCCGCCCGGCAGTTCGTTGTCCATCTGCTCCGACAGCCTGCCGTTTACCGACACGGCCAACGACGTCAGAGGACTCCGGTTGTCGGCTGCTTCCAAGCAGTAGACGAGCGGCCCGCGCTGCAGTGCCACTTTACCGCTACCCGCGCGCACGGACGGATGTGCAGCGATCCACGCCGGCCTCATCGCCAGCGTCCAAGTCACGCTGTCCCCTGCCTGCCAGTCGCGTGTCACGCGGGCATAGCCGTCGCGCGTTTCATACACTGCCGGCTGTCCGTTCACAGCCAGTTGCGCCTGACCGCCGCACCAGTCCGGGATGCGCAGCGCCAGCGTGCTCTCTCCGGCGGTATTGCCGCGAATGTCGAGCTGCACACGGCCTTCCCATGGCAGCGCAGCGCTCATCTGCATGGACAGCTCACCATCGCCCAGCCCGAACGACGCTTCGCTCCCGATGAACAAATGTGCATACACTGTGCGCTGCTTTGCATCCGTCGTGTAGATGTAATCGTTCAGCGAGCTCAACAGTCTCGCCACGTTCGGCGGACAGCAGGAGCAGCCGAACCACGGCTGCCGGACCGCTTTGACGTGGTGGCGGCCAGGGTTTTTCCGGCTGGCTTCCGGCCATACCTCCAACGGATTAACGTAGAAGTAGTGCTTGCCATCCTGCGACATGCTGCCAATGACGTTATTGTACAGCGCCCGCTCCATCACATCCGCATACTCACTGCGAGCCTCAAGGCGAAGCATGCGCTGCGCGAAGAAGATCAGCCCGATTGAAGCGCACGTTTCCGCATACACGGTATCGTTCGGCAGGTCGTAATCGAACGAGAATGCTTCGCCATGATGCGTCGAGCCGATGCCGCCGGTGATGTACATCTGCCTGCGGGTGATATTTCCCCACAACGTCCTGCATGCGGCTGCCAGCCCCTCATCCTCGTTCAACCGCGCCAGATCGGCCATCGCCGTATACATGTACACGGCCCGCACCGCATGGCCGACCGCTTCCGTCTGCTGCCGCACCGGCAGATGAGACTGCGTGTACGCAAGATCCGGCTGACGCGTTTTCACGCCGGGCTGCCAGTAGCCCATTCGGCCCCTGCGCTCCCACTCTTCTATGAAATAAGAAGGCTCCTGCCCCCGCTGATCGATAAAATAGGTACTGAGCTTCAAGTATCTCGGCTCGCCGGTCACCTCGTACATTTTCACCAAAGCCAATTCAATCTCCTGGTGCCCGCAATAGCCCTGCATTTTCCCTTCTTCCGTACCAAATAGGCTGTCAATATAATCGGCGAATTGGCACATCATATCGAGCAGTCTGCGTTTGCCCGTTCCCTGATAGTACGCCACGGCGGCCTCCATCATATGCCCGGCGCAGTACAGCTCGTGGCAATCGTGCAGATTCGTCCATGCTTTCCCCGGCTCCTTGATCGTATAGAACGTATTCAAATAGCCGCTCTCCTGCTGCGCCTGAGCAATCAGCTCAATCGCCTCATCCGCGACTCGCTCCAGCTCCGGGTCGGGGTGCGCAGCAAGCGAATGTCCTACCGCTTCGAGCCATTTGGCCAGATCGCTGTCTTGAAATACAAATCCACCAAACTCGCCCTCCGCCAGCCCCGCCGCTATCCGAAAATTGCGTATGGCATAGCTCGGCTCCGCACCTTCCACTCGATCATTTAGAGCTTCCCATTGATAGGGAATCACCGTCCCTCGCACCAACGTCGTATACCGATTCCAAAAGTCGTCGCGAACTCGAACCTGCCCCATCCATCTCGCCTCCAAAATATCAGAAATAAAACCTTCATCTTCGACAGTATATCTTTTAAAATAAAGATGGAGAACGAAGAAAATCACCTATATTTTATAAATTCACACACAAACGAAGGAGGTCTGTTAACGATGGAGAATCAACAGCATTACGCGTTTGAACTGCCGCCCGCTCCTTATTATTTGGGCTGCGGCAAGTCCGACTACTCGCCCGGGGAGCAGCATCCGAACCGTCGGCATTTGGGAATTTTCGATTTGCTGTTGGTCGTCAAAGGCACGCTGCTCATAGGCGAGAACGGCCGCTCTTGGGAACTCGCCGAAGGCCATATGCTGCTTCTGAGCCCGGATGGCCACCACTATCCCACTGGGCCGTGCACGTCGGAGACCGTGTTTTATTGGCTGCATTTTGAAAACGCTGGTCCCTGGACGCTTCCGGAGGAGACGACGACCCTCTATCCGCCGAGCGGGCAGCCTTTCGCGAATCGATACACGCTGCGCATTCCACAAGCTGCTGGGCTGGCTCAGGTAACGGCAGCATGTCGCATCTTCGACGAATTGCTGGGGCTTGCCGCCGTTCAGCGCTCGAGCTCCTTCTGGCAGGAGATGACATTGTTCATGCAGCTCTTGCAATTGCTGGAACAGGAAGGCCGTCCCCACCACTCTTCCCCCGTTCGCCAATTAGCTGAGAAGACGGAAGCATTCATTAAGCAAAATTACCAGAAGGAGCTGACGAATGAGACGCTTTCCGCTGCGCTGCACTTTCATAGCAATTACATTGTACGCTGCATGAAGGACGTCTACGGCTGTACGCCGATGGAATATCTTCACGACTACCGGATCGATCAGGCGAAGCGGCTTCTCATTAACACCGCTTGGCCGATTGCCCAGATTGCGGAGCACGTCGGGTTCGCGTATACGCCTTACTTCTCCTCCTGCTTCCATCGAAAAATCGGTGTATCTCCGCTGCGTTATCGCAAGCAGTATGTGCATTGACGATTTTCCATCTCGGCGTTTTATTTAATTTTAAAAATAGCAACGGATTGTTGGAGATCTTCCGCCAACTGGGCCAAAGACTGAGCTGTGGCTGCTGTTTCTTCACTGCTGGCCGCCGATTCTTCTGTTACTGTTGAAATGCTTTCAACCGAGATTAATACCGTAGAGGTTTGAGCAGACTGCTCTTCACTTGCAGCAGCAATCTCGGTTACCTTTTGTCCAGCTTCATTGACCATCAAGGCAATTTGCTCAAAAGATTCGCCGGTTTTCTTGGATAAATCTGAACTTTCCTGAACGGCAGCGACGCTTTGCCGTGTATTTTCCTGCATCCCTTTAATGATTGTTGTAATTTGTTTAGTTGCTTCTCCGCTTCTTTCAGCAAGTTTGCGAACCTCATCAGCCACAACGGCAAACCCGCGTCCTTGTTCACCCGCTCTTGCTGCCTCAATTGCGGCATTTAACGCGAGTAAGTTTGTTTGATCAGCGATATCTTCAATGACCTCAATGATATCTCCCACTTTTTGTGAATCACTCTCCAACCGGGACATCTGAGTACTAACCGCATTCATACTTCTCATGGAGGATTGAATAACTTCGCTGCCGACCTTGGCTACTTGAATGGTATTGTTAGAAAGCTCGGATGCTTCTTCTGTATTCTGCGCCACATTATGGATAACGATGGATAACTCTCTAAATAATTCACTGATGGTTTGTGCAGCGTTTGCCTGACTTGCGCTTCCACTTGCGATCTCTTGTGTCGTGGCGGAAATTTGCTCAGCTGCTGCGGCTACGCTTTGGGATGAATTCAAAATATTTCCGATTGTGCTGCGTAAGTTTTCAATCATGTGATTAATAGAAGAAGCCAGCAAGCCAACTTCATCCTTCGTATTGATGTCGATGTGATCACTCAGATCGCCTTTCGCCACTTTGGAGACGAGAGACACCACACGGTTAAGCGGTCTGGCAATGAGCTCTGAGATAAAGTAGCCTAATCCAATGCTTAGGAGTATCGCAATTACGATAACGGCAATCGTAATCGTTTGTGCATTTTTATACATAATGTGGCTATCGTTACTGGCAATATCTGCATCTTTTAAATTCGCTGCCACAATATTATTCAGTACATCCCGTACTGCATCTCCTTGCGTGAGCAAATCACCTTTAATCAGTGCGAGAACCTGGTCATTATGCTGAGCTAAACTGGCTTCAATTGCTTTTTCATACGTTTTTTTATACACAGACCATGTTGAATCGAAGGGTTGAAGCGCTTCTTTGTCAATATCCGTTAATTCACTTGCTCTAAATTTGGCAATTGCTGACTCAATCGATGTCTTGGTCTCTTGATAGGATTCAGCAAGTTTTTTCTTTTCATCTAATGTTTCAGCAATATATAAATCTCGAATAGCAACTCTCATTCGCGTATAACTTACCTGAGCATTCAATACATCATTAATCGGAATTGCAATCCCGTCATACATGTAATCTATGCGTTCGTTCATTTTATTCAAGTTGCTCAATCCATAGTATCCGACAAACCCCATTATGACTGCGATTAACATAAAGGCTGAAATTAATTTTGTTTTTGTTTTTAAATTTCTATACATCCCCATGGCTATTGCCCCCTAGCTTATTTAGCATTCGTGTGACCATTCACTAATTTCATTATGCCGCCGACCTCAAGTATTAAGGCGACTCGACCATCGCCAAGAATCGTCGCTCCGGATATGCCATCCAAATTCCCGATATATGTACCCAATGATTTTATAACAACCTCTTGATTCCCCAGCAATTCATCTACAGCGATCGCCAGGCGCTTTTCCGCTCTTCCTATAATGACAATCGGCACATATTTCGTTGTTTTATGCGTTCTGGAGTATCCAAAATAATCGTGCAGCCATATGACTGGAATAATTTGGTTCCTAATCGTAATTACAGGAAGCCCTTTTACCTTTTGCAGGCTTGAAGGCTCCACACGAACAATTTCCGTTACATTGCTCATCGGCAGAATAAATGTCCTACTCCCGATATTCACTAACAAACCGGTAATAATCGCCAACGTCAACGGCAGCTTAATTTTAAACGTAGTTCCTTTTCCCAATTCCGTTTCAATGTCGATAAGGCCGTTCAGCCGCTCAACATCCGTCCTTACAATATCCATGCCGACACCGCGACCTGATATATCACTGAGTTGGGAAGCTGTGGAGAAACCTGGATGAAAAATCAAATGAATCGCATCCTGATCGGATAGTTGCTTTGCCTTCTCTTCACTTAATACGCCTTTACTCACAGCCGCACGGCGAATTTTGTTAGGATCGATACCCGCACCATCATCCGATACGGTAATGGCGATCTGGTTGTCCTCATGCGCAGCCTGAATACGAATTGTCCCTTTGTCCGGTTTCCCGGACGCTCTCCGAATTTCGGGTGTTTCAATGCCATGATCGATCGCGTTTCGAATCAAATGAATCAAAGGGTCGCCAATTTCTTCAATCAGCGTCCGATCTAGCTCGGTTTCCCTTCCCTCCAACACAAGTTCAACCTCTTTATGAAGGGATTGGGACAAGTCCCGAATCATCCTTGAGAAGCGGCTAAACAACTGATCAATTGGAAGCATGCGCACTTTCATAACATTTTCCTGGAGCTCCCCGACAATCCTTGTCAAATGGTCAGAAATATCCCCAAGCTCTTCAACGGATTTCTCCGAGCCGAATCTCTGACGAAATTGCTTTTCCACTTGCTGAATCCGCGTCTGCTCAATAACCAACTCCCCTACAAAATTCATTAATTGTTCAAGCCGTTCAACATTGACGCGAATTGTACTGGATTTATATTTTTCTACCTGTTCTAACGCCGCCGGCTCCGGATTATCAGCAGCATAAGGCTGGGCAGGTTCTGAACCTTGTGCAGCCGGTAGATGGTCAAATTGAAACCCTTCAATTTCAACGTCTTGTACATCCATTAGGGATGCCACAACCCGCTTGATTTCTTCCTGCTCACATTGCGATGAGATCAGCCAGTATGCATTCAGGATCTGTTCATCATCCAGTTCACTGCCGATATCGGGGTCTCTCCAGTACACCGTACCAAGATTCGTGAATTTCGCGTTGATCACGTTCAGCCTAGCCAGCCTCATCACGGCTTCATCTGACAAGCGGACACGAATCAATAGATGCTCTTGCCCATCCGCCTGCTGCAAAGTGTTGAGAACTTCCTCCGGTATTTGCGGCTTCTTGTCAGAGTCACGCTGCTTGGATCCGGAAACCGTATGCAGCGCTTGCAGCTTGCTTAGCAGATCTGCGATATCGGACTGCTCCCTGTGATGCTCAACAATCTCGGCTTGTAGATTTTTCATTCTATCCAAACAAGCGAAAAACAAATTAATCAGGTCAGACGTTACCGAAGCCGTCCGATTTCTGATTTTATCCAAAAAATGTTCCATTTCATGCGTGAGCGACTTCATTTTATCGAAGCCCATTGCAGCAGACGATCCTTTCAAGGTATGAGCCGCCCGAAACATGCGCTGAATCCCCGCATCACTTCCGCCATCCATTTCCAACGACAATATTTCCTGCTCCATCATTTGAAGCTGTTCTTCCAATTCCTCTAAGAAGACTTCACGAAAATCCGATAAATCGAGCATGTGTCCCCCTCCACTCGTTAATTCCGAAGCAGCACTTCATCCAGCTTCAATATACCGACTAATCCCATTGGCGTTATGCCAATCCCTACAAAATAGTCTCCACTAATGCCGCCAATCCGGTCAGGCGGAGGTTGGATATCGGCAAACATGGTGACCTTATTAACTCGGTCCACAATAATCCCGATCGATTCCTCCTGATGATTGACAACAACGATGCGTGTGGACTTAGATTCTGGAGCATCATGTAAGGAGAACAACTTTCTCAAACTTATAATAGGAACAATTCGTCCTCGCAAATTAATAACACCACGGACATAGGGTCTGCTATTAGGTATCTCCGTCATATCCTGAATGCGAATAATCTCCTGAATCTCAGAAATCTTAATCGCATAATCTTCATCTCCGACTCCAAATTCAACATATTGCTCTTGACTCGTGATCTGCATGGATAACCTCCTTTAATCAGATTGTAAATTATATCTTACAGAGCATTAGTTACGGATCCAATCACGCGATTATTATGGAAAGGTTTAACGATAAAATCAATTGCCCCCGCCTCCATGGCTTTTATGATCATTTGTTGTTGTCCCATCGCTGAACACATGATGATCTTTGCTTTTGGATCTAATTCCTTTATCCCTTTCACAGCTTCAATTCCATCCATATCCGGCATTGTAATATCCATTATAACAATGTCCGGTCGATATATTTCGTAAGCATAGATGGCTTCTTTGCCAGTCTGAGCTTCTGCAACCACCTCCAAGTTATTGGCCGTCAAGATCTGTTTTAGTGACAATCTCATAAATGCTGCATCATCGACAATCATTATTCGCGCCATTTTGGATACTCCTCGTCTCTTTAAAATATTTGTAACAATTTATTGCAATTTGTCGAATTATAGTCCTATTTTACTACGTAATTCCATATATGTACATGGAAATAGTTTTAATTACCTATTCGATACCTATACACTAGGAATCGGCCTCCTAATTAATGTTCTATCCTCTGGTCAGCACCTCCTTCAATTAGGAATATAAGCACACCGTTGCCTAGTCCGCTGCGTTATCGCAAGCAGTATGTGCACTGACGATTTTTCATCTCGACTGCCTTTTTTTCACACGACCTCTTGAAGCTTAAGAAAATCCCATCCATGTGAAAAAGAGAGCGTATCCGCCCTCCGCAAGCTCGGGCTACAATAGGAACCGGAAGCCAATAGCCGCTATCCGGCGCGTGGCAGAAGAAAGGGGGAGCGATGGCGCGAACAACCTGGCGCACGGCTTCATCCCGCAAAGGGAAAGCGTTTCCATTTTAGAAATCTCAGTTTATGAGGAGGTAATGGTGTGCGTTTTAAAAAGAAACTGAAAGTCACTGTTCCACTTGCCCTGCTGACACTGTTGACGGCTCAAGCGTTCGGTGGAGCGACGGCGGCACTCGCTGCCGAGAAATTCCCCACGTATGTTCAGAATGGGCCCGTTCCGAACCTGTCCGCCGGCACGGCCGATATTGCCGCTTCGGCCTTCGTCGATAAGGACGGCGATTTCCACTGGATGTATTCGCTGGCGAACTACGAGCAGGCGGACAACGGCGGCTCCTGGATCAAGTACAATACGAACACCGATCTGGGCAAGCTGAATACGAACTGGGGAACGACGACGGTGTACAATTCGTACTGGAACCGATCGGGCACCATCAATTACAAAATCGATCAAACGTACGGCATCCCTACGCCGTATCAGGATGATCACAACGACGGCATCGGCGTCTGGATCGACCCGGACACAGGCTACTGGTACGCGCTAACCAACGATGAGTATCAATTCTCGCCTTTTGCGACGAACAACCCGACGACCAATCAGCGCATTGCCACAGGCGTTCATAACAACCGTGTCCTGGCGACCTACTCGACGGATAAGGGCGCGACCTGGCAGCTCATCGGGCAAGTGGCGACCTCGCCGTGGAACGACAGCAACGAAGCGGCGACAAGCACGAACTTCCCAGGCACCACCTGGTCATACGGCGTGGCGGGCACCCGCTTCTTCGTCGATAATGTGAACGGTTATTTTTACGTCCTGTACAATAACCACATTAACTGGAAGCCGGGCTACAGCAACATCCTGACGTATTTCAGCCTGGCCCGCTCCCCGATCAGCGCCAAAATGGCGGAAGGCTCCTGGGACGTGTGGTACAACGGCACGTGGACCCGCTCCGCGCTCAAAGGCTACGCCGGCTGGATCGGCAGCCCGATGGGGGCCGGCAGCGACCATAATCTGACCGTCAATTATACGCCGTCGACGGACAGCTTGACGCTGACTGGCACGGGCATGGACGGCTCCTCGCTGAACATCGGCTTCTTGAAGGTGCCGAGCAGCGGCGACTTTACGTTCAAAGACGTTGCAGGCAACACCTATACGGCCAATACGGTCAACGGCACGATCAAAAATGCCGGCGGCACCTCCCTGCCCTCGGTCACCTACTCCGACCCGGCGCTGGATGCGACCATGACCGTCAGCATTCAAAGCAGCCAGGTCGTCATCTCTCAGGAAAACAACGCGACCGGCTACCTGACGACCGTGAAGCCGAGCGCCGGCTCGCCGATTTTCAAAGAGAACACGACAGGGCGGCTGTTCCTGCCGGTCAACACGCAGTACGAGAACGCGTTCTCGTATAACGCCTACAGCGGCAAATACCGCTCCGTCGGCTATGACGGCTACATGTACGAAACGGACGATCTCGGTAAGCCCGACACGTTCAAAGTCGTCGGCAAGCTGCCTGCGACCGTCGGCAGCTACTTGTCCCAGATCGATACCGGCAGCTTGACGAACCAGCAGGTGAGCGGTTACTCGTTCCGCACGATTTCCGACCTGTCCGGCGTGCAAAAGAACTACTCCGCCGCCACGCCAAGCGCGGGTCAGACCTATTACTCGGCGTATAACGCGCCGAAAGATCAGAACGGCACGGCGATTGCGCCGGGAACCGCCTACACGATTTCCATCGGCGGCAATGCGTTGAAAGACGGCACAGCAAGCCAGTGGCAGTTCGTCCCTGTGCCTGACGAGTTCGATCCGACCAAGAACAGCGGCTTTTATCGGCTGCAAAACGTGGCCACAGGCAAGTTCTTGAAGGTGTCCGGCTCCACTGCTTCCGCGACGCGGGCGATGGGCGCTTCCGTCACCACGGGAGCTGCCGACAGCGGCGCGGACCCGACCGGCAATGCGGGCAACGGCTCGGCTGTGGGCAGCGATCAGTGGTACCTGCTGCCGATCGGTGCTGCAACGCCGGCCTATCTCACGCCGTCCTCTTCGTCGACGACGATTGCGGCTGCAACGAACACGAGCCTAAACGGCCTCTCGTCCTACCGCCTCGTGAACCGCACCAGCGCGCTGGGTGTTGAATTTGCGTCCGGCCAGGCCAAAATTCAAAGCATCAAATTCGGCGCAGGCAACGCCCAAGCGATGGCGATCGCACCGGTTGCCGCGAATCCGAATATCCCTGCGGCGCCAACCGGCTTTAACGCGGCAGCGGCGGGGACTTCTCAGATCAACGTGAGCTGGAACAGCGTGTCGGGGGCGACCGGCTATGATTTGCTCGTCGACGGCACACTCGTCAGCGGCGTGAGCAGCCCGTACAGCCACACAGGCTTGGCAACCGGCTCTACGCACACGTATCAGGTGCACGCCAAGAACAGCAATGGCACCAGTATTTGGACGGTGCCGATCAGCGCTACGACATCGACAGGCATTATCTCTACAGGCAAAACGGCGACCGCCAGCTCCTACCAGACCGGCAACGATGTGGCGAACGCGAACGACGGCAATGCCTCGTCGACCCGTTGGGCGGCTGTGACCAACACCTATCCGCAGTGGTGGAAAGTCGACCTTGGCAGCGCGATGAACGTCACCAAGCTGGATAGCTATTGGTACAACAGCACAACCTATCCGCGCTACTATCCGTACAAGATCGAGGGCAGCAACGACGATGCCACGTATACAACCATTGTGGATAAGTCCAGCAATACGACGCAGGGATTGACCACCGATACACTGACCGGGACATACCGCTATATCCGGGTGACGGTTACCGGCTCCAGCTACAGCGGCGGCAGCGCTTCGGCTTATGAGTTCAACGTCTATGGGGATGCCAACCCGACAGGCCAACTGGTCTCACAAGGCAAAACGTCGACCGCCAGCTCGGTTCAAACCGGCAACGACGTAGCGAAAGCTAACGACGGCAACACGACGTCGACCCGCTGGGCCGCTGTCACCAACACCTATCCACAATGGTGGAAGGTGGATCTCGGCAGCGCGACGAGCGTCAGCAAGCTGGAGAGCTACTGGTACAACAGCACGACGTATCCGCGCTACTACCAGTACATCATTGAGGGCAGCAACGACGACGTCACGTATACGACGATTCTGGATCGTACCAGCAACACGACGCAGGGGCTCACGACGGACACCTTCACAGGGACTTACCGCTACATTCGGGTGACGGTGACCGGCTCCAACTACAGCGGCGGCAGCGCTTCGGCGTATGAATTCAAGGTGTATAATTAACTATCAGCCTAATTTCTGCGATTGTGAGTTTTCTCACATCGGGAACTTTTGCCAAGTGGTACAGTTAAGTCATCAAGGAAACAACAAAAACTTGGCAGGAGATGATGACTTATGTTCATCAATTGGGTAAGAACTAACAAGTATGCAGGCATTGCGCTTCTGATCATTCGGCTGTATTTGGGCTTCCAATGGTTCATTCACGGCTGGGATAAACTTCGCGACGGCTTCGACGCCAAAGGCTTTCTCACCAACGCCGTGACGAAGCCTGTCATGGATAAAGCGACGAACGAACTTGTCTATCCGACCTTCACGAAATTCGTCGAGCATTTCGCTGTGCCGAACGTGAAGCTGATTAACCTCTTGATTCCGCTCGGCGAGTTCCTCGTCGGACTTGGACTGATCTTGGGCGCTCTGACAACCGCCGCCGCCTTCTTCGGACTGCTGATGAACTTCATGTTCATGTTCGCCGGCACCGTAAGCACGAACCCTTGGTTCATTCTCGTGGGCGTCGTCCTCTTCATCGGCGGTGCGAACACCGGCCGCTTCGGCGCCGACTACTACTTGCTGCCGCTGATCCGCAATTGGGTCTTCCGCAAGAAAGACCCTGCTGCTCCGAAAACGGGGCCAGGCGCAGGCGCGGCGCATCTCCACTAGGTAAATTTAAAAGAACGCCCCGCGAGTTGACTCGCTAGGCGTTCTTTTTTGCAATAGGCTGCCGCTGAGAAGATGCGTAGCGGTTGCCACAGGGCTAATTTAGCTTAAAATGCGTCATTTCAAATTGTAACGGTTGCTGCAACGCTTATTTGCTAAAAAACGAACGAAATCTGGCCGATTTGACCTCAATAGCCACTGCTGTGAGACTGTCGATTAATTGTGGACAGTTTTATCCGTGAACGGACACGCGTAGAGAATGTGTATGATTTTTCGAATACATATTCAAAATCAGGCCTCAAATCACGAAATGTGTATGATTTTTCGAATAGAATTGATTGATTTTATGTGAATGCAGCACATTATACATGATTTTTCGTATACATTTTGTGTTCTCTCGCAGATTGCCAAAGTATAAACAATTAATCGACAGTCTCGCTGTAACCGTTAGCCTTGGAAAAGTGGCGTTTGGCACCAAATAAGCGCCAGGGCAACCGTTAGCGGTGGGATGTATCCCAACCGAATTTCATTTTCCGGAACACCGCGGGGCAGGCATGGACATTTGCGCCCTTTAGCGACAATAACGCGCCGTCATTCTCCCCACGGAGCCGCCGCTCCGTGCTCACGTTGCTGACACCCCCGTCACCCCTACGCCTTCCGAATCTGCAGCGTCACCGTCGTTCCGACGCCGGCTTCCGACTGCAGCGAGAATCGGGCGCCGATACTCTTGGCCCGCTCCTCCATCGCGAACAAGCCGACGCCTTTCCCTGCTGTCTCACGATCAAAGCCCTTGCCTTTATCCTCGATGCGTACTTTCACGCCATCTGCCTCATCCAGCACGAACACGCCGGCTTCCGACACATCGGCATACTTGGCGATATTGGTCAAGGCTTCCTGGATGACCCGGTAGATCACTGTTTCTTCCAGCGCACCGAGCCGTCTCCGCAGGGTACCGGTCAGCTTCACGTGGATGCCATAATACTCCGTGTAATTCTCGATATAGGTGCGAATCGCGGGCAGAACGCCGAGATCGTCCAGCACGGACGGCCGGATCTGCCAGGCCAGACTCCGCACCTCTTCGATGATGCCCGAGGTCATCTCCCGCAGCCGCACAATCTCCTCGCTGCCGTCCTCTCCGATCAGGCGGTCCATCTGAATCAGCAGCGAGAATAGGCTTTGGCCGATGCCGTCATGCAGCTCGCGCGAAAACTTCCGCCGCTCCTCCTCCTGAATCTGCAGCACCTGCGACATCATGAGCTGCAGCTCTTCTTCCACCTTTTTGAGCCGCGTCACTTCGTTCCGAATCGCCAAATATTGATAGGGCTTCCCTTCCTCATTCACAAAAGGAACGATCGTCGTATCCACCCAGTAATAGGAGCCGTCTTTCGCCTTGTTCCTGATCTCGCCGTGCCACACTTGGCCGGAGGCAATGGTGTTCCACAGCTGCGCCATGAAATCCTTGCCATGATAGCCGGAATTGATAATCCGGTGGTCCCTCCCCAGCAGCTCTTCGCGTGAATATTGGGAAATGGAACAGAACTTGTCGTTCACATAGACGATTCTGCCTTTATCGTCGGTCACCGCCAGGATGGACGATTCGTCCAGCGCGAACTTCACGTTCGACAACTGCTTCAAGGTCAGCCCCAGGCTTTGCCGGTACTCGGGGTCCGTCACATGTTCGCCGATGCGGGCGATCAGCCCCTCTACATGCTGCCCGATCACTTCCGGATAGGCGCGCCGATCGTTTTTACTCAAAGGTCAGCCACCCCTTCTGGGCCGCATATTTGACAAGCTCCGGCCGCGTTTTCAGTCCAAGCTTCTCCATCGCATTGCTTTTGTGGGTTTCGACGGTCTTGACGGAGATGATCAGCTGTTCAGCAATCTCTTTATTGGAAAAGCCTTTGGCAAGCAGCGCGATGACTTCCTTCTCCCGCTCGGAGAGTGTCTCGTACGTGCCTGTCGGCTCCCCGGTCTTCAAACGTTCCATATATTCATGCATCAACCGTTTGGTTGCTGTCGGGTATAAGTAAGCTTGTCCCCTGGACACCGATTGGATCGCAAGCAGCAGCTCCTCATGAGGCGCGCTCTTGAGCACATACCCCGAGGCCCCGGCGTGAATCGCCTGAAACAAATATTCGTCGTCATCATGCATCGTGAGCACCAGCACCTCTACCTCCGGCATCAGCCGCTTCAGCTCAGCCGTCGCCTTCAGACCATCCATGCCCGGCATATTCAAATCCATCAGCACCACATCGGGCTTCAGCATCAGTGCGGCTTGAATGCCCTCTTCCCCATTCGTCGCTTCACCGATCACCTCATTGCCATGCTTGCCGCTGAGCAGACTCATCAAGCCCGAACGAACGACCGCGTGATCGTCCACCACCACAATTTTAGGCATCGCCATCCTCCTTCCACAACCGCAGATCAACGGTATTACTATCCCGATCCCCTTTATCATACGCAAAAAAAATGAATTCCGCGAATGGAACTCATTTCGATATGTGCTGCTGATTTACCTTTAAAATGCAAGCAAACTCGGGCAAAATCGCCTCGATCTTCGCTACATCGTTCGGCGTATAACTGTCCGCCTGCCTTCTCCCTACATAGACCAAGCCGAGTGGCTGAGCCGATCCTCCCGGATCAGGGATGGGGAACACCGCAGCAGCAAGCAGCTGCTCCGCCAGCATCAAAGGGCACCGCAGCAGCTGACCCGCCGCGAGAGCGCCACCTTCGTCCAGCTTCGCCCATTTGCCGTGGCGCAGCACTTCGCCGGCTAAGCCTTGGCCCGCTTTTACAACCATGTGCGCATAGCGTTCATTGCGATTGCCGGCTGCCATCTTCCATTGAATGCGCGGCTGCCCGCCCGTTATCGGCGCCAAGGCGGCGAAATCGCTCGCAGCGGCACGCTGCACGCTTTGCAGCGCCTCCATAAGCGTTGATGTCTGATGCTCTGACATACCTGATAGCCACCTCCACTTGCTTGGCGCCAGAGTGAAACATGCTCTACTGCTATTGTAAACGGTCCAGCCCCGTTTGTAAGTCAGGGAATTCCCTGATTTTTCGCTCAGGTTAGAGGCGCTGCCGCTCCTCGGGGATGAGAGGGAATCAGGATTTTCTCCCCCCATAATCAGTGAATCTCCCGATAACCGAAAACCGTTAAACGCTCTACAATAAACATATCAAGTATTGAACGAGGAGCTGGTACGGATGATCAAGCAATGCCCCACCACCACACAAGGAATTCGGCAATTTTTTTCTGAGGGAAATTTTCATAGATTAGAAAGTATCATGTACAGCAAACAAGCGAAAAAAGGGGATTTCCTCTTCCGTGAAGGGGATCCCGCCGAGCGTCTGTATTATATCGTAAAAGGCAGCGTCCGCATCACCAAGCTGTCAGATACCGGCAAAAGCTTCGTCCTTTATCTGCATCAAACCGGCGACCTTTTCGGCCAGATGGACCCGTTCCAGGATTCGATGCAAAGCTTCAGCGCGGAAGTAACGGAAGATACGACGATCGGCGTAATACAGCGCAAGGATCTCGAAATTCTCCTGTGGCAGCACGGCGACCTGGCTGTTGAATTTATGAAATGGATGGGTCTTATGCACCGCATGACGGAATCCAAGTTCCGCGATCTGATGATGTACGGCAAGCCTGGCGCGCTCTGCTCCCTGCTGATCCGGCTCAGCAATTCGTACGGCGTTCCGAAAGAGGATCATACGCTGATCACCTACAAGCTGAACAATACCGAGATGGCGGAAATGATCGGAACGACACGGGAAAGCGTCAATCGCATGCTGCATGAGATGAAAAAAGAAGACGCCATCGACTTCCGCGACGGTCACATTATGATTAAGGACGCTAATTATTTGCGCGACATTTGTCACTGCGAGAATTGCCCCAAAGAAATCTGCCGCATGTAGCGCCGGAACGCGTCCACCACGGCTGTACAGACGGCCTTTCTGCCCGTGTGGGAGAAGGGCCGTTTTTGCGTCATTGCAGGGCGGTTCATGCGGTTCTCATTCTCGTTCTCGTTCACCCTCGGTCCCTTCAGCCGCGCTCCGCTAAAACGTTACGCCTGCCGCCCGTCTCTCCTCTGCAGCAGACGGTCTGCAATCGGAAGCAGCATCTCCCCTTCCGATGTCAAATGCTCGGTCAGCATACTGCAAGCCACGTCCAGCAGCGAAATCGCCTTGATCATACGCACCCGATCCGGCCCCTCCTCAGCGCTAGCCTGCTCCAGAAAAGCGCGCAGCATTCTCCCCGCCTGCTTATGATCTTCCTCAATGATCCATCCCGCCATCGTGAATCCAGGCTCCATGTCGCTATGTGCAAGCCCGGCAAAGAACGGGAAGGCTTCCTGCTCTTCCCAAGCTTCGTGCGCCTCCAACTGCGCCATAAAATCGCACGCCTCCTGAAGAAGCGACTGAAAGACGTCTTCTGCGTCCACCTCCGTCCCGCTTAGCGTCACCAACAGATGACTCATGCGCTCAAGCAGGTGCTGCAATCGCTGCTGCAAAATGCGATGCTCCTCTTTCAAACGTTCCACGATACGTGCCAACTCCTCGGCATGCGCATGTTCCAACGAATAGGAATTACCCATCATGCTCTCCTCCTTATTGCCCTGTCTATATCTATGAAAAAAAGTAATCGAGATCGGTCAACACTTGCTCCGTGATCGGGTACACCAACTGCTCCTCCATCGTCAAGTGGTCGTTCAAAATCAGGCACGCCTGAATCAGGTTGGCCACAGCCTCCTCCAGGAGCGGCTTTGCAAAGGGCGAGATCGCCTTCGCCGCAGCCTCACGGAACGATTGCAGGAACAGCAGCGCCAGCTGGTAATCTTTTTCCAGCACCCAGAATGAGGGCACAATTGACGGCACGGCATATCGATGATGATAAGCGAGGAGAAAAGGGAACAGCTCTCTCTCTTCCCACCCGGCGTGGCGATCCAGTTCTTCCTCTAAGACCGACGCCTGCTCCAACAGCTCGCGAAGCGCCGTAACGCCGCTCGCCGCCGCGTGCAGCTGCTTGGCTTCCTTGGCCTTCGCTTCAAGCGTTTTTAGCTGCAGCCGCAGCCAATCATGCTCCACCCTCAGGCGATCCGTCGCAAAAACAAGCTCGGCTGGATTAGCCGAAGCTAATCCTAGTTGGCCTCCCATATTGCTTAACATCGTCATACGAATCCTCTCCTTCCAAATCGCCGCAGCGCCCCCTGACGCAGCCCTCGTCCGCCCGACAATCGGGCTGCGCCGCCAGGTGTTACCATGTCACGAACCCCCGGGACCCCGCCCCCGGATTCATCATCATATCCATGAGCGGAATCGTATACGCAATCAGAATCAGAATGGCCGACAAGCTGATCCAGACGCCCCAGCGCTCCAGATAAGCCGGCGTCGCCTCGGCATTTTCCATCGTTTCGCCGATCGGATACGCGGTCTTGCCCTTTGGCGCCATCAACAGCGCGACCACGTTATACACCATGAGCAGCACGCCGATAAACAGCACTGTACCGCCAACCGCCATGAAGACGTAATACGGCATCCAGCTCAGCGCATCGGGATTCGACTCATAGGTCGTATACGCCGTTCTGCGCGGCGCGCCGAACAAGCCAACCAGATGCATCGCGCCGGACATCAGGAACATCCCGACGCACCAGAGAATGGTCTGCACGATGCCAAGCTTGTTCATTTTCGGCGTCAGTACGCGGCCCGTCACGGTCGGAATGAGCCAGTAGGTGATACCGAAGAACGTCAGCGCCACGCTGGTCGCCACCGTCAGGTGAAAATGCCCCGTTACCCAGAGCGTATTGTGTACCACGGCGTTCATTTGATTACTGGCATTAATTAATCCGCCCGCTCCAGCAGGGATGAAAATCAGCATCCCCATGAAAGGCGCGAAGAAACGCACGTCTTTCCAGGGCAGCATTTTGAACCAGCCAAACAAGCCCTTCGCTCCCCGCGCCCGGCCGTACAGTTCAAACGTCGCGAAGAGAGAGAACGCCGTCATCAGCGAAGGCACGACGACCATGAACGTCAGGACGACCTGAAGATATTTCCAAAAAGGACTGATGCCCGGCTCCATCAATTGATGGTGAAACCCGACCGGAATCGAGAACAGAAGCAGCAGGATAAACGCGAGACGCGCAAGGGCGTCGCTGTAGATTTTGCCTCCGATAATCTTCGGAATGACGACGTACCAGCACATATACGCAGGCATCAGCCAGAAATACACCAACGGATGGCCGAAATACCAGAACAAGGTGCGGCTCAGCATGACGTTAATCGTCTCCACCCAGCCGAACGACCATGGGATGAGCTGAATCAATACTTCGGCGGCCACGCCCAGTGTCGCGATCTGCCACATCAGGAATGTGATGACGCCCATGAAGGCGAATAGCGGGGAGATTTTGCCGGTATGCGTCTTTTTCCAGAACTTCAGCTGATAGAACAGCCCCCAGCCGCTCACCCAACTGCCAACCACGAGCAGCGCCAACCCAATATAGAAATACGGAGACGCCTTCATCGGCGCATAAAAGGTATACAGCACGCTCGCCTTGCCGGTCAGCACCATCGCCACACCAAGCGCGGTTCCGGCGGTCATGAGGGCGAAGCCTAGCCAGCCTGCGCGGCTAACACTCGGCAGCAGTTTACCCCCCAGGGTATGCGATACGCCCGAGTAGATAAAACCGATAATAAAAAACGTCGTAAACACGATCGCCATCAATACGCCGTGCGCGGTGAGCAGCTCGTAGTACCCCATACCGTAAGGCAGCTTGATTGAGCCGCTTTTCACCATCGTTTGCAGCAGTCCCGCAATGCCGCCGATCAGCAGCGCCGCGAACGCGACAATCAGATACGCGATAACGAGCTTCGCATCCTTGGGATCGAAGGGATGATGCTCCTGCTCACCCTGCTGCGCAGCCGCGTATATAGTCAATTTCCTATTCATATCCGTGTCCTCCTCTTTCCTCTGACGAACGTTACTTCACGATCAGCGTCGTTTTCATAAATTCATGGGCACCGCCGCAGTATTCGTTGCAGAGAATCAAGTAAGTCCCCGGCTGCGTAAACGTGTGACTGACATGGCTGACTTCTCCCGGCACGAGCATCATATTGACGTTCGTCCCCGGAATCTCAAAGCCGTGCACCACGTCCTGACTAGTCACCATAAAATCAACCGTCGACCCCACCGGCACTTCCATCGCATCCGGCGCATACCCGAACGTAAACGCGGTCATGACGGCCTCGTAGCGCTTCTCCCCGGTTTGATGAAGCCCTGGCTTATCGAATGGTGCCGTCTCCTTCACCTTGGCGGGATCGATCTGGTGATGATGCTCGCTCGGCGGCTTCACCCCCATGGCGAATGCCGAAACGCCCAGCACCGCCAGAAAAACAAACAGCATTGCAATGCCGATGGTCAGCCAAATCTTTTCAAGTTTGTGAATGTGCATCGTGCAACCCCCTTCTCGTGCTTAACCCAACTACTGTCGATGCAGAAACAGAAAAAATACCGCCAGCCAGCTCGACACGAGCATCGCCATCATGATCAGCACCGCGGCAAACGTCCCCCTCAGCGCCTGTTCCGTCGGGTTCTGACGGGCATCGCCCGGCTTCTCTATGTTCTTCTCTGTGATTTTCTCTGTCATCTTCATTACGGCTTCGCCTCCAACGTCCTTGTTCACTGTCTACTCCCATTATAAAAAAGGAGACCCGCTGCACACTGTGAGGAATATCACAGGAATCGTGAACATTGTGTCACACGCCTGTTTGACACAGCCGCAGCAGCCGTTCGTAGTCGGCTGGCGTTTTGATGCTCGCGACGGCATCCAGCGCGATGCCGTGCTCCCGCAGGCGAGCCTCCGGCAGCGCCTGCCAGCGGAGACGGCGCAGCAGCGCGGCCGGATCCGCCTCGCGCGCTTCGAGCAGCGGCTGCAGCTTCGCCACCGCGTGCCGGCGGTAAATGCCGTGCAGCGGATGCGCCGCGCCGCCGATCCACGGCAGGATCGCATCTGCGCCGTCCTGCAGGCTGCGCTGCATCAGCAGCGCGGCTTCGCTGGAGATCAGCGGCATATCGCAGCCGACTGCCCAAACCTCGGCGTGCCGCGCGAGCGACAGCGCCGCGTGCAAGCCGCCGACGATGCCGCAGCCGGCGTAGTAGTCCGTAATAATCCGTACGGAACGATCCAGTACGGGAAGAAATGGTGCCGGATGGTTGGTGACAACAATCAGTTCACTGCACACCGTCCGCATCCGTTCAAGCTGCCGGGCGATCAGGGGCTGCCCCTCAAACGGGAGCAGCGCCTTGACCTGCCCGTTCATCCGGCGGCTCTCGCCGCCGGCCAATATGACGCCTGTGAGCATAGCGTCCGCACTTCCTTTCACAGCGGTATAGCTCCACTGTACCTCGCGCACGGCGGGCTGTAAGTGAGGAATGTCACAGTTCGGACGCATGAGGCGGCGCGAGAAGTATGGCAGACAGTCCTTTGGCCGAAAACAGGCTGATGGCCTCCGACGTCATCCACAACGATCACTGTTTACGCCAGGAGGCAAGCAGGCAAGTCCCCATTTGCGCCCCTTCAATCACTTCCTGCAAAACCTACAGTTTTTTCGTCTGAACAAGACGAAATTGGCATAACATCCTGCATTTTATACATGACGTTGCGGCGATCCCTCGAATGAAAACCCTTTCAAGTGAGAAATCGCCAATTTTACCTGTAGCTTTTGCAGGTTAGCGTGGGAATTTTGCCGAAATCCCCAAATTGCCTGCACATTTTGCAGGTTCTAGAGGCTTTGGGAGCTCTTCGCCTTGCAGATATGCCGCCACGCCAAAAAGGCCTTCCTTCAGGAAGACCTCATCCACCATATATGCGGCCATGCAGCGTAATGCGGGATCTATCTGCTACTCCAAGCCCACGAAAGCAAAATAACCGCCGCCGATAAGTGCTGCCGCAACCGTGATGATAGCGAACCACTTCGTAATCCGCAGCGTCAAGTTATTGCCCTGCCACCACAGCGATCCGTACACCACCATCCCCAAAAGCAAAAGACTGACAAATGCGATTATCCCGTCCTGCATATGCACGCTATTCAGCCCCCTGTGTTCAAGCTTCGTTCTACTCTTGAATGTAAGGGATTAGCCGCATTCTGACCATACCTTTCGACAATTATTTCCTCTGACCGTCCCCCGGTTTCTCCCACGCCAACACGTACCTGTAGTAAAACCGCCGCCGCACAGTCACCCCCGGCAGCAACTCTCGCGCAGCCTGACGGATTTCGCGCAGCGATTCCTTGGGCTCAGCGATTCGCACCCCAATATCCTGCATGCCGCCATGCAGCCGGTCCATAAGGCGAATCGGGAGCACAGCTGCGGTCGCGATCGCAAGATCCAGCAGCGATTTGTCCGCTGCTAGGCCGACCACCAGCAGCCTGCCCCCGGGTGCGAGCAGGTCCCGCATTTGGACCAGCGCTTCCTTTAAGGGCATATGATGCAGCGCCGCTACACAGGTAATGGTGTCGTAGCGCTCCGCCTCCGCCGGAACCGGCAGCTGGAGGAAATCGCCGCTCACCAGTGCGGCATTCGGTACGCCACTTAGCCGCTCGCGCGCGCGGGCGATCGCGGTTTCATCAGGATCAATCCCCACGGTCTGTTGGACGAAAGGCGCCAGACGCTGAAGCAGCAAGCCGTCCCCGCAGCCGATATCCAGCACGCGTCCGCCGCGCAGCCGTGCGTCAGCTACCAATTCGTCGTGAAACGCCGTGTTGTGGTTCCAATAAGTTTCCATGGCTCAGCCTCCATTTGTCCTAAACATTCGTCTGTTAAATCAGACGTGCCAGCAGCAAAGGAGGTTGAACATCCCCGCCGATCTGTTCTCCGATGGCAAAAAAGCCTTTGGCGCATGACCAAAGACTTCTTGCCTGACAGTGACAATCATCACAGAACGCCTCTCCCGGAATTTGATACCATGAGCGTATCACCACACCGGAAGGAGCGGATTGCTATGAAAAAAGAAGTTACTGTCTACTTTAAAATCATCCATCGCGACAAAACTACCCTGCTAAGAGGGATTCTTTACCTGGAGGAACACCAGCAGCCCACCTTGCATGACTATCAGCAATGTCTGGAGGATTGCGGGCATCAGGTCGTATTGACGGATCCCGAACATATTATTTTCAAAGCATCCAAGCCAGGTGAACAGTATCTGATCCACATCCAGGATGAGAAAACAGACAGCCTCCGCGATGTCGTTGTCGAGCAGCTTGCCAAAAACTTGATGAGAACCGATTATTAATGCGATCGAAACTTATCGTTCCTTACACGCTTATCGCCTTCAGCATCACATGGTGAACTTCATTATAGCGAATCCGCTGTGTCACAATGCCTTGGCAATATCTATGGCTATGAAATCCTCCTAACCTCCGTCAGCATCAGAATCGTCAACGCTTGACCGTAGGTCATGGGACAAAGTTCGATTGTACGGTACGCCTCCAGCGTCTCGCCCATCCCGGTTCCATACGATACTTGCTGTACGGTGCCGTCCTCGGAAATTTGAGCGATCACGGCCTGCGCCGCCCTGCGTCCCATACTGAGATAGCAGGCGTCCAGATAGCCTCGGCGAACTGCTTTTAATATCCCGTAAGCAAACCCGGCCGTAGCGGACGCTTCCACGTAGGAGTCGGCATCATCCAGCAAGGTATGCCACATGCCGCCTTCGTGCTGCAGCTTCTCTAAAGCAGCCACCTGCGCCTGCAGCGCATCGAGCAGGAATAACTTCACGCCAGGATCGAGATCATCGACAATATTCAGATAGTCGACGACTCCGGCTGTATACCAGCAATTGCCCCGCGCCCAAAGCGCTTCGGCAAAATGATGGCGCCCCTCGAAGCTCCAGCCATGATACCAAAGCCCTGTCTTGCGATCAGCCAGATACTTGATGTGTACAAGAAATTGACGGACCGATTCCGCCAAATAGTCCTCACGGCCGAACATTTTGCCTGCCCGTGCCAAGAACAGTACCGTCATGAACAAGGTATCATCCCACAGTTGGCCTTTATTGACGTTACCGGACACAATATGCTGCAAGCCACTTTCTGTCGTACGCGGCATCGCCTCCATCACCCATTGCGCCCATTCCGCGCAAAGACTGCGGAAATCCTCACGGCCTGTTTCTTCTGCCAGATAGCTTAACGTCAGCATGGGACACAACGTGTTAACATTTTTCTCCGGTAGCCCCTTGCAAAGGTTATGATCATACCAATCTACTAGAAAGTCCAGCACCCTTGCCTCGCCCGTTTCACGGTAGTACGTGTACAAACCATATAAACCAACACCCTGGGCCCATTCCCACGTATCCATCGCAATAATGCTGATGGGACACTCTTCCTGTAATCCCGTTTCGTTACCCAGATGTTGCATCTTGTTGGCAACTTTATCGATTAGTGCACTGACGGCGGCTTTATCCATCGAATCTTCCTCCTTGGCCGTGTTATCATTTTTCATTATAAGGAAGGCTCACGCTGCCGTTCATGCATTATCGGACGAGTTTCATGCATTTTTGTGATATAATTGACGGACGGAAAGCATAAGGAATAGGGATTTTGCGGGAAGCTGGTGACATGACGCGATGGGATATAAGAAAGTTAAAAATACCTATACAGAGAATGTGAGGCTAGAACATAATTTCGGGGCCGACTGGCGCATGGACTATTATCACTTTCATAATGTTTACGAGGTGTATCTGGCTGTAACGGAAGGAGCGGAGTTCTGGGTAGGGGACCGCCAATATTTGCTGGCCCCGAACGATCTGCTTCTGCTGAGCACCAACGATCTCCACCGTTCCATTATCCATGATCGGACAAATTACGAACGCTACATCCTATATTTCAATCCTTTCTATATAAGTGCGATGAATACACCCAAGACGAATCTATTGGAATGCTTTGCCCGCAATAGCCGCTCACAGAACCACAGAATCCGGTTGAGCGGCGGCGAGGCCGATACACTTATCGGCTTGCTGCAAGCTTTCGACCCCCTTCTGGTGCAAAACGGCTTCGCGGCTGATGTCAAAGTAAGGATGCATTTGGCAAGCATCCTGATTTATTTGGAGGAAGTGACACGGCCAGAGCAAGCCAGGCCCGAGGGGAACGACATCCCTCATGCCGCTTACCCGCTAATCCGGCCCATTATGGAGTACATGAATGCCCACTTTGCCGAGCAACTTACGACCGATTGCATCGCCGATCAGTTTCATTTTAACCGCCATCGGCTCAACGAAATTTTCCGGGAAGTGACCGGGCTGTCCTTCCATCAATATTTGGTGCAGCTTCGGATTATCAAAGCGAAGGATCTGCTCGAAAAGGGGGATGTTTCCACCACACAAGCTTGTTATGAGAGTGGATTCAACGATTATTCCCACTTTATTCGCACGTTTCGCACTTTGGTCGGAGTCCCGCCAGGCAAATACGCCAAGCAGGCTGTAGAAAGTAATTTTCAGATGGGGACCAAATGAACTGGAGCTTTTCCAGTTGGTGGAACGCAAAGGTACTTAACTTGCTTGACGTCGTCTGCTCTCTTGTTGTCGGTTGTCGGTTAAGCAAATAGCCTGCCAACTTAACCTGACAACATCGAGCTCCTCCCCCTCACCCGAGGTAGTCCTCCATCCTAGGCGGACGAAAAACAGCTGATCTTCCCGAGAAGAGCAGCTGTTTTTGCATGTACCTATATCAGTCGCCGTGCCCTAGCCGGGACGGCGCGTCGCCATGGCGCTCACTTGACCAACGGTGATGACCCCGTTGGCACGTGAGACCACCTCCGCGCCCCCCTCGGCCGTCACGCGCTGCGGCATCACCGCCGGCCGCACCTCGGCGCGAAGGTACGGCTGCCCTCGCAGCGCGACTGACACTTCTGCCGGGCTTAGCTTCAGACAAGCCGTCGCTCTCGACATCGAAGCGAATAGCGTATGCCCGCTGTGACGGAGCACGCTTCCGTAGCCGATGAAACAGCGCTCGACGCTCGTCCAGTCCTCTTCGCCAGCGCCTTCAGGTCGGGTGACGGCAACCAGATAAGCATCTGTCTCCCAGCCATTCAGCAAGCGGATGCAGTTCTGATGCATAATCCGGCCATCCGCCCGGAGGTTCAAATACACATCTGTCAGCTTGCCACCTGACCGAATGCGTAAACCGAGCATTTCGTGTCCTTCCAGAGGCGTCACTTCGGGAAGCGGCTGCCCATCGTCGACCGGAATCACAGCGGTAATAAATTTAGCCTCGTTAACTAATTCGCCACTTTCAAATGACAAATACGTCACCTTTGTATCTGGCGCGTGATCGGCCAAGCCCTCTTTTTCCTGAATCGTCAGGTTCTGCGGAAACAGATGCTTCACGATGACACTGGCATCGCTGTTTGTTACCCGCACGGATCCGTGATGATCCGCGATGTCAGTCTCCCCTTCATAGTGAAGCAACCACTGCAGGCTGCCCTTCTCGTGCGCCCGCACATCGTCAATGATGACAATGACCCCGTCGACCCAGAGGAAATGACGGAAATTCCGCGAGAAATGCGGCGACATCGGGCCAGTTGCATCCGCATACACATAGCGAAGACCGGCATGATCGACCAGGTGGAATATCTGCCCGGGTTCCTTCACGCCTCGTGGAACATCCGACCGCAGCTGCCCTTCGCCATTAAACAGCACCACATTATGCGCTTCGCTCTGCACATAATAGTGGAGATACTCCGGTCTGTCGTACGAGCAATTGCCGGAGTCGATGAGCAGCGGCCGCCCCTTATGATACAGGACAAAAGAGCCCGCATCCGCATGCGCATGATTCCAAGAGAAGCCGGACTTCACAGCGAGCAGCGTGCGATCCTTCTCCCAGCCATCGCGCATTGCTGCCCAGCCGATATCTCCATAGATCACCGAAGTCTCGGCTTCGGACGGAGGGTTCGAGCCCCCCTGCCAAATCCGCTCCTGCTGGATAAAATCATAAAACCCGTACTCCGCCTGCCATTCCTTCAAGTACCAGCGCAGCCGCGGATCGTCAAGACCGTTCGCCAGCAGCAGCTTTGCGGCATGAATGGTACCTCGATACAAATGGCCGTCGCCGAAATTGATAGTCATCGCCTGCTCGGAAGCCGGATAAGTCATATGCAGGAGGAAGTCGCCGGCCTTGGCGAGCACAGGAATGTCCGAAAAATCGGTATACCCGAACGAAGCTTGGTAAGCCAATCGGAATACCAGATATTCAGACAGCCCGTAATCGGCATAATTCACACTTTCGTAGAAGGCGCCCGCTTCGTCGTAATTCAAGCTCTTATTGCCCAGCACGCTGCCTTTATAAAAGAAATACTCCGGAAAAATACGGACAATTTCATCCAGCCATGCATGCGCTTCAGGCTCCTCGTTCAGAACGGCGAGCACACCGACGCCCGCCAGCCCGGTCATCACCGCCCACCAATTGTGGCCCATGGAATCGAGGGCATGGATACGGGTGTCGGCGAAAACCCAATCCTGCAGTGTCGGCAGGACGCCGAGCTCCAGCAGCCCGCGACGAACGGTCGTCCGCTCTTCGACACTCAGCAGATCGTAAATGCAGTCATACCCAACGGCAAACCCGTGGCAGAACCGGGACGTATTCAATTCCGAATGCCACGGCGGATCGTTGCGCAGCAGCCCTTTGCCATACCATTTCTGATAGCCACTGTAATGAAGGAGCGCGTCCCTAAGCTTCCCGCCATAGTGGCGCTCCCCCGTTACCTGGTACACGAGACCAAGGATGGTGCCCATCTTGGCCACCTGCTCGCTCGGCGGTCCGTAGCGGCCATGCTGGGAATCCTCTCCGTCCGCCTCCGCTTCATCGGTAAACGATTCCTCCAGCATCTCATCCGCCTTCGCCACATAAGCCTGCCATTCCCGCGCCAGATGCGCATCCTGCTGAAGCTGCAGCCGGAACCGCTCGACCCACTCCCGATCAAAATATACATACGGATGCGGCTTCCCATTCATCTCAGCCATGATCCACTCTGCCTCCGATCGTTACGATTTCTGCAGGTCGAACCACAATCGCGTGCGGCGCCTCAATCTCGGCCCCTTCTTCTTCCAAAACATTGCTCACATACAGCGCTCCATGGGAGCCGTATACGTGCTCGATTTGCAGCCTCGCCGGCTGATTCGTCATATTGAACCACCGCATCACGAAGGCGTCGGAGGTATCGTTCATTTTAACGGCAGAGAGCGCAAGCCCTTCCCCCGACCAGCGTATGAATTGATGCTCCGCCGGGAGAACGCCCGATTGCAGCGGCGTCTGCACCGCCGTCCAAGGCACTTGGGCCTGATACGCTGCGGCAAATGAGCGTTCTGCATCCAGCTTTGCCCCGTGAGGAATGATGCCGTATTCAAACGTATGCTCGCCCAAGCATTGCGCCTCCGGCGTCGGGAAGACGCCCCAGTCCCCAAGCTCCTGCACAGCGCGCAGCAGAGTCACAGCGATCGTGCCTCGCTCATCGCGCAGTACCTCGTATTCGTTCAATCCCAGGTTATAGACTGTGAGACCATGGGAATCCTTGCGTACGTTCACAAACGCCTGCTGATGCTGACAGTTGCTCGGATTCGTCCATTCCGGGGCGGGAACCGTCGCTCTTTCCGCAACCTCAAAGATCGAATCGACGTAATGCGCATCTTCTAGAATATCCGTCGGGAACAGGACTCGCACGCGATGATCTTTGGCTTCATTTTTCAAACTCGTCTTAACCTTAAGCATGGCAGCCCCATGTTCCAGCGTAAGGCGAGTTGTAATCGTTAAAGTCACCGTTTCCTTACTGCGCTGCGCTTCCCGCTCAAGGAACGGCACGAACTCCTGAATTTCCTGGTTCAGTCGTTCATCGGCGCTGGCAGGAACCTCCCATTGATGAACGATCGCTACAACAGTGTGATAGGAAGTCTGCTCTTCTACGAAGATGCGGGCAGGCAAGCCGCGCGTGGTAAGCGGAATGTCCCCCTCAGGCGATCTGAAAATGTACTCATTTCCGATGTCCCCAACATTCTCGTAAGCCCCTAAACCGGTAAACGCCACGCCGCTGCGCTTATCGACGATGTCATACGTCCCGTCATTCGCGATGTGCACGGTCAGGAATTCATTGTCCATGCTGTGTGCATCCGCCGATGCAACAGATGGAGCCGATGCAAGCTCCGCTTGATCACGGCTTAGCGCGTAGGTGCTATACCCCATGGCCGGAACACCTTGCGCCAAGAAGTGCACTCGTACGGAACGCGCCATATATGGCTGACGGAATTTATCTTTGGGCAGCTCATAGCCGAATGTCACGCCCCGATCTTCAATCTTGGCGTCGAGCTTCTCTCCCTTGGCGTTCACAACGGCATAACCTTCCAAGCTTAGCTCCTTTAACTGCTCCACAATTTCTCGGTGATCACCGCTTCCAAACGCGATGCGTTTCACGTCCACATCGATGCTAACCACCCCTGAACGGTCCCAGCCGGTTGTATTGAACACGGTAAATGGAATCGCTGTCGTCTCGAAAGCCGCTTGCGTATTGATCTGCCCGATGATCGCCTGCATGCTGTCGGCTGCAATCTGTTCGGCGACCTGCTGGCTTTTGTCGAACCGGTTCATCATCTCACGGTGCACTTCATCCACGCTGCAGCCACAAATGCTGTCATGCGGGTGGTTTTGCATCAGCGTTTTCCAGGCATAGGTAAACAGATGGTTGGGGTAGGCGTGCCCCAGCCCATGCGCGAATGTCGCCATCGGCTCAGCCACCTTTTCCAGATAGGCTTGAACTTGCTGATTTTTCTGTTTGATATACACTCTCGCCGAAGCCGTATTGACAAGCGTCCACCAACCGTCCGTCCGCTGGCTTCTTAATTCGCCTTGAATAACCGATAAATTCTCAGGCAGGTTCTCTTTGACGCTAGTTATGTAGTCATTAAAATTGGAATGGATAAAAGCCACGTCCGGATACAAGTCCCGCGCCGTCTGCAGCGCTGCCGACAGATCGGTCTGAACCGGCTGATGATCGCAGCCATTCATGAACAGCAGATGCGGGGTGGAGGCAAAACGCTCCGCATCCTTCAGCTTCCTCTCCCAGTACTCGGTAGCCTCGTCCGGATTCACCGGAATTTCCATGCCATTGTGATACCAATTGGCGAACAGAATGCCAAGCACGGTCGAGCCGTCCGGCGACTGCCACTTCATCTCCGAGAAGGCGGATTCATAATCGCCTTTCGCCTCGTTGTTGAATCCGACCGGCTTCACCCCTCTGCCGAAAACAGCCGTATCCATCCCGGCCTGCAGCAAAATTTGCGGCGCTTGCCCCATATTGCCGAAGGAATCCGGGAAATAGCCCAGCTTGCAGACCGTCCCATATTCTCTAGCATCCTGATGCCCGATTAATAAATTGCGGATATTCGCTTCGCTGCTGGTCAGAAACTCATCCTGCAGGATGTACCAAGGGCCGATGATCAGCTTCCCCTCTTGCACCATGCGCGTAAGGATCGCTTTCTTCTCAGGCCTGATTTGCAAATAATCTTCCAAAACAATCGTCTGTCCATCCAGATGGAAGCTTTGAAAGTTGGGATCCGTCTCGAACAACGTAATCAGGGTATCCATCAATTCAACCAGAAGCACCCGGTGCTTCTCGAAAGGCATATACCACTCCCGATCCCAGTGGGAATGTGAAACGACGTGCACGGTTTTTTGTGCCATAACTTGCACTCCTTTACGAATACAGAAATAAGTTGTATATTTGTTATAAACATAATACAAGGGGAAATGAAACGTATGTCCAGCACGCCGGCAAGGATTCCCATGTACATCCAATTAAAAACATATATGATGAACCAGATTCAGCAAGGCATCTGGAAGCCCGGGGACAAACTGCCCTCGGAAAATGAGCTGGCCGAGCAGTTTGACGTCAGCCGCATTACGGTCAAAAACGCGATGGCCGATATCGTGGAACAAGGCTTGATCTACCGCATTCAAGGAAAAGGCTCCTTTATCGCCGACAGCGCATCGCCGCCCTTCCTAACGTACGAGCCTCGGGAAAACGTCGGCTCCTGCGTAGCCTTTCTTATGCCTCGTCTTGACAACTTGTTTACCGCCAACTTAATGACCGGCATCGAACAGGAACTGGCTGAGCATGGCTATCACCTCGTCTTCCGGCTTACCCATGATAAGCAGGAGCTTGAAATCCAACTGCTGAAAGAGCTCACCCAACTCGGGATGAAAGGCATTATTATTTACCCGGTGGAGGGAGAAACTTTTAATAATGAAATCCTGAAGTTGACCTTAGGCGATTATCCCCTGGTCATCGTTGACCGCTATTTGCGCGGGCTGGACGCCAATTGCGTAAGCTCCGACAACTTTGCCGGCGCATATGAAGCGGCCAAGCATTTGACAAGTCTCGGTCACACGAAGATCAGCTTTCTCAGTACCGCGATCACAGGCACAACGAGCATTGAAGATCGACTGCGCGGCTATGAGCAGGCTCTGAGTGACGCCGGGCTGTTCATCGACTATCGGCTGCGCCTGATCCTAAACAGCGGTCTACCCATCTACGAGCAGATCAAGCAGTACATCATGGACAATCCCGATGTTACCGCCATCGTAACGACGACTTCGACGATCGGTCTGTTCGCCATGAAAGCCGCTAGAGAATTAGGTCTCGCCGTTCCGCAGGATCTGTCGATTGTCTGTTTCGACGACCACGAGAAGTCCGAACTGTCAGAAGTTCCGCTGACCTATGTCAATCAAAATGAGAAGCAGATGGGCCGCGAGGCCGCGAAGCTGGTGCTCTCCCAGATCCAGAACCCCGGACAGGAGCGACGCAACCTTGGCCTTCCCAGCGATCTCGTTGTCCGCGCATCGACGACAAGTCCGAATCCCGCTCGATCCTAGCGCGCAATGGCCAGAGGCTGAGCGCCATCCATGCCTCCTTGTGTGCATTATAACATCCAAGTCATCACCGGTAAATATATTGTATATACATTTATATCATTCAACCTTTGTCAGCGGAGGTGATTTCAATCAAAGCGAAGATCCATTATCAATTTTTTATCTACTATTTGTTTCTTTCTGTCATTCCGCTCTTGGCGCTTTCCTACTACTCGTACTACAACATCAAAACCAACGCTCAAAAAGAGCTGGTCAATACGATTTCATTTGATATGCGGCAAAGCCAATCTTCCCTCGACGATCTGTACGCAAGGTTTCAGAAGTACATGGACATCCTTTCGAATTCGACTACCTTCTATACCTTTGTGCTTACCGCGTTAGGCGATATTAAGCATGGGGATGTCCAGCATGCCAAATACGTCGGTACCATGAGCCTTGATCCGCAATTTAAAAGTCTATTTGCAACCGACGATGTCGTTGCTGCCGCCTTGGTCGTGATTGACGGACGCGTCGTGTACAGCTACAAATCGTTCGTCTCCGTTACGAATGACTTCAAGAATAATCCGATCATTGCCAGCACGGAAGCCAGCCCCAATATGCGCTGGTTCAGCAATCAGTTCGCTCCGTTTGGTGCATTTGAAGGGAAATATTCGGTCATTACCAAAAATATTTATAACATTATGGGCAATAATCCATCCGAGAGCCTTTGCCAAATCATTCTCTTGGTCAATCAGCAAACGATGAACGATCTCTTGAGCAACCAGATTCGATTCCCCGACAGCATCGTTCGTGTCTTGGATACGGACAATACGGTCATTGCCGGGAACGACCATGTTTTCCCGATTAGTGATCATCGCATCGCGTCCATGACCCAGCAGCTTCCCCTGACTCAGACTTTAGACAATATCTCGTATATCGATAACTTTTTTGTTTTGCAGAACATGTCGAATGTGACCAATTGGCGCATCGTTCAGCTGTCCTCATCAAAGCATGTAACCGAAGCTTCTTCAGGAATTATTCTTTTTTCCACCATTCTCGTCATCGCTTTGCTAATGCTTATGATTCTGTTTTCGTTTTTTATTTCGAAAGAGATTCTGCTCCCCATCAAGCGTCTGGCCAATGCCATGAAAAAGGTCGGCGAAATGAATATTAAAATGGCCGTCGTGCCCAATTCCAAAAACGAAATCTCCCAGATCGCAAGCGGCTTCAACCAAATGGTGGAGCGCATCGACAACTTATTTCGGCAGACGATTGACATCGAACGCCAGAAACGCAAGTCCGAAATTGATATGCTAAAATATCAAATCAACCCGCATTTTTTATATAACACGATTAACTCCATCCGCTTTTCCGCGATGAAGCATAAGGATGAGGTTACAGCCCAAATGCTGGTCACGTTAAGCCGGCTGCTGCGCAATACCCTAAGCCACCCAAGCAATGTGATTGCGCTGAGGGAGGAAATGCAGAACATTCAAGACTATATTGCGCTGCAACAGCTACGGTATGATAGCCAGCTGCATGTTGAATACCAGATTGAGGAGCACACCTCGCATTTGCTGGTGCCGCATATGATTTTGCAGCCTATTGTGGAAAACGCCATCATGCACGGCTTGAATCACAATTTGAATACGGGCGCCAAAGCCAGCATCATCTTATCCTCTTATCTCAAAAATAATACGACGCTCGTTCTCTCTGTTCATGACAACGGGATTGGTATTGCAAGCTCGGCCATTGATCATCTGCTTGACCATCCATCCAGCATGAATTCCGAATCGCTGCGCATCGGGTTCGTCAATATTCACAAAAGAATCCGACTCCAGTACGGAGAGCCTTATGGCATCGAGATTGAGAGCGAGGCAGGCTCGTACACAAATGTGCAGATCATTTTGCCGGTACTCAACAATATGGAAGACGCCGATGCTCACTTCATTGGCGAAGGAGGTGCAAGCGAACGATGAAGGCCATTATCGTTGACGACGAGCCCTATGTCCGCCAGATGCTAAAAAATATGATCAACTGGGAGGATCTCTCCCTTGAATTGACAGGCGAGTTCTTCAATGGCCAGGATGCCTACCAGCGCATGAAGGAAGACGACCAGATCGACTTGGTCATTACGGATTTGCGAATGCCGATGATGGACGGCCTGCAGTTGATCAAGGAGACGTTAGCCATCAGACCCACGGTCACCTTTCTTGTCATCAGTGCTTTCAACGAGTTTCATTTGGTTAAAGAAGCCTTCTTGCTGGGCGCCAAAGATTATTTGTTGAAGTCCGAAATGACGGAAGAGCATATTCACCATACGCTGGCCAATCTGCGGTTAAACGATCGCCCTCAGTTAGCGGCCCCCTCTAGCAAAGATCTGATGAAGGAAACGCTGTTAAGCCGCCTGGCGGCGGAAAATATTACGGCAGCCGATCTTGGCACCTTGAAAGATTTGCTGTGCAATCAGGAAAAAAAGCGCGTCACGCTGCTGCTCTTACGCTTGAATAAACTTGACGCGCACGCATCCACGCCTGAGGCCACCATGAAGGAGACGATTGCCCAGTGCCTCTCTCCTGACGAAGACGCAGAGATTCTCGCCTTCAGCAGCCAAACGCAGGTTGAAATGATTCAAACGTCGCCATTCGAGTATTTAATCCTTGCGCTCTATGCCTGGCAGGAATCCGAGGCTTGCATTATGAAGCATTTAAGACATGCCTTCGGCACCTTTCGTCCGAAAGGATTCCGGATTAATCTCGGCGTTAGCCGCATTTCTTGCGACTTCTCCTCGCTGCCGCAGCTGCTTCATGAGGCGAGACTGTCCGTCGATTACTGTTTTGTTGCGGGTAACGGTTCGATCATTCCCTATTCGGCACAGTTTGAAGAGCTGAAGCCGCTTGCCATCGACAGCCGACAACAAGTTGCCGTCTTGAAGGATCAATTGAGTGCCATCCTTTTTGACAAGCGCAAACCGGACATTTCTAAGATCAGCATTGCGCCGCAATCCGTGAGTGCCAGCCATATTCGGGCGATCAAAGAGCTTTATATGAAATATCATTTTATTCTCATGGATTTTGCGCAGCAGAATGGACTTTACGGCGAATTACGCGAGCTCAGTAAGCAGTATGAAGAGCATTTAAAATTTTACGGCGATCTGGACTCGTTAAATAAATGGTTAGCCTCCGTCATTGACATCGTGAAAGCCCACAATAGCGAGAATTCAATGATTAACCAGGTTAAACACTATGTGGAAGAGAATTATATGCACGATATTAGCCTGCAATCGGTTGCCAACAAGTTCAATATCAACAGCAGCTATCTGAGCCGTCTGTTCTCAGAAAAAGGCGATACCACGTTCACCGATTATTTGGCCCACACGCGCATTACCAAAGCGATTGAGTTCATTAAGTTGTCCAACCTGAAAATTTATGAAATTTGTGAAAAAGTGGGCTATACGTCCCCTGAACATTTCAGCCGCACGTTCAAAAAAATGACCGGCAAGAGCCCCAAACAATTCATGGACGGCCGGGAATAAGAATAGCCAGCTTCATTAAAAAAATCTGCCGTGCAATCTCGGCAGATTTTTTTAGTGTTGCATTACTTATGCATAGCTAATTTTAAGTGTTTTAATTTCAAAAGGCTTGAAGCTCAGTGCGATCTCGTTCATCGTTTCCAACGGCTCGATGTCTTCCTCCAGCATATTGGTGAGCGTGGCCTGGGTCATCTCGTCCGCAAACGTCAGAATCGAATTGGTATACGTTCCCTCCGCTTCGTACAACCTAACGATATAGGCCTTCTCGTGATCTTCGCATGGCTTGATCGCTTCAATGATCACGTTAGGCTCGCTTACGCGTATGAACGAGTCAAAGCTGCATACGCCCGGCACGATAATCGGCTTATAATTGAACGCATAGGCCGGCTTGATGACGGCATCTGCATCGAAGCCGCTATGGTGCGGCAGGAAGGCGTAGGAGCAGCTGTGCTCGCCCTTGTCGCCTCTGACATCCGGCCGGCAGCCGCCTTTATGCAGCGTCAGCCCCAGCTGGGATTGGTGGACGGAGATGCCGTATTTGCAATCATTTAACAGGGCAACGCCGTACTTGTTTTCCGACAAATCGGTATATTTATGATTGCATACTTCAAATTTTGCCTTTTCAATATCCGTATTGCGCGTCGTCGGCCGCTTGATATACCCGAACTGCAGCTCCTGCCTCGCAAAATCCGCAAAAACACTCGTATCGAACACCGTCTTTAACAGGCGGTGATCATCCTGCCAATTCATCAGCGTCTCAAATTTCACTTGCTTGCTGTCACTGTAGAAAATGACATCCTGTTGCAAGCTCGATTTGGCGGTCAGCTGGTAGTGATTGCGGATTCGGAATTCCACAAGCCCATCGGAGACGATTTCGCTCGAGAGCAGCTCGGCACTGTCCTTGAACTTTAGCTCAACATCCGCATCAATGTCCCAGCTGTCCCAAGCCGTTGGCACATCCTCTGCCATGAGCAGCGTATTTAAGGCATAGCCCTGCCCTCTAAGCTCCCGATTCAAGCTTTTATCGATCAGCGACTTGATATAGCTCTTCTCGTCAAAAACCACGGTGTAGAACGGCGTATCCAGCGTATGGTTCTCGTAATGGAAGCAGGAGCCTTGACCAGGTTCCCCTTCCACCCGCTCCAGCACTACAGACGACAACGCTTTTATCGTAACACCGGCGACGGCCAACTGCTTGTTCCCCCACAGGTCGGTGACACGCTGCTGCGCGTAATCTCCTTGAATCACGCAGCCGTCAACAGCCTCCACATAAATGGGTTCGCTGCGGTCGAACGATAAGGTGTTCATCACGGAAATGGTATGATCTGCCGCTTGGGCAGCGACTACCTGTTGAATGAGCTGATCCGCTTGCTGAATCAGGTGCGTCGTTTCCCTTATGCTTCGATCATGCACGTCCGGAATCGAGGTGCCCGGCAAAATATCATGGAACTGATTAATCAGCAGCGTCTCCACCAGCGGCTTAATCTCGGTATCGCGGCATATCTCATCCCGGCTAACGGCATCTCTCACCGTGAGATATTCCAAGTCATGCACACGAATCTCGGACAAGCGATTGTTGCGCTTGATCGTATGCTGATTCGTCAGCGTGCCTCGATGCAGCTCGAGATACAGCTCCCCCGCATACACGGGCGGGTTCGTCAGTGATTGCTCCAGTCGCTGCATGAAATCGCCAACGAACATCGTCTCTACGCGCGGACAGCCTTCCAGATCGCGGCTTCTGCGCGCCATTTCAATCATTTCAAATTGCGGACCGCCGCCGCCATCGCCATACCCATAAGCAAGCAGGCGCATATTGGACACGCTTTTATCCGTGATGGCATCCTTGGAACGATGTCCGTCCATGACGGAATCAATGCAGGTTTCCGGATCTGGCCACAGATGCGTTTTGTTCAAATGCGATAACACTCTCGTGCCGTCCAGCCCTTGCCAGTAGAAGGTGTCGTACGGGAACTTATTCGTATCGTTCCACGACATCTTCGTCGTCAGGAAGTAGTCGACCCCGCACCCCTTCATGATCTGCGGAATGGATGGACTGTAGCCGAACGTATCCGGCAGCCAGAAGCAGTTCGACGTATAGTCGAAATGCTCCCGTGTGAACCGCTGCCCCCAGACGAACTGGCGCATCATCATTTCCCCGCCGACCAGATTGCCGTCGCATTCGATCCAGACCGCGCCATTCGGTTCGTACCGGCCGGCTTTGACCGCAGCCTTGATGCGCTCAAACAATTCGGGATAGTGCTCCAACATCATTTTTCCGTGATAGGCAGAACTTTGCACGAACATATACTCCGGATACTGCTCCATTAAGCTGAGCTGATTGGCGTAAGTGCGTGCGCACTTCTTCACAGTCTCTTCAATCGTCCAGCGCCAGGCCGTGTCCATGTGAGAGTGCCCGATGACCGCCGCAATCGGCGCCAGCGACGTATTCTTGTATTCGTACAACGGTTTGATAAGCAGGCTGGCTTGCCTCACAGCTTCTTCAAACAGCTCCGGCGCAATATTATCGGGAGAATAATAGAGAACCTCGTGAATTTGCGTCAACGTCCTGATGATATTGGCACGGACGAAACTGTTCTTATCCAGTGCGCCAGCCATCTGGTTGAACGTCTTCAGGTCGAAGTAAAAGTCGGCCATGGCATGGTTTTTCACACAAATCTCCACCGACTCGTACTTGTGCATAAAGTCAGAGCGCGGAGATTCGGCCAAAGGCTGGCTTGCCGCAGAGAAATGCCCCGCATAGGACTCCAGCGCGATCTCAATGACCTCACCGGCTTGAACGGTCGTCTTGAGCAAATCGCAGTAATGATTGCCATGGCTTAATGTAAACGTCCCATAAGGCGCCCCGTTGACCCAGAGCATCGTCTCATGGCCTCCGACATGCGGCTTCAGGAATAGGGTCTGTTGGTCCAGCTCCGGCTTGACCGTGTAGGTTCCCTTCAGCCAGCAGTACTGGCTCTCGCCGCCCCAGACATCGCCTGGGCTTGCCTGAACGAACAGCTGGCTCTCCGGGATGCGATGGAGCCGTTCCGGCGTTCTGTAGATGCCGACATCCAACGTATCCACTTTCGTAAAGATGTACGGCTCGATCGTTTTCTCAAATCGCTTGAGCTTGCCCAGCATGCGTTCTGTCTGTTTATCATTCAGCATAGCGTTCAACGTTCTCCTTACTTCTTGTTGTATAATCGGTTAGCATTTTTCACTAACTCATCGCCCAGTTGTTTTCTCCAATCGGCAATAAACGCATCGAAATCTGTAATCGACTTCTCGCCAACGATAACGGATGTGTACATCGTGTTCCATTGCGTCGCATAGGTTTGGTTTTTGCCGTCCAAATTCTCGCCGGACTCGGAAGTTATCGGACCTTCAACCGTCGGTTTATCCGTGGTCACGAGGTAATCAATGTTTTTCTTGCTGTACAATCCGTTGTCATCAAACAACAGCTTCTGTCTGTTCTCTTTCACAAAGGTAGGAAGAATTTTCGCATTGACGTCATCCGTGGCATCGAAACCGCCGTTAAATGGCCAACCGAAGCCTTCTTTGGCTTTGGCATCATTCGTCGAGAATTCCTGTTTGGTCACAGGAGCGCCGTTAACCAGCGTATAGTGCGTATCTTTCAAGCCATACTTGGCAAGTGTAAACAGCTCTGGATCGCTGAAAATTTTATCCCATGCCGTCATGATTTTATGCAGCTTATCCCGATCTTTCTCCAGCTTCTTGTTGAAGAAGACGATATTGGTAAACATCGGCGCATTGGCAACGACTGGCTTGCTGCCATCGCCCAGCGTCGGCAGCGGTGCCCAGTCCAGCTTGGCATTCGGATATTTCGCCGTTAGCTTGGCCCCAATGCTTCCCTCATCGAAAGGCGGATTGATCTGAAGCGTCGTATTGTAATATTGGTAAAAGAGCGCGTTATTGTTGACAAATTCATCAGCTGGTGCCGATGTATTCTGATACATCGTGTAGTACTCCGGATTGATGTAGCCGGCTTTATACCATTTGTTAAGCTGGATCAGCGCTTCTCTCATGCCAGGCATGAAGGGCGCATATTGAATCTGGTTATCCTTATAGATCCAGGCATCTCGGCGCACCCCAAAAGCGGACAAGAAATAATACATCGCCTGCGCTTCTCCGCCGTTCTGAACCGTGATCGGGTAATTGTTCGGATATTTCTCCTTATACTTCTTCAGCACAATATCCCAATCGGCAATCGTTTTGGGCATACTGACCCCAAGCTCTTTCAAAATGTCGGAACGGATGGCGACGCCATAAGGCAAAGAGTTGCCTAAAGCTCCATTATTAAAGCCCTTCAGCTTGCCGTCTCTGGACCAAAGGTCGAGGATATGGCTCTTTTGATTGCCCACTCTGCTGATGAACGAGGCATAGATGTTAGGTGCGTATTGCTTCACTTCGTCCTCCGTCAAGCTTGCGGCCGAGTCAAATAGCGCTTTGCTGCTTGTCACGTAGCCGCCGTACACATCCGGCATTTCCCCGGACGCCACGAACAGGTTTAGCTTGGTGTCATAGTCCGCATCGGGCACCGCCGTGATTTTCAAATCAACGCCCAGCTTTTCATTCAACTGCCGAATGACCTCCGAATTAGGGTTCGGCTGAATGCGGTTTGTAAAGATATTGATCGTCGGTCTTTCCGTCGTCTCTTTCTTGGTGTCCGTGCTCGATGTTGAACAACCTGCAAGTACAGCAACAGCAGCCGTGGTTAAAACAAGTGAGGCAGAAACACTTTTGACAAATTTCATCGACAATTTCCCCTTTACCTTCATCCTATATTTGGACTAGCCTTTGAAACCTATATTAACCTTTCACAGCACCGATCATAATGCCCTTCACAAAATATTTCTGCAAGAAGGGATATACCATAATGATCGGGATCGTGGTGACAAGCAGGATGGCTGCCTTGACCGATTCAGCGGTATATCGTTGACCGGACATATCGACATTTTCGATCCCCATGACGTTGGCCAGCGCTGCATCCTGGGCATTATTCAGCACATCTCGCAAAATAATTTGCAGCACTTTAATTTCACCATTCGAGATATAGATCATGGCATCGAACCAGGAATTCCATTGACCGACCATCGACCACAACGTCACGGTTGCAATGATGGGAGTGGACAGCGGCAGTACGATGGTGAAAA
The DNA here is from genome assembly GCF_050467285.1 of Paenibacillus oryzisoli. Classification (GTDB taxonomy): domain Bacteria; phylum Bacillota; class Bacilli; order Paenibacillales; family NBRC-103111; genus Paenibacillus_E; species Paenibacillus_E oryzisoli_A. The sequence continues at coordinate 7,953 of NZ_JBCMUN010000012.1, read as the reverse complement.
AGATCGAAAAATCATTCGCCCCATCCATGTAGGCGCTCTCCTCCACTTCAACAGGAAGCGATGTGAAGAAGTTCCTAATAATCACAATCGTATACGCACTGCATAAGCCAGGGATGACTAAGGACCAAACCGTATTGAGCATATGCAGCTCTTTGACCAGCAAATACGTCGGAATTAATCCCCCACCGAAAAACATCGTAAATAGGATAAGGCCCATCCACATTTTTCTGCCTAGCAGATGTCGTTTGGATAGCGGATAGGCCAGCATCGCGGAGACCACCACCGTAAGAACGGTTCCCAAGACCGTACGCAGAATCGTCCAGTAATAGGATTCAAGCAAAGAGCCGGTCGCAAAAATCTGCTTATAGGCATCGAACGTCGGATTGCTCGTGAACAGATGGAGCCCGACTTTGCTCGCTTCATTCGGAGGGCTGACTGAAATCACAATCTGCTGCAGGAACGGGAACACAATCGTTAAGCAGATAAATACCATGATCCCGATATTAACAACATTAAATATCCTTTCACCTGCGCTTTTTTTCATGGGTACGCTCTTTCCTTTCTGATCAGAAAACTGTGTAGTTCGAAAGCTTGCCCACAATCCAATTGGAAAACAGCACAAGGATGAGCGCGATCACGCTTTTCGCAATACCAACGGCTGTGGAGAAGCTGTATTGCATATCGACCAAACCTACCCGGTACACAAATGTATCGATAATATCCGCGGTTGGCATCACCATGGAATTGTACAAGTTAAAAATTTGATCAAAGCCGCCATCGAGAATACCGCCAAGCCCTAGGACAAAGAGCATGCAAATGGTTGGCAAAATACTTGGAATCGTGATGTACCAGCACTGTTTGAACCTCCCCGCGCCGTCAATCACCGCCGATTCGTACATGTCGGAATTGATGCCGGCAATCGCGGCCAAATAAATGATACTGCCGTAGCCGATTTCCTTCCATACGTTCGAAAGCAGCAGGATTTGGAGGAACGACTGCCCGTTTCCTAATAGAATGCGGGGCTGCCAACCCAACGCTTCGCAGATCAAGCCGTATAAACCGTAGCTTGGGGAAACGAGTTGGAAGATCAGACCGGCGACGATGACCCACGAAAGGAAATGCGGGAGGTATGAAATCGTTTGCACAATTCTTCTAAATTTATTAGAGACCAGCTCATTCAGCAATAAAGCAAAAATAATCGGCGCTGGGAAGCCTATGGCAATCTTCAAGATGCTGATTTTCAACGTATTGACCGTGACGGTCCAAAAATATTTCATTTCCAGCATCTCGCGGAAATATTTGAAGCCTACCCACGGGCTGGCGAACACGCCGTCTTGCGGGCTGTAATCCTTGAACGCGATTAGGATGCCGTACATCGGGCCGTATTTAAAGACCAAAAAGTAGATCATGCCGGGCAGTAATAACAAGAATAGAAACTTCTGCTTCATTAACTTAGGAAGGAAGCTGGCTTTCTTGCGCGGTTGACGAATGCCCACGCCTACCTGCTCATTCACAACGCTCATCATTCATCTCCTGCTTTCTTTCGTTTGTAGGACACACTCTCGACGAATGCGCTTTCTTTCTCTCGCTTGTTGGTTGGCATGCCCTTATTGTAGCGCTTATATTTTTGAAAATTAATGATGTATCTTTACAAATCCTGACGGATTTTTACTGTCACAGGCAGGCTTATTGGGCGCTGCCTATTTTATTGGCATTTGTGATCCCCCTCACATTCAGGTCGCCGTATCTCTATTATCATGGTAGGCATCGGCCAATCAAAATTGAAAGGGGTGGTAAGCATGGAAGCTGCTTTAACGAAGCCCCGCAACTACCATGAATACCCGTTTATTGTGATCTGGGAGGTGACACGCTCCTGTGCTTTGAAATGCTTGCATTGTCGGGCGGAGGCACAGTACAAAGCAGATCCCAGACAGTTGACCTTGGAGGAAGGGAAACAACTGATCGATCAGATCGCCGACATGCAGCATCCGCTGTTCGTATTCACGGGCGGCGATCCCTTAATGCGAAACGATTTGTTTGAGCTTGCTGATTATGCCATTCGTGAGAAGCAGCTTCCCATCTCCATGACGCCAAGCGCGACGCCCAAAGTGACCAGGGAAGCCGTTATGAAAGCGAAAGCAGTCGGTCTCTCGCGCTGGGCATTCAGCCTGGACGGCTCCACCGCTGACATTCATGATCATTTCCGCGGAACCAAAGGTTCCTACGAAATGACCATGCGGGGCATCTCGTATTTGCATGAACAGCAAATTCCGATCCAGATCAACACCACCGTCTCCAATTACAACTTGCATGATCTTGCTGCAACGGCTGAAAAGGTGAAAGAAATGGGCGCTGTCCTCTGGAGCTTGTTCTTTCTCGTGCCCACAGGCCGCGGTATGCACAAGGATATGATCACACCTGAGCAGCATGAGAAGGTCATGCAGTGGCTGTACCGCCTAGGCCCCCAGATGCCATTCGGCATCAAAACAACCGAGGCGCCTCACTATCGGAGGGTAATCGCGCAAGAGAAAAGCCTGGAAAGCCTTCTGTCCGCTCACCATGGGACTGCCCCTAAACACGTCGACCGCTTGGGACGGGCTCCCAAGGGCGTGAACGACGGAGACGGCTTTGTCTTCATCAGTCACACGGGGGATGTATACCCCAGCGGCTTTCTTCCCCTCTCCTGCGGCAACGTCAGGCAGACGCCGCTGCTCGATATTTATCGCAATTCGCCCATCATGCGGGAACTTCGTGATAAGTCGCTGCTGAAGGGCAAATGCGGCGTATGCGAATTCAAGAACATCTGCGGCGGTTCCAGAGCCCGGGCTTACGCAGTAACCGGCGATTATCTGGAGAGCGACCCTGCATGTTCGTATGTGCCCCAATCATTTGTCCCCTGCTGAAGGAGGGCTTTTCATGCCAAAGAGTTGGGTTCGCTATCCGATTCTCTACTTTCTATTCACAGCCGCAGCCGGGGTCGTATTGCGAGGGATGGCCTTCCTGCCGGCATGTTCATCGCCTTCTATGTACAAGGCTATGGTCTTTTCTCTATTCTCTTTTCTACCGTTCACATCTTCTTATCGTACAGCCTTGCTGCCTGGATGTGGCGAAAGCTTCGAAGCACTCGATATACCGGGATATCGGTTCGCTTTGCCAAGGCGAGCTTGCTGTTCATGGTGTTGTCCTCACTGGGCCCCTGGAGCTTAGCCTTTCTAAGCGCCAGGCATCTCACCGAAAGCCCCTGGTACCATGCCGCGCTCTACTTTTATCTGCATTGTCAATATAACGGTTGGTTTACGCTGGGTCTATTCGCCTTACTGTATTCGCTGTTGGAGCAAAAGAAGGTTAGTCTGCCTGCTAAACTTACGAGCTGGCATTATAGGGGCTACACGATCACGTTATTGCCTTCTTTTATCCTCTCCTTACTGTGGATGAAGCTGTCCGCGGTTTGGACGGTCATTGGCGTTGTCTCCGGACTCTTGCAATGCGTCGCCGTAGGTGCGTTTTTCCTGCTATGGTTTGGTAAACGGCGGTTCTCGCCTCTCGGATTATCCGGATGGCCGCATATCTTCCTTAATTTCGCGCTCGCAACGCTATTTCTCAAAATGCTACTGGAACTCGGCTCCGCCATTCCCATTCTGGAACCGCTTGTATTTGCTACGCGAAATATCGTTATCGGCTATCTCCATCTCGTTCTGCTGGGCTTCGTTAGCTTCATGCTCCTTACTCTCCTGCTGCAAATGAACCTGCTTAAGGTTAGCGGAAAGAGCCTGCAATTCGCCGGCCTCTTCGCGATAGCGGGCTTTATCTTGAACGAGGCTGCGCTCTTCTTAGACGGTCTTCTAGACTGGACCCTCTCGTCGGGCTTTCCATACAGGTCAATGTGGCTGCTCGTTGCCAGTCTGCTCATGTTTATCGGAATCGGCATCATCTGTTATTGGCAATATTCAAGACATAAACAAACAAGCTAATTTCCAAAATGGAGATTAGCTTGTTTGCCTCATGTTCGCAATAGTTTCTTTCATTCGCTGCTGCACACCTTCGACAATATCCGCGATTTCCTTTTTCGTCGCATCCTCCAAATGAATGCCCATAACTACGGTGACCGTTCGATTCAGGAGACTGGCTGCAACTTCAGCGATTTCCGTCGCCAAGCGATCCTCGCGATGGCCTGGTATGGTGACGGTTTGCATCAGCATTTCCTTCTTGGCAGGATAAGCTGTTGCCACAGCTCCAATATGAGCCCTCCCGCCACTGATCAGAAACACCCAATCATGGCCCATCGGGTACAGCTGAATATCAATGTGATAATCTAGCCCTAACTGTCTCTCCAATGCCGAAGCGCCTCCAAATCATGAACAACAAAGCCCATCCGGTCTGTTTCCACAATACCATCCTTGCGAAGCTGATTCAGCATCCGGTTCACCGTTTCCCTCGTCGTTCCGATCGCATTGGCGATATCCTGGTGCGTCATCGGAATTTCGATGCGCAGCCTTCCATTCTTCATTCTGCCATTCGTCTCGGCAAGCTTCAGTAAAAACAGTTGACCCCGGTTTTGCACATCTTGACCGGTCAATTCCTGAATCTTTTCCTGCAATTCAATCATCTTCTGACTCATCACCCTCAAAATTTTAACGGCGATGCTCGGCGTGCTGCTTAACAGAGACTCGAACGGTCTGATGGGCATGGCAAGGAGAATCGTCGGAACAATGGTTTCCGCTGTAGCTGGGTAACAAGCGGCATGAAATAACCCCGTATGCGGAAACATATCTCCCGTTTTCAGAATAGAGACGATTTGTTGATGACCATTTTCATCCGTCTTGTACGTTTTGACCAACCCACTCTGAATAAAATAGACCGCTTCTTTCTCGCTGCCTTCCGAGAACACGATAGCTTTCTTCCGGAATGTGCGTTGGATCATGATTGTGCACAGGCCCTCCAGCTCCTCATTGGATAAATCCCGAAACAACGGAACCTGACGAAGCAGACGCTCAGTACCTATTCGTTCATCCGGCATGTTCACCCCTCCACCTCAGCTTCAAAAATAGTCCAGTTGCTCTTTCGCTGCCTCTGACATCTTCTCCGGCGTCCATCGCGGCTCCCATACAACATCGACATGAACCTTCACCGAACCGGACATTTCCTCGAGCGCCCGATGAACCCCGCCAACGATCGTATCGTGCATCGGGCAGCCCGGCGTCGTCAAGGTCATGCGAATATGAACCTGATCATCCATAAGCTCGATCTCATAGATAAGTCCTAGATCTACAATATTCACGCCAAGCTCCGGATCAAATACTTGTTTAAGCTGCTCACGAACTTGCGCAATGGTTACGTTTGTCCCCATCCCTGCTCACTCCCAATCGTTATAATGAACTGCCGGTTTTTTCAATGGTTACCTTGGCTGAACCGTCCGGCTGGCGATCCACCTCATACGGGTAGCCCAAGCGCTGCAATTCCTCGATCAGAAACATCGGGAGGCGATCATTGTGTATCTTCACTTGATCTCCGACCTGGCTTTCCTCTAACGCTTGAAGGGTGCGCATCATAGGCTCAGGAGGCTCTAAACCGCGATTATCCAGCTCTCTCACGTTACGGCTCATCATGAGCCACCTCCTCCTCTTCGTCCCGCTTCTTGAATTGACTTAATTCCAAATGCCCCCATTGAACATGGACTTCCCGAGCAAAGGCAACGATCCAATATCCCGCTTCTATCTGCTCTTCCCTGTGCGAATACCCTTTAACCTTCATGACACCGAACAGCGGCGTTGGCTTAAACGGAGCATGCAGAATAAAAAGATCCTCCGGCTCCAAGGCGGTCACCGCATCCATAATGAGCTTGAAAGGCTCCAGCTTCTTCTTTAAATGCGGGCGGACATCCAATTCAACCACTCGCTCATGCTTATTCATCAAGCTCACCTCGCTTTCGCTAAGTAGCCGCAGGCCAGATCATACAAGCCATACATGCCCCCGTACAGCGAATAAAAGAAAGAATCCGGTGCGTTCATGCTAAAAGATAAATAGACTTTGGGATCGATCCCGAGCATCCGTTCAAACAAGGCGGCCGTATCGTAGGCGTAGAAACAGAAATAGGTGTAATCAAACTCCGGCATCTTATCACAGATCGTGATAACCTCTTCAGCAAAATCCTCCAAATGCGCAGCTGCGTCTTTAACCATTGATAAAGCGTCCTCCAGCGTTGCCGTAATTTGAAGCGTCGTCGGATTGACAATCTCCACATGTGCCATCAATAATCTTCCTCTCAGAACATCATTTTCAATCACAGCTCCATTATACGAGAATGGCCAAAGCCACAATGTGATGGATATCACGTTTATACACAAATACAAAAAAGTGATGTACATCACTTTCAGTCCTCCATGCCAATGGTACATTGGTTAAAAACACATGAAGGCAGGCGTGCAAGTTTATGTGCCAAAAAACCAAACACATCGCAGTCATTGGCGGAGGGATTACAGGACTGACCGCTGCTTATGAATTGCACAAGCGTTATGCTGCGGAGGAACAATCCATTCAAATCACCCTGTTGGAAGAGAGCAATGCCCTCGGCGGGGCTATTCAAACGTTACGAAGAGACGGCTTTATTATCGAGAAAGGCCCTGACTCCTTCTTATCCCGAAAGCCCGCTGTACTCAGATTGACGAAGGACCTTGGCCTGGTCCCGGAGCTAGTCGGACTTTCCCCCGGGGCCTCCAAGAGTTTTATTTATTTAAAAGGAAAGCTTCACCCAACGCCCGCAGGCTTGGCCATGGGCATCCCCACCCAAATCAAGCCTTTTGCAGGTACTCGCTTACTGTCACTGCCCGGGAAAATTCGGGCAGCTTTTGATTTGCTTTTACCCCGCAAAGGCACCTCCGAGGATGAATCCCTGGGAAGCCTAATTGAGCGAAGACTAGGCGCACAGGTTGCCGACCGTTTGGTCGGGCCCATCCTGGCAGGCATCTATGCCGGTGACCTGCACGAGTTAAGTACGGCTGCGACGTTCCCGCAACTGCTGGATATGGAGAACGAGAACCGCAGTCTAATTCTGGGCATGCTCGCCTCGAGGAAAATGCACAAAACAAAAGCCTCAACGCCCGATGGATTTGAGTTGCCACCAAGTATCCGTGGAAGCATGTTCCTCTCGTACAGTGGGGGACTTTGCACGTTAGTTGATCGCTTAAAAGAGGCGCTGATGAGCGCCGGTGTCCTGATCCGTCTCAACCAGTCCGTTCAAGCTGTAACACGGCATCAGGAAACGTATCATATTCACCTTTCGGATCAATCGGTGGTAGACGTAGACGGCATCATCATGGCCGTACCTGCGGAGCAAGCCTCGAACCTCCTTCAGGGCAGCGCTCATCAGATAACCAATTGCTTGACACACATCCCCAGTGTTTCTGTAGCTAATGTCGTCCTGGCTTTCGATCACGATCCATTCAAACAACCTTTGCAAGGTTCCGGCTTCGTCGTCCCTAGACAGGAAGGCCTGCTCCTCACCGCCTGCACCTGGACATCGTCCAAATGGCGCCATACCGCTCCCCCCGGCAAAGTGCTCATACGGGCTTACGTTGGTCATTGGGGAGATCAGTCTCACCAATACTTGACGGACAGGGAACTCGTGCAGCGGGTACAGAAAGATTTGTTTGCCATTCTGGGAGAACGGGCAGTGTCCCAATTTACGGAGGTTACCAGACACCCCTCAGCGATGTCGCAATATTTAGTCGGCCATACGGCCCGGTTAAAGGACTTGGAAGAGGAACTGCGCGTGCGTTATCCCCATTTGATTGTCGCCGGAAGATCGTACCGGGGCGTCGGCATACCGGATTGCATTGCGCAAGGCGCGGAGTCGGCGGAACGGTTGTTTCAACAATTAAGAAGATAAGTGATTCTGTCATTTGACCAGAATGACAAAAAGGACCCCACGGCACTGCAATGTCATTAAGATAAGGC
>NZ_JBCMUN010000011.1:0-299816 GCF_050467285.1 Paenibacillus oryzisoli | reverse complement strand
ACTATACACCGCGTTGGTTACAGTCGACGTATAACCCATCGTGGCCGCATGAAACGCTTGATCCAGCACGGCCCCTCCCGATAAGGCCACGCTTTGTAAATTCGCAATATCCCTTGCTGCCAACCGAATACTAAGTTTATCCTCCGGAGGCATAGGAAGCGCAAAATCCAAATATCCGTCTTCATTAAAATCGGCGGAGGCTACATCATTAGCGCCCCCTCCGGCATTATAAGCAGCGGCAGTCGCAAAGGTCCGATTGCCAAGCCCATCGACCGCACCAGCCACGATCACCAGAGCACCAGTGCCGTTGTATTCGCTAACCGCCAAGTCAACGATTTCATCCCTTGTGAAGTCGCCCAACACGACGGCACGCGAGCTAACACCTCCTATATCATATAGAACGGCAGGCTTAAACGTCCCGTCCCCGTTCCCCGACAATACCGAGATTTTGCCGGCCCCGCCCAACTCATGGGTGATAACCAGATCGATCTTCCCATCTCCATCCACGTCGCCGGCAGCGCCACCACTAAGTCGCGTTGCCGTTGTCGGATAATTAACACGAGCCGCAAAGCCACCTAGACCGTCGCCGATCAGAACGCTCACATTATTGCTGGCAAAGTTAGCGGTGGCAATATCGATATGATTGTCACTGTTGAAATCTCCCAGCATGACTCCTACAGGACCTGTCCCGACAGGAAAGCCTGCTGGAGTACCGAAGGCCCCATGCCCATCCCCCAGCAGGACGTATAGCAGATCAGCGGAAACTGCCAGATCCGCGTGCCCATCATGATTGAAGTCCGCTGTGGCAATGGATTGCGGACCGTAGCCCGCCGCAAAGCTCGACGCAGGCGCGAAGGTTCCGTCGCCGACTCCAAGCAAGATAGAAACTGTATTCGAGATTTGGTTTGTGATTGCCAGATCCACCTTGCCGTCCTCATTGAAGTCTCCGTTCGTTATCGCGGTAGGAAAATCCCCTGTGGGGTAAGTCCCCCTGTCCCTGAACGTCCCGTCTCCATTACCCAGCCATACCGTAATATTGTCACTGGACTTGTTTACAGTAGCGACATCCTTGTGCGCGTCCCCATTAAAATCGGCAACGGTTACTTTAATCGGGAAATCGCCTGTGGCATACTCCGTTCCTAGATAGCCGGCTGCTTCCGATTGCAGTGGCGTTTGGAGCATCGATAGGATAAGGATGCCGAGTACAGCCTTCGCCAATAATGACGAGCGGCTTTTAAGAAAATTCATATACAGCCCTCTCTTCTGGTAGTTTCTCGGAATGATACAGATTGCACCAAAGTCTACCAATTATTAAGCTTAACATAGCGTAATGAAAGAATTCTGAAAGAGGGATCACGCTCAACGGCATGTCGAAGCCGAACCGGAGATTCATATCCAGTGCGGGATACCCGGGTGCGGCATCGAGACTGACGAGCAATTGGATATATTCGAACCGTTCTAGCATCAACATTAACGGGGCAACAAACCGCGAAGCGGGGTGAGCGGACTGTTTTGGCTTCTGGAAAAAAGTAAACGGGAAGCTTGACTGAAAAAGGGTTGTTTCGCTTTTTGGGGGAATCCCAGGTATGCTTACAGATTCACTTCTGCAGACATCCTCCGTTGGGGGAACGGTTACGGGGGCGGGTAGCGTGGGTGTTCTCGTCGGCTACAACCCTGTATCCAACGTTTATGACAGTTATGCAACTGGTCGGGCGGCACCTTCTCCGGCGGCAGCTCGGCATCGGGTTGGAAACGGCCCAGATCGCCCGGGGGCAAGGAGCCGAGGTTGTCATCGCCAGCCGCTCCGCTGGATGCTGTTCGCTGTTCGCCTCTACGGGCCCGCCCACCGCTTGGTTGCTCAAAGTCCGCAGCAAATGGTGGGAGGTACCCATGCGGCGGTAACATTCCGAAGACTGGCAAAACCCCAATGTCATTAAGTTAAGGCGGAGTGCCAAAAATCAAGAGAAAGAGCAGGTGATCGAAAAGATAGCCTGCTCTGTTTTTTTTGCACGAAAAAGAAAAAAGACTTGACAAGCAGTTGGAAGTGTCTGGCGAAGCCCCTTGAAAAACCGAGGAGGTTACGCCCATGAATGAGTACGCGAATTCGTTAAAAAACACACTGACATCCCTCATACGAGAAATGTCAGCGCTACCCGCACCTTATGTCAAAAAGAATTTACACGTAAAAAAAAGGGGGGACACAGCACCCGGCGTAATCTCGGGATCTCGCTAGAGAACATGCATTTCTTACAGTTAAATTGCTCGCAAAAGGTGTTTTAAGGGGAGGGACTTGTATTTTGTACAGATAAAAGGCAGCAGCAGGCTCCCAATTGGGGGGAGGTGAGGGATTGAAATGGTGTAAGTGATGTAAGTGAAGTGATGTAGCTGGCTTAGTGCTGGATTGAACGGTATAACCGCGAAAGGGCCTTCGTTGCGAGAGAATATATGAGTGGGGGCGAATGAAGCGTGGATAGCTAGTGTGAGCAGCGTGCAGGTGGGGCCCCGCTCGCGAGCCGGGGCGGAAAAAAGAAGGCGGCAGCTATAAGCCTGCCGCCTCGATCGCTGAGCCTCCGCCTTTGGCAAGGAGGCGCCAGCACGTCGTCAGCGCGGGACCTCGCGCTGACCCTTCACCATGCCCGCCCCGCAGAGCGGGCATGCCTTCGCCGGACGCCGCGCTTCCTGCGGCGTCGAAATGCGCGACCAGGCCTTGCAGCCGGCCTGGCCGCACACCCACGCCGCGACGGTCTCCGTCGCGCGGCGCACGGCACTGCCGCCCGCGGCTTCGTGCAGCCGCGGGCTTACCGCCGCGGCCGCCGGCTGCGCCGGGCGGCTCGTCACTCCCGAGTCCGCGTCGGTGAACGCGGACACAAGGAACCGGGAAGGCTCCGCCTTCTTCCCGCGATAAAACGCCGGCGAGCTGATCACCAGCTCCGCCTTGGCCCGTGTGACGGCGACGTAGGCGAGTCGCCGTTCTTCCTCCAGCGCGGCGGCGGTCTTCGCCGCGCCCTCCGGACCTTTCGCCGCCCGCGCCATGCCGCCCGCGCCCTCCAGGCCAGCCGCCACACCCGCCAGCTGCACATCGCCAAGCTGGCGGGCCTCCAGCGCGGTGCTATGAGGCATATTGCCCTCAATCGCGCACAGCACGTACACGAGCTCAAACTCAAGTCCTTTGGACTTGTGGATCGTCATGAGCGAGATTTTGTCCGGGTCGCGCTGGCGCTGGCTCGCCCGCATTTCGATGCGTTTTTCCGCCACTTCCTGGATAAAATAAAGAAACTGCTCGAGCGTCGCGAACCGCTTCGCCGAAGCCTCCAGCTCATCGAGCGTTTCTTTCAGCATCTCGCGGTGATGCGTCAGCTTGCTCCGCTTGTTCGTCTCGAGGAACGCATCATAGAAATCGCTGCGCACTGCCTGAACTGCCGCCAGCGGCGTCATCTCGGCTAGCGATTTGATGAGCTTGATCCGGCTTTTGATTTTATCCTTCTGAAAATCCTTGAGCTGCGGCAGCACCAGCAGGTGAATGAGCGGCCACTTTTTGGCCTGAATCGCTTCGCCATTTTGAATGATACGCATGCCCTGCTCGCGTCCGATATATAATGTAGGGAGGACACCCTCCATCGCTTCAAAATTCCGGCGCTCCTGCGCAATCCGCAAATGGTCGATAATCGGCTTCACCATCCACTGTTCGTAGAACGAGTCGCTGTTGCTGTAGTCGACGAACGGAAGGTTATGTAAAATCAGCTGCTCAATGAGCGCTCGGCTGTTGTTCGCCGTCCGATACAGAATCGCGATGTCGCCATACGCGCACGAGCCCTCTGCCACGCGTCGCTGCATATCTTGAATTAGCCAGTCGGCCTCTTCGTCGCTGCTGGCGGGCTTGACATACTGCGGCTTGACGTCGCTGATCTTGGTGGCGAGAAGCGTTTTACGCTTCCGCTGCACGTTGTGCCGGATAATCGCGTTGCCCAGCCCGACAATGCTGGAGGTGGAGCGGTAGTTGATGTCGAGCAGAACGGTCGCTGCGTCCGGGTAGGTTTCATGGAATTTTAAAATAAATTCATTCCGCGCCCCGTTAAACGAATAAATCGTCTGATCGTCGTCCCCCACTACCATTAGATTGCGGTGATGGGCGGCGAGCATTTTGACAATTGCATACTGTACCGTATTCGTATCTTGAAACTCATCGACGCTAATATACGTATATTTTCGTTGCAGGGCGTGAAGGACATTCTCCCGTTCCTGCAGAAAGGCATAGGTCTCCAGCAATATATCGTCGAAATCCATCTTCCGATTTTCCATTTTCCACTGCTCATACTGTTCAAAAATACGCTTAACTTCCTTCTCCTCGGGCGTCTGCTCGGGCATGTGGGCGACCGGGATCATCGCCATTTTGTAGGATGAGAGCAGGGCGATCAGCACCTCCGGTTGGTACGTGTCCTGCAGACCCATGGCGAGCATGATTTTCTTGAACACAATTTGCTGGTAGCGGCTGTCGCTGAGAATCTCCTGCTCGAACCCGTTCATCCGCAGCAGACGCAGGCAGAACGCATGGAACGTGCGCACCTGCATAGCGGACAGCGAGTAATTTTCCAAGCCTGGCATGCGTTCGAGGCGTTCGCGCATTTCTTCGGCCGCTTTTTTGGAGAACGTAATCAGCAAAAATTGGCCAGGCTGCACCCGCTGCACACGCAGGAGGTACGCTGCCCGGCAGATCAGTACCGTCGTTTTGCCTGAGCCGGCGCCGGCCAGCGTGAGCAGAGGACCTTCTACATGGCGGACAGCCTGAATCTGAGCCTGATTGAGCAGAATACCGTGCTGCTCCAGCCCGCGAAAGAAAAATGCATCCGCATCCGTATCCGGTACGCAGTCGATGCTGTAGGTCGGCGGCGCGGTCCGTGCGTGGGGCACGGGGCGGCCTTCCGGTATGATTTTGCCCGTGGGGGCAGGGTAGTGCGATAGAGCGGTCATCGTATTCATTTCACCTGTTTTCGGACGTTAACTCCGTTTATCTTTGGGGTACAATTCACATATAAACACTGAGCCCTTTATTCTACCATAAATTCGGATCGAGGAAAGGAAAAGGCAACATATGGCGATCTCTTACCTAAAAACGCTCTGGAAGCAGTTCTCCGAGCACGATGCGACGGGTTTGGCTGCACAGTGTGCGTACTACTTTTTGCTGTCGCTGTTCCCGCTGCTGCTCTCAGTCATGAGCTTGCTTGCGTACATGCCGTTCTCCTCGGACGATGTGATCGCGTTGATTCGCGAGTACATTCCCGGCGCGGTGGCAGGGTGGCTTGAGGAGACGCTAAGTGACCTGCTGAATATTAAAAGAGGAGGAACGCTCTCCTTCGGTCTGATATTTACGCTTGTCAGCTCCAGCGCCGCAATGAACGCCATCGTGCGTTCCGTGAACAAAGCGTACGGTCTGCCCGCCCGCAAAAGCTACATCCACTCCCGTGTGCTGGCCTTTCTGCTGACGCTCGGCATGCTGGTCGTCATCGTCTCCGCGCTGCTGCTCAGCGTATTCGGCCACTGGATCGGGGATTGGAGCATGGAACACATCCATATCGCGGCCGCCCATATTGAAATCTGGAACAACTTCCGGTGGGTCGCCAACTTTGTTATCATCTTTGCCGTGTTTATTGGCATCTACTACATCGCGCCTAACACCTGCCTAACGTGCAAAAGCGTGCTCCCCGGCGCCCTGTTCGCCGCCCTCGGCTGGCAGGCGACGTCGCTCGGGTTTTCCTTCTACGTGAACGGGTTTACCAACTACAGTTCCACGTACGGGAGCATCGGCGGCATCATCGTGTTGATGACGTGGTTTTATATTTCAGCGATAATCATCGTCATCGGCGGAGAAATCAATGCGCTGCGGCATGTGCGGCAGACGCAGGCTGCTGCTGCGGAGAGTGTGGATGTGGACCCCGCACCTCATCGCTAACGGTTGCCCTGGTGCTTATTTGCCGCCAAACGCTACTTTTCCAAGGCTAACGGTTCCAGCAGCGGCTATTTGGGGCAAATCGGCCAGATTTAGCTCGTTTTTTAGCAAATAAGCGCTGTCGCAACCGTTACAATTTGAAATGACGTATTGAAAGCCAAATAAGCCCTGCGGCAACCGTTACACAGCTCCGGCACCGACAAATACGCCAAAGAACCTGAGTTAAAGCCTCAGGTTCTTCGTCATGTACGAACTTTACCAGTTGAGCACCCCGCCCTCCAGCCGCTTAATCCCCCGGACCTTACTGAGGTCCTCCGCGAGCCTGAACAACGCGAGATCCTTCACCTTCGCCTCGATCATCACATCGATGCGCGCAAGACCATACTCCTTGCAGCGCTTGAGAAAAGCGAGAAGCTGCTTCGGCTCGATGTAGTCGGCGTGGGAGCGGAATTCTTTTTCACTCTTGGGCGACGAGACGTGAATCTTCATCGGCAGCTCGCCCCACGTCTCAGCGATGGCGGGCAGCAGCTCGCTCGGCGTCTGCTCGGACGGGTTGCACCAGTCGTGGTGCAGATCAAGCATGCAGGGCCGCTTCGTCCGCTGGCAGACAGCGAGGGTTTCGCTGAGCGTGTACGTTTTGTCGTCGTTCTCAAACGTCAGCCGATTCAGCACATGCGGAGGGACGAGTGGCATGTTGCTGTACAGCTTTTCTGTCGCCGCTTCTTTGTCCCCGTAGACGCCGCCGACGTGGATGTTGATGATGGCGGAGTTATCCAGCCCCATCCCATCCAAAATCGCCGCGTGATACAGCAGATCTCCGATCGCCGCTTGCACGACGCTGTCTTTGCCGTTCAGCAGCGTGAACTGGTTCGGGTGCATACTCAGCCGCATATCATGCGCTTTGGCAAAGTCACCGAGCTGGCGCAGCTCGTCTGTGTACTCGGCCGCGACATCAATGCGCACGTCCGGATGGGTCGCCAACGGGATGAGAGAGGACGAGAGGCGAAACAGCCGGATGCCGTGTGCCGCATTATAGTAGAGGATGCGCTGCGTCGCTTGCAGGTTTTTGCGGCCGATGTCGATGGCACGCTGCATGGCTTCCTCCCGCGGCCGCTCTGAAAAGAGCTTGTACGTAAACGTCGAGCTCGGTGTGTTATTGAAAATCGCGATCGCGGTGGATACATAGCCAAGCCGGATAATCATAACGTCAGCCCCTCGTTAAGTTTCGTTAAAGGTTTCTCTTTTAAGCTGTAGTCACAAGAACTTCAACTGATCGCCAGCCACGTGCAAAACGATCCGAGTGCTTTCAGCACGTACGACGAGTACAAAGCGGCGGTTGCCGAGTTAACGAAGCTGGCACGCTTAGGGCGGCGGGCAAGTCCGCTTCTCGAACAGCTAGTCCTCGTGTTAAGCTGGACACATCTCCAATGTCTGTATCTAGTCATCGGTGCTACTACAAGAAAACGGCCCCTTATAAGATGAAGGGGCCAAACTTATGGTATATTATTCAGCTTTTGCTACTACAGCCTCTTTCAGACCAAGTTCATAATAATCTAAAACATCGCTCTCAAAAAAGAGAATTTTTTTTTCCTCTTCATATGTCCGTTCAATTAAAAACTCTTTGATTAGTGTTTGATAGCCCTTTTTTCGTAATCTGGCTAAATTTCGGATACGGAGGAGCAAATCTTCATCAATACGAATTGAAATTGTCGAAGATTTCCTTTTCGGCAGATCATGGTCCTCCTCCTCAATTATCGAAGCATGTAATAGTTCCTCGCTCATGGTGTGGTTGGACCAGAATTCGGCGGCTTCCGAGTCATTCATATTTTCAGGTATTTGATCTTTCGAAGTAATGATTTTCATAATTAGCCATTCCTCCTCTTGTAAGTTTTGGTTTCAGATGCAGTAGCATCACGTGCAGTTATTACTCTAATCTTTCCTTTAATCTTTTTCACGTAAATGACAACCAGCCGTCTTCCATCTTCTGTAGCACCGATTATCCCTAAATTACCGCTATGCGCTGAAAATTTAACCCGTTGTGGATCCATTAATGCATCTTCTGCCTCAAATGGTTCAACATGATGCCGAGCAATATGTTCGATGTTTTCTTCGTCCCAAATAAAAAGCGACACACCAGATTCCTCACAATCATGTATATGTTATTGTATATACAATTGTAACATACAATATACGTCAATTATCAAAAAATAATAAAAAAATAAAAGCCCCAAGCCGCTCGACACGAGCAGTTTGGGGCTTTCTATTTGAACTGTCTATACGCGCTCGACCTTCATCAAGTTCGTCGTGCCGGCTTTGCCGACCGGCACGCCTGCGGAGACGACGGTGAGGTCGCCCTTTTTCACATAACCCAGCGCTTCCGCTTGGGTGATCGCTTGGCGAATCATCGTATCCGTCGATTCGCAGAATTCGCCGAGGACAGGGATGACGCCCTGTACCATGCTGAGGCTGGAGATCGCGTGGCGGCTCGCCGTGACCGCGATGATCGGTGCGTCCGGGCGATATTTCGCGAGCATCCGCGCGGTAAAGCCGGTTTCCGTCGGCGTCAGGATCGCCGCCGCTTTCAGCTTGTTCGCGGAAGCCACGACCGCCTGGCACACGACTTCCGTGATGTCGATGCTGTCTTGCAGCTGCGCTTCCAAAGCCGCGCTCGGCGCTTTTAACTGCTGCGCACGCTCGGCGATGGTCGCCATCGTGTTCACGGATTCGACCGGATATTTCCCGGCCGCGGTTTCACCGGACAGCATAACCACGTCGCTGCCGTCCAACACGGCGTTCGCCACGTCGCTCACCTCGGCGCGCGTCGGGCGCGGGTTACGCTGCATGGAATCCAGCATTTGCGTCGCGGTGATGACCGGCTTGCCGGCAAGGTTGCAGGCGCGGATCATATCTTTTTGCGCGATCGGTACTTCTTCCGTTGGAATCTCGACGCCGAGATCGCCACGGGCGACCATGATGCCGTCGGACGCTTCCAGAATGTCCGCGAAGTTGTTCAAGCCTTCGTCGTTCTCGATTTTGGAGATGATCGGCGTTGCGCCAGCCCCGTGCTGCTCAAGCAGCGCACGCACCTCGCGCACGTCGTGGCCGTTGCGGACGAAGGACATTGCGACGATCTCGATTTTTTCTTCGATGCCGAATTGGATATGCATAATATCACGCTCGGTCACGCCTGGCAGGGATGTGCGGACGCCCGGGAGGTTGACGCCTTTGCGCTGCTTGAGAACGGCAGGGTTCAGCACGCTGCACGTCACTTCCGTGCCGTCGATGGTTTCAACGCGCAGCTCGATGGAGCCGTCGTCGATGAGGACGAGGTTGCCTGGTTTCACGTCCTGCGGAAGACCCGGATAATTGACGGATACGCGGCTGCCGTCGCCGATGATTTGCTCGGTGGTGAGGACGATGTGGTCTCCGATCTGAAGATCATAAGATGCATCTTTCAGTTGGCCGATGCGGATTTCAGGCCCTTTAATGTCCATCAGGATCGGGACAATGACGCCCATTTCCTCAGCAGCTTGACGCACGCGCTGAATGCGCCCGCGGTGCTCGTCGAGATCGCCATGGGCCATGTTCAGGCGGGCGACGCTCATGCCGGAGCGGATCATTTCTTTCAAAGTAGGGACGGAGTCGCAAGCGGGCCCCATGGTGCAAATAATTTTCGTTTTACGCATCGTGATGTGTCTCTCCATTTCTCTCATGTCGAAATATGTTGATTTCATTATAGGCCTTCTTGAGCTGCGTTGCTATGAATGATAGTATTAGATATGGACTATAGTACGTTATTGGAGTGGTTGGAGGATGCGAATAACGGAGTTTACCTATCAGAAAAGCGGCACATGGAACGAGGAACGAGCCGAAGCGAGAAGTGGAATGACGTTCGTGTTCGTGCTGTATGGGCGCTGCATGTACGCCGTTCGCGACAAGAAACTGGTGCTGGACAAGGGGCAGTATCTGCTGATCCCGGCGGGTATCCCTTATTATGGACGCAGTGTGCCGACCAAAATTCACGAGAAATTCGTGCTCGTCTTCGAGCCGGACGGGCAGACGGAGCTGCCTTTACTGCAAGCAGCGGAGACCGTCTGCAAGCGAACGGGAAAGTTCGATCTCACGGCCGACAAGCTGCGCTTGATGCACCGTGAATGGCAGGACAAACAGCCCTATGCCGGGACGCTGTGCGCAGCGCTCCTGCAAGAGCTGTTCGTGTATTTGCAGCGCGAGTGGGGCCAGGCCGCCACGAAGACGGGAACTACCTTACTCGCCGAGCAGATGAAGGCGTATATCCAAGACCATTACCGCGAGCATGTGACCAAAGAAGCGCTGGGCGCGCATATCGAGCGGTCGCCGAACTATGCGGCCACGCTGTTCCGCAAAGTGACGGGACAGACGATCTCCGAGTTCGTCCATGTAACGCGCATCAAAACGGCGGTCTATATGCTGCGCCACTCCGCCCTCACCGTGACGGAGATCGCCGAGTTTATCGGGTATAACGATCCGTCATATTTTTATCGCGTTTTTCGCAGACAGACAGGGCTTGTTCCGACGGACCTCGTATCGGACCGGGAAGACATCCGCAAGTAGCTACATCGTCCCGCCGCCCAGACGGACATTCGGTGGGATTTGCTCAGGTCCTTTGTTGATGTACGTGTAGATGAACGTGCCGACCGACGCTTCGTCGTACTTGGTGAGCGCCATCGTTTTCGTCCATGCGGTCACGACAACCTCTTTATCCGCAGGCACGTCCATATTCGGAACGGCCAGCACGCCGGCGCCTTCTTTGGTAAAGTGCGTCAGGAATTCGAGCTGATCGAGCAGCTCTTTCGGTGCGTCGGGGTGGTAGTGAATGATGATGTCCCCGTGCTCCAGATTATGGACGAGCTTCTCCATTGGCGGACGTTCCTTGTAAAAGCCGAACTTCAAATCATGCGGGCTGTGTGTGCCGGACGTCGGAATTTTCATTTCGTACATCAGCGTGCCTTCCGCATGGTCGCGGCCGTAATCTTTGTCGGTCGTCACTTGAATCGGTGCACCCAAATTCAGCTTGTCCAGATCGTATTTGCCCGCCGAGCGCTGAATCAAGCCTGTTCCGGCAAAGCCGATCGCGATAATGAGCAGGGAATGCGAGATGAGAAGAATGCGTTTATATTTTTTATGAAGCGCTTCTTTCTCCGCCTTTTTCAGCCGGGATGTATTGCCTTTGTTCGTACGCGAAGCGAAGACATAGCCGAGAATAGCGGCAATGAGTACAACGAGGCCGATGATAAGCAGAATGATCGGCACTTGCGAGTTCTGCTGTAGCGTGGAATGATCCATGGTTCGAAGCTCCTTTATCTCGAGAATAATGATGACACTACAAATTGTAGTTTTTATACCGGGCGGCGTCAACTTCTATCTTGATGAAAAAAAGGGATTGCCAAACTGCTGGGAATCCGCTACAGTTAAGCCAAATGAATAGCAACACGGGTGCTTGATGAAGTCAGGCTGAGATAGCGGCCTTATGCCGCTGACCGTTAATCTGATCTGGATAATGCCAGCGTAGAGAAAATGTGGTGCCCTTTGAGTCAGGAAATGGACTCCTTATGCACAAATTTTTAAGCCTGCCGTTAATTCGGCGGGCTTTTTTGGCATAGTACGGGCCCGCGCGAGGCGTCATGCCTGCGCTTTAAACGCTCACGTCCACGAGGACGGCGTATCCGTTCTGTTTTGACACGATAACACGTGTTCGCCTATCTCATTTAATACGATCCATGCAAAGGAGTCGAAGCAAGATGGCGCAAAAAGAAACACAACCGAGAGCAGCAAAAGGATTAAAACTGACCGATGTCCTGATCACGATTGTGATCGCGGCAGTATTCGGCGTGATTTACCGGATCTGGGGGCCAATGTACGACCTGCTGAAGCCGTTGGGCCTCCATGCGGAACAATTGAGCTATGGCATGTGGTTTATGGCGGGAACGTTCGCTTTCTTGGTGATCCGCAAACCATGGGTGGCGCTGCTAGCGGAACTGGCGGCGGCGACCGTTGAAGCGCTGTACGGCGGTTCCTGGGGCGTTACGACGTTGGTGTACGGATTGCTGCAGGGCTTGGGGGCGGAGCTTGTTTTTGCTGCGTTCCGCTATCGTCGGGTGAACGTGGGCGTGACGATGCTAGCCGCTTTGGGTTCCGCCGTGTTCTCCCTGTTTGTGGACAGCTATTACGGATATATTGAGCAGTTGGCGTTCTGGAACTATGTGTTATTCATTGTCACTCGACTGATCGGCAGCGCCATTATTGCAGGTGTGTTCGCGTATTATTTGACCAGCGCCTTGGCACGTACGGGCGTGCTGAATCTGGTCCGTCCGGTATCCTCCAAAGATTACGACGCGCTCGGGTAACGCCATGAGTTTGCAGGCGGACGACAGAATTAAGGTTGCAAATCTCAGGTTGAAGTATCCGGGGACGGAGGGGGAGCTGATTTTCAAAGGGCTTTCCTGTTCCATTGAACCAGGGGAAAAAGTACTGTTGCTCGGCCCGAGCGGCTGCGGCAAATCGACGCTGCTGCAGGTGATGAGCGGCATCGTGCCGGACATCGTGGAGCTGCCGCTCAAGGCCGACGCCATTCACCGACCGGAGCGCTGGGGCTATGTGTTCCAGGACCCGGATACGCAGTTCTGCATGCCGTATGTTGATGAGGAGATCGCGTTTGTCCTCGAAAATCGACAGGTGCCGCGCGAAGAAATGCCAGCGCGGATCGCGCAGTATTTGGCGCTGGTCGGGCTGCGGCTGCCGAATGCGCATACGCTGATCAGCGAGCTGTCGCAAGGCATGAAGCAGCGGCTGGCGCTGGCGAGCGTCCTTGCGCTCGAGCCGGAGGCGCTGTTTCTCGACGAGCCAACCGCGCTGCTGGACGAAGAAGGAACGGCGCAGGTGTGGGAGACGATCCGCAGCATCGCGCCTGGCAAAACGCTCGTCATCGTCGAGCATAAAATCGACGGCATCCTCGATCTGATCGACCGGCTGATCGTTCTCTCCGAGGAGGGGGAGATCCTGGCAGACGGCGCGCCGCAGATGGTGTTCCGTACGATGAAGCCGTTCCTGCGGGAAGCGGGGATCTGGTATCCCGGCGTGTGGGAGGATTGGGACGCGGCGAGGGAGGAAGAGCGTGGGTTAGAAGTGCGAGAGTGGCAGGAGCATTGCCAAGGCCGAGTGATAGGGCAGGGGCAAAGGCAAGAGCAAGAGCAAGGGCAAGAGCAAGAGCAAGGGCAAGAGCAAGAGCAAGGGCAAGAGCAAGAGCAAGGGCAAGAACAGAGCCAAGGTCAAAGGCGAGAACACGACCCGCATAACCCGCACGACCCACGCCCCCTCACGGCTGACAGCTCGTCCACGGTTCTCTCGTTTCAGCAGTTCGAGGCGCTCCGGGGTGGCAAAGTTACAGTCGCTGTGGATAACTTAACCGTCAACCGTGGCGACTGGATCGCCGTCGTCGGCGCGAACGGCGCGGGCAAAAGCTCGCTGCTCCTCGCGATCATGGGGCTGCTGCCGACGCTCGGCGAGTGCCGCGTGGCCGGTACGGCCGGGCGTAAAGTCGAGCAGCTCGCGGCCAGCATCGGCTTCGTGTTTCAAAACCCGGAATTCCAATTCGTCACGAATTCCGTGGAAGAGGAGCTGACCTACTTGCAGCCGAAGGTGCAGCAGGAAAGCATGCGGGCCGCGCGCGAAGCGCTGCTGCGGCAGTACGGCCTGCTCGAGCTCCGCGAGCGGCATCCGTTTGCCCTGTCGCTGGGGCAGAAGCGCAGGTTGTCCGTGGCGACCGCGATGGTGCGAAGCCCTCGCGTGCTGCTCCTCGACGAGCCCACGTTCGGGCTCGACGCGCACGGCACGCTGCGCATGCTCGAGGGACTCGAGCGGCTGCGCGCAGCCGGGACGGGGATCGTGATGGTCACTCACGATCCCGAGCTTGTCAGACGCTTCGCAACGCGCGTCTGGCATGTCGCTGACGGCTGCGTGCGCGAAGCGGCGCGACCTGAGGCACCGGCGGCCCGCGGGGCGCGCGGGCCTGAATCGGCGCGGCCCGCGGACGCAGCCGCGCTCGCCCACACCTCCGCCTCCGGCAAGGAGGTGCCCTTATGCAATTGACGTTTCCGCACCGCGAAACGTGGCTGCACCGCGTGAACCCCGGTATCAAGCTGGTCACGGCGGTCGTGCTCTTCATCGTGGTGGTGTTTACACACAACCTGAGCACGATGCTGTATGTGACACTCGGCTCACTGCTGCCATTGGCCGTGCTGAGCGGGCATCCCTGGAAGCGGCTGCTGCTGTACGCGTCGCCGTTCCTGCTCATTTTCATCTCGTCTTCGCTCGGGATGATGATGTTCGGCCAAGGGGAAACGGAGTGGTTTCACCTTGGGATTATCCATATTACCGCGGAGAGCTTCTACCGCGGCATTCATCTCGGCCTGCGCGGCATGCAGATCGCCGCAGTCGGCCTGCTGTTCAGCTTGACGACGCGGCCGGTCTCACTGTTCTATGCGCTGATGCAGCAGTGGAAGGTGCCGCCGAAGTACGCGTACAGCTTCCTGGCCGCGCTGCGGATGGTGCCGGTGATGCTGACGGAGTTCCAGACGCTCCGCTATGCGCTCAAGGTGCGCGGCAAGCCCCCCGGGCAGCCGTGGAACCCGCTGCTGCGGGTGTACGGCGTGCTGCGCCGCTACGCGATTCCGCTGCTCGCACAGAGCATCCGCCGCGCGCACCGCACCGCTGTCGCGATGGAGGCGAAGCGCTTCTCGCTGAGCAAGCGGCGGACGTATTACTACCTTGTCACTTACAGCCTGCTTGATGTCGCGTACGTGGCGTACTGGCTCGTCCTGCTCGTTGCCGCGCACGAGCTGGCCGCCTACTATCCGGTCGTCGCGGTGACCGACGTTCGTTAACCTAAAAACGGCTGCCCCCGAAGATCAGGGGCAGCCGTTTTTAGCATGCTCGGATTAACGGTCGCAAGCGAGCGTCTCGAAAAGGCGGGCATTCTAGCCTTATGTCCCGTGAAAATAAATTTTGTAAATTGGTGGGTGGCATTAAGCTAACGGGCAGGTTAGTTCCACTAAATGGTAATGTACCTTATCTCAAAGGGCAGGCTGTTACTGGGCTGTTACTGCCCTTTTTTTGTATTTACCGCTTGACTTGGTGTTAACACCAAGTTGTAACATGAGCGTTGTCATATACAACAAGCGAAATGATGCATGTCATTCCGCTCAAAAAAGAGAAGGATAGGTGAGAAGAAATGACCGTACAAATGAAGAAGGTAGCATTGATTACGGGAGGCAACAGAGGGCTTGGAATTGAAACGGCCCGCCAATTGGGGAGTTTAGGGTATACGGTTCTGTTAGGAGCGAGAAATCAGGAAAAAGGGGCAGAAGCAGCTGCAAAATTGCAAGCCCAAGAAATTGATGCGCATTGTATCGAACTGGATGTGACCGATCAAGCCACCATTGACGCAGCAGCTGGGCTCATCACAACAAAATATGGAAAACTGGATGTGTTGATTAATAACGCAGGAATTGGGGTTATGCATAAATTTACGGAACTAAGCGTAGCGGATTTAAAGAGATCATTCGATACGAACTTTTTTGGTGCGTTTGCGATCAGCCAAGCGATGCTCCCCCTTATTGAAAAATCGGATGCCCCGCGGATCGTCAATATTTCCAGCTCCATTGGATCCTTAACGCTGCATAGCGACCCGGCTAGTGGCATATATCCTTTTAAGGCATTGGCCTATAGCAGTTCCAAAACTGCACTGAATCAGCTTACCACACATCTTGCTTTTACCTTGAAGCATACGCCTGCTAAAGTAAATTCCGTTTGCCCTGGTTTTGTAGCTACCGATTTCAATAACGGATACGGAGATTTGACACCGGAACAAGGATCCCGAATCATTGTCCAATATGCTACACTTGCACAAGATGGACCCACAGGGGGCTTCTTCAACGAGCAAGGTGTTATTCCATGGTGACTTAATTTCTCAAAAGATAGGAAGGTCTTAGGATGAGCAGCGGCGCCGCTTTTTCAATCAAGGAAATTTCAATGATGACCGCACTGACAGAGGATGCCCTCCGTTATTACGAGAAGATCGGACTGCTTCCCCGGGCAAAAAGAAGAGAAAATGGCCGACGAATGTATCACAAGGAAGACATGCAGTTAATGGAGCTTATTATTTGTCTGAAGAAGATAGGTGTTCCCCTTAAAGATATTAAAGAGTTTGCAGCGCTCTCCTACAAGGAAGACATCCTGTCTGCACCTGAAGTGTATGATAAGGTTCAAGCATACAGAAGAAAGCTCCAGGACCAAATCGATCACTTGCAGAAAATTTTGGGCATACTGGATTACAAAATTGCGAATAAGAAAAGCCTGCTGAAGGATTCATAATTTTAGATGATTCAGTATTTAAATGCAAGGACAGAACACTGTGGAGCGACTACCGGTGTTCTGTATTTTTTTATAGGAACCCGGATCCGCCATGGTTCTTTACATTAAGGGAGTACAACAATCGCTATTAATTATTGACTGTTCAGTCTAGAAATGCTAAGATGAATTCGTCAATCGAGGGGAGTGAAGGAAATGAGGAATTAAGGCTATTTTTTTATGATAATTTCGGACTGAATGATCAAAATATGATGGAATTATCCAAACCTACATTATCGTCGTTCGAACGAAGGTAGGACTATTTGAAATCTAACGCGATTTGCTGAATAAGGACATGACTCCAATTCTTGACCGAACGATCTGTTAAGGGTAGTATGGGGATGAGGAAAGGAGGGATTCTACGTGGCACGAAGCAAAGAATTCGACATGAACCTGGTTCTGCATAAAGCGATGGAAGTGTTCGGTCATTATGGGTATGAGGGAACGTCGCTTCCCATATTGCTCGAGGGGCTGGGCATCGCACGGCAGAGTTTATATGATACGTACGGCACGAAAAAGGATCTCTTCATCAAGGCCGTTAAGCATTACGTAAACGAGAAATCATCCGCCGTCGTCGTTCTTTTGGGGAAGTCGGAATCCGTCAAGGAAGCGATTCATGAGATCTTCCGTGAAATCGTCTTCGTTCTTCAAGATGAGGATCGGCGCAAGGAGTGCTTCATTCTTTCCAGCGCCATCGATCAAGTCCCGCACGAGCCGGAGATTGCCGCCTTGTTTGAGGAGGACCGTATCCGACTGGAGCGCGCCTTCTATGAAGCGTTGGTTCGGGCTAAGCAACGGCAGGAACTGAACACCGATAAGGACCTACAAATGTTGGCCCGGTACCTGTACCATTCGCGGTATGCCTTGACGCAAGTGGCCAAGTTAACGAACGATCCCAAAGTGCTGGAAGAAATCACGACAGTTACCCTGTCGACGCTGGAAGCCTGATGTGAGAGCGCTGCTCTCCTTTTGCTGCATTTATTAGATCGTTTAGTCCGAAATGGATTTTTTAGATCGTTTAGTCAAAAAAGGAGGATATACAAAATGAATAGAGGCCGTTTCAAAGGGTTGGCGCTTCTCGTGCTAGCCATCTCCCAATTAATTATGGCTCTGGATTATACGATTATTTTCGTGGCAATGCCTTCCCTGGGTGAGGGACTGGGCTTCTCCGCCAACCATCTGCAATGGGTCGTTAGCGCTTATTCCCTGGCATTCGGAGGGTTTCTGCTGATCGGGGGCAGGCTCTCGGACATGCTGGGTAGACGGAGAATGTTCATGATTGCCATGTCCTTATTCGGGCTGGGCTCTATGCTTGGCGGGCTGTCCGATTCTCAGCTCATGCTTATCATAGCCAGAGGCCTGCAAGGTCTCGGAGGAGCTCTGCTATCCCCGGCAACATTGTCGCTGATCATGTCTAACTTCGAACAAGGAGCTGAACGGAATAGGGCCATGGGCATCTGGGCTGCCATGGGCGGAGTCGGCATGTCGCTAGGGTTGCTGCTCGGCGGTGTACTCACTAGCTTTATCGGTTGGGAAGCGACGTTCTTCGTTAACGTTCCGATTGCGCTATTCACTCTTTTGTTAGCACCTGTCGTCCTCAATGAAAGCACGGCAATGAGCGGTCGCAAGCACTTCGACATCGCAGGGACGATCTCGGTTACCGCTGGCATGCTTCTTGTCGTCTATTATCTGATTCAATCTCCAATCTCGGGTTGGCTTAGCTCAACCACCTTGCCGCTCGTTCTGATTGGAACCGCACTTCTCGTATCCTTCGTCGTCATTGAGAAGCTTTCCAAAGGTCCGCTGATTAACTTTCGCATGTTCCGAAATCGCAACCTAACCGGTGCCGCGCTCGTCGCCTTTCTTTTCTCAGCATCGTTCGGTACGCTCTACTACTTCTTAACCCTATATACACAGAACGTTCTGCATTTTTCAGCGATTCAGTCCGGACTTACATTTCTGCCGCTGACCCTAAGCGCGTTTCTGGGAGCAAAATTCATCACTCCCATGCTCGCCAAAGTCGGAGTCGCTGGGACAATTGCATCAGGGATGGCGCTTGGAGGTGTAGGCTTCCTGTTGCTGACCCAGTTGTCGGCTACGGGCAATGCCTTGGGAGTAATTCCAGGGACGATTATTATCGGTTTCGGGCAAGCGCTTGTCTTCACGACCATGTTCATCGCCGGAAGTACAGGAGTCGATCCTAGCGAACAAGGAGTATCCTCCGCGGTTATCAACACCGGTCAGCAGATTGGAGGAGCCATTGGGCTCGCGGTCATCATCGCTTTTATCTCAGCTACCCTTGGTTCTAACGCGACAATGGAGACGATGAGTCCTGCTGCTCTTAATTCGTCCATCCATACCGCGTTTATCATTTCAGCTGTGGTTACACTGATCGGTATCATAGTTGCGTTCGCTGCCTTAAAACGAATAGGCGGGAATACACCAGAAGAAGGGAAGGTTATCGCAACTCACTAAGGAACAGCAGCCCTTTCTTGAAGAGAGACATACTTTGAGATAGTTTATTAAAAGAAAATGTAGAAAGGATAGTGGACGAAGATATGAAAACAATCGCTGTATACTGTGGATCAGGCACTGGCAATGACCCTATTTATATGAATGAAGCAATGAAGTTAGGGGAAGTTTTAGTAGCACATGGATTGGATCTTGTATACGGAGGAGCAACAGTCGGATGTATGGGTGCTGTTGCCGATGCAGTCATGGAGTCTGGTGGCAAGGTCATTGGAGTCATACCGAAAAAACTGGCTAATGTGGAAATTGCTCACGAACATCTAACAGAACTTCATATCGTTGAAACTATGCATGAAAGAAAAGCTTTAATGGCAGAGCGTGCTGATGGATTTATCGTTAAATATGAATCAATACTACACGCCGATGTTATCGCTTTTTGACCATATGATTGAACAAGAGTTTGTAAAAGAGCCGTATAAAAATTTAATTCTAATTGACGATGATTCAACAAACTTAATCGAAAAGCTAAAGAACTATAAAGCGGAATATATACATAAATGGTAGCCCGTAAAATTATTTCTACCATAACGATATTCTATATAATTCTGATTCTTTATTTTTTATTTTTCGCTTTCGGTAGAGTGGGTGGCGCCGCGGAGCGCTACACCTTTATTTTTTTACCGGACAATTTTTTTAAATTGCCAAGTATATCTGATCTTCTACATCCTACCCTGATGGATTTAGTAGGATTTGGAAACATCGCGGCTTTCATCCCTTTCGGCATATTGATTCCATTGTTATATCGGATCACCTTTATTCGATTCATTACCTTGTTCATCCTGTCGATTCTCGTGATGGAAACCATACAGGCACTAACATTGCTCGGCAGCTTCGATGTTAACGACGCCATTACCAACTCATTAGGTGCAGCAGTCGGTTATGGGGGGTACAAGCTTGGTGTTCGTAACAAAAGCATATGGGGGAATATTATTGCTGCCACCGGCATTTCCTGTCTGGTTCTTCTAATCGGGGTATGGGGATTGTGTGGGATAGTAGATAAAGCGTTCACTAAAGAAGAAGGTCCCTTTGTGGCGATCAACGAATTGAAAGACAGCTCCGGAAATTCATCAACGGGGGAAAAACCAAATAGCTTTAAAATTAGTGGTCAAAACGTAACCTCCCGCTATAATATGTATGGCGTCGAAGGTAAGAGTATTGAAACGTACACGTATACGTATAAGGAGAAGTTTATTTTCTACTTGTATTATGGAATACCCGATCAAACGGATTATTCCGGAAACATCCGTGTTTCCGTCGATGGACGCGAGGTAATGGCCGGCTCTGGAGAAGATCAACGCCGTTATCCGGAGCTGTTCCCGGCGATGTGCCAGATTCCTATCGAAGCGGGGAGCGAGCTCACGATAACCATAGAGGGGAACGAAATAATATGGGATGTTGGGTCAGTAAGCACGGAGGAAACTGTATCATAGTAAATCGTTACGCTAACGGGGAACGATAGCGTATATTTAGGGAGTTGACTGCCTCGTGGCAGCTGCTCCCTAGATTCGTTGAGGGACGGGCAGGATAGTTCAATCGTTTCACTAATGTACTTCGGGAGGGAGTAGTTACACGTTATCTGAAAGTACGAACCAAAACATAAGGAGCGATTATATGAGCCGCCTAGTTATTATGACAGTTGGATTAACGCATAGTGGAAAAACTACCTTCGCTAAAGAATTGGAATCTGTCTTACAACAAGCTGTAGTCATTGATCAGGACAATCATGCTGAATTTATTAATAGTCATTATAAGAAACTTCTCCCTATGGAAGGGCCTAACACACTAAAATTCTCTATTACCAATGCGATTGTTGAATATGCTGCAGTACAAAGTAATTTTCACATCATCTTGAGCAATTGTAATCTAAATAAATCAGGACGAACAAATGTACTCAGTTATTTTCATGAAAAGGGATTTACAACTATTATTGTTTACTTTAATTTA
This sequence comes from Paenibacillus oryzisoli, assembly GCF_050467285.1. GTDB lineage: Bacteria > Bacillota > Bacilli > Paenibacillales > NBRC-103111 > Paenibacillus_E > Paenibacillus_E oryzisoli_A. The sequence goes on along the minus strand of NZ_JBCMUN010000011.1, from coordinate 278,953 downwards.
TCTATTGAATTACTGAGAACACGGGTTGAACAAACGCAAAGAAGTAAAGCTATTTTCAGAAGTGCATCGAGCTTTTTAGAAGTATTGGAGCGACAAGGAAATTCGGGAGAAATACCACCTAGTAAAGACGAAGCTAATTATCTATTTGAAATAAAAGATCCCAATACTACCACGGATGTAATACAACAAATCAAGAAATATTCGGTCAATGGCAGCATTTAGCATTTCGGGATTCAACTAACTGGAAACTTTTGTTCACAAAATGGCAGGCTGATCATCAACCTTTATTGCACGATCCGATTGCGGATCGCGAAGACGACGGCTTGCGTCCGGTCGTTGACGCCAAGCTTCTGCAGAATGTGATGAACATGCGTTTTGACTGTGCTCTCCCCGATAAATAGTTTGGCGGCGATCTCCTCGTTGCGCAGTCCGAAAGCCATTTGTTGAAGCACCTCGAGTTCCCGTTCTGTGAACGATTCATCCATTGAATGGCCGAGACTGCTATCCACCGTATTCGCTCTTGCAGAGCGGACCACCCGAGACATCGCTTTGGCAGCGATGGCCGTGCGGAAGATCGCTTCCCCGCGGGAGGCAGCCCGAATGGCTTCAATCAGTTCTTCCGGTGCAGTGTCCTTAAGCAGATACCCGATCGCTCCGGAACGCATGCCTTGGAAGACATATTCTTCGGTGTCGAACGTCGTGAGAATAATAATCTTGCAGTTGGGCCAAGCGGCCATAATATCGCGGGTCGCTTCGATTCCGCTGTATTCAGGCATCTGAACGTCCATTAGCAAGACATGCGGGTGGGCAAGGTCCGCCAATGTGACGGCTTCGCGTCCATTGGAAGCTTCGCCGACGACTTCCATGTCGGGTTGCGCATTGATCATAAATTTGAATCCATGCCGGACCAGCAGCTGGTCATCCACAATGGCAACCCGGATCGTATCAAGACTCAATCTTTTCACCTTCCTGCAATGGGTTAACAAGCGGTATTCGAATCGTCATTCGCAAGCCGTGAGGCTGGTGATTCCGAAGTTCGAACGATCCTCCGATCCTTTCGCATCTGGCCATCATGCTCATAATTCCGAACCCGGGCTGCGGAGGGGAGTCGCTCCGGAATGGACCATTATCGGCCACCGTCATCACGAGCTTCCCCTCGGATTCGGTGATCGAGACCTCAACTTCCGAGGCGTTGGCGTGACGAATAATATTGGTCAGCGCCTCTTGCAGAATGCGATACAACGCTTCGGCAATCTCCGGATGCCACTGTGTGATTGTGCCTTCCGTGGCAAATCGAATCTGGAGCCGGCTCTGCTCTTTGACTGTCCGAATGAGGCTCTTCAAGGCAATCAGTCCGAGGCCTGCATCGTCTCGTCCCATCTGATGCACGACGCTGCGAACCTCCGTGAGGCAGTTGCGGGCAACGTTCAAGACGGTGGCCAACGCCTGGTCGGCTTCAGATTCGTTGGCTTTGATCATATAAGGCAGAGCCTGCAATTGTACGATAACGGAGGTGAGCCCGTGCCCAATCGTATCGTGGATGTCTCGCGCGATCCGCGTCCGCTCCTCCAGAACGGCGAAGCGCAGAGAACGCACGGTGGCTTCCTCCAGTTCCTTATGCATTTGTTGGAGATCTTGATGGGCTGACTCTAACTGAGCATGCATCTGACCGAGTTCGCGAAAATGACGCTGTTGTGCTTGTTTGGATTCCCACCGCTGTTGGATGGAGATGATGAGGATATACATCACTACGTGAACGAGAGAATAGGTAAGGATCCCATTCGGAGCAAGCTGGCCAGAGATCTGCCAATAAGCCGCGTTAGCAGCCATTACGGCGGCGGCCAGACCGATGCGCAGAGATCCCGAGAATCGTAACGCGATATGACCGATAAGGAAGTACCCGAGAAAGAATATCAAGTAACTCTCGTCGATCACGATGGAAGATAGGGCAGTTGCCGCCCATACCAGTATGATAACGACGATATGTCTTCGGGTAGGCTGGAGCCAGCGCGGAGGTGTCCAGAGAAATGCCAGATAGACAGTATGTAGAAACAGCGCCACCAAGGGAGCGGAGACGTGTTCCACCGACTGAAATAGTGAAGCCAGCAGAAAGAGACTTAGGATTATGAGTCTAAACGGACGTCTTGCAATCTTAATCTTTTCCAAAAACCGCTGGCTGAATCTCATACAGGATGCAATCACGCTCACTATCTCATCGAAATCAAGTGGATGTTAATGACTAACTTGCAATTGTTTATATCTAGTATAAATTAAAAAGCGCCGCCCGCAAACACTTCCTAGGGAAATAAACAGCAATACATTGCCCACGAGGATCATGCGATGATCATGTCCTCCGAGTTGAACGAAGGCAAGACGCAGGAGAACGATAACCACAAATATCGCAATGCCGCTGATCGGACTTTGGGAAGTGACCGTTCTCGTGTCGGGATTCCAACGAACTTTATCCATTCGCCCTCTCCAGATACCTATAGCGAGTCCGATGACGACGCTGACTGCATAAAGGGCGAGGTGAAGGAGCTGTACGCTTCCGTTCTGAGCGGTAATTTGCAACACCATGATTACAAATAGAGCAGGCACGATCCAAAGGGTACCCGGGCGAATGGTTTTTTCGCGGGCCAGTCTGAAGCAGACGACAAACATAATCAAGAGGTAAATCCCATTGTTCAACATCATTAGAATTCTCCGTTTCTCGGTTGATTTAGTTAACTTCATTATGAGCCGAGAGCGAATCTCCGTCGTCCACCCTTAGTTTGAAATTGCGGCTTCCCGTATCCACCTGCAGGTGGACGCGGCTGCATTTCGCCATGGGTTAAACTCAGATTAGGGAAGTGCAAACAAGTAGCATTGTCAATGGAAGCGGCAATTCGTATGATTCAAATGGTTGTAAAAAAATGTAAATGGGGGGCGAGTATGTATGGCGACAACTGACTGGAAGAACGGGATATTAAGTTTTTGAATGGACCGATAACGCGATCCTGGGGGAGGCGGACAGCTTGCTTCGCCGATCCGGACGGGCATTTGTGGGGATTGCGCAGTTATTGTAGAACAATCGGAAGCGTAACTCACCAAAAAGAGCCAAATCCATGAATGCTGGCATGAACTTCGTCAGAGATACAATACTATTTTGAAGAGCCAGAATGATGAACTCTCGCTTCAGTTTAAGAGTATTGGAGGAAAGTAAGGATGATGAAGCTTCTCTATTATTTAACTTTTGCCTCCTCGTTGGGGGCAGGTTTGCTTGCCGGTGTTTTTTTCGCTTTCTCGGTCTTCGTCATGCAATCGCTTGCCAAGCTTCCTACGGACCAAGGCATATCTGCCATGCAGAGCATCAATACAACGATTCTGCAATCGTCCTTTATGGTGGTCTTCATGGGCACAACTGTCTTAAGTGTCGTTTTGGGGATCGTTTCATTTATCAAATTGGGCAAAACCAGCGCGTTATACGTGATTATTGGGAGCCTGCTCATCTTAGTCGGAGTGTTCCTGGTGACAACTTTATTTAATGTGCCGCTCAACGATACTTTAGCCGCCGTAACCTCCGGGAGCGCGGAGGGGGCACAAGCGTGGAAGGAATATTTGGACAGTTGGATGCCGTGGAATCATGTGCGGACGATTGCTTCTATCGGGGCACTGATTTTCTTTATCATCGCAATTCGCAGGTGGGAAGTCTAGCGGTAATGAGGCACAAATACAGCGGCAGTCTAAGACCTTTTTCAAGTCATTGTCCGCCGCTGTTTTATTATACCTATTTTTCGAAATCTGACGATTTTCTATGCTCATAAAACCCGGTAGTTTAAGTCTTTCAGTCTAGAACTTAAGCCCTGCATCAATCGCCCCACTTCAAAGACAACATCAACCGGCAGCAAGGCGCCCCTCCGGCGGTCTTCGGCCCAAGCACAAACTGCACAGTGCTGGGGGTATAGGTCGTGTGGACATCCGATTTGCTTCCGAAGGTATGGACGATGCGGTCGACTTCCTTGTGATTGCCGCTTTGGGCGCTGGCCATTAACTGCTTGGCAACGGCGGGGTCGCCCAATTTGTTGACGATCAGGGTGGCATCTTTCAGCATGCTGTCCGACAGGACCACCGAGTTCTTGAGCTGATTGGTATCGATGGGCGGGTAATCGCGGTCCCAGGCCCAATAAGGTGCGTAGTGGTACGGATGCGGCGGGTAGGCGTAATAGTGCAGCGGTGCGTAGGGATACAAAGAAGGATCGTTATACAAAGCGGCCGCCCCCTTTCTGAAAAATATGCTACTGCACTATATGCCCGCGTTAGGCGAGTGTGCATCGGGCGGGAGCGGGCCTGGTACTCGGCATTTCCAAAGCGGCTCTATGGCCGCGGATAGTATGAGAAGCCGGGGTATTTGACGACCGGCCATTTTTCTTTGCGCAGCGTCTGAATGAACTCAGGCCCGACATTAAGGTTGGACGCGACCAACTCCTGCGGAGTCAAAGCCAGCCATTGATTGAGCGAGACGTCCTGGAAGCGGTCGCTTTTGAACATTTCCAGAAACCAGAGGGACTCGGTTCCGTTATTTTGGATATAGTGTCCGAAGGCAAAAGGGACATACCCCACGTCCCCGGCGCGGTAATCGAACGTTCTGGCCACGCCGCCCGCGGCAAATACCGTCATACGTCCCTGACCGGCCAAATAGTATTGCCACTCATCCTGATTCGGATGCCAGTGCAGCTCGCGCATTCCGCCGGGTTCGACTTCCACGAGTGCAGCGGCAACGGTTTTGGAAATGGGAAAATTGCTGGAATCGACGATCCGGACGCAGCCGCCGGGTGTGCGAAGAGGAGACTGCGCAAGCAGCTTGTGCGTGAAGCTAAGCGGCACTTGCCCGTTGGGCGACGTAACCTGCTGCGTTGCGATCGGACCGGGGATCTTATCTTGATAGATGTATTTCTGCTTAGGAGAAATGTCGGTAAAAGCATCCATACTGACGCCAAAGTTGGCGGAAAGCACATCCTTGGGCGTGTGCGCAAACCAATCGGAGAGCCCGAGCGTTCCCAGGTCGGAGAAGCTGCCGTCGTCGAACACAAGCAGGAACTCGCAGCCTTCTTCCAGCCCTTGAATGGAGTGCGGAATCCCCGGCGGAAAATACCACAAATCCCCAGGCCCCACATCGGCGATAAAATTACGCCCGTCCTGATCGACGGCAGTAATGCGTGCACTGCCCAGCAGCATATAGGACCATTCGGCCTCCTGATGCCAATGCAGCTCACGCACGCCGCCCGGTGTCAGGCTCATATTGACGGCAGCCAGCGTCTTCGCAATCGGCAGTTCGCGAATCGAGACGCCGCGGGACCAACCGCCGTGATTGAGCTGCATGTGGGCATCCGAAAATGAAAACTTGAGATTCGGCACCGTCCCATTATCTGTCACCGGCGGGACCAGCATATCGGGGTTCTCCAAATCCCGCATCACATCGCGGGGACCGCTGTCGACGTTGCCCATACCGTCATAACGAATCGGCTGCGGGATATGGGCCGGCGGTATATGAGGTCGATCCATGCGCTCACTCCTTTTATGTACCTTCATCCTACTGATGCTTATTCGTGGGCAAAAATAAAAATGACCCCGGAGTGGGGTCATTTTTATTGCAAGATCTGCGTTTGGAAGGGGCCGATATGAAAGCATTCGGCTGAATTAGCGCGTCATCGTGACGTAGCTTGTCACCTTTTGACCGGAGGCTGTGACTGCAGTCAGTTCGAAATACTTCACATTGCCAGACACATGCACTGCCCCGTGCTCGTCTGCCGTTACAGTGCCGACCGTTCCCAGAGCATCGTCGCCTTGAATGTCATTCACGATGAACAAGGTACCTAATGCAAAATTGTAATTCGCGGCATCCGCTTTTTCATACTTAATGCCGTAATTGTCGGTAATCGTAAGATCCATTGCGGAGTAAGCGTCGAACGTGGCTGCGTAGTCATCGTCCACCATCGCCATTGGCTCCGTAATGGACGTCTCGCCTGCGGTCATAACGGCTGCTTTCACAGGATCGCTCGTCACAGTCACGGTGACATGGAGCTGCTTGGCATCTCCGGAACCGATCTGCACCATGACGCTGACGTCAGCCGTACCCGGCTTATTGCCCAGCACATAAGCGTGGTGGTCTGCGCTTAAACCCACTTTAGCTACGTTCGGATCCGATGAAAAGACGGACTGCACCACGCCCGGAATCGCTACCGTGTCGCCGCCGTTTGTGGTGACTTTAATTTCAATTTCTTTAGCGAATTTGCTGATCGCAGGGTTTTCGGCATCAGCCTGGGAGATCATGCCGGATGCATTGCCGGTCAATCCGCTGTCGATGACGCTGGCCAGTGTATAGGAACCCACAATCGAGACATTCCCTGACGTGCTGCCCGTGCCTGTCCCTGTATTCGTACCGGTTTCAGTACCGGTTCCAGTACCAGTACCAGTACCAGTACCAGTACCCGTGCCAGTACCACTGCCGTTGTCTGTGCTAGGAGGCGTTGCCTCTTCATAAGCTTGCTGAGCGCCGTAGGCACTCACGACCAGATCCTCGCGCGTTGCTTGCGCGTCGCCGTCTTTGCCGGCCGGGTGAATGCCCAGCGCAGTCGCTTGCGTAACTACTTTCGCGTACCACGGTGAGCCCGTAGTCACGACTTTTTTGCCTAAGCCTTTCAGCAATATCGTGTCGAGTTGAGCTGTGGTGACAGCGTCGCCCGGCGCAAAAGTTGTATCGGTCATGCCATCGATCAGGCCAGCTTTTTTCGCGGCTTCAATGTACGGAATGGCCCAACCGTTGGCGGCATCGTCCGCACGTACGTCGGTGAAGCTCGATGCAGTTACCTTCAAATCGACCGGAATCTCAAAAACTTTCGTCGCCACTTTCGCAAACTGAGCACGCGTCATATTTTGCTGGATACCGAATGTGTCGCTGGATACACCGTCGAAAATGCCTTCGCCGATCATCGCATCAAGCTTAGCCTTGAGGTCGACGGAAATGTTGCCTAAGTCTGTGAAGTCAGCGCTGGTCTTCGCGGTTGCCGCGGTAGCCGGTTGAACGAGCATTAAGCTTGCCAGAAGCGATAAGGCCGTTGCTGTATGGGTAAAAGGAAGTTTCAATGTTTTCATCATAGTCCTCCATCGAAGATAGTCGTAAGCGTCGCTCTAGTAAACTAGCTTGTCTAGTGCCTATCGTGATGCTTCTACTATAGCGTGTCATAGAAACCACGTCATTGTCAAATTTCTGTCAAAGCAGGCGCTGGACATTTCGGCGCAAAATGTGCCAGATCTGCATCTATGCCATGTTGAATTACGCGCATGGAAGCGGTAAAGTTAGGTCGAAGGCTGCACATGAGCGGCTATATCGCGGCTTTGGGCCAATTCAGGATGGAGAGTGGGAAGCATGGACGTTCAAGAGGCAATTCGCAGCCGCCGCAGCATCGGCAAAGTCAAGCCGGACCCGGTGGAGCGAGCGTTAATTGAAGAGATTTTGGAAGCGGGCATTTGGGCGCCGAATCACGCGCATACTGAGCCTTGGCGATTCTGGGTCATGACCGGCGAAGGTCGGGGGCTGCTCGGCCGCGGTTATGCGGAGGTGGCGCTGGCGGAAGCGGGCGACACGATTTCCAATGAGGAAGAGGTGAAGCTGCGTGAAGCCAATGTGAAAAAAGCGTTTCGTGCCCCTGTCGTGATCGCTGTCGCCGTATCGCCGTCCGAGAAGGCCGTCGTGCCGGAGATTGAAGAATACGCCGCCGCCCACGCGGCTGTGCAAAATATGCTGCTCACCGCCCATGCGCTTGGGTTAGGCGCGATCTGGCGCACGGGTGCGCCGACCTACCATCCGAAAATGCGGGAGGCGTTCGGCCTCGCCGGCAAGGAGGAGATGGTCGGCTTCATTTACCTCGGCTATCCCGAGCCGCTGCCTGTGAAAGCAGTGCGGAAACCGCTCGCCGAGAAAACGATCTGGGTAACGGAGTAGGGAAGATGGCAATGAAACGAAACCGATTAGGCACTTCGGAGCTCATGGTAGGTGAGGTCGGACTAGGCTGCATGTCATTAGGTACCGACCAACGTCAGGCAATTGGGCTAATTCATGCAGCTTTAGAACGTGGGGTAAATTTTATAGATACGGCAGATTTATACGATGATGGTCTCAACGAAGAAACTATCGGTGCAGCGATTCGCGGGCGCCGTCGTGATGAATTCATTCTAGCCACGAAAGTGGGCAATCGACGAATTCCAGGACGTGAGGGCTGGGTATGGGATGCCTCTAAGGCCTACATACTTGCAGCGGTAAAAGAGAGCTTGAAAAGGCTCGGCACGGAGTACATTGACTTATATCAATTGCACGGGGGAACTTTGGACGACCCGATTGATGAGACAATCGAAGCCTTTGAACAATTGAAACGAGAGGGGATTATTCGTTATTACGGCATCTCCTCGATTCGTCCCAATGTCATTCGTGAGTATGCAAGCCGTTCATCGATTGCGAGTGTTATGAGTCAGTACAGCTTATTGGATCGACGTCCGGAGGAAGCCGTGCTGTCGCAGCTTGCCGACCATTCGATCAGTATGATCGCTCGCGGGCCAGTGGCGAAAGGGATTCTGTCGAGCAGTGGATATCAGCGTCTTGAGAAAGGATATCTTGATTATACCGAACAATCATTAGGCGTCCTTTATCCCCAACTGCGGGAGTTCGCAAATGCCAGTAATCGCAGCCTAAGCCAGCTTGCTATTCGGTATGCGTTATCGCATCCTGCGGTCGCTGTGGCAATTCCCGGAGCAAGCTCGCTGTACCAATTGCTTGCCAACATCGACGCGGCAGAGGCAGCTCCGCTGACCGAGGATGAGATTAAGCTGCTGCGTCAGCTGACCCGCTTGAATAGATATGAGCAACATCGCTAAAATGGTCCAAGGGCAATGAAGAAAAAACCAGCCTGCATGTCCTGCATCAAATTGAGCGTTCTGCCACGAGTAGTGGTGAAAAGAACGATTCGCTCACAATTTGACGCGGTTTTGCAGGCTGGTTTTGTGTTGTAGTTGTTGATGATTGGGTCGCCAGAACGGTTTACTTTTTCAACGCAACCGCGATGTGCGCCGCGGTCTGCGCATTGTGATAGACGAGCGCCAGGTTCGTGTCCAGGCTTCGGCCGTCGGTAAGCTGCTTGATGCGCGCGAGCAGGAACGGGGTCACTTTTTTACCTGTGACTTGCTCCTCTTTCGCTTCGTTCAGCGCTTGCTTGATGTATGTTTCGATGTCCGACTGCTCCATCGCGGAAACTTCCGGCACCGGGTTGGCGATGACCGCGCCGCCTTGCAGGCCAAGATCCCACTTCGTGCGGAGCATAGATGCCACGTCTGCCGCCTCGTCGAGGCGGAAGTCCACGCCGTAGCCGCTCTCGCGGGAGTAGAAGGACGGGAATTCGTCCGTCTTGTAGCCGACAACCGGCACACCGTGGGTTTCCAAATATTCGAGCGTGCGGCCGATATCGAGAATGGATTTGACGCCGGCGCAGACGACGGCGACATTGGTTTGCGCCAGTTCGGTGAGGTCGGCCGAGACGTCCATGGAGTTCTCGCCTTCGCGGTGCACGCCGCCGATGCCGCCGGTTGCGAACACTTCGATGCCCGCGATCGCAGCGCCGATCATGGTGGCGGCGACGGTCGTCGCGCCGATTTTGCCGGAAGCGAGGATGTAGGCGAAGTCGCGGCGGCTTACTTTTTCAACTTGACCGTTCGTTGCAAAGGCTTCGAGCTCCTGCTCGTTCAGGCCGATTTTGATTTTACCGTCCATAATCCCGATCGTTGCCGGTACAGCGCCGTTGTCGCGGATAATTTGTTCAACTTTACGCGCCATTTCGATGTTCTGCGGGTATGGCATACCGTGGGATATAATCGTCGTTTCGAGCGCCACGATCGGCTTGTTGTTCGCCAGGGCTTCTTTTACTTCTTCGGTGTAGGTGAGGTATTGGGACATTAGAATCATGAGTGCTCTCTCCTTAGATGTTGGTTTGAGGGGCTGCTGGGGTGACGGTGTGAAGCAGCCGTTCCTCGGTTAGTTCGGATGCCGCGGATTGATGCGTCTGCAACGTCAGATGGGCGGCGGCTAGGCCGTAGCTGCAAGCTTCCAGATAGGACTGCTGATGCAGGACGGCGTAAGCGACACCGGCCAGAAAAGCGTCTCCCGCGCCTGTGACTTCTACGACTTTGGTCGGCAGCGGAGGGAAGAGACGGATCTGCTCCTCGCTGTGGTAGAACACGCCTTTGCTTCCCAGCGTGATAAACACATGGGCTGCGCCGCGCGCGCGAATCGCTTCGGCGAGCCGACTCGTATCGTCGTACGGGCTGCCGGCCAGCAGCTGTGCCTCCTCCAGATTCGGAAAGATCGCGGTCACGCCCGTCAGATCGGCGGGCAGCTTTTTCGCCTTTTCCGAGGAGACCGGGTCGATGAAAAGGGAGATTCCCTCTTCGCGGCATTTGCCGATCAGCTCCGCCAGCGTGTCGGGTGGCAAGTTCGTATCCGCGATGATGAGCTTGGCAGCGGCGATGTGCGGCCATTTTTCCTGCAGCAGAGCAGGCGTATATTGATCGTAAATATCCATATTGGCAAAAGCGAGCGCCATCTCGCCCTCGGGATCGAGCAGCGCGGTGTAAGTGCCGGTCGCACCATCCTTGAGCACGACGGACTGGCTGACGTCGACGCCGCGCTTGCGCGTCTCCTCCAGCACCCACGCGCCGGCCTTGTCATCGCCGACGATGGTGAAAAGCGATGTGCGGCAGCCGAGCCCTGCCAGCGTTTCCGCGATATTGCGCGCCACGCCGCCGCACGATTCGGTGACGGACACCGGATTCGAGGACGCCATGCGGATTACTTGCTTGGCCGTCGCTTTGCTGTCGAGGTTCGCGCCGCCAAGGCAAAGCACGGTCTGCTCCTCGGCCATAATGTAGGCGCGGCCGCGAATGATGCCTTTCTTCGTCAGCGCGGCAATGTAGCCGGCGACGGCGGAGCGGGAAATGCCGATGATGCTCGCCATTTCCTGCTGGGATATGAATGGATTTTGACGGATTAGCGCCAGAACGTGCTGTTCACGGTCCATGAAAGACATGAAACACTCCTTTCGACTGACGTATGGTTCTAGTGTAATGGATCCGTGGACAAAAGTCTATTTCACAGACATTTGTTTAGTGGTAGACGAACAGCCCGTCCCTTCTACTTCCAGCTGCGCCTGGTAGTAGAAGAAAACGGGCAATAGTTGGCGGTAACCGGTTCTCTAGACGAGCGGCAGAAATAAGAGGGGAAAACCACTCTTATTTGTCCTAATCCAAGGGAAAAGCAAAAAATAAGCGTAGTGTACCCCTCTTATCTGTCGGGTTTGTGGCATAAAACGCGCTCTTGCAGCGAAATAGAAGTGGTGAGCCCCTCTTATTTCAGAAGAAAGGTAGGGGAAGCTAAAAATAAGAGGGGTTAACCACTCTTAAATCTAAAGCACGTCACTCCGAGGTACCGAAAGGACCGAGGATCAACCGTGCAGCCATTCGCCACACGTCCCGCCAACGTTCTACTCTAGCTGCGCTCAAGGAACGGTAAATCATGGGACGTACACCTCCGGGGGTCAGGGTTTGCACATGTAATGCCAGGATGCACGCGGGCCGGTCTCGCCTCGAGCACGCTGCTCCGCACTGTCAGAGGGCGGAAGTCCCCGCTAGTCGGCTCACTCCGCATGCGGCGTGTTCGAGCGGCGGCCGAGGCCTAGCAGGCCTAGCAGCCCCAACAGGCCCAGGTAGCTGTACCAGGGGCGCGATTTCGCTTTTGGCTCTGCAGCGGCTTGGAGCTTGATCGAGCGGTCAGGCGCCCCAGGGCCAGCGCCAAGGGGGCCGCCAACCGGCGCACCAGGGCCGTCCTGCAGCGCCGTCGGCGGAGTCAGCCCGTACGAAGCGGCATGGCTGTGCCGGCTGTGGCGGTGCGAAGGATGCAGCGGCGCCGCGGGCATGCCGAACGGATTCGTTTCAAAAAACGTTGGCGCTCCTTGCTTCGCAGATTGCTGCACTTCGGCTTGCGACATCATTTCCATGTCGTGTTTATGGGATTTGAGCCGGTATTGGTGGGCACCCAGCAAAACGGTAATAGCCAGAAAAGAAAGCGAAGCGAGCTTGATCGATCGATTCATGGTAGATCTACCTCCAAAAGTTCTCGATAGGAGACAACTCCGAGTAATTAAGCATATATTCCCCTATGCGCAAGAACTTATGCAGAAGACGCAAAAAAGCCCCGCTCTGACAACAACCAGAGGGGGCCGGGAAAAGCCGATTATTTGGTAACGGTCACTTGAACCGTCGTGCGCATATTGGCAAAAGTGACGGAAATACGCGCCGTGCCTTTACCGGTCGCCTTAATGACGCCGTCTTTGACATCCGCGATCATGATGTTCGAGGTCGTCCACAAGGCAGGCTTCGTAACGTCATCTTCCGAGCCGTCCGAGTAAGTCGCGATTGCGCTGACATTGGCCGTCTGGCCTTCTTTCAGCTCGATCTTCACAACATCTGTCTTCAAATATTTCAGCGTGTCGACTTCCACCGGAATGGCGACGGTTTTGCCGCCGAAGGAGACGGTAATCGTCGTTTTGCCGGAACCGATTGCGGTGAAAAGTCCATTGTCGACGGAACCAATTTTATAAGCCGACACTTTCCAGGTAGCGCTGTTCGTGACGTCTTTGGTCGTGCCGTCCGACATCGTAGCTGTCACTGTCAATTGCGTCTGCTCGCCGCTCTTCGTGATGAAGAACGTTTTGCTGGCTTTGAGTGAATCAATGACGCCAATTTCGACCGGGATCGAAATGCTCTTGCCGCCGTAAGTTGCCGTTACCGTCGCTTTACCGCGTGCGACAGGCGTCACCACGCCTTTGGAAACGGACAGGATCGAGGCGTTGCTCGTTTTCCATTCGGCATCGCTCGTTACCGTGCGGGCGGTCTCGCTCGCGTCGGTAGCCGTCAGCACGATGCTTCTCGTCTCATTCAGATCCATTACAATGTTTATGACACTGGCTGTGAGATCGCTGGCCATATCCACTTCGACCGGAATCGTCACGGTTTTGTTGTCCAACTGTGCCGTCAGCGTAGACGTACCGGAGGCGATGGCTTTGACCACGCCTTGGTCGACTGTAGCGGCCTTTGTATTGCTGCTTGTCCAGATGACATCGGAGGTGACATCGCTCTTGGTATCATCGGTGTATAGCGCTTCGGCTTTTAATGTTGCCGAGCCGCCCTTTTTCATGACCAGCTTGTCCTCGCTCACGGTCAGGCTTTTCAGCTCGCCTACCGACACTTGCAGAACCGCTTTACGCGTGCCGTACTCTGCCGTTACGGTTGCCGCGCCGGTAGCAACGCCGGTAATGGCGCCTTTGCTGGCTTCGGCGATATCCTCGTCGCTGGATGTCCACGTCGCTTTGTCCGTCACATCTACACCTGTGCTGCGATCTTTAAAATATGCAGTTAGCGTCACGTTCGCCGAATCGCCGCTTTGCATATTGACCGCTTTCTGCGACAGCTTGACGGAGGTTGGCACGTCGATTTCTACGCGCGTTGTGGTCGTTTTGCCGCCGTAGGAAGCGGTGATCGTGGCAACGCCGGATTTAAACGCTTTGACCGTACCTTTGGTCACCATCGCGATGTCCTCGTGATCGACGCTCCAGATTGCGCTGTCGGTCACGGTCGCCGTCGTGCCGTCCGCATAGGTGGCGTATACGTCCAGCGACGCGCTGCCATCCGCTTGCAGCGTTAGGGAGTCTGCGCTCACAACGAGACGGTGCGGCACTTCCACATCAATGCTAGCTGCAACGGTGCGGTCGCCGTACTTGGCAAACACAGTCGCTTCGCCAATGTCGGTGCCAAGCAGTTTGCCTTTGGTCACTTGCACGACATCTTCATCGCTCGACGACCATTCGGCGCGGTCGGAAATGTCCGATGTCGAGCCATCGGCATAGGTAGCGGTCAGCTTCAGCTGGCCGGTGCCGTTTTTCTTCAGCAAAATACTCGTTTTATCCAGCTCCAGCTTCACGGTGCTGTCCACGTCAACGCGGATCGTCGTCGTTTTGGTGCCGTAGGAAGCCGTCAGCGTCGCTTTGCCGACACTGTAGCCAGTGATCGTGCCGTTAATCACGTCGGCAACGTCCGGCTTGTCGGACGTCCAGACGGCTTTGCTTGCGACATCGCTCGTCGTGCCGTCCGGGTAGGTAGCCATAAGCTTCACTTTGCTCGTGCCGTCTTTCAGCAAGGACACGTCGGACTTGTCCGCATCGAGACGGCGAACCACCTCGACATCGACGTCGAGCGTAAGCGATTGATTCATATACTTCACGGTAATCGTGCCGCTGCCGGGATTTTGCCCGCGAACGAGCCCGTTCGTCACGGTGGCAATCGTGCTGGCATCGACGGTGTAGTCGGCGAGGCTGGACACATTTTCAGATGTGCCGTCCTCGTAATAGGCCGTAATGGCTAATTGCTGGGTGCTGTTCAAGCGCAGATCGAGGGATTGCACGTCGGAGGTTAACGACTTCACCTTTTTGCTGACGGTGACCGTCACGACTTCCGTTTCTCCCATATAAGTGGCTGTAATGATGGCTTTTCCTTCTTTTTTGGCGGTGACGACGCCTGCATACACCGAAGCGACCTCAGGCGTGCCGGAGTTCCAATCGGTTTTGACCGTCGCATTCTCTGTCGTGCCGCTGACAAAAATGGCCGTTGCCGATAACGTGGCGGTGTCGCCAACCTGCAGGCTGATCTCATTTTTGTTCAAAACGAGCTTCGAGATGCTATCCGCTGCGAACGCTGCGCCTGCCCAAAGTACTTGACTGGCGAGGGCCAAAATAAGAACCAGGGACAACCACTTCGTGTGACTTAGCCTTTTCATGTTTTCCGTTTCCCTCCAAAGTAAGCTGCTGAATTGACCAAATGAACATAGATCTCTATTTACATCGGCATTTGCACGCGGAAAATGAAGGAAAAACGTGTCGAGAACCTTAAAGTTTGCTGAATTGTGGCTGAAAATGACGAAAAACCCCCATCTTCTCGGAGAAAGCAGGGGGAGGGGGCATATCACCCCCGCTTGACGATATTAAAATTGTCCTCCAGCAGCAGCCAGTTCTGCGGAAATTTGAGGCCCAGCTTCCAGTAACTGATGCCGCGCAGGCCGAGCTCTTGAATGAGCCGGAATTTTGCTTGAATGGACCGTGCATCCTCCGACCACACTGCATGCTCCTTGCCGTTATCATCCCAATAGTTAAAATGCGGCGCTTGCGCAGTATAGTCGTACAAGATTTGCGCGTTGAACTTGCGCGCGAGATCAATCGTCGCTTGCGGCGAGATGGCTTTGGCGTAGGCGCCCCCTGGAACAAAAGGGAGTGTCCAGTCGTAGCCGTACAGATTTTGCCCCATCATGATTTTGGAAGCAGGCATTTCGCTCATCGCATATTCGAGCACCTTGCGCACAGGGCCAATGGGGGAAACCGCCATCGGAGGGCCGCCGCTGTAGCCCCATTCGTACGTCATAATCACGACAAAATCCGCAATCTGCCCATGCGCTTTATAATCGTGCGCTTCGTACCATTGACCGGCCTGTGTGGCGCTCGTCTTGGGTGCCAGAGCGGTGGACATCAAGTTGCCGTCCTGGTGGATCATCGTAGCAGCTTTGCGCAGGAAGCGGTTGTATGCCTCGCGGTCGGCGGGGAGCAGGTGCTCGATATCAAAATGAATATCCTTAAAACCATGCTGCTTCGCTGTGGACTGAATCGTCTGCAGCAGCTTATCCTGAACGGTCATATCGTTCAAAAAAATATGCCCGAGATCGGCGCTGAACTGGTCGTTCTCGAGATTGGCGACGACCATCATCAGCGTGGCGCCGTTATTCTCGGCGATTTCCCGCAGCCCGTTCAGCGGGGGGGCCTTGAGCGTGCCGTCCCGTTGGATGCGGAACGTAAAAGGGGCCAGATACGTCAGATGCGGAGCCGCCTCTCTGGACGCTTGCAGGAGCACGGGCGATACTTCGTCGCCCCTTGGTTCGACGTACGCGTTAGATTCCGCTTTAGGGCGGGGGTGCGGCGGGATGTAGAGCCGGAAGCCGGCCGAGAGCGACTGATAATCGGTGAGCCCGTTGACAGAAGCGAGCGTGTGCAGATCGAGCCCGAGCTTGTGAGCAATTGCGTAGAGCCCTTCGCCGGGCTGCACCCAGTAATACGAGCCGACGATCGGAATGACAAGTGCCTGTCCGATGACGAGCGACTGACTCGGCGTCAGCTCATTGGCCGAGGCGATCTCGTCTACGGAGCTGCCGTAAATTTGCGCAATGCGGTAAAGCGTTTGTCCGCGCTGGACAACGTGAATTTGCATGTGCGGGTTCCTCCTAGTTGCAACAGATCAGGGTCCTGTGAGCCCATTTTTCTACACTGTATTCGGGCCGGAGGCGATGGGTGAATGTCTAGGAAAATAAACCGTGCTGGCGGAGGAGCCGCAGCGGAAGGGGCAGAAGGGAGAGGGCTGCTCACCGCTTAACGGCTCAGCCCGAACACGCGAAAAATCCCGCCCAGCGAAAGGCTGAGACGGGATTTGGAAAGGTACGTTTTTGCTTCAGGGGAAAGCCCCTTACGCGTTCGTCAAATACTGATTCACCGTCGCCTTGATCAGCTCGAGGCGGCCGGATTGGTTCTTGATCGGGCCGTTGTTCGCCAGCGCGTAAGCTTCAAGGGACTTGAAGTCCGCTTTGCCTGCGACGATGTCGGCACCGATGCCGATCTTGAAGGAACCGTAGCGTGTGTCGAGGATATTGTCGAACACATTATCTTCGATCAGCTTCGCAGCCACTTGCAGACCGCGGGCAAAAGCGTCCATCCCTGCGATGTGCGCATACACAACGTCGATTGGCTCGAAGGAAGTACGGCGCACTTTAGCGTCAAAGTTCACGCCGCCGCTTCCGATGCCATTTTCGTTCAGTAAGATTTCGTACATCGCCATTGTCGTCGCGTACAGATCTGTCGGGAACTCGTCGGTATCCCAGCCGAGCAGCAGATCGCCTTGGTTGGCGTCGATGGAGCCGAGGATGCCGTTCAGACGTGCAACGCGGAGCTCGTGCTCGAACGTGTGGCCCGCCAGCGTCGCGTGGTTCGCTTCCAGGTTCAATTTGAAGTAAGGAAGCAGGTCGTATTTTTGCAGGAAAGAAAGCGTCGTAGCCGCATCAAAATCATACTGGTGCTTGGATGGCTCTTTCGGCTTCGGTTCGATCAGGAATTGGCCGGTAAAGCCGATCTCCTTCGCATAAGCAACCGCCATGTGCAGGAAGCGCGCCAGGTTGTCGAGCTCAAGGCCCATGTCCGTGTTGAGCAGCGTTTCGTAGCCTTCACGGCCGCCCCAGAAAACGTAGTTTTCGGCGCCGAGTTCTTTGGCGTGGTCGAGCGCTTTTTTCACTTGTGCCGCCGCATACGCAAAAACTTCCGCATTGTTCGTCGTCGCCGCACCGTGTACAAAGCGAGGGTTGGTGAACATGTTCGCTGTGTTCCACAGCAGTTTTTTACCGGTGGAGGCCATTTTGTCTTTAATGAGAGCGACGATTTCGTCGAGGTTGGCATTTGTTTCTTGCAGCGTGCTGCCTTCCGGTGCGATGTCGCGGTCATGGAACGCGAAGTACTCGACGCCGAGGATGTTCAGCAGCTCGAAGCACGCTTCGACGCGGGCTTTTGCCAGCTCCATACCATCGTATTGGTCCCAAGCACGGATGTTGGTGCCGGCACCGAACGGGTCAGAACCGTTAGCCGAGAATGAATGCCAATAAGCGACGGCGAAGCGCAGGTGTTCTTTCATCGTTTTGCCTAGCACGACTTGATCCGGGTTGTAGAATTTAAAAGAAAGCGGATTCACAGATGTCGGACCTTCATACTGAATCGGTTGAACGTTATCAAAATAGCTCATGTGACAGCCTCCATAAGATAGGATAGTAATGCCTGATGGAGTCATCATACCACCAAACGAAAAGTTTGTAAATTCATTAAACAAACTTAGTCCGTGCGTCACACACTTTTTTCTGATAGAATCAGATGCATAGTCGAAATTTGACACAAATGGTACGGCAGGAGGATTTATGAAGCAGACAGGCGACTTGAATCTGGTGAAAAAAATCAATAAAACGATCGTGCTGAACCACATCCGCACGGACTCTCCCATCTCGCGGGCGCGGATCGCGGAGGTGACGGGGTTGACGAAGGCGACGGTGTCGAGCCTGGTGAATGAACTGCTGGCGAGCAGCCTCGTGGAGGAGATCGGCGCGGGCGAGTCGAGCGGCGGGCGGAAGCCGATGATGCTGCTTTTTAAAGGGACGGCGGGGTACGCGATCGGGGTCGATTTGGGCGTGCACGATATACTGGCCGTGCTGACGGATTTGAACGGCGCGATTGTGCGGGAGCTGCGCGTGCAGCATGATAATGCATCGGTGGAAGCCGTGAGCGCTCAATTGAAAGCGGTGATTCGCGAACTGGTTGATGGTGCGCCGCAGAGTGTCTACGGCGTTATCGGGATCGGCCTCGGCGTGCCGGGCATTTGCGATGAGGAAGGGCGGCTGCTGTTCGCGCCGAATCTGGGTTGGGAGAACGTGCCGCTACAGGCCGAGCTGGAGGCGGAGTTCGGGCTTCCCGTTACGATCGATAATGAGGCGAATGCCGGCGCTGTCGGAGAAAAACAGTTCGGCGCAGGCAAGGACACGGCACATCTCGTCTATGTGTCGATCGGCATGGGGATCGGCGCCGGGATGATTATTCGCGGGGAGTTGTACCGTGGGGCAACGGGGTTCTCGGGCGAGATCGGGCATATCTCGATCCAACATGACGGGCCACAGTGCCGCTGCGGCAGTTTGGGCTGCTGGGAGCTGTACGCCTCGGAGCAGGCGCTGCTCGAGCAGGCGCGGGCTGAGCTTGGGGAGACAGCGTCGGCAGATCTGGACGGGCTGCTTGCGCGGGCGGCGGATGGCGAGGCGGCGGTGATTCGGCTTTTTGAGCGGCTGGGTTACTACCTGGGGGTCGGCGTCGTCAATATCATCAACGCGTACAACCCTTCTTATATTATCCTTGGCGGCCGCCTGGCCAAAGGGGAAAAATGGCTCATGAAGCCTCTGCTGGAGGCGGTCGAGCGGCGTTCGCTGCCGCATCCGCGAGCAGGACTTCGCGTGGAATTCTCGGGGCTTGGCGACCGTTCGACGGTGCTCGGGGCGGCGTCTTTTGCGGTGGCAAAGTTTTTTGCCTCGACGACGGTGACGCTGGATTCCTGAAAATTCCATGAAAATTTTCATTGACCTGACCATTGGTCGTTTTGTAAAATGGGAAGAGTTTGAAAGAAAAAGGACGGGAACCAACGATGCTTCTTCGTACGCTTGTAGTTTGCTGCTATCTTATGGGAGCTTATTGGGCATCCTATCACTTCCCATCACTGAAGATGGTGTTTTACCCGACGCTGGGCGCATTTAGTTTTCTGTTCATGCATCGCGTGCACAATATTAAAGAGATTCGCCTCATCACCTTGGGCGCTTTGATCGCAGTGACGATGGGCAGTCTACTGTACGCGATCAGTCACGGGGCGATTTCGTTTTTCTTGACTGCGCTGGTGACGATCTCGCTGATTCAATTTTTCAAATGGAATGCGGCGCCGATCCTGGCGGTTTCATTTATCCCCTTCTTTGCTCACCCCGTCTCAATGTGGGTGCTGCCGATTGCGGTAGGCGTGTCGCTGTGCGGCCTGATGCTGTCCATGTGGCTGATTGGCAAAGTGGAGCGCTCTGGCTGGTACGTATCTGCTACGCAGGCGCTGACGTCTGTACGCGGCGGTTACAAGTCTGTACAGAAGGAATTATAGGATTGTGGAAAAAGCGATCAGCCTTCGGCTGACGCTTTTTATTATGCCGGAATGCGGCTGGCCTCACGGCTCAAAGCTCAGTCTGACTAGCGGTGATAGCTGAAGGGCACGATGTGCGAACTGGAAAACCTCCAGCTCATTCGGCCCCGAATGGGAAAATGGTGAGGCTGAACTGGAAAACATCCAGTTTATTCAGAGGGAATGCGCTGAAATCAGGCGATGCGGCCTGCATGGACGGGAGAATTTCCAGTTGAGGCATGCCAGCTGCGGGAAAATGGCAAAATGAGATGGAGAAATTCCATCTCGTGTTGTAGCAAGCTAGTCGCGCGGCCGGCCGGGCTGCATGTTGAAAGAAGGAGGGACGCAGGTTATGATGAGGCTGCATAAAGGAGAAACCCTGTTTCGCCAAGGGGAAACAGGGCCGCTGTACAAGCTGGAATCCGGCTTGCTCAAAATCGTGCGCATCCAGGAAGACGGGAACACGCATCTGGTGAATCTGATCGTGCCTGGGGAGACGATTCCCCACCACTCGCTGATCTCGCCGGGGGCGTATCACGGCACGGCTATCGCGCTCGTCGCGTGCGACATCCAATTGCTCCCCGCTGCGCAGTGGTACGCCGACCTGGAGGGCGATCCTGCGCAGTACCGCGCGATCGCACGGCAGCTGCAGGACAAGTTGCGCATGATGCAGCAGCGCATCGACCAGCTCACCGCCGTTGCCCCGGCCGTAAAGCTGGAGAAGCTCGAGGGCTGGTTCCGCCAGTACATCGGGGATCTGAAGCTGACCGATGTGCTGACGCAGGAAGAGATCGGTCAGTTCATCGGTCTGCGCCGGGAGACGGTGAACCGCTTGCTGCGCGAGAGCGGGAGGAAGTAGCGTAATCGTAACCGGAGGCGCAGCACGAGTACGTCAACGAACAAGCAAGCTAGTTAACCCCAGTGTTTCCCCTCTCGTAGAGTGCAATTTCATGCCTAACTTTGGCGGCAATGGAGTCGGCAGGCGCTCAAAACTGCGATTATGCAGGAATTTCAGCTCAACTTCTTCGGTTGCGAGAAATGCCTGCGGTTTGGCAGGTTTTTATCCCGATTGGGGCCAGAATGGCTTGGAAGTAGGAAAAAGCCTGCTTATCCGCAGGCATTTCCTTCATTTGGCTAAAAAAGCGAAAAATTCCTGCCGCTTCGCAGGAATTTTTCGAACAGGCTTCTATTTACGAAAGCAATCGTGCTACAAAGTACCTTTCGGGCCAAAAAACTCATACCGGCGATCCGCTTCCGGCACGCCCCACTCCGTCAGCGCGGCGTTCACTGCTTGCATGAACGGCACCGGGCCGCAGAAGTAGAAGCTGCCGTCCCGTCCAGGGACAAGGCTTTGAATCCAAGGCAGGTCGATATAGCCTTCTTTGTCAAAAGCGCCTGCCGCACGATCCTCTTCCGTAGGCTGGGCATAGCACCATGCCACTTTCACCTGCGGATTCGCCGCCGCGACGGCTTCCACCTCAGCGCGTAGTGCGTGATGCTGGCCATCCAGTGCCGCGTGGAGGAACGTTACCGTACGCTCAGGCTGCTTCGCAACCAGCGTGTGCAGCATACTCACCATCGGCGTCAGCCCCACCCCGCCGCTGATTAGCGTCACAGGACGTGTGTCTTGCAGATCCAACGTAAAATCCCCCGCTGGCGCGGACAACTCCACGACATCGCCTTCTTGCAATTGCTCGTGCAAGTAGACAGACACCTTGCCCGCTGGTACGTCATCACGGGTATCTTCCCGTTTCACGGAAATACGGTAGAACGATTGTCCTGGCGCATGCGATAAGCTGTATTGACGAATGTGCGTATTTGTTTCACCTGGGATTTGAAAGCGCAGGGAAACATATTGTCCCGGCTCAAAATCCGCGATCGGCCCGCCATCCTGCGGCCGCAAGTAGAAGGACGTGATCACGTCGCTTTCCTGCTCTTTGAGCGAGATCACGAACGGACGGAAGTCCGCCCAGCCCCCCGGCGCTTCTGCCGCTTCCTTGTACATTTCCGCTTCAACGCCGATAAAAGCCCCCGCAATCACACCATAAGCATCTGCCCATGCACCAAGAATTTCGTCTGTCGCGGCGTCGCCGAGGACATCTTTGATCGCCCCAAGAAGGTTCTCACCAACGATAGGATAATGCTCAGGCTTAATCCCTAAGCTGCGGTGTTTATGAGCAATCTGCTTCACCGCCGGCAGGATAGCCTCTAATCGATCGATATGCAGCGCCGCGGCATAGACGGCATTGGCGAGAGCGGTTTGCTGACGTCCTTGTTTTTGATTAGCGTGGTTAAATATATGAAGCAGTTCCGGATGAGCGGCAAACAATCGTTGGTAAAAGCGTTTTGTAATCGTCTCGCCATGTACTTCCAACACCGGAACGGTGGATTTGATAATGCGGATCGTTTCTTCGGATAACATGTAAATCGCCTCGTTTCAT
This sequence comes from Paenibacillus oryzisoli, assembly GCF_050467285.1. Taxonomy (GTDB): domain Bacteria; phylum Bacillota; class Bacilli; order Paenibacillales; family NBRC-103111; genus Paenibacillus_E; species Paenibacillus_E oryzisoli_A. The sequence goes on along the minus strand of NZ_JBCMUN010000011.1, from coordinate 256,610 downwards.
TGGGTTTGGTTCATGGTTTCAGTATACCGAACCCGGGCGTCACACTTTGTGATTAAAATCACACGAAATCGGAACAAACTGTGACTGTGCCGCAAGCCGCCCACCTAGTATACTGGGACTATTAGGAAAAAAGGGGAGGCTTCGTATGCCAGACTGGTCGTATCATTCGCTATTTAAGCCGCTGCTATTCCGGCTTCCGGGCAGACTGGCGAGGGATCTTACGCTGCAGGCGATCGGGGGCCTCAGTCGTATTCCCGGTGGGACAATTGTCATCCGCACGATGGGGCATATGGAGATGTCTCCGCTCATGGCGAGCGAGCTTGCGGGCGTTCCGCTAGCTTGTCCGGTCGGTCTCAGCGGCATGCTCGACCCCAAAGGTACAGCCCACCGAGCGCTCGCGCAGTTCGGGTTCGGCTACATCGAGCTCGGACCTGTGACGGTCCGGCCTGTGGTGAGCACCGCGCCCATCGAGCGCGCGGTGGAGGAAGAAGCCATCGTGTACCCCGATGGCTATGAAAACCCCGGCGCAGACGCGGTCGCCTCCCGTCTGCGCAAAGGCACCGGGCATCGCCTGCCGCACTTCGTGCGGCTCCGGCCGATGCCGGGGAGCTCGCCGCAGGCGGCGCTGGAAGAGCAGCGGGAGCTGCTCTCCAAGCTGGCGCCCTATGCGGCGGGGTTTTTCGTGGATGGCCTCGCCGAAGGCTGGCCATCCGACGAAACCGCGGCGTACCTGAAAGAGGTACGCCGCCTAACGAGCACCGCCGCCCCCGGCAAGCCGGTGCTGCTCTATCTCCCGCAGCCGACCTCGCTAGAGGAGCTGCGGCACTACGACGACACCGTGCGCAGCTTCGACGGTGTCGTCCTGGGCGACGCGCAGCGCGAGCTCGGCTCGCGGCGCGTGCGCATCAATGGCTCCGCGGCGCTGAGCGCGGAGCTCCATACAATCCGAGCGCTGCGCCAAGCGCTCGGCCCCCGCCCCGCCATCGTCGCCGGCACCGCCGTGCACGAGCCGCAGGACGCCGTGGCGCTGCTCGAAGCGGGCACGAGCACCGTCCTGCTGCACAGCGGCCTGGTCTACGCGGGGCCGGGGCTGCCCAAGCGAATCAACGAAGCGATCGTGCACAGCCGCATCACTTCACCTAACACGTGCGCCGGTCAGCCGCAGTTCCATTTTCCCCCGCCCCCGTCCTTCTGGGCGAACTGGGGCTGGATGTGCCTGCTCGGCCTCGGCATGATCATCGGCGGCATCCTGGCGTGGCTGATCGCAATGACCAGCGTGCTGCTTCCGTACGATGAGCTATTTTTAAACAAATCGCGAAGCGAGATCCTCCATTTTAACGGACATCTCCTTCATTTCATGTCCCATGATCGGATTACCTTGGCCGGTACCATGATCTCGATCGGCGTCTTTTATCATCAACTGGCGAAGCATGGCTTGCGCTATGGCTTTCATTGGGCGCGGACAGCGGTCATTTCATCTTGTGTCGTGGGTTTCAGCAGTTTCTTTCTCTATCTCGGCTACGGCTATTTCGATCCGCTTCATGCAATCGCTGCCGCGATCTTACTGCCGATGCTGCTCCTCACCCTGCGAGGCTTAAAAGATCTTCCCTCCCGCAAACCGCCCGGCGTCCGCAACGATTCCGTGTGGCTGAGGGCGCAATGGGGGCAATGCTGCTGGGTTGTGATGGGCTTCGGCTTAGGCATCGGCGGTCTAACGATCTGCTTCGTCGGAATTACGAGTGTGTTCGTTTCCACCGATCTAACGTATCTAGGCCTGACGAGCGCTGAGCTTGCCGCCTGGAGCGATAAAGTCATTCCGCTGATTGCGCATGACCGCGCAGGCTTTGGCGGCGCCTTGTTCTCGCTGGCGGTAGCCATCACAGCATCGGCACTTTGGGGCGTGAATCAAGGCGAAGGCTGGCTATGGCACACGTTCCTGTGGGGAGGCATCCCCGGTTTTGCCTCGGGCTTGCTTGTTCATTTTCATATTGGCTATACGGATTTCGTCCATCTCTTGCCGGTCTATGCGGCGCTCCTTCTTTACATAGCCGGTTTGTACTTAACCTATCCTTATTTGGTCGGCAGACACAAAAATCCCGAGAGCCTATAGCCCTCGGGATTTCTATTATACGGTCCGCAAATTTAGAAGCTTTTCGCCACATCCTGCGCATGCTTGATCGCATCGGCTTTGATCTGTTCCTTTTTATCCGGGAACTGGTTATGCCCTTCGACAAAGACGCCCTGCACGTCCGTAATGCCGAAAAAGCCCATAATAATCGTGATATATCGATGACCGGACTCCATCGCGGCCGCAGGGCCTTCGGAGTAGATACCGCCGCGGGCCTGCACGTGCAGCGCTTTTTTGCCGGAAAGAAGGCCGACAGGGCCGGACTCGGTGTATTTGAACGTTTTGCCGGCCACGCAGAGCGCGTCCAGATACGCCTTCATCACAGGCGGGAACGAGAAGTTCCACATCGGCGTTACGAACACGTATTTATCCGCGGCGGCAAATTGTTCCACGAGCTCATTGATTCGGCTGACTTTAGAGCTCTCCTCAGCTGTCAGGGACGAAAAATCCTGCCCACTGCGCAGCTTGCCCCACCCACTGAATACGTCGGCGTCAATATGAGGGACGGACACGCTGTAAAGATCAATCGGAACGACTTCGTCGCTCGGGTGCGCTTCGCGGTAAGCGTCGATAAAAGCTTTGCCGACGGCCATACTATAAGAAGTCGTGTGGTCGTGCGGATGCGCGGTAATATACAGAACAGTTGCCAAGGTCATCGTCCTTCCGGGTTAGAATAGTAGAATTACTCTACTAATGTTCATTAAACCCGTCTTAAATATGCTGGTAAAAGAGGGCTGTGCCCCATGCAAATTCATGCTATTTTGTAAACGGTCATGCATTGAGCCTAAGCGGTTTTTGCGATATGATGGTAGACGGTCAATCTTTGCAGAACGGACGAGCCCAGGGCTCTTAAGATAATGCAATCATTTTAGATAAAGCGAGTGATGATAATGACGACGAATCCCCAAGCGTTAGGCTACCGCATGCCAGCCGAATGGACTGCGCATGAACGTACTTTTATTTCCTGGCCGGTGCAGGCTTCCATGGTATATCCGGAGGATCACGTGGCGGTGTCACAGGGCTATGCAGAGCTTGTGAAGGCCATCGCGGAATTTGAGCCAGTAACGGTGATTGTGAACCCTGCGGATGCCGCGGCGGTAAAAGATTTGGTGGGCGAGGCGGGCGACGTCTCTTACCTGGAAATTCCGCATAACGATGCGTGGTTCCGTGACAATGGCCCGACGTTCCTGCTTAATGAAGCCGAGGAAATTGCGGCAGTAAATTGGAAATTTAACGCCTGGGGCGGCAAATACGCGCCTTGGGATCTGGACGACAACGTCGCTCCGCAAATTACGGAGACGTATGGGGTTCGCCGTTTTGATGCTCCGCTCGTGATGGAAGGTGGCTCCATTCACGTCGATGGCGAAGGTACGCTGCTAACGACCGAAGAGTGCCTGCTGAATACGAACCGCAATCCGGAGCTGAGTCGGGAGCAAATTGAAGCGCATGTGCGCGAATTTGTGAACGTGGATAAAATCATCTGGCTGAACAAAGGCCTCGACGGTGACGAAACGGACGGCCATGTGGACAATATCGCGTGCTTCGCGGCGCCGGGCAAAATCATTTTGCAAGTGTGCAACGATCCTTCGGACGCCAACTATGCGATTACACAGGAGAATCTGGAGATTCTCCGGGGCGCGACGGACGCTAAAGGGCGTTCCTTTGAAATTATCCAAATCGAGCAGCCGCCGATTGCTTTCTTTGAAGAGCAGCGGCTCACGCTGAGCTATTTGAACTTTTATTTTGTGAACGGCGGCATTATTCTGCCGGTGTTTGGCGGCGCGGCGGAAGAGACCGACCGCAGGGCAATCGACGTACTGCAAGCGGCGTTCCCGGATCGCCGGATTCGCACGATTGATGGAATGGCGATTATCAAAGAAGGCGGCAACGTGCACTGCGCGACGCAGCAAATGCCGGCCAGCAAGAAAGGATGATTGAGGCATGAGAAACGTAACTGTAGCAGCAACGCAAATGAGCTGTTCCGATAATATTGAAGAGAACATCCGCAAAGCGGAGAAGCTGGTCCGCGAGGCGGCCGCGAAGGGCGCACAAGTGATTTTGATTCAAGAGCTTTTTGAAACGCCATATTTCTGCCAAAAAGAAAAATCCGACTACTACCGCTACGCGACGGAGCTTGAGAATAACAAGGCGGTCGCGCATTTCCGCGAGATTGCGAAGGAGCTTCAAGTGGTGCTGCCGATTTCTTTTTATGAAAAAAAGAACTACGCGCGCTACAACTCGCTTGCCGTGATCGACGCCGATGGCTCGGTGCTTGGTCTGTACCGCAAAAGCCACATCCCGGACGGTCCGGGGTATGAGGAGAAGTTTTATTTTAACCCGGGGGATACGGGATTCAAGGTGTGGAAAACTCGCTATGCCAAAATCGGCGTCGGCGTATGCTGGGACCAGTGGTACCCGGAAGCGGCGCGCTGCATGGCGTTGATGGGGGCGGAGCTGCTGTTCTACCCGACAGCGATCGGCTCGGAGCCGCAGGACGGCTCGATCGATTCCAAGGATCACTGGCAAATGTGCATGCGCGGCCACGCGGCGCAAAACCTGATCCCGGTGATCGCGTCGAACCGGATCGGCAAAGAGGAAGATGAGGATTCCTCCATCAACTTCTACGGTTCTTCGTTTATTGCGGGCCCGCAGGGCAATCTGATTGAAGAAGCGGGGCGCGAGGAGGAGACGGTGCTCGTGGCGTCGTTCGACCTCGATCAGCTGGAAGTGCAGCGGATCGAGTGGGGCATTTTCCGCGACCGTCGTCCGGACCTGTACGGGGCGATTGCGACATACGACGGCGAGCGGAGGCTGTAAGACAGCCTATCGCTGCCATCCCCTACTCGCGACGGCAATACGCCGACACGCACATCACGGAAGAAAGCCAACGAGAATTCGTAGGCTTTCTTTTTTTACTCTTTTAGCATGGGAATGGAAAAATATAGTACACTGGGGGTGGAGGAGGTGGCGCGGATATGCTCAAATTTCTCATTTCGTTGGTGTGTTTTTTTATAGGAAGTTTTCTGGTAATGCGTATGTTCAGTTGGTGGGCGAAGACAACGTGGAAGCGGGATATGTATGTGGCTGGTCTGCAAGCGGTCTTGTTTACGGCGATTTTGCTTGTGGTGTCGCAGCCTAGCGGAAGTAACAACTTGAGTGAATACATGCACTTAACGAATGCAATCTCAACAAATCTGAACGAATTAAATCAAGAGCCGGGGATTACACGAATGGGAGTGGCGGGAAATGGAAACGAACGTCTGATTAAAGTAGGGATTGGGTGGGACCACGACAAGGTAACGGAAGCGAGAATGAAGGAGCTCATCGATCGGGTGTTAAGTCATGCGGCAGCTTCCTACGGGGAGCGGGATTGGCAGCAGTCGTTTTTGACATATACGTTGAAGATTGAGGAAATCGTGGATACCATGGGCGGTGACGGCAAAGTAATGGCCGAGAAACCGGCGGGGACGACTGAGCTTGTGTGGAGCAATTCCTTTCGATAGGCTGTACATACGTTAGCATTTAATTTAGCGGGAAAGAGGGCAAGCCCGATGGCCAAATGGGATAACATGCTGTCCATGCTGTGGATGCTGCGATCGGGCAGGAAGCTGACCGCCGCGCATATCGCGGACAGTTTGGAGATCAGTGTCCGGACTGTGTACCGGTATATCGACGCCTTATGCGCCAGCGGTGTGCCGGTGGTCGCGGAATCGGGGCATGACGGCGGCATCCGAATCCTTGAGAGCTTCAAGGAGACGCCGCTGTTCTTCAACACGATCGAGCTGAAGGCGTTGGCGGATGCATTTAAATTTGCACAAGGCGCGGGCTATCCGTATACGGAGGAGCTGGAAAGCGCGTTGAAAAAGGTGGAGAACGGGCTGCAGGAAGAGCAGCGCGACGACCTGTCCCGCCAGACGAGCGGGCTGGATGTGATTGCGCCTGCGCGGCCGCCCTCTGTCGTTCCGCTACTGCGTGATCTGGAACAGGCGGAGAAGGAGGGCCGAACGGTTCGCATCGCCTATCGCAAGGCGAATGCCGAGCAGAGCGACGAACGCGACATCGATCCGTACGGGCTGGCTTACGACCGCAACGAATGGTATGCGGTCGCTTGGTGCCATCGGACGCAGGCGGTGCGGACGTTCCGCGTAGATCGCATCGCGCGGCTGACGCCGGTGGATGCGCGGTTTGCCAAGCCGGAGGGCTTCTCCGCCTCCGCGTATTTTCGCCAGCAGTCCGAGCAGGGACGGGAGGCGGCGGGTCCGCTTGCGCTCATCCGCATTGAGGGTGAGCCTGACACGCTGAACGCCGTTTGTGCCCATTGGCATCTGCGTAACTATTTGAAGGAACGGACGGACCGGGAGGCGCAGTTTCTCCTCGACGTGCCGACGATGGACAAGTACCTTCCTGTGTATTTGCTCACGTTCGGCACAGCCATTCGCATTCGTGAACCAGAGGAACTGAAGCGCCGCGTTCAGGAAATGGCTCGCGGAATCGCGGCACATTACGAAGACGATAGGCATTAAAACTTCACTGACAGCGTTTGTCAGCGAACCTGGTCTATGCTAGAGACAAGGCTGAACAGTCAAACGATGAATACAAGAAAGGTGAGGTTATTCCATGTTACAACAACAACCATATCGCATGTACGATTATCATGTTTGGGCGAACGACCAGTTATTCGCTCATCTGGCACAGTTACCGGAGGAAGTCTTCCATGCGGAAGTGACAAGTGTATTCTCCTCCGTAGCGCAGACGCTTACACATATCTACCGTTTCGAAAAGCTCTTTATGGCCGTGCTCGCGGAAGTGCCGAACGAAGAGATTTATGCGAAGATGCCGGGCTGGGCGGAGGAAGCGCAGAACAAATCCGTGAATGAAATGCGGCAATTGTTCGCAGACCTCGCGGAACAGTTTCGCGATCTGCTGCGCCGGACGCCCGATCCGGATAAGATGATGACCATCTATCATCCGCATTACGGCAGCATGGACATGCAGTTCTCCGAGATTCTGCGGCATGTGGTCAATCACGGCACGTATCACCGGGGCAATGTGACCGCCATGCTGAGGCAGCAGGGGTATGCCGGCGTTCCGACGGATTATATGTTTTATATGGCTGATTACTTGTTCCCTAACACATCCACTCTCGCCTGAAATCCCTCTATAACTTCTGTCGGTATTTCTCTGACCCTTATATCTTCACCTAAGAAAAGCAGCCAATTTGTGATTTCAGCCAATTCATCCGCACGATGAACATGAATGAACGCTTTTAAAATAGCCGTAGTTTGATAAGGATTCGTGTAGGAAATTGTGATTTTTAATGGATGGTACTTTTTGAACTGAGCTATCGCCTTGGGACCAAGTTCGAGGACCAGGTTGATGGCTTTTTCCTGTCTGCTTAGTTCTGAAATCTTCTTCTTGCTTATTCTTTTTTTCTCAGGGTATGGTTTGACATCGGTAAGATAGTCGACTGGAATAATCCGTCTCTTCTCCTCCCCTAGGTCGAAGGCTTCCATTTGCCAAGAGCTTTTTTCCCGATAGAGGTGCATGAGATAGATGGGATAAGACTTAACTTCTCTTCCTTCTTCGACGGAAACGAGCAAGTAGCGGTCTACAAGAAGGAGTTGGATGAATTGTTCTAACATCGGATGGGGCAAATCTGATAGATCAAGCAGGTCAGGATTGTGGGGATTGGTCCCTTCGAAGAGCAAGATTTGATTTAACAGCACAAGATCATCTTGCTGGTTTTGAGAGATGAGACCGAGCAATTTTTCCGCTAATGAATGGCGACTCTTGAGATAAGGGAGTTGTAGATTTCGTGTGGCCATGAAGGCGATAAAAAGAGCCTTGATCTCATTATCGGTAAAGCGGACAGTGGGCAAGACGGAGTTTTTCATCACAAAATAACCCCCGTCCCTCCCGACCTCGGCAACAAGAGGCATTCCCATCGCTTCAATTTCCCTGATATCTCTGATCGCCGTCGAACGGGAGATGTTAAACTCTTGCATGATTTCCGTAATGGTAAAATGGGCGCGGTTGTTGATATACCGCATGATGATATTAATCCGTTCTACTTTTTTCATAGGGTCCTCGAAACAGTATCATTTTTTGACATGATTTAGGTTTATTATAAACTCATCAAGTTGAAAAACAAAATGACTTGATCACATCAAAAAATCAAAGGAGAAATGGATATGAATACGATGACCGATCATGCAAAAATTGAAAAAGGTGGAACCCGCCCCATTGGAAGGATAGCCGCTTACTGGACCGTCACCATCATTCTCGCAATCTCGATTACATTAAGCGGGATCGGGCAATTGCTTCGATATGGCGGCAATGTGGATCTAGTAACGCATATTGGATTCCCGTTATATGTCACGAATATTCTCGGAGCTTGGAAGCTGCTTGGCGTCATTGCAATCGTCATGCCAGAGTTCCCCAGGCTGAAGGAATGGGCTTATAGCGGTATCTTTTTCCTAATGACGGGTGCGGCTCTGTCTCATATGTTCGCTCATGATTATGGCGATGGTGGATTCAACCTACTTCTTCCGCTGTTCTATGCCGCGCTTAGCATCGCCTCCTGGGCGCTGCGTCCGAAAAGCCGCAAACTCTAATGGGAGCACAATGCGGTCGCCTTTTAAACAGTATCATATTTTGATATGATTTATGGTTATGATGAATCTATGAAGTGAATCAATATATCAATTAACAAAGGAGCTTGAATGATGGCAACCTATACTTTTGAGGAAAAAGACAGCTTTATTGTTCTTGGGATTGGAACGGAGCTGAAGAGCGATTACACGGATTATGCCGGTATCAACAAGGAGAAGGAAAACTTCTGGAGGTCTGTGGAGCAGGATGGACGGCTCGACACGTTAAAGGCCATTGCTGCGAACGACTACATCTTTGCTGTAAATGAAGCGGTCAATCACAAGATGATGTATTATGCTGGCGTCATGACAGATTCATCGGTACCGGAAGAACACAGAGTGATCCAATTCCCTAAGGGACAATATCTCATCGTGAAAGGTGAGGGGCGGACGGCTGATGAGTTGAGCAGTGTGCTTACGGGCATTGCCTTTGGTCAAGTGTTGCCGGCAGCTGATCGTTACGCCTATGTTGGCGGGCCCAATGCAACGGTTGAGATGGGACAGCGAGACGGCTCTGTATATGGTGAAATGTGGGTTCCGGTTGTGGAGAAGTAACAAAATTAGCTAGCAGGAGGAATATGGCATGTCCTTAATCGTTGATTTTAAAAATGTATCTATGGTTGGTCTGGAATCCTCGCCAGTAGCAGAAACGCTGGCTGGTCTGCGCGCGAATGAAGCCCGTTATTTTATGAACAAATATAAGCACGAATTTACGGTCGTACCCGCCAGTGAAAGCCAGAAGACGCTTGATTATGTGAATCGGGTTTTGAAGGAAGAACGTGGTATTGCGTTTGCGGCTCAGCCTTTGGAAACATCGCGTTTTCAGGTAGAAAATATTAAATGGGCCTTCGTCTTTTATGAGGATGGTCTAGCGGTAAACGTCTTGTATACGGTGGATGATCCTAAGAAGCGGGCCGTAGGGTTTAAGCTATCTGAAGGGATGGAAGTACCTAAGGAATTGGAAGAGAAGAAGTTCAAATTTGCAAGACAGAAGTCCAAGCTGGCTGGGACCATTCGAGGTTCGTTCTTCGTTATTAAAGGAGAATATTGAAGCAATTAACGTCCCTTAGCCTGCATCTGGCTTGGTGAATCTAGCTTAAGTATGACACCCAATTGGGTGTCTTTTATTTTGCTATTAAATTCGCCAATTGAGTGATAGGGAGAACTGTATCATAAGTGACGGCGAAATTTTTCGCATGAACCGCTTGCTGGGCGCGGAAGGCTTCACCCCGAGAGGCAGGGTAGGTGATAGGCTTAATGTTTCCTTAAAAAAATGATGGCAATATTAATCAAAGTGCTAATTATGAATGCTAACAAATAAATGATCCAAAAGATAAGTATATTTAATGCATCGGTGTAAACAAAAAAGGAAACTAAAGACGCAATAACAAATAAAATAAATCCCAATCCAATAGATTGTAGGAGTAACACTTTTCGATTCTTGAGCTTCCTGCCTCTTAAAACCACAAATAATATAGAAACAACAAGCGCTACGACTAACATAGTGAAATCTACGATAGCTTCTAGATCAATTAGAAACGCCCCCCCATTAAAATGTTACATAAGTATAACATATTCTCAGCCCGATCCAATCCTTTTCCGAGCAATTGTGCTAGATCCATCAACAAAGGGTGAGGGCATTATTTTCATTCATAGAAAAAGTATAAATTTAGCCTCCTTCTCTACAATATTAGCCATCTCACCCTATTCTAGTCTGGAGCGCATTCCTTGAACCCGGCTTCGACAGTTCGTAGATACACAAACCGCCTCAACCCTAGATCTGTAAGGGATGGGGCGGTTCGGGGATGATTTGTGCTCAGCGCTTCGCCGCGTTCAATGCCACTAGTCTTCGTATGCTATTGATCTTACCAAGCCGGTACCTGCTCGCTGGAAACCGATCCCGGCGTTGCGAGGGTGTTGCTGGGAGATTTGCGCAAATTAATGCTGCCATCTAGAGGGTAAAGATATTGAATCCCATCGTTTTCATGAATATCGCTTGGCAGATAGGAAGCGGTGCTGATTGGATTCCCATCTGCATCCGCTATCGAGATGGTTCGTGCGGACGAGTTAGACATACCGTTATCGATGTACTGGTATACCTGCGAGGCTGTTAACGCGGTTCCGTAATTCTGATTAAAATCGTTCAGAGTCGCGCTCACGCTTGATTGATGAACCCAGATGACAAAAGTGCCTTTTGCTGGAATCGTTTTGTTGGAGGCGATCTCCCAATTCCATTGTGAGGATTCTGTCTTGTAGATAACGTTATAACCTTCCAAATTGATCGGCGAATCGGTTGTGTTATACAACTCGATAAATTCGAAAGCATCCGGTGTACCGGAAGTGCCATTCTCTTTCAAAGAATCGGGAGTTATTTCGGTAATCAATAGTTTCGGTACCGTATCCAAGCGCCATATGCTATCGATCGGGTATTTACCGTCAGCTTTAAACCTGGATGTGCCCGATTCGAATACAATTCCCATGCTATGGCCTGATGTCGTAATCCCCTCAGCCAGAGGCGGTACACTCAACACTGCGGTTTGGGCGTTGCTATCCAAAAACCAGACCGGCACGGAACTGCTATTGATGGTGACATGGGTATCGGCGGGATTGGATAAAAAATGAGTATAAGAAAAGATAAGGGAATCTGTGTGTCTTCCTCCTTTCACTTGGGTTAAAACGATACGATGATCCGAAACAATGGCAGCACCTTGGATGTTGTCCGTAGTCGAAAGAATATAATCGGGTGTTACCGGAGTATTCTCGTCCACTAATTTCCCCGAAGGAATCCGATCGGTTTGGGGATCCAAAATAAACCCAGTCATCCAGGCGGATTGAACCGTTCCATCCGTTGCCGTTAACGTATGGGATGCATTTGTCGGATAGTCGGTGCCGCTATGAAATTCACCCGACCACAACACGCCATTATCATAAGTAGCATAGGAGGATCTTGTGCCGGTGGCAAATTTGTCTTGGATATGGATAGGTGAGCCGTCGGAAACGTCAATAAGATCCTGAAGAGGTATCCGATACAAGTAGCCGTCTGAAGAAATCCATACATTGGACGCGCTTACGGTCACACCGCCAGCATGGCCGGGGTAGGGTCTGCCGTCGGAGAAATAGATGGACATAGCTTTAACCTTTTGCCCGGTGGAAGCATCTACGACTGACAACATACTGGGCTTCCCGTCTTGACGGTAGGCAGATATTAAATACCAGTCTTCCGAGGATACATAACCAATTCCTTGCGGAACAAAATTTTGGGCTAAACCCGGTATATAACCGACCGGGGTTGCTTCGTTGAACCAACGGCCATATTCTGGAAAACTCCCTGTCTGCGGGGGAACGTACGACTCTTGCGTAATGCTTTCCAATTTCGGCGCGCAGGTAACGATGTCGGATTTCAGAGACTCTTGCCCCGAGGCGTCCACCGATGAAACCTGAAAAGCATAAGCCATGTCATCTTCCAACCCGGATACACTGGCAGTGTGTTGGCTCACCGGGACCGACGAGTGGTATACGCCGTTCACATAAATAGAATAGGAAGCAATCCCTGCCCCGGTTATTGGGGTCCATGACAAAGCAACCTGATTTGTGCCGGGGGACGCTTGTAACCCAGTCGGAACATGCTGGGCTGCCGGTACCTGACCGTTATCTAACGAACCCGGTGTACCCAATGAACTGTTATCTGTTTTTCTCATGACGTTACTTCCGTCGTTGGGAAATCGATAAACAATTCCTTTGTTTTCGTGTACGTCGGCCGGCACATAACTGGCCGTGCTAATGGCCATGCCGCTGGAATTGGCTATGGAGATTGTTCTCGCACTGTCATTGGCCATTCCGTCGTCATAAATCATATACACTTGAGACGAGGTTAAGGTCGTGCCATAGTTTTGGTTAAAGTCGTTCAATGTTGCGGTGCCGTCTGCTTTATGAATCCAAATTACCATTGTACTTTTGGCATTGATCGTTATGTTTGCCGAAATGGGCCATGATTCTTGCGAATTTTCCTTTTGATAAACGATTTTATGGTTTTGCAAAAGGATTGGAAAATCCGTTGTGTTATATAACTCAATGTATTCAAAGGCATCCGGCGCACCCGAAGTTCCGTCAACTTTTAATGAGTCAGGAGTGATTTCGGTAATCAGTAAGGGTGGTAAAACAGGCGGAACTTGTTGTTCTTGGGCGACTCCGGGGGATGCATTCGTGTTATTCGATATTTTCCGCATAACGCTTCCGCCATCAAGAGGGAATGCATACATGATTCCTTTGTTTTCATGGACGTCGGTTGGTGTATAGCTGGCAGAGCTAAGGGTCGTGTGGTTCGGATCGGCTATGAACAATGTCCGACTTTGTGAATTTGACATCCCGTCATCGATATAACGGAAAATCTGGGATGGCGATAATGAGACTCCGAAATTGCGATTGAAGTCCGCCAAACTTGCGCTAGCTACGGAACTGATCCAGACCACAAGCGTGTCGTTTGGCTGTATGATCATATCGGCGTTAATCGGGTGGGTTTCTAGGTTCGAGGACCATTGATAGATAACTTCGTAATTCTTGAGATTGATTGCCGTGTTTGTCGAATTATAGAGTTCGATAAATTCGAATGCGTCCGGTGAACCGGAGGTTATATCCAGTGTTCGTGTATCCGGTGTAATCTCGGTGATCATGATATCGGGAACGGATATGGATGCCGCATAGGCGGTGCTATTTCCGCCGCTCGAAAACAGAAACAGACCTAGACAAACAAGCAATGCACTGGCAAACAGGAATGTAGTTCTCAGAATTGTCACACTCATCACCCTTTTCTTGTAAAATATATTTCCGGCAGGCGCCTATCACCCCATCCTCTAAAAGTCCGATCACCCCCTTCAATTAGTGAAAATTCTAGGATGTAATCAGCAGCCAATCAATGCCAATAATTTAGCAGGAATGTAGAAAGATTTAGCGCTGGTTGTTTTTCTTGACGTTTGACATTACGGAAACCTATACTTATGCCATTCCAGATGAGATGAGGGGATCCTGAAAGGAGGTTGACCGTTGTTGAGATTGGACAAGCTTTTCAAACGCTTCCATAAATCGCGGTCGCTAAAGACGAAAATGCTGATGTTATTGGTGGCAATGTCGATCATTCCCATTCTGGTTGTCAGCTACTGTTCGCAATATTTGATGTTTCGCTCGGCGACAAACCAGAGCTTGCTGCTTTCCCAGCAAATTGTGAACCTGCTGGCGAACGAACTTGATCAACGAATTTCCAACATCGACCAGTCGTTAAATCCGCTAAACATCGACCTCGATTTCCAAAAATATTTGAACGTGCCTAATGAGGATACGGTTTCTCAATTGCGGTATTTAAGAAACTTTCGCGGGTTTTTCGAAAAAATGACACAGTCCAATGCCAATATTTCCGGAATCCTGTACCTGGATAAGCGCGGCAAAGTGTTCTATGAAACGACTCACAATGAAATCGTTAATATGCAATACCAATTCGATCAAGACCCCACCTATCGCAGACTGCTCACGATGACCGATACGGCGCTTTTACCGCCTCATCCTAGCAAATATATTGAGAACGGCGGCGTGGAAACGATATCGCTGGTAAAGCCCGTATTTAATTTTGACACCCATGCATTCGATGCTTGGATCATCGTACAACTGGACCCGCAGCAGTTGTTTTCGAACATCGAGCAATCGGACTTTGGCCAATATGGAGAAGTTGTTATGTATCATGCCGCAACAGGAGAACGAATCGAATTGACGAAGGGGAGCGATTCTCATCCAATTTCCGCATCTGTTCTGGCGTCTGCCGCTTCCGGAGGGATGAAGACGTATGTGGCTGATCAGGAAAATCGCAGTTATCAAGTGGCGAGCAGGCTGATGTCGATTGATGGCTGGACGATGGTAGGCATCGCCCCGCTGGATGTGATGGTCAAGGGAACGGAACAGACGAAGCAATTTACGCTGATTATTGCCCTTTCCCTGTTAATGATATCGTTTGCTGCCGCCATCTATTTTGTGCAATTGATTCTCAAGCCGTTGGAAAGGCTAAAATCATCAATCGTCAGGCTCGGCATACAAAAATGGACAACGAAAGTCCCGCCTGCTTCTGTCGGAGAAATTGACTTTCTGATTGGCTCGTACAACGCCATGCTCGATAATTTGGAGCATATGGAGGAAACGGTGCAGAAGACGGAAATGCGGGAAAAGGAAAAAGAACTATTGCAGTTGCAAGCCCATATCAATCCGCATTTTTTGTTTAACACCCTGGAGACGATCGGGGCATTCGCCTTCCAGCACGAAGGTGAAAAAGCGGAAGAAATGGTTCAACTGATGGCCCGTATGATGCGCTACAATATTCGCTCAGATAGCGGCTGGTCGTCGCTCGAAGAGGAGCTCGGCAATATCAGGGATCTCCTCAAGATCCACTATTATCGCACGCAAATGAACATGGAAGCGGAAATGGATATTGACGATGCCGCATTAAGTGAACAGATCATGAAGCTCAGCATCCAGCCATTTGTGGAAAATGCGCTGAAATACGCTGGAAACTCCTTTACCAAAGGGGCGCTTTTCCGTATAGCAATCAAGATCCGATTTGACGCCGACCGCTTGGTCATCGAAATTCGCGACAACGGAAAAGGGATGCCTCCCGAAGTGCGCAATAAATACGAGAAGCTAATTCGTTCCAAGGGTCAATATAAAGACGAATTTTTCAACAGTCATACCGGCATTCATAATGTGTTTCGCCGCTTCCTCTTGGCATATGGTGAGCATTTCGGCATGGAGATCAGAAGCAACGAGCACGAAGGAACCCAAATCATCTTGACTGCTGAAAGGAGGAAGAACGCATGATGAAAATATGTGTTGTAGATGATGAGAAGACCGTCAGGGAAGCGATCGTGCGCAAGCTGGAACGATTGAACAAGCCGATTGAGGTTTTCGATGTTGGAAGCGGTTACGAAGCGCTTGACACGATCAGACTTATCCGGCCGGAGCTGCTAATTACCGATATTATGATACCAGAGTTGTCCGGTCTGGATATGCTGGCGATGCTCAAGAAAGAAAATAATCATACGGAGATCGCCTTGATCAGCGGTTATGACGAGTTCAATTTTGCCCGCAAAGCGATTCAACACGGGGCTGTTCGTTATTTGCTGAAGCCCGTTCAGATGGAGGAACTGATTGAGTTGATTGAGCTTGTGGATTCCCGCTTGATCGACAGGTGGAAAGCTGACATGAAAGAGCGCGTGTGGGAGCTGAAGCGGCATTCTTTGTCGATCGGAGAACTTGAATCGAAGCAGATCGCAGCTTGGTTTGACGATAAAACTCCCATAGTCATTCGATGGAGCGAGCAACCCGTATCGGAAGATGCTGAGGTTGTGTTCACGTTTAACGTAAATGATCGCCATCGGGGAGAGGTGAGAACGGCTGATCCGGGGGCATCCAATGTGTTCTATGATCGCAGCGAATTCGCCTCCCGATTGCGTCGAGCGGAGGAACAATGGCAGAATGAACGTTTCTTTGGCGAAAGAAGGCAACCTGCTGCTGCAGACGGAAGCGATTATGAGAAAAGGCTCCTTCGCCAGATGCAGAAGCTGCATGATCAAATGCTGAAGGACGCAAAGGGAATGCATTCCGATGATCTGCATGAACATTTAGAGCAATGGTTTTTGTCGGCCGAACCGTTACACTCTTCCAAACTGAAGAAGCAATGCGCTTATTTGATAGCGGCGCTGGACAATGTGATGACCTCAAGCAAGGAGGTAAGCGTCGTTACGGAGGAACAGGTCATGCACTGGTTAGAATGGGTCGGCGGCTTTGCCACTTGGGAGGAGCTGAAAATCAGCATGTCCCATTTTATCGTGGACGGCCTAAAGGCGTTGCATGAATGCACGGTCGTTGCTCAAAATCTCGGATTGACCGCCCAGGTATTGAGGTTGCTTGAGCAATCATCCGATCCCCAAACAAGCCTGAATACGATCGCGGCGCAGTTGAATGTGCACCCGGTCACGATTAGCAAAACGATTCGCCAGGAGACCGGGAAAAAATTCGTCGATTTGTTGGTTGCGCGGAAAATAGAAATCGGCAAAAACCTGCTGATGCAATCGGATAAAACGGTGATTGACATTGCCCTGGAAACCGGCTATTCCGATTTTCGCTATTTCAGCAAACTTTTCAAGAAAACGTACGGTCTGACGCCCAACGAATTCCGGCAAACTAAAAAATCACCACATCAAAGCTAAAACTTTCACCCTCCCCCTTCTTGGGGTTTTTTTATACTGAATATGCAACATGCAAAATAATACAGGGGTGATGAAAAATGACGAAAAACAAACGGCTGATTTCCATTTGCTGCACGGCGCCGATGATGGCGATGCTGCTGCTCGCGGGATGTTCATCCGGAGGATCTTCCCAGGCGGAAGGGGGAGCTCCTGTATCCAGCAATTCCGGTTCTGCGGCCGCTAATACGAAAAAGCAAGAAGATGTCACGATCACGATGTGGATGCGTTGGCCGGAGTTCGCGGAGTTGAACAAACAAACTATTGCCAAATTTGAAGCAAAATATCCGCACATTCATGTTCAAAACACGGAAGTGGCGACCAGCCAGTATTTGCCCCAACTGCAGGCGGCGATTGCCGGCTCGGAATTGCCGGATATCTTCGCCAATTACTCCAGCCTGCCGCTGTATCAGCTGCACTCTCTGGATGTCGTTCACAGCTTGAACGATGTGATTGGCGATCGAAAGATCAAGTTCGAGAAGGGGATGTTCACTCCCGGCATGACGATGATTGACGGGAATATTTACGCCTTCCCGATCACATCGAACCACCGGGACGGGTATGTCATGTATTACAACAAAGATGTGCTGCAGAAGGCAGGTCTTGGCGAACAGGACATACCGAAAAACTGGGATGACTTGTTGAAGGTGGGCAAGCAGGTTGAGAAGAAGACGGACGGCAAAACTTACGGCGTTGTCATGGGCATGCAGGCACGCTGGCTTGTCAACAACATTATAGCGCATTTATCTTCGGCCATTACGCCTGAGGTTTTGCCCAATTCGCATCTAAACCCGCACACCGGGCAATATGTGTACGATACGAATGGGAACGTGGAGACGCTGCAGTTCATGAAGAAATTGTCGGATGAGAACGTGCTGCATCCCAACAGCTTGCTGATCCAGCCGCCGGAAGCAGCCACCCTGTTCAGCGGCGGCCAGGCAGCCTTTTTACTCAGCGGATTGTGGGAAATGCCGACTTTCTATCAAGCAGGATTCAAGTCCTTTGGTGTGGCTCCGATGCCGAGCAAGGACGGAAAAGCCATGTATGAAGAAGTCAACGGTGACCCGAAGTCCGCCTTATATGTCAGTAAGAATACGAAGCACTTCAACGAAGTGAAACTGTTCCTGCAATTTATGATGGATGAATATTACAAAGGTCTCGTCTCGAACGAAATCAATTACTCGCCGATTCCGGAAATCAACCAGGCTGTGGAGATCAAGGATGCGAATCTCAAGAAAGGCCTCGACATACAGGACAAATTATTCTTTTTCGCCCCTCACCCGTTCATTAAAAATCTGAATACGGTTCAAGTGAATGAGGCTATGAGCGGGAAGCTGCCGAAGGAAAAGCCCGCCGATATATTGGAAGGCTATCTGGTCGGACAAATTACAGATGTCAAGCAAGCCTTGAAAAAGATAGGCGACGCACAGAATCAGTTGCTGAAAAAGACGACTGAAGAGGTTAAAGCCAAAGGCGTTAAAGTCGATAGCTCGGATTGGCAATTTGCCGATTGGGAGCCTTTCAAATCTTATGAAGTCAAATAAAGAGAATCCCGTGCGATGCTCGAAATGCTGAGTGGAGGGGCCGTGTGCGGACATGGCCCCTTTTTTTCGAAATGTGAAAGGAGTGGAAGGGCATTGGAAGGGCGTACAGGAAGAAGAAAGTGGAATCGAATTTGGTGGTCTTATTTGTTCGTACTGCCACAGTTCGCATTTTTTATCGCATTTACAATTTATCCGATCATTATGAGCTATATTTATTCCTTTTTTGATTGGAGCGGTATCGGCCCCCTGAAGAATTTTGCGGGTTGGGGAAATTATATCGCGGTGCTGCATGACAAATGGTTTTGGAACGCCTTCGGCAATACGTTTGTTTATATGCTTGGAACGACATGCATTCTAATGCCGACCAGTCTGCTCATGGCCATAGCGCTCAATCGTGTCATCCGCAAGGGACGCGTTTTTTACAGGGTGCTTTATTTTTTGCCGGTCATCACTACAACGGCTATTATCGGACTGGTCATGAAGGCGATCTTTGGCAACAATAATGCGTTCTTCAATGAGCTGCTGATAAAAATCGGCATTCTTGATCAACCATTTAATTGGTTGGGTCACGCTCATTCCGCCATGATTCTGCTGATTGTGATTGGCGCCTGGCAGTTTTTCGGGATGATGATGGTTTACTGGCTGGCGGGTCTGCAATCTTTGCCGACGGATATCTATGAAGCCGCCAGCATTGACGGATGCGGCTCCTGGCAATCGTTTCGCCACATTACTGTGCCACTTCTTCTTCCCATCGGCGCCGCGATTTTGCTGTTGAGTACGGTTCACAATATGCACGTCTTCGACCTAGCCAAGACGCTGACGGAAGGCGGGCCGTATTTCAGTACGGACGTTATGGATTTGTATGTTTATCGCTATGCGTTCGATACGCAGGGCTTTCCCGCCTATGGTCGCGCCTCTGCCGCAGGGATTGTGTTCGGAATTTCGATTTTTGCAATGGCGCTGCTGCTAGGTTGGCTTGTTAAAAGAACACGCGCACAAACGGTGTAAGTAGGAGGGGAATTATGATAAAAACACAAAGGTTTAGACAGTTGCCACTGCATGCATTCCTCATGGCAGTGGGAGTTATTTGGGTTTATCCGTTCGTGTGGATGATTTTATCTTCGTTGAAATCAAATAAGGAATTGATCAATGGAGGCGTTCGGCTTTTACCGGAAGTGCCGCAATGGGGAAATTATGCACGGGCCTGGAATTTGGCGAACTTCTCCGGCTATTTCACAAATACAGTGATAATCACGGTGTCCAGCGTTATCATCGTCGTCGCGATGTGCGCGTTGACAGGGTATGCGATGGGCAGGGTAAACTTCCCCGGACGAAATTTGCTGATTGGCGCCATTACGGCGACCATGTTTATTCCTAAGGGCTATACGCTGATCCCAATTTACATCATCATCAAGCAGTTGGGGCTGTTGAACACGCTTCCCGGTGTCATTCTGGCCGAATCATCAGGCGCGCACGTTCTGTTTATTTTGTTGTTCATGACTTATTTCCAGAAGCTTCCCAATGAATTGGAAGAGGCCGCGGAAATGGACGGATGCGGATATGTCCGCACGTTTCTGCAAGTCATGCTGCCGCTTGCGAAGCCGATGATCGCCACCACGGCGATCATGCAATTTATTTGGGCGTGGAACGCTTTTCTTATTCCTTTGGTGTTTACTTTGAGCAAACCAAACCTTCGTACACTGGCTGTCGGCATGTTTTCCTTTGTTGGCGAGCATTCGATCGATTGGGTGGGCATGTGCGCAGGAGCTGCTATATCCTTAATTCCCGTCATAATTGTTTTTATTTCGTTGCAACGATATTTTATCGAAGGTGTATCCGGATCGATTAAAGGGTGACCGTTGGAAAGCCAAGATCATGAAATATCCGCAGATGTCGTGCTAGCGATGCGGAAGCTTGCTGTCTTTAGCCATAACCGTGCTGATGGTCGTTAAGCCGACGAGTTAGAATAACCAAAATGAGCTGCCCATGGCGGCTCCCCTTGATTCTGCCAAGCCGCTGAACCGTTCCTCTATCCGGGTGATTCCGCCCATCCAACAATTTTTGCGAGCTTGCAATAGGCATTTTGTGTCTTGCCTTTTTATTTGTTAACCTTTTATATTTTGCAAACTCCTATTGAGAATTGCCAATTGTCGGATCTTTATGGGGTACCTATACTAAATCCGAGTACAAAGCAGTCGGCTGGTTAAGAAGCCTTGCCAAGTTGGTAGGGTTTAAGCTATCTGAAGGGATGGAAGTACCTAAGGAATTGGAAGAGAAGAAGTTCAAATTTGCAAGACAGAAGTCCAAACTAGCTGGGACCATTCGAGGTTCGTTCTTCGTTATTAAAGGAGAATATTGAAGCAATCCCGTTAATGCATTAATCAGGCATTAACGGGATATTTTTTAACAAACTTAAATCCTGCGACGCAGCCAAGGCCTGGGTACGCGAGGAGACGCCGAGTTTCTCGTACAGGCGAGAAAGGTAGATCCGCACGGTGCCCTCGGTTAAAGCGAGGGCTGCAGCAATTTGTTTATTCGACGCGCCTTGTTGGATCAGGCGCAAGAGATCGCTTTCTCTCCTGGTTAGTTGTATGTCCAGGAGAGGAGCGGGTGTCAGATACGGCTTGGACAGCTTAGGAAACAAATCCAGCAGCATGCGGACGTATGCCTCGGATACGCGGCTCGAAGAGCTGAGTGCCGTATCGTCGCTGCTTAGATAGGCGGACAACAGCTCGGCCATAGCCGCTCCCTCATCAAGGAAGCTCCGAATGTAACCGAATGACTCACCAATAACCAGCGCTTTGTGAACATACAGCAGTGCAGCGCTTCGCTGTCCGCGCTGAGCTTCTAGCAAGGCTTGCAGGTTCGCAATTTCTACCAGACTTGAATAGAGCTGCTCTCGCTCAGACTGAGGCCACAGCTGTTCCAACAGCCGGAGCGCTTCGGTCTCTTTGCGCTGTTTTCCTAAGAGGCGGCAGAGTGAAATGAATTCGAACTCTTTATTGAACGTAGGCTTGTCCTTGGTGGTTAGCCCGAGACGAGCCATTTCTTTTTTGGCCTGAGAAATCTGCCCGTCCTGTACATAGAAGCGAACCTTGCAAGCCCGCAGCGCATCGATCCAGTGTGTATCCATCTTCTTGCAGGCCAGCAGCGCCTCATCAATGACATCATGGGCCAGTTGACTTCGACCCTCGGCGAGATGGATACGGGCTTCGGTCAGGCAGAGCGGAATCAACAGCCCGGGAATGTGGCAGCTCATGGCCGCTCGCTTGAGAACCGGGATCAGTTCACGGCATTGCTCCAACCTGTTCCACTCGTAGTAGCCCTCGTAGAGCGACTGTTTGACGTACAAATTAAGGAGAGATTCCTGCCATCCGTGGGATTCCAGAACGCCCATGAACAGGTTGCCGATGGTTTCGGTATCCTGCGAGAGGGCGCCTTTGAGACCGATAGCTGTGCGTCTTACCAGAGGCTCGGTCGTATTATAGTTAAAATTGTAATAGGTTGGATTGGCCGGCAGGATCCGATCCAGGATGCCTTCCGCAAAGGCGAACCACCTGTCAAAATCCCCGTTTAAAAACACTAAGTTGGATCTTACAAAGAGGATGCCGCTTTGTAACTGCTCCCATCTCTCCGTTTGCTCCATCGTTGTACCGATTCGCTCCATGCGTTCCAGCTCCTGTTCGGCTTGTCCCAACTGTCCGGTCAGGACGAGAACGAAGGCATAGAAGAGAGCCAGTTCAGGGGACGTCGCGGTGTCCGCAGGAATGCACTGGAACCAGTACAGCAGCGTCGACACTTCCCCTTTGTTCAGCACCGTCGGCAGATGCCGCTCCAAATGAGTTTGCATCAGCTCGAAATCTTCCGCCGCGATGGCATGATGGATGGCTTCCTCCATAAAACTGCGCTCAGCCAGACACGTGCTTGCGAGCCGATTGGCGCGGTACCAAAGCTCCGGGTGGTTCTTTTTGGCCAACTCCTGCAAGTATTGCGCGAATAGGTGATGGTAGCGAAACCAGTTGTTCTGTTCGTCAAGGGGCACCATAAACAGATTTAGGTTTTTAAGCTGCTCTAGGAGCTGTACACTATTCGTTTCTTGCGTGACGGCATGGCAGAGGATGGCATCCATACGATCCAGGACAGAAGTTTGAAGGAGAAAATGGTAAATATCCGCAGGCAGCCTGGACACGACCTCATGGAATAAATAATCGGCGACGTCCCGGTAATTTCCGTTAAACCCCAGTACATAGTCAGAAACCGGAGTCCCGGCACGAAGGTTCAACATAATTAACTTTAAAGCGGTCACCCAGCCCTCTGTCCGCAGTGTCAATTGTTCGATTTGATCGGGGGACAGCCCCGGACTAGACATTGCCTGGAAAAATAATGCGGTCTCACTCGGTGTAAATTGAAGCTGTGATACATCAATCGCGGTGTATTCCTCGCGTGCCAACCAATGGACAGTGGGAAAAGGAAGCTCGTTCCGGCTAGCAATCAGGACATGCAGCGGCTGCGGCAAATAGTCGATGAAATAGGAAAGACTGCTATGGATATGCTCGTTCCGTATCCGTTGGTAATCGTCTAGCATCAGCACCGCTGTTTCTGAAAGGATGTATAGCTCATTCAAGAGGGCATCCAGGAAAGTGTTAATGGATACATTTGGTAAAGTTTCGATCAGGGGTGCAATCCGCTGAGCGACCGCTTCTGGCACAACGGCTGTAAGCGCATGAACCACATACCGCCAAAATCGGACAAGATCGTTATCCAGCTCGTCGAGAGACAGCCAAGCCGGAGCTTGCTGCTGGCTGTGTGCCCACTGGGTGAGCAGCGTTGTTTTCCCAAAGCCGGCTGGCGCACAGACGAGGGTGAGCCGGCCTTGCAATCCCGCTGTCATGGCTGTAAGGAGCCTGTCCCGTTTGATCAGGGTCTCTTTCAGAGCGGGATAGGTGGTTTTGGCTTTTAACAAGATGGGGGCCGGTTGGCTGTTCATGAAATCCTCCCCAATCGCGAAATCTCATTCGCAAGTTTGAATGGTTGCATGGCTTCATTATACGAAAAAAGTAGCGCGAAGTTAACATTCGTCAATCGTGCCGGATGTCAGGAATTTGTAAAATGGGGGTGGATTGTACAAAAGCGCTAAGGCCATGGAGGTACCTATGCTAAACCGACTTAACAAAATGATCATCGTACTCGTTGTTCTTTTAGGATTCATTCCCATGGCTCCGATGAAGTCCGCGCATGCCGCGGATGATGTCGTTGCCCCGCAGCTGGCAACCGGTTATTACCATAGCGCAGTCCTTCTGAGCGACGGGACGGTATGGGCATGGGGGCGAAATGAAAAGGGCCAATTAGCCTATGATACAGGGACATACTCTACTTGGCCGGTGTTGATAAGGAATCTGGATCACGTTAAGCAGATCGCAACCAGCATTATGAGCAACTACGCGATTAAGGAAGACGGGACGTTGTGGGCGTGGGGCTTGAATGGAAACGGCCAGTTAGGTGACGGTACGCTTATGAACCGAACGCTCCCCGTGCAGGTCAGCGGGATTAGCGGGGTGACCGCTGTGTCCACGGGCCTCGGTTACCATGTCTTGGCGTTGAAGAACGATGGGACTGTATGGGCATGGGGAAGGAACGACAACGGGGAGTTAGGCGACGGAACAACGACACAAAGACAGCTGCCGGTGCAAGTGGTTGGTTTGACAGATGTCGTAACCCTGGTCAATGCAGGCTATCACAGCCTGGCCTTGAAGTCGGACGGAACGGTATGGGCATGGGGAAGAAATTCGTACGGCGAGTCTGGAGGCGGGATCTCCGCAGACCGCACCACTCCCTATCAAGTGAGTATAAGTGGTGTAAAGGCCATCGCCGCAGGAGATCATCACAGCATGGCTGTGAAGGAAGACGGAACGGTCTGGACGTGGGGGAGAAATACGTACGGAACGTTAGGTGACGGAACTACCACAACCCGGGTCATCCCCGTTCAAGTTACAGGCCTGGACCATGTGAAGAGCGTTGCGGCAGGCACTCATTTTAGCTATGCGCTGAAGGAAGATGGAACGGTGTGGAGCTGGGGCTATAACAATTATGGTCAGTTGGGTGATGGGACGACGACGACGAGATTAAGTCCCGTGCAAGTAAGCGGGTTAACGGATGTGGTCGCCCTGGGCGGGGGCGGTTACAATGGTACGGCCATGCAGTCGGGCGGGGAAATCTGGGCCTGGGGCTATAACGGATATGGAGAACTAGGGGATAAAACGAGAGAAAGCCGGACGGTGCCGGTTCGCAATGCGGCCGTATTGGATCTGACTCCGCCTGCCATTACCAATCCGGACATTACCCCCACCGACATTACGGAAACAGGCGTTACATTGTCTTGGCAGAAAGCAACCGACAATCTCAGCAAGCAGGAAGAATTGGCATACCAGGTCTATCAAATCGGCAGCAGAACGGCAGCAACCGTCAGCGCCGTTGAATCCAGCGGCATTCGAATCGGTACCTATGAGCGGGATATGGACAACAAGCAAGTCACAGACCTCTATGACGGTCAATCCTACACATTCATTGTGATTGTGAAAGACAAGGACGGCAATAAAAGTATTTACAATAAGGTGGCCATTCGGACTTTAGCCATTCCGACTTTCTCTGTCACCTATCATACGAATGGCGGAACAGGAACCGTACCGACAGATGCAAATGTGTATTATCAAGGCGAGACGGTTACCGCATTAGGAAGTGGAGATCTGTTGAGACCTGGCTATACCTTTGCCGGGTGGAATACGCAGGCGGACGGAAATGGGACGACGTACGCCGTGGGAGCGGATTTTAACATAGGTGCAGCGGATGTGGAGCTGTATGCCAAGTGGACGCAGAACCCAACCTACACGGTTACCTACGTCGTATATGATGGCACAGGCGCTGTACCGATCGATAGCAATGCGTATGAACAGGGGATGCCGGTCACGGTGCTTGGCAATACGGGGAACCTGACGAGGCCCGGCTACACGTTTGCGGGATGGAATACGCAGAAAGATGGCAATGGAACGACGTTTATGGCGGGGGCCACATTTACCATCGGCACGGAGAATGTGGCGTTATATGCGAAATGGACACAGAATCCGACCTACACGGTTACTTATGTGGTTTATGGCGGGACAGGCGCTGTACCGATAGATAGCAATGCGTACGAGCAAGGAATGCCGGTCACGGTGCTAGGTAATACGGGGAATCTGAGGAACCCCGGCTACACCTTTGCGGGATGGAATACGCAGAAGGATGGCAGCGGAACGGCCTATGTGGCCGGAGATACTTTTAGCATGGGTGCTGAAAATGTGGAACTGTATGCGAAGTGGCTCGCAGATTCGGTAGACGACTCGAGCGATGGAGGAGATTCTGATACGGAAACAGGCATCCCATCAGCAGATGAAAATACAGAGAAGTCGTTAGAAACTTACGCGGGACTGCGTGTGACCGTGGATGGTCAAGATCAGGACCTGATTCATGATGTTTCCATCTCACAGAATCAGGCTGAGATGACCGTGTACATGGATACCGATAAATGGCAGGAGCAGCTCGAAGAGAAGGACGAACGACCAGAAGTTGTCATTTCTGTTACGCAACAGGTTGACAAAGTGTCCTTGGTTCTGAACGGGAATGCTGCAGCAGATCTGGTGAACAAGCAGGGGATGCTTATTGTGCAAACGGTAAACGGCAATTATAAGCTCCCCATGGGAGAGATCATGCTTGATACATGGACGAAATCATTCGGAGAGCAGGCATCTCCAGCCGATATGGTCTTTCACCTCGATATTGCGAAAAGTAGATCTGCCCAGACCGGGAACGAGAACGTGACGGTAGTTGGCTCGCCTGTAGACTTTACGGTAGCAATTTCATATCACGGCAAGGAGATACAAATAAAGGCGTTCAACGCCTATGTGGAGAGAGAGCTTCCGCTTCCGGAAGGCGTGAGTTCAAGCGCGGTGACCACCGCTGTGAGAATTGAAGCAGACGGGACGATGGAACACGTTCC
This sequence comes from Paenibacillus oryzisoli, assembly GCF_050467285.1. Lineage (GTDB taxonomy): Bacteria > Bacillota > Bacilli > Paenibacillales > NBRC-103111 > Paenibacillus_E > Paenibacillus_E oryzisoli_A. Next base: position 229,980 of record NZ_JBCMUN010000011.1, on the reverse strand, counting down.
TACTCGTTTTACGACTCGGCAGGGCAAGTCAGTTGCCGTTGTGAGCAGTCGAACCAACAGTATGTATGCGCTCATTGCGAATTCGATCGGATTCGAGGATGTCGCGTCCCATTGGGCGAAGGACGTCGTGAACGATTTGGGGGCGCGAATGGTCGTGAGCGGTATGGATCAATATGATTTTCATCCAGATGCTTCTATCACCCGTTCAGAATTTACTGCGATTCTCGTTCGAGCCCTAGGGTTGGCGAATTCGATGAGCACAATTCCGGCGTTCACGGATGTGGAAGAGGATGCGTGGTACAGCGAGTCCATCGCAGCAGCTCTTTCGTTTGGGCTGATTGAAGGGGATGCCGACGGCACCTTCCACCCAAATCGTACCATCACACGTGAAGAAGCAATTGCAATGATCTACAGGGCGATGAAGCTTGCCGGACTGGATACGAACTTTAGCAGCTCCGACATACAAGCGACATTGTCTCCGTTTGTCGACGGCACCTCCGTTCATGCCTGGGCCGAACAAGCGGTTGTCGCCACCGTAACCAGTGGGCTCATCCAAGGCTCCCATGCGAAACTGATGCTGGGGCGGGAGATGACGAGGGCGGAGACAGCGGCTATCGTGTACAGGATGTTGGTTAAGGCGAACCTCATTGACACGATTCAACCTTGATTATTTCGTGGTTTACAATCTAAAAGGCTGACGACTCCTCATGCTTTGGCAAAGGAATCGTCAGCCTTTTATGCAGCTGCCCCTTGTCCGCCCTTCGTATTGGCCTGAGCACACTCCCTTTCAAGTGTCATTTACCCTGCCCGATAATCATTAGCTCAGAAATGGGCAATGTGAGCAAATGATTATTTCGGAACCCTCCCACCGACTGATAAGCTGAGGATGTTCTAAATTATGGAAGTTGTTGATGGGAGCTTTCATGAAGCGAGGGGGGATCACACGCAAATTCATAAGGAATTGTAAGCGAATTCATATGTGCAGCACCCAATCACACGCGGGAGGGATTCAATTGAACAAGAGTGTTACCAAGGTAACGAATTACGTTCTGTTATTTGCGCTTGTGCTGTCTTTAATCGCAAGCGGATTCGCCAGCAAGGCCGTACAGGCAGCCGGTCTTACGATCTCTGGCAGTGGCGGCTGGAATGAGACAGCTTACGTACAATGGTCGCCTGTCAGCAACGCGGAAGGCTATAACGTCTATGTAAAACCTGCGAGCGCATCGGATTCCCAGTATCAACAACTGGATACTGAGTTGATCCGCAAGTATCCATCCTATTGGAGAGCCGATGCGGTAGGGCTTGCAGCGGGCAATTACGTCATGAAAGTGGAAGCGAAGCTGTCCGGCGGCTCCACGGAAAGCGCCGTTTCATCTACGCTTTCTGTGGCAGCGCATGACAGATCCGGTTTTGCTTTTTCCAGCAGCTCGCAATATGGGTCAGGTTCAGGGGCTTATAACGACAATGGTACGCTAAAAAGCGGCGCTCAAGTGATTTATGTAACGTCGGAGACGGCGCAAACCGTTGCCCTTGATGTGAAAGTCAATAGTTCTGGCGGGAAACAAACGGGCGTTGGTCTAGCGGCCATTATGGCCCTTCGCCAAAAAGGCTATGACACCACACCGCTTGCCATCCGATTCATTGGCAAAGTAACCGATGACGATATGAGCGGACAACTGAACAGCAGCGGATATCTGCAAGTCAAAGGGAAGACCAACTACTCAGAAATGAACATCACATTGGAGGGAATTGGAAACGACGCTTATGCGTACGGATGGGGGATTTTGCTCCGATATACAGGAAATGTTGAAGTTAGAAACTTAGGCGTCATGTTATTCCCTGACGACGGGATTTCGCTGGATACAGGCAATGCGAATGTTTGGGTGCATAATAACGATATTTTCTATGGAACCGCAGGAGGAGATGCTGACCAGGCTAAAGGCGACGGCTCGACGGATATGAAAAAAGGTTCTACGTATCTGACCATTTCCTATAACCACTACTGGGATTCCGGAAAAGCGGCGCTGGTCGGTTTTGATGAGTCGGCGGAGTTTTTTGCGACGTTCCACCATAACTGGTTCGATCATTCCGACTCTCGTCACCCGCGTATCCGAACAGGGTCTATCCATATCTATAACAACTTCTTTGATGGCATCTCCAAATATGCCGTGGGCGTGACAACGGGAAGCTCGGCCTTTGTAGAGTCCAACTATTTTAGACACACCAAAAAGCCGATGATGAGTTCCTTGCAAGGTTCCGACGCTTTACAGGCTGAAGGGACGTTCTCCGGTGAAGACGGAGGCCTGATTAAGGCTTACAACAATACAGTTGTAGATGCGGAAAGCTTGATTTATGCAAATTCCAATGCGGGGACGGCTCCGGCCAATGCAACATCGTTTGATGCTTACTTGGCTTCGTCCAGAAGTGAAACGGTGCCAAGCTCCTATAAAGCATTAGTGGGCGGAACCTCTTATAACAACTTTGATACCCTCAAAGATACGGGCGTAAATGCCGCTAACATTGACAGCGTAAGCAGCGTTGAACAAGTTGTTACGGCAGAAGCCGGACGCCTGGGCGGGGGAGACTTTACTTGGGCATTTAATGATGCCGTGGATGATACATCGTACAGTCTGAATGCACCGTTGATGACGGCCATTCACAATTACACAACACAGCTTGTATCGGTGGGCGGCAATTCCACGCCATCCACGCCGACGCCAACACCTACACCACCAACATCGACACCTACGCCAACACCACCGACATCGACGCCTACGCCAACACCACCAACGTCGACACCCACACCGACACCTGGATCGACAATCGTCCATAACTTTACGACAGATGGCAAAACAAGCAGCTTCTTCAATATTCAAGGCAACCTTTCCACATCTAAAGGAACCGTGGTCTATAACGATTTAACGCTGACGCAATGTTTAAAAATGGAGAGTGCAACCAGCATCGCCTTCACCACCACAACGGCTAAGACATTAACTCTGGTGCTTAACACGGCAAACGGGACAAAAGTAAAAGTAGACGGCACGAGTTATGCGATGACAAACGGCATTATTACGGTATCGCTTGCACCTGGGGCACATACGATTACGAAAGATGATGTGACGAATCTGTATTACATGAAGCTGGAATAGCAAGTAAAAAGAAGCAAAGACCGGGCTCAAGCTGAATGCTTGCTCTCGGTCTTTTGCGTATCAAAGGCTCCCATGCCCTGCCACGGATCGAAAAGCCCGGAGGCCGATCAGCCCAACGCCCAGCGCCAGCAATGTAAGCCCGGACGCGAAGAGATACAGGTTCACGATGCCGAATCTTTCGGCAATGCCGGCCATGACCAGCAGCGAAATGCAGAATACAAGATGCAGCAAGGAAGCTTGGGCGGCTAACACATTCGGCAGCATCTCTTGCGCTACGCTTCGCTGAATCAAGGTACGTCGGTTGACGATGGACATCTCGGCGAACGGCCCCATCAACAGCACAAGAACAAGCGCGATATACGGGCTGGTCGTGAGCGCGTAAAAGGCCGTTAACACGCCGTATCCCGCCATACCCACCAGCATGGCGGCAAGGTAGCGGGTACCAATGACTCGAACAAGCGCGAGTACCAACAAGCCGCCGCCGACCGTTCCCGCAAAATACGCCGCATTAATGAATCCCCACCACTCTTCGCCTTGCCCGAGCGCAACTTGCACGAAAGCGAGTGTAAAAGCGCCGACCCATACCGATCCGCCCAGCATATCGATGATGTCCATAAACGTAAGCAGCCGTAGGCGCGGCATCCGCCAGACCAGTTTCCAACCTTCGGTCAGCGTGTGCCACTTGGAGGAGGGGGCAGATTCGCTTGTGGCAGCAGCGTTGCCTTCGGGCTGCACTCTTGTATGATGAGCCTTCACGGGCTCCTTAACGCCCAGCGTAAACGCGGCAGCCAGTCCGTAGACGACAGCTGTCACCAGCAGCGTATGACTTGCGCCTAACAGAGCAACGATCACGCCGCTGAGCCCCCAGCCGGCGAATTGCACGACCTGGTCGCTGACGCTGATCAGCCCGTTGGCCTTGAGCAGGCCCTGCTCCTGCGTGACAAGCCGCGGAACAAGCGCGTTGCGGGCAGGAACAGTCCACCCGTCGAGGAAGGACATCGCAAAAACAAGCAAAAACACAAGCAGAAATGAAGCTTCGTTACCATGAAGCTGGAGATAAACAGCCAACACCACGAATAACAGAAACTGGCCCGTCTGCGATAAGAGCAGCAGAGTAGGCAGTTTAAAGCGGTTAATGAGGATCGGCGCAATCAGGCCGCTCATCATCTGGGCGGCGCTACGCATGAGCGGCATGAACGCCGCGGAAACTAACGAATCGGTCTGGTTCAGCACTAGCACGGTAAGCGCCATAATGTATAGCACGTCTGCAGCGTTCGCCGCAGTCTGGGTCGTCCATAGGAAATAGAATGGCCGAGTTAAGAATGAGGATTTCATCATGGGAAGTCCGGACTCCGTTTCTTGGTGCATGACGCAAAGGATGTGCAACAAGAATAAGGATACCGCTCCCTGCAAAAATAGGCAAACCTCCACACCGTGGTTTACAATAGAAGAACTAACCCAAGGAGCAAGGAGGGACAGTCGCCTGATGAGCTTGTATAACTTTATCGCGGCGGATCAGCCGCTGACGGAAATCAATCTGACCGGAGCCGTTTGGAAAAAGGTTAAGGAGATCAAACGGATGGACACTCCGCCGACGGGGCCGGTTTCATGGGATGAGCTCGACGACGAGCTGGAGGTCATGGTCGTTGCGAGCCATGAGATGATGAACGCGCTTCAGATCGCGGTATGCAAACATCCGCCGTACGGGCTGGAACATTATATTAGCAAGCCGTATATTTACTGGCTCGGCGGACATACGGATGAGAAGTGGAAGACGCAGTTGTTGGGTTATATGGAGGAACACTGTTTGAATATAACTGGAGAGATCGAGCTCTGGTCGATCTGGTTTCACGAGGGCGTGCAGCCGATTGCTACAAAAACGCAGCGTTTGGCGGAATTGGACGCCCAGGATCTTGATTGGCTGTTGCACATGAACCGCTGTCTAACGCTTCGACCGGAGCGGCAGCTATGATAAAAGATTGGAGAGGAGAGAAGCGCGTATGTTGTTCTATGTAATTTCTCTGCTTGTCGTGCTCGTCGATCAACTGACCAAAATCATCGTTCGCCTCCACGTGGAGATGGACGAAACGCTGACCTTTTGGGGGCAGCCAATTACGCATATTGAGAACAGCGGCATGGCGGGCAGCTCGTTTCAGGGGTATGCCCGGCTATTTGGCGTCGTAGCGGTTATTTTTATCGCAGTCGTGCTCATCTACCGCAAGCATGGCAATCTGCGCGGCAGGATGAACGACATCTCTCTCGCTTTCTTGGTTGGCGGCGCAGCGGGGAACGGGATTGACCGGCTGCTGTTCGGGCAGGTGACGGACTTCCTGGTATCGCGCAATGGCAAAGGCGTGCTCAATATGGCCGACCATGCAATTGAGGCAGGCGTACTGCTTTTTCTGCTCGGCGCCCTCGTCCAGTATGTCAAAGACCGATTCTACCGCCGATGCTCCGCCTAATGTGAAAAAGGAGATACACAGCCTATGCTTATCCCTATGCGTACGGAACAGCAAATGATGTCCTTGATTCTGGACACCGCAGAGCAAGACGAGACCATTCGCGCCGTCATTCTGAACGGTTCCAGGGCAAACCCGAACGTGCCGAAGGATACGTTCCAAGACTTCGATATCGTCTACGCGGTAGCGAATCTCGCACCTTACCGCCGCAATCCCGCGTGGATCGATCGCTTCGGCGAACGCCTCATCCTGCAAATGCCGGATGAGACGCACATCGACCCGGCGGCAAGCCCGCCGGAGGAGCAGGAGCGCATCGTGTACCTGATGCAGTTCAAGGACGGCAACCGCATCGATCTCACGCTGATGCCGACGGCGAATGCGGCTTATTTTCAAAAGCTCGACAGCCTCAGCATCGTGCTGCTCGATAAGGATGGACGCCTAGGCGAGGTGCCGCCATCGAGCGACAGCGACTACCACATCCGCCGGCCATCCGAGAAAGTGTTCCGCGATAACTGCAACGAATTCTGGTGGATCTGCCTGAATATCGGCAAGGGTCTGCGACGCGAAGAGCTGTCATACGTCATGTTTTTGCTGGAGAGCATTAACCGCAAGGTGCTCATCCGGATGCTGGAGTGGCGGATCGGTGCGGAAGCGGGCTTCGTCTGCAGTGCGGGGAAGAGCGGCAAGTACTTGCAGCGCTTCCTGACCCCGGCAGACTGGACGCAGTTCCAGGCGACGTACGCGAACGCCGATTACGCGCAGATGTGGCAGGCACTTTTTCAGATGTGCGACCTATTTGGTCGTGCGGCGAAGGAAGTCGCGGAGAGGCTGGGTTTTACCTACCATCAACAAGAAGAGGTGAACGTCATGGCGTATCTGCATGAGGTTTGCGGGAGCAATAAACGAATTGTGTTCTGAAAACGAAATAACAATTCATGAGATTCAAAATCTAGAGTGGTTCACGTAAGAACACTTAACTGACTCCTAAATGTAACAGGAGTCAGTTTTTTTATATCAATAATTTTATGACTATCGAATTTGTGATACGGTTCACTTTGGTTCATGGTTAAAAGAAGACGCGGGGCATTTTACTTACAATTGTACTATGATATTATTAAACGGTCTTCACCGTAATTTGAACTTCAAGAATGGAGTGACTGTTCACAATGATCATCAAATTCATTCGTTTGCGTTAATGAGAGGTACAGATCATTAAGCCCAGCCTTTTTTTTGCATCAATTGGCTAGGTTTATTTGTCTGTGCCTTTTTCATTCTCCAATAACGAATGAATGAGGTGTCTTTGTGTTAAAAAAGGATAAAAAGACAATTGCAGCAGAGATCATGGATTCACACTCCAGTATTTTTAGATGTCCTATATGCGCCAGTCCTATGAATGTGTTTAATCTACAGAGCTTATTGTGTGAGAACAAGCATTGTTTTGATATTTCCAAGGTTGGATATGTGAATTTGCTCTCGCATCCTGTCACAACGAAATATGACAAACGACTCTTTGATTCACGTAAAATTATTAATCAAAGCGGCTTTTTTAAACCAGTGAGTGTGTATATTTCCCAGCAAATCTCTGAGACACTTGAAGAAAGTAATGAAGTAAAGGTTCTGGATGCGGGTTGTGGGGAAGGATCTCTTTTATCATGCATACGACAAATACTAAAACACGAAACCAAAAAAGATGTGCTCGGAGTGGGTCTTGATATTTCTAAGGAAGGTATCACCACCGCTTCGAAAAGTAATTGCAATTCAATTTGGTGCGTAGCCGATCTGGCAAGATGTCCATTAGCCGATAACCAATTCCATTCTATTATTAACATTCTAGCGCCTTCCAATTATTCTGAATTTCAAAGATTGCTTGCTAGTGACGGAAAGGTAATAAAGGTTGTCCCCGAACAAGGTTATCTTAAAGAATTACGCTCACTTTATGATAAAAGAACAGGACAACAAACCAATTCCAGCTGCGGTGCACGTGATGCATTTGGCAGGTATTTCAAAGTCCAAGAATCCCAACGCTTACAATATACAGTGACTTTGGATCATTCCCTCATTCAACACTTGGTCAACATGACCCCATTATCTTGGGGGGCAAAAGCAAAACATATACAAAAAGTTCTCGGTATGACTGCAATGGAAATTACGATCGATCTTACTATTTTAATTGGTAAAAAGCATTAAACCATATTTCTTTCTTCCATTCCATGTTAGATATAGGTAACGGACTAGGGAGCAACACAAGCAGACAAAGAAGCCCAAGCGACCTACGCTTGAGCTTCTTTTTAGCCTATCAGCAAGTATCCCCTCTAAAGGGCTCTATGCCATCAGAACAGGCTCCTACGACTTCCCATAATAAGCGGCTAGCGCGTGGAACGCTTGCTTCGGCTCCCAAGGGAGGCCGGGATAGGCGCGCCCGGTGCCCTCCGGCAGCGAGGCGACGACACTGTAGCTAGCGGTGTCGAGGTTGTAGGCGGATTCCTCCGCGTACGGGTACAGCGGCATGACGAAGGTGAACCAGAAGGCGCCGGCGACTTTTTCTTCGTTAAAAATGTCCAACAGCTCCGTCATGTACGTCACCTGCTCCTCTTCGTCGCGGACGATACCGCTCTTCAGCTGATGCGGCTCGCTCGATTGATCGATGACGGCCCAGCCGTATCCGCCTTTGTCCGAGGCGCCTTGGTAGGTGCAGCAGCCGAATTCCGTCACGATGACGGGCTTGCTCGCTCCGGCGACGATTTTGCGCAATTTGTCGCGGAAGAAGCGGCGGTTGATTTTATCCCGGTAGTAATCCAAACCGACAAAGTCAAACGGCGTCCAATCGACGTTCTCCCAAGTTCCCGAGGCGTAGGTAAGCGGGCCGTGAAAATACGTCCGAATCTCGGCCGCCGCCGCCTTCAGGAACGCGTTCAGCCGCTTGTGAAACGAGCCGTGTTTAATCGTGCTCATGATGAGCCGCCAAGGCTTGAACATCGTCTGGAGGCGGTCGAGAGCCGTTTCACCGGCAATCAGCCCTTTCATGAATAAAGTCAGCTCGCAGCCGACAATAAACACGATGTTCCCGTGATCGGCGCGCAGCTTTTCGGCGGCTTGGGCGCACTCGCGCAGGTAGGCGAGGTTCTCTGCCCCTGTCGCCTCGATGTTGGAAGGGGACAGCCACACTTCAAGGCCGGCCTCCAAAGCCAAAAGCGCCGCCGCGGTCAGCCGCTCTACAGACTGCCCGGATATGCGGATCGCGGTGCAGTGCAAATCGTGCCGAATCACGGCCATTTCCCGTTCTACGACGGCAAGATCCCAAGGTTCGCGGGAGGAAGGCTGGTGGGGCCCGCGGGTGAATGCGCCGACGTCGTAATTGATGCCTTTTCGCTGCATGGGGGGCACCTCCTTTTCCTCATCATACCTCTTTTTGGTTCCGAGTAAAAATGTGCCGAGCTCGCTTCCATAGGTAAGTGATCGGGAATCGGGTATAATAGAGGAAAAGTTAGGAAGCAGCTTCAAAAAAGGAGTTGGTCTACGATGAACACGTCCAAATACGATAAATATTTTTCGCCCGACGGCTTCTGGGCCAAGCTGGCGAAAGTCGCCAAAACCGCCGGCAGCAAAGTCATCTATACCGGGCTGCTGCTCTTCTACGCGCTGGACAGCCCCAAAACGCCGCTGCGCGCGAAAGTGCAAATCTACGGGGCGCTCGGATATTTGATCTTCCCGCTGGATGCGATTCCCGACCTGCTGCCACTTGTCGGCTATGTCGACGACCTTGGCGCGCTCGGTCTCGCCCTTGCCGCCGTCGCCAAAAACATCGACGACGATGTCCGCCGCAAAGCGAAAAACAAGCTGCGCGATTTGCTCGGCGAGGAAGCGGCCAGCTCTAAGGGCATTATCGACATTGACGGACAAGTCGTGACGGAGCAGGCAAAACCGGACGAGCCTGCGGCCGAAGGGCCGGGCAAGCGTTAAAGCGCTGTGAAATGAAAAGCCCTTTCTCTTGCCGCCTCCTTACGGGGAGCGGCAGGGGAAAGGGCTTTGTTGTTGGTATGAGCGGGAGCGTTGGAACGGGTTCCCGTGGGTATGCGATGTGCTCGGAATAAGAATAAGCACCTGCGGAAGTCTTATTTCGCCGCCGAGCGCCGGATTTCGGGAAATAAGCAATTGAAACGTGCTTATTTCTAGGAAATTGGCCTAACGGAGGGGGATTTGGGCTGAATAAGCACCTGCGGAAGTCTTATTTCCCCCTCCGGCGCCGGATTTTGCGAAATAAGCACTCGAAAGTTGCTTATTTGCCTGGCATCGGGGCGTGCTGCTGGCAGCGCTGTAATGGGAGGCACTTTTACTGAAGTTCCAGACGCTATCCGGAGGCAGAAAGCTAGTGCAAAGCCCCAATCCGCGACTGCTTACTCGCAGTAGGTCAGCCAGCCGAATTTATCCGGGCGCGTGCCTTCCTGAATGCCGGTAATCTCCTGGTACAAGCGCTCGACGAGCTCGCCGGTCTGCCCGCCATTGATTTCCATACGGTTGCCGTTCCAGAGCAGGCTGCCAATCGGGGACACGACTGCAGCTGTGCCCGTGCCGTACGCTTCCTCCAACGTGCCATCGGCGTGCGCCTGCACGATTTCGTCGATGGACACTTTGCGCTCGGTAACAGGGATGCCCCAATCGCGCAAAAGATGAATGATACTCGAACGCGTGATGCCGTCGAGGATCGAGCCGCTGAGGCTTGGCGTGACGACTTCGCCGCCAATCTTGAAGAAGACATTCATCGAGCCGACCTCTTCGAGATACTTTTTCTCGATGGCGTCGAGCCACAGCACCTGCGCACAGTCATGCTCCTTGGCGAGCGTCTGCGCTTTGAGGCTGCCGGCGTAGTTGCCGGCGACTTTGGCGTTGCCGGTGCCGCCGAGCACAGCGCGGGCGTAGTAGCTTTCGACCAGAATGTTCACCGGGTGCAAACCTTCTTCATAATAAGCGTCGACCGGCGACATAATGACGATGAACGAGTACTGCGCTGACGGACGAACGCCCAGCATCGCCTCGGTGGCGATGACGAACGGACGGATGTAGAGGGAGGAGCCTTTTTTGGCTGGTACCCAGTCCTTATCCAGGCTGACGAGGGTACGAATCGCTTCCACGACGAACGCTTCGTCGATGGTCGGGATGCTCAGGCGCTCGCTGGAGCGCTGGAGTCTTTTGGCATTTTGATCCGGACGGAATAACGCAATTTCCCCGGACACCGTGCGGAAAGCTTTCATGCCCTCGAACACGGCTTGCCCGTAGTGGAAAATCATCGCCGCAGGATCGTGCGAGATCGGACCGTAAGGAACAATGCGCGGATCGTGCCAACCGCGGCCTTCCGTATAGTCCATGATAAACATATGGTCGGTAAAATGGCGGCCAAAGCCGAGATTTTGCGTCAGATCGGGCATCGTTTTGCGCTGGGTTGTTTGTTCAATGGAGATGCTGCCGTACATGGGATAACCACCTTTTCGTCGTAATTTTCCGAAATTGATTTATCCTTAACTATAGAAAAAACGCATTCATTGATCAATTCCAATTTATCAATTATTATCATAGATAATAACTATGATCGGAGGGGGCGGCTTGGATTATCGGTTGTTAGTGTATTTTTTGGCGGTGTGCGATGAGCTGCACTTCACCAAAGCCGCGGAAAAGCTCGGCATCTCCCAGCCGACGCTCAGTCAGCAGATCCGCCTGTTGGAGGATCGGGTGGGCTCGCCACTTTTTCAGCGCATCGGCAAAAAGGTCTACCTCACCGAAGCAGGCGTGGTGCTGCAGAAGCACAGCCGGAATGTTTTTCATGAGCTGGAACAGGCACAGACGGCGATGAACGAGCTTCAAGGGATGCAGCGGGGGCGCCTGCGGATCGGATGCTCCGGCAATCATTTGCTGACGTCGACGATTATGTCGTTCCATGCGCAGTATCCGAATATCGAGCTGTCGGTGACGGAGCTGGCGACGGAAGAGACGAAGGAGCGGCTGCTGAACAACCGGCTCGATGTGGGTGTCGTGTTTTTGCCGGAGGAAGATGAGCAGCTTCATTGCATTCCGCTGTATACGGAGCGGTTGGTGCTGGCGGTGTCGGACAAGCATCCTTTTGCGGCACAAGGCGTGAAGGCGATCCGTCTCGAGGAGCTGGTCAAGCTGCCGATCGCCATGCTGCCCGCGAAGTTCTATGTGCGGCATATGATCGAAGATTGCTGTAAGCGCGCCGGACTGACATGCACGCCGATCGTCGAGATGTCGACGCTGGAATCGCTGCTGCAAATGGCGAGGCAGAACGTCTGCGGCGCGATTGTTCCGCAGTCGTATGTGACCCGGACGGACGTGAACAGCGGGGCTGAGCAGTGCTGGACGCTGGCAATTACGGAGCCTGTGCCGCAGAAGGACGTCGGCATCGTGTACCGGCGGGATTTATTTATCAGCCGCACGATGGATGCGTTTGTGCGACAGGTGACGCAGGATTTTCAGGATGCGATGAAGCGGTATGGCGAGAGTACGAATGAGAGGTAGCAAAATGAAGTATGTGTATGTATTTGCCTGCCACGAGGATGAGCAGGCGTTATGTGAAATGGAGCTGCGCGCCTTGCTGGGCGCAGACGCGGTGATCGGCGCGCGCTACGCGATCAGCGCGCGCAAGATCGAGCCGAGCCGCAGCCCGTTCCTGAAGCTGCGGCTGGCGGTGGAGCTGGAGGCCGGCAGCTTGGCGGAGCTGGCCGCTATGGTATCGTCGCACCCCGTGACGGGGGCGACGTTCAAGGTTATGTTCGCGCCGACGGGCGAGCCGGTCCTGTATGACCGGCAGCGCGAGATTGAGCGCGAGCTGGGGCGTCATCTCCGCGGGCAGGCGGAGATGCGGCGCCCGGCGCAGTGGTTCGCCGTGACCGCGCTGGACGGGCGCTGGCTGTTCGGCGACTGCGCCCACGGCGAAGCCGTCTGGCTTCAGCATCAGCAGAAGCCGCAGAACTACTCCACCGCCCTCCCTACGCGCATCGCGCGGGCGGTGGTGAATCTTGCCGTGCCCGACGCGGCGGGCACGCTGGTGGACCCGTGCTGCGGCATCGGCACGGTGCTGATTGAGGCGCTGTCGATGGGCATCGACAGCGTCGGGTTTGACCTTAACCCGCTGGCCGTGCGCGGCGCGCGGGTTAATTTGCGCCACTTCGGCTTGCCGGAAGTGGTGGGGGTGGCCGACATGCGGGCGCTTGCGCCGCATGGGGGTTCCGACGCGGGGGCGGAGCCCGCGTCTGTCTCGCCAGCGCCCTACGACGCGCTCGTCCTCGACATGCCGTACAACCTCTGCTCCAAGCTGCCGGAGGCTGAGGCTTTGGAGATGCTGGAGGCGGCACGGCGTCTGGCCCGCCGGGCGGTGATCCTGACGACGGAGGAGATCGATCCGCTTTTAGCGAAAGCCGGGCTTCGCATCGTGGATCGCTGCCTCGCGCATAAGGGCAGGTTCTCCCGCCAGGTCATCGTCTGCGAGCGGGCATAGATCGGTATAGGTGCAGGTGCAGGTGGAGGGGCTGCCGCCGGCACGGGTATTAAGTTCAACATGGTCAAGTTAGCCTAGGAAAGCTCAATTAACAGCCGCAGCTTGGGCAGTTTTCCCTAAAATAGCTAGATCTAAGAGGGTCCAGCCCCTTCTAACTTGCAAAAATTGGTCACTTTCGCTCAGCTAAGAGGGTCTGGCCACTCTTAACTATATCAAATGACCTTCTTAAGTGTGGCTTAATTAGGTCCCCTTGGCATACTAGCGTTCCCTCTAACCTCTAGCCTATCAGCAAAAGCCACCTGCCCCGCAGTCAGCCTATCGATACAAGCCCCAGCCTTACTCGCTATCAGCCCATCAGCATGAGACCCAGCGGACTATCTTCCGCGACAATATCCTGCAGCGCATAGGCGGAAATCGGAAAGTACAGGAACCCGTACACATAAGCCGCGATCTCGTACAGTTGAAAATAAATGACGATCGATTTATCGGCAATGTAGTAATCCTGGTCGGGGCGGATGGTTTTAAAGTCCACCAACAGCGGAATGTCCCTCCGTTTGATTTCCTCGGCGATAATCGCGCTGATGCGGCCGATATAGTCGCTGCCGGGCTTGAACTGCTCGGCGAGGGTGTAGCTTTTGCCTGTTTCCGTATTGAAGGTCAGCGAATTCTGCAGCGTCATTCCGTGCGCCCCGCCGGAGAATGCGTAATTGATCAGCGACAGGCTCAGCACAGAGCGTTGATTGGTCTTGAGCTCGTAATAGGCCGTGACGTCCGTCATCGGGTTTTGGCCGTAGCCTTGGTCGTGAAGCTGCTTGTTCACAGCATTCACAATCGCTTTGTTCATCGCTTCCTGCGCCGTGAGCGGCGTGTGGTGAATGACAGCGGGGTACAGCAGATTGAGCTTGTTGCGGAGCACTTTATAGGTCTGAATACTGACCGGTCGATCTAATTCTTTCATTTATCATCATCCCTGCGTTTTTGTTACAGGGTATTCGCGGCGTGGGCGATTGGTTACTTGCCTAGCGCAGAGTGAGTGAGGCCCCCTATACGTAGCGACCGAGAGAGAGTAACTTTAAATCTGTAAAAGCCTGCAGAGATGCAGGTTTTTTTCGTGCTTTAGGCACGATGCGGGAGGATTCCTGCGAATGTGCAGTTTTTTCGTTCGATGGCCTCCGAATTCAGCCGATTTGCCCAAAATTCCTGCCGAATCGCAGGCTTTGTCTGAAACTCGGGAGGATTGCGGGGAAATTCCTGCCTATTTGCAGGCTTCGGGCCACAACTGGCACGTGAATCATAGCTCAAGGCCTTGCTGCGGGTTGGCAGGAGCTTTGGGTTTTTGCCGATTTCCATGTTTTGGACAAAGAAGTCAAAAAAATGCGCAATCAGGTTAATTTCTTTCATTATTTTGAACGTTCTTTTGCGATATTGTGAAGAGGCATCCGTCAAGCGGAAAAAGGAATGGAGGTAGAGGTGTTGCAAGTTTTAGAAAGCGCTTTAAAAAATGAGGTAACAGATTCCAGAAAGGTGGGATAACGTGAACATTGTGCATCAGCTTAAACGTAAGGTATCGTTTTGCCTGGCTCTGCTCATGGTCGTGCCTTTATCTTCGTTTCCCGGATCCGTTGTGGCTTGGGCGGATGAGGCAGGTTCGTTAACCGGGAATACGGCCGTCCAAACGGCACAGTCAGATCCACCGCAGTCCACGGAAGACGCGGAAGATGTAAGCGTAAATTCGAATGTATATAAGGAAGAGGGAGCATTAGCCCAGCCGCACGCGCTCAACGTGATGTCGTTGCAGGCTGTTCCCTCGGATGTCATACCTACCGTCGTGAGCACGTATATTGCTGCGGACAAAACGCAAATCAGCAGCTACGGCGAGCAGGTTCAGCTCAAGGTCATGGCCAAGATGAGCAGCGGGCCGGATAAGGAACTCAAGACAGCGGCAGCCGCGAATTCCGCGGATCCACAACTGTACAGTGTGCATTACAGTTCGTCGACCCCTGGCGTTACGATTCAGGACAATACCGGTATTCTGACCTATGACGGCTCGAACGGGTCTGTTCCCGTCGATGTAACCGCAGAAGTGAAATATTTGGATGTTGTGTACTTCGAGGGTTTTGAGGACGGCAGCCTGGGCAGCTTCGCGATTGAACCCGGCGCGACGTATGCGACAACCGGCTCGGTGACGGCCAAGACAGGCGCAGGTGTGCCTGCGCACAGCGGCAGCTACAGCGCGCTCCGGAACAATGCCAATACGGGCAATACCGTTCGAGCCGATATGGGAGTGCCCATCAACGGTACGGTGACGGTATGGTTGTATAACGGACAGCCTGCCGGCAATTCAAGGAACAATATCTATGTCGGTACCAAAACAAACGGCACCGGCGGCATTGATGTCTCCAACGGGTTGCTGCTCGGCGAGCATTGGGATGGCAGCACGGGTTCCGGCACCTCTTTGGTATCCCGAATATTCTCCAGTTCGTTCAGCGCTACGTCTGTCAGTCGCGGTGCATCCCCGGCTTGGCACGAGCTCAAGTGGGATGTCGTCTCTGGCACGGATGCCAAAATGTATATTGACGGCGTGCAAGTAGCTTCGACGACGAAAGAAACGAAATACCAATACGTCGCCTTCGCCGGCAACTGGCTTGCCAGCAACAATGTGACGTATTATGACGATGTCAAGGCCACCAAAGCGGGCGCGAGCACATCGACGACGTTGCCGATTCCCGTTCAGGCGGATGACGTTCAGAGTCTGACCATCTCCGGGCAAGGCGGAGCAACGGCGATTACGGCCGACGCCGGAACCCTGCAAATGCAGGTGGCGGTCACGCCGGTCAGTGCGTCTTCAGCTGTGACGTGGAAGGTCGAGAACACCGATGGCTCGCCGACGAACCTAGCCTCCATATCCGGCACTGGCGAATTGAAAGCGCTTCGAAATGGTATGGTGAAGGTGACGGCTACCTCCATCTCCAATCCGGATAAGTCGAACAGCACGGTGGTCTCCATTTCAGGACAAACGGTGAAGGTAACAGGTATTGCGATTCGAACCGCATCCGGTGCGGTGAATTTCAGTACGCTCGATCCTATCCCGCTCCAGGCGACCATAGACCCGAGTGACGCAGGTCAGCCCGCGGTGAACTGGTCGATTATCCAGAGCGGTGACGTTGCCAATATTTCGGCTGCGGGCGTGGTGATACCTTCCCGGAGAGGGACGGTGCAAATCGTCGCTCAGGCAACCGACGGTACGCAGGTGCAGAGCAACACGTTGACGCTCACTTTTGACATTCGTAACACGGTCTATGTCAGCAGTACCGAAGGCAGTGATACGAACGACGGTCTCACGCCTGCAACGGCATGGAAGACCCTGGATAAAGTAAACGCGACGACATTCGGACCGGGGGATCAAATTCTGTTCAAAGCCGGCGACGTCTGGAACGGTCAGCTCCGCCTGAACGGCAGCGGCTCCGAGGGATCGCCGATTATCGTCGATCGGTACGGAAGCGATGATCCGGAGTTGTATCCGATTTTTAACGGGAACGGTACGCTTACCGATCAAGTGATGCCGCTCGGCTCGATTGCCGGTCAGCATTATGCGGCAACGGTAGAGGTGCGTAACCAAAGCTACTGGGAAATCAATCATCTGGAAGTGACGAACTACAATGCCACTGTGAAAAACATGCGGGCAGGGATTATCGCGCTCAATGAAAAAGGCACAACGGTGGCGGAATGGACGAACAATCAGCTGCGGCACATTTACATTAAGGATTGCTATGTCCATGATGTGAATTCGGATCCCGCTGCGAACAAATTCACAGGCGGCATCCTCGTGCTAGGCAACTATTCCGATGTGCTGGTGGAAGGGAACAAAGTGGTGAACGTCGCGATCGAGGGGGTTCGGAACGCCGGCATGGCGCCTTCCGGAGCGCCGAATGGCGGTGCGCCTACAGTCATGGACGACATTCGCTTCCGCAACAACTACGTGCAGGATGTGCAAGGCGACGGTCTTGTGATCAGCAACGTGGCGGATGACGGCAACCCGAATACGTACAACGGCATCGTCGAATACAATACGATCGTCCGTTTCGCCAACACCAATGTCGGCTCGCTCAACTATGCGGGCAACTGGGTGTACGGCAGTAACGATACGCTTTTTCAGTACAATGAAACGTTTGGCGGGGTGTACGGGTATAACGACGGGGAAGCGTGGGACGTCGACTTGTACTGCAAAAACATCGTCTACCAATACAACTACAGCCATGAAAATCGGGGCGGCTTCACGCTCGTCATGCCGGGATCGAAATACTCGTTCTACCGGTATAACCTCAGTTTGAACGACGGGAACGGCGATGCGCTGTTCGACTACTTCCCGGATAACAATACGGCTGGCGTGCCATGGGTGTACAACAATACGTTCTACATCGGCAAAGACATTACGACGAATGTGTTTGACATGAATGCGACCTCGTACATGAAGTTTGCCAACAATATCATTGTTGCTTTGGGAAAAGTCAACAACTTTGCAAGCGGCGGCAACGTCACCCAAGGTTATATTAAAAATAATATCATCTACCCGCAAATGAATATCGGCAGCTCCGGCGGTTCCTTGGAAGTCGCGAACAACCGGTTCGTGAATCCGCTGCTGGCGAGACCTGGAGAGATTCCATCCAGCATCATTTCGGCAAAAGATAACTTCGACGCTTCCAAACTGGACGCCTATAAGCTGCAGGCGAACTCGCCTGCGATCGGGGCTGGTTGGAATGTGGATATACCGGCTGGCTACACGGATGCGACGCATGACCTGTTCGGCAATCCGCTGGGCAGCACGCGTGACATCGGCGTTCATCAGTTTACCAATGATGCGCCGACGAGCGTTCTGAACGAAGTGATGCCGGAATCGATTACGCTGAATCAGCGCAATGTGTCGCTGCTGCTGAATGAAGGTGTGTTCCTGTCAGCGACAGTGGAGCCGGCAACGGCCTGGAACAAAGTCGTCAGCTGGGAAAGCGATAACCCTAC
This sequence comes from Paenibacillus oryzisoli, assembly GCF_050467285.1. Classification (GTDB taxonomy): domain Bacteria; phylum Bacillota; class Bacilli; order Paenibacillales; family NBRC-103111; genus Paenibacillus_E; species Paenibacillus_E oryzisoli_A. The sequence goes on along the minus strand of NZ_JBCMUN010000011.1, from coordinate 211,849 downwards.
AGTCGCCCAAGTCGATGCGAATGGCGCTGTGAAAGCTTTGTCGCTCGGTACAGCGACGATTACAGCCAAGAGTACGGCGAATCCGCTTTTGACCGCAACTGCTCGAATTACAGTCAAGCAGCCGATCACGCCGACTGGCGACATGAAGGTGCAAGCGGATTATCCATACCTGGATGCGTCGAGTCAGGACGTCAGACTCCAGGTCGCGAATGTGCTGAGCGATGGCTCTTCCAGAGAGCTGACGACGACCATCACGGATGCGAATCAGCCGAGACTGATCAGCGTCAATTACAGCACGGACAATCCGAACGTATCCATTGACGCTGATGGCGTGCTGCATGTAACTGGGGATCTGGGCAATACGTCCGAGATTCAAGTGACAGCGAACGTTACCTACGAGGATGTTGTGTATTCTGAAGGTTTTGAGAGCGGTACGACGGGCGATCTTACGCTGGAATCGGGGACGGACTACGTCGTTTCGATTCAGCCGTCCACCGAGCAGGCCCATGGTGGCGTGTACAGCGCCAAGCGGATCAATAGCGTGAAGGGCAGCATGAGCAAAATCTTCCCAACCGCCCTGAACGGCATCGCGTCCATGTGGATTTACGATGATGGCACCACGCGTTCCAACCGCGCTGTAGGCAGTGCGGGGCCGGTCTTGACAGATACAAGCAAGGCGCTGGGATTGGGGCTGTTCTATGACGGAACGTACGGTTCGCCGACGTATTTTGCGACGCGTTTGCAGACGGGGGCGACGGGGTGGACCGTTTCTACAGTACCTCGCAGCATCGGCTGGCATGAACTGAAGTGGGATTACACCGATCCATCCATGGTCAAAATGTACGCGGACGGCCAACTGGCTGCCACAGCGAATGTCTCCGGCCTCAAAGCCGTTTCGCTTGTGAACTGGTGGAACAGCTCGTCTGGGAACTTCTACTATGACGATGTTCGGGTAGCCGTGCCAAAGACGAGCGCAGCGATCCCGCTGACAGTCAAAGTGAACCCGACCCAAATCGATGGTATCGGCATTTGGGGCGCGGGCGGAGCAAATACAATCTCCGTTGACAAAGGCACCTTGCAAATGGAAGGCGGCTTGCTGCCTTACGATATTGCAGGTCAGGACTACCGTGTGAACTGGCGCGTAGAGGACGAAACCGGCAGTGCGACGATCTCGGACACAGGCCTCCTGACGGCGGTGAGAGACGGTCGCGTGAAGGTCATCGTCCAGTCCGTTGCTTATCCCGAGCAAACCGCGGAGATGTATGTCGCGATCACCAATCAGTACGTGCCGGTAACGGGCGTTAATGTTCGCGGCACGAATGATAAAACGAGCATCGATACCGCAGGCGGCTCGCTGCAATTGCTGGCCACGGTGTCCCCATCGAATGCAACGAACAAGAATGTAAGATGGGTGATTTTAAATACGGACGGCAGTTCCACGAACGTAGCCAGAGTGTCGGATACCGGCCTGCTCACAGCCGTCAAAAATGGCACCGCAAGGGTACACGCCATTACCGAAGACGGCAGCCTCGACGGCGCGTTGGATATTTCGGTTACGAACCAGCCTCAGGTTGTGGAGAGCATCGCGATTCAATCGCCTGATCAAGCGACTGCCTTGTACACTGGCAAAACGATAACCTTGACCGCGGTCGTCCAGCCGGACAATGCGGCGAATCCAGCCGTTGTGTGGTCGGTTGTCAACGCTGGCGGCGCAGCTGCCTCCATCACACCTGGTGGCGTGCTGACGACAGGCTCGACAGCAGGAGAAATCACCGTTGCGGCAACCGCGCAAGATGCCTTGGGCACGATCGGTCGTAAAATGTTCACGATCAGCCTCGCCCCTGACCGCGTGCTGCAAGCGAAGATCAGCGAAGCTGACACGGTATTAAACGCAGCGGTCATCGGCACTGCGCCGGGGCAATATCCGCAAAGCGCTGCGGACAGTCTGACCCAGGCGATTGCTGCGGCACAGCTGGTGCTGGACAACACAGCATCCACCGAGCAGCAGCTTGCAGATGCAGCTGGGGTTTTAACGGCGGCGATTACGGTCTTCCGGGGCGCTGTCATCGTTTCTACTCCAAGCGATGGCGACGATCCTGACAGATCAGGTTCGGTAACGGAACCGTCGACGACGCCGACAACGCCGAACAAGAATGAGATCTACGCGGTTACTGAAGATGGCAAAGTGTTCCCGCAGGAGAAAAATACCGACGCAGGCACGGTAACCTTCCGGGCTGACGACCGCGATCAGCTTGCGCTCACGTTCCAACTGAGCGAACTGCAGCCGGAGAGCACACAGCAGGCGGATAAAGTACTCATTGCCATGAAGGACTTTATCTATGAGCTGAAGCCGGATGTAGTCGAGAAGGTAACCGGTCTCGATGCGTTCCTGAAAGCGAGCGGGACGGAGCGAGACGAACTGAAGATGACGGTCAAGATCGGGCGAGCCAAGCTTACCGATAGTGAGAAGCAAGCGATGAGCAGAACGGTCAATGGCGATCCGGCAGCTGCCCTTGTCTCGGGCGTGTACGAGGTTCATCTCCTGCTAACGGCGCCTAACGGACAGTCGATGGATGTGCATGCTTTTGATAATCAAAGAACACTGTATATTGAGGTCGATCCTTCCTTCAAAAACAAGCCGACAGCCGCTATTTCTATCAGCGAAGCTGCGAGCGGCGAGCAGGAGGCGGGCGTTCGGACAGCCAAATACGTCGAGATGGACGGAAAAGCTTACATGCAAATCCGGACGGCCAGTCACAGCAAATATGCGCTGGTTCAGAACGAAGTGGCATTCCGCGATATGACGGACAGCCATTGGGCGAAGTCCATTGTCGAAGAGGCGGGAGCGCGCTTGCTTGTCAACGGCGTCCAAGAAGGCGTGTTCAGCCCGGATACGCAGATCAGTAGAGCTGAATTCATCACCCTGCTTGTGAATGGGCTTGGCTTGCCGAAAGCAGCTCCGTCAACAGCGCTGTACACGGATGTGCGGGCGAACGATTGGTTTGCCGACGAGGTGGATGCTGCGCACAAAGCCGGATTGCTCGATTGGACAGCGGGAAGCGTGCTGAACCCGAACGCACCGATCACTAGAGCGGAAATGGCGAGCACGGTGATGGCGGCTGCCCGATACATTGGGGGAGGTAAGCTGACGGCTACGTCACCAAGCATTTTGAATCGTTTCGGCGATGCCGATCAAGTTGCGGCAGCAGCCAAAGCTGCATTCGCCTGGAACGTCGAGCACGGCATTATGGATGGTACTGTGGATGGGGCAACAGGAGCGACGATTCTTGATCCGGACGCCACAGCTACGCGGGCACAGGCGGCAGCGATGCTGCTCAGAATGCTCAGAACCTTAAGCTTGATTTAAAAGAGGTTACCAACCAGCCTCCCTTCCAGTTATGGCATGCCATGACGGGTAAGGGGGCTTTTTATAGTAGAAGGGCCAACGCCCCGTAACATCAAAACGCCCCCGTTGCCGGGGGCGCACCTTACTTCATTTGGACGGCGTCGTAGACGGGGCCATTGATGTTGATGACGGCGTTGCTCAGCCGATCCGCGATCTGGCGCTGAAGATCCTCGTGGATATAGAGCTTGATGACATCGGAGCGCACGTCTTCAAAGCTTTTGTAACCGAGCGCTTGCTTAGCAGTCAGTTTAAAGCGGGCCTGCCCATTTTGGTAAGGGAAGGGGTCACTGAGTTCGTCCAGCTGCATCTTCGATGCCGTAGCGTACAAACCGCGCTTCAGATCATCCTCTTTGGAGATGGCCTGTAAGTCCAGCCGGATCTTCTCGGCGGAAATACCATTTTGAACAATGTCGCCTTCATAAATATACCCTTTATTGTAGTAGTTCTCTTTCTGTTTCTCGTAGTAGTCTTTGTACACCGTGTCGGAAAACCGATATTTCTTGCTGGAGGCGAGGCTGTTGATCAGATTCGTATAGTGGGTCGACTGCACATAATTGTAATATTGATAAGGACTGAATTGCGTCAAGCCGTATACTGTTTCTTTGTTGGCGATTTTATTGCGCCGCAGAGCATTCTCTTGCTCGAGGTCCTGCATGAATTCGTCGAAGCTGGCAGCACTCATTTCGCCGTTTTCTTTCATCAATTGCTGCTCGACTTTGAGCCTTTTCAGCTCGTCCACCGCTTTTTGCTTGGCATACACGATCGGGATTTCACCGTTAAAGGAGGTCGTCCAGAACTCGTTACTGTATTCTGCATGGTAGTTGGTTTGAAAATAGCTCGTGGTCAAAGCCTTCTGATTTTGTAAAAAGATGCCGAATTCCTCTTGAACCACCTTGCTCCCATTCACAGTGAAGGCTGTTTGCGGGTCCATTTCGTCGGCCTCATTGGGATGGTGGGTGCGCGAATAGGTGAGCGCTCCGGCAACAGCTACCAAAGCAACTGCAGCAGCGAGCATCCATTTGTGGGAACGTATCAATGCGAAGCACCTCGTCTTCCTAAAAAATAGCGCTTACATAACTACTATAAAGCGTTGTCCGCTTCGGGACATCCCAATTTTTTAACGTGTTGAGGCATTATTTTGACATCTATCGAAAACCACACAAAAAACCTGCAAAAAGCTCAGGCGGTTGGACCACCTTGCTGTTTTGCAGGCTTTTCCGTGCTGAAGCTTGATCAGGCTTCGAGCCAATTAATCTTGCGCAGAAGAGTCCTCTTGATCGTTGTCGTTTGCGACCGAGCTGTTAAGTGCGGAAGCAAGCTCCTGTACTTGTTGCTGAGCGGCTGCATTATCGGCATTTTCTTGTGCCGCATTGATGGCATGGTTGACCACATCGTCATTCGCGTTGTTAGCTGTCATATCGTTCACCTCCTCGAGATTTCAACTTCCAAAGTATGGCTCGAAACTGGGAGTTTTATGCAGAACGGTGCAGAATAATGTAGAATAACCCGCGGATCGCTTATAGGTTTTGGCTATAAGGTGTATCGCCTTTATGTATTTCCCCTTCGGCCTGCGGCGTAGGATAATAAAGGAAAAGGTGTGGAGGTGTCTGACATGGGCAAATCGTTTCCATCCATGCTGCCGGAGCATGAGGCGTTTATTGCGCGGCAGCATATGTTCTTTGTGGGCTCGGCCCCGTTATCGGGGGAGGGGCATGTCAATCTGTCACCTAAGGGGCACGACGTGCTGCGCATTTTGTCCCCGAATGGGGCCGCGTATCTGGATTTGACGGGGAGCGGCAACGAAACGAGCGCGCACCTGGAGGAAAACGGTCGCATCACGCTCATGTTCATGGCGGTTGAGGGACCGCCGATGATTCTCAGACTCTACGGCAAAGGACACGTGGTGTTGCCGGGAACCGAGGCGTGGGCGGAGCTGGCGCCGCGCTTCACGATGCTGCCAGGGGCACGGCAGATCGTCGTCATCGACGTCCACGAGGTGAAAACGTCGTGCGGCTTCAGCGTCCCTTTTTACAAGTACGAAGGGGAGCGGACGACGCTGCAGAAGTGGGCGGAGAAACAGGGCGAAGACGACCTGACGGCCTACCACCGGCAAAAAAATAGGATCAGCATGGACGGCCTCGTTACGACGATCGGCCAGAGGTTGGGGGCGGAGTAGGAGGACGACTGCCTGTCGTCGTATGAAAAATAGCCCATAGGTTTGTCTATGGGCTATCTGGGCTTTATAAATCGTCATACCCGCCGTTAGCCACGTTGCAGCGTCTCAATCGCTGGATGCCCTGGAAGATTCCTTTTACGACGCCGTATTTTTCAATGGCTTGAATCATGTAGGAGGAGCAGCTTGGTTCAAAGCGGCATTTGTTCCGAATGTTGATCGGAGCAAAACGCTGATAAACGTGGATGACCCAGATCGTCATGGCTTTTGCCCGCATCAGCATGTATAGGAAAATGCCAATAGACGGCAGTATGCAAGCCATCTTGAAGGCATAATTTGGAGCGATACGTGTCAAGCTAGCAAAGACGATAACCGCGAGGAATAGGCCGAGCAACAACAGAGCTACGATATGGTTCGCAGCCTGTCGCCAGTTGATTTCAGGAATAACGTGCACCCGCTTGTAATTGACACTTCGTGGATCATTTTCATCATAAGTTGAATGGAGAATGGCCAAGAAATCTTGCTCGTTTGGTAATGTGTAGAAGACCGGTTCTTTGGGTTTGGAATTTTCCATCGGTTGCCCGCGTGACTAAATGTCTTTGTAAAAAATCAACATATAATAGTGGGTTGTAACGGGCTGCTGCAAACAACCGGGCTTTTCCGTGACCGCGATGGACTCCATAGAATGATAGACCCATCCCGATTGGGTCTGGGCATTGATCATATCGGCGAACAATTTAACGGCTGACTGCGTATCTCCTTTATTGACGTGGACGTTTTTGGGACCCGGAATGGCCGTGTATTGTCTCATCGTGTATCATCCTTTTCCTTAGTTTTGTTCATTCCATTATTTTACTAGATTAGCAGACACACGTCGACTATATTCTACAAAAATGTATAGAAATCGAGGAAACCAAGCAATGAAATCATCACTGCCGATCGTAGTCCGCTCAACGGAAATTGACGTCAATGGTCATGTAAACAACGCGAAATATCTGGAATATTTTGAATGGGGGCGTGAAGAATGGTATGAACAGTGCGGGCTTGCCTATGAGGCTTTCGGAAGCATGGGGATTCAAACGGTTACGGTGAACATCAACGTGAATTACCGACGAGAGTGCAGGCAGAGTGAAGCTTTAATCGTCACCTGCGAACCTGAGAAAGTCGGTCGTTCCAGCTATGTGCTGAGGCAAGAAATCGTGGACGAGCACGGCGAAATACGGGCGGATGCACACGTGACAAGCGTAACCATGGATAGTTCAACTCGCAAAAGCCGCGAAGTGCCGAATGAGTTGCGGAAGTTTTTTTGAAACCAGCACACGCTCATAGGAGCCCAGCATTTGGGGATTCTATTGGCGTAGCGGTACAACGACTTTAGGAGGCGGATGTCATGACGCAGGAATACCGGATTGAACGAGATACGATGGGCGAGATAAGAGTCCCTGTGGATAAGTTATGGGGGGCACAGACGCAGCGGAGCTTTGAAAATTTTAAAATCGGAACGGAACGCATGCCCGCTAGGCTGATCAGCGCCTTCGCGCTGCTAAAGAAGGCGGCGGCCGAGGTCAATAGCGAGATCAACGGTCTGCCAGCAGCAAAAGCGCAAGCGATTTCGCAAGCGGCGGACGAAATCGTGCAGGGCCGCTGGGACGGCGAGTTCCCGCTCGTCGTGTGGCAGACGGGCAGCGGCACGCAGTCCAACATGAACGTGAACGAGGTGATCGCCCGCCGTGCGACCGACCTGCTGGGGGATGGCGGCGAGCGCATCCACCCGAACGACGACGTCAATCGTTCGCAGAGCTCGAACGATACGTTCCCGACGGCGATGCATGTCGCAGGCGTCATCGCCGTCGAAGAAGAGCTGCTGCCTGCGCTCGCGGAGCTGCAGGCGACGATGAAAGCCAAGATGGACGCCTACGCCTCCATCGTCAAAATCGGCCGCACCCACCTCCAGGATGCCACCCCGCTCACGCTGGGGCAGGAGGTCAGCGGGTGGCTGGCCATGCTGGAGCAGACGGAGCGCATGGTGCGCGTCTCCGTCGACACGATGCGCGAGCTGGCGATCGGCGGCACCGCCGTCGGCACCGGGCTGAACGCACATCCGGAGTTCGGCGCGCGCGTCGCCGCAGCGCTGTCCCGCGAGACGGGGACGGATTTCGTCTCCGCGGCGAACAAGTTTCATGCGCTGACCAGCCATGATCAGATCGTGTACGCCCACGGCGCGCTGAAAGCGCTCGCGGCGAATCTCATGAAAATCGCCAACGACGTCCGTTGGTTGGCGAGCGGTCCCCGCTGCGGGATCGGGGAAATCACGATCCCCGAGAACGAGCCGGGCAGCTCCATCATGCCCGGCAAGGTGAACCCGACGCAAAGCGAAGCGATGACGATGGTCGTGTGCCAGGTCATGGGCAACGATGCCGCCATCGGCTTTGCCGCGTCGCAGGGCAATTTCGAGCTGAACGTGTTCAAGCCCGTCATCATCCACAACTTCCTGCAGTCCGTGCGGCTGCTGGCGGACAGCATGCGCTCGTTTAATGACCACTGCCTCGCGGGCATGGAACCGAATCGCGCTGTGATTCAGCGCAATTTGGAGCAATCGCTCATGCTGGTCACCGCCCTCAACCCGTACATCGGGTATGAGAAGGCGGCCTCCATCGCGAAGCAAGCCCACAAAGAAGGGCTGACCCTGAAGGAGTCCGCCCTGCGCAGCGGCTATCTCACCGCAGAGCAGTTCGACAGCTACGTGCGGCCGGAGAACATGGTCTCGCCGAAGGCGGGCGAGTAGGGAAATACAGCGGCACCTCCCCAAATCTTCAAACCATCCGCCAAAGATTTGAAACTCTTTCACTCCTGAACCGATTTATACTGGTTGCAAGCCAAAAACCGCCAGGAGAGATGAAACTATGAATTTTCAAGAATTGCTGCAGCCCGTGCCTGTGGAGGCCAAGTTTGAGCTGGAAGGATGGCATGTCTGGTGCGGTTCAATGACACGTGATGCTGAGGGGAGATATTACTTGATCTACTCCCGATGGCCCGAAGCTGCCGGGTTTGAGGCGTGGGCCACCCATTCGGAGATGGCGTATGCGGTGGCGGACAGTCCGCTCGGACCTTTCCGTCATGTGGATGCGTTATGGGCGTGCCGGGAGGGAGAACCGCGCTGGGACCGGGACGTTGTGCATAATCCGGTAATTGTGCCTTATCGCGGCCGCTATTATCTGTACTACATGGGCACGCACGGCCCGGATTTCCCGCTGGACCGCCCTGTGGATGAAGAGACCTGGTGGGCGTACCGGAATAATCAGCGGATCGGTGTCGCGGTCGCCGACCATCCGTCAGGGCCATGGGAACGTCAGCCGACACCGCTTATCGACACGACGCCGGGCGCGTGGGACGGCCTGATGACGAGCAATCCGACGGTGTGCGAGATGCCGGACGGCCGTGTGCTCATGATGTACAAAGGCGTGGCCGAAGGCCCGCCGCCGAAAGGCGGCGCTGTCAACGCAGGCAGCGCGGTGGCGGATCACCCGCTCGGCCCGTTCCGCAAGGCGGCACAGCCGACGGTGACGAATCCGACGCACGATTGGGCGGTGGAGGACCCTTGCATCTGGTGGCAGGAAGATCGATTCTATGCGCTCATGAAAGACTTCCAAGGCTATTTCACGGGAGCGGGCCGGGGAAGTGTCGCGCTGTTTGCATCGCGTGACGGCTTCGACTGGCAGCCCGCGCCTCATGCACTGGCCTTCGAGCTTGCCATTCCGTGGGCGAACGGCTCGACGCAATCCGTACTGCGGCTGGAACGGCCGCAGGTGTGGCGGGATGCGGACGGCCAGCCTCGCGTACTGCTTTGCGCTGTGCTCGAACAGCACGGCAGCCGAGCGTATAATGTCCAAATTCCATTAGGGAGGCAGCGTGAATGAACGCGCTCCCCTATATGCTCCCTACATGGTTCTCTACGCGCTCCCCTATATGCTCCGCCGGTGATGCCGGCTGCCAGCCTGTGGTTCCCCCTGCTGTCTCAGCAGCGCCATCGACCACTTACGATCAGCCAATCGAGCCGACTCTCCCCGTGAGAGTCGGCTTTTTGCCGCCCTCTACAGATGTAGATGGGGAGAGGGGCGAGGCGGACAGGCTAATTCCTGCGAACAAGCAGGAATTTTCCGCAAAAATGGCGTGTTCAGCCAAATGCCTGCGATAAAGCAGTTTTTTTGAACCGATTCCGCTCAAAAAGAGGATTTACACTCGAAATACCTGCCAATCCGCAGGCATTCCACCAAATCAGAAAGGAAACGGGCAAGATTCCTGCTCATTTGCAGTTTTGGATGTCCTCCAATCCCCCTCGCTTCCGCATCTGGATGATCCTGTTCGTTCTTAGTTCACCCTATCCCGCTAACGGGCATCACGTTTCTTTGCACATTCGGGTACTTCAGCTGCTGCCGAAGATTTTAGACTTTCTGCCGAAGAATTTGGAGGGATGCCTCGCCCCGTCTCTCTATAATCGAAGTATAGAGATCAAGGAGGGAGGAGACAACAGGATGAGACGAAGCCTTCAACTGCTGCGAAGATACGGCGTGATGTACTTGCTTTTAATCCCTGGCTTGCTGTATTTCGCGGTATTCAAATATGTGCCGATGGTCTACATCGCAGCTGCCTTCAAAAACTACAACGTGCTGCAAGGCTTATGGGAAAGCCCCTGGGTGGGGATGCAAAATTTCGAGATGTTCTTCCACGGCGTCTATTTCAATCAGATCATCGGCAACACGATTCTGATTTCGCTTTACAAGCTGGTCTTCTCGTTCCCGGCTCCGATTATGCTGGCGCTCATGCTGAACGCGGTCACGTCGAACGGGTTCAAGCGAACGATTCAGACGCTCACGTATCTGCCGCACTTCCTGTCGTGGGTGATCATCTACGGCCTGTTGGTCGCCTTCATGGCTCCGGGCTCCGGACTGATTAACCAACTGCTGACCGCTTTCCATCTGGAACGGATTTCGCTCCTGACGGAGCCGGGGCTGATCCGCTCGCTGATCGTGACAACGGACATTTGGCAGTCGGTTGGCTGGGGTGCCATTATTTACCTCGCCGCTCTGACGGGCATTGACCCGAGCTTGTACGAAGCGGCAACGGTCGACGGCGCCTCGCGCACAAGGCAGCTCTGGCACGTCACGCTGCCGGGAATCCGCAACGTCATCGTGCTGATGCTGGTGCTCAGGCTCAGCTCGATTCTCGATGTCGGGTTCGATCAGATTTTCATGATGATCAACCCGCTGAACCAAGAGAAGGCTGACGTCATCGAAACGTGGGTGTACCGCGTGGGGATGCAAGAGGGGCGGATTGGCCTCGCAACAGCCGTCGGGTTGTTCAAGTCAATCATCGGGTTCATCCTCGTGCTCGGTGCGAATCGCATAGCCAAGAAGTTTGATGGACAAATTTGGTAAGAGGGGGTGACATCATGCATCAAACCGCCGGCGACAAAATCGCGCAAACGATCAACTACACGCTGCTTGCCCTGCTGGCCGCCTCCTGCGTCGTCCCGTTCCTTTACGTCATCAGCATCTCGCTGACCCCGATCTCCGAGGTGATCAAGCGCGACGGGCTGGTAATCATTCCGACGAACATCACGTGGACGGCTTACAAAGAAATTATGCAAGGCGGCCGCTTGCTGGACGCGTACCAGGTGACGCTGTTCCGCGTCATCGTCGGCACGCTGCTCAATCTGGCGTTTACGGTCCTCACGGCGCTGCCGCTTTCCCGCAAAGGGCTGCCCGGCCGCAGCGGCATCCTGCTTTTCATCGTCTTCACGATGCTGTTCAGCGGAGGCATCATTCCGAGCTACCTGCTCGTCAAGCAAGTCGGACTGTTGAACTCCAGCTGGTCGCTGGTCATTCCAGGATTGATCAACGCGTTCTATCTGATGATCGTCAAAAGCTTCTTCGAACAGCTGCCGGAAGCGATCGACGAGGCGGCGCGCATAGACGGTGCGGGGGAGTTTTCGATTTTATACAAAATCGTGCTCCCACTCTCGGTTCCGATTATCGCTACGATCGGTCTCTTCTACGCCGTGTGGCACTGGAACAGCTACTTTGATGCGCTGCTGTATATCAACGATGCTGCGAAGCAGCCCGTTCAGCTGTTCCTGAGGCAGATTCTGCTGGCCTCGGTCGCCATTAGCGGTGACGCTGCGGAAGCGGCGAACTCGGTCAACCCGATCTCGGTGCAAATGGCGTCCGTCGTCGTGACGACCCTGCCGATTCTGGTGGTGTACCCGTTCATCCAGAAGCATTTTACAAGAGGCGTTCTGTTAGGCTCCGTGAAGGGGTAATCCACTCGATATCTAAGAGGAAACTCTTGATATAGCATGTATAATAGAACATAGGGAGAGGGTTTCGATGAGACAAAAAAACGCTAGTATGGTCCTTGCTTTGACAGTACTTCTCGGCACGGTGGCGGCAGGCTGCAGCAAAGCGGACAACACCGCTTCCCCAAGCACAGCCGCATCAACGGCGGCAGCCGGTCAATCCCCGGCGGCAAGCGCGGCACAGGACGCGAAAAAGTATAAAATCAGCTTCTACAATACGATCGGGTACCGTTTGACGACGCCAATGCCTGCGAAAGATCAGGATCCGATTCGCCAAATGATTGAAAAAGACAACAATATCGATCTGGATATGGTGCTAGGCGGGGAAAGCTGGAAAGATAAGCTCAACCTGCTCATCTCCTCGAATCAAATTCCGGACGTCGTGTCGTTCCCGGACCGCGCTTCCGCGATCAAATATTACGACCAAGGCCTGGTGGCCGATCTGGATGATCTGCTGAAAGGCTTCCCGGATTTGCTGAAATCCTTCGATCCTTCCCGGCTCGAGCCGATGAAATATAAAGGCCATATGATCGGCATTCCGGCTTCGGAGGGGGTCGGCGGCGTCAACGGCTGGTGGATTAACAGTACGTGGCTGAAAAAGCTGAACCTGAGCGTGCCGACCAACCCGCAAGAGCTGCTCAATGTGATGAAGGCGTTTACGTTTAATGATCCGGACGGTAATGGGAAAAATGATACCTACGGCTTCGTCGGTATGCTGCCGAAGGACGGCTCGTTGGGATCCAACTCTGGCGGCAATGGCTTCCAGCAAATTTTCTGGATGTTCGGCGTCCAGCCCAACTTCGTCGACGTGAAAGACGGCAAGGTCGCGGTGTACAACACCGATCCGAAAATGAAGGAAGCGCTGCAGTTTATCAAAGATATGGTTGACGCGAAAGTGGTCGATCCGGACTGGGTGACCATTGATGACGGACTCAAACGCGACAACAAAATGTATCAAGGCAAAGTTGGCATTATGATCGAAGACTGGCGCCGCCTGGAGCCGGCGGATACGAAGAAGATGCAGGATACCGGCGGCAGCGTGCCGGATTGGAAGCAAATAGCGCCTCCTAAGGGGCCGTATGGCGACCAGATTTTAGATACGAAGCCGTTCCAGCAGTCGATCATCGGTCTTTCGAAGGAGGCGATGAAAGATCCGGGCAAAGCGAAGCGCGCTATGGAATTTATCCAATACTTGTATACGAACAAAGACGCTTACCCTTACCTCTCTTACGGTATTAAGGACAAAACGTTCACAGTGACCAACGGCCAGCCGAAACTGATCGACAAATCCACGTATAACGAAAAAGAAGTGGAATGGCGCTACAATTATGCATTCGTGCGTACCGCAAATGACGGGGTATATTTTGACTTCCAAAATCCTGACGTCACCAATGCGAACCAAAAAATCAACACCTCCTATCTGAAAGACAACAACGTTAACCCGCGTGTTTTCGATGATCCAAGCGACGTGATGGCGCAAGATCGCCTGAAATACGTAAATGAGATGATGCTGAAGTTCGTAACCGGCAAAGAGCCGCTCAGCAACTGGGATACGTATGTGAAAACGCTGCAGGACAAATTCAAGCTGAACGACGCGATCGCCAACTACACGAAACAACTGCAAAGCGACGGCGTGATGAAATAACCGGGTCCGGAAGAAGAGGGGGCAGTTCCTCTTTTTTCGAGCTTGCAGCCAAGGGACCGGGGAGGAGCTGAACCCATGCGCAATTGGATCAGGAAAAGTTTTACGCATATTTCATTTCGGCTGTTCATGGTCTGTTTTGTCTTCGTGCTCAGCTCCGAGGCGATCCTTAGCGCGCTTTCTTACCGGTATATTAAAAATGAAATTACGAGCAGTCAGCTGAATCAGGCCAAGCAGCTCCTCACGAAAGAAGAGGAATATATCGATCTGTACTTCCTGCTGGTGCAAAATACGCTCTCCCAGCTCTCGTCCTCCGCCGATTCCTGGCAAGGGGATCTGAACGCGGCCCAGGACAGTCTGGAGAAGGTCTATCGGGACAATTCCGTTATGCTGACGGATGTTTATATGATTCGCAAGGATTTGTCCATTCTGGGCGGCAATCCTGTCACCAAAGTGCTCAACGATACGCTGGCCGAGCGGGAACCGCTGTATAACCTCGCGTATAGCAATAAGTTGGGGACGGTGGGGGTAAGCGAGCCGTATGCGAGCTTTTTTTCCGGCTGGACGGTGACCTTTACGAAGCCTGTCCTGTTTGCGGGCGAGCCGATGGCGCTGGCGATCGATCTTAACCTGACCGCATTGCAGGAGCGGCTTCAGCACATGGGCGGGAGCAGCACGGATTTGTTGCTCAGCATTCTGGACGACAAGGGGCGCGTCATTCTGGAGCCGGTGGGCAGCAGGTTTTTTAACGTCGTTAATCATCGATTGCAATTCGACGAACGGGACGGTCTCGAGCTCGTCCAGAACAAAGACGATGTGTTCGCGGAGCGGATGAACGGCAATCCCGTGACCATTATGAAAAGCATCAATCCCCGCACCAAATGGATTGTGTTCGCTTTTTACAGCGGCAGCTCCTTGCAGGCGACGCTGAAGCGGATAGAGACGTATTTTATCGGCCTGCTGCTGCTGGGCTTTGTGCTGAGCGGCGTGACCGCGGGCTTCATCGCCCGGATGATCCGAACGCCGGTGTACTATTTGATTCGGAAAATCAGCCAGGTGAAGTACGGCGATTTGAACGTCAACATCCGCAGCACACGCCGGGACGAGTTCGGGGAGCTCGCGGAGACGTTCGACGATATGCTCGGACGTATCCGCACGCTCATTGAGCACGTGAACCAAGGGGAGCGGAAGAAAAAAGAGCTGGAAATCCAAGTCCTCCAGTCACAAATTAATCCGCATTTTCTGTACAACACGCTGGGCTCGATCTCCAATGTGGTCGCATTCGGGCGCTATCAGCAGGTCGATCCGATTATCGAGGCGCTCATCGCGATTCTGGAGTATGGCATCACGGACTTCTCGGACCGGGTGTCGCTGGAGCAGGAGCTGCGCAATGTGAGGGACTACATTTACATCCAAAGTGTCCGCTACGACTGTACATTTGAACTCCTGGAGGACATTTCGCCCGAATTGCTGCAGCAGCCCGTTCTGCGGATGGCGTTACAGCCGATTGTTGAAAATGCGATCTTCCACGGCTACGCGGGCGGCAGGAAGTCAGGCCCGATTCGGCTGTCAGCCGAAAGGCAGGAGGATATGCTCATCGTGGAGGTCGTGGACGAGGGAAGCGGCATGGCGCCGGAACAGGTGGAACGGCTGCTGGCGGCAGCGCCGGGAGACGTGCGGGCCGACCGGCGCAAGCGGATCGGATTGTACAATATTCATCAGCGGATCCGGCTGAATTATGGCGAACCGTATGGACTGAGTGTCTGGAGCGAGCCGGGAAAAGGGACACGGGTGACGCTAACCTTTCCTTATGATGCTTTGGATGCAGGGATCGCGATGGGGAGGAGTGAGGCATGATGAAGGAAGTTACCTGTCTGATCGTAGATGACGAGCCGCCGATGGTGCAGCGGCTGGAAAGCTATTTTCACCGGTGGGCGGAGCGCAAGCTGCCTTTTCGGCTGGTGGGTCGGGCGTATTCGGCCGACGAAGCGCTGGAGCTGGCGGATCAACTGCGGCCCGATCTGATCATTACGGACATTGTCATGCCCGGCAAAGACGGCATCGTGCTGATCCGCGAGGTGCGGGAGCGTCAGCCCCGCGTGGAGTTTCTGATCTTGAGCGCCTACTCGGATTTTGCTTATGCGAAGCAGGCGATTGCGATGGGCGTGTTCGAATATTTGGTCAAAGTGCCGCTGCGCGAAGAAGACGTGCTGGCTGCGCTGACAAAAGCGCGGGACAACATCCTCGCCCGCGAGCAGAAGGAGCAGCTCCTGCAATCGCTCAGCGGCTCGGCCAAAGAGAACTCGCATCGGCTGCGCAAGCAGCTGCTCGAGGAACTGCTGCGCGGGGAGGTATCTCCGTCCGCGATGGAGCGCCGCAGCGCGGATCTGGTGCGGAGCTTCGAGCCCCGGCACTACGGCTGCTTTGCTGTGCGTTTTGACGACTACGAGGCGTTCTGCCAGACCTACTCTCCGGCAGACCGCAACACGCTGAAGTACGCCATGCTGAACATCATGGAGGAAGTGCTGGGTGGCAGCGGCAGGGCATGCTACGCCTGTGAAATCCAGCCGAACGTGCTGGTGGGGCTGACCGTTTTTCGCAAAGGCAGCGAGGGGCAGACTGATCGGGACAACTATGAGCTTGGCGTTCGCATCCATGACGCCATCCAGACCTATCTGCGCCAATCTGTCTCGATTGGCGTCAGCCGGACGCACAGCGGCTGGGAGCAAGCCGCCGCCGCATATGGGGAAGCTGTCGCTGCGCTGTGCGACACCTTTTATGCGAGCTTTGGCATGGTAGTCACGCCAAACCGCAGGATTGCCTACGCCGAGCGCGACTGGCGCGAGCTGAAAGACAGCTTCGAGCAGCTGCTGGAGCGCGTCACCGCCGTCTCGGTTGGCGAGGAGCTGGCGCCGCTGCTGCAAGTGCTGCACAGCTGCCGGGTGCCGGCGGATAAGCTGCTCGGCTACATCGAGACGTGGTGCATTCGGCTGCGCGAGCGGCTGCTGCCTACCAGTCAGATGGCGGAGGCGGGGCCGGTCTCTTTTGCCGACTGTACACATCTGCATCAGCTTGTCGAGCGTCTGCGCACCGAGTGGGAGCGGCTCAGCCAGCGGGCGGAAAGCAGCGGGCTGCGCGCCGAAATGGTCAAGGCGATCCGCTTCGTGGACGATCACCTGACCGAATCGATTTCCCTTGCGCTTGTCGCCGAGCATATCCATTTGAACCCTTCCTATGTCAGCGAGCTGTTCAAAAAAGAACTGGGCATCAACTTCACCGACTACGTCTCGGGGCGCCGCATCGAGCGGGCGATTGAGCTGCTGCGCAAGCGCGAGTACTCCAATCTGGCGCTCGCGGAAGCGGTCGGCATTCAGAATGAGAAGTACTTCTGTACTCTGTTCAAAAAAATAACAGGCACCTCTCCGCAAAAATTTGTCGTCGCCGGTTGGAGGGGAAAACGCGAGGAAGGGTGAGCTTCGGGAGATGTTGGAGAGAGAGAAACGCAATAAGCTGGACGCTGCGGTGTTCGAACAGCCGCCTGCCGCGTATCGGAGCGCGCCGTTCTGGTCATGGAACGATAAACTGGAGCCGGAAGAGCTGCGCAGGCAAATTCGCGAAATGAAGCGGGCGGGCCTCGGCGGCTTCTTCATGCACGCCCGGCAGGGACTGAGCACGCCGTATATGGGCGAGGAATTTCTGCGCGCGGTGGAGGTTTCCGTCGAGGAAGCACAGGCGCAGGGGATGGAAGCGTGGTGCTACGACGAGAACGGCTGGCCGAGCGGTACGGCGGACGGCGTCGTGCCCGCGTTGGGGCCTGAGTATCAGCAGAAATGGCTGGAAGGCGTTCCGGTGGCGAAGGAAGGCCTAGATGAGGCGTTGCGGGAGCTGGGCGGGGATCCGGATTTTTTGTTTGGGCTTGTGCGTAGGGGGGCGAGGTGGGAGGTTTGGCGGGAGTCTGGGGTTGAAACCGAAACCGAAAATCCGAATGGGGACAGGGGGCAAGCACAGCGGCAAGCTCAAGCGGAAAACCAACGAAATGCCCGACACCTAGCAGAAGCTCCAGACCGGGGTCAAGGGGAGTCATGTACTGACCCTAATTCCCACGCGCAAGCAGCACAAGTTTGGGCCAAAGGCTACCCCGAAGCGGCGCCCGGCGTTGGGACGGTGTTCGCATTGGGCGACTCAGCAGGTGATGACGCTGCGCATGTGGACGAAGCACTGGCCGTCTACTGCCGGGTAAATCCTTATTATGTTGATATTTTATCGGCGGACGTCATGCAGGCGTTCCTGAACGCTTGTCACGAAGTGTATCGGGCGCGTTTGGGCGACCGTTTTGGACCGGACGGCATCCCGGGGATCTTCACGGACGAATTCAAGTTCTCCGGCCTTCCGTGGTCGGCGGATCTGGCAAAAGCTTATGCCGATGCGTATGGAGAGCCGATCGTGCAGGCTGTCGGCTGGCTGCTCGCCGAAGCCGTTCCGGCTGACGCGGATGCCGTCCTTGCGATGCACCAAGCGCGCTACCGTTACTGGCGCCTGGTCAGCGAACGCTTCCGCCGCTCGATGCGGAAGGTGGCTGACTGGTGCGATGAGCACGGCTGGCAGCTCACAGGCCATGTGATGGGCGAGGATAGCCTCCTCGACCAGATGCGGTACACAGCCGGCGTCATGCCGCTCTACGAGCGGATGCATATGCCCGGCATCGATCTGCTGGGCAGCAGCGCGCGCTCCGTCCTGCTGCCGAAGCAAGCTTCGTCGGTCGCGCGTCAGCTCGGCAAGCCGTTCGTGCTGACGGAGACGTTCGGCTGCTGCGGCTGGAACCTCAGCTTCCGCGAGATGAAGCGGATCGCGGAGTGGCAGTTCGTGCTCGGCGTCAATCGGATGAGCCAGCACTTGCAGGCGTACGCCATCCGTGGCGTACGGAAGCGGGACTACCCGCCTTCGCTGTACATTCAGCAGCCGTGGTGGGACGTCTACCGCACGTTTAACGATTACTTCGCGCGGCTGACGTATGTGCTCACACTGGGGCACGCGGTGCCGGGCGTTCTCGTGCTGCATCCGATGCGCACGGCATGGCTGCAGTACGGGCCGGGAGGCACGCAAGCGGTGGCGCGCCTGCAAGACAGCCTCGACGCCGTGGCGGAAGAGCTGCTGGCCTTGCAGCGCGACTTCGACTACGGCGACGAGGCGCTGCTCGCGCAGCACGGCGCCGTTACCGGCGGCGCGCTGCGGGTTGGCGAGATGACCTACGGCACGGTCATCCTCCCTGACGGCGCGCTGACGCTGGACGCGCCGACGCTGGAGCTGCTGCGGCAGTTCGCCGCAGCCGGCGGGCAGGTGCTGCTGCTGGGCGCAGCACCGCCGTATGTGGAAGGCGCGCCGAGCCCCGAGGCGGCCGCCTGGTTTGGCAGCGCAGCCGTCACGCGGGTGGCGGCTGCGGCGGATTTGCGCGCGCACGTCAGAGCGCGCGGCGACTGGCAGCCTGCGGGCGCCGAAGGCGCGCAGGCGGGGGATGCGGCGCAGGCGGAAGCCCTGCGCCGGCTGTATGTGCAGGAGCGCCGGGTGCCCGGCGCGACGCTGCTGTATGCGGTGCACACCGGCGAAGCCGGCACCGTGCGCCTGCGCATCCCGGCCGAGGATCGCCGCCTATGGCGGGAGCTCGACCTGGCGCAGGGGCACATCGGCGAAAGCGATGTGCGGCAAGCGTCCCCGCTGCTCGTGTTCGAGCCCGGCGATGCCAAATGCTTTGCGATTTGGGATGCGGGGGCAGATACGGAGGGCACCTCCGCTGCCGGCAAAGGTGCGCCTACATCAGCCGCTAGCGATCCGTCGGCCCAACGCGCAGCGCTTGTCTCCGTGCCTACTGGCGTCTCCACCGAGCCGCCGCCACAGTGCGCAGCGCCTATATCTGCCACTAGCGCACCATCAGCCCAGTGTTTAGCGCGTGTCCCCGTGCCTACTGGCGTCTCCACCGAGCCGTCGGAGCCGTTGTTGCATCCCATGGCGTCCATCCCTGCCTCCGCTGACCGACTCTCGCAGCCCGCCCCCCAAACAATCCCGCTCGACACCGAGCCGGATTGGCGTTACGAGCTATCGGCACCGAACGTGCTTACCTTGGACTACGCCGCCTATCGGATCGATTACGGTGAATGGACCGCGCCGACGTATGTCCTGAACATCCAAGAGCGCTGCATCGTGCTAGGCCGGCCAGTCCATGTGGAATTAGCCTACAGCTTCGAAACCGATGAAGCGCTGATAGCTCACACCGACCGCAGTACCTGGAAGCTGGCAGTGGAATTGCCGGCGGATTGGCAGCTTGCTGTGAACGGCAGCGTCCTCTCTGGCGATGCCGCCGATGGCTGGTTCGGCGGGGACAGGAGCTTCCCGACGTATCCCATCGGCGAAGCCGTGCAGACTGGCCGAAACGAAGTGCGGCTGTCGGGCATCTTTTTCGCCAACGAGGACGTGTACCGCTTCTTCGGCATCGCTGGGGCCAACTTGGCGCCGATCCGCAATAAATTGCTGTTCGATGTGGAAATCGAAAGCCTCTACATCCTTGGCCCGTTTGCCGTGCAGCCTGCCGCACTCGCTTGGGAGTCTGCGGAGCGCCATGCGCTCTGGACGGAGGGACCGTTCACGCTGACTCCGCTGCCGAAGCAGCTGCCGATGTGTGACATGACGCCGCATGGCTTCCCATTTTACAGCGGTACAGTCGCTCTGGAGCGGATCGTTCCGCTCGCCCCGGAGATGCTGGCCCGTTTGCAAGAAGGTACCGGCAGGCTGGTCCTTCAATGGGACCGCATGCTCACCCCGGCACTCCGCATCACCGTGAACAGGGGAGAAGCTCACACCGTGCTGTGGGGAGCGCCGGAGCTTGACCTCACGACAGCGGTTTGCGGATCGGAGACGCCTTCGGAATTATCGCTTTATATCGAACTGATAACAAGCGGTCGCAATACGTTTGGCCCTCATCATCATGTGAAGGGTGAAGTGACCTTCGTCGGACCGACCAGCTTCACCGACAAAGTCGGCTGGGTTGACGCCGGCGCCGACCACATTTGGACAGATCGCTATTGCGTGATCTCCTGCGGTTTGCTGGGACTGCGCCTAGCCATCTATTAATTTTCGGTCTCCTATGCGGGCCGCGAAGCTGGCGATCTTTATATCCATTCTGTTCCATAAATGTGGTATAGTGATAGCACGAAGACGGCAGCGTCGCCGCCCATCCGCTGGCGCGATCCAACGCGCCCTGAGGGTGAATATGAGAACGGGGTGAGAAAGGGTGGGGCTGAATCTTTGGGAAATCTACCCGCCAGAGCAGGAGAAGCTTCCTTATCAGGAGGAGCTTCAAAACATCGAGATCAACCTTCTGCTAGAAGGGATCTATCAGATTTGCGGTTTTGATTTTCGCCATTATGTTCGCTCCTCCTTGCAGAGGCGCATTCTCCACCGTTTGAAGCTGGAGAAACTGCCGAGCATTACGGCACTTTTGGAGAAAGTGCTTCACGAACCCGGCTTTATGGATGTTTTATTAAATGACATGTCGATTCGCGTGACGGAGATGTTCAGGGATCCTTGCTTTTTTGCAGCATTCCGGTATCAAGTTGTTCCGCATCTGAAGGCGCTTCCCGAAATTCGCATTTGGCATGCTGGCTGTGCGACGGGCGAAGAAGTTTACGCGATGGCGATCCTGATGAAGGAAGAGGGATTGCTGGAGCGGACGCGGATCTATGCCACCGATATGAACCGCAAAGCCATCGAAATTGCACAGCAAGGTGCCTATCCGCTCAAGCAAATGCAGGCGTATACTCGCAATTATTTGGAAGCGGGCGGCAAGCAAGCCTTTTCCGACTATTACACAGCGGACAGCCGGAACGCTTACTTTGGGGAGGGGCTCCGGGACAAGCTCATGTTCGCGCAGCACAATCTCGTGACGGACGGCTCTTTTAACGAGTTTCATGTCATCATTTGCCGCAACGTCCTGATCTATTTCGATCTTCATTTGCAAAAGCAAGTGCACCGCCTGTTCCACAGTAGCTTGACCCCGCAAGGCTTCCTTGGACTGGGGACAAAAGAAGTGATCCACGCCGCCTCGGCGGGCGTGAACTATCGAGAATTTGCGCCGCAGGAGCGGATTTACCGGAAGGTTTAGAACCTCTGTGACGCTGTGGCGCTGCTTTGCTCATCGGCTAACTGCTGCAGCATGACAAAATGTAGAAAATACATCAAATCCCCATGAAATCGGGGAAAACAACGAAATCCTGCAAAAACTACATCAAATTTGCACCGAATTCGACCAAATCGCTGGATTTGGCGGGTAATGGGCATTTTTTCATGTAGAAAATGCAGGCTTTCTTCGTATTTCTCCCCTAAAAGCTAGAATTACATGTAGGAAATGCAGGTTCTGGACTCTGGCCTCAGATCACGGCTCCGCGGTACACAGCTCCAGGGCCGCCAGGCTCCCCGCGTCCCGCGCCACAAAAATAAAAAAGAGGGATTTCTCCCTCTTTCTCCAAACGCTACATTATCGCCTGCTGCTTGTGTTCGTTAAGGTTGGGAGCATCTTTGATTCTTTGACCATCGCGGAATGGCAAATCGGACATACGGGACTTTCGTCGAATGAAAAATTATCTCTCATCCAGCAGGCGCACGTCTCTGTGCTGCAGGACCAGATGCTGGTTTCTTCTTCGGGTACCGGTTCCAATGATTTCTTTGAAAAGTACAATCGAACTCCTCCTTGTCATGACTAGACTTCAACCCAAGCAGTGGAGCAATATGTGGTGAAGGGACTACAGCTTGACTACATTTTCAGCTTGCGGTCCTCGGTTGCCTTGAACTACGTCGAATTGAACGCGTTGGCCCTCATCCAGCGACTTGAAGCCTTCGCCTGTAATCGCGCTGAAGTGAACAAAAACGTCATTGC
The DNA here is from genome assembly GCF_050467285.1 of Paenibacillus oryzisoli. Classification (GTDB taxonomy): domain Bacteria; phylum Bacillota; class Bacilli; order Paenibacillales; family NBRC-103111; genus Paenibacillus_E; species Paenibacillus_E oryzisoli_A. The sequence goes on along the minus strand of NZ_JBCMUN010000011.1, from coordinate 189,350 downwards.
CGTTCTCCACTTCGATAAAACCAAATCCTTTTTCTGCGTTAAACCATTTTACTGTACCTGTTTGCATGTTATCCAAAAACCTCCAAGCATAATTTACGCTGCGCCTGCCGAACGCCAGTCCGAAGACCGACAGCTTGTAAGCAAATTACGCAGCTTTGATAATATATCCAAAAACGCGGAAGCTTATTCCAATTTTTTTTTTGCGAAGAGGTTGGCGGCGGGGTGTCTCTTTCTATAGTGGGGCTTAATCGACGTTATGTCAAAAAAATTTATAGGTTCGTATAACTCTGATAATTCGGTTCGGGGGCTCTACCGGGAATTCACCAAGCAGGGTTATCGTGACGGTAGACGCGCGTGCGGGCGCGATGAGGCAGGTCGTGCTCATGCCGACGGTTCCGCCAACTGGCGAAGTGCCCATCTGCTCCAGCGCATATAGCCGCCTGCCAAGCCAACCAAAACAACCACCCACGACACTGACTCCGAAGGAGACAAGTGTCAGGGGTGGTTTTGATTTCTGCTGTTGCCCGCACTAGTTAGGCATACAGCAAAATCACCAACAGCTCAAACAACACCAGCGTCAAAATCTGAAACTGCGCCGGCGTGTAAATCGGTCTGCCATGGCCGTCATGCTGGCCGTGGTGATGACCATGCGAGCTGACTTGGAGGTACACGTGGTGGCCGTCCGCGTTGATCAGTACGCCTTCGTGCGTGTGCCCATCGATTGTGGTAACACGGATCGTGCGGCCCATATGCGGGTGGAGCGCATGCATAAGCTCTTCCCGTTTATGCTTGATCACCGATTGCCATTGCGGATCAGCCTGATACAGGACCTGAGGACCTTGGTGCCCGTGATGATGCGTAGGGTTATTGTACATGGGGGTTGTCGCTCCTTTGAGCGCGTCTGCGTCGCAACAGCTGCAGCGGGCAGCGGGCGGGCTTGCGCCTAGATATACTACTAGACTATTCAGCCGCGCCCAAAAAGGTGAATTCCCCAGTAGCAATCCCGCCCCCACAAATGCATTTAATCGCGCTTAATCGTCACGACATGCGTTGCATCGTCGAAGGAGATGTTGGCCTCCAACGCTTCTTCCACAATGAAACGAATCGGCACGTACGTGGAGCTGTTCGTTAAGGTAGCTGCGCTCTCAAGCTGCACTTCATGACCGTTCACCAGCGCTGTTGTGTTATCCAACGTAAGTACGATGGTTTTATCTGTTAATGGATCCGTGATCGTCACCTGACGCGTATCGCCATTCCAAGCGACGTCAGCGCCAAGCTGCTCGGAGACGAAACGTACAGGCACCATCGTATTCCAATTCGCATTAATGTAAGCCTGCGGCATATCCGCGGAAGCACCGCTGCCGTCTGTGGCCAGATGAATTTCCTTTTTCGTCACATTCAAATCGTTCTTCAGCAGCGCATACAGTACGGACTGCTTATCCAGATTGCCGAGCACCTTGTAAATGCTGGAAGAGCCAGTTCCGACTGTCAGTGCACCTTCCGCAGAGACCGGTACCGCGGTAATCGGCTTGTCGATGTTCCAAATTTCGCTGGACATTGTGATTTTTGCTGCCGAAGCGCCGATTTTGGAATCCGGCAGCGGCAGGTTGACGGCCAGACTTTGCTTGCGGATTTGCTTGTTCGCATCGAAGTAGATGTCGGCTTGGAGGCTTGCCGCAGGATTCAAGAGATCCCTCGACAGAGACGGCTCACCGGAGGCGTCTGCCGCAGTCAGGGAACCCGCCAGTTGCTCAAGCAGATCGTGAATCGGCGAGAATACGAGGCCGACGACCAACTGTTTATTTTTCAGCAAATTCAGGGTAAAATCGGCCGAACCGGCGTTAATCTGCTCATCAATGACCGGTTGAAGCGCATCGTACAGTTGGCTGATGACTTCTTTCAAGCCGTCTTCGTCAGCCAGCAGGTTTTGCAGCAAGCCTTGTAGTAAGGCAGAAGTTTCAGTGCCATTTAGCGCGATGTGCGCTTTTTGCAGGGCGAGCGATTCGCCATTCACGGTTTCCGCAGCCGGTGTCACGGTTACATTCGCAGGATTCGGCGAATTCGCGAGCAGCCAATCGACGATTGCGGGCTTAATTTCAGCCACAGCCCCGCCAAGCGGCGCTTGCAGTGCAGCCGGAATCAGCTGTAAGAAGGAGAGGTCGGAACCGCCCAGGACGTCGAGGACGACGGGCTTTTTCGCCCCTTCAATGGAAAGCGTCACTTTCAGACCGTCTGTGGACAGTTTAAAAGGCACGCTGCCTTTGCTGTACGTGAGCTTGCCTTCGGCAGAGAGATGCTGCGGATCCTGTTTAAGGACCGCCAGATCAATAGTGACGTTTTGCAAGGCGGTTAGCGCCGCTTTTTCCTCAGCCGTCAGCTTCGAGGTGTCGCCTGGGACAAGCTCCAACTTCAGGGAGGATTTGGATTGAGAGGATTTGACAGATGCGCTGGTATGTATCGCTTGTGCGAGATCGAGCCCTTGTACCGTTTGACAGCCGGTTAGCGCAAACATGAGGACGATCAGAACGGCGGACACCAGCCACGTCCATTTCTTAGTAAGCATGGAATGATCTACTCCTTTTATTTTTAATAGAATCGGGATAAGGCGTCGAATGATTATACGCGGGAAAAAGGAGAAGGATGCGCTGGCGGGAGGAAAATCTCTACGAAACCTTTTCCTGCCAAATGAGTATTAATTAGGGGGAGGTATTGCGGATGATCACATTTTTTCTGGTATGCTTCATTGCCGGCTTGCTCCTTACGGTCCTCATCACACTGTTCGGTGTGGATAGCTTGGATTTCGGAACAGATATGCATGCGGCGCATGGACATGGCGGGCATTGGGGTTTCAACCTGCCCACGCTGCTCGCGGGGATTACCGTGTTCGGCGGTGTTGGGTATTTGCTGGCGGCTTTCGGGCCGTGGAGTCTGATTCTTGTTATTGTGGTCGCGGCTGCAGCCGGGGTCGGCGTCGGATGGCTCTTCTTTCTGCTGTACGTCAAGGTGCTGTATAAACACGACGATACGATGCTGGAGAGCGAGTTCGATGTGAGCGGCCAACTGGGCGAGTTGACGGTACCGATTGCAGGCAGCGGGATGGGCGAGATGGTCTTCGTCCTTCACGGCACAAAGCGTTCGATCAGCGTTCGGTCGGAGCACGGCGAGTCGATCGCCAAAGGCGCCAAAGTCATGGTAATTCATATGAAGGACGGCGTCGCAACAGTGGCGCTGTGGCAGGAGTGATGGAGCTTTCCGAAAGACCGCCCACGCGCTTTTCGAATGTCTCCTGAGCCGGCCGCAGCCTGCTTCAAATTTTTTAATTAGGAGGGCAATTGCATCATGATACCTATACTTATTGTTGTCGCGGCGATTGTTGTTGTTGTTTTTATTTTACTGGCGAGCATTGTGAAGGCGTATAAAAAGGTACCCCCGAACGAAGCGATGATCGTGTACGGTCTCGGCGGCAAAAGGGTCGTGCAAGGCGGCGGCACTTTCGTCATTCCGGGCTTTCAAAGCTATAAAACGATCTCCATGATGCTCATGAGCTTCGATGTGAAGCCGGATCAGCCGATGTTCTCGCAGCAGGGGATCAGGCTAAAAATTGAAGCGGTCGCGCAGATCAAAATCCAAAGCGACCCCGTCGCCATTTCGACTGCGTCCGAGCAGTTCCTCGATCACTCCATGGTGGAGCGGGAAGCGATTATTTTGCACTCGGTCGAAGGTCACTTGCGTGGTCTCGTCGGCCAGCTGACGGTGGAATCGATCCTTAAGAATCCGGATGAGCTGAACAGCAAGATGCGGGAAACGTGCTCCGCAGACCTGGACAAAATGGGGCTGAGCCTCATCTCCTTCGTGCTCAAACGCGTCGCGGACGATCAGGGCTACATCGCCAACTTGGGCGTGCCGGAGGTGGAGCGCATCCGTAAGAGCGCCTCGATCGCCAAGGCCGAAGTCGAGCGTGACATTCAAATCCGCGCAGCGGATACGGAAAAAGAGGCGGCCATCCGCCGGGCGGAGGCGCATCAGCTCAAGATTGAGGCGGAGACCGCAGCCTCCGCGAAGGAAGCGCAGTACCGGAAGGAGCTCAGCCTGAAGGAAGCGGAATTTAAGCAGGAGACGACGAGCCGACAGGCGGAGGCGGACCTTGCGTATGAATTGAAGCAAAAGCAAATTCAGCAATCGCTCGTGACGGAGGAAGTCCGGATCCGTCAGATGGAAGCGGAGGCGAACAAGACGGTTCGCCAGATCGAAGTCGAGCTCAAGCAGAAGGAGCTTGAGGCGTCGGTCATTAAGCCTGCGGAAGCGGAGAAGCAGGCAGCGATTTTGCGCGCTGAGGTGAACAAGCAGCGGCAAATTCTTGAAGCGGAGGCCGAGGCGGAGTCCACGCGCAAACGCGGCGAAGCGACGGCGGAAGCCGAGTTCGCCAAAGGGAAGGCGAACGCTGAGGTCGTGCGCCTGGCGGGTCTTGCGGAAGCCGAGGCGCTGGAGAAAAAAGCCGAGGCCTACAAGCAGTACACGCAGGCCGCCGTCACGGTCGAGATCCTGCGGATTCTGCCGGAGCTGGCCGAGCGCGTTGCCGCTCCACTCAGCAACGTCGACAAGATCACGGTGATCTCGCAGGACGGCGCGACGTCCGGGGTCAACCGCATCACCGGCGACATCGCCAAAATGATCGCGCAGGTGCCCGAGATCACGCAAACGCTGACCGGCCAAAGCGTGACGGAGCTGGCGCGGGCGTTTTTAGGGAAAGATGCAGTCACTCCTGCCGCCAAACCGCAAGGGGAATAACACGAGGAACCATGCCACGGGCCGATGACGGCGGTGGCATGGTTCTTTTTTACAGGCGGAAACTGCCGGATTGCTATACAATAGAAGCAAAGCGTTTTTGCGGCATAACGGGGGGATGGCATGACGAGCAAGCAGGTTTACATGAAGTTTCTGCGAAATTTGATCCGTAACTATTTCTGGGGCTCCGGTCTTGCGGTGCTGATTGTCGGCGGCGTTATGATCTCAACGACGTTATCTATTTCGGGGGCGGAGCTGCTAAGGCTCTTTCTCATTCTGGCAAGTTCGCTTTGTATGATGGTGATCTCGGAAATCCTCGTGTTTCGCCGTCATGTGCAGCCCATTCGGGAACTGATCCGACAAGCTGAGCCGGACCTGGCTGCGATTCAGACGGCTTATGTGCAGACGCACCGTTTTCCAGCGCTGTCCGTACAGCGGATCATGGGACCGCACTTTCTGGGGTTATCGGTTCCTGCTGTTGTGCTCGCGTGCTTAGGGATCGGGCAGGGTTGGCTGACGCTGCCTTACTATTACGTTGGACTAGCCGGCATCGGAGCGGTGCTGGTTGCGGGCATGCATGCACTAATTGAGTTTTTTATGACGGCACGGGCAATCCGGCCGATGCTCATGCATATTCGGGTGCTTGGCCAGCGGCTTCATGGCGAAGACGTTTCCCTTGACGGACGGATCATCGTGTCGATTGGACGGAAGTTTCAGCTAAGCGCTTTTTTGATCGGGACAATGCCGCTCTTTCTGTTTAGCTTAGCGACGCAAATTCGGTTAGCCTCCAGCGATTCATCCGTGGACCTGACGGCGAGTTACTGGCGTTGGGCGGGGCTGATCCTGCTGCTGGGCATCGGCTTCTCCTCCTTGGGAGCGCGCATGCTGGCCCGGGACATTCGACAGCCGATCGAAGATCTGCACAGCAACATGCGCGAGGTGCATGAGGGTGATTTGCAGGTACGGGCCTCCGACTTGTATTCGGACGAGTTCTCGCGGTTGATCGCGGGCTTCAATCATATGGTGAAGGGCCTCGATGCCCGGGAAAAAATGAACAGGCAGCTCCTGCAAAGCTACTATGCTACGTTAGCGGCTGCGCTTGATGCCAGGGACACGTACACGGCGGGTCATTCTACGCGCGTTGCGCAGTACGCCCTGCTGATCGGGCGGGAAACCGGGCTCAGCGAGCCCGAACTCGACCTGTTGAACAAAACGGCACTGCTGCACGATATTGGCAAAATCGGCGTCCGTGATGCCGTCCTGCTCAAAGAGGGACGGCTCACGGACGAGGAGTTCGAGCAGATCAAGCTTCACCCGGTGCTGGGCGAAACGATCCTGAAGCAGATCGAGCCGGCCGAGGCCATGGCTCCGCTGCTGCCCGGCGTGCGCTCGCATCACGAGCGCTACGACGGTGCCGGCTATCCGGACGGCCTGCGCGGCCCGGATATTCCGGTGTTCGGCCGCATCATCGCGGTGGCCGACGCTTTTGACGCGATGACGTCCGACCGGCCGTATCGGAAGGGCATGCCGTTCGAGAAGGCATGGGCCATTCTCGAGGAGGGAAAGGGGAGCCAGTGGGATCCCCTATATGCCCAAAGCTTCATCGCCGCGCACAAGCGGTTGGCGGCAGCCGAGGCGGAAGCGGCGCTGGGCGGGAAGCAGGCCGCGGCCGGGGACGGCGAGCTATAGCGGTGCCGCAGTCGTAACTTGCTTCCCGCAGGAAGTAGTTGAGCGCCTGGAGATTTGCAAGGGAAGGAATCACAATCGCTGAACTGGAATTTCTCCTGTTTATTTAGCCGTATCGCGTGATATCAAGGAGCTGAACTGGAAAACCTCACGTTAAGTTCGCGGTTTTTAACTGTTAAGGGGGAATTATGCGTAAACGAGATGGAGGAATGCTCTTCTGTCAGAACTCCAGTTCAGCTGTCTACTTTCGCCGGCTTGCGCCAAATTAACGGGAGAAATTCCAGTTCATTTGGAAGATGTGCCTCTGAATAGGGGATCCGCCTTAACAGTATTAGCTTTGGAGCAATCACAGTCAGCTTTGATCATGTAGTATTTAAAATTGTAGGTTCCCTTGTGACGCTGCCAGGCGCTCTTTGCGTGATGGGCCGTTTCCTCCAACTCCCCCAAGAAATAGGTTATCTACAATAACCTATTTCCCCCGATTTCCTGCAGATTCCCAAGATAAGATAACGGTGTTATCTTATTCGCCATTTTTCATTGTGTTGCGCGTGCATTCGCAGCAAATAAGTTCGTTCACCTAACTTATCACCCTAAGAATCCCTCTAACCCCCCAAATAGGATATCGCCGTTATCTACTTTCTCGAAACATCTATTATCGTCTAACCAGTTTGGCTTCTCTGGCCTCACCAGCATCCTCGGCCCACACCAGTCTCCCTAGCCTCACCCCGTATTCCCCTTCCAATGATAAAATCCGTCAACAAATCGGATAAAATCCGATATGTACAAATCCTCAACCGACTCCTTATAATGAGATTGATAATTATTATCAATTAAAAAGGCCCGGCATTCGCATTTACATAAAGATGACTTGCTCATCGGCTGTGTGTGCCACGCTAAATAAGGAGAGGAAGAAACACAATGAGAGCCTTACAAGTCATGATTGTCTTCATGCTGACCCTCGCGCTGAGCGCGTGCGGTACTTCGTCGACGACAACCAACGGGAGCGCGAGCAGTCCGGCGGCTTCGACCGCAGTGGCGACGCCTGCAACGACCGGAACAGATACAGGGGAGAAAACCATCAAACACGCGATGGGCACAGTGACGCTTAAAAAGAAACCGGAGCGCGTTGTGGTGCTTTTTAACGGCATGACGGATATTACCACACACCTCGGCGTGAAGCCGGTGGGTTCAGTCGAGTCCTGGGAAGAGAAGCCGTGGTACAACTACCTGCGCGCCAAGATGGACGGCGTGAAGGATCTCGGGGAGGAAACGCAGCCGAACGTGGAAGCGATTATCGCACTTAAGCCGGATCTGATTATCGGCACGAAAGCTCGCCACGAGAAGCTGTACCCGCAGTTGAGCAGCATCGCGCCAACGATTATGACGGATGAAATTTTCGATTGGAAGTCGAACCTCAAGTATGCGGCTGATGCGCTTTATATGAAGGAAGCGGGCGACAAGATCCTTGCCGATTGGGACAAAAAGGTAGCCGAATTCAAGCAAAAGATCGGCGATAAGGCCGGCAAAACCGAAATCTCGATCGTCCGCTTCGAGCGTGACGGCAGTGCACGGTTCTATGCGACAGGCTTTGCCGGGACCATTTTCAAGGAGCTGGGCTTCGCGCGTCCGAAGGCGCAAATTCTGGAGCCGGGCAAAGCGGTGCTGAACCTGGCGACGAAGGAGATGATGTCACAGCTGGACGGCGACTATATTTTCGATATTACGAGACTCGACGCATCCGACAATTCTGTCGAGAAATCTCAGAACGACTGGACATCGCATGCGCTGTGGAAAAATCTAAAGGGCGTCAAGAACGGCAAGTATTTCAAAGTGGATACGATCACGTGGAATCTGGCTGGAGGCTCAATGGCGGCACAGGCGATGCTGGCGGATCTCTACAAATACTTCGACATCAAATAAGAGAAGTCGTAAAGGAATGAGCGATGCTCCCATCGTTCATTCCTTTATGAGCATAGGGAGAATTGATAATGAATGCTACAAGATCGAACCTTTGGCGAACCGGCTGGCTGCTTACGTTTGTGCTGGTTTTGCTGGGGTGCTTCGTCTCCAGTATTTTATTCGGTGCGACGCAGCAATACCATTGGTCGACGGCCTGGGCGTCGATGTTTCACTATGATGAAAGCATCAACGATCAGATTATTGTGCGCACGACCCGGGTGCCGAGAGCTTGCATTGCGGCTGCCGTCGGGGCGAGTCTGGCAATTGCCGGTGCGCTGATGCAGACGCTGACGCGCAATCCGCTCGCATCGCCAAGCGTCCTCGGGGTCAATGCCGGGGCGACGTTTTTTGTCGTCTTAGCGGCTGTGATGCTCTCCGTATCGTCGATGCAGGCCCTGACGTGGATCGCTTTTCTTGGCGCGGCCGTGGGGGCCGTCACGGTGTACGCGTTGGGCTCTCTCGGCAGAGACGGACTGACACCGCTCAAAATTGTACTTGCCGGCTCCGCCATGTCGGCGCTGTTCGCTTCGTTTACTCAAGCGGTGCTGGTGTTGAGGCAGCAGGGAATCGGCACGGTTCTCTTCTGGCTGACCGGTACGGTGGCGGGGCGTTCGCCGTCTTTTCTCATAACGGTAATCCCGTACTTGATCGTCGTCTGGATCGGCTCCTGGCTCCTCTCCAAGGAGATGAATTTACTCCAGATGGGCGAGGAAACAGCGAAGGGGCTCGGGCAAAAAACAATCCTCATTAAAGCGACGGCGGGCATTTTCATCGTCGTACTGGCTGGCTGCTCGGTTTCCGTTGCGGGTCCGATCGGCTTTATCGGCATTGTGATTCCGCATATTTCGCGGTTTTTCGGCGGGATGGATCACCGCTGGGTCATTCCGTATTGCGGCGTGCTCGGCGCTATCCTGCTGATTCTGGCCGATATCGGCGCGCGGTTCATCGCTATGCCCGAGGAAATGCCTGTCGGCGTCATGACGGCGGTCATTGGGGTTCCATTCTTCATCTATATTGCGCGGAAGGGGCTGGCGAAATCATGAAGCCGTATAAAACGGTTCGGCTCCGAGGCGGCGCCATCTCCCTGCTGATCCATCGCAAATCGGTTCGGATCACGCTCGGGCTGCTGCTCGCTTGCCTGGTTGTCGCGATCGTCAGCACGGGTCTCGGGGAGATGGTCATTTCGCCGATCAACGTCGTGCGAAGCCTGTTCGGTGCTGGGGCAGAGGAACATACGATGGTCATTCAAAAAATCCGCCTTCCCCGCATTATCGTCTCGCTGCTCGTGGGTGCTTCTCTGGCGGCAGCCGGGGCTATTCTGCAAGGGATTATCCGAAATCCACTGGCGTCCCCCGACATTATGGGCGTCACGGGCGGGGCTTCTGTCGGGGCGGTCACGTTTCTGACGTATTTTCTCGGCGTCTTCAGCATTCGCTGGCTGCCGGTGGCGGCGATGCTGGGCGCGTCAATCGTGTCGATCGTTCTGTATGCACTTGCTTGGAAAAAAGGGGTTACACCCGTTCGTCTGGTGCTCGTCGGGATTGGCCTCGCCGGCCTCATGTCGGCGGCAACGACGATGATGATCGTTTTCTCGCCGACCAATGACGCGAGGCAGGCCTACCTGTGGCTGACAGGCTCTGTGTACGCAGCGAACTGGGAGAACGTGCTGACGGTGCTGCCTTGGACCGTCATTCTGATCCCGGTTGCGTTCCTGCTGGCGCGGCACGTCAACATCGGGCAGCTCGGCGACGACATTGCGGCGAGCGCCGGCAGCGCCGTCGAGTGGAACCGGCTGATCCTGCTGTTCATCAGCGTGGCGCTGGCCGGGTCGGCTGTATCCGTCGCCGGCGGCATCGGCTTCATCGGCCTAATCGCACCGCATATGGCACGGAAGCTGGTCGGTTCCAGCTTCGAGAACGTGCTGCCCGTCGCCGTCCTGCTCGGCGGAACGGTCGTCATGCTGGCCGATCTGGTCGGCCGCACGCTGTTCCTTCCGTTGGATATACCGGTAGGGGTATTTACCTCAATGGTCGGCGCGCCGTTTTTTATTTATTTACTGTATACCAAACGGAATTCGTAAGAGGAAGGAGTGAGCGCTGTGCAAAGCTTGGAAGTGAAAGAGCTGAATTTGACATATGGGGAGAAAAGCATTATCGAAGGGCTGAACCTGTCCATTCCCAAGGGCAAAATTACGGTGTTCATCGGCGCCAACGGCTGCGGCAAATCCACGCTGCTGCGGTCCATGGCCCGCTTGCTGAAGCCCGCCCAGGGGGACATTATTCTGGACGGCAAGCAGATTGCGGGCATTCCGACCAAAGAGATCGCGAAGCGCCTCTCGATTCTGCCGCAGGGACCGATTGCGCCGGAAGGATTGACGGTGTTCCAACTGGTTAAGCAGGGACGGTATCCGTACCAGAACTGGCTGAAACAGTGGTCGGAGGACGACGAACGCCACGTGCAGGAAGCGCTGCGCGTGACCAAAACGGCGGAGCTCGCCGAAAGCGCCGTCGACGCCCTGTCGGGCGGCCAACGGCAGCGCGCCTGGATTGCGATGACGCTGGCGCAGGGGACGCAGACGATTTTGCTGGATGAGCCGACGACGTATTTGGATATGGCGCACCAAGTGGACATTCTGGATCTGCTGTTTGAACTGAATGAACGGGAACAACGCACGATTGTCATGGTGCTGCATGATTTGAACTTGGCTTGCCGATATGCGCATCACCTCGTAGCGGTCAAGGACAAAAACGTGTACGCCCAAGGCAAACCCGAAGATGTGATCAATGCGGAGCTGGTTCGGCATGTTTTCGGTATGGAATGTGAGATTTTATCTGACCCGTTCTTCGGTACGCCGCTGTGCATCCCAAAAGGAAAGGGACGGCGATCGGACCGAGCGGGTACTTCTATCAAGAATACCAGAGAGGAGCAACAACATGAGTTTATCCGTACCTAGATCGAATGAGGCCGGCGCCATTGCGCAGGCGATTGTAGCGCGCAGAACCGTGCGTACGTTCAAGAGCGACCCGGTCGCCGACGAACTGCTGCTGGAGCTGCTTAATGTGGCGGTCTGGGCGCCGAATCACGAGAATAGGCAGCCTTGGCGCTTTCTTTTATATAAAGGGGAGGGGCGGGCAGTACTGGCGGATGCGATGATCCAGACCTACGACGCCGAAGACCGGGAGAGATATGGCAAGCGCAAAAGAGAATATTTTCTTGAGGTGCCTGCCCATTTGGTCGTCGTGCTCCAGGAGGATGCGCACCAAAAGCAATGGGACGAAGATTATGCAGCGGCCTGCGCGCTGATTCAAAATTTCCAGTTGGCAGCGTGGGAGCGGGGACTGGGCGTCGTCTGGAAAACGAATCATTACAACTATGATCCGAAGTTTCGCGAGTCTATCGGCATTCAGCCTGGGGAGAAAATCGTGGCGGTCCTGCACATGGGCTACCCGTCCGTCATCCCGCCTGTGCAAAAACGGAAGCGTGCCGAGGAATTACTGACCATTATTGATAAATAGTGGAGGTACCACCTTTTCAAGAGGGGCGAAAGTCGTTATACTTCAAATTAGTGATAATGATTCTCACTCCGAACTTGCAAAGGGGGGCTGTGCATGCATCCGGTTTCAAGACCCGGGTATCCGTTCATCTATCTTTCTTCCATCCATAAACGCTGCTATCGTAAGCGAAATGTGTGGCAGCGGGCGAAGACAATTCCAGGGGATCTGCTTGTCGTTATGGAACAGGGTCAAGGCCGTCTCTACGCAGAGCGACAAACGATTCGGATGCAGCCGGGGCAGTGTGTATGGCTGAGTGCGGGGATGCAGGTCGATTTTCTGCAGGAGTCGGACAGTCTGGCGGTCTATGTGCTAGCGGTGCGGGAGCTAAGCGTGGCGAGGCGCAAGGGCGGCTGGAGCTGTGAGCAGCAGGTACTGGAACCATCCGATGCGCTAAAAGCCGTAATGAGGCCGGCGATGCTTGAGGGCGTGCAGCGTCTCTATAAGGAGAATCGCCATCGTGCGACGAGCGATGCCGACATGCAGCAGCGCTTCCAGCTTCTGCTTCATGAACTGCGCGAGCCGGAGCCGGATGCGGAGCAAGCTGTGCAGGGCATGCAAGAGGCGGAGAACGGCATCGAACGGACGATCCGCTACATGCACGAACACTACAGCGAAAAAATCAAGCTGGACACCTTGGCGGATCTCGCGGGTCTGACGCCAACCTCATATTCGCGGAGTTTCAAGAGGGCGAAGCAGGTGTCGCCGATCGAATATTTGAACCAGATTCGCATCGATTCCGCTAAACGGCTGCTTCAGCTTCCGGAGAGCTCGGTCAAATCCGCAGCCGGGGCCGTCGGCATGGGCAGCGAGTTTTATTTTAGCCGGATGTTCAAAAAGGCCGTTGGCCTGTCGCCGACGCTCTTCGTGAAACGAAGGCAGCTTCGGGTTGCTTCTGCGTCTTGTTTTCGGTACAAGGATTGTTTGTATTCCTTGGGCTTGGAAGACGCCTTTGAGCTGGACTCGTACTTGAGCATCGAGACGGAAGAAGATCGGCGGTTCATGGAGTGCCAGCTGGAGCAAATGCGCGAATACCGTCCGGACGTCATTGTGGCTGACTCCCGCCATTTGTCGCTCTACGAGCGGCTGCGACAGATTGCGCCGACGGTCATGCTGCGGTTTACGATGGACTGGCGGAGCACCTATATGCGGTTGGCCGAGCTGGTCGGTCGAGAATCTGAGGCGAGGTTGACCTGCCGTCAGCTGGAGCTTCGGGTGGAGGCGGCGCGGAAGCGGCTTGCGCAAACGATCGGCAGCCAAACGATTTCCCTGGTGCGGCTGCAGCACGGGCGGATTCGGGTGCAAGGGCGCATCGACCACCCGCTGAGTAATTTGCTGTATACGGAGCTGGGCTTGCAGCCGGGCAGCTTCGTGCCGCCGAACCAGCGGCTTAAGGATATGAGCCTGGAGAGTCTGGCGCCTTTTGACACCGATTATTTGCTCGTGTATCAGGATTCGGAGGAGGACAAGGACTTGCTGCCGAAAGCAGTCTGGCAGGGCAGTGCGGGAGAGGCGACTAGGGTGGGCCGTGTTGGCAAGGCTGATGGAAGTGACAGGACCGGCGCAGAAGCGTACAACCTGAACCAGACGCTGCTGATCCCGAACTGGGTGAGCATGAGCTGGGCGCCGACCGGGCAGCATCAGATTATTGACGAGCTGGAGCGGTGGGGGGAGCGGTAGCCCGACTGGAACAAACGCAGCCCGCCCAACACAAAAGAGCGTCCGCTCACAGCCCCCAGAAGGAGGCTGCAGCGGACGCTCTTTTTATTCCCCGGCGGCCATCGGGCGCTCCGGCAGGTAGCGGGCGACCTTGTCGACCCACTCCTGCACGTAGTGATCGGTCGCCCACTGGGCCATAACGAGCTGCTCGCCCGGCTGCAGGTCGATCGTGAGCTGCGGGGCGTTGCCCGGCGCCTGCCCGTAGGGGTAAAACTTGAGCTTGCCGCCTTCGAAGACGACAAGCATATCGTTCATCGGCGACGTCAAGGCATCCGTCGCGTCCGGCCAAGCTGCGTGGATGTCCGTCCACGTGCAGCAGAGATCGTCGTGATTCACGACTTTATCCGGAAGTTCCTTCGGGAAGTCGTGAATCACGTAGCGGTCGGGCGAGACGGCGCTGACGGGCAGCGTCTCGGCGACTTTGCCGACCCAGCGGCCGGGCTCGCGCTGGATCGCCCAGCTCTGCCCGGTGATCTCGCCGGGCACGGCTTGCATGGCGCGAGGAATACGCGCCAGCTCGCCGCCAAGACCGGCCCCGTAGAGATCGACGAGGGCCACGTGGTTTTTGTCCGCGGCCGCCGGCTTCTTGGCGAACGGCAGGACGCGGCCTTGGTTTTCCTTAAGCTGCGGCAGCGTGCGCACCCAGAGGCGATCGCCCTGGCGGGCAGACGTGCCGTCCCACGCGTTCTGGGACTCGGCGATGGACAAGTACTGGTTGCCGGCGAACAGCAGCGTTTCCACGTGGTTGAACGCGTCGGTTCCCGTTGCAGCGCCAGCTCCTGCGGCGTTATCCGCCGTCGGCCGCTCCGGCCCAGCCGGCTGATCCGCTAATCGCGCGGATAAATAGCGGATTTCGCCCATTTTGGTCGGTTGCGTGAGCGAATCGATTTTCCAGAAATTTTGCTTATACGGCATCAAAATACCGGAGCCTTCGGACGTCTTGCGCAGCTGCCCGCGAATCGGGGCAATCAGCATCGTGCGATACGTGCTGTAGCGCAGACCTTTCGGGCGTCCGTCCGTGCCGCCGGCTACTGCCGGCTCATGCTCCGTGCGGAGCCCGATGAGCAGCGCCGTGGAGATCGGCACCGGCGCGGGAAGCGAGCTGTACGACGCTTCAGCCGGCACCGGGCTGTTCAGCAGCGCAGCCGCATCGCTGCGAGTATGGAGGCTGCTCCATGGAAAAAGCACAGCAGCCAGAAGAAAAGTGCCAAACCCGGTTGCGATCAACAGGGGTTTTACCTTGATTTTTATACGCTCAGACCGCCGGATTCTGTCTTCGATCTTGTGCTGCAGCCGGGGTGTAAAGCCCTCCCGCCGCAGCGGTTCAGATTCCAGCTCTTGCTGGAAATCATCCTGCTCAGGAGGGTTCGTGCTCAAGCGTTTCACGCTCCTTCAAGCTAAGCGCTTTTAGCCTGGCGTGGTGGAGCCTCGATTTCACAGTGCCTTCGGAGATGCCGAGGACCGCTGCCATTTCCTTGGTGGTAAGGTGGTAATGCGCATGCAGAATGAGAATCTCGCGGTATTTGGGCGACAGCGTCAGCACCTTTTTCCAAATGTCACTGGCATAGAGCTGCTCCACGGCTTCATTTTCCGCCGATTGCGAAGTGCCGCCGGATTGAATGAATCCGACCAGCGTGACCTTGCGCCAGAACGCTTTGCGCAGGTAGTCGTAGGCGGTATTGCGCGTGATCGTCAGCAGCCACGTTTTGACAGCGGCATCGCCTCGAAAAGTCGTCAGATTGCGGTATACTTTCAGAAAAGTGTCCTGGGTAATATCGTCAGCGGTATCCCGGTTGCGGCAAATGCTGAAGGCATAATTCCAGACATCGTTCCCGTACGTTTCCATCAGATTGCGCAGGATCGTCTTTTGATCCGTCGTCTCGGATATGTATTTCAAATAGTCAAAAACATGAACACCCGTGGTTTCCAAATTTCTCACCTCTTTTAAATAGACGCAGGAGGGGCTAGAAAGGTTTACATTTTTCAAAATAAAAAAAATCCCTTTATACCATTCGCACCCCACCTTCAGTTTAAGCCCTATTCCCAGAAAACGGAAGTAAATTCTGTGCGGCGCTGGCTTGGATTATGGAGGATTTTGTCGATCCCCAGGCGAATACTATAAGCAAGAGAAACGGTAGGCGAGAGGAAGAGCAGCATGAATTTCGTTGAACATATTGCGGATCATATCCGGTCCGGTCATATCAGCAACTATCCGCAGCCGATCGCCCTGAATCAGGGCTTGGTTCACACGGTAAAGCTGGAGGATCACAAGACGAATCTGATCTGGCTTCCGTGGGAGTTCACCGGCCTGGCTTACGTGGAGAAAGGTTATCTCGTGGACGTGCATCCCTACTATCGCGGAGCGGTCATCGAGGAGATTGAGCTGTCGCGCGGGTCGGATCTGCACAAGCCGCAGACGGAAGAGGCGTTTACTAAGGCTCTGTACGTGAAAGCGTACGAGCTGCATCAGCTGCTTCAGGACGAGAAGTATGCGTATCTGCAAGGGAGTGGACCGGATTATTTGTCGAAAATGATATATTTTGTCGATTGGATGCGCTATTACAACTCGCAGCGAACCGTCGGCGCAGGCCGCAAACTCGGCAGTTAGCAGCGGAACCTTACTTTCTACCTAGGTGGAGGGTGAGGTTCTTTTTGTTTTCTCATGGCGCTGGTCCCAGGAAGCTTAGGGCCTCGCAGGGCGCAAGAGTTGGGCTTAAAGCCCGTTCTCAAAGGGATGCGGAAAGATTATCCTATAGGATGGTACCTACCGAAAATTAGACAGAAGCGGAGCAAATACGACAATGAAACGATGGCATACATGGGTTTCGACATTGGTTATCGCCGGGATGCTGACGGCAGGGGGGAGCTCAGCGGCTGCGGCCGGATTCACGGATACACGCGGACATTGGGCAGAGCCAACGATCTCTGTGATGGGGCAGCAGGGACTGCTGGACGGCTTTCCGGACGGGACGTTCCGGCCCGATGAGACGGTGACGGCGGATCAATTTGTAAAAATCGCGCTGCTCGCCTACACCGATCTGTACCCGAACGGGGAGCGGAAATGGAAGAGCTCCTTTCTGGGAGCGCTGAGCGCGAGCAATCAGAGCATTTTGCAGCAGGATTACCGGGACTTTACGTTCAAGCCGAGCACGGTCGGGTATTGGGCGAAGCCGTATCTGGACCTGGCGACGGATCTGCATTTTATCTCCAAGGGGCAATTTGCGGATTACAAGGCGGCGCTGAAGCGGGAGGATGTCGCGGAGATTTTGTACTATTTAATGAAGGAAACGGAGTATCTGGAAGATGAGACGTACAGCCTGCGGGCGGCTGCGCGGTTTGGGGATTTGCAGAGCGCCACGGCCAGACAGCAAAAATTCATCGGCGAAGCCCTGACCAAAGGCATCATGGAAGGGTATCCGAACGGATACTTCGGCGTTGGCCGGTATGTGACGCGCGCGGAGGCGCTGGAAATCATTGCCCGGCTGCAGGACAAGTCAAAGCGGCTGAACGTCGACAGTGTGGGCGAGGGCTACGTGAAGGTCGTGCCCACGAAGGATGGCAGCTATAAGAAGCTGATTTTTCCGGATGAGCGGATGCTGCAGGCGTATGAGGTCATGGAGGCGGCAGGCAAGCTGCGGGGTACGAACTATGATCTGGAGGAGACGACGCTGCGTCTGTTCGAGAATGCGGAGGCGAAAAATAAGGCGTTAAGCGGCGCGACCGCGGAAGCGCGAAACAGCAGCGAAGTCTCGCTGTGGCTGGACCCGCAGTTCGCCACCTACGGCGTGACCGTCCGCTTGCAGGACGGAGCACTCGCGCGCAATACGGAAAGCATCCGTAAATTTACGGATTTCCTGTTCGGGTATGACGCCGATATTTTTTATCGGCAGTTTACCGCGGCCTGCGCGGAAGCTTCGGCCAAAGGCAATCTGGAGACGACGACGAAGCAGATCGGCAGCTTCTCGGTCGAGACGCGGCTGGAAGCGGACGGGAAGACGATCGTGTTTTCGATTATTCATACGTAGTAGTGTAAAGTGGGAGGCGCCGTTCGTGTTGTTTTTGTACATACAAGATTGTTGTAGGTGCAGAAATCCCGGGAACATCTAGTCAACATGTACGTACAAGTGTATAATGAGTGTACGTACATTTGACGGAAGGTGTTGAGCGCTTGTGTTGGAAGCATTGAAGCAGGCGGTTTTGGAAGCGAACTTGGATTTGCCCAAGCATCGGCTGGTGACGTTTACTTGGGGCAATGTCAGCGGGATCGACCGCGAGCAGGGGCTTGTGGTGATCAAGCCGAGCGGTGTGCCGTATGAGGCGCTGCGGGCGGAGGATTTGGTCGTGCTGAGCTTGGCGGGCGAGGTGGTGGAAGGGCGGCTGAAGCCGTCATCGGATACGCCGACGCATCTGGCGCTGTACCGCGCGTTCCCGTCGCTGGGCGGCATCGTACACACGCATTCGCCGTGGGCGACGAGCTGGGCGCAGGCGGGGCGGGCGATTCCGGCGCTCGGGACGACGCACGCGGATTATTTCTACGGCGAGGTACCGTGTACGCGGGCGATGACGGAAGCGGAGATTAAAGGTGCGTACGAGCTGGAGACCGGGAATGTTATTATCGAGACGTTTCAGGATCTCGACCCCGCGATGGTGCCGGGCGTGCTGGTGTACTGCCATGCGCCGTTCTGTTGGGGAACGGACCCGCATAATGCCGTCCACAACGCCGTTGTGGTCGAAGAAGTGGCGAAAATTGCGTACCGCACGTATACGCTTAATCCTGACATTCAGCCGATGGACCAGACGCTGTTGGATCGTCATTTTCTTCGTAAGCACGGGGCGAACGCCTATTACGGGCAAAAATAAAGGGAAGGCAATCGGTTATTTGACCGGTTGTCTTTTTTTCTTTTATGATAGAGGTGCACAATGATGAAAAGGATGATGACTCGATGTTTGCACCAGTCCACTATGACGGTACGCGTGAGGAACAATATACATTGCTGCTGGGGCAGCTGGAAGCGCTGATTCATGACGAGACGAACCTGATCGCCAATCTGGCGAACGGGGCTGCGCTGCTCGGGCAATTTTTGCAGGACATTAACTGGGTGGGATTCTACCTGGTGGATGAGGCTCTGGCGGCTGCTGGTAAAGAAGAGCTTGTACTGGGGCCGTTCCAAGGCCTGCCGGCCTGCGTGCGAATCCCGTTCGGCCGCGGGGTCTGCGGGACGTCCGCAGCTCGCCGCGAAACGGTGCTTGTGCCTGACGTGCACGCGTTCCCCGGGCATATCGCCTGCGACGCGGCATCGCGATCGGAGATCGTCGTGCCCCTCGTGGCAGGAGATCGCTTGATCGGCGTGCTGGATATCGATAGCCCGCGGGTGGATCGGTTTGACGCGGTCGATCAGCAGTATCTGGAGCAGTTTGTTGCCAAGCTTGGCGCGGGGTTGTAAGTACAAGTTGTACGATTTGATACGAGAGGGAGAGGATCTTATCCATGTCGAGTTCTGTGCCAGTTGCAAAAGTGGAAATGATGTTTCGTAAACCGGTTGCCGAGGTGTTTCAAGCTTTTACTCAGCCTGAGCTGACGACGAAGTTCTGGTTCACGCGCAGCAGCGGCAGCTTGGCGCTGGGCCAGACCGTGCGCTGGGAGTGGGAAATGTACGGTGCCGCTGCGGATGTGAAGGTGCTCGAGCTTGAGGAAAACCGCAAGATCGTCGTCGACTTCGGTTCTCGCGTCGAATGGACGTTCACGCCGCGTTCGGTGTACGAGACGATCGTCACGATCACCAACTCCGGCTTCACCGGGGAGGATGCTGTGCAGCAAGCCCTCGATGCAACCGAGGGCTTCACGATTGTGCTCTGCGGGCTGAAAGCCTACCTGGAGCACGGCCTCGTGCTTGGCCTGGTCGGCGACAAGGCGCCGGACGCGCACGTGGCGCGGGGGTAGCCGGCTGCGCGGAGAGACCGGCCCGACGGCGCGGATCTGTCCGCGATTGCGACGGGGCCGCGGTGCATCTGCGGTACGCGCCTGTGTCTGCATCTGTGTTTACGTCTTGGCTGCCCGATAGCACAGGCCCTCGCTCCCTTGCGCTCATGTGAAAAAAAACTTGCCGAACCGCTCACGTTTGAGCGGCGGCAAGTTTTTTTGTGTTTGACTGGGTGGCGTGGTTCAACGCCGATCTTGCTCTTCGCACTGCGCTGCGCCGGGGCGGCGAGGTGCTGCTGCCACGCGTCTCTGTGAACCGCGCGTTGCAGCAATCCAATAAGAGGGGGAAACCACTCTTATTGGATAAGAATGCCGGCCCATTCGCCAAATAAGAGGGACTAGCCACCTCTATTTTAGTGAAAACGGGCGGCAATGGCGCTTGCAGCATGAAATAAGAGTGGTTCACCCCCTCTTATTTCATGGTAAGTCCGCCAAAATCACAAATTAAGAGTGGTTCACCCCTCTTAATGGTAGAAGCTCACACGGCTAGCCGCCGCCGTACCGGTAACTCCTGGCCCGCGCGCGCACTTATCACCAACTGCGCCAGACAAGTGCCTGCGTTTTCCACGTTCATCAGTCTCCCGTGCAACACTCACCACCTCCGCGCCACCCCTCGCCCCGCAGCTCCTTCAGCGCCCATTCCGCCCAGTCCAGCTCGGACTGGAAGCTGAACAGCGCGCGCCGCATCAGCAGCACGATACCGGGCGACGAGTCCATCCGCTCGTGGGCATACAGCTCCGACTTGGCGTGGAACCACACCAACTTCTCACGGCAGTATGCCACACGCTGCTCCAACAACCGCTGGATATCGGCGGGATCGCCCTCTTTCATGCAAAACAGCTTCAAGCTCAGCTCGTCGCGCGTCACCGGCGGACAAGCCGGCTGGGACAACCATTCCGCCAACGCCTGCCGGCCGCGATCGGTTAAGGAATGCACTTTCTTATCGGGCTTGTCGGGCTGAACGACAAGCTCGTGCTGGATGTAGCCGTCGCGCTCCAACTGGGCGAGGAGCGGATAAATTTGGCTGTGCTTCGCGGGCCAGAACGGCTGGATTTTTTGCATCAAATCATAACCGGAATAAGAAGCAAACGTAAGCATGCTCAGCAGTCCGTAGGATAGCGTATTCATGAAAAATCCTTTCCATATATCAATTTTGACATAGACATTATCTTGCATTTGGTGTACGATAGTTCACGGCATAATTATATGTAAATAAAGACATATCGTAAAGAGAAGAGAGAGGCGAAACCATCATGCAAGCAACTGAGCAACAACCGGCAGTCAAGTTTTGGCCGATTATGATTGCTATATTTGTCGGATCGTTCCTGTGCGTACTGGCATCGAGTACGATTAATATTGCGCTGCCGATTTTACAAGATCATTTTACCACAAGCCTGGGCACGATTCAGTGGACGCTAACCGGCTTCATGCTGGCGATGGGCACATTTGCACCGATTGTCGGCTACTTAGGCGAAAAATTCAGCTACAAGCGCCTATTCTTCGTCTCCATTATCGGCTTTACCGTCGCATCCTGCCTATGTGCGCTCGCTTGGGATCCGTATTCCCTGATCGCGTTCCGGATTTTGCAGGGGACGTTCAGCGGCTTGATTCTGCCGGCGTCCATGGCGATTGTCTACCAAGTCGTACCGCGTGAAAGGCAAGCAATGGCGATTGCACTTTGGTCGCTTGCCTCCATGCTGGCGCCGGCCATCGGGCCGACATTCAGCGGCTGGCTGCTGCAAAACTTCGCGTGGCAATGGCTGTTCCTGATGAACATTCCAATCGGCCTTATCGCAACCTTCTTAGTAGTACGTTACATTCCGTATTACCGTCTCAGTGTTCCCAAAAAATTTGACGGTTTCGGCTTTATCACCGTATTGGGAAGCTCTTCGACGCTGCTTCTTGCCCTGGGGCAAGGACATACGTGGGGGTGGACGTCCGGTAAAGTTCTGGCTCTGTTCGCCGTGGGCGTGGTCATGCTCATCGCCTTCATCTGGCGCCAGCTCACAACGGATACGCCACTGCTGAATTTACAAGTATTTAAATATAGCCGCTATACCCTTAATGTGATCATTACAGTGATCCTGACGATCAGCCTGTACTCCGGTACGCTGCTCACGCCGTTGTTCCTGCAGCGCATCCAGCAGGTATCCGCGATGGATACCGGGCTCATCCTGCTGCCAGCTTCCCTTGCGATGGCGCTTGTCATGCCGATTATCGGCAAGCTCTATACGTCCATTGGGCCGCGTTGGCTCATGGTCTGCGGCATCGTGCTGCTGGCGCTAGGCTCCTTCATGTTGAGCTGGGGCAGCATTGACATTCCGCACAGCTACATTGTCTGGTGGATGGTTGTACGTAACCTCGGGATCGGCATGGTGATGATGCCGGCGAGCAACGCGTCCATGGAAACAATCCCGCGGCATCTGTCCGGGCATGCTTCCTCGATCTCGAACTGGATCCGCAACGTGTTCGGATCTTTCGCGATTGCTATTTTTACAACTCTCCTGTCTTCCCGCTCTGTCGATCATGCCAAAACGCTGATGGCCGGCGGCGACACGAACCAGCAGCATGCAGGCGCGATGGCGTTCACCATGAGCGTCAACGACGTCTACACGATCGCGACGATCATCGTTCTGGTTGCACTACCGCTTGCCTTCTTCATCGGTAAACTCAAACCATCCGCGCCGAAGCCGGACACCTCCAAGCCATCCAAGCAAGCTGGGCTTCAGGAGCAAGTCGCGCAGGCGTAGCACAACATGTAAAAGCATCTCCCGACCGGGGAGATGCTTTTTTTTCCTATTTTCAGCCCTATAGAACGCCTCACGCCCCCGCCAGATAAAAAGTGCAAGGGGATAAAACGTGCAATCCCCTGCCAAAAGCGCAGGGAGAAATGTGTTATTGCCGGCAATTCAGCAGCCTCCTATGATGGGTCTAGGTTCAGCGCAACCGATTCATCAAGGGTAGGGAGGGACGTTAATGGCATATAGCCTCAAAAGAGACAAATATTTATACCTGTTGGCCGTGCCGGGCGTTTTGTTTTTTATCATCTTTAAGTATGTGCCGATGTGGGGCGTCGCGATTGCCTTCAAGGACTATTCGCCGTACCAAGGGTTCCTCGACAGTCCGTGGGTGGGCTTCGAGAACTTTCACCGGTTGTTTACGAATCCGGACTTTTTTCATCTGTTCCGCAACACGCTGGCGATCTCGCTGATGAGCTTGTTCCTGTATTTTCCGATTCCGATTATCTTGGCGATTCTGCTCAACGAGTTGAAGAACGAGATTTTCAAAAAGCTGATCCAGACGATTATCTACATGCCGCATTTTCTGTCCTGGGTCATTATTGTCGGCATCTCGTTCCTGCTGCTTTCGCAAGGATCCGGCATCATTAACAAGCTGCTCATCGCCGGCGGATTTCCGGCCTTTGATTTTCTGACGAGCCCCAAGCTGTTCTGGCTGCTGCTCACGGCACAAAACATTTGGAAGGACGCAGGCTGGGGCACGATTCTGTTCCTTGCCGCCATTGCGGGCATCGACCCGCAGCTCTATGAAGCGGCGAAAATGGACGGCGCAGGTCGATTCCGCCAAATGTGGCACATCACGTTACCGTCGATCCGCAACGTCATCGTCATCCTGCTGGTGCTGCGCATCGGGCATATGATGGACGTCGGCTTCGAGCAAGTGCTGCTCATGATGAACGGCGCCGTCTCCAACGTAGCGGACGTGTTCGACACGTACGTGTACCGCATCGGCATTCAGCAAGGTGAATTCAGCTACAGCACGGCTGTCGGCTTGTTCAAGTCCGTGACCGGCCTCATTCTGGTCGTGATCGCGAACAAAGTCGTCAAAAAGCTGGGCGAGGAAGGGGTGTACTGACCGCATGAAACCGACCAAAGCCGACCGCACCTTTACCATTGCGAACGTAACCCTGCTCTCACTAATCGGGATTGTGACCGTGTTTCCGCTGTACTACGTCTTCGCGGTATCGTTCACAGCGGCAGACGAGTATATTTCCAAAGGCTTTGTCCTTTTTCCGCAGCATTGGAGCATCGTGTCGTATCGCTATATTTTTTCGACAAAAGCATTCGTTAGTGCCATCGGCGTCAGCGGCTTTCTTGCGATTGTAGGAACGCTGATTTCCATCCTGCTCACGTCGAGCTTCTCGTACACCCTGTCCCGCAAAAGACTCAAAGGCCGCAGAGTGCTCATGCTGCTCGTCCTCTTGACCACCTTATTCCAGGCGGGCATCATCCCGGACTATTTGCTGGTGAAGCAGCTGGGCTTGATTAATAGCTTATGGTCGCTCATTATCCCGGTCATGACAAGCGGCTGGTACGTTCTCCTCATGAAAGGCTTCTACGACAGCATTCCGGATGCGCTCCAGGAAGCGGCGACGATCGATGGCTGCAACGAAATCGGCGTCTGGACGAGAATTATTCTTCCGCTGTCGATTCCGTCGATGGTGGCGTTTGGACTCTTTTTCGCGGTGGGGTACTGGAATACGTTCTTTAACGCGATGCTCTACATCAACGATTATCACAAATGGCCGCTTCAAATGCTTCTGCGTAACATGATCGTCGATTCCTCGACCGCTATGGGCGGTTCGATGTCGCAGGGCAGTGATCTGCAGCTGCCGAGCGAAACGATCAAAATGGCAGCCGTCGTCGTGGCGACAGTGCCGATTCTGCTGGTCTATCCATTCCTGCAAAAGCATTTTGCGAAAGGGGCCATGATCGGCTCCGTCAAGGAATGAGACATACTATAATAAGCCTATTAGGAGGGTTTGGTCGATGAAAAGAAAAACAAGCGCAGCCGCATTATCCTGTATCATCGGATTGACGGGGGTGCTGACCGCGTGCGGCAGCAACGACGAACAGCCTGCGGCAACTGGCAACGCAGCAGCGGATACCGGCAAGCCGACGGAAATCAGCATCATGTCCGACTATTTCTCCCCGGAGCCGCCGAGCGAGCAGGATCCGATTCGCCTCGAAATCGAGAAGCGCACCAACACCAAGCTGAAAATCGATTGGGTGTCCTCGAACAACTATACGGACAAAACGAACGTCACGCTTGCATCCGGCGATCTGCCTGAGCTGCTGCTGCTTCGCGACCCGTTCCAAGCACAGGTGCGGAAAATGGCCGATCAGGGCGCGTTCTGGGATTTGACACCGTACATCAAAGACTACAAGAACCTCAGCGCGTATCCGGCGGAAAGCTGGAAAAACACCAGTCTTAACGGTAAAAATTACGGAATACCGTTCGTTCGCCCCCTGTACGGCACCGAAGGCATGCCGATCGTCCGCAAAGACTGGCTTGACCAGCTCGGGCTCCAGCAGCCGAAGACGCTCGACGATATGTATAACGTGATGAAGGCTTTTACAGAGAAAGATCCAGACGGCAATGGCAAAAAGGACACCATCGGCCTGATCGCTTCTGTCGGTCAGTACAACATGGGGAATCTCGGCTGGGTCGAGTCGCTGCTCAACGGCAACTACGGTAAATGGAAGGAGCAGGACGGCAAGCTCATCGATACGACCTTTGAACCGGGCACGCGCGACGCGTTGCTTTGGCTCAAGAAAGTGTATAGTGAAGGGCTTCTCGCACCGGACTTTCCGACGCTGAAGTCGACGCAGGTGCGCGAGGGCATCACAACGAACAAAGCGGGCATTTTCACAGAGGCGATCAAGCCGACTTGGCTGCTGACAGGCCAGATGCGGGCGACGAATCCGAAGGCGGATCTGCTGGCGCTGCCGTATCTTGAAGGACCAGCCGGCAAATACGCGCCGAAGGGCAGCGGAGCTTACGGGTTCTGGGTCATTCCGAAGACGGTGAAGGAAGACAAGCTGAAGAAGATCCTGGCCTTTATGGACTACGGCGCTTCCGAAGAAGGCAGCGTGATGGCGAACTTCGGCTTCAAAGGTGAACATTACAATGTTCAAGACGGTATGTACTTGTTTACGGAGAAGGCGAAATCGTATACCGGCGTTATTTTCCCGATTTTCCAAAGCACGGACAAATACGCCTTCGCGTACCAAACAGGCATTCCGGCGGATTTCTTGAAACGCAATATGAGCATTATCGATGAGTTGTCCAAGGTTGCTAAAGGCGATCCGTCTGTTGGCCTGACTTCCGATACGCAAAACAAAGTCGGGATCGACTACGATAAGCGCACACAGGATTTGAAAATCAAAATCATTCTCGGACGCGAGCCGATCGAGGCATGGGATACGTACATCGCCGGGCTGAAATCGGATGCGCAGTACCAGAAAATCATCGCCGAATTCAATGACGATTATAAGAAAAGACAAGGCAAATAAGCCGTGATGCGGGGCCGGACACGATTCGACAAGCTTGGTGCCTTCCGTCCGAGATGATAAAATGGCCCTATTGTACTGAGCCACACCAATCATTTTTACAGGAAGGAGAGGGTCTTAGTTGATGAAGTGGAAGGCCTCTCTTCAGCATATGAGAAAGTTCTCATGGTTTAAACAGCGGATGTATCGAAAAAGCTTACTCATCATTCTGCTTGCCGTCTGTCTCCCGACCATTGTGATTGCCTCCGGGGTGAAGTGGATCGGGACCAAGCAGATGGAAAGCATGGTAGCAAGCTCTAGGGACCATCAAGTCGCTCTGTCGGCGCAGCGGATGGATGACGCTTTATCCTACCTTGAGAAAATCTCCACACAGTGGGCGTTCAACCGGGAGTTCGGGGTGAAGCTGAAAAGCTTGGAAACCTTTTACGACTATGAATTTATTCGTAATATTTACACGGATTTGCTGCTGATGAAAGAATCCAATCCGCTGATCGAGCAGGTGTACCTTTACTTGGATCGACCGGGCGTCGTCTATACGGACAATAGCGGCACCATCGAGCTGAAGGATGCGGATAAACCTCGTTTTCATCATTTGCTGAAGGCAGATAACTCGGCAGCTTGGCTGCCGGCGTTCAGCACGGTCGCATCGGCCGGCTCGCCGGAGAAGAACACGCTCAGCCTGGTCTATCAGCTGCCGGCGGATAGCATCGAGCCGTTCGGCGCGTTGGTCATCTATTTGAAGCCGAGCGGCGTCGCGCAAATGCTGAACGTATCCAGTCTGGATGAGAACGGGTGGACGTTCGTGATGGACGAGGCAGGAGAACCGCTGGGCAGCTCCGCCAAATCAGCAGTCATGGCTTACACGCAGCAAGAGGTGCTGGAGCTTGTGGAGAAAGCGGCGGCTGGGAAGGGTTCGTTCGTCTACAAAGGCGATCATGCCAACTATTCCGTATCTTACGCATCTTTTAAAAGGCTGGGCAAGCCATGGACCTTTGTCACGGTGGATTCCCTGGACAAGCTGAATTCCCCGGTCATTGCGGCTTCCACCTTCGTGTACGTGTTGGGGCTCATCGGATTGCTCATTGCCGTGGTGACGGCGGTCATCGTCTCGCGCAAGCTGTACCAACCGATTCAATCGTTGACCAAAATGTTCCGCACCGACGCCCCCGCAGAGTCGGAGGCGTTGGATGAAATTGCGTTCATTGCGGATGCGTGGAAGCGCGTCAATTTTGAAAGCCGTACGCTCGAGCAGCGGTTAGAGCAGCAGATGCCGGCGATGAAGGAAGGCTTCCTGCTGCAGTTGCTGCAGGGCCGGCTGCAATCGGCGAAGCCGGTGGAACTGGAGGAGCGGCTGCGCGTGTTTGGCTGGGAAACCGAGGGCGTCGGCTATGTGACACTGGGCATCCGGTTTCATGGCTTGTCCCAGGCGAGTGGTCGGTTTCAGCAACGGGATAGCGGGCTCATTTCTTTTGCCGCGGTGAACATTGCGCAGGATATTATGAGGATCAGCCCGTTTCCGTACGAGATCATCAACCTGCACGATCTCTCCATCTGTGTGCTGCTCGGCTGTCCGCAGTACGATCCGCTGGGCGAACGCGGGGACGAGCTGTACCGGATCGCTGAGGAGATGGCGGGCGTGCTGCACCGCTTTTTACAGACGTCGACGACGATTTGTATCAGTAAAATAGTGCTGGATGTCGCCGCGATTCCTGAGGCGTGGGAGGAAGTGAACCGGATCGTGCGCTACCGGGATCTCGATGCGCCGAAGCAAGTGCTGAACGCGGAGGACTTCGAAGCGCAGCCGGGCAGCGGTGTGCAGTATCCGTTCGCTGCAGAGCAGGAGCTGCTCCAGGCGATCCGGGATGTGCAGGAAGAGCAGGCGGTGCAGGCGCTCGAGCGGTTCAGCCGTGAGCTGAAGGAGCATACGACGAAGGAGTACTTGTTCCAGCAGGGGATGCTGCAGCTGTATGGCAACTTGCAGTTCGGTCTGCTCAAGAACGGCTACAATCCTTTCGAGGACGAGTCGTTCAGCATTCGGGAGGAGCTGGCGTCCTCGACGGAAATCGGCGAGATGATTGACGTGCTGCGGGAGCGGGTGATCGTTCCGTATGTGCAGCGTATTCGGCAGGATTTTGAAAAGCAGGACATCCGCCTGAAACAGGCGATCTCCAAGGTCGTAGACGAGATTCAGCGTAATTACGCGGCAGATTTGTCGCTCGATCAGTTTGCGGATGAGCATAACCTGACGCCGCTGACGCTGAGCAAAGCGTTTAAGAAAGCGACGGGAATCAATTTTATTAACTATTTGACCGATGTCCGCATTCATCGCTCGAAGGAGCTGCTCGCGGAAACGGATTACAAAATTAACGACATTGCGGAAGCCGTGGGGTATCAGCCGACGTATTTCAACCGGATTTTCAAAAAGCAGGAAGGCATCACGCCAAGCCAATACCGCGAGCTGACGATGGAGAAGGGAACGGATACAGAAGAGTAGAGGGGAGGGCCTGACTTATGAAAGCTGTCATGCTGATGTTCGATTCGCTGAACCGGCACATGCTGCCGCCCTATGGCTGCGATTGGGTGCATGCGCCGAATTTTGAGCGCTTGGCGGAGCGCACCGCCGTGTTTGACCGCTGCTATGCGGGCAGTCTGCCCTGCATGCCGGCGCGGCGGGACCTGCATACCGGCAGGTACAATTTCCTGCATCGCAGCTGGGGGCCACTAGAGCCGTTCGACGACTCGTTTGTGGATGAGTTGCGCAAAAATGGGGTGTACGCCCATCTGACGACGGATCACAATCATTATTTTGAAGATGGCGGCGCAGCGTACCATACGCGGTATAACTCGTGGGAGTTTGCCCGGGGGCAGGAAGGCGATCCGTGGAAGGGGAATGTGAAGGACCCGAATATTCCGGAGACGCTGAGCGGGCCGAAGCTAGGGGATTTGTGGCGGCAGGATTGGGTAAACCGCTCGTATCTCGATACGGAGGAGAAGCAGCCGCTCGCGGTCACAGTAAGGCGCGGGCTCGAGTTTATCGAGCGCAACTGGAACGAGGATCGGTGGTTCCTCCAGATCGAGGCGTTCGATCCACATGAGCCGTTTTTTACGCTGCCGAAGTATAAGGCGTTATACCCCCATACGTATACGGGGAAGCATTTTGACTGGCCGGACTACGCTAAAGTGAAGCAGCAGCCGGAGGAAGTGCAGCATCTCATCTACGAGTATGCGGCGCTCGTCTCCATGTGCGATGCGTATCTCGGGCAGGTGCTCGATGCGTTTGACCGCTACGACTTATGGAAGGATACGCTGCTGATCGTAAACACCGATCACGGCTTCCTGCTAGGCGAGCACGAATGGTGGGGCAAAAACATTCAACCGCTGTACAGCGAAATCGCGAACATTCCGCTGTTCATTTGGGATCCACGCTCGCAGGCGGTCGGGCGGCGTGAAGCGCTCGTGCAGACGGTCGATTTCGCGCCGACGCTGCTCGCGTACTTCGGCGTAGCGGTGCCGTCTGCGATGCAGGGGCGGGATTTAGCCGCTGCTGTGGCTAGTGATACAGCGGTCCGAGAAGCTGCGCTGTTCGGCATCTACGGCGGGCACGTCAACTGCACGGACGGGCGCTACGTGTACATGCGCGCGCCGTCCGGCGAAGACAATGGGCCGCTGTACGAGTACACGCTGATGCCGGCCCATATGCACAGGCTGTTCGATCCAGCGGAGTTCCACGGGATGGAGCTGGCCGGGCCTTTCGGCTTCACCAAAGGCGCGCCCGTGATGAAAATCCGCGGCCGCACGTACCTGAAGCCGAATCAATACGGCACGCTGTTGTTTGACCTCGCAACGGATCCGAAGCAGGAGCAGCCGCTGCAGGACCCGGCTGCGGAAGCGCGACTGCTGCAGCACATGGCGCAGCTCATGCAAGCGCATGAGGCGCCGCCGGAGCAGTACGCGCGGCTGGGCATTGCAAAAACACTCGTCCCTTGAGGGGGCGAGTGTTTTTATGTTGGCGTGGCAGGCGCGGCTAGTCCCTGCTCTGCACCACGAGCAGCAGGCCGCTGCGCAGCTCGATCAGGCCTTCGGGCGCCAGCAGCACGTTGCTGATGCCGAGGGACATGCCGATCTCGAGCGTGGCCTCGTGCAGCGGGTACTGGAAGCCGTGCAGCGTGATGCCCGTCACTTCGAGGCTCAGCGGCAGCAGGGAGAGGTGCGTATAATTGCCGCGTGTTACGCGCGTGTTGGCGTTGATGACGCGAATCTGATTATTCGCGTCGATAATGGTGCAGTCCGCGCCGTGCGCGAGCCCTTTACGCAGGAGATGGACGTTCGCCAGCGAGTGGTCGAACCGGGTGCCGAGCGCGCCGAGCAGCAGAATCTCGCGAGGCTTCCGCTCCAGCGCCCAATTGAACGCCATTTCCGTGTCAGTCCAATCCTTATTGATTGGGTCAACGTCGATGAATGCCTTGCTTTTCACACGAATCAGCGCAAGCTCGTCCTCCGTAACGGAATCGAAGTCGCCCATCGCAATATCCGGCTGAAAGCCGTGCTGGATGAGAAAAAGCGCGCCGCGATCCGAGCCGACCAACAGATCATCTGGCGTGATGATCTCCAGCGTCCAATCGCCGAGCGTTCCTCCGGTCACTATAATGATGCGTTGATCGTTCATGGATGGTCCCCCAAGTGGTTATCATCTTTTTAGTATAACACAGTCCGGGCAGGTGGGAGAAAGGGGGAAGGTGCTGTTGCTGGAGCATCATGATATGCAAGAGAGAGGGTTGGAGGAGTAGCTAGTCTTTGTGGGAGGAGAGAAGGGGCGGCGCTTGGACGATCGGAGTGAGCGGGTGTGGTGATTGTAAAAGTAGCTAGTTTTGTGGGACGGTGGGGGACGAAGGGGGTAAGTTAGCTAATATGGAAGGGCCCCCTCCGGCATCTCGTCGAACTCGCCTCTCCGCGATGAACTGGAAAACCTCCAGCTCATTTGCCGAAAAACACTTCTATTGTTGGATTAGCGTCAAATAGACAGGAGAAATTCCAGTTCAGTGACAAGATTTGCTCTTTTCGTCCAACATGAGCTGGAGAAATTCC
This sequence comes from Paenibacillus oryzisoli, assembly GCF_050467285.1. Classification (GTDB taxonomy): domain Bacteria; phylum Bacillota; class Bacilli; order Paenibacillales; family NBRC-103111; genus Paenibacillus_E; species Paenibacillus_E oryzisoli_A. The sequence continues at coordinate 158,274 of NZ_JBCMUN010000011.1, read as the reverse complement.
ATTTCAGCCTGCGTCGTGTCCCTCCGCACCTACCTCCGCATGCTGCTCCCGCCCTGGCCACGCCCAACGCCAACAAAGCCGCCCCCGAAAGGACGGGGGCGGCGCCAACTGACGCAAATGCGTCAGTTCTTATGTTCGCGCATCGACACGCTTGCGCATCGGATTAAGCTCTGATTGGTCGTGATCGACGACGGCATCGTCGGCGAAGCCTTGCAGCTTCCACGTCGTCTCTCCCAAAATCAGATCGGCGGGAAACTCATCGCCTCGCTTCAGGACGGCCTCTTGGCCGTTTTCGTTGGCGTAGATGCCGTCAGTTTCAACGGTTTCGCCGGTCATCGGGTCCATCTCTTTGTTATTTGACATGCCAGGTCCTCCTTTCCTGTTCCTTCTTCATACCATCCCCATCCCAGGTCGAAATTATGAGGGAACTAAGGCTAATGAACAAACCGTGATAGTTAACAGGGGACTGGAATTATGAGCGAAATACGAGCATTATCCTATGACGACATTAGGAGAAGAATGCGGTAGAATGATGAAGGCATTATACAGACGCACTCGGGAAAAGAGGAACGAATATGGCATTATGGGGAACGATCGTCAATAGCTTGGCGATCATCATCGGCGGATTGCTCGGGATGATGCTGCCCCGCATCTCCACATCAATCAAAAACACCGTCATGCAAGGCCTGGGCCTCGCGATAACGGTGTTGGGCATTACAATGGCGCTCAAAACGACGCAAATTCTCATCGTGATTGTGAGCCTTGTGCTCGGCGGCATCATTGGCGAGCTGCTGCGCATTGAGTACCGGCTGGCACAGCTGGGCGACTGGCTGCAGGACAAGCTGACGAGCGCATCCGGCGGTGGCCGGGCCGCAACTTCGGTCTCGGAAGGCTTCGTTACCTGCACGCTTGTCTACTGCATCGGCGCGATGGCCGTTCTGGGTCCGCTGGACGGCGGGCTGCGGCATAATCACGATATTTTATATACAAAAGCGCTGTTGGACGGCTTCCTATCGATCATCTTCGCCTCGACGCTGGGGATCGGCGTGGTGTTCTCCGCAGCCTCGGTGTTCCTCATGCAGGGCACGATTGCGCTGCTCGCGACGTTCATCGCGATGGCGTTCAGCCAGCCCACGCTGGATGCGATGATTATCCAAACGACAGCGGTCGGCGGCTTGCTGGTCATTGGTGTAGGAATTAACTTACTCCAAATTCTAAAAATCAATGTCGCCAACATGCTGCCGGCCATTCTCATCGCCGCGGCAGCCGAGCCGTTTCTCCATGCGGTACAGTCCTGGCTCCATCCCTAAACGGCGGAACCGTTAAATTTATACCCGACGCCTCGCACGGTAATGATGTAGCGGGGCTCAGCCGGGTTGAGCTCGATTTTTTTACGCAAGTTGCTAATATGTACGATCAGCGTCCGCGGGTCCCCCATGCTGTCGAGGCTCCAGATGAGCTCGAACAGATGCTCGATTTTATACACGCGGTTCGGTGTTTTGGCCATCAGGGAAAGCAGGTCGAATTCCTTCGCGGACAGCGAGATGGTTCGCCCGTTCACACGTACGATATGACTGACAAGGTCGATCTCAAGTCCTGGGAACTTGACAATTTGCGGATCGTCCTGATGCTGCTCCCGAATGGAGTTGCGACGCAGATGCGCCTTGACCCTGGCCACCAGTTGGCTTGGCGAGAAAGGCTTGGTCATGTAATCGTCGCCTCCCATACTGAGGCCGAGAATAATATCAATATCTTCGCTTTTGCAAGAGATGAACAGAATTGGCGTGTTGCACGTTTTGCGAAGCTGGCGGCATACCTCGATGCCATCCAGGCCAGGCAGTAAAATATCCAAAATGATCAAGTCGGGCTTATGCTCCGTGACCATATCAAAAACGTCGGGTCCATTATTGCAATTGACTACATTATAACCTTCGCGCGCAAGGTAAAGTTGAATTAATTGGACAATTTCTTGCTCGTCATCCACAATTAAAATCGTTTCTCCCGCCATGCAGAAATCCTCCTCAGTAAAGAACAGTTACCTTAAGTAAAGAGCGGTGCCCCGGTCTTCTATGTATTACCTATATTATAGAACGATTGTCCTGCTAATTTCTATCCTTTTATTGACAAAATGTGGCCATCCTTCACCTCTTTACCTGACAATAGGTGCTAAAGTCTTACGAAAACTAACAACTTACCTCTTAAATGGTGAATAACCGCCATGTTTCGACAAAGCTTGATATAAATTTAAGAGAAGCTTTATCATATTTTTATGTTGACGTGCTAAGCTACCACTGACTCTATGTTGTAACATAAGAGGGGGCGACGAAAGTCATGAGTCAGAAGGCTGATTCGAAGTTACAGGGCCATGCCTGGATACAGGAAGATTCATTCGCACGCCAGATCATTGAGCGGTCTTGGGACCTCTATTGTCAATTCGATATACATGCCAACTTAACATATGCCTCCGATCGGTTTCTCGATTGGGTCGGATTTATACCGGAAGAGTTCCAGCAAATTGCTAGATTCATTGATTCGGAGTACCGTGTCGATGTGCAGAAGCTGTTCATTCATACCCTGCAGACGCAGGTCAGCAGCAAAATCGAATTTCGGGCGCGGTCCTTGGTGGACAACGTGATCTGGTTTGAGTGCCTGGCGATTCCGATATGCGATAGCGAGGGCGATCTGGTGCAGATCTGCGTGGGTCTTACGGACATTACACAGCGCAAAAACCAAGAGAGCCGCCTTGTCGCCATGGCGTACCACGACCCGCTTACAGGCCTGCCGAACCGACGGCTGTTCAAAGAGCATTTGCAGCAGTCTTTGCTTCAGGCGAAGCGGACGCTGCGGCCTTTTGCCTTGATGATCGTAGACATTGACGATTTCAAAATCATTAACGACACGATGGGCCACGATGTGGGAGATGCTTTCTTGCAAGCTTTTGTCCGGCGCATTCAAGGATGCCTTCGGGAAGAGGACATGTTCGCTCGGATTGGCGGCGATGAGTTTATGATTTTGCTGCCCGCGGTAGATTGCGATGAGAATGTGAAGGGCGTCGCACAGCGCATTATTCAAAGCGTGGATCAGATTTGGGATGTGCTCGGCTATCAGTTTCACGCTACAGTCAGCATGGGCATTACGATGTTCAGAGCCGATCTGATGGAAGCGTCGCAAATGATGAAAGAAGTCGATATTGCCTTATATCAAGTCAAAGGGAAGGGTAGGAATCATTATCGATTTTACCATCCAGTACCGTAATTAGGAAGTTTCGGCAGAACCGTTATGAAGTGGACAAGCGTTCACGTTCAGGAACGGTTTTTTGATGTGTGTGTCGGGAACGACCAATATTTACTCGTAGCCCATTTGCTAGATTTCTAGGATGATAGAAGGTAGGAAAATGCGTGAAGGGGAGAGCGATAATTGCCTATCAAACATCAGCTAAGAAAACTTATCGTTGTCCTGGCCGCAGCCGGTCTCATGTGGAGCGGGGCGAATGTGAATCGGCACGAGGTAAGGGCGGAAACGGGCGAGGCGTCCGGGGTTTTTAATATGTCCTACTTATTTGCGGGCGGTCCGAGTACGTATACGACGCAGGTGGATCGCAGCGGGGAGACGCTGGATGTGGTGTCGCCGAGCTATTTGGTGCTGAATGCGGACGGCAGTTTGAAAATTGACGATAGCCTGCAAACGTCGTTTATTACGGCGATGCATCAGGAGGGGAAGCGGGTCGTTCCTTTTTTGAGCAATGAATTTGATCCCGCGATTGGTGCCAAAGCGTTAGAAAACAGCGATACACTTGTGAACCAGCTAGCTGCCGCTGTGAGCACGTATAATTTGGACGGCGTTCAGTTCGACATTGAAAATGTAGACAGCGCATACCGCGATAAATTCACGGCCCTGGTGAAAAAGCTGCGCGAACGGCTCCCGAGCTCGAAGGAAGTCTCGGTGGCTGTGGCGGCGAATCCGACGGGTTCGACCAAAGGCTGGGTCGGCGTATTCGATTACAAGGCACTTGCCGCGGTCTCCGACTATTTGATGGTCATGACCTATGACGAGAGCTATCCGGGCGATCCGACGCCGGGGCCTGTGGCTAGTATGTCATTTGTGGAAAAATCGATTCAATACGCGGTTTCGCAGGCGCCGGCGAGTAAAATTGTGCTCGGTGTGCCGTTTTACGGCCGCTATTGGAACGGGAACGCAACAGATAACGGAGCCGGCATTCCTGCCAAAACGGTGCCTACCCTGGTCAGCCGATACAGCGGCACGGTGCGCTACGATACGGCGAGTCAGTCGCCGGTGGCGACGTTTACGATCAAGGACACGGACACGCCGACGACCTTGAATGGCAAGCGATTGCCTGCGGGAAGCTATACCGTATGGTACGAGAACGAGCAGTCGCTCAAGGCGAAGCTGCAGCTCGTCAGCAAGTATAAGCTCAAAGGCACGGGCAGCTGGAGCCTCAATCAGGAGTTGCCGGACACGTGGAATTATTTTAACCTGTGGGCGGATGGGTTTTATTTTACGGATATGCAGACCCACTGGGCGCAAAAAGAGGTCCTCGCCGCCGCCAACTTGGGCTGGATGCTCGGCGTGGCGACGAACCGCTTCGCGCCGGAGGCGAAGCTGACCCGGGCCGAGGCCGCGACGATCATCGTGCGCGCGCTCGGCCTCGACAAGGAGAAGGCGAGCAGCGCCGCCTTCCTGGACGTTTCTGTGACGCACTGGGCGTCACAGGCGATCGGGATCGCGAAGCAGCACGGGCTGATGCAGGGCATCAGCGATAACGTTTTCGCGCCCGATCAAACCATCACGCGCGAGGAGATGAGCATGCTGCTCACTCGCGCGCTGAAGCTGAGCTCGCCGGGCATCGCCGCGGCGAGCAAGTTCAAGGACGTGCCGGCTGGAAGCTGGTCGACCGAGGCCATTGCTGCGATGAGCAGCAAGGGGCTTGTCGACGGCTTCGCCGACGGCACGTTCCGCCCGGGCGCGCCGCTGACGCGCGCCGAGATGGCCGCGCTGCTGAGCCGCGCGCAGGCGTTGTTCGCCGCCGCGAAGTGAGGCGGCGCGGGTGTGACTGTGAGGCCCTTCCTTCGGGGAGGGCCTTTTGGTGTTGCGCCGCAGTGGCGTGCGCCGACTGAGGCATCTGTCGGGGCAGCCAAATGTGTAGATAGCGAGAAACAGCTGGTCTGGGAGGGAGCCGCATGATGGAAATTAGCTAGTTTGATGAGAGAGAGCCGGGGGTGAGAAGTAGCTAGTTTGTCAGAAGGGTGCGAGTTAGTGAAGAGTAGCTGGTTTTGCGGAAAGTGGCAAGTAGTGAAGAGTAGCTAGTTTGTTAAGAGAGTGGCAGGTGTGGAGAAGCGATTAGTTCGGCGGAATAGTGGCAGGCATGTGAAGAAAAACAGCTAGTTTCTGGTGAGAGAAGCAGCTGCGGCGGTGAGAGGAGCCTTCAGAGGAAATGTAAGCGTATGCAACTCCTCTTTATTTTGTGTGCAGGCCAAGAAATTTCTAAATTAAGGTGGTAACCCCTCTTAACTGTTCTGCTTGGCCCCAAAATGGGGGGGGTGGTCAGAAAATAAGAGGGGTTAGCCACTTCTATTGTGCTCAAACCGGCCCAAAAGTCAGAAATAGAAGGGTTTTACCCCGCTTATTTCACAGCGCGAGCCAAGCAGGCCGCGTCATCTGCCGCTCCCAAGTTGCCCCACGCCGCCCTCCCACGCGCGCCGCTCACTTCTCGCTCTTCTGCTTCACATGCACCATCGCCAGCGGGTTTGGCCCGATGAGGTCGGGCTGGCCGACTTGGACGAAGGTTTGCTGGTCTTGCGGGCCGGGTTTGTCGATGACGAATTGCCGGGTGTTTTTGATCCGGGATTCGGAGGTGCTGAGCCGGTTGGAGCCGATTTGGAGCACGGAGGAGGCTGCAAGGCCAATGACCCGCATGTTGCGAACGCGGATGCAGCTTCCCCAGTTATCCACACACATGGCGACAGGTTCGGGCGGCTGCGGGATGGGAAAAGGCCGTTGGAAGAACGGATAAGCGGCAAAGCTGCCTTCATTTTCATGAAAATACGGTACTTCGCGCTGCACGGCAAATACGGTATTGCTTAGTGTCGTATTGACGTTATCCCCGATATGCACGGTGCTGGAAGAGCTGACGGTGCTCATATACAAATTAGTAACGATGGATAGGCGCGCCATCTGGCTTAATCCTCGGTTGGCAGCGGCACGAACGGCGCAATGATGACGGATTCCGGCGGCGTATCGAACATAGAGGAGAGGGAGACGACTTCGGTGTCGCCGATTAGGAAAATCGAGGCACTGGATACCCCGACGATGCGAATATCCCCGACGCAAAGCTCTTTGTTGACCACGTTAAGTGTTAACATGATAAATTACCCCTCTTTCTTCGGTAGACTCGATATGTACGTTTCAATCGCGGTGAAGATGTCCTGTCGCGTTTTTTCCACAATGCTGCTCGTTACCGCCTCTATCGGCTCGTTAAAGCCTACGCCGCGGTACTGGTTAATGTAGTGCTGGATGCGCATGTCGAGCTGCTTGCGGATGTCGCCGATAATGAGTTCGCGGTAGTCTTCGTCAATGGGAAACTGGTACTTGGCTTCGAGATTATCCATATCGGCCTGAACGCCGTATTTCAAATACTGATCCACGCCCATCGCCACGTCGTTCCGGATGCCCTGAGCCTGAGCCTTAGCCTGAGCTTTAGCCTGCGTCCCCGCCGCACCGCCAGCGCCACTCTCACCGCGAATGTCAGGCATGCCGCCTGGAATAACCGTCGGCCCCAGATTTCCGGTCTCCGAGTTCCCTTGATATTGGCCTGCCTGGTAGAACGGGTTCTGATCCATCCCGGCGTTCATCGGATTGGAACCGTTCACGGCAAAATCGTCGATCTGATCCAGCGTGCCCGGCGAAATGCCGATGGTGAGCGTGCCATCCAGCTTCTCGACCTTGAGCTGGTCGAAATTGTACTCGATTTTATCGATATGGAATCGCTTCTCTTCCTTCAGTGCTTTCAAGTCTTCCTGCTGCTTGTCGACGGTCTGTTTTAGGCTGCTTACGGTTTGCGTCAGCGTTTGAACGGTCTGATCAAGCCTGCTCACCGTTTGCTCCAATTGATCAATGCGCTGTTTTTGCAATTCGACGTAGGCGCACAGGTGCTGGGCCCATTGCTGCCAAGAGATCGGCGTCGTCATGTGGAAATCGCACCTCCTTTCGAAGCGGTGCTGGCCTTCTCGTTTTTGCTTCCTAAGCTTACGTTGGTGGCGGCAGCGGAACCAGTGTCACGGGATTGACCTCCGTGGTCCCCAGCTCGGGGGCAGGCTCTACAAAGCCACCGGTATTATACAAATTGGACAGAGATCGGATGGAGCCCGCTGTGCCGATCTGCAGGACGGATGAGTTGGCGACGGAATTCACTTTTAACTGCTGGATCATAATCGTCTGGTGGATCGTGCAGTGCATAAGGGGACACCTCGTTTCCAGCCGGCATGCGAGGGTTACAGAATGTTGCCGCTCGCGTTCGCCTCAATCAGGTCGGAATCGTTCGTGACGGTCGTGCTGTACGCATTATAAACGCGCGGGAAATCCCCAGTATTGAAGGAACCTGCGCCGGCAAAAGTTTTGGAGGTGCTCACTGGCGCGATGATAAAAGAATCGCCAAAATGGACGACAGAGCTGGAGCCTACGCTGATGATTTTGACGTTTCCGACGATAGCTGGCATAGTTAGGCCCTCCCTAGCGAATCTCTCATGTACAGTATATGAGGCATTCGCCTAGAGGTGCGGCTGTTTTTTGGCAGGGTGTCACTTGCCCGGGTAGGCACATATACTGGTAGCATAATGAGGTGATGAGCATGAGCGGATTCAATCGGCATCCGTGGCTGAAGTGGGAACAAGTTGAAAAGTTCCTCGGGCAGAAGCTGCCGTTTGCCGAAAAAGGGCAGACCTTTCTAGATAATATGATGCTGGCGGAAGGATATGTACAGGACGTGCTGAAAAAAGCGATGCCGGGCCTGGAAGCGACGCTTTCCACGGCAGCGATCCAGAATGAAGTGTTCGAAACGCATGAGCACGTCATCATCAAGGTGAAAATACCGAAAGACGAGGACCCCAGAAATCTTCAAGTGTTCGTCAAGTCGACGCATATCAAAATAACGGGATTTGCGAATGGCAATAAAAGTCGCATCATCAAGCTTTCTACGCTGGTGCTGCCGCGAACGGCCCGTGTCCGTTACAGGCAGCGGCTGCTCGAGATCAAGCTGCGCAAGCGGGGACTCAAGGAGCTGTATCATGAGGCATACATCCGGTATTAACGCACAACACCCCCTCAAGACCGAGAAGGTCCGAGGGGGTGGCTGTTTCTAAAAGCCGATTAATGAATCACACGGCGAGCCGTCATATAACGGGAAGACCAGGTGCCGCTGTGGATGTCCGTAATGCGAACGCCGCCGGCGCCGTACGTCTGCAGCAATTTGTTATTGCCCATGTAGATCGCTACGTGGTGAATGACGTGCGGTTTGCCCGGGATGGAGAAGAAGACCAGATCGCCTGCACGCAGGTTGCTGCGGGATACATACGTACCGACGCGAGCTTGCTGCTGCGAGGTGCGCGGCAGGTTGATGCCGATTTTTTTATAGACATATTGGGTAAAAGAAGAGCAGTCAAAGTTACGCGTTTGCCCAGCTTTCGCACCGAATTTGTAAGGTGTGCCAAGATAGCGTTTACCGATGGAAATCACCTGACTCGCACGGGACGATGCGGATGTAGCGGACGCAGTAAGCGCTGTCGCGTTCACTTGCGCACCATCAGCTGTCGCGGCGCTGGCTTGTCCAGGCACGAAAGAAGCGGCGGATAATCCGATCGTAGCCGCGATTGCGGTCACGACTAATTTTTTGTACCAAGTCGTTGTAAGGTTGTTTGTCTTGTTCATCTGGGTTGCCTCCTTAGAGTTGTATTGCAAGCCTTATATAAGGAAAGCGTGCGTACGACGCTTGTGTGCTTGCAGGTAGGCTCATTCGTTGAGCTCCCTTGTTGGTGTGTGTCTCGTTCACCTGTACCCAGTATAGCAGATGAAAAATGGCCTATTATTTACCACGACACGCCCCAAGAAGCGCTACCCTAAGGAGGAGGTCCGATTCTGAGAAAACGCTGAGAATCTTCTGATAATGTTTTTATTGACACGACTTTGAAAGCGTTACACTGGCCGTCGTGCCTAGGCCGAGCGTGCTTCGGAGCTGGATGTCGCCATGGTGTTTATCCACGATATGCTTGGCAATGGCGAGGCCCAGACCTGCGCCTCCTTGCTTGCGATTGCGGGCTTTATCGGTGCGATAGAAGCGATCGAAGACGTGAGGAAGCTCCTCTTCAGCAATGCCGATGCCATGATCAATGACCTCAATCTTAACGCTTTGCTCCGCCTCCTCATATCGGATTTCGACAGGAGCTTGGCTGTACTTGAGCGCATTGTCTATGAGGATAACAAGCAGCTGCTTAATCTGATAAGGGTCGGCCGTTATGATCAGCTTGGTGTTCTCGGCATGCGCCTGCACGTGAATGTCGCGCGAGGACGTGACACGCAGCGAAGCCGCGGTTTGCTCCAGAATCGGCAGCAGATCGAAAGCGATTTTCTGATCGCAGTCGTTGCGGGCGGAGCCGGTGAGCGAGAGCAGGTTTTGCGTCAGCAGCTTCAACTGTCCCGCCTCCGATATGATGGCGCCAAGCGCCTCCTCGCGCAGCTGATCGTTCTGCAAAGCCCATCTGCGCAGCAGGCTGGCATAGCTTTCGATAATCGTGAGCGGCGTTCTCAGCTCGTGGGAAGCGTCGGCGAGGAACTGTTCCTGCTTGCGGAACATCTCCTGCAGCCGGTCGATCATCCGGTTAAACGTCGTGCCCAGCTTGGTGAGTTCATCGTTCGCATGGTTGGCGGGCAAGGGGATATGGCGAAATGAGCCGCTTTCCTCGATATTTTGCATCGTCTTGATGAACTGCTGAAGGGGGCGGAAGAGGACATTGGTATAAAAATAAGCCCCAAACAGCGTCACCCCTAGCGCCCCGACCGCCGTCAAAATAAGAATCGAAATGAGCATATCCGCATAATCGCCGAGTTTGCGTAGACTGCGTCCGATTTCGAGCAGCGCGACTTGTTTGCCGTCTTTGTAGACAGGGGTTCTTACAAAAACCAGGATACCGTTATCGTCTTTGATCAGCGAATTGGACGCCTCGGCGCGGTAGACGGCTGGATAGCGGACTAGATTGCTGTCCGAATAAATCTGATGCTCCACAGACGAATCAGGCAAAATGTAGCGCAGCATCTCCTGCGGAATGAGCATTTCGTCCATCTGCGTGCCGGTTTTCCAAAACTCCGGATGGTGAGGCAGATCGTTCAGCAGCAGCGTGCGTGCTTTTTCCTTTAACAGTTCAATCTCGCCATTGGTGGAGACGCGCAGGAACATGTAGTAGACGAAGGTGAAGCTGACAAAAAGCACAACCATCAAGCCAACGTTCACCCACAGGGTCAGTTTCAGCTTGAGGCTCATGGCGCCTCCTCATCAGGCTCCGTTTTGTCGTCTGCCACGGCGTCGCCTGATTTGAGCAAGTAGCCGATGCCGCGGATCGTCTGGATCAGCTTAACGGCAAAAGGCTTGTCCACCTTCTGCCTGAGATAGCGGATATACACGTCCACGACATTGGTGTCTCCGATGAAATCATAGCCCCACACCTCGGAAATGATCTGCTCCCGCGACATGACCTCATCCTGGTGCTGAATGAGAAAACGGAGCAGCTCGAACTCCGTCGGCGTCAGCTCGATGGCTGTGCCTTCCCGGGTGACGGCGCGGCTTTTGAGATCCATCGTGAGGTCGTCGACCTTGAGCACATGCGGCTGCTCGGGAGGCTGCTCTTGCAGGCTCTTCGTTCTTAAAAGACTGCGGATCCGTGCCAGCAGTTCCTCCGTGGCAAACGGCTTCGTCACGTAGTCGTTCGCGCCTTGATCCAACCCGCTGACGCGGTCGGGGATCGCATCGCGCGCCGTCAGCAAAATAATCGGCAGCGCCGCGTCCACTTGCCTTATTTTTCGCAGCACCTCCAGACCGTTCATCTCAGGCAGCATCACATCGAGCAGCACGATGCCCCATTCGCCCTCATTTAGCGCCGCCTCAAGCCCCGACCTTCCGTCAGTGCGCACATGCACGTCATAGCCCTCATGCTCCAGCTCCAGCTGCAGCACCCGGGCGATGCGCTCTTCATCCTCAATCAGCAGTACTCGGCTCATGCGCCGTTCACCTCACTACGTTTTGTGCCTGATTAGCCTCTGGCTGCTTCTATTGCTTAGTCTCTCAACCCCGCCGATAACCATACATCCCCGCCCCGGGACGGCGCCATCAGCCTAGTCCGCATGGACGTTTTCCACATAAGCTATAAGCAAAGACCTATGACCCACAAAGGAGCGAAGGCGATGAGTATATCGGAGGAGAAAGAGGAGCAGCAACTGGAACCTGTGAAGACGAAGCTGAATAAAGTCGCAATCATGCTGAGAAGCTATGATGCCAGCACGGTCGTCTATATCGAGATTTACGGTAAGCTCAAGAAACGGGAAGTCATGGTGGAGGCGCTCAAACGGCTGGAGGACGGCCTGATCTACACGGATGAGGCATGCACGAATCTGGCCGACAACGAATTTATTGAAGTGTATCGCAAGAAGAGTGTGGCACGGCGGGATGACGATTTTGTTTTTCTGATTGACCGTGCATATGCGGAGAATTATGTGGTGGGTGCGAAAATAATGAAGGTGTAGGTGAAGGCGTGGACACGCCATCTACCGAAAAAGAACCCCTGCACATCCGCCTGGAGGAAGCTCCATAGGCCGAATGTGAGGGGTTCTTGCTGTGTTATTTTACGCCGGAAGCCGTTTCGACGGAAGTCAGGCGGTCATAGAAGTCGACGAAGTTGTTGCGCTCTGCGGAATTCAAAAGCGCCATCGCCGTACGCGGATGCTCGTCCAATGCACCAACGATCATGTACGGAACGAGGTAGCCCCAGTCCCATTTGTCGCGCATCGTAATCATGTGCTTCTCGATAATTTCCAACACCGGACGGATGTCGTAGCGAGCGCCTTTCAGGTGGCTCAGCAGCAGCTCCGTCGTGCAGTTGCCTGCCGCGCGGCCCATGCCGTACACGGAGGAATCGAGGAATGTCACGCCTTTGGCAGCGCCTGTGATCGTGTTCGCGAAGGCGAGCTGCATGTTGTTGTGCATATGAAGGCCAAGCTCCTTCTCAGGCAGCAGGCGTTGGAACTTCGTAACCAGGTAGTCAATGTCTTTCATCGTCATGCTGCCGTACGAGTCTACGATGTACACGACATCGACAGGGCTTTTATTAATTTCTTCAAAAGCTTCCGTCAGCTCATTCTCCATGACATGAGAAAGCGCCATGATGTTCAGGGACGTTTCGTAGCCCATGCTGTTGAATTTCTCAACGAGCTCGAGGCCCTTGTCCACATCTTTGATATAGCAAGCAACACGAATCAGATCCAGCAAGCTGTCTTCGCGCGGCAAAATATCGTTCTCATCCACGCGGCCGATATCCACAAGCGCGGAAAGCTTGGTGTCGGTCTTTTTGGTAATCACATCACGCAGGAAGGACTCGTTCAGGAAACGCCAAGGACCGGCAGCGCCGCCTTTGAGCAGTTTCTCGGAGTTTTTGTACCCGATTTCCATATATTCAACGCCAGCTGCGCTTAACCCGCGATACATATCTTGAACAAATTCAACACTGAAATCCCAATCGTTGACCAAACCGCCATCGCGAATCGTACAATCCAAAATTTTATGCTGGTGATGCTTTACCATACTCGTCTTGCTCCTTTCGACAGCTTTTGTCGTCTGATTTTGCTATATTATCACAGATTGAAAGGCCGATTGTCAATGTAATGAAGTCGCATCCTCGCAACTTTTCAGGCAATTCATGGTAAACTATGTACAATACATGACAAGTCCAGATAAGGGGATGAAGCAAATGGAGCGGAGCACGTGGACATTAGCGAGAGAAGTGGCGGAACGAGCGGCCAAGAAAGCCGGGGAACTGGCGCGGAGCCGTTTTGGAAGTCAACTTGGCACCCAGATGAAGGACGAGCGGGGAGACTTGGTGACGGAGGTGGATGTGCTCGCGGATCGGCTGATCGTCGATGAGATTATGAGCGTATTTCCTACGCACCGCATTTATAGTGAAGAAGCAGGGGAAGGGGGCGCGGCCAGCGAGTGGGTCTGGCATGTCGATCCCTTGGACGGTACAAACAATTATGCGATTGGACTGCCTCTATACGGCGTCTGTATTTCGCTAAGTTATCAAGGTCAGATTATTCTGGGCGTGGTGTACGATTCGCATTTGGGCGTGACCTATTCGGCGGTGCATGGGGGAGGCGCGTGGCAGGAGGATGTGAAGCTTGTGCCGCATCCGCAGGGAGCGCTTGCGAAGTCGTCGATTTCATGGATTCAGGGCCATGTGGTGAAAAAGGACAACCTGCGGGCGCTGCAGCTTCGTCATCATCTGGAGTTTGCGACGAAAAGAGTGCTGCGCCTCTGGGCGCCCTCCATCGCTTGGGCGATGCTCGCTCTCGGCGATCTTTACGGCATCGTGGTGTACGATTCCGAGGGCGAGGATCTCTACGCTGGACTGCTGCTGGCGCAGGAAGCGGGCGTGAAGGTGACGGACTTCGCGGGTGTGCCGCTGAGCCTGTTGAACGGCGGGAACGAGGGCAAGCCGGCGGGTGCGCAATTCGTCGTCGCCGCGGTGCCGGCATATCATGATGAGCTGCTGCGGATGGTGCAGGCGGGGCTGGCGGAATAGGCGGATAGAATTGCTGTGCTGGGTGTGCGAATCCTGGCGCAGCTTTGCAGGCATATGACGGCGGTCGAATTTCGTCCGAGAACCGACTCACCGCCCCCACCGGAATTCGGGAAAGAAGAGGAATAGAGTGGGAGCAAGTGGTGCACGCTAAGAGCAGACTTTCCATTTGAAGGAAGAAAGGAGGCTGGGTGATGAAGGACTTCGTTCCTATCTTTTTTGAATTTGGGCAGAAGCGCGATGCGCTGCTGGCGCTGGATACGCTGGAAGAGCTCGGCTACAAGCCGGAGCTGCTGGAGAGCGAGCCGCGGCCGACGCTGCACATCCATCTCGATGCGCAGGAGATTACCTCCGCGATCGAGATCGCGCAGGCGCACGGCGGCCGCATGGTCGAGAAGCAGGCCCAGTCGGAGCAGGCCGCGTACGCCATGGCGTACGACCTGGAGGGCTCCATCCGTATTCCGGCGCATACCGTGAATGAGGATTGGTCCGACAGCTACGCCGCCGCGGCGGACGCGGTGCCGAGCGACGACGAGGCGGCGTTCGATCCTTCCGCGGATGATTACAACCATTTCTCCGCGGGCATTCGCATTTGAGGCCTCGCGCGGCCGGGAAGCTGGGTGGCGCAGACGCCTCGGTCGAGCCGCGGTCACTTCAGCGGCTGCGCGCTGATGCGAGAAGCTGCTCGCCCCTTTGGTGGCGGGCAGCTTGTTTGTGTTGGGGGTGGGCCAAGCGGGCCCGTCCGAGGCCGCTGCCACTCCAGACCTGGAGTGGCGGCGTTTGTTCGCCGCGCTTGTCAGGTTAAGGCAGCAGGCTGAGAGTGAGATGTCGGTTTTCTCATGTGAAAGCCGGCGGCTCTTCGAAATAGGTTACTTTCAATAACCTATTTTCACGGATTGCCCTTGATTTCCGCAAATAAGATAACGGTCTTATCTTATTTGCGGGTTTCATCGTGTTTCCGGCTCATTTGCAGCAAATAAGTTCGCTCACCTAACTTATTTCCTTACCAAATCGCTTTAAACTTCCCAATGAGATACATCCGTTATCCTATTGGTCTAGCGAAGTGTATGGATTGAGGGGACGGAGAGGGAATCCGGAAGTACGACCAAACATGGGAAGCTGGCATGCAGTCGTAAGCAAACGAATTCAAAACGAACCTGGTTGCTGCAAATATGGCTTGAGGTTGGTGAAATAGAAATAAGCACTTGTCGAGTGCTTAACGAACGGAAGCCGGCGTTTCGCGGTTCAATAAGCATCCCGCGAGTGCTTATTGAACCCATTACTCGGCGTAACGGGCCGATTTGGAGGGAATAAGCACTTGTCGAGTGCCTATTGGCCGAAATCCAGGGTTTCGCGGCTGAATATGCACTCCGTGAGAGCTTATTCAGCTCAGCGCAGCCTAACCAAGGATGAGCTGGAATTCCTCCAGTTCATCGAGGGGATTTGCGCGGAATTTGGCGTGTGAGCTGGAATTTCTCCAGCTCAGTATCGCGATTCCGCGTGGTTTGGGCAAAACCTCCAATATAAGCTGGAGGTTTTCCAGTTGAGCTGCGCTCATAGGGCAAATCGGCCGCAATGAGCTGGAGATTTTCCAGTTGAGCCTATGCGCACAACGGATTTTTTTCTCGTTCCGGCTGCTTCGCATGTAACTTTTCCTCTTGACTTGCGTCTGTTAGGGTAGAAGCAACCCACGTGAAGGAGGGGTTTTCATTGCGCGACATAGTAAGGAAGGGAATCGTGCTCGCGGGCATGTTGACCACGCTTTCGGCAGCGGCCGGTTGCAGCTCGGGAGACGCCCCATCAACACCCATCGCTCAGCAGTCGCCGGGAAATGAGTCGACGTCCAGCGTCTCGCCATCGGCGGCACCGGGCGCGACTTCATCGGCATCACCGGGAGCGGGATCGACGCCGGTCGCTTCCGTGAACCCAGCGTCGGCATCACCTGCGCCGCCCAAAGGCAGCACGCTGCCTGCATCGGCAATGCCGACTTCGCCCG
This sequence comes from Paenibacillus oryzisoli, assembly GCF_050467285.1. Taxonomy (GTDB): domain Bacteria; phylum Bacillota; class Bacilli; order Paenibacillales; family NBRC-103111; genus Paenibacillus_E; species Paenibacillus_E oryzisoli_A. The sequence goes on along the minus strand of NZ_JBCMUN010000011.1, from coordinate 142,428 downwards.
CAGCATCGCCGACCAAGCCGCCATCCAGCCCGGCCTCTTCGCTGGGGTCATCTGCCACGCCTTCCTTCTCCACACCGGAGGAAGCCAAATCTTTGATCGCAAGCCGTGCAAAGGAGACGATTGCGGCCATTCAGAACAAAGACTTCACCAAGCTCGCGGCTCTCGTTCATCCGCAAAAAGGTGTCCAGTTCTCTCCGTATTCCTACATCCAGCCGTCAACCGACGTGATTGTTCCGGCCAGCGGGCTGGCAGCTTTATGGTCGAATTCCTCGCCGACCCATTGGGGCGTGTATGACGGCTCGGGCGACAATATCGACTTGACGTTTCCGAATTATTGGGCCAAATTCGTATATAATGCCAACTTCGCCGCGGCCCCGCAAATCAGCTATAACACGCTGCTGGGCAAGGGCAACATGACCAACAACGTATTCAGCATCTATCCGACTTCTTCCTATATAACAGTTGAATATCATTTCCCGGGGATCGACCCGCAATTTCAAGGGATGGATTGGACCAGCTTGCGGCTTGTGTTCGCCTATACGGCCGGAGCGTGGTATCTTGTTGCGATTGTGCACGATCAGCATACGATGTAAGTGACTGGGACAAATTTATGGAAAACAGTGCTAAAACCGAATTTCTCCTCATAAAATTTAGGGGAATGTTCGGTTTTATTTTTTTGCCAGTGTAAAAAAGCATTGACATCTAGTGTTAGTTGTCATATTATATTCACAATTAAACCGAGTAAACGAATGGGAATTGGGGGATCGCTTCAATGGAAAACAACCTTGTCACCGCCTTTCAAACCAACTGGGTCAGCTTACTTGTCTCCATCGTGGTTATCGGCTTCATTGGCTTCTTAGGCAGAAAGAAAGTAAGTTTTGGTAATCGTGTTTTCATCGGTCTAGGCTTGGGTCTTATCGCGGGTATTATTTTTAATCAGGCTGGCCTGCAGTACAAAAGCGTCAGCACGATCGGGACGATCTACGTCAACCTGATCAAAATGCTTGTTATGCCGCTCGTCCTTATTCTCGTTATTAACAGTATTTCGTCGCTATCGAATTTAACGCAGCTTCGTAAGCTAGGCCTCAAAACCGTCGGCTGGTTCCTGCTGACAACGGGGATCGCGTCGATCATCGGCCTTCTGGTTGCCTTGGCGTTCGATCCAGGCAACGGCATCGCCCAGGCGGTTCCGAAAGATTTTAAAGCCAAAGACATTCCGACATTCTCGCAAGTTATTCTGGATCTTGTGCCATCCAATCCGATTGGCGATATGGCAAGTGGCAAAGTCGTGCCTGTTCTGATCTTCGCGATTTTCGTCGCGGTAGCGATCGTGCATGTCGGCTCCAAGAAACCGGAAGTCGTTGAGCCTGTCAAAAACTTCGTGACCTCCGCAACGGCAATCGTGCACCAAGTTGTAAAATACGTTATCCGTTTGACTCCGTACGGCGTTTACGCGTTGATCGGCGCAATGGCTGCGAAGTATGGTCTTGATACACTTGCACCGCTTGCGAAAATTATTTTAACATCGTACGTTGCCCTGATCATTCACTTTGTTCTAATTTTCGGCGGTCTTGTACTGCTGGTTGCGAAAGTGAACCCGATTAAGTTCTTTAAAAAGGCGTACCCGACTGTGGCCGTTGCTTTCACAACGCGAAGCAGCTACGCAACACTGCCTGTGAACCTGGAAGTGCTAACTAAACGTCTGCGCGTATCTCCGCGTATCGCGAGCTTCGTGGCTCCGCTGGGCGCAACGATGAACTTCAACGGTTGCGGTGGCGTATGGCCGGCAGTTGTCGCCGTGTTCGTTGCCAAAGTCTACAACCTGCCGATGAGCGGTGCCGACTACCTGATCCTGATCTTGGTCAGCGTCATTTCCTCCATCGGGGTTGCTGGCGTACCGGGTCCTGCGGCGATCTCCACGACCGTCGTACTGACTGCGCTGGGTCTGCCGCTGGAAGGTATGGGTCTTGTCCTTGGCGTAGAAGCGCTGATCGACATGGGTCGTACAGCAGTAAATGCAACAGGTACTACCGTTACAGCGCTGCTCGTAGCGAACTCCGAAGGCGAGTTTGACCGCGAAGCGTTCAACAACAACGAAGAAGACGATCTGGAAGTGGCTTCCGCGTAAGCGAAGCCTCAGTGAAGATCAAAAAGACGAACGTCCCCTTGGGATGTTCGTCTTTTTTTTTGCGATGTGTGCCCCGTAGGCGGCCGACCTCCCGAAGATCTAGCCGCGTCTACCTCGCCGCCGCGCTCGTCCCCGCTAAATGGCCGGTCGAAAACGCCGCAGTAATGTTATACCCACCGGTGTATCCGTGAATGTCGAGCACTTCGCCGCAAAAATATAACCCTTCGACCAGCTTAGACGCCATCGTGCTCGGGTCGATTTCTTTGAGATGTACGCCGCCGCCGGTGACGAACGCCTCTTCCAGCGAGAGCGTGCCTTTCACCGTGATAGGAAAAGCCTTCATTAGCCGACAAAGCTCCGTCCAATTCTGCTTCGGGATGTTGTCGTACGTGAGCAGCTCGTCCAGTCCGGCCTTCTCCAGCAGGGGGGGAAGGAGCCGCTCGGGCACGAGGGTTTTGAGCACGTTCTTGATCGCCTTTTTGGCGTCAGCTTTGGCAAGCGCCATGCTCTGGTTGTACAGCTCGTCCACACTGCTTTCCGGCAAAAGATCAACCGTGACGAGCACTTCCATATGCTCGGATTTGTTCAGTTCCTTGACGACGAACTGGCTGCACCGAAGCGCAATCGGCCCGGAGAGGCCGAAATGTGTGAACAGCATGTCCCCGCGGTGCGAGATGATCGCCTTCCCCTTGGCGTTCAGCACGCTCAGCGTGACGTCGCGCAGGGACAGCCCTTGCAGTTCCTTGCTGCGGATGAACGCTTCCTTCGAGGTGAGCGGCACCTCGGTCGGGAAAAGCGGCGTGATCGTATGCCCGCCCGCCTCGGCCCAGGCGTAGCCGTCGCCTGTGGAGCCGGTGTGCGGGACGGAGCACCCGCCGGAAGCAACGATGACGGCGCGGCTGTGCAGCGTCTCGCCGGACTGCAGCAGGACGCCGCTCACGCGGTCGCCGTCGTACAGCACTCTTTTGACCGGACTGTGTGTCCGAATCTCCACGCCTTGGCTGCGCACCTGGCCGATCAGCGCGTCGACGACCGTCTTCGCTTTGTCGCTGACGGGAAACATCCGGCCGTTGTCTTCCTCTTTCAGTCGAATGCCCAGGCCCTCGAAAAAGGCGATAATATCCTGATTGCTGAACTGGGAGAGCGCACTATAGAGGAAGCGGCCGTTGCCGGGAATGTGCTTGATCAGCTCGTCCATGTCTTTGTTATTCGTGACGTTGCACCGGCCGCCGCCAGAGATGCCCAGCTTGCGACCGAGCTTGTCGCCTTTATCTGCGAGCAGCACGCTCGCTCCGTTCTTGCTTGCCGCAATGGCAGCCATCAGGCCGGCCGAACCGCCGCCAATGATGATGACGTCATAAATCATTTATGAAGCTCCTTGCTCTTTTTTACAAATTGTATCATTAAAAGGGACGGTAATCCAAAGGGCATCTCCGACAGCCAAGGTTAGTCACAACATCCACACAAAACGTGCACAACTTGTGAATAACCCTGTGATTTTCGTGGATAACCTAGGCAGTGTTTGTGTATATGTCGATTACTTCTGTGGATAACAACGGAATTTTCCGTATTCATCCACAGCCTCCTATCTGGTGCCGCTACTGCCAAGGCTTTTGAAAATGCGCATGATCGAGCGACAAGTCGAACCATTTGGTATTTAATGAAGCTTCTTGGCCGTAGTAGTGAAGCTCCTTGTCTTTGGTCACGATGAGGGCTTCGCAGTCGGAGCTCCGCTTGGCGAACAGCGAGAGACCTGCTTGCGGATCCAAAGCGCACAGCAGCCGCGCCCACACCTGACATTCCACAATATCCGGGCCAGAGACGGTACACTGGAGGATCGGGTGTGAACCGGCGCTTCCCCGCAGCTCCAATGGGCTGCACGTGGATAGAGCACCTTCGGTCATTGAGATGAAGCCAAGCTGCCGGTGATCGTCCCACGAATTGTGCAAGCCGATGACCCAAGGCTGCGCATCCTGCGCAGGGCCGCCCCAGACGGTGAGCTCGCCGCGAGTCGCAAGCCGTCCTTTGTCAAAGGCCAGCGATTTTCGGATATAGGCAGCGAGCCGTTTAATGGCCCAACTGATCTCAAGCCCCTGCAGATCGATGTTGGTATGCAGCGGCAAGGTGACTGTTTTGTGCGCGGGATCGACGACCCACTCGCGACCTGGCGGCACGAACTGTGGAGACTGTACATGCAGAGGTGAATAATTGCCGTCAGTGACCGCATGATACATTTCAGCGAGAAAAAGCACCTCCAGCATATGGCTGGAAACAAGACAACTTTCGCCCGCAAGTGTATTCAGCAGATTGATTTCGCTGTCGGCCAGTTCGCTGTTAAAGCGTTGATCAACGCGCCGGAACCAATCTGTCCCAGCATGATGAATACGGGATTGATCTTCTTCCGAACAATAAAGCAGCAATTCTATATCAGAGGCCATCGTATGAAAATGAAAAGGCAAATAAGCATGTGGAGAGGCCATCAGGGATTCCTCATTTCTGTCATCAAGTGTGCTGCTTTCAGTATAGCGGCGTTACCTGAGACAGAATTGATAGCGGGCTGAAAGAATGCTGAAGATTGCGCCTAATTTATTGGGGAGAACGGGCAGGCGCCTAGGGCGTGTCTGAATGCTCCGAGGGCCGCAGATTTTGCCGAATTTTCGTTCCATGCAAGGAACTTTTGTGAAGGCGTACCGGGGGTACGTCAAGCGAAAGTGACGCAGCAGGGGGCGAAAAGGTGGTGAAAGATGCCCCTGAGCGGGTTTTCAGACACGTCCTAACTTTCAGCAAGCTTTCAGCGAGCGCTCAGATTGCTTTTAGGCAGGATATGGGATACTGATCGTAGAACTTGTGTAGCGAAATGGATATTAGGGGGACGGCACGCATGCGTCAATTAAAAGGAATTAAAGTACTCCTCGTCGATGACGAGCCGCATATTTTGGAATTTCTCGAGCTGGGCCTGGTGAACGAAGGCTTTGAAGTGATGACCGCTCAGGACGGGATCAGCGCGATTACGATTTGCAGTAAGTTTCAGCCGCATATTGCGATTCTCGATGTGATGATGCCGGGGATGGACGGCTTTGAAGTATGTCGGATGATCAAAAAGCAGGACAACATCGCCGTCATCATGCTTACAGCGAAAGATGAAATCGACGATCGCGTAAAAGGTTTAACGCTCGGCGCGGACGATTATATGGTGAAGCCGTTCTCTTTTGAGGAGCTGCTGGCCCGCATTTATGCGCGAATTCGCAATCATTTTCCGAATCTGTTCGGCGAAGTGATTGTAGGTCCGCTGCGGATCGACGATCGGCGCAAGGAAATCAGCATGAACGATCGCGTGTTGGAGCTGTCGCCGACCGAGTATGAGCTGCTCAAATTTATGGCGATTAATCACGGTCTTGTGCTCAGCAAAACGATGATCCTCGATAAAGTATGGGGCTACGATTTTGGCGGCGAGGAAAACATCGTGGAAGTGTATATTCGATCTCTGCGGGACAAACTCGGCGATAAGGAACATAAGCTGATCCGGACGATTCGCGGCGCAGGCTACCGGATGGATTTGACATGAAACGGCTTCGGCGGTTTACGTCATTTTTTGAGACGAATTCGTTGAAGGTTCAGCTTCTTGCGAGAACGCTGCTGGTCATGTCCGCGCTGCTGCTGCTCATCGGTGTGTTTCAATATGTGTTTATGCAGCAGTTTATGTACCAGAACAAAGCTGAGACCATTCGCAATCAAATCTCGGCATTGCCGCCCAATGTATGGATGCGTGCCGGTGAGGGGCAGGATCGAGCCTCGAGTCCTTTTCTGCCGCGGCAGGACTTCTCTCGGAGCAACCGTCAGGAGGTGCCGGGGGGCGAAGTTCCTCGTATTTTCGTGCCGGATCTTGCTATTGCCATTATCGATGATCAGGGAACCTATAAGCTGGTTTCGTCGCAAGATGAGAATTCAGCTGTCCAATTAAAGAGCGAAGATTATATGGAGCTTCTTCAAAAAACATCGAAGAAAATCGAGTACCGCGTTGTCAAAAACGATAAAGGCGTCGAGCAGCTTGTTGTTTTCCATAAAGTGGGTGGGGACAACCCTGACCGGAACCGCGGTTTTCAAGGGCTGATCCAAGCGAGTACGACCACTTCGCAAATTAAGGACGTGCTGCTGCGGCAGTTGCTTACGTTCTTGTTTCTATCCATGCTGGCCATGATAATGGGCTTATTGGGTTTCCTGCCTGTGCTGCGGCGCACCTTGGTGCCGCTGTCCAATATGGTCGATACGGTCAAACGGATCGATGCCGGAAGTCTCAGCGAGCGGTTTCCTGCGCATCAGGGACAGGTGGAAATCGACCGGTTAGCGACGTCATTCAACGGGATGCTGGAGCGGCTTGAAATTTCTTTCGAAGCGGAAAAAGAAGCCAAAGAGCAAATGCGCCGCTTCGCCGCGGATGCGTCGCATGAACTGCGTACGCCGCTGACGTCGATACACGGCTTTCTGGAAGTGCTGCTCCGCGGCGCGTATCAGCAGCCGGAGCAGCTGCAGAAAGCTTTGCGCAGCATGCATGGCGAGTCAATCCGCATCAACAAGCTGGTCGAGGATCTGCTTTTGCTCGCGCGTTTGGATCGGAAGCCGACGTTTCAAATGTCGGAGGGCCTTCTGGATGAAATGCTTCATGATATGGAGCATCAGCTTCGGCTGCTGGCCGGAGAACGCGAGGTCACATTCCTGCTGGAGCCCGAGACACACAGCGTATACGATGCGGATAAAATCAAGCAGGTGGTTCTGAATTTGTTCCACAACGCTGTGCAGCATACGCATCCCGAAACGGGACGTCTGCGCATCGTATTGTCGAAGGTCGGCGAAGCGGTCGAAATCGCCGTGCAGGACAACGGGCCGGGCATCGCGCCGGAACATCTGCCGCATCTGTTCGACCGGTTTTACCGCATTGACACATCGCGCGGCAGACGCAGCGGAGGTGCAGGATTGGGGCTATCCATCACGCGTTCCATCGTCGAACTGCATGGCGGTACCTTATATGTTGAAAGCGTGGTCGGCGAAGGCAGCACATTTATTGTGCAATTGCCTGGATTGCCGCTCATGCTGGAAGGAGGGGAGTCGCGCTGAGGCGCGGCTCTTTTTTGCCGTTGCAGAAAGGATATCCTCGAAGTCTCGCTCTAGGCTAGAAGTAAACGCTCCCGTCTGTGATAGGATGGAGGGGCGCTGAGTGGGCGAGACGCTGCTAGGAGTCTGGTTTTCGGCGTTTTGCTCTCTTGTACAGCCAATTGGGGGTGATTGGGGCAAGTAGAGAGAGCGAACGGCAGCACTACCTGCAAAACCTGCAGGTATTTTCGCGAAAATAGGGAAAATGGCCATGGAACATGTAAAAGCTACAGCCAAATTTAGCCATTCCCCTCGATTTCCCGGAAAATGGGGGGGAAGGCGACGAATTAACTGCATGAAATGCAGGATTGTTCGAGAAATCATCCGATTTTTCTGGATTTGCTGTAGGAAATACATGTTCTTTGATGGGAGGGACGTCAGGGGGCTGTCCATACTTGTTCGCTGGATATTACAGCGTACACATAGTCATCGTAAATTCAGAGTTCAATCGAATGTCACGTAACTGCTTAAGCACCTGTCGAGGAGCTCGGACAAGTTCCTGCGAATAGGCAGGAATCTTCCGCGAAAATGGAGGTTTCCACAGAATGCCTGCGATAAAGCAGGTTTCCGGACTGAGAGCTTTCAAAAAGCAGATTTTCACCCAAAATTCCTGCTGAATCGCAGGCATTTCATCGAATCTGGAGAGGAATGATGAAAATTCCTGCGTATTTGCAGCTTTGGATGCTCGATCCGAATATGCCCTCTTCCTCTGCATCACCTAATTAATCCAAGGAGGCAGAAATAGAAATCGTTTCACATCCATTGCCTGTCGAATACATCTGTTACAGTACCGAACGAGATGAATTGTTTCGCAGCCTCTCAGATAGGGAGGGGGCCGTTTTACCCCGCCAACCTCCGGCTCGGCGGACGCAGCGCCCAGGAGGCCATGACAAGCACGAGGAAGCCGATTGGCTGCGCGGCAACGGCGAAGCCGTCTCCAGCGAACAGGTGTGAAGCTGCGGCGCCGCTCAGTTCAAAGAAGAAGCCGGCGTAAGCCCATTCTTTTAACCTTGGGAAACGAGGCACGAGTATGGCGATAACCGCAAGAAGCTTCCAAATGCCGAGGATGGTCAGGACATACTCGGGATAGCCGAGCTTGGTCAGCGTCTCGACCTGCTGGTCGCCGTGCGTCATGAACAGGAAGCCGCCGATGACAAAGCTGGCCGGGCCGAGAATGGTCGTTACCCAGAAGGCGATGAGCTTGATTTTACGATTGCTATTCATTATGAAACAAGTCCCCCTTGCATAGCGTTTTCCTTATTTTAGCACACACTCATTAGAAAGGGAATGTTTGTTCGTATTATTTTTTCCTAATTCAGCCAATTCTCAGAAACTTCTCAACCAATGCTCAGTTTGTACTCAGATGGAATTCAGGTTGGGGGCCTATACTTGGTTATGTAAGGAAAACAAATACGAAAGCAAAGGTGGATACACGATATGAAAAAAATCAGCAGAAAAATTCTTGCAGGATCTTTGGTGGCATCTTTTGTCGTAGGAGTCGGGCTCGTAGGCGCTTTACATAATCAAGCATTTGCAGATACGGCGGTAGGGACATCGACATCGACACCGAATGCGCAGATGGGGCACGGCGGCAAAGGCTTCGGGGACAGAGGGTTTGGCGCTCGCGGCGGCTTCGGCGGCGGCAACATCGTGAAGGAAACAGCGACGATCCTGGGCGTCGAGGAAAGCGCGGTGCAGGAAGCGCTGAAAGCGGACAAAACGCTCGCAGCGTTCGCAGAGGAAAAAGGTGTAGCGAAGGCGGACTTTCTGGCGAAGCTGATCGCGGCTGAAACGGCTGCGGTGCAGGAGCAAGTAACCGCAGGCAAATTGACGCAAACGCAAGCGGATGAGATCGTGAAAAACCTCTCCGACCGTCTGACCAAGCAAATTGACGCGCAAGGCTTTGGCGGTGGCAAAGGCGGCCCTGGCGGTCAAGGTGCCCCTGGTGGGTTTGGAGGTCGCGGAGGCTTTCAAGGCGGCGGGAACGTTGTGAAAGAAACGGCGACGATTCTTGGCGTAGAAGAAAGCGCCGTGCAAGAAGCGCTCAAAGCGGACAAAACGCTGGCAGCGTTCGCGGAGGAAAAGGGCGTGGCGAAAGCGGACTTCCTGGCGAAACTGATTGCGGCTGAAACGGCAGCGGTGCAGGAGCAAGTGACAGCGGGCAAGCTGACGCAAACGCAAGCGGATGAGCTTGTGAAAAACCTCTCCGACCGCTTGACGAAGCAGATTGATGCGCAAGGCATTGGCAAAGGCGGTCAAGGGTTCCCAGGCGGCTTCGGCGGCGGTCGCGGCGGCAAAGGAGGCCCAGGCGGGTTTGGCGGGCCATTCGGCAATTCCGAAGTGCTGACGCAGGTGCTTGGCCTTACTCAGGATGAGCTGAAAACCGAACTGAGCGCAGGCAAATCCCTCGCGGACATCGCGGCGGCGAAAGGGATTAGCGAAGACGATTTGATCAGCAAAATCAAAGAGGGCATGACGGACTCCATCAAGAAATTTGTGGAGGAAAAAGGCACGGACCACAAGCGCCCTGCGGACCGTTCAGGCGATCAAACATCGGATAGCGCAACCTCTGCGCAATAATTGAAAACAGGCTGCTCGCTTTTACGCGGGCAGCTTTTTTTCTTTTCCAAATCCCCCAAAGTATTCAGCAAACGCTCAGCTTGCGTTCAACTTACTTTCAGCCTACACTCAGACAGGTTTCAGTCACCCCAAGTAGACTTAGGCTTGTGAAGATTTGTACGGCCTGGGACACGGAATGCCCGGGCAATTCGGGAGAGGGGTATGACGATGAAAGTAGGCAGAAAAAAACGATGGCTCATTGTGGCCTTGGCTGCCATTTTATGTGGAGCCGGCACTTACTATTATGTGACCAAAAACACGAAACCGGCCGCAACGACAACACAGCAAGCAACGATGAAGGTAAGCAAAGGAGCGATAACGTCTACCGTTTCCGGAACCTCTCAGTTGGACGCCAAGGACAAGCAAAATATCGTCATCCCGATGGATGGCATCATCAAAACGATGAATCTCACCCAGAACCAGGCCGTGAAAAAGGGCGATGTGCTCGTCGAGTTGTCCGTGCCTTCCACGGAGACGAATCTCAAGGAAGCGCAGGTTAGCCTGACGCAGATGCAAGCCGACTTGACCGAGCTGCAAAACGAGCAGGGGCACATGACGGTGTCTGCGCCAATTTCCGGCAAGCTGACGCTCTCCAGCAACCTTGATGTCGGCAGCCAAGTGAACAAAACAACGAAAATCGGTACGGTTTCCGATACCTCTCAATTTAAAGTGAAGCTGCCGTTTGCCTTGCAGGAGGCGGTTCAGCTAAAGAGCGGCGATCCAGTCGAGCTTAGCGTAGATAGCTACTTGCTCTCCAAGGTCGGTAACGTGCAGTCGATCGGCCGTGAAATTACAGCGGACGCGAACGGCAACAAAGTCGTCATGGTCGACGTGCTGGTTGAGAACGACGGAACCTTGTCGGCAGGGCTGAAAGTGAAAGGCGCTGTCGGCAGCGGTGCAAGCAAGGTTGAGTCCTCTGATCAAGGGGCGCTGGATTATGTGAAGACGTCGCCGGTTTTTGCGGATGCGAGCGGCACAGTCAAAAGCATGAAGTTCAAAGACGGCGACACTGTCAAGGCCGGCGATCTGATCGCATCCTTGTTCAACGATGATCTTCAGACGAATATAAACGCCAAGCAGGCGCAAATCGACTCCCAAAAAATCAAAGTCGACGATGCCCAGCAAAAGGTCGATCAACTAACGATCAAGGCTCCGTTTGACGGCGTGTTCTCGGCGGATTTTGCCAATAGTAAAAACAACGTGCTGCGGAACTATCCCGTTGGCGCGCAAATTGATGCGAGCACGACGCTTGGCGCGGTCGCAAGCCTGAGCACGATGCAGCTCGCTATTGCGATCGATGAGCTCGATCTGACGAGCATTAAAGTTGGACAAAAAGCGACAGTGAAAGTCGATGCGATTTCCGGAAAATCGTTCACGGGCGAAGTGACGTCCGTATCCAACGTGGGTACGACTTCCAACGGCGTTACGACCTACGATGCGGTGGTTGCGATCCCGAATACGGCGGATAACGAATTGAAATATGCGATGACGGCAACGGCCGAAATCTACATTCAGGATAAAAAGGATATTCTCACGCTTCCGATCCAGGTTGTGACGACATCGAAAGGCAAGACAACCGTGACGGTGAAAAAAGCGGACGGTACGACCGAGGAGCGTGAAATCAAGGTCGGTATTCGCAGCAAAACGCTGGTCGAAGTCGTTAGCGGCTTGACGGAAGGCGAAGAAGTCGTGACGCCTCAGCGCCGGACGACCACGACGAACGGGCAGCAGCAAGGCTTCCCGGGCGGCGGCTTCTCAGGGGGCGAAGGCGGCTTCCCGGCTGGCGGTTTCCAAGGCGGCGGGGGCAACTTCGGCGGCGGTGGCGGCAATGCGGGCGGCGGAGCAGCGACGCGCAGACAATAGGCGGCGGCAGCGCAGCTTGAAGCGGCGCAGAACGGGCGGCAAGCAGCCTCGCTCGGAAAGGAGCTAATGCGATGAGAAACATTATTGAACTCACGGACATCACGAAGAGCTATGCGCGTGGTGCGGAGGAATTGCAGATTTTGCGCGGAATTACGCTGCACATTGCGGAGGGTGATTTTGTGGCGATTATCGGGCCTAGCGGCTCCGGCAAATCGACCTTGATGAATACGATCGGCCTGCTCGACAATCCGACGTCTGGCAGTTATGTACTGGACGGCGTAGCGACGGAAAAAATGTCGGACAACGGTCTCGCGGAGCTCAGAAATCGGAAGATCGGCTTTATTTTTCAGCAGTTTAACCTGCTGCCAAGGCTTACCGCTATGGAGAATGTGGAGCTGCCGATGATTTATGCGGGCATCCCGGCGAAGCAGCGCAGAGAGCGCGGACAACTCATGCTTGAGAAGCTAGGGATGGGCCAGCGCGGCCATCACAAGCCGAGCGAGCTGTCCGGGGGCCAGCAGCAGCGCGTCGCGATTGCGCGGGCGCTGGCGATCTCGCCGTCGCTGATTTTGGCGGATGAGCCGACGGGAGCGCTCGATTCCAAAACCGGCATCGAGGTGCTGGAATTGATTAAAGAATTGAATCAACAAGGCAATACGATTGTGCTGATTACGCACGACCATCATATCGCCGATAACGCCAAACGGGTCGTCACCTTGCGGGACGGACAGATCATCAGCGATATTCGCAACGACGGTCAGGCGGCGCCTGCAAGCTTACCAGAGGAGGCGCATGTATGAGAATTTGGGAACTTTTCCAAATGGCGATCTCCACGGTGCGTGCGAATCCGATGCGAACCATTTTGACCATGCTGGGGGTTATCATCGGTGTGGCTTCCGTGATCACGCTCGTGTCGATCGGACAGGGGACGTCGAAAGCGATTGAGAAGCAGTACGAAGGACTGGGGACGAACCTTCTAACCGTCAGTTTACGCGGAGTAGGCAGGGCAACGCAGCTGAACTACGACGATCTGATGTCGCTTGAGGGAACGGCTGGCATTTCCTCTATCGCGCCGACGATGACCAGCAATACCTCCATTAAGTACGATCGCACGACGGAGTCTTACAACGTAATCGGCACGAACGACCGGTACCTGGAGCTGCAAAAAGGCAGCATCGGCAGCGGACGCTTTCTCGCAGAGGCGGATCTGGATTTCCGCAATCACGTGGCGGTAATCGGCAGCGAGGTCGCGACGACGTTCTTTGGCAAGAACGACCCGCTGGATGAAGAGATTAACATTAACGGCTATATTTATACGATTATCGGCGTGCTTAATTCGAAAGGTTCGAATACCTCTGGAACGTCGCTCGACGGCTCGGTGCTCGTGCCGCTGCCGACCATGAGTCGGGATTTCAAGCTCGGCACGATCCGGAACGCCTATGTGGAGGCGGGGTCCGCCGATCAAATTTCCCGTGCGCAAACCGTTCTGGAAGCGTACTTATACAACAAATTTAAAAGTACATCCGGTTACACGATTCTGAACTCGGCCGAGCTGATCAGCGCTCGTCAGACGGCGTCCAGCACGCTGACGAACCAACTGGTTGCCGTCGCAGCGATCTCGCTGCTCGTCGGCGGCATCGGCATCATGAACATCATGCTCGTCACCGTCAGCGAACGGACCCGAGAGATCGGAATTCGGAAGTCGATCGGGGCGAAGCGGAGAAATATTTTGCTGCAGTTCCTCGTCGAAGCTACGCTCATCAGCGGCATGGGCGGCTTGATCGGGCTGCTGGCCGGGGTGGGGCTGTCGCTCGCATGGCCGTATATCAATCCAAGCCAGGAGACGAGTCTCTCCCTCAATGTCGGATTGTATGCGTTCCTGTTCTCCGCACTTGTCGGCGTTATTTTCGGACTGTATCCAGCGAATAAAGCATCCAAACTCAAACCGATCGACGCGCTCCGCTTCGATTAGGCAACAGGAGGTTAGAAACATGAAAGCCATCAAAACCCTTTCCATCAAACAAACAGGCCTCGCGTTGCTGCTGACCGGCAGCATGGCGGCTGCTTCGTGGGCGGCTCCTGCGCCTAGCGCGTATGCGGCGAACGAGGGCGTTTTTATCTCGAACTCATCCTATTTCATGCTGGGGAAGGCGGCGCTGTCGTCTTCGTCCCTGCAATTCTCCGTATTGTTCCACAATGGGGAGAATGAATCGCTTGATTTTAACAAATACGGCGTTCGGGTGACGGACGGCAGCGGGCACAGCTATACGGCCAATCTGAGTGAGAAAAAGAGCGGCATGGTCGCGCCGGGCTCAGAAGAAAGCTTCCGCTTCTACGCGAATTTGCCGGCCGGAGAATCGGCGGATAGTCTGAAGGTGGATATTTTCCGCTGGAATATGAATAAAGCAAACTTCATGGACGATCTAGGCATGCTGCCGGTCGCTTCCGTCATTGGGGAGGGGCAGCTGGAGGCGCCGGAAGAAATCATCAACCTGCGCACGCTGGACAGCACGCAGTCGATCGATGCGGCTCTCTCCTTCCAGTTGGGGCAGAGCGTACGCGTGACGGAGAACGGCAAATGGTACATGTACACGCAAGTGTCGGCCAAAAACCTGGGCAACAGCTCGGTGAAGCTGCCTTCCAATCTGGCGGTTCGCCTCGTTGATGCGAGCGGCATGAAATATACGTCGACCGTAGCCAGCGGCTCGGATACGACGTTCCTGCCGGGGCAGAAGGATACGCTGACGCTCAAAACGCTTATCACCAAAGGCGTGGCGGATAGCGGTCTGAATCTGGAATACTACTACCTGAATCAAACGGAAGAAGTGTCGCTCGGCACGCTGGGCATGAACAGCTCGCTGAATACGACGACGCTGGGTGCGGAACAAAGCTACGCCGGCCAGCAGGATGGTGAGAACGTCGTGGTGAAAGCCACGTCTTCACAATACTCGAAACAAGCGGACGGCGTTCACGTGCAATCGGTCGTCACGGTGAGCAATAACGGCGACGCGGTGGCGGCGGTGCCAAGCTTTGCCGGCACGTATCAGTTCGGCGACTCGGGCACGTCGGTGTCCACGACGGACAGCAGCGAGCGCAGCGGCTTCCTGGCGCCAGGCGAGACGACAACGTACTATTTGAACGCGACGCTGCCGGTTGGTGTTGATCCGGAAGCTGCGCAGCTTGTCCTGTGGCAGAAGACATCGTCCGGCACAGGTACGGGCAGTACGGGGACAGCGAGCGGTTCGGGTTCGACGACGTCGGGCTCCGGCACAACAAGCACGGGCACGGGTACGGGCACTGTGGGAAGCGGAACCTCAACGGGCAGCGGCTCGACCACAGGCTCAGGGGTAACGACCGGGCAAATGCCTGTGGCTGTTTTCGTGCTCAAAGGCGCAAGCGAAGCGAAGAACGGCTTCACGACCGCTGCGAACTACAAGTTGGGCGACAAGCTAGTGTTTGCGAACACTTCCGTTGTCAATGCGAACCTCGACGTCTCGCTTGTCGAGCTGCATGAGCATGAGAACGACGATCTCGGCTACAAAACGGCGATTGCCAAATTCAAGATTACGAATAACGGCACGAACACGCTCGCGCTTCCAGAACTGGAGAACGCGCTTGTCGACAATAAAGGCAACACGTACACAGGCACGCGCCAAAGCGGCGTGAGCACACAAATTACGCCTGGCAGCTCCTATGTCATTACCTACTCCTACTTGCTGCCGAACAAAACAGCGTCTGATGATCAATCGTTTGCTCTGAACGTCTACGACAACAAAACGGTGTCCGAAGGCAGCGTCTCCGCCGGCACGTACAAAGTGGCGATGCAGACGGAAGATGAGGGCGATACGATTTCGGTGTATCCGTTCTCGTTGAAAATTAAGGACTACTCTATCAGTTGGTTGTACAATAACAACTATTCTTACCAGCTCACGCTCGATATGGACATCACGCACGAGGATCAAGTTATTATCGATTCGAGTTTCTCTGGCATCGAATTTGAAATGGTTGACTCGCTGGGCCGCATCGTCGGCACGCAGAGCGCGACATTGACCGGCACCGCCAAGCTGACCAGCGGCGTGCAAAAAGTCGTCGTCTCCGGCCTCAAAAACGAGCAGGTCGACAATGGCGTCGTCGTCAACATGTATGAGGTCATCACGACACCGAACGGCACGGCGAAACGCCTGTTGAAGCAGTTCCACTAAAGGCGCTTTCCGAAATTATCGCCCATCGTGCAGACAAAGCCTCCATGGTCCCACGGTGATTTGTCTGAAACTTAGCGGTACTTTATTTCGGAAAGTCGCCTAGACGGAGCACGTGGGTAAGCAGCCCCGTTATACAGGTTCGGAAACAAACGCTCCGACCAGAAAACACCCGATTCCGGCTTAACGGCCTGGATCGGGTGTTTTTGCGTGTCGGGAGGGTGGTTGCGGTGCGAAAGTCAGGGAGCAAGCGACTTCGAGAAATGCCTGCAAAATGGCAGTAATTTGATAAAAAAGCGAGCGAATTGAGGAAATGCCTGCGATTATGCAGGCATTTTGGGCGAGAAGCTTCGTTTTGAGCAAAAATGGCTCAAAAACCTGCCTTATCGCAGGCATTTTGCCGAAGCTGCGCTTGCCGCAGGAAATTCCTGCTTGATTGCAGGAAAAGGCCGGTTTCTTGTCGGCGGGGCGCCCACAAGGCGAGGCGCCCATGAAGCGATGGATTCAGTCGACGACGCTGTCCGGCTGAATCCATCGCTTGCTGGTATGCTCGCGGCGCTTGATGACGACGCGGCCCGGGTACACATCGACGATCAGGCTCTGGCTGATCGTTTTGGTCTCGGGCTTGTTCTCCGCGCTCCACACCTGCCGGATGGAGGCGCTCGACGCGGCGGTGAACTTCAGCCGCTTCACTTGGCTGGTCGTGGCCAGGTTCCAGTGGGTGTGACCACTGAACAAAATCACGTTCGGGTGCTCCTCCAGGAGCGCTCGGAGCTGCTCGTGCTGAACGACGCCGCGTTCAGCGTCCGTGCCATCCAGCGTGTGCGGCAGCGGCTGGTGCAGGAACACGAACACGGGCTTGCGGCGCTCCGCCGCCGGCAGGCCCGTGTTGTCCAGGCGCTCGCGCAGCCAGTCGAGCTGCGCGGGCGAGAGGTACGCATCCTCCCCGATGGAGGCGTCCACGTCCCGGTACGCTTCCCCGCTCAGGAAGAGGAAGCGGTAGCCGTCCACGACAAGCTTGCGGTACGGCTTGTCGTAGCCCATCATGCGGTCGAACAACGCGACCGCTTGCTGGCTGGACCACGCCGGATTCAGCTGCGTGGTGTCCATGCCCCCCGACGGTGTGTGCCACACGCCGTAGTAGTCGTGGTTGCCCATGGTCGCCTGCACAGGGGCATGGGGCACATCGCCGAGCAGCTTCAGCAGGCTCGTGTAGTCGCGTTCGGTGCCGTCCGTGAGGTCACCGTTCAAGACAAGCAGCTTGCTGCCCGGCCGCAGCGCGCGATGATCGGCCAGCGCGGCACGGAGAAGCCGCTGCGAAACCGGATCCGACGCCATGACATGGACGTCGCTGAGCACGGAGAAGGAGAAGAGCGGCGCTTCGCTCGCTTTCTCCTTCTTAACAGCCGCCGCGGCTGCGCTGCGCGGCAGGTCGACCGCTGCTACCCTCTCGGCCGTCTCCACGCCATCCCCCACGGAGCCCGTACTCACCACGCCTTTTCCAAGCCGCAGCCTATTCACAATCGCATCGTGCGCCACAGCTCCGCCCCAGGCAACCGCCACCGCACAAGCGCCTGCGATCACCCATCTCGCATAACCTCGCATTGTCCCGTCATCCTTTCCGCTCATTGTGCCCTTGGTTTGCCCAATTCGTTAGGCAATTATCCCAATTCGCGAAAGGAGTGTTGACTTTTAACTCCATTGGTTGTATGGTTAATTACATGAGTAACTAACCAATGTAGCAACGAAAGTGGTGGTTAAAGCGATGGCATTTCAAATGGATGACAGCCGCCCGATTTTTGTGCAGATTGCGGAACGGATTGAGGATGACATTATCGAGTCCCGCATGCCGGAGGAATCGCAGGTGCCTTCTACGAATCAGTTTGCCTCTTTTTATCAAATCAATCCGGCGACTGCCGCTAAAGGGGTTAACCTTCTGGTAGACGAAGGCATTTTGTACAAGAAACGCGGAATTGGCATGTTTGTAGCGGAAGGAGCGCGACGGAAGCTGATGGAGAAGCGAAAAGAGCAATTCTACGAACAATATATCGTGACGATGGTGAAAGAGGCCCAGAAGCTGGGCATTACGGTGGAGCAGCTAACAGAAATGGTGCGGAGAGGGGAGAACGGACAATGACGAACGTGGTAGAGGTACACAACCTGACCAAATCTTACGGCAGCGTGACGGCGGTTGATCAGATCAGCTTTACGATCGAAGCGGATAAAATTTACGGCCTGCTCGGGCGCAACGGCGCGGGCAAAACGACAGTCATGCACATGCTGTGCGCGCAGCAGTTTGCGACCAGCGGGGAGTTGAAGGTATTCGGGGAGCATCCCTACGAAAACAACAAGGTGCTGAGCCAGATCTGTTTTATTAAAGAGAGCCAGAAGTATCCCGACCATTTCCGTATCATCGACGTGTTGGAAGTGGCCAAATCGCTCTATGCGAATTGGGATGAGGCGTATGCGTATGCGCTGATTGAAGATTTTCGGCTGCCGATTAAAAGAAAAGTGAAAAAGCTCTCCCGCGGCATGCTCTCTTCCGTCGGCATTGTGGTGGGGCTGGCGAGCCGGGCGCCGCTGACGATTTTCGACGAGCCTTATCTGGGATTGGACGCCGTTGCCAGATCGCTGTTCTACGATCGTCTGTTGGAAGACTACTCGGAGCACCCGCGCACGGTGATTCTGTCGACGCACTTGATTGATGAAGTCAGCCGTCTGCTGGAAGGCGTCATCGTGATCGACAACGGCAAACTGCTGCTGAACGAAGACGCGGATGCGCTTCGGGGGCGCGCGTGCACGGTATCCGGGCTCAAATCGGCAGTCGACGCCTTTGTTCGAGGCCGGCATGTATTGGAGCAGAGTGCGATTGGCGCAGCGGCCACAGCAACGATTATGGGCAAGCTCAGCGCCGAGGATCGCAAGTATGCGGAGGAGTTAGGTCTGGAGTTTTCGCCGGTGTCCATGCAGCAGATGATTATTCATTTGACACGTACGCAGGCAGTAGGAAAGGGGACAGGAGAAAAATGAATCGAATCCAATCGGTAGTCAAAATGCATATGCGCAACCCCTTGACGTGGTTCGTGGTACCCTGGGCGATCATTGTAGTCAGTTTCGCGGTCAACTTTATCATTGCCGCATCTTTAAACGATGGCGAAGAGATTCATACCGGGTCGATTGCCTCAATTTTTGTCTATTCGTTCGTTGCCGGAACGTTGACGCTGAAAGATACGTTTTCTTTTGCCTTAGGGTTTAGCGTACGGAGAAAAGATTATTGGCTGGGCACGGCGATGACGGCCATCTATGCGTATGTTGCCGCGGGCCTGCTGCTGACGCTGCTGACCTTTATCGAGGAAGGGACGAACGGTTGGGGCGTACGGCTGCACTTCTTTAAGGTGGAATTTTTGGGCGATCTGTCGTTCCTCAGTATGCTGGGTATTAACGTGATTTTGATGATCCACTCCTACTTCCTGGGACTCGCCATCTCCAGTCTGCACCGCCGTGCGGGGGCGATTGGCATGTATGGTTTCTTTACCGCCCTTCTGTTAATCGGAAGTATCGGGTCGTACATCATGACGCATTATCAATTATGGAGGGATTTCGGGCTCTGGGTTGCACATCATTACATGAGCTTCTTCTGGTGGATGATTCCGCTGGCCCTGATCTATTCGGCCATTTCCTACGGTCTGCTCCGACGGGCCGCCGCATAAAGCACAAAACGAGCCTCAGCTTCATTGCTGAGCGCTCGTTTTTTGTTTTTATTGCACCTTGGCGAGGTAGGCATCCAATTGATCGAACGTTCCTCCAAAGCCTTGGTTCATGGAGCCATTCATGGATGCGAAGAACTGTTTTTCTTCCTCACTGGCATGAATCGGGTAGCTGCGCAGGGTGAGAATCGTTTTGCCGTCTTCTTCTGCAAAAGAAATATCATTCACAATTTCCAGCGGGAATACCGGCGAAAAAGGCGGACGAATGATACTGCCTTCCGCATCGGCAAAAGAGCTTACGTACACAAGCGTATCCGGCGCCTTCACTTCGCGATAGACGAATTTGGCCCACATGTCATGGCCGTCCGGGGAACTCATTCGGAAGTGGAAAAAGCCGCCGGGCCGTACGTCGCACGCCAGGACAGACAGTGCCATGCCAGTTGGACCCCACCAGTTCGCCAAGTGCTCTGGCTGTGTCCACAATTGAAAAACAAGCTCGCGCGGCGCGTTAAAAATACGCGTAACGACGAATTCTGCTTCTTGTTCGTTCCGTTCCTCTTCATGGGTATGTTGGTTTTGTGTCATGTTCAACCTCCAAAATGGGATGAGTATTGTGTTTCCTTCGGTTTCCTCATGTTTGTCAGAACTTGCCGCCCTCCGGCGATTCTTTGGCCTGCATGTCCTCCAGATAGGCATCCAGCCGGTCGAACCGCGACTCCCACAGGCGCCGGAACGCCCCCAGCCAATGATCAATGGCCTGAAGGGATTGCGGCCGCAGCTTGTAGAGACGGCGATTGGCGATCGGCTGCACGTCCACGAGCCCGGCTTCGCTGAGGATGCGCAGGTGCTTGGAGGCCAGAGGCTGGCTCATGTGCAGCTTCTCTGCAATATCCCCGACAGAGAGAGGGCCGTCTCGCAGCAGCTCTACGATGTGTAGGCGATTGGGCTCGCCTAGAGCACTGAATATGGTGTTCATGGTTTAAATATAACTGAATAGTAATATTCCAGTCAAGTTATATTTGATTCATAGAACGGCATTACTAGATTTGTAGACGATGTTCCGCCTATTTTTGCCCGGACCATGTATAGAAAGCCAAGATTTGGACGAATCTAGTAGCTATAACTCTACTAATTTCTAAGGAGGAGCTATGATGTTTCGAAAGTTAAGCTTGTCGATCTTATCCCTTGGCTTGCTGCTAGGTTTGTGGTTGATGCAATCTACAGCGTATTCGTATCCTAGCAGTGACGATGAGGGGGATATGCCCCCTGCCTATACGTATATCGGAAGCGATGTTCCAGATGTACCTGCTCCAGATGAACAGCCGGCGGCTGCCGTTCCTGCAACAACCGCGTATACCGTGAGTCAAGGTGATACCCTATTCAAAATTGCGCGTAACTTTGATGTCAGTGTGGACGATCTGATCGCAGCCAATCCGATGGCGAATCCGAACCGGCTTGCTATCGGCCAAAGCTTGACGATACCGTTAGTAGGCTCCAGCGTGCAGTTAGCAGACGGCCAGTCTAAAATTATCAAAAAAGTGCTGAACACCACCCTGACCGCCTACACAGCAGGTGTGGAATCTACAGGCAAGACCGCGTCCCATCCGATGTACGGCATCACGTACAGTGGCCTAAAGGCCAAAGAAGGACGAACCATCGCCGTCGATCCGAACATTATTCCGCTCGGCTCCACTGTGTTTATCGAGGGGATCGGGCTGCGCAAAGCGGAAGACATCGGCTCGGCGATCCGCGGCACGCGCATCGATGTGTTCATGAATGATTTGGGACAGGCGAGGGAGTTTGGCGTGAAAAAGAATGTCAAAGTGTATCTGCTGGATCGGGATAATGCGTGAAGCATGCTCGGTTGAAGAAAGGCTGCTCGGGGTCCTAGGGACCTTTGAGCAGCCTTTCATGCTTCCTCTACTTCTCCTGCTGCTTGATCACCTGCTCAATGCCCAGCAGAATCAACTTCAAGCCAAACTCAAACGATCCGTCACTTCCCATCAGCTCGAACAGACCGCCCTTGAACATGTTTCGAAAAAGCCCCGCATCCGTCTCGCTCATGGCGTCCAGCAGGCGGCTCATCTCCCCGCTCGGCTCGGCACCCTGCTCCTCCACAATAGCGGAAAAATTACGCTGATGCTGGTAATCGTCCAGCACGAAGTAGAAAACAAAATTCACTAGCGTCAGAACCGCTTGCAATTTCTGCTCTTGCGCAAGTGAGGTCGACTCCACGCAGAGGAGAAGCCGGTTGGTGAACCGGATGAGATCCGGTTCGTGGGGCAGCGTCAGCATCATAAGCTGAGTGGAACAGGGGTACCGGCGGAGCACATCCCGTGTCGTTACGGCTAGCCCAGACAGCTGCTCCTTCCAGTCTCCTTCGGCGTGGAATTCCTCCAGGATGATTTTCGCGATCTGGTTGGCCAGACGCTGATAGAGCTGCTGCTTGCTCTTGAAGTACCAGTACAGAGAGGGAGCCTGAATGCCCAGCCGTTCCGCCAATCGCCGCATGCTGAATTTCTCGATGCCGTCCTCGCCTAGAAGCGCCCACGAGGCTTCCAAAATTTTATCCTCCGAAATCTGAGGCTGCTGTTTCTTCATCAGTATCCGCCCTTTATCTAACAGTGTAAGATTATGCTTTACAGGTTCATAAATTCATGATAACATCTAACACTGTAAGGCACAAACTAACACTGTTAGATAGGATTTAAAATATAGTAAAGAAAGAAGTGATCCGTATGGACGCAGAAAACCTTCATTACTTTGAAAAAGCACCGATCGCCAAAGCCGTCGCTCACTTCGCTGTCCCCATGATGCTGGGCACATCCATGAGCGTCATTTATTCCATCTTGAATGCTTACTTCCTGGGGACGCTGAACAATACGGCTATGCTAACCGCGCTTGCGCTGACCTTGCCGTTATTTGCGGTCATTATGGCACTTGGCAACCTGATTGGCATGGGCAGCGGCACCTTCATCTCTCGTCTGCTAGGAGAGAAGAAATATGAGGATGTCAAACACGTGTCTGCCTTCGCCTTTTACAGCAGTCTCGTTCTCGGTCTAATCGTGCTGGCCGTCGGGCTCCCGCTGATCGATTCCATCGTCCACAGCCTCGGGGCTTCGCCGGAATCCTTTGGATTTACCAAGGACTACGTCACGGTGATGCTGATTGGCTCCCCGATCGTCATCTTATTCTTTACGCTGGAAAATATCGTGCGCTCGGAGGGCGCCGCGATCACGTCGATGACCGGTATGATTCTCAGTGTTGTCGTGAATACGATTCTTGATGCGTTAGTCATTTTCGTCTTCCATTGGGGCGTGATCGGCGTTGCGTCAGCGACGGTTATTTCCAACTTGGCTGCATGCATATTCTACGCCTTCCATATGGGAACGAAGAGCCAGTTCTTAACCGTCTCGGCCAAATGGTTCAAGGTCACCAAGGACATTCTGAGCAATGTATTCAAAATCGGCGTTCCCGTTTTTATCATGAGTGTCTTCTTGGGGGCGATGTCGCTCATTTTCAATCGGTTTCTGGTCGAATATGGAGATCAGGCTGTAGCGGCTTACGGTATTTCATCCCGTTTATTGCAATTTCCTGAGTTTATTCTGATGGGGTTATGCGAGGGCGTCGTACCGCTTATTGCATTCTCTTTTACCGCGAATAAATTGCGCATGAAACATACGATTGGGTTCACGATCAAAACAATCGTGGCGTTAGCGGTGGTGTTCGGTATCGTTGTCTATCTAATTTCCGGCCACTTAATTGGGCTCTTTACGGATGACCCGCAATTAATTGAAATGGGCAGCTATATCCTGCACGTGACGTTTTTGTCTTTGTTCATCACAGGAATGACTGTCTTGTTCACGGGGATCTTCCAAGCAACAGCGCAAGGCACCGCGGCGTTTGTTATGTCCGTTATTCAAGGCATTACGCTCATTCCTGTGCTCTTTATCGCCGAGCGGACGAACGGCTTTCACGGGGTGGTCTGGTCGCTCGTCATCGCGGATACCGTCGCGTTCCTTGTTGGAGCCGCGATGCTGTATATCCTGCGGAACAAGCTGCAGCCGGATTTGGACGCTTTAGGCGCGAATTGATGCGTGCCATGAACATTCGAGGCACGAAAAACACGCACTCAACCTGTTGTTGAGGCGTGTTTTTGTTTAGCTGTAAGCAAGGTTCCATCGCTAAGAGGGGTTGGCCCTAGTTAAGAGAGCGGAATAGAGCAATTTTGCGGAATTAAGAGGAGCCAAACCCTCTTAAAGCTCGCCGAACGCGACAAGATGGGCAAATTTCGCCTTCTAAGGCGAAGAGAAAGTGATATTTTGCCGGGCTAAGAGGGTCTATCCCCTGCTAGCTTGCGGAGGTCTAGTCCCTCTGAACCCGTGTGCACCGCCGATTCTCCGTATCACAAGCTACTTGCTAAAACTGTCATCACCGCAAGTCATTA
This sequence comes from Paenibacillus oryzisoli, assembly GCF_050467285.1. Taxonomy (GTDB): domain Bacteria; phylum Bacillota; class Bacilli; order Paenibacillales; family NBRC-103111; genus Paenibacillus_E; species Paenibacillus_E oryzisoli_A. The sequence goes on along the minus strand of NZ_JBCMUN010000011.1, from coordinate 118,317 downwards.
TACCGCCGCACTTTCGGAAAATGAATCGTCACCGTCGTCCCCTCGCCAGGCGTGGAGGCAATCGACAAATCGTGGCCCAGCTTCAGCGCCATCTGCTTGGCGAGGTAGAGGCCGAGCCCGGTCGACTTGTGGTGCGTGCGGCCAGCCGAGCCGGTGAAGCCCTTGTCGAAGACGCGGCCGAGCTCCTCGGGCGGAATGCCGATGCCCGTATCCTGGATGAGCAGGCGCTTCTCCGCGTCCGACTCTTCCGAGCGGAACGTAATCGTTCCGCCGCTGCTCGTGTAGGTGAGCGCATTCGCGACCACCTGATTGACGATATACGCGAGCCATTTGCTGTCGCTGCTCACCGTATGTGTGACAGCCTCCAGCTGAGGACGGATGCGCTTGTGGATGAACAGCTTCGCGACTTTCTTGACGCTTTCTTTGGCGATGACCGGCAGGGCGACTTCCGTGATGAAGTAGTCCTGCGAGAACGCGTCAATGCGGGAGTAATACAGCGCTTGCTCGACGTAGCTGTCGATTTTGCCAAGCTCGTCCTCGAGCTTGTCGATGAGCACCTCGGCCGGCTTGCCCGCGCCGTTCTCCATAATGAGCCGGGAGCCGGCAATCGGCACTTTCACATCATGAATCCAGGACAGGATGTAGTCCTGATGATCCTTCCGTTCCTCTTGCAGCTGCGCGATGCCCTTGGCCTGCTCCGTGTACACCTGCATCAGCAGCTTCAGGTACAGCGCCTGCTCGTTCGTCTGCGGCTCCGGCAGCGACGTGATGTACCAGTCCTCCTGCGCATGGCGCTCGGACAGCTCGCGGAGCTCATCGTAAGAGCTTTTGCGATAAATATACCCCGTCACGATGTACCCAGCCGCCATTATGAGGCAGCCTGCATTCACATACAGCACATTGCTGCGCGCACCGCTTGTCCCGGTGCCGGTCAGCATAATGAGCGACACGAACGCCATCATGAGCACATAGACGAGGAGGAAATATTTTTTATCTCTGACGTATTGGGCAAAGGTCATGGGATGAGGTAGCCCTGTCCTTTCTTCGTCGTAATAAAATCCGGCTTGCCCAGCTCAGCGAGCTTCTTGCGCAGGCGCGTGATGTTGACGGTCAGCGTGTTGTCGTCGACAAAGCTTTCGTCCTCCCAGAGCCCCCGCATTAACTGATCACGCGAGATGATCGCCCCGGGATTCGTCATGAGCATGGAGAGGATTTTGAATTCATTCCGCGTCAGCTCCGCCTTGCGTTCACCGCAGGCCACGTCGCCGTCCTTGAGGTTGAGCACGATGCCGTCACGCTCCATCACGCTTGCGCCCGTCTCCATATAAGAGTAGGTTCTGCGCAGCAGGGCGTGGACTTTGGCGACGAGGACGTCGGTGTAGAACGGCTTTTGAATAAAATCGTCCCCGCCCATATTCATCGACATGACCATATCCATCGGCGTATTCCGCGAGGAGAGGAACAGGATCGGCACGTTGGACACTTCCCGGATTTGCCTGCACCAGTAAAACCCGTCAAAGGCGGGCAAATTAATATCCATCAGAATGAGCTGCGGAGCTTCTTGAATAAAGAGACTCAGCACGTTATCAAACGTCTCGGCTGCATACGTGTTATAGCCCCAGCGGTGAAGCGCTTCCGCTACCTCGTCGCGTATCGTGCGATCGTCTTCCACCAGCATAATTTTCATCGGCGTCCTCCTTGCGAATTGAGCGCTAATACCTGACATGGTAGCATAAGCATGACAAAATTGTAAGGTTCAGCTTGCGGACTGTAAGCTAAGTCAATGGTTCCGGCAGGGAAATTCCAGTAAAGTTAGGGTAGAAGGAAATTGAACCGCTTGGGAGGAGATACGTATGAAAACGATCGTGGAAGCGACGAAAATAAAAAAGATATACGGCGCCAAAGGCAACGTGTTCACGGCCTTGAAGGAGATTACCCTCACCGTCCGTGAGGGAGAGTTTGTCGGCATCATGGGGCCGTCCGGCTCAGGCAAAACGACGCTGCTCAACCTGCTGGCGACGATCGATAAGCCGACGTCGGGGGAGATCCTCGTCGACGGGACGAACATCGGCACGATGAAGGAAGCGCAGCTGTCGGCGTTCCGGCGGGATAAGCTCGGCTTTATTTTTCAAGATTTCAACCTGTTGGATACGCTCACGGTGAAGGAGAACATCGTCCTGCCGCTCGTGCTGGCCCGCATGAACCGCGCCGAGCTGGAGCGCCGCGCCGACGACCTTGTTCGCAGGTTCGGCATCGCCGGCCTCGTGGACAAATATCCGTACCAGCTGTCCGGCGGTCAAAAACAGCGGACAGCCGCCTGCCGCGCGATCGTCTCCGCGCCGAGCCTGGTGCTCGCGGACGAGCCGACGGGCTCGCTCGACTCCAAGTCCGCGACGGAGCTGCTGGAGAGCCTGCAGGAGTTGAATGTCCAGGATCGGACGACGATCCTGATGGTGACGCACGACGCATTCGCGGCGAGCTATTGTTCGCGCATTCTTTTTATCAAAGACGGCGAAATTTTCACGGAGCTTGTGAAGGGCGGGATGACACGCAAGGAGTTTTTCAATAAGGTGATGGACGTCCTGTCGGTGCTCGGAGGTGGCGCAAGTGACCTTATTTAGTCTGGCGAAGCGCAATGTCGGCGGCAATCTGAAGAACTATCTGCTGTACTTTCTATCGATGATTTTCAGCGTCGTCATTTACTACACGTTCGTCTCGCTGCGGTACAGCGAAGAGATTGCGGCTAATATGGCTAAATGGGAAGGGATGCGCTCGGTGTTCTTGCAGGCATCTTACATGCTGATCCTGTTTGCCGGGGCGTTTATCTGGTATTCGAACTCGTTTTTCACGCGGAAGCGCAAGAAGGAAGTCGGCTTGTACGCCTTGCTGGGCGTGCGAAAGCGGACGATCGGGAAGATGCTCTTTTACGAAAATATGTTCATGGGAGCGGGCGCCGTCGCCATTGGGATCGTACTTGGCGCGCTGCTGTCCAAGCTGTTCACGATGATGTTCCTCAAGCTGCTGGATTCTGCGGTGGAGGTCAGCTTCCGCATCTCGCCCGAGGCGATCGTGCAGACGCTTCTGGTCTTTGCCGTCATTATTGTGGTGACTTCGCTGCATAACTTCTGGCTGATCTACCGCTTTCAACTGGCGGAGCTGTTTCGGGCTGACCGGGAAGGGGAGGAGATGCCGCGGCCTTCTATCTATACAGCGTTTATTGGCGTACTGCTGCTTGGGTTTGCCTACTGGCTTGTCTACCAGCCGATGAACACGTCCGCGCAGATGGGCAGGAATCTGTTGATGCTCTTGATCGCGATGATCGCGGGGACGTATATGCTGTTTCGGTTTGGGATCATCTATGTGCTGAAGCTGGCACAAAAGATGAAGTCCCGCTATTACGCCGGCATGAACATGTTCAGCGTCTCTCAGCTGCTGTACCGCATTCAGGGGAATACCCGCATGTTTACAATGATCGCTTTATTGAGCGCATTTACGCTATGTGCCGTCACGGTCGGCTCCGATTCCTATTACACCCTGGAGCGAAATGCTTCAACCGAAGCGCCGTTCAGTTTCATGTATGTCAAGGGCGATCCGGTTGTAGAAGGGAAGGTGACAGAGACGCTGGCCGCGGACACCACGCATCCGATTACAGCGCAAATCGATATTTCTGTGCTGAAGCTGCATGCGGATTTAAGCGGGTTTTACTATCATCCTTCGGGCTTCAATAAAACAGACGTGCCGATTAAATTGATGGCTCTTTCCACTTATAACGCAACTGCCGAAGTGCTGAACAGGTCGGCGCAGCCTGCTATTTCGGATGATGGGGCTGTGCTGCTTCGGCCCATGTACAGCAGCTTTACAGACAAAGAAGTGCTAGGGAATACGATCTCAATCGGGACACAATCGCGAGCAGATCTGCACATCGACCGCCTTGTGGACGGCAGAGTGCTGCCGTGGGGCTTTCCGGATCTGTGTCTGGTTGTCAGTGACAGCCGGTTCGCATCACTGGTGCAGGCAGTCAATGCAGAAGTGGTCGTATACAAGGCTTATACAGTAAAGAATCAAGGCTCGACCAAGGCGAGCACAGAAACGCTAATGGGACTGAAAACGAACGAGAACGATTTCTCGAGCTACTACTATCAGTATCGCATGAATCTGGAATCGGCGGGGCTGAATGTGTTCACACTGGGCTTCCTGGGACTCGTCTTTCTTGCAGCTACCGGCTGTGTCGTGTACTTTAAGCAGTTGACCGATGCGCATGCGGATCGGGAGAGGTACGCGATTCTGCGCAAAATCGGGGTGAACCGGCGCGAGATTCGCGCTTCCATTGCGATGCAGACAGCCTTTGTGTTCGTGCTGCCGCTGCTGCTGGGCATCACTCACAGTCTGATGATTCTGCGGGCTTTGACGGAAATTCAATTGATTGGCGGCGAGTCGCTGATGCCGATTACGATCTCGATCGTGGCGTATGTAGCGATCTACATTGGCTACTACGTGCTCTGCGTCAATTCGTATGAGCGGATTGTGAAGTCGGCTGTGTAGTTGGCAGACCATCGTTAATCACCCCAGGGACCTTCGCGTTGAAAAAATGAATAGATGCGGAGTGAAGCTGCCAGTTATGTTCTGGCAGCTTCACTCCGTTACACCATCGAAATTGCTCGCGTTTATTGCTCCTTTGGAGAAAGACGCCTTGGTTTCACCTGTCCGGCGGCGCGTTGCGCTCTATCCGCCGGTAGCAATAAGATCAAGACCACAATAAGTGAAGCCGTCAGGAAAATGACCGAACCCCCGATCGAGACGGAGATGGCATGGGCAAAAGAGATATCGGAAGCAGCTCCCTGCCGGTTTACCGCCTCGAAGACGGCGATAAGTACGGCAAGCCCGAGTGACGCTCCCATCTGATGAGCGACGTTGACGAGTCCTGACGCCGCTCCTGCATCCTTGGCCTCCACACCGGACAGCCCTAACGTCGTGAATGGTTGGAAGATCATTCCAGAACCGCATCCCATGACAATCAACGGGAAGAACAAATGAGGGAAGAAGCTTGAATCTGCCGAAATGAGACTGAGCCAGCTTGTTCCGGCGATTGCGGTGACCAATCCAAAAATCAATACTTTCACGTTGCCGAATCGGACTACGAGTGAAGGCATGGCATACATCATCCCGAACTGGACGGCTGTGAACGGCATAATCGCCAGTCCGGCCTCCAATGAACCAAAATGAAGGACGTTCTGCAGAAATTGCGGGACGAAGAAAAAGATCGGATAATTTCCACACACAAGCAGCAGCCTCCCTAAGTAAGCTCCTGATCGCGCTCGGCTCGCGAACAACCGAAGAGGGGTAATCGGTTCTTTCGCCCGTGCTTCGGTCTGCACGAAAGCTGCTAGCGAAACTCCTCCGAGAGTAAGTGAGCCCCATACTTCCGGTGCTCCCCATCCGGCAGACGCGGCTTGCACGAACCCGAATGCCAGCGCCGTCATTCCGATTACGGATGTCAATGCGCCCACGATATCCAGATGCCCCTTCTTCCTATCGGTCTCCCGCATATATCGGGGCACCATAAGGAGAAGAGCAATACCGATCGGTACGTTGAGGAACATCCCGGCACGCCAAGAAATCACGTCCGTCAGCAATCCGCCAACGATCAGACCGACGCTTCCTCCAGCTCCGGATACAGCGCTGTAAACAGCGATTGCCTTTGTCCGTTCTTGAGCCTCCGCGAAGGTAACAGACAACAAGGCGAGCGCCGACGGCGTCGCCAACGCTGCCGCCAATCCTTGCAAAGTGCGAGCGGCAAGCAGAAGCGAAGCGGACGGAGCCAAGCCTGCCAGTATCGATGCCAGCGAGAATAGGGCGATTCCCGCGCTGAAGGTTCTTCTCCTTCCAAAGATATCTCCCGCGCGAGCTCCTAATAACAAGAAGCCGCCGAACGCCAAAATATAAGTGTTCTGCACCCAGGTCAATACAGCCGTCGAAAGCTGGAGTGTACGGCCGATTTCAGGTAATGCCGTAATTAAGATGGAAGCATCAAGCACCATCATCAGTTGACTAGCGACGATCATTACCAAAATGATTCGTTTTGAATGTCCATTCAAGAGGGTAACCTCCCTTTCCTGTTATAACGACATTATGGCACCAATCATCTTCGCGAAATAGCTCCTTTCTGCTAGAAATTTGCTCGATTCTGCAAATCGATAGTTTATATGATCGGATACACTGGTTGGCGCTTATCGAGGTACGGTGTATACTAGGAGGATATGAAGAAGAACGGGGGGACGCTCCTATGCAGACGAACTTGGAAAAATTGCTGGATTTGGTGGATTTTCTTCATCTTTCGGAGGGGAGAACCGATACGGTCATCCCCTTCGTTACGCTGGTCCGGCGCAATCGTCCAACGGCGATGATGCCGGGTGTTATTACACCATCATTTTGCTTGATTCTACAGGGTTCCAAGAAGCTTCATCTCGGTCAAGACATGATCTATTATGGTGAGGGCGACTATTTAGTCTCGTTGTTTGACATGCCGGCCTCCGGTCAAGTTGTCGATGCTACACCTCAATCGCCATATATCGGCGTACGCATCGATATAACCGCGGAAGAGATTGCCTTAGTCATGACAGAAGCTGAGATCCATGTGAAACCGCTCAACAGAAAGACAGGTCCCGGAGCCTATGTAGGCAAGTCCGATGAGCACTTGCAGCTCTTGTTGATCCGCCTGTTAGCGTTACGAGGCAAACCCGAGGCGGAGATCCGATTTCTGTCTTCGTTGATCAAACGCGAGATGATTTTCCGCTTGCTTACGGGAGATTATGGGCATTTGTTTGTCCAACGAGTCTTCATGGACCGGCAGAATGAGGGGATTGGCAGAGCCATTGAATGGATCAAGGAGAATTACAACAGGTCCTTTACGATCGAAGAGGTTGCGAGATCGACCAATATGAGCGTTTCTGGACTTCATCACAAATTCAAAGCAATCACGACCATGGCTCCTCTGCAATACCAGAAGCAGCTCCGTCTTCAGGAAGCGAGACGCCTCATGCTGAACGGCACCGCGAACGCGACGGCCGCCGCGCTGGAGGTCGGATACGAGAGCCAGTCCCAATTCAACCGGGAATACCGCCGGCATTTCGGGCTTCCCCCGCTTCAGGATATTAAAGCTTTGAACAGATTGCCAGTACCGGAAGCTTTCGAGACGAGCTAATAACCTTCATAATAGGCAATGAAAAGGTCGCCGGTTTCCAGTACTGGCGATCTTATTTGCGTTGCATCACGGACGGTTCTGTGCGGTTCCGAGGGCATTGTCGCAATGTAGTTCTTTGTTTCCGACTTCATCAATAGCGATGCTTTTGTTACGCTCACCACAGGTCTTAGACCCTCCCCGACTTAGGTCTAGGTCGAAATACCGTCCCCGGTCCGTTTTGGGAAAGCCCCATTTTACCTAAAATAAAACTATAAACAAGACACCACAACAACAAACGAAAGGCGGTGATGAAGAGTGAAAAGAAATACAGGCTTAGCGATCGTGTTGATCGCATTCGGCGCCCTGATTTTGTTCCACAATCTCGGTATTCATACCGGTTCGCTGTTTGGCTCCATCATGGGGTACGTGATTCCGGCGGCGATGGTTGCACTTGGCTATGTGGGCATTAAGAACGGCAGCAAATTGGCTTGGGTGATCGCCGGACTTGGCGTCATCATTCTGGTTGGCAAGCTGGCAGGCTGGATCATTATTGTTCTGGCGATTGGCTTGATCGCTTATGGGTTTTCCATGTTGAAACGCAGAACGGTGTAAGGGAGTTCCAATACAGAGAGTGAAAAAGGTGGAATGAGATAATGAGCATTTTTCGGCGAGTGAGAGACATAACCGTTGCTTCGTTAAATGAGCAGCTGGAGCGAGCGGAAGACCCAGTTCGCTTTATCGATCAATACTTAGTCTCGCAGCGCGAGCAAATTCAGCAGTCGGAACGGCTGTATCAGCAATGTGTCAGCCACGCGGCTTCGCTGAGAGCGCAGTACTTATCGGCGCTGGAAACGAAAGAAAAGCGCGAGCATCAAGCGATGCTGGCTTTGAAAGCCGGCGAAGAGCATATGGCCCGCATCGTGCTGCAAGAGAAGCTGCAAGCGGAAGAGAAGAGCGCGCAGTACCACGAGCTTTATGAGCAAGCGAAGCAATCCATCCTAGAGTTGGATGAAGAGCTGCAGCAGCTCAAAAGCGACTACAAAGAAGTGGCAGATAAACGCAGCTACTACCTGGCCCGAATGGAATCCGCCCGCCTGCAGCAGCGGCTGCATGCAAGAAGCAGCGTGATGCAGGACGGCACGCCGCGGATGTTCGGACGCCTCGAAGAGCGCGTATCCGATATGGAGCTTCATGCGAAAACGCTGCGCGATGTTCGGCGCATGGGCCGCGAAGGCTACTACGGCGGGGGCAACCCGGCGGTAGATGCCGAGATGGAAGCACTCCGCAATAGACTGAAACAGGAGGGAGCAGGAACATGAGCAAATTATACCGCTCACGCAGAGACAAGAAAGTGACCGGCTTATGCGGCGGCTTGGCGGAAGCAATGAACGTCGATGCGACACTGCTGCGCTTGCTCGTTGTCATCACAACGTTCTTCACGGGCGGCACCGTCATTTTCATCTACTTTATTGCAGCGATCGTTATTCCGAAAGAACCCGGCTATGATCAGCCTCCCTACGATCCATATATGAATTCGTATGGCCGTCAGCCGTACCAAGGCGGATGGCAGTCGCACAAGCCGTATCCTCCGCAGCATGCACCGCACCACGGTGGCGGTCACAACGCTTTTGAATCGGCGAAGCCGGCCAACAACATTGATGAAATGATGAAAGATATTGAAAAGAAAGCTTTGCAACGCGAAGTGGAAGAACTTAGAGCCAAAGTCGCTCGTTTTGAAAAACAATCTAACGATTCTAAAGGAGACGTGTAAACCATGGGTGTATTTACAAGAATGAAAGATATGACGAAAGCTTCGATTCACGAAATGCTGGACAAAATTGAAGATCCAATTGTGATGCTGAACCAATACCTCCGCGACATGGAGCAAGAAATTGCGCAAGCCGAAGTTACCGTAGCGCGCCAAATCGCCAGCGAGCGCAAGCTGAAGCAGCGCCTGGAAGAGTCCGTACGTCTTGTCGCTGACCGCGAAGCTAAAGCGGCTGCAGCGATCAAGAACGGCCAAGAAGCCATCGCCCGTCAAGCGCTTGAGGAAAAATTGTACCACGAAGAAAAAATCGCGGAATACAATGATCTGCACGCTGCGGCTAAAGCGCACGCTGATGAGCTGACGATGCAGCTTCACGAAATGAAAGATGAATTCTACAAAATGCGCAACAAACGCAACGAGCTGGTATCCCGCGCTCAACTGGCCAAAGCGAAGAAGCAAATGGCGCAAGTGACCTACAACGGCGCCATCGAGAGCGGCAACGCGGCACGCGGCTTCCACCGCATGGAAGAAAAAATCATGCAAATGGAAGTCGAAGCGGAAATCGCCCGCAAGCCATACGTACCAGCTGGCTCCGTGAGCAGCTACGTGCCTGTGGATGCAGCGAAGCAAGCGCGTGTGGATGAGCAGTTGAACCTGCTCAAAGAGAAATTGAACAGCACTGCGGCGGCTGAGTAAGCTGCTGGTCTGGTGAAGATGAGCCCCTCGCGAGAGGGGCTCTTTGGTTTTTTAGCGGCGCCAAGTACCTCCTAACTCCCCCATTCCGTCATCTGCTTCCCGAGACAATCTGCAAATCAAGTCGCATGCTCCCCTCTTATCATTTTCTACTTTCTCATCCGGCCCCGATCCTCGATCCCCAGGCACCTGCAAAAAGTACATCAAATTCCGCCAATCCGCTCCCATTCCTAGGATTAGCTGCAAAAACTACATCAAAATTCGGCCTACACCTAATTGCAAGCGGTTTCGAAAAAGAGAAATTGAATTTTTGCTGCACAAAATGCAGGTTCTCCATGCGATTTCTCACTTTTCATCCGGATTAGCTGTAGTTTTTGCAGGTAGTCGTCGAAAGAGCGAGGCATGCATGATCGATCCTCTAGATCCGCCACATAGCTAAACCGACAGCGTGAGCAGCCCCATCATAGGAAAACATAAATTTTTCAACGTTTTCCAGAGATTCCTCCACTCTTTTTCCAGCCTCGCCCCGCTACAATGAGGTCATAAGCAGGCCGACAACAGACAGGAGCAAGAGGTGAGCGAACGTATGAGTGAAGATTTACTGCGGATGGAAGGGATCGAGAAGTATTTTCCAGGCGTGCACGCGCTGCAGCAGTGCAAGCTGTCACTCGCCCCAGGCGAGGTGCTTGCGCTGGTCGGGGAGAATGGCGCAGGCAAATCGACGTTGATGAAAATTGCCACAGGGGTCTACCAGAAAGATGAAGGAACCATCCGCGTCAACGGACGGGAGGTGGACATCCCCAACACTCGCGCGGCGCAGCAGCTTGGCATCTCCATGATTCATCAGGAGCTGAATCTGATGGGGGATCTGACGATCGCGCAGAACATCTTCATCGGACGCGAGCCGCGGCGCGGCATCAAGCTGTGGGTGGATGAACGCAAGCTGAACGAACAGGCGCAGCGGCTGCTGGAGGAGATGAACCTGCCGCTCGATCCGCGCACGAAGGTGTCCGACTTGACCGTCGCCAAGCAGCAGATGGTGGAGATCGCCAAAGCGCTCTCCTTCCAATCGCAGGTGCTGATCATGGATGAGCCGACGGCGGCGCTGACGAACGCCGAGATTGAGGAGCTGTTCCGCATCATCCACCGGCTGAAAAGCAAAGGCGTCGGCATCGTGTACATCTCGCACCGCATGGAAGAGCTGAAGCGGATCTCCGACCGCATCACGGTGATGCGCGACGGCCGCTACATTGACACGGTGCCGACAGCGTCCACGACGATCGACCAGATCATCGCGATGATGGTCGGCCGCGAGCTGTACGTGAGCCCGCAGCAGGCGAACGCGCAGCATACAACCGCACCGCCTCCAAAGGTGCTGGAAGTCAGCAATCTCACGCGCGGCACCGCCGTGAAGGATGTTTCCTTTCACCTCGCCAAAGGTGAAATTCTCGGCTTCGCCGGCCTGATGGGCGCGGGGCGTACGGAGGTGGCGCGAGCGATTTTCGGCGCCGACCCGATCGACGCCGGCGACATCCGCATCCATGGCCGCGCCGTCACCATCCGCGGCCCGCACGACGCCGTGAGGCACGGCATCGGCTATTTGTCCGAAGACCGCAAGCGGTACGGGCTTATGGTCGAGATGGACGTGAAAACAAACATCGCTGTTGCTTCCTACCGCAGCGTAAGGCGGCTGTTCGGCTGGATGCAGGACGGCCGAATCGCCCAACACGCGCAGCACTATGTGGAAGCGCTTCAAATCAAAACGCCGACGATCCACCAACCGGTCAAATTCCTGTCCGGCGGCAACCAGCAAAAGGTCGTCATCGGCAAATGGCTGCTGCGCGACTGCGACATTCTCATCTTCGACGAGCCGACGCGGGGCATCGATGTCGGCGCGAAGACCGAGATCTACAAACTGCTGGATGATCTCGCGGCGCAGGGCAAGTCAATTATTATGATCTCCTCCGAACTGCCGGAGATTTTGCGCATGAGCCATCGCATCATGGTGATGTGCGAAGGGCGCATTACAGGAGAGCTCACGCAGCAGGAAGCGACCCAGGAAGCCATTATGCGATTCGCGACGATGCGAATCAGTTAGGAGAGGAACCCCATGTCAACTAGGCTCGCGCAAGCTTACAAGAAAACACTCCCTGCCTTGTCCGGGCAAAGTGGAGCCGCGCAAAAGCTGCTGGCCTTCGCCAGCTTGATCGTACTTGTTCTGATTTTCTCAGTCTCATCGAGCAACTTTTTCCAGTTCGATAATCTCGTCGCCATCATGCTGTCCACCGCCGTCATCGGCGTGCTGGCGCTGGGCTCCACATTTGTCATCATCACCTCGGGCATTGACCTCGCCGTCGGCACCGTGATGACGTTCGCCTCCGTCATGGCCGGCGTCATCATCACAACGTGGGGGCTGCCGCTGCCACTCGGCATTGTCGGCGGCATTCTCACCGGCGCCGTCTGCGGACTTATCAGCGGACTGCTCGTCGCCAAGATGCGGATCCCGCCGTTCATCGCGACCCTCGCCATGATGATGGTGACCAAGGGCTTATCGCTGGTCATTTCGGGGACGAAGCCGATTTATTTTAACGATACGCCGGCGTTCACCCAAATTTCGATGGGCTCGCTGGTCAGCGACATCATCCCGGGCGTGGAGATCCCGAACGCCGTCTTAATCTTCTTCGGGGCGGCGATCATCGCCGGTCTCATCCTCACGAAGACGATTATCGGCCGCTACAATTTTGCGCTGGGGAGCAACGAAGAGGCGACAAGGCTGTCCGGCGTTAACGTAGACTACTGGAAAATCGTCATCTACACGCTCACCGGCGTGTTCAGCGGCATCGCGGGCATTATGATGGCGTCGCGCCTAAATTCTGCGCAGCCTGCGCTGGGCTCCGGCTATGAGCTGGAAGCGATCGCAGCGGTCGTCATCGGCGGCACATCGCTTAGCGGGGGCAAAGGCTCCATCCTCGGAACTGTTATCGGCGCCTTAATCATGAGCGTGCTGACGAATGGGCTGCGGATTCTGTCGGTCAAGCAGGAGTGGCAGACGGTCATCGTCGGCATTGTGATCGTGCTGGCCGTTTACGCCGACATGATGCGGCGCCGCAAGAAGTAACGGTATCCACTCCGCAAGGAGCTGATATACACAAATTGAATCAAGGGGCGATGAACAGTGCGTTCGATTACAAAGAAAATAGCGACAGGAGCTTCTCTAGTTTTACTTTCCTCAATTCTGCTAACCGCATGCGGTTCCAGCACGACGACGACAACAAGTTCCACTTCAGGCGGGACGACAACCACAGTGAAATCTGACAAGATTTACATTCCAGTTATCTCCAAGGGGTTCCAGCATCAGTTCTGGCAAGCCGTCAAGCAGGGCGCGGAAAAAGCGGCGAAAGAATTCAACGTCGAGATTACGTTTGAAGGGCCGGAGACCGAGACGCAGGTCGATAAGCAAATTGAAATGCTGCAAGCTGCACTGGGCAAAAAGCCGCAGGCCATCGCCTTCGCAGCCCTGGACAGCAAGGCGGCGACGCCGCTGCTCGAGAAGGCCAAAGCGAGCAAAATCCCGGTCATCGGCTTCGACTCCGGCGTCGACAGCGACATTCCGGTGACGACGGCCGCCACCGATAACAAAGCGGCAGCGGCGCTGGCCGCCGACAAGATGGCGGCGCTCATCGGCAATGAAGGCGAGATTGCCTTGGTTGTGCACGACCAAACGAGCCGCACGGGCGTCGACCGCCGGGACGGTTTTACGAATCGGATTAAAGAAAAATATCCGAACATCAAGATCGTCGACACGCAATACGGCGGCGGCGACCAGCTCAAATCGACGGACTTGGCGAAAGCCATTATTCAAGCGCATCCGAATATTAAAGGCTTTTTCGGCGCCAATGAAGGCTCCGCAATCGGTGTGCTCAACGCGGTGACCGAGCTCAAAAAGGATAAAATCGTCGTCATCGGCTACGACTCCGGCAAACAGCAATTGGATGCCATCCGCAGCGGCAAAATGGCCGGCGCCATCACACAGGATCCGATCGGCATCGGCTATTGGTCGGTGAAAGCGGCGGTGCAAGCCATTAAAGGTGAAACCGTGCCGAAAAACATCGATACCGGCTTCCACTGGTATGACAAAACGAACATCGACTCACCGGACATTAAGGCGTTGCTATACGAATAAAAGAGAGGGGCTGCCCGATTTTGGGCGGCCTCTATTGCCAGTTCCTAGGGGGCTGTATACAATACAGCTAATGAGGCCTGTCCCGATTTCACCGGAGGTGAGCGCGCATGTACACCATCATGTTAATTGACGATGAAGATGAAGTCAGAGAAGGCATCAAGCGGAAAACAAATTGGGAAGACTGCGGCTTCCAGTTGGTCGGCGATTACGATAATGGCCGTGATGCGCTGGATGCGATCGAGCGCAGGCAGCCTGACGTCGTGATTACGGATATTTGCATGCCGTTTATGGACGGCTTGCAGTTGACAGAGCGGGTGGCGACGCAATACCGCACGACCAAGGTTGTCATTGTAACGGGCTATGAAGATTTCGACTACGCGAAGCAAGCGATCCGGCTCAAGGTCAAGGATTACTTGCTCAAACCGATTAACAGCGCGGAATTCACTGAGTTTCTGTTGAAGCTTCGTCAAGAGCTGGACGAGGAGCGCGCGCAGCGGGAGAATATCACCTTTTTGCGTCATCAATTCCAGGAAAACCTGCCTCATCTGCGCGAGAGGTTTCTGGAACGTCTGGTCACCACCGGCATGCGGCGGGAAGAAATCGCCAGCAAGCTGCCGATGCTTGGGCTGGAGTTTGGCGAAGAGGGCGCAGGCGGCACGCAAGCGCACGTCCTGCTGGCGCTCGAAATCGACGCGTTTGGCCGTGGGAGCTACCAGGATCAAGTGGCGGAAGAAGAGCTGCTGCGATTTGCGGCCTACAACATTTGGCATGAAATTGTGGAAGGGGAGCAAGGGGGCGTTGTGTTCCGGACACGCGACGATAAGCTGATCGGACTCGTCTCGGGTGACCCCGCGAAGGTCGAGGTCATCGGTCAGATGCTGGCGGAGCAGGTATTATCGAGCATCGAGAAATATTTGGGGATGAAGGTGTCCATCGGGATCAGTCGAGCTTACGCATCTCTGCAGGAACTTCCTAAAGCTTACCAGGAAGCGCTTACATCTTTGGACTACCGTTTTCTGCTCGGGCAGCATCGGATCATCGCCATCGGCGATATGGAATTCGGCCGGAGCCTCGACAATTCGGCCTATGTGCAGGTCGAGAAGCGGCTGATTGCGGCGATCAAAACCGGCGAAAAAGACGTCATCCCCCTGACGCTGCGCGACTGGATGGAAGGCATGAAGACGGCTGGCTGCTCCGTAGAAGCCTGCTACGGCAAGCTGCATAAGCTACTTGTCGCTTTGATGCAAGCCGGCGTGGAGACGGGGCTGGCCGAAGATGCTGTGCTGAGCGATCACGCATTCACCGAACTGTACAGCCGCAAGACGCTGGATGACGTCAGGGCGTGGCTGGAGGCCGTCTGCCTCGCTTTTGTGGAGCGCATCGCAGAGAATCGGATGCATGCCTCCAACGCGCAACTGCAAGCAGCCATTGCTTACATCCACGAGCACTATGCCGACGAGGAGCTGTCGCTGCAGCAGGTGTGCAACCACATCTACATGAGTATGAGCTACTTCAGTGCGCTGTTTAAGCCGCATACCGGGGAAACGTTCATTGAATACGTGACGCGGTACCGCTTGGATCGGGCGAAAGAGCTGCTGATGACCACGACGCTCAAAACATACGAACTGGCCGCTCAAGTCGGGTACGGGGATCCGCAATATTTTAGCGTCATCTTCAAGCGACACACCGGTATGACTCCCAAAGAATTCAGAGCGGGCGGCAAGGTCGGTCAGCGCTTATGAGAGGAAGCTTAGGGTCGCTGCAATTCAAAAGGATTCACACCAAGTTCGCCCTGGCGTTCTCTCTGTTGATTCTGTGTACGACGGTCATTCTCAGCTACAGTGCGTATCGGCTTTCGACCGTTGCCGTCACGGACGCTTCGCTGACCTATACGACCCAGTTGATCGAACAGGTGAACAAAAATATTCAGACGTACATCGGGAATATGGAAAGCATATCTGCGCTCTCGTTAAGCAGTGCGGATCTTAAAGCGTTCCTGTCGCTGAGGGATCCGCAAGGTGCAGACGGTGAACGGCTTGGGCAAGAAATCAGCTCCTACTTTTCCGCTATTGTCGCCTCGCGCAATGACATTGCTTCTATTGTACTGGCCTCCTCAAACGGAGCGGTGGTGTCGGATCGCGTAGCTCCGCGGCTAAAGCCTTACGCCGAGCTTGTGACGCAGGACTGGTATGCCAAGGCGAGCCACAGCAAGGGGGATATCGTGATCTCTTCTTCCCATGTTCAGCGCGTCTTCCAGGATGAGTACAAGTGGGTGGTGTCCATCTCGAAGCAGATGCCAAGCCCGGAGATGGGGGCGGCCAACGGGGTGCTGCTGGTCGATTTGAATTTTAACGTTATTAACGATCTTTGCAACCAGATCCAACTCGGCCAGCGCGGCTACGTGTTCATTCTCGATGAAACCGGCGATCTGATCTATCATCCGCAGCAGCAGCTTTTGTACTCCGGGCTCAAAACCGAAGACATCCGCGCGCTCATGCAAGCGAAGGACAGCTCATTTGAAGCGGGGCTGACCGATGAAAATAAAATATACACCGTCCGCACGACCAGCTTCGGTTGGAAAATCGTCGGTGTCACCTACGCCGGGGATCTCAGCGGCAACAAGCGGGAGATGCAGCTGACGTCCGCCATCTGGGGCGGTATTGCCCTCTTGATTGCCGTGGCGATTTCCGTCCTGCTGTCGATCACACTAACCCGGCCGATCAAGCAGCTTGAGGGGCATATGAAGCAGGTGGAAAAGGGCAACTTTGACATCCGCGTCGAGGTGGAGGGCTTGAATGAGATCAGCAAGCTGTCGCGCACCTTCAATCTCATGATCGGCAAGATCAAGGAGCTGATGAACCAGACCGTGCAGGATCAGGAAGTGAAACGGGTTTCGGAGCTGAAAGCGCTGCAGGCGCAGATTCAGCCGCATTTTTTGTATAATACGCTCGACTCTATCATTTGGATGGCGGAACTCGGCAAGGTGGAGGATGTCGTCACGATGACCTCGGCGCTCTCCAAGCTGCTGCGCTCCAGCATTTCTAAAGGGGAGGAACTGATTCCACTTCGCGTGGAGCTTGCGCAAATCGAGAACTACTTAACGATCCAACATATCCGTTACCGCAATAAATTTACGTATGCGATTGACGTGGAGGAGGAGCTGCTGAACTGCCGGATTCTCAAAATCGTGCTGCAGCCGCTCGTGGAAAACGCGATCTATCACGGGATGAAGCACCTGCCGGAAACCGGGCATATTCAGATTACGGGTCGGAAGCGGGACGACGTGATTGAGCTCACGGTGAGCGATAACGGCGTTGGCATGAGCGAGGAGCAGCTGAAAGCATTGAAACTGAAAGCGCATAGTCCTTCGGACGGCAAGGGCTTCGGCCTGCACAATGTGAATCATCGCATTCAGCTGTATTTTGGCGAGAAGTATGGGCTGCAATTTGAAAGCGAGCTGGAGGAAGGCACGACGATTACGATGACCATCCCGGCGCTGCCCGGCGAAGGCTAAGGAGGGACAGACGCTGTGAAAATAAAAGCTGTAGCTGCCGCACTTGCGGCGGTCGTCGTGTTGGGGGCGGGCGGCTGGCTGCTCTCCCGAAGCCTGGCGCCGAGCAATGAGACCATCGTGCTCATTCCCAAAACGATCGATCCTCGCGTGGAATTTTGGCAGGTGCTGAATCAAGGCGTGATGGCCGCGGCGAAAGAGTATAAGGCGGACATTCAAATCAAAGGCGCCTCCGCCGAATCGCAGATTGACGAGCAGATCAAGATCGTGGAAGAGACGATTGCGGAGAAGCCGAAGGCGATCATTCTAGCTGCGTCCGATTATAATCGGCTTGTGCCGACAGCGAAAAAAGTGATCGACGCCGGCATCACGCTGATCACCGTCGATTCCGGGTTGGAGGGCGGCGTATCGGCGAGCCTGATCGCGACGGACAACTATGCGGCGGGACGCAAGTTGGTGGAAACGATGCGCGGGTATGTGCAAGGGCCGGCGACGTATGCCATCGTCAGCTTCGTCAAGACGTCGAACACGCAGATCGATCGGGAGAACGGGGTGAGAGACACGTTGAAGGGCGACCCGTCGGCGGCTGTCATCGAGACGCAGTACAGCAACAATTCGGAAGACAAGGCGTACGAGCTGACGAAGCAGCTGCTGCGGGAGCGCTCCGACATCCGGGGGATTTTTGGCCTGAACGAGGTGTCTACCGTCGGCGCGGCGCGGGCACTCAAAGAAATGGACCCGGGCAGGGCCATCAAGCTCGTCGGCTTCGACAGCTCGATGAACGAGGTGTCGTTTCTGGAAGCGGGCATCCTGCAGGCGACCGTGGTGCAGAAGCCTTTTAACATGGGCTACTTGGCTGTAAAAACGGCGCTGCAAGCGCATCGGGGCGACAAGGTCAGCCCTATGATCGATACGGGTTCCGAGTTAATCACCAAAGAGAATATGTACTCGAACGAGAATCAGAAATTGCTGTTCCCTTTTGTCGGCAAGTAGGCGGCGCGTTTCGTCAATTTCCCAGGAAATAGCGGGCAGCTTGTCGAAACGGCGCGGCAGAGCAGGGGGAAGATGGGAATGATCCGGCTCACTTTGTCGCATACTACGTGCAGAAGGGAGCTGAATGACATGAGCAGCAATGATTCCAAAACGCAAATCCAGCAAGAAGAGCAAAATAAACAGCGCGGCCAATCCACCTCTGGTAAAGAAGGGTTCGTCGATAAGAAATTGGACGGCCCGAACCGCCCATCGACATGAGTCAGGATAAGAAGAAGCCCCAGGCTGGGCAGAATCAGAGCCAGAGCCAGAGTCAGAGTCAGAGCGATCTCGATCCGTATGAAATCGATTTTTTGCCACAGTTCGAGCAGGGGCGTGGGCCGCGGACACCATTCGTCAATGAGTACGGCGTGACCATCGGCGATCATGATTACGAATCCGACAACTCGCCGCTGGAGCAGTGGACGGACGACACCGATCCCTCTGTGATGGCAGGCGATCAGTGGGTACATCCCTATAAGGACGTAGGCTTTCAGACGGCGGAGAACCGGGATATTTTCGAAAAAGGCATTGCGCCGCAGAGCGGCATTTTCACGCACCCGGATAAGAATGTGGCCTTCGATCCCGGGGATACCACGACGCAGAAGCAAAACGGGGAAGCGGAAGCCTAGGGGCTTTCGCTTTTCTTTCTTTTCTCCTATGCTGCATCGACAAACACCACCGCTCCTGAAAGGACGGTGGTGTCGGTTAGCTGCTATTCCAAGTTCGCATGCCGGTTCATCATAGCCGTTGCTTCAATACCTTGCCTGCGCATCATTTTGAGCACAACGGCGTCCAGCACGATTAAGAGGCTCTGCTCAAACAACGAACCCATCGGCTGCACCGTGGCGTCAGTGGCTTCTGTTTTGACCGCCGCCGGAATGGGCACGGCGAGCTGTGCCAGTCGTCTCAGGCTAGAGTCGGGCGCAACCGTGATCAGCGCGATTGCAGCCTGTAAGCTGCTTGCTTTCTCAGCTATGCTGACGAGACTCCTTGTCTCCCCGGATCCGGACCCAAGGATAAGCAGGTCCCCTGCTTCAAGTGCAGGTGTAACGGTTTCTCCCACCACATAGGTTTCAAAGCCGAGGTGGACAAGCCGCATCGCGAAGGCGCGCATCATGAGACCGGAGCGGCCGGCTCCCGCCACGAAAAGGCGACGGGAGGCCATAATCAGCTCAGCCAGTTCATCCAAACGCTGTTCAGGGATGCGACGCATGATACCGAGGAGCTCCTCCGCGATGGTTTGGGATGGGGCAGCCGTCGTCATCCGCTCACCCCATCTTCACAAGCTGCTGCATGCGGGAGGCAGCGGACTTTTTATCCGGATGACTGGTAATCCCGCCGCCGACAATGACGAGATCCGGCTTCGCCTCGATGACCTCAGGCAGCGTATCCAGCTTGATGCCGCCAGCGATTGCCGTTTTTGCGCGCTTCACGACTCGTTTAATGGCATGAAGCTCTTCAAACGAGTTTTTGCCTTCTGCTTGATGGTCGTATCCGGAGTGCACGCAAATGTAGTCCACCTCGAGCGCATCAACCTCAGCAGCACGCTGCTCTATGTTCTTTACGTTAATCATATCGACCATAATCTGTTTGTTCTGTTTACGGGCTTCTGCAACCGCACCGCGAATCGTAGCGTCATCGGAAACGCCGAGCACAGTAATAATGTCTGCCCCGGCCTCGGATGCTTTCATAACCTCGTAGCCACCGGCGTCCATAATTTTAAGATCAGCCAGAACCTGTAGATGAGGGAACGCCTGTTTAATTTCCTTCACAGCACGAAGTCCTTCGTTGATGACGACCGGCGTACCGATCTCCACTATATCAACGTAAGCTCCGACTTCTGCAATAACCTCCTTGGCTCCCGTAATATCAACTAAATCTAAGGCTAATTGTAATTGCATCTCTTGACCTCCTAGTCGGATTTGGGTTGAACCCGATATTGACTTGCTTTATTATAAAAGGGTACCCCCCAATGCGTAAGTACGCACTTCAAAGTGGTGTAGTTACTTGCAGGATACTATTGGGCTCCGTAAGGGAGGAGAGATGAAGATTGGCTAGTGAAGTGAAGGATCGGATTAATTTACAAGAAATCAATTGTGAGAAAGAACTGACGCTCGCTGTCATCGGCGGCAAGTGGAAGTTAATTATTTTGTGGCATCTTGGGCTGGAAGGCACGAAACGGTTCAGCGAGCTTAAGAAACTGATCCCGTCCATTACACAGAAGATGCTGACCAACCAGCTCCGCGAACTGGAGGAAGATCTGCTGGTGGAGCGGAAAGTATATGCCGAGGTGCCGCCGCGGGTGGAGTATTCAATGACGGCGTATGGAGAGAGCCTCATGCCGATTTTGAAATTGATGTATGATTGGGGCAAAGACTACGGCGAGAAGGTCGTATGGAAATAGAGAGACGAACCTCCGGCAAGGGAAGAGGCGTTTATTAACGTCTGTGCCGACGGTTAGACAGCGGGGGACTTTGCTTTAAGCGTCAACGGATGTATAATCAGGGTAATGACGTTTTGAAAGCAACTATTATATCCTAAGGGGTGGCACATATGGCAATGTCATTTGATTCTTACATGAAAGACATGGTTAGACCGATGAGAGAGGATTTGACTCGTCTCGGGATCACGGAGCTTTTGACGCCGGAGCAGGTTGAAGAAGCAATGGAAAAATCGAAAGATGGCACGATGCTGCTGGTCATCAACTCCGTATGCGGATGCGCAGCCGGCCAATGCCGTCCGGGCGTAGCGAAAGCCCTGCAAAACGAGAAGCTGCCGACTTACACGTACACGGTGTTCGCCGGTCAAGAGAAGGATGCGACAGCGAAAGCGCGTGAGTACCTGGCACCGTATCCGCCGTCCTCGCCATCCATCGCCTTGTTCAAAAACGGCGAACTGGCGCATTTCATTCAGCGTCACCAAATCGAGGATCGCTCCGCAGACATGATCGCCGGCGACCTTACCGGTGCGTTCAACCAATACTGCTAAAATCAAAAACCCGCCCTGCACTCATGCATCGCGGGTTTTTCTCCAAATGAAACCATTTACAAATATTAGATAAAAGGTGGAGAGTTCCATGACGTTGCAGCAAGACATTATTGCAAGGCTCGGCGTAAAGCCGACGATCAATGTTGATGAGGAAATCCGGAAGCGCGTGGACTTCCTGAAGGAATACGTGCTGGGCGCGAAGGCTAATGGGTTGCTCATCGCGATCAGCGGCGGGATCGACAGTGCGGTAGCGACAGGCCTCTGCAAGAAAGCGACGGACGAGTTAACCGCGGAAACCGGCAAAGAGTACAAAACGGTTGGCGTGTTTCAGCCCTACGGCGCGCAGGTGGACATTGAGGACAGCTACGCGGTGGCGCGGGCGTTCGATTTGAAACATCAAATCGAGAACAACATCCAGGAAGCCGTCGATGAAATATCGATCGAAGCAGAGTACGGCCTCAAGCAGATCGGCGTGCACCAGCACCTGAGCCGCGGCGGCAAAGGCAACATCAAGGCGCGTACGCGCATGGTGATGCAGTATGCGATTGCGTTTGAGCTGGGCCTCCTTGTTGTGGGCACAGACCATGCGTCCGAAGCGATCACCGGCTTCTACACGAAGTACGGCGACGGCGCAGTCGATATTACGCCGCTGAGCTCGCTGAACAAGCGCCAAGTGCGCTCGCTCGCGGCAACGCTGGGCGTGCCGCAAAGCGTACTGGATAAAGCGCCGACAGCCGGCCTCTGGGATGGCCAGACGGACGAAGGCGAGCTGGGCATTACATACGGCGACAACAGCGACTATTTGGAAGGCAAGCAAATTTCGCCAGAAGCGCAGGCGAAGCTGGAGTCGCAATATGTGAAAACGGAGCACAAGCGCAGCCCGATCCCGGGGATTTAGGGTTTGTGCAGGTGGAAGGGGCTGTCTCTTAGGAGGCGGCCCTTTTTGCGCATATCAGTAAGTATTTCCTCGAAGTGGCTCTATGCCATCAGTAAACGCTGCCGTCCTCGAAAGGACGACGAAGCCGTTTATCTTTGTGTTCAAGAAGGGAAAGGTGCCGATGAAGAAGGGCATCGCTTTGCTGTTGCTTTTAGCGGTGTGTTTATTGAACTATGTTCAAAATGATGTCCCCGATCAAGACCCGTTTGCTTTCGCGGACTACAGCCGTCTACACCCCGTGAAGGTGGAACGTGTGGTGCAGGGGCAAGAGGAGCGCCAACTGGTTGCGCTAATTCAAGAGGCAAAGCAGAAGCATCTGACCGTCTCCATCGCCGGCAAACGGCACAGCCAGGGCGGCCATACTTACTACAAAGACGGCATCGTGGTCGATATGACGAGCTTCAATCGTATTTTATCGTTGGATCCGGTGGCTAAGACGATTCGCGTTCAGGCGGGAGCAACGTGGGAGGATATCCAGAACGCGGTAAATCCCTACGGGTTGTCGGTGCGCACGATGCAATCCCAAAATATTTTTACCGTTGGCGGCTCGATCAGCATTAATGCGCATGGCCGTGACATCCGAAATGGCTCGCTCATCCAAAGTGTGCAGTCTTTCCGATTGCTGAACGCGGACGGGGAAATGATCGAAGTGAGCCGAAGCGAACACGCGGAGCTGTTTCCTCTTGTGCTTGGCGGGTATGGGTTATTCGGGATTATTTTAGATGTTACGCTGAACTTGACGGACAATGAGATGTACACGATAACGAGCGATGCGATGAGCGTGGAGGAGTACAGCACTTATTTTAACAATCATGTTCTAGCCAACCCCGCTATTCGGCTGCATATCGCACGGCTTTCGGTTGCGCCGGATACGTTCTTATCGGAGATGTACAGCATTAATTATCAGGCCGACCCGACCGTCCCGCTGCAGGGCAACGACCGATTGAAGAAGAGGGAAAGTTGGGTCATCCCCAGCAAGCTGCTGTTCAATCTCAACCGTTCCTTCACGTGGGGGAGAGACGCTTTCTGGTCGTGGCAGAAGCGGTATTTTGCCGGGCAGCAAGGCCGCTCGATCTCTCGGAATAATGCGATGCGTTCGGAATCCGAGTTCATGGAAGATCGGCAGGCCGGGGAAAATGATGTGCTGCAGGAGTATTTTATTCCGGTTGGGAAGTTTGCTGCATTTGTCGAGGCGTTTAGGAGTGTCCTGCGCGAAGAGGATTTGAATTTGCTAAACATTACCGTGCGGTATGTCAATCGGGATGAGGAAGCGGCGCTCTCGTATGCGCAAGCGGACATGTTCGCGCTCGTGTGTTTGTATCACGTGCCGCTTGCCGCAGGGGATCAAACCCGGATTAAGGCGGCGATGCAGCGCATTCTGGATGCCGTTCTCAAGCAGGACGGAACCTATTATTTGCCCTATGCGCCTTATCCGACGCTGGAGCAGTTTCAAGCGGCGTATCCGGGGCAGGCGGCATTTTTCCAGATGAAGGACCGCTATGATCCGGGTCATGTGTTCATGAACTATTTTTATGAAGATTATAAAGGAGAGTAGCCCCCGCATGGATATGAAATGGCTGATTCGCTCCCAAAGCATCGTCACGCTGGCGGCAGGGATGATCTACCCGTACTACTTGCTTTTCCTGAAAAACCTCGGCAACAGCTACTCCAAATATGGACTGGCGTTTGCCGTGTTCACCGTGAGCTCTGCCGCTGTCTCTGGGTGGCTCGCCCCGAAGGTCGATCGGTACAGTGTGCACATGCTCGTTGCGAGCTCATTTGGGATGATGGCGGCCATGCTGCTATTCCCTTGGGTGTTGTCCTACACGTGGGTGCTGATCCTTCAGCTCTTGATGGGGGTCTGCAATGCGATGCAAAAAATGAGCGAACGCGTCGTGCTGGCGGATTACACGGAACAGGGGGCGCGGGGGCCGGTTATCGGTTCGTACCATTTTTGGACATCGGTCGCGTCCGGATTCGCCGTCATTCTGGGCGGGTATGTGATCGATTGGCTGACGATGAATGCCCTTTTCTACTTGAGTGCGCTTTTGTATGGTGTGAGCGGGTGGGGGATTGCGAGGCATAGCAGGCGGCAAATAAAAAACATGCATGACCCTCGGAGTCACAGGCTATGATGACTGATGGCTTACTCAAATAGAGGTGGTAAACCACGTTTATTTCTGGATTTACCCGTGATTGGGCAAAAATAGAATAGGTAAACCACTTCTATTTGCCTGAAATGTGGCGAAAATCGCGGATAGCAAAGAACTAGAAGCGGTGGACCGCTTCTAGTTCTCTCGTTGCATGCTATTCTTGCCAAATAAGGGTGGTTTGCCACACCTATTATGATTCGTCTCGGCGAAATCGGCTTCGCGACGACTGCTAAGAGGGGACAGACCCTTCTAACACCGCGAAATTAGGCGATTTCGCCGAATTAGAAGGGTCCAGGCCCCCTTAGCTATCGCGATTCGAGGCGAAATCCGCAAGACGACGAGCCTTAAGAGGGGACAGACCCTTCTAACACCGCGAAATTAGGCGATTTCGCCGAATTAGAAGGGTCCAGGCCCCCTTAGCTATCGCGATTCGAGGCGAAATCCGCAAGACGACGAGCCTTAAGAGGGTCCAGACCTTGCTAACTCCGCGAAATTAGGCTATTTCGCCGAATTAGAAGGGGCTAGGCCCTCTTAGCTATCGCGATGCGAGGTAAGCTGAGCCTTCCATTGCCTCAGCCATAGCATATGGGTGGATTTCACCGATGGGAGCCGTAACCTTGTTGTGCGGCTGCGCGAAGCAGCCGCCTAAGGAACGCGCACGCCGCGAGAGCTCTCGAGCAGCGCGTACCACGTCTCGCGGGTCATCGCGTCCGCGACCCGCACGGCGTCCCGGCAAGCGAGCACGCGCTTGTCGGAGGTGGTGCCGATCACCGGCTGGATGCGCGCCGGGTGCTTCATGAGCCAGCCGAGCACGACGGCTTCCGGCTCGGCTTCGTACTGCGCCGCGAGCTGGGCGACGAGCGCGGCGGTGTTCTTCACCGTCTCCGGGCTGTCGGCTTTCGCCGCGCCGGAGAAAAGCCCCTTCGCAAGCGGGCCCCACGCTTGGATCTGCACGTCCGACATCTGGCAGTACTCGAGGATGCCATCGGCGAAGTTCGTGTTCAGCCCGGCTTTCTGGTTCACCAGAATGCCTTGCTCGATCCAGTCGAGCCGCGCGAGGCTAAGCTCAAGCTGATTCACGACCAGCGGCTCCGGCAGCGAGTTCTGGATGAAGCGCATTTGCGCCGACGTCATGTTCGACACACCGAAGTGGCGCACCTTGCCGGCCGAGCGCAGCGTATTGAACGCGGCGGCGATGTCTTCCGGCTCCATGAGCGCATCGGGACGATGCAAGAGCAGCACGTCGAGGTGCTCGATGCCAAGGCGCGACAGAATGCCGTCGACCGATGCAAGGATATGGTCTTTGCTAAAATCAAACCGGTGTACGCCGGACTCATCAGGGAACCGGATGCCGCATTTGGACTGCAGGATGATTTGATCGCGCAGGTCCGGGCGGTTTTTCAGCACTTCGCCGAAGACGGTTTCGGCTTTGCCTTTTTTATAAATGTCCGCATGATCGAACATGGTAATGCCAATTTCATTGGCGGCTTCGATGGCTTTTTCCGCCGTGATGTAGTCTTCCTTGGTGAGCGGGCTGCCCGCCCAATCTCCACCTAAACCCATGCAGCCATAGACTAGCCGGCTGTTCGATATTCCTCGTCGTTCTAGGGGCATGCTTTTCACGTTAACGTCCTCCCAGCTTCATAGTCTCCCCTAGTATAAACCCAGTCGCGCGGAGAGGTAAGAGCTGAAATTCCTGTTACTTACTTACCTCGACGTAAGCGATGGCTTGACCTTATGCGCGAAATCGGGTACAGTGGACGCACCATTACCACAACGGATACGAAAAGGAGCAAGCAAACGATGATTATCGGCGTCGGCATGGATTTGGTCGAAATTGCGCGGCTGGCGCGCATGCTTGAGGGAACGTCAGGGGAGCGGTTCCTGGAGCGCATCCTGACGCCCGCGGAGCGGGAGCTGGCGGCGCAGCGGCGCGGCCGGCTCGCGGAGTTTGCGGCGGGCCGCTTCGCTGCGAAGGAAGCGGTCGTGAAAGCGATCGGCTGCGGCATCGGCAAGCAGATCGGCTTTCAGGATATTGAGGTGCTGCCGGATGAGCTCGGCAAGCCGGTTGTTACCGTGACGCCCGCGGCGATGCAGCGGGCGGGGCTGGCGGCAGGCGGGGGATACCGCCTGCATTTGAGCATTACGCATACGGGCGCGATGGCGGCGGCGTATGCGATTGTGGAGGAGAGAGAATCAACGTTAACTTGATGGTCAATCCTTTGAGAGAACCAGCCCGATCTTTTGATCGGGCTGGTTCTTTTTACAATTACGCAGTAGAAGCGCATTTAATTTGGAGATCGTATCGTCATCACTTGATGGGATATTAATCGTGACGGTCAGGTGGGGCGCGTCAGCTACTAGAAATGAAATTTGATGAAAGGTGAGCAATCCAACCGTCGGGTGATAGTTGATTTTTACTCCTTCAGGCCCGTTGAGCACATCGTGCTCCGGCCACCATGCCCTGAATTCCTCGCTTACTTGATTCAATTCCTCAATAAACGCCATCCACCATGGATCGCCCGCAAATTTCCCGTAGTTCGCGCGAAATTGAGCTAGTCTGTGCCGCGCATGCGTTTCCCATGTTTCCTGGAGCAACTGCCGAATATACGGGGAAGTGAATGTCCGCCAGACGGAGTTGCGCTCACGCGCCGGCATCTCCTCATAATCTCCGTAAATCAGGCTTGCGACCCGGTTCCACGCCACGACATTCAGCCGCTGATCCATCACCATGGCCGGACTCGTGCCTTGCAGATCAAGGAAGCGCTGCAAGTCCGGGCTGATCGCGCTTTCGGCCGGTGCCAGATCGGCAGGCAGCTGCTGGAGCGCCAGCAAAAATAGATGCTTGCGCTCATTCGAATCCAGTTGGAGCGCCCGCGCAATACTCTCCAGCACTTGTGCGGACACCTGTATGTTTCGCGCTTGCTCCAGCCACGTATACCAGTCCACACTGATGCCCGAGAGCAGCGCGACTTCCCCGCGCCGAAGTCCTGGCGTCCGCCGCCGGCCCCGATTAGGCAAGCCCGCCTGTTCGGGTGAAATCCGGGCACGCCGCGTCTGCAAAAACTGAGCCAACTCATACAGTCGTTCATTGGATGATTGTTCCATGGGTTGCCACCCGCCCTCCTTCCAATTCTTAAGATAGGAGAAAAACTCCTAGGATAAACGATCATCTCGTTCTAGTATAGGATCTATTTTACACTAAGAAAGGAATTGGTGGATAAATGATTCTTGGCATGGAAGGAGAAATGCAATTTGGAACAAATGATGCAAATACAAGCGGGTCGTACCCGTAAAATGGCCCAAGCGCTGCTGCTTCTGGGACTTTCTCTAGGTTACTTTATGGTGCTGCTGGATATGACAGTGGTCAGTGTCGCATTGCCGGCTATTCGCGTCGATTTGGGCGGAGGGATAACAGGCCTGCAATGGGTGGTTAACGCCTACACAATAGTTTTCGCGGGTTTGCTGCTATCGATGGGGGCGATTGCCGACAAGTTGGGGGCCAAACGCGTCTATATCGGCGGCTTGATACTATTTCTCGCCGCATCCGCCGTGTCAGCCGCTGCTCCGTCGCTTGGTTTACTTATCGGCTTGCGGGCCATACTCGGTGTGGGAGGTGCTGCCCTGCTGCCGGCCTCGCTCTCACTCTTTGCCCATACGTTTCCTGACCCGGCCCAGCGTGCTCGGGCTCTCGGCATATGGGCAGCGGTTACGGGCATCGCGATGGCCTCAGGACCTGTCATCGGCGGACTGTTGGTCGACACGCTCGGTTGGCGGAGTATTTTTCTTCTCAATGTACCGCTCGCTGTCATCAGTCTGATCATGACGGTGCAGTTTGTAGGCGAAACCGACCGTCATCCGCAGCGCAGCTTTGACCTGGCGGGCCAAATCTCGGCGATTGCCGCTATCGTTGCTTTGTCCTTCGCGCTCATGGAAGGAGAATCATGGGGATGGCGCTCTCCGGTTATTATGGGAGCATTCGCGCTGGCCCTGCTATGTGCCATCGCCTTCTTAAGAGTGGAAGCCAGAGGCAAGACACCGCTGCTTCCGCTGCAGCTATTCCGAAATTCCACGGTATCGGCGGGAATGATGGCCGGACTGGCGATTAACATCGGCATCTCGGGGATTTTGTTCATCCTGCCCTTGTACTGGGGGCAGGTTCGCGGATTATCTGCCCATATGGCGGGACTCGCGCTCCTGCCGATGATGGTTCCCATGGCATTCAATCCAATTTTCACCGGTCGAATCGTGGCTCGTATCGGAGCAAGGATACCCATGACAATTGGATTTGGCCTGGGAGCTGTGGGGACGATTTTGCAAGTCGGCGTGGAGAGGGTCGGGGGTTATACGCTTACTCTGGTGGGTTTGCTGCTGATCGGCTTCGGCGTGTCTTTGACGGTTCCGGCGTTAATGGCAGCCGTGATCTCCGCTGTCCCGAAGGAACAGACCGGCGCTGCTTCAGGCGCACTGAATTCAAGCCGACAGCTTGGCGCGACACTGGGCGTTGCCATTCTCGGCGCGATGCTGAGTGGCAGTGAATCGTTTATGGCTGGCATGCAGGTGTCGTTCGTTGTGACAGCAGTTATTTTGCTGGGCGGCAGCATTCTTTCGTTCGTATATATAGGGCGCAATAAGGGATGAGACCGGGATGAAGCAGGTCTGAGCGGAGAGGCAACATCAATCGACTACAGGAGGCGTAGGAGTAACCTTGCGCTGATAACGTGTTTCCAAGACATGCACAAGACACACGCATACACAGCCTACTACCTGCATTTAGTACATCTATATTCGGGATCTACGAGCGATTTGTTGGGTTCACCTGTATTTTGTACATCTAAAATACGCCCTCGCCCCCCAGAATGCCCTGAAACCGGGGAATCCGCAAGAATTAGCTGCAGTTTTGCAGGTAAATGTTCCAAATTGCCTGGTTCGGACGCATTTATCTGTAGTTTTTGCAGGTTCGAAGGGGGCTCCCGAGAGGGTATCAAACCAAATAGCCAATGCACGGGATCACATATCCCATGCATTGGCTATTTTCCACTTTCGGCCTGCTTGTCGAGCCACGTGCCAGGCCGTCAAGCCTTGCCGCTTCGCAGCATCAACCCGCTCACGACCAACGCGATCCCGCCCATCCCTTCCAGGATGACGGCGGAGTAGCCTAAGTACCACAGCCCCATCACGACCGTCAGCGCGAAAAGCCAAAGGCCGACGTAGATCAGGCCTCGGCCGAGCATAAGGCCGGCCTGGACGAAGCCGACGGCGAGCAGGAACGCGCGCAGGAGCGGCGCGAACAAGGGGCTGACCGCCTCGATGGCCTCGAGAAAGACGACGGCTGCGATCAGCAGCAGTCCCGGCACGATGAGCAGCAGCGGATGCGCAGTCTCATCACCAATCTCCGCTGCGCCAGCCGACTTGCGCAGCGACCAGACCTGCACGAAGCTGGCGATTAGCGCCGTGATGAACGCGGCCGTTTTCAGCCAGTCCAGATCGCGCCAATAGATGGCAAAATCTATAACGGCGTTAAATATCCACTCCGCTCCCCAAATAAACAGCAGGGGCAGAAAACGCTGCGCGCCCTGCAAAGCGGCTTGTTTTTTATCGAGCAGCGATGCCTTCCGGCTATCCCGATTGGACGATTGCATACTTTCACCTCTAGTTTTCTGTTCCATTCTTCTCGTATAATGATACCATGTTCATGGATTCATCCATCCATTATAACGTGAACAGGCCCGATAGAGAAGGAGAGCGCATGTACAGCACTGAACAAAAATTGTATTTTTCCACGAACCTGCTGGAGTGGTATGGCAGACATAAACGCGATTTGCCTTGGCGCCGAAGCAAAAACCCTTACTATATATGGATTTCCGAAGTGATGCTCCAACAAACCCGGGTCGATACGGTGATTCCGTATTTTCACCGGTTTGTCGATCAGTTCCCGACAGTGGAGGCGCTCGCAACCGCGCCGGAAGAGCAGGTGCTGAAAGCTTGGGAAGGCCTCGGCTACTACTCCCGCGTCCGCAATCTGCAAAGCGCCGTACGCGAAGTGCACGAGCGCTATGACGGCATCGTGCCGCAGACGAAGGAGGAGGTCTCCTCGCTCAAGGGTGTCGGCCCTTACACGTCGGGCGCGATTCTCAGCATTGCGTACAACAAGCCGGAGCCGGCAGTTGACGGGAATGTCATGCGCGTGTTGTCGCGCTATTTTCTCATTGAAGAAGACATCATGAAGCCATCGACCCGGACGGTCATGGAAAAGCTGGCGCGCGAACTGATTCTCGAAGGCACGGCCAGCGACTTCAATCAGGCGCTCATGGAGCTGGGCGCGATGGTGTGCACGCCGCGTTCGCCGCACTGCCTCACATGCCCGGTCATGGCGCACTGCTCAGGCCGGGAAGCCGGGATGGAAGAAGCGCTGCCCATCAAAAAGAAAGCCAAGCCGCCCCGCCCGGAACTGCGCGCCGTCGCTTTGATTGAGGGCACGGGGGAGAACGCGGGCAAGTGGCTCATCCGCCAGCGCCCGCAGGAGGGGCTCCTCGCCAAAATGTGGGAGCTGCCGCACGTCGCCTGGAATTCGGACGCTTGGCAGTCCGACGAGGAGAATCAGACCGAGCTGCGCAGCCTGCTCGCCGAGCAAGAGCAGATCGTCATCCAGCCGGAGGGCTGGTTCATGGACACAGAGCATATTTTCAGCCATATCGTCTGGAAAATGAAAGTGTACCGGGCCAAGCTGCTCCCCGCTAGTGGACAAGGACCACGGGCTGGGACTAGCGCGAGCCAATCCGCCGGCGACGGCTGGGTGCCGTTTCACTACCGCTGGGTCGGACCGGAAGATCTAGGCGACTATGCCTTCCCGAACGTGTTCGTCCGCATTATGCGGGAATGGCAGGAGCAGGGGGAGTAGGCGAGCTGCCGGAAAAACTTATGTACCGCCCTGTTTGCCGAGGCGAAGGGGCTGATTCCTGCAAAAAGGCAGGAATTTATCTCAAAAAATGCCGCTTTCAGCCAAATGCCTGCGATAAAGCAGTTTTTCAAGCCAAACTCGCCCGAAAATAGAGGCCTCGCCCCAGATTCCTGCCTTTTTGCAGGCATTCATCGAATCAGGAAGGGAACAGAGGGGAATTCCTGCACTTTTGCAGGTTTGGGTGTTCGGAGAGCCCCTGCCCAAGGTTCAGGAGCTGTGCCGTTCGGAGAGCCCCCGGCCAAGGTTCAGGAGCTGTGCCGTTCGGAGCGGCCCCGCCCAAGGTTCAGGAGCTGTGCCGTTCGGAAAGCCTCATCCCGAGGTTCGGAGCTGTGCCGCTCGGAGCGCCCATGCCCAAGGTCAAGAGCAGTGTTGCCCGGAGCATCCTGCCCAACGTCTTGGCAACTTTCCTACCGCAATTCTGCCCGCAAAGCCTCCGGATCTTTTAACGTGATTAACTTTTTATCAATGTGGATCAGGCCATCGTCGAGCAGCTCCTGCAGCACTTTCGTGACGGACTCGCGCACGGTGCCGACCATATTGGCGAGCTCTTGGTGCGTGAGCTTCACGTTGATCAGCAGCCCTTCGGGCGTGCGGGTGCCGTGCTGCTCGGAGAGCCGCAGCATCATTTTCAGGATGCGCGAGCGTACGCCAAGGAACGTCAAATCGTAGATTTGATCGTTGGCATGACGCAGCCGCTGCATCGTCGTTTCCAAGAGCTTCAGGCACAGCCTGGGGCTCTTTTCCATGAAGCCGGTGAACGCCATGCGGTTCAGCACGTACAGCGTGCTGGCCTCCATCGTCTCCGCCGTCGCGGAGCGGGTCTGGCCTGTGCTGATCAGCGACATTTCGCCGAAAAAGTCGCCCTCGCGGAACAACGCCAAGGTCACTTCCTTGTCGTTGTCGACGCGGTAGATTTTGGCCACGCCGGATGCCATGAGGAACAATTCCTCGCCGACGTCGCCTTCCACGAACAAAATCTTGCCTTTCTTCACATGCTTCTCTGTAAATAACGGGGCGATCCCGAATAAGTCGTCTTGAGCCAACTCTTGGAAGAGGGGAACGTGCTGCAATAACGAAACGATGGTTCTCAAGCGGTTCAGCTCCTCGATTTGGAAGATCATTCAGCTTTATGGTACATGTTTACAGAAACGGCGTAAAGGAGAAATGTGGGAGCAGTCTGACGTGCGTGCTGCAAGAAATGACCGCGTGTCCGGGGGCTGGAGTGCGGCTGGGAGTGGCTGGCGGACCTTCGAGCGAATGCCTCCCGCAACGCAAAAAAAGGCCCCGATCCCGCAGGATCAGAGCCTCTTCAAGCGAATTACTTCGCTGCGTCGTAACGTTTGCCAACTTCCGCCCAGTTCACAACGTTCCAGAACGCTGCGATGTAGTCAGGGCGTTTGTTTTGGTAGTTCAGGTAGTAAGCGTGCTCCCAAACGTCCAGACCAAGGATTGGCGTTTCGCCTTCCATGATTGGGCTGTCTTGGTTCGGCAAGCTGTACACTTTCAGTTTGCCTGCTTTGTCAACAGCCAGGAACGCCCAGCCGGAACCAAAGCGTGTTGTAGCTGCTGCGGAGAAGTCAGCTTTGAA
The DNA here is from genome assembly GCF_050467285.1 of Paenibacillus oryzisoli. Classification (GTDB taxonomy): domain Bacteria; phylum Bacillota; class Bacilli; order Paenibacillales; family NBRC-103111; genus Paenibacillus_E; species Paenibacillus_E oryzisoli_A. The sequence continues at coordinate 85,323 of NZ_JBCMUN010000011.1, read as the reverse complement.
TTTCTCGAAGCCGCCAAGCTCGCTTTCGATCGCTGCTGCCAGTGCGCCAGTTGGTGCGCCGCCGCCGTTAGGGCCGATAACTTCCCAGAACAGGGAGTGGTTAGCGTGGCCGCCGCCGTTGTTGCGAACCGCTGTGCGGATATCTTCAGGAACGCTGTTCAGGTCAGCGATCAGGTCGTTCAAGGATTTTTCGTGCAGAGCTGGATGTTTGTCCAAAGCTGCGTTGAGGTTTGTTACGTAAGCGTTATGGTGACGGTCGTGATGGATTTCCATCGTTTTTGCGTCGATGTGCGGCTCAAGCGCGTCGTTTGCATAAGGAAGAGCTGGTAATTGGTGTGCCATTCGAATAAAACCTCCTAAATAGTATGTATGTTCCTCCTCATTATGAAGGAATTCAGCTAATAAAGCAACATCTGTGTTTACTAAGTCGGCCGTCCTCCGGGCTATCCTTGTCAGATACCGCGTCGTTCCATCTCCCGGGTGATCTGATTGTGCATCGCCGTGTCCTGCTCATGCAAGTAGGGGGACAAATCGCTCATCGTGCGATGCAGCTGGAGCAGCTCGATTTCGGTCCATTCCTCCGGTTTTTTTGTGCTCAGAAACTGAAAATCCGGAATTTTTCGGGGATATTCGTGTGCGTCCAACTTGCCATCCAGTTTCTCGTCCGTCATAGGGGTCACCTCGCTTTCCCGTCAACAAGCATATCCTCCTATAAACTCCGAAATTTTCCCGGATTTTATTCATCGTTAGATCGTCTCTCCCATATTTTTAATGCTAGCTTGCACATGCACCGTGATTTCCGCCTGCGCGAAGGCGTGTCCCCAATCGTCCTTTACCTTCTCCCATTCATGGAAGGCATGGCCGCGCGCATAAAGGCCCAACCCGATCGGATCGAGTTCGTGCTTCTGCAGGTTCGCGATCAGCGCACTGATGTCTTTGGTCATCTCGGCGTTAATCTGAGCCTCCAGCTTAGGCGCATGCTGGAACACATCAAATTCAAATAACTTCTCCGTCAGTTGAATCGGCATGGCAAGCGTGATGTCAAAATGAAACCGGCCGTCCGCATAGCGCGTGTGGAGGCTGCGTTTCAATTCCAGCACGTAGAAGCTGACGGCGCCCGTGTTAAACAAGGACTCGCCGTCTTGCTCCGGCAGAGGAAGGGTGAGACTCAGCGGGCCTTCCTTTTCATCCTGAAGCATTTGCAAGTATTGGTTTTCCTTATGGCTTAACGTATAAGCGAACGTGCCTTTCTTCGTCAGCAGCGCTGTTCCTGCAGCCACCAGCTCGTCTTTCTTGGTGATAAAGCTGAGGTAGGGCGTCATCCCTTTTTCATACATTTGGCGATGAAGCTCAAAAAGGGTTGTCAGCTGCACCAGGTTGCGGTCATGCGCGGTGTCGACCAGCTTGGCGAGATGGAGGGGCATCCTGCGCTTATCGCGCGGCGCGAAGTAGATCATATCCTTGACAGCGCCGTCAAAGGCGATGACTCTGGCCGTCACGGTCGTTTTCGGATCGCGGTAGACCATATCCAGGAGGCGGAACCAACCGGGATGGGAGAGCACGCGCTTGCCCACGACAATATTCTGGATTTTCCCTGAGCTGATGAGTGCTGACACTCGCCCTTCCAGTTCATTCCGCGCATCCTTCAGTGTCAGGGCGCTCACGGTAGAGACCTCGTTCTTCTCCTTCGCTTCCTTGTTAAAGACAGGGCTGGAGGCGTAAAAGACGAGATCATTGTTGCTGTCCAGATCGATGCCGAGCGTGAGCACGAGCGTAATATTTTCCAAAGCCAGGCGGTCTTGGCAGCCTGGGAGGAGCGCAAGCAGGGCGCACAGCAGCAAGAGTCCCGGCGTGCGTCGGCACAGGTGGCACAGGCGGGGCAGCATCACGTCAGCCTCCTCACGAACAGCCGGCGACCGGACAGCAGCGCCCATAGGAGGAGCGGCAGCCCCAAGGCGACCGCTGAGCCGGCATAGAGCAGCCAGTTGTCCAGGCGCGTGCTGAAATTCCAGCTGGGATTGTACAGCCACGTTGCCATTACCATGCCGGCAAGCAAGATGCCGATATGCAGCCCGGAGGAGCCTTTAATCCCAAGCTGTTTCGTACAGATGGCAACAGCGATCATCATGGGCAGCCAAGTACGCATAATGAGCAGCAGATAGACGGACAGAATCAGAATGTCGTAGCGTTCGACGAAGCGGAATTCCACCATTTTAAACAGGGAAATGAGCGTATTGTGATAAATCGTGAGCTCGTCGGGGCTGAAAATCACGTAGCTCAGCAGCGTGAAAAAGAGATAGACGCAAAGCGTAATCGTATTGGCTAGCACGATGCCGAGGGAAGCCGCTTTTTGCTTTTCCAAGTAAGGATAGAGGAAAAAGGCCATTTCAAAGCCGAAAAACGTAACGAGCGTAGAGCGAAGCGTTCGAAAAATCGGCATCCAGCCATTCTGCACAATAGGCAGCAAATGAATCCAATGCGCATGCTTAAGCAGAAAAAGCAGTGCTAACGGGATGAACAGGCTGAGGATGAACGTGATTTCGGCATACCGGCTGAAAATGCGGAAACCGCCTTTCGTGATGACATAAGCGGGCGGCAGAAAAAGCAGCATGAGCAGGTAGAGGCTGGTTTGCTGCATAATCCAGTTTTGAACGAGCAGGGCCATCCGATGATAAATAAAGTACATAAACGGAATCAAGTAGCAGATAAAAACGATCATTAAGCCTTTCGCGGCCCATCGACCGAAATAATGGGCAACCAGATCCGTAATCGTGCCTTGCGGATGATGTTTCATGACCTGAACGATGATCAGGCTGGCCGCTGTGGAGACGATATAGCCCAGGATCAAGGCAATCCAGCCGTCGGTGCCGCAGCCTTTGGCCAGTTCGCCGGGCAGCGGGATCAGCCCTGCGCCGACCTGCACGCTGTGGATGGTCAGTACGTATTGCAGCAAGGTAATTTGGGCGCCTTTCCCTGGCATCATGCGGAATCGTCTCCTTTCTTCACAGGCGGTGTGCCGTAACGCTTCTTTTGCAGCGACCGGATACTTATGGGGCGTGCGCCCATTCGCTTGATCGGAAGCCGAACAAAGACGTCTTTCCAGTCCTTAACTCGCATCGGGGCAAAAGGGGAGGTGTATGCTTCGCCAAGCGATTGCAGCGAAATCAATCGGCCGATGATGAACATCATCCCTGACACGATCCCGATAATGCCGAACAGAGAGGCAAGTGTCATCATCGGAAAGCGGATGAGCCGGACAGCCGCCGCCATGTCATAGTTCGGCAGGATGAAGGAGGCAACGGCAGTGGACGCGACGACGACAACCATGAGGTTGCTGACGATACCCGCTTGAACGGCCGCCTGTCCGATGACGATCCCGCCGACGATCCCGACGGTTTGGCCGATCGGAGCGGGGAGCCGAACGCCAGCCTCCCGCAGCATTTCCAGCATGATCTCCATAATCAGCGCTTCAATGAAGGGGGGGAACGGCACGGCGGAGCGGAATTCGCCGATCGACAAAATGAGATCCAGCGGGATCAGCTCATGGTTGAAAGAAATACAGGCAATATAGAAAGCCGGCAGAAAAGCAGCGATCAGGCAAGCAAAAAAGCGCAGCAGCCGAAAGAACGTGGCGATGGGCCAGCGGGTGCTGTAATCGTCGATGCCTTGAAAAAAAGCCGCCAGATTGACAGGCGTGATCAGCACGCTGGAGGAGCGGTCGACGACGACGCAGAGCCGCCCCTGCAGCAGCTGCGATGCGGCGGAATCCGGACGCTCCGTGGTAATCATTTGCGGAAAGAAGGTAAACGGGTTGTCCTCGATGAGTTCCGCCAGCTCGCCCGTGTTCAGAATGCAATCCACCTGCAGACTGCGGATACGTTGTTCAAGCTCTTCCACCAGCTCAGGCAGGGCGACATCCTCCAGATAGAGAATGGAAATCTGGTTTTTGGTCCTCTCGCCGACCAGAAGTTCTTTGATTTTCAGCTCGCGTGTGGAGATATAACGCCGGATTAGCGCAATATTGTGGCTGCCGGTTTCAATGAAGCCTTGATGGGCTCCTTTTAAAGAAGCCTCGATCTGGGAATCCGAGATGGCGCGCTGCGGCCAGCCCTGTGTCTCCAAGGCGTAGGACGGGAACTGGCCGTCAATGAATAAAATGCTATACCCATGCAGCAGCGTATGCTCCACATCGCCCCAGTCGGCAAGGCTGTGCATTTCACCGACGGCGACCGGAAGCTCGGCAGCCTCTCCAGGAGAGTTGTCTATCGTCTGAAACATCAATTGGCGAAGCACATGGTTATTGATGGCGTTTTTGTCGACGAGCCCTTCCAAATAGACCAACGCTGCCTTGGCGCCAGTTTGCTTATAAGTGAAGGTGCGCACGATCAAATCGGGCGTATGGCTGAATTCGGCAGACAGCCTCGCCAAATTGTCCGAAAGTTCTGAAGCCAGCGTGCCGCGGTCGGATGGAAGCGAGGATGCAGACTCAGAACGCATATGAATTTTCTTTTTGAGAGAAGCGGTTCGAAACATACGGCGGAGGAATTCCATTTCAGTTTCTCTCCTAACCTGCATACTAGGCTAATCTTTCCTTACTTTCCCATGGGATTTGCCATTTTATACGTCGGAGAGGAGGAATTTGGAACTAGGACTAAGGTTAGAAAACAGAAAAACGATGAAAACGCTTGCAATAAAGCGTTTTCAGGAGATATTACAAAAAAAACGTAGATTTTTGTGAAATTTAACACAATTTCAGCAGGAATTCGTAATTTTTTGTCGTAATTATTAATTTACGATTAAATTTAGATAAAGTGATGGCGGCTTTAAGGTCCTACCCGGACACTAAATATATAAGGAATTGGGAGAGAAACCGTATGCATGTTCGTTCATTTCAGCTTGGAGATATCTCTTCAGTCAAAGAACTTCTGGAAGATGTTCTGTCGGAAACTTGCTACGAAGAAACAATGGAAGCTTTTGCACGTCAGCTATCTTGGGATACGGAACTGGTCCTAATCGCGGAGGAAGATGATCAGGTTGTCGGCTTGATTATCGGGACGATCGATAACAACAACGGCTATTATTACCGAATTGCCGTCGCACCGGACTACCAGCGCAAGGGAATTGGCAAAGCCTTAATCGAGGCGATGAAGCAGCGTTTCCTTCAACGCAATGTGAAGAAGATCATGGTGACTGTCGACGTCCATAATGAAATTGTACTGCCTGTTTACGAGTCAGCTGGCTACGGCGCCGCTGATTTTTCCCGTGCCGCCCACCGTTTAAGCATTGTGAAAAAGGTGAGTGTGTAAGCCAAGGACATGCTCCTGCACGCCATCCTTATCCTACGGACGAGAAGCATATCTGCACCGCCATTGCATTTGGGGGTCAGATATGCTTTTCTATATAATAAGGTAACGTATCGGCAGCAATTCAGGCAGAGGAGCTTCGGACATGGAACAATTCACGCCTTATGTGATCAAAAGCTTCAAACATGATGGGCATCTGCACCGGATGTGGCTGACGAATTGGCGGGTCCCGCAGCATATCCTCACGGAAGAGCATCGGCGGCAGGGCATGATCGTGTTCATCAACAGCCAGACGAAAATTCAGGAGGCTGACGGCAAGGAATGGGTGAGCCGGATTCCGGGCGTATCTTTTTTTATTCCGAAAATGTGGTTCAACATCGTCGCGCTGATGGAGGAATCCGGCGTCCGTTATTATTGCAATGTGGCGTCGCCGCTATATTTGTCGCAGAACGTTCTGACTTACATTGATTACGATTTGGATGTCATTCGTCTGCCGGATCGTTCTGTGCATATTGTCGATCAGGACGAGTATGAGCGGCACAAGCAAATTTATCATTACTCGCCCATTGTAGAAGCGAAAGTGCGGGATGGGCTCGCTGCACTTCTTGCGCTCGTGAACGCGGACAAGCCGCCGTTTCACGACGAGACGGTCGTATCTTACTTCGAGCAGTGGGAAGCGTATAAGAACGGGGAGAATGAAGAATGAACAGGCAGGTGTCTACCCCCGGACAGGCGCAAGAAGCGAAGGGCTACCTGCATGAGCTGTGGGATTGGACGAAGTCCATTCTTGTAGCTCTTCTTGTTGTTTTCGTGCTTCATGCCTACGGTTTCAATATCGCGGCAGTTCGCGGACATTCCATGCAGCCTACCCTGCAGGACGGAGAGTGGTTGTTCGTGAACAAAGCCATTACCCATCTACGCGCGCCCAAGCGCGGGGAAGTGATTATCTTAGAGGAGCCGCTGCCAGAGGAGGCGGAGAATCGGCCATTCCTGGTGAAGCGCGTCGTCGCGGTCGCCGGTGACGAAGTCATGGTGCGCACAGGCTTCCTGTATGTGAATGGCGAACGTTTGGCCGAGCCATATTCGGATACCCTGATTGAAGACGGGGATTACGGACCGACCGTTGTCGGCGCTGACGAAGTGTTCGTCATGGGCGACAACCGGCACGCGCTGGCGAGCGCGGACAGCCGCTCGTTCGGTGTCGTATCGACTTCGCTCGTCGAAGGGCGAGCGGATTATATTATGTGGCCGCTGCGGGAAGCGCAGCGGCTGTAAGGAGGGGAGCGGGTGGCGGAATCCACCATCGCTAAGCGAACAAGGGCCGACTGGGTGGCGCTGCAGCAGGAGATCGTGGATGCCGCGCCCGCCCTCGGTATTGACAAGATCGGTTTCGCTTCCGCTGCGCCGTTCACGGAGCTGCGGGACATCCTTCTCCGCCACCGGGAGAAGGGGCACGAGTCCGGCTTCGAGGAGCCGGACATCGAGAAGCGGGTGCGGCCGGAGCTGACGTTCGACGCGCCGCAGTCCATCATTGCCATCGCCGTGGCGTACCCGGCGAAGCTGCAAGACCCGCCCCGCTCGGCGCCGGGGGCGTACAGGGGCATGATATCCCGCACCTCGTGGGGGCGGGATTATCATGAGGTGCTTCGCGACCGGCTCGCGAAGCTTGAGGCGTTCATCGCCGCGCGCGTGCCGGACGCGCGGCTGATGAGCATGGTCGACACCGGCGTGCTGGTCGACCGGGCTGTGGCCGAGCGCGCCGGCATCGGCTGGAGCGCGAAGAACTGCGCCGTGATCACGCCGGAGCGGGGATCATGGGTGTTCCTGGGGGAAATGATCACGAACCTTCCATTTCCCCCGGATGCCCCTATGCTCGATCAGTGCGGCGACTGCACGATCTGCATCGACGCTTGCCCGACGGGCGCACTCGTCGGGCCCGGGCAGCTTAATGCGCAGCGCTGCATCTCGTTCATCACGCAGACGAAGGGCTACGTCGACGACGAATTCAAGCGGAAGATCGGCAACCGCTTGTATGGCTGCGACACGTGTCAGGTCGTCTGCCCGAAGAACAAAGGGATGAACTGGACGCAGCATCCCGAATTCGAGCCTGACCCAGAGAAGGTCAAGCCGCTCCTGAAGCCCTTGCTCCTGATGACGAACAAGGAGTTCAAAGCGCAGTTCGGCATGATTTCCGCCTCCTGGCGGGGCCGAAAGCCGATCCAGCGCAACGCGATCATCGCGCTGGGCAACTTCAAGGACAGCTCGGCGGTGCCCGAGCTGAGCGAAGTGCTGCGCAGCGACCCGCGGCCTGAGCTGCGGGAGACCGCCGCCTGGGCGCTCGGGCGCATCGGCGGCGCGGACGCGCTCGCTGCGCTCGAGCGCGCGCAGGCGGCGGAGGCCGTGCCCGAGGTGCTGCACGGCATCGCGAAGGCGCTGCATGCGCTGGGGGCGCCCGCGACGGGCGGGGCTGCGCCGGAGCAGCCTGCGCCTGGCGAAGCTGAGGCGGCGCAAGAGAAGGAGGAACGCGCATGACGAAGAAACAAGCGGCAGGCGGCGCTGTGCAGACGCCAGTCATGCTCGACTATCTGGAGCTCGCCTCACCGATCGGTCCATTGACGCTGGTCGCGTCGCCGCAAGGGCTGTGCCGTATGGAATTCGGTACAAAAGCGGAGAATGACGCTTCGCGCTCGAAGTGGGCCGAACGTTACTACGGCGCGCATGAGCTGGCGCCGAACCCCGAGCGACTGGGGCAGGTTGCAGCGCGGTTAGCGCAGTATTTTAACGGGGAACGCGAGCACTTTGAGGAAGAGATGGACCTCCAAGGCACAGAGTTTCAGAAGAAGGTATGGACGGCGCTGCTGACCGTTCCTTACGGAGAAACAGCTTCCTACAAGCACATTGCGGAAGCGATCGGCTCGCCGAAAGCGGTGCGTGCGGTTGGCGGTGCGAACAATCAGAACCCGATCCCGGTCATCATCCCGTGTCATCGAATTATCGGCGCAAGCGGCGAACTGGTGGGCTACGGCGGCGGGCTGCCGACCAAAATCAAGCTGCTGGAGCTCGAGCTGAACAATCATTTGTACACGCGGAAGCAATAGTGATATGATGAAGGTTGCAATCTATTCTACTTGATACAAGCAGGGGGCTTTCGTGATGTGGTACAACTATGTGATTCCGATTGTGACGTTGATCGCGGGATTGGTTGGCGGATTTTTTATCGGGGTATTCTATCTGAAGAAGCAGCTGGAGCAAATGCAGAGCAACCCTGACATGCTGGCCAAAATGGCGAAGCAAATGGGTTACAACATGAATAAGCAGCAACTGGGTAAAGCACAGCAAATGATGAAGCAGCAAAATCAAAAGTTAGGCAAAAAAAGATAAGCAAGAGGTTAGGCGGTGAGAGAAGATGGCATCCACTGAATATAAAAACACGCTGGTCGCGGAGAACCGCGCTCAGATCGAAGAGCACGTCAGAGCGATTCTGCGGCTCATCGGCGAGGATGCGGATCGCGAGGGCTTGCTGGATACACCGGCTCGCGTGACGCGGATGTATGAGGAAATTTTCGCAGGCTACGCAGCGGATCCCCGCGATGTGCTGGGCGTGACGTTTGATGAGCAGCATGAGGAGCTTGTCATTATTAAAGACATTGTCTACTTCAGTCAATGCGAGCATCACATGGCGCCGTTCTTCGGTAAAGTACATGTGGGCTACATCCCGAGCGGCAAAGTGGCGGGGCTGAGCAAATTCGCCCGTCTGGTTGACGTCGTAACACGCAAGCTGCAAGTGCAGGAGCGCATTACGTCGCAGATCGCCGACATTCTCGAGGAAGTGCTGAAGCCGCACGGCGTGATGGTCGTGGTCGACGGTGAGCATATGTGCATGTGTTCGCGCGGCGTGAAGAAGTACGGCAGCAAGACGGTGACGTCGGCGGTACGCGGCATTTTCCATACCGACGCGTCGCTGCGTTCGGAGTTCCTGTCTTTGCTTAAGCAATAATAAGCGCAAGGGAATGTGTGCATCAAGACAATGGTCTTGTGCCGCGTTCCCTTTTTTCATGCCGATTAGGCGGAATGACTTGTTGACGAAGGCGGAATATAGTATTCTTTTACCCAAATGAACGTGTTGACCGTGCTTTCAGGTTATCGCCTGGTGGGGGATGTAGCGCTCGTACGAGCTGGCGCATACACTTAATCAGAAGTAGGTTAAATGGGGATTACGGGAGAGACAGCACGAGAGGAGGCCAGCTTATGAACAACATTCGGAAATTTCGGCCCGGCGAAGCGGCTACCTCTAAATGGAGCGAGGAACGAGACGAATTTGAGCGGGATTACGCCAGGTTGATTCAATCGCCGACATTTCGGCGGCTGCAAGGGAAATCGCAGGTGTTCGGCGCGGGCTCAGGGGACTATTACCGGACGCGGCTGACGCACTCGCTGGAAGTTGCGCAAATTGCGCGGGAGGTGGCGAAGCGGCTAGAGCGGACGAATCCTTTTCTGCAAAAAAGGGAGCACCCCGGCTTGATCATCGACCCGACGGTGGTGGAATGCGCTTCGATTGCGCACGATTTCGGGCATCCGCCTTTTGGCCATAAAGGGGAAGAAGTGCTGAACCACATCCTGATGCGGGATCATGGGCTCAAATATGAAGGCAATGCACAGAATTTCCGGATTTTGATGTTTCTCGAAAAGCGGGCAGGCAGCGAGAGCGGGCTGGATCTGACGGCAGCGGTGCTGCTCGGCATCAACAAGTACCCGTTCCTGATCGAGGAGGAAGGCCGGCTGAAGGGCGTCTACGGCCAGGAGTGGGAAGTGATCCGCGAGCTTCGCGACATTTGGAAAATGCCGGCGGGCTGCTCCACGCTGGAGGCTCAGCTCATGGACTTGTGCGACGACATTGCCTACTCCACGCATGATATTGAGGACGGCATTCGCGCGGGGAAAATTCAGATGAACCGGTCGTTTTTTGAAAATCAGCGGCTTATCCGCCACGTGGTCATGGAGATTTTGAACGACCCGAATCAGCACAAATTCGGCTGGGAGCAGGTTGATATTGAGCAGATGGTTATGAAAGTTCTCACTGACTATCTGGAACAGTGGGAACTGATTTACAACGAGTGCAAAGGGGAGGAATCCCGCACCCGACGTGAGATGAAAGCCCGCTGGGTGAGCTCGTTTGCCAGCCGTCTGGACATTCTGGACGATGCAGACCGAGGCTGGAAAAAGGTCGCGCTCGTCCGGGACGGCGCGGAGGACATGGATCTGCTGCGCACGATGGAAATCTTGAAGAAGCTTGCGTGGGTGACGCTGATCAAGGATTTCCGAGTACTGCGGTTGCAGAAGCGGAGTGAGATCATCGTCGAGCGGCTGTGGGACAGCTTCATCGACAAGGAGAAGGGGCAGTGGATCATCCCGCCGGACTGGATCGACAGCTATGAGCGGCGGGGCACGGCTTGGAGCTGGCCGCGGTTCGTCGCGGACTACATCTCCGGCATGACCGACGCGTATGCGGAGAAGGTGTATGCCGAGCTGTTCGCGAGTAAATCGGGGTCGATTTACGAGATGGATTAAGGGAGCTTTCCGAAATCGGTACTTTATTTCGGAAAGTCTCCTAAGGGGAACGCCGCAGGGCTGCCGTTGGGTGGCAGGTGCGGCGTTTTTTTGCGTGCGTGCTTGCGACTGGATCGCCGAAGTAAACGCTGCCTTCCTCGAAAGGTTGGAGAAGTTGCGTTTCTGCGCTCCTCTACGAGTTGTGCGATTTGCGTAACGGTTGCCAGCGCGCCTATTTCGCTGAAAAGCCGGAATTCGTGCGCGTAACGGTTACAGATGAGCTTATTTAAGCAAAATCGGCGGGATTTCCCTTGATTTTAGGGAGATAAGCGCTGTGGCAACCGTTGGAGTTTCAAATGGCGGATCTTGAGCCAAATAGGCGCTGGTGCAACCGTTAGAATGGCTGAGGCACCCTCATCCGCCATTCTCAATGCGCTCGAAGCTCTGACGCTCGTACATCCCGATGGAAAGATGCAGTCGCCCCTCGCTCCCAGAGCAAAAAAATACCGACCTCAGAGAGGTCGATTTTATAGGGAGGAGGGAATACCGGAAGCCGTGTGCACGTTGGTCGGCGCATGGCCGAGGCTGTTCAGGAACGACAACGTGCGGTTCACATACGTGCGGGGTTCCGCGCGATACAGGAGTTCGTGCTCGGCTTGAGGCAAAATCCAAATCTCAGAGCTCGCATTGTGCTGCTGCTTGTAAAGGGACTCGACCAGATCGTAAGGCGCTTTCTTGTCAGCTGTGCCGTGAATGAAGAAAATCGGCATATTGTAGGACGTCGATGCGACCTTCTGGTAAGGCACTTCGTGCAAGCTGACACCGTTCAGGATCGGAAAGAAGAAACGGATCAGCGACAGAGAAGGGTATCTCGGAATTTGCGCGATTTGCACAATGTTATGGTAGAGGGTGTCCGGGTTCAGCAGAAAGGTGCTGTCCAGGATCATCCCGGCAATATCGGTGTTGTTCTGGAGGGCCGACTGCAGCGCCGTACCTGCGCCCATCGAGAAGCCCCAGATATAGATGGCTCCGCCGGTTGTCTTTTTGACATAATCGACAGCGCCCAGCAGTTCTTGCGACTCTTGAATGCCGCCGGTCATGAGCCGGTTATTGTAAGGCTGCACATAGCCGTAATCGAACATGAGAACGTTGTACTTCTGCTCATGCAGCTTGCTGGCCAGCTTATAAAGCGGAACCCAGATCTCCTCGCGATTGCCGCCGTAGCCGTGTGAGAAGATGACGGTTTTAGTGGCGTCCGCTGCAGGAATGAACCAACCTTCCAGTTCGGAATTTCCGTTCAGGCTGGGGAACGTCACGTTCGTGTAAGCCAGTTTGGAGGCTTTCATCGGATTGGACGTCAATTGATCGATATGCGGCCGAGCGAGCGTCCAGGCGACGTAGGCGTAGAAGCTGAGAATTATGCTGGATACGATGAGCAGCAAGGCCAGCAGCACGGAGAGAATCATTTTTTTTCTGCGCAGCAAGGGGCGTATAATGGCTTGCGGTAAGGTAGGCTGCAAGGTGCCGGCCCCGGGAGTGGGAGTGTAGCTTGTAGTTGACATCGGTTCGTGCCTCCCTCCATATCAATGTATGCGTAATAGCTTCTGTAAGATGCGACGGGAATCCGGGAGAGAGATAAAATTGTTAAAATATTCTGATAAGTAGCTCGAGATACTTTAATAGTAGTCTGAATGCGCTTACAAGTCAATGTGAGTGGGCGATTTGTAAGGCAGTTGTAACGGTCCTGTAATAATGGTAGAAACAGGGGATTTGCCTTTACGCCAGGCGTTACTTTGGGTATACTGGAGGTAGGAGGGGTTTCATGGAATGAAACTTCAAACCAGAGTCTGAAATGGCTTCGCTTCACCTCAAAATTCGCTATATGGCAAATAAATGATTTCGTTTCTTCGGAGCGCGACGCTGTTTATTTCGATGAAAGTGGTGTTGACCGATGGAAGAAGGCAAGCTGACTGTGCGTGCCGTTGAGCGCGCTTTAGATATTTTGCTGTGTTTTACCAGTGCTTCCGAGATGACGCTGACGGAGATTTCCGCGGGGGCGGGTCTGCATAAAAGCACGGTGCACCGGCTGCTGGCCTCGCTTGAAGGCAAAGGCTTCGTCATGCGTGTGGAAAATACGGACAAATACCGATTGGGCTACCGGCTCTGGGAGCTTTCGGCGAATTTGTCCAAAGAGGGCGACCCCGGCACCATCCTGCTGCCGGAGATGGAGCGGCTGCGCGATCACCTCGGCGAGACGATCTCGCTCTACGTGCAGGACGGCCTGGCGCGCGTGCGCATCCAAGCCGTGCAGAGCAACCACGCCATTCGCCGGGTTGCCCCGGTAGGCGCGCGCATGCCACTGTATGTCGGCGCCTCGAGCAAGGTGCTCGTCGCCTTTGCCGAGCCTGCGCTGCAGGAGCGGCTGCTCGCCTCGCCCGACTGGCCGGTCGTGCTCGATAAAGCTGCGTTCCTGCAGCAGCTGGATGAAACCCGGCGCGCGGGCTACGCCACGAGCGTCGAAGAGCGCGAACCGGGCGCTGCCGCGGTGAGCACCCCGATTTTGGACCGCGGCGGGCGGCTGGTGGCCGCGCTTGCGGTGTCCGGTCCAGCGAACCGGCTGACGCTGGACGAAATGCTCAAGCAGGCGCCGGCCATCGTGGAGGCCGCCCGGCGTATGGGCACGATGCTGCGCTAGGGGCAGCATCGGTTTTGTCTAGCCCGCCGGCTGTGCGCGGCGGGCTGGGGTGGACCGGCCCAGCCGCGAGCCGCGGTGGGCTTGGCAGAGCGCCCGGCTTGCGTAGAGCGCCGGCGATCAGTGCATGAACACGCCTGAACATCGAAATCCTGCAAAACATACAGTAAAATTCCCATTTCCGGTCCGGATTTATGTGATTTCCTGTAAAATGTACAGCAAAATTCTGCTCTTCCCATTATGAAAGGGCCTACATATGTCATTTGCCGATATTTTGCTGTAGGAAATGCAGGATATCTTGATTATTCGGCGATTTCCTGTAAATTTGCTGTAGTTTTTGCAGGTTGTGTGCAACCAGGAGGTGGCCGGGAAGAACTGTACGTAACAAAAGTCATGTCAGTCCAGTCCCTAGCACAAGCACGTCCCAGCGTCATATTAGCCCCCACAGAAGCACGTCACCGCGCCATATTAGCCCCCACAGAAGCACGTCACCGCGCCATATTCGCGCTCCCAAGCACTCCCTGTACCATGAATACGTTCTCCCACACAAACCTACCGCCGCACCCAGACGCACCTTCATACAAGCTCGCCCACACGCTATCATACTCTCTCCACATTAAACTCGCCGCGTGCCACCATCCTATCCCCCACACATGCTTTCCCTCCCCCTGGTCATACTAGAAACAGGGAAAGGAGTGGGCGTGCCATGAAGAATTCCGCCTCCATGCTGGCGATCTGGATTAGTCTGGCCAGCAATGTTGTCCTGACGGCGGTCAAAATCCTCGTCGGCCTGCTGTTTGGCAGTCAGGTGCTGCTCGCCGACGGCATACATAACGCCGGGGATGTGATCGCGACGGCCACGGCTTACAGCTCGATGCGCGTGTCGTCCAAGCCGGCGGATGAGGACCATCCGTATGGCCACGGCAAGGCCGAAGTGCTGGGCGCATTTATCGTGGCCATTATTTTAGGCGGAGCCGCGATCTATATGGGCTACCATGCGATACACGCGCTGTTTGAACCTGCGGGGGAGGCCCACTTCATTGCGCTGATCGCGGCCATCGTCTCGCTGGCCTGGAAGCAAATCCTCTACGTATACACGATGCGCGTGGGCAAAAAGCTGAACAGCAAAGGTCTGATCGCCACAGCCTATGATCATCTTGCGGATGTCTATGCCTCGGCAGCGGCGACTGTGGGGATCGGCGCGGCTTTGATCGGCGACTGGCAGGGGCTCCACTTCCTCGCGTACGGCGACCCCGTTGCCGGAATCATAGTATCCATCCTCGTGCTGAAGCTGGCTTACGGCATGGGGAGAGAATCGTTCGGCATCCTTATGGAGCAAAGCGTCAGCAGCGAGTATATTTCGCAGTTTGAGAAGTTGATCCGTTCGGTACCGGAGATCAAGCGGGTAGATCGGCTGCGGGCGCGCGAGCATGGGCACTATATTTTAGTCGATGCACGGCTAGGCGTATCCGGTTCGATGACGATTCAGGAAGGACACGACATCATTCGCCGCATCAAAGAGAAAATCAAAACCAACTATACCGACGTGGACGAAGTGCTCGTTCATTTAAACCCGTGGTATGAGGATTCCAAATAAACGGTCTTGGCATGCGGCTTACATTCATTTACAATTCTCTCCTTCTACGTTAGAGTTAAGCTAACCAATCCGCAGAGGAGAGAGTTGCGTTGACAGACAGAGCAAAAGCGATCTGGCTCGGTATCATAACCGCAAATGGTTTCACGGCGGCCGTCATGCTGGTTACGAAGTACGCCGTGGAGGCCACATCGGACATGAAAGGCGTCCTCATTCTATCCGATTTTGTCCTGCTGCCGATGTTAATGGGGTTAATTAACACGTTCTTTTGGCGCAAGATTAAGGTTACCGCAGGTCCTTGTTTTGGCTATGGGGCTCTGAACCTCTTGGTCGGTCTCAGCTACAGCTATTTCTTCATGGGCGAGGGGTACATCTGCCTGATCATCGTGGCACCGCTGATTTATCTATTTATTATGCTTGGCATCGCGGTGGGCAAGGTCCTCTTCAAGCGTCGTCAGACCTCCCTGCAAATCAGTGTTGTCGCAGCCCTAGCTTCACTAATCGCCATTAATGCGATCACCGCTCAACCCGGAGAAAACCAGGTCACAGACCGCATCCTCATCCAAGCGCCTCCAGAGGTCGTCTGGCAGAACGTCACCGCATTTCCAGCCATCGACACGAAGCCTGACTACTGGCTGTTCCGCATCGGTCTCCCAAGCCCTGTGCAGTCTACGGCAGAGGGGAGTTATGTAGGCGCAGCCCGGCAGTGCATTTTCAGCAATGGCATCGTGTTCGAAGAGAAAATCGTCGAGTATGAGCCGAACCGCAAGTTGACGTTCGATATTACGCAAATGCCGAATGATCCCGAAATTCTCGGGCATCTCGAGCTCAAACGAGGCCAGTTCATCCTCGAAGACAACGGCGACGGAACAACGACGCTGGTCGGCACGAGCTGGTATGATTTGAAGGTGAAGCCGGCGCTTTATTTTGACTGGTGGACCCAAGACATTATCCGCAATGTCCATCTGGAAGTGATGGATCATATGAAACAGCTCGCCGAGCAAGCGTGAGCGCAGCAAAAAAGGAGCCGCGAGGCTCCTTTTCCTTTTTCCATCTTATTTCGCAAAAATATGATTCCCGATCTGTACCGTCTGCGGACGTGACCAGATCCAGTTGCTCGTTGCCGTTCTCGGGTTAAAATAGTACAGCGCCCCGCCTGTCGGATCCCAGCCCTTCACAGCTTCAAGCGCCGCTTTGTAGGCTGTGGAATCCGGCGTCAGGTTGTACTGGCCGTCGCTCACCGCGGTGAACGCGCCCTGCTCAAAAACGATGCCTTGAATCGTGTTCGGGAACTGGCTTGATTTTAACCGATTCATGATCACCGCGCCTACCGCAACTTGCCCTTCAAAGGACTCCCCGCGAGCCTCGCTGTAAATCACCTTCGCCAAAATGTCCATCTCGTACTGGTTCACGCTGAATTTTTTCAGTGCTTCCCACGTGTTCGTTCCAACGATGCCGTCTACAGCCAAACCATAGTTCGTTTGAAAATTACGCACAGCCGCGGCTGTGATCGGACCGTAGTTGCCATCTATGGAAGGCTCGTAATAGCCTAATGTTCGCAGTCGGTATTGCACATCCCATACGTCGCCGCTCGCTGCACCTTGCTGTAAAACAACCGCTGCCGATGCGGACGGAACTGAGTACACGGCATTCGCACTTACACCAGCGGAAGCTACGAGCGCGACTAGGATTAGTTTTTTAATCAACGTCATCATAATCTCCCCTTTCGCTTTCCACAAGTATAGGGGCGTTCAGGGGCTGTCTCAACCCGCAGTTTTTGGAAAACGTGTCCAATCCCTTGCGGCTGTAAGGCAAATTTAATGCCGTTAACTAGCTAAAATGACGTTTGCATGGGGGCGCAAGCCTCCCAATTTTGACATAAAAAAAGAGCCGCTGCATCAGCGACTCCGAATTGAATGTGTGTTTTGCAAAGAAGAAAATTAGTTTTTCTCAGCCAGGATTTGGCGAAGAACCGTTTGAAGAATACCGCCGTTACGGTAGTAGTCCACGTCAACCAAGCTGTCCAGACGCACCAGGGCGCTGAATTCGAAGCTTGTGCCGTCTTCGCGAGTCGCTGTTACTTTCACAGTCGAACCTGGTTGAACGTCGTTGCTCAGGCCTGTGATTTCGAATGTCTCGCGGCCTGTAATGCCGAGGGACTTCCAGCTCTCGCTGTTCACGAATTGCAGAGGCAGTACGCCCATGCCCACCAAGTTGGAGCGGTGGATACGCTCGAAGCTTTCTGCGATAACGGCTTTCACGCCGAGCAGGAATGTACCTTTTGCTGCCCAGTCACGGGAGCTGCCAGTACCGTATTCTTTACCTGCGATAACGACGAGGTTTTGGCCGTTTTCTTGATATTTCATGGATGCATCATAGATGGATTCCACTTCGCCAGTTGGCAGGTAAGTGGTTACGCCGCCTTCTGTGCCAGGTGCCACTTGGTTACGAATCCGGATGTTCGCGAAAGTACCGCGCATCATCACTTCATGGTTACCACGACGGGAACCGTAGGAGTTGAAGTCTTCTCTTTTCACGCCATGCTCGATCAGGTATTTACCAGCCGGGCTGTCAACTTTGATGTTACCGGCAGGGGAGATGTGGTCCGTTGTAACGGAATCGCCCATGAGTGCAAGTGTTTTCGCAGCTTTGATATCTGCGATGTCATCAAGCACAGTACCGAGGTCTGTGAAGAACGGAGGCTCTTGGATGTACGTGGAGTTCGTGTCGAACTCGTACAGGTCGCCTTCCGGAATTGCGATTTGGTTGAAACGCTCGTTCGCGCGGAATACGTTGCTGTATTTGTCGCGGAACATGTCTGCGCTCATCGCAGAGTTCAGAGCATCTTGAATTTCTTTGTTTGTAGGCCAGATGTCTTTCAGGTAGACAGGTTGGTTGTTTTGGTCGTAGCCAACTGGCTCTGTCGCCAAATCAATGTTCACTGTTCCTGCAAGCGCATATGCCACAACAAGTGGAGGGGAACCTAGGTAGTTCGCTTTAACTTGTGCGTGTACACGGCCTTCAAAGTTACGGTTACCGGAGATCACAGCCGCAACCGTCATGTCGTTGTCTGAGATCGCTTTGCTCACTTCGTCAGGAAGCGGACCGGAGTTACCGATACAAGTTGCACAGCCGTAACCTGCTACGTAGAAGCCAAGCGCTTCAAGCGAAGGCAGAAGACCTGCTTTTTCCAGGTACTCGGTAACAACCAGGGAACCTGGTGTCAGGGAGCTTTTCACGTAAGCCGGTTTTTTCAAGCCGCGCTCAACCGCTTTTTTCGCTACCAGACCGGCACCGATCATAACGCTAGGGTTGGATGTGTTGGTACAGGACGTGATTGCCGCGATAACGACAGCGCCAGTACCCATTTTAACCGTCTCGTTTGGATAAACCACATCAACAACTTCCGCCACTTTCTCTTCGGAGAGGCCGTAACCACCTTTGTCGATCGGTTGGCGAATGATGTTGTTGAAGGATTCTTTCATGTTCGTAAGCTCTACGCGGTCTTGTGGACGTTTAGGACCAGCCAAGCTTGGTACGACGGAGCTCAGATCCAGCTCGATTACGTCTGTGAATACAGGATCCGGCGTGCTGTCCGTACGGAACATGCCTTGTGCTTTATAGTAAGCTTCAACCAGCGCGATTTGCTCTTCTTCGCGGCCAGTGGAACGCAGGTAGTTCAATGTTTCGCTGTCGACTGGGAAGAAGCCGATCGTTGCGCCGTACTCAGGAGCCATGTTGGCAACAGTCGCACGGTCAGCCAGGGAGATGTTGCTCAGACCAGGGCCGAAGAACTCGACGAATTTGCCGACAACGCCTTTTTTACGAAGCATTTGGGTAACGGTCAGGGCAAGGTCAGTCGCTGTCGCGCCTTCTGCCAATTGACCTGTCAATTTGAAACCGATAACGTCTGGTGCAACGAAGTAAAGCGGTTGGCCAAGCATACCAGCTTCCGCTTCGATACCGCCAACGCCCCAACCAACAACGCCAAGACCGTTGATCATCGTTGTATGGGAGTCTGTACCTACGAGGGAGTCGGGATATACAACCGTTTCGCCGTCAACTGTTCTGGTAGCGGCAACGGAAGCCAGGTACTCCAGGTTAACTTGGTGAACGATACCTGTTGAAGGAGGAACAGCACGGAAGTTGTCGAATGCTGTTTGCGCCCAACGCAGGAAGCGGTAACGCTCTTCGTTTCTTTCGAATTCCAGGTCAATGTTCATTTCGAGCGCGTCCGGGGAGCCGAAAGCGTCAACCATGACAGAGTGGTCGATAACAAGGTCTACAGGAACGAGCGGGTTGATCCGTTTAGGGTCTCCGCCTTCACGAGCCATAGTCGCGCGCATTGCTGCGAGGTCAACGACAACCGGTACGCCGGTGAAGTCTTGCAGAACGATACGAGCTGGAATGAAAGGAATTTCTTTGTTGTCGTCGCGGCCTTCCGCCCAGCCCGCGATTTGTTTCACGTGATCGCTCGTGATCGCGCGGCCGTCAAATTGACGAATCGCAGCTTCAAGCAAGACGCGAATGGAAACCGGAAGATTGGAGATGGTGCCGTGACCTTGGCTTTCAAAGTCAGGCAAGCTGTAGTATTGGAAAGACTGGCTTCCCACAGTTAACTGCTTGCGCACAGAAAAAGAGTCCTTGTTGGACATGGGGTTTTCCTCCTCAATATAGTAGTCCATTGAGCCTCATCTATATTGTTTCATCTAGTGAAACTCAATTTCATAATTCCCTCTACACCAAGTATACCGTTTCAGGGAGATTGAGTAAAGATGATTTTCAATCATTTTTACCGTCAAAATGTCATATATTGAATCAATTCAATGTAAATCGGGCTTGTCCGCGCAAGGTTCGGTTATCCGACGTTCAAGGTTTAGATTTTCTCTAAAGGAGGGTGTTTGCGATGTCCTGGAAAACGGCGCTATATAACTACATCCACGCCAAAAATCAGGCGGAGCTCGAAGGCTCGGCTGCCCCGCTGGAAGCTTATGTTTCCGATCGTGATTTCGTACGAAAACAGGATCTTCGGATGCGCAGGCTTCGCGACAGCTTCCTTGAACGGGATGCCCGGCTGCTGCGCGGCGAAACGAAGCTGCGTCTGCAAGGCGTGAAGGAATCCCCATGGGGGATTGTGGCGGACATCAGGCTGCATCGCTTCCTTGATTACCGCATCGGCGCTGCCGAGGGGCGGGAGGAGCGGATCGAAACAGAGCGTGTTCTGATCGAACGGAGGGGCGGCGGCTGGCTCGTCCAAAATGCCGAAGGACTGCAAGGCGAGCGAGGCAGGCCCGGGCGAGCAGACGGCATCCAGATCCCCGTATACGATGCCTTCGGCTCTCCGCAGCGGACCGCACCTTCCATCCCCTATATCCATCCTAGTATACGCAATAGCAGGCCTCAGGAATCCGCACCGCGGAAAACCATTTATAACCGCCCGAGAGCCGTCCAATATGCGGAAACGTGGTGGCAGACGCCCAATCCGAGATATGAATATTTTGAGGTGGACTGTACGAATTTTGTGTCGCAATGCCTCTTTGCAGGCGGGGCCCCAATGGACTATACTGGGAAAAGGGATTCTGGGTGGTGGTACGCCGGCAAGAACGGCGGCCAGGAGCAATGGAGCTACAGCTGGGCGGTTGCGAACAGTTTGCATGCTTTTTTTGTCCGTAGCGCCCATAAGAATCACGGCCTGCGCGGCACAGAGGTTGAAGATCCGAGAGAGCTTCAGCCCGGCGACACCATCAGCTACGACTGGGATGGGGACGGTCGTTTTCAGCACAACACGTTTGTCATAGGAAAAGACGCGAACGGCATGCCGCTCGTCAATGCGCATACGTTTAATAGCCGCAATCGTTACTGGGCGTATAAAGATTCACCGGCTTGGACGGAACGGACGAAATATGTTTTCATTCACGTTGCCGATGAGATGTGACGGAAAGTCAAGAAATTGTAAATACTAGACGGAGGTACGGAATGAGCCGCAAAATTCAAATTGGATTAATCTATGGAGGGAAATCGGGCGAGCATGATGTGTCCTTGCAGACTGCGCTTGCGGTGATGAAGGCAGTGGATTTCCAGAAGTATGCGATTACACCGTTTTACATATCGAAAAAAGGAGAATGGCAAAGCGGTCCTGCGCTTGGCGCACCGGCGGCTTCGGTCGAAGAGCTGACGTTCCAAGCGGGCAAAGCGCTGGATGCGCCTTCGGGAAGCGCGTTGGCGCCGCTTTTTAGCGCGGTGCAGCCGAAAGGCGACGTCTCGATCTCCGCGGCGGACGAGGCCGTAGAAGCGCCGGGCATCGACGTCGTCGTTCCGCTGCTGCACGGCACATTCGGCGAAGACGGCACGATTCAGGGCTTGCTCGAAATGGCGAACATTCCTTACGTCGGCGCGGGCGTTCTGGCTTCCGCCGTCGGCATGGATAAAGTCATGATGAAGAAGGTATTCGCGCAGGAGGGCCTCCCGCAGTGCGTGTTCCGCCATTTTACGCGGCATGAGTGGGAGAAGAACCGCGCGTATCACTTGATGGAGCTGGAGACGGCAGTGGGCTACCCTTGCTTCGTCAAGCCGGCGAACTTGGGCTCCTCCGTGGGCATCTCCAAGGCGCGCAATCAGGAGGAGCTGATTGCGGCTGTGCAGTTTGCGTTCCAATACGACCGCAAAGTCATTATCGAGGAGAACATCGACGCGCGCGAGATCGAAGTCGCGGTGCTCGGCAACGACGAGCCGCTTGCTTCGGTGGCAGGCGAGATCGTGTCTTCCAATGAATTTTACGATTATAAAGCAAAATACAAGGACGGCAAATCCGTCATGGTCATTCCGGCGGAAATTCCGACGGAAGCGGCGGAGGAGATTCGGAACCTCGCGATTCGCGCGTTCCTGGCGCTGGACGGCAGCGGCTTATCCCGCGTCGATTTCTTCTACGGCAAGACTGACGGCAAAATCTACATCAACGAAATCAACACGATGCCTGGCTTTACACCGTTTAGCATGTACCCGCTGTTGTGGCAGGAAACCGGCAAGCCCTACAAAGAGCTGCTGGACGATCTGATCCGCTTAGCGCTGGAACGTCATGCGGCTAAGCAGCAAATCCAATATTCTTTTGATGCGGAGTAGATAACGATGGGTTTTCAAACGGAATTTAACTCAGTGTGCAAGTTCAAATCGGAGCAAGAATTATATGAACTGCTTGAATACGGCCGCGGCAAAATGGTCAAAAGCGGCTTCCGCGTCTTCCCGACGGGGCAGAAGGTGATTGCGTATACGCCTGGCAACGTGGCGATTGCGATTGTCCGCATCGTTGCTTCGATCGCGGAGATCAATTTCCAAGGCGAAGAAGTGACGCAGGTGGAGATGGAGCTCATCCGCCGCTTGACGGAGGAAGAGTCCCGGATTCAGACGGCACTCGCGGATGAGATGTTTTTTGGTGAGCAAGCGAATAAGTAGAGGTATTGAAATGATCGTCCTTCCTTGTGGGGGGACGGTCTTTTTGCGTAGAAATTGGCGATTGTAGCTATATCATTCGTCCCTTTCAAAGGTACTGCTAGCTTCATATAATGCAATATCCTACTAGAAGGGAAGTGGACACACAGTGAAAAAAACAATTATTGCTACAAACGCCAGCTGGGTGAATGCATTGGAAATCGCACCAAATGGTGCATGGGTACAACCGGGACCAGGAGAGCACTACGTTTGGGGGGCAAATGATCCAACTGGACCTGCTGCCGTGGTTGCCAAACGGTTCGAGGTTAAATCGAAAAAAGTTGAAAAGGCGACCTTGTTCTTATCCGTTGACAACTATGCGATCGTGCTCATCAACGGTTTGCCTGTAGTCATCGACGCGCCGCAAGACAATCGCGATTTCTACAACCCTGGAAGAATGTTCAACATCTCTCAATTCCTTCATTACGGAGAGAATGATATCGTGATTGCGGGCTTCAACTACCCGCAAACTTCCAGCCGCAGCGATCGCAATCCTGCAGGTATTCTTGCACGCATCGAGATTAAACACGACGACCACAAACACGACGACCACAAACACTACTAATCGCATGTAAAGGAAAGCACTGTCCGAAGAGGACAGTGCTTATTTATTGCCGGAACCTTCGGACAGCTTAAAAATTTATAAGGATACAGCTATCCGCGTATGTCCAGTCGCGGGCGTAATCACAACGCCAAGCGCAGTTCGCTCCCAAACGGCGCCTTCGACCGCCTGTACGTCGTCGATGCCCCTGAGCACGATCGTGTAGGGCTTCGCGGCGCCCTGACTATCAAAGCGAATGCCGCTGCCGCTTCGTTCAGCGTGGACCTGCAGCTGCAGCTGGGCCTCTGTATCATACACAAGAGCGGACGCGCTTGCGCCGTCCTGCAGCTCGAACAAATGCAAGGCTGCGCCATCGGCATAGTCGTAGTCCGGTTTGAGCTCGTTCGCGCCGATCGGCAGGAGCGAGTTCGGTTTTACAAGCAGGGGCAGCGACATGTAGTCATACACCGCTTGCTGCCACGCGCGGCCTTCAATCACGCGGCCGGTAAAGAAGTCAGTCCAACGGCCTTCCGGCACATAATATGTCGCCTCGCCGCGGTCATTAAAAATCGGCGCCACAAGCAGATTGTCGCCGAGCATGTACTGCGTATCCAAAAAATGACTGGTTGGATCCTCCGGGAAATCGAGCACCATGGCACGCATCATAGGAATCCCCATGGAGGCGGACTGTATGGCGCTGCCAAATAGATACGGCATCAATGCGCATTTGAGCTTTGTAAAATGACGGAGAACATCCACGGCCTCTTCGTCGAACAGCCAAGGCACGCGATACGATTCGTTACCGTGCAAGCGGCTGTGCGAGGAGAGCAGGCCGAAGGCGACCCAGCGCTTGTAGATGTCGGGCGGTGCGGTACGTTCAAATCCGCTGATGTCATGGCTCCAGAAGCCGAAGCCGGATAAGCCGAGGGACAGACCGCCCCGCAGCGACTCCGCCATAGAATCGTAGTTGGCCGAACAATCGCCGCCCCAGTGGACGGGGAACTGCTGTCCGCCTGCGGTTGCTGAACGCGCAAAGAGCATGGCTTCATTTTTACCGAGCTTTTCCTCCAGTACTTCAAATACAGCTTTGTTGTACAGGAAGGTGTAATAGTTGTGCATTTTGTTCGGGTCGGAGCCGTCATAGTACTGAACATCCGTCGGGATGCGCTCGCCGAAGTCTGTTTTGAAGCAGTCGACGCCCATGTCGATCAGCCGGCTCAGATGGCCTTTGTACCAAGTCACAGCTGCCGGATTCGTAAAGTCAACGAGCCCCATGCCGGCCTGCCAGAGATCCCACTGCCAGACGTCGCCTTCCGACGTTTTGACCAAATATCCCTTGTCCATGCCTTCCTGAAAGAGCGGCGACTTCTGACCGATGTACGAATTGATCCATACGCAGATTTTAAGCCCTTTCTCCTTCAAGCGCTTCAACATGCCTACGGGATCGGGGAAGAGATCGGCGTCCCACTCAAAATTGGTCCACTGATACTCCTTCATCCAGAAGCAGTCAAAATGGAAAACATGCAAGGGAAGCTCCCGCTCAATCATCCCGTCAATAAAGCGATTGACAGTCGCCTCATCGTAATCGGTCGTGAAAGAGGTAGTCAGCCAGAGGCCAAAAGACCAAGCCGGCGGCAGCGCAGGCTTACCTGTCAGTGTCGTGTAATTGTTCAGCACATCCTTTAATGTGCGGCCGCCGATGATGTAATACTCCAAACTCTCGCCGGGCACGCTGAACTGCACCTTGGACACCACTTCCGAGCCGACCTCGAAGGAGACCCGCTCAGGATGGTTGACGAACACGCCATAGCCCTTGCTCGACAAGTAAAATGGGACGTTTTTATAGGCTTGCTCGCTGCTGGTGCCGCCGTCTTCGTTCCAGATGTCAACGGTTTGCCCGTTCTTTACAAAAGGTGTAAAGCGCTCCCCGAGCCCGTAGACATGCTCGCCGACCCCAAGATCGAGTTGTTCTCTGACGTATACGTCTTTATTGGCCGTTGTGATATGCCCTGGGCCTTTAAAGTTAGAGCCTGTGATCCGCTTCCCTTCATAGAAAAATTGCGTTCCCCATACTCCGCTTTTCGGGATGGAGACTTGGAGGCTGCCGGTAGTCATCGTCACCTCGCTGCCACTCTCGGCGATCTCGACTTTATGAACGCCTCGTTCAGGCGGATACAATTCAAAATTCGGCCCTTTCGGCTGTTTCCCGGCATGATGCATCCAACATACCCGGATAACGTCCGCCATAGGCGAGCTTAGCTCACAGGTCAGCATAGCGCCGTTAAGTGTATCGCCTTTTCGTGTGATTTTACGGGCGGCAGCGAAGACCTTCACTCCGTCGTCTTTCTGCTGTACCTCGCGAACATCGTGCGGGTTAAGCACGGTATAGCCTTCCTTCGCCATCCAATAGCCATTGGAAAATTTCATTGCCAACATCCCTTCTATATATTTTAATATAAGTATATTGATTTCTTCGTATCATTCCTTTCGTGATTTTGTTTGAATGTATCAGAATTTTGACATCGAAGAGTAGTGGGGGTAAAAGGAGGAGGACGCGATGCAGCAAGCGCAGCTCAAAGAGGACCGCATTCATGGCGATCCATTGTATCCGATTCGTGTGTATGAAATTGATTGTCAACCCGGTGAAGAGCTCCTGGACCTTCATTGGCATGAAGAGCTGGAGTTTTTGATGCTGACAAAAGGAAGCGCTGTCTTTCGTGTGTCGATGGACGAATATCTACTAACGGCGGGGGAAGCCATCTTCGTAAATGCCGGGCAGCTGCATGCTGGCTCAATCGCCTCGGATGGACCGTGCAGCTTCAAGGCAGTGGTGTTTCATGCCAACCTGCTAAGCGGAGAACGATTTGATCTTGTCTGGGAGAAATACATCCATCCGCTCCTTCTACAGAAATATGTGACACCTGTTCACATAAGCCCTGGCGGTGCGAAAGAGGAGAAGGAGCTGCTGGAGCTGCTCGAGCTCGTTTTTCAAGATAATCTCAATGCATCACCGCTCTATGAATTAACGACGAAGGCCAATTTGCAAATGATGATTGCCAAGCTCATTTCGTTGGGAGGACCGTCATATCGGGAGGTGCTGCTGGCAAGTCAGCCCTCACAGATCGATCGAATTAAGCGAATCATTGAATATATTCAACAAAATTACAGTCTCCCTATACGACTGGAGGACTTAGCAGCACTTGTGTCGTTCAGTGAATCCTATTTTTGCAGATATTTTAAAAGCATGACAGGCAAAAGTCCGCTCGTGTATTTGAACCAAGTCAGAGCTCAGCGGGCCGCTTGTTTGCTCAAAGATACGGATAAGAAAATCATGGAAATATCGCTCGATGTCGGGTTCAACACGCTCAGCTATTTTATCGGCGTATTCAAAGCGCACTTTGGTTATACGCCCTCTGAATATCGCAAACGAGAACGGGTATAGGGAGGGAATCTTGATGTTTGGCAAGCTGAGGGAGAATTTGAGGGCCTTTACTTATGATTATTTAACGTTAAAACGGCGAATTTTTATTATTTTTCTCGGCAGCACCCTCATTCCTTTTATTTGTATCGTACTCATTTCGTACTACACGATCTATTCCATCCTGACAAATAAAATTCAAAATGGGATCCTTAGCAATCTTAAGCAAGTAGAGCTTTCTATGGAGAATACGATTTCCAACCTCAACCATGTGTCTCAGCAGTTGGCTTTTGCAGGGAGCGTCGGCAAGAAGTTGGATCAAATGCTGTCACTTCCTTCAGAGCAATCGTTCGAGCGTTCCAAAATGCTCAGTGACTTGAAGGATGAGCTAAGCTTGGTCACCTTTACCAATCCCAATATTGGGCTCACCTTTTACTATTTTCAAAAGGATCGTACGTATGATCTTGAGAACATGGGGGTGAAAGACACGTTTGCACCGGAAAAGCTGCCATTGCTCGCGGCCTACTCGGGTATTTCTTACTACGGTCCGCATATCAGCAACAATCGCTTTGATAATAATTTTGTGCTGTCAGCATTGCGGAAGGTGGATCTACCGACACGCGACGATGTCTATGTGTATATTGAAACGGGATTTCATCTTACCCAGAACATCTTAAATAATGGACAGTTCGGCGGTGGGAATTATCATGTTTTTCTGGACAATAACGGTCGAGTGGCGTATACGGAGCTTCCTCAGACTTTTGCCAAGGATATGATCTTCCCGAAATTTTCTCAGAATCAGACGTATGGAACGCAAAATGAATTTTATTGGTTCAGGCAGGTGAGCAATCAGGGCTGGAGCATCGTATCCATTATCCCGAAAGCCGACTACAACAAGGAAATCAATCAATGGTTCGTTCAAATCGGTTTATTTGCCCTTCTTTTCCTGGTGATTAGCATTGGAATGGCGTGGGTGTTGTGGAAAATGGTCTATGTGCCCCTGAATGGATTTAATCGCGAGATTAAGCTCATGGCTCAGAATCGAGTGCAAAATGCGACGGTCAAAACGAAAATACCGGAGTTCGATTTCTTGCTGCATCAATTCAGGCAAATGAAAGAGCAAATTTGGAGCCTGTTTGCTGAGGTGGAGCGCAAGGAGAAGAGCAGGGTCGATTTGGAAGTCGAGAAGCTTCTTTATCAGATTAACCCACATTTTCTTATGAACACATTGGATACCGTCCATTGGTTGGCGCTTATGAACGGGCAGACGGAAATTGATAAGCTCGTATCGTCGCTAAATAAGCTGCTGCATTACAATTTAGGCAAGCTAAGGGCAGCTTCAACTGTCCAAGAGGAAGTTGAGGCTTTGAAGCAGTATTTGACCCTCCAGCAAATTCGGTACGATTTTCAGTTCGATGTTCAGATGCAAGTGGATGAAAAAGTATGGCGAT
Source organism: Paenibacillus oryzisoli (assembly GCF_050467285.1). Taxonomy (GTDB): domain Bacteria; phylum Bacillota; class Bacilli; order Paenibacillales; family NBRC-103111; genus Paenibacillus_E; species Paenibacillus_E oryzisoli_A. Next base: position 57,292 of record NZ_JBCMUN010000011.1, on the reverse strand, counting down.
TGCCGATTCCGCGATTTATTTTGCAGCCCTTGGTGGAAAATTCGCTCTATCACGGGCTCAGTGATGATGGGTATATCCAGGTCGAAGTGTGTCTGACGGACAAGCTGCAAATTGCTATTCGTGATAACGGAGCGGGCATGTCTGAGGAAACCATTCATCAATTACTGCATCGGTCAGACAGCGAGAATAAGAAGGTTGGTATGGGAATTGGATTGAATTACGTCAAACGCATGTTGGAATCGCAATACGGCGATCAGGCGCAGATCCGTATTCAGAGCCGAATCGGCAATGGCACGACAATTCAAGTTACTATTCCCGTAATGGAGGTTCGATCCCAGACATGATTAAAGTGATGATTGTTGATGACGATAAGTTGGTTCGTAAAGGCTTAATGTCGGCTATGCCATGGGGCGAGTTTGATATGGAAGTCGTCGGTGAGGCGAGCAACGGGGAGAAAGCGTTAGAATTTTTGGCTGTCAACAGCGTAGAGTTATTGCTGACAGATCTGGCGATGCCGGTGATGTCGGGGATTGAGCTCTTAAAAGTTGTGCGCAAGCAATATCCGAGCATGTATACCGTCGTGCTTACGTTTCATCAGGATTTCGAATACATTCAAGAGGCGCTTAGGCTGGGCGCAATCGATTATATTGCCAAAGTCCAGTTGGAAAAAGAGCGTTTTGAAGAAGTGCTGGGCCGAATCCATAAGCGCATTCTTGAGGATGCCAAGCCTGTCCAGCCGACCTCGGAGGATTTCTATGCGGCGAATCATCGCCCGCAGGCGGATAGTGAGGTTCAGCCGGCAATGGGGCGAGATGCCGATCACTTGAAGGATATGTGGGCAGGGCTTGAATGGATTCATCATGAGGAGCCGTTTGCCGCTCAGCTTCGGCAGCTGAAAGAACTTCGGCTCCCGCCAACCAAGCTTTTCGGCCATCTCTATGCGCTTTCGGATAAATGGAATCAATACTTCCTCACCCTTGGAGGGACAGCCATTAAAATGCCGGACGCTTTTGACAGCTGGCAGGAGGTGGAAGTATGGCTTACCGAGATACGTGATCTCATTCGGAAGGCGATGGAGAAGCCGGCCTACTCGCAGGAAGTGGTGGACAGCGTCATGAAGGCTGTCCGCATTATGAAAGAAGAGCTGCAGGAGCCAGTTACGTCAGCGATGATCGCGAAGCGGGTGAATATGAGCAGAAGCTATTTCAGCCAATGTTTTAAAGATATTGTTGGCGCGAATTTCAGTGAGTATCTGCGGAATCATCGCATCGAGAAAGCGAAGGAATACTTGCTCTACTCGAATAAAACGATTCTCTGGATCGCCGAGCAGGTCGGTTATATGGACGAGAAATATTTTAGTCGTACGTTTCGCGAGTTAACGGGCTGTCTCCCCAGCGAATTTCGCTCTCAGAACGGAACAGGTAGAGAAATGTCCAATCCTAGGGGGGACGTTTGATGGAAGTGACTGGGAATCATGGCTGTATGGCCAACATTCTCGGTCAATCTCCCGACTAAACATGTAACCGTTTTCCATCCTAGCTGCGCGCATGCCTGTGTTACTTTTAGAGAGTAGATAAATTCTTGAAGGAAAGAAGGGGCTACGATGAGAAAATCACGAAAGAGGCTAATGCTACTCCTTGCGGGCATGATGGTGGTCATGTCAGCTTGCTCGGAAGCGAATAACGCGAAGGAGTCACCGAAAGCGTCCAATGCGCCGGCGCAGACGAGTACAGCACAAACCGCAGGGCAAACGGAAGCGGGGCCTTTTACAAAATCCGCGAATCCAATCACGATCCGAATCGGTAAGGATGTCGATGCAGCAGATAAGAGCTTGCCGGCTGGCGATTCCCCGGAGAGCAATCAGTACACGCGGTACATCAAAGAGAATCTCAACATTGATACCAAAATCGTCTGGCAGGCTGCGAGCGGAAAAGATTACGACCAGAAGGTTAATCTATCCATCGCCAGCAATGATTTGCCGGATGCGCTAGTGGTCAAAGATACGCAGTTCAGGCAAATGGTAAAAAGCGGTCAATTGGCTGATCTGACGGAAGTGTACCAGAAATACGCCTCACCGGCACTTAAGCATATTATCGATACAACGCAAGGGCTGGCTTTAAAATCCGTAACAGTCGATGGCAAAATGTATGCCCTGCCGAACGTTACAACAGAATCCGATATGGTGCATATGATGTGGATTCGGAAAGATTGGCTGGATAAATTGGGGCTGGAGCCGCCAAAAACGATGGACGATCTGGAGAAAGTAGCCAAAGCGTTCGTGGAGCAGGATCCGGACGGCAACGGCAAAGCGGATACGATCGGGATTACAGGACCGCAATTAGGCGGCTTGCTGAATGCGGACTTTATTAACCCGAACAATAATAACTATGGTTTTGATCCGATTTTTGCTTCCTATCATTCGTATCCGGGCTTCTGGGTCAAAGGCGCTGACGGCAAAACAACGTACGGCTCCCTTCAACCCGAAACGAAGCAAGCGCTGTCCAAACTGCGCGATCTTTATGCCAAAGGGCTGATCGACAAAGAAATGACGATCCGCAAGGATGCACAAGAGCTCATCAAAAACGGAACGTCCGGCATCTATTTCGGCCTATGGTGGGCAGGCGGTTATGGTCCATTGGCTGATGCGATCAAGAACAACCCGAAAGCGAACTGGCAAGCCTACACAGCACCGCTGGATGTGAACGGCGAATTTACGCCGCATATGGGAAATCCGACGAATCAATATCTCGTTGTTCGCAAAGGCTACGAGCATCCAGAAGCGGCGATTCAGATGGAAAACCTGCTGCTGCGTGATGAATCCAAATTTGATGTGAAAGTCGCAATCGGCAACTATCCGCTGCGTATCGTATTCGCGCCAATGGATGAAATGGACGTTACGTACAAAATGATGAAAGAAGTGCTGGCCGGCACCAAAAAGCCGGAGGATCTCGATTTACCAGGCTATAAATTGCTTAAATCGGATGCGGAGAAAGTGAAAAAAGTGAAGCTGGAGCCGTACGATAAGTACGATATTCAGTATTGGGATCCCAACGCGGATCTGGGTGCATGGAAACGGATGTACTCCACGTTAGTCGGGATTTCGCCGCTGCAGAAGCCGTATAAGAAGACTTACAGCGTTACGTATTCGCAAACGAAAACGATGGAGAGCCGTTGGGCTTCCCTCGATAAATTAGAGAAGGAAACGTTCCTCAAAATTATTATGGGAGCAGCTCCGCTTGATACGTTCGATAAGTTTGTACAAGATTGGAAAAAGCAAGGCGGCGATCAGATTATCGCTGAAATTGAGGAAAGCTTGAAGTAAATGCAGGCACAGGCGTCAGAGCATTCTGACGCCCCTCCTTCAACAACGAAGAATGGAAGTGATGGACTGGATGGTTACCAAAGGATTTGCCAAGCATTACTATCTCATGCTTCTTCCTGGCTTCATCTGGTTGACGCTGTTTAGTATCGTGCCGATGTTCGGCATTGTCATTGCTTTTCAAAATTTTAATCCGGGTCAAGGGATTTTTCATTCGGAATGGATCGGTTTGGAAAATTTCAAGTACATGTTTTCATTGAACGACAGCAAAACGGTGTTCTTCAATACACTCATTATCGCCGTTATGAAAATTATCGCGAATTTGATTGTGCCACTCATTTTCGCGTTACTGTTAAATGAATTGCGCCTGGCAATTCTAAAAAGATGGGTGCAAACGCTCGTGTACTTACCGCATTTCTTGTCATGGGTCATCCTGTCCGGGATTCTGCTCGATATTCTGTCCTATAAAGGGCCGGTTAACAATTTCCTAGGCATTTTCGGGATCGAGCCAACGTTGTTTTTTGGGAAAGCGGAGTTGTTTCCTTTCATAATTGTGGGAAGTGATGTGTGGAAGGAATTTGGCTTTAACACGATTATTTTTCTGGCAGCTTTGACGGGCATTAACCCCGCCTTATATGAAGCGGCTGCGATTGATGGCGCTACACGCTGGCAGCGGCTGCTGCATGTTACGCTTCCAGGCTTGATGACGACCGTCGTATTGCTTGCGGTGCTTTCTCTTGGAAACGTATTGAACGCTGGCTTCGATCAAATTTTCAACTTGTACAATCCACTGGTCTATTCGAGTGGGGATATTATCGATACCTGGGTATACAGAACAGGGTTGCTGAACCTGCAGTATGGACTGGCAACTGCGATGGGCTTGTTGAAATCCGTGATCTCGTTTTTACTCATTACGACCTCGTATTTCTTGGCTGCCAAATTTGCAAACTATCGTATTTTTTAACATAAAGGAGTAGGGCTATGGTTAAAGAAACGACATTGAGCTCAAGAGCATTCGATCTTCTCCTGATCGTCGTGTTGGTCGGTATTGCGCTGCTTTGTGTGCTGCCTTTGTGGTACACATTGGCCGTTTCGTTAAGCGACAATGCGGCAGCTTCCTCGGGCCGAGTCAGTTTCTGGCCGGTCGGATTGAATTTCAAATCGTACCAAGAAATTATGGGCGACGGTAAGTTTTTCAACTCATTCTGGATCTCGATCCAACGCGTCGTGCTGGGGTCAAGCCTTAACTTTGTTATCATTTTGCTGTTAGGCTACCCTTTATCGAAGAGCTCCAAAGATTTGCCGTACCGAAATGTGTTCATGTGGATTCTCGTGTTCACCATGCTGTTCAACGGGGGGTTAATCCCTTGGTATCAGACGGTAAAATCGCTGGGGCTCATCAACAACATCTGGGCGCTCGTGCTTGGGAACAGCGTTCCTGTGTTTAGCGTCATCCTGGTTATCAACTACTTCCGCAATTTGCCGAAAGAGTTGGAGGAAGCGGCACTGGTTGACGGAGCAGGCCCTTGGTACATGCTGGTGAAGCTGTTCGTCCCGTTATCAGTACCGGTTCTGGCTACCGTTACATTGTTCAGTATCGTCTATCACTGGAACGAGTTTTTTAACGGACTTGTGCTCATGTCGAATGCAGATCATTATCCTCTGCAAACGTACATTCAACAGCTCGTCGTCATTGTGGATGCCAATACGATGACAGCCGAGCAGATCCAGAAGATGAGCGAGCTCTCGAATCAGACATTGAACGCGGCAAAAATCTTTATTGCAATGCTGCCGGTTCTCGTAATTTATCCGTTCCTGCAGCGGTTCTTTATCCATGGAATTACATTAGGATCTGTGAAGGAGTAGCGTGTTCTGCTGGGCGGCTGTTAATCGTTTACAAAGCGGCACATTCCAATCGGAATGTGCCGCTTTGTGCGCAGAAAACCGCCCGAATACTCGATCTATCCGCTGATGACCTAGATGCGCCAACAGCTAAAAGTTGAGATTTCGATGATCACTTTAGATTTTGATGATGTATTGTTGACGTTTGTTTTCGTATGATGGAAGGACGGATACAGGGTATCTCACATATCCTGTGATTTCATAATAAAGGGGCTGTTCGCATGGAGAACAACGACAATGCCAAGACAAACTGGGAGACAGCGCGGCAACTGATCGATGTGGAGGCCATTATGCGGGAGGCGGAGGTCTATTTGACGGCGCCAACCATTCAGATTACGGATGCAATCTCGCTGCACAGCCCTGGGAATGCTCATGATTATTACTCCAATGGCGACTACTGGTGGCCCAACCCCGATACGAAGGACGGGCTGCCCTACATCCGCCGCGACGGTCAAAGCAACCCGAATAACTTCAACGCACACCGGGAATCGCTGAGGCGGATGCGGACGCGGACAGCGTGTCTGACATCGGCCTTCCGGCTATCGGGCGAGCGAAGGTTCGGCGAGAAGGCGATCGAACTGCTGGCCGCTTTCTTTATAGATGAAGCAACTCGAATGAATCCCCATCTGCGCTATGCGCAAGCGATCCCGGGCGTCTGCGAAGGCAGGGGCATCGGCATCATCGATACGCTGCATCTGATCGATGCGGCGGCGGCTGTGCAGGTGCTGCAAATCAGTGGAGAGTTTGATCAAGGGGTACTCCAGAACGTGACTGGGTGGTTCGCCGCGTATTTGAATTGGATGAATACGCATCCGCAGGGAATCGAAGAGCGCAGCGAGCCGAATAACCACGGCGTGTGCTGGTTCGTTCAGGCGGCAGCTTTTGCCAGGCTCACGGACGATGCCCGCATGCTGGCTTGGTGCAGAGAACAATTCAAAACGCGCCTCCTCCCCGAGCAGATGGATCTCAGCGGGGGATTCCCGAGAGAGCTGGCACGGACGAAGCCGTATGCCTACTCGCTTTTTACGCTGGACAATTTCGTGACGCTCGCGCAACTGCTATCCGTTCCGGGTGATAACCTATGGACTTACGAATTACCGGACGGACGAGGCATCCGGCAAGGCATGTCTTTCTTACTGCCCTACATCGAGAATAAATCCGAGTGGCCTTACGGTCCGGATATTGAATATGAAGACGACTGGCCTGTCGGGATGTCGTTCATGCTCTTCGCCGGCCTTGCCTACGGGTCTGAACGCCTGTTACACTTATGGCGAACGTTGGACAAGAACCCCAGACAAGCGGAAGTTCGTCGAAATATGGCGATTCGTCAGCCTCTGCTCTGGTTATTATGAGATTAAAAGAAATCCTGTAAGCAGTTACATCCAGAGAGGTGAGCCACGGATATGAAGAAAAGTCCTGTCCGATTTAATAAACGCAGCGTGTGGATGACATGGCTGATCTCGTATATTTCGGTGCTGTTGGTTCCCATACTGATTAGCGGCATTTTGTACACCGCGTCCTGGCATGTCGTCGAATCGGAAGTAAACCGAGCGAACAACTACGCACTGGAGCAGATGGAACAGGCCATTGATAACAGTCTGGGCGGCATTGAGCGGTTAAGTATGGAAATTTCATTGAATACACGTGTGAACGCGTTTATAGCGACCAATCAGCCCCTTACGGACAGCGACTACTATGACTTGGTCTCAATTGCCAGCGATTTGCGGGTCTATCAGACGGCGAACGACTTTATCGAGCAAATCTATATCTATTTCCGCAACAGCGACACCGTCATCTCCTCACGCAACCGTACGGAAAGCCGCACGCTGTTTGGACAGATTGAGGGGGATGAGAGGAAAGGCGCCGACAGCTGGCGGGAATTTTTTGATAAACAGTACGTGCAGACGTATTTGCCGGTGACGATCCAAGACGATGCCGGGCCGTACAAAGCGATTCTTTATGCCAAATCGGTGTCCTTGACGAACCGGGATCAGCCGGGAGCTGTCCTGCTCTTCGTGATCAAGGATACCAAGATGCTGGACAATATTCCGTCCTCGGAGGCCGCGGGAATTGCGGTGTTGGATGCGGACAATCGCTTGGTCGCTTCAAGCGGGCTCAAGGAGAGTCCGGCATTCCTGCAATATGATAAGCTCTCGGGCAAAAGCGGTCTGTTCTACGGCAATGTCGCCGGGGAAGAGGCAGCGGTGTCCTATACGACTTCAGAGCGAACCGGCTGGAAGTACATTTCCATGATTCCGGCGGAGCTGTTTGACGATAAAATGCGAGTCATGAAAACGTTGGTCTACGCCAGCATCGGGCTGAGTCTTCTGCTTGGCGGCATCATGACCTTCGTGTTTCTTCGGAAAAACTATTATCCGATGAATCTTCTGATCCGGAGCTTCTCGCTCAAGGCAGGGATTTCGTTTGCCGAGGGCACGAACGAGTACGGCTTCCTGCAGGACGCCTTGAACAACACGTTTGCCGAAAAAGAGCAGGTCGACCGCCGGCTGCACCAGCATCGCGACGCGATTCGCTCGCACTTTTTGCAGGGGCTGCTCAAGGGCCGGCTGGACAAGGATGTGCCTGTCCACGAATCGCTGTCAGCGCATGAGATTCAGCTGATTTCGCCGCATTTTGCCGTGCTGCTGTTCCATATTGACGACTTTGGCAAGCTGCAGCCGGATATCGCCGCGGATCCTCAGAAAATGAAATTGCTGCAATTTATCGTCATGAACGTCGTAGAAGAGGTGATTGGCAGTGGGAATCAGGGCTTTACGACCGAGATCGACGACATGCAGGCGTGCATTCTCAATTTTGGCGAGGAGCGGGATCCCGAGGAGCTGCAGCGCATCGCGGAGCAAGTTCAATCGTTCCTGTTGGAGCATTTCCATGTTGATCTGACCGTCGCGATCAGCGGTATTCATGAGGATTTATTCGGGATTGCGCATGCGTATCAGGAAGCGCTCTCGGCGATGGCGTACCGGCTGGTGATGGGGAGCGGAAAGATCATTCCGTTTGCGGAGCTGCCGAGCTCGGAATCCGCCCGTCAAGCAGGCAGCTACGACTACCCGCTGCATGTTGAGCAGCAGCTTATTAATTTTGTGAAAATTGGCGATTATGACAATGCGCAGCGCATTATTCATCTCATTATCGACAACAATGTCTCGGACTCTGCCCTGTCCGTGCCGCTCGGCAAGTGCCTGATGTTCGATCTAGCCGGCACGCTGCTCAAAACGATGGACGACATCGGCGCGCAAGGCGACAAGAAGACGTTGTTCGTCCAGATGGACGCGGTCGAGCGGCTCACAAGCTGTGAGACGATCCGGGAGATGAAACAGGAGATTCTCGCTATTTTGGAGCAGGTGTGCCACGGTATTCAAATGGATCGCAAGCCGGAGCAGAATCCGCTCGGCGAGCAGGTCATGGCTTTCGTCAGACAAAATTACGCCGATGAAAGCTTGAATATTTCCATGATCGGTGAGAAATTTGGCCTGACACCATCCTATCTATCAAAGCAGTTCAAAACGCAAACCGGCGACTCCCTGCTGGACTTCATCTCCAAAACGAGGCTCCAAGAGGCGAAGCGGCTGCTTGCCGAGCAGACGCTTCCCGTGGCGGAAGTGGCGAGACGGGTCGGCTATACAGATATCAATACGTTCAACCGGGCTTTTAAAAAATTCGAAGGCATTACGCCTGGCAAATATAAAGGCATCCAAGGCTAGACGCCTCCTGTCCGAAGCCGTTCAAGCTTGCTTGGACGGCTTTTTGCTTTTTTGAAGGTGTGACAGCTAATAATGATGATGTCGGTTTTCATATTTTAATGATGCCTTTTCGGCTTTTGAGGCTATTCGCGGAAGGGTCGGAGCCTGCATAATAAGGCCATGGCGCCAAACCAAACCAAATCAGAACAAATCAGAGTGAAAAGCGATTCGCATACCAGGAGGGGTTTACCTAATGAAGAAAAAACTACTTCAACGCAAGTCCATCGGCGTAGCACTAAGCGTAGCCGTAGCATCCAGCATGTTCGTTGCCTGCTCGAAAGACCAAACCTCAAGCCCGAGCAGCACCAACGCACCTAAAGCGACGAATCAACCAACCGCCGCGGCAGGCATCACCTATCCGCTGCAAACGCAAGACACGTTAACGTCATGGGAGCAGATTAATCCGAATCTTCCGGCCTTCTTCCCGAATTTGGCGGATTCGCCATTTGGAAAACAATTGGAAAAAGAAACAGGCGTAAAGGTGAAATACACGCATCCGGCGGACGGCCAGTCCAAAGATCAATTCAATCTGCTGATTGCCTCGAACAACTTGCCGGATGTGATCGAATATAGCTGGGGCGGCACGGGAACAGCAGCTGCTTATCCGGGAGGACCGGAGAAAGCGATCGCGGATAAAGTGATCCTGCCATTGAATGATTTGATTGACAAAAATGCCCCGAACTTGAAGAAGCTGCTTCAACAAGATAAAGAACTGGACAAGATGATTAAAACGGATAGCGGCACGTATTACGCGTTCCCGATGATCCGGCCTGACAACGGTCTCGTGTTCCGCGGTCCGATGCTTCGCAAAGATTGGCTGGACGAACTGAACCTGCCTGTGCCGACGACCATTGACGAGTGGTACACCGTGTTGAAAGCGTTCAAAGAGAAGAAGGGCGCAACAGCACCGTTAACGGCGCAATACAGCGGCGAGCTGAACATTCAGGATGCATTCATCGGTGCTTACAAAACAGCTAACCGCTTCTATGTAGACGATCAAGGCAAAGTCAAATACGGACCGATCGACCCGCAATTCAAAGATGCGCTGACTTTGCTGCGCAAATGGTATGCGGAGGGACTGATCGATAAAGATTTTGCGTTGAATACCGACTCGAAAACGCTGGATAACCGAATGGTGAGCGATTCATCAGGCGCGACCGTCTATCTGCTCAGCGCTGTGGGCAAGTGGATGGACACAGGCAAGAAGAAGGATCCGAAATACCAACTGGTGGCTGCACCATACCCTACTGTGAATAAAGGTGAGCGCGCTTTCATCGGACAGCGGGATTTCAAATATAACCCTGCCGTCAGCAAAGCGGTATCCGCTTCGAGCAAGCATCCTGACCTGGCTGTTCAATGGATGGATTACGCGTATGGCGAAAAAGGGGCTATGCTCTTTAACTTCGGTATTGAAGGCGAGAGCTACACCGTGAATAACGGCGTGCCGACATTCTCGGACAAAATGACGAAAGATCCGAAGTACAACTTGCAGCAGCTGGTCTCGCAATATACGAAACCGAACGGACCGTTCCTGGGCGACAGCCGCAAAAGCTTCAATACGTACAAAGAGCAAGATGACGCAGTGAAAGTTTGGGAGCAAACCGATGCGGCGAAACACGTCCTTCCAGGTTTCCTGACACCGACTGTTGAGGAAAGCAAGGAACTGGCTAAATTGACAACCGCTATTTCCAGCTACAAAGAAGAAATGTTTGTGAAATTCGTGATGGGCAAAGAGCCGATCGATAAGTTCGACGACTACGTGAAACGCATTAAAGAAATGGGTATCGACAACGTTGTTAAAATTTACCAAGATTCCCTAGATCGCTATAACAAGCGTTAAAAGAGAAGTCTCAGGAAGGAGAGGGTGAGAACGGATGAACACCATGCTGACCAAGTCAATCCAACCCTCAACACGCATAAAAAAAAGCAGAATAGGACTGCTGCGCGACATTCGGTCGAATAAGCTGCTGTACGTGATGCTCGTGCCGGTTCTGCTGTACTACGTCGTCTTTCACTATGTGCCGATGTACGGCGCGATCATCGCCTTTAAAGATTTTTCCCCCAGACTCGGCATCTGGGGGAGCGACTGGGTAGGGTTTGAACACTTCCAGGCGTTTTTCACAGGGCCTTATTTCTGGCGAACCATGAAGAATACGGTGCTGATATCCTTCTATCAGCTCCTGTTCGGGTTCCCCGCACCGATTGTGCTGGCGCTGCTGCTGAATGAAGTGAAGCACGCGCTGTTTAAGCGCACCGTGCAGACCGTGACCTACATGCCGCATTTTATCTCACTGATCGTCATTTGCGGCATTCTGAAAGATTTTACCTCCAGCGAAGGGGTTATCAACGACATTGTCGCCTTCTTCGGCGGCACGCGGGAGACGTTCCTGCTGGATCCCAGCTTTTTCCGTACGATCTACGTATCCTCGGGCATCTGGCAAAATATCGGCTGGGGCACGATCATCTTCCTGGCGGCCTTGACAGGCATTGATCAGGAGCAGTATGAGGCGGCGAGGATCGACGGCGCAGGCAGATGGAAGCAGATGCTGAACGTCACCTTGCCAGGACTCATGCCCATGATTATCATTTTGCTCATTCTGGATATTGGGCGCATGATGAACGTCGGTTTTGAAAAAATTATTTTGCTCTACAACCCCGGCACCTACGAGACAGCGGATGTCATCTCCTCTTATGTGTATCGTGTCGGCTTGCAGGATTTCAACTACAGCTTCAGTTCGGCGGTCGGCTTGTTCAATGCAGCGATTAACTTTGCCCTGCTCATTTCATCGAACTGGCTAAGCCGTAAATTCAATGAAACGAGCCTATGGTAAAGGAGGAAGAAGACGATGCTGAATCGGCCGAGCTTTGGAGAACGGTGCTTTGACCTTGTAAACATGTTGTTTCTGGTGCTGCTCATGCTAGTCACCGTCTATCCAATTATTTACGTCGCGCTGGCGTCGATCTCCGATGCGAGCTCCCTGATGGCGCACAAGGGAATGCTGTGGCATCCCCTCGGTTTCACACTGGATGCGTACTCGTACGTCTTTCAGAACCCGATGCTGTTAAAAGGGTACGGCAATACGCTGTTCGTCGTCGTGGTCAGCCTGGTGCTGAACATCGTGCTGACCGCCTTCGGCGCGTACGCGCTGTCCCGCAAGAGCGTGCAGTATCGGAAACCGCTGATGTTGTTCATCGTCTTTACGATGTTCTTCAGCGGAGGTTTAATTCCGCTCTACCTGACGGTTAAAGGCGTCGGCCTGCTGGATTCGCTGTGGGCGCTCATTATTCCGCAGGCGATCAACACGTTTAATCTCATTTTGATGAAAACAGGTTTCGAGGCCATTCCGGATGCCCTGGAGGAGTCGGCGAAGATCGACGGCGCCAATGACTTTGTCATTTTGTTCCGGATTGTCCTGCCGCTGTCGATGCCTGTGATTGCTGTCATGCTGCTGTACTATGGCGTAGCCCATTGGAACTCCTGGTTTAATGCGATGATCTTCTTGCAGGAGCGAACCCTGTATCCGCTGCAGCTCGTGCTGCGGGAGATTTTGCTGCAAGGGGAAGCTAACGCGAACTCAGGCGCGTCCGACGGCGACGCTGCGGCCTTGGCCGCTTCGATGAAATACGCGACGATTATGGTGGCAACGGTACCGATCCTCTTTATTTATCCGTTCCTTCAGAAGTATTTTGTGAAAGGCGCATTGATTGGCGCGATTAAGGGGTAGCAGGGCAGGCCAGCTCAAGTATGGCGTGCATGCTCCAAGGGTAATCTAACCAAGGTAAAAGGAGCAAAATCTTTCATTTTGCCGATAACCGGAGGTTGCTTACCCATGATCATACGCCTCGGCTACGTCGCCATGTCGACGGTCGTCAAGAACGCATCCCCGTCCAAAACGATGACGGCGACCAACTTTAGCAAGCTCACCGATCGGGAAGCGGCGATTCGCAAGCTGGAGCGCATTGCTGCCGAGAATCTGCAGAATACGCTGCGCCTGCTCAAACATAACCGGGCCCATGACATCATGGTGTTCCGGTTTTCGTCGCGCTTTATTCCGCTCATCGGTCATGAGCTGTTGGGGGACTGGAATCCGATTCCAGCCCTCGCAGCGGAGTTCGAAGAGCTGGGCAGCTACGCCAAGCAGTACGCGATGCGCGTCAGCTTCCACCCCGATCACTTTAACGTGCTCAGCACGCCTCGGAAGGATGTCCTCCAGAAATCCGTGGAGGATCTGGAGCGCCATACCGCCATGCTGAATGCGATGGGACTCGGTATGGAGGCGATGTGCAACATCCACGTCGGCGGCGCTTACGGTGATAAAGCGAAGGCGGCTGGGCGCTTCGTGACGAACTTCCAGGCGCTGCGCCCGCCGATTCAAGCGCGCATCACGCTCGAGAACGACGACAAGACGTTCAACGCCCTTGAGACGCTGGAGATCGCCGAGCAGGTCGGCGCGCCGATGGTGCTCGACGTGCACCACCACGCCGTCAACAACGAAGGCGAGGATGCTGTGCAGCTCTGGCCGCGCATTCAGGAGACGTGGCTGCAGCGGGCGCGCCGCTACAGCGCAGAGGAGCCGGCGGCCAATCTGCCGCCGAAGATCCACGTCTCGAGCCCCAAGAGCGACACCGACCCACGCAGCCATGCGGACTACGTGGAGGTGGGGCCGCTTTGGGCTTTTTTGCAGGGGATTGCCCCCATTACCCCGCAGCTCGACATCATGATCGAGGCCAAAATGAAGGACGACGCCCTGTTCCGGCTCATGGACGAGTTGAAGCGGATGGAGGGCGTGACGGTGGTGAATCAGGCTTCTGTCATGATCTAGCCGCTTTGTGCAGAAACCCGCTCGAATACTCAGAATTGTCTTGAATTGTTGGACAAAATCGGGTACGTTGATGAATGGGAAGTTATGACGCACAATCCAATGGGAGAGGGGCAACAAATCCACCATGAGTCAATTATTAACAGGCAAAAATATACTCGTTATGGGCGTCGCCAATGACCGCAGCATCGCTTGGGCAATCGCGCAATCGTTAGCTGCGCAGGGGGCGAACCTTGTATTTACTTTTGAAAATGAACGCGTCGAGGAACGCGTACGCAAGCTTGCGGACACGATTCCAGGTTCGGCGCTGCTGCCTTGCAACGTCACCGTCGACAGTGAGATCGATGCGTTGGCCGAGGCGCTCAAAGAGCGTTTTGGCGTCGTACATGGCCTTGTACATAGTATTGCTTTCGCGAAAACCGAAGAGCTGGACGGCCAATTCGTGGACACGTCCCGCGACGGCTTCGCGCTTGCGCACGACATCAGCGCGTACTCGCTGGTGGCGGTGTCCCAGCGGATCTACCCGCTGATGACCGAAGGCGGCTCCATCATGACGATGACGTACCTCGGCGCCGAGCGCGCGATGAAGAACTACAACGTCATGGGCGTTGCCAAAGCTGCGCTGGAAGCGAGCGTTCGCTACCTGGCCGCAGACCTCGGCCAATACGGCATCCGCGTGAACGGCATCTCCGCCGGTCCGATCCGTACGCTGGCGGCGAAAGGGATCAAAGACTTCAACTCGATCCTCCGCCAAGTGGAAGAAAAAGCGCCGCTGCGCAAAACGACCGAGACCGCCGAAGTCGGCGACACGGCGATGTTCCTCATGAGTCATCTGTCCCGCGGTATCACGGGCGAAGTGATTTACGTCGACGGCGGCTACAACATCGTAGGCGTTTAAAATTGGACAAACCGTACGGCCCTATCTGGCTGTGCGGTTTTTTTTATCGCATGTTAATTGACAGATTGCCGCCATATGTAAAAATGTACGAATAAATTAGGATGAAACGCTCTAGTATTTAAAACGTATATTTTACTATACTTAGCTTGTTATCTAAAATATGAAAAGAAAGAGTTGAACATATATGACAGGTGGCGTTTCGGAATCTTTCGTAGTTGGCAGCAAGAGCTTCACGGCGGTTGCGATCAATACGGCGGCGAAGGCCGGAGAATGGATCAAGAGCAAGCTCGGGGACATTAACTGGGTGGACACGAAGTTTTCTGCGCAGGATCTGGTGACCGAAGTCGATAAAGGGTCGGAGAAGCTGATCCGCAATCTGATTCTGACGCATTTCCCGGACCATTCGATTCTGGGAGAAGAAGGGGTAGAACCGGGCCCGGAGGCTTCCAAAAAGGCCCTGCAGGCCATGAGCGACGAAGAATACCTCTGGATCGTCGATCCGATCGACGGCACGACGAATTTCGTGCACGGGTTTCCTTTTTACTCCGTGTCCATCGCGTTGGCGCACAAGGGTGAAGTGATCGTCGGCGTCGTGTATGACCCTTCACGTGACGAGCTGTTCGTTGCCGAGAAAGGCAAGGGCGCCTACCGCCACGGGAAAAAGACGGAAGTGTCCGCGGAAGATACGCTGCTGCGCAGCTTGATCGCGACAGGCTTCCCGGCCGACCGCGACGGGGCGCTGCCCGTCAATCTCAAAGGCATGCAGGCGATCGCGCCGAAGGTACGCAACCTGCGCATCGCCGGTTCGGCGGCGCTGCACATGGCATATGTGGCGACAGGGCGTCTGAGCGGGTTCTGGGAGATCGGCCTGAACCCGTGGGACATCGCGGCGGGCGCGCTGCTGATCCAGGAGTCCGGCGGCCGGGTGAGCGACTCGGATGGTACGCCGTACCATCTGGGCGTGCGTAACGTGATCGCGACGAACGGACATATCCACGATGAGCTGATTCAAGAACTGGCGAACGCCGGAGCTTCGCGAATCGAATAGAAGGTAGGGCAGCGTGCACCGGAGGGGATCTGGTGCGCGCTGTTTTTTTTGCGTGGGCAGGGGATCGCCGGAGCGATAAGGAAGCGCGGACGATTCGCTGCGCGGAGTGCTGGATTCCACGATGCACCTTCGACGGGAAGCGGTGAGGAAGGGCGCCGCCCCCACCCACTATGACAGTAAGTGTGACTGACGTGGATAAAATAGAATAAGCGCTTCGCGAGTGCTTATTCTTCGAATATCGGTGCTCAGCGGTGCAATAAGCACTCTGTGAGTGCTTATTGCATGAACCAAACGGCGGAACGGGCGAATTTGACAGAAATAAGCGCTTTGCAAGTGCTTATTGTCTATCATTCGGCGTTCAGCGGTGCAATAAGCACTCTGCGAGTGCTTATTGCACTTCGTACGCGTAACCTGACAATAGTGCCTCCACTCCTCCGTAACGGTTACAAGAGCGCGTATTCAGCCGAAAAGGAGGCCTTTCAAGCTGTAACGGTTGCGGTAGAGGCTATTTCGCTTAATCCGGGTGATTTCACGGGAGTTTAGGCAAAATAAGCTCGCTGACAACCGTTAGACGTGGGAGCTGCCGCATTTTGAGGCAAATAAGCGCTATGGCGACCGTTAGGTTCGCGCTAACTTTTTCTAGCCGGGTCATCCCCGGTTTTCACACTGGTGCAATCGCTTTATATCCACTATAATAAGATAGAAGTCATAATTTAAACGTTTCAATTACTTGGACACGCACCTCGCGTGATCGAACATAAGATAGGAGTGCTTCTATGTCGGCTAATACTCAAACACAGCAAGGGACGTCCCCGGATATCCTGACGTTCGGCGAAACGATGGCGCTGCTTATGCCTTCCGGCGGCAAAGGCTTGGAATACTCGGCTGACTTGCACAGCCTGTTCGGCGGGGCGGAGAGCAACGTGGCGATCGGCATTTCGCGCCTTGGCGGCAGCGTGGGCTGGTTCGGCAGACTGGGCAAGGATCCGCTGGGCCGGATGATTTTCAAGAAGATTCGCGGCGAAGGCGTTGATGTGTCGCGAGCGGAGCTGACAGCGGAAGCGCCGACCGGACTCATGATGCGCGAAGTGCTCATGGGCAAAACGTCCGTCTACTACTACCGCAAAAACTCGGCCGCAAGCCGAATGGGCGCGCAGCATCTGGACGAGTCCTACATCGCAGGAGCGAAGCTGCTGCATCTGACCGGCATTACGCCGGCGCTCAGCGAGTCCTGCCGTGAGGCGGCTTTCGAAGCGGTGCATCTGGCGCGCAAACACGGCGTCAAGGTGAGCTTCGACCCGAACCTGCGCCTCAAACTGTGGAGCATCGAGGAAGCGCGTCCGGTGCTGCTGGAGCTGGCGAAGCTGGCGGATATTTTTCTGCCAGGTCTCGATGAGCTGAAGCTGATGTACCAAACAGAGGACTGGGATGCAATCGTGGCCGAGCTGCGCAAGCTGCCGGGCGTCTCCATCGTCAAAGGCGGCGACAACGAGACGTACGTCGTAACGCAGGACGAGATCGTAGCTGTGCCTTATTTTAAAGCGGAACATGTTGTCGATACTGTAGGGGCTGGGGATGGCTTTTGTGCAGGCTTTTTGGTTGGTGTGCAAAAAGGGCTCTCGTACCCGGAAGCGGTCCGAATCGGCAACCTCGTCGGCTCGATGATCGTGCAGACGGAAGGCGACTGGGAAGGCGCGCCGACGTGGGAGCAGGTCGATGCGGTGCTTAACGACGTTAAACATATTGAACGGTAATCCCAGGCAAGCTGGGGAACCGATAAGGAGACAACCAACATGAAAAAAATCAAATTGCTGCAGCAAATTTCCAATGAAGGCGTCGTCGCCGTTCTTCGCGGCGAAACGCCGGAAGAAGTCGTCGAAATGGCCGAGCAGGCCATTGAAGGCGGCATCAAAGTCATCGAAGTGACGATGACCGTGCCGTTCGCGCTGCGCGCGATCGAGGACTTGGCGAAGCGCTATTCCTCCACATCGCAGGATGCGTCCAAGTACGCGATTATCGGGGTGGGCACAGCCCTCGACCCCGAGACAGCGCGTGCCGCCATCCTGAGCGGGGCCGAGTTCGTCGTCGGCCCGTCTCTTAACCCGGCAACGGTTACGCTGTGTAACCGGTACCGTGTGCCCGTCATGCCCGGCTGCATGACGATCGCCGACATCCAAGCCGCGCTTGAGCTTGGCGTGGACATTGTAAAGCTGTTCCCCGGCAATCTCTACTCGCCGGCGATGATTAAGGCCATTAAAGGTCCTCTGCCGCAGGCGAACATTATGCCAACCGGCGGGGTGTCGCTGAGCAACCTCGGCGAATGGATCAAAGCCGGCGCCGTAGCCGTCGGCATTGGTTCCGATCTGACCTCCGACGCGGTCAAAACCGGTGATTACAGCCTTGTCGCGAAGAAGGCTGCGCAATATATCGAAGCTTACCGCGCAGCGAAGCAGTAGGCTTGAGAAAGCGCCCATCTTGCAGGGGCGCGCTGACAATACGCGAGGGTGCGCAGCCCTCCGAATGCATCACAATGAACCCTTGTTGATCAAGGGTTTTTTGTTATGTTCAGCATAATGCAGGTATCAGGTGCAATACACACGTCAGTATGTCCAAGTCACTCAGGCACGATCTTAGGATGGACTCCAGTAGGAGAAGAAGGGCAACGTAGGTATGGATTACATGAAGAGATGTAGACAGAAGGAAAATAATTCAATATGATATTTTATGAGATACTTATTTTTACAAATTTAAAATACTATGGAAACAACGGATTGCCAAGATATAGTTCCATTAGAATACGAGGAAATTTCAGATGAACCTAAAAACAAAACTAATTGCTATTACAGCTACGTGTTTAGTTACGGCAAGTGTATTTTCTTTTTCCGTACTAGCCGATAAAGATGTAGCTTCTCTGAAAGCTCTAGCTAAGGCAGCTAGGGATAAGGAAACTTCTGAACACAATGTATTGGACGCGATGCCTGATCAAACAAGAGAGGACAAAGATGCAAAAAATAAACAAGGTATCAAAGTCAAGAGTCTCGGTAATGAAACAAGAAGGCTCGAACTAGAAGCGGATCCTGACGATACTGAGAATTTTGCTAAGCAATTAGAGGAGTCCATTGGTAACTTGACAATTATTGTTATTGAATTTAAACAAGATGCTGTAAGAAATAACGATGATACGTATCTCAAAAAGGCAGAAGAAGTAGAAAAACGAATCGAGAAATTGAAAAAAGGGCAAGAGGAATATAAAAACAACGAAAAGACCGTAAAGCAACTGCGTAATGAGCTTGATCTTCCTGTACTGTAATATTGTCGGCTCTTTTTCGCGCCTCAGCCATCCCGCCGTGAGGCGCCCCGCTACACGTACCGCGCCGGCGAGGTGCCGGTGCTTTTTTTAAAAGCTTTGTAGAAGTTCGAGTAGTCCTCGAACCCGGTCATCCGGCACACCTCGGACGGCGGCACGGACATTTTTAGCAGCTCAATGGCTTTCGTAATCCGTTTATGGATGATGTATTGCTTGAAGCTGAAGCCGGTCGTTTTTTTGAACAGATGGGAGAAGTAGTGGCGGTTGATAAAAAACAGATCTTCAATCGTCTGCAGCGTCAGCGGCCGGTACATGTTGGTATGCATGTAGTCGAGGATCTGCTCGATCTTGGCGTTGTAGTCCATCTCCAGCTCGAACGTGTGGATGTTGGCGGATACAATCTCGTTCAAGTGGATGAGCAGGCGGATGAACGTCATTTCGATGAGCAGATTGCGTGCGGGATGGTGGCTGCGTTGCAGCTCCTCCATATCACTGAAATAGCCGGCTAGCTGCTCGACCATTTTGCCTGGGAGGCGGTTGAAGCTGCCGGCTTTTTTACGTTCGAAGTATTGCAAAATCGCATACGTCTCCTGATTGTAATGACTGCAAAACTCCGGCGAGAAAAAAATAAGAATCCGCTCATAACTGGCTTCCGACGTGAAATAAGGGCGGTGCGATTCCTTGTTGTTAATGATGAGCAAGTCGCCGGGACTGAGCGAGTAGGTCTGATCTTCGACTTGATAGTCGACGCTTCCGGAGATCAAGTAGTAGATTTCGTAGCGCTGTCTGTGCGTATGGATATTGAAGCGGCTGTCATTGGGACTCTCCATCACGGCATGCGTATAGGAAAACGTGTCGTTGCGGAGCTTGATTTCTGTAAGAACACGATTCAAAGAGATCGCCTCCTGTTCATAGCTTGTACGCTAAGTGTATCATATAAGGCAAATTGAAATAGCAACTTTTGCAATGTAATTCGCAATTCCTACTATATGGTGAAACCGAATCGCTTACTATACTACAAGTAACAGCACGGAAATTAAGCGCTAACACTAGTCTCTTGAGCAAACCGGATCACACATGGGAGGAATTATCCAATGCAGGCTGTATTGAAAAACAACGAAGCATTTATTAAGGAAACCTGGAACCGCATTGCCGACAAAATTGCCGTTACCTCGGAACGCATCAAAGACAGTATGCCTTACACAACCAAAAACGGTGTTTATGACGATTGTCAGACCGACGACGCGTCCTGGTGGACGAATACGTTCTGGACAGGCATTCTCTGGCACATGTACAAAGCGACGGGGCAGGAATCCTACAAACAATATGCGCAAAGCATTGAGGCCAAAATGGACGCCGTCCTGCATGGCTACGATGAGCTGCATCATGATGTGGGCTTCATGTGGCTGCTGTCGAGCGTTATGAACTATGAGCTTACCGGTGACGACCAGTCGCGCAAACGCGCGATGCTCGCTGCCAACACATTGTCGGCGCGCGCCAACATTGCCGGCGGATTCATCCGCGCCTGGAACGGCGATAACAATGCCGGCTGGGCGATTATCGACTGCATGATGAACATTCCGCTGCTCTTCTGGGCGAGTGAACAAGCCAAAGACGATCGCTTTAAACATATCGGCGTGATGCATGCGGATAAAACTTTGAAGCACTTCCTGCGGGAAGACGGCTCGTTGAATCATATCGTCATCTTCGATCCGAACACGGGCGAGATGCTGGACAATCCGGGCGGTCAAGGGGTAAAAAGCGGCTCCTCTTGGTCCCGCGGCCAAGGTTGGGCGCTGTACGGTTTTTCTCAGGCGTATAACTGGACGAAGAAGCCTGAATACCTCCAGGCGGTCAAACGTATCGCCCATTATGTGTTATCTTGCCTGGCCGTGAACAACTACGTGCCGCTCTGCGATTACAGACAGCCTGCCGACTCACAGCTGCTCGACTCCAGCGCCGGAGCGCTTGCCGCTTGTGGGCTGATCGAGATCGCCAAGGCGGTTCCGGAAGATGAGCAGGCGCTGTATCTGGAGTCAGCCGTCCGTATCCTCAAAGCGCTCTCCGAGCATTGCGCCGTGTGGGATCTGTCGGATGAGTGCCTCCTGACGGACGGTACCTCCGCTTACCATTCGGATCCGGAGGGCCGCTATCATGTGCACAATGGTGCGCTGATCTACGGAGACTTTTATTTCGTAGAAGCGGTGGCCAAACTGAAGGAATTGCTCTAAGGTCATATTGCAAGCGTCTCTGAGCCTGCCACGATGGGAGGTTCAGGGGCGTTTTTGTTTTGAAAGTTTCTATTGTCACAATTTGCAGTCTGCATGAAAATTTTGTAAACTACTAGGAGAAAAAGGAGGAGGAAGTAGAATGAAAGTTTTCAAGAAAGCGGCGGCTTTGCTAGGCTCGGCGCTGCTGCTCACAACGCTGTTCGCGGCCACGGCTTCCGCGGCGGAAGAGAAACGTTTTGATTTCAAAGACGGCAATTATGTTACGATTTCTAATGTGGTGTCTACGAAGAAAGTGGAAGATGTAGGCTACGGGGATACGGAGTATGTGGTTCAGGCGCCGGCTACGGTTACGTTCCATGGCAAGCTGTCTGAGGAAACGCAAGTTGCGAGATGGGACGATCTGGAGAGCGTTGGCTTGGTTGATATTAAAGATGGCAAAGCTCTCTTAACAGAGGCAGCTGAATATGGTTATGGTGTGTTTCCTGTTTTTGAAGGGCAGGCTCGGGGAGACAACAACCCAATTCTGCTGGACGTGGTAGAGGGCGGCGCGGCGGCTCCGGCTGAAGAAGTGAAGGCGCCGGAATCGGAAGCGCCTGCTGTCAGCCAAGCAGGGCCTGTGGCCGCAGCGCCTACAGCGGCTAAAGTCATCGTCGACGGTAAAGCAGTTGCGTTCGAGGCTTACAATATCGACGGCAACAACTACTTCAAGCTGCGCGATCTGGCGATGGCTGTGAACGGGACGGGCAAAACCTTTGCCGTCGGCTGGGACGCTGCCAAAAATGCGATTAGCGTTACAGCTGGACAAGCCTATACGGCAGAAGGCGGGGAACTGACCGCATCCGCTGAGCTGGCGGCTAGACAGGCGACACCTACATCCGCTAAAGTATACGTAGGCGGCAAAGAAGCGGCATTTACCGCTTATAATATTGGAGGCAACAATTACTTCAAGCTGAGAGATGTGGCGAAGGCGATTGATTTCGGCGTGACGTGGAATGCCGAAGCGAACGCTATCGGTATGGATACGAAGGCTGGCTATACCGAGTAATCCAAAGGCTGCGAAGCCGTTATCGCGAGATAGCGGCGGCAGCCTTTTATCTTTGTGGCAGGAGGTGGCGGTGGTGAAGCAGGCAAGATTGCTGTTACAGGCGGAGGAGCTAGAGGCTTCGATTGCTTTTTATCGCGACCTGTTGGGGTGGCGAGTGAATCGGCAGGAAGGCGGCATAGCGGCATGGATGGCGGTCGATGAACAAAACAGTGCTGTACTGCTTGCTGCAGATCAGGTAGAACTGCCAGAGCCCCTGAGAGGGGAGTGGATGCTGCCGCACTACAGCGCTCCGCAGAGGGGGAATCTGGTGTATCAGATGACGTCGTCTGTCGATGAGACGGAGAAACATTTCCGAGGCAGCGGCTTGCGCATGACGCGCCACGAGGAGCCCGGACATACGCGGGCGCTGCATGTGTCGGCCATTGACGGGTACACGCTGGTGTACTGGGAGGAGCTGCATCCTGCCGACGAAGAAATCGTCAGGATGTATGAAGATGGGATCGAGGCGCTGGAGAAGGCGGTGGCCGGCTTGAGCGAGGAGCAGCTTGACCTGAGTGAAATGCAGGGCAAATGGTCGATTCGGGAGCAGGTACTGCACGTCATTGACCTCGAGCTGGTGACACTGCATAAGGTCAAGTTTGCGCTTGCCGAGCCTGGGCGGTTCTATCAGGGGAATGCCTTTCAGGCGGACAGCTGGCATGCGGGATTAGCGTATGCGCGGCGGTCGATTGCGAATGAGCTGGGACTATTTCGAGCGGCGAGACAGCATCTGTTGGGACTCTGCAGAGAGCTCCCCGATGCGTTGGCGCGCACCATTTGGACGGAACGCCGGGAAGAACGTGTCGCCGGGCTCCTCAAAATGATGGCCGGTCACGCCAATCACCACATCCGCGCCGTACAGCGCATCCGAGATAGGCATGGGGTATGAACATCGAATTTGAAAATCAGGAAATTACATTTCACGTTAGTTACGGGAACAGTGCCAAGCTCTCCATCCACATGGACGGGACCGGGTTTATCACAGTGAAGGCTCCGAAGGGAACGAGCGAAGCGGCGGTAAAAGAAGCGGTGAGACAGCACGGCCGAGTCATCCTTCAGCGACTGCAGCGCCTTGGCGCACTCCGGGAGGCGTTCCAGCCGAAGGCCTACGACGAGGAGGGCAAGTTTCTTCATCTCGGCAAAAGCTATCTCCTCCACGAGCTGATCGATACGGAAGGGCTGGACGAGGAAGCGTTAAAGCTGCGGCTGAAGAAATTTTATTTTGCCAGCTGTAAAAAAGTGATCGCCGAGCGCCTGCCCATCTATCAAGATCAGCTGAAGGTGAGGCCGAAGTCGTTTGAAATCGAGGAATCCGCCACGAAATGGGGAACCTGCTCCTCGGACAAAAAGCTGACCTTCAACTACCGCCTCGCCATGGCGCCGATTGAGGTCATCGACTACGTCGTCGTACATGAGCTGTGCCATCTGCTGCACATGAATCATGACCGCTCCTTCTGGCGCCGCGTCGGCGGGATTATGCCGGATTACAAGGAGAAAGAGGCGTATCTGGCGCGGTATGGCGGGGCGATGACGTTGTGAGGGAGGCATGGGAATCCTCACGGAGACAGCGGGACCAGGCAGCTCCCGACAACAAAAAAACAGCCACACCCCGCAAAGGGTGTGGCTGTTCTATTTCAAAGACTACTCCGTCGCGACGGATTGGTCAGCTTGCATGTTGACTGGGGAGATTCGAATGAAGTTCGACTCCAGGTCGCCAAGCAAAGCTTCGATTTTCGCTGCTGCGTCGGCTTGACCGGATGCAGCCAGCTCTGCGTGGTACGCTGTGAGCAGCTCGGTCAGGTCTTTTTTGGATTGAACGCCGATCGTTTCGATCTTCACTTTCGCGCCTTTCGCGATACGACGCTCGATCGCTGCTTGGTCGAGACCCATTTCAGGAACGAGACGTTGGTAAATCACGCCGCCTGTCATACCAGCACAGATCCATGGGCCTGGATCGCCCATCACGACTGCACGGCCGTTGGTCATGTACTCGAACGCGAAGCCTTTCAGGTTCGCACGAGCCGCCAGACCGCCGAGGTCATCTTGCAGAGGCGTTGTAATCTCGCCGCCGAAGACAACGTCTGCGCCGGAGAAACGGATACATGCACGCGTATCTGCGCCGCCCTGGATCAGGAACAAGCCTTTTTGCGCGCCGTAACCGAACGATTTACCTACGCTGCCGTTGATAAACGTGTTGTTCTTGCCAACGGCTTTGATGATCGCAACTTTACCGCCGAAAGCCATTTTACCAAGACCGTCTTCTGCGCCGCCGTGAACCGTGATGTCGAGGCCGCGAGCATTGAAAGCGCCCAGACCGTTACCAGGAACGGAACCGTCGATCAGGTTCAAGGAAATGCTAGGCAGTTGATCGTAGCTGCCATCGAAACGGTCTCTTACGCGGTGGCTCGCATAACGAGTTCCGAGAATACGGGACTCTGCGTCCACTTTGGACCAGTTGCGAACGACCGGAGCGTCGAAGGAAACGGACTCTGGGAAGAAGTCCAGACCTTCTGCACCTGCTGCGATACGAATATCGGAGGAAACAGCCGCTTCTTCAAGCGCTCTTTCCGCCTCGGAAATGTGGTGCATTGGAACGAAACGCAGGATGTCGGACAGATCGATGCGATCGTTGTGCGAAATTTGCTCCAACAGGTCGGAACGGCCAACCAGCTCTTGCAGGCTCGAGAAGCCGAGGGAAGCGACAACTTCGCGCACTTCTTCGCCGATGCCGCCGAACAGGCGAACCAGGCTGTCTACTGCTGTGTCATAGACACGCGGAACGAAACGGCGAAGACCTTTTTCTTCCGCTTCTTCCATGGAGTCGATTTGCGTTGCGATACCGACGTGGCAAGTGTCCAAGTGACAGCCGCGGCATGTCGTACAACCGATGGACTGCATCGCGATGGAACCGAAGCCTGCACGGTTTGCGCCGAGCATAACCATTTTAACAACGTCGGAACCGGATTTCAGACCGCCGTCCGACCACAGCTCAACGCGGTGACGAAGACCAGCTTCGATCAGAGCAACGTGAGCAAGTTTTGTACCGATTTCCGTTGGCAGACCAACGTGCGTCAAGGAGTGAATACGAGCCGCACCTGTACCACCGTCGAAACCGGACAGGGTGATCACGTCAGCGCCAGCTTTCGCTACGCCGACCGCAATTGTACCGATACCAGGTACAACCGGGATTTTAACGATGATTTTCGCTTTGCGTCCGCTTGCTTCTTTCAGCTCGGAAATGATTTGTGCCAAGTCCTCGATGGAGTAGATATCGTGGTTGTTGGATGGCGAGATCAGGTCGGAACCGATCGTTGCGTTGCGAGCCGCAGCGATTTTCGCTGTAACTTTGGAGCCTGGCAAGTGACCGCCTTCGCCCGGTTTTGCCCCTTGACCGATTTTGATCTCAAGGAAAGCAACCGCGTTAGCGAGTTCAACGTTCACGCCGAAACGTCCGGATGCGACTTGCGCACCACGCGTTGTTTTGTAACGGCCGAGCATATCTTTGATCTCTCCGCCCTCGCCGTTCATGGTAACCATGTTCAGGCGATCGCCGGCTTCAGCGTAAGCGCGGAAAGCTGTTTCGTTCTGAGAACCGAAGGACATGGAGGAAATCAGCATCGGCAAGGAATGCCCGCCAATGGAGATGTCAACCTGCGATGGATCGAGCGGCTTGCGGCCTTCGCCGAGCGCTTTCTCCACGTTGAATCCTGCGATATGACGAATGGAAATCGGGTTCTTTTTCTCTTCTTCGCGCAGTTTGTCGCGGTAGTCGCCGTAGGACGCCGCACCGGAAGCTGCGTCGCCGAGCGCTTTCCACATCCGTTGGAAGAAGCGGAAGTTTTTCGCCGCTTTCGCTTTGGCGTTGGTGAAATCCTCATAACGCGCAGCAGAGTCTGCTTCCAGATGTGTGAAGCTTGTGCCCGCTTTTTCGCTGCCCAGGTAGTTCACGATGTCCAGCACCTCAGCTACCTCCGGATGGAAGCCGATGGAGGAGAAGAAACGTGTATAGCCGCGAAGCTCGTGCGTACCGATGGTAGAGATAACTTTCTCAAGCCCTTTGGAAAGAGCTGCGTATACTTTGCGTGCTGCTGCCGCATTGCCTTCTTTGTCGGAAGCCGTTGCGAAAAGCAGGTAAGGCGAGATGACATCGGCGCCAAGACCGCAAGCGACTGCGATGTCATGTAAGCTGCGAATCGAAGCGGAACGCAGGATCAGCGTCACGTGGCGGCGCAAGTTGTCGCCGAAGCCCAATTTTTCCGCGCGCAGCGCGATGTCGATTTTGGAAACCGCAAGATGCGGGTCAAGCCACAAGCGATCGTTCTGGTGAGCAGCGGAATCGTCGATGACGAGCAGCGCTGCGCCGCCGTGAACAGCCGCAATAGCGTCAGACGCCAGCTGATTCAGGCCATCTTTTAGCGTCGAGCCCTTAGCAAAAGTAGCGTCGAGGACAACCACTTTCTCCGGGCCAAACTGTGCCAGCAATTGCTCGTAGGACGGCTGAGACAAATGCTCATCGCTGCCTACACCGTTCGTGCCTTCAAGCACCAGCGGCGTCAACAGCTCAACGCGAAGCTGATCATCCAATTGGCTGTACACCGGAATACGGGAACCGACGATCACGCGTGTGGAGAAGTGCTCCATTTCACGGTCGCGGTCAATCGCAGGGTTCGTTACAACCGCTACGCTTTCTTTAATGAAGTCAGGCACGTTCTGACGTTCCCAAGCGAGCGCCGCGTGCGGAGAGTCATGACCCAAGGAACGGATCGGTTCTGCGCCTGTTTCGGACATCGTCTCGATGTGGGAAATGCCGTCGCGATCCCAGCCAAATGCGCTGTACATTTGATCGGAAGGCGTAACGTTCTCGTTAATTGCTGCGTTAATGTCGGATGGGGCAGGGTTCAAATATTTGCGCAGACCGCTGAATGCAATACGTTTGCTGGCGCGATCGTACACGAGGTTTTGCACTTCGTGATACGGAATCACTTGGATGTGCTCGCCTGGTGTCAGCACGACGCCGACTTTTTCGCCTGGTGCGATCGGTTTTGGATCGGCAACCATGTCGCCAACCGTAATAACGCCTTGTTCGGAGGAGAAATACAGGGAAGTTTCGCTTTCAACCATCCAGACGGGACGAAGACCCAGGGCATCTACGCTGAAAATACACTCGTTGCCGTAACGGGATACGATACCGGCAGGACCTTGTGCGAAGTGGCCCCACACCTGACGGAAGTAAACGTACAAGTCCTGAAGCTCAGGACGGAATTGTTTCATTTCATTAATAATAGGAGGGAATACCAGCTCCATAGCTTCGAACAGGGACAGACCGTGACGGTGAATGAACGTTTCAATCGTTCTGTTCATGTCCTGGGAGTCCGACCCGCCGCTTACGAGCGGAACGCCAACCATGTCAGCTTCGAGGCGAAGCTTTTTCACTGTGTTGATCTCACCGTTGTGACCAAGCAGCGAAAACGGTTGTACACGGAAGAAGCTCGACAGCGTGTTCGTGGAATAACGGTTGTGGCCGATCGTTACTTGGGATGCAAATAACGGATCGCGCGTATCGTTAAAATATTTTGGCAAAATGCTTGCAGCGCCTAACACTTTGTACGCGGCAGTCACATTGCTCAGTGTCGCAACGTGGACGTTGTAACGATCTTCGATCGCAATATGCAATTCAAAAAGGTGATCGGCAACTTGCCCTTCGGTTTTGTTGCTGATCGCGGCGATTTGCCAGAACGTTGGCTCATCTTGCAAGCCATTTGGACCCAGAACGGAGCTGTCCACTTGATTTTCCTGCTCAAGAATGATGGAAACATCGTGGGCTGCAAACAGTTCGCGGATGCCGCTTTGAATTTGAGAGGCGGTCAGGTCGAGCTTGCGCGGAACAAAGATATGAGCAACCGAGAAACGGTTGTCATAAGCCAGCTTGCCGTCGAGTCCGGCTTCTGTCAGCTTTTTTTCCCAGAGCGCACGTGGAATGTCAGTTAAAATACCGCAACCATCGCCTTCACCATTGATAAATCCGGAACGGTGTTCCATCTTAACGAGGGAATCAATCGTTTTTTGGATGTTATCGCGGGAAGGGTGGCCATTTTTTTCAATAATACAAATAATACCGCAGCTGTCGTGTTCGGTCCCAAGTAGATCTTGAAAACGGCCTTCATTACGCATCAATTCATTCATTGCTCAGGTCAGTTGCCTGACCGTCACCTCCCATACATA
This sequence comes from Paenibacillus oryzisoli, assembly GCF_050467285.1. Lineage (GTDB taxonomy): Bacteria > Bacillota > Bacilli > Paenibacillales > NBRC-103111 > Paenibacillus_E > Paenibacillus_E oryzisoli_A. Next base: position 28,700 of record NZ_JBCMUN010000011.1, on the reverse strand, counting down.
TTTAAACTCCTCTTGCTTACACTTTTTCATCCTCGGTAGGGCAGAAACCCGCAAGCCTTTGGCATTTACGGCTTTAACACTAAAAAGTGGAAAAGCCGAAATATGCGCCGAAGTGAATAAAAATGCAATATAACTGAATAGCATGCCAATTTACGGGGGGATTTTCCGGTGTAATACGGCACGAATCGACACGTATCGAAGTAGGGCATCAACCACAAAAACCGAATGAGTATTTGTAAATCATGCCCTAACTTTCTAGGAAAATACTGTACAAACAAGCCATTTCGCCAAAAGGGTAAAAGTAATCTTAGAATAGCACGAAAAAGGTCATCCGACAATAGTTGCGGAACGAATTCGCGAATGTAAGCGCTACCGTTTTTGTATATTGGTGAATAAAACCAATGTTCTTACTAGTTGTTACCTGTTAGAAAGACGAACGAACTACAATCCTGAGAGGATCATAGTTCGCTTTCTGGGACAAGATTAAGTTTTTGCTTCTTGTTGGAAATCCCAATATCCCCGTGCACGATGCCTGACTCGGCGATTTATGGATAAATAAAAGACCGCATGCACGGTTATGAATTTTTCATACGCCCCAAAGCATGATCCGCGGCTTCGAGCGTATACGCGATATCGGCTTCCGTGTGGGCGATGGTCAAGAACCACGCTTCATATTTGGATGGGGCGAGGTTTACGCCCATATCTAACATGTGATGGAAGAATTGTGCAAAGCGCTCGCCGTCCGTATCTTGTGCTTCGTCATAGTTGGTGACAGGATGATCGCAAAAGTGGGTCGAGAACGCGCCGCCAATGCGATTGAGCGTCAAGGCGATGCCATGGCGGGCGGCGGATTCCGCGATACCGCCCGCGAGCGTTGCACCAAGCTGATCGAGCTTGGTGTACACATCCGCCTGCTGCAGCACCTGCAAGCAGGCGATGCCGGCCGAGATGGAGGCGGGGTTGCCCGCCATCGTGCCGGCCTGATACGCAGGTCCGAGCGGCGCGACCTGCTCCATCACTGCTTTGCGGCCCCCGTAGGCGCCGATCGGCAGCCCGCCGCCGATCACTTTGCCGAGGGCCGTCAGGTCCGGCTCGACGGCGGCGAAGCGCGCCGCCGCCGTGGCCGTACTGGCCTCCTCCGCGAGCGGGAGGCCTGGGTACGTCTGTGCCGCGCCGTAATGGAAGCGGAACGCCGTGATCACCTCGTCGTAGATGACGAGGGCGCCGTGACGGCGAGCCGCTGCGCAGAGCTGCTCGAGGTAGCCGGCATGGGGCATGACCATGCCGAAGTTGCCGACGATGGGCTCCACCATGACGGCGGCCACGTCTTCACCCCAACGCGCAAGCGCGGCTTCGAGTGCCGGAATGTCGTTGAACGGCACGGTGATGACCTCTTGCGCGATGCTCGCCGGCACGCCGGCGCTGTCCGGCGTGCCCAGCGTGGACGGGCCGGAGCCCGCGGCCACGAGCACAAGATCGGAGTGGCCGTGGTAGCACCCGGCGAACTTAATGATTTTGGTGCGCTTCGTATACGCGCGCGCCACGCGGATCGTCGTCATCACGGCCTCGGTGCCGGAGTTGACGAAGCGCACTTTGTCCAGCGATGGGATCGCGGACTTGAGCATCTTGGCGAACTCGATCTCGAGTTCGGTCGGGGTGCCGTACAGCGTGCCGTTCTGTGCGGCGCGCGTGATGGCTTCCGTCACGTGCGGATGCGCGTGACCGGTGATGATCGGGCCGTAGGCGGCAAGATAATCGATGAAGCGATTGCCGTCGACGTCCCAGAAGTAAGCGCCTTGCGCGCGCTGCATGAACACCGGCGCGCCGCCGCCCACCGCTTTGAACGAGCGGGAAGGGGAGTTGACGCCGCCGACGATGTGCTGCAGCGCTTCTTGATACAAGCGTTCGGATTGTTTGCGTTCCATGAATGTGTACCTGCCTTATATGGAAGAATGGTTTAATTGCTGAATACAGGGTGTCGTTGCAGTCGCTGGAAGTGTAATTTTGTGCAGTCTCCTGCCGCTACGTTGCCGCACAGCCACAGTCATCGTCACCGCCACAGTCACCACCGCTGACATGCCCTTTCCATCGCTTACCTGCAAAATCTACATCTAAATTGCCTCGAAACACGGAAAACGGAGAGGGAACCTGCAAAATGTACATCTAAATTTCAATGAAACAGCCGCTTTTGGGCTTTTTCCATCGTAGCGATGTGATTTACATGTACGTTTTACAAGTAAATGTGTAATTTCGGCACCTCGCATGCAAATTTACTGCACAAAATGCAGGCTCGCGGTAAGCGTGAGATGGAGTGAGGGCAGGCGGGACGAACTTTCCTAGCCTTCCTAGCGTTCCCAGCTAGCCAAGCGCTTCAGTGGGAAGCAAACCGCAATCCCTTGGCTCTCTCCCCACAACAGATGGTTCCCATGAAAATAAGAGTGGTTGCCCACTCTTATTTATAAAACACCGTTGGTTCCTCGAGCTACCGTCACGACATCGGCTCGTTCCCGGAGCTATCTCCGCTGGTTCCTTTGCCTGGCATGCCATCGCGCCCTACTTCGCTGTCTTCACCGACGTCTTCGGTGTCGGCGTTGGCGACGGCTTTGTCGGACCCGTATCCGCCTCGGCGGTGCCGGCGAACAAGTCCCTCACGTACTTCTGCATCTGCGTTTTGTCCGCGGTGATGACAGAAGCGCCGTGAATGTTTTTCTCGACAAGGAGGTCCGACGGAGGGAGCTGCGACGTGATGATGCCGTCCGCTTTTGCATCATATGCAAGGCTGCCCAGCTTCAGCATGTCGGTTACGCTGAGATTCGTTTCAATATAAGGATCGATCGAGCTCAGAATACGAGGGAGCTTAATCAGTGACATCGTCGACTGCATTTTATGAGCGACCGCCGTCAGGAATTTGCGCTGCCGCTCGGTACGGGTGAAATCGGAAAGCGCGTCGTGGCGGAATCGCACGTATTGCAGAGCGGTTTTGCCGTCGAGATGCTGCATGCCTTTTTTCAAATTAATGTCGTAGATATGATCGTCTTCCGCGTCGGAATATTTCATATCCTTCTCGACGTCGATGTCGATGCCGCCAATGGCGTCTACCAGCGCGATAAAGCCTTTGAAATCCGTGTACAAATAATACTGTACCGGAATGCCGAGGTAATCGCTAACCGTCTTCATCGCGAGATTGGGGCCGCCCGTTGTAATGGCCGTGTTGATACGGTCTTCGCCTTCGCCAGGAATTTTGACGTACGTATCGCGGAGAATGGAGAACAGGTACGCCTTCTTCGTCGTGGGATCGATAGAGGCGAGCATAATACTGTCAGAGCGGGGCAGCTCGTTCTTGGCAATGCCGCGGGAGTCGCCGCCGAGCAGTAAGATGTTCACCCGCTGTTTGCCTTCCCATTTAGGCGGTTGGTACTTGTCGCCATTTTGCTTGACGTTGCTTGGAATCATGCCGGCGCTGCCGGTCGTTGTACCTTCTACGCCGTCTTGTTTATCCGAAATGTTTTTCGCAAAGCTATAGAAGGAATACGTATAATAACCTGCAACAACAAAGAGCAGCAGACCGATCAGGAGCAAGGTCCGTTTAATAATTTTCACGTGATAACGCTCCTTTCCAGGGTGTTTACGTAATCTGTACTTTTTTTTTGTACAGAAGTAGAGTATCATGGATAAGATATGGCGTTGTAGGATTCGTCTTTCTGAACCATATTATAGATGCTGTCAATCTTCGATAGCAAGTTTTGGCGAATCATGCGGCAATTTGTAAGTAAATCTCGGACTACAGGGGGAACTCATGTTAGCGATAGATGTCAACATGCTTCGCAAAGAATTCCAGGTGCAGCAAAGCCGGGGCGGCCTCAAGGGCGCGGTCCAGGATTTGTTCAAGCGGGAATACAAGCAGGTCACGGCCGTGAAGGATATTTCTTTTCAAATTCCGAAGGGCGAGATCTGCGGTTACATCGGCGAAAACGGCGCCGGCAAGTCCACCACCATCAAAATGCTCACCGGCATCCTCGTCCCGACCTCGGGCGATATTCGGGTGAACGGCTATATTCCTTTTAAGGAGCGCGAAAAATTCGTAGCCGGCATCGGCGTCGTATTCGGTCAGCGCAGCCAATTGTGGTGGGACATCGGGGTCGTCGAGTCGTTCCAATTATTGAAGAAAGTGTATCGCGTCTCGGACGCCGACTACAAACAGAGGCTCGATGAGCTCGTCGATCGCCTTCAATTATCGGAGCTGCTCTCGCGGCCTGTCCGGAAACTGAGCTTGGGGCAGCGGATGCGCTGCGAGCTTGCGGCTTCGCTCATCCACAATCCTTCGATTCTATTCCTCGATGAGCCGACGATCGGGCTCGACATTGTTGTCAAAACCGAAATCCGCGAGTTCCTGAAGTCGCTCAACCAACGCTACGAAACGACGATCCTGCTGACGACACACGATTTGCAGGACATCGAGGCGCTGTGCTCTCGTGTTATTATGCTGGATGACGGCCGAATTATTTATGACGGCGGTCTCGAAGAGCTGAAAGCGAAGTGGGGCAAAGGCAAAGAAGTCGTGCTGCAGTTCGAACAGCCGGTGACTTTGGCGCGCCTGCAAGAGCTGACCGCGGGTCTGGACGTCGCTTGGGAGCTGGAAAACGAGCTCATGGGCAAAGTGTTCATTCCGTATGAACGCGCCAACGTTTCCGAAGTGCTCGGTCGCGTGGTCGGCGTCCTGCAAATTCAGGACATCAAAATCAACGAAACGAACACCGACGACATCGTTCGTGAAATTTATAAATCCGGCTCTGCGGATGTGAAGCGTCCGGCAGTCCTTGCAGAGAAGCAGGCGGAGGGAGTCACCACGCATGCTTAGTGCTTATCTGGAGGTCATCCGCATGCGCTTCCTCATGATGCTCGCGTACCGCGTTAACTACTACAGCGGCATCCTGATTTATGCGCTCAACATCGGCTCTTATTATTTTGTCTATAAAGCGATTTACGGCGACACCGCGATGATCGGAGGGCTTACCCTCGGTCAAATGACCACCTACGTGGCAGTCTCCTGGATGGGGCGCGCCTTTTACTTCAACAATCTGGACCGGGAGATTGCGAACGAGATTCGCGACGGCTCCGTAGCGATCCAGTTCATCCGTCCGTACAACTATGTTTTCGTCAAAATGATGCAAGGTCTCGGCGAAGGCGTCTTCCGTCTGCTGTTGTTTACAACACCGGGCATGATCTTCATCTGGCTTCTGCTGCCGATTCAGCTGCCGACCGATCCGGCGTTATGGGTATGTTATTTTATCATGCTGTTCTTCAGCTTCCTGATTAATACCCAGCTTAACATCATTACGGGCTTGTTCGCCTTTTTCCTGGAAAACAACGAAGGGCTTATGCGCATGAAGCGCGTCGCCGTCGATCTGTTCTCCGGACTGATCATCCCGATCTCATTCTTCCCAGGGTGGTCGAAGTCTGTGCTGGAGTGGCTGCCGTTCCAGGCCATTACGTACTTGCCGAGCGCCGTGTTCACGGGCAAAGTGACCGGCTCTGCGATTTTCCAAAGCTTCGGCGTGCAAGTGCTGTGGTTCGTGCTGCTGATCATTCCGATTTACGCCCTCTGGGTCAAATCCAAAACGCGTCTTTTCGTACAAGGAGGGTAAACGCACGTGTTCTATATCACCCTCATCTATGACTATTTTAAAAATTACATGAAAACCCGGCTCACCTACCGATCCGATTTCTGGATTGAGGTTCTCTCCGATCTCCTGTTCAACGGGCTGAATCTGTTCTTTATTCTCGTCGTTTTTCTGCAAACGCAATCGATGGGCGGCTGGAATCAGGAACAAATTTTGTTCATCTACGGTTATTTTATGATTCCGTACGGGATATTTATTTCATTTTTTAATCTGTGGAACTTCAGCGAGCGCTACATTATCAAAGGCGAAATGGACCGCATCCTGACCCGGCCGGCTTACAACCTGTGGCAGCTGATGCTCGAAAATCTCGACCCGGCGTCGCTGTTCAGCGCCTTGGCGGGGCTCGTCGTCATGATCTACTCGTGGGTGAAGCTGGACCTGCCGTTCCATTGGTCGGACCCGTTCATCTTCCTGCTGATGGTCGTGGGCTCCATCCTGATCTATGCAGGGGTCTACATCTCTTTGACCGCGCTATCCTTCTTCTCGGATGCGCCTACCGGCATACTGCCGCTGATCTGGAACATTCAGAACTACGGGCGCTACCCGGCGACGATCTACAACAAGCTGCTCAAAAGCGTGCTGACGTGGATCCTGCCTTTTGCCTTCGTCGGCTTCTATCCGGCGGCGTATTTCATCGATCCGGACAATTGGAAAACGTTCGCGCTGCTCACCCCGGCAATGGGCGTGCTGTTCAGCATTATCGGTATTACCATTTGGAATACTGGGGTGAAACGGTACCGCGGCGCGGGATCGTAGGGGGGCCAAGGAACCCCCGTCATCCCACCCACCGCAACCGCAGGCCGATGGCCGTCTTGGAAGTTATGAAAATGGCTTCTAAGGCGGTCCTTTTTTCTTCTTGACCCTCCTCTTAGGGGAGGCTTTACACTGTGATCAGAAAGGAGGAGCAAGGTGCTTTATACCGTAAAAGAAGTGTCGGAACTGGCCCATGTCACCATCAAAACGCTGCACCACTACCACAAAATCGGGCTGCTGCTTCCCCGCGAGGTGAGCGAGGCCGGGTATCGGATGTATGGGCAGCGGGAGTTGGAGCGCCTGCAGGAGATTTTGTTTTACAAAGAGCTGGACTTCTCTCTGGAACAAATCGGAGGGCTGCTGGCGGAAAACGTAGACCGCACCGCGATTTTGGCGGAGCAGCATCGTTTGATGCAAGGTCGGCAGGAACGATTAACGCAGTTAATCATTACACTTGAAGCGTCGCTGGCAGCGGCGAAGAATGGAGGAACCATGAATCAGGCAGACATGTTCAAAGGATTTGGCAGCGAAGCAGAGTGGAGAGAGGCGCTGGAGGCGCAGAACCAGCATTTAAAAGAGAATTACGGCTACGACTTGGCCGAACAGCCAATCGACGTGCCAGAGATGAACGAGCAGGCCGCGGAAGCGGTGCGGTTCATGACGGGAGCGGCGACCTGCCTGCGGGAAGGACGCCGGCACGATGCGCCGGAGATGACGCAGCTGATCGCGGAGCATCTGGCGTTCCTTCGGGCGCACGGGCATGCGATCCAGCCGGCGGATTACGCCGCGCAGTCGCGCTTCTTCCTCGGCGACGATTTCCACCGCGCCATGCTGGAGGCGCAGCAGGTTGGGCTGGCGTATTACCTATGCCTCGCGGCGGAGGCGTATGCGGCGGGGGGCGGTTCTAATTAACGGGCTTGGCTCGCGCTCCAAAGTTTCCCACACGCACGGGGCCGGGGAGCTAGAAGGGCCTAGCACTAGTTAACGGGGCTAACATTGCCGAGAATAGGGCAGCTAAGAGGGCCTAGCCCTGCTTAGCAGGCGTGAATTTCGCGCAAAAGGCCCCCGCGGCAGGAATTAGAAGGGGCTAGCCCTAGTTAATTGCACAAAAAAGTGCGATTTAGCCGATTTAAGAGGGGGCAGCCCCTCTTAACACTTGTTCGAACGAGCCTATACTCCCTTTTCAGCAGTACATTCCTAGATTCCGTCTTCGTACGCTCGTTGGTTTAAACTAGCTACCCCTCAAAGGCAGATGGCGTGCCGGATGCCTGGCGGTTCGGTCATTCCAATAAAATAAGCGTGGAAAACCACGCTTATTTCCCGTGTTTAGCTTGTTTCAAAACAAATAGAGGTGGCAAACCGCGTTTATTCAGTCGGGCTAGATTGGAAAGTTGCAGCGAGCGAGCCGATAAGCGTGGTTTGCCGCTCTTATTTTGAAATGAAGAAGACGATTTCTCCGAATAAGCGCGGTTTACCGCGCTTATTTGGCGTGTCCGACCTCGATTCTGGCCGAGTTTCAGCTAAGTTCAGCCTAAGCTTTGCTGGCTTTGGGACTGGTCCTGGTTAACCGGGCTCCCAACGCACGCGAATCCTGGGCTCGCGTTGGGAGCATGCGCATGGTGGTCGGTCAAAGAATTTGCCCGAAAACAGGTTAGCTAAGGACGGTCTCGCCTTAGTTAACTTGCGCTCGCCCACGCCGCTCCACGCCGCCTTGCTCGCCCCTACCGCGGCGCCCGCCGCGCCTTCGCGCACGTCAAATCATACTTGCGCCCGTAATCCCTGGCGTACGCCACGATGTTGCGAATGCTCGTCGGATCGGCGAGCTTGGTGAACGGACACGGGTCCGGCCGCGTGTTGACCTCGAGGATCCACGGCTTCAGCCGGCGATCGACGGCGAGGTCCAGGCCGAGCTCGTTCATCGCCGGATAGCTGCGGCCGAACTGCGCGGCCGTCAGCCGGCCGATGCGCGCCATCCGCGCGAGCAGCGCCTCCGCGGCCTCCGCGCCGAACCTCGGCGCGATCAGATCCTCCGGCGCGTAAATCGTGCCGCCCTGCGAGCCGTTGGTCACGGCTTTCTGTGGGTGCGCGACGCGCGCGGCGATGCCGGAGCAGACCCACTTGCCGGACGGGCGTTTTTGCATCATCACCCGAAAATCAAACGGCCGCCTCTCATGGCGCAGCACGTGGATGCCTTTTTGGATGAGATAGCGGCGGTCGCCGCAGCTCCTCCGCAGCGCTTCGTACATCCCCTCGAATGTGGTGAACGCATGCTTTTTCAGACCTGCCTGATAGCGATAGCCGCTGTCAATACGCTCGACCCGCATAACGCCGACGCCGAGCGATCCCGTATCCGGTTTCACATAAACCATGCCGTACCGAGCCATCATCGCGGACAGCTGCTTGCGGCTGAAAGGCCGCGTCGCGGGGACGTGACGGAGCAGCTTGCGCTCCTGCAGGGTGACCCTCGTTTTAATCAGCTTGCTGGAAACGGCTTTGATTCTATTTTTCAAAGGATGGCCTCCTTTCTCCGCGATTGTCAGTCTGATACAGCGTATGAGAAATCCAGGCGGCGGGTGATTCGTCGGCATCAGGGCGGAAATAGGGACGGGGCTCAGGCGTCTTTCGAAAAGGAGGACGAACAATAGGCGAATGCCGTGCATACAATAGGGAGTCGGCTGGTATGGAAATATGTACCAAGTCATGCTGTAGAAAGTGGGGAGAGGCATGCCGCCATCCTGGATTGATACGGTTCCGAGCATCAAAAAGCATTTTCCATGGTATCCGCTGAATGCGTCGGAGATTGAGACGTTGCAGGATACGGAGGAGCCCGGGCTGGCGCTTCTGCCATTGATGTCCGCTAAGCTGTTGGAGAACCATTACTACACAGACGACAATCCTCTCCTGGCGCGGGCTGATCTGAATCGCTACCGCACGTCGGGCACGAGCTCGAAGCGGCGGAAGACAATTGTGTACTCGCAGGCAGATGAAGAGGCGTATTTGCGCATTAAGTTGGATGTTTTTAAAAGAGTGCTGGGCCCAGGCAACTATCGCACGGCGCTGGCAGATATGGGGACCGGCCATGCGGAGGCGACGGCGGTGGAAGTATTTCGCGAGCTGGGCATGGACGTAGAATCCGTGTCATTTCAGCTGCCGATTGAAGCCCATCTGGAACGGCTCTTGAGGATGAAGCCGGAGGTGCTGTACACGATGCCGTCGATTTTGGACCGTATTCTTGCGGCAGCGGACGATCCCAAAGCGTTCGGCATCCGGCACGTGCTGCTCGTCGGCGAGATCGCCTCCCGGGGCTGGCGGCATCGCGCAGCTGAACGGCTCGGCCTGAGCGAGCGGGAGATGACCGATACGTACGGGTCGATTGAGATCGGGACGATCGCTTATTTTTCGCATGAGCATGGCCGGTATGTGTTTGCCGATGGCATCGTGGCGGAAGGCATTCCAGCCGAGGAGTTGGAGGGTGACTTGGAAACGCTGCCGGAGGGTGAGCAAGTGCTGGTGCTGACCTCGATGGTACGGGAGGCGTTCCCTGCTCTGCGCTACGTGACCTACGATGTGGTAAGGGATCTGAGGCCGATCGAGGTGGACGGCGAGCTCCGGCAAAGCTTTGCGAGCATCGTCAAACGGATTGGTCCGGACCTCAAGCACGGGGAAAAAATCAGCATCTACGACATCGAGGATGTCGTCTGCCGTCATCTCGGCGATGCGAGCGTTCGCGTGCAGGTCGCCGGAAATGGACTGAAGGTGCACGTATATAGCTCGCAGGCGACACCGGATGTGCTGGGGACGATCCGCAGCGACATCGAGAATCACATTCCGGCCATCGGCATGATGATTCGTTCTCGTATTTTGGATGGTATCGAAGTGCTTGGAGGTACACTGGACGATGCGCAAACCCGCGCTTCCGTCAAAAACAAAAAAATCTTTTACACCTAACTCAACATCTAAATGGAGGGATCCCGGATGGAGCTTGGCGGCGGCATCGTGGATGCGATCGGAAAAACCCCGCTCATTCGTTTGGACCGGTTGTTTGAAGGACTTCCTTTTTCCGTGCATGGGAAGTTGGAGTGGATGAATCCCGGGGGGAGCAGCAAGGATCGGCCTGCACTATACATGCTGCGAGAGGGGATTCGGCGTGGGGATGTGACCAAGCACAGCGTCATTGTCGAGTCGAGCTCGGGGAATTTGGCGATCTCTCTTGCACAGCTGTGCTGTTACCTCGGGCTTCGGTTTATTTGCGTGGTGGATCCCCGGACGACCGAGCAGCATAAAGCCATCATCCGCAGCTTTCAGGGCGAGATTGATCTGGTGACGGAGCCGGATGCCGAGACGGGCGAGTTCCTGCCTGCGCGTATCCGCCGGGTTGGTGAGCTGGTGCGGCAAATTCCGCATGCATATTGGACGAATCAGTACGGAAGTCCGGACAATGCACTGGCCCATCAAGCGACGACGATGCGGGAGATCGGCGAGGCCCTGGGCCGGGTCGATTATTTGTTCTGCGGGGTGAGCTCGTGCGGCACGATCCGAGGCTGTGCGGACTACATCCGCAGTCAGGGCTGGCCAACAACGATTGTGGCGGTGGATGCGGAAGGAAGCGTTATTTTCGGCGGGCAAAAAGGTTCGCGCAAATTCCCCGGCCTCGGCGCGGGGATTACGCCGGGCCTGTATCGGCACGATGTGGCCGATCTCGTCTTGTACGTCTCCGGCGCAGACTGTGTCGAGGGCTGCCGGGCATTGGTGAAACGCGAGGGGATTCTGGCCGGGGCTTCCTCCGGCGGTGTCATCTCGGCCATCCGGCGAATGAGTGACGAGATTCCTGCGGGGGCCGTGTGTGCGGCGATTTTGCCGGATCGGGGGGAGCGGTATTTGACCACTGTCTACAATGACGAGTGGGTGCGCAAGGAAATCGGGATCTAGCGGCAAGCTGAGGCCAGCAAGAAATTGGCATGGAAGATAGGCAGCGGAGCCGAGGATAAGAACTAGGCCGTGTCTGAATACTCTGAGGGATGCAGATTTGGCCGAATTTTCGTTCCATGCAAGGAACTTTTGGGAAGGTGTACCGGGGGTACGTCAAGCAAAAGTGACGATGCAGGGGGCGAAAAGGCGGTGAAAGATGCCCCTGAGTGGGTTTTCAGACACGGCCTAGCATGGGAGACTGGCAGCATGAGGTATTTGCACGATGACCATATTAGGCAAATCGGCATCGACTGGGCGAAGCTGTGCGGCATCGTCCGGGATGTGCTGGCGATTAAAGATCAAGGAGACAGTGCGCATCCGCTGAAGCCGTACCTGCGGTTCAGGGATTTGAGCAACCGCATCATTGCCATGCCGGCGTATGTTGGCGGAAATATTGATATGGCCGGCATCAAATGGATTGCAAGCTTCCCGGCGAATCCCGAGCGAGGGCTGCCGAGAGCGAACAATACGATCATTTTAAATGATCCGGGGAGCGGCGAGCCGCTCGCTTTTATCCACAGCGGCCTGCTGAATGGGCTGCGCACGGCGGCGGTCAGCGGCGTTATGCTGACCGAGTACATGAACGCGCGAGAGCTGGAGGCGGTCCGATTGGGCGTGATCGGCTGGGGGCCGATCGCACGGCTGCACCTCGCCATGTGCATCGCGCTGCTCGGCGAGCGGCTAGAACGCGTCTGCCTCTACGACGTGCGCGGCATCGATCCGGCGACGATTCCCGCCGAGGTGCGGGGCATCACGGACATCGCCGCGGACTGGCGCTACGCGTACCGCGGTGCGAACGTGGTCGCCACGTGCACCGTGTCGCCGGAGCGCTACATCGACGAGGCGCCATCTGAAGGGGCGCTTCTACTGAATGTGTCGCTGCGGGACTATCTGCCCGCCAGCGTCGTTGGTGTCACCGCCGTCGTCGTCGACGACTGGCGGGAAGTGTGCCGCGAGAACACGGACATCGAGCTCCTGCACCGCGCAAGCGGGCTGCAGGAGCAGGACGTGTCCACGCTCGCGGACGTGGCTTTGCGGGGCCGGATGCGGGAGCTGGCCGGCCCGGTGTTTTTTAACCCGATGGGGCTGGGTGTCTTCGACATCGCCATCGCGGGGTTTTACTTCAGGGAAGCGGAGCGCCTGAAGGTGGGGGTACCGCTGCCGCGCAGCGAGCGGTAGTGGGTGTTGCGGCCGCCGGGAGGGATTCCGGCGGTCTTTTTGCGCTGCGTTGGGGGGACTGTCAGCGCAATGAGGCACGCGCTTCAAATGCTATCCGGATAGGTGGCAAGGTGTGAGCAGATATCTAATTCCTCGTGTGGAAGCTGATGGCCCTTCGAAATAGGTTACTTTCAATAACTTATTTCGGTAGATTGCTCTCGATTTCCCAAAATAAGATAACGGTCTTGTCTTATTGCTGGTTTATTCGTGTTTCGGGCCCATTTGCAGTAATTTAAGTTCGATCACCTAACTTATCTCGTTGCCAAACGGTTTAAGTTTCAAAATAAGATACCTCCGTTATCTTATTTGTTTAAGCATCACTGGGCGTAACCTGACAACATTGCTGCACTATCCCCCTGGCTGACGACGGGTAGGCGTTGGCGAAGCTGGACTGGAATTCTTCCAGTTCAATCAGAGGTTTTTGGCGAAATGAGAGGGCTCAACTGGAATTTCTCCAGTCTATCCATGCCATGTGGCTTCAAATTCATCGGAATGGTCGAAATGAGCAGGAGGTTTTCCAGTCCAGAAAGAGGAAGCGCCCGTTTTGGGTGAAATGAAATGGAGAAATTCCAGTTGAATAGGGACAGAAGCAGATACCTCCCACCTCCCTGATCGAAGGGGATAGTGGCCGAAGCGAGGTTGGCGGAAGGAGAAGTCGTTCCCACTCCCTGACCGAAGGGGATAATGATCGAAGCGAAGCTAGCGGAAGGAGAAGTCGTCCCCAACCCCTGACCGAAGGGGATAGTGGCCGAAGCGAGGTTAGTGGAAGGAGAAGTGGTCTCCAACTCCCCAATCGAAGGGGATAATGGTCGAAGCGAAGCTAGTGGAAGAAGAGGCGCCCCGACTTCCTGACCGAAGGGGATAATGGCCGAAGCGAAGCTAGTGGAAAGAGAAGTCGCCCCCCGACCCCCTGACCGATGGGGATAGTGGCCGAAGCGAAGTTAGCGAGGAGTGCCCCGACCAGACATCTGCCCTTTGCCCCGGCAGGAGATGGTTCACTGGAAAGCGAAGCATATGCGAGATGCGCAGGGTACATGTTGAAAGGGGAGTTTACTTTGAGCGACACCGCAGCCCTAGCCGGGTGGGCCGAGGAGATAGCGGCACAAGCCAGCAAGCAGCTAGGACGTACAATAGATAACATGGTTCCAATCGACAAAGGTTGGATGAACGCCAAGTGGAAGATGGAGACGCAGGAAGGGCCGCTTTTCGTCAAGCTGTACCATCCTGACCGGTATAAGCTGCATCTGCATGCCGACCGTCTGTCGGCTATGGAGCGGACGCTTCATCTGCAGCATGGTCTGCATACTGCAGGCGTTCCGTGTCCGGCCGTATACGGTAGCCAAGCCAGTTATCTGCATCGACTCCCTTCCGGCCTCTATTATGCCCTCCTTGATTGGTCGGAGGGGGACAATGTACCGGCCGGGCACTTCAGCGAGGCGCAGATGAGCAGTCTAGGCGAGGCGACCGGGCGGATGCATGCGTGGCTGCGTCAGGTGCCGCCGCTACCCAAGCTGGCATGGAAGCCGGACCGAGAGGCTTATCTCACCGCATTGGAGCACAATCGGGAGAAGGCGAAGGAAGCGAACGACACGGTTGTATTGACATGGCAGAGCAAGTCGCAGCGGGTGGTCAAGTCGATGGATTTTGGCATGTTCGAGGGAGCTGTGCCGGGCTGGCTGCACTGGGATTTGTGGGTGGATAATATTTTGGTGCACGGTCGGGATGTGTCGGCGATTGTGGATTTTGACCGCATGACGATGGCTTATCAGGACATTGATGTTGCACGTGCACTGCTTTCGGGAGCTCTGCGTAACGGGGAACTGGACACAGCGAAAGCACGATCCTTCATGGAGGGCTACCGAGCGCATGCCCAAGTGACAGACAACATGCTGCTTCGCGCGTTTAGTATGCTTTTTTTGATCGAATCGATCTGGTGGCAGCGCACGGAAATTCGCAAACAAAGCGAGCTGCGCGGACTGCTCGCCCGATTTGTCGAGGAGATGAATTGGATTGGGGATAACTGGGACAGGCTGCCTGAACAATTGCGCGAATTGTGAATAACCTCTGATAAACAGCTTCCCTTTGGGAGAAAGTAGAGTCAATCAGGATCCCAAAGGGAGTTGTTATGCACATGAAAAAAACGATTCTAACCGTGATATGCAGCATGCTGCTGTTCGCTGGAGCGAACGCGTCTTCCGTCTCATCGGCAGCATCCATTGACAATCCGCACGAGGACTCCAGGGCGCTTCAGTTGCAAGATATGTTGGTATTGTTTCTGCTGCCTGCAATGCAGGAGAAGCTGACCCAAGTGTACGCCCGGTATTTAAAAGAAACCCCAGGAATTTACCCCTATTTCGTTCAAGTGACGGACATTCAACGCCCCCACGGATTTCGCAGCTTTGAGTTCCTTATAACCCTGGACGTAGTACCGACGGTAGGCCCGCATATTTCGGTCGGCGAGGATCGATTTACCTACAAAATCTCCTCAGGCCCCAGCATCAAGCTTGTAAATTATCAACATCTGAAAAGCCCCGATCCCCAAGCGTTCCCGCCCAATTATCTCAATCTGCTTAAATAAGGCGGAGGGACCGTCGCACAGGCGAACTATTCCCCCTGGTTTCCCACACTATCCACAAACTTACCCACATTGCCCACAGCTCCGAAACCCTTGATGTGTATAACTAAACCTCATTTACTAACATATCCACAGATGTGTTTTATCCACAGTGTGGATTGAAATTTCTTTTACAAATTTTAAATTCCCTGTCACAAAAACATCCCCCGCCCCGCCTTATGAAATGAAAGATCAAAGGGAGGATGATATTTATGAACAATCATTTCGATACAGCTGTGATCGGCGGCGGTTTGGCAGGGCTCATTGCAGCCACAAAGCTTGCGCAGGCGGGGCAAAAGGTCGTAGTGCTGGAAAAAGCCGGACGATTGGGCGGCCGGGCGATGACGAATAAAAAGAATGGCGCCTTTTTTAATCTGGGCGGTCATGCGATTTATTTGGCTGGAGAAGCCTACGCCGTCCTTCAGGAGATGGGGATTGCGATGGAAGGCGCGCCGCCATCCGCGAAGGTGCACGCGCTGTGGAACAGCGAGGTGGAGCTCATGCCGGCGACGCCGCTGACGATGATGACGACGAAGCTTCTTTCGTGGTCAGGCAAAATAGGACTCGTCCGCTTATTCGCTAAGCTGAACAGTGCGAATCCCGACGCGCTAGGGCGGATGTCGCTGCGCGCGTGGGCGGAAGCCGAGATCGAAGACCCGATGGTGCGCCATATGCTGTATGCCTTGTGCCGCACGGCCACCTACGCGCATGACCCGGACTGCCAGTTGGCAGGGTCGGTCCTGAGGCAAGTGAAGCGCTCCCTCAAAGGGGTGCGCTACCTCCACGGCGGCTGGCAGACGATCGTCGACCAGCTTGAGCAGCATGCCCGCGCCGCAGGGGCGGTAATCCGCTCCGGCGGCGATGTTAAAGCCATCGTGCACCATGAAGGTGCGGTGCAGAAGCTGCTTTTGGCCGACGGGGCGGAGATCGGCGTTTCCCACGTGGTCAGCACGGCGCCGCCGTCCGAGCTGGCCAAACTGGTGCAAGGTGCGGAGCACACCACCCTGCACAGATGGAAAGAGGAGGCGCGGCCATCCATCGCCTCTTGCCTTGATCTAAACCTGCGCAAACTGCCTGCGCCGGGGAGCAATGTCGTGCTGGGGCTCGATCAGCCGTACTTTTTTTCGCACCATACACTGAATGCCAAGCTGACGGAAGACGGTACCTATCTGGTGCATCTGGTGAGGTACCTGAGCGAATCGGAGCGGGCGCAAGGCATCGAGGAAAGCTCTCTCGCCCAAGTGATGTCCATCCTCCAGCCGGGTTGGGAGAAGGAAGTGATTGCGAAGCAGTATTTGCCTCGCATCGCGGTTGTGCACGATACGCTGCATACCGGACGTTCCGAGCTGCATACCGGACCCGGCGTCCCGGAAATTCGCGGCCTGTACGTGGCCGGCGACTGGGTTACGCATGGTGAAATGCTGGCCGATGCTTCAGCAGCGAGCGCAGTGCGTGCCGTGAATGCTATACTACAAACAGGAGTTTCACAGCGGCCGCGCGTCGTGCACGTATCATAACGAAAGGGAGAGATGTAGGTGGCACCGAACGGGGAAGGATCGGCGCAGTCAGGCGCGGCGGGGGCGCTGCAAGAGCTGTATGACAAGTACAAACCGCTTGTATTTTCCTTGGCATACCGGATGCTGGGGAGTGTGATGGATGCGGAGGATGTGGTGCAGGAGACTTTTCTGTACATCAATCAGCAGATGCAGACGGGGACGGACATTCGCACTCCCAAAGCGTACCTTTGCAAAATCGCGACGAACAAATGCATCGACAAGCTGCGAGCGGCCAGCGCCAAGCGGGAGACGTATGTCGGCCCCTGGCTGCCGGAACCGCTTCTGACGGAAGCGGCGACGCCGGACGGCGCGTTCAGTCACAAGGAGTCGCTCGGCACCGCATATCTTTTGCTTTTGCAGCAGCTTTCCTGGGGGGAGCGGGCGGTTTTTGTCCTCCGGGAAGTGCTGCAGTACGAGTACGACGAGATCGCCGACATTGTGGGCAAAAGCCCGGCGAACACCCGGCAAATTTTTCACCGGGCGAAGAAGGCGATCAGCGGTCAGGCCGCAAGCGGGGAAGCTGGTGAGGGGGCGGAGCGGCAAGCTCCCCCGCCCTCCCAAACGACCGCCCAGGTCGTGGAACAATTCGTGCAGGCGCTTGCCTCCGGCAACGTTGGGCGGCTGCTCAGCATGATGAAGCAGGATGCCGTGCTGTACTCGGACGGCGGAGGCAAGGTTCAGGCGGCGGTTCGGCCAATTCTGGGGGCGGAGCGCATTCTTGCTTTTATGAACGGTGTGCTCGCGAAGGTGCCGGAGGGCTATCGCTTTTTGCTGGAAATGGTGAACGGACAGCTTGGCATTACCGGCTACATCCATGAGGTGCCTTACCATGTGGTCACGTTCCACATTGAACAAGATCGGATTGAGGAGATCTATCTGGTCGTCAATCCTGATAAGCTGCGGCACCTTGCGGGCCGCGGGCAAGTATAGAACGACGGCACACAGCCGGATGGGCAGGGGAGGACGTGACAGCGTCCTCTTTTTCATGTACAATGGGGGCCTTGATACGTGCGGATGATAGATGGAGGGATGGAGTATGACAGGGAAGACTGCAAAAGCAGCCAAAGCGACCAAGGTGACCAAGGCGATCAAGGCGGAGACTGCAGCGAAGCGGAAAGCGCCTGATTTTACATTGCCGGCGTCGGACGGTACGCAAGTTTCCTTGAAGGATTACCGGGGGAAGAAGCTAGTCATCTACTTTTATCCGCAGGATAATACCCCGACGTGTACGCAGCAGGCGTGCGATTTTCGGGACTATAACGGCAAGTTCGCGAAGCTGGATGTTGCGGTGATCGGCATTAGCCCGGATGAGCTGAAGTCGCACGATAAATTCATCGAGAAGCATGAGTTGCCATTTTTGCTGCTATCGGATACGAATCACGAAGTCGCCGAAACGTATGGCGTGTGGGCGCTGAAAAAATTGTACGGCCGGGAATACATGGGCATCGTCCGCTCAACCTTTTTGATTGACGAAGAAGGGGTTATCGTGAAGGAGTGGACGAAGGTGCGGATCAAAAACCATGTGCAGTCCGTGCTGGACGCGATTGAAGAGTTAACACAATAACAGACAGAAATCCCCTTGGTCGACGGCGGCTAGGCGGGATTTTTTTGTGCTGGAAAATGTGGGGGGAGGCATACTCCCGCTCACTCTCCCATATACTCTATCAGATAGCCAAATTGATAGAATATGCGGAGGGATCACCGGATGCGCCACCACGTACAAGCGGCAAAAAACAGACTCTATCTCGTTTCTCTTAGCTTGGCCTTGCTTATTGTAGTTTCACTTTTACTAGGATCGGTGCCGGCGTATGCGGCAGGGGACGATGAGGCGGCGCTAGCGGAGCAAAGCAAGGAGGCTTTCCTCCAGCTCCAGACGGGGAAACGGATGGCCGGTGAAGAGCGAAGCTATGAAACGCCGGAGCAGCCAACCGTGTATTTGACCTTTGATGATGGTCCCAGCAAGCTGACGGATCAGGTGCTGGATATTTTAGATGAAAAGGGCGTGAAGGCCACATTCTTTGCCCTTGGTGTGCAGGCGAAGGAGTATCCGAAGCAGCTCAAACGAATCGTGGACAGCGGCCATGCCTTAGGCAATCATACCTATAATCATGTTTATAACGAGCTGTACAGCGATTTTCAGACGTTCTGGGATCAGGTGCAGAAGACGGAAAATATTTTCGACGAGCTTGTCGGCGTGCGGCCGCAGCTGGTGAGGGCGCCGGGCGGGACGGCGACGAATTTTGACGGATATTACTACTATTTGATGGATCAGGCGGGCTACACGATGGAGGACTGGAACGTGGACAGCGGCGACTCCAAACGGGCGGGTGTACCGGTGAGTGAAATCTGGCAAACCGTGAAAGTGTCTCCGCTCTCGCATGAGATTAATATTTTGTTCCACGACGGGACGGGGCACGACAATACGGTGAAGGTGCTGCCGCAGGTCATCGACTATTATCAAAATCTCGGTTACTCGTTTGCGACATTAACGACCAAGGTGAAGCCCAAGCAGTTCGGGCTAAGCAAAATCAAATGGAACCGGGGCATGAGCTTGACGCATTTTACGAAGCTGTACGGGGAAACGAAGGCGTACGCAGCGGAGCATAGCCAGTCCGGGCCCGTGGAAGAAACCCCTGCGCCGCCGAAAGAAGAACCGATCAAAGTCATTGCGATGCAGCCGGAGGAAGAATCCACGGTTCCACTGGATATTCAGCTGCCCGGCCAAGAGGGCTTTGCTATTGACCCTTCTCTTTACCGCATGCACGCGAACCGGATCGAGCTTCCGCTGCGAGCGCTTGTCGAGAAGATCGGCGGACAGGTTGCCTGGCAGTCCGATACGAAGACGGCGACAGCGCACTATGGCATCTACGACATTACGTATCATTTGCAGACGCGCAGCATGGAATTGTTCAAGCTGGGTCAACCTGTAGGGACGTACGCGATGGCGGATATGGATATGCGCAACAATCAGATCATTGTGCCGCTGCGCAAAACGATCGACAGCCTCGGCGGCCGCGTCATGTCGGCCCGGATCGAGAGTGATAAGCGTGAGGTGGCGCTCTCGCTGCGCCCGTATTATTTTTACAATGAGCCTGCTGATTCAATTCTCCAAAACTCTCTATTTGCTCTAGCAATCTAACGTCTAAAAGAGTAGAAAGCTGGAGAAACTAGAAGCATACCCTTTATTTAAGAGGAGGCTTCTAGTCTATGTCGTCGAAAACGCGGATCTTCGATCAGCCCCAGCCTCTCGTTGAACGGATGATCATGAACGTCGAGAAGGTGATGGTGGGCAAGCGGGATACGATTGAGAGAGCTTTTATCACGCTGTTAAGCGGCGGTCATTTGCTGCTGGAGGATGTGCCGGGTGTCGGCAAAACGATGCTGGTGCGCGCCTTGGCCCGAACGATCGGCTGCGAGTTTAAACGGATTCAGTGTACACCGGATTTATTGCCGTCGGATGTGACGGGGGTTTCTGTATTTAATGTCAAAACGAATGAATTTGAGTTTCGTCCGGGGCCGCTGATGACGTCGATTGTCCTCGCGGACGAGTGCAATCGGACATCGCCGAAGACGCAGTCGGCTTTCCTGGAAGCGATGGAGGAGAAACGAATGACGGTGGATGGCGTCAGCTATGAGCTGCCGAAGCCGTTCATGGTGATCGCCACGCAAAATCCGATGGAGTTCGAAGGGACGTACGCCTTGCCGGAGGCGCAGATGGATCGTTTTATGATGAAGCTATCGCTCGGCTACCCGACCCCGGATCAGGAAGTGCTGATGCTGGATCGGCTGCAGGACCGTCATCCAGTCGAGCAGTTGAAGCCAGTAATTGTGCAGGATGAACTGGTGCACTTGCAAAAAGAAGCGTCGATGATCCATGTGGACAACACGCTCAAGGATTATATTGTCCGCTTGGCGCTGGCGACGCGGGATCATGCGGATGTCGTGGTGGGCGCGAGCCCGCGGGCCTCTTACGCGCTGATGCGCGCTGCACAGACGTCGGCCTACGTGAAGGGCAGAACCTTCGTCGTACCCGACGATATTCAGGATTTGGCCCTCCCGGTGTGGTCGCATCGCCTGATGCTCACGTCGGAGGCTGTCATGACCGGTAAATCTTCCGAACAGGTGCTATCCGCTATTCTTTCGACAGTCCAGACACCGGTGCTTCGCTATGTTGCGGCGAAGTAGGAGGGCTGAGAGATGAAAAGTTGGGGAAAAACGCTGCTGCTCTTTGCCGCATGTGTCGGCATGGCGGGTTTAGCTTACCTGCAAGGCGGAGCCGCCGCCTGGTATTTGAGTGTATGCTTTGCACTGATCTGGGTGCAGGCGGGATTGTTTTATGTGTTTGCGCTGCGTGGACTTCGTGTGCAGCGGAAGCTGTCCGGCGACGTCTTCCTTGCCGGAGATACGGTGACAGCGCAACTGGACATTCGTCATCATACGCCGGTGCCGATGCCATGGCTGCTGGTGAGGGAGACTTGGATCCATGAAGGCAGCGGGACTCAGCTGATTTACAGCAAGCTGCTGTTTCCATGGTGGAAGACGAACTTGTGTTTGCCTTATAAAATAACGGGATTGATGCGCGGCGCGTACCGTTTCTCGCATTTCGAAGCGGCAGCCGGCGATTTGTTCGGCTTTGCTGTCCGCAGGGTGACGCGTGACGATCTGCACCGGCTGATTGTCTATCCGAAACCGCTGGAAGTCGGCTTGACGGCGATGAGCCTGCAGGCGGATGACGCCGGCGCCCGCTCGGTGAAGCGGGTGCGACGCGACACGCCGAGCATCGCCAGCGTGCGCGATTATGTCAGCGGTGATCCGTATCACCGCATTCACTGGAAATCCACAGCCCGTCTCGGCCGGCTGATGACGAAAGACCCCGAGCAGGCTGCCTCCGTGAAACGGATGCTGCTGCTCGATACCGCGCCTGCGGCGGCTCCAGCCGGAGCGGCACAGCCGCTGCTGGAGAAGGGCATCGCCCTCGCGGCGGGCTTCTTCGAAGCCGCGGCGGGCGCGGGCGGGAGCTGCGGCTTCGCTTGCAGCTCCTCGGATGCGAAGCGAATCGCGCTGACGATTCGCCCGGACCTGACGCTCGCGTACGACGTACTCGCGAGCGTGGGCGGCAAGCCCGCCCTGCCCTTTCCTGACCTCGTCAGGAAAGAGGCGGCGGCCTTGCCGCCGGACACGTCGATGCTGTGCATCACATCGACGCTCGATGTAGCGCTGGTGCGCGCGATCCGCGAAGCGCGCACCCGGCGCCGGGACGTGCACGTGATCTACGTGCACGCCAGGCCTTCCCTCTCGGTCGCAGAACGAGAGGTGGCGGCCGCGCTGCAGGCCGCGGGCAGCAGCTTTACCGAGGTGCCGCATCCGCCGAGGGAGTGGCCGTTGCAAGGAGGTGTCGCGGATGCCACCGCTTGAACCCCGCCGCAGCCAGCCTCGGGGCTGGCCGGCCATCTCTAGCGGCGCTGCGAAGCGCCGCGCCGTGAACCCGGGACTGCCGCCGCAGGCGCAGTCCGCAGTTGTGCAAGCCGGCGAGCCGAAGGCCGCCGGCGGGCACGAGGTGCCGGGCCGCGCAGCCGGCACCACACCCGAGCCGCGGCCGGCGCACGCGGCTCGCGCCAAAGCCGACGCGCCGTCGGGGCTCCCGGCGCGGGGCCAACAGGCCGACGTGCCGCAGCCGCCCGGTCTAATCTTCCGCGCCGGCGAAGGCGGCGCGAATACAACTGCAGCCGCGCAAAGCTCCCTGCTGCGCGACGGTCTCGTGTCGCTGCTGCTCTTTCTTTTGCTGGCCGAGTGGCTCCGGCCGCTCGCCTGGCTCGCCGACGATTCGTTTCAAGTTGGCCCGATTCTGGCCGTGTTCGGCATTTGCCTGCTGATCGACTGCTTCCGTATCTCTTATAGTTGGGGCTGGTTGATTAAAGGTCTCACCATTATCCTGTTCATCGGCTATATGTTCCACCGCGAAACGTTCGCCACGGGGGTGTGGATCGGCGATCTCATCCAGACCATCGCCGAAGACTTCATTTATTTGGCGCAAGCGCACTTCGATATGATTTCCGGTGAAATGCGGACGCTGCTGTTCCTCATCGGCTGGACGCTGCTCATCTCCGTTTCCCAGGCACTCATGCTGCAAAGGCAGCACAGCCTTTGGTTCATAGGAGCCACGCTGTTCTATCTGATCGGCATCCAGCTGCTGGTCGGCGCAGATACCCTTATGGGTATCGTGCGTACGCTTGGCTATGGATTGGTCCTGCTCGCGCTGCTGAACTTGTCACGCATTGAGACGAAGTACCACGTGCCTGCGGTTCGCAGCGGCGGCTTCGGCGCCTGGCTGCTGGTCAGCCTGATCGTTGTCGGCCTCGTATCCGGTCTCGGCTGGTACACCGCCAAGGGAGCGGGCGCCGAGCCGCTGATGAAACCGCTCAGCTGGGACCGGGTATCCGACCGCCTCTTTGAACTTTATGGCGGTGGGGA
Source organism: Paenibacillus oryzisoli (assembly GCF_050467285.1). Taxonomy (GTDB): domain Bacteria; phylum Bacillota; class Bacilli; order Paenibacillales; family NBRC-103111; genus Paenibacillus_E; species Paenibacillus_E oryzisoli_A. The sequence goes on along the minus strand of NZ_JBCMUN010000011.1, from coordinate 5,439 downwards.
CCATCCGGCCATCGGCGTCGCGGCAGCCGCCAAAACCGGCTACAGCGACAACGACGCCGTGCTCGGCGGGCCGCTGCAAGTCGATGCGACGCCGGTGTTCACGGCGCGGACGACCGAGCTCACCTATTGGCGTGGCGAGTCCAAAAGCTTCTACGACGGCAAAGGCTGGTCCCAGCCTTCCCCGATCCTGGAGCCGTTGACCGGGCTCAGCCCAGCGGCAGTGAACGCCGAGCAGCCTGCCGTCACGCAGGAGGTGCTGCTCCAGTCGAACGCGCCTAACAAGCAGCTTTTTAGCGGCGGCAAGCTGCTCGGCGTTGATACGCTTTTGAATGGACAAGGCAAGCCAATGTCCGCCGATCTGCTGCTCACCGCGAGAGAAAGCGGTAAAGTCGTGCTGCCCGACATCTCTGATGCGCTGGCCTACTATAAAATCACCGTTCAGCCGGTCCGTGAGGACCCGACATTGCTGAACACCGACACGGGCGCCTATCCGGAGGCTATCAAGCAGCAGTATTTGCAGCTGCCAGACGGATTGCCTCGAACCGTGCGCAGCTTGGCAGAGCAGGTGACGGCGGGGCGTGCAACGCCGTACGCCAAAACCATTGCGGTCGAACAATACCTGCGGCAGACGTACACGTACAGTCTGGACCATGTGACGCACCCGAGCCGCAGCGAAGATTTTGTCAGCCATTTTCTGTTCATGGATCAGGCCGGGTATTGTGACCAGTTCTCGACGGCCATGGCGGTGATGCTTCGTTCGGTCGGTGTGCCAACCCGCTGGGTCAAAGGTTTTGCGCCGGGAACGCTGCAAGCGACCGGAGAGAACGGGCTGCAGGAAGTTATCGTCAGCAATCAGGATGCGCATGCCTGGGTCGAAGTTTACTTCCCGTCGATGGGTTGGGTGCCGTTCGAGCCGACCCCGAGTTTCTCCGGGATTTCGCCGGATCAGCCGCGGGAAACGCTCACGACCGCCGATATGAAAGCCGCGTCCATGACCGCTTCCTTGACGGGGGCCTCGTTTGGCCATCCGTATCTAGATCAAGCTTCCGATTGGCTCCATACCGTGAAGAATAATCTGGTTGATTTTGCAAAGGCTTATAGAAGTATGCTGATGATTGTTCTTGGCTTGCTTCTGGCGCTGCTCAGCGTGTTCGCGCTGTTAAAGCGCAAGGGTTATCTGCTGGCCATGGGCCATAAGCTTCCTGCCTTCGCCGATGCCGCTCTCCCTCAGGGGCCGCCGCATCCGCTGACGCCTTATATGGACCGCTTGTGGCGGCAGTTGTTCCGCAAATACGGCGCGAAGCCGGCGGGACAGACGGTCCGCGAATATGTGCTGAGCCTGGAGCTCAAGCAGCCGGGGCAGAAGCAGGCGCTTTTAACATTCGCTCAAATCTATGAAAGCGTCCGTTACGACCCGGCTTGCGCCACCCCTTACGCCCGAAGAGACATTACGGCCATCTGGAACGCCATCCAAAAGACACAATAACCCCTTTACATCCTAGGTGCCTAATGTTTAAAATTAGTACCTAGAAATAGCGGTATGCTCGTCCAAAGCATGACCGCTATCAATCTAGGAGGTCGGAACATGAGTAAACCGAGTGAAATGATCGTCGTTTTAGATTTTGGGGGCCAGTACAACCAGTTGATCGCCAGACGTATCCGCGATTTGGGCGTATACAGTGAATTGCTGCCTTTCAATACAACTGTGGAAAAAATTCGCGAACTGAACCCGAAAGGGATCGTGTTCTCCGGTGGTCCTGCCAGTGTATATGGCGAAGGCGCGCCTTCGGTCGATGCCCGCATTTACGATTTGGGCCTGCCGATTTTGGGGATTTGCTACGGCATGCAGCTCATCGCCCACCAACTGAACGGCAAAGTAGAACGTGCGCACACGCGCGAGTACGGTAAAGCAGATCTCGAGTTTACGAACGGAAGCCCACTGGTGAAAGGTTTGGAAACGAAGCAAACGGTATGGATGAGCCACGGCGACCATGTCTCCGAACTGCCTGAAGGCTTCGTGCTGGAAGCAAGCACCGATTCCTTGCCGATTGCGGCGATGAGCAACCGCGACCGCAACATTCATGCGGTACAGTTCCATCCGGAAGTTCGTCACTCCGTGCAAGGGAACGAAATGATTTCCAACTTCATCTATGAAGTGTGCGGCTGTCACGGCGACTGGACGATGTCCTCTTTTGTGGAAGAGAAGATCAAAGAACTGCGTGAAGAAGTCGGCGATAAAAAAGTGCTGTGCGCCCTGAGCGGCGGCGTAGATTCCTCCGTTGTAGCGATCCTGCTGCATAAAGCGATTGGTCCTCAGCTTACGTGCATGTTCATCGACCACGGCTTGCTGCGCAAAGGCGAAGGCGAAAGCGTTATGGAAACTTTCGTCGGCAAATTCGACATGAAAGTTGTTAAAATCGATGCGAAAGATCGCTTCCTCGGCAAACTGGCCGGCGTTGACGATCCGGAGCAAAAACGCAAAATCATCGGCACGGAATTCATCCGTGTATTTGAGGAAGAGTCCAGCAAGTTCGATGACTTTACTTTCCTGGCGCAAGGCACGCTGTATACGGACATTGTAGAAAGCGGCACGGCGACGGCGCATACGATCAAATCGCACCATAACGTAGGCGGCCTGCCGAAAGATATGAAATTCAAGCTCGTTGAGCCTTTGAAAACCCTGTTCAAAGACGAAGTTCGCAAAGTCGGTGAAGAGTGCGGCCTGCCTGCAGCCATCGTCTGGAGACAACCGTTCCCAGGTCCGGGTCTGGCGATCCGTGTGCTTGGCGAAGTGACCGAAGAGAAGCTGCACATCGTGCGTGAATCTGACGCCATCCTGCGCGACGAAATCGCTAAAGCGGGTCTGGATCGCGAGATCTGGCAGTACTTTACGGCGCTTCCTGGCATGAAGAGCGTAGGCGTCATGGGCGATGCCCGTACGTACTCCTACACCGTCGGCATCCGTGCGGTAACGTCGATCGACGGCATGACCGCAGACTGGGCGCGCATCCCTTGGGACGTGCTTGAGAAGATCTCCGTTCGCATCGTGAACGAAGTCGAGAACGTGAACCGGATCGTGTACGACGTGACGTCGAAGCCGCCGGCTACCATTGAATGGGAATAGGCATAAAATCATGTATAAAGACGAACAATATGGGAGAAATTACCCTTGTATTGTTCGTCTTTTTTATTGACAGGTGTGCTAATTCGACATAAAATATGAAACTGGATAACAGTTTTTCGTATAATCTTGGGAATTGGCCCGAGAGTTTCTACGAGATCACCGCAAATGATCTGGCTACGAAAAAAAGGAACGTAATCCGTATGAAGGAATCTATCCATTTTTCAAGTGGAAGGAGTTTCCTCATCGGGAGGCTCCTTTTTCGTACCCGGGATCAGCACTTTGATTCCGGGTTTTTGCTGTTCCCCAACATACCATTAGGAGGAGTAGGAAAAATGGATCGTTTTTTTAAGCTGAAACAAAACGGTACGACCGTCAGAACGGAAATTATGGCGGGTATCACCACGTTCATGACGATGGCTTACATTTTGGCTGTCAATCCGGACGTACTCAGCGCATTCAAATCGGGGGCAACCGGCGGTGACTGGACGGCGATTTTCTTGGCGACTGCGATTGCAGCGGGCGTCATGACAATTGCAATGGGGCTGTTCGTAAATTTCCCAGTGGCGCTTGCGCCGGGGATGGGGCTTAACGCTTACTTCGCAACGATCATTTTGACTTCGCAAGGCAAGTTTACCTTTTCAATGGCGTTAACCGCCGTCTTTATTTCGGGGATCATCTTCATCATTCTGACTGTTACAAAAATTCGCCAAATGCTTCTCGTTGCCGTACCTGACGGTTTGAAGCATGCGATTACGGTCGGTATCGGTTTGTTTATCGCGATGATCGGCTTCAAAAACAGCGGCATTCTGACCGTAGCGGTCGAAGCTGGCAATGATATTAAAGCACATCAGTTCACGGATGTACTTTCGTTCGAAACGGTGTTCCACATGGGCTCGTTGGAAGACAAAGGCGTGATCCTGACGATCGTCGGCATTCTGCTGATCTCGATCCTCATGGTCATGCGCGTGCGCGGCGCGATTCTTTTCGGCATTCTAGCTACAACGGTTGTTGGCTATTTCATGGGTATGGTCGATCTGGGCACGCTGACAAGCGACCAAACCACTTGGGTACCGGATATGACGAAGCTGCGTTTTGCCGATTTTGACTTCCCAGGCATTATGACAACAGGGATTATTTCCGTTATCGCGACGTTTACGTTCGTAGAGCTTTTCGATACATTCGGTACAATGGTTGGTACAGCTAGCCGTGCCGGCATTATGAAAAACAAAGAAGAAGGCAACAAACGCGTTGGTAAAGCGATGTTCGTGGACGCGGTCGGCGTTAGCGGCGGCGCTTTGGTAGGCACAAGTACGGTGACAGCGTTCGTTGAGAGTGCTGCGGGTGTTGCTGAGGGCGGACGTACAGGTCTGACAGCGGTGACGACTGGCGTGTGCTTCTTGCTTGCTCTGTTCTTAGCTCCAATTGCCATGCTGATCCCAGGCTCCGCAACAGCGGCTGCTTTGATCGTGGTCGGCGTGCTGATGGTGCAGTCCATCCGTGAAATCGACTTCAGTGACTTCGTGTACGCAATTCCAGCGTTCCTGACGATCGTCCTGATGCCTTTCACTTATAACATTGCTAACGGTATTTCCTTCGGTATTTTCACTTACGTCGTTCTGGCGGCAGTAGCCAACCTGAGTGGCAAAGGGGAGAAGAAGTACTCGATTCACTGGTTGATGTGGGTGCTTGCGGTTCTGATTGTCCTGCGTTACGTGTTTATTGGAAGCCAAGGTTAAAAAGAGTGTAGGGCCCCGGCGCTGGTTGCGCTGGGGCTTTTATATTATTTAAACTGGCTCGGCCAATCAGACAAGACGGGAAATAGCCAATGAAACCACTTGTTATTTCTAGGTGTACAGCAGATTGATGCAGAATAGCCAATAGGGCCATTAGCTATTTTGCCAAAATCGATGTCTTCGAGCTGATTCCTCAAGTTAGGCAGTAGTAACATAGCGTATTTAAAAAGATGAGCGCGATTTTGTTCATTTAGGCCATGAAATCATTAGTTATTTAATTATACTAGGAAGCATGCTTCATTAATGAACATCATCCATATTTTTCAAGTGAACAAAAGGTTGCATTCTGTTTCAGGATTTGTTATATTACTCCTTGTCGCTTCGGCGGCTCGGTCGAAAGAAGTCGAAACTTGAAAAAAAGTGCTTGCCTTTGAACGAACGACATGATATATTATTACTCGCTGCTTCGGAAACGCGGCAGTGCACGAAAGACATTGATCTTTGAAAACTGAACAACGAGTGAGTAAGCAAAGTCGAGTAATCGACATTTAATGAGATGTAACAATCTCGCTAGCAAGTCAA
>NZ_JBCMUN010000010.1:0-198275 GCF_050467285.1 Paenibacillus oryzisoli | reverse complement strand
ATTTCGTACAATAACGCGAAAGAATATTTCTCTTTAAATTAAAGACTGCGGTGAAAAATCAAGAAGGGAAGAACTAAAAAATAGAGACTGCCCCCAGTTAATGGGGACAGTCTTCTTTATATTTTAATTGACCTTAACCAGTTTGATATAGTCAATGCCGATCTGATAATTCGAGCTGCTTGCGTTCTTTCCGGTAATCGTATACCTGAATTTCTTGCTGCCCGCGCTGCCAAAATTCACGGTTGTGGTGGCCTCTTGATAAGCCGCTGTCGATTTGTACATGTCGATCGGCGATCCATGGTTCGTACCGTTGATCGAAAGCTGAGAAATGCCTCTCGTATTTCCGGTTCGATACCCTGTAATGACTTGATAGTTGCCCGAGGAAGGGACGTTTGCCGTAAACTCAGCATAGTCGCCAGTGGAGTCGGACAGCACCTTTACCCAACTGCCGCCGCTGGCGCCGTCAGCCCAGGTTTCCTTGGTCACACCGGACGAGAGCGTAAGAGGTAAATTTTCGGCTTCCTGCTTGATGTTGACTTCGGCTGCTTTTTGATAGGCTCTGAAATAGTCGATTGTAAATTCCGCTGGATACGTCGGAGAAGAATCTCCGCCCCACGTATTGACGTATAGGGACAGATAAACAAACATCGGTTTATTTACAATGTTGGTGGCGCTTACTTGTTTGACGAGCTGATTATCTACGTAGTACTTGACATAATCCGGTGACCATTCCATCGCATAGATGTGGTAGTCTGCAGAAAAATCGAAAGAATAAGATCCGCCGCCCGTATTGCCGATGCCTGCATTCATCGGATTGTATAGATTAAATCGATATTGGTTGCGTCTGAAATTCTCAAAGGCATCAATTTCCAATTGCTGTGTCGTATTTCGCGTAGCTTGTTGGTAAATACTTGGATCATCGGTATTGAACCAAAAGGCCGAGTGCCCGGAACGATCCGCTTGGCCTTTTGCCCGAATTTCAAAATAGCCGTACTGCTGTGAAAATTTGGAGGCATAAGGTTCGTTATGATTTTTGGTGTAGCTGCCTTGGTGGAAATCTCCTTGTGCCGTTTGCAGGCTGGACACCTTCATTTGGTCTCCGCTGCTGTAATACGTCGGCATACTATTGGTAACACGAAGTACAATGCTGCCATCTTTAAAATAGTAATCGGCGTTCCCGCGATCCGTCGATGTTCGGAAGCCTAAGTACCTTGGGACCCATAAGCTTGTGTCCAGTGTCGTTCCGTTGAATTCATCGTTCTTGGTCAATACCCACCCCGATTTAGCAATAGGGTTTGCTGGTGTGTCTGCGGCATATGCCGGTCGTGCCGTTGGAATCGTGATTGCGCAAGCTGCTAAAGTGAGCGCCAAACCAAACATGATGAGTCTTTTCATACGTTAATTCATCTCCTTTTTATTATTGTAAAACCGCTTACATTTCTATATTAAGCTCTGGAAGATGTTCCCTTGTAGTAGAGAATCGAACATTTTTCTTTTACTTTTCAACGAATTACGCATACGGCGAAGGTTAGATTCTATTTCGCACTGGGTTTCATCAACCCCAGATGTTATAATAGGTTAAACGTTTAAATAACACCTGTTAAGGAGCATACGATGATGACGATTCAGCAAGGCTGGGCGCAGGAAGCCTGGTCACAAACTGTGGCAAAAGTGAATAAAACGAGCAAGCGCATTGGAGCGAATTTCCCGCATGCGAGTGTAGAGGGCGTATACAAGCTGGAGCCTGCCTACTGGTGGACCGCCGGTTTCTGGCCGGGGCTGCTGTGGCTGTTGTACCGCGAGACGAAGGACGAAGGATTGAAGGCAATTGCCGAGTCCTGCGAGCAGCAGCTCGATCAGGTCGTGACCGACTACTACAAGCTCGATCATGATATCGGCTTTATGTGGACGCTCACGAGCGTCGCGCAGTATAAGCTGCTCGGTTCGGAAGATTCGAAGCGCCGCGCTTTGCTTGCGGCGAATCTGCTTGCTGCACGGTTCAACGTGCAGGGCGGGTACATCCGCGCCTGGAACCCGTGGCGCGAAGGCGAGGACAATGCAGGCTGGGCGATTATCGACTGCATGATGAATTTGCCCTTGCTCCACTGGGCGTCGGAGACGACAGGCGATCCGCGCTACGCGCATATCGCCACGCGTCACGCGGACATGGCGGCGCAGCACTTCATCCGTCCCGACGGTTCGGTGAACCACATCGTGATCTTCGACCCGCACACCGGCGAGCAGGTGTCGGTGAACGGCGGGCAAGGCTACGCGCCGGAATCCGCTTGGTCGCGCGGCACGGCGTGGGCGATCTACGGCATGAGCCTGAGCTACAAGCATACAGGCGATGAGAAATATTTGCAGGCGGCGAAGCGTGCCGCGCACTTCTTCCTGGCGAACCTGCCGGAAGATCAGGTGCCGCACTGGGATTTCCGCCTGCCGGAAGGTGTACCGGCATACCGCGACTCCTCCGCCGGCGCATGCGCGGCATGCGGCCTGCTGCTGATCAGCGAGCAGGTGAGCCCTGCGGAAGCCGCGCTGTACCGCGATGCGGGCGAGCGCATCCTGCACTCGCTGTACACGAACTACGGCGCATGGGATTCCGACGCCGAGGAAGGGCTTGTCCTGCACGGCACAAGTCACTTCCCGGAAGGCAAGAACATCGACGTGCCGCTGATCTACGGCGACTACTACTTCGTCGAGGGCTTGTCCCGATTGTTAGGCCACGGCGAGCTGTTCTGGTAAGCCGTGATTTCGCAAAAAGAGCTGTCCGCAAGCAAGCCGTTTAGGCTGCTTGTGGGCGGCTCTTTTTGAGTATGTTTGGCACTTGGATGAGCCCAGCCCTCCTCGAAACTGCGGTAACTTCGCTGACTTGGAATTGTTCCAGTTCAATATCCATTTTTCCGCGAAAATAGCTGTGTGAACTGGAATTTCTCCATCTTATTCGCACCCATGTACACGCTGGAGGGCCAAACTCATTAATTAAACTGGAGGTTTTCCAGCTCACCATGGCAAAACTTCCCCTTTGCGCAAAATGAGCAGGAGAAATTCCAGTCGAGCGAGGGGCGGAGGACGATGCTGTCAGGTTAGTAGAATTTGGCGTAACCCTTATGGACGCAAATGTCCATTAGCAACACTCTTTTGGGCTAGTGCGCGATCTATCAGACAAAAACGTCCGTTAGTCTTGTGAAACCCCGTCAAGATAGCCGATTTAAAGTTTTAACGGTCATTGCCGACCTATAGTGAGTAAGAATCGCTGATTTAGCGGGTTTAACGGCCATAATTGTCTTTTGCATGTTGAGCCAGTCGGCATCGTCGTTCTTTCGTCTATCTTATCTAGTTAATCCCTGCTCAAACACATTTTCCGAATTAACGGCTAGCCCCGCCCTTATCCATCCACTTTCATCATTTTCACACAAAAAGACTTTTACTACAGTAAATCGACAAACCGCCACATTGTTGGAGATCCTAGCGGATTCTATAATGAAGACACTAGATCAAACAACAGGAGGTGAGAGACATGGAAACCATTCTAGGACAGGACAAGGCGGTGCAATTGGCCGCTGCGAAGCCGAAGAAAATAAGCGCTTGGAAGTACATACTGAAGCATCGGGCCTTTTATCTGATGCTCATTCCGGGGCTGATCTATTTTCTCGTGTTTCGTTACGTGCCGCTTGCCGGCAGTGTGATCGCGTTTCAGGATTACAACATTTTCAAAGGCTTTACAGGAAGCGACTGGGTCGGCTTTCAGTGGTTCGAGCAGATGTTCAGCTACGATAAGTTCGCACGGCTTCTCCGCAACACGCTGTTCATTTCGCTGTATCAGATCATTTTCGCGTTTCCGCTGCCGATCATTCTGGCGTGCTTGCTGAACGAAGTAAGGTCGATGGCGTTCAAGCGCGTGACCCAGACGGTGCTCTACTTGCCGCATTTTCTCTCGTGGACGATTGTGTTCGGTCTGACGTACATGATGCTGTCACCAGCACAAGGCTTCGTGAACCACCTGATCGCGATGCTGGGCGGAGAGAAAATCTCGTTCCTGCAAAAGCCGGAATACTTCCGCACGATCATCATCACGTCGGGCATCTGGAAGGAGATGGGCTGGAACGCCATCATCTTCATCGCTGCGCTGGCGGGCATCAACCCTGCCCTGTACGAAGCGGCCAAAATGGACGGTGCGAACCGCTGGAAGCAGTTCTTGCACATTTCGGTGCCGGGCCTTCTGCCGGCGATTATGATTCTGCTTATGCTCAAAATCGGGCATATCATGGACTCCGGTTTTGAACAAATCTATCAGTTCCTAAATCCGGCGACGTATGAAACCGGGGACGTTCTCGATACCTACACGTATCGGGCGGGGATTTTGCAAGGACAGTACAGCATCACAACGGCCATCGGATTGTTCAAATCCGTCATCGGCTTCATCCTGCTCGTCATCGCGAACCGCGTCAGCAAGCTGACCACCGGCGAAGGGCTCTATTAAAAGGAGGGACTTCTCAGCTATGAAAATCAAACGCTCATCCGGCGAAGTCGCTTTCGATACAGCCAACGTCGTGATTCTGCTGCTCTTCTGTGCAGCGGTCGCGCTGCCGCTCATGAACGTCATCGCGGGCTCGCTCAGCTCCAACGAAGCGATCGTGCATGCCAAAGTGATGCTGTGGCCGGTCGGTTTTAACTGGCTCAACTATGAATTCGTGCTGAAAAACGCCGTCTTCTGGCGAGCGTTCTGGGTCACGATCCAGATTGTCGTCATCGGCACGGCACTCAACATGGTGCTGACGCTGCTCACCTCGTATCCGCTGTCGAAGTCATGGCTCGGCGGACGCAAAGTCATCCTGCTGGCCATTATTTTTACAATGATTTTCCAGGCGCCGATGGTGCCGATGTACTTACTGATCAAAAGCCTCGGTATGATGAACACGATCTGGTCGCTCATTATTCCGAGTGCGCTCAGCGCTTTTAATATGATGCTCTGCATCACGTTTATGCGCTCCATTCCGGAGGAGCTGTTCGAAGCCGCCCGGGTGGACGGGATGTCGGAGTACCGCATTTTGTGGAAAATCGTCGCTCCGCTGTCCATGCCGATCAACGTGACGCTGATCCTGTTCTATGCCGTCGGGCATTGGAACAACTACCTCGGCCCGCTGCTGTACATTACGAATCGCGAGCTTCAGCCTCTGCAGCTGTACCTGTACAAGCTGATCTCGCAGTTCGATATGGACTCCGCCGGCGGCCAGTCGGTAACAGAGCTCTCGACGGCGATTACGCCGCAAGGTCTTCAAATGGCGACGATCGTCATTGCAACCGTGCCCGTTATCATCATCTATCCGTTCCTGCAAAAGCATTTTATTAAAGGCGCTTTGCTCGGTTCGGTGAAGGAATAGGAAGCGGCGGCCTCGGCCGCCCGCATCCAGACGATGCCACAGAGTCTACGCCGGAGGTGATGCAGATTTTACCAGCGATGTGCCGATGTTAAGTGGAAAGCCTGTATTTTATAATGAACATAAATAGGGAGGGTCATCTCGATGAAAGTTCTATTAAAGAAAGCGGTTACATTATCCTGCGTCGTTTGTCTCACCGGTGCCTTGGCTGCCTGCGGTTCCGATAAAAGCACATCCTCGACACCGTCGGCCTCCGCGCCGGAAGCCAGCCAAAGCGCGACACCGGCAGCACCGGCGAAAATTTCGATGTTCGTCTCCAACAACGCCCAACAAATTCCGGGCGGCAAATCGATGGACCTGGCAACCGTCAAATATCTCGCGCAAAAAACGAACACTGACCTCGACATCACGTTCCTGCCGCATGAGAACTACATGGATCAACTCAAGCTGAAATTCGCTTCCGGCGACATTCCCAACGTGCACATGGTGTGGGGCATTGAGACCTCCGATCTCGTTATCAACGGTTTGGCGATGGATTTGAAGCCATATATCGATAAATACGGGCCGAATCTGAAGAAAAACATTCCGCAATCCGCTTGGGACGCTGTGACCCTGAACGGCAAAATCCTGGCCATCCCGCAGCCTGCGCAAGGCAATGCGCCTTCTGAGCGCGTGATCTATGTGCGCAAGGACTGGATGGATAAGCTCGGCATTCAGACGCCGAAAACGACCGCTGAATTCCTCGACATGCTGCGGGCGTTCCGCGATAAAGACCCGAACGGCAATGGCAAGAAGGACGAGATTCCATTCTCTTCACGTGAGAAATTCGAGTGGGCGGACAATATTTTCGGGATGTACGGGGTGAACCTTGACTCCAATACCCTCTATAACAATGAAGTGATGCCAGGCTATGTCAGCCCGAATATGAAAAAAGCGCTCGGCACCCTCAAAACGATGTACGCCGAGAAGCTGATCGATGCGGAATTCCTGACGAATACCCGGGCGATCTGGGATCAAAAAATCAAGTCCGACCTCGTCGGCTCCTGGGATCACGTCGTTTTCGGCATCTGGGATCCGTGGCAGAAGGAACTCAGCAAGCTGCTTCCTGACAAGAAACCGAACGTTGTCGCAATTCCGACGCCAAAAGGCGAAGGCTACGACGGTCAAGTCGGCCGTGTCGAGAAGCCGGTGCTGAAAACATTCGTCGTCAGCAAAGACACGAAAAATCCGGAAGCGATCGTCAAAATGTTCGACTGGCTCGTATCGGACGAAGGCCAAATGTTCACGGAGTTGGGCATTGAAGGTGAATCCTACACCAAAGAAGGCAGCACGATTAAGTACAACGCCGACAAAGATGCCGACGTGAAATGGCGCTCCGCTGTGTTCCAAATGCACGGCTTTAACGAAGCAGCGCAGAAGGTGCTGATCAACAACGACGAAGCGTACAACAAACTGCTCGATACGATTGCAACGTCCCGCAAAGAAGGCATTACAAACCCGACTGCAGGCATGCCGCCGTCAGAAACGCTGACGAAGAATGCGGATCTCGGCTACAAAGGCTCCTTCCAGGAAGCGGCAGCGAAAATTATTCTCGGCGAGAAGCCACTGGACTATTTCGATGAGTACGTGGCGAGCTGGAAAAAGCAAGGCGGAGATAAAGCGATCAAAGAGCTTACCGACTGGTACAACGCCAATCGCAAGAAATAAGAGGCTTCCCTCATAACGGCCAGCCCACCTGCAGCAAAGATTTTTGCTCGGGTGGGTCACCGCTTTATGTCTGTTGAGCCCTACATGGGAAAGGATGAAGATCGTGAACAATCACCTGCATAAAATACTCACCTTGCTGTTAATCGGTCTGCTGTTGATCGTCCCCTTGGTCCCCGTATCGGTGGGGGCACAGGCGTTGACGGAAGAGGAGCTTGCGGGGGCAGCTGGCAGTGAGGTCGTGCTTTCGGGCATTGATCAGCCGAATGCGGCGCTGAATCCTGAAGCGCCTGCTTATGGAACCGCTGCCAAAGTATCCGTTGACGGGCAGCCGTTTGCCGAGGCACTGCGTTTTGCAACGAACGTGCAGCCCGCCTCCACCTATTTGCTGCAATACGTATTCCCGATTGCGTCACGCATTGAAAAGGATGACGTGATGCTGGCCACATTCTATGCCAGAACGCTCAGTTCCACCGTAGAAACGGCTGAGGGAACGGCTTCCTTGGTCATGGAAAAAACGGTAACGTTTTATAAGTCGATCAACGAAACGATTACGATTCCGAATACGTGGAAAAAGTTTCTCGTACCGATCAAAGCGGCTTTGCTCATGGAAGAGAATACGCCGCAAATTACGTTCCGCCTGGGCTACAAGCCGCAGGTGATCGAGATTGCCGATTTGAAAGTCGTCAATTATAAGAAAGCGGTTGCATTTGGGGATCTTCCCAGCACCCCCGTTGTGTATGACGGGATGGAGGACGATGCGCCATGGCGCGCGGAAGCGAATGCCCGCATCGAGCAGATCCGTAAAGGCGATCTGACGGTCGAAGTGAAGGATGCCAGCGGTCAGCCGATCCCGAATGCCGACGTGCATGTGGCGATGACGAAGCACGATTTTAAATGGGGCACAGCGGTAAATTCGGACAAGCTGTTCGGCACGGATGCCGATTCGGAAATATACCGGACGAAGCTGAAAGAGAATTTTAACTCGGCCGTTATGGAAAATGATATGAAATGGCCGTTCTGGGAAAGCAACAAGGCTAAGACGGTGAACACCTACAATTGGCTGGCCTCGAACGGTTTTGACATTCGGGGTCATGCTTTAATCTGGGATAACACCCCTCGGCTGCCGGCCGACGTTCCGGGGCTGATGAGTGACAAGACGCAGCTTGAGAAACGGATTCAGGATCATTTTCATGAGTTGGCCGGTTTTTTCCGTGGCCGTCTCTATAACTGGGATGTGCTGAACGAGCCCGTGCTCAACAGCATGATCCGCAGCACGTACGACAATCCCGGAGCCGTTATGGCGAACTGGTTTAAAACGGCGAAGGAAGCCGATCCGACGGCTAAGCTATACGTCAACGAAACGCAAATTCTCGGCGTTGACGCGCCAGTCATCGGGACGTTCTCAAACATCCTGCAATCGATGAAGGATAACGGGGCGCCGATTGACGGTGTCGGGATTCAGGCGCATTTTGGCTCGACGCCGGTGAGTCCGATGGCTTTTTACAATCAGCTTACGCACTTCACGCAGTACGCGCCGGAAATTGCGATTACTGAATTTGACGTGAATTCGCCGAAAGAGGATATACAGGGTAAGTTCACCCACGACATTATGCTTGCAGCGTTCAGTCATCCGAACGTGCAGTCGTTCACGATGTGGGGCTTCTGGGATGGTTCGCATTGGCAAAACAATGCTCCGCTCTTCCGCCAGAACTGGACGCTGAAGCCGTCCGGCGAGGCGTGGCGTGACCTTATTTATCATACTTGGTGGACGGATGTTACAGGTCAGACCACTGCGAACGGCGTATATCAAACGCGCGGTTTCTATGGGGATTACGATATTACCGTTAGCATTGGCGGTACGAGTCAGACGGTGAAAGCTTCCCTGTTAAAAGGAAAAGACAACAAGGTAACGGTCGTCTGGGGCTCGCCATCCGGCGGCACGACCGCACCAAGCTTTGTGCCGCTCACAGCACCAACGCAGACGGCGGAAATTACGGCGCCGGTCTGGCCTTACGGCAGCGTGTTCCAGGCGTCGAACGTGTCGCCGACGTCCGTCAGCTTGACGTGGCCTGCGGCGCACGACAACCAAGAGGTGGCCGGCTACAAAGTGTATCAAGACGGCACGCTGGTGAAGGAACTGGATGCTAACGTAACGCGTCTGGATGTGACCGGTCTAACGCCGGGCCATCTTTATTCGTTTACCGTGCAAGCGTTGGATGCGCAAGGCAATACGTCAGTCCTGAGCCAGCCGATTGAGGCGACGGCGGTTTCTGGCGCAGACACAGAACTGCCAGGCTGGACGAAAGGTTCCTTGCTGGACGTAGCGGACCTGGGTCAGACCGGAGCGAAGCTGAGTTGGCCGGCTGGCGTAGATAACGACGGTGCGGACGGCTACCGCTTGTATGTGAACGGGCAGCTCTGGAGCGATACGAGCGATACCCAGTATACGCTCACGGACCTTACACCGAACAAGCTGTACACGGTTCGGGTTGAATCCAAGGACGGCGACGGGAACTTGTCCGTCGGCGGTCCGATTGTGACGTTCCGCACGCTGGGCGCAGCGGATACGGCAGCGCCGGTGTGGGACGGCACAGCGGCTGTGACCGCCTCGGATGTGACGCAGACGAGTGTGGGGCTGAGCTGGCCGGCGGCGCAGGACAGCTACGGCGTGACGGCGTACCGCGTCTATCAGGACGGCCGGGAAATCGTGACGCTGCCAGCTTCGACGCGCAGCTTCGGGGTGGCGGGCTTGACGCCGCATACGGCGTATGCGTTCCGCGTTGAAGCTGGCGATGCGGCGGGCAACTGGTCCGTGACGGGGCCAACGCTTAGCGTGACGACTGCAGCGGGGCCGGATACGACCGCGCCTACGTGGCCGATGGACCGGAGCTTAACCTACAGCGGGCTTTCAGATCGCGCGGTAACGCTGAATTGGACACCTGCCACAGACAACATTGGCGTGACGAACTATAAAGTTTACGCGAATAACAATGTGATCGCGACGGTGGACGGCAGTGTGACGAGCTATGCCGTGACGAACCTTACAGCGGGAACATCGTACACGTTCCGCGTGCAGGCCGGAGATGCGGCGGGCAACTGGTCGGCAAATGGGCCTTCCGTTTCCGCAAGGACGTTTGATGGCGTCGTTCGCAAGCAAACGATCTACTACCCGAGTGACGATTCGTTTATTCAGGCGCCTGCTTCGGTCGGCGGACCGGGCACGACGAACAATTTGGACTATCTCAGATACAAGAATGCTGCAGGGGCGTCGGGCACCGATGCCAACAAGAACACCGGGAATAACCGGCGGGCGTATTTGAAATTCCCGCTGACCTCGGTGACGGGCAATGTGTATGACGCTTCACTGAACTTGTACGTATCCGCGGTTCAGACGCCGAATATGGATATCCCGATGAATCTGTACGCGACCGGAGACAATTGGACAGAGTCTGCGATCAACTGGTTGAACAAGCCGACAGACGGCGCCATGATCGGAAGTACGATTGTCCGCAATGCCTTGTATTGGAAGAAATTCGATGTAACCGCTCAGACGGCGCTTGAGGTAAGCGGCGATAAGACGATTTCCTTCAAGCTCCAAGACGATGCGTGGCTGGATCAGAATGTCGATATGTACTCGAAAGAAGCGACAGGCGCCAACGTTGCTTACCGTCCGTACCTCTCGGTCGGCACGGAAGAGCTTCCGGTCGATACGAGCGCACCGGCTTGGCCTGGAGCAAATCTTTCCGTATCGCAGTTGGCTCCGCATGCGCTGACGCTAAGCTGGACCAGCGCGCAGGACGCAATAGGCGTCAACCGCTACAAGGTGTACCAGAACGGTGTACCGATTGCGACGGTTGCTGCAGATGTGTACAGCTACCAAGTGAGCGGATTAACGCCTGCTACGAATTACACTTTTAAAGTGGAAGCGATGGACGCTGCTTCGGAATCGACGACAGGGCCATCCACAACGGTGGCAACACCTGCCGCCGACCTGGTAAATCCAACATGGCCGTCAGGCTCGGCAGTTACAATTACGGAAGCGGGACGCTACGGGCTGACGCTGCACTGGCCGATTGCGGCTGACAATTACGGTGTCGCAGGTTACGACGTGTATCAGGGCAGTACGCTGCTCGGCACGGTATCGGGGACAACGTACCAGTATGCGGTTACAGGCTTGACGCCCGGCACCACCTACACGTTCCATGTTGATGCTCGCGACGCGGAAGGCAATACGGCGAGCTCCCAGACACTGACCACCGCAACAGCTGCCGCCGATACGGCAAAGCCGAGTTGGGGTGCGGGAAGCGGGTTGAGCGCTTCGCTCATCAGCGCCTCCGGCATGCAATTGAATTGGCCTGCGGCTACTGACGATACCGAAGTAACCGCTTATCGCATTGAGCAGGACGGGGTAACCGTAATCGAGGTATCGCAAGACATCCGATCCTATTGGATCAACGGGCTGCAAGCTGCGCACCCGTATACGTTCACTGTTCGCGCCCTGGATCAGGCCGGGAACGCATCCGATCCGCTGCAAGCGGAAGTCACAACGCTGCAAGTGGATACCATTACGCCGCAATGGCCGACAGGCTCGGGCGTAACAGCATCCCGCGCCGGCGGCCAAGTGACGCTCGCTTGGGATGCAGCGACTGACAACGTCGCCATCAAACAGTACTTGATTTACCGCAATGGCGTGCAGGTTGCACAGGTCGATGGCGGCCTCACAACCTACACGCTGCAAGATGCCGCATCCGATAGCGTGTATAAGGTAGAAGCGCAGGATAGGATCGGCAATGCGACAGTCTTCGGACCGTCGACCAGCGATGCCCTCATTCCGGTGCCAACGGATACGACGGCGCCAGGGTGGCCGGCAGGAAGTCAATTGACCGCTCAGTCGGTCGGCCAAACCATCATAACTGTTGGCTGGAGCGAAGCGATCGACCGTATGGGCGTGAAGGAATACCGCTTGCTGATGAACGGCAATCCGATTGCTACGACGGCCCAAACTTCCTGGCAAGTGACCGGCTTAGCCGAAGACAGCGTGTATACGTTCAAAGTCGAAGCCGTGGATGAGGCGGGCAACTGGTCGACCAATGGGCTGACACTCACGATTCGTACAGCGTCGACGGACAATACTCCGGCACCATCCGTGCCGAGCCCTACAACGCCGCCACCAGGCAGCAATATCATTAACGTACCTGCCAATGCGGTAAGCGGTGGTAAAGCGGTGGCCAGCATCGATAAAGCAGCGCTTGAAGCTGCCTTTAAGTCAGCGCCAGCCGGGCGCGTGGTTGTCGACCTTGCCAAAGCGGAGGGCGCGAAAGCTTACGAGCTGCAGCTGCCAACCAGCTATCTGACTGAGCAAGCAGGGGGACGCAGCTTGCAAGTGAAAACGGCATTCGGCACCTTGCTGCTGCCAAGCAGCCTGTTTGCCGGAAACACAGCGGCAGAGAAATCGTCTGCGCTGACAGTGAGCATTGCCGCCGCAGATCGCAGCGAGGTTTCGCAAGTGCCGGGCGCGACCAGTGCTGCCATAGAATTGAGTATTACGGCTGGGGATCAACAGCCGCTCACCTTCAACGGAAAATCCGTCGTTGAAGTGCGGATTCCGTATCAGCCGACGGCGGAGCAGCGCAGCCATAGCGAGCTGCTGAATGTATGGTACGTTGACGGAAGCGGCAACGCTCAGCTCATGCCGACAGGCCGCTATGACGCCGCCAAAGGAGAAATGGTTTTCTCGACGCCACACTTCTCGACATACGCGGTATCCTACGTGAAACCGGCTTTCGAAGATGTAAGCCGTACGCCATGGGCGCAGCAAGCAATCGAAGCGCTCGCGGCCAAAGGCATCATCCAAGGCGTGAGCGAGAGTGCCTTCAACCCTTCAGCAGCGGTAACTCGCGCTGACTTTACGAAGCTGCTCGTGGAAACGTTCGGCCTGAAAGCCAGCGTTCAAAGTACTGACGACTTTGCCGATGTCAACAAAGACGCGTACTACGCGCAAGCTGTCGCAATCGCGCATCAGCTCGGCGTCGTCAACGGGCAAACGGCTACGCAGTTTGCTCCGCAAGCGCTCATCTCCCGCCAGGAGATGTTCACGATGATCGCGAGAGCGCTCGCGCAAACGGGCGCGAAGCTGCCATCCGGCGGAGGCAAGGCGCTGCCGTTCACGGACGCGAGCGAAATCGCTCCATATGCCCAAGACGCGATCACAGCCATGGCCAGCCAAGGCTTCATCGAAGGTGATGCGAACCTGCTGCATCCGCTCAGCAATTCCACACGGGCGGAAGCCGCTGTCATGCTTTATCGGATGTTCCAGCACGTATATCAGCCATAGTGATTTTTCCCGAAGCCGTCCGCATGTTAGATGCGGGCGGCTTTTTCCTCACTAACTGCAAAAACTACAAGTAATTTTGCAGATAAGTGCCAAAATGCTAAAAATCATGTAAAAGCTACAGCAAATTTTCGTCGTCACCGCCCTTTTTCTAGAAAATGGGGTACCAATCGGGGACTTTAACTGTATGAAATACAGGATTCTTCGCAAAATCCCCTTCTTTTCCTGAATTTGATGTAGGAAATACATCTGCTTAGCAGGGGCCTCCTAGACATATGTCCCGGCATGCTGTAACCGATTGCGCAAATACTGCTCCCCCACATCTATCCCCCAAAAAATACGATCCCTGCAGTATTTCAAACAATTCCCTCATTGCGCGCCAGCCCTCTTCCTTCTATGATTGAAGGTACGATACATGCCCTCAGGAGGCGGACACCTTGCTGACCTACATGATGAAAAACATGCGCCGATCTCTCAAATGGAAGCTGATTTCGATCATCGTCACCATTCTTATTTTTACCGTGGCGTTGATCGGGCTTCTTAGCTATAAGCAGACAACGTCTTACGTGCGCAAAGACATCGATCACTTGAGCGTGCAAATTTTGAAGCAGGCGAATATGAACCTGGACCGCTACTATTCCGGGTACGAGCTTGCCTATCTCATGTTCAGCAACTCGTTGGAAGTCCGCGAATGGATGCGCGCAACCTCGCCGCAGCTGACGTCGGATTCGATTCGCAACTACGAACGGATGAAAGAGAACTATCTCAACCGCATGTTCCTGCAATACCCGGAAATCCTGTCGGTGTCGCTGTACAACCCGCGCGGGTTTGAGCAGCATTTTACCAACGCCGCCTACACGCTTCCGCTAACGTATAGCATCAAGAACGAACCCTATTTCGTCACCTCCGGCAACTTTGAAAAAATCAAATTCATCACCGGCATCTCCGAGAACTACCTGGATTCCGCCAATCAAAAGATGAAAATCCCTGTGCTGACGCTGTTTAAGCAGGTGGATAATGGCGGATACCTCAAAATCGACATTTCGCTCACGCCATCGCAGCGCGTCATGGATCAGATCTCCATTACGAGTTCCGGCGCTGCCGTCGTGATGGACGAGAAGGGCACGATCATTCACCATTCCGATGCGAAGGAAGTCATGGGGCATATGGACGACCGGATCGTGGACACCGTCAAAGGTAAGAAGGAAGGCTCGTTTTTTGACAAATCGGGCAAGGAGCTCATTATTTTTCAGACGATTCCCATCACCGGTTGGAAAATCATCGCCATTCTACCGTATGAGGAGATCGGCAAAAGCATCTACTACACGCGCAACGTCACGATTATTGTGGCTATCGGGGCGCTCATTATCTCGGTCATTTTGACCTACTTTGCGGCGTCTTCCATCACCAGACGGATCTCAAGCCTCCGGAAGCTGATGAAAACGATGCAGCTGACCAACGACTTTGGCGTCAGGGCACAGGTTAGCGGCACCGACGAGGTGGCCGATCTCGGCAATTCGTTCAACAATTTGCTCGGGCATCTCGCCCAGTCGATCCACGATCATGCCGAGACGCGAGTACTCCAGCACCGGGCGGTTATCTCCGCCTTGCAATCGCAGATTAACTCGCATTTTCTCTATAATACGCTGGAAACGATCAATTCCATGGCTGTGATCGCGAGGCAACCGCATATCGGGCACGTGGCTGTGAATCTCGCGAATATGCTTCGCTATACGTCGGATTACAAGCATGTGCAGGTCACCGTGGGGGAAGAGCTTCAGCATCTCGAGAATTATTTGAAAATCATGAAGGTCCGTTACAAGGACGAGGTGACCTATGAGGTGGACATGCCGCCGGGGCTGCTCACGGCGATTTGTACAAAAGCGCTTTTACAGCCGCTCGTCGAGAACTGCATCAAGCACGGCCGGGAGACGACTGGCGAATCCGTGCATATCCGCATCTCCGGCTGGCTGACGGAGGAGGGCAAGCTGACGCTGTCCGTCAGGGACAACGGCGCCGGCTTTACAGAGGAGACGCTGCAGCGGCTGAGCGGGGAGCAGGCGGATCAGCAGGCGAGCCACGATCATTTTAAACAGGTGGGCCTATCGAATTTAATCTATCGGATGCGCATGTTCTATCATCAAGAGGCGATTTTGCATTTTGACAATTCAGCGGTGGATGGAGGCGCGGTGGTGGAGATTACGCTGCCGCTTATGAAAGGGGAGGTCACAGCATGAACAGACTGATGATTGTAGACGACGAGGAGCTCATCCGGGAAAGCCTGGCGATTCAACTGTCCGACATGGCGGATGTCGCGGTGTCGGCGACGCATGCGAACGGGCAAAAGGCGCTGGACTGGCTGAAGGACCATTTTGCCGATGTATGTGTGACGGATGTGCGTATGCCACTCGTGGACGGGTTGCAACTGATTGAGGAGATCAACCGTCTGTACCCGTGGATGACGTGCATTGTGATTTCCAGCTATGACGATTTTCAATATGCCAAAAAGAGCATTCTGCTCGGCGCCGTCGACTACGTCCTTAAGCCGATTGATCCGGGCCTGCTGACGGAGGCCGTGCAGAAGGCGAGTGAGAAAGTGAGCCGGCAGCGCCGGAACGACGCCAACCAGCTGCTGCTGCGCAAGCTGCCTATGAACAAGCTACTGCTCGAGCAGTGGCTCGAGATGATTCTGAGCGTCTACCTGCACGGGCAGCCGCTGCTTATCGTCGATACGCTAGCGATGTTCGAAGCGTGGGTCGACGGCCGCTATGAGATTCTGGACGAGCTGGCGCTGGCCTGGACGGCGATGCTGGTAGCCGAGCTGAAAAAGCAGGGCATCGACGTCGAACTGAAGGAAGCCGACGATCTCGGCTTTGGCGACGACAGCGCGATCTTGCAGCGGTCGGAGGTGCGGCATTATTTTCGGCTGTGCGCCGTGAAAAGGCTGGAAGAAGCGGCGAATCTCCTGATGGACCGCGCCCGCAAGGCGAAAAACCTTCAGAAAGAGAGCGCCGTCGACCAGGTCAAGCGGTACATCGAGAACCATTACGCGGAGAACTGGGGGCTTCAGGATCTCGCCGATCATGTGGCGATGAGCCGCTCCTATCTCGCCAAAATGTTTAAAGAGCAGGCCGGCATGACGATCTGGACGTATTGCGTCAACGTGCGCATGCGCAAGGCGCGGGAGCTGCTGCTGACCTCGTCGCTGCGCAGCTACGAAATCGCGCTCAAGGTCGGCTACGAGAACAGTATTCACTTCTCGCGTATCTTCAAGCAGTACCACGGGATCAATCCGATGGAGTATAAGGAACGTTTTGGCAGCGAATAACGGGAAGTTTCAGGCAAAATGCCGCATTTCTGCAGTATAAAAGCGTTTTGCCTCAGTGTTTTGTAAGCGATTGCAGATTAACGTAGAGGGAGGTCGATGAGGCCAAAATTGTGAAAAGAGGTGTTTGGATTCATGAGCATATCAGAAAGCATCTCCTCGAAGTGGCTCTATGCCATCAGTAAACGTACCGTCCACAAAAGGACGGCGGAGGCGTTTATCTTTGTTTCAACACGAAAGAAGGTTTATGGCGTATTAGGTTTAACGGCGATGCTTGTATCCGGTTTTGCGACGCCGGCGTATGCGGCAAGCACAGTAACGGTGTACAAAGACACCACGTATCAAACGATTTGGGGCTTCGGCGCGGCGGCAAATCATCCTGTCAACGAGCTGAAAACAGGGTACAACGCGACCGTGCAAGGGCAAATTCTCGACACCTTGTTCCGCACGGACAACTCCAACGCGGGCCTGTCCATCGTACGGCTCGAGGTCAATCCGTATACGTCGGCGCAGGACAGCGTCCAGACGACATTCATGCCCTCCGACGGCGTGCTGGACTGGAACACGGACCTTCATCAGCGCTGGTTTGCGCAGGAAGCGAAAAACCGCGGCACGAACCAGTTCTATGCCGTGCCCTGGAGTCCACCGGGCTGGATGAAGGATAACGGCTCGCCGAACAACGGCGGTCATCTCAAGTCCACGCATTACGACAAGTATGCCAATTACTTGAAGACCTATGTGAACTACTACCGCAACACGCTCGGCTTCAACATCAAATGGCTCAGTGTGCAAAACGAGCCCGATCTGTCGACCCCTTACGCGTCGGCACAGTACACGATCAGCGAGATGAACACTGTGGCGGCGAAGGTGGCCGACAGCATTCACAGCCTGAACCAGGGCGTGCTGGTTGGCGGGCCGGAAGGCTCGAACCGCTCCGCTTCGAACAATTACATTATTAATCTCAGCACGGCGACGCGGGATAAGCTGGATTTTCTGAGCGTCCACGATTACAGCACCTACACCGACGTCAGCACCTATGGCAAGCCGCTTATGAGCACCGAGGTCAGCGACTTCCAGAACCCGAATGATCCTTCCATCACCGACGGGTTAAAATGGGGCAATATGATCGCTTCGGACCTCAAGCGCGGCGAAAAAGGCTGGTTGTACTGGTGGGCCGTCAATCCGGCTTCCTCGACAACCGGCGAGGGGCTGATCAATTTGCTGGGCAACAATACGTTTTCCGTGAACAAGCGCCTGTATGTCATGGGGCAGTTCAGCCGCTACTTGCGGCCGGACGATACGCGCATCCTGGCGTCGTCCAGCGACAGCAATATCGTCTCCATTGCCGGCAAAAATGCCACAGGTCGCGCAGCCGTCGTGCTGATTAACAACAGCTCGTCTTCCATCACGATGACGATCAGCGGACTCACGTTTGCGAACGTGTCAGGCAGACGGACGAGCGCGACGGAGAACCTGGCGAAGCTGTCCGACATCGCCGTTTCCGGTGGCGCGATTACGGTAACATTGCCCGGGAAATCAGTGACGAGCTATACGGAGTATTAAGCGGCTTCCGGCCCCAGGCCGGAATGAAACTTGGAATTGCTCTCCGACGTACAGATAGGTATCAGTTCATTCTAACGTTGGAGGTATGCATATGGATATTGGCGTAGTACCGAACAGTCCTGCTCCGAAAGCGAAAAATCCCGTCGGCCGCATCATCACTTGGAGTCTGATCGGGCTCTTGGTGCTCATCGCGGCGATCAACAGTGTAGCTACCGTGCAGTTCGGCCACGTCGGCCTGTACAAAACGCTCGGCAAACTCAGTGATAATACGCTTACGCCTGGCATTCATTTTAAAATCCCGTTCGTGCAGAAAATTATTCAGGTCAACGTACAGGTGACCAAAGCGGAAGCGGATACCTCGGCTTCTTCCAAAGACCTGCAGCCGGTTTCAACACATGTGGCGCTCAACTATTCCGTCAACAAGGAATCCGCCTATAATTTGATGAACAACATCGGCGGCGGGTTCGATACGGTCATCGTGGCGCCGGCTATTCAGGAGATCGTCAAGGAAGTGACGGCCAAGTACGCAGCCGAGGACTTGATTGCCAAGCGCGACGTCGTCGCGAACGAGATTCATGACCTGCTGACGAAGCGCATGGCGAAGTACGATTTGATCGTCAATGACATCAACATTGTCAATTTCAAGTTCTCGGACGCGTTCAACCAGTCGATTGAAGCGAAGCAGGTCGCGCAGCAGCAGGCCCTCAAGGCGGAGAACGATCTGAAGCGTATTCAGATCGAAGCGCAGCAGACGGTTGCGCAGGCGCAGGCCGAAGCGGAATCGCTCAAATTGAAGAAACAGGAAGTGACGCCGGATCTGATAGCCCTGAAACAAATCGAAGTGCAGCAGCAGGCGATTCAAAAATGGGACGGTAAGCTCCCGTCCGTTACCGGCGGGGCGACGCCTTTTATCGACGTGAGCAATCTGTCCTCGAAGTAAATCCGTGGTATGCTCGCGATGGCGTAAATTCTGACTTAATCTAGCTTACTCCCTATGGTAAAATAAGAGAGTTAGTTCATGGAAACGAATGGGGGAGTTCGATTGAGTACGGAGCAAACACCGCTTGATTTGCTGTTTCAAGGAGATTCTATCACTGATACCGGCCGCGTGCGCGAGGACCAGGTGAATCTGGGCAGAGGCTATCCAAACCTGATTGGTTCGAAGCTCAGCTATGAGCTCGCAGAGCAAAAGCTTCAAATTCAAAACCGCGGCATAAGCGGCAACCGGGTATCGGATTTATATGCGCGCTGGAACGAGGACGCGATCTATTTGCAGCCGAAGCGTCTGAGCATTCTGATCGGCGTCAACGATGCTTGGCGCATTATGGATAAACTGCCGACCGGCGCGGCGGATCGTTTTGAAAGCTCGTATCGCCATCTGCTTGGGATTACGAAAGAGTATTTGCCGCAAACAGGGCTCATTCTGTGCGAGCCGTTTGTGCTGAACGTCGGCGTGCCGGCGAACAACTGGGACGGCTGGAAGGCACAAGTCGGCAAGTACGCGCAAATCGCGCGCGGTCTTGCCGAGGAATACGGTGCAGTGTTCGTGCCGCTGCAGCAGTGTTTTGATGAGGCTTGCACACGTGCGGAAGCCGCATTCTGGGCGCGCGACGGCGTGCACCCGACGGCAGCCGGTCATCAGCTCATCGCGAACGCATGGCTGGATGCCGTGCAAAATAGCCCGCTGGTGATCAAGTAAGCGGAACAATGACAAAGACCTCTCGCTGACCCTATGGTCAACGGGAGGTCTTTTTGCGCATCTTGCTCACACTGCGCCGTCTGCTCGGAACAACAGCTCGCACAGCTGCCGATAATGCTCTTTCATGTGTGCCTTCGAGTAGTTTTTCTCGTTCTTGATATGAAAATAGCCAGCCGGGGAGATCGAGCAGATGAGCGTGTGCGCCGCCAAATCCGGCTCCGGGCGCTTCTGCTGCGCCGCTTTCGGGCCGATGCATTCCAGGATCAGCTCGGACATGCGGTCGCGGAACATGCGGTACATGGGCGACAGGAAGAAGTTGCCGCGGCCGTCCTCGCAATCCAGCGCCATTTTCGAAGCCATCGCGACGATGAGATCGGCTTTTTCCTCAATGGCGTCGATCCAGATTTCCAGGATGCCGTTCAGCTGCTCAAGCGGCGGCTCCTGCCGGCGGTTGTCCAGATACAGGGCAATCCGCTCAACTAACTGATTCCCGTATTGCTGCAAAATATCGAAGCATAAATCGCCTTTGTGCGCATATCTGCGGTACAGCGTCGCTTGTCCGACGCCCGCCGTTTTGGCAATTTGATGCATGCTGACGGATTGCACGCCGTGCTCTTGAAACAGCTGATTGGCGGTTTGCAGAATGAGCTGGCGATTTTCCATGGCGTCCTTGCGTTCATGACGAATGGACATGCGGTTCCACCTCGGAATTGTTAAATTTAGAGTGTTCGTATTGACAAAGGGAGCAAAGTCCGTTAGCATCAAAAAGTGTAAACGGACAATTGTCCGTTTACCGCAAACTGCTGCGGCAGTTTATGAATACTGCTATTGTACCGTGCGCGTACCGTATGGTCAACGATAGACAAGAGAGATACGTAGAAAAGGATGGAGGGATCCCATGTCTTCACAAGCACCAAACGCTTCCGCGAAGGAAGCGGCGTTTTCCATGCGCAGCATCTTGGCGCCGCTGGTCGCCATTGTTGTGGGCATTTTCATGGTTATTTTGGACGGTACGGCGGTTAACGTCGCGCTTCCGAAGCTGCAAGAAGAATTCCACCTGCTGAATTTGTCGCTCGTGCAGTGGACGGTTATCGGCTACGCGTTGGCACAGGCCGCGGTCATCCCGCTGGCAGGCTGGCTGTCGGATCGTTTCGGCGCGAAGAAAATTTTTCTGATTTCCGTAGCGCTGTTTACGATCGGTTCCGGACTGTGCGCGCTGGCGAACTCCGTGGAAATGCTCATTACGTTCCGCGTCATTCAAGGCCTTGGCGGCGGTGTGGTTGTGCCGATTGCGATGGCATTCATCTATCGCTTATCTCCGCCGGATAAAGTCGGCGCGGTGATGGGCATGATGGGGATTCCGATTTTGCTCGGTCCCGCGCTTGGTCCTGTCATTGCCGGCTGGATGGTGGAGTACCACTCCTGGCAGTGGATTTTCTTGATTAACCTGCCGATCGGTGTTATCGGCATCTTGCTTGGCATTCGTACCCTGCCGAACATTCAGCGTCAAAATGTCGCTTCGCTCGACCTGCTCGGCATGCTGCTCGGGCCGATCGCTTTCGCCGCGCTGGTTTACGGCGTATCGAACGGCGGCATCGATCCGGTGACCGGCAAATCGACGTGGACGGATGCGGACACGCTCATCGGTTCCGGCATTGGTCTCGTTGCCCTCATTCTATTCGTCATCGTTGAACTGAGACGCGACAATCCACTTCTTGAACTTCGCGTGTTCCGTTCCGGCAACTTCACGAAAGGCATTATCGTGCAGTGGATCTCGCAGATCGCAATGTTCGGCACAATGTTCCTGGTGCCTCTGTTCCTCCAGCAGGCGCATGGCTACAGCCCGCTCAAAACAGGGCTCATCATGCTGCCGCAGGCGCTGGCATCCGGTCTGTTTATGCCGATCGGCGGCAAGCTGTCGGACCGCTTCGGCGCGCGTCCGCTCGTCATCGCCGGCATGGTGCTGACGACGATCTCCGCGCTGCTGCTCTCGAACATTTCCGGCGAGTCCGGCGTCGGCACGGTGATGCTGCCGCTCGCACTGCTCGGCGCGGGTATGGGGCTGTTCATGATGCCGCTGAACAATCACTTGATTCAATCAGCGCCTCAGAACTTGGTCGGCCGCGTAACTTCCTTAACCAACGCTGCGCAGCAGGTCATGATGTCGTTCGCGATCGCGATCTTGATGACCATTTTCACGACGAAAATGAAGGATCTCATGATCGAAGCCAAAGCGCAAAAGCCGGATGTCGGCTTGTACGCCTCCGCTTTCGGTCACACGTTCTTGATTTTGCTGGGCATCGCCATCGTTGGCGGCGTGCTGGGGCTCTTGCTGCAGAAGCCTAAGAAGGTCGAAGGCGAAGCGGCTTCCATTGAAATGCCGATCATCGTCGGTCATTAATCCGCTTTACACAGACGCTTTCCGGCCCGTGCTACAACGGGAGGAAGGCGTCTTTTTGCGCTCTTTTTTGAACCGGATTTGACACAAAGTCGTCCCATTTTCGGTATCTTTTTTGACAAGCGATTGGTAAAATATGAATACATTCATGACTGCAAAGGAGTATCCGATGAGCATACTGAAAATAGAGCAGCCCAAGCTGCCGGCGGACATGCCGCCGCTCGTTCTGAAGGAAGAGAGAATGGAACCGGAGGACAGCTTCCATACCGGCATCATCAGCCAATGTGACATCGACAACCAGCGGGCGTACAAAGTGGCATTCGATAAAATTATTTTCCGCAATGTCACCTTTTCGCGCATTTCAATGAAAGAAATCGAGCTGACCGATGTCATTTTTGAAAAGTGCGACTTGTCCAATGTGGACTTCGGCACGGCGACGATTCATCGGACAGAGTTCCGAGATTGCAAAATTATGGGGATGAATTTATCGGACGCGACGATCCGTAATACCGCCTTTTACAATTGCCTGGGCGATTATCTCACGCTGCGGATGGCGAATTTGAAGCAAGTGCTATTCCAGCAATGCTCGCTGATCGGGGCCGATTTCTACGAAGCGGCCGTCCAAAAAATTGCGCTGGAAGACTGCAAGCTGGATCAGGCACAGCTGAGCGGCGTCAAGCTGGAAGGCATCGATCTGAGCACGAACTCATTTGCCCGATTGGGCGTAAATGTGGAGAACTTGCGCGGCTGCATCATTTCGAGGGAGCAAGCGGCGGTTTTTGCGAATTTGATCGGACTGCAGCTCAAAGATTAACAGCACGATGAAAGGAAGATCACATCTTGAAATTTGGATTCGACATTGATGACACGCTCATCGATTTAAGGAAGCACGCTTTTCATATTTATAATGATAAGCTGCAGATGAACGTTGGCCTCGACATTTTCGAAGCTTTGGATACGATGGAAATTCATCAGGCGTTTGGACTTACGAAGGAAGAGGGCGGGAAGCTGTGGCACAGCCTGCGGGATGAGATATACTTCTCCGGCTGCTCGCCGTTCCCCCATGCCCGTGAGGTGTTGCAGCAACTGGTGGCGCAAGGGCATGAGGTTTATTATATAACGGCCAGAGATCAGGAGCATTCCGAGCGGACGAGGGAATGGATGATCGAGAACGGTTTTCCGGTCGCGGAAGGACATTTTTACTGCGGCATGAGCGATTCGGAGAAAGTACATATTATTGCGGATCTAGGACTGGATTATTATTTTGACGATAAACCGAAGGTGCTGGAGACGCTGCTGCATTTGCCGACGAAGGTTTGTGTAAAAGACCGCTCCTACAATCAGCACTTGAACCTGCCGAGAATTGCATCGTGGCAGGAGCTGCCCGAGCTGGCCGGTCTTAACACGTAGTTTACAGCTTAAAGCGGTTTCCGGGCAGAGACCAAAGATCGTGTACCCTTTCGGCCTCCAGCTCAAGAACTAATTGGTTGGTCTCTGCCTTGGTGCATGAACGAGCAGCTTAAAGGGGCTGCGAAAAGATTGTGCCATCCGGCAGCAATTGCGCGGGAAATTGGAGTGCCGGGCCATCTCTCAAAATCCGTATAAACGCTACACCTATTTTACGTATAATGCCGTTCGCAGCTTTTGCAGCCTGCTCATCAATATCGCCCCGGATAAATTCGACGACGGGGTATCCAACAATTGGGGAACGACCAAACTGTCCTCATCGCGCATTTATGGCCCAGTGCTAGCCAAAAGTTCCACCGGCACCTGGAGCGGCATCAAACTCTATATCGAAGTATGGCCAATCAAGAATGCAGCCGGCACGGGCACCGAATACGTCGTAGAAGCTTCTTCTAAAACAACCAGCCAATCAACAGCATCCACCAAACACGATGAATTAATTACATTCCTGCAAAACAAAGGCTGGTTCCTAACGCAAGATTCCTTAAAAACACAGCTGATTATGGACCGGTACTAGTCCCCAAATTATCTCCCCATTCCTGGGTCCAACGCCGCCCTCTCTGCTCCTATCTCTTGAGCAGGGGGTGGTCTACCTATATACTCCTTTTGAGTCTCTTTTGTACACTATCCCCGTTGCTCAGGTAAGATGAACACGGAAGCCATTATGTTCTCCTAATGTTTCTTTTGCTAACTATCCCCGTAACTCAGGAAAGGTGAACACGGAAATTGTTTTGTTCTCCTGGCGTCTCTTTGCTAACTATCCCTGTAACTCAGGAAAGATGAGCACGGAATTTGTTAAGTTCCCCTATCGACTTTTTGCTGACTATCCCCATTGCTTAGGAGAACTGAACTAGGGTTTGTGCTTCTGCTTGACAAGTTATGTACACTTGCTGTAACGAATCGGAGAGCCAAGTAGCCTTGTGAAGCGTGATAAAAACGCTCGTACACTTGCAGACAAAAAACCTTCAATAACGCTTGATCACGGTATTTCAATGATTTTTGGGCTATGGTGTGTGGAGTGGCGGGCAGACAGGGGGAGGTTTTAGGGAACATATAATGACTTTTGGAAGATAAATAAGGAATGGTGATTGCTCACTGACACGGCGAATGTTAGGCACATTGCCTTACGCAAATTTGAAGCAAGTGGTCGAAGGTAGCAATATCCTTTTGAGATAGAGATAGGTTAAGTTTGTAGGTGAATTCGTCCAAATATTTTTGCAGGTGACGCGGCCCGATGCCATGGAAAGTTGTTTTCAGCCAGTTGCTGGCTTGTGCAACGAACTGAAGGAGCGGGCGTTGCTTGCGGGGCGTATAGAAGCCGGTCACGGCTTGGCATGATGTTACACTAGCGTCCAGATGTTTTTCCTGGAACGATAGTAAATCAGTACGAGTAATTTCTTTGTATCGAGATCGAGGCGCAGCTATATGCTTTATTTTTATATGTTCCCACTCATGGTTTGAGTTCAGTGTCGAACCGACTAAAACAAGATGCTCGGAAGGCTGCTTGTACGAGCTTGATTTTGATGATTTGCCGTAAATGCCAGCGTTTATTTGAACGGTACCTTTTAATGGCTCCTTCTGATCTGCGAGGTGGATGGATGTGCGGATTTTATGAAGCATGAGCCAAGCAGTTTTGTAGGTAACCTGAATACGTTTGGCAAGTTCGACGGCGGTTGTGCCGATATGTGCTCTAGCAGTTAAATAAATCGCTAGCAACCATTTTTGAAGTGAAGTCCTGCTGTTCTCCATGATAGTTCCGGTAATTAGCGAGGTTTGGTGTTGGCAGCGGCTGCACTCATAAAGTGGAACCCGCCGAGAATTGATCACATATGCATGCCGAAACTGACAGCGAGGGCAGCTAAAGCCGTGAGGCCATTTCGATTGATATATGAAAGTTACACATGCTTCTTCTGTCGCAAATTGACTGTTGAATTGTTCCAAAGTCAGGTTGGATAACCGCATAGAGACACTCCCTTTTATCATAATGGAATATTTTTCTTTAACCTAATTATAACGAACATATGATCTTATTTCAAATGAAAACTGGTAACTAAGATGTGATTTTAGTAAAAAATTACTGAGAGAAAGGGATAGCATTAAGAGGAGCGTAGTCGGAGAGAAGGCATTGGTTGAAGGGTAGAGGCAAGTGAGGCTTTTACTGAGAGAAAGGGATAGCATTAAGAGGAGCGTAGTCGGAGAGAGGCCATTGGTTGAAGGTTAGAGGAAGTGAGGCTTTTAATGAGAGAAAGGGATAGCATTAAGAGGAGCGTAGTCGGAGAGAGGGCATTGCGTTGAAGGCTAGGGGCAAGGAAGGTTACTGAGAGAAAGGGATAGCCTTGAAAAGGAGCGAAGTTGGGGTGGATCATTGGTCGAACACTAGGGGCCTGTCAGGCTGAAAGTTGTGACAAATGCACGCATGAAGGCATAGCCTTGAATCCTGTCCGCATAAGGTAGTACTAACGAAATCGGCATGCGCTGGCATGAGGAATGTCGACTCGGGCTTAGGGGGAGGGACAGACAGGATGCTGCTGCAAAGACGAAGATGGCGAAGCAGGCCCACAGGGAAGACAAACCGCAAGAAGATTATTTGGATCAGTTTGTTGATTGTTGTGTTGTTTTGTATTCAGTTTTTTATTTATATCGAGAAAAATTTAAGACCGCCGCTCATGAGTTTGGCAAAGGTTCGAATTAAGCAAATTGCCACGCAGTCAATTAATAGCGCTATTGCCAATCATGTAGCCGACGGGGCAAAGGCCGAGCAGTTGATTGATTGGAAGATGGACAAAAACGGGAAAATCACTGGCTTTATGTTGAATTATAATGAGCATATGCGCATTACTTCGGAAGCGATTAATACGGTGCAAGGGGAGCTTGCGAATTTGCAGAGCATTTCGGAACACGTTCCGATCGGGCAGGCGATGAATAGTGCGATTTTGGCCTCTTTTGGCCCGGATATTCCTGTTCGGCTGCTTCCTGTAGGGAGTGTCAAGGTGGATCTGAATACGCGCACGCAAAATGTAGGGATTAATATGGTGATGTTTGAGGTGTATGTACATATTATTGCTGAGGTGTCGGTCATTATTCCTTTCGATTCGGAAACGGAGATTGTGGAGACGGAAATTCCGATTTCCTATTCTCTCGTAGTAGGGGATGTGCCGACGTACTATTACGATAATAAAGGGAATCCGGTTGGCAGCAACAAGGACGCGAGTCCTCCGGTCATTTCACTGCCGAGTGTGCCGGGGACCGGCTCAACAAACGGAAGCACCGGGGGGACTGCGGGCCCGACAAATTCGGCAACGCCTGGAACGGGAACAGGCCAAAAATAAATGAAAAAGGACCTTGCTTCTCCACTAGCTTCTGGGGAAGGAGGTCCTGCTTTGTTTTATTTTTTTCTTCGCTGCTGATCTTCGCGTTCCCACCTTCGGAGTGACGGGTAGGGATCGAAGCTCCATTCTTTGCTGCCGTTATCCCGGTATAGACCAAAATGCAGATGAGGCGGGAATTTGCCTGAAGTGCCAGGCTTGCCATAGCCGGAGCTGCCTACCCACCCAAGGGTTTGGCCGGGTTTTACAATGTCGCCGGGTTTAATGCCTTTTTGATATCCGGAAAGATGCGCGTAGTAGTGATAAATGTTGTTGAGGTCGCGAATACCGATACGCCACCCTCCGTAAGGGTTCCAGCCCTTTTCCTCCACGATGCCGTAGCAAGTGCTTCGGACAGGAACGCCGTAGCCGGCAAAAAGATCTGTCCCTTCGTGAATGCGGTGACCGCCCCACCCGCGGCTGTCTCCCCAGGTGCTTCGGTAGGAATAGTCCGAGGTGACAGGCAAAGGGAATGCATGCTCATTCACGTCCAATGTGCCTAGTTTTTCGTAGATGGCTGCAAATTGATTGATTCGTAATACGCTTCGCGGATTATGATAGTAGTTCGCTATGTTCGTTTGCAGGTTATCTTGGTTGACGCCGTTCTTGCTTAAAATTTCTGACATAGCCGCGAGTACGTCGATGTCGTTGGACTTATCGGCGATCAGATCGCCCGAGCCATCGCGTCCGTAGCCGTGAAAGAAAGCGATGCTGCGCGGATTGGTATCCAGTTGGTTCGGATTTAGCATGCCGCTCCAAGTGGCTTCGCTAAAATAAATGTTGACCAAGGTGAGCTGGACAGTTCTTTTTTTCACGGTGTTCATCGTTTTCTCGTACTGATCCACGGCTGCGAGGAATGACCACGGGATTCCTGTTACTAAACTTATTTTATCGAATAGTTCTTTCCGCTCGGCTGCGACGGCTTTTGAATCTTTTGTTTTGTTGTTGGCACCTGTTTGCGTGCTTGAAGCAGATGGGGATGGAGCAGCAACCTGTGATGCAACTCGATCAGCGAACGCCGGCGGCGCGACTGCAGATAGCAGGAGGCTTAGAGTGAGAACTTTTGTCCAGCGTGAGGTACTATGCATCACGATCATCCTTCCTGTCTTGTTAGTTATTAGGATGTGCGTATCCGCTGAAGCTTATCCTTGGAGTTTGTCCGACGAGACGTTTTTGACGCAAATTCGTCGAACAAACGCATTGATCTTTCGTTGTTCCCCAATATTTGCTATGATGCGGATAAGAGGTGGCTAAGGTGAGCTTTAATCATAGGGATGAGCATGTGGATGATCATATGCTGCTGGTTCAAGCCAATCTGGATGATATGAATCCGGAGTGGGTTTCGTTTCTAATGGATAAGCTGTTTGACGCGGGGGCGAATGATGTCTACGTCGTACCGATTATTATGAAAAAGGGCCGGCCAGGCATCATGCTGAATGTGCTCATAGAAGAGGAACGATTATCGGCTGTGGAAGAAGTTATTTTTAGCGAGTCGACAACGCTAGGGCTCCGCTATCTGCATGCTTCTTGCCATCGCTTAGCACGAGAGTTCGAGCATGTGGAGACGAAATGGGGGACGCTTACGGTGAAGGTGGGGTACCATGCCGGGAAGCTGGTCCAGTTCGCTCCCGAGTTCAAGGAATGCGAGCAGGTGGCCAAGCAATATGGCGTTCCGCTAAAGCAAGTGTATGAGGAAGTCAGGCTTCAGTTTCTGCAGCGGCATAAATAGAAAACGCGCTTTCCGCTTTGGTGCGGAGGCGCGTTTTTTATGTTTAGTGGCTATGATCGTGATGATGATGCGTGTGAGTGTGCTCATGCTTATGCTCATGATGGTCGTGGTCATGCGCATGGTGGAGACTATGTTCATGATCGTGATCGTCATGATGATGTTCATGGCCATCCCCGTGCTCGTGATCATGGTCGTGATGATCATGCGCATGCTCGTGATGATGGTGGTGATCATGACCGTGATGGTGATGATGATCATCATGCGTGTGCTCATGATGGTGGTCATGGGCCAAATGCTCATGCGTGAGCTGCCATTTGCCGATATACGGGTCCATCTGCCCGACAACGACGCGCAGCACGTTAGGCTGCTTCGGCAGGTCGCGTGTGCCTGCGCCATAGCCGATGCTGTCTACGACCATCGGCGGGAAGCTTTTGGAAAACTCGTCGACGATGCCTGCGATAATGCCGGCGCCTGTCGGCGTTGTCATTTCCATCGTGTACGGTGTGGAAGCGATCGGCACGCCAACCATCATTTCGAGCGTAGCCGGCGCCGGCACCGGGTAAATGCCGTGATCGATATGGATCGTGCCGGAACCGAGCGGTACTGGCGAAGCATAAATGCGCTCGATATTCAAAGAGTCGATGGCCAGTGCTACGCCGACAATATCGACGATGGAATCGATGGCTCCGACTTCGTGGAAATGCACTTTCTCGATGGAGGTGCCGTGAATTTTGGCTTCCGCGATGGCGATTTTTTCGAAAATGGCCAAGCTGAGCGCGGTTGCGCGATCCGAAAATTTCGCTTCGCGGATGACTTTCACGATTTCGGAATAGTGACGGTGATGCTTCGGCGGATGCTCTGGATCGAGCACGACGTCGAGCTTCGTCGCCGAGATGCCGCGCTTGATCACGCGCTTCCAATCAAGCGAGTAGGGTTCGAGTTTGATTTTGGACAACTCTTCTTCAATGTAACCGCGGTCTGCTCCCGCATCGACTAATGCGCCAAGCGTCATATCGCCGCTGATGCCCGAGAAGCAGTCCAAGTATAGAATGCGCATGGTGGTTGATCACGCTCGTTTCGACATATTTTTGTTGATGAGTCCTGCGTAATAGCCAGCGCCGAAGCCGTTGTCGATGTTAACGACGGAGATGCCCGGCGAGCAGCTGTTCAGCATGGACAGCAGTGGAGCTACGCCGCCGAGGTGGGCGCCGTAGCCGATGCTCGTCGGCACCGCGACGATCGGCTTCGCGACCAGCCCGCCGACGACGGAGGCGAGCGCGCCTTCCATGCCGGCTACGACGACAATCGCGTTCGCACCGCGAATGAGCTCCAGCCGGCGGAACAAGCGATGAATGCCGGCTACACCCACGTCGAAAATGCGTTCGACGTGGCTGCCCAGGCATTCCGCGGTAAGGGCCGCCTCCTCCGCCACGGGGAGGTCGGAGGTGCCTGCGCAGACGACGGCGATGTAGCCGTCGTGCACTTTGAGCATCGGGCGCTTGAACCAGGTGAGCGCCCGCGCCGTTTCGTGGTACGTGATCCCTGCCACGTTTGCGACGATTTGAGCGGCTTTCACGGGATCGACCCGCGTGGCCAGCACGCGGTCGGTATGTTCCATCAGCCGCCGGAAGATCGTCTCGATCTGCTCGGCGGTCTTGCCTTCCCCGAAGATGACCTCGGGGAAGCCTGTCCGCTTCTCGCGCTCGACGTCGAGCTGCG
Organism: Paenibacillus oryzisoli; assembly: GCF_050467285.1. GTDB lineage: Bacteria > Bacillota > Bacilli > Paenibacillales > NBRC-103111 > Paenibacillus_E > Paenibacillus_E oryzisoli_A. The sequence goes on along the minus strand of NZ_JBCMUN010000010.1, from coordinate 167,594 downwards.
CGAAGCCGAGGTCAAGGTTGGCAGGGCCTGCACTGCCGTCCTTGATAATTTGCTTTTTGGCTTCTTCAACATCCAAATCGCCCGTTTGAACGAGCTTTAGTATTTTGTCTAAATCCATCATAGGGAGGCTTCTTTCACCTTATCTTTAGTTTCTTTGGAGAGCACTTCATTCAAGCTGCCGGTACGGTAGCCTTGCAGGTCGAGCGTGACATAAGTAAAGCCGAGCTTGCTGAATTTCTCATAGATGGCTTCGCGGTGCTCGACGACTTTCATGATCTCGTCCGGCATGACTTCGATGCGGGCGATTTTATCGTGGTGACGCACGCGGACCTGGTACAAACCAAGCTGCGCCAGGAAAAACTCGCCTTCGTCCAGCTGGTCGATTTTCCATTTTTCAATGATGGTACCGTAAGGAATCCGTGAAGACAGGCAGGCAAAAGACGGCTTGTTCCACGTGCTGAGCCCGAGCTCTTTGGAAAGCGCGCGGATTTCATCCTTCGTCAGGCCGGCTTCCTGCAGCGTGCTGCGGACGCCTTGTTCGTTCTTGGCTTGGAGGCCCGGTCGATAGTCGCCGAGGTCATCCACGTTGGAGCCGTCCAATATATAAGGATAGCCCAATTCTTTCGCAATGTTTTGCAAGTGGGAGTAAAGCCCTGTCTTGCAGTGGTAGCAGCGGTCAGGGTTGTTGGCAACGAAGTTGGCGTTCTCCAATTCCTTGACTTCGGTTCTATGCAAACGGACGCCGAATTGCTCCGCCAATTGTACGGCCGCATCAAACTCCCTCGAGGGAAATGTTTCGGAAGCGGCTGTCACAGCCAGCACTTGGTCTCCCAGCTCCTGCTGCGCGCGCTTAAGCACGAATGTACTGTCCACGCCCCCGGAAAAAGCGACCAGGACGCGGCCCATGCCTCTAAGTATTTCGCCAAGCTTGCGGTCTTTCTCGCGTGTTGTTTCTTGTATGCTCATGTTTCTATCCTCCCATACAGCCGTATCCTCTAAGTTGAGCTGTTTCTGGTCCATCTTATTAAGTGTATCATAACTGCCCGGCAAAGTGGATTGTTTTGTCATTCATTCATGTTATAATAGCACTATTGAGAAACCCATATATAAAGGCGGGGATTTAACGTGCCTACCAAGCCGATAGAGAGAAAACCAGACTGGTTGAAAATCAATCTCAGAACCGATGAGAATTTTAAAGAAATCAAATCCATGATGCGTTCCAAAACGCTGCATACGGTGTGCGAGGAAGCGAAGTGCCCGAATATTCATGAGTGCTGGGCGAACCGCACGGCGACGTTCATGATTCTCGGCGACATTTGCACGCGCGCCTGCCGTTTCTGTGCCGTGAAAACGGGGCTGCCGACTGAGCTCGATCTGCAGGAGCCTGAACGCGTAGCGGAGGCCGCTCTGCAAATGGGGCTGCGCCACTGCGTCGTCACTTCCGTTGCCCGCGATGATCTGGCGGACGGCGGGGCGATGATTTTTGCCGAGACGATTAAAGCGATCCGCCGCAAGCTGCCGCTGTGCTCGGTGGAAGTGCTGATTCCGGACTTTCTGGGCCGGGAGGAGTCGCTTGCGACTGTCCTAGAGGCGAAGCCGGATATTTTGAATCACAACATGGAGACGGTCGAGCGGATGTCCGACCGCGTCCGGTCCAAGGCGAAATACCGCCGCTCGCTCGAGCTGCTGCAGCGCTCCAAGCGCATTGCGCCGAGCATTCCGACGAAGTCCAGCATCATGATCGGCGTCGGCGAAGAATGGAACGAATTACTCCAGACGATGGATGATTTGCGTGCCGTCGATTGCGACATCATGACGATCGGCCAGTATTTGCAGCCGTCCACGACGCATCTTGCGGTAACGAAGTACTATACGCCCGAACAGTTCGCTGAACTGAAGGAAGAGGGCATGAAGCGCGGATTCAAGCATGTGGAGTCCGGTCCGCTGGTTCGCAGCTCTTATCATGCGCATGAACAAGTGAAAGCCGCATCAACGGTATAAGCATCCTGCCTACGGGATGCCCCTTGGAAAGGAGCGCTTTTGACGACGATGATTCATATTGCCAATCGAACCTATGAGCTCGTAACCGATCATAAAAACGGCTGGAACTACGAAGTATTCAAAGATCGCTACAGCGAAGTGCTGGAGCGTTACGATTATATCGTGGGCGACTGGGGCTACAACCAGTTGAGACTGAGAGGCTTCTTCAAAGAAGCTCATCCGAAAGCGACCAAGGAGTCCTCCATTGCCGCGTTGCAGGATTACCTGAACGAATATTGCAATTTCGGCTGCGCGTATTTTATTATCGAACGCGTGCCGAATCCGAAGCAGCAAACGCCGGCTGAAACAGTCTCTTCGCCGTCGGTGTAACCTGCCGCCGCAACACAAAAACACCTCATGCACGCCAGATGGTTCAGGTTGCGTGAGGTGTTTTTTGTTTGCAGTGCGTGGTTATTGGCTGGACTGCCCGACGAACGCTTCGCGCACGCGCAACCAGAACGGGAACGGCCGAAAGCGGGCGAATTTTACCTTCACGTCGCCGGCAACCCGGCAGCGGATGGAGACGACGTCGCTGCGCTGCATATATTTGTGATCGAGCGAAAGCAGCATATTCTGATGCGCTTTTGGGTAAATGTCGCAATGGTGATGCTTCGGCAAAATCATCGGGGAGCCGAGCGTCCGGAACACCCGATTGTTAATGGAAGCAATCTCGGCAATCTGGATGGCTTCGAGCGAAGGGTGGACCATGGCGCCGCCCAAGCTTTTGTTATAGGCGGTGCTGCCGGCCGGCGAAGAAATGCAGATGCCGTCGCCGCGGAACATTTCAAACAAGTCGTCGTTAATATGCAGCTGAGCGACAAGCGAAACCTCGATGCCGCGGAGCGTGAACTCGTTCAAAGCCAGGTGGGTTTCCACGCCGGTTTCGGTCGTAATTTCAATTTCCACGACGGGATACTGGACGATCGGCAAATCTTCCGGCGTGGTGACGCTGAACATCAGGGAAGCGAGATGATCGAGCTCCGCAGGCTTCCAATCGGCAAAAAAACCGAGATGTCCGGTATGAATACCGACGAATGAGATATGATCCAACTGGCTCGCATATTGGTGAAAAGCTTGCAGCATCGTGCCGTCCCCGCCGATGGACAGGACAATGTCCGGAGACTGCTCGTCCTGGATAACTCCGTGCGCAGCGGCGAGAGCTTTAAACCGTTCGGTCAGCTCCTTGGAAATATCGTCGCCTCGTTCAATGACGTTATATTTCAACTAGGTTCCTCCTAAAGTGCAGTACGTATCGATTTCTTGAAGAATGGATTCCGGGGTGAGTCGAAAAGCCGCCGCCACACGGTACGAATCGCTGCTAAAGTTCGTCACCCTGACGACTTCGCTGTATGCGGTGATGGGCAGGGCAAGCGTCGGCAGCATGAAGCTGCATTCGAGATAGAGCGGAGGAAACACCCGGTTGGTGGTAACAAAAGAAAGCCCTCCGGCGCTGATGTCGAGCAGTTGGCCTGTAAAAGCGACGCCTTTCTGCGCGGACAAGCCGCGAATGCCGGCGACACGCAGCGTAATCGGCGTACGTACGGACAGTTTGGCGCGCGGATGCTCACGGTTCTGGTGCATGTACACTTCTTCCGGAATGGAGAGTGTGAGTGTGCAGACGGTCTTGCGGAGCTCAAGCTGCAGCAGGTCGACATAAGCATAGTATAGCACGGCGCGATGTTTAACCGAAATTTCAACAAAGGAAACATGTTCCAGCTTGTCGAAAGGCAGCAAAATAAACTGCTCCAAACAAACGGAAATCGAATGATCGCAAATATTGTCGATAAGAAAATTGTCCTCAAAGCAGAAAGGCTGACCGTCTTTCGATTCACCGACAATGATCAAGTGACACTCGGAGTTCGGCTTAAATTCTGCCAATTCTAGTGCCTTCTTCCAATCCATAGCATCACCAAGTCGTTAGATTTGCATGCACACTCATGATGAAATCACCTAAATTCTCTATTCATCATAAGGGATTCATGCTAATAAGAAAAGCCCCTAACGGGGCTTTTTGCTTGGCGCAGCTGCTTTTTTTCAAATTTTGAGATTAGCCCTGCTGCCAGGCCAGCGTGCTGGTCACTAAGGACAGCTCAAACGAATGAGCAAAATTGGCCGAGATCGGCCGCACGCGAATCGAGAAGTGCGGGCCGTGGAACAGATGCCCGGGAACGATCGCTTCGAAGTACTGCGACTGCCCGATCAACTCGCCGACGGGTTCCATATGCACCGTTTTTTGGCGCCAGGATTCGTCAATTTCCTCGTAATAAATAATTTCAACAGCCGTATCCTGTGGCCAGATCGGGCCGAAATGGATGTGCGCCCGGACCTTCTTGGTCGAAGGGGCGGCATCGTATGGGCTGATCTCCGCATCGGAGGATGGCGGCAATTTGTCCTCAATCGCCAAAATGCGGACTTGATGCCAGTTGTTGCGGATAAACTGCTTGTAGTCGGCGACTTTGGTCGCCACGTCGTAGCCGTTCGCAACGAACAGCGTCGCGCGCTCAGCGGTCGGCAGGTATGACTGCACGGTGTAATCCTGCACCATCCGGTGCGTGTTGTACACCGGAGCGAGCGACTGGATGGAACGCTTCATCCGGCCGATCCATTGATGCGGGAGCGCCCCCTGATTGTAGTACAGGGGAATGATTTCATTTTCGAGCAGATGGTAGAGGGAGCGGGTGTTTTCCCTTTCCTGCTGGGCCCAATCTGCATTCCCCGCCTGGCCGATCGCCCAGCCGTTGGTGCCGTTGTAGCCTTCCTCCCACCAGCCGTCGAGCACGCTGAAGTTAAGGACGCCGTTCATCGCTGCCTTCTGGCCGCTCGTGCCGCTCGCTTCGAGCGGTCTGCGCGGGTTATTGAGCCACACATCGACACCTTGCACGAGATAACGGGCCATGTGAATATCGTAGTTCTCGAGGATGACGATTTTACCGAGAAATTCTTTCATTTGCGAGATGCGGTAAATGTCGCGAATGAGATCCTGCCCCGGGTAATCGGCGGGGTGCGCCTTGCCGGCGAAAATGAGCTGGATCGGGCGATCCGGGTCATTGACCATTTTTTTCAACCGATAGAGGTCGTTGAAAATCATGTTCGCCCGCTTATAGGTCGCAAAACGCCGCGCAAAGCCGATGGTCAGCGCCCTTGGATTGAGGTAGCTCCGCACCTCGTCAATGCGCTCCTGGGACTCGCCGTTGCGGGTGCGCTGGGCGGCGAGGTTTTTGCGCGCGTAGTTGATCAATCGCTCTTTCAACTGCATGTGCACTTTCCAGATCGATTCGTCCGGGATGACCTCAACCTGCGCCCATTGATGGGTGTTCGCCTGCTCCTCGCGCCACGTTCCGGGGAGGAACCGATCAAACAGCTCTTTCCAGGCTGGCGCCGTCCAGGAATCGAGGTGCACGCCGTTCGTGATCGAACCGATCGGGACTTCGTTCGCATCCGTGTGGCCGTGGAATTCTTTGAACATTTCGCGTGATACCTGACCGTGCAGCTTGCTGACGCCGTTGCGGAGCCCAGCGGTATTCATCGCTAGGTGGGTCATATTGAACAGGCCCGTCTTCTGATCCTGGCCGAGTGCGATAATCGCCTGCTTGTGCGCAGGCACTTCGCTGAAATAGGGACCGAGATAATGTTCTACCATCCTGATGTTAAAAGCGTCATGCCCCGCCGGCACCGGGGTATGTGTCGTAAACACCGTCGCCGAGCGGACGGTTTCAACCGCCACATGGAACGGCAGACCGAGCTGTATCAGCTCTTTGAGTCGTTCCAGTGCGAGAAAAGCCGCGTGTCCCTCGTTGATATGGTACACGTTCGGGAAAACCTCGAGCGCACGCAGCGCTTTGATCCCCCCGATGCCGAGGACGATCTCTTGCACGATGCGCATATCCTGGTCGCCGCCGTACAGCCCAGCCGTGATGGCCCGGTCCTCCGGCGCGTTCGCTTCATGGTCGCTGTCGAGCAGGCAGACCCGGGTACGGCCGACCTGCACGGACCACACGAGCAGGGTGATGGTGCGGAACGGAAGCTGAATCGATACCGTGAGCTGGCGATCGCCCAGCAGCACAGGCTGCAGCGGGAGTTGCGCAAAATCGTAGGCCGCCATCTCGCTTTGCTGATTGCCGAGTGCGTCTATTTTTTGCGTAAAATAGCCTTTCTTGTAGAGGAGGCCGATCCCGATTAACGGGATGCCCAGATCGCTCGCCGATTTGATATGATCGCCGGCCAGAATGCCGAGACCGCCGGAATAGATCGGCAGGGATTCATGGAAGCCGAATTCGGCGGAGAAGTAGGCGATGCGGGCGTTGCTGGAGGTTTCATAGTTGTTGCTGTACCAGGATGCGCCCTGCAGGTAGTCGTCAAATCGCGCGATCACCTTCTGGTAGCTCTCCAGGAAGTGAGCGTTCTCGCCGAGAGACGCCAGCTGGCCCGGCTCCAGCTCGTTCAGAAGGCGTACCGGATTGTAGCCGGATGCGGCAAAGCGTTTTGGATCGATATGTTCGAATAGTTGCAGCGCATCGTCGTTCCAGCTCCACCAAACATTGTACGCGAGCTCGCGCAAGCGGGATATTGCTGCGGGCATGTCGTTCGCCCCTTGAGGGAAGGCTGCTGCCATAATTATTGTCTCTCCCATCTAGTCGTCTTTTGATCACGAGGTAATTCATGAAGTGGACTTTTTGAATTACCCCTATTATCTTGGTTTTCCAACCTTTTCATACACCAACATCCCTAAGGAATATGCAAGGAACAGAGCGATGATGACTCCGAGGACGACGGCAACGACGGCTGCGCTCATGGGGCCGATCAGCTTGAGTGCGCTTAGCACCGGGGCTCCTGGGTCGTAAGCTGGCATAAAAACAGCCTGCGGTTCCCTGAACCGCTGCATAGGCTCCCAAATGAGGAGAACAATAGCAGAGGAAGCCAGAGCATGTACGAAACGGGCGGTTAGAAAAGGTATATAGCGGATGTTCGTATGGCTGAGCAGGCTGACGATTTGCGCATGAACGGAAAGTCCTCCCCAGGATAAAATGAACGCCCCGATCGCGACTTTGCTGGACAGCGCCAAATCCATGGGGGCTGTACCCGCGGCTTTTGCGCCCAGCGTCACTTCGAACAGCCCGTTCATGACCGCCTGCGAGAGCTCGCTGGGGAGACCGGTGAACGACAGGGCGGAGGCGATCCCTACGTAAAACAGGTGCATGACCTGCGCAGACGTCAGAATCGTCAAGACGACGGAGAAAAAGACGACGAGCCCGCCGACGACAAACATAAGCCGCAGCGATTGGAGAATCGCGTCGCTGAGCAGGGTGCCGATCGGCCGGTTGTCTTGGAGCCGGGCGGCATGCATCACGGTAAAGGCGCGCCTTACGATGCCGCCGCCGGCTCTGGGCGGCTGCGGCGTTGCCGGGCATTTGCGGCCGTGGAACCGCATCCCGAGGCCGATCAGCAGCGAACCGCCGTAATGCGCGACCGCCAGAATGCCGGCGAGCGACGCGTCATGGAAAAAGCCGATGGACACAGCCCCGATCAGAAAAATCGGATCGGAGCTGGTCACGAAGGCGACGAGCCGTTCGCCTTCCTCGCGGTTCACCAGCTTTTGATCCCACAGCTGGGAAGTCAGCTTGGCGCCAACGGGGTACCCGGACGCGAAGCCCATCGCCATGACGAATCCGCCGATGCCGGGAATGCGGAACACGGGCCGCATCATCGGATCGAGCAGCGTCCCGAAAAAATGCACGATGCCGAAGCCGAGCATGATTTCGGAAATGACGAAAAAAGGAAATAAGGCCGGGAAGAGCACGTCCCACCAAATGGCAACACCGCGAACGGCCGCTTGAAACCCGTCGTGCGGAAACAGAAGCAGGCATACAATAATGCCGACAATCATAAAAGATATGAGCAGCGCGGCTGTGAATTCCCGTTTTTGCATATCCGGTCGATCCCCCCTCTCTTCTAAGCTTATGAGATGAGGTGGACAGACATGCCGTCCCGTTTTTTGCACTACTTTTGTAATGTATCTTGTCTGTTTTTATGGTAATATAGTACTAATAGGGGCTTGTTGTTGAACTACGTTTAGCGTTCAGGAAGCCCTAAGTAATGGTCGAATAATCCTAAGCGAACGGGAGTGATTGAAATGACAAGTGTCATTGCCGGTATTGTCGTCTGTGTATTCGTGTTTGTCATTCGAGAAACGCTGATGCGGACGGCCGATGAGGATGTAGACAATTATTACTGATTCCAATTGTGAGGGATTTCCCATGTCTGAAACGAACAGCAATACGGTGTACGATCTGATGGGAGGGGCGGCGACGATCCGCAGGCTGGTCGAAGCTTTCTATCCGAAGGTGCAGGCGCATCCGCTGCTTGGGCCGCTTTTTCCCGAAGATATTAGTCCTGTTATGGATAAACAATATTTGTTTCTAACGCAGTTTTTTGGCGGACCGCAGCTGTACTCCGATCAATATGGACATCCGATGATGCGCGCCAGACACATGCCATTTCCGATTACCAGAGAGCGGGCCGCTGCTTGGCTCGGCTGTATGTCGGAGGCGATGGACGAGATCGGGATGCCGGACGATTTGAAACTGTTCCTGCTCGAACGCTTGCAGGGGCCTGCGTATCATTTTATCAACACGCCGGACGAAATCTAAATTTGTTGGGCTACACCACTACTTCGGAGAAAGGGCGGTATTCAGATGGTAGCTCCTCTCTACGACATTTCCGTTACTTGCACCTTCTGCAGCAACGTTTTCACGACGAAGAAGGTTCGGCCGAGCTTTAAAAAAGCGGTCAAAACGGATGCCGACTTCTGCATTCACTATAAAGACACGAATCCGGATTACTATGTCGTTCGCGTTTGTCCGTATTGCGGTTTCGCGCACTCCGAGAATTTCTCAGATCGCTGGACGCAAGCGCAGCGCGAGACATTTTATGAACGGGTGGCTAAAGTCTGGACGGTCCGTGATTATTCCGGCGAGCGTACGTGGGAAGAAGCGCTGCACAGCTATAAGCTGGCGCTGCTCTGTGCGCAGATTAAGAACGAGAAGCCGCGGGTCGTGGCAGGACTTCTGCACCACCTGGCGTGGCTGTACCGCATCCATGGCGATACGGCGCAGGAAGAGCGGTTTCTGGCATTTGCGCTGGAAGCGTATGTCAGCGTTTTTGAAACGGAAGGCATGGATCTCAACAATGCACGGCTGATGTATTTGATGGGCGAGCTGAACCGGCGGTTGAAACGATTTAATGAAGCCGTCCGATGGTTTTCGCGTATCATCAACGATCGCAAAATTATGGACGCCGGGATGATCCGGGCGAGCCGAGAGCAATGGGTAACAACAAGAGAGGACATGCTGGCGATGCGGCTGGACTTGCCGGAGGAAATGAAGCAGGCCAAATAACAGCCGTTAGCGGCTTTAACGTAAATGAACGCGAATGCCCTGGACCGGAAAGTGACCGGAGGGGCTACGCGTTCATTTTTTGTTGAAGCGGGCGAATCGTGAAGAGGGTCGCTCTGTTTTTGCCGCCGTGCTTGGAGGCATAGAGCGCTTGATCCGCTTCGGAGATGACTTTCTTGAGCTCGACCGAGGTGTTCGGCGAAATCGCCATGCCAATGGAGATGGTGATGGGAATGGCCTTGGGTTGATCGCTCTGGTCGTGCTGGGAGAACGTCTCCGCAACTTTGTCGCAGAGGGATTTGGCGTAGACGGTAAGCCGTGCCGGATTCGTCTCCGCGCTGAGGAGAATGAATTCTTCGCCGCCGTAGCGGGCCAAGTAATCCTGCTCGTCAATGTGGTGCCGCAGCAAGGAGGAGATATCCCTCAGCAGCTGGTCACCGGCCAAATGACCGTAGAAGTCGTTGTACTGTTTGAAATTGTCTAGGTCGATCATGAGAATCGCGATATTGCGCTTGCGAAGCAGATTCGCTGCAATCGGCAGGAAGCTGCGCAAGTTCGGCAGCTTGGTGAGGCCGTCTTGATTGGCCTGCAGCTCCAGTTCCCGCTGCAAGCGCCAGTTGCGGTTCTCATCATTGATCATAATGAGGATGATGGCAAATGTCGCAAAGATGATGCCGGTGATGAGCAGTTGGTTCGCTAGAAAGGGCAAAGTGAGCACGCTGCCGAACGCCAGCTGGCTTATACAGCGCAGCACGAGCCCGCTGATGGATAATTGAAGTGCATGCTTGATCGGAATATCCATGAAGCCGCTGCGGTATTCCTGGTTATGGAAGAAGGCGGCCAGCACGGCTGGAATCAGGAGCTCTTGGCCGATCAGCAGCCACGGATTGCCGTCCGTGAACAGCAGCGTCGCGATGGTCGGCAGCAGGGTCGAGAGCAGCGCGCTTGCGAATCCGTAGCGGATGCCTGCCATAAAGATCGGCAGAGAGCGCAGATCGATGAAGCCGAGCGACGCCGGAAAAGGAACCAGCATCATGACGATGCTGGCGAGCCCAGTAAGCATCGGCGCCAGTGCCTGCTCATGGGAGTCGATGAGCATTTTGCTGCGGATTTTGACCGCCACGTAGTTCAGAGTGATCAAGGTACATGCACTTGTCAAAGGAACAAGGTACGTATTCATTGGGGGAAACTCTTCTCCTCACATGAAAAAGCTGCGTCTTAGGGCCGGCTCCGCACCGGTGTGTCTGCTAATAAATAGTCGCGATCCGTATCGACAAGCGTCAGTTTATTATGGCAGCATGGGAAGACGAGCAGCTTTTTTTTGCCTTCATGAATCGAGGTCAGCTCGTGAATTTTGAGCGGCAGGAGCACGTTCGCGCTTTGGCAGAACGGGCACTCCGCCACGTAAATGTCTTTCATGATGATCTCATACGGCCACGTATTGATAAAAGGAATCACGGCTTATTTGGATTCCGTTCCATCGCCTGGAGAGGCGTTTTTGGAAAGCTCGGCGATTTTTTGCAATAAAATATGTTGTGGCATATGCATGAGATGTTCTAAGGGCACGTTTAACTGCTCGGCAAGTTTGACGGCAGTCTCAGGGGAAATTTGTAAGGGTTTCATTGTGTTAGTCACCTATCCTGTTCCAGTTTTTTCTGAGGAACTCTTCCTCATTGAATCATACTTTTGACCTATAAGCAATGAGGAAGATGAAGCGGCTTTCTTCTCGCGGGCGGATATGATTTAATAAATAGTGGAAAGGACAGGTGATCGCTGTTGAAATTGCCTCTTAATCAAACATGGGATCTTGACGCTTTTTTTTCAGGTGGAAGCGGGTCTGCGGCATTTGCGGAGCATTTGAAGGCGCTGCAAGCCTCGATCGCGGCGTTTCAGGAGGAGGTTCGCACGACGGCCCCGCCTCAAAACGCGGATGACACAGCCGCCCTGGCGAGCCTGGTGGAGCGTTACCAGCACAATCTGAAGCACATCATTGAAGCGGATTCATTCGTAGGATGTTTGTTAGCCGATAATCAAAAAGATAAGAAAGCGCCTGCCCTGAACGGCCAGGTGAAGAGCTTATCTGCGGAGCACCTGTCGTCCTTGACGCATTTTGATCAAGTGCTGACGGGCATTCCGGATGAGGTGTGGGCAGCTATCCTGCAGAAGGAGCCGTTTGCCGGAGTGGCCTTTGCTTTGGAGGAGCGCCGCTCGCTGGCGAAGGAAAAGCTGCCGCCGGAGCAGGAAGCGTTAATTAATGATTTGGCCGTAGACGGCTATCACGGGTGGGGCGACTTGTATAATTCGACCGTCGGTCAATTCGGCATGACGATCGAAGAAGACGGAAAGTCCGTCACGCTGTCGGCGGGGCAGGCGTTTAACAAGCTGCATACCGAGAACCGCGAGGAGAGGTTGGCGCTTTTTGAGAAGTGGGAGAGCGCTTGGGCGGACAAAGCCGAGTACTGCGCAGAGGCGCTGAATCACTTAGCGGGCTTCCGGCTGCAAGTCTATAAGTACCGCGGCTGGGACAGCATACATAAGGAACCGCTTGCCATCAACCGGATGGAAGAGAAGACACTGAAGGTCATGTGGGACGTCATTGACCGCAACAAGGACATTTTCGTTGATTATTTGAACCGCAAGGCGAAGCTGATGGGCGTCGACAAGCTTGCTTGGGTGGACGTGGATGCGCCGCTGGGCGACTCGTCCAAAAAAATCTCGTACGATGAAGGCGCTTCGTTGATCGTCGATCAGTTCAAGCCGTTCAGCCCGAAGCTGGCGGCGTTCTCTGAGCAGGCGTTCGAGCACCGGTGGATCGAGGCGGAAGATCGCCACGGCAAGCGTCCGGGGGGCTTCTGCACCTCGTTCCCGATCAAGGGCGAGTCGCGCATCTTCATGACGTATGGCGGCACGCTAAACAACGTCTCTACGCTGGCGCATGAGCTCGGCCACGCTTATCACAGCCACGTGATGACGGATATGCCGCAGCTGGCCCAAGAGTACGCGATGAACGTCGCGGAGACGGCGTCTACGTTCGCGGAAATGATCGTCGCGGATGCCGTTGTGAAGCAGGCGTCCACGGACGACGAGCGGATCGTATTGCTGGAGGATAAAATCCAGCGGGCGATCGCATTCTTCATGAACATTCATGCGCGGTTTATTTTTGAGACGAACTTCTATGCGGAGCGTCGTCAAGGATTAGTTAGCAGCGAGCGTTTGAGTGAGCTGATGGTTGAGGCGCAGAAGCTGGCGTACAAAGATGCACTCAGCTCATATCATCCGCATTTCTGGGCGGCGAAGCTGCACTTCTACGCGACGGACGTGCCATTCTACAATTTCCCATACACGTTCGGGTACATGTTCAGCGCGGGCATCTACGCGCGTGCGCTGCAAGAAGGCGCCGCGTTCGAAGACAAATACGTCGCGCTGCTGCGCGATACCGGCAGCATGACGGTGGAAGCGCTGGCGCAGAAGCACCTCGGCGTCGACCTGACGGAGCCGGATTTCTGGCAAAGCGCGGTCGATATGGCGGTATTCGATGTGAAGCAGTTTATGGCGCTCACGGAGGCCAAAGTGAAGTAAATGAGGAACGGTCTCGGAAGTCCTGAAAAGGGCTGCCGAGACCGTTTTTTTACGCAAGAAAGTATATCCTCTAAGCGGCTCCATGTCATCAGCAGACGCTATTGTCCTTGAAAAGACGGCGTAATCCGTTCATTTTAACAGTTGAGACTGGCTGCGCTTTTGAAGACTATCCCCAACGCTCAGGCAGATCCACTGTGTTCAGGAGGATGGCCGTAGGATGCCAGTTGGTCCCTGAGGTTAAGGGATAATGTGTAAAAGCAAAGTCTGTCCTATGCAAAGAGGGGGAGCAGTGTTGGGCAGCAGTTCCATACATCAAACAAGAAGCTCCCGCCGCGCGGGAGCTTCTGCCTTGCTGATTCGTCTATGTATGCCTGCCTACAGCTTAAAGATCTGGATCGTCTGTTGGAGCTGCGTGACGACGCGTGTCATTTCTTCGGCTTGGCTAACGATGCCTTGCACCGTAGCAATTTGTTCGTTCATGGAAGCGGAAACTTCCTGTGTGCCTGCGGCGGACTCTTCCGTAATTGCGGAGATGTTCTCCATCGAGGCGGCGATCAGATTGGAGCTTTGCAGCATTTGCTCGCTTTCATCGGCAAAGCGTTTGATCTCTTCCGAAATGAAGCTGACGCTGCCGACGATTTCGGCGAAGACGGTTTCCGTCTGCTCGATGAGCTGGGTTTGCTTTTTCACGACTTCCTCATTCATCTGGATGCTGCGAATCGCATCTTGAATGCCCTGTTCGATGCTCTTCACGAAGCCGAATACTTCGCGCGTCAGGGATGTAGACTCTTCCGCGAGCTTACGCACTTCCTGCGCAACAACCGCGAAGCCGCGTCCGTGCTCGCCGGCTCTCGCCGCTTCAATGGAAGCATTAAGGGAGAGCAGGTTTGTTTGCTCCGCGATTTCGGAAATCGAGCGGGTTACGTTCGTGATGCCGGCAGCTTGTTTGGCGAGCAAATCGATCGTATCGGAAACTTGGCGGGTGACTTCCACGTTGCGTTTCATGCCGACACCTTGACTTTCGACGGAGGTGCGGCCTTTTTCGACCAGCGTCATCATCTGTTCGGAACGGTTTTTCATTTCTTGAGCCGAGCCGGCGTAATTCACGACTTTCACTTCAATATCCCTGGACGTAACGGAGACACCGGAAACTTCCTCCGAGATTTGACCGGCACCAGCAGCAAGCTCGTGCGCAGAAACACTGACTTGCTCCAGCACGGAGCGGAAGTTTTCATTTTTCGTATAAATATCGCGGCTCGTCTGGAAAACCTGCTTGGAGATGCTGCCTGTGTCGCGCAGAATATCGCGCAGTTTATCAATCATTTTATTGAAAGATTGTCCGAGTTGGCCGAGAGAATCGTCCGTTGTGATCGTAACTTTTTGCGAAAAATCGCCTTTGGAGATGTTCAGTGCAATACGGGAAAGGTCGGAGATCGGTTCGGTCAGCTGGTTTTCAAACCAACGCGTGAAAGGCACGGCGCCGATAATAATAATGACTAGGAAGATTATGCCAAGTAAGCGATTCCAGTCTGAGGCGAAAGTAACAATCAACATAAAAAGCGAGTTTATACCGAGCAGTGCGAAACAACCAAGCTGTAGTTTTTTTCTAAACGATAGGGACGAAAGTTTATCCAAATCGACCGACTCCTCTGTGTAAAGTAATTAAAAATTTAGGGAAAATGACCCTATGTATGGAAAGTATACCATTGAAATTAGAAACCGACTACAGGATTTCGACAATAATCGTTCAAGAATTACACGAAAATTGGAAGAAATATTAAGTGAATATAAAGAATTTAGCGAATATATAAAATATTGGGAATAAACTGTTGAATATTGTAAACTCACTTAGTATAATAGGACTACAAACGAGATTAACATATTTAGGTAATAAATCACAATTTAAGGAGGAATGAGATTAAGTTGGAACCTATTACACTTTCAAAGCAAATTGATTTTGTATTCCGCAAGTTGAAGGATGAACTCTGCCAGGTGAACTCGGGGACGGTTTTTGTCCATATCCGCAACAATGAAATTGGCAAATTCGGGGTTAAGCACTTGCCGTTTGAAGGCGTGGACGGCGAGGTTCTGCTAGGCTCACCAAACGGCCTGACCGAGCTCCAGTTTCAGACGTTCCGTCAGATGGCGATCGCATCGCTAAGCCGCAAAAGAAGCTGGACGCATGGCGAAATTTTCTATGATTTTACCGTGAAGAAGGGGATCATCTCGGTTAGCATTTTGTTTGAGAGCAACTACAATATGTCTTCATACGCAAGAACGATTTAGCAGCACTTATTTTCTTTATACAAGATACATAGAGAGGGTGTTCCTCAGCTAAAAAGCTGGCGAACGCCCTTTTTTCTAGGTACGGGTGTCCTCGGGGGAAGGGGGCAGGCGGGAAAGACTCGCTCTGCGAGCCACAGGTGCGGCCGTGAAATAGCCGTGAAATAAGCGTGGTAAATTGCTTCTAGTTTCGCCGCCATCGCCTACCGCCCTTCTCCAACGAACTGGAATTTCTCCCGTTCATTTTCGCATTTTTGCCCAAATTGGGGGGTAAACTGCAATTCTTCCAGTTCATTTGCCCGTTTGGAGGAAATTCCTTCGAAACTGCTGAAATGAGCTGGAGCTTTTCCGGTTCAGCTGGCACGGGAGTGGCTGCAGGGAAAAATGAACTGGAGGTCTTCCAGTTACGGAAGTGGCTACAAGTGAAGTAATCTGAGGTTCACCCATTCATGGACACGCAAAGCCGCTCAACTTGCACGATGTTGCCCGGGTTCCCTTTGTTGCATATGGGGTGGTTTGCAGAGAGGGAACTGCTTTTGGCCACGGGACGGTCAGCGTGCGTCAACTTGGATTGGGCGGGGGCGGCTAAGGCCAGCGGGCTGTGCGCTGTCAGCGCTGCGGCAGAAGAACACGACCCTTGCCGTACGGAATGCACATCGGCGTGCCGAAGAGCGGGTCGACGCTGACCTGGCATTTCATATCAAACACGCGAAGGAGCAGTTCCTCGTTCACGATGTCCTCGGGGCTGCCTTCGGCGAACACGGTGCCTTCCTTGATGGCGACGATGTGATGCGCATACCGGCAGGCGAGGTTGATGTCGTGCAGCACCATGACGATCGACCGCTGCTCGTTCCGGTTCAGCTCGAACAGCAGATCGAGCACCTCAATCTGGTGCGTTAAATCCAGGTACGTCGTTGGCTCGTCTAGCAGCACGGTCGGCGTATCCTGCGCCAGCGTCATCGCGATCCACGCACGCTGGCGCTGGCCGCCGGACAGCGAGTCCACGGCGCGGTCCGCAAATTCGAGCAGGTTCGTCAGCTCGAGCGCGCGGATGACATGCTGCTCATCCTCAGCTGACCATTGCTGCAGCCAGCTTTGGTACGGGTAGCGGCCTTGCTTGACGAGCTGGCGGACGGTCAAGCCCTCCGGCGCGGACGGCCCCTGCGGCAGGATCGCCATGCGGCGCGCCACCTCCTTGGTGGACAGCTTGGCAATTTCTTCGCCGTCCAGCAGGATGGCGCCGGAAGTCGGCTTCATCAGCCGCGCCAAGGAGCGCAGCAGGGTGGACTTGCCGCAGCCGTTGCTGCCAATGAAGACCGTGATTTTGCCTTTCGGGATTTGCACATTCAAGCATTTGAAAATCGTATTGTCACCGTAGGTCAGCTGAAGCGATGCCGCTTCCAGCGCGTGATTCGTTGTTGTCATTCGTGAGAGCTCCCCTCTCAAAATAAAGTTATCCGCGGTTGCGGTTCCGGTACAGCAAGAAAATGAAGACCGGCGCGCCGATCGCAGCGGTAAAAACACCAGCAGGAATATCGTGCGGCCGGAACAGAAAGCGGCCTGCCAAGTCCGCAAGCAGCAGCAGCAGAGAACCTGTCAGCGCAGAAACGGGAAGCAGCGAACCGAAGCTTGGTCCGACGAGCTTGCGGGAAATATGCGGCGCCATCAGGCCGATGAAATTGATCGCGCCGCCGAAAGCTACCGCCGCCCCCGACAGGGCGACGCTTAGTATAATCAGGAAGAAGCGCTGGCGCTGCACACGGCTTCCGACGCTGTTGGCGATATCTTCGCCCAGTGACTGCACGGTAATGTGCCGGGCATACACGAAAATGACCGGAACGAGCACGACAAACCAGGGCAGGAGCGGATACACAGCTTTCGTCCACGAGACGCCGTAAATGCTGCCCGTCATAAACGTCAGTGATTGATTTGCGAGAATAATCGGGCCGGAGAGCAGCATGAGATAGGTTATTGCGCTCATCGCCGCTGTGAATCCGGTGCCGATCAGCACGAGCCGCAGCGGTGTGATGCCGCCGCCCCGCCACGAAAGCAGGTAGACGAACAGCGTGGCGGCAAAGGCGCCGATAATGGCGGCGATTGGCAGGAAGTGGATGCTGACTTTATCCGAGAAAAAGAAGAAAAAGGAAACTGCGCCGAGCGTTGCGCCGCCTGTGGTGCCGATCGTGTCCGGCGACGTCAGCGGGTTGCGTACGATGCCTTGCAGGATGGAACCGGCAATGCCTAGCGATGCGCCGATCAAGACGGCCATCACAATGCGCGGCAGGCGCAGCGAGCGCACGATCATCGTGCCTGGCCCCACATCGTAACCGAAAATGGCGCGGACAACGTCGCCCGGCTTAATATAGATGCTCCCGACTCCTGTGGAGATCACGACGAAAGCAAGCACGAGCAGCAGCAAGACGAGCGTGACAACGATCGCTTTTTTACTGATGGCAAAGGAAAACGCCCGATTTCGGACGGTAAAATCTCGCGGGGATGGACTCATTTGAGCAGGCCTCCTTTGCGGGCGATATAGGTGAAGAACGGTACGCCGAGAATGGCCGTCATGACGCCGACGTGCACTTCCTTCGGCATAATAATGAAACGGGCGCCGATATCCGCCCCGACGAGCAGAATCGCGCCGAGAACAGCGCAGTAAGGCAGCACCCATTTGTAATCGATGCCGACGAGAAATCTGACGATATGAGGAATAATGAGACCGACGAAGACGATCGGACCGGCCACGGCTACGGAGCCGCCGGCGAGCACGATAATGACGAGCGCAGCGAGAAATTTGATATAGACGGTAGACTGGCCGAGCCCTTTGGCGACGTCGTCGCCCATCGCCAGCACGTTGATGTGCGGGGCGAGCAGCAGCGCGCCGACACCGGCGATCAGCATATACGGATAGACCGACTGCAGCATGTCCATCGTGCGGCCTTCAATAGAGCCGACGAGCCAGAACAGGACCTGCTCAAACGCTTTGCCGTTGCTGAGCAAAATCCCTTGCGTCAGCGAAGCAAAGAAGGCGGTCATGGCGGAGCCGGCCAGCGTAATTTTCATCGGCGTCAAGCCGTCGCGTCCCAAGGAACCAAGCCCGTAGACGAGTGCGGAGGAGACGGCGGCTCCGGTAAACGCGATCCACGTAAACTGTGTAATGCTGGTCACATTGAAAAAGCCGACGGCCAGCACGATCGCAAAGGCGGCGCCCGAGTTGATGCCGAACACGCTCGGAGAAGCGAGCGGGTTGCGGGTGATGGCCTGCATGAGCGCCCCGGCCATCGCCAGGCTCGCGCCGACCAAGGCGGCAATGAGCGCGCGCGGAATGCGGACGGACTGAATGATTAACGCCTCGTTCGTGGGCGGATCGGTCGGATGAAAGGAAGCAATGACCTGCTGCCATGAGTAAGCGTGGAGGCCGAAGCGAACCGAGCCGATCATGAAAAGCAGGAGCACGATAAATGCGGCGAGCAGTCCGATACTTTTATAGAAGTTATGGCGTCGTTCTTGTTGAATCGTGGTATT
Source organism: Paenibacillus oryzisoli (assembly GCF_050467285.1). Taxonomy (GTDB): domain Bacteria; phylum Bacillota; class Bacilli; order Paenibacillales; family NBRC-103111; genus Paenibacillus_E; species Paenibacillus_E oryzisoli_A. The sequence continues at coordinate 148,776 of NZ_JBCMUN010000010.1, read as the reverse complement.
CATAGGTAATAGCGCACCCTTCTTTTTCTGCTCAGTTTATTGTAAGGAGTTCCATCCGTGAAGTCAACGATCATGAGAATCATTATCATTGACAGAAAGTCAGAAGTCTAGTAGTATATGGTCTGGGATTGATAATGATTTTCAATAGAAACGCATCTTTGGGAGGAACGTATTCACATGGTAACGAACACAAAATTCAAATCAGCGTGGGCCTTATTCGCCTGCCTGTTTATTTTCAGCCTGGTTGTTTCGGCTTGCGGAACCAAATCCGCATCGGAGTCCGGCGCATCGGCTTCTCCAGCTGCGAGTGCGGCGGTTAAATCCGATGCTCCGCGCACGATTAAGCATGCGATGGGCGAAACGGCAGTCCCTGCGAATCCGCAGCGTGTCGTCATTTTAACGAATGAAGGGACGGAAGCCCTGCTCGCGCTTGGTGTGAAGCCGGTCGGTGCTGTCGAGTCTTACATAGGGAAGCCTTGGTACGATCATATCCGCGCGGATATGGAAGGCGTGACGACGCTAGGTACGGAGTCTCAGCCGAATTTGGAAGTCATCGCTTCCTTGAAGCCCGATCTGATTATCGGGAACAAGATGCGTCAAGAAAAAGTCTACGAGCAATTAAAAGCGATTGCGCCAACTGTGTTCTCGGAAACGCTGCGCGGGGAATGGAAAACGAACTTCAGCCTCTACGCGGATACGCTGAACAAGAAAGCGGAAGGCGAGAAAGTTATCGCAGCGTTCGATAAACGCATTGACGATTTCCGCACGAAGATCGGTCCTGACAAGCTGAAAGAGAAAGTGGCGGTCGTCCGCTTTATGGGTGGTAAAACGAGATTTTACTTTGGAGATATGTTCTCCGGCGTAATTTTCAAGCAAATCGGCTTTGCGCGTTCGGATGCGAAGAGCGATGAGAAATCGTTCGAGGACATTACCAAAGAGCGCTTGACTGAGCTGGATGCAGCGGATAAAGTGTTCTACTTTACGTATGAGACCGGAGATGGCAAGGGGACGAAGCAAGAGCAAGAGTGGATGAACGATCCGCTATGGAAAAACCTGAAGGTTGTGAAAGACAACAAGCTGGTAAAAGTTAACGATGCGACTTGGAATACAGCTGGCGGGGTTAAAGCGGCGAACCTGATGCTCGACGATTTGTACAAAATCTACAACGTGAAGCCGTAGTCCGGCCGCGCGCAATGAAAAGGGGCTTTCCACCGATCTGCGATGGAAAGCCCCTTTTATGGTTAAGTATAGGGGATCTTATCTGCTGAATTTTGCGTTAGCGCTAACACCAGCAGAGCCTGCAAGTTGTTGTTCAGCAATTTGCACGAGACGACGAGTGATGTTGCCCCCGATAGATCCTGTATCGTAAGACGTCATGTAGCCGTAGTACCCGTCTTGAGGAATTTGGATGCCCAGTTCTTGAGCAACTTCATACTTCAATTGGTCCAATGCGGAAGACGCTTGAGGAACGACAAGGGTGTTGGAGCTGTTGTTGCGGGATTGTCCTGTAACCATGTGTAATCACCTCCAGTCGATAGTAGTATGAGCCGTTTTACAAAAAATACTCGTGTTGGAAATGGAAATTTTTATAAAATTTATTTTTGCAAGAAAAAAGGGACTTGTCTTTGCTATAATGAGAAAATGGCATGGAGGGCGGAGGTGGGAAGCATGTTTACACTAACGGTTCAGGGCTGGTCCCTGGATAAAGATTTGCAAATTATTCAAGCGGATGTGCACATGTCGGCAGACGGCAGCGTGCTCGTTGAAGAGCCGCTTTGCGTCGATGTGGGACTGCCGGCTTTGCTATACAGTACACTGCACGATACGCTGCCGGACCGGTTTGCGCCTGCGGACGCGTGGGAGCGGATGCCGTTTTTCGTCTGCGGCTGCGGCGATCCGGAATGCAGAGGGTTTTCTTTTGTCGTGACGCACAAGTCTTCGGAGGAGATCGAACTGCAGCTGGTGGAAGAGCGCTCAAGCGGCGGGTACCGGGAGCTGGAGACGCACATCGTCCCTTGGGCAGCGTATGCCCGGCAGATCGGAGAGATTGCGGAGACTTATCTGGCCTTTGTTGCGAATCTCGATTATCGTCCTTATTATAAGGAAACGGTGAAGGTTGTTCAGGACCTGCTCACGCAATTACGTCACAAATTACAGGGAGAATAGCATGGCGGCGTCAAAATTTTATGTCGTCTGGGTCGGGCACAAGCCGGGGATTTACCGGTCATGGCCGGACTGCCAGGCGCAAACGAACGGGTACCCTCAGGCCAAGTACAAATCGTACGAGTCCGAGAGCGAGGCGAAGATGGCTTACGAAAAAGGCTGGCAGAAATCGCTGAATTTCTCGGGAAAAGGGACAAGCGGCGGCAACGCCGGGAAGAAATCGGCAACGCCGGAAACCGCACCGGAAGTCGATTACAACAGCATTTCGGTCGATGTCGGCTGCTCCGGCAATCCGGGCATCGTGGAATATAAAGGCGTGGATACGAAGACAGGCGAGATCATTTTTTATCAAGGCCCGATTTCCAAAGGCACGAACAATTTAGGCGAGTTTCTTGCGATCGTTCATGGACTTGCTTATTTAAAGAAGCAGGGGAGCAACAAAACGATTTATACGGATTCCGTGACCGCGCTGAGTTGGATTCGGAAGAAAGAAGTGTCGACGAATCTCGTTCGCGACAAGTCGACGGAAGAGATTTGGATGCTTGTCGATCGCGCGCTGAAATGGCTGCAGACAAACACCTATACGAATAAGATCGTGAAGTGGGATACGAAAAAATGGGGCGAAATCAAGGCGGATTTCGGCCGCAAGTAGCAGTTATGAACACTTGGTTAATTATTGTCGGAAATGATCGAAAAATATCGTAAAACATATTGACGCACTCTCTCTCAGATGCTACTATTACTAGAAATAATTCCTACTACTTGACTTGGAATATAATTCCGATTAGTATAGTAGGAAATAGAGATAGGAAGCTATGGGAGGGTAAATCATGAAAAGAAAATTGTTTAGCGTCGCACTCAGCCTTGTGTTAGCCGGAGGCGTGTTGGCGGGTTGTGGCAGCAAAGAGAGCACCAGCGGAGCAACGCCGGCAGCAAGTGCAAGCGCGGGTGCAGCCAGTGATCTCGCTGGCAAAAAAATTGCACTTGTGATGCAGTTCAATACAGGTACATTTTCCTCGCAATATGTGGAGGGTGTGAAAGAGCAAGTGGAGAAGCTGGGCGGCAAAGTTACGGTTTTCGTTGCGGACACGGATCTGGCGAAAATGGCGTCCAACCTGGATGCAGCAGTCAATCAGAAGTTTGATGGCATTCTCATTGACCATGGTACAGCGGAAGCGCTGGAAGCCGGCGTGAAGAAAGCCTTGGATAAAAAGATTCCTGTCGTCAGCTTTGATTCGATCCTTACCGTTCCTGGCGTAACCTCGCTGGAGCAAGGCGATCAGAAGATGGCGGAGGCGACGCTGGAGCAGCTGGCGAAGGATGCTGGGGGCAAAGGCAACATCGTGAAAATTTGGGTTGCCGGCTTTGCTCCGATGGAGCGCAGACAAGAAGCGTACCAAGCGTTCCAGAAGAAATATCCGGATATTAAAGAAATTGCTGCTTTCGGTACGGCGCAGGATCCGGCTTTGGATTCCCAAACGCAAATGGAAGCGATCTTGAAAAAGTATCCGAACAAAGGCGACATCACAGCGGTATGGACAGCTTGGGATGAATTCGCGAAAGGTGCATCCCGTGCCATTCAGCAGGCGGGACGTACGGAAATTAAAGTGTACGGCATCGACCTGAGCGATGAAGATCTGCAAATGCTGCAAGATCCGAAGAGCCCATGGGTTGCTTCCTCTGCGGTAGATCCGAAAGACATCGGGCGCGTTCAAGTGCGTTACTTGTATCAAAAGCTGCACGGCGACCAAACGCCGGATAAAGTCGTTCTGGATCCGGTCTACGTCTCCAGAGATCAATTGCCGAAAGATAAGCAAGTGAACACGGCGCAGCTGAGCGAGTACGTCAAAGGTTGGGGCGGAAGCCAACAAGGCTACACCGACTGGCTGAAAGCGGCAGAAAAAAAATAAAGCTAACCGAGGGTCCCATCGCTTCCTGAGCGGTGGGACTTTCAGATTGATGAGCGGGGTGGAAAAAGATGCCGGAGGCAGGTAGCGGCGCATTGCTGGAAATGAAGGGAATTACGAAATCCTTTCCTGGTGTGAAAGCGCTGCAAGATGTAGATTTTACGCTGGGGCGGGGGGAAATTCATGCCTTGCTGGGCGCGAACGGTGCGGGGAAAAGCACGTTGATGAAAATTTTATCCGGCGCCTACACACATGATGCCGGAACGTTGGAAATCGAAGGGCAAACGCTTGGCATTCGCACGCCGAAGGATGCGATGGACCATGGCGTTTACTGCGTGTATCAGGAAGTGGATACCGCGCTCGTGCCTGAGCTTAGCGTCACGGAAAATGTCATGATCGACAAGCTCGTGCAGGGCAGCGGCTGGGTCAGCTGGCGCAAGCTGCACCGCCAGGCGGAAGCGATTCTCGCGCAGCTCGGCGCGACGTTCCCGGTGCGCAGCAAGCTCGATGAGCTGAGCATCTCGCAGAAGCAGCTCGTGCTCATCGCCAGAGCGATCGCGCACAAGGCGAAGATCATCATCTTCGACGAGCCGACGGCGCCGCTCAGCCTGGAAGAATCGGAGCGGCTGTTCCGCATCATGGACAGCCTCAAGCAGGAAGGGGTGGGGATCGTCTTCATCTCCCACCGCTTGCAGGAAGTGTTCCGCGTCGCCGACCGGATCACGGTGATGCGCGACGGCCGCCGCGTCCTGACGGAGGCGGCCGCGCAGATGGACATCGCCTCCGTGATCGAGGCGATGCTCGGCAAAACCTTCACCGAGGAGTTCCCGAAAGCCGATGTCCCCATCGGCGACGTCCTCCTCGAGGTAAAGGACCTGCGCCGCGGCACCAAGGTGCGCGGCGTCAGCTTTGACCTCCGCCGAGGGGAAATCCTCGGCGTGGTCGGTCTTGTCGGCGCCGGCAAAACGGAGTTAAGCCGGCTGATCTTTGGCGCCGACGCCGCGGACGGCGGCGAGGTGCGGCTGGGCGGGCGAAAGCTCACGCTCCGCCAGCCGGAGGATGCCGTGCGCGCCGGCATCGCGCTCGTGCCCGAGGAGCGCCGCAAGCAGGGCGTCCTCGTGGAAGAGACCGTGAAGCGCAATCTGTCGCTCACTATTCTGCGCAAGCTGAGCTCGCTCGGCTTTGTGAAGCGGGGCGAGGAGCAGCGCCATGCGCTCGCGATGATCGGATCGCTCGGCGTCTCGCCGAACGATCCGAATCGGCAGGTCAAGCACCTCAGCGGCGGCAACCAGCAGAAGGTGGCGGTCGGCAAATGGCTGCCGACGGACGCCGAGGTGTACATGTTCGATGAGCCGACCAAAGGGGTCGATGTCGGCGCGAAAAGCGATATTTTCCGCTTGATTGGGCAATTGGCATCGGAAGGCAAAGGCATCATTTATTTATCGTGTGAACTCAATGAAATTATAGGAATTGCCGATCGTATTGTCGTGATGAGCTATGGTTCTGTCGTGAAGGAGCTTTCCCGCGCGGAAGCGACCCAGGATCTCATTCTTACGTATGCGAGCGCGGGGGAGGCTGAATAACGTGAAGGAAAAAACGTTGGATTTTTCGTTTAAGTACGGGGCATTGTTCATCATTGCAATCGTATTAATCGTGTTTTCTTTTATTAATGAGAACTTTATGACGTATGACAATATTACGGACATTTTGCGGTCGATTTCGATTGTCATGTTCGTGGCGATCGGTGTGACGCTGTCTCAGATTGTGGACGGGTTTGACTTGTCCGTCGGCTCGACCGTATCGCTCGCGACGGTTGCGTCCGCAGCGATGATGGTATGGTACCAGCAGCCGCTTATTCTGGTCATTCTGGTGCCGCTGGCAATCGGGGCGATCATCGGGCTGTTGAACGCTTTTCTGATCGTCAAGGTGCGCATACCAGATTTGCTGGCGACGCTGGCGGTCATGTACATCATTGGCGGCGTGCAGAAGACGTATACGAAAGGCTTTTCCATCTATAACAATATGAGATTTCAAGACGGTACGGTCGCCAAAGGGAAGTTCACGCCGGAATTTTTGTGGATCGGACAGGGCAAACTGCTTGGCGTGCCGGTTCCGGTGGTGCTCATGATCGTCGCTGTTGCCGCTGTTCATATTTTCCTGACCTATACGCGCTGGGGACGCCAGCTGTATATCACAGGGGGCAATCGCGAGGCGGCGCGGTTATCCGGTATTTCTGTGAACAAAATCCGCTTGGCGGCTTATGTGTTATCCGGTATTTTCGCGGCATTCGGGGGTATTCTATATGCGTCCCGCGTCGGCTCCGGGCAGATTGACGCCGGGGCTCCGTTGCTGATGGAAGCCGTCGCTTCCGTATTCGTCGGGTATTCAGTGCTTGGCGCAGGGAAACCGAACGTCATTGGCACTTTCTTCGGAGCCGTGCTGATCGGGGTGCTGCTTAACGGACTTACCATGCTGAACGTGCCGTATTTCGGCTTCGACATTGTCAAAGGCGGCGTGCTCGTCCTGGCGCTGGCCATTACGTTCGTCCACTTAAACCGGCGGAAATCCTAGGTTTTTGCGGAATTTCCATGTTACGTTGACGCGTTATCATACTAAAGGAAGAATTTTTGCGAGAAGTGTGGTATGATAGATTCATTATTTTTATATACCTGACATGAACAATAGGAGGAACTAGCAATGGCAGATCGTAAGCAGCGCAGTGACATGATTAAAAAAGGCTTCGACCGCGCGCCGCACCGCAGCTTATTGCGTGCAGCAGGGGTAAAAGAGGAAGATTTCGGCAAGCCGTTTATCGCGGTCTGCAACTCGTATATAGACATTATTCCGGGTCACGTGCATTTGCAGGAATTCGGTAAAATCGTCAAAGAAGCGATCCGCGAAGCGGGCGGCGTACCGTTCGAGTTTAACACCATCGGTGTCGACGACGGCATCGCGATGGGCCACATCGGCATGCGCTACTCTCTGCCAAGCCGTGAAATCATTGCGGACTCCCTGGAAACGGTTGTCAACGCGCACTGGTTCGATGGCATGATCTGTATCCCGAACTGTGACAAAATTACGCCTGGGATGATTATGGGCGCACTTCGCGTCAACATCCCGACGATGCTCGTCAGCGGCGGACCGATGAAAGCCGGGAAAGACAAAAACGGCCGTTCCATCTCCCTGTCCTCCGTATTCGAAGGCGTTGGTGCCTACCAATCCGGTAAAATCGACGAAGCCAGCTTGACAGAGCTTGAGCAATACGGCTGTCCGACTTGCGGCTCCTGTTCCGGTATGTTCACGGCGAATTCCATGAACTGCTTGGCTGAAGGTCTTGGCCTGGCAATGCCAGGTAACGGTACGATTCTTGCCGTTGCTGAAGAGCGTAAGCAATTCGTAAAAGATTGCGCGAAGCAATTGATGGAATTGATTCAAAAAGACATTAAACCTCGTGACATCGTGACGATCGAAGCGATCGACAATGCGTTTGCTTTGGATATGGCGATGGGCGGTTCCACCAACACCGTTCTTCACACATTGGCTATTGCGGCTGAAGCGGGCATCGAGTATCCGATTGCTCGTATCAATGAAGTGGCAGAGCGTGTGCCTCACTTGGCGAAAATCGCACCTGCTTCCGATTATCATATCGAAGACGTGCACAACGCCGGTGGCGTGAGCGCGATCATCAACGAGCTGCTCAAAAAACCAGGTGCTTTCGACGGCGACCGTCTCTCCGTATCCGCGAAAACGATCCGCGAGAACGTAGCTGGCTGCGAAATTCTGAACACGGATGTTATCCATCCGCTGTCCAACCCGCACAGCGAGCGCGGCGGCTTGGCTGTCCTGTTCGGTAACCTGGCACCGGAAGGTTCCATCGTCAAAGTTGGCGCGGTTGACAAGTCCGTAGGCGGCCGTCACGTCGGCCCTGCGATCTGCTTCGACTCCCAAGAAGAGGCGCTGTCCGGCATTGCCAACGGCAAAGTGAAAGAAGGTCACGTCGTCGTTATCCGTTATGAAGGACCAAAAGGCGGTCCTGGTATGCCGGAAATGCTGGCACCAACTTCACAAATCGTCGGTATGGGTCTGGGCGCGAAAGTTGCCTTGATCACAGATGGTCGTTTCTCTGGTGCATCCCGTGGTATCTCCATTGGTCACATCTCACCGGAAGCTGCAGAGGGTGGTCCTCTGGCATTCGTACATGACGGCGACATCATCGACGTTGATATGGACGGCCGCAAAATCGAGCTGCAAATCAGCGACGAAGAGTTTGCGAAACGTCGCGAGACTTGGACAGAATTCCAACCGAAAATCCAATCCGGTTATCTGGCGCGTTACACCAAAATGGTAACGAACGCAAGCGCCGGTGCGATTTTGAAAATCTAATCGCACACATAAGCAAGCCCCGCTCTCGGGTGGCAGTCAACTGCTGCTCGGAGGCGGGGCTTTTTTCATTTTAAGAACTGCATGAACAGCAGTGAGCCGGTCAGCACCGTCACGGCTACGACGATCGAAAGCGAGAGGACGAAGCGCGATTTGAAGATCGAGAGCAGCATCAGCGTGCTTTTGACATCAATCATCGGGCCGAACACCAGAAAGGCAAGCAAGGAGCTTGGCGAGAATGTTTTGGCGAACGAGAAAGCGACGAAGGCATCGGTCGTCGAGCACAGGGACAGCAGATACGCGAAGCCCATCATGAAGACGTGCGAAAGCAGTGCGCCTTGACCGATCTCGGTGAGGCTGTCCTGGGCGACGAAGGTCTGGATGATGGCCGTAAGCAGGGCGCCGAGCATCAAATATTTGCTCATTTCGATCATCTCGGAGGTGCCATGGCTGAGCATCGTCATGACGCGGCCGCCGTGGTCGTGGTGATGAGCGTGATCATGCTCATGCCTGTGATGATGATGGTGATGGCCGTCATGGTCATGGTCGTGATGATCGTGATGATGAGCAGCGTGATCATGGTTATGGTGCTCGTGAGCGTGGGACTTGTGAATCGCTGCGGCGGAATTTCCGCTTGGCGCGACCGGGTGGCGAAGCGGGTCTTTCTTCAAGAAACGAGTCAACCACAAGCCGATGACGAGGGCGACGCCGAAGGTGAGCCCCATCCGGGCGTAAGCCATAGAGGGATCGCCGCGGAACGCCATCCAGGTCGAAGCGAAGACGATCGGATTGAGAATCGGCCCGACGAGGATGAAGATGACGGCGATGTACACCGGCATGCCTTTGCGCATCAGCTTGCGGACAAACGGAATCATCCCGCATTCGCAAAGCGGAAACATGATGCCAAGCACACAGGCGAACAGGACGCCGCCAATCGGGTTGCGTGGGGTCATCCGTTGGATAAACCCTTCGGGAATGAAGTTTTCCACAACGGTTGAGAGCAGGACACCCATGAACATGAAGGGCAGCGCATCCAGAAAAATATCCATAAAGGCCGTAAATACATCTTTAAGCGGATAAATGACGGCAGGCAGCGGAGGCAGCTGTCTGGTCGTGACAATCAGGAACAGGAGCACTGCGCAGATGAACGTCGTAATCGGCAGGCTCCATCTATACATCGTGGAAGACAATGTGTCGACACCCCTTTGGCGAGCAGATAATAGTACCATTCTATGTACGAGCTGCGCCGTCTAGGACAACCGAGAGCTTTTCTCAATGACTTCAATTCGTGCAAAAATTTAAGCAGGACGTTATGCCGGTTGACATCGCCGATTCAACGTGTATAATAATAGAAAATCAATGGCAATGACAGGAACAAGTACGTTTGACTCCCGTTTCTCAGAGAGCCGGTGGATGGTGCGAACCGGTGAAACAAGCAAACCGAATGGATCCTCGAGCTTGAAGCTGAACAAGGTGGCAGCCGCCTTCGGAACCTAGGCCGAAGAATGAGTCTGCAATGCCAGTATGCGAAACGGCTGCTCTCCGTTATCAGAGTCTGAAGGTTTGTTTCCTTTACCCCTGCAGCGATCGATGCAGTCAAGGCGGAACCAAACAAATTAGGGTGGTACCACGGTCTCTCGTCCCTTGCGGCGAGAGGCCTTTTTGTATTCTTTTTTAGCACATTAGAACGCATATTCTCGAAGCGGTTCTATGCCATCAGTAAACGCGCCTATCCTTGATAGGACGGCGGAGCCGGATGGCGAAAATCCACCGGGATTTGCTGGGAATAAGGTTATGGGGCAGCCAGTTTTGCCTCGAATGGCGGGTTAAGAGGGTTTGTCCCCTTCTAATTCGCCGAAATAGCCTAATTTCGCGTAGTTAGCAGGGTCTGGCCCCTCTTAGTGACCATCGCCGAGCGAGTTTCGCCGAAACACCAATCAGCAAGTAGATCCTCGAATCGGCCGTTACGAGCAAACGATCCCGTCTCTGTAAGGACGGCGGAGTCATTTTTACGAAAATGACGATGCACGCTGCGACAAAATTTTCATAATTGCGTGTGACCCGAAGGGTCATGAATGTTTATCTTTGCTAGGCTGTGTGATAACAGCCATTCCCATTAGGAGGTTTTGTCCATGAAACGCGTACTTTCCGGCATGCAATCCAGCGGCCAATTAACGATTGGCAACTATATCGGCGCTCTGCGCAACTTTGTCAATTTGCAGCACCTGCACCGCTGCTACTTCATGGTGGTTGATATGCACGCGATCACCGTGCCGCAGGATCCGGCTGCTCTCAAGGAGCAGACGGAATCGATCGCCTCGCTGTACATTGCAGCGGGTCTCGATCCGAATAAAGCGTCGATTTTCCTGCAATCCCACGTGCCTGCGCACGCGGAACTGGGCTGGATTATGACGACGCTGACGTACATGGGCGAACTGGAGCGCATGACGCAGTTCAAGGATAAATCCGCCGGCAAAGAGTCTGTCGGAGCCGGACTGTTCACGTACCCGTCGCTCATGGCGGCGGACATTCTGCTCTACAATGCCGATCTGATTCCGGTTGGCGACGACCAGAAGCAGCATTTGGAGCTGACGCGCGATCTCGCGAACCGCTTCAACAACCGCTTCGGCGAGTTCTTCACCATGCCGGAGCCGTACATGCCGGAAATCGGTGCAAGAATCATGTCTTTGGACGATGCGTCCAAGAAAATGTCCAAAAGCTCGCCGAACCCTGGCAGCTATATCGCAATGCTTGACGAGCCTTCGGTTATCCGCAAAAAGCTGAGCCGCGCGGTAACCGATTCGGGCCGCGAAGTGAAATACGATCCGCAGAACAAACCGGAAGTGAGCAACTTGATCTCGATCTACTCCCATTTTGCTAACATGTCGGTGGCTGAGATTGAAGCGAAGTACGACGGGCAAGGCTATGGGCCATTCAAGAAAGATTTGGCGGAAGTCGTGGTTGCGGTGCTGGAGCCGATTCAAGAGCGCTATCGCGAGATTCGTAAATCCGGCGAGATTTTCGATATTTTGAAAAAAGGCGCAGCCGAAGCCTCGGAGCTTGCAAACGAAACGCTGCTCGAAGTGAAGAAACGGATGGGCTTCGTACTCCCATCCTAATCCGTATCATAAAAAAATCCCCGCTCTTAAGCAGGCAACTGCTGGAAGTGGGGACTTTTTTTATAATGCTAGGAGCGCGAATTTTTTCTGCGCATTTTCGCTTTGACCGCAAAGCCGTAGCCGATAAAGCCCAGTGCCACGAGGGAGCACAGGACAGCCATCCAAGGCATGCGCAAGGCGATGAACAAGGAAATCGCGGCCAGCAGCAGCGTGCCGATAAAGGCAAACAGCAGGGCGAGTGGTTTACTCATGGGTGTTAACCTACTTTCATGATAGTGACATAAGCGTATGATTTTATTTTAAACTTTTTTTGGTCCCGTGCATATAAATTCGTTTCCTCCACATACTATCATTGCAAGCTTGCAAATACATCAAAGATTATAGCTGACTGAAAGGAGTCTGATCCTGATGGCATCACGTAGCAGCAACACACTAGTTGTACCGCAAGCAAATGGAGCACTTGACCAACTGAAGTACGAGGTAGCTCAAGAACTGGGCATCCAAATTCCTCAAGATGGTTACATGGGGAATATGGCTACTCGCGACGCAGGTTCCATCGGTGGTAACATTACCCGCCGTTTGGTCCAAATCGCTGAGCAAACACTCGCAGGACAATCCGGCTTCCGCAGCTAATGTTGTCCATTTTATCTAGCATTTCCGTTTTCTCGTAATAATGAAGCCCGGAGGCCTTCCAAAAGCCTCCGGGCTTTTGATGTTCTGCGACGGTTGCCCGCAGGTTAACCCTCTTGATACTTCTCAAGCAGCTCGGCCAGATGTTTCCGAATCGCGGCTTTCAATTCCCCCGGCCCGATCAGCACTGCTTCTTTTCCCAACGAAATAAAAAATTCGGTATAAAAAGGGATGTCACTTCGGGATACTTCCACATCAATCTCAGCAGTTCCGTCTTCGTGTACATGAAGGTGGGGAGACAGCCACAGTTCTGACTCGCAGCGCTGGGTACCGATACGGGTCAGCTCCGCTTGCAAACGGACGGGATCTGTTGGGAGTGCTACTTCCCGGCGGTTCAGGCGAACATCGCCCAATTTCAACGGTTCGGCTGAACTTGGCGTTGCATCGCGAATCCGGTCGCAGCGAAAAACTCGGATGCCCTCGCGCAGGAAACAATACGCCGTGCAGTACCAGAAGCCGTTATGCGCATAAAGGGAGACCGGCTGAACTTGCCGAGAGGTCGTTCCTTCCGACTTGGACTCGTACGTGATCGTCAGCACTTTCTGATGAACCGCGGCATCAAGCAAGGCGGACAAGTGCGGGGCGTCGCCCCGGCGCGTCGGCGAGACGAAGTCTACCCGTTCCTTCATGTTGTCGATTTGATCTCGAATGTCGCCTGGCATGTGTAGATAAAACTTACTGAGCGCCGAAGCTGATTCGGCATCGAAAGGCAGTGAAGAATAGTGACGAAGCGCATGCACGGCAAAAAACATTGCCACCGCCTCCCCTTCCGTAAACGCGATAGGAGGCAGGACGCGTTCCCTCAGCACCTGATAACCTCCGTGCGGTCCTACTTCCGAATAGAGCGGCACACCCAGCTCGCTTAATTCCTGCAAATCCCGGAGAATCGTTCGCGTGGAAACGTTGAACTCATCCGCAAGCTCCCCAACCTTGAAGCGCCGTTTACGGTTCACCGTCATCATAAGCTCCATAAGCCTCTTGGATTTAGGCATGCTGTTCCTCCTTGCTGATTTTACATTCACGACAATTATTGTCACTATTATGCCGTATACTCTTCCTTGTAAGCAAGCTTATTTCTAGGGCGTGTCTGAATGCTCCGAAGGCCGCAGATTTTGCCGAATTTTCGTTCCATGCAAGGAACTTTTGTGAAGGCGTACCGGGGGTACGTCAAGCGAAAGTGACGCAGCAGGGGGCGAAAAGGTGGTGAAAGATGCCCCTGAGCGGGTTTTCAGACACACCCTAAACAAGGAGTGAACGCATATGCGTAAATTTGCTGTTCTGTTTTTCTGTATCATGTTCCTTATCGGGACGGATACCTTTCTCATCTCTCCCTTGCTGCCTACGCTGCAGAAGGAATTTGGTGTTTCCACGGACATCGCGGGTTGGATGATCGGGGCTTACACCCTCGGATCTGCCATCTTTGCATTGATCGCAGGGCCGCTGTCCGATGGCTGGAATCGAAAAACCGTCATGATCGGAGGTTTGTTGGGCTTCGCTATCTCGACGATGCTGTGCGGCTTCGCGGACAGCTTCTGGAGCATGTGCGCGTTCCGCTTTTTGGCCGGCATTTCCGCAGCCTTCACCGCTCCCCAAGTGTGGGCTTCCATTCCGGCTGTCATGCCGCCGGCTCGCATCGGCAAGACGATGGGGTTGGCCTTTTCCGGACTCGCCGCCTCCCAAGCATTGGGTGTTCCGATCGGAAGCTGGCTGGCGGTCACCCGTTGGTCCATGCCGTTCTGGACAATCGGCTGTATTGCGATGGTAATGGCTTTCGCCGTCATGTACCTGCTGCCCGACATCAAGCCTGCGGCACAGTCCGGCGGCAAAAGTTCAATTCTCCGTCGCTACATCCCGCTCATCACAAGCGGCCGCGCCAGAAGCGGGTTTCTCGCTTATCTTTTGCTTCACCTGGGAAGCGGAACTTCGTTTGCCTTCATCGGCAAGTGGATCGCCGACCAGTTCGCTTATCCGGTGAGCCAGATTGGTACCGTAATGATGTTCCTGGGGTTAGGTACGTTTGCAGGAAGTTTGATCAGTGCAGCCATCACGCAAAAAATAGGGCGCATCCCTGCCTTGATGTCGGGCATGCTGCTGCTCTCGGGCCTGTATATCGGAGGCCCTCATCTGCCGGGCATCACCTCTGTGACGGCTGCCTATTTTATCATCTTTATGATCCTTGGTGTTCTGTTCCCCATCGCGATGGAAGCACTGACCTCGCTTAACGCTTCGATTCGGGGGACGATTTCCAGTCTGGCCAATTCGACGATGAATGCGGCCAATACGCTGGGTGCATGGATCGCAGGTACCCTGTATGTTCAACTGGGGGGTTACGCCTCCATTGGAATCTTCTCGGCGATCTGTTTAGTCCTTTCGCTAGGGATGTTTCTGGCGGGGGGCGTATTTTCCAAAAAGACGGTTGAAGTCCCAGCGCCTACCGCCCGCTAGCCTTTCACGCAAAAAAAGATGCAAAAACCGGTTTCCCGGTCTTTGCATCTTTTTTTAGTAGAGATCCACGCGCAGCTTCTTGCCAAGCTTGGAATCGTTCACCCAGCCGACGTAGGAGTCCAGCACCTCGTAATTATGGTCCATGAGCAGCACACCGACGAATGGATACTGTTTACGGTGGCGGTAGCGAACATCCGCCCAGCGAACTTCGTAGCCCCACCGATGCGTCTTGACCTCGGCAGCGGCAAAGGAGGAGAAGTACAGCAGCGCTTGAATGTCTTCATGCTGCTTGGAGGCCTCGACAGCCGGATGCTCTGCGCTGGTCACGGTGTCCAGCCACTTGAGCTTGCCATTTTTCAATTCGCCTAATTGGTACGTACCGTTCGCGCGGCGCTTGACCACGTTCCAGACATACAGATTGAATGTTACAATAAGGGTGTACTTGTCGCCTGGTTGGTACGTCGGATCTTTGCGGTACAAGCCTTTTTCGATAATAAAATGATCCAGTGTCCGCCATATATAATAGAGGGCGATGAGCGCATACAGCGTCGGGAAGATCAAGGCCGGGCTCGCGATTTTAAACGACCACATGAAGATCGCCGCGAGATGGCTGGTGAAAATAAACGGATCGAAGATGTGGATAATGTTCCACGAAATCCACTTTTCCGTAAACGGTCTGACCGCTTGCGTGCCATAAGTATTAAAACAGTCGGTAAATACATGGAAGCATACGGCGAGTCCGACCCACATCGCAAGATGAAGGAGCGGGATGCCGTGGAAGAAGAGCGCCAGCGCGCCCGTGATGAGCAGTGTCCACAGCGGCAGGGCCGGCAAGGAGTGCGAGCGCCCGCGGTGGTTGCGAATGTAGACGGCGTTCCCTTTAAACCGCAACAGCCCGTCCACATCGGGAATCTGCGATCCGACTACGGTGCCGATGAAGACGGCGGTTGCCGTCGCTGTATCGGCTGAAACGGCGGGATCGATATGGGAGAGTCCTGCTAAGCCTAAGCCGATGACAAGATGAGTGCCAGTATCCAAAGGGGTATCCTCCTAGTTACGCTGTCCGAATTTTGTCTTGAGTCGAGGATGAAGATCGATTGCTTTCTTCCTTTAGTTTACCATTTTTACCTGAAAAATAAATCGGAAGGAGATCTAAAAATGTCTAAAGTTTTTGTAGAGTATGCCATAAATGCCGAATACCTGGAGACATATCTCATCTATATGCGGGGGTGGCAAGCGCGGGAAGGGCGTTTGCAGGTGATGGAAGGGACAGATCAGCGGGGACTTTTTGTCGAGATTTGGGATGGAGTCACGTTCGAAGAGTATGGAAGGATGAAGGAAGAGAGGCAGCGGGCTGCGGAAAGCGGAACAGGGGAAGCGGACTGGGAGCAATGGGTGCGAGGCGGGCTGGCCAAGCTGCATATGTGGCATTTTACCGGCATTTAAACGCAAATAAACCGCAGTTCCAAGTGGAACCGCGGTTTGGTGTCGGTCTTCTTATCTTCCTGGGCCTGTGCCGCCGGCAAACGGGTAGGCATAGTTCAAAGGCTCGTCGAACGTGATGTAGTCGAGGTTCACCATAAGTAAGAGAAAGCGCATGCCGGTTACCGGATCCGAGATGATGATATGGTCGCGGCCCGCAGCTTCGAGTTTGCCTTTGAAAATTTTGGCATTCCACTCCGAGTTATTCTCGTAGGTCATGTAGATCGTCGCCATTTTCCCCAAGTTCAGACGAAGAATGTTCTCGATATAGGATTCTTCCAGCGGAGCGGCAGGCACGTTGACACCGGTTTGCAGCGGGATTCCGGTCGGGGAAAGCGTCGAGCCGGCTGGTGTCATGGGCACCATTTTATTCGTAACTGCCGTTGGAACAGGGTAAGACGGATACGTGTAACCGAGTTGCGGGTTGGCTTGGTTGCCGATTTTGTAAGGGTTGTTTAACATTTCCAAAATGTCCTCCTTGAGCTTTGCGCACGAAAGCTTTTTGTAATCGTCGTGGTTGGGGAATTTCCATATCATCATATTGTGCGGATGCCTAATTGGTGACGGATTTTGGGAATAAAAAAAGGCTCCCTCGCGGGAGCTTAAGACAGTAGAAATTTGTACCCGACGCCCCATACCGTTTTGATATGCTTCGGTTCTTTGGGATCGGTTTCGATTTTCTTGCGAAGATTGGCGATATGTACGTCGATCGCTCGTTCGGTTACATAACTGTCAAAGCCGCGGACGCGGTTGAGAAGTTCTTCCCGGCTGTACACCTTGCCTTGATTTTGCCAGAACAGCTTCATAATTTCAAACTCGGAAAAGGTCGTTTCCACGACTTTGCCATGAACGATCAGGCAGCGCTTCTCGATGTCCAGCGTAATTTTCATTGGCGGGTCAGGCTGCATCTGCGCACGGGCGGGAACGGTTGAAGCGGCCGATAGTTCGGAGGCGGCGGATGCGAAGCTGTGAGATCTGCGCAGCAGCGCCTGCACGCGGGCGGAAAGCTCCCGCATGGAAAACGGCTTGCAGAGATAATCGTCCGCGCCGGTCTGCAGCCCGCGCACGCGATCGGAAACCTCGCTCTTGGCGGAGATCATCAGTATCGGGATGTTCGAGGTCCGTCGAATGTGGGAGCAGAGTTGAATGCCGTCAATGTCCGGCAGCATCACATCCAGAATCATCGCATCCGGCTGAAACTGCTGCAGTAAACGTTCGCCTTCTCCGCCGTTCTCTGCGCGCTTGACTTCGTAGCCGTCTTCATACAAATATATGGACATCATTTCGCCGATGCTGAAGTCGTCTTCAATTATTAATATTTTTGACATAAACGTTCCTCTCCTTTGTGATAAAAGGCCAGGTGCTCGATATGCCGTTCGCCATAATCGATCCTATCACTACCAATGTTATCATTATCCAATTTGTGCCGTCCAGTTTTACTTAATTAGACGTCGGCCGATTAGGCCATCTCTCATGAAAAAAAGCTGGGCGGTACTTGACGTCTGCAGCTGCAGGTCAAGCGGGCCAGCTTCTTGTGTTAGGATGTACCAAGTCCCAGAAAATCATACCAAGAGATGCTTGCGCACAAGCATGGCGGCTCTTTCTCTTTTTTTGAATTCCGAAATGGTAACGAATGGAAGAAGCCTTTTCCACGCATACTGGGAGAGGTAGTTCAAAAAGTCGTCGTATGAGAATCGACAATCTGATGACAAACGCGATTGCTTCATTGTCAAAAGATGTAGGGGTTGGTATGATGGGAATGTTCAATTCATACGTCATTCGGAATTTCGACATAGAGGAGGTTTATTCAAGATGGACAATCAAGCTGTTTATGAGAATCTTTCGAGCCGCGAGACAGCCGGGGCGGATTCTATAGAAGCTGCGCATAGGCAGGCGGCGGAGCCTGTAACATTGAAAGATTTTTATCGGCTGGTGAAGCCGGGCATTATTTACTCGAACCTGATGACGGCTTTTGCCGGTTACTGGGTCGCAGCACAGTGGGATGTAGACTGGATTCACTTGATTATGACGATGCTGGGCACCGCGCTCGTGATGGCGGGCGGCACCGTGCTTAACAACTACCTGGATCGGGAAATGGATGCGAAGATGGAACGCACGCAGAAGCGTTTGCTGCCGAGCGGCCGCATTTCTCCGAATGTGGTGCTGTGGTATGGCATCGTGCTTGGCTTGATCGGACTTGCGGTGCTGTATTTCGGGGCGAGTTCACCGCTGGCCTGCTTGATCGGATTGCTCGGCTTGTTCTTGTATGTATGGCTGTATACGGCGTGGTTCAAACGCACATCGGTGTGGAGCACGTTCGTCGGCGCTTTCTCCGGTGCGACGCCGCCGGTGATCGGTTATTGCGCCGTTAGCGGTACGGTGGATCCCGGTGCGATTCTTCTGTTCTTGTTCCTGTTTTTGTGGCAGCCGCCGCATTTCTGGGCGCTCGGCATACGCCGCATGGAGGAGTACCGTAACGCAGGCTTCCCGCTGCTGCCGGTTGTGAAAGGTACGCATGTGACGAAAATGAGCATGATACGTTACGTTGTGCTGCTCGTGCCGGTTACGGTCATGCTGACGGCGTTTGGCTATGTCGGATACATTTTCTTGGTGGTTTCAACGATTTTGGGATTAATGTGGGTGTTCATGAGCGTGAAAGGCTTCCAGGCCACTGGCGAAGCGGAAGTGATGTGGGCGAAGCGGATGTTCTTGTTCTCCCTCTTGTATTTGACGCTCTTGTCCGTATTGATGGTCGTGGACACAGTCAAACTATAAGCTAAGCGTGGGGGAAGAGGCAGGACATGGGGACTTTTCTGGGAAAAAACTGGTTCAAGCTGGCCATCGGCGTTATTCTGGTGGCAATGATTGCTTCATTTGCTTATAAATTGCTCTCGAATGGCGGCAAACCGGATGAACGGCTTACCGCCATGAAGGCCGCGCCGTCGTTCAATCTTAAAGATCTCGACGGCAAACCCGTCACGTCGCAGGACATGAACGGAAAAGTACAGCTCGTCTACTTCTTCTACTCGTTCTGCCCGGATGTGTGCTTGCCGACGAGCTACATATTATCCCAGGTACAGGATGAGTTGAAAAAGAAAGATTTGCTCGGCACGAAAGCCCAGATTCTTTCGATCACCGTAGATCCGACGCGCGATACGCCGGAAGTACTTAAGGCGTTCGGCAACCGTTTCGAATCCAAACCGGTTCCTGGCGGCTGGACGTTCCTGCGCGGCGAGGAATCGCAGGTGGCGAAGCTGGCCGAGGATTTTGGCATTATGGTCATTAAAGAGAAAGACGGCAACTTCTCGCATTCCAATGCGATTCTGCTCGTCGATCCGAAGGGGCAGCTTCGCAACTATTACGATGCAAGCAACCCGGAGTTGACGGTCGACCACATTGTGAAAGACGTCGTGACGCTGTCGAAAGGCAAATAACTTTCATTCATAAGCAGGATAGGAATCGGCATCAGGATAGATGATGTGGGCTTCCAGTCCTGCTTTTTCTAATTGCTGGATGAGGTAGTCTTCCGGCGTGCCCTCCACCCCGGCATACCCTTTTCGGGTATAGATATGTTCCGCGTCAGGAAACGTGTCCCGCAGGAGGGCGCGAATTTTTTTGCCCGATGCGTCGTTGTCAGTGAAGATGTAGACGTCGCGGTCACCGACTTTTTGCTGAAGCTGATGAAGGGTTAGGGAGCTTGGTGTTCCGAAGGTGCAACAAATATCGATGCCGCTGTCCAAGACGTGCCGGAGGCGGCTTTTATCGTTTTTTCCTTCGACAATGATGGCGATTGACATGAGGATTCCTCCCTTGTTCTAGAAAATGGGATGCTTGGAGGGGATGCTGTTAGTATACCCTGATTTGGCGAATGTTCCAACAGGTGGAGGGGAACAGACATTTCCCGGGAAATGCCACCATTCGACATGGGCTTGGAAAAAGAAAAAGCCTGCACGCTGGCAGGCTCGTCTGTATTCTTTTCACAACCGAACCTCGCTACGTCGTCACCGGCGCTTTGAACGTCCGCAGCGGCAGCAGGGACAGCGCCAGCATAAGGACGAAAAAGGCGATAAAGTACGAGGAAATCTGTCCGCGCAATTGACCGGCCACCATAGGGCCGATGAAAGCGCCGATTGAGTAGGAAATCGAAAGCAGCGAGAACATGCGGCCGTAGCGGTTGGCGCTGGTGATACTGGCGAGCAGCGCGGCAAGCGCCGGGTAGATGACGCCTTTGGCCATCCCGATCAGGAAAAGCGAGACTGTCAGCGGAAGCGGCCAGTTGATCGCCAGCCCAAAAAAGATTACGGCCAGTGCGAAGCTGCCGCACACGGTGCGCAAGAACGGCGATACGCGGTTTAGGAACCAGAATGAGATGCTGAGCAGCGCGCCGAGGGAGACGAGCGTGAAGAAGACGCCGGAGGTCAGGATCGAATCCCGCGCCGATTTCATCAGCGGCAGCTCGAAAAAGAGAATGCCCTGCGAGCAGGACAAGGCCATCGGGATCATAAAGAACAGCCAAGGGATCGCCGGGCTGCCCGAGGCGGTCTCTCCAAAATCTTCGAACGCATGATGCCCATGCCCATGCGCGTCCATCGGCGCCGGCGAAAGCGGCTCTTTATGAAGCAATTCCTTCTCCCTTACGCCAAAAATAGCGAGAACGCCGGTAGCGATCAGCACCCACCCGAGCACGGAAAAGGCGGTAGTAAATCCAATTTTGGCGACGAGTACGGCGCCTGCTGCCGGGGAAACGACAGATGCGAGCGTGTGCACGAGCCCGTTGCCGGCCATCAGCTTGCTTTGATGGATGCGGTCCTTGGCAATGCGTGCCAGCAGCGAGAGGCAGGCCGGCGAGAGAAACGCGAGCACGAAGCCGGATATGGAGCGGATATAGAGCAGATGCCAAGGATCTTTGACGCTGGATTGAAATAGCAAGATAATCCCTGCTACAATCAAGGAGAAAATAATGAAAATTTTGCTCCCGTATTTATCCACGCCAAAACCGGCCATGACGTTGCCTGGCAAATGGGTCAGCGAATATACCCCCATAATGAGCCCAATGAAAGAAGGGGCCGCTCCCAATGATAAGGCGAAGGGAGATAGAATCGGGTACTGCGCGTGCAAATCGAAGAACGCGACGAACATGAATAAGTACAGCCAAATGGCTGTTCGCATGGTCTCACCACCTCGGTCATAATCTTGTCTATGCTTAGATGTACGCCCCTTGTCCGAAGGATATGACGTTTCCCCATAAATGACACAATTTCCTATGAGCAGTTGAGGAGGAGCTATGGATCCCATTGTTATTATTTTGCTTGGCGTCGTTGCGATTTATTTGTTGATCCGGCTGCGGCACTCGTTTCGCAAAGGGAAGGGCAGCATGGACCGAACGGAAGATATTCAGCGCGAGCTCGCCCGATTACGGAAAAAAAGAGATGAAGATTAACGAGTCTCTGTAGTATGATAGGAAGGGAATTTGGAAGATAAAGAGGAGGATTCGCATGGATCAGTGGATAGCATTTGCCCAAGATCGCTGGTATTTGATCGTCGGTGCCATTATTGTACTTTTTATTATAGTCGGAATTGTGAAAACGGTTGTGAAATGGGTGATTGTCGTTGCCATTGTGGCGGCTCTGCTCGTTTATGGGGCCAGCTATAAGGATAAAATACAGGATATTGGGGCAAGTGTCATGACCCAAGTCGGCGACGAAGTCAAGGATAAAGCGGTAAGCGCGATCACCTCGGAAGCGAAGGATGCGAAGTTTAAAGCGAATCCGGACGGCTCTTTTGAAATTACGACGAAAAGTCTCAAGATCGAAGGAAAGTCCGGCAGCGACGAAGTTCAAGTGACGTTTCTAGGCAAAACGTTTAAAATGAACGCCAACGCAGCGGTGAACGAGCTGATCGAGAAAGCGAAAGCAAACGCCAAGTCTTAGTCGCCGGTCTACGGATAAGAAGGTGGTGAGTGCGCAATGATGGACAATGTTTGGTTATCGTCTACTTCTATGAATCTTATATCCATCTTGATTGTGCTAACGATTGCGGGCTCGGTGATTCAAGGGATATTCCGGGGGGCATCCGGCTCTGCGAAGCATCTCGTCTTTATGCTTGTGGAAGCGGCAGTCGCGTTGGTGTCCATCGTGATTGCGTGGCAAGGTGTACAGTGGCTCTCGCCGCATGTCCAGGAATGGCTTAAAGCGCGGGATTTGCAGGTGCCTGCAGCGGAAATCAGCTCTTTGAAGCAAGCGTATTACACCGTCGTGACAAGTCTGCGGGATTTTCCGCTGCTGCGGTTTGGCGTGTTGTTCATACTGGGATACTTCCTGGTCAAGCAATTGCTGAATGTGATCGTGGACGCTGGACTGGGGCGCTGGATGCATGTGCGTCAGGCTAATCCTTATCGGCGAAAATCGTTCGCAAGTTCTGTGACCGGCGGTCTGATCGGTTCCGTTGCGGGACTGGCGAGAGCGCTGATGCTCATTGCGGTTTTGTTTATTTATGTCACCTTGTTCCCGCATTCGCTGGTCACACCGTATATCGAATCGTCCCAGATGTATCAAAAGGGAGCGAACGAGGTGATTTCTCCATTTACGGGGGAATTCATCACCGAGAAGGCCCCAGTGTTCACTAGGGCGGTGGAGCAGGAATTTTCGAATATTTTACAGCGCAAGTATGAAGTGCTGGATGCCAAAATTTCCGGCAATATTGCGGATGCGGCCAAAGAAATTACGGCGAACGCCCAAACGGACGAAGAAAAGGCGAAGCTATTGTACAGTTGGGTCGGTTCGCGTATTCAATACGATTGGAACAAAGTTGATCTATATGAGAACCAGCGCATTTGGAAGGAGCAGACGCCGGAGGACACGTTCAATACGAAGAAAGGTGTCTGTATCGATTATTCCAGACTGTATGCGCAAATGGCCAGGGCCGTCGGTCTTGACGTCAAGGTCGTGACAGGACTTGGCTACGACGGGCAAGGCGGATACGGTCCGCACGCGTGGAACGAAGTGTATCTCGCCCAATCGCAGAAGTGGGTGCCGCTCGATTCGACTTGGGTATCCAGCGGGGGGAACTGGTTTAACCCGCCTAATTTTGACCGGACGCATATTCAAGATGTATAGATGAGGAGATCGGCATGAGAAAGCCATTGGAAGCTTATAAAATGATTTATCTGGACGCTGGGGATACGCTCGTGACGATTCCAGCGGCGCAGACGATTTTGAAGCAGTATCTCGGCCTGCGGGCTATTGATCGGGACGAAGCGCATATTCATGAACTTTTCACGGAGGCGTTTCGTCTCTTTTATTATGTGGAGAAAAAAGACAACTTTGCGGTGTGCAGTCCGGAGTCGGATCGCGCCTTCTGGGTAAACCTATACAAGCACGTGCTGCATAAGCTCGGCATCCATGAGGAGTGGACGGAGGAGCAAATCTGGGCCTGCTGCCATGAATTGTATGAGATGTACACGGCGCCGGCTTACTATGAATTGTTCGACGATGTAAAGCCCTTTCTGGAAAAGCTGAAGGAGCGCGGCTTCCGGATTGGCGTTGTGAGCAATTTTGCCCCAACCTTGCCTGCGATTCTGGCCGATAAAGGGATTGCGGACTACTTTGAAATGGTCATCGTATCCACCGAGGTGGGGCTGGAGAAGCCGGATCCGGCGATTTTCCAATTGGCGCTGGATAAGGCAGGTGTCGCGGCAGATGATGTGCTGTACATCGGCGATCATGAAACGAACGATATTTGGGCCCCGAATCAAGTCGGAATTGATGCGGTGCGCATCTTGCGCTATCCGTATCATCACGGAGAGGGTATTGGTTCCCTGCTGGAATTGTTCGACGATCCGTCCGTTCGCGAAGCAGTTACGTAAGAAAGGATCTGACGAAGCATGAAATCATCCATCATGGATGATCCGAAGAAACATGAAATCACGAAGAAACGGCACTTTTCCTTTCGGATCAATATTTTTTTCTTTGTTACGTTTCTCCTGTTTTCCGTCCTGATTGTGCGTCTGGCGATTCTGCAGTTCGTGCAGGCGAAGGAATTGAAGGAAGCGGAGAATACGAATACGAACCAGTTCAACAAAATTGCGCCGATTCGAGGCAATATTTACGATTCCACGAAACAACCCTTGGCCTACACCATTCCTGTGCAATCGCTTTTCTTCCGAATCGAGCCGAACCAGCAGGATAAAGACGAAGTGATCGGGCTTGCGCGCAAGCTGTATACCGACGTATTTCAGAAATACGGCAAGGCGACGGCCAAAAACCCTTCGCCAGAAGAGATCGTGCTAGCCATGGATCTTGGTTACGATATTAACAAAGAACCAACTAAGGCTCCTAGCTATTATTCTGTGCCGCGACGTATTAAAGCGGATTTGTCTAACACAGAGATTGCCTATTTGCTAGAGCACCGTGATGAGTTCAAATGGTTGGAAGTGACGGAGGAAAGCATTCGTACCTATGCAATGGACGATGACAATACAACGACAATTGCGACGCAATTGATTGGGTATACGAACGTTTTTTCCACACAAACAGCCAAGGACATGTACAAAGACGATCCAAACGCTCAGGAATATCTGGCGAGTGAGACAGTTGGTTTTGACGGAATCGAACGAATGTATCAGGATGAGCTGCGCGGGAAGAACGGTGTGAAGAAATATCCAGTGAATGCCGCGATGAAAATTATCGGCCGGGCGGAGGTGACGGCGCCGGTTAAAGGCAATAACTTGTATCTGACGATTAACAAGGATATTCAGAAAACGACAGAGAAAATGTTAGCCGATCACATTAAATACCTGCGTGACCCTTCTCATGCCAGTAATCCATATTTAAAGCCTGGCATGAAGGCGTCGTCGGGTTTCGCAGTTGCGATGGAAGTGGATACAGGACGTGTTGTCACCATGGCCAATTATCCCGACTATGACGCGAATGTGTGGACGGGGGGCATTTCCACGCCGATCTATAATGAAATTTTCACGTACATTAACAACGGTACGATCCGAACAGCCAAAGCGAAGTATCCGGATGAAAAGGAAAACGCCAAGCATCCATCTTCGATCGTCTTCATGGGTTCGACGATTAAGCCGTTGTCCGTGCTTATCGGGCTGAAAGAGAAACTTTTTACGGCAGGGCAGCAGTATTACGATACAGGTACGTTCTCCTTCGGGAAAAACGGAAACAGCTCAATTTCGAACTCGGATCGAGCGGCTTACGGAACGCTCACAGCTACAACGGCTATCGAACACTCCTCCAATACGTATATGTCGGCAATGGTCGGCATTCCATTCTGGGATAAGTTCGGGCGAGAGAATGCCAACGTGACAGCCAAATGGGCCGAGTATTTGGCGAAGTTTGGCATTGGGGTCAAAACAGGAAGTGACTTGCCTGGCGAAATAGCCGGAACCAACGACTTCATTGCCAATGCGAAGAAAGACAGCTATCAGTCTGCTATGGTCTACGCGTCATGGGGGCAGAACGAAAAGACGACCACGCTTCAGCTTGCACAGTACGCGGCTACGCTGGCGTCCCACGGCAAGCGGATGAAGCCCTTGTTCGTGGACGAAATCCGCGACTATCAGGGTCAACTCGTGAAGAAGATCGAGCCGGAAGTCGTCGAGGACGTCTCAAAGGAGTTCGCCGCTGCCGATTGGAATACCATTATTAAAGGCATGAAAAGCGGCGCGGAAGGCATCGAGGAACTGCCGTATAACGTGGCGCGAAAAACAGGGACATCGACCCAGCAAGTTGCCGGAGGTACGGTCGATAATGCGGTACTGATCGCCTTCGCACCGGCCGAGAATCCGAAGCTGGCCGTGGCGGTCGTCGTGCCGGAGGGCGGCTTTGGCCGCTATGGCGCTTCGCCAATCGCCGCCAAAATCTTTGAGGCATACGATGCCGCCAACGATGGTATTTTGACCAAAATGGGCGGCGGCAAGAAGCCGTGGTAAATGAGAAGGAGTGGGCTGCGGCCCACTCCTTTTGCTTTTCGGCAGGCTGCGCTTCGGCAGTTATCCCCGTTGGTCGGGTAACTGTGTCCGCATCAGCGCTTCGGATACTATCCCCATAGCTCAGGTGAGAATGAGATTTGCTGCCCGAAGGCTATCCAGCGGAGGCCAAACCACTTAGCAACTGCAGATTGTACATCAAATCTACACAAAACAGCCAATTTTCGCGATTATCCTGCAAAAACTACATTAAAAAAGTCTTGTATGGCCGCTAAAAGCCAATTTTTCTGGCAAACAAGCAAATTTTGATGTACAAAATACAGGTTCTGGGCGGAAATCCAACCAAAACGAAAAAATTAAATGTACAATTTGCAGGTATTGGCTTTTAGTCATTTCTGTAGACGAGTGGTTATCCGCAATCTGTGGCCATTCCAAGAGTACATCGTCACGCTCTCACGTGTGAGTGAAGTACCCTGAGGGAAAGGGATAGTCTTTAAAAGGAGGTTTGGCCAACAAGGAGCGCCGGGGAAACGTGATTCGGGCTGGGGGCAAGGGAATCTTTATTGTTTCTGTTTGTGCTTCTTACTCTTAGGACTGCACCATCAACTGCTTATGTGCATATCCTGTAGCAAGAGGGAAAGCCCTCTTTTACCCAAAAAGTTGCATTTAGTCAACTTTTGTGCACAGAGGAAAGGTGGTCGAGCGCCATGAAAAAGAGACGGTTGTCCGCATCGGTCAAACGCCTGCTTATTTCCATCATTTTTCTATAATTCGCTTGCTGAGCCTGCCTTCATTCTATTTCCAGAACGACCGCTGAATATGGTATACTAATGTATCGGTTGTCCAAGAGAAAGATTGATGAGGGTACGGAGGAGTGAGTTTTAGGCTATGTGTGGAATCGCGGGAATGATGTTTTTTGAAGATAGAGAACCAACGGAAGCAAATCTAAGACAAATGACGGATGTGATCGTCCACCGGGGGCCGAACGATGAGGGCTTCTGGACGGAGAATCGCATTGGCCTCGGCTTTCGCCGCTTGTCGATTATCGATATTCAAGAAGGCCATCAGCCGCTGACGAACGAGGATGAGTCGGTCTGGATTATTTTCAACGGTGAAATTTATAACTACAAAACCTTAAGAACGATGCTTCAAGAGCGCGGGCACGTTTTCCGCACCCACAGCGACACGGAAGTTATCGTCCATTTATACGAGGAGTACGGAGAAGCATGTGTCCAACATTTGCGCGGGATGTTCGGCTTTGTGATCTGGGATCGGAAGAAGAAGCAGTTGTTCGGGGCGAGAGACCATTTTGGGATTAAGCCGTTTTACTATCATGTGAATGACCGCCAGTTCCTGTTCGGTTCTGAAATCAAGAGCTTGCTTGCGGCGGACGGCATGAACCGGTTGATTCAAACGGACAGTTTGCTGAACTATTTGACGTTCCAATATGTTCCGGAGCCGAACACGATGTTCCACGGCATTCATAAACTGCCGCCGGCGCATTATGTGAAGGTCGCATTCGACGGTCATATGTCGATACATAAGTACTGGGATCCGATGTTTGAGCCAGTAGACAAGCCGTTCGATTACTATGTCGAGGAGATTCGCGAAAAGCTGAAAGATTCCGTGAAGCATCACCTCGTCAGCGACGTGGAGCGGGGCTGCTTCCTGTCGAGCGGCATCGATTCGACCGCTATCGCGACGCATATGCGGAACATCGAGCCGATTCGCACGTTCTCGGTCGGTTTTGAAGGGCCTAACAATGAGACGATCATCGCTGCTCAGACGGCAGCGACGCTTGGCACGGAGCATTACGATAAAATCATTACGCAAAATGATTTTTTCAATACGCTGCCGAAAGCGATCTGGCACCAGGACGAGCCTGTTGCCGATCCTTCGGCGATTGCGCTTTACCACGTGGCGCAGCTGGCGCGCGAGCACGTGACGGTTGTGCTGTCCGGCGAAGGCGCGGACGAGCTGTTCGGCGGCTATCGCATCTATCGTGAGCCGCAGTCGCTGCGCGCAATCGAAGGGCTGCCGCCGGCGCTGAAGCGCATGCTAAATCGCTTCGCGCGCATGCTGCCAAGCGGCGTCAAAGGCCGCAACTACGCGCTGCGGGGCACGACGCCGCTGGAAGAACGCTTCCTCGGCAACGCGAAGATTTTTACCGAGGATATGAAAGCCGAAGTGCTTCGCCTCGACAGCGAGATGCTGCGCGCGTACAAAAATCCCGTGCAAATCGCCGGCGATTACTACAGCCGCACGAAGCATCTCGATCCGGTGTCCCGGATGCAGTACATTGATATGAATCTGTGGATGCCGGGCGATATTTTGATGAAAGCGGACAAGATGACAATGGCACATTCGCTCGAGCTGCGTGTGCCGTTTCTGGATAAGGAGCTGTTTGAAGTGGCGCGCCGCATCCCGGCGAAATATCGCATCGCAAACGGCACGACGAAATATATTTTCCGTAAGGCGATGGAAGGCATTATTCCGGATCCGATCCTGAACCGGCCGAAGCTCGGCTTCCCGGTGCCGCTGCGCGACTGGATGAAAGGCGCTATGGGCGATATGGTGATGGAGCAGATCAAGTCGAGCGGCATCGAGGATTACATCGATACAGCGGCGGTGGAACGGATGCTGCATAAGCACCGGAGTGGTCAAGGGGACTACGCCCGCCGTTTGTGGACGATTTATATTTTTGCCTTGTGGCACAAAACCTTCATGGAAGAGCTGCCGAAGAAAGTGCTTACCGCATACTAGCAAGCACATCAAGCCGAATGACAACGGGAGGGAATCACTTGAGCGGGTACCGATTGATTGCACTGGATATGGACGGAACGCTGTTGGACGAGGACAAGAAAATTTCCGCGGAGAATAAAGCGGCCATTCGTCAGGCGACAGAGGAAGGCTTCATCGTGATGATGTCAACGGGGCGCGGCGTGATCAGCGCCTTGCCTTTCGTTCGGGAACTAGGACTGAACTCGCCAATGGTGATGGTGAACGGAAGCGAGGTCTGGTCCTCGCCGGATACGCTGTTGCAGCGGACGCATCTGGATATTGCGATTGTCGAGCAGCTGCACCAGCTTGCGCTGGAGCAAGATTGCTGGTGGTGGGCTTACTCGGAAGAAGGCGTGTTCAATCGGGAGAAAGAAGAGCTGATCTTCCGGGAAAAGAAGTGGCTGAAATTCGGCTTTTTTACGGAAAATGAAGCCAAATTGGAGCGCATTCGGGAGATCGTCACGGTCTGGGATAATACGGAAATTACGAACTCTCATCCGGCGAATCTCGAAATGAATCCGAAAGGCGTCAGCAAAGCCAGTGGGATTGCCGCGGTGTGCAAGCTGCTAGGGATCTCCATGTCCGAAGTAATCGCTGTTGGCGACAGTGAGAACGACATGGCGATGATTCGCGAAGCAGGACTCGGTGTGGCGATGGGGAACGCGCAGGATCGGGTGAAGGCGATGGCTGATTTCGTCACCAAGACGAATGAGGAGAGCGGCGTCGCCCATGTGATCCGCGAGTATATGTTGAAGAAATAAGCACGATACGTTCAAAAGGAGGCACCCAAATGGTGACCTTGGCTTGGGTTCTCGTCATTCTTTTATTTGTCGTCGGCTTGGCCGGTGCCATCTATCCTGTGCTGCCGGGTGTTCTTGCGATTTATGGGGCTTTTTTCCTCTATGGTTGGTTGATCAGCTTTGAGCCATTCGGCTGGTGGTTCTGGACCATTCAGACGCTGATCGTGGTGATCATCATGGTCGCGGATTACGCTGTGAGTGCCCTCGGCGTCAAGAAGTTCGGGGGCTCGAGAGCTGCGGTTATCGGCAGTACCATTGGGCTGATTATCGGGCCGTTTGTCATCCCGGCGTTCGGCCTTATTCTGGGCCCGTTCATCGGCGCTGTGCTGGGCGAGCTCATTATCGGGACGAACTGGAAGCTGGCCATCAAGTCGGGGGTAGGCTCTGTGCTTGGTTTTTTTGCAAGCAGTGTCGTGAAAATTGCGCTTCAGCTCGTCATGATCATCCTGTTCTTCATTTGGATCTTCTAAACGGCGAGCGGCGATTCTAAAAAGGCAAGAGAGAAGGAACACACGTTGACGAAGGTAACGAAAGATTCATTGGTCAAAGGAACGCTCATTCTCACCGTAGCCGCGCTTGTAGCGCGGTTTCTCGGTGTTTTTCAGCGGATTCCGCTTGTGCATTTATTGGATGATGAAGGGATGGGCAGCTACTCCATCGCGTTTAACTTATATTCAATCTTGCTTGTCGTCGCGACGGCAGGGATTCCAAGCGCGCTCAGTAAAATGGTCGCGGAGCGGTACGCCCTTGGTCGCCCGGCCGAGGCAGAACGCATTTATCGTGCCGCGGTGATGTTCGCGCTTGGCGCCGGCGTACTTATGACGGTGCTGCTGTACGGCTTTGCGCCGATCTATGCGGAGAACATATCGCACGGTGGGGCTGACGCCACGCTAGCGACGCGGGCGATCGCTCCGGCGATGCTTGTTTTTCCGTTGATCGCGATTATGCGCGGCTATTTTCAAGGGCGCCAGAATATGATGCCGAACGGTATTTCGCAAGTCGTGGAACAAATTTTCAGATTGATAACGTCGATTGCACTGGCGTACTTCTTACTGAACATCTCGCTTGGCTGGGGCGTCGCCGGGGCGTCGTTCGGTGGTGTGATCGGCGGTCTTGCCGCGCTGGCGGTTATGCTGTATTACGCGATGAAACAGAAGCGGCGCGACGCACTTGGCTCCCCCTCCACTGTCATGAAGGAAACGGCAGAGCAAATGAGCGCAGCGAAGGCGGACGTACCAGCTGCAGGCGGATCCCTGAGGTATCGGGATATTTACCGAAGTCTGCTCAAACTTTCCATCCCGATTGTCGTTTTCTCCGTGACGGTAACGCTCGTCTATGCGATTGATACGTCGATCATCATTCCGCTGCTCGAAGGCTCGATCGGTCGCAGTGAAGCGCACGGCCTGGTGGGGATTCTCGGTGGTCGTGCGCAGCCGTTGGCAGGATTGCCGATTATTCTCGCGGTCGCGCTGAGCCAATCAGTTGTGCCGATTATTTCCGCCGCGTACTCGCGCAAAGATTATCAGCAGGTCGGGAAGCAGACATCGCGTGTGCTTCAGCTAGCGATTTTGTCCGGGCTGCCTGCCGTTCTGATGATTGCGGTTGCGGCCAGACCGCTGGACTTCTTCTTGTTCGGCCATGAGGATACGGCGTACGGTATCAGCCATGGCCCGCATATGATTGCGCTGCTGACGCTCGGTGCGATGTTCCAGATTGTGATGCAAACGTCAGGTGCCGTGCTTATGGGCATGGGACGTATGAAGCCACTCATGACGCATGTGGTTGTCGGCATTGCCGTCAAGCTGGCAGGAAGTTTTCTGCTCGGCAATGTATTCGGCATTTATGGGATCATTGTCTCTACGGGACTTTGCTTCATTGCGATGTCGTGGCTGAACATTCGCTCGCTGCGCAAAGAAATCAAGTTTACGATACTGGGCAGCCGTTTCGCCGGCCTGGCGGTAACAGTCGTTGTCATCGCCGTCGTTGGCGTTGCGATCGAATGGCTGACGCACAATTACTTGGCATTCACACCTTGGTTCCGCCTCAACGAGGCTATCAACAGCGTGATCGTCTGTGGCATCGCCGTTGCGATGTACCCGGTGATGCTGATGGTAACGCGCGTTGTGACCAAAGAAGATGTCGGCTCCTTCCCGGCGCCGGTGCAGAAGCTGATCCGCAAGGCGGGCCACTTGCTCGGCCGCCGCTAAGACTAAGGCAAGCCTGCTCGGCAGGCTTACCGCAAAAGCTTTTTCGCCGCCTGGGCGGCCAGCACAGCAAGCTCGAGCTTGCTGAGGGCGAGCCGCATGTCGGCGGCCAATTCATAGTCGGACGGAATGGGAAC
The DNA here is from genome assembly GCF_050467285.1 of Paenibacillus oryzisoli. Taxonomy (GTDB): domain Bacteria; phylum Bacillota; class Bacilli; order Paenibacillales; family NBRC-103111; genus Paenibacillus_E; species Paenibacillus_E oryzisoli_A. The sequence continues at coordinate 116,725 of NZ_JBCMUN010000010.1, read as the reverse complement.
CTCTCGCAAATAGGCGAGAGGTTCTTTCGCGTCCGACGCGAGAAACCAATCCCCTGGCTCCACAGGGGCCAGGGGGCGGTCCGGCCAGACCGCGCCGAGCGGCGGGCTGTAGAACGGGCTGGCGCCGGCCTTCAAGGCGAGGCCGTCCAGCCGCTCTTGATACTTGACCGCAGGCGGTGCCTTGCGGATCGGGGCAAAGAGCTGCGGCCAATAGTCCGCCCGCGAGCCGGTGTGCGGCCGGCTGGAAGCGAAGCGGACGATGCCGGCGTGGACATGCGGGATACCGAACAGGATCCCGTAGAGGCTTTTGCCGAAGGCGATGCGTTCGCGAACGTCGGCGAACTTCTCGAGGATGAGCCCGGCGACGTGAAGCGGAACGTCAGCCGCGACGGCCGTACTGGCCGCATCATGTTCTCCATAAGGGAAGCCGACTTGATTCAGCTGCAGCCAGCCCTGGGTTTTGAACAAGGAGGTGTTGATCACCGTTTGCTGGAAAACAGAGTTCTGGACGACTCGCTGCTCGATATAATGCTGTTCATTTACGATTAGTCCTATGGTCAATAACGCGCTGTCCTGCTCCTGCCAGAACGCCTCCCAGATCGGCGTCATCCACAGTGAGATGTTGAGAAAGGGAAGCAAGTGAAACAGGCTGCGCCCCCGGCGCCGCCCCTCCAGATAGAGCAGAAGCTGAGGGTAGGCATCCTGAAAGATCAACGCGTTCGCACGCTCCAGAAAGGCGAAGAAATGCTCTGTCTCGTCGCGCTTCATCAGAAGCGGCAGCAGTTCTCCCCGCAAATCCGTCATGCACCAGCCGCCGTTGCGGGACACCATGTGCGCAAGCAGCGCCCAATGCAGCTCCGGTGCTTGCCGGTAGCAGGCCCAGTACGCCTGCGTACGGGTGACATTGTTGCGATTGGCTGCCCCGGCAGCCGCTCGAATGTCTGCGAGGATCGCGAGATCCTCAGCAGGGGCAGGGAGCGGCATGACAGCTGCCTGTTGAAGGGCATGCAATTCAGCTAGCCTGCGTTCAACTCGGCGGATGACTTCCTGTGCAAGCGGGATGTGCGTTGGAATGGTATCCGCATCCGGCATCGTCGCTGAGCCTTGTGCGCTCGCATCGCTGAACCAGACGGAAGCCTGCTGCTTTAGCAGTTGAACGAATGCGGACGGTATTCCTCTCATTTTGCCTAGCCAATCTTGTGGCTTCTGTTCTTCTGTCTGCATGCGTCTCAACCGACCTCCAAGCGTCAAGGGATAAGGCCTTCAGGCCGTAGTGTGTGCGATTTGACCAGCGTATATGTGAATTTGGAATGGCGCCCGGTCCGCCCGTAACAATTTGGGGATAAATCCCGGGGTGTGTATCCAGCTTCTGGAAGAGCGGCGTGCATACAATGTACTATTCGTAAGACTGGCCAGCGGGGGAGGAGCTCAACTCGTGTACAAACCATTAGTTATATCAGCTTGTCGAAAGAGAAGAAAAAGAAAAAACATTCGCCGCTCCCGTAAAACAAGCCTCGCCCGTTATTTGTCGAAGATTTCGTTCTTCTACACGACCGCTGATGGCGACAAACGCGTGTATACCGAATCCGATCGCACCGAAGGCTACGGCAAGCAAGTGATTCCGTGCCCGGCCACCATTACCTATACCCAGTTATTTGTCAACGGTGTGCTTCAACCTTCCTCGCTCTATCGTGTGCAAAAAGGTTCACTCACGTTTCTTTCGAACGATGTCCCGGAAAAAGGGGTTCCGATTATCTTGCAATGCATTCGGATTTACAAACGGCGCTAGGAAGGGGGGTGAATATAATGCCAGCTTCACTGATCAAGCTTTACGTTATTGCGGTTTCATCGGTGCCAGTTGCGACTGGCGGTACGGTGACGACGACGGTGGACCCTGTGGTCACCCGGTTTAATGCCGTGCTTACTGCAGGAATGATTACAACGGATACAACAATTCCTGCGGCCGACTTTCTGGATGATAACGGCGATGCCATCACCGATCTTCCCAGCCCGCCGACAGACGGCTACTACAATGTATATGTCAACGGTGTCTTGCAAGAAGGAGGACTTTCTACCTTGACGACAGCTTCCCTTGTTCTCGCGACGACAGACACGGTTGCCGGAACACCGGTTGTACTGGAGGTTGCGGACTTTTCCTCGGTCACCTCGACGATTACAACGGAGCCTACGATCTCCGCACCGACGATCACCATTACGGTGTAGTACGGTCAAGCACATCTTGCAGCGGTCTTGGGAAAGACCCTGTGAGATGTGTTTTTCTGCGCGCTTGACACGCCCGGACGTGCATGCTATAACGTGAATACATATCATTCAAACGAGGTGCCCTATGCAAAAAATAGCTTCCGAGCAAGTGTTTCAAGAGCAGATTAATCGGCCAGAGCTCACCGTTGCCATATTCAAAACGACCTGGTGCAAAGACTGCCACTACATTGAGCCGTTCATGCCGGCGGTGGAAGAAGCGTATCAAGGCAAAATTACGTTCATCGAACTGGATCGGGACGAAGTGCCGGATCTGTGCGAGCGGCTTAACATTCTGGGGATTCCGAGCTTCATCGCCTTCCGCGAAGGCAAAGAAGTCGTTCGTTTCGTGAGCAAGCTGCGCAAAACGCGGGAGGAGATTGAGCAATTCCTCGACCGCGCCGTTGAAGTTTCGAAGGCGATGGCGTAATGTTCTATTCATCCAGCATCCCGTCTTTGTCCTAGCGGCATCGGCGGGGTGTTTTTTCTTTCTCGCATAATTACCCGCTGAATGCAGATACTACCATTTTATTTCGTTCATCTCCTTGTCACGACTGATTCGGAGCTTTGTAACAATTGCGAATGGATTCTGCCTCTTATTAAGGCTATAATTGTCTACAGAACATCTGATTTCGACAGGATCAAACAGCAGATCTGACATAAAGTAGGTGCCCTATGCAAAAATGGATTCAACGCTTAGCGAACATTTCAGCCATCGGTATGTTCCTGATTCTCGCGATGGGCGCTTTGGTGACCAAAGCGGACGCGGGGAGAGGCTGCGGCGACGAATGGCCGCTCTGTCACGGCAAATTTGTGCCGGCGCACACGATTTCATCTTTTATTGAATACAGCCATCGGCTTGTCGTCGGGGTTGTGACTCTGGTATTAATTGCTACATTTTATCTGGTATTCCGGTATGTCAAACGAAGTGACGCCAAATTTTACATTACGATGACGGTCGTGATGACGCTCATTCAAGCGGCGATGGGGGCGCTGGCTGTCATATGGCCGCAATCCTCGCTGGTGTTGGCGCTGCATTTCGGGTTGTCCCTGTTAGCCTTCGCCTTCTCGCTCCTGTTGGCGCTGGTGTTCACGCCGTTCGGGCAATTTCTGCCGCAGAAGCGCATCAGCAGCGGGTTTAAAACGTTAGTCTGGAGCACAACGATTTACAGCTATATCGTCGTCTATTTGGGCGCTTATGTGCGACATACGACATCAACGGGTGGCTGCACAGGCTGGCCGCTCTGCAACGGCGAAGTGATTCCTGAGTTTAAGGGAGCGACGGGCATCGTCTTTACCCACCGGATCGCAGCGCTGCTGCTCTTCTTCTGCATACTTGCGCTTTACTTGCAGGCTAGACGCCATTATCAAGGCTCCGACAAGCTGTGGTTCGGCAGCAAATGGGCGCTCATCACCGTTACGCTTCAAGTCATTAGCGGCGCGGTTGTGACCTGGTCGATGGGGAATGAAACGGCGTATCTTTTCACAGGGATGATTCATGCGATGATTGTTGCGTGCATGTTCGGGTTCTTGTGCTACCTGTGCGTGCTCACGCTGAACGACCGCAAAGCCTAGCAATGTGGACAATAGCCTTCGATCCGAAGGCTATTTTTGTGATAAAGGGAAAAAGAGAGGATAGTTGTTGGTATGGTACCTACGAATTTACGCGTGTTTTTGGACACGCTGCGCAGTGAAAATGAATTAGTTGAAATCTCGGCACCGGTTGATCCGAATCTGGAGTTGGCGGAAATTCATCGCCGCGTGATTGATGAACAGGGGCCAGCTTTGCTATTTACCAATGTGAAAGGGAGCGCGTTTCCAGTCGTGACGAATTTGTTCGGAACGGCGAGACGTGTCAACCTGGCGTTCGGGCCGAAGCCGGAGCAATTTATGAAAGCGGTTATTAACGCGACGAGCACGCTGATGCCGCCTACGCCGCAAGCGCTGTGGGGCGAGCGCGCGTTGATTATGGACCTGCTCAAGGTGGGCACGAAAAAAGTACAACCCCAGCAAGCCCCGATTCTTGGCGGCTTGAAGCAGGACAACCCGCTCGCCGGACTGCCGGTCCTGACGAGCTGGCAGGAGGACGGCGGCCCGTTCGTGACGCTGCCGCTCGTCTATACCGAGCATCCTGATGGCGGGCATCATAACCTGGGCATGTACCGCATGCAGGTGTATGACGACTTTACGACGGGGATGCACTGGCAAATCCACAAAGGCGGCGGCTTCCATTACCATGAAGCCGAACTGCGGGGCCAGGCGCTGCCCGTCACCGTGTTCCTGGGCGGGCCGCCTGCGCTGATCGCCTCGGCGATCGCGCCGGTGCCCGAGCACTTGCCCGAGCTGATGCTCGCTTCGCTCATCCTCGGGCAGAAGCTGCCCATGGTGGAGAATCCCCATGGGGGGCACCGCCTCGTGGCCGAGGCGGAGTTCGCGATCTGCGGCTCTGTGCCGCCGCATCTGCGCCGCCCCGAAGGGCCGTTCGGCGATCACTTCGGGTACTACTCGCTCACCCATGATTTCCCTGTGTTCAATGTGAATCATGTGTGGCACCGTAAAGACGCGATCTATCCGGCTACGATCGTTGGCAAACCGCGCCAGGAGGATTACTTCCTCGGCGAGTTCCTGCAAAGACTGCTCGAGCCCGCGTTCCCGATGGCGATGCCCGGCGTGAAAGACCTGTGGACGTACGCCGAGACCGGGTTCCACCCTCTTGCAGCCGCCGTCGTCCGTGAAAGCTACAGCCGTGAGGCGCTCGGCACGGCGTTCCGCATTCTGGGAGAGGGTCAGCTCTCCCTGACGAAATTCCTGATCGTCACCGACCAACGGGTGACGCTGGCGAACTTCACGCCGCTGTTGGAGGCGGTGCTCGAGCGCTTCAATCCAGCTCAGGACTTGTTTATTTTCAATAAAACATCGCACGATACGCTGGATTATACGGGCGGCCAGCTGAATCACGGCAGCAAAGCCGTGCTGCTCGGCACCGGCGATCCGGTGCGCACGCTCCCGCGTGCCTACACCGGCGGCGAGCTGCCGGAGATCAGCGACATCGCCGTGTACTGCGGCGGCTGTCTGCTCGTCTCCGGCGCCGCCTACGAGGCCGATCCGGAGCTGGCGCCGCGGCTGCTCGCGAACGCCGGCAGCCGCCTGACGGAATGGCCGCTCGTCATTCTTGTCGACGATGCAAGCGGCACCGTGCACGATCAGACGAAGTTCCTATGGACCGTCTTCACCCGGTTCAACCCTGCGACCGACATGTACGCGAAGTCGAGCGTGAACCGTCATCATATCGCTTATGAAGTGCCGATTGTCATTGATGCCCGCATGAAGCCGGGGTATCCGGACGAGCTGTTCCCGCGGGAAGATATCGTGGAGCTTGTTGACCGCAGATGGAAAGAATACTTTTCATAAAGAGAGGGTGAGATAGGCCATGCTTCGTGAATTATTTGGCGAGCCTAAGCGTGTGGACAGCGGTGTGCTGCTGGAGGCGCTGAATGCGATTCGAACGTTTCTCGCGCATCTGGAGTCGAGGCAGACAGAAGGAGCTTCCGCTGCCGAAATTACCGTGATTCATCGACAAATCATTTGGAGCAAAGGCTTTATCGATGCGCTCGACGAGCTGGAGCAGAGCCTCTTCTGCTGCGAGCGATTCGGCGATCCCATTCGCAAAGGCTTTCTCGAGGACATGAACGCGCACGAGACAGAGGAGTACCAGCGGTTTGTGTACTTTTTCAAAAACGCGTTTATCCGCGTCTTCTCCATTCTGGACAAGCTCGGCACCTTTATGAACGATCTCTTCCAACTCAAAACCGAGACGTACAAGTCGCGCTATTCCTACTTTACCGTGCTGCGGATCATGCATGACCGGCATCATCACGGTGCGCTGGAGATGCAGTTGTATGGGCTCAAAATGGACTACAAACCGACCATGGATCGGCTGCGCAATTTGCGAAATATGGAGATTCATTATATCAACGCCGAAATGCTCGACGATTTGATGCAGAAAGAGCCGCTCTTCGGCGGCCGCATCCATATCGAGAACGTGCAGGCCAATCTCGATGACATCCAGAAGGGATTTGAGATGGTGTGCCGAACCTTATCTGTAGCGTTTTCTTATTTTAGCGTGAGCAGGGCAAAGGGGTAGGACGACCGTGAATCTAACAGGCAAAACCGTTTTAGTGACTGGCAGTGCCAAGGGACTAGGCAAAATGACGGCCAAAACGCTTGCCGCTCGGGGCTGTCAGGTCGCTGTTAATTATGTGAAAAGCGAAGATGAGGCCGCCGCGCTTGTTCGGCAGCTTGAAACGATGGGCGTGCGCAGCGTGGCTGTGCAGGGGGATGTGGCGAAGCGTGAGGATGTCATCCGCATCGTGGATCAGACTGTTGCCGCCCTGGGGCCGATCGACATTCTTGTGAATAATGCCGGCCCGTTTCAGCGGGAGCGCCGTTTTTTTGCCGATTACCATCTCGATGAGATCGACTATTTGCTGCGCGGCAATCTGCTCGGCGTCATGGAACTGGATCGGCTGGTCCTGCCCATGATGCGCGAGCGGCGCTGGGGGCGCATCATTCATTTCGGCTTCGGCAAAGCCATGGAAGCCAGAGGCTGGACACACCGCGCCGTGTACGCGGCGGCAAAAGTCGGCCTGGTCTCGTTCACGAAGACCTTGGCCGAGGAAGAGGCCGCGAACGGGATCACCGTGAACATGATCTGTCCCGGTGACATTCGCGGCGCGAACAAAGAGCGCACGATGGATGACGTGCGCCAGGAGCACGACGGCGAGACGCCGGTCGGGCGTCCCGGTACAGGCGAGGACATTGCCCGGGTGATCGAATTCCTTTGCCTGCGGGCTTCGGATTTTATAACGGGCAATATTATGGAGATTTCCGGCGGGCTTGATCCGATTCAGTCGCTGCCGCTGTTGAACCAACGTAAGCATGAATAGCTGCACACAAAAAGAGCTTACCCTAGGTCCTCCTAGTGGCAAGCTCTTTCTTATGGTATAGTCTTAGAATACCTGTACAACTTCGGTGATGCCTTCCACTTCTTCAATCAACGCGCGCTCGATACCGGCTTTAAGCGTGATTGTCGAGCTTGGGCAGCTGCCGCAGGCACCCATCAGTTTGAGTTTAACGATACCGTCTTCTACATCAACCAAATCGACGTCGCCGCCATCGCGTTGCAGGAAAGGACGAAGTTTATCTAAAACTTCAAGAACTTCATCATAAATCGCTTCTTTCGTTTTTTCAGACACTTGAATCATCTCCTTTCTTCCCTATATTATATTACAATACGTATTAAATGAAAATGGTTTTCAACATGAATCTAAACATTGCAAGGTGGAAATTTAAGATGAGACCTATTATTGAATTCTGTGCCAGCAACATGCATAACGGAACGGACAAAATCATGAAGCAGCTCGAGCAAAATCCCGACTACGACGTCATGGAATATGGCTGTCTCGGCAATTGCGGGCAGTGTTATATGGAACCTTATGCCCTGGTTAACGGCGAGATCATTGCTGCTGAGGACGCCGACAGCTTGCTTGCCCGAATCATTCAGCGCATCGAAGAGCTGGAAGCCATGTATGATGTGCTTGGCGAATAACCGGCGCTTGCTGAACCTTCTGCGGTTTAGCCGAAGTGGCGCTTGGATTTCCACAGTACGCCGCTCTTTAGGATACGCGCGATTTTGCCGGTCATGAGCGTACGCTTGCCCATGATGCCGAAGCCGGCTTTTTTCCCGAGCGAGCCCAGTGTGCCTCTCAGCTTGATAGAGCCGAGGCGCGGCGTCTCGCCTTTCCAGATCGCTTGCAGCACTTCGGTAATCTGTTTGCCTTGCGCTTGCGCAGCTTGCGCGCTTGGCGAGAAGGGCAGGGAGGCGCAGTCGCCGACCACATACACTTCATTATGCGTCGGAATTTGATGATAGTCATTCAGGACGATGCGGCCTTGACGGTCTTTAATCACGTTCAAGGCTTCCACGATCGGGCTAGGTTGGATACCTGCGGTCCAAATGGTCGCATCCGTCCGGATGAGCTCCTCTTGGTTGTACAAGTCTCCGCCATCCAAACGAACCAGTGTCACCTGTGTGCGCTGCTCGATATGATGCTCGCCCATCCATTCCCGCACATACTGCTGCAGATTGCTAGGAAAAGAAGACAGCAAGCTCGGCCCGCGGTCAATCAAGCGAATGTTAAGGTCAGGACGGCTCTCGCGAAGTTCGGACGCCATCTCTACGCCGCTGAGCCCGCCGCCGATGATGGACACCTGGCCGTACGGCGCGATGTCGTTGATGCGCTGGTAGGTCGCGCGTGTCTGCGCCAGCGTCTGGATGCTGAGCGAGTGCTCACGAGCGCCTTCAATGCCGTGGTATGCATCCACGCAGCCGAGGCCGATAATAAGCCAGTCGTAGCGAAGCGGATCCTTTCCTTCAAAATGAATCAGCTTCGCTTCCAGATCTACGCTCGTCACTTCGCCGAACGTCAGTGTAAGCCGCGGATCTTCAGGGTACGCGACGCGGATATGCGTTTCTGCAATCGTGCCGGACGCCAAAGCGTAATATTCCGTCTTCAAGCCTTGAAACGGAATCCGGTCGATCATCACCAGTTCAACATCGCTGGGCATATCCTTTTCCAACAAATTCAGCGCTATGGTTAACCCGCCATAACCGCCTCCGAGAATCACACACTTTTTCATAAGCCAACCAATATCCCTTCTGAACAATATCTAATCTCTAGTATTTCTAATATACTTTGATTTCATTATAAAAGGTGTCGCGCTCCACCGCGGTCCGTCCTGCCCCTTGAATCAACCATACAAGCTCGTCGCGGGTCAATCCTTCCGGAGAGAGGGCGCCGGCTGCATGCGAAATTTTTTCCTTCACAATCGTACCGTGGGCGTCGGATGCCCCGAAGGTAAAGGATAATTGGGTTAGCTTCGTGCCGATGTTAATGAAGTAAGCTTTGATGTGCGGGAAATTGTCCAGCATCAAGCGGGAAATGGCAATCGTTTTGAGCTCGTCCCACGCCGGTACGCGGCGCTTGAGCCCTGCATTTTTGCTCGAAGGTTGAATCGAGTTGGGAATAAACACAAGGAAGCCGTTCGTTTCGTCTTGCAGCTCGCGGAGCAGCATCATGTGGCGAATACGCTCTTCCTTCGTCTCAATAGAGCCGTACAGCATCGTTGCATGGGTCTTCATGCCGAGGAGATGCGCGTTGCGGTGAACGTCCAGCCATTCCTCGGACGACGCTTTTTCGACTTTCATTTTGGCACGATAACGTTCCGTCAAAATTTCCGCTCCGCCGCCCGGCAGCGTTGAAAGTCCTGCATCCATCAGCGTTTTGAGCACATCGCGGTAGCTGAGCCCCGAAATGCGGGAGAAAAATTCAATCTCCGCCGCTGTGTGTGCCTTGATCGTGACATCCGGGTAGGCTTGCTTCAATTGGCGAATGCAATCCACATAATACTCAAAAGGCAAATGCGGATTATGCCCCTGGCTAATATGGAATTCTCGAATTTCCGGATTAAAATTTTCAGCGATGTAATCCAGCATTTGAGCTGGCGTCAGCGTGTAAGCTCCTTCTTCGCCTTCGTCTTTGCGGAAGCTGCAGAATGCGCAGTGCTCCTCGCACACATTCGTAAAGTAGAGGCTCATATTTTGCACAAAATAAACCTTGTTCCCGTTCAAGCGCGTGTTCACTTTATTGGCTAATTGACCGATGGTTAAAAGGTCGTCCGATTCATACAGAAAAATGCCATCCTCCATCGAAAGCCGTTCGCCACGCTCCACTTTGTCTGCAATTTCTGCCATCCGTTTAGCCGCGTCAGTTGTCATTATGCTCACAGTTTCATACCTCCCGTAAATCTATCCCTCCTATTATAAACCTCTCCTGTAGGAGGGGCAACATCCGAGTCATGGAGATCCCATGACAATCCGTGAGCGGTGTATTTTTTTTGCAAATTCCAGTAAAAGTTATTCCCAATATTATCAAATTCCTGTATACTACTACAATGTGATTACGGTAAAAGTTGAGAAATCCCATTCCTTCAGGTGTGGGATAAATCGCCTGTTTTCATGGAAACAATCGTGCAGAACAATCCAAACAATTGTTTCATTGATCAACTAACCGAAACCGTCCAACGATGGGTGTGGAAGAACAAAATAAACGGGGTTGACGCCATGCAGACAGTAACGATCCAAATACGCATATTTCCAGTCAACGCATCTGTCTTGGTAGAGATGGGCCATGAGTACATTCGGGCAGTCAATGAACTAACTGCCGTGGCAGAAGCGTCTGGAACGTTTCCAAAGCTAACGTCAAAGAACGTTAACGCGAATTTGCCTTCTGCTGTTAAGAATCAACTCATTCGGGACGCCAAAAGTATCCACCAAAAAACGAAGAAGCAAATGAAGCGTCCTGTTCTCAAAAAGCGCGTGTACTACGTCAACAACCAGAATTATACGATTGGAAACGATTGTATTTCGTTCCCCGTTGTCATCGATGGAAAAGTGCAACGTCTTGTGGTTCCTGCTCTTATTGCAGATCGGGAGCGAGAAATGCTTTCTAACAGCAAGCATGGGCTTCTGCGTGTCGTGCAGAAATCGACGAAATGGTTCGTTCAAATATCCATTGAAAGACCACCAGAACAAGTTTCAGGTGATATAGCAATGGGCGTTGATCTTGGATTGAAAGTCCCTGCCGTCTGTGTCACAACAAATGGCAAGACAAAATTTCTAGGCAATGGACGCAAGAATAAATACATTCGCCGTAAGTACTATGTCAATCGCCGCAAGCTTGGAAGGCTAAAGAAGCTCTCTGCGATCCGTAAACAGCGTGGCAAAGAAAGCCGCTACATGAAAGACCAAAACCATAAAATTAGTCGCCAGATCGTGAATATGGCGATTCAAGAGAAAGTCTTGGTCATTAAACTGGAGAAGCTTGCCGACATTCGCAAAACGACAAGAACAAGTCGTAAAAACGCAAAGAATCTGCATAGTTGGTCCTTCTATCAGTTGCAAATGTTTATTGCCTACAAGGCGGCGCTTGCTGGAATCAAAGTTGAAAAAGTCGATCCAGCGTATACGTCGCAAACTTGCCCGTCTTGCGGTCAAAGAAACAAAGCAAAAGGTCGAACCTATCAATGCGGATGCGGATATACAGCACACCGAGATCGAGTCGGTGCCATCAATATTCTGCGTCAACCTGTGGCAGATGGTAACAGTCTGTCAGCCTAGGCAGCTAAATGCTCTGGTCTAGGACGGGCTATTGAACTAGCCCCAAACTTAGCAGTTGGGCAAAGCGGAAACGTATGCGCTCGTTAACTAGCTAAGAATCCCCCCTTTTCAAGGATGTGGAGGTTCAAGAATAGAGCCAAAGGTGAGAAAAAATCGTGCTACCGTTAATGAATTCCGATTTGAATTCGCAAGACCATCTTTGTCACAGAATCGAACAGCTTCGCCATCAAATGGTCAGCTTAGGCACCGCTCACGGCTTGCTTCACCCGGATGTGCAGCAATGCAGCCGCGACCTGGACCTGCTGCTTGTGCAGTACCATTTGATTCGTCGGCCGAAGCCCGCATTCTCTTCCTGCTAAGTCACTGCAACCGCCCTTGAGCATCTCGGGGAATAGGAGTATACTTGAAATAGGTAAGCAAGGATTGCATCTTGTTTGTCCTAAAGCGGGAAACATCTAGGAGGGAATTCCTTATGATTAAAATCAGTGAGTCTGCGGCAGATAAAATAAAAGAGCTTTTGGCCTCTGAGGAATCACCGAACCTGTTCTTGCGTCTAGGCGTGAAGGCCGGTGGTTGCAGCGGTTTTTCGTATGGCATGGGTTTCGACGATGACCAGAAGACATCTGATAAAGAATACAACATCCACGGCCTGAAAGTTGTTGTGGATGAAGATAGCTCGAAGTATTTGTACGGCGTCGAGATCGACTTCGAGGATAAAGGCATGGGCGGCGGCTTCACCATCAACAACCCGAATGCCGTAGCATCCTGCGGTTGCGGGCAGTCGTTCCGCACGAAGGAAGAGGATGCGGTGTTGGCGCAGCCTTGCGAGGATTGAGGGTAAGGCTGGTAAGGGATTTGGGCGTTTGTAAACCTTCTAAGTTTGTGTGTTAGTGCTGACACATTGCTTGGGAGGTTTTTTTGTGCTTAAAAAGAAAGAGCGAAGAGTGCCTGTTGGAAATCGTACAAGTGAACAAGGGTATCCACGTATAAGCTTTCAACAAGCACTCGATTTTGTAATGAGTGTCAAGCGAGCAGAGGGATTGCGTGAGCGAACACTTAAAGATTATGAAAAGCATTTTGGGTATTTCCTTAATTGGCTGACGGACAAATACCCAGAAATCGAATTTGTCGATGAACTAACATCGACCATTTTTCGACAATTGTTTACTGTTGAAGTGTGTAAATTGTATATTTATATTTGAAACTATTATGTAGGGAGGCAATATCAATGAAACTTCGAATCGAAAAATGGGTTGAGGAAACGATGCCTTTTGCGGAGTCAGACTCAGCCGATGAGTTATTTGAAGAATCTGTGCGGTGTTTTAAAATTGGAGCCTATAAGTCTGCTTTCATTATGTCATATCTTTCCTTTAAAGTTACCATAAAAGATAGAATTTTGAGTTGCAGGTATGGAAAGGAACTCCCTAACAAGAATCCAGAAAATCCATTTTTTTGGGAAATGGAGATTGTTAAGATACTAGAAAAACCCGACAAATGGGAAAATCGTGTGAATGATATTGTAGAAGCTTCATGTGCAAAATCAAAAAAAGATATTGCAATTATTCATTTTAAAGATGAGGAACAGATTAAAACTGCTTACAATCATTGGAAAGATATTAGAAATGAATGCACACATGCAAAGGGACAAACAACAATTGATAGTGCAACAGTTGAATGTTTTTGGAACTTTATGATGGATAATTTAGGGAAGTTTTATGTTCTTGGTGGTGAGGAGTATTTATTAAGGGAATTAGAAAATCTGTATAAATTTTATAGATATCCAGAGATAGTTGAACCAGAGTCAGTAAAAACTATAATGTATGATGTAAATGTAATTTGTCAGAAAAGTCCTGGGAATTTCCTCGAAACACTATTTGAAAATCTAAAGAAAACTGCAAGAGGGGATTTAGTCAATGATGAAAATTTTAAATTTTGGAAGTATATATTAGAAACGAGTCATGAAAATGTAATGGATGGCATTGTAAAAATAATTTCAAATGATGCGCAACATTTCTTTAATTTCTACAGCTACTTCCCTCAATTACTCGAAATGTCCATTTCGCTCAATTCGAAATTTATAGTGAACGAGTTATCAAATTGGCTAAAACACCCAGATTTTTTTTATGGTTCAGAAAAAACGTTCTGGGTTGCTCTGGTTGAGGTTTTAGACAGATATAGAGAACATGTTGACGTTGACAAAATTATAAATAATAGAACTATCGGATTAATTGAATATTTTGAAAAAAGTGAAAGAAATTTGCGCATACTTAACGGTAATGATGTGTTTAAAAAATATATTTTTGAAGTATCATCTTGGTTCTTTAAGACAGACGCAAGTTCACAATATAATAATTTCAGTAAGCTTCGGTCTAAAGATTCTGAAAATATTGAACTTTGCTTTAATTATTTAGAATGGGACAGCGTGTGTATAGGAAACATAAATTATGCACTCGATAGCTTAAAATCAAGTATGGCTTCAAGGTCTAATTATTACTCCGAAGAAAATGGCTATTATTATAAATCAATAATTAAACGGATAATTTGTAATAACAAAGATAAAATTTCAAATGTTCCGAATATCAATACAAGTGATTACAGTCATGTCTTTGATATTATTAACGATTGTAAAAGTGACCAGAATTAGAATAAAACATGGAAACAATTGCAAAAGCATAACAATTGGGAAGTAAGTTACATCTACAAAACGATGTAAAAGTGAAGATCTATCTAAAAAACGCCCCACCCCGAGAACACATCTTCGAGGTAAGGTGCTTTTATATATACATAAGCATGTATATAATCTTGCTTTGTATTTTGCTATCTTTATCTAACTATGTTTGCGTTCATTGATACCAAGGTATGATTTGAGAGCGTCTTGGAGAATGTGTGAATAGTTTACTTTGTGCTCAGCGGCGAGATCATCCAGCCATTGAGGGATAGTTAACGTCTTTTTTACAGACTTATTCGCCATTTCATCGCGGAACGGCGTCATCCATACTTCGATAAGTACAATGACTTGGTTTGTTGGATCCTCTAGCTGGTGCTGCAACGCTTTTGCCGGCGTTGGCGCAGGGATGGTGTCGTTATCACGTTCCATGCCGTAGAGATGCAACACTAAACATTCCTTGGACATCTGTAGGGCCTCATCGTCTGTATCGCCGCAAGTAATGGCGCCAGGTAAATCAGGAAATGTTACAGTAATTCCGTCGTCGGCATAATCAAAGAGCGCAGGGAAAATGTACCGATCTTTTGGCATTTTAATGTAGAGCCTCCTTCTGTGATTAGTGCGCATGTACTTCATTTGCCCCTTCTCCTCAACGCACAACCTCAAAACTCGTCTCCGCACTCGCATTCCCCGATCTTACCGTAATCGGCCAGCTGCCGAGCGATGTATTGCCGCCGACTTTCCAAGACCAGCTTACATTGCCGTTGCTGTCGGCTTCCTTGGTCTCAAGACCAGCAGCGGTGCTGGGACCGCTTTTATAATGAACGACGATTGATGTAGTTGCGCCGGGAGCGACTTTGGCTTTCAGTGTTGCGGTGGCATTGCGCGCCGCGGGTGAGGTGACGGAGACAATCTGGACGGCAGCCGCTTCTTCTTTTGCAGGGAGGTTCGTTGGCTTAGCTGCAGCAGGAGTAGGCGACGGGGGAGAGACGGCGGGCGTTTCCTTGGCAGCAGGCGGTGTGACAGGTGTAGGCGTAGGAGCGGGTGTTGGTGTTGCTTCACGCAAAGATGCTTGAACTGGCACCGTTGTATGGACAGCCGCTGGAGTTGGGTCCGAAGTCGGCAGAGGTGTTGCTTCTTTCGTGGCAGCAGTGCCTATCGTTGCAGCGGGTTGCGGAGCGGCGGCTTTGTCATTCTGGACAGGTGCTTGCATCGTCCCCGCAGATGAGCATGCGGATAGTATAGCTAATAGAGTAAAGCCTAGTGCCAGTTGTTTGGCTAGCTTGAAAATGTTCATATCCCGTACCCTCTCGTAAATTATACTTTACGATTTATTCTACTAAAGTGTTTAAGTAGAAAGTAGGATATAAATGGGAATTAGCCGCCGCCTTCCGTTACTAGGATGAATAAAATAGTAACTACGAACTAGATTCCGATGAGGGAGGAGGAGGGTTCCGGTATGAATACAAGACAACAATTTATCGACACGGCAACGCCGATTGCGGTTAAGCTTCGCTTGGAAGGCTCGCCGATTTTTCCGTCTGTTCGCATTGCACAGGCGCTGCTGGAGACGGGAGGAGTGCTGCATCCGTGGAACAATTTGACAGGCTACAAGGTGGGCAGCGGCACACTTACCCCTTACTGGCACGGTGATCGTGTATCCAAAACGACGTGGGAATATCTCAACGGCATCCAAATGGTGAACGTGCCAGGGGATTTTCGGGCGTATGCCAGCATTGAGGATGGTTTTCGGGATCAGGACTTGCTGTTTCAATCTGCTCGTTATGCCGCCGTACGTTCCGCTGTAACGCCTGCAGAACAGACAGCAGCGCTCCAAAACAGCGGCTATGCGACAGATCTCGCCTATGCAAGCAAGCTGAATGCGATCATCAAAGGGGGTCAATTAAGTCAATACGATGAGGAGGTCATGCGAATGCTAGATGAACTGAAGCAGCAAATCGAAGTTTTGCAGAATCGGGTTCAAGCGTTAGAGGAGCAGGATGCGCTACCGGCCATTCCGTCTTGGGCAAGAACGTCGGTGGATGCCGCGGTCAAAGCAGGGTTAATCGATACGCCGCAAAATGGAAGCTATGATTTCTACCGTTTGCTAACGGTTTTGCATCGGAAGGGAATCATTTGAAAAGACTGAAGGACGAATGGAGATGGGCCGTGATGCATCCGATTAGTAGACGATACGGCCTGTAATGACGACGTTTTCGCCGTATTTGGCTTTCATGAGGCGTGTTTGCTCGAGCATGTAATCGTAGATTTCTTTCAATCTGTTTTTGCGAGGCTGAATCGTTTCTTTGAGTTCGCCGTTAACAACAATGTCGTAGACTATCATGTTCATTTCTCCTTTACTGATGTGATAGTTCTATTCTAGCCTATGTTTATTAAGTGGTGATTAAAAATTGTTTTCGAATTTGTGAAAATCATTAAGGCACTGTTAACATTTGGGCACTTAAAAATAATGTTGTGATCATTTTTTTTTATCGGTCACTAAACTCGTTAGCTTGTGCATAAGTTTATGCACATTATCCCCCCTCATAAAATGAGAGTTTTCGGGACATATCAACAAAATGCCCACAGATTATACACACTTCGCTGTGGATAACGGAACGCTTGTTCTAAAAAATCACCCGTGCTACTATAATGTTAAATTATAGAATTTTAAGAAATAGGTGATTTAAGTGAGACAAATTAGCGATGAAACCCTGATTGATTCTTATTACAAGGCGCTTGATTTGAGATTGGAATCCGATTTCGTTGAACTATTGCTCGCGGAAATTCATAGACGGAAGCTGAAGCTGCAAGTCGTTATTAAAAATGATGAGCCGTTAAATTAATCATCTGAGCAAATCGATTGCAATGGTGAAGCTGGAATCGCAGCCGGGGCAATCCATCAGATGAAGACAAGCTGACGTCGCAGAGGCGCTTTCTTCGGAAGATACCAAGACGTTCTCGCTCTCCAGATAAGGAGAGTAGGGACCAAGCAAGTCGCTGGGCCTGCCGCAGTCGTTCATCTGAGCGGAACATCGGGGGCATTCGGTATGCAATTCCTGCATGCCATTGCAAATAGGACAAATAGATGACAAAGGGCATTCCTCCTAATCTGTCGGTTAGGTTTAGAATGCCCCGTTTTATTTCCCAGCATGAAAAATCCATGCTCCCAGCTAGTGAAAGAAAGCGGAAAAGTGGCTAAAATGCCCGATTTTTTCATGCAAAATTACACTTGATATTTAGGTATGAAAATTATATCATATCATGAGAATCGGTTTTGTACTGGCTGTGACAAATGTCAAGCTGTTTCATCATATTTCTTGTAGATTCGAGCAAACTAGGAGCAGCATACTAATTCGAAAGCGTTTGTGTAATTTTTCACAAGATAGAGAAACCATAGGACTTTGGGGAAAAATACGGATATGGAAGTGAGAGAGGCATGAGTAGAATACCAAGAATCGTCATTTTGGGTGCCGGCTACGGTGGGATCCTCGCTGCAATTCGGTTGCAGAAAGAATTGAATTACAATGAAGCTGATGTGACTTTGGTAAATAAGCACGATTATCATTACATTACCACACACCTTCATATGCCTGCGGCAGGGACGGACAATCCTGAAAATGCACGCGTGAACATTCTGAAGCTGATCGATGAATTCAAAGTGGATTTCGTAAAATCGACGGTTACACAAATCAGACCACACGAGAAGAAAGTCATTCTCGAAGACGGTACGCTTTCTTATGATTATCTCGTCGTCGGACTTGGCGGAGAATCCGAAACATTCGGCATTCCGGGTCTGAAAGAAAACGCGCTGAACATCCGCAGTATTAACAGCGTGCGTTTCATTCGCGAGCACATTGAGTATCAATTTGCGAAATACAAGCGCGAACCGGACCGCAAAGATTATTTAACCTTCGTTATCGGCGGAGCAGGATTTACAGGCATCGAGTTTATCGGCGAGTTGGCGGATCGTATTCCGGCGCTTTGCAAAGAATTCGACGTCGATCCGACGCTCGTGAAAATTTATAATATTGAAGCAGCACCAACTGCGCTCCCTGGCTTCGACCCAGAACTGGTTGAGTATGCGATGAAAGTGTTGACGGACAAAGGCATTACGTTCAAAATCGGAACAGCGATCAAGGAATGCACACCGGAAGGCGTTCTGATTGCCGGCGACGAGTTCATTAAAGCGGCGACTGTTGTATGGACAGGCGGTATCCGCGGCAACCACATGCTGGATGAAGCGGGCTTTGAGACGATGCGCGGCAGAATCAAAGTGGATGATTATCTGCGTGCACCTGGTTTTGACAACATTTATGTTGTTGGCGACTGCTCCATTGTGATGAATGCGGAAGGCAGACCGTTCCCGCCAACAGCGCAAATCGCGATGCAGCAAGGGGAAGCGGTAGCGCACAACCTGATCGCAGCCATTCGCGGTTCGGAAATGAAAACTTTTAAATTCTCCAATAAAGGTACGGTAGCTTCTCTTGGAAAAGGTCAAGCGATCGGTATCGTCGGTTCCCGCAAGCTGAAAGGCAATGTTGCAGCGGTGATGAAGAAGGTCGTCGACATGCGCTACCTGTACATTATCGGCGGCATTCCGCTCGTGATTCGCAAAGGGCGCTTCTAGATTAGCTCGTTAATGGAGGGATCGCCATGCGGCACTGCAGTGTCCAGGTAAGAGGACTTCTTACACGGGAAGAATTGGAACGTTACAATGCGTTGATCGAGGTTGGACATTTTTTGGAAAGTGCGAAGCGTTACGATCACGTAGCGGTTGTGCAAAAGGAAATCGACATTCTCATTCTTCCGGCGATCGAAAGATTGAAGGAGAAGAGTCGTCAGCGCGACAGAGAAACGGAAGAGTACTTGGCGCGCAAAGCGCAAATGGAAGCGGAACTAGCCGCGGCCTTGCGCGACGACGATGAGGACGAGTAAACGAGAGTTCAGTTAAGCGGCTTCTGGGCGATAGCTCGGGGGTCGCTTTTTTAGGATGATTATCGCCAGCCGGACTTGTCTACACTAAAAAAGAGCAAAGGAATCGCTTCCTCTGCTCTAATTATGCTAAATTTGGATGAAAGAATTGAATTTATCCGGGGACAGGATGTTACCGACGTAGAAGTCGCCGAATTCGCCATAGCGTGCGCTGACTTCGTCAAACCGCATTTCGTAGACAAGCTTCTTGAATTGCAGCGGGTCGTCGGAGAAGAGCGTAACGCCCCATTCCCAATCGTCTAGACCGACGGAGCCGGTAATGATTTGTTTCACTTTGCCTGCATAGGAACGGCCGATCATGCCGTGGCTGCGCATCATGTTCTTGCGGTCCTCGCTAGGCAGCATGTACCAGTTGTCGCCACCGTCGCGCTTCTTGTTCATCGGATAGAAGCAGATGTGCTTCGCTTTTGGAAGCGTCGGCTTCAAGCGGGCGATAATGTCGGGATCTTGCATCGGATCTGTGCCCGGTTTCGCGAGGTAAGCGCTCAATTCCACGACAGACACGTAGGAGTACACAGGGATCGTGTATGCGGCAAAGCTCGATTTGTTGAACGCGTTCTCCAGTTCATTGAGGTCTTCCAGCGTTTCGCGCAGGTGCATAAAGACGAAGTCGGCTTTTTGCCCTACGATGCTATAGACGGCGGTGCTGCCGAGTTTATCGTTTTCAAACTGCTGCCAGTCGGTCAGAAATGTATTTAGCTCGTCCACTGCAAGCTTGCGCTCTTGCGGCGTTGCGGCATGCCATGCGTTCCAGTCCATCAGGCGGAAGTCATGGAGCGCATACCAGCCTTCCAGTGTTTGTACGGCTTCACTCATCGGTTATTCCTCCATTCAAGGGTTCATGATCCCCTACATTGTATCCAATTGATGGAGAAAGGGCAAATGAACAAAAGGTGAAACCGGAATTGTTCAATTTGTGTACACTTTACGGGCAACTTCCAGTCGATTAAAATATAGGTAGCAAAAAGTACGAGCTGTAACTCAATAAGGGGGAAGAATGACGTGCTGCAAATGATTATTGCCACCGTCCTGATGATGGTGTTATTTTTTGGCATCGGTTTTATTCTGAATATGCTTATGAAAACAACGTGGTTCCCGCTCTACGCGTTTATTGCCCTAATCATCGGATTGGTGATTTACGGTATGACAGGGTCCTCGTCTTTTATGTCCGACAGCACAAGCTTTACGATTGTCGACATTATTCCGGCGATCGGCGGCCTCGTTGGGGCGGTGCTGAGCGGCTCGGCGATCAAAGCGCTGCGAATTCGCGGCTTCAAAATGTTTTAAGTTGGATGAAAGCCCAAACATCGGGTCAGCCTAAGAGCAAGGAATCACTTGATCTGAGGAGGGCCCGATGTTGTCATATGTAGATGTAAACGGAACGAAGCTGCATGTTGAAATTACCGGACCGGCGGACGGAGAGCCGATTGTGTTCATCCCGCCCCCGCTGCTGACGTTGGAAACGTTTCGCTATCAAAAAGAGGGATTGAGCGACCGCTTTCGCGTCATCACGTTCGACGTCAGGGGCCATGGCGAGAGCGATTGCACGTCGCAGCCCTTGACCTATGCACTGATCGCGCAGGACATCACGGAGCTGCTGGACGCCCTTGGCATCGAGCAGGCTTATCTATGCGGATACTCCACGGGAGGCTCCGTCGTGCTGGAGGCGCTGCTGACCTACTCGAGCCGCTTTCTTGGCGGGATCGTCGTAAGCGGCATGTCGCAGCTGACGGACCGCTATAACCGCATGCGGGTGCAGCTGGCTCTGCGGTTGGCGAAGCCAAGCGGCTGGATGAAGCTGCTCACCGGCGCGATCACGTACGGGAACAGTGACAAGCCTGCGACGTACCAGCTGCTCAGCCGGAGAGCATCGGAAGATGCGACGGCGAACGTGCGGTCCTATTTTGAACAGAGTCTGCTGTATAACTGTACGGATCGGCTTTCGTTCATCCAGCAGCCGATGCTGCTGATCTACGGACAGGAAGACCCGGTCTTCTATCAATACGGGGAGCTGCTGAATGAGAAGCTGCCGAGGAGCTCGCTCTATTACCTCAAGGGGGCGAAGCACCCGATTCCGCTGCAAAGCCCGGACAAAATGAACGAGCTGATCCGCTTGTGGATTCCAAGCCTGGCAGATCAGGAGACTGCACGTACAAAGCTGGATTTGGCCATCGCGCAGCAGATGAACCCGGCCATGTACGGCGAGCCTGCGCCCCCGGCGGAACTTTCCTCCCTCTACGCGCATGAATAAATGAAGCGTACACCAAGATTTCATGAAGGGCCTAACCGCGCCGGACATGGAATCTTTTTCATTTTCAGCAGCAGGTAAAAATTATCTTCCTCTCGCGCATTCCAAGCTTGTCGATTTTTGTGGTAGACTAATAGAAGAGAATCGAAGCGTTTGTCGGATGCGTGCACCCGCGACTTTCGATTGAGCAGAGGCAGGATGGTGCTGGAACGATAATGAGAATGACGAATATGCTGCATTTTACGGAAAACCACAGGTTTAGCGTCTCCCGTGAGTTTTCTTTGAGTTCGCTTGATTATAAAATGCTGGCCACGATGTACCAGCCGATGATTGGCGGCCTCGCGGTTTCGTTCTACCAAGTACTCTATCAGCAGCTCAGCGCGGAAAAGATAGGTTTCTCGCCGCTGGAGCAGCAGCGAAGGCTGTTCTTGCTGCTCGATTTGGAGCAGAACGAACGGGGGCGCAAGTATTTGATCGAGATGTCCTCGAAGCTGGAGGCGATCGGCTTATTGCAGACGACCCGGAAGTTCCTGCCGGAGGAAGAGGATTACGTGTTCGTGTACACGCTGTTTCCGCCGCTGTCGCCGAACGAATTTTTCAGGAATCAGCATTTAACGCTGCTGCTGCGGGATAAGGTCGGGAAGTTCACACTGCTGTCCCTGCGGGAGGAGCTGCTGATGCCGGAGCCGGAGGAATGCCGGGGGGCGAGCGAGGAGAATTTGTCGGTGCCGTTCTATGAGCTGTTCCGCTTGAACACGCAGGTGGTGGACTACGAGTTGGAGCAGGCGCTTTATGAAGCGTCGGCCAGCAAGCAGGGCGAGCCCAAGCTGGATGTGACGACGAAGGGCTTCCAGTATGCGGATATTATTATGCGTTTTCCGCGGGGTTCCGGGAATCGCGTCTTCGTGGAAGCACTCAAGCATAAGCCGGACCAGCTCGCGGCAATCAACATTGTGGCGAAGAAATATAACTTGAGCTTGCAGGAAACGTGCCGCTTGCTTGATGAAGACGGCGTGTTTACAGAGGAAGGCGAGCTGCACATGGATCTCCTGCAGTACAACGCGAACCTGTTCTATCGGCAGACGAAGAAGCGGGACGAAGAGCGGGAGCGGTCGTCAGCCCGAACGGAGGGGCAGGAGGCGGAGCCGTCCGAAGAGAAATCCGTGGAAATGGCTTACTATTTGGAAGTGCCGCTGCAGCTGCGGGGCGAATGTACGGACCATCAATACAATTACATTTTGCGGAATGAGCCGTATACGGTTGTGCTGAAAATGTTTTTCACGCAGGGTTCGATCCCGGACGGTGTGCTGAACATTTTCGAGAAAATCGATTTGAACTACAAGCTGAGCGAAGAAGTCATTAACGTACTTATTCATTTTTTACATATCGACCGCCGTTCTTGGGCGAAATCGTCGATCGAAGCTGTCGCTTCAGATATGCTGGGCAAGCAGATTCAAACGTATGAGCAAGCCGTGGACTACGTCCGCGAGAAAATGAGCTTCAGGCAAAAGGCTGCCTCCAAAGTCGAGGAAGCCAAGTCCAGCGGCGGCGCGGCGACGCGCGGCCGGCAAGGGAAGACGCAGAAGCCGCGGATTCCGATGGTGACGCAGAATGCCGATACGGCGGCTGCGACCCGGTTGACCGCGGAGGAGTTGGAAGCGGCGCGGCGCATGGCGCAGAAGCTGGACGAGCGGCTCAACCGCAAAGGCTAGGGCGTGTCTGAATGCTCCGAGGGCCGCAGATAGGAAACGGGAGGTGCGGGAGGTATGGAATCTTTATCGCAAATTTTGAAGTCGCTGCCGGATACGGAATGGAAGCGCAAGGCAGAGGCGAAAATTCAAGGCGTGTTGGCCGACCCGCTGGTCGGCAAGTTCCGCGAGAAGTATCCGTTCGTCGATGATTATACGATCCGTATCAATATGAACAAGCTGTACCAGCATGTGACGGAGTTCAAGACGTGCTCGAACTGCCCGGGGCTGGACAACTGCCCGAACGATATGACGGGGCATTATACGATACTGCTCGCGGAGCAGACCAAAGACCACGTGTTTGTTCACGAGGAGAAGGTCGCCTGCAAAAAGTTTCTCGCCAAGCAGCAGCAGGACGCGATCTCCAGCCGGATTCGCACGTTCCATGTCGATCCGCGGATTGTTTCGCGGAGCTTCTCGTTCGGCGACATTCTGGAAACCGATCTTGACCGGGCGAAGGCTGTCATGCAGATTAATGACTATGTCGGCAAGACGATCGAAGAGGGACTGCAGCCGCGCGGCCTGTATTTGACGGGGACGTTCGGTACGGGCAAAACGTTCCTCATGGGCTATATGCTGCATCAGCTCGCCAAGGTTGGCATGACCGGGGCGATCGTGTATATGCCGGATTTTGCGGAGGATCTGAAGGGGATGTTCTCCGAGCCGTCCAAGTTGAAGGAGACGATCGATCTCCTCAAAGAAACCGACCTGCTCGTGTTCGACGACATCGGCGCGGAGAACTTGAACCCGTGGCTGCGAGACCATGTCATTGGCGCCATTGTGAACCACCGGATGAACCGCAAGCCGACATTCTTTACGTCCAACTATGCGCTGGACGATCTGGAGAAGCATTTCTCGTTCACGAATAAGGACGGAGACGAGGAGTTTAAAGGGCAGCGGATTATGGACCGAATCCGTCCGTTTGTGGAAGTCGTGCACGTGACGGGTACGAACAAGCGGGGGAAATAAGGCCGCGGCGTCAGCCGGGCATCAAAAAAGCCGTACAAACGCCGAGGCGTTTGTACGGCTTTTTGCCATACGTCTTACTTACTCGCTACTTCAATGATGGTCGCAATGATCGCGATGACGAACAAAATTCCAAAGAATACGCCAAAGCCCATGCCGACATCCATGAGATCGTTGCGCGGCTCTTCATACACGTGAAGCTCAGGGTGTTTAGGATCGCTCATGTGAAATACCCCCTACGTTGGACATTCTTAATGTAAGCCTAGTATACCCAACTTCGCCGAAAGTTGTAAAGCAAATCAAAAGTGACAATTATGCAAACACTACAGGAGAAGCTGAAAAAAGGCGAAATACTTCTTGACTCTGACATTAGTGTCATGGTTTACAATAGAGTTATCCTTACTTGATCAAGGAAAAGGAAAAAAGAAGGTGAAGCCCTTGCGCATAAGTGAGTTGTCCAAACTTACCGGTGCCAGCATCCGCTCTCTCCGCTACTATGAATCCAAGGGACTCATTGCCACGCAGCGTGAAGAGAACGGCTACCGGGTCTACAATCAGATGGTCGTGGAACGCGTCAAGACGATCCAATTTTACTTGAGTCTGGGGTTTACGACAGAGCAAATCGAGGGATTTTTAAACTGTGTGATGAAGAACCAGGAATCGCAGTGCGATGACTTGCTGCCACTCTACACGGAGAAGCTGCAAGAGATCGAGAAGCAAATTGACATGTTGCAAATGCTGCAAGCCAATTTGAAGGACCGGATTGCGTATATTGAAGCGCAGCGAAGTCAAGGCCTTCCGGTCAGTCTGCCTCCTGGCATCGCCACGCCAATAGCTGAGCCTGCTGCTAACTAATGGTTCGGTTGAAAACTCCCTTGTCTGTGGTATACTTTCAACTATAAATTACATTTACATTTAGGAGGAGGAACTATCATGGCAATCGTGAATGTTTCTGACAGCAGCTTTAAAGCGGAAGTTGAAAGCGAAGGTACAGTACTTGTAGACTTCTGGGCACCTTGGTGCGGACCTTGCAAAATGATCGCTCCTGTTCTTGAAGAGCTTGATAAAGAGCTTGACGCTTTGAAAATCGCAAAAGTGAACGTGGATGACAATCCGGAATCCGCTGCTCGCTTCGGCGTAATGAGTATTCCAACGCTGATCGTGTTCAAAGACGGTCAACCGGTGGACAAAGTTGTGGGCTTCCAATCCAAAGACGCGCTGAAAAACGTTGTTTCCCGCCACCAATAATCGACGCGGATTAGAAACAATTGTTCGTGAAAAAAAGCTCTTTTTCTGCTATGCTGAAAAAGAGCTTTTTTCTATGGGGAAAGGAGGCGCCGCCTCGAATGTCGGAGAGCGTCGAGTTTGTTGAAGATGCGGAGAGCCGCGAGCGAAGTCTGGAACTGATCAAGCATAAGCTTTCGCTTTTGCCTGATAAGCCCGGCTGTTATTTGATGAAAAATCATCAGGGCACGATTATTTACGTTGGTAAAGCAAAGGTATTGAAGAACCGCGTGCGTTCCTATTTTACAGGGAGCCACAGCGCCAAGACGCAGAAATTAGTCAGCGAAATCCGCGACTTTGAATATATTATCACCTCCTCGAACGTGGAAGCGCTCATTCTGGAGTGCAACTTGATCAAGCAGCACCATCCGCGCTACAACGTGCTCTTGAAGGATGATAAGACATTTCCGTATATCAAAATCACGCACGAAGCGCAGCCGCGTCTGGAAGTCACGCGGCGGGTATTTAAAGATAAGGGCAAGTACTTCGGCCCTTATCCGAATGCGTTTGCGGCCCAGCAGACGAAGAAGCTGCTGGACCGGTTGTATCCGCTGCGCAAGTGCAAGACCATGCCCGATAAAGTATGCCTATACTATCATATGGGGCAGTGTTTGGCGCCTTGCGCGCTGGATGTATCCGCCGAGACGAACGAGCGGATGGTGCAGGAGATCACCCGTTTTCTGAACGGGGGACACGAAGCCATTAAAGAGGATCTGACAGTCAAGATGCTGGCAGCTTCCGAGGAACTGAATTTTGAGCGCGCGAAGGAGCTGCGCGATCAAATCCTGAGCATCGACGCGCTGATGGAGAAGCAGAAGATCACGACGTCGGACGCGCTGGACCGCGATGTGTTTGGCTACGCGGTCGACAAAGGCTGGATGGCCGTACATATCCAGTATATGCGCAAGGGCAAGCTCATCGAGCGGCACGTGTCGCTCTTTCCGTATTACGGTGATGAGTACAACGACTTCATCACCTATGTGACCCAAGTGTACAGCGATAACCCGGCGCTGCCGAAGGAGATTTTCCTGCCGCAGATGCCCGCGGCGGCGGCAGACGCTCAGACCGCCGAGCCTGCGCAGCCGGCCGACGCAGATACCAGCGTGCCGCGCGGCGAAGCGACAGAAGAACGGGAGATCCGCGAAGCGCTCGAAGACTGGCTGAAGGTTAAAGTCCATATTCCGCAGCGCGGACTTAAGAAGCAGATGGTCGATATGGCGAAGGACAACGCCCGCAACGCGCTGGATGAGAAATTCCTCCTGCTCGAGCGGGATGAGAGCCGGACGTCGAAGGCGGTCGAGAACTTGGGCGAATGGCTCGGTCTTGGCAAAGTGCAGCGGATTGAAGCGTTCGATAACTCCAATATTCAAGGGACGAACCCGGTATCCGCCATGGTTGTATTCGTGAATGGACGTCCGGACAAGAAGGAGTACCGGAAGTTCAAGGTGAAAACCGTCGTCGGTCCCGATGACTACGAGACGATGCGCGAGGTCATCCGCCGCCGATACGAGCGGGTGCTCAAGGAAAATCTCACGATGCCGGACCTGATCGTCGTCGACGGCGGCAAGGGCCAAATCTCCGCTGCGGTCGACGTGCTGGAGAATGAGCTTGGCCTATATATTCCCGTCTGCGGCCTCGTCAAGGACGACAAGCATAAGACCGCTCAGCTCATGATGGGCGATCCGGCGGAGATTGTGCCCCTGAAGCGGGACAGCCAGGAGTTTTATTTGCTGCAGCGCATTCAGGATGAGGTGCATCGCTTCGCGATTACGTTCCATCGCGAAACGCGCGCGAAGTCGATGGTCGTGTCGCAGCTCGACGCGATCCCGGGCATTGGCGAGAAGAGGCGCAAGGCGCTGCTGAAGCATTTTGGCTCGGTGCGCAAAATGAAAGAGGCCGAAGTCGCGGACTTCAAGCCTCTCGGTATCGGTGAAAAATTAGCGGGCGATATTCTTAAAGCCCTTCAAGGCGAGGCGGCTCCCCACGAGTGAGGGGGGGACGCCTTTTTGCATGCAGCCAGGCCAGTCCCCAGCCGACCAGTCCGGGCAGCGCGATGTACAACAGTCCGATCATCCAATCGAACGTCCCACCCAGCGAGAAGAGCGACAAGCCCATGAGAATGCTGTCCATGCAGGCATGTGCGAACAGTGCGGTGATGAAGCCGTATTTCAGGAAGACGTAGCCTAGAATAATGCCGATGATGGTGACTTCAATGAGCCGTGTATAAACCGGATAGATCGGATACTGCGTATGGCTCGCCGCCCAAATGACGCTCGGCAGCAGGACGGCGATGAAGTTTGAGCGGAAAAGTTTTTTGAATAAGACGACGCCCAGGAGGCGATAGGTCGCTTCTTCGGAAATCGCCGCCACCCAGGCCATTGTTGGGAATAGCTGCGGTTTCACCATGTTGAGTACGGAATCTGTCGGATCGTTGACTGACCATACATCGAAGCGCAACTCTCCGGCATAGAAGAGTACCTGTTGGATGCCGAGAATGAACAGGGCGAGCAAGTAGCCGCGTCCCATGCCGTAGAAGACATCGCGGCCAAATGCTCCTTCTTTCCAAAATGGCCATTTGGGCTGCTCTTTCAGCCGCCACAGGCCTTCCCCTGCAACAAGGGCGAGGTAGAGGGAGATGCCCATCAGGACGGTGATGATGTTCATGATGATGATGGACGCCCAGGCCGCGAGGTTAGGGTCCATGTCGCCGCTGACGGATCGAAACGCCGGATACATGTTGAAGTTGTTGCCGATGTAGATGAGCAAATAGATCGCTGTCAGCAGCAGTCCGCGCGAGAAACGCATCGCCTTGCGGTAACGAATGACGTAGAAGATCGCCGCCAGCGTCATGATCAGCGAGAAGCCGAGCGAAATCCACGTCATCCGGCTGGCGGAGGCATCTTGCTTTTCCAGCCAGGCCGTGTAGGAGACGGGCAGGGAGAAACCGGCTATGTAACCAATGAGCTCTGTCCCGTCAAAATCGAACTGCAGCTGCAGCTTGGCCTCTCCGAGCGGCTGCGACTGCTTCTCGTAATAGCGCGTCGTCTGCCCAGCCACTCGATCCTCGGTGCCTGCGCGCTCTACCGGCGTGAAGTCAGCAGGGTCAAGCCCTTGCTGCCGCATCTCCACTTTGGCGAGCGTGTCCGCTTTGCCGGCGTTCATCGGGGCTTCGCCGGTTGAACCGGACAGCTCGCGCCAGCCGATGACGGCGCTGTTCATGTAATTGATGTCGACGATGAAGTTACGCCCGGTCGAGTCCTCTTTGGCGCTGACCTCGTAATAGTCGATCGGGTAGCGTTCATTGTAGGCGCTCAGGTAGGCGACGATGAGACCCTCTTTTTGCAAGTAGCCGCTGCGCTCTTTCTTCGATTGATAGACGACGTAAGTATCGGCTTGATGGACGCGGTAACGATCCTTCAGGAAGGCGAGCGCGCTGTCTGCGGCCTGCCCTTTGGTAATCGCCGGGGTGTCCGGCAGCTCAGGCTCGGTTTCCCGGCCGTATAGAAAAGAGATTGCGCTGTACAAGAGAAGGCCTATTACGGATAGCGTAAGAAGAAAACGATTGAGACGAATGGAGGGCATGGCGGCTTCCTTTCTTTAAGCTTGGACTGGTAAAGAGATCTAAACAATTATATAATACCTATATTTGTATGGCTTGCCGAGTTTCTGCTCCGAAACTGGTTCCACTGGTTGCGGATCAGGAATCCGCAATTATGTATATGCCGGGGTGAGTGAATGAAGAATAAATTTAGCATGTGGCAGTTGACACCTCCGCAAATTCTAGTGATCGGCTTCGGATTGATCATTCTGATCGGTTCTTGCCTCTTATCGTTGCCTCTGGCTTCGGCTACAGGGGAGTCGATTGGCTATTTGGATGCTTTTTTTACATCCGTCTCCGCAACTTGCGTAACTGGTCTTGTCGTGGTGGATACAGGCAGCGCGTACACGGTGTTTGGCCAGGTCGTTATTGCCGTTCTGATACAAATCGGCGGTCTTGGGTTTATGACGATGGCGACCATTTTTGCTTTTGCCATTCGGAAGAAGATTACGCTAAGAGAACGGCTGCTGCTTCAGGAAGCGTTCAATCAAGGCAGTATGGAAGGGATCGTCCGTTTGATCCGTAAGGTTATCCTCTACTCCTTGACGATTGAGGCGGTCGGAGCGCTCTTTTTCACGGTACGCTGGAGCTTTGATTTAGGTTTCCCCAAGGCGCTGTATTTTGGTATCTGGCATGCAATTTCCATGTTCAACAATGCGGGTTTTGATCTCTTTGGAACCGTAGATGCACCATTTGTCTCATTCACAGGATATGTTAACGATGTTGTAGTCAACGTTGTGGCTGTTGCGCTCATTACGTTCGGGGGCATCGGCTTCATTGTGATTTCCGATCTCATCGACTACCGCGACAAAAGGAAGTTGTCCCTGCATTCGAAAGTCGTGCTGTCGATGAGCGCGATCCTGCTTGTAGCGGGTACCTTGGTTATTTTCATTTTTGAATTTACCAATACGCGCACGTTGGGGTCACTGAATTTTGGAGGGAAAATGCTTTCTGCCTTTTTCCAATCGGCCGCAACGAGAACCGCAGGACCGAATACCGTTGATATCGGTGCGCTCCGGCAGGCGACGCAGTTCGTCATGATTGTTTTGATGTTTATCGGGGCTTCGCCGGGATCGACCGCAGGCGGGATTAAAACAACAACGTTTGCTATCTTGTTAAGTGCTATTATTACGATGATCCGGGGAAAAGAGGACATTGTTATTTTTCGCTACCGGCTCGCACAGGATCGGATTTTGAAAGCTATTACGTTAGCGATGCTGGCTTTATTTTTAGTTATTGCCGTAACGATGATTTTGACCACAACCGAGGACACTCCGTTTTTGAAAATACTGTTTGAAGTGACGTCCGCGTTCGGGACAGTCGGATTAACGACCGGCATTACCCCGGATCTTTCCATTGTCGGAAAGCTCATGATTTGCCTTACGATGTTTGTGGGGCGTTTGGGCATGATTACGCTAGCCTATGCCTTGCAGCCAAAGAGGGATAAGGAGCTGTACCGATATCCGGAAGGGAAAATTACCATTGGGTAGTGAATGAGAGCAAGCGCCTTAAGGGCGGCTTGCTCTTTTGCCGCTTAATGCGGCTTGGTGAAGTAATTCAGCGCCTGCTGCACGAAACGCATCGATTCCTGGTGGTCGGCAGCCTGGTCGGAGTATATGATGGAGGTGGTGCGCTTCGTCTGCTCAAGTTCGGTCAGCTGTCGGAGAACCAGATCATTGTTGCGGATCAGATCCTCGCGGAGATATGATTTGGGCAGGAGCGTCGCTGTTTTGCAGGTGGAGACGAGCCGCATGATCGCCTCGAAGGAATCGATTTCCATTTGCACATTTGGGAAAATGGTGAACCGATTGAACATTTCATCCATCAAGATGCGGTACCAGGTTCCTTTTGAGAACAGGATCATCGGCAGTTCATTGAGGTCGCTCATGGTGATGCCGGACTTTTGGACGAGCGAATGGCCGGAAGGCAGTACGAGACACAAGTGGTCGTCAAAAAGCGGCTCGCAGTGCAGGCTTGTCGCGTTGATGAGAGAGGCGACGATGCCGATGTCGACCTTGTTGTCTTTAACCATCGTGACGACTTCGTGCGTTTTGCCGGTGAGCAGCTTAATTTCTGTTAACGGATAGTTCTGCAAATAGTCGTTGATCAGGTCCGGCGTTGTGGATTGCAGCGTCGTCAGAGAGGCGCCGATCGTAATGGAGGTGTGGCTGCCCGCAGATTTGTAAAGCTGAATCGCCTGCTTAAACTTGCGTTCTAGATGACGAATCTCCAGCGCATGATCGTAGCACAGCTCGCCGGCTTTCGTCAGCTCGAGTCGCTTGCCTTTGCGAATAAAGAGCTCTACGCCGAGTTCTTCCTCCAGCTTCATGATTTTACGGGAGAGTGCAGGCTGTGAAAGATTGAGGATTTGCGATGCCTTGTTCAAGCTTACTTGTTCGACAACAACTGCGAAAACATCTAACAGTTCCAAGAGGGTCACCTCATTAATTATGCATTCATGTTATAAGTAGATATAAAAAATCAGCACTTCCATTATAAGCGTGAAAGAGGTACGATGTACATGTCACAATTTAGCTATATTTATTTGTACAAATGGGAATAATCATCTACTGAATCGGCAAATAGCCGTGGATGATTATGGGTTGACGCTCGTTTGCGGCGAGAGTACAATGATATGTGGCTTATTGTCAGAACTTGTCGGAAGACGGTTTTTATTTGAATTTTGTTGAGGGGGGAATGGGTTACATTATGAGTAATTCGTATTACTTTCGAAAGATCCACTCGCTGTTAGGCGTCATTCCGGTGGGCTTCTTCCTTATTGAGCACTTGCTCACTAACTATGAAGCTACGAAGGGCCCTGCGGCCTTTGTGGATCAAATCAATTGGCTGAACGGATTGCCGCTCGTGCTCGTGTTAGAAATCGTGGGCATCTGGCTGCCGCTTCTTTATCATGCCGTTTACGGCCTGTATGTAGCGTATCAAGCGCGCAACAACGTAACGAACTTCGGTTATTTCCGTAACCAAATGTTCTTCTTACAGCGTGTGACAGGCGTCTTGACGTTCCTGTTCGTCGCATGGCACTTGTTCGAGACAAGACTGCAAGTCGCGCTGGGTAATGTCGCGCATGAGGACTTGGGTCAGACGATGCACGATATTGCAACGAATCCGGTGCTCTTCGTGGTTTACCTCGTCGGTATTTTATCCGCAACGTTCCACTTCTGCAATGGACTTTGGTCTTTCCTCGTCAGCTGGGGGATTACGATCGGGCCTCGCGCTCAACGTTATTCCACGTATGTTACGATGCTGATGTTCGTCGTCATGTCCATCATGTTTATTATGTCGCTGACGGCATTTACGGATGCGCAATTCCAGCTACCGGCAGAAGCGGTTACGGGGAAATAAGGGAGGGTGAACTGAAGTGGCTAATTCGAAAATTATCGTTGTCGGCGGAGGCCTTGCGGGACTCATGTCGACGATTAAAGCAGCGGAAGCCGGAGTTCATGTGCAATTGTTCTCCTTGGTTCCTGTGAAGCGTTCCCACTCTGTCTGTGCGCAAGGCGGCATTAACGGTGCGGTGAATACAAAAGGTGAAGGCGACTCCACGTGGGAGCACTTTGACGATACAGTTTATGGCGGAGACTTCCTGGCGAACCAACCGCCGGTTAAAGCGTTGTGTGACGCAGCTCCCGGCATCATTCACTTGATGGACCGGATGGGCGTCATGTTCAACCGTACGCCGGAGGGCTTGCTTGACTTCCGTCGTTTCGGGGGGACGAAATACCACCGTACGGCATTTGCCGGCGCAACGACAGGCCAACAGTTGCTGTACGCGCTCGATGAGCAAGTCCGTCGCTGGGAAACAGCGGGTCTCGTAACGAAATTCGAACACTGGGAGTTCCTGGGTTCGGTGATTGACGAAGCCGGCGTATGCCGCGGTATCGCTGCGCAAGATTTGCGCTCCATGGAAATTCAAACGTTCCCTGCGGACGCGGTGATCCTGGCGACAGGCGGTCCTGGCATTATTTTCGGGAAAACGACGAACTCCGTTATTAACACAGGTACGGCTGCGAGCGCGGTGTACCAACAAGGCGTGAAATACGCGAACGGCGAAATGATTCAAATTCACCCGACGGCAATTCCGGGCGACGACAAGCTGCGCTTGATGTCCGAGTCTGCGCGCGGTGAAGGCGGTCGTATTTGGACCTACAAAGACGGCAAACCTTGGTACTTCCTCGAAGAAAAATACCCAGCTTACGGGAACCTGGTTCCTCGGGACATCGCGACGCGCGAGATTTTCTCCGTGTGCGTGGACCAAAAGCTCGGCATCAACGGCGAGAACATGGTTTACCTTGATCTTTCCCATAAAGACCCGAAAGAGCTGGATATCAAGCTCGGCGGCATTATGGAGATCTACGAGAAATTCATGGGCGACGATCCGCGCAAAATTCCGATGCGTATTTTCCCGGCGGTTCACTACTCCATGGGCGGTATGTGGGTCGATTACAACATGATGACGAATGTTCCAGGGCTGTTCGCAGCGGGCGAGTGTGAGTACCAGCATCACGGTGCCAACCGTCTCGGCGCGAACTCTCTCGTATCTGCGATTTATGACGGCATGGTGGCCGGGCCTAAAGCGGTTGAATATATCCGCGGCTTATCCAAACATGCAGAAGATACGTCTTCGATCATCTTCGATCGCGAGAAGAAACGTCATCTGGATCGTTACGAGAGCCTGCTCAAAATGAACAGCGGTACAGAGAATGCGTACCAACTGCACAAAGAGCTCGGCGATTTGATGAATACGAACATGACTGTTGTTCGTTACAACGATCGTTTGGAAGCGACGATTAACACAATCAAAGATCTGAAAGAGCGCTACAACAATATTAACATCACGGATACTGCGCGCTGGAACAACCAAGGCGTGGCGTTTACCCGCCAGCTGTGGAACATGTTCGAGCTTGCCGAGGCGATGACGCTTGGCGCCCTGCTGCGTAATGAAAGCCGCGGCGCGCACTACAAGCCGGACTTCCCAGAGCGTGATGACGACAACTTCATGAAAACGACGATTGCGGATTGGACGCCTGAAGGGCCGAAAATCTCGTACGAAGACATCGACGTTTCGTTGATTAAGCCGCGTAAACGCGACTACTCCACGGATAAGAAAAAAGGAGGCGCTTGATCATGGCTGAGACACAATCTGCACAAAAAACCGTGAAGTTTATTGTGACTCGTCAAGAGAGTCCTGATTCGAAACCGTACACGGAAGAGTTCGAGGTTCCTTACCGCCCGAATATGAACGTGATTTCCGGGCTCATGGAAGTTCAGCGGAATCCGAAGAATGCGAAAGGCGACAAAACGACGCCGGTATGTTGGGAATCCAACTGCCTTGAGGAAGTCTGCGGCGCCTGTTCCATGGTCATTAACGGCAAACCGCGTCAAGCTTGCTCCGCGCTGATCGACAAGCTGGAACAGCCAGTGCGTATCGCGCCGATGAGCACGTTCCCGGTTATGCGCGACTTGGTCATCGACCGCGGCCGCATGTTCAACGCTTTGAAAAAGGTCAAAGCGTGGGTACCAATCGACGGTACGTACGATCTCGGTCCTGGTCCGCGTATGGCGGAGTCGAAGCGTCAATGGGCTTACGAGCTGTCCAAATGTATGACTTGCGGTGTATGTCTTGAGGCTTGTCCGAACGTGAACGATAAGAACTCCTTCATCGGACCGTCCGCGCTGTCTCAAGTTCGCTTGTTCAATGCGCACCCAACGGGTGAAATGCACAAAGACGAGCGTCTGGATGCATTGATGTCCGACGGCGGCATCGAGGGCTGCGGTAACTCGCAGAACTGCGTGCGCTCCTGTCCGAAAGGCATTCCGCTCACAACGTCGATCGCGGCGCTCAATGCCGATACGACGAAGCATTTGTTCAAAAAATGGTTGGGCGTGTAATTCAAAGCGCACAGCCTGTATACACAACCAAAGTCCGGTTTCCTGCGTTAGGCAGGGGGCCGGGCTTTTTCTTTTGCCATTTGACGATGAGGTCATGTCCCCGCTACAATGAAATGTAGCTGATGAACAGCAGGAATGAACGGGATTGAGGTATGGCATGAAAAGAGAGAAACCACCAACGATTGTCGATGTTGCTGCGGAGGCCGGTGTTTCCATTGCAACCGTATCGAATGTGATCAACCGCCGAAAGGTGCCGATGTCGCCGGAGACGGTTCGCCGAGTCGAAGAGGCTATCGCGCGTCTGGGCTATCGCCGCAACGTGATGGCGACGAATTTGAGCCGCCGCCGGTCGCATGAGCTCGGCCTGATTTTGCCGCATTTCGGCGGCTATTACGGCCGATTTGCCGAGAAGCTGGAGCAAAAGGTGCATGGCTATGGCTATCATTTGTCTGTTTTTTCGGCGGCGGGGATGGATCCTGAGATTGAGCAGCGCCACCTAGAGCATTTGCTGCAGCGGCGCGTGGACGGCCTCGTCTCGCACGGGCTTGCGATGAGCATTCCGTCGACGATGCAGCTTGCCGGTGAAGGGACGCCGCTTGTCATTTTCAATGGCTGGAATTGGCCGGGTGATGTGGTCAAGTGGGCTGTGAATCTGGATTTTGCCGGAGCTTCCAGGGAAGCTGCCGGTTATCTGCTTGCGCGTGGCTGCCGCACGGTCGTATATGCTGGCCGCCGTCATGGCATGGGCGCCAATGAGCAGCGGATCGCGGGCTTTCTCGCCGGCGTGGCTGAGCATGGGACGGAGGTCGCTCACGCGCTGTTGGATGCGGGCGAGCTAGGCGTGGCGGGTGTGCTGGAGGCGGCCCTATCGGTTGGCGGTTCAGCGCCCTCTGGACCGGTCGGGATCTACACCTTCAATGATGCGCTTGCGCTGGAACTGCTGGCGGAATGTCACGAACGGGGCATCCGCGTGCCGGATGAGGTGCAGCTGATCGGGATGGACAATGAGCCGTTCGCCAAGGCGGCTTTTCCATCGCTGACGTCGTTTGAGATGCCGGTCGATTTACAGACGAGCCTGGTCGCTGCTTTTCTCATCAAGCAGTTGGGGGAGGAATTGGACGAGGCTGACGAGGCGCTGCTGGAGCAGTATTTGGCGCAAACGGTGGGCCATGAGCTGCTGATTCCCATGGCGATGGTTGTGCGGAAATCGACAAAAGGGGGGCGGGGCGATGACGGAGCAGGAGGTTTTGCTGAGCTTTGAGCTATTGATGAAGCAATATGTCGAGGAACTGGATGGTGTGAGTTTCGAGCAATTGCTTCGTAAACCGAGTGAAGACGAGTGGTCGCTGGGCCAAATGTACTTGCATCTGATCCAGACGTCTATGAATTCGCAGTTGCGGAAAGCGGAACTTTGTCTCCAGGCAACGGAGGTATCGGTAGGTGCCGGAGAAAAAACGGAAGCGGGAAGAGAGGCGTTCGAACAAGGAGGATTCCCGCCCGTACGCATTCATGTTCCTCCCTCACCGGGGTTTACACCTCTGCAACCGGAGAGCAAGGAGCAGCTTGTCCAAGGCATGCAGGCCGTCCTGCAGCGGATGACGGACATCGCTCCCCGGATTGCGTTAAGCGGACCGGAACACACTGAAGCGCATCCTCGTTTCGGCCAGCTTAACGCTGGAGAATGGTTCCGGCTTGTCGAGATGCATTATCGTCACCATCTGATGCAGAAGGATCGGTTGCAAAAGTTTCTTGTCAGCGGTTAGTACACAAGCGGCAGATTTTGGCGTGGCGAGCCGGCCATCCGAGGCTGCCGCTTTTCTGTTTAGTCGCTCAGTGGCCGTGGTAGAGTTGCTTGCGCCCTCTGAGGAAGTCCTTGCCATATTCGCCGTGTGGATTGATTTCAGCGTGCTCGATTTGAATTGTCGCATGCTCGATGCCGAAATGAGCTTTCAGCGTTTCATTGATCGCCAGAATGACGCAGAAGGGTTGGATATTTTGGCGGATGAACACATGGGCGGTTAGTGAGTAGTGGTCGGTAGAGACGGCCCACAGATGCATCTCGTGGACGTCTTCGACGCCTTCAACACGCGCGATGACAGAGCGGATCTCATCCAGGTTGAATTTGTCCGGGACGGATTCCATCAGTATCATGAACGATTCCCGAATGATTTTGCTCCCGCCGATGAAAATAATGCCCCCGATGACCATGGAGATGACGGGATCGAACCAGAGCAGCCCTGTGAAAAAGATGATGATCGAAGAAATGATGACGCCGACCGAGCTGAGCAGATCCCCGAAGAAGTGCCAAAGCGCGCTCTGCACGTTGAGATTGTCTTCCTCTTTGACACTGTGGTGGAGCACAAGCGTCAGCACCAGGTTCACGACGAAGCCGATCGAGGCAATGCCGAGCATCATGCCAAGCTGGATGGGCTGCGGATGAATGATCCGCTGCACGCCTTCGATGAAGATGCCGATCGCGATGATACACAGCGCCAGGCCGTTCAAAAACGAGGCGATAATTTCAAATCGCAGAAAGCCGAACGTAAAGCGGGCATTGGGCTCGCGCGTCGCCAGATGCAGGGCAATCATGCTGAGGCCAAGCGCGATGACGTCAGAAATCATATGCGCGGAATCCGAAAGCAGGGCAAGCGAGTTGGACATTACCCCGCCGATAATTTCAACAAGCGTAAAGAAGGAAGTCAGAATGAGGGTCACCCATAAAGTCTTTTTGGACTTGGTCTGTTGTTTTACGTGATGCAGATGGTGGTAATCGTATTGGACGCTCATCGGGTACCTCCTTATTTATAATAATTCTAATTAAGATATATTTAGTATATGCCAATGTATAAGGCAGTGCAACTGCTTTTTAGAAAAAAGCACAGAAGGTTGATGAATTGTTCACGAATAAAAGCGCTTTAAATTTTGTAACATAAATGAAATATTCCTGTTATGGTTTCATAATGTTCCCAGGGTAATATAATAAACAAGACCCCCTTTTTAATATAACTTTTAGACCCGGCCCCGTTGGCTGGGTCTCTTTTTTTTGTTTTGCGGAAGAACAAGGCTGGCTGCCAATATCATACTTTTAGATAAAAACTCATTCTCCACGTCAAAGACACCTTCCGGCCAAACCGTCTATAGTTTAAGGAAGACGGAAATAAAGGAGAGCTGGGCAGCGTAACGGGGCTGGGGCTTATCGGCAATATGGCGGCCCAACTGGCTGGGGCACAAGGAGCGACCGTGATTGGCCTTGATTTGTCGGAGGAGCGGCTTCACATTGCCAAGCAATGCGGTGTCCTTTATGGGCTTCAGAGCGGCGCGGCGGCGAAGGAGCAGCTCGTCGAAATTACGGGCGGCGCCGGTGTCTCTACGCATATCGAGGCGACGGGTGTGCCTCAAGTTGCCGTACAAAGTCTGGCATATATCGCCAAATTAGGCGAAATCATTTTCCAGGGAAGCCCTCGAGGCGAGTATCAAGGGAATGTCACGGATGTTCTGAGTTACTGTCATCTGTACAACCGGGGATGTATTACGTTCAAAGGCGCGCACGAGTGGCGCTATCCAACCGAACCCAACGAGTTTGTAAAGCATTCTTTAGTGCGGAATTCGAAGATTGTCTTCGAGATGATGAAGATGAACCGGCTGCAGATCGCTCCGCTGATTAGCCATGTGTTGGAGCCGGGACAAGCAAAGGAGGCGTACCAGGGACTGAAAGAGAACAAAGACCGATATAGCGGCGTATTATTTGATTGGAGTACGGTATAGAGTGCGCTATACTTACTGTACAAAGGTTGGACTATGATCATGTCTAAAAGTACATCGAACAAGGCGAAACGGAGTTTTTCATGGGCGGCATTACGTATCAAGTCAGGGAAGGGGACGTCATACTGATGCCCCCTTTTTTGACGCATCTGATACGCGCCACTTCCGAGGTTCCGCTGATTCAGTATATTGTTCATTTTGATTTGTTTGGAATTGTTGGTGTTCTTCTTGCGGGGACAAGCCGGAGTTGAGTAATGTGAAAATCAGCCGTCATGCCCAGCTTGTTTATGGCGATGAATGCCGACATTCCGAAGCCATGAGATTTTCCCGTGTTTTTGTCAGAGTTATCTTCTTTCTGTCTGGTTGTAAGCGCAATCATTTTTTTCTTAGAATAGGAGTATAACCCAAGATGCCGAGGGGGTTCTGCCGATGTACACAATGATGCTGGTAGACGACGATTACATTTCGAGGGAAGGGCTGCGCGATCTGATCGATTGGGATAGTCTGGGGATCGAAATCATTGGAGAGGCGGAAGATGGAGCTGAGGCACTGCTAGCTGCACGCGAGCTTAAGCCGGATATTGTCATAACCGATGTAGTGATGCCCGTGATGGACGGCATGAAGCTGGTTGAGCAGCTAAGGCAGGAACAGTGTGACGTGATGGTCATTATGATCAGCGCGCATCAAGATATTCAATTCGTGAAGGCTTCCATGAAATTGGAGGCCATTGATTATATTTTGAAACCGTTTAACCGGGAAGAATTGAAGCAGGTCGTCAGTAAAGTAGTGGCTAAGCTGGACAAGGAAAGAGCGGAGAAGAAGTTGAAGGACGAGATCAGCCACTACTACTCGGATAGTATTTCCTCGACAGGCCTGCCTGTTATTGTGGAAAATGTTGAGAAAATCGCCAGCATGTGCAGCACTGGCCAAACGGACGTGTTGACCGCTGAGGTGAGAGGGCTTTTCGTGGTAATCCGGCAATTAAATATGGCCAGCATGCTGTTTCTGACGGCGATGTGCAGCGAGATGCTGATTAAAGCGGTGAAATGTGCCTCACCCCATATTGAAGCGGAGATTGTGCAGGAGGTGAAAGCGTCGATTCAGCAGTTCAGACACCTGCGAAGCCCTCAAGAAATGGAAGATTTCGTGTTGGAAAAGCTGCTCCTCCTGGAGAAGGCCTCGAATGATTCGCGTCACAGCAAATCGCGAAGAATTATTCGGGATGTAGAAGGGATCATTCAGAAGTCTTTTCATCAGAACCTGACGATTCAACAGCTGGCTGCCGACGTATTCTTGTCTCCTGGCCATCTCCAAACGTTGTTCAAAAAGGAGACCGGCCAAACGATTAACGATTACATTACGTATGTGAGGCTCGAGAAAGCGCAGCAGCTGCTCCAGGAGCCCGCGATTAAAATTTATGAAGTGGCGAATCAGGTAGGCTATCAGGACACATATTATTTTACGAAAATTTTCAAAAAAATGGTGGGTGTGAATCCCATGGAATATCGGGAGAGATTGCGATGAGCAGATGGATCGGCAAGCTGAGCGCCCTTTATTACAATATCAATTTGCGAACCAAACTGGTCATCTCCTATTTGATTTTAATTATTATTCCTGTTGTTGTTCTCGTGTATTTCTCCTACAACACCATTCACAAGTCTGTGGTAGAGCAAACCGGTAAGGCTTATCTGGAAACGTTAAAGCAAGCCGAGAAAAATATTGCCTTCGGCCTTGAATCGGCCTATAACATTGCGAATTTGGCCCAAAGCAATTACGATGTGCAGCAAATACTGAGAACGGTATCGGAACGCCAGCTGACCTCTACGGAGGTCATTGATTTCTTCAACCTCTTAAATCGAAACGTCAATAACTACGTGGGTATCAACAATGTACTCAAGGTGAGCTACTATATGAAAGGGAATCCGGCATTTGTTGCAGCTAATCCCAATTTTTTCGGTGTAGACCAGCTTCAGCTTGAGGCGGGTCTACAGCCGCTTCTGGCCGGAGAGCAGAAGGAAGCCTGGTTCTATGGAGGGGAGGGCCGACAATTAAGCCTTGTCCAGCCGGATGAGGTGGTCTTTATCAAAGAAATTAAAGACATTAACCGATTCCAATCGGTTCTCGGTTACATCATGGTGGAACTAGACGCGAAGTTCATTTGGAGCATTCTGAACGATATTCAGCTTCCAGCCGGCGCAGAAAAAGTCGTGATGACGCCGGATTCGCGCATAGGCATCCATCAGTTGACAACGAATAGCACGAGTCTAGCCGACTTGTATATCCAATCCCTGCCCTCGAACGATGGAGGCATTGTCAGCTTCGGCCCCGGGAACGGCTCTAACTATGCCGCTTATAGCAAAGTAAGCGGGCTGAATTGGCAAATCGCGCTGCTGATGACCAAGCAGCATTTGGGGATGAACAGCCGATGGATTCAGAATTTCATGCTCGCTTTGGCGGGGGTGGTTTCCGTTATTGCGATTATAACGGCCTTCTTTATTTCAGGAAGCATCACGAAACGATTGAAAAAGCTCGTCCAATTGATCAAGCGCGCCGAGATGGGGAGCTTCGAAACGGAAAATAATATTCGCGGAAACGACGAATACGCCAGACTCCAGCGCTCCTTTAATAAGATGAGCAGGCAGATCAAGGCACTTATTGAAGAGGTGTATCAAGCGCAAATCTCCAAGCAAGAAACGGAAATGAAGCTGCTGTACGCTCAAATTAATCCCCATTTTTTATATAACACGTTAGATATTATTCATTGGAGCGCACTGCGTATTGAGGCCAAGGAGATTGCTGAGGTAACGGAAGCCCTCGCCAAGTTCTTGCGACTTAGCTTGAACGAAGGCAAAGAGCATATCCGGGTGTCCGAAGAGGTCCTGGAAGTCAGCAAGTACATGGAAATCATCAACGTCCGCTACCGAGGCGCGATACAGGTCATCACCGAGATCGAGGAAGGCATTGAAGAATTCCCGATTATTAAGATGATTTTACAGCCACTCGTCGAAAATGCGGTTGTGCACGGGATCCGGCCTAAGCCGGGGAAAACGGGGACGATTAGGATTCGCGCCTATCGCGAGGAGAGCTATCTGCTGTTTGAGGTGGTTGACGACGGTGTCGGTATCGCCGAAGACAAACTGCAGCGGTTGTTTGAGATGGAGACCAGAGGCTACGGAGTCAAGAACGTTCACCAACGTATCCAAGTGTATTATGGCGAGGATTGCGGTCTTTATTTTGACAGTAAACCAGGGATGGGGTGTCGGGCTGTTGCCCGCTTGAAAGTGACGGAGAACCGCATAGAGTCCGTATGATTGTCAGAGATATCTTATTTCTGTCCAGTTGTGAGTGAAAGGCTCCTTTCGTAAAATTAGACTATACAAACAAGGAGCTGAGGTGATGGCATGGCACAGATAACGACACCCTACACGGCCAGGTCTTTGGATGCAG
Source organism: Paenibacillus oryzisoli (assembly GCF_050467285.1). Lineage (GTDB taxonomy): Bacteria > Bacillota > Bacilli > Paenibacillales > NBRC-103111 > Paenibacillus_E > Paenibacillus_E oryzisoli_A. The sequence continues at coordinate 74,605 of NZ_JBCMUN010000010.1, read as the reverse complement.
AGGTGATCCCGAAGAAGAAAAATCGCCTTTGGAGCAGAATCGTGCGAAATTGGGATATTTATCTGCTGATTTCGATTCCGCTATTGGCGCTTCTGATTTACAGTTATGTCCCGATGCTGGGGATCATCATCGCATTTAAGAACTACCGGGTGTTTGACGGCATCCTGGACAGTAAGTGGGTGGGGTTGGCGCATTTTCGAACATTGTTGTCCGATCCCAAGTTTTTCAACGTTCTGAGCAATACGCTTCTCATCAATTTGTTCAAATTTTTGTTTCAGTTTCCGCTCCCGATTATATTGGCGCTGCTGCTGAACGAGGTGCGCAAAGGATTCATCAAACGATTGACGCAAACGCTTACGTACCTTCCGCATTTTCTGTCCTGGGTGGTGATCGCCGGCATTTTCGTCGATATTCTCTCGCCTAGCACGGGGGTCATTAACACTGTCATCAAAGCTTTCGGGTTCTCCCCGATTACATTCCTGGGAGACGATAGTTACTTCCGAAGTGTGCTTGTGGCTTCAACCGCCTGGAAGGAAACGGGATGGAGCGCCATCATCTACTTAGCGGCTTTGACGTCCATCGATCCTGATCTGTATGCGGCTTCCAGTGTGGATGGCGCAGGGAAATGGCGGCAGACATGGCACATCACGCTCCCGGGGATTTCAAGCACGATCGTCTTCATTATTATTCTCCGCGTCTCCAGTCTGCTGGGCAGTGATACGGAGCAGGTGCTGCTGCTCTACAATCCGCTGGTGTACAGCGTTGGAGATATTATCGGTACTTATGTATATCGCGAAGGGATCCAAAACGGCAGTTACAGTTATACAACAGCGGTCGGATTATTCATATCCACCATTGGGTTTACCCTGATGATCATCGCGAACAAAGTCAGCCGAAAATACTCAGACCGAGGCATCTGGTAAAGGCGCAGAGAGGAGGAATAGGACTTGTCTTATCATAGGCTGTCAACCGGAGAAAAAGTGTTCACTGTGTTTAATTACATCGTGCTGTTAACCATTGGCTTACTGTGTTTGCTGCCTTTCCTGACCTTGCTGGCAAAGTCCGTCAGTGAGGAGGCCTACGTGGTGAGCGGGCAAGTGAGTCTTTGGCCAAGGGGCTTTCAACTCAAAGCGTATCAAGTGCTGTTGTCCGGGGCAGATTTTCGCACAGCCTTTCGCAATAGCGTAATGGTCGCCGCCTGCGGCACCGCTGTTCAGGTCTTCTTCACGGCCTGTGTCGGCTATGCGATTGCCAAAGGCGATTTAGTGGGACGCAAGACCATTAATATTCTGTATGTGTTCACCATGTTATTTAACGGCGGCATGATTCCGACCTATCTGGTCATTAAAGAAACCGGGCTAATCAACCATCTGGGGGTGCTCGTTATACCCGGAATGGTAAGCGCATTCAATCTCATTCTGGTGCGCAATTATTTTGAGTCGTTGCCCCGCAGTTTAGAGGAATCCGCCAGAATCGATGGCGCCGGGAACCTCACTGTTCTCTTTCGCATCATGCTGCCGATCTCCAAGCCGCTCTTGGCGACGATTGCGATTTTCAGCGCTGTGAGCATCTGGAATAACTATATGGAGCCTTTGATGTATTTAACGAAAAAGGATGTCCAGGTGCTGCCCTTATTTTTACAAAACGTCGTTGCCGCTGCCAACAAAAATAACTTAGAAAATCCCGAGCAGCTAGCCAACATTGCCTCTGAGACGTTCCGCGCTGCGGCCATTTTCGTATCTGCGATTCCAATTTTGCTTGTGTATCCATTTTTACAAAAGTACTTTGTTACCGGCTTGACGCTAGGTGCTGTTAAGCAATAGCTCGATATATGGAGGGGAAAAAGATGCAGAAGAGATTAAAAGTTGGGATGACCTCAGGCTTAATCGTAGCAATTACAGCTAGCATGATGCTGGCGGGATGCAGCAAAGAAACGGAGAAGCCGGCGCAAGGCGCAACAGAGACACAGACACAGACACCGGCGCAAGCGGCTAAGCTGAATAAGGCGGCCAAGATTCGAATCGCGGTACCCGACAATGCCGGCGTCAAAGGTTTTGAGCAGGGGGCTAGTGCAAATGACAATCAATTTCTGAATGCGATTAAAGAGAAAACCGGGTACACGAATATTGAATGGAACGTCATTCCCGCGGCCAATCAGCTCGACACCTATAACTTGATGTTCGCTTCGGGGGAAGTCTATGACCTCATTTATACGAACGACTTGACGATTTTTAAAAGGTTCAGTGCACAAGGGGCGCTGCTTCCGGTCGATTCGCTCATCCAGCAATACGGCAGTGAGGTCAGTCAACTCGTCACGGATAATGCGTGGACAGCCGTTACCGTGGATGGCAAGAAGATGGCGATTCCGGTTCCTCCGTATTCCAAATATGAAAATGTGGATCTCGGTTCCGGTTTCTTAGCCCGTCAGGATTGGCTGGATAAGCTGGGACTCAAGGCGCCGAAAAACCTGGATGAGCTGTACACCTTTCTCAAAACCATTAAAGAGAAAGACCCCAGCGGGAAAGGGACGATTCCATACGTCGCTGCAGCAGGGAATAATGGCAATCCGTTAGACGGCCTGGATGTCATAACAGCGGCATTCGGTATGTCCGGCATCACGAATTTGGCTGTGCCCTTTATTGTGAAGGACGGCAAGCTAGTGGACGCGCAGGACGTCTATCTCAAGGATATGCTGACCTACCTGAATAAGCTTTACAAAGAAGGCCTGATCGATAACGAATATTTGTTTAATAAAACGCAGCAGGTGACGGAGAAGATTACGTCAGGCAAGGCCGCTTCGACCTATACGGGATACTGGGATCCTGTAACCTATTTGGCAAGCCTGAACAAGTCCGACCCGAATGCCAAGCTTAGCTATCTGCCTACTGTGGAAGGCGCAGACGGACAGAAGGGGTACGCCATGCCGGCCCCTGTATCCAACTTCTACATCATTCCGAAAAACGCTAAAAATGCAAACGAAGCCGTTGATCTATTGAATGCTTACTTAAAAGATAAAGAGTTGCAGAATTTCGTGAACTACGGCAAAGAAGGTGTTCACTATGAGATGGTCAATAACGTATTGACGCCTAAAAAGCCGGCGTATGACCAAATTATTTATAAACTGTATTACAGAATGTGGAACTCTCCGGAGATTTGGCTCCCGAATGCGATCTTAGGCGGATATGAGCCGGCGATGAAGAGCTACGTACAGGCAGGCCCGCAGATGACGGCCTTCAACATTAACCAGTATCGCCCGCAGACGGATGCGGAACTTGCCAAAGGCAGAGCGCTCATTGACCTGCGGAATGAATACGTGGCGAAAATCATTAATGGCGCGCTGCCGATTACCGCTGTGGACGAATACTTCAAGAAAGCCGATGCCGCTGGCAGGCAGGAAGTCCTGAAAGCGTCGCAGGACTGGTTCGCGAAGGAAGGGAAAGCGATTTACGAGAAGTTGAATAAGAAGTAGAGGGTGCCTCTGTAATTCAGATTCCTGCTACCTTCATTATGGATGAAAGTGCCGTTATCCGCTCAAGGTCGGAACTGAAAAAGGTGTCTCCAAGCCATTCTCATGGTTGGAGACACCTTTTCTCATTTCACCGTCTTATTGTACGTCGCCAATTTCTCGGAAATGCTTTTCGCTGCGGCGTCCAGCGCATCTTTCGGCGCTTTTTTGCCGGCCAACGTTTCTTCAATTGCGCCTTCAACGATTTGGCGGGCTTCAGGGAATACGCCCATGACCGCGCCTTGCGTCGCTTTGTTCGCTTTTGTAGCGTGCAGTTGGTCAATCGCTGTTTTGAATTGCGGGTATTTCACAAGGTTGTCTTTCATCACTTGCTCATCATACGCTTTTTTCGTGATCGGGAAGTAGCCCGTGTTGACAGACCAGTACGCTTGCACTTCCGGCGTTGCCAGGTACTTGATAAATTCCCAAGCGCCTTTTTGCTCCGCTTCGGATTTGTTATTCAGGATGTACAAGCTCGCTCCGCCGACAACCACGCCGCCGTCTCCGGCACCTTCAGGCTTCGGCAGGTAGGCGGTGCCGACTTGGAATTTACCGTCAGCGCCGCTGACAATGCCGCGCAGGGAAGCGGTGGAGTCAAGCGTCATCCCCACTTGGCCGGCAAGGAACGCTTTTTTCGTATCATCCGTTTTACGGCCGAGGTTGGCTGCGGATTTGTTGTCGACCATTTGCTTCCACCACTCGAGTGTTTTCACACCAGCGTCAGCGTTGACTTGGGACTCCGTCGCAGGGGACGTGCGGCCGTTGCCGTTGTTCAAGTATTCCGCGCCTTGATTCGCGAAGAATTGCTCCATGAACCAGCCGTAAATCGCGAAGGATGCGCCGGATTTACCGTCTTTGCTGAGCGCTTGCGCCGCTTTGGCGACTTCGTCATACGTCGTTGGCGGTTTCTCCGGATCGAGGCCCGCTGCTTTGAACATATCCTTGTTGTAGTAGAGAATCGGATTGGAGGTATTGAACGGCATGGAGTACAGCTTGTTATCGACTCTGTAGTAGTTCAGAATATTTTCCTCGAGCTGAGACACATCATATTTGTCCGCATCGATAAACGTTTGCATCGGGGTGATCGCTTTGGAGTCGATCATGAAACGGCTGCCGATCTCATACACTTGGATGAGGGAAGGGCCGTTTTTCGTATCCATGGAAGCTTTCATTTTATTCAAGCTCTCGTCATAGGTGCCTTGGAAAACAGCTTCAACCTGCACATCTTTATGGGATGCGTTGAAGTCGGCAACGAGCTTGTCGATCGCTTTGCCGAGCTCACCGCTCATGGAGTGCCACCAAATCACTTTCACAGGCTCGGCCGGCTTGTTGGATGCCGCTGCTGTGCTGGCAGATGGAGCTGTGGAGGCGGAAGTCGTGGTGGCAGTTGTATCGGCTTTCCCGCATGCGGATGTCAGCAAGAGGGCAAGAGCGGTCATGGCGATGGCCGAGCTTCTCATTTTCAACGTTTTCATTGCGTGGTTTCTCTCCCTTGTTTTCTATAAAATTTATATGGTCAACTGCTCCGGCACGAAGCGCGGAACAAGGCGCCAACGGTCAGATCAGCCTTTGACACTGCCTGCGGTGAGTCCGCGGACCAGCTGTTTGAGGCCTAGAACTAAAAGCAGAAGCGAAGGCAGCAGCACGATACTTACGCCGGCCAGGACAAGGTTCCACACGGTGAGTTCCTCGAATTGCAGCATCGCAATCCCGATTTGGACGGTCCGCATGTTCTCACTGTTCGTTGTGAGCAGCGGCCATAAGTACATGTTCCAAGCATTAAGGAACGCATAGACGGCAAGCGTGGCCAGAGCCGGGCGCGCAAGCGGCAGGACGATGCGGACGAAATAGCGGATATGACCGCAACCGTCGATTTTCGACGCTTCGAACAGCTCGCGGGGCAGCTGCAGGAAAAATTGGCGCAGCAGGAACGTGCCGAATGCCGAGGCCAGAAACGGTACGGTCAAGCCTTGCAGGCTGTCGAGCCAGCCCCATTTGCGGATAGTCAAGTAGTTCGGAATCATCGTGACTTCCCACGGAATCATCATCGTCGCCATGAACAGGGCGAAGAGCAGCGCTTTGCCTTTAAAACGAATGTTGGCAAAAGCGTACGCCGCCATGCTGGAGGTAATCAGCTGTCCGACCATGATAATCGCCGACACGAGCAGGCTATTCTTCATGAATGTCTGAATCGGCACCAGTTTAAACACAGACTGAAAGCTGCCGAGATAGAAGCTGCTTGGCCAAAAGTGCGGCGGATACGCAGACGCTTCTGCCGGTGTCATGAAGGAGGCAGAGAACGTATAGAAGAGCGGATAAATAACGAGTGCCGCGAATATTGTCAACACCACATACACCAGCGCATTTTGCAGTCGAGTGATCATTGGTAATGGACATTCCTTTCAAATACTTTGAATTGAACGAAGGTCAGGATCAGGATCAGGGTAAAAAGCACGAGCGCCTGCGCGCTGCCAGTTCCGAAGCGGAAATTGATGAACGCATCCTGATAGATCGAATACACGAGCACATCCGTCGCGTTGACGGGGCCGCCTTTCGTCAAAATATGAATCTGACCGAACGATTGGAAAGCATTGATCATAGAAACGATCGTAACGAAAAACACCGTCGGCGATAAAAGCGGCATCACGATCTGCACAAAGGTGCGGAAAGGGCCGGCGCCGTCGATTTTGGCGCTGTCGTACATGTCGTCGGAAATGTTCTGCAATCCGCTGAGCAGGACGATGTACGTAAAGCCGAGATTCATCCAGATCGTCATGACGGACACCGAGACCAGCGCCCATTTCGGATCGGTCAGCCAGGCGACAGGCTCCAGACCGATCAAGCTGAGCAAGTAGTTGATCATGCCGACGCTCGGATGATAGAGCATCATCCAGATGACGGCGGAGGTACTGACAGACAGGACGACTGGCAAGGAGAAAATGAATTGAAACACGCGCATGCCGCGCAGCCGGTTGTGCGTCAGGGCCGCAAGCAGCAGGGCAAGCGCGATGCCGGTAGGGACGGTCAGCAGGGTAAACAGCCCGGTGACTTCCAGGCTTTTATAAAACTTCGCCGACGTAAAAATATCGATAAAGTTATCGAAGCCCACGTAGCCGGCCACTCGGCCGCGCGGATCGGTCTCGTGCACGCTGAGATACAGCGATTGCAGGAGGGGATAAAAGAGAAATACAATAAACAGCGCCAAAGAAGGAGCTAAGAAGAAGTAGCCAAGCAGTGTCTCTTTCCAAAGCTGAGCAGACTTCGTTTTCAAGTTCCGCCTAATGGCAGCGGCGGGGACAAGCGGCAAATCTTGGTCCAGCGTATTCATTGATAACCTCCATCTTTCAAAATGAACCTTGTGACGTTTACAAGCATATAGCCCTTTTATTTGACCTGTGTTAAATTCATGTAATGATTTTGTTGAGCCGATTTTGGCTTTTACGAAACTTTTAAACGGGTTGTCCCTTTTTGCACTGGGCAAGGCGGGGGACGGACTCTATAATTTGTAGAGTAGCTGAATACAACTAAAGGAGTGCTGATAGTGAACAAAAGGAAACCTTTGGTTATCGGACACCGCGGAGCGGCGGGCGAAGCGCCTGAGAATACGCTGGCTTCGTTTGCACTTGCTGCAGCGCAAGGCGCGGAGGGCATCGAGTTAGATATACATATCTCGAAGGATGGAGAGATTGTCGTCTGTCACGATCACACGCTGGACCGGACAACGAACGGCTCGGGGCTGATTTGCGAACACAATTGGCAGGATATCCGGCAGCTGGATGCGGGGGCTTGGTTCGCGGACAATTATCGTGGGGAGCGGGTGCCGCTGCTTCGTGAAGTCTTTAAAATGCTGCCGCCAAACTTCCTGATTAATGTGGAAGTCAAGCATGCGTACGAGGGACGCCTGGAGCAAGAGCTGTTAGCTTATTTGCGCGCGAGCGGCCGGATGGAGGACGTTGTGATTTCGTCTTTTGACCACCAGTGCATCCGCCGGTTGAAACTGGCTGAGCCAGAAGTGAAGGTCGGCTTGCTGTACGCGGCCAATCTGTTCGATCATGCGGCGTATGCCCGCCAAGCGGACATTGATGTCTACTCGCTGCATCCGTACTATCAGACGATAGCTGAGCCGGATGTGACTGGAGCGGCAGCGGCTGGACTAGCGACATACCCGTACACGGTGAACCGTGAAGAGGATTTCGCGCGGCTGACAATGGATGGTGTGACGGGTATCATTACGGATTATCCGGGGCGGTTGCGGGCGTTTTTGGAGGGGAATCAATAAGCGGAATGAAGAGAGGAGCTTCCGAATGGAGGCTCCTCTCTGTGATAGACGATTAATGTTCCACTAACTGGCTCGCTGCAACGACTTGCTCCTGTTCGGGTTGATCAAGCGGAAAAATGCGGCATGTCCCTTGCTCTTCATCGACGCTTTGAATATATACCTGAACGTCGTCGCAAGTCACATTGGCCATGACCGGCGATGCTGCAATCGCGGCTGCACGGGGTGTATCCATATACATAACCTCCTTTTTCCGATGTGCGGATGTTTCCGTCCTGTTGTTACCTTTTCCATTTCGTCGGAATTCATGCGGTGCACAACGCGTTATTGACCAGCCGCGATAAAAGTGGGGGCGGGACGTCCGATGTTGGCGGGAACAGGGAAATAAGCACTTAGAGGTGTCTTATTTGCCGCAGACTGACCGCTTTGCGCGAAATAAGACACTTTGGAGTGCTTATAGTGTGGAAAAAGCCTCGGATGAGGCATATTCCAAGAAAATAAGCACTTATAAATGTCTTATTCTCTGAAAATCGGCCACTTCAGGTGAAATAAGACACTTCCGAGTGCTTATGTGACTGAAGTTGTCTGACGTCTCTAGAGGAACTTAGAATTGAGGCGCCGCCTCCGCTTCAGGCGCGGCGCTCTGGATGGTCAGTGGACGCAGCGCATGGCTCTCGTCCACATGCACAAACGCGTCGTACCGCCGCGCCATCACGGAGGGAACGTAGTTCCCCCGTTCATAGCTAGGGCGGTACACGACCCCGATGGCACGGTGCCCCAGCACCTCGTGCCCGAGTATTTCATCCTCCCGGCTCAGCAGGAGGATCTGGTCCCGCGCGCCGGCGCGGTGCACGAGCGCCTCCCAGCTGCCCGGCTGGGCAGCGGGCACGGGCATCGCCGCGAGCGGCGCGCCCCAGCGGTTCGCGGCAATGACGGTGCCGCGGTACGTGCCGAAGCCGATGGCGAACACATCGGCCTCGCCGTGCGCTTCGCGCACGAGCTGGCCGACGTTGACCATGCCGTCGGCCGCCATATCCGTTGCACGCGCATCGCCGATGTGCGTGTTGTGTTCCCAGACGATGATCTTCGCGTCTGGGCCGTGATGGTCGGCGAGGCGCCGCAGCACCTCGACCATGTGGCGGTCGCGGATGTTCCACGACTCCGCGTCGTGCCGGACCATGGTGCGGTAGTAGTCCTCCGCACCGACGGCCGCGAGCGCGTTCAGCTCCGCGCTCAACGCCTCTTCGCTGGCGGCGGCGTCCCGCGCTCGCGCTTCGTGAAGCGCCTTCAGCAGCTTCACCACGTTCTCTTGACAGCTTTCGCCGTAGAAAGCTGCGGAAACGCCGTAATTTTGCCCCTCCCGGTCGTAGGCGTCAAAGCAGGCAAAAGCTTGCCGCGCCAGCTCAAGCTGCTCCGGGGTTCCCTCTTCGCGCAAGTAGCGCTCGATCGCTTCCAGCGACTCCCATAGGCTGTACAGGTCGAGTCCATAAAAGCCGACTTGCTCCGCACCGCTTTTTCCCTCATTATGCTCCCGGAGCCAGTGGACGAGTTCCTCGACTTCTTCATTCGCCCACATCCAGGAGGGCCACCGATCAAAACCGGCCAAGACGTCGCGAACGGTCGGTTTGGCTTGGGGAAGCCGCTTGACATAGCGGTTGACCTCGAAGCACGAAGGCCAGTCGCCTTCCACCGCGATCAGCGAAAAGCCTTTTTGCTCGATCAGCTTGCGGGTCAGCGCCGTGCGCAATTGGTAAAACTCCGACGTCCCGTGCGACGCTTCGCCGAGCAGGACGTATTTGCGATCTCCGATCGCTTGTACGAGGACGTCCAGGTCATCCGGGCCGTCCAGGGGGAGGGCTTGTTGCCCAATGTGCTGAACGAGTGCTTCTTCCAGCTTTTTGTCCATGCGTTCAACTCCTTGCTGTCATAGTTCGTCTGTAGTATGTACAATTAAATGGGGATAATTTACTGAATGGGTTGTAAAAAGAACGGAGGGTCTAGGATGTCACAGAATGGACACGGCGGTCTTGTTATCCCGCTGCCGGCTCCTTTGGAGTCGCTGCTTGCGGGGTGTGCATGGCGCAGAGAGACGATCGGCCAATCGGCTTCGCAGACGTATCAGGTTTGCGGGGCGGCGGGCCGGTATTTTTTGAAAATCCAGTCGTTGCAAGCGGCAGAAAGTCTGGCGACTGAAAAGGAAAGGCTGCTCTGGCTGAAGGGACGCCTGCCGGTGCCGGAGGTTGTCTATTATGGCACGGATGAGGCGCATGAATTTCTATTGGTGACTGAGCTTCCAGGTGTTAATGCGTCGGATGACGTGTGGAAGGATCAACTGCCGGAGTTGATGCGGACGCTTGCTCGCGGGTTGAAGCAGATTCATCAGGTGCCAATTGACGATTGCCCTTTCGATCAGCGGTTGGCTGTAAAAATGGAAGAGGCGACGTTACGCGTTCGGCAAGGCCTCGTCGATGAGGAGGATTTTGATGAGAGCCGGCTCGGGCTGCGTGCCGAGGAGGTTCTGGAGCAGCTGCTCGGCAGCGTGCCGGCGGAGGAAGAGCTGGTGTTCACCCACGGCGACTATTGCATGCCGAATATTATTATGCTGAACGAAGGAGCGTACAGCGGCTTCATTGACGTGGGGCGTGCCGGCATCGCCGACCGGTATCAGGACTTGGCTTTGGCGATCCGCAGCATCCGCTATAACTTCGGCGATGCGCACGTGCAGACGTTTGTGGAGGCGTACGGGTTGGACAAACGGGATGAAGCGAAAGTCAGCTTTTATCAGCTGATGGATGAATTTTTCTAGGGGAGGACGTTACGGAACATGCAGCCTTTATTGAAAATGATGAGCGTTCTGCTGCTGATCCTGTTTGCCGGCTCCGAGCAGGCCGTCGAAGCGACGCCAACCGGCGATCAGGTAACGGCTGCGCTGCAAGTGAAGGTCGGGTATGTGAAAGAGGGCTACGGCACGCCGGAAAAGCCTTACAGCGACGAGGCCAGGGCGTCGATTGCAGGCGCCCGGGTGATTGCGATCGATGCGGAGGGGGCGATTCTCGCACAGGGCTTAACGGATCAGCAAGGCGAATGGCAAGCTGACTTTGCTGTTCCCAGAGACCTTCGTTTTGCAAAGAAAAGCATGGGGATGGTGACGCTGATCACGGTGGCGGACGGCTACAATGAGAATGTGACGTTCGATGTCCCCGTCAACCAGTATGACGATGGGGGTGGCAGCGCTCTCGTCACGCTCCGGCCAATCCGGGCGGATGAGAGAAACGAGCCTTCGTTTGACGCGCAGCTTCATCGTTTTACGGTGTTTGAGATGCTGGACGACTATGCCAATCGTGTCGGCCTGGTGAAGCAGAAGCCATCTGCCAACTCAGGCGGATTGAGTGAACCGGAGATGCCGTGGAGCGCGGAAATTCGTAATCCATAACGATCGATAAACAGGGCCGCCGATCTCCCAGAACGAAATAAAAACCTCCGCCTCCTCGCTGGGTCGAACCGATCGAAGGAGATAGAGGTTTTCTTTTTAATCAAATCGCACTTCCTGATCGAGGATAATCTCTTTCGGCGGCAGTTCCATCGGTGCAGCAAACGGGATCAGTGCAAAATGCACATGCGCAATCGGCTCCGGCAGCCGCGGTGTGACGAGAAATTGCAGCTTGGACCGCCCGCCGCCCCCGCTTGCTCCGTGCCTGAAAACGGCGTAGGGCGTTTCGCTAATGATATCGAGCTGGAGTTGAGGGCGAAAGTGAGCGACGGCTTCCTCCGTCGCCAATTGCTTGATTTCGAGATGCACCATGCTGCCGTTCTCATGCTGCATACTATGCGTAATGGCGTATTCGTAGCCGGCCAGCACGGTCTTTTTCATAATGGGCAGCACCTGAAGCAATTCTCCGGGCTCGCTTGGCATGAATGAGTGCTGCGAATGATTCAGACTACTCAGCAGCCAATTGATTTGCGGGACGTCGATGCCGTACTGTGCCGCCCAAGCTTGGACCACGTCCTGTTCCGGCATGCAGCGTTTTCCCTGTGCAAGGGACTGGCGTTCACTCAGCAGACGAATCAGGTTTTCGTCGATTTGATGCAGCTTCTCACTATACTCATGGGGCACGCGTTGTAGTTCGGACCAATACATCCAGGCATCCACCTCTTGTCTATGATTTCTTTTCCAGTATAGCAGTTGCAATGTGGATGGGAAAGTTTTACAGGTGGCTCGAGCAGAAAGTCTGGACGATTCCCCATATTTTCGGGACAGTTCCCCAAGCCTAAATTGCCTTGAAGATGCTACCTTTAGAGAAGAAGCGACAAAATAAGAAGGGCTGTGAGCATCGATGGTTGGGGCTAGTGCGGAAAAAGTATGGCGGCAAATGATACAAGACCATACAGGAAATTGGGGAATGGACATTCATCACTGGGATTGGGTCCCGGGTGTTGGCGTGATTGCGCTGTTGGAATACTATAAGGCGACGCGCGATGAGCAAGTGATTGTGTATTTGCAGGCGTGGGTGAAGCAAAATGAGGCGAAAGCGAAACATAAATTGGTCATCAACTCGATTGCACCTTATGCGACCTTCCCTGCATTGTACAGGCTGACAGGCGATGCACACTATAAAGATGAGGCGGTCCGTATCGCGGAATGGCTGCTTCACGAGACCCCGCGTACCCGCGAGGAAGCATTTGAACATACAGTGACGGAAAATGCGGAATTCTCCGAGCAGGTGTGGGCGGATACCATTTTCATGGCGGTGCTGTTCCTGGCGCGAACCGCTTCGCTTATCGGCAGCAGGGCCTATGCGGAGGAAGTGCTGAAGCAGGTGTTGATTCACCTTCGCTTGCTGCAAGATCCGCAGACGGATGTGCTGTTTCACGGTTGGAACTGTGAATCCGGCGACCATATGTCGGCTGCGCGCTGGACACGTGCGAATGCCTGGATTGCGGCAGGGGTGCCGATGATCGTGGAGGAAATTGGCGGGCTTATCGACATTCCGGAGGAACTGAAGGAGCGGTACGGCCGCTTGATGAACGGGCTGCTCGCTTACCAGCAACAAGATGGGCTGTGGAGTACGGTGATGGACCAGTCTGATTTTTACAGAGAAATATCGGGCAGTGCGGGCATTACCTTCGGCCTTTTGAAAGCGGTGGACACGCAGCTGCTGGAGGATGAAGAGGTCTATGCGATTCGTGCGGAGCGTGCGTTTCAAGCTATTGTGCCTTACATTGCGGAAGACGGCATCGTAACGGGCGTATCCGGCGGAACACCGGTGATGCCGTCGATTCAGGCGTATCAGGATAATATTCCAACGTATCCGACTTTGTACGGGCAAGGCCTGGTGCTGATGCTGCTCGCGAAAAACCTGCAAAAGGAGCAAATATCTCATGCGTAATGCAGAACTTTTGGCCTCGATTCAAGCAACGGACAAAAACTACGACGGTGACGTCAAGCTCGTTCGCACTCCGCTAACGGCGACGTATCATACGGCGCTTAAGCCGGATAAGCATCCGTTTGTTTATGGGTTGTATCCATCAACTAGTTTCGCTTACGAGCTTTTGCAGTACGGTGGCGAGAGCTATGCCCGGAAGGCGGCGGACATCCTAGATGTTATCGTGTCGCAGCAGGATCAGAATCCTTCGCGTTCGACCTACGGTATATGGCCTTACTTCTATGAGGAATCGTTGGATGAGATGGATCGGCCGGATTGGAACATGGCGGATTTTCACGGCAAGAAGCTGGTGCTGATTGTCAAAAATTATGGGGATCTGCTCCCGCCATCGCTCGTCGGCAAGCTTCGCGACGCTGTGTACCACGCTTGTCGGGCCATTATGATTCGCAATGTCGGCCCGCACTACACGAACATTGCAATTATGGGGGCGCTCGTTACGCTGCTTGGGGGCGAGCTGCTCGAGAATGAAGAACTGCTTGCCTATGGGGAGCAGCGGCTTAGGACGTTCCGTGATTACACGATGGCGATCGGCACGTTCACGGAATATAATAGCCCTTGCTACACACCGATTGCGATCGAAGAGCTGCACAGTATTTATTCGGAGTCGAGCACGCCCGGCGCCGTCGCTGATGCAGAGCAATTGCTGGATTTGGCGTGGCATATGATTGCGAAGCATTACCATCCCGCGACGGGCGCATGGGGCGGCCCGCACAGCCGATCATACAGCACGCAGCTGCGGCCGAATGAAAAAGATTTCCTGGGAAATGCGCTGAAATCGGATTCGGCCTATATTCGTTGCCCTGAAAAGTACCACGTTCTGTTCCGTTCGACGGAAGAGCGATATAATTCCGAGCCGACGCTGATGGCAGAGGAAGCGGGCTATCAAAACTTCGCGACGACGTACCAAAGTGAGCGGCTGACGCTCGGCAGCTACACGTCGGGAAGCATGTGGAATCAGCGCCGTAATTTGCTGGCGTATGTGGATGCCGGCGCCGGGAAAAGCGTATCGATCCAGCTGCAATTTCTGAAGGACGGCAAGGACTTCTGCTCGGCTATTTTCACCGGCGTGCAGTCGCGCAAGCAGGTGCTGTTCAGCTTTAACCTTGCGACGGATAACGGCGGATGGCACCAGGATCTGGACATTATTAACGGCAGGTTCAGGGCTCAAGATTTGCGCATCCGGCTGCAGCTTGGCGGAGATGCAGCGGGGCTGGAGCTGCGGGCGGTCCAGACGGACAATCGCTTTGTGACTCTGATCGGGGAGACGGCGCTTCAGGTGGAAGCAGTGCTGGACAGCTCGGATTACGGCGCGCTCCAGCTCGAGCATGGGCAAAGCGAGCATGGGCTCAGCCTCGATTACGTCATCGCAACGGGCGAGGAGCGGGATTTCGATTTCCACGCGCTGAAGAAAGCGGTCTGGGTATTTGCCTTGTCGCTCGGCGAGGATCGTCCGCTGCCGGCAGTCGACATTCAGACCAGCGGAACGTGGGTGACAGCGTCGATCCAGACGGAGGACGGTGGGGCGTCCATTACGGTGCCGCAGGCACCGCGCAAGACCGGTGAGCTATACCGGGAGAATCAGGTGCGGCTGCCAGCGGCTCATCTGCGGAACATGGGGTAGGCTATGAGAAAGTCTTCAATCTGCTTAGGCAGGTTGGAGGCTTTTGCTGTTTGCGGAAGGGGGTGGGAGGGAAGTCTTGGAAGGGGGAGCTGGTGGGGCAGGAGTAGGCAGAGTAATAAGGGCAGGCAGAGAAGGTAGGATAGGTAAAGAAGGTAGAGGTAGGCAGAGTAAGTAAGAGTAGGTAAGAGTAGGTAAAGTAGGTAGAGTAATAAGAGTAGTAAGTAAGCAAGAGCGGCAGACTTGACTTAAATGCTGCGAAGCCGGAAGAAAGCTGCAGAATGGCAGGCATTTCTCAGCTATTCTTTAGAAATTAAGAAAAGCCTGCGAATGCGCAGGTATTTTCTCACAAGGGGCCCGATTTCAGCCAAAAGTGAAGAAAAAACTGCTTTTTCGCAGGCTTTTGCCTTGTTCCTAAACAAAGGTGAGCGGATTCCTGCCTTTTTGCAGGCTTTTGGCCACTTTGCTTAGGATGGCGATGGCCATGTCAGGTATGTCGCCGTGCGGATCGGATTGCGTAGGACTTATTTGCAGCTTGTACAAAGTCGGAAGATCGTGCTGGGCGAAGAATGACTTCACAGATATCTCAAGCCTCATCTTAGTGCCGCCATCACCCACAATTTTCCACTAGATGCAGCCCTCACCCCTACTCCCCTTGCCCTCCATCGCTCGCCGTCTCGACCAACCCGGAGCCTTGACGAAACACGCGCGCCTCACCCGCTACTCCGCATCCCGCCGCAAGCCGGCCCGGCGATGCGCCGCATCGCGGTACTGCTTCGGCGTGAGGCCGATTTCTTTTTTGAACACGTGAAAAAAGTGCGAAATATCGCCGTACCCGGTGGCTGCCGCAACTTCAGTCACAGTCAGCGTGCTTGCGATCAGCAGCCGCTTGGCTTGGCTGAGGCGGTACTCCGTCAGAAACTGGCCGATCGTCATGCCGGTCGTTTCTTTGAACAGTGTGAACAGCTGTGAGCGGGATACCGGGAAGCGCTGGACGAGCTCGCGGGTTTGGATGTTCTCCTGGTAATGCCCGATGAGATAGGCGAGCACATCGCCGATCAGCTGCGGTGCGTCGCGCTGCACGTCGTGTGCGGCGGCTTCCGTTTGCAAGCGCAGCAGCTCCAGCATGAGCGCGCTGACGTTCTTCACGACTGCCAGTTCGTAGAGCGGGCTGCGAGCCGCCAAATTCTCCGTCAGCTCGGCCAAAATGCCCTGTATCGCCAGCAGTTGCTGCGGCGTGAGGAAGTAATGGCTGGCATCGGGATGCTCTGCAGTCAGCAGGCGCGAAATGGACAGGCTTGATGCCGAGCAGAGGCTTTCCATCCGCTCCAGGTAGGACTCGTCCAGCGCCAAGACATACCGGTGAAACTCAGGGCTGTTCCCGTGATACGGGCGGTGCAGCACGTTCGGATGGATGATGGTCAGCGAGCCCGCATGAAGCGGCAGCAGCCGATCCCCGACGACATACGAGCCGGAGCCTTCCAACACGAGATAGATCTCGTAGCCGTTATGCGCGTGGAGCGTAGGCTGCTGCAAAGGCTGGATCCGATATTCACAATGAACGGGATATTCGATTAGAAACTCGTTCGTATAGTCGTCAATGGCGTAAGACGGGGCAGGGAGAGTCTCTCTTTTTTCATACAATGTCATTGGTTACCTAAACCAGCCCTTCCGCCAAAACCAGGCGAACATCCAGATCCCGATGCCAAGCATGATCAACAGCACGGTGTAATAGCCCCAATGCCAACCCAGCTCCGGCATATTCACAAAGTTCATCCCGTACAGCCCGGCGATAAATGTCAGCGGCATGAAAATCGTCGTGATGACCGTCAATGTTTTCATAATGGTGTTCATCCGGTTGGCGTTGAGGGAAATATAGCTGTCCCGAATGTCCGCCGTGATCTCGCGGTTGGAATCGATCATCTCGGAGAGCTTCAGCAGGTGGTCGTGAATATCGGTAAAAAAGAGCAAATGCTCTTTAAGCTGCTCGATGCGATCGGTCGAGATGACCCTGTACAGCAAGTCGCGCATCGGGACGATGGTGCGGCGAAGCTTGAGCAGCTTGGAACGGATTTCGAACATATCGCGCATGAGAGTGTCGACGGATTCGGCTTCCATAATACTTTCAATCTCATCAAGCTGGTCTTCCAGCTGATAGACGCATGGGAAATATTGATCGACGTGGTTGTCCAAAATCAGATACAGGGCATAGATCGGCCCTTCCTTCCGCAGCGCCTCCTGCTGGGAAATGCGGCTCCAGGCATCTTCGATTTCCCGAGAACTGATCTTATGGAACGTTACGATGAAACGGTTGCTGAGAAAGACGTCGACCTCTTCGGCTTCCAGTGTCCTGGGATCAATCGCGTGCATGACAAAAAAATGCATGTCCCCGTAATGATCCATTTTCGGTCGCTGCAATAAATGAAAGCAATCCTCAATCGCCAGCGGATGAAAATGAAAATGATCCCGCAGGAGCAGCGCCTCTTCGTCCGAGGGACTGTCAAAATCGACCCAGTACCACTGGATCTGCGGACCATCCAACTCCGCTAGGGGAACGTCGTGCAGTAATTGATTGTCGGATGAGACAGCGAGTGTACGTATCATATAAAAACTCCTTGACGGCGGGTTTCGGCGCAGGTATTCCCTTTATTTTACCATAAACGCGAAAAATCTTAGAAAATGACAACTCGATCTTCGTTTTTGCCTAGTGACGCTGCGGTACTCTATTTATAATAATAGGGATAACCGCAAATGGCTAGGAGGATCGCGATGATTACATCACGGCTTACACGTAATTGGGAATATGTACAAAGCTCCTTGGGCGGCCCTTGGGAGGCATGGCGTAAAGATAAATTAAACAATCATTACAACTTGGCCTGGTCGGAGGTGGAGCTTCCGCACTGCTTCAATGGCCTCGACGCGATGGACCCGGATGCGCCTTATTATCAAGGGCAGGGCTGGTACCGAACGCTGCTCGAGATCGAAAATCCGTATCCGGGAGGAAGAACGCTGCTGCATTTTGAGGGCGCGGGTCAGCGGACGGATGTGTATGTCTATGAGGATCTCATCGGCAGCCACGTTGGCGGGTATGATGAGTTTACGATCGATATTACCGACCGCGTGCAGCAGGGGAATTTTCCTTCTTATTATAATGGCAAAATTCCGGTTGCGTTAAAATGCGACAACACGCGGAACCTGGAGACGATTCCGTCGGATGTGAGTGATTTTAATTTATACGGAGGCCTGTACCGCTATGTGAATCTGGTGTACGTGCCAAAGGTGTCGGTCGAGACGCTGCATGTGGTGTCGACGGCGACGGCGGAGCGGGCGGAAGCTGCGGTGCATGTGAAGCTGTATCGGCCTAGCGTAGCGGATGACAAACAGGTGCGCATGCGGTTGCAGGTGCGCGACGGTGCTGGGCGGCAGGTCTATGCAACTGAGTTAGAGCGGGCGGCCTGGGATGGAAGTCAAGTGGTGGCGGAGTTTCAAGTGGCGCAGCCGCAGCTCTGGAGCCCGGATACACCGAACTTGTATACATGCGAGCTGACGCTTGGCGACGGCGAAAGCGAGACGGTGCGGACAGAGCGGTTCGGGTTCAGATGGTTTGAGTTTGAGCAAAAAGGGCCGTTCTATCTGAACGGCGAGCGCCTGCTGCTGCGCGGCACGCATCGTCATGAGGATCATGCGGGCGTCGGCGCTGCCATGACGGAAGCGATGATCAAGGAAGAAATGCAGCTGATCAAGGACATGGGCGCGAATTTTATTCGCCTCGGTCACTATCAGCAGTCGCGGATTGCGCTGGAGCAGTGCGACGAGCTTGGGCTGCTCGTATGGGAAGAAATCCCATGGTGCCGCGGCGGTTTGGGCGGCGAGGGGTATCGTCAGCAGTGTAAGGATATGCTGACCGCGATGATCGAGCAGCATCGGAATCATCCTTCTATCATTTTATGGGGCATGGGCAATGAGAATGATTGGGAAGCGGATTTCAGCCATTGGGATGAAAATGAGATTCGCGACTTCATGCGGGAGCTGCACGAGCTGTCGCATAAATTGGATGACACGCGTCTGACGGCGATTCGCCGCTGCGAGTTTTGCAAAGACATTATCGACGTATACTCGCCTTCCATTTGGGCTGGCTGGTACCGCGGGGTGTATCCGGAATACGAGGCGTATACGCGGGTCGGCTTTGAAGGCACAGAGCGCTTTCTGCATGTGGAGTGGGGCGCGGACAATGTGGCCGGGCGACATGTGAGCAAGCCGTACACCGGCTTCGAGGAAATTCAGCAGGGGCAAGGCGCGGACGAGCGCGACGGCGACTACTTGCTGACCGGCGGCGATCCGCGTGTGTCGATGCTGGGGGATTGGTCGGAGACGTATTTTTGCGACATGATCGACTGGTATCTCCGTGCGCAGGAGAACATGCCTTGGTTGACGGGGACGGCGCAGTGGTCGTTCAAAGATTTTTCCACGCCGGTGCGGCCGGATTCGCCGATTCCTTATCTGAATATGAAGGGCGTTGTCGAGCGCGATTTCACGAAAAAAGAAGCCTACTACGTCTTTCAATCGTACTGGTCGAAGACGCCAATGGTGCGTATTCACGGCGGTGGCATGGAGGTGCGGGCAGGCCGCGCCGGCGATGAGCAGCTCATTCGCGTGTACGCGAACTGCACTTCGGTCGAGCTGGTGGTGAACGGTGTGAGCGCCGGTACACGGGAGCGCCGCGTGCAGGATTATCCGAGCGCTGGGCTGCGCTGGAGCGTGAGATTGCAGCCAGGCGTGAATCATCTGGTTGCCTTGGCACGGGATGAGCAGGGGGTTGTTGTTGCACAGCATGAAACGACATTCCATTATCAGACGGAAGCCTGGGAAGCGCCGGCTGAACTGCGTTTGACGGCGCAGCCGGAGGCAGACGGACGTGTCCGCCTGGAGGCGAAGGCGTATGACAAGCATGGCGTCTTTTGTGCCGACTCGGCGGTGCGCGTGCATTTCGGGCTGGCTGGTGTCGGCCGGCTGCTGGACAACCTAGGCACGGTGCGCGGCTCGCGCAATATCGAGCTGGCGAACGGTCGGGCATGCATTTACGTCGATCCGCGCGGCGGCAAATCTGTCGCTTCCGTCTATGCGGAAGGATTGGACACGGCCTTTGTGGAAATAAAAGGATAAACAAATCTTTGACGGGAAAGGGAGAACGAACATGAATGTAAATGCGTTATGGCCGACCCTGCAAGCGAAAGTGGACAGCATGATCGCGCAAATCGGAGATAAATCCCCCCACGTGGAAAAAGGCGGCGTCTACGACGACATGCGTCTCGATTGGTGGACGTCCGGTTTCTGGCCAGGGCTGCTGTGGATTATGTACGATGTGACGAAAGAAGAGAAATACAAGCAAGCCGCTTGGGAGTGGGACGCGAAGATCGAAGCTTGCTTCCTCCGCGACAACAATTTTCACCACGATGTGGGCTTTCAATTTCTGCCGACGGCCGTGGCTAAGTATAAAATGACCGGCGATCCCGACGGACGCCGACGCGGCTTGTTCGCCGCGAACTTCCTCGCGGGCCGGTTCAATCAGGCGGGACAGTTCATCCGCGCCTGGAATCAGGACAAAACCGGCTGGGCGATCGTCGACTGCACGATGAACATCCCGCTGCTGTTCTGGGCGGCCGAAGAGATTGCCGATCCGCGCTTCAAGCAAGTCGCGATGTCGCACGCGGATACGGTGCTGGCGCATTTCGTGCGGCCGGACGGCTCGGTGCGGCACATCGTGTCGTTTGACCCGGCGACCGGCGAGTTCATCGAGTCGCTCGGGGGCCAGGGCTTTTCGCCGACGTCGTCCTGGAGCCGCGGACAGGCATGGGCGCTGCACGGCCTTGCCGCTGTGTACCGCTACACCGGCGAGGCGCGGTATCTCGAAGGCGCGAAGCGCGTCGCGCATTACTTTATGGCGAACACGACGGTCGATCCGGTGCCGGTGTGGGATTTCCGCACAGCGGACGGCGACACGCTGAAGGACACATCCGCGGGCTCGTGCGCCGCGTCCGGGCTGCTGGAGCTGGCGGCGGCCGTGCCGGCCGACGAGGCGGAGCTGTACCGCGGTCAAGCGACCCGCATCCTGGATGCGCTGACGCAGGGCTACGCGGATTTCGAGGGCGCGCGTGAGTCGATTTTACGCGAAGGCACGGGCCACAAGCCGGCCGGGCAAAACGTCGACGTCGGCCTGATCTATGGCGACTATTATTATGTAGAAGCGCTGGCCAAGCTGAAGGGCTGGGCGCAGCGGATTTTTTAGGGGTTCTTTCGCCCGTCACAGGGCGGCGAAGGTTGAGGAGGCTCGACACCGGTTGCGGTGTCGGGCCTTTTTTGCCTTGAAGCGGCTCTAAGCCATCGGTAAACGCTCACGTCCATGCAAGCAAGGCGAAGCTGGTTATCATGAATGAGATGCGCGTTGACATCCGTATACGAGAATAATGGATATTGCCCCCGCCCTGCTCACCCTTGTATGGTGGGGTCGTTGAACCGGCAGGCTGGTGGACTGGCTGTCGGTAACTACCTGCAGAATGGGAGCGATGAAGATGAGTAAAAAACTGAGAATTGGCATTGCCGGAACCGGCAATATTTTTCGTGTGGCGCATGCGCCTGTGTTGGCTGAGCATCCGGAAATTGAGATTGTTGCAGCTTGCGATGTGAATGAGGAACGATTGCGGACTCAAGGCGCGCAGTGGGGCATTCCGCATTTATACACGGATTATAAGGAGATGCTCGCGAAACATCCTGACCTGGATTTTATTGACATTTGCACGTCCAATAAATATCACAGCGACATTGCCGTGGCCGCACTGGAAGCGGGGATCCACGTCTTCTGCGAGAAGCCGGACGCAATCTCGCCGGAAGAGGCGAGCCGCATGGCGAACGCAGCAGAGCAGTCCGGCAAGCTGCTGATGACGATGCGGAACAATCGCTTTCGCCCGGCGATTCAATTTCTGAAGAAATATGCTGCCGCCGGGCATGCCGGCGACATCTATACAGGCCGCTGCGGCTGGGTGCGGCGCAGGGGCATTCCGGGCAAGGGCGGCTGGTTCACGACGAAGGAATTGTCGGGCGGTGGGCCATTGATCGACTTGGGGGTTCATTTTATCGATGTGGCGGTGTGGCTGATGGGCAATCCGCGACCGGTCGCGGTCGTCGGGGCGACGTATACGAAGTTCGCGGAGACGTCGATTTCCGATTCGGCGCACAGCCAATTCGGCGAAGCGTCGGCTGACGGGACGTTCAATGTCGAAGATCTTGCGTCCGGTTTTATCCGCTTTGATAACGGCGCGACACTGCACATTGAGTTCAGTTGGGCGTCGAATGTTGAGGAGGAAGTCAATTTCGTTGAGCTTCGGGGAACAAAGGCAGGCTTCAGCTTCAAAGGCGGCGAAACGAAGCTGTTCACCGAAATTGAGGGCACGCTGTGCGACATCACGCCAAAGCTGGCTAAGGATCATCATGGACATGCTGAGCATATCAAGCATTTTATCGACTGCGTACAAGGCAGGGACAAGCCTATTCTCGTGCCGCAGGACGGCGTGCATATGATTCAGATTTTGTCGGCGATCTACGAGTCGGCCCGCACGGGTGCGGAAGTGAAGCTGTAACCGAAGGAGGGGCTGCTGCGGCAGCTCCTGTTTCGTTCGCAGGGGCGGTGGCGTGCGTGTGACAGATTTTATTTCAAAGGAGGCATTACCATGATTCGAGATGGCGTATATTTCCATCATGTTGCAGAAATCGAGGAGGCCACGGGCGGCGCGCTCAAGCTGTACCGCTTCCCGGCGGCGGTGCGTCACGCGCTGTCGGATCGCGGCCGCTGGGTCGCGGAGGAAGCGAGCGGCTGCGAGGCACGCTTCGTGACGGACGCGCAGACGCTGCGCGTCGCGGTTCGCATCCCCGAAACGGACGGGGATGTATTCGTGTTCTGCGGCGGCTTGTTCCACTCGCAGCACCGGCTGCAAGCCGGCATCGCCCGCACGCTGCAGCTCGAGGCGCCGAAGCGGCTCGCAGCGGTGCAGCGGGAGCCGCTGCTTGCCTCCGGCTTTGCGCCGGAGGTGTGGCGTGTCATCTTCGGTCGCTACACGGTCGAGTGGGGCGGCGTGCAGACGTTCGGCCGCCCGCTGCGGCCGCCGCAGACGCATGAGCAGCCGCGTACGAAGTGGCTTGCGTACGGCTCGTCGATCACGCACGGCATGTACAATCAACCGATGACGTACATTCAGCAAGCCGCCCGCCATCTGGGGCTGGACGTATATAACTGCGGGCTCAGCGGCTCCTGCCTGTGCGAGCGCGAGGTCGCGGATTTTCTCGCCGCCCGAAACGATTGGCAGGTCGCCCTGCTAGAGCTTGGCGTGAACATGCGCGACCGTTTCACGCTGGAGCAGTTCCGTGAAGCGACAGGTTACCTGCTCGACCAACTTGTACGCAAACACCCGGCAAAGCCGATCTTCCTCATCACGATCTACCCGAACTTTGCGACCTACTATGAGTCGGACATCACGGACAAGGATCGTCAATTTAACGAGATCCTGCGCGAGCATGTCAGCAGGCGGAACCACCCGCATCTGCATCTGATCGAGGGCGAGCAGGTGCTGGACGATTTTTCGGGCTTATCGGTCGATCTCGTTCACCCCGGCGAGTATGGTCATATGCGCATGGCGCACAATCTCGCGAGCCATATGCGCACCGTTTTAGCGGGCTACCCTGATCTGTAAGCGATTAACGAGAAAGTTGTAGATGTCCAGACAGGGCGGAATCGATTAGAATAAGAGGTACTTACTGATTACTTGACGCACAGGAGAGATGACCATGCCCAAAAAATGGCTGTACCGCTTGATCATGTCCTACATTCCCATTTTTTTTGCGGTCATTTTCTGCCTGATGCTGCTGTTTTTTATGACGCTTAGCGATCTGATTCGCAACCAGACGATCAAGGCCAACGAGGTGTTTGCCGGCCAAGTGATGCAAATTGTGGATTCGACGCTCAAAAATATCGACACTGTCGCCTCCAAGAACCTGCTGCTGAACAACAAGGTCACCGCATATTTTGATGCGCCCGGCGATCAGCCTGTATACAGCTATTACGAGCTGACGGAGGAACTGCAGGATTTTCTAGCCACCGTGCCGATGGTCGAGTCCGTCTATCTGTACCGGGAATCCGATGCCAAAATCGTGATGCAGCACTTCTCCTCTGATTTAGCAACCTTCGGGGATAAGGCATTCATTGCAGAAGCGATGCAGGCCCGAACACCGTTCATGTGGAGCGATTTGCGCATTTTTTCACTGTTCAGCGATGACGATCAGTCCAAGCGGGTCATTTCTTTAGTCAAAAAAGTACCCTACTACTCCGGCGAGCAAGGT
The DNA here is from genome assembly GCF_050467285.1 of Paenibacillus oryzisoli. Lineage (GTDB taxonomy): Bacteria > Bacillota > Bacilli > Paenibacillales > NBRC-103111 > Paenibacillus_E > Paenibacillus_E oryzisoli_A. The sequence goes on along the minus strand of NZ_JBCMUN010000010.1, from coordinate 50,375 downwards.
CTCATCGTCCTGAACGTGCGGGCGGATTCGCTTTACGATCTGCTGCGCGATATGAAAATCGAGGGCGTATCCTCCCTATGCATGGCCGATGGCAGCGGGAATAGCTTTGAAGGTCTCGGTCGGCAGTGCGGCCAGGCAGACAAGGCGGCCGATGACGACACGCAGTTGAAATCCGCTTACACGAACTGGACGCTGCATATCGGCATGAACCAGATGGGCTTGTTCGCTTACGTCTCCAAGTTCTCGTACCTGTGGGTCATCCTCGGCTTCGTGACGATCGTCGGCGGCATGGTCGCGATGACGTACATTTCTCACTGGCATTATCGTCCGCTCGATCAGGTGCTGAACCGGATTTCCTCGTTCTCGGAGCACCGTAACTCTTTGGCTAAAAGAGACGCAGGCGAAGATGAGTTCGCCTTCATCGACAAGTCGCTCGAGAACCTCATCGAACATACGAATCATTACGACAAGCTGCATGCCGAGGGCATTCTGCATCGGCGGATACAGTTGTTCAAGGAGCTGCAAGAAGGCACTGTCGTGCTCGCGATGCCTGCCCTTCGCAACGAGCTTGAGAAGATCGGTATGCCGGAGGCGTTTGACCGACTCGGCGTCGTCATCATCGAAATCGACTATTATGCTGCGTTCGCTGCGGCTTATTCGACCCGCGACCAGTCGCTGTTCAAATTTACGCTGCGCAGCGCCATTCAGGAGATTGCCGACGCCGAGGGTGAACGGCTGTGGACGGAATGGGTCGCTCCGCATCGGTTAGGACTTATGTACCGGCAGGAAGGCGGCGCTCGCGAGAAGCAGCTCCAGCTGAAAATCAAGATGATGGCCGACCGTGCCAAAGGCTGGGTGGACGAGTATCTGAAATTCACGGTGACCATTGGGATCGCCGAAATTGTGCAGGATGCCGAGGCGCTGCCGAACGCCTTCAAGCAGGCGGTCACCGCGCTGGAGCGCAAAGTCTCGCTCGGCCCGGATCTCGTGTACATTTACGATGCCCAGTGGGATACCGTCGCAGCAGGCGCCGGCATGCCGGCACTGCTCAAAAGCATGTCGGAAGCTGCCCAGTTGTTCCGCATCGGCAATCCGGAGTGGGAAGGGCTGCTGTTGCAGGCGTTCAGCACCATGAGCTCCGGCATCTATGCCCAGCGCGATTTGGCTGCGCTCATGGAACGGCTGAAAGCAGACATTGAGCAGGAAATCGCCGAGCTGCCGCTGGAATTCCAGGAGCATTGGCGCTCGGCGGGAGCGACGCATGTGCAGGCGATTCCCGACGACTTCGAGTGGGTCGGGGACGCGCAGGCCAAGGCAATCCCGCTGCTGCACGAGGCGCAGGGGGAATTGCAGGGGCTCCGCATGAACCGCGAGCAATACACACTGGCGTCGAGTGTGAAGGCGTACGTAGCGGAGCATTATGCGAACCCGGACATTTCGCTCGCGCAGGTGAGCGATGAATTCGCGGTGAATGTGAAGACACTCAGCCGCATTTTCAAGGAAGAAATCGGGGAAAAGTTCGTGGACTACCTCGCGCGCATCCGTATGGATCACGCCAAGCAGCTTCTCGAGGAGACAGCCGAACCGGTGCAGGAAATCGCAGAGAAGGTCGGCTATCTGTACCCGATGTCGTTCATCCGGGTGTTTAAGAAAATTGTTGGGACGACGCCGGGGGATTATCGGAAGGCGATGGATGTGAGGAAATAATTGTATAAGATGCGAAAGAAGGCTATCCCCCGTTATGGTGGATAGCCTTCTTTTTTATAGGCGGTATTACCCTGTAACCACACGCAAATTTTGTTCTGCTTCCTTAATGCGCTCCAGGTTCTTACGATTGTTGACTAGCAGCGATTGCAAGGTAGCCGACAGTTCTTGCAAGGTTGCGGAAGCTTCCTCGGAGATGGCAGCCAGGTTGTTCGTCGAGTCACTGATGGTTACGGACGAGGAGCTGATACGGTCCATAAGAGCGCCATAGCTTGTGGAAAGGTCCTTAAGCATGACAACGGAATCCGTAATTGACACGAAGGCTTGCTTAGTATTACCGGTGATTTCATTGCTTTGCTGCATGCGCAGTGAAACTTGATCCATTCTGGCGCGAGTCTGGTTAGATAATGCCGTGAACTCTTGCAATTGTTCGGAGATGCGAATCGCTGACTTGGCCGTCATATCCGCCAGCTTGCGAATTTCGTTGGCAACAACGGCAAAGCCTTTGCCATGCTCACCCGCTCTCGCCGCCTCAATGCTGGCATTGAGAGAAAGCAGGTTGGTCTGATTGGCGATATCCTGAATAGTATCGCTGAATTGGCTTGTTTCATTTAAACGCTCAATCAGAGAGGCTGTGTCCTGCGAAACCGCTTCGATATCTTGGGTAAACGCGGAGAACGTATCGGAAAGCTGCTCCATGTGGCCGCGTCCTTCATTGGACAGCAAAGCGGCTTCGCTTGTTTTTCCTAACAGAGTTTGAATCGAATCGGACATTTCTTTAATTAAATCATTCATATGATTGACAGAATCATTAATGGCCAGCGTCGAGTCGACTTGGTCGCCGGCTCCTGTTGAAATATCCTGAAAAGCGCTGTTCATTTCGTCGAAGGAAGCATTGTCTTCCTCACCTGATTTGGTTATTGAGTGCAGATGATCTGTGACCAAGGTGATCTGTTTGGTGGCGATATCGCGCTGCTCCTGCTGAAGGGCAAGGAATTTTTCTGCCTGCGTGCGCGCTTCTTCCATGCTTTTATTCATATAACCGGAGACTTTCAAAACGGCAAACATAAGAAGGCTAAAAAGGAAAAAATAAATGAGATACGTAGGGACTGTTGTCGGATCGATGTGCAAAGCATCTTTTTGCCCGATGAATTGATAAAGCACCAGGCAAAGTCCCCATGCGGCAGAGATGAGCCACGGCAGCATTTTCATAAAAATCAGCGCCATAATCATCATGTAATAGATGGAAAAAATGTTCATCGCATCCGACTTGTTGATGAGTTGAACGGTGGTAGAGATCCCGCTGGTGATAACCGCGAAATAGCATAAGTAATGGATAAACTTTCTGGTAAAGTGCAGATAAGCGAAAGTTAACCAAATGAGCGTTTCGAAAATGAGCGTAAATTTTAGACTGAAATCCATTCCGCCTGTGCCTAAAGCAAACACACTCATATAGATGAGTAAAGCGGTTGCAGTAATGGCGAGAAAGACAACAAAGTTTCGCCGAATGACATCTTGATCTCGAATGGACAACTGTCTAGCTTTCGTTTTTTCATGGTTGTTGAACATAGCTGTAATACTCATCTTCATCCCCCAATTTGTATGCAGAAGTATCTGTCTTCTTAATTGTAACAAGTTTCTTCATAGCCTCGAGGAATTCCTTTAAAAATGAATCCAAGCGGTTATTATGGCATCCTCCACATATACGAGAATATTGGATATTGCCCCATAGCGGCACTCGGCGGTATCGTGAGGTCACCAAGGCAAAGCGCAAGAGGAGGAGCAACATGCTGGACACCAATCCACATCTAGAAGCAGCTAAGCAGCAAGGACAGGCGCGGGCGGCAAGCGAAGCGAATGCGAAGGCGGCGCCCCGCAGGTTCAGCCGAAGACTACGGCAAAACATTCCGTTATGGACGATGTTTCTCCCCGTGGCGGCTTTCTACATCATTTTCAAATACACGCCGATGGTGGGACTTGTGATTGCTTTTAAAAACTACAATTTCTACGAAGGCATCTGGGGCAGTCCCTGGGTCGGGCTTCAGAACTTCGAGAACTTGTTCACGCAAGCGCAGTCCGTGCAGATTATTCGCAATACGTTGGTGCTTAGTATTCTGACTGTTTTTGTTGGCTTTCCGTTTCCGATCGTCCTGGCTATTCTGCTTAATGAAGCACGCAAAATGTGGTTCAAGCGTCTCGTGCAGACGCTTGTCTATCTGCCCCACTTTTTCTCGTGGGTCATTGTCGGCGGCATCGTGATCACCCTGTTCTCCCAGGGCGGGATCATTAATACCTTCGTGGCGAAGCTGCTCGGCGAGCCTTACGCCTTTCTATTTCACGAGTGGTCGTGGATCACGATTTTCCTCGGCTCAGGGGTGTGGAAGGAAGCGGGGTTCAGCGCGATCATCTATTTGGCAGCGCTCACGACGATTGATCCGAGTCTGTACGAGGCGGCGAGTATGGATGGCGCAAACAAATGGAAACAGACGTGGCACATTACGATTCCCGGCATTTCCCCGACGATTATACTGATGCTGATTCTGGCAATGGGACATGTGATGGAGGTCGGCTTCGATCAAGTATATGTGCTGCAAAATTCGATCGTATCCAGCGTATCGGACGTTATCTCGACATTCATCTATCAAACGGGCTTGCAGGGCGGCCAGTTCAGCTTGACGACGGCGCTTGGGTTGTTCGAGTCGTTGGTTGGTCTGACCCTCGTCGTCATCACCAATGCGATCGCGAAGCGGTTCAACCGCCAGTTGTGGTAAGAAAGGAGGGACTCCATTGAAACAATCTACAGGCGAAAAAGTGTTCTACGGCATCAATTATATGATTCTTGCTTGCGCCGGGCTGCTGTGCTTCCTGCCTCTGCTGCATCTCGCTTCGTTGTCCCTCAGCGGCAAGGATGCGGTGCTGTCAGGCTTCGTCTATCTGTGGCCGGTGGAATGGACCACGGACTCCTACGGTCTTCTGTTTGAAGGGACGCCTGTCGTGCAGGCTTTCTTCAATAATGTAACGATAACCGTCGTCGGGACTGCGTTAAGCATGTTGTTCACGGTGCTGGCGGCGTATCCATTGTCGCGCAAAGTATTCTACGGGCGTAAATTTCTGACGCTGGCGATTGTATTTACGATGCTGTTTCAAGGCGGGCTGATACCGACGTATCTGGTCATCAAGCAGCTTGGCCTGATCGATTCCTATGGTGCCCTCTGGCTTCCGGCGTTAGTGAGCACGTTCAATATGCTCATTATGCGGTCCTTTTTTGAGAATATTCCGGATGAGCTGGAGGAAGCGGCCCGCATGGACGGGTGCGGGGAGTGGAAGCTGCTGCTGCGCGTCATTTTGCCGCTGTCGCTGCCGATGATCGCCACCATTGCGCTGTTCTACGGCGTGCAGTATTGGAACGCTTTTTTCAATGTGATGATCTATTTGAACAGTCCGGAGAAATTCAATCTCACGGTGCTGATCCAGCAGATGATTCGCAGCCAATCGCTCGTCACGGATATGAATAACCTGGGGCCGGAAGAAATCGTTCACGTTACCCCGGAGGGTATGAAAGCAGCGGGCGTTATCGTCATGACACTACCGATGCTGATTGTGTATCCGTTTATCCAAAAATATTTCGTGAAAGGGGTGATGATCGGCGCGATTAAAGGGTAATGACGCAAGGAACATGCCATATTACAATGTAAGCAGCGAAACTAACCTCGGGAGGGTCAATAGGACAATGAGACAAAAACGATGGACTGGACGCGCAACAGCAACGGTAGCGGTCGCAGCGGCACTTGCCGTGGTGGCAATCGGGTGCGGATCGAAGGATGACACATCAACGGCGAATTCGCCAAAGGCAAGCACGTCGGCGGCACCGGCCAAACGCGGAAACATTACCGCATCCTTGTATGATCGAGGCAATATTCCCGCTGAAGAAGGCACCATTGTTAACAACCGCTGGACGAAATGGGTGAACGAGAAGGGGCCGAACGATGTGAAATTTGTGCCGATCCCGCGTTTTGAATCCCTGCAAAAATACAATGTTTTGTTCGCATCGGGCTCGGCGCCAGATATGATCTTCGAGTTCGACAAATCGTATCTCGGCCAGCTATACAATCAGAAGCAGCTTATGCCGCTTGACGACATCATCTCGAAATACAGCACGGAATACAAGGCAAGGCTGGAGAAATATCCGGCGCTGAAAAAAGCAACCACTATGCCGGACGGCAAAATGTATTTGCTCGGCAGACCGTACAACAACGATCCGAACCACTACCTGTTCATTCGTGCCGACTGGTTGAAAAAGCTGAATCTCCAAGTGCCAACGACGGCGGATGAACTGTTCAATGTCGCGAAGGCGTTTGCGGAGAACGACCCGGACGGCAACGGGAAGAAGGATACGCAGGGAATCGGGCTGAGCTTTATTACCGGCATTGTTTTGAACCACATGTTCGGCAACGGCTTCACCCTGTTCGGTACCGACCAGCTGCCTTGGGATCTCAAGGACGATCACGTCATTCATGACTGGGATCGTTTGCAAGCGGCGATTGCGTATCAGAAGAAAATTTACGATGCGGGCCTGACCGATAAAGACTTCGTCACCGATAAAAATGGCGCCAAATCCGCCCAAGATTGGATGGCGGGCAAAGTGGGCATCTATGGAAGCTCGCTCCCGACCAAAAACTACGAAACGCTCAAGAAAAACGTGCCTGACGCGGAAATTATTCCGATCGCTCTGCCGAAAACCGAGTTCGGCTCTTTCAGCCCGCTGCTGAACAACCCGATCGCCGTAACAGGCGCCATCAATGCGGCTGCGAAAGACCCGGAAGCGATTGTAAAGGAAATCGATTTCATGGCGAGCGACGCCTTCAAGAATACCGTGAACAACGGTCTGGAAGGAGAGCACTACAAGAAGGGCGCCAACGGCTGTCCGGAGCCGATTGATGCGGAGAAAACGAAGAAAGAAGTCAGCTACATCGCCGATCTGAACATGCTGGCATCGCTAGCGAAAGATAGCTGCACGGGTCTTGAGAACAAAGCAAACCCGACGGCCATTGAGAAAGATATGATCAAAGCGGTGCAAGAAGGACGCAAGGCGTATGTCGATCCGAGCCGTCCGATGCCGGGCATTACGCATAAGGATTTCTTGCCGTTGCTCCCGCAGGATCTTACGCAAATCAATGCCAATGCGAATAAAACGATTCTGGATCTTGCTACGAAAGCCATTGTAAGCGGCAGCAGCTACACGGTGGAGCAGTTCATCCAGGAAGCGAAAGCGGCTTGGGACAAAGCCGGCGGTCCGAAAGTCGATGCTTTCTACGAAGAGTGGTATCAGGCAAATAAGAAAACGGCGATTCTCATGAAAGACATTTACGAAATCAAATAAAGTGCAGAGGAGAGATACCATGCACACCAGAGTAACGGATATTCACGCGGTAATGGAGGCTGTTTTTCAACAGGAAACGAGAGGGATTCTTCTGGAAGACGCGATGGTTCGCTTCGACAGACCCGGCCATACGCGCGAAATTGCCCATCTTGGCTACTGCCACGAAGGCCGGCATACGGCGCACTATTACACATTCGGCACTATGCTTGGGCAGCTTGATGAAAGAACGGGGCTTGAGATTTTGCGGGAGCTTGCGAAGCTCCAAATCACAGATACAGCCTCGCCTTCTTACGGCGGCTTTCGCTGGTATCGGGAAGAGCGGCAGGTGAATGATACGAATGCGGCATTTTTCATTTTGCGTCCGCTCGTTATTCTCGCTTTCACCTATCCGGAGGTGATTCCGGCCAGTCACTGGGAAGTGATCTCGCAGATGCTGCGCCATGCCGGCGCCTGGTTCAGTCACGAGTGCAGGGAGCCGATTCTGTATTACCCAAATAAAATCATCAGCGACGGCGCGATGCTGCTCGCGATTTCACATCTGCTGCACGATGAGACGTATCTAGCGGAAGGCATTGCTTTCTTTGAAAAATGGGAAGACTACACCGCGCGCAGAGGCTGGGGCTGGGGCGAGAACATTTCCCTCGTGTATTTGGCGGTCATTCTCAATGCGCTGCAAGTTGCGAGCAAGGTCTTTGCCGCTCACGGCCATGGACTGGAGGCACGAATGCAGGCGCGCATCGAAGAGATTTTGAACTTTCTCCGATTTCACGACGGCCAAGAAATGGTGCCCACGATCCGCAGCTACAACTTTGCGGGCGAGACCGTCCGCTTTGACCTCGCCTGGGCGGTTGCCGGTGTGGCGAAGCTCGAGGATGTGCCTGTGGAGATGCTGACGATGAACCATCTGCTTATGCTGCTGATGTTCAAGGATCGGCTGCCGGAGGCGTTGCAGGCGAAGCCTGCCGTTCCTCGCGTTCGCGTGGATCGGGTATTTGACGAGAGCGCCGCTTACAGCTGGATCGGCCGCACGACGAGACTGGGCAGCCTGAACCGCTTCCCGGTGATCAAAGGCAGCTATCAATGGCAGGATTGGGGGCTCGGCTGGCAGTCGTTCCCGGTCAGCTTCAGCGTGGCCGGTGAGCAAGTGAGCTACCTGCGCTGGTACGTCGACCTCGGTGACGAAGTGCGGACGCATCCGGGTGAAACGTACCGAGTGTCCTACTTGAAGCCGGCGCTGTTTCGCGAGACGTACTTCCCGGGCGTTGAGACGCGATCGGCGCAGCATGAGCACTGCCTGCTGACCGTGCGCAGCATGGATGCGGTGAACCACCATGCCGCCGAGCTGGCCGATGAATGGGTCATTCATCGGTTTACGGGCGAGCTTGCGGAGATTGTGACGGCAGCGGAAGGCCGCACATGGTACGTGCTGCGGTACCCGCATACGGCCGTTGCGGTGACGGCGCTCAGCGGGATTCGCGCTGGCGAAGCGGCAAGGGGGCCGATAGCTGTAACAATCGAGCGTGAGGCAGAGCCGGATCGGATCAAGCTGCGCCAGGTACTGTGGCGGGGCGAAGCGGGAACGGTGCAGCAGCCGCGTTTAGAGGCGGGCTGGGCGGTAATCTCGCTTGAGGCTGTTCCGGCTGAGGACATTGACGCCTACCTGGAACAGGTGCGGATCGAAGATCGGTCATTCGCTGACGGAGAATCGCCACGCACGCCAAGTACCTATATTCGGGACATCACAATGAAGATCGGAGGGCGGAAAGCCGTTCATTTGCAGGTGGATCCTTACCAATAAAGCGGGAACGCCCCCATTCGCGATATACGGGAAAGTTGAATATTGCGAATGGGGGCTTCCGCATCTTATGGTTACAAACAGTTTCACATTTTAGATGAAAAGGTGGGAGGTTCATGTTTGCCCAAAAGACCGTATTGACAAGAAAAAATGTATGCGCTTTCCTGTTGGTGGTGGCGCTGCTCATGCTCTCGCTTCCGGTGGGTGGAAGCTTGGTATTGGCGGAAGGCAGCGAGGTGTTCAGCGAAAATTTCGATAGTTCGACGCTCGGGCAGAAGCCTGCAAGCTGGACGGGCAATCCGCCCGCTGCGGATGCCAGCGCGCCGACGCCGTACGTTGCGAAGGCGACTGTCGAGACGCTGGCTGGCTACGATTCGCAAACGCTCAAGTTCGAGAAGAACGGCAAATCCACTGGCAATTTGCTGCTGGAGCGAGCTTTTGCCGCTTCGGGCGCGAAATCCGTGTTGACGTACAAGGTGCGCGCCGAGCAGACGAACGCAGCGGTGTATTTGCCTTGGCCGAAAAGCGGCACGACAACGTTAGCCAAGCTCGCGCTGAACGGCGGTAATTTTCAGTATATGAAAAAAGGCGCTTCCACATGGACGACGATTCAGCCCTATGCGAGCGGAACGTGGTACAACATCAAGCTTGTCCTCGATGCGGATAGCGATACGTTCACGCTGTATGTGAATGGAGAGAAGCTGCTAACGAACGAGTCGATGACGGATGGGGGCGAGTTGACGTCTTTTTCCCTAGGCTTGTACAAGGATAGCGTCGGGATCGCCTATTTTGACGATTTTAAAGTCGTCAATTATGTCCCGGTCACATCCGCGTCATTCTCACAGAGCAGCTATGCGCTGGAAGTCGGTGAAAGTCAGGCATTGCCATTCACGCTGGCGCCGACGGATGCGACCGACCAGACTGTCGCTTGGACATCGAGCAACCCGGGGGTTGCGACGGTAACCGGCACCGGCGTTGTGACGGGCATTTCCGCCGGTTCGGCGACAATTACGGCGCAGCCGGGGGATGGACTCGCAGCCGTTACGGCGACCGTGGAGGTCAGCGCTTCGTCCACTGGCGCAGCGGTTGGCGACATCCTGTCGGTGTCGTTCGACGGTGAATCAACCGGGGCAAAGCCGGCCGACTGGAAAGTGCCAGCGCCATCCGCTGCCGTAGACCCTGCGCCGAATCCTTATATTTTAAGCGCAACAGTGGCGGAACTGTCCGGTTATGAGGGCAAGCTGCTTCGGTTGGATAAGAACGGGAAGTCGACGGCTTCCTACAACATTGAGAAAACGATCATGGGTGCGACCTCCAAAATTACGATGACGTACAAAGTCCGCGCTGAGCAGACGGAAGCCGTCTTTTACCTGCCATCGCTGAAAAGCGGCATTACCGGCAGCACGGCCTTGAAATTTGCCTTGAATGGCGGTCAATTCACGTATATGAAGCAGGGCGGCACCGCGTGGACGAACATTCAACCGTTTGTGAGCGGTGAATGGTATGACGTCAAGATTATGCTGGATGCCGATAGCGGATTATTCGATTTTTACGTGAACGGGGTGCCTAAGCTGTCCCGCGAGCCGATTGAAATCGGTGGCGCTCCAATATCATTTTACCTGGGGGTGTATAAGGACAGCATAGGGACGGCGTTTTTTGATGATTTCAATATCTTTTCGTACCAAGCGGCCGCAAGCGCTTCTTTCCCGCAAATGTCTTATGACGTGGTCAAGGATGACAGTGTATCCCTGCCGTTGACGTTTGACCCGGTAAATGCGACTGTGCAGAGCGCGACATGGACATCCGATCATCCGGAGATCGCTTCGGTCGATGAGAGAGGCGTCGTCAAAGGGCTTCAAGCCGGCACAGCTACGATCACGGCGCAGCCTTATGAGCCGATTCCCGCCGCTACGGTCACGGTGAATGTCATCGAAGTCCCGATGACCGGGATTACGGTAACAGGTCCGGCGGCGGTCATGCCAGTGGGCTCTCGCACTTATGCGAGTGCCGTGGTGCTGCCTACGAATACGACGGAAAAGAAGCTGATATGGAGCACACTCGACGCAAGTGTCGCCACGGTTGATCGGTACGGTGAGTTGACCGCAGTGGGAGCAGGAACGACGAAGGTGATTGCAGCTAACGCAGCCGGCACGATCAGCGGCGAAGCGACGGTCACGGTGGTGACTCGTACGGTGCAGCAGTCGCTCTACGTCTCGCCGAGCGGCGATGACGGCAATCCGGGCACGCTTGCGGCGCCATTCCGCACAATCGGCCGAGCGCAGTCGGCGGTTCGGGACTTGAATGGCAGCATGACTGGCGACATTCATGTGATTCTGCGCGGAGGGACGTATACGCTGAGCGATAAGCTGAGCTTTAACGAGCTGGATTCCGGGAGCAACGGATATTTTGTCAGCTATCAGAGCTATCCGGGCGAGGAAGTGGTGGTGAGCGGCGGTCAGCGGATTACGGGCTGGACGATGTATGACAGCGCCAAAGGTATTTACCGGGCGCAGGTCGGGACGGATTTTGCAACGAGACAGCTCTATGTGGACGGGGTGCGCGCCGTTCGGGCGAGAAGTGCCGGAGGACTTACGAATGCGACGAAAATTGCGACAGGCTACACGTCAGACGACACGTTCCTAGCCGGGTATAGCCGGGTGGGCGATCTGGAGATGGTGTTCCAGGATTTATGGTCGAACTCCCGGGTGAAGGTACAATCCGTTGATGTCGTAGGCGGGAAGGCAAACATTGTGATGCAGAATCCGGGCTGGACGGCCGTCTCAGTGCGCGGTCTCTCTTCGGCGACGGTTCCGGTTTATTACGAGAATGCCTATGAACTGCTGGATGAAGCGGGCGAGTGGTATTTGAATAACGGGGACGGTTACTTGTATTACAAGCCGAGGTCTTGGGAGGATTTGAATACAGCGGAAGTGACGGCCCCTGTCCTCGAACAGCTGATGGAGATTAAAGGACAATCGGCGGATCTGCCGGTTCGCAATCTTCAGTTCCAAGGCATCAAGTTTATGTACACGACCTGGATGCGTCCAAGTACGAACCTGGGGCATTCCGATGCCCAGAACAACTATCTTCGCTATTCGGGCACGCCGGATGAACTGCCGGATGCCACGATTGAGGTGGAGCTGGCGAATACGGTCAATTTTATCGGCAACGATTTTGCCAAGCTTGGCATTACGGGGCTGATTATGCAAAATGGTGTGCAGAACAGTTTAATGGAAGGAAACCGTTTCTACGATATTTCGGGCGGCGCGATTTCCGTGGGGCAGCCGATTTCCAGCGATCGGCAGTACTACAACCCGGCGGACCCGCGCATGATCATGAAAAACGACGACATTCTGAACAATCTGATCTACGATATTGGTGTGGATTTCAAATCGGCTTCGGCAATTTCGGCCGGGTTTCCGCTCGATATGGACATTTCGCACAACGAGATTTACAACATTCCGTACAGCGGCACGCATATCGGCTACGGTTGGGATAAAAATTTCGACCCCGTTACGGACAACGTCAGGATCGAGGACAATATGATTTACGATCTGATGGGCAAAGGCGTGCGCGACGGCGGGGCGATCTACAGCTTGGGTACGACCGGCGCGAGTCCGGAACATAAAAATCTCGTATCCGGCAACTACATCCGCAACCAGATGGACGACAGCGCCGTGCTCTATGCGGATCAATCCTCTGCTTACTGGCGATATGAGAACAATGTGATCGATCTGAATGAATCTCCGCCATGGCACGGCTCCAAGCGTTGGGCAATGGCATGGACGAACTTGATTCACGATTTGGATTTTGTCGGAAACTATACGACGGATGGTTACTATGTGAACGCGGGCGTGAACAATACATTCGTCGGTACGACCGTGGTACCGGATGCCCAATGGCCGGCAGGCGCGCAGACGATCATCGCCAATGCCGGGATCATGCCGTTTTTTGCAGCGTTGGGAGAGGGCATTGTTTCGCGATGGTCAACAGATCGCGTCAATCTGGCTGTGGGCGGCTCAGGGCAGGTTGCGGTTACAGCCAAAAACGGCAAGGATCAGCTGCTCGGAACAGCAAGCTCGAAGCTCTATTATGAATCCCTCGATCCTACTGTCGCCGTTGTTGACGGCACGGGATTGGTGACCGGGATTGCGACGGGGAACACGAAGGTGCGCATCAGCATCGTAAACGGTACGGTACTGCGGCAGTTGGAAGCCGATGTGTTTGTCGGCGACAGCTTGACGGATATTCGTCTCGACGATACGACAGGCAATCTGTTGTTTGCGCAGGCTGGCACCTCGCAGCAGCTTCACGCGTACGGCAACACGTCGTTTGGCAACCGGACGGAGCTGGAGCATGTGACGTTCACATCGCTGACGCCGGATGTTGCTGAGGTGTCGGCCGAAGGGCTGCTGACCGCGCATCAGACAGGATCGGCCATTCTAGTGATGAAGGGCGAATTCCTGGGCCAAGAGCGGGAAGGGGACTACCATGTTAAGGTATGGGCCGATGGATCGGAGGAGCTGTACCCTTTCCGGGATGAAATTACGAATGTGAACGGCTGGTACATTGCGCCGACAGCGGTGAACAATGTGCAGACGGGGCAGGACAGCATTACAATTACGACACCGAACAGCGGGCACGCCGTGTATCAAGGACGGCAATTCATGAACGAACTCATGGACTTTCAGTTGAAAATCAATGCCACAACAAGCTGGTATGCCTTGCTTTTCGGGAAGCAAAGCAGCACATTGAGCTACAGCCACGGTGATGAGGACAATTATCTGGTCGTTATTTCTGACGCGGGCATCGAACTGCAGCGCTACAACAAAGCGCAGCGTACCGTCATTTACGGGACGATTGCAGGCTATACGGCTCTGGCGGGACCGGCGATTCCGAATACGATGCTGCCGTTCAACACGGAGCATCATGTGCAGCTTGGGACTTTCAAGGAATCGGGTGGCGTTCGGATCAAAATGCTGGTCGATGGCGTCGAGATCATCAACTACTTGGACACCACGCCGGAGGCGATTGCGAAGCCGGGTTATTTCGGCATCGTCTCCAGGAACGGAAGCTTTACGTTTCGTTCTTCGGATGAAGCGGAGCAGCGCGTTGTCGGTTTACTGATGGATGGCCCATCTGCGCTGCAGGCGGGAGAAAGCGGGCAAGTGATAGTGCGGGCGATGAATGACGCTGGTGAAGTGTTTACACCTGTTACAGGGGTAACATTTGTGAGTTCGCATCCGGAAGTTGCTGGTGTGGATGTGGTCACAGGGAGCGTCTATGCGGTGGAGGCTGGGACAACTCAGATTACTGCGACGTATGGTGGCGCTTCGCAGAGCCTTGAATTGCTGGTGAGCGGGGAGTCGGCCTTGACATGGCCCGCATCCGCTTGGGCGAGCGGCGCTCCGCTGGATAGCGGGCGCGCACAGCTGCAGTGGGGCTTGCCGGGCGGGGTACCTGCCGGGATGACCGGCTTTGCCGTGTATCAGCGCAGTGTGACGCAGAGCGTGTACACGCAGGTGTATGCAGCGGGACTGAGCAGCTACAGCGTGACCGGGGATGTGTACGACTATACGGTGACCGGCTTACTGGCGGGTACGACGTATGTGTTCCGGATCGCAGGGCTGGATGGAACCGGGGGTGTCACTGCTTCGGGCCTTTCGGTGACTATCCCCATGCCTCAGGAAGGCGCGACATCGCCGAGCAGCGGTGAAAGCCCGCCTGCTGGCACATCTGCGGCTGCCACAGTACCTGCACCGCAGCCGTCAGCGGAGTCTATCGCGGATGGCGTTCGGATTGCGGACGGCGGGCTGGAAGTTCGGGATTGGGTGCTGTCTGGCGGTACGCACGGGAAGCAGGTGACAGTTGCGGCGACAGTTTTGGAGAGTGCCGTTGCGCAGTTGAAGGATGGTCATCAAGTCATCGCCATTCCTGCTAATGCAGCAGGCGGAGCAGTATCGGTTGTGCTGCCGATGGGCCCCCTTGCTGAAGATGGCGCGCGAGATGTGGAGCTGCGGGTCGAAGGCGACGGGATGACCTATACCCTGCCGCTGCAGGCGCTGGATGTTAGCAGCCTTGCGAAGTCACTGGGTAGTCGACCGGAAGAGGTTAATCTGCGCATTACAATGCAGCCAGCTGAAGGCGGTACGGCTCAACAAGCACTGACCCGAGCGGGCGTGACTGCGGTTTCGGCCGTTGTTGATTTTGCCGTAGCCGTGGAGGGCGGCGGTCGCACGGTGGAAGTGAAGCAGTTCGGCAGCTATGTGGAAAGACGTCTGCAGGTGCAGTCCGGATTGCACGCTGATCAGGCGACTGCGGTGCGCATGGATGAGAACGGCCGATTGTCCTTCGTGCCGATGATTATTGCAACCGAGAACGGCACAGCGGTTGCCATACTCAAACGCAAGGGCAACAGCACCTATGCCGTCGTGCAGGCGCAGTCCGGTCACGACTTTGCCGACATGGCGGGGCACTGGGCGCAGCAGGATGTCGCGCTTATGGCCGCCAAGCTGCTAGTCGATGGCCGCGATGCACACAGCTTCGCGCCGGACGCGCCCGTGACACGCGCGGAGTTCGCGGCGCTGCTCGTGCGCGCGCTCGGACTTGACGATGCGGTCGGATCGCCGTTCGGCGATGTCCGCGCATCGGATTGGTTCGCGGGCGCGGTCGGCGCCGCCGCCCAGGCCGGTCTCATCGACGGCCTGGGGGATGGCCGCTTCGCGCCCGGGGACGCCATCACGCGGCAGCAGATGGCGGTGATGCTTGTGCGCGCGGCAGCTGCCGCAGGCGCTGCCGGTGCAGGCTCCGGCGCGGCAGCGGAGCCCGCGTTCGCGGACGCGGCGGGCATCGCCGCGTGGGCGCAGGCCGCCGTGGGCGATGCCACGGCGCTTGGGCTGCTGAGCGGCGAGCCCGGCGGCCGCTTTGCACCGCAAGCGCCGACGACGCGCGCGCAGGCGGCGGTGGCCGTGAAGCGCCTGCTGCAGCAGGCAGGCTTCATGAACTAGCTCCTCCTGTGCCCTGTAACAGGGAGAAGCATTTTGTAACACAATTGGAATATTTCTGTTACAGTCCTCTAACATGCAGGAGGTATTATAATAAGCAAGACCCCCTTTTTTAATATAAACTTTGGACCCGGCCCCGTTGGCTGGGTCACTTTTTTTATTGACACCTTTTCATATCCCACCAACTAGATCACGAAACGAGGAATCACTCGTCCATCGATATCGGTGAATCCGTACTCCTGGGCAAGATCGCCAACATGCAGCACCCGTCCGTTTTTCTGATGCACGTTACTATCGCCTGCCAAGGCAGACATCGCTCGCCCAATGTAGAACGGCGACTCTCTAAGTTGTAGAGCTTCGACCTCCTGCCAATGATCTTCATCTGTGTTGAAATTCCGTAACACCAATTCTGTGCGCATCCAACCAGGAGAGACAGCTACCGCTGTCATTTTCGTGTTATTGAAGTCATGGGCTAGAGCGAACACGGAGCGGTTAATCGCATTTTTGGCAAGATCGTAGTAGAAGGTTCCGAGATACTTATCCTGATCGTGGAACGTAGTATGTACGATTAATCCGGAATCCGTTTCCAACATGAGCGGGATCGCAAAATGATTAGTTGCAATTTGTGCGCGTATGCCGCTCGAAAACGTGGCATCCCACATATGGAGCGGATACTCCCAAAAAGGTTGTGGTTGTAAATTGGTTTCCACATCATGCAGGCC
Source organism: Paenibacillus oryzisoli (assembly GCF_050467285.1). Lineage (GTDB taxonomy): Bacteria > Bacillota > Bacilli > Paenibacillales > NBRC-103111 > Paenibacillus_E > Paenibacillus_E oryzisoli_A. The sequence continues at coordinate 33,770 of NZ_JBCMUN010000010.1, read as the reverse complement.
CCAGACGTTGTTCACAAGGAGATGAAGCCGTCCTTGTTCCCGTCGAATTCTCTCAATCAGCGCCTCGGTATCCTCATCGCGGGTATGATCGCAACGGCAGGCGTAAGCCTCTCCGCCATGACGAACAATCTCTTCGACTGTTTCATCAATGCTGCCTGGGAAACCGTGCGTCGTGGTACCTTTTACACTTCTTCCGGTTACATAAACCACGGCTCCCGCTTTGCCTAGTTCAATGGCGATACCTCGTCCCGCGCCTCGACTTCCTCCAGTAATGAGAGCGATCTTCCCATCGAGACTCTTCAAGTTCATCTACTCCTTCGCAGGTATTTATTGCTATATATTATATCACGGAACATATGTTCTGAAAATGTGTACTGCTTAGAAAGACTTGAATATACGAACAATCGTGCCCTATAATGATTGCAAACAATTGCTCGATACAAGTCAGCTTAGAGAATGGAGAAAATCATTAGATGTTTCAAGCAATCATGCAAGGAATTTTGTTATCATTTGGTCTCATTTTGCCGTTAGGTGTACAAAATGTATTTGTTTTTAATCAAGGTGTTACGCAACCCAGATTTATTAGGGCTTTACCGGTCATCATTACAGCATCGCTTTGTGATACGGCACTCATCTCATTAGCCATATTAGGGGTATCCGTAATCATATTGGCCATTCCGACTATTAAGGCGATATTATTCTTGGTGGGAATACTATTTCTAGCTTATATGGGGTTCGTAACGTGGAAAAGTAAAGCGAGTCGCAGCACGACTCAAGACGCAGCACTATCGCCTAAAAGGCAAATAACCTTCGCCGCATCTGTTTCACTATTAAATCCTCATGCAATCCTCGATACGATCGGTGTAATTGGAACAAGCTCCATTTCCTATTCCGGGATGGAAAAGATAGCATTTGCACTTGCTTGTATATTGGTGTCATGGATTTGGTTTTTTTCTCTTGCCTTAGTGGGAAGACAAGTGGGAAGATTAGATAAATCTGGCAGGTTTATCATGTTTCTAAATAAAGTTTCTTCCATTATTATGTGGGGAACAGCTGTATATCTGATTACACAATTAATCTAAAGGAAGACGATAGTGGAAAGATAAAGGAGCAGTATGAGGAAATTTCAGATTGCAATATGTTCGTTAATAATAGCTTTTACATTTACAGGATGTACCTCAAATAATAGTTCTCTGTCAGACAAGCTGTCAAAGCAGGCGCAATCAAAAGAACAAATGGTACTTCTGTAAATGAGCAAGTTGAACAAACAGTTCCGGCAGTTCAAAAACAAACATATACTTTCACAACTGAAACTTATTCTCAAGACGATATTATGATTCAATACCCTCAAGTCCATGGGTTGGGGGATTATTCAAAGGAAAAGACTATTAATGATTTGATTAAAAATGATGTTTTGAGAAGTCAGGTTGAAGAGCCATTAAAGTTTTACCAAAATGACACAGACAAAAATGTACTTACGCTAGATTTGAAGTATCAAGTTACAATGAGTACACCTGACTTGCTAAGCGTCGTTTACACAGGATATTCCTATATTGAGGTTGCTGCTCATCCCAATAATGAAATCTATTCTATAACGATTGATCTAAAGAATATGACTAAATTAAAGCTTACTGATTTCACAACTATAGACACAATGCTCGCAGAAAATATTAAGCAATCGACAGCAGTTACAAACGCAGCGATCAAAGACGGGATGGACAAAAATGATCTAATTATCGCAATCCAAAATATAGACGATCAAACTCTAATCAAGGGACTAAAGGAACAATGGGCCTATAACACTTTCTATCTAACACCAAACTCTTTAGTTGTAAGTGTGGTTGTTCCTCATGCGGTTGGAGATTATGCATTAGTAGAACTATCGGGTCAATAAGCGTTTATAGGCACCGAAAACAGAGGTCATTGCGCTTTCAGCAAGCAGGCCGGCAGGCGAATCTAAATATATGACTATTTAATGCATCTGCTTTTCCCATTCACCTTTGATTACTATTCCTGTCTCTTTCGCCGCTGCTTCAAGATCATGGATTTCCTGTGCTGTCAGCGTGATTTCAGCGGCTTTTACAGCATCAGCAATTTGGGAAGTTCTTGTAACGCCGATGATCGGAACGGTTCCTTTCACAATGGCCCAAGCGATTGCAACTTGTGCAGAAGTCGCATTGTGCTTATTGCCGATTTCCTTCATAACATGGATCAAGTCTTCCAGTTTCGCAAGCACGTCTTCATTAAACGCCTCTCCTCTTCTGGTGCCAGTTGGGAGGGGATTTTTCGCACTGTATTTGTCAGTTAATGCGCCTTGTTCCAACACCATATAGGAGAAAAACACAAGGTTGTTTTCATTGCAGTAATCGATAATTCCAGCTTCTTCGGACGAACGGTACAGTAAGCTGTAATGATTTTGTACAGCAGAGATCTTCAGCCCTTCTTCAGCCAGAATACTTTGTGCTAGTTTGATTTCCTCCAGATTGTGGTTGGAGACGCCTGCAAATTTTACTTTTCCGCTTTTCATCAACGGGATTAGCTCTGGAGTCCATCTTTTTACATCAAGAGGATTATGGATCCAATAGATATCGATATGGTCTGCGCCGAGCCGGTTCAGGCTCCTGTTCAAGCTGTCTTCAACAGGTCCGCCAACTCGCGGATTGAATTTCGTTGAGAGCAGCACATCGTCGCGGCCTTTTGTAAATTCGCCCAGAATGCTTTCGGAGGCTCCCATTCCGTACACAGTCGCAGTGTCCCATAAATTGAGTCCGGCTTTCATCGCTGAATCAAATACCGGTTTTAAGTCTTCTGAGGTAAGATTATTCCCGAAAATAGCATCCCCACCGCCTTGTCCGGTCCCCCATGACCAGGTACCAAGAACGATCGATGGAATCATTTCATTTTGCAATTTTATCTTTTTCATTTGTTTCATTCGGAATCTCTCCTTCACTCTTATTTTAATACTGCTGCGTTTACCGCATGAGATAAGAATATCAAGGAGACGAATGAATTTCTTTGCCTACAAGCTCATTTCATTTGTTTATTTAGCTCATTTTGTATTATTACCCCCCTTAGGCTTCCTCCTTCAACTTCAGCTGCTGTCTAAACTCCGATGGTGGGAGTCCGAATCTTTCCTTAAATACTTTGGAAAAATGAGCGATATTTTCGAATCCGGTCGAAAAACAGACATCCGTAACAGATAACGCCGTTTCCGCTAACAGTTCCTTGGCTTTATCCAGCCTCCGATTCCGAACCCATTTGAGCGGGGTGGTGCTGTATATGGCTCGAAAATCCCTTTTGAACGTAGCCAGGCTTCTGCCGGACAAATAGGCCAGGTCGTTAAGGGAAACGGGATTCAAGAAGTTCTCCTCCATGATCCTTGCGATGCTGTCTCTGTCCTTGCTTATGGGTTGCATCATTTGATGCAAAAAACGCTCATTCGTATCTGCTATGTGAAACAGCAATTCCATCAGTTTCACACGAACGAGTCCTTCTTTGACTTCGTCAGGGTTCTCAACATAGGGTTTTAACGACTCAATATAGCTTCCAATGCGGTCATTGATCGGAAAGACTGTTATCGGAACTACATCATTCATGAGGTAAATTGGTTTTAAACCGGCGAATTTGAGGAATTCATTTACTACCTTCTCGTTCAGGAAAAACATCATATAGTCGAGGATGTAATCGGAATCGGGTTCACCCGCTTTCTCATACTGGACTCCAATTGATTTATGAATAAACATCATTTCATTGCTCCGCATCGTATATTCTTGATCACCGAAGCGAACTGAATAGACACCCGACTTGACGATTAGCAGAAGATGATCCTGCAAAAAAAAGGTTCCTTTTATGCCTTGCGTGTAAAAACAGAATTCGATAACGGACATCCCATCCAGCTTTAAGCTCCCTTTTTTATTCGGAGATTTTATCAGTTCATGAGGCACCTTGACCATTTTGCTTGATCTCAAAGTCATGGACGTCCTCGCCTTATTTGTTCCTGCGATTGCTCTATTTTCCATTTCATTATCGTCCTTTCGGTTATACCGGATTGCCTGATGTTCAAAGGGAACATCCCCTATGTTTCTCAACACACGTTTCAACAGTTATACTTTTAGTATAACTGGAAACCGGCGAGAATACTTTGCTGAAAAGCTCAAACGACTTGTTCATTTAGCTCCTACATACTCTATTTAATCTTAGTCGCACTAAAAAGCTCCCTTCGAACTCATAATTGAAGGCAGCCGCACACGATGGGCTGCCTTTGTCCGTTGAAGTAACGGGCAGTATAGCGTGGTAGAACGACTAAGCGTTAACAATATACACGTGTTACCTAATATATGGTAATGTTATAATAATATATTGCTTATGGAAGAGGAGTGCTCTTTTTTGAAAGTATGGTGGCTAGAACTGCAACCAGATGCTAGTTATTTCTAAAGGTGTGTACGAAGGGCTAGCGGTCGAAGCAGTGAGATATCCTTCACCGGAGCATTATTGAAGCACGGGCTATTGGATGAATATCAATTTGCCGGAAAACAGGTTTTACCAAGAACATGCTCACCGAGTTGCTGTATCAAGATAGAAGAATAGTCGATTATCCCGACAAGAACTTGGCTATTATCCCTGTCGAGGACTGGCCGTATTTTGAATCTGGTATCAGAACGACATAAAGCCAACTATGCAATTGCGAACAGCCTTGAACAAATGTTTTCAAAATTTTGCATTATTCAACGGATGCCAGAGGATTTTGATAGAGTCAATGGACTGACAAATCCAATTCGAGGAAACATTTGCTTTATGTAGAAATATACGATTTTTAGCAATTTAGTTTGGAGGAATTTATTTGTCAAAGCTAGAGAGAGAAAACCAAGTATATGAAGATGAAATTACGCGAGAACGGGCGAGGAAAGACTTTAGAAGTAATCAAGAGATAGGTATCTTCGGAGTCATAGGTACTATTGGCTTGATTTATACCTTTATAAAGACTCAAGACCTTGTTCTAACAGGAATAATTGGAATCGCAGTAATCATTTTGTTTTTCATCTTAAAAAGAGTTCTGATAATTTCATTCTGGAAAGTTGTTGAAACTCAGCAAATACGACATAAACATCAGAAAAAACTTGAACGTGATCAGAGAGCTCAACAAGAGCAGATACGGATTCAAGTGCAGAATCGAAAGTGGGAAATAGAACAGGAAAAACAAAAGATGAAGATGGTAAAGCAAGAACAAATTAGAGAAGAGTATAAGAAAAAAATTATTCTGGATCAGAAGAAGATACTTGTTGTTGATGATAACAATGGATATAGAGTTTTGTTTTTTGAAGTATTTACAAATGACCAATACATACCATACATGGCAAAGGATGGAGTGGAGGCGATTCAACTTGTTAAAGAATTCGAACCTGATCTTGTTCTCATGGATATTAAGATGCCAAGAATGGATGGCATTAAAGCCTTAGAAAAAATTAAAAGCATAAATCCACGTATTCATGTAATTATGATGACCGCTTATGGAGAAATTGACGAAATTCAAAAGTGTTTGGATCTTGGGGCTGCTAGTCACTTTACAAAACCAGTTGACATTGATGAAGTAAGAGAGGCAGTTTTTTTAACACTTTACCCTGAAGCGAAAATTGCTCTTGAAATGGCTTAAAGGCTTGCACAGGCTACCCAAACAGTTTGGTTCATAGAGGTCAATACTGGAAATAACGAGGATGAGGGGTTATGGGGTAACTGGGAAAGCTGGAAATATGAAAAACAGTTAAGAATTGATGCTGATAAAGACCTAGTATTATTCAACACCTCAAGATTAGGTTTTGAATTGATGACACATTCATGCGCACATTTGGCATCGTCGTTTGCTGGACATTCCCATTTCGATCGGTACTCTACTTCAAATTCACCTGAACTGATTATTCGAAATATTGCTCGAAATTATTAAGTTAATCTGTGAATTAAAGCTTAATAAATTTCAAAGCTTGACTGACTGCTTACTATGGGTTGTAAGATTGAAAGTCTAAGTATTAATGCCAGTGGAAGAATAATACAACTTGATATTTTTGATATTGTAGATATTAAAGATGATGGTTGGTGTGCAATGAATTTTTGGATTCGGGACATCGAAAGTGAAGTTTTAAGTTTCTATTGCAATGCTATCGAGGTAATTACAGTTGATCAGATTGACTAATCAATCAAAAAGTGCATTCAACGAAGGGAAACGATACTTCACGCAGCCTACTAGAGTGGTCCTGCGGCTGTCCAACAATTATTTTAGCAGCTATTCATGGAGGGGTGATCTTTTGACGCAGTCGGACTTACGGCAGATGCTTGTTCGCAAACTGGTAGTCTCATATTTTACTTCCTGGGTAATTATCCTTTGGGTGTCCTTTCCTAACATAGCGTTAGGAGGAGGCAACTGGAATGCGGCTGGAAACTATATGTCTTGGGTTTTCATCATTGCGTTATACGCAGCTCCCACCATCTTTCTCTATGGAAGTCTAGTTTCTTCTCTCCTTGAAGTGGCAGCGGCGAAGTTAAAAGTGAAAGGCCCGGGTGAGGTGTTAGTATCTGGTTTGCTTCATGTCGCATTTGGGTTTTGCTATGGCTTCGTACTTCAATCTTCATTTTTCAGCATCATGGGTGGAGTTGCGGCGATCCTTTTCTTCAGTTGCGATCGAATCATCGTTCGTACCATCCTAAGCCTTAAGATAAAGACCCGATTGATCTCCTTCACTGCCCCTGTTCTCCTGCTTATTCTCATCGCAGGTGCGATCCATGTGACATCACCACCAATGCCGCCGTTCACGGCAAAAGAAGCTGTACAATTTGCCACTACCGGCAACGGCACTACTATTGACCGGTTTCCTAAGGAAGAGGGCCAAATTAAGTTAAAAATTGGCGGCTACGACGTTGAGCGGGAAACAAAAATAGAGGAAACGGACCGGAAGGAGACTTATAATGTGGTGTTTACGGAACGTTGGCAAAAAGATGAAGATAACGGTCAATATCAGATGATCTATGAGGTCAGCCGCGGAAGCATGGGAGCCAAAGGAGGAAGTGGTGAGGAGCCTCCATATTTGCAGTCAAAGTAATTGCGTTTCAATGGCGGATCACACCGAATAAAACTTACGCAATGTCATGTTCTGAAAGTGATGACCCAAGAGAACTATATAAAAAGAACGATTCAGTTTTTATCGGCAAAGTCAAAGAGACAACGTATGAGGATGTAGGAACCTTAAATCCCAAAAGCAGGGTAACATTTGAAGTTCAATCAGTATTGAAAGGTAATGGTAGAGACAATTTAACAATTGTAACTACCGCTGGCAGTGAATTTCTAAACACAAAAGAGTATCTTGTGTATGCTTACAAAACAACAAAGAAGAATTATTTATATAAGTATGTACAAGGAGAATTAGCGACAGATACCTGGTGCGGAGGAACCAAAGAATTATCACTCGCTAGTTATGACCTTGAAGAAATAGCTGAGTTGAAAAAAATGAGTAAAATCCTCAATGTTACTGCCATCGTTTCTGTGGTGTTGTTTGTAATTATTACGTTACTAATAGTATTAAAACGGAACCGGAAAGAAAACGATAATTAAACGAAAGAGGAACGTTAGTGAAAAATGTGCACCGCGGCAGCTGGCCCAAAAGATCGGCTGTTTTTTTGACTAGAGTTGAGGGGCGTGTTTGAATTGAAGTTTCTTAATAATGGGTTGTACATACTTTATGCAGTTATCTTGGCTGGGGTATCTATTTTCACTCGAGAAATAATTACTTTTATTATGTTAGGATTTGTTTTCATGGCTTTGATGAATATTAACGCCACCTTGCAAAAAATTCTCGCGAAAATGAATAAAGACAATGCACCTGTCGATTGATGATTACACTACCAAAAACCCCCAGGCCATCCGACCTGGGGGTTCATTCACTACCGCTCGCCGCGGTAAATCTCGCGCACCAAGCGGTAGGCGAGCTTCGGCTTGCGATACTCGTTCAGCAAGCCTTTGTTGTTAAAGCTCCGCGCCCGATCGCGGAAGTAACCGCGGTCGCTGCGCACGTCGACGCGGATGTCCGCAAAGTGCCAGATCAGCGTGCCGCAGATCCGCGGATCGTCGCGGAAGATGCGCAGCGCCTCGGTGACGACTTCGGCCTGGTAGTCTTCGCTGAACAGGCGCGGCTCCCAGCCCGCGTCACCGAAGATGCCCGCGGCGCCGAACTCGCTCATGATGACGGGCTTGCCGCCTGCGCCCTGTTGCTCAGCTTGCTCGAAGAACTTCTCCAGCATCCCCTTAAACCCGCTGACGTTCCCCTCGTACCAGCCGTAATACTTGTTGATGCCGATTACGTCAAAATACGAGAGCACGATGTCCTCGACCGGATGCATCGTCGCGTAGGTCACAGGCCGCGTCGCATCCAGCTCGCGGATCGTGCCGACGAACGCTTTGGTCAGTTCGACCGCCTCTTGCGAGCGGGTGTCGATCTCGTTGTGCGCGCCCCAGAAAATGATGGACGGGTGATGATAATCCCGGGTGATCATCTCCTTCAGCATGTGCACGCCCCGCTCGATGAACAGCGGGCTGGCCAGTGTCTCGAGGCTCATGAAGCAGCCCCACATCGGGATCTCGCTCCAGAGCAGCAGGCCGTGCTCGTCGAGCAGGTCGATCCAGAACTGGCTCTGCGGATAGTGGGAGCCACGGACGATGTTGCAGCCGAGATCCTTGAGAATGTCGATGTCCTTGAGCATGAGCTTCGGCGGGAAGGCAAACCCCCAATCCGGATGCTCCTCATGCCGGTTTACGCCTTGCAGGTACAGCTTGCGGCCGTTCAGCAGCACGTCGCAGCCTTGCACTTCGATCGTCCGGAAGCCTGTCCGGTCGATATAATCGTCTTCACCGGCTACGGCGGTAAAGGTATACAATTCTGGCGCACCAACGTCCCAGCGCCGAAGGCCTTCCAACCGACCTTTCAACTCGACCTTAGATGAGCCGCCTGCCGCGACGCTCACACCTTCTGCCGAGAGCGCAAGCCCCTCAGCCGCCACACGCACATCCACGCTGGAAGCCTCGCTGCACAGCGATTTCAGCTCCACTTGCAAAGTCACATCTGCCGCGTTGCCTTCCAGCCCATAATGAATCCGGAACTGATCGATATACACATCCGGCAGCACCTGCAGCTGAACCGGACGCATAATGCCGCCATATGAGTGCCAGTCGGCCACATCGGTCGGCAGTGTCTGCCAATCGACGGTGCTGTCGACGCGAACGACCAGTTCGTGCTGTCCCGCAGCTACCTGCGGCAAAACAAAATCGAACCCGGTAAAACCGCCGAAATGATACCCAGCATGCGTGCCGTCGACATACACATCGGCATGATGCAGAACGCCTTCGAACATCAACCGGATATTCCCTGCCTCAGCAAGGCTGAACGTCGTGCGGTACCAAGCGGCACCGATATAATCGTATAAGCCTAATTCGTTGTTCCAGCAGGAGGGTACAACGATTTTTCTCCCACCGTTAGGAAAGCGGGAAGCCCAGCCCTCGGTTTCGCCCCGTTTATCGGGATCGGTTATAAAGTCCCAAACGCCGTCCAGAGAACGGGTCTTCCGCTGAAGATGCTGCTGAAAAGTACGTGCCACGAGAAAAATCCCCTTTCATGTCTGTTTCGATAAGCGTATCATAAGAGAAGAGAGAGATTGTATGGCGAAACCATTTCTAAATTTGTCAAAATCGCTTTGCAAGAAGGTGCAAAAGAACGATGAATCATTACCGGATTTACCATCACCGGCTATCCTACGAAAAGCCCCCAGTGCCGGGCTGGAAAGACATTCGCAATACGACGGATGTGCACTCCTTTTACTGGATTCAGAGCGGGGAGGGTGAATTCGTCCATAACGAAGACGAAGAGGCGCCATTCTCCGTACAGGCTGGCGACCTGATTTACTTGAAGCCTGGCTTTACGCTGACAATGGCATCGTCAACCGAGAAGCCGCTGTGCATTCGGATGCTGCTGTTCGATTGTCTGGACGTCCCGTTCGACCATCATGCGTGGCATATGCCTCAGACAGTCGGTGAGCTGCCGCTGCCATTCCATAAACGGTTTCCACCGGAGCAGGCGGTCTGGTTCGAAGAACAGTTCGGCCGCATCTGGGCGCTGCGAAGCCACAACCCGCAGGAGAAGCAGGCGGAATTCCTGCATAGATTAACGCAGTTGATCCGCACGCTGCAGGAGACGGACGAAGCGCAGCTTGATCCCTACGTACGCGCCTACTACACGGCCAAGCAGCGGATCGAGACGAGCTACCACCTGCCGCTCAAGCTGGAGGAGCTCGCCAAATCCCTTCATATCTCGGTGTCACAGCTGCGCAAGCTGTTCATCCATAACCTGGGTCTGTCCCCCAAGGCCTACCTCAATAAAGTGCGGAACGAGCACGCCCGGACGCTGCTCCTGCTGACCGATGAGCCGATGAAAGCGATCGCGGAGGCGTGCGGCTTCGCCGACGAATTTCATTTTGGGAAAATGTTTCGAAGCTGGAACGGCGTGTCCCCAGCTCGCTACCGCGCCCGTAACAAACATGGTACAATGGCGGAATGACAATTGTTCACACGAAGGGAGCCCACACGATCCAATGGGAGCGGAAATTGAAAGAAAATACTTGCTGCCGGCTTTTCCGGAGGCGGAACTGGCCAATCACACACTGAAGCTGGTATCCAAACAATACATTTACCAGACATACCTGGCGTTCTCCGAAGATCAGGAGATCCGCGTGCGCAAGCTGGTGGATCCGACAGGAGAAAAGCATTTTACGCACACCTTCAAATCCGGTCACGGCATGATGCGCGAGGAAGTGGAATACAGCATCACCGAGTCGATCTATGCCCAACTCCTGGAACGCTCAGGACTGATCCCGCTGGAAAAAATCCGGACGACGCTGGAAGCGGACGGCCATACGTACGAAATTGACGAGTATAAGCAAATCGATCTGATGGTCGTCGAAGTGGAATTCCCGGACCTGTCAGCCGCGGAGGCTTTCACACCGCCGGCCTGGTTTGGCCGCGAGCTTGGGGCCGAGGAAGAATTCCGCAACAAAACGATGTGGATCAAGCTGCAGGAGCGCTGAGCCGACAGACAAGGTACTACGGAAAAATAAGCCTTTTCAGCAGGGGTGGGGTACGTTAAGATACATGTAAAAGATTCCAATTTCTAGGGGGAACCGCTCATGTATCCGAAATACCAAAAACGCAATACGCCGGCTTTTACCGCTGCTTCTTATTTTGCCCTTGCCGCAGGCATATTCCTGTACTGCATCGGGGTCTACAATGCGGACTGGGAGCTCAACGTCAAAGGTTATTATTTGCTGTGCATGTTCCTTATTATTATCACATGCATCGTGACGCAAAAGGTTGTGAGGGACAACAACGAGGATAAAGAAATGCGTCTCGACAATCCAAAGCACCGGATGCGGAACACGATCGCTTTTACGGGCATGGCGTTCGCGGGCTTGGTGATCGGGTTTGCGATGTTTTTCATCGGCCTGTTCAATGCGGATTTTGAGCTGAATGAAAAAGGGTACTACATCGCCGTCATGCTGCTGATCGCCTACAGTTCGATCGGCGTGCAGAAGGTGACGCGGGACAACGCCGAAGACAAAGAGATTCTGGAGAACTTGAATCCTTCGAATAATTCCCACTATAACGGCTGATCCGCCGTTTCCGCACCCGCCTAGCAGGCGGGTTTTCTTTTTTGTCGCGCCGCGGCACTTCCTAACATTTCGCCTTTAATTGTTAAAAACGTTAGCAAATTATGAAGAAAAATCATGTAAATCTAAAACTCCCTAAGGAAGTTTTACAACATTTTCCACGCACAATGAAAGCAACATGAACGAACTTTGAAGGAAGAGTGAGGTTATCCATGAGTCTTATTCATTTCTATCGCGAACAGTTTCTCGAACTCAGCGCGCAATCTGAGCCGGTATGGGAAGAAGAGCTCTTTTACAACTTTGGGTATCGTTGGTTTTCGCATGCTCACAGCGGTATTAAGGAGAACTTTCAGATGTCCGGCGGGAAGCGAGGGGCGCTGCATTTGATGTATGCGATTGAATTGCCGGATTGGTACAAGAGAACGAATCTCTGCGATTTGATTAAGAACATAAGGTCATCTTATGAGGTTTCGTTATATATGCTGATGGATAAAATACTGATTACGTCTTCTGTTTCGATTGAGAACCTGCAGATTACGTCGCTGGGCTTCGTCAATCAGGCACGGGCTGAGATTATTGATCTTGTTTTCTCGGCAATTGAGAAAGAGGATGTGGAACTAGGTAGACCGTACGATATGCGGCATTTATAATAAAGGAGGAGACATGATGGCATCCGTCAGGGGGTAGTTGATGGTTAAGGATTTGGTTAACAATTTTTCAATTCTTGCGGTATTTATTTTTGTGTCCATGCAAGTTTTCTATTCGGCGCGTGTGCAAGCTTCGGCTAAATGGAAGCAGCAGATCGGCCTTGGGTTGGTGCATGGGTTGTTCGGCATTCTGCTGGCGTATCTTGGGGTCTTGGTTTCGTTCGGACACATTCTGGATTTGAAGGCTATTGCCGTTATTATGGCCACGTTCATGGGAGGTGCCCCGGCCGGACTCATCGCCACAATGACGATGATCGTCGGTCGTTTCGTCATGGACCCCTCTTCCCTGCTGCGGGTTGCGATTCTCGGTTTGCTGATTTTTATTGGATGTATGATCATTGACACGGTTGTAAAGTCGTACTGGAAAAAATGGGTGCTGCTGACGCTGTGCCCGATCGTCGTGCTGTTTATCGATATGGCCGTTATTTTTCATATCCCATTTCAAGAGCTTGTGCTGCCCATGCTGCTGCTGCATGCGGCGGGAGGCTTGTTCGCAGCCGGGCTGATTCGGTATTTTTTACGTGCCGAGCAGCTCAAGCGTCAGGTCGTTTATGCCCAGCAGGAGCTGGTTGAGGTGCTTCGCATGCAGCCCGGCCTCACGTTCAAGCTGGAGTGCATTGACGGCGATCCGGTGTACACGATGATTGACGGGCAATTATTGGCGCAGCTCGGTCTCCAGCCGATTGATTATTTGCACAAAAAGGTGGAACATCTTCCACACTTTACCCCGGAGACTGCTTCTTTTATAAAGGAAAAATATGAAAAAGCGATCCGGGGAGAAGCGGTCGTTTATGAAACGAATTTTCGCGGACACACGCTATTGACGACGCTGCAGCCGGTGAATAACGGCGGCAAGGTGGAGGTCATCATCGGTTCCACAACGGACATTACGGATCGGAAAGCGACGGAGTTGCTGATTAAGGAGAGCGAAGAGCGCTATCGCCTACTGGTGGAAAATTCGCATGAGGGCATCATGAGCTTCACGACGGAAGGTATAATTGCATCCGTTAACGTTTCGGCACCCTTTATGAAATACACCAGTATGGAACGGCTGATTGGAAAGCCCCTATCGGCGCTGCTGCAGCCTGATGAGCGAATGGTATGGGAAAAGAACTTCAATGAAGCGCTGCAGAGCGATCACAATGTGCCATTTGAACTGAGCGTTCTTTTCAAGGATGGCGTTACGCGCAACTATCATATCACGCTGTCGGCGTATCATCATGCGGACGGGCGCATCAAAGGCATTGTAGGCACGGTGCATGACCTTACCGAGGTGCGCATGCGGATGGCCGCCGATCAAGCGAATCAGGCCAAGAGCCAGTTTATCGCGAAAATGAGCCATGAAATCCGCACGCCACTCAACGGGATTATCGGACTTACGCAATTGCTCGGCAAAACACCGCTTTCCGTTCACCAGAAAGATTACTTGAACAACATCACCTATTCCTCGCAGACACTGCTCGGGATTATTAACGATGTGCTCGATTTCTCCAAAGTTGAAGCAGGCAAAATCGAGGTCGAGCGGATCGCCTTTGATCTGGACGAGATGCTCAAAGAGCTTTCCCGCGTATGCAGCGTGCTCACGGAGAGCCGTCCGATCGAGCTGATTTTCAGCACGGCGGCGGGGATGCCAAGACAGCTTCTCGGCGATCCGCTGCGGCTAAAGCAGGTGCTGCTCAACTTGTGCAGCAATGCCATCAAATTTACGCGCACAGGCTACGTGATGCTGAAAGTTGAGTTGACCGAGCCGGCTGTCTCCTTCTCCGGAGACATTCAGTTGACCTTTAGCGTGGTCGACTCGGGGATCGGGATTTCGGCAGATAGACTCAGTGTTATTTTCGAACCGTTCTCTCAAGCGGCGGGGTCCACAAGCCGGGAATATGGGGGGACGGGCCTCGGGCTTACGATCAGCAAACATTTGATCAGTCTGATGGGCGGCGATTTGCAAGCGGAAAGCTTCATCGGGCAGGGCAGCCGTTTCTCGTTTACGCTGCAGTTTCAGGCTGTGGTGCCGCACGATTGGGAGGATTGGACGCTTGGCGAGCATACGGAGCTGTATCGCGTACTGCTTGTTGAGGACCATCCTTTGATGAGCGGCGCCTTGCAGGACGCGATGGAATCGTTCGAGATGGTAGTTACGGCCGTTTCTTCGTGGTCGGCTTTATCTCAGAAGCTTGCGGAAGCGGAAGAAGGACGGAAATGTTACGATTGCCTGCTCCTTGATATGGAATGCGACGATATGTACGGCGTGGAGACATGGCAATCATTTCTACAAGGGCTTGACCGTACAGCCAGTAAAGTGATTTGTTTGACTTCGTCGATGGGCAAGGAGGAGCTCCTGGGGCTGCCGAAAGCCGAGTGGCCGGACGCGATTCTCGTCAAGCCGGTTTCCCGGCTGGAGCTGCATCAGACGCTCGCGTCTTTATTTCATCCGAAGGATGCCGAACCGATGGAGAACAGCGGCAAGCTGCCTGCCCCGATATTCGAGGACAACCAAACCGTCTCTCTTCTGTTGGTCGAAGACAATGAGATCAATCAGCAGGTTGCCAAAGAACTGCTGGAAGAGCGCGGCTACCGCGTGGTGATCGCGGACAACGGCCGGGCGGCGATTGAGCTTTTGGAGCATGGCGATTTCGCCCTCGTTCTGATGGATATTCATATGCCGATGATGGACGGCGTGGAAGCGACGAAATATTTGCGCCAGACAGCGCAATTTGCCGGGCTGCCGATTATCGGACTGACGGCCAATGCGGCCAAGGAAGATCATGAATATTATTTGCAGATCGGGATGAACGATGTCATCTCCAAGCCGCTCGACGTGAAACAGCTGTACAGTGTCGTAAACAGGTGGAGCGGGCAAGCACACGCATTGGGCGCGGCAGCAGAGCGGGGGCTGGAACCGGACAGTTACTACAAGAGCATTGCCGCCATTGATTGGCAGGAGGCGCTTGCCCGCGTCGAAGGCAAGGTGAGCATTCTGACAACGATGCTGGGCATGTTCAAAAAGAACTACGCCGACTTCGCCGAACAGCTCCTCATTCAGCATCATCGGGGAGACGAGGCTGCGGTCAAACGCGCCGTGCACACGCTCATCGGCGTGGCCGGCAGCATTTCCGCCGGGCGGCTCCGCGAGGCGGTGCTGGAGCTTGAGAAGCAGGTTCTGCAAGGCGAGAATCTGCTGGAAGGGCTGGCGCAGGTTGCCGAGGAAATTGTGCGCATTACGGTGCACATTCCGGACGAGCCTGCGGCGGTTGCAGAGTAGGCGGAGGCGTCTCGGCCTTCTGCCACAAAGCAAACAAAAAAGCAGCATTCAAGGACGATTATGTCCAGGAATGCTGCTTTTTTGGGTAGTACAGACCGCTTACACGCCGGAGTAAGCCAAAAACCCGCCGTCCACCGGCACGGTTGTCCCGGTCACAAAACCGGACATGTCGCTGTCCGCCAGCCACAGCAGCGTGCCGAGCAGATCCTCCGGATTGCCGAAGCGGCGCATCGGCGTGTGGGAAATGATTTTGTGTGAGCGCTCGGTCAGCGAACCGTCTTCCTTTTTCAGCAGCTTGGCGTTCTGCTCCGTCACGAAAAAGCCCGGGGCAATTGCATTGACGCGAATGCCGCTTTCCGCCAGGTGCACAGCCAGCCACTGCGTGAAGTTCTCGATGGCTGCTTTGGCAGCGCTGTACGCGGGCACCTTCGTCATCGGCGACGGCGCGCTCATCGACGAGATGTTAATGACCGTCGCGCCGGCTCTGCCGTGCATCGATCGGGTGAACACCTGCGTCGGAATGAGCGTGCCGACGAAGTTCAGATCCAGCACCTGGCGGAAGCCGCTGATGCTGAGATCGTAGAACGTCTGCACGTCGGGATTCGCCAAATCCTCCAGCTTGAACGTCTCATTCGTCGTATTCGCGCTCGGATGATTGCCGCCGGCTCCGTTAATGAGAATGTCGCACGTGCCGAGCCGCTCGGCCACTTCCGCCGCTGCCTTCGTTACGCTCTCCGCATCCGTTACATCGCAGGAGACCGCGATTGCTCTGCCCCCAGCCGCTTCAATCTCGGCTGCAACGGCAAGCCCTTTCTCTAACGTGCGGTTTAGAATCGCAATATGCGCGCCTTGTCTCGCCAGCTCCAGTGCCATCACACGGCAGAGTACGCCTGCGCCTCCGGTGATGACGACAACTTTTTCGCGTAAAGAAGGAAAATTAGTCAATGGACTCATAAGCTTGCGTCCGCTCCTTTCGTGGCTGCTGCCTGCTGTTTTTGATGCATATCCCAAAGTCCCCATAAGTACATGATGCCGAGCGCGCGGTCATAGAGGCCGTAGCCCGGACGGCAATGCTCATCCCAAATATGGCGTCCATGGTCGGGACGGCAAAAGCCTTCAAACTGATGCTGCGACAGCGCCTCGACAATGCCCGCCATATTGACAGTCCCGTCTTGCGTCCGGTGCGACGTCTCAATAAAATCGCCATTCTCGTACACCTGCACATTCCGCAGATGGGCAAAAGGAATGCGATCCGCAAACTCATGCACCATCGCGACGATGTCGTTCGCCGGATTCGCGCCGAGTGAGCCGCTGCAGAGCGTAAGTCCGTTATAGGGGCTGTCGTGCAGCGCGAGGAAACGGCGAATATTCGCTTGACCCGTCATGAGGCGGGGGAGGCCAAACACCGACCACGGAGGATCGTCCGGATGAATCGCCATCCGAATATCGTTGGCGGCGGCGACAGGAATAATTTCGTCCAGGAAATATTTCACATTTGCCCACAAATGTTCTTCGGTCACGCCTTCGTACGCCTCAAACAGCTCCGTCAAGCGCGCCAGACGCTCCGGCTCCCAACCGGGCATCGAGAAGCTGGGGTCCGCATTAATGCGCTGCACGTGCTCCTGCAGGTCGAGTCCGGTGATTTTGTCTTTTTCATAAAAAAGGGCCGTAGAGCCGTCCCCCAGTTCCTTGTGCAGATCGGTCCTCACCCAGTCGAAGACGGGCATGAAGTTGTAGCAAATGACCTTGACGCCGACTTTGGCGAGCTTTTCGATCGTCTTTTTATAATTCGCGATGTACCGATCTCGGCTCGGCAGCCCCAGCTTAATATCCTCATGGATGTTCACGCTCTCCACGACCTTGATATGCAGGCCGGCGCGGTCCGCCTCTTCCTTCACTTGCAGAATGCGGTCCATTGGCCACTCCTCGCCGACTGGCACATCGTGCAAGGCCCAGACGATGCCTTCCACGCCGGGAATTTGCCTGATCTGCTTCAGCGTAACGGTATCATTGCCTTCGCCAAACCAACGGAATACCATTTTCATCGTTGTAAGTTCGCCTCGCTTATTTGAAATAGGTTGGAAATTTCTCTTTTAACATAGCCTGATCGGCGACGCCGACCTGCAGGTGCTCGCGAAGGAGGCGATCTGCGGCATCCGGCTGCTGCGTATCAATGGCATGGAGCATCTGCTGATGCTGCTCGTGCAGTGCTTCCCAGTGATGATCCGTGGCCAGCCGCAGCATGCGGAGCCGGTTCAGATGCACGTTCACCTGCTGGATAACCGCCCACGTGTTCATTTTGCGGCAGCCTTCGAAAATCGTGCGATGAAACGCCTCGTCCAGCTCGAACATTTGCTTGTAGTCATGCTGCTCCATGCAGGCTTGCTGCATCGCGAGATTCGTCCGCAGCGCTTGCAGCGCCGCCGCTGGGAACTGCTCGCAGGCTGAGCGGAGCACCGCCGCCTCGAGCTGCTCGCGGATGAAGCGGGCTTCATCGACGAGCGCCAGATCAATGAGCGAGACGATCGTCCCGCGCTGCGGGTAAATGTCGAGCAGCCCTTCCTGCGACAGCTGCACGAAGCTCTCGCGCACCGGCGTCCGGGAGACGCCGAAGGTGAGCGAAATTTCCTTCTCGGAAATCGCTGTGCCGGGCAGCAGCTCCAGGTTCAGGATCTGCGCCTTCAGCGCTTGATAGACCGCATCTCGCGTCGAGCTGACCGATGGTCTTTGGAATTGATTCATGAACACACTCCTTGGATTAGTGGTGATACGATTATACTACCATACTTGTATGGTAGTATGGAAGTAGGCAAAGTTGCTGATTCCACCCGCGAGTTTGGGTTGAGTAGGCTAATTCCTGCGAAGATGCAGGCATTGTCCGCAAAAATGGCACTTTCCGCAAAATGCCTGCGATCTAGCAGGTTTTTGAGCCGAATCCGCCCTAAAAGAGGGTACGCGCCCATTATGCCTGCCTAATCGCAGGTATTTCATCGAACCAGCAGGGGACGAGGAGAATTCCTGCTGATTTGCAGGCATTGCTGGGACAGTGGAGATGCGACCGCTCTCCGTGGCTGGACATACAGCCTCAGCTGCCAAGGGCTCAAGCAGCCCTGTACTTCCGGAAGCAGCGAGGCTCCTTTCGGCTTAATGCTGTTCCTGCGCACGGCCGGACCGGCGCGCAAACGCAAAAAAAAGGCGCCCCCATAACCGATCATGGATCGGTGGGGACGCCTTCTGCGTCAAAACCTATTGTGCAGCCGCCAGCGACTGCACTTTTTTCCAGGCGTCCAGCTGCTGCTCCAGCTGCTGGACCAGGACGTGCAAGTCCCGTGCGAACGCCGCGTCGGCTTGCACGGCTCGGGCCATGCCCGCCAGCTGCGCTTCGCCGGCTGGCGGGGCCGGCAGCGCGCTCAGCAGCTGCTGGAGCGCGCCAACCAGTGCCGCCGCAGGCTCGGCCGCGGCGCTCGCGCCTGCCGCAGCGGGCTGCGCCGCCGCTGCGCCAACACCGGCTGCCTCCACAGGGGCAGCCGTCCCCAGCACGCCTTCACCCGCAGGTGAAGGCGCAGCAACCACCGCAGCCGCGCGCTCAGCCGGCGCGGCCACAGCCTCGACGCGCGCCGCATCTGTGCGCGTGCTCTCCGAGGCCCGCGCAGCCTCTGCCTGCGCGGCCTCCGCGCGCTCCTGCGCAGCGAGCGCCTTCTCCGCCTTCTCCGCAGCGGCTTTGGCCCGCTCGGCGCGGTTGCTCTGCATCACTGACCACGTCTCGATCAGCTCGGGGCCGGATTTGAATAACAGCTTGCCTTTCATGCTGTCGGAAATGTCTTTATCTTTGAACATTTTCGCGATCTTCTTCACGTCGGGCACCGACAGCGCGTCTCGCGCGGCCGTAAGCGCCAGCGCATCGCGGAACTCGATCGCCACATCCTTGAGCGGCAGCAGCTGGTCTTCCGTCAACTTGTCCTTGCGGATTTCGGTGCCGCTGACGATCATCTTTTTCACGGCGTTGCCGAATTTCAGCAGTTCGCACTTATTCTTAATATAAGACTCGGGTTTGCCGAGCTTACTGGACAAAAACTTAAGCGAAGAGTTGAACTTGGACTCATGCATCAGCTTGTGAAACGCTTCGGCCTCTTCTATCGGCGAGAAGCCTTGGCGGGTCAAATTTTCCGCAATCTGCTCCAGGTAGATTTCCATTTCATCGGTCACCGTCGATACGATACAAGGCATCGTCGGTTTGTTCAGCATCCGGCTCGCCTTATAGCGGCGGTTGCCATAAATGATTTTATAACGGCCGTCCGGCGTCTTTCTAACCTTGATGGGGGACAGCAGGCCGATTTCCTCGATGCTTTTCATTAATTCTTCGAGAGCTTCCTCATCGAACTGGTACCGGGGCTGGTCCGTATCTTCGTCAATCAAATGCATCGGAATGTGCTCAATATCCATCGTCATGTCTCCATTCGTTCCTAATCTCATGTCTCTATTATATATGAAGCTTCCAAATGTGGGAATGCGGCGCAAATTCCAATAAAAAACGTTGCATGGAATCCGAATGAAAGGAATAATAGAAGGAGGTGTCGAAATTTGACACTAGCTGTAGAGCAAGGGGGAACTCGATGTTAAAAAAATTGCAATACGCGCTGCTTTCCCTCATTTTCGTCGTTGTTTTGATTTCCTCGGAGTTCGTCCTTCATGCGTATAGAACCTCTCTGCTGCACGAATTACGGGTGACGGAAGAGGTGCAGCTTTCGGCCAAGGCCGTTGCGCTGCAATCCGTCATCGATCGGAATTTCAATCTGATCGTTAGTCTGGACGCTTATGTAAGCGCCAATTTCCTGAAAGATGTGACCGACCGGCAGGTAAACGACTACATTCGGGCGTTGTATCAGGGTGGACAGTCGTCTGCGCTCAATCTCATTATCGCCCCGCACGGTATCATGAAATATGTGTACCCGTTGGAAGGCAATGAGAGCATCATGGATTGGAACCTGCTGACGGATCCTCGTCCCGTTGTTCAAACCCAGGTGGAACGGGCGCTAGAGCTGAAAAAAATGACAACAGACGGCCCTTTTAGTTTGCGCCAAGGGGTGAACGGTCTGGTTGCGCGCAAGCCGCTTTATCAGAATCAAGTGTTTTGGGGATTTGTCTCGGTAGCGATGAATGTGGATCAACTGCTAAGCGAGGCAGGTTTCGATGAAGGGAAATCAAGCGAGCTGCAATTGGCGCTGCGCAATCCGGGGCAGCCCGCCTTTTATGGAAGCAATGACTTGTTCGGTCGGGATGCCTTAGTAACGGAGCTCGATCTTCGGGACGCCAAATGGGAAATGGCCGCCGCGCCTTCGGTCGATGCAATCGGCTCCATTAACGATCAGATTCAGATTATTCGCCTTGTGGTGCTGCTGACGATGGTGCTTACGCTCGTTTTCATCCTTTACATACTCCGGCAGCGAGACAGGCTGAGCCATGCGGTTCAGGAACGGACACAGCAGCTACAGACCGCCAACGAAGATTTGACCGCGATGAACGAAGAATTGCTCGCCGGTCAGCAGGAACTGCAGGAATCAGCGATTCGCATGCAGGAGTCGGAGCATATGCTCTCTTATCTGGCTTATCACGATGTATTAACGGGCATTCACAACCGTGCTTATTTCCAAATGGTGCTGAAAGAGCAGATCGTCTACAACGAAATTAACGGCAGCATGCTGGCGGTCATCTTTTTCGATCTCGATAAT
Source organism: Paenibacillus oryzisoli (assembly GCF_050467285.1). Taxonomy (GTDB): domain Bacteria; phylum Bacillota; class Bacilli; order Paenibacillales; family NBRC-103111; genus Paenibacillus_E; species Paenibacillus_E oryzisoli_A. The sequence continues at coordinate 12,378 of NZ_JBCMUN010000010.1, read as the reverse complement.
TTTAAAATGGTCAACGACTCTCACGGCCACCACATGGGCGATCGCATGCTGCAAGAAGTGGCGCATCGCGTGCAGCATGCCAATCTTGCTTTTCATACGTTCGCAAGGTTCGGCGGCGATGAATTTGCGATTCTCATTGAACACTGTGAAGGTGAGCAGGAAATTCGGGCGTTCTGTGAAGCTTTGATCGACGTGCTGAAGCCGCCGTGCCTGCTGGGGAACCGGTCCTTTTTTATCAACGCCTCCATTGGGATCGTGCAGTACCCGCATGGCGGTTTTGCGTGGGAGACGCTGCTGAAGAATGCAGACATTGCGATGTACATGGCCAAAAAAGAGAGCGGCAGCTCCTACAGCTTCTTCGACCAGGAAATGGCGAAGCAGTCGATGGCGAAGCTCGAAATGGGCAACCATCTGCGGCAGGCGGAGGAGCGGGGCGAGCTGGAGCTGGTGTATCAACCGCAAGTGGATTGCCTGCTAGGGAAAATCGTTGGCGCCGAGGCGCTGCTTAGGTGGAATCATACGACGAAAGGATACGTTTCGCCTGCGGAATTTATCCCCCTCGCTGAGGAGCTCGGCTTGATCGTCGCGATCGGCGAATGGGTGCTGCGCGGCGCTTGTCGGCAGATGAAGGCTTGGCACAGCGTCATGCGCGAGCCCTTGACGATAGCCGTCAACATTTCGGTCAAGCAATTGAATGATGATCGCTTTGTCGAGAAGCTGATTCATATTTTGAATGAAACAGGGTTGGAAGCCAAGTATTTGGAAATTGAAATTACCGAGAATGTGGCGATGCAGGAAGCCCAGATCGGCACACTGCTCAAGCTGCGAAGCTTGGGTGTGTCGATCTCCGTGGACGATTTCGGAACGCATTATTCGTCCCTCAGCTATCTGAAGCGGTTCCCGGTGACCAAAATCAAGCTCGATCAATCGTTTGTCCGCGGCGTTCAGACGGATATCAAAGACAGAGCGATGATCAAAGCGATCATCTCCGTTGCCCAAGCGTTCCAGCTTCAGGTCATTGCCGAAGGGGTGGAAACAGAGGAACAGACAGGCTTCCTCGTCTCGAACGGGTGCAGCCACGTGCAGGGCTTTTACTTCTTCCGGCCGATGAAGGCCGAGCAGTTGGAGCTTGCGCTGCAGGAGGGGCTGCAGGACAAGCTGATTTTCCTCCAGTCTTCCGGGCAGGGTGAGTCCGAATAAATTGCAAAAACCGCCGTAAGTTCAGGAATAAGGCATAAGCCGAACTCCAGGACTTGCGGCGGTTTTTTTATTACAGAGGAACAACCTGCTTCTCTTTATTTTGAAAATACACCCAATGCTTGAAGCCGATGTCTTTCAGCGTGCGTCGAACTTCTTCCCAGTCGTCTGCGACACGGCTAGGGATGTGCGCGTCCGAGCCGAACGTCACCTCTACGCCGTAATGAAGCGCGCGCTCCAGCATCGCATGCGACGGATACCAGCCGCCGACATCTTTCGTTTTGCCGGACGTATTGATTTCGATGGCTACGCCAGCTTCTCCAATAATTTGGAGGGTCTCATCGACCTTCGGCGTCGGGATGTCAGAGAAAGCCGGGTAGAAGCCTTTCATCGCATCGATATGGCCAAGAATTTGGAACATGCCGGAACGGGCGGACTCTGCGATCAAGCGATAATACTCTTCCTTGTGGGCGATTTTCTCGGCGTCATTCAGATGCTTCCAACGGTTGCGATTAAAGATCGAGACACCGCCAGACAAGTGGACGGAGCCGATAATATAGTCAAACGGATACTTGGCATACTCCTGGCGGTATACGTCCACATGTTCGGGGAAAAAGTCCGATTCCACACCGAGCAGCACGGTAATTTTCGAGGCGTACTCCTTCTTCAGCTCCAATACCTCTGCGACATAGCGAGGGAATTCGCTTTTCGCCATGGCAATCAGGGGCTGTGCATGATCCTCAGGGCTTCCAAAATACGGGGAATGGTCCGAAATGCCGATCACCTGCAGCCCGGCGGCAATCGCAGCTTCAATGTAATCGCGAATACGGTCTTGCGCGTGTCCGCATCTGTCATGATGCGTATGTAAATCGAATTTCATCGAGAGAGACCTCCTTAAGTATATACATATGGCTTGAGCCCGAGACTGGTTGGGCAGGCGAACCGTTATTCCGAGCCCAGAAATTGCGTTTCGGGCATGCCTTTCAAATCGCTGAGGAACTGCTGCATGGCAGAGTTCAAGTACCGGCCCGATTTATATACTACGCCGACCGGGTGGGTAATATCCAGTTCATTCACTTTCACCATTTTCAAAGAGCCGTGCCGAATTTCATCCATCACCGACAGCTTGGAAATAATCGCGACGCCGAGGTTCAGCTCAACCATCCGCTTCACTTCCTCGCTGGAGGAAAGTTCCATCACAATGTGCGGCGTTACGTCATACGTTTTAAAAATCTGGTCGACAAACCGTCGGCCCGCTGTTTCAGGCGAGAGCATAATGAACGGAATATTGCGCAGCTTCTCGATCGACAGATGAGTGAAACGACTGAGCGGATGTTTGGTCGAAACGATCAGTTCAAAATTATCGTAATACAGCACCGACGTCTCCAGCGCAGGATTTTTCTCGAACAAATACGCGATGCCAATATCGATTTGGCTGCTTTCGACCGAAGTCATAATCTGCGAGGACGTCATGGAATGAATCGTCGTTTTGATGAGCGGAAATTGATCTTGAAAATAGGAGAGCACGCGAGGCAAAATTTGCATCGCAATCGAGGTTGTCGTGCCGATGTGAATATGGCCCTGCGGTGTTTGTTGCAAATCGCTCAAGCGCTGTTTCAGATCCCCGGCAATTCGGAGAATTCTCTCCGCATGCTCCAGAAACAGCTTGCCGCTGTCCGTAAGTGTAACCGGTTGATTGCGATCAATAAGAATCGTACCGAATTCGTCTTCGAGACTTTTGATCTGGGCGGACACGGCAGGTTGGGTCAAATTAAGAATTTCCCCAGCTTTGCGGAAGCTCATCGTCTTGGAAATCGTGAGCAGCGTCTCCAACTGGTTCATATTCATGGGCATACCTCCTGCGTTGTCAAAGTGAGATTACAAATAAAATTTATCGAAATTGTAAAGGACATAAAATCCTTTTGTTAACTTTATTATATGATAGCGAATTGGCGGTGGCAACCTTCATGGATAAATGTGGAGAGGGGAACACATGCTACGGAATGAACGATTGGTGCAAATAAGGCAGTCAAAATTTATCTTGCGATATATTCAAATTTGAATATAATAATTTGTGTATTATACCACAAACATAAGGAGATTTCACGAATGTCTACCGCGCGCAAGTCTAATACGTCAGTAACCGTCATCGCATTGTTGCTCGGACTATTGCTGGCTTCCCTCGATCAAACGATCGTGTCAACGGCCATGCCGACCATCGTTGCGAAGCTCGGAGGCTTTAGCCAGTTCGTTTGGGTGTTTTCCGCCTATTTGATCGCGAACGTGGCCGCCATGCCGATATTCGGCAAATTGTCGGATATGTACGGCAGAAAAATGTTTTACCTGATCGGGATTATTATCTTTATGATCGGATCCGCGCTTTGCGGAACGGCGACGTCCATGACGCAGCTTATCGTGTATCGCGCGATTCAAGGGATCGGCGGCGGCGCGTTAATGCCGATTACATTCGCCATTATTTTCGATATTTTCCCTCCAGAGAAACGGGGGAAGATGCAAGGCTTGTTCGGCGCTGTTTTCGGCTTATCGAGTGTACTCGGCCCGATTATCGGTGCTTACTTCACGGACCATGTCCGTTGGGAATGGATTTTCTTCATCAACCTGCCGCTTGGCGTAGTTTCCCTGCTATTGATTATTTTCACGTATCATGAGTCCGTGGAACACAGCAAGGCACGTATCGATTGGGGTGGCACCATCATGCTCACCGCGGCGATTCTATCCCTGATGTTTGCGCTCGAACTTGGCGGCAAGGAATACGCCTGGGACTCCTGGCAAATTATTGGGCTCTTCCTCGGTTTCGTCCTGCTTCTGCTGATCTTCCTGCTGATTGAGCGGAAAGCAGCTGAGCCGATCGTACCTCTTGACCTGTTCAAAAATCGCTTGTTCACTGCAAGCATGGGTGTCAGCTTTGCCTACGGCGCCGTTTTGATTTCGGCCGGTACGTATATTCCGCTCTTCATTCAAGGCGTGTTCGAGGGCTCAGCAACAAGTTCGGGTTCGATTTTGACGCCAATGATGCTAGGGGTCGTTGCTTCCAGTGTGATCGGGGGACGGTTCCTGGGACGGTTCTCGTTCCGCAACATTATGCTGGTTGTTGTGGTGATTCTCATTGTGGCGACCTCCTTGCTGGGCAGCATCTCGATCGATTCGAAGCGCAGTATGATCACGATCTATATGATTTTGATGGGGCTTGGCATTGGTGCCGGCTTCCCGATAACATCCATGTCCGCCCTGCATAAAATGGACTTCCGTCGTCGCGGCACGGTCACGTCGCTGGTCAGCTTCTTTCGTTCTGTTGGCTCGGCGATCGGCGTTGCGATCTTTGGCAGCATCCAGATTAACTCGCTGAAAAGCAACATCACTGCTGCGCTGAACGACCCGTCGATGGCTGAGAAGTTCCACGATGCGCGTGCGCTGCTGCAGCCGGAAGTTCGGTCTCAGATTCCCCCGGATGTACTCCACAAACTGTTGACAGCTCTTGCGAATTCCATCGCCACCGTGTTCCAGACGACAATCGTACTTGCAGTCCTCGGACTTGTTTTCATATTATTAATGGGGAATGCAAGGATCGAAGCGGGCAAAGCCCCAGTGAAAGGGAGCGCGCCTGCAGGACACTAGGAGGCTGTTTCCATGTCGATGAAGCTCGTCATACTTGGATTACTAATGGAAACCAATCGGCATACCTACGATATTCGTCAAACGATGAAAGAACGCGGCATGCACAACTACATGAAGCTCCAAGACGGCTCGCTCTACTATGCGATGGATCAATTGCATAAAGAGGGGCTTGTCGAGGCGCTGGAAGTGGTACGGGAAACGAATCGCCCGGAAAAAACGATCTACCAGATTACCGAAGAGGGGCGCAGAAAATTTCAAGACCTGCTGATGCACCAGCTGCATGAAGAGATCAAGCACTACCATCCGCTCTACGTAGCGCTGCCGTTCACCGTTCACGGGGATCAATCGAAAATCGCCAACATCCTTGAGCATAAAATCCTGGAGCAAAAGATGCTCATGACCAAAATGCGCAGCCTGTACGACGAGCACGTCGGCATCGTGCCTCGCGTCATTCTGCAAATGATGGTCGGGGGCTACAAGCGTTCCCTGGCCGAACTCCGCTGGCTCGAACAACTCCAGAAGGACGCCAGAGAAGGCCGCCTGCAAGAGCGGGACGATCAAGGACTCGATGTGGATTGGGATCGCATCGAATAATATGTCACACCCTCTGTCCTCTGCGATGTATTCGCGGAGATCAGGGGGTGTTTTTTTGCTGCGAGGGCATCGAAACCATCAAATCTGCAGGAATTTCTCTCGCTCCCCTCCTGATTAGATAAAATGCCTGCGATTTAGCAGGCATTTTGGGCGAAATCCCTCTTTACGAGCGGATTCGCCTCAAAAAACGGCTTTATCGCAGGCATATTGCGAAAAATGCTATTTTTGCGGAGAATGCCTGCCTAATCGCAGGAAATGCAGAGCAGCGCTCTCTCCCTTACCGCAGCTCCCTTTCAAATTGTTCGATAAAGTCGAACAAATCACGGCAAATCCGATCTGGCGTCACGCCCGCAGACGCCAGCTGCGCTTCGACGTTGTCCGGCGTTGCGACGCCAGTCAGCACCAACGCCGTAAGGCACCCCGCCACCGCGCCGCCGCGGATGTCGGTGTGCACGTTATCGCCGATCACCCAGACATCGGCGGCGGGCAGCCCAAGCCGCTCGATGGCGTACGCCATAATGATCGGCGAGGGCTTCCCGATCACCACCGGCTCCACGCCGGAGGCGGCGGTGATCGATGCGGCCAGGGTGCCCGCCCCTGGCATCAAGCCCCCATCCGACGGCAGCAGCCGGTCGGGATTGGTTAACACGTACGCCGCGCCCCCGGCGAGCTGGCGTACGGCCTCGGTCAGCTTCGCGTAGCTGAAGCTGCGGTCAATGCCTTGGACGACGTAGTCGCAGACCGTCGTCCCATCCACGGCGAAACCGGCCTCCTCCAGCGCAAGCTGGAGGCCGGCTTCGCCGATCATATGCACGGAGCGGCCTCGGCTCTGCTCCGTCAAATACTGCGCGGCGGCCTGGGCCGAAGTGTATACCGCCGCCGCGGGAACCGCGATACCGAGCTCTTGCAGGTGCTCGGCCACAGCTTCCGGGGTGCGCGACGAGTTGTTCGTCACCAGCAAATACGGGAGCTGCGCGTCCTGCAGCCACTGGATAAATTGCGCAGCACCGGGGATGCGCTCGTGCCCCCGGTACAGCGTACCGTCCAAATCAATGAGAAAGCCCTTCATTCGAATAACGCTCCTTCACCTGTTAAGCAACGGCCGTCGAGGTCGTCGGGAGGGAAATTTCCACCGTCGTGCCTTCGCCCAGCTTGCTTTGAATGTCCATGAACCCGCCGTGGGCTTCGATGATGCGATAGCATACCATGAGCCCGAGTCCTGTTCCTTTTTCTTTTGTACTATAGAACGGTTCGCCCAGTTTCGGCAAGCGTTCCGAAGAAATTCCACAGCCCTGGTCGATAAAACGCACTGTCAACTGCTTATCCTGCGGGCGATGGCAAGCTTCTATATGAAGGGTGCCGCCATGCGCCATCGCCTCCAATGCATTTTTCATCACATTAATAAACACCTGCTTAATCTGGTGCTCGTCGCAAGAGACGGTGGGGAGTGTCGGATCCAGCTCCATCACGATTTCAATATTGTTCATCAGCGCCTGCGGCTGCAGCAGCTCGACTGTGCTTTCGACGATGCCGCCGACGGTACGTTCGACGAAATGAGTGGCCTGTGGTTTGGAGACGAGCAGAAATTCGTTGACGATGAACTCGATGCGGCGAAGCTCTTTATCCATAATCTCGATATAGTATTTCTCTTTGTCGGACCGGGATCCTAGCAGCTTTAAAAAGCCTTTCAGCGCCGTAAGCGGATTGCGGATCTCGTGCGCGACACCAGCCGCAAGCTGACCGACAGCAGACAGCTTGTCGGATTTAATCAGCAGTTCCTGTGTTTTTTGGAACTCGGTGATATCTTTGAAGGTAATGACGGTGCCGAGGAGCTTGCCGTTACCCGTGAGCATCGGACTGGACATATATTCCACCGGGAAGGAAGTTCCGTCTTTTTTCCAGAAAAGATCCTCCTTGATGACGGACGCTTCGCGGCGAAGCATCGTCGCAACTAGCTTGCTGCCCTCTTCTGCGCTGCTGATCCCATTTTCCTGCAAAGGGCGAATGAGATTGTGGATGCGTCTGCCGAGCATCTCATCGACTTTCCAGCCGGTCATGCTCTCCGCCGCTTTATTCCAAAAGATGGTGCGTCCTGTGATGTCGATTCCGTAAATACCTTCCGATACGGAGTTGAGAATTAGTTGATTTTGCTTATGTAATTTGTCAATTTCTTTTTTCTGCTCGTTGAATTCCCGTAAGTCCTTGAGAATCGCATACACGCCTACAATCTCGCCGTTAACAATAGTTGGCACGAAGGTAACGTTTGTCGGGACGGGAAAGCCTTGGTCATGCAGAAAAGCAGCCTCAAAGTGCTGAGACGTCCCCTGGGACGCAACTTGAAAATGGTGCAGCGTTTTGAGCAGATCAGGCGAATGCACGAGGGAGAGGAGTGAGGTGTACGTTTCCGCCGCCTGCTGCCAGCCGAGCAGTTCTTCCGAGCCGTGGTTGGTCGCTAAGATTTCAGCATCGAGACTGAGCGACAGAATGGCGTCGGGATGGTGGTCATGTAGCGATTTGAAGCGCTCGGTGGCTTCCGTAATGTTCTCCTCCCGGCGTTTCATCCAGCGAAGTCCAATATAAGAAGCTGTGCTTAACAGCGCAAATAAAAAAATGTTCATAGCCAGGCTTGCAAAGCTGTGATGTTGAAAATAGTTCAGCGGCTGCAGACAGAACAAATCCACGCCGATGAGCGCAATAGCGCCTTGATGGCAAGTGAGAACAAGCTGATATAAGGTCAAATTCCGGATTCGATTTTTGATAAATTGAAACATTGACGCTCAGCTCCCCTTATCGGATAATAGTTGTCGACGGGATAACAGGATTAGACAGCAATTTATAGGAAGTTGCATAATTCGCTCATTTTCGCCCGAGTTCGCGTTTTTCTGCCGTTATCCGTTTATTTCCAGTATGAACGTTGGAATCGGGGCTGTATGTGAGTAGATGGAACTATTTTTGTAAAAAATACAGTATACTTGGCCTAGGATTTTAGGTATAATGTTGAAAAAGGTCGTATATCTGTTGTTAACTATTCACAAAGGAGATCGGAGCGGAGCTATGAAGGCTGAGTACATTAATCCTTTTTTGGAGTCGGCTAGGATTGTCATCGAGCAAGTTGCTAACATTCGCCCTACGACCGGTCAACTCGGCGTAAAAGACGTCAAATTTGTGGAGAAGTACATCTGGATTCAAATCGGTATGACCGGGCAGATGGAAGGCGATGTCGTATTCGGTTTGGCGGAAGATGTAGCGCTGAAAATGGTGTCTGCGATGATGGGCGGTTTTATCGTGACCGAAATGGATGAAATGGGCAAAAGCGCAATCTCAGAGCTTGGCAACATGATCAGCGGGAATGCAAGCACGATGTTGTTCAACCAGGGCGTTCGCGTGGATATTACCCCTCCCAAAATTGTACAGTCGGCAACGGCGGCTGGCTTCATTCCGAAGAAAGCACTGACGATTCCACTCATTATGGACGGTATCGGCGAATTGGACATTCAAGTATTGATTACGTAATATAGTAGCAAAGAATGGATTGCCTGAACGTTGAGGTAATCTTTTTTTTATCTATCATGCAGGATAGGAGTCGGTTCGGTGAAAGTTGAGAACACCGTTGTTCTGATTACAGGAGCCTCCAGCGGGATCGGTGCTGTGATGGCGTCCGCCTTTGCGGCCAAAGGCGCGATTCCCATCCTGACCGCACGGCGAACGGATAAGCTGACGGAGATTGCCGCCGGGATTCAGAGCAAGTGCGGCATCTATGAGATGGATGTGACGAATGCGGCACAGGTCCGGGAAGTCGTCGGCCAGATTATCGCCAAATACGGACGCATCGATATTTTGGTCAATAACGCCGGTTACGGGATATTTGAGTCGTTTGTGGACGCGCCTTTGCAGCATTTTGAAGAGATGATGGACGTGAATTACATGGGGGTTGTGCGCTGTACGCAAGCGGTGCTGCCTCATATGCAGAAGGCGGGCGCAGGCCATATTGTGAACGTGGCGTCGATGGCGGGCAAAATGGGTACGGCCAAGTCCACGGGCTATTCGGCGACGAAGCATGCGGTGCTCGGCTTTACGAACAGTCTCCGGCAGGAGCTTGTAGGCAGCGGGGTTGGCTTGACGGCGATTAATCCGGGACCGATCGCGACGCCGTTCTTCGATAAGGCGGACCCGAGCGGGGAGTATGTGAAGAATATTTCCTGGTTCATGCTGAAGCCTGACAAGGTTGTTCAGACGCTCATCTATGCGGTGGAACATAACATTCCCGAAAAAGATTTGCCTTTTGTCGCTGGCCTCGGCACGAAATTGTTTCAGTTGTTTCCTCGCACGTTCAACCGATTTGCGGCGAAAATGTTAAACAAAAAATAGCTTTTCCATGAGAAAAGCGGTCCCTTCCTTTCGGAGAGAGCCGCTTTTTTTGCATGCGTGCCTACGATTATTCTTGCCCCTTTTTGGCGGCCTGGAGCGCTTGGTTCAGCGTCTTGACCTCTTCGAAAATGCTGCGCATGCCAGCTTTGCCTTCCGGGTGAGTCTGATTCCAGTGAGAAGCGAGCGCCGGCAGCGCTTTGTGCACGTGATTATAGAACGCCCAAGCTTTGATTTTCTCCAGCATTTCCGGGGAGGTGTCGCCGGTGATCAGCTCCGCTGCTTTGTAAACCAAATTCTGAAAATCTTCTTCAAACTGTGGAGTCATGTCGTTCATCCCTTCGAGTGGGAAATGGTTGTCAATTCTTTTAGTGTAATCGATGACGGTGAAGGTGTCAAAATAAGGCTAGACCAAACAAGCGCGGCGAAGAAGGAAATAAAGTTTCATTTTGAGGGAAAATTTCCCTGATTTTTATTTACTTGGATTGTTAACTCTCCGGCTTTCGCCTAAAATAAGGGGGGACAGCGAAGAAAGTTTGACCCGGTGGCAAGGGGGCGTTCAAGATCGGGACTTTGAAAGAGATTTTTTGCAGCGACTTTTACTCGCTTGAAAAAAGCATTCAAGAACGTATATATAAAGAGTTCTATGTCCTTGTATATCCGATGATTAACTTTATATTGCGTGATCACGGCGCTGTGGAAGATATTATCCAGGAGTCGTTTCTTCGTGCGGTTCAGAAAGCGCCGATGCTGGACGAAATCGAGAAGTACGAGAGCTGGCTGAAGCGGTTGGCGCGCAACGTTACGCTCAACCATTTGCGCAAGCACCAGCGCAACCGCAATGAACTGGAGACGGAAAGCTCGCTGCATTTGTTCGAAGCTGCGCCAGCCGGCGATTATTTGTCGTCCCTGGCTCATGCGGTGGAGATGAAGGCGATGCGCGAAGCGATCGTGACCTATATTAATGAGTTGAATCCGGCCTATCGGCAAATTATTGCGATGAAGTGGATTTTGAACTTATCGTACAAGGAAATGGCCAGCGAGCTTGGTGTGACGGAAGGCGTCGTTCGTCAGCGTCTGTTCCGGGCCCGTGATGCGATTAAGCAGAAGCTGCTGAAAGAGTGGGGCGCAGAGGCTGATTGTCAGTAGAGCGGGGCGCTCATTTGTTTGCGTGCCGACTCTGGCATATAATAAGGGCATCGTGGTTATATGAAAAGGGGTAGTGGCTTGTGAGTACAAGTTTTGAAGAGCTGCGTTTATCGCAGACCTATGTAGATAAATTATCGGCTGGCGGCATTAAGGAGGCAACACCGATTCAAGCCGAGGCGATTCCCGTCCTGCTGGAAGGCAAGGACGCGATGATTCAGTCCCAGACTGGAACAGGGAAGACGCTGGCGTATTTGCTTCCAGCGCTGGAGAAGATCGATGCTTCCGTTAAGCAGCTGCAGGCGCTCGTCATTGTACCTACGCGAGAGCTGGGGATGCAGATTATGCAGGAGATCGAGAAGCTGACGGAAGGCAGCGAAATTCGCTCGCAATCGCTGATCGGCGGCGCTTCAGCGGCTCGGCAGATTGAGAAGCTGCGGCTCCATCCGCATATTGTGGTCGGTACGCCGGGCAGGCTGCTTGAACTGATGAAAGTGCGCAAGCTGAGCCTCCATCATGTGAAGATCGGCATTGTCGATGAGGTCGATCAAGTGTTTGAGCTAGGGTCTATGCAGGATGTCGATGCGGTGCTGAAAGGCATGCTGCGCACGAGCCAAATGGTGTTCGTATCGGCGACGATTCCGCCCAGCACGGAGCAGGCGGCGGGCCGCTGGCTGAAGACGCCGATGTTTATCAAGATCAACCCGGCGCAGCGCACGGCAGAAACGTTGGAGCATTTCTACGTGGTGTGTCAAGAACGGGATAAAGTGGATACACTTCGCCGACTGGTCCGCTTGATCAAACCGGTGTCGGCGATCGTGTTCATCAATATGACGGACGATATTTCCGAGGTTATTGCGAAGCTGAAGTACGTGGGTCTTTCCGTGGAAGCTCTGTATGGGGAAGCGGGGAAGCAGGATCGTGCGAAAATCATGGGGAATTTCCGCGAAGGGAAATTCCAGCTGCTGCTCGCGACGGATGTTGCGGCGCGCGGTCTGGACATTGAAGGCGTCACGCACGTCTTCCATCTTGACCCAGCGACGAATGCGGAGTATTACTTGCACCGCGTCGGTCGGACAGGCCGTATGGGCCGCCAGGGGACGACCCTCAGCATCGTGACCCCGAAGGAGCTGTTCATTCTCGATAAATTCGAGAAGCAGCTCGGGATCACGATCTCGCCGAAGGCGATGTACGAGGGCCGGCTCGTCGACCCGGCCGAGAACCGCAGCGCGGCCGCCATGCGCAGCCGCCGCGAAGCGGAGCGCCCTGGCGGCGCGGAGAAGGCGCGCGAGGATCGCGCGCGCGTAAGCGCTGCGCCTGCGGGCGCAGCACGGGCTGCCGCCCCGGCGGAGCCGCGGGGCGGGGAAAGTGCAGCGGCCGGGGCGGTGTGCCCGGCCGCGAAACCGCCTTCTGCCGGCGGCAAAGCCATCAGCAAAGCGC
>NZ_JBCMUN010000009.1:0-673845 GCF_050467285.1 Paenibacillus oryzisoli | reverse complement strand
GGGTTCGGCGCCCCGCGAGGGCGATGCCGCCGATCAGGCGCTCTCCTTCGCCCAGGGGCGCTCGCAGCGCACCAAGCGCACCGGCGCCGCCCGCACGGCGCGGCGCGAAGCGGTCGTGCCCGCGAGCGGCGGGCACGGGGAGGCTGCGGCCGCCGCGTTCGCGACGGCGGCCTGGTTGGCGCCGGAACCGCCTACTGCTGCGCAGGAGGCGGGGTTCCGGCTTTTGCGCGAGCGCGCAGCGCCGCTCGCGAAGCCGTTAACGCGTGCGATTCGGCGCACGCTCGAAGTGAAGCGGATCGCGCCGAGCGGCGACCGCCTGTTTGGGCGGCTCGACAAGAAGCTTGTACGAGCCGTTACAGACGAGCAGCCGCGCTTGTTCTACAAGAAGCGCGGCCCGGACCCGCAGCTCGACGCGGCGTTCGCGCTGCTCGTCGACTGCTCGGCGTCCATGTACGACAAAATGGACGAAACAAAACTCGGTCTCGTGCTGTTCCACGAGACCCTCCGCAGCCTGCGAATCCCGCACGAGATCGTGGGATTCTGGGAGGACGCGGACCGCGTGACGGAGCAGGAGGCGCCGAACCTGTTTCAGGCGGCGATCGGGTTCGACACCTGCTTCGCGGTCGGCAGCGGCGCGGCGCTGATGGCGCTCGATCCGCAGCAGGACAATCGCGACGGCTTCGCGATTCGCGAGATGACCCGCCGGCTGCTGCGGCGGCAGGAGCGTCAGCGCATCCTGCTCGTATTCTCCGACGGCGAGCCGTCGGCGGCGAACTACCACGATGTCGGCATCCTCGACACGCATGAAGCGGTCGTCCAGGCTCGGAGGCAGGGTCTTGAGGTGATTTCCATTTTTCTGGCAAATGGAAAGGTTCACGAAACGCAGCGGCTGGCGATGAGCAACATTTACGGGCGCAGCTCGATTGTTGTGCCGAATGTGGAGGAGCTGCATGAGCAACTGGTTCCCATTTTGCGTAAACTATTGTTGAAGTCGATTCAAATGTAGGGACGGCCCATCCCTATCTTTTCCTGTCGAAATCCAGTACAATAGATGCGGAGATTTGACCTCGCATGACGCTTCTGTGGAGAGCGGACGTCAGGTGCGGATGTTTTTTACATAAGTTGAGTTAAATTTGGAAGAGGATTGAGGGGGAACCATCGCGTGTACGGAGCACCATTATCGAAAAAAGCGAAGAAAATCATGCTGCTAGGCTCAGGCGAGCTTGGCAAAGAGGTAGTTATTGAGGCGCAGCGCCTCGGAATCGAGACGATTGCGGTCGATCGGTACGAGGGAGCGCCAGCGATGCAAGTGGCTCATCGCAGCCATGTCATTCCCATGCTGGATGGCGACAAGCTTCGGGCGTTGATTGAGCAGGAGCGTCCGGATCTGATCGTTCCGGAGATTGAAGCGATCGCTACGCCGACGCTGGTTGAGCTTGAACAAGAAGGCTATCGCGTTATTCCGACGGCCACGGCTTCCCGCTTGACGATGGACCGTGAAGGTATCCGCCGTCTGGCTTCGGAAACGCTGGGCCTCCGCACAGCTGCGTATGAATTTGCCGACAGTCTGGAAGAGCTCCATGCGGCGGTGGCGAAGATCGGCACGCCTTGCGTGATCAAGCCGATCATGAGCTCGTCCGGCAAAGGCCAGAGCGTATGCCGCACGCCGGAAGATGTGGAGGCATCCTGGAACATTGCGATGGAAGGCGGACGTGCGAAGAAGGCACGTGTGATCGTCGAGGAGTTCATTCATTTTGAGTCGGAAATTACGCTGCTCACGGTACGTTCGGTATCGGGCACAACGTACTGCCAGCCGATCGGGCATATCCAAAAGGACGGCGATTATATCGAGTCCTGGCAGCCGCATGACATGACGGAAGCTCAGATTGCCGATGCGCAGCATATGGCTCGGACGATTACCGATGCCCTCGGCGGCTACGGCATTTATGGCGTAGAGCTGTTCTTAACGGCGAAAGGCGTCTATTTCAGCGAAGTTTCGCCACGGCCGCACGATACCGGCATGGTGACGATGGCGACGCAGGATCTGTCAGAGTTTGCGCTGCACGTTCGCGCGATTCTCGGACTGCCGATCACAGGCATCCGTCTTTTGACACCGGGAGCAAGTTATACGTTGAAGGCGGATCGTGAGCAAGTCGAGCACCAAATCGGCGGTTTGGCGGAAGCGTTGTCCGTGCCGAATACGCAAGTGCGCATTTTCGGCAAGCCGGAGACGAAGGTGGGCCGCCGGATGGCGGTTGCGCTGAGCAGCGGCGCGACGGTGGAAGAAGCGAGAGCGTTGGCGAAGGAAGCGGCGAGCAAGCTGACGATCTCGTACGAGTAAGAGGACCATGGCGTGGGTCGTGGGTAAGACATCTCAGGAGGCATACACAATGGACGCAAAACCTGCAAGACTCTCCCGAACCGTGTTGACCGAAATCATTTTGCCCGCAGACACGAACTATCATAACACCGTCTTTGGCGGCCGCGTGATGCAGTATATGGATAAAGTGGCGACCATCGCCTCGATGCGGCATTCCCGCAAAGCCGTCGTGACGGCGTCGAGCGACAGCTTGGATTTTTTTGCGCCGGTGAAGCTTGGTGAGGCCATTCAACTCGAGGCGTTCGTGACGTGGACGCATCGCAGCTCTATGGAGGTTTTCGTGAAAATCGAATCCGAGAACCTGCTGACCGGCGAGCGGAAACGCACGGCGACGGCTTTTCTGACGTTCGTGGCTTTGGATGAGCATGGCCAGCCGACGCCGGTACCGGGCATCATTCCCGAAACCGAGGAAGAGAAGAAGCTGTTCGAATCGGCGGAAGCCCGGTTCACAGCCCGCAAGCTGCGGAAGGATACTCGGTTATAAAGTAAAAAGCGCTGCATGGGAACGAGGTTCCGGTGCAGCGCTTTTTTGTAGGCATGGTGGGGAAGGAGAGGCAGCCTTGAAGCAGCGCCATGCCCTCAGTCAATGCTGACGCCATAGAGTGGCGGCGCGGCCAGGTATTTTTTTGCGTAACGGTTCCCACGGGGCTTATTTCCTCAAAAAGTGGGGGGATTTCGCTGTAACGGTTACAGCAGCGCCTATTTCCCTGAAAAGCTGCGTTTTCGGGCGGATTTTTGTGAGATAAGCTCTATGGCATCCGTTACCTTACGAAATTCCGGAAATCTGGGCGAATAGGCGCTGTGATAACCGTTACACGCAAATTCTGAGTCCCATCGGCAGAGTTAAGTAAGGGCGCAGAAGAGTTTTATTTATGAGTGGTGGCGCAAGCAAGCAGTTTGCTATGGTGCCGATGAATGAGTCACATGACAAGTGATTTACTTAGTCGGAAACTGGAGTTTTCAAATATGATCATTGATTTCATAGTACTTGGCAGAATTGCGGAATCTACAAATTTTGGATTTCACTTATATTGAATATTTTGGTAAAATATCATGGGTGTTCCAATATACCATGAATTTCGTTTAGGGGAGAAACAAATGAAGAAGAGGTTTGGATTTACAATATTATTTCTAATCGTTATAGGTTCTCTCTATTTCTGGGGTTCAATGAAATTGAATTTTTCTCCAAGATACTTCTACACGCTTGTTACAAAGGATACTAATTTGAGTAATGAAAATATTAATGGCTTAAAGTTACACCAAAGTATGAAGGATGATTGGTTTATTGTTAAGTACGGTACGGAATATGAAAGAAAAGAAAATGCACTGTTTGACTACTACGAATTAAATGATGGTTTGATGGTTGCTACTCAAAAAGGTAACGATAAAATTATCCGCATTAGTATGACAACTGTAAACACTCAACCACTTCGAACAAACAAAGGAATAGGCATTGGAGAATCAATTGACAAAGTGAAGCAATTATATGGCGGTAGCTATTATACAAGATGGGAACAAGGCTCAAGTATAATTGGGTATGTTGATGGGAAAGAAACTTTGGAATTTTGGTATGCTCAGAATGAGGTAGACCAAATACGATATGATGTTGCTTCTAAGAATTAGTATGGTAACCTGGTGTCTAGGCGACGCCTCCTTATAAATAAAATGGAGGCACTAAGGGATCCTCAGTGCCCCCGGTTGATCGGTCGATGCTTATAAATACAACTAAAACAATCGGATTATAAATATATGAATCATCCTTTTATCACTCCTTTGTCAATAAGAAATTTGGTGAAGCGATCTGTCATCCTATGGTAAGATGGGCAATATCTATCGAGGAGTCATCTTTTTTCAAAAGTGGAGGATGCATGCGACGTAAACTTAACCTTTTGGCCTTATGCTTCGTCTTATTGTTGGTTGCACTAGGCTGCAGCAAGGAGGAGATCAAGCCTAAGCCGAGTCCTACAACGCTTGCCGATCTCTACCCCGGAGACCTGCGGCAAGTAGACCGCATCGAAATACGCAGCGGCTCGACGGGAGAGCTTCACATTTACGATGACGCTGCAGCCGTACAGAAATGGCTGACGACGGTCAGTCAGATTACCCTAACGCCTGATCCGAACCAAGAAGGGCGAGTAGGATTTCTCTATGGCGTATCTTTGTACGAAAAAAAGACCATGAAGCTCGGCTTTACCAACAATTCAATCGCAAGCGTGTATTATTTGCACAACGAAGCGTGGGTGAGGGAGATGCAGGCGTTTTTTGATGCAGGGAAGCCTTAATCTTCGTCCCCAACTCCCTATCCCAATAACCAAGGAGCAAGCATGAAAACTTTCATCCGAGAACTATGGGCTTTTACGTGGGAAGAATCCCTGTGCTGCATTTTTCCCGTTATTATTTTCGCCACGTTAGCTCTATCCAAAGTGTTGCCGTTTCATGGCGCATATCGTTATGATTTCATTCTGATCGTTTGTGTGCTCGCCCAATGGGCGCTGGTCAAGTTCGGGTGGGAGAGCATTGACGAAGTTAAAGTAATCATGCTGTTTCACTTGATCGGCCTCGGCCTGGAGCTGTTTAAAGTCCATATGGGGTCCTGGGCATACCCAGAAGAGGCGCTGACCAAATGGTGGGGCGTTCCGCTGTACAGCGGCTTTATGTACTCGAGCGTTGCGAGTTATGTGTGTCAGGCGTGGAAAAGGCTGCATCTGCGATTTGTGCGTTGGCCGCGCACGTGGCTTGCGGTTGTGCTTTCGATTGCTATCTATGCGAATTTTTTTACGCATCATTATGTGATTGACCTGCGTTGGTTGCTGATTGCGGCGATCGTCGTCGTGTTTTATCGAACGAGAGTGGAATTTACGGTCACGACGCGCAGGTACAGCATGCCGATGATCCTTTCGTTTGTGCTAGTTGCCTTTTTTATTTGGCTGGCTGAAAATATTTCTACGTTCTTCGGCGCTTGGAAGTATCCGGACCAGATGCACGTCTGGCAGATGGTGCACTGGGGGAAAATGACGTCCTGGTTCATGCTTGTCATTATTTCCATCATTATTGTTGCGGAGCTGAAACGGGTGAAATATCCGGATCGCGTATAGAGGAAAGGGGAAAGTTCATGCGAGGCATATCTGTTTTTTTATGCGTGGTGACGCTGAATATTCTGGCTGCCGTGTTCTTCAAAATGGAAGGCATGGTGCTGTTCGATCTTACGCTGATCATCACGCTTCTTATTCTGATTAAAATGGATGCTCAAGCGCTTATTCTCAGGTTGAGTCGCCAAAAAATCCAACGGCACAATGAACAGCACCTCCGGCAAAGCTTGGATGAACAGAAAGCCTCCCAACTCGATGAGAAGGATTTGCCATCTGAGCGTGACGTCAAACGATTAATCGAAGAAGACCCCCTCTGAGCCTCATTGAAGGCCCGGAAGGGGTCTTTCCGCATCTTACTTCGCGCCGCCCTCAGCGAGGACTGTTTCCCAAATAGCGCCTTTGCCGTACAGCTCTTTGTTCACTTTATCCCAGCCGCCAAGGTAGTCGATGTTGAACAGGCCGGCAGGTGTTGTGTAGTTTTTCTCATATTTCTTCGCAACTTCCGGCAGAACAGAGCGGAAGCCTTTCTCTGCAAAAACAGTTTGCGCGTCTACAGAGAACAGGTAGTCATAGAACGCTTGAACGGCTTCACGGTTGCCGTGCTTGTCGACGTATTTATCGACGATCGCAACAGGGTTCTCGATGGATGTTGTGTAGTTCGGAACGACTTCAACGTATTTTTTACCGGATTGAATACGGGAGATGAGCTCGTTCTCATATGTGATGATTGCGTCGCCTACACCTTTATCGAAGGTCGCCAAGGAATCGGCGCCGCTCTTGTCGAGCACTTTGATGTTTTTGTACACTTTGGCGAGCAAATCTTTCGCAGCCGCAGGATCTTGCTTGCCGGTAGCCGCTTCAGACGCTTTCAGCCCGGCGCCGTAGAGGCCGTTAATATCCCATTTCGCGCCGCCGGATGTGCTCGGGTTCGGAATCAGTACTTCAACGCCTGGTTTTGTCAAATCGACCCAGTCCTTGATCCCTTTTGGATTGCCTTCTCGCACACCGATTGCGGTGATGGAGCCCGTGACGAAGCCTTTGAATTGATTGTTTTTCCAGTTGCTTGTAATAAGTCCTTTTTCTACGATTTTTTGGATGTCGCCCTCGAGGGACAAGGGAGCAATGTCCGCTTCAAACCCTTGTATAATCGCGGTAGCTTGCGAGCCGGATGCGACATAGGATTCGTTGAACTCTACGGTAACGCCGGTTTTTTGTTTATAAGCCTCTTTGAATTTAGGTAAGATGACATCAAAGGACTCTTTCAAAATGGAGTATGCGCCAATCGTAATGGTTACTTTGCCGCCGTTAGCTTTAGGCGTCGTGCTTGCTGCTGTTGATGCCGCCGGTGTGGAACCATTAGCAGTCGCGGATGCTGCGGGGGATGATTCTGTTTTGGAGCCAGTTCCGCAGCCTGTGAGCGCAATGCTGACGGATAAGAGTGCTGCAGATACAAGACCGAGTGATTTCAATTTTTTCATCGTAGTTCTCTCCCTTTTAAATCATATATGGTTTATATAAATACAGGCTGTGGATCCTGCATGGCCTGATTGTCGAGCCACGTGGTGCCTGATGTGGTGAAGACGGAAATCTGGTGTATGAGCACGTTGACTTCATCGCCGGGTTGATACACTTTGTCTTTAACCGTTTGGTAGGCAAAAAGCTTCAAATCCCCGATTTTCACTTCCAAGTACCACGAATCTCCGCGGAAATGCACATGCGTTACTTTGCCTTTTTCCCCGGCTGAGGCGAGATGGCGAACGTCGTGAAGTCGCACTTGAATGTTTTCCGGGCGAATGAGCACATGAACATCCGGCTGCCACTCGCCATCCTGCTGCAAGTCGGCCAAAGTGGGGAAACCGATCAGCGGCTTATAGCGTTGGAGCTTGTTGGACTCGCCGATGAAATCCGCGGCAAACGAGGATGCAGGCCGGGTATAAATTTCCCACGGCGTTCCTTGCTGTTCGATGCGACCGCCCTGGACGAGAATAATTTCATCCGCTACTTCGATCGCTTCATCCTGGTCATGGGTGACGAACAGTGTCGTCACTTTAAACTCATTGATGAGGTTGCGCAGCCAGAGCCGCAGCTCTTTACGGATTTTGGCATCGATCGCCGCAAAAGGTTCATCCAAAAGCAGCAACTTCGGTTCAGGCGCAAGCGCTCTGGCGAATGCAACACGCTGGCGCTGACCGCCGGACAGCTGATGAGGATATTTGCGCTCATTGCCGGCAAGACCCATCAATTTAAGTAAGTAGGTGACACGGTCATGAATCTCGGCTTTCGATTTTTTCAGTACTTTGAGTCCGTAAGCGACGTTATCGAATACGGTCATGTGCTTGAACAGTGCATAGCTTTGAAAAACAAACCCGATGCCGCGCTCCTGTACCGGCGTGTGGGTGGCCAGCTTGCCATCGAAATAAATGTCGCCGCCAGACGGAATTTCAAGGCCGGACAACATGCGGAGGATCGATGTCTTACCGCCGCCGCTGGGACCGATCAAACCGACGAGATGACCTTGCTCAACGCTGAAATTCACATCTTTAATGGCGTGAAACTGCCCGTAATGTTTGTTTAAATTTCTCACTTCAATGTGCATGGGGGGAGCCTCCTCCGTTATGTTTGGATTCCGATTGGCGTTTGAGCCACTCCAGCGCGAGCAGTATGGAAATGGAGATGAGTCCCAGCACGAACGCGACGCTGTTGGCAGCTACGAGTTGAAATTGTTCGGCATCTTGATAGACGAGCGTCGTTGCCGTCTGCGTTTGATTGATAATATTTCCGGATACGACGAGAATGGAGCCGAATTCGCCAAGCGATCTGGCGATCGTAAGAATTAGACCGTAGACAACACCCCAGCGGATACTCGGCCAGGTGACTTGAAAAAATGTTCGCAGCGAGCCTGCTCCCAAGGTAGCGGATGCTTCTTCGGATTGTGTGCCGATTTCTTCAAGAAGCGGCACGACTTCCCGCACCATCAAAGGAAAAGTGATAAACATCGTAGCGATGACCATGCCGGGAATCGCGTAGACGATTTTCATCGAATGTTCTTCCATGAAAGAGCCGAGCGCCGTATTCGGACCGAAAATGACGATGACCATGAGGCCGACAATGACCGGCGAAACCGCGAACGGAAGATCGATAATGGCGTTGATCAGCGGTTTGAGCCAGCGGGACAGCCAGGTGCCGCGCACGATTTGGAGGGAGAGATAGACCCCGACAATGGTGTTTAGCGCCGTGACAATCACGACGATGATGGCTGAAATTTTCAAAGCGTGCAAAGCTTCCGGTCTAGTCAAGGCATCAACGAAAGCGGAAGGACCTTCTTCAAAAGCGCCAAAGCCGATTCCGATGAAGGGCAGGATAATGAGCAGAAATACGATAAGAAAGGAGATTCCGATGAGCAGCTTTTTCATGCCAGGCGCCCCTTTCCGCGAGTTACGATGTGTACGAACCAAAGAATGAGCAGAGAGAGGGTCAGCAGGACGAGCGAAATCGCAGCCGCGCCTTCGGGATTGTAGTTCTGCGTTTCACCATATATATAAACGGAAGCGACCATCGTTTTGCCCGGCAAGTTGCCGGATATTAAGGAGATGGCGCCGAATTCAGCCAATGAGCGGGAAAAAGCCAACATGGAGCCTGCCACAATACCTGGTAAAATTGCAGGGAAAACGATTCGGCAAAACGTGTAGAACTTTGATGCGCCGAGCGTTGCGCTTGCTTGTTCTTCGCCGGGATCGAGCTGTTCCAGCAGTGGCTGCACGGCACGAACGACAAACGGGAACGTAACGAAGACAAGACCGATAACAATTGCGGTTTGGTTGTACAGCAGCTTGACGCCAATGTCTTCAAGCCACTTGCCGAGCGGGCTGGAAGGGCCCAGCAGCGTAAGAAACATTAGGCCGGCTACTGAGGTCGGCAATGAAAAAGGGAGATCGACCATGCTGTTCAGCAAGCTGCGTCCGCGGAAATGATACCTGACCAGAACGAATGCAATAAGCGTGCCGATAATCGCTTGTATCAGTGTGGACACGATACTGAGTTTGACTGTCAGCACGATGGATTTCCAGGCGAGAGGACCGGTCACTTCTTCCCAGAAGGGGGTCCAGCCCAGCGAAAAGCCTTTGACATAAATGGCAGCTATCGGGATAAGCAACAACACGATGAGATAGCCGACAAGCACGGATCGAACCGTCGCTCGCAATACAATACGCATGTAGCACCGCCTATTCGTATAAAACATACCGTTTTACTTGGTTTAATGACATGACTATATCAGGGTGTGGTTTTTTTTGTCAACAAAAATTTTTGGAATGGTGGACGGTATTTATCGAACTTTTCCCCTATATTTGAAGCAAAAAAAATCATTGACGCTGCTGGAACTCGGTGCTAACATGATATTCAATACCAAGTAATCAGGTGTGAATTATTAACTTAAATGATTGAGTCGACCAGATCAACTGGAGACTCCCGTTTCCGCCATCTAGATTTTTCATGGCGTGAATTGGGAGTCTTTTTACTTTACTTCATGAGAAGAGAGGGATTTCAATGAGACAGAACAAACAGCGTGACAACAAGACAGTATTGAATTGGCAGCCATGGGCGATTCCAATCTGTATCGTGGTTGTCTGGCAGCTGCTCGGCCTCAGCGGGTGGTTGTCCGATCGTATTTTGCCGACACCGCTCGAGGTTGTCAAAGCACTCATTCATGTGATTCAAGATGGTACGATTTTTGAATATGTCGCGGTCAGCACCAAGCGTGCCTTGCTTGGATTTCTTATAGGCGGCAGTATCGCCTTTGTGTTGGGGCTGCTCAATGGGGTGTTTCCGATTGCAGAAAAGTTTCTGGATTCCTCGCTGCAAATGGTCCGGACGATCCCGCATCTCGCGATGATCCCGTTAGTCATTATGTGGTTCGGCATCGGAGAGACGTCCAAATTGTTCCTCGTATCGTTAGGCGTTGCGTTTCCTATTTATCTGAATACGTTCCATGGCATTCGCAGCGTCGATCCGGGACTCATTGAAATGGGCAAAGTCTACGGGTTAAAAGGCTTTTCGCTGTTCGCCAAGGTGATTTTACCCGGCGCACTGGCGAATATTCTGCTCGGCATTCGTTTCTCGCTCGGGATTATGTGGCTGAGTCTCATTGTGGCGGAGACGATCACGGCCGATTCTGGCATCGGCTATATGGCGACGCATGCGAGAGAGTTCATGCAGATGGACGTTGTTGTCCTGTGCGTCATACTGTATGCGCTGCTTGGCAAATTGTCCGACGTGGTCGCCAAGTTCCTGGAGCAGCGCTGGCTGCAATGGCACCATAACTACTTGAAACGATAAGGAGAGGCGCGTATGAGTATCCATACTGGAGGCGTGCAGCTGCATGTGCGCCATGTCAATAAGGAGTTCGGCAGCACGCAAGTGCTGTCAGGCATCGATCTAAAGATCAAGCAAGGCGAGTTCGTGGCGATTGTTGGGCGAAGCGGCTGCGGTAAAAGTACGCTGCTGCGCCTGATCGCAGGGCTTGATGAGGCCAGCAGCGGCGCGATTATTTTGGATGCGCAGGCGGTCAGCGGCGTTCATGCTGATACGCGGGTGCTGTTTCAGGAGCACCGGCTGCTGCCGTGGAAAAAGAACATCGACAATGTACGCATTGGCGTCAAATCCGGTGACAAAGTGATCGCGGAGCGGGCGTTGGGGCAAGTTGGCTTAGCCCACAAAGCGAACGACTGGCCGGCTGTGTTATCCGGCGGCCAACGCCAGCGCGTCGCTTTGGCCCGCGCTTTAGCCGGCAACCCGAGGCTGCTGCTCCTGGATGAGCCGCTGGGCGCGCTCGATGCGCTGACTCGCATCGAGATGCAGCAGTTGATCGAGAAGCTGTGGCTCGAAAAGCAGTTTACCGTGCTGTTGGTGACGCACGATGTCAGCGAAGCGGTTGCTTTGGCAGACCGTGTTATCTTAATCGAAAGCGGCAAGGTCGGTCTGGATTTGAAAATTGCGCTAGCCAGACCAAGGGAAAGAGATAGTGGGTTTGCCTACTACGAGAAAACGATTCTGGATCGTTTGCTGGTCAAGCGGCCTCATGAGCAGTACGCTTTTGCAGCGACTGCGGATGCTTTTACAATATAGGGGGAATGAACGATGAGCGTATTGGATATTCGGCTTCATGCGGATGTATTGGTAATCGGCGGCGGTCCTTCCGGCGCTTGGGCGGCAATTACGGCGGCCAAAGGCGGCGCCAAGGTCGTACTGGTCGATAAGGGCTACTGCGGAACAAGCGGAGCTACGGCGCCTTCCGGCACAGGACTTTGGTACGTCAACCCGAATCCAAAGGATCGGGAGGAAGCGATGAAAAGCCGGGAAGCGCTGGGCGGCTACTTGGCGGACCGCGGCTGGATGCAGCGTGTGCTGAATCAAACGTACAGCAATACGAATCAGATTGCGGCCTGGGGGTATCCGTTCCCGCTCGATGAGACAGGAGTATCCCACCGGAAGAGCTTGCAGGGGCCGGAGTATATGAAGCTGATGCGTAAGCAGGTGAAGAAAGCGGGTGTGCGGATTCTGGATCACAGTCCCGCGCTGGAGCTTCTCGCTGACACGCACGGCGTAGCAGGGGCAACGGGCATTAATAATCAGACACAAGGCACTTGGCGTGTGGACGCTTCGGCGGTTGTCATTGCAACCGGAGGCTGTGCCTTCCTTAGTAAAGCTTTGGGAACGAATGTGCTGACCGGCGACGGCTATTTGCTGGCTGCTGAAGCAGGAGCTTCCTTGTCCGGCATGGAGTTCTCGACCGCCTATTCGCTCGCGCCGGCTTTCTCGCCGGTGACGAAATCAGCGTTCTACACATGGGCTACGTTCTATTATGAGGACGGCACTGTGATTGAAGGCGCCGGGTCGCAGCGCGGCCGTTCGGTCATTGCGCGAACGCTGTTAAAGCAGCCTGTCTACGCCCGACTGGATAAAGCCGACGATTTGCTGCAAAAAGCGATGCGCGCGGCGCAGCCGAATTTCTTCCTTTCTTTTGACCGGTTAGGCATCGATCCGTTTACGCAAAAGTTTCCGATCACGCTTCGCTTTGAAGGCACTGTGCGGGGAACGGGCGGCATCCATATTGTGGATGAGACCTGCGCAACGGAAGTTCCCGGTCTCTATGCGGCGGGCGACGCAGCTACACGCGAGCTGATCTGCGGCGGATTTACCGGCGGCGGCAGCCATAATGCAGCTTGGGCGATGTCTTCGGGGTATTTCGCCGGTGAAGCTTCGGCGGTGTATGCGAAGCGACTTGGGGTTGGCGCTTCCCAGCGCAATGCCAAAGGCCTGTCAGAGGCATCAGGTCTTCCGAAGCTGGCGACAACGCGGACAGGTACGCTGGACACCAATGACATCGTGAAGGCTGTACAGGACGAAGTGTTCCCATACGACAAAAACTGGTTCCGCACTGGTGCGGGGCTGGAGGCGGGACTCGGCCGATTGAACCGCGTGTGGGATGAACTGAAGCAAGGCGTTCAAGCTGGTGACGGTAACGTGGTCCGTGTACGGGAATCCATTGCGATGACGGCAACGGCACGCTGGATGTTCACCAGCGGTCTGGAGCGCAAGGAAACGCGGGGCATGCACCGCAGAGAGGATTTCCCGGCGATTGATCCAGCCCAGCATTATCGCATTGTGAGCGGCGGACTGGATACGCTGTGGGCGAAGCCGCTAGTTGAATCAACTGCTGTCCAACCTACCAAGGAGGCGATTGTGTAATGATCGAAATTTTAAGCAAAGACCGCTGCATTTCTTGCAACCAGTGTGTATCGGTGTGCCCGACCAACGTCTTTGATGCGGTGGCGGGCGGTATTCCTGTCGTTGCCCGCCAGTCGGATTGCCAGAGCTGCTTCATGTGCGAGCTGTACTGCCCGACGGATGCACTCTTCGTATCGCCGGTGGCGGAAGCGCGCCATCATGTGGAAGAGAAGGAACTGGCGGAGAAAGGGCTGATTGGCAGCTATAAGGCCGATCTTGGCTGGGGCAAAGGGCGCAAATCGACCGCTGAGGCGGACGGTTCTTATGTTATTTTTCAGCGGATGCATGCATCACACTAGGGTTATGAAGTGGAGGAGCTCAAGATGAAGAACAGAACATGGAAACAAAAAGTCGGCTTACGTTTCGCCGGAACACTGCTGCTCAGCGCTTTACTGATTGGCGTGACGGCTTGCGGAGCGAAGGGGAAGCAGACGAGTGCGCCTGCGGCAAACGCTTCGTCAACGACGGCGGCGCAAGGCGAAATCAAGCTGCCGGAGACGCTTCGCATCGGGTTTATTTCCGCGAATAACAATAAAACGATCACAGGGCCGGAAGGTTGGGCGCAGTCGAAAGGCTATTTGGAGAGCGAGTTGAAAAAATACGGGGTCAAGGAGTTTAAATATGTTAATTTCCCGAACGGGCCGAATTTGAATGAAGCGGTCACCGCGGGGACGCTCGATGTCGGCATTTACGGCGATACGCCGGCGATTAACGGTAGAGCGGCAGGGCTGAAGACGAAGCTGATTAACATTTCTCAAATCAACATGAACGTATGGCTTGTCGCGAAGCCGGACGGTCCGAAAACGCTGGCCGATTTGAAAGGCAAGAAGGTTGCAACCTCTCAAGGGTCCTATATGAGCCGATATTTGATCTCTCTTTTGAAGGAGCAGGGGCTGGAGAATGATGTGAAAGTATTGCATCTGCTGCCTGCGGACGCGGAAGCGGCTCTGGCGCGCGGGGATATTGCGGCTTATGCGTATCCGACAGGTTTTGGCCCGCTGATTCTGAAAAAAGGGTATGTTACGATTGACGAGGCATCGAAGCACCCGGATCTGCTAGGGACCAGCTTGACGGTGGTGACAGAGGATTATTTGAAAGCCAATCCGGCGTTTCCAAAGCTGTGGAACGATATTCGGGCGCGCGCTGTGAAAGAAATCAGAGCGAACAGCGAGGAATATTTCAAGCTCTATGCGGATGTTTCAGGCTACCCGGTTGATGTGGTAAAGGCATCGTTCAAGATCGATCAATGGCCGGAGGAAGCGTTCCCTGCGCAAGGCTTGACACTAGTGAATGCGACGAAAAAATTCCTGGTGGATCAAGGTTTGGCGAAAAAAGACTTCACGCAGGATGAATGGATTGTGAAATAAAAAAGTTGATTGACACCCGCAAGTGATGATGCTAAGATGAACTCATCTTTTAATTCCGACAAAACTCATGTGAATAATAAGAGTTAAAGAAAGGGAGCTATCATCATGGAACATGTCATAACGATCCGAACTGAAAAAACCGATCTTGCCGCAACGTTGCATTATCCGACCCAGCAGCCTGGCAAGGCGGAGAAAGATTGCGAGCGCTGGCCGCTTGTCATTATCTGTCACGGTTTTATCGGAAACCGGATCGGCGTTGACCGTTTGTTCGTGAAGGCAGCTCGCGCACTGAGCGCGCTTGGGTATTTGGTTCTTCGGTTCGATTACGGCGGCTGCGGCGAAAGCACAGGCGATTACGGTGCCGGCGGGCTGGATGTGTTGATCAATCAGACGCGCTGCGTGATTGATTACGGTGTTTCCATCGACTGTGTCGATCTGAGCCGAGTTATCGTGCTCGGTCACAGCCTTGGCGGGGCAACCGCCGTCTTGACGGCAGCCAGAGACTCCCGGGTGAAGACGCTCGTGCTCTGGTCGGCCGTCGCCCACCCGCACAACGACATCGTACGCATCGTCGGGAAGCAGGAGTACGAGAGATTGCCTCGAGGCGGAACGATTGAGCATCACGGGTATCAGCTGAGCAGCCGCTTTTTCGAGTCTTTGGCGCAGCATCAGCCTTTTGAACAACTGCGGAAGTTTGCCGGCGATGTGCTTGTGATTCACGGAACGTCGGATGACATCATCCCTGTGGATTACGCGTCGCTCTATCAGAAAATGTTTTGGCTTCGCTCGGAAGGCAGCTGCGAACTCGATTTGATTTATCAGGCGGATCATACGTTTTCTACGGCTGGCGCCCAAGCGGAGGCGATTGAGAAAACGGGAAATTGGTTGAATTTCATTCATAAACGGAGCCACGAGTGGAATGATTGGACGATTTAATGGGCTGGGAGGAATCGGAATGGCAAAACCGCTGGAGTTGGATGAAGTGTGGGTGCAACGTATTATTCAAGTATTGAATGGGCTCGAGTATGGCAACGTGCAGATAGTGGTTCATGACGGGCGTATTACGCAGATTGATAAAACAGAGAGAAAGCGGTTTGATACGGCTTCATCGCAGCAAGGGCAGCTGCAAGCAGTGAAAACCGTTAGGCAAGGCGGAAAAGGGTAGAACCATCGCAGGGGCAAACTAAAAAGCCAAATTCTCAGTAAAAGAGAGTTTGGCTTTTTAGTTTGATGCTATTCGAGCGTTTTTAGAAAATTGATTTTATCATCGAGTTTTACCAGCGTCTGCTCAAGTTTTTTTATTCGATCTTGCACGCTGTCGCGATACTTTTCAAGGTATTCTCTTCTTGCGCTTACATCTTCACTATTCGGCTGCTCAAGGAACTCCTGCATCTCCCGGATCGGCACGCCAAGCGTTCGTAAATGATGGATGATTTGAAGCCAGCCAATATCAGATTGCGTGTACTGACGGTAGCCGTTCTCGTCGCGCTGTATCCCTCGGATTAGCCCAATTTGCTCGTAATATCGAAGCGTGTGAATGCTCAGACCTGTCTCTTCGGCAACTTGTTTACTAGAAAATGTGTTCTCCATATCTTGATTATAGCATGAGCTCGCGACGTATTGCTATGGAGTATACTCTATACCTTATGATGTCTGAGAGAACGCAGGACAAGCATGTAAGAGGAGGCAGATGAGGTTATGCAGGAAGCAAGTATGGAGCTTAAAGATAAGGTGATTCTAGTCACGGGAGGTACATCCGGCGTCGGTAAGGCGATTGCCCAAGGTCTCGCTCGCCTAGGGGCTAAAACGGTTATAATCTCCAGGAGTCACGAGCGCGGACGGCAGGCGGTTCAGGAGATTGCCGCAGCGACAGGCAATGACCAAGGAGAGTATTTGACGGCCGATTTGTCGCTGCAATCTTCGATTCGGAACGTAAGCGACACGTTCAAACAAAAGTATGACCGCTTGCATGTGCTGGTCAATGCGGGAGGGGCCGTTTATTTTGACAGGCAGCGCACGTCCGAAGGGATAGATCGGATGTTTGCGGTGAACGTGCTCAGCCATTTTGTGCTGACGAATCAATTGGTGGACATGCTGACAGCGAGCGGTCCGGCAAGGGTGATTACGGTTGCAGGTAATCCGAGATTTCTCAAGAACGCCGCCATTGATGTAAACGATGTGCAGCTTGACAGCCATTACAGCAGCATGAGAGCATCGACGCAAACGATATTGGCAAGAACGCTGCTGACCTTTGAATTGGCGCGGCGTTTGCAGGGGACCGGCGTCACGGCCTCAGCCTTTCATCCGGGTTGGGTCAAGTCAAATTTGGCACAGAATGCACCTTGGTATGTAAGGGCGTTCGGGCCCCTGATGAATGCTTATGCCAAGGCGGATTGTGAAATCGGGGTTTATTTGGCGGCTGCGAAAGAAGTGGAGGGCGTTAGCGGGGTACTGTTCGATGACCGCAAACGGATCGTACCGATTCATGAAGCGTATGATGCTGGGCTAAAAAGTGGGCTATGGCGCGCGTGTGAGAAGCTTGTGACGGAGTAGGGAGAGAAGGGACAAGGATGGAAGAGGGGCGAATGCTTTTGTATCCAAGCAGGTGGCTATCCTTCCCGTAGTTCAGCGTATATAATGAAGGACAACAACTGATCGCGGAGGGATGATACGATGCGTGCGCAGCATTTTCGAATGGAATATGAGGGCCATTCGCATTACGTATACGCTTGGCTGCCGGCAGAAGCCGAGTCTGTGAAAGGCGTCGTGCAGATCGCGCATGGCATGGCGGAAACGGCGGCGAGGTACGCGCGGTTTGCGGCGTTTTTGTGCGAGCGGGGCTATGCCGTGTATGCGAACGACCATCTTGGCCACGGGCAAACGGCGGGTTCGCCGGAAGCGGTCGGCCGGTATGACAGAGGCGGATTTGAGGCGATGGCCAGTTTTATGGGGGCGCTTACATCACGCTTGCGCGAGCTCTATGACCGCGATGTCCCACTGTTCATTTTTGGTCACAGCATGGGGTCGTTTCTTACCCAGTACTACATGGGGACATACTTGGCGGAGCATCCGGAGCAAGTGCAGGGTATTGTGCTGTCTGGCTCCAATGGAAAAGAAGGTGCTGCCATTCATGTCGCCGTGCGCGTGGCCGCGGTTGAAGCGGCTTTACGCGGCGAGCATCATCGCAGCACGCTGCTGAACGGGCTCACATTCGGGGCGTTCAATCGCAAATGCAAGCCCGCGCGCACGCCTTTTGACTGGCTGAGCCACGATCCGGCGGAAGTGGACGCTTATATGCGCGATCCATACTGCGGCGGCGTGTTTACGTCGGGCTTTTTTCGGGATTTTTTCAGGGGATTACAGGAGATTCATCGTCCCCCGCATATAGATCGGGTGCCGAAAGATGTGCCTGTCTTCGTCTTTTCGGGGGATGAGGATCCAGTGGGGGCTTACGGAAAAGGTGTGCTGAGGCTAGTGGAAGCCTACAGACGGCATGGCCTTGAGCATGTGGAGATGAAGCTGTACCCGGGCGGCAGGCATGAGATGCTGAATGAAGTGAATCGCGATGAAGTGATGGGCGATGTGGCGGCTTGGTTGGAGTCCGTGGGGGGAAGATGGGGTGGCAAAGGGGCGTAAGCAAAGGTGAGCAACGGATTGTGTGATTTTTAAAAAAAGTCGGTCCTCCCAGTTAACTTGAAACATTTTCCATATGACATGCGTCTAATGGAAGTATCAGAGGAAACTGGGAGGTTTGACCATGAAAACGACGTTCATCTTGTTTGCGCTATTTATCATCTGCTTTTTCATCTCGGCAGAAATGCTTCCCGGCCTCCCTATCCGTGAAGACGCATCCTACGAGGAATGGGCTGACAGGCAGCTTTAATCATACTTGCGAGGGAAGTCAGTTTAAGTGTACTGATTGCGTTCCAGTTGTTTGCGAATGCCTTCTCGGTCAATCTGGATCCAGTACTCGGCAATTCTCCCGTCGGCTACGCGATACACGGCGCTGGCAATCTCGATGACGGGCTTGCCGGTCGGCGCGAAACCGTCGACTTCGCCGATATGCGTGCCGGTCTGTTTCCAGCGAACGTACACGCGGTCGTCCTGGCTAATCAGTTCTTGGATTTCGATTTGAAACTGACCGTAGGCGTCGATCATCTCCCGCACATGATCGGCGTAGTTATGCGGCGAGCGCTGAACGGTGGTCTCGTTTTCGGCCGTCACTTGATGGGCGAGGACGGTGTCGGCCATGTACTGCGCTGCTGCGTCGGGATTCGTGCCGGAGCGGACGTGTTGGAAAAAGGCAGAGACGATTTCTTGTGGTAGCTGTGACATAGGCGGGCCCTCCTGCGAGATCATGATTTGTTCCTTGAGTATAGGGGATAAAAGGGGTGGGGACAAGCGGGCGAGGGGGCTAGTCAATATTGTTTGGTTAGTCGCGATGGCGCTTGGACAAATATATTTGGAAAATCAAAGGGAACCAGTGGAAATAGATTATTCTAAGTAACCTATTTCGAAGAGACGCTGGTTTTCCGATGGGGAAACAGACATTTTGCACATATTTTGCCACCTTAACGTGATTCATGGGGCATGGGGCTTACTCGCCGCTGGCCGTTCATCGTTTAGCCGTTGTCGAGCTTGCTGCGTCCACTATTCAATCGTCGCTAGTGCTCGCCACCGCCACGTACCCGTCGTTCCTCCAATGAACTGGAATTTCTCCAGTAAAATTTCGCCTTTTCGCCCAAATTGGGGGCTGAACTGGAATTTCTCCTGTCTAATTGCCCGTTTGGCAGCCATTCTCCGAAAACGACTTAAATGAACTGGAGCTTTTCCAGCTCAGGTGGCACGGGGGCCGTTTGCAGCCGAAATGAGCTGGGGGTTTTCCAGTTCATGGACGAGCAAAGCGGCTTAAGTTGTCTGAAGTCGTCTGGCTCCCCTTGTTGTCGGTTTAAGCGTACAGCTTGCCGGCGTAACCTGACAAGATTGGGGGGACAGCATGGGGACAAGGGGACAAGGGGGCTGGTCCAGGACCAGGTCCAGGTCCTGGATGAAAGCCTGCAAAAGAGCAGGCTTTGTTTTGGTTTTTCTTGGATTGCAGGTGAAAGCCTGCGAATCGGCAGGAATTTTGGGGGAAATGTCCCGATTCGAATGAAATCGGGGGAAAAAGCTGCTTTTCTGCAGGCATTCCGCAGGGGAAGCACAGAACGCCAAAAAAGCCTGCTGTTTCGCAGGCTTTGGGTATGTTAGGGCATCGCAACGCGTGCACGGCACGCTATGCGAGCAGTTTCTTGAATTCCGCCGTCAGCAGCGGAACGACGTCGAACAGATCGCCGACGATCCCGTAGTCGGCGACTTTAAAGATCGGCGCCTCCGCGTCCTTGTTGATCGCGATGATAACGCGCGACGAGCTCATCCCCGCCAGATGCTGGATGGCGCCGCTAATGCCGCACGCGATGTAAATTTCCGGCGTCACGACCTTGCCGGTCTGGCCGATCTGCATCGCGTAATCGCAGTACCCCGCGTCGCACGCCCCGCGGGAAGCGCCGACAGCGCCGCCGAGCACGCCAGCCAGCTCTTCGAGCGGCTGGAAGCCTTCGGCGCTGCGCACGCCCCTGCCGCCGGAGACGACGATTTTGGCTTCCGCCAAATCGACGGCGCCGGCGGCTTTGCGCACGACCTCGCGCACCACGCTGCGCAGGGAGGGCGCCGGATAAGCGACGCTCACCACCGTCGCTTGCCTTGCAATCGGTGCGGCCGGCGCAATGTTGTTCGGCCGCACCGTCACGATCCACGGCGCGCCGCTACCGGCGCCGGTAAACGCTTTCGTCTCGACCGCTTTGCCCGCGTAGAGCGGTCGCGTAAACACCACGCTGTCGCCGGAGCGCCGGGCAGCGGTCACATCCGAAAGCTGCCCAGCGCCCAGCTTGGCAGCGGCATAAGGCGCAAGGTCACGGCCAATCGCCGTGTGCCCCAGAAGTATCCCAGCTGGCGAGGCTTCCGCCACGACCGCCGCCAGCGCAGCCCAATACGATTCAGGCTGGTACACCGCCAAATCGTCATGCTCCACCACATAGACGGCCTCCGCGCCGTACGCCGCCAACTCATCGGCCAGCGCCCCGATGCCGGCCCCGCCAATCAGGCACGCCTCGACCGTGTCGCCGTCCTCCGCGCACAGCGCCGCTGCACGCAGCGCCTCCCAAGCTACTTGCCGCAGCTTCCCGCCGCGGGCTTCCGCCACTACAAGGAATCGTTTGCTCATCGTCCGTTCCTCCCCCTAGATCACTTTGGATTCGTTGCGCAGCGCCTGCACGAGTTCGGTCACTTGCTGGCCAAGCTCGCCTTTCAAAATCCGGCCCGCTTTCCGCGCCGGCGGCAAACTCAGCGATAAGCGCTCCGTGCGTGCGATAATCGCATCGGCGCCATCAATATCGTCCAGCGTGAGGTGCTGGAACGGCTTTTTCTTCGCCTTCATAATGCCCGGCAGGGAAGGGTAACGGGGCTCGTTAAGCCCTTGCTGTGCCGTAAAAAGGGCAGGGAGCGGCACCTCGAGCACCTCGGTGTCGCCTTCCGCATCGCGGTGAACGACAGCCGACGAGCCGTCAATGTCCATTTTTGTAATGGAAGCGACGTGGGGAAGATCAAGCAGTGCCGCCAACCGAATCGCGACTTGGCCTGCGCCGTTATCGACGGAGAAGTTGCCGCCGAGCACAAGATCGACCGACTGTCCCCGTAGATACGCGGCCAAAATCTCTGCCACCTCATACTCATCCCCGCGAATGCGATCGTCCGAGATGAGGACAGCTTCGTCGGCGCCCATCGCAAGCGCGGTGCGCAGCGCCTCGGCCGTGCGTTCCGGGCCGACGGACAGCAGCGTCACTTTGCCGCCAA
Organism: Paenibacillus oryzisoli; assembly: GCF_050467285.1. GTDB lineage: Bacteria > Bacillota > Bacilli > Paenibacillales > NBRC-103111 > Paenibacillus_E > Paenibacillus_E oryzisoli_A. The sequence goes on along the minus strand of NZ_JBCMUN010000009.1, from coordinate 652,336 downwards.
CGTCATCCCGAATTTGAATCGCCTGCTCCACGGCGTACTCGTCGTAAGGATTGATCACGAATTTCACACCGTCCTCCTGAACGGCTCCGTCCACCACCACGACCTTCTCTTCCGTATCAAACGTTTGCTTCAGCAGCACAAAAATGTCCATAGTCAAGCTCCCTTCTGAATATACATGAAATGAGACACTTGAAATGCGGGTTTACTCGATGCCTTTCATGAAAAAATCCAGTGTTTTTCCAACCTGTGCAGAGAGCGAATACTTCTGGCCGGAAATCAGCCAGGACGTGACGACTTCATCCATGCCGCCAAAAATAAGCAGCCGCACCAGCTTCACATCCAGATCGGCGCGAAAGCTGCCGTCTGCCTTGCCTCTTTCTAATATATTTTCGATGAGGATAATATATCTCTTGAGGGCAAGGCCAATCTCCTGGCGGAGCGCCAAATCACTTTGCCGCAGCTCAATCTGCGTGAGGAAGGCGAGGTGGACGTTCTTTTCGAGCACACCGTAATGAATTTCGCACACCTTGTACAGCGCTTCTTTGGCGCTCATCTCGGGCGTGATCTCTTCATTGAATTTCGCGACGAGCTCGCCCAGCTTCTCTTGAAAGAGGCTCGTGAGAATGTCTTCTTTTTTCTTAAAATACAAATAAATCGTTCCGTCCGCGACGCCGGCCTCCTTGGCAATCCGGGACACCTGCGACTTATGAAAACCGTGCTCCGCGAACACCTTCATGGCGCCTTCGAGAATGGCGTAGTATTTGTCAGGCTTTTTGCTACTTGTCAAGGGATCACCTCGGTGCTAGAATAAGGTTGAACCTGAATGAATACTCATTCATTTTTCTTAAGCTCATCATAAAATACGATGTACGCCTTGTCAACGACTTATTCCAGCTTCATGAAGCGAGATAGGAGGTTTGCCGGCTTACGCTGACTTTGAAAAGCACGTTTCAACTTGGACAATACATACAAGTGAGATTTGCTTTTTTGCGAGGTCGTGGTGAAAGCGTTTGCATAATGACTAAGGAGGTCCCCTATGCTCGGTACTCTGATTCAGCTACTCCTGTTTGCAGCCGTGATGGGCTGTGCCTTGGCGCTTTTCTGGCGCGTCGTGTATCACCGCTATCTTTACATTCAATTAGGAAAACCCGTGCAATTGCAAAAACAACTGAAAGACCGTCTCCGCGTCTTCGCGATCCAGGTATTCGGGCAGAGCAAGCTGCTCAAGGATCCCAAAAGCGGCGTCATGCATATCGTCATTTTTTACGGCTTCATCATTCTGCAGTTAGGTGCACTTGATCTCATTTTAAAAGGTTTAATTGGCCATAGGTTAGATTTTTCAGGCTATGACATTTTCACAGTGATCCAGGAATACACGGTTGCCCTTATCCTCATTGCTATGGGCTACGCGACGTACCGCCGATACATTGAGAAGCTCAAACGGTTAAAAAGAGGCTGGAAACCAAGCATCGTCGTCTTCTTTATCTTTTTTCTGATGCTATCGGTGCTGATCTCCGGTGGTTTTGAACGGGCGCGCGAGGGGCTGGCGGCTTCGTTCTACGCACCGTTGTCCTCGGGGGTCGCAAGTCTGGTGGACGGCTGGTCCCACACGGCGCTGACGATCGGGTTCTATATGAGCTGGTGGGCGCATCTGCTAATTTTGTTAGCGTTTCTTATCTATGTGCCGCAGTCCAAGCATTTTCATCTCATTACGGCACCGATCAACATCCTGCTCCGGCGGACCGGCCCTACCGGCAAGCTGGCGTCGCTCGATTTGGAAGATGAGTCGGCGGAGACATTTGGCGTTGGCAAAATCGAAGAGTTTACGCAAAAGCAGATGCTCGACTTCTACGCCTGTGTGGAATGCGGTCGCTGCACCAACGTGTGCCCGGCCAATACCACCGGCAAAATGCTGTCCCCGATGCATCTGATCACGAAGCTGCGCGATCATTTGACCGATAAAGGGGCGGTCATTACGTCCAAATCCCCTTGGGTGCCGGCGTATGCTTTCGGCTTGCATGCAGACCCGACTCCGCTGGAGACGGAGCTGATCGGCGGCGTCATGACCGAGGAAGAGCTGTGGGCGTGCACGACGTGCCGCAACTGCGAGGATCAATGTCCGGTCGGCAACGAGCACGTGGACAAAATCATCGACATGCGCAGGCACCTGGTGCTGACGCAGGGCTCCATGCCGCACGACGGGCAGCGCGCACTGCAAAACATAGAGCGCCAAGGCAATCCGTGGGGCATCAATCGCAACGACCGAATCAAATGGGTCAAAGAAGTCGACCCCGAAGATACGCTGAAAATCCGCACCGTTAAGGAGCAGCCGGATTTTGAATACTTGTTTTTCCTCGGTTCGATGGGCGCTTACGACTTGCGGAGCCGCAAGGTAACGCATGCGTTCGTCAAGCTGATGCGCGAAGCGGGCATTTCGTTCGCCATCCTCGGCAACGAGGAGAAAAATTCCGGCGATACCCCTCGGCGTATGGGTAACGAGTTCTTGTTCCAGCAGCTTTGCGCGGACAATATTGCCACTTTTCAAAAATATAAAGTGAAGAAGATCGTGACGACGTGCCCGCATACGTATCATATTTTCAAAAATGAATACCCCGAATTCGGGCTCACGGCCGAAGTGTTCCACCATACGGAACTGCTTCATGCGTGGGTGAAGGAAGGGCGTCTGTGGCCGCAGCATGCGGTGCACGAGCGCATTACGTACCACGATTCCTGCTACTTGGGCAGGTATAACGAGGTGTATGAGGAACCGCGCGAAATCCTGAAGGCGATCCCCGGTGTCGAGCTGGTGGAGCAGGCGCGATCCCGGTCGAACAGCATGTGCTGCGGGGCGGGCGGGGGCATGATGTGGATGGAAGAGAAGGTGGGAACGCGGGTCAATGTGGCGAGAACCGAGCAGCTGCTCAGTGTTCAGCCGACCGTGATCTCCTCGGGCTGCCCGTACTGCCTGACGATGGTGGAGGACGGCACGAAGCTCAAGGAAGTCGAGGATCAGGTGAAAGCGCGCGATGTGGCGGAAGTGTTGGCCCTTTCCGTGTTTGGCGTCTCATAAATTCAAGTCGTGAAGGAGATGGTATGTTGCTATGACAACGATCCGAAAAGCAGCCGTCATCGGCTCGGGTGTAATGGGTTCAGGCATTGCCGCACATTTGGCGAACGCAGGGCTGTCTGTGGTACTGCTTGATCGCGTGCCGACACAGTTATTGCCGCAGGAAGAGTCGGCGGGGCTCACCCTTGCTCACCCGAAAGTTCGCAACCGCTTGGCGGTAAGCGCCTTGCAGGGGATGGCGAAAACGAATCCGGCTCCGCTTTTCCAAGTGTCGTTTGCTCAGCGTATCCAGCCGGGCAATCTGGAGGATGATCTGGGCAAACTGCGGGACGTCGATTGGATCATCGAAGTGATCATCGAGAATTTGGCGGCGAAGCAGGCGCTTTTTGCCCGAGTGGAAGAGGTGTGGAAGCCTGGTACGATCGTGACATCCAATACGTCGGGTGTTTCGATCAATGCGATGGTTGAAGGAAGGTCGGCGGCGTTTAGGGAGCATTTTCTGGGTACACACTTCTTTAATCCTCCGCGCTATATGAAATTGTTGGAAATCATTCCGAACGCAGACACCAAGCCTGAGATTGTGGCGTTTATGCAGGATTTTTGCGAGAAAAAGTTGGGCAAAGGCGTCGTCGTCGCCAAAGACACACCGAACTTCATTTCGAACCGCATCGGGACTTACGGGCTGCTCGTCACGCTGCAGGAAATGCTGGAGAAGGGCTATACCGTTGAAGAAGTGGATGCGGTGACCGGGCCGGCGATGGGCAGGCCGAAAAGCGCGACGTTCCGCACGCTGGACTTAGTCGGGCTAGATACCTTTGTGCACGTGGCCGGTAATGTGTTCTCGCAAGTGACGGATTCGGCGGAGAGGGCGGTATTCGACACCCCGGCGCTCATGAAGGACATGGTGGAGCGAGGCTGGATCGGCGAGAAGAGTGGTCTAGGGTTCTATAAAAAGGTGAAGTCCGCTGCCGGCTCGGAGATCCAGGCTTTACAGTTCGGCACGATGACCTACGAGCCTAGTAAACGTGTGAGCGGCGCTTCGCTGGAAGCCTCTAAACAGGCCAAAGGTGCGGCCGCCAAAATCAAAGCGCTAATCACCGCCAAAGACCGGTATGCCGAGCTGGCGTGGAACATTTTGAAGCCAGTCCTGCTATATTCCGCTGAGAGGCTGGATGAGATCGCCGATAGCATCGTGGACATCGACAACGCGCTCAAATGGGGCTTCAACTGGGAGCTTGGGCCGTTTGAGACGTGGGATGCCATCGGTTTACGGCGCTCGGTGGAGCGGATGGAAGCGGAGGGCAGTACGGTGCCTGCGTGGGTAAAAGCGTGGCTGGCGGCGGGGAACGAGAGCTTTTATCGCCGGTCGGAGGGGCAGACGTTCGCCTATCTGGGCGGAGCCAGCAGCGAGTTGGCGGTACGGCCTGAGGTGATCTCGCTCGCTTCGCTCAAGGAAATGAAGCGTACGATCCGCAGCAACAGCGGCGCGAGCTTGATCGACATCGGCGACGGCGTTGCGTGTCTGGAGTTTCATTCGCCGAACAATGCGATTGGCGCGGATATTTTGACGATGATTCAGCAAAGCGTTGACGAGGTGCGCAGCAACTATCGCGGGTTGGTCGTCGCGAACGAAGGGAAAAACTTTTGCGTCGGCGCCAACCTCATGCTGCTCCTGATGGAAGCGCAGGATGGGGAGTGGGATGAGGTCGATGGCATCATCCGGCTGTTCCAGAACGCGATGCTGAAGCTGAAAAGATTGGAGAAGCCGGTCGTCGCCGCCCCTCACAAAATGACGCTCGGCGGTGGCGTCGAAGCGTGCCTGCCGGCAGATATGACGATTTTCTCCGCCGAGACGTACTACGGCCTCGTCGAGGTCGGCGTGGGCCTTATCCCGGCCGGAGGCGGCTGCAAGGAGCTAGCCTTGCAGGCGAGCCAGTTGGTGCGGGACCCGGAGGTTGACCTGCAGCCGTGGATCAACGCCGCGTTCGAGACCGTCGCGATGGCCAAAGTGTCCACGAGCGGTCACGATACGAAGCGGCTCGGCTATATGCGTGCGCAGGACCGCGTTGTCATGAATCCGGATTACCGGATTTATGAGGCGAAGCAGGCGGTCCTGCGGCTGGATGCGGCGGGCTATGAGCTGCCCGCCGAAGAAACCATCCGCGTTGCCGGCGAGAACGGCAAAGCTGTCTTGCAAGCTGCCGCCAATTCCATGCGGCAGGGCGGCTACATCAGCGATCACGACGTGAAGATCGCTGGGAAGCTCGCGCACGTACTGACGGGCGGCAGCGTGCCGGCGGGCACGCTCGTGAGCGAGCAGTACTTGCTCGATCTCGAGCGCGAGGCGTTCCTCAGCCTCTGCGGCGAAGTGAAAACTCAGCAGCGCATGCAATACATGCTATCGAAAGGGAAAGCGCTGCGGAACTAAGGGTGAGAGCGGTTGTGTGAGGGGTTCTCCGGGTGCGGTGCTAACTGGTCGGAGAGAATTCTGAGGTATCCGCAATAGTAACTGGCTGGAGCAAGTTCTGAGGTATCTGCAATAGTAACTGGTTAGAGCAAATTCTGAGGTGTCTGCAATAATAGCTGGTTAGCACGAATTCTGAAATATCTACAACACTACATGGTCAGCGCGAACCCGGGGATGTCAAGCAAGCGTGAGTAGGTGGGGATGAAATGGCAGGTTTAGCAGGCAGCTAGTTTGTTATGCAACTTGCCCACTGTGCGGCCGCAGCCTAATTGTTGCAGATACCACAGAATGTTTGATTTGTCGGGATATGTGATCCAGACGCACTGCTTGAACTCGAATTGTTGAAGAATGCTGGGGTGGCAGAGTGGCTTTTCATTAGGTGGGGAGTCAGTTGTTGTAGATTTCACAGGAAGTGTAGTTTGCTCGGAATCCATGATCCAAATCGTTACATCACACTATCGACGAGGTGAAAAGCCATGAAGGAAGCGGTCATCGTATCGATCACGCGCACGGCAGTCGGGCGCGCGAAGAAAGGCAGCTTCGCCCAGACGCGGGCGGAGGATTTGGGGAAGGCCGTACTGGAGGAGGCGGTACGGCGGGTGCCGGGCCTCGACAAAGGCGATATCGAGGACATTATTATCGGCTGCGCCATGCCGGAAGGCGAGCAGGGGTTGAACTTCGCTCGCACGATGGCGCTGTATGCGGGCTTTCCCGTGACCGTGCCGGCGATTACGGTCAATCGGTTTTGCTCCTCCGGCCTGCAGGCGATCGCCTATGCGGCGGAGCGCATTATGCTGGGCCACGCGGAGGTGATCATCGCCGGAGGCGTCGAAAGCATGAGCCACGTCCCGATGACGGGCTTCAAGCTCTCGCCGCATCCGACGCTCGTGGAGACGATGCCCGAGGTGTACATGGGCATGGGCCACACAGCCGAAGCCGTTGCGCAGCGCTTCGGCATCACGCGCGAAGCGCAGGATGGCTTCGCGGTGCGCAGCCATCAAAAGGCAGCGGCGGCCATCGCAGCGGGCCGCTTCACAGATGAGATCGTGCCGGTGAGCACGAGCGTGAAAGGCATTGGCGAGAACGGCAAGCCGTTCGTTCGCGACGATGTGTTTGCCGCTGACGAGGGTGTCCGGCCGGACACGTCGATGGAAGGGCTCGCCAAGCTGAAGCCCGCGTTCAGCTTGAACGGGACGGTGACGGCGGGCAACGCCTCGCAGACGTCCGACGGGGCCGCCGCCGCCGTGCTCATGAGCCGCGAGCGGGCGGAGGCGCTCGGGCTGAAGCCGATGGCGACGTTCCTGTCTTTTGCCCTCTCCGGCGTCGAGCCGGAAATTATGGGCGTCGGGCCGGTGAAGGCGATCCCGAAAGCGCTCCAGATGGCGGGGATTACGCAGGATCAGGTGGATCTTTTTGAAATTAATGAGGCTTTCGCCTCCCAATGCGTGCAGATTATCCGGGAGCTGAACATTAACGAAGAGCTCGTGAATGTGAACGGCGGCGCGATTGCGCTCGGGCATCCGCTCGGGTGTACGGGCGCGAAGCTGACCACGAGCCTCATTTATGAGCTCCAGCGCCGAGGAGGCGGGTATGGTGTCGTGTCGATGTGCATCGGCGGTGGGATGGGGGCGGCCGGTGTCTTCCAAGTTCATGCACCCGACGCTTAACGAACTATCCGACCAGTAAGTGTCATCCAATTCCATGCACTACGAATCGAAGGAGAGATGAACGATGTCAGATAAAGTGATTGGCGGCAGTTTTGTCATTACGGATCAGGACGCATCGCAGATTTTGACGCCGGAGGATTTTACGGAAGAGCATCGCATGATTGCGGAGACGACGCGCGACTTTGTGTCGGGGGAAGTGCTGCCGCAGGATGAGCATTTGGAGAAGCTGGACTATGCGCTGACGGTGAAGCTGATGCGCAGCGCGGGCGATCTGGGGCTGCTCGGCGCGGATGTGCCAGAAATGTATGGCGGGCTCGGCCTCGATAAGGTTAGCTCGACGATCATCAGCGAAAATCTGGCGCGCGCCTCTTCGTTCGCGCTGTCCATCGGCGCGCACGTGGGGATCGGCACGCTGCCGATCGTATTTTTCGGCACGCCGGAGCAGAAGCGCAAATATTTGCCGGACCTGGCGACTGGCGCCAAAATCGCTGCCTATTGCTTGACGGAGCCGACCTCCGGCTCGGACGCGCTGGGCGCCAAGACAACGGCGCGTTTATCCGACGACGGCAAGCACTATATTCTGAACGGCTCGAAGCTTTACATCACGAATGCCGGGTTTGCAGATATTTTTATCGTATATGCCAAGGTTAATGGCACGGATTTCTCTGCGTTCATTGTGGAGAAAGGCGATCCCGGCTTCACGCTCGGCCCGGAAGAGAAAAAAATGGGCATCAAAGGCTCCTCGACGCGTCCGTTATTTTTCGAAGATGTGCGCGTGCCGGTGGAGAATCTGCTTGGCGAAATCGGCAAGGGCCATCTGATTGCTTTTAATATTTTGAACATCGGACGGTATAAGCTTGCGACAGGCTGCGTGGGCGCCTGCAAAGAAACGATTGAACTGGCGGCTAAATACGCGAACACGCGCCAACAGTTCCAGACGCCGATCTCCCGCTTCCCGCTGATTGGCAAGAAGCTCGCCGACATGAACATCCAGACGTATATGCTGGAGAGCATGGTGTACCGGACGACTGGCCTGTTCGACGCGATGCTGAAGGACATCGATCATTCCGCTTCGGATTCCGGCCGGAACGCGGCCAAGGGGATTGCCGAATACGCACTGGAGTGTTCGATTAACAAGGTTTTTGCCTCCGAGGTGCTGGATTTCGTGGCAGATGAAGGGCTGCAAATTCACGGCGGCTACGGCTTCATTCAAGAGTATAAAGTCGAGCGGATTTATCGCGATTCGCGGATTAACCGGATTTTTGAAGGGACGAATGAAATTAACCGGCTGCTCATCCCCGGCACGCTCGTGAAAAAAGCGATGAAAGGCGAGCTCCCGCTCCTGCAAAAAGCCCAAGCGCTGCAAGCCGACCTGCTCTCCTACATCCCGGGGCAGACGTTCGAAGGTACGCTGGAGGAAGAAACGCATCTCGTGTCGATGGCGAAAAAGGTGTTCCTCATGGCCGGCGGCCTGGCGGTCCAAAAGTACGGCTTGACGCTTGATAAGCAGCAAGAGGTGCTGAGTCTGCTCGCGGATATGATGATTCAGATTTTTGCGGCGGAAAGCGGGCTCTTGCGGACGAAAAAACTGATCGAACGGCAGGGCGAGACGAAAGCCGAGCAGGCGATTCAAATGACAACGGTCTTCGTTCACGAAGCGTTTGATAAAATCGAGGCATATGCTAAGGAAGCGCTTAGTACGATGGAAGAAGGAGATGATCTTCGGACGCAGCTATCCATTCTCAAAAAGTTGTCCAGACGCAGCAGCGTGAACACGATCGGTCTGAAGCGCGACATCGCCGCACGTGTCATTCAGGGTGAGAAATATGTGATTTCATCATCGATGTGACTACTTGAAGGGGATGGTATGCGATGAGTGGAGCAAAGCCGTGGCTTCGCCATTATCCGGCGGAGGTGGCGCCGACTTATGAATACCCGAAGCATAATCTTGCGCAGTTCATGATCGATTCGGCCCACCGGTATCCGCAGCGGAACGCCTTGCATTTTATGGGCACGAATGTAACGTATCGCGAATTGCTGGACGCCTCTTATCGATTTGCACATGCGCTGCAGGACTTGGGTGTGCTCCCCGGGGAGCGCGTATCCATTATGCTGCCGAACTGTCCGTCCGCCATTATTGCCTACTATGGCACGCTGCTGATGGGCGGGATCGTCGTGATGACGAATCCGCTGTATGTCGAACGGGAGCTGATTCATCAGCTCTCCGATTCGGAGGCGAGGGTGATCGTGACGCTCGATCTGCTCTTTAACCGCGTGCAAAAAGCGAAAGTGCACACCGCCATTCAACATGTCATCATTACATCGATTAAAGATTATTTGCCTTTTCCCAAGAATCTGCTGTATCCGATTAAAATGCGCAAAGACGGCACTCCCCTTCATGTGGTCTACGGAGAAGGCGTACACGCCTTCAAAAAGCTGCTTCGCACGGCCTCGAACGAGCCGACCTGCGCCGTCGTGGACAGCGACGAAGATATTGCGCTTCTGCAATACACGGGCGGCACAACCGGGTTTGCCAAAGGGGTGATGCTGACCCACAGCAACCTGGTTGCCAACACGATTCAAACCAGCAGGTGGTGCTATCGCAGGGAAGAGGGGGGAGACCGCTTTCTTGGCGCGATCCCTGTCTTTCATGTATTCGGCTTGACGGTGCTGCTCAATCAATCCATGTACCAGGCGGGGATGCTGATTCTAATTCCGCGGTTTGATATCGATATGATTTTGGATACGATTCATAAGCTGAAGCCGACCATTTTTCCCGGTGCTCCAACGATGTATGTCGGCCTCATCAATCATAAGCGGGCCAAGGAGCTTGATCTTTCTTCTATTAATATATGTGTAAGCGGTTCAGCGCCTTTGCCGTTGGAGGTTCAAGAGCGATTCGAAGAACTGACCCATGGTCGATTGATCGAGGGGTATGGGTTGACGGAAGCATCGCCGGTTACCCATGCGAATCCGATCTGGGGCTTCCGCAAAATCGGCTCAATCGGCCTGCCATTCCCGGACACAGATGTGAGGGTGGTCGATTCGGATACCGGAGAGGAGCTTCCCGTCGGCGTCATCGGGGAAATTATTATTAAAGGCCCGCAGGTGATGAAGGGCTACTGGAAACGCGAGAAGGAAACGGCCATGACGCTCAAGAACGGCTGGCTGTATACCGGCGATATGGGCAGGATGGATGAAGATGGCTTTTTCTTGATCGTCGATCGCAAGAAGGATTTAATAATCGCCGGCGGATATAATATTTATCCGAGGGAGATCGAAGAGGTGCTGTATGAGCACCCGGCTATACTGGAGGCGGCGGTTGCCGGCGTGCCGGACGAATATCGGGGTGAAACGGTGAAGGCGTTCATCGTCGTCAAGCCGGGGATGACCCTGACCGTGCAGGAGCTCGACACCTGGTGCCGGGAGCGGCTGGCCGCTTACAAAGTGCCGCGGAAAGTCGAATTCCGCGAATCGCTGCCGAAGACGATGGTCGGCAAGGTGCTGCGGCGGAAGCTGCTGGAGGACGAGACGACGGCGTGACGGTTTATAGCAAAAGGGGAAGCCCTTTACAAGCGAAGTGGGGGGAGTCCGATGGACGATTCAGAAAATGTGATCAATCATAACATGCAGCGATTAGCCGAGGCCGCAGCGTCCACCTTTTGGGGGTATTTAGGCTGTGAGTTCGTCCACATCCAGGATGGGGTGGTGACGATTGCGCTTGAAGCCAAGCCGCATCACCTCAATCCGATCGGGATGGTGCACGGCGGCGTTTTATCGTCGCTGCTGGACACAGCGATGGGCATTGTCACCATGACCGCCAGGCCGGAGGAGAAGGTTGTCACGACGAATCTCAATGTGCATTTCGTTTCTCCGTTATATGCAGGACGATTGCTCGTGACGGCGGAGCTCGTGCACCAGTCCCGTAAAATGTTGACCGCGCAAGGCCGCGTGACGGACAGTGAAGGGAAGCTGGGGACGATGGGAACGGGGACATTTCGCGTGATTTGAGGTGAGCGCATGACACGTGAGGACGGAGTTCCGCTTTTGGCGGCAGCTGCGTCCTTTTTGGCGTGGAGATATATTTATTGAATGTTATATAAACTAACATACAATCTTTAATTTTTCGTGAAATTTTCGAAAAGCCGCCTAATATGTTATATTATATGACATAATAGCATTGACTGAACGAGGGTGATCATCCTATAATCGGTACAAAGGCTAAGGCGAAGGGGGAAGCGAGATGCATCTGACTATTCGAGAAGCATTAACTATATATCCATTAACAGAAGCGAAATTGGTAGCAGGCAAGCAGGGCGAAACCCGCATCGTGAAATCCGTCAACGTGATGGATGCGCCGGACATTGCCGATTGGACGAAATCCGGCGAGATGTTGTTCACAACGGCGTTCGCGATGAAAGACAACCCGCAGGAGACGGTGAATTTACTGCGCAAATTAAATGAGCGCGGCGCAGCCGGTCTCGGGATTAAGCTGGGGCGATTTTGGACGGAGCTTCCGCAGGTTGTGGTGGAGGAAGCGGACCGGCTCCATTTTCCGATTATCGAAATGCCTTTTCAATTTACGTTTTCCGATCAAATGAACGCTTTGTTCAATGCGGAATACAAGCGCAACACCGAGTTGCTGCAAACTGTACTCGAAAAGCAGAAGAAGCTGATGCAATTCGGCCTTAAGCAAGACAACATGGGAGCGATGTTCCACATGATCGGTGAGATTTTGGGATATCCGATGGCAGTTGTCGGGGCGCGGGGCCAGGTTTTATATAATACGAGCGCGTGGAGCGAGGAGCAGCTTGCGCAGAATTGGCCGCGCAAGCGCAAATCCGGCTGGGTTTACGCCGGCAAAGACCGCGCCTATCGCGTTGGGCTGCAGCAGCAGGACGACGAACCGCTCGGCCATTTGCTCATCATCCCGGACGTGATGCTGCTGGCGACGGTGGAAGAGGGGTTGTTTCATCAGGCCGCGGACATCTTAACGTTCCATATGAGCTACACGTTCCGCTCTCATGTGGAGGCGACGGCCGAGCGGGATTTGCAAAATCAACTGATCCGCTACCTGGAGAAAGGGACTTCGCTGGAGGACTTTATTGAGATGGCGGAGGCGCGAGGTTCGTTTATTTTCACCGGAGCCTATCAGTGCGTCATCGGTAAAAGCAAAGTGGAAAGCCTGTCGACCGATTCCGTCGCGCAAAGGCTGAGCGACGTGAAACCGTACATGGACTCGCATGCCAAGGCGAGCCAGCTGCGCGGGTTTCATTTTATGCTGAAAGATCGTCTATTCTCGATTTACTCAACGACGCAAGCGGACGGATTTCCGGAAGAGGAGCTGACGCAACTGCTCAGCAAATTCGATGGGGACGCCGGCTCCCGCGATGACGGGTTCGTATTCTATATGTCTGGCGTCAAAATGAAGCCGAACGCGCTGCGCGAAGCTTATCAAGAATGCGGCGAGACGCAGCGAATGGCGGCGAAGCTGAGCCTGCCCGACCGGGTACTGCAATACGAAACGATCGAGTTCGCGCACCTGTTCCAGCATCTCACTTCCGCCAGCATGGAAGATTATTGCGCCAAAATTTTACGCCCGCTGCTCGAGAAAGACCCAGAATACTCCCAAGAAATGATCCGCACACTTGAGGTGTTCATCCGCAACGACGGCCAAGTGAGCGAAGCGGCGAAGCAATTATTCATTCATCGGAATACTGTCACATATCGATTGGAGAAGATCAGCGACCTGCTGCAGGTCGATTTTAAAAAGGTGAACGATCTGCTGAAGCTGAAAGCCGTGTTTCTTTTCCGTCAGTTTTTGCAAGCGAGAGCTTGATGGAGCGTGTCCCCTGTGCCGAAAGGTGCGGGGGATTTTTGTGCTCGAGTATATCTAGGCCATTGTAACTATTTACGCAGTTCATGGTTATTTGTTAATTTGGGTATGTGGAATTATTTTACAATTTAATTGGAGAGAGGGGGACGTGTATGAAAAGGGCGATACCCTGCTGCATCGTTTTCGTTCTATTTGTTTGGATGCTCGCCGCGTGCAATCGTTCAGGCCAGATGAACGGGGCTAAAGAGATTGGTTATACGAACGCCAAATATCATTTTAGCTTGATGATTCCGAAAGCTTGGGAGGGAAAGTATGAGATTAGTGAGGAAGACAATCGCGTTGTATTTTCAAATCCTTTCAATAAATCTTCAGGTGGCCGACTATTCGTTATTGATGTCTGGACGAAAAGCAAATGGCTGGAGGAAGGGGAGGAGTTGATTAAGCTTATCCATATTACGAAAGTTGGAGAAACTGACGATGCCGTGTTTACGTTCAGTACGCCTACCGATGTTCAATATTCACTTGAAGATGAGAAGAGGAAGAGTGAGTATCTGCAATTATCCAAGGACGTAGAAGCAATTCAATCTTCTTTTAAACTTAACTAAATTTCGTGCTAGCTGGTATCTTGTCTGTAGTTAGATTGCTTCCCTGCCACCTTTACTTTATAATCATTATTAAATAACAAAAATAAAGGAGTGGCGGCACATGGCAGCATGGAAAGAATTAACGTCGTTAAACGAATGGCAGCAAGTATGGGAGCAGTCCTCAGACAAGCCGGCGGTTATCCTCAAGCACAGCACAACGTGTCCGGTCAGCGCAAGCGCGATGGATGAATTCGAGGAATACTTGGCTGGCGAGCACAATGGCGACGTGGACTACTATATGGTAAAAGTGATCGAGTCTCGCCCTGTGTCGAATCAGATTGCCGAAGACTTGGGCATCAAGCATGCGTCTCCGCAAATTTTGTACTTCAAGAACAAAGAGTCGATCTGGAACACATCGCACTGGTCTGTGACGAAGAAGCATATGAGCGCGGTGTTGGACTAAGTTCGTTGGAAAAAACCTATCGATCGCCCTGAGGGGTGGCGGTAGTTTTTTTTTGTAGTTGTGTCACAGCGGGCATCTATATCCAACCCCGGAATTACCCTCCACCGCCTCCACCAACCGACGCACCTGCAAAAAGTACAATAAATTTCGCCAAAATGCCCGATTTGAGAGGTGATCATGCAAAAAGTACAGCAAATTTTAGTGTTTTCCTAGAAAATGGGCTGATTTCGGTGCCAGCGGTTAGATTTAGCTGTACGAAATGCAGGTTCTTCTTCACAAACACGCCGTTTTAGCAGAATTTGCTGTAGGAAATACAGGATTGCAGCAGCAAGCGCGCATCCAGCAGTAAGGCAGCTACTTAAGGGGAGCGGTGGTTGGTAGTAGATACGGATGGTGGTGCTAGTTAAAGAGATTCAGCTAGTTTTAACGAATGTGGTGGGATCGAGGGGGGAGATAGCGTTTGGCGGAAAGAGGATGGCTAGTTTTATTGAGGAAATCGGCGGCGGGACGGCCTCTTAATTATTTGAACGTAGTTCAAATAATCATTGGCAAGCCAAGCAACCTCCGATATACTTATCTGATGACTACATGAGATGACGACTTAAGGAGTTTACTTGTTATGAATGCCATGAACCGCACCAAAATCCCTATTCCGATCTTCATTGTGATTGCGATTATCGCGATTTCGTTTTCCTCGATTTTCGTTCGCTGGTCCGACGCTTCGGCGGCGGTGACGGCGATGTACCGGCTGTTTATCACCAACGTGCTGATGCTGCCGCTGCTATGGGGGCACTTGCCTGAGATCCGGCGCATTCGCTGGCGGGAGTGGGGAAGGCTGGCGATGTCCGGGATTATGCTGGGCCTGCACTTCCTGTTCTGGATGCAGTCGCTCCATTATACGACGGTGGCCAGTTCGACGGCGATTTTGACGCTGGAGCCGATTTTCGTGCTGGCCGGCGCGTTTGTGCTGCACGGCGTGCGGACTAGCCGCGAGGCGCTTTTGGCGATGATTCTTGCAATCATTGGCGCTATTTGCATCGGCTGGGGCGATTTTCGGTTCTCGGGGACGGCGCTCCGGGGGGATATTCTGTCTTTCATCGGGACGATGGCGGTCGCTTTCCACATGCTGCTAGGCAAAAAGCTGCGCGATCACATTTCGGCGTTCGTGTACAGCTTTTTCGTCTTTTTGTTTGCCGGGCTGACGCTCGCGGTGACGAATGTGTACACCGGGGAAGCGTTCACCGGTTACCCGCTGCGCGATTGGATCGTGTTCGGCTTGCTCGCCGTCGTGTCGACGATTTTCGGCCACTACATCTTCAATTGGCTGCTCAAATATATGAAAGCCTCGTCGGTCTCCATGACGGTGCTTGGCGAGCCACTGGGCGCGTCGCTGCTGGCGTATTTCTTGCTCGGCGAAAAAATCACGCTCATCCAGCTTGGCGCAGGACTGATCCTGCTGATCGGGGTCGCGCTGTTTTTGCGCAGCAACGAGGGGGACTAGCTAGTCTGGTAAAAAAAGAAGAATTCGCTCAGCGAAGCCGAGCGAATTCTTCTTTAATGGACGCCAGCAGAGCCGGGTCGGCCAGCACGTCGTATGCCGTATAGGCAAGCGCCTTGGCGGTGAAAATCATCGCGTCCAGTGCAGGCTCTTGCAGCGCTAAATCGCGGAATTCCTTCGTGTGCAGCATATGGCGTTCGCCCACGACTTTGACGAACGGGTGGATCGTCGGGCATTGGATCGACACGTTGCCTAGATCGAGCGAGCCGTGATCCTTCCCGATCTCGATCTCCTCCGGCTTCACTCCCATTTCTAGCAGCTGCTTCGTAAATACGTCGGACAACGTGTGATTCGTACGCAGCTCGTCGTACGAATACTCGTAGTTCGACGTCTTGAGCGTGCAGCCGGTTTGCAGGGCGGCGCCTTCCGCGCAGGCAAGCACTTTGCGGACAAGCTCGTTCGTGTACGCCCGCGAGCCCGAGCGCACATAAAATTGCGCGACCGCATAATCGGGAATAATGTTCGGCGCTTGGCCGCCTTCCTTGATGATCCCGTGAATGCGGGCATCGGTCTTCACCTGCTGTCGCAGCGCGTTCACGCCGCCAAACAACTGAATGACGGCATCGAGCGCGTTGATGCCTTCATACGGCTGGGCGGCCGCATGCGCGGCGCGGCCGAAAAACTCATACTGAATCGCGTCCATGGCCAGCGATTCGCCGGATTTCTCGAACGTGTAGTACGGATGCGCCATCAGCGCAATGTCCACGTCACGGAACAAACCGGCCGCCGCCATCGGCACCTTGGCGCCTTTGGTTTCCTCCGCGGGCGTGCCGTACACGCGGATGCTGCCGCCCGTCTCCGCGAGGGCGGCTTTCAGGCCGACGGCGGCGGCAATGCTCATCATGCAGATGAGATGATGTCCGCACGCGTGGCCCAGATCCGGCAGCGCGTCGTACTCCGCCAAGTAGGCGACGATGGGGCCGGGCTTGCCGGAATCGTACGTCGCGAGGAACGCCGTCGGGATGTCCAGCACGGCGTGCTTAATGGCGAAGCCGTGGCTTTCCAGCGCGGCCGTCAGTCGGGCGTATGCTTTAAATTCTTCATGGCCGAGTTCGGGATTTGCGCCGATGTAGCGGGAAATATCTTTAAACTCATCAGCATATTGGTCAATTTCAGCGGATATCGCGTTTTTCATCAGCAGGACTCCTTTATTGATTGCTTCTACACTCCATTGTAGTATAAAGGAGATCGAACTACCAATACGCACAAGAGAAAGGCGGCAACCCGGATGATGAAATACGGTGCTGAGCACGAGGAACATAAGTTTGACTTGAAGTTTCGAGAGGCGGAGGAGCGTGGGCAATGGCGGGATCTGTATCTGGATCTGACGTTCAAAGCCGGACAAGCCCAGCCGGAAGATCTGGAAGATCCGTCCGTCCTTGTGATCTGCAACGTCCATGGCGATATTGTCCAAATCGTGCTGCACGATGGCGGCTGCGATTGTGAATTTCAATTTACCCCGATGGAAAAGGCGCAGATTGAAGATTTCGTAGCGAACCATGTAAGCGTGTAAAAAAATGGCGAATGTCCACGTAAATGTATCCCTTCCCAATTTGGGCTCTGACGCATATAGTATAGTACGTCACGCTTAGAGGAGAGGATGGCAGTGGAAAAAAGAATACATTATTTGGCGTTTGGCGATTCACTGACCGTTGGTTATGGTGCTTCGGAAGGGCATGGCTTCGTTCCCATTTTGCAGAATAGACTCGAAAGCAAGCTGAACGTGCCGGTTACACTGAAGCATGCGGGCACAAACGGTGCGACTACTGAGCAACTGCTGGAAGCCATCAAGTCCGATGCCGAATTGCAAATGGAAATCCAGAAAGCGACTCTCATGACGATTACAGCGGGCGGCAACGATTTGATCCAAGCGGCGATTCCGTTCTTTTACGAAGGCGACAAAGCGGTGCTTAAAACCGCGCTGCACACGTACGAAATCAATTACCGGCGAATGATTAATGCCATTAACAAAATTCGTGCCGGCATTGCCAAGCCCTTGCTCATTGCGGTGATCGGTTTATATAATCCGATTCCTCAAGTTCCCGATGCGGCGTATTGGGTGCAGCGGTTCAATCTGTTCCTGCGCAAGCTGGAGCAGCCGCATCTGTGTGTTGTACAGGTATATGACGCCTTCGTCGGGCAGGCGATGCGCTATATTTCCGATGACGCCATTCACCCGAACGAAGATGGCTATGAGCAAGTGGCGAACCGGCTGGAAGCCGCTCTTTTGGAGCAGCTGCAGCAGTTCGATTTTGCCTGAACGAATGTTACTTGACATAGCCGAAAACGGATATAAAATGACAGGCGCTGCCAGCAAGTACAAACACGTGCCAGATGGCATGGTGGTAGGGGATGCGCCGCCATACATAGAAGATGGAACCGAACGTATAGAGGAGCCCGCCAGCGACAAGCCAGATGATACCGCCAAGCGCCAGGTTTTCATAAAGAGGCTTGAAGGCCGCGACGATCAGCCAGCCCATGAGAATATAGCACAGGGTTGAAACGAGAACGAACCTTTTGACGTAATACACTTTGAGTACAATGCCGAGGATGGCGAGTCCCCAGATGACGCCGAAATACGTCCAACCCAGCGCGCCGCGCAGCGTAACAAGCAGATACGGTGTGTAGGAGCCGGCAATCAGCACATAAATCGCGGCATGATCGAGTACCTCGAATACATCCTTTACCCGCGGCGTCTGAAAGGCGTGCAGCAGCGTGGAGCAGGTGTAAAGCAGAAGCAGCGCGCTTCCAAAAATACTGAACGAGACGATATGCCAACCGTTGCCTTCCTGACAGGCGATCACGACTAGCAGGACAAGCGCGGCGAGGCTTAGCACAATTCCGAAGCCATGAGAAATGGCGTTGGCTTTTTCTTCCTTAGCACTATAAGTCATTGACATAGGACAACCCTTCTTTCCAATTACTTTAAGGCATTAATTACAACATAGATAGGACGATGCGGAGATGTTTTTACCTTCATTTGAGTTGAAAAATAAAGTTGCGCTTGTGACAGGCGCCGGCCGGGGGATCGGTCGGGCGCTGGCGATCGGCCTCGCGGAAGCGGGGGCGGACGTGGCGATTTTTGCCCGGACGGCAGGCGATCTTGCCGCTGTTGCGGAGGAGATTCGCGCTCTAGGCAGACAAGCCTACCCGATGACAGTCGACGTCACGAAGCGGGAGGACATCGAGCAGGCGGTGGCAGAAGTTATCCAGCAGACCGGCCGCATTGATATTTTGATCAACAACGCGGGCATGAACATCCGCAGCCAGGCGCTGGCCGTGACGGATGAAGAATGGGATAAGATCATGCAAACGAATCTCAAGTCGGCGTTCTTATGCTCCCAAATTGTGGGTGGACATATGCGTGAGCAGTCGTACGGCCGTATCATCAATATCGCGTCTGTCGCTGGGCATGTGGCGCTTCGGACAGGCGTCGTGTATGCCGCGACGAAGGCGGCGATGATTCAGATGACCAAAGTGCTCGCGTTGGAGTGGGGTCCCTACGGCATTAACGTGAACGGGATCGGGCCTTGGTATTTCCGGACACCGCTGACGGAGAAAATTTTGGATCAGCCTGACTATTTGGCCGAGATTATCGCAAGAACGCCGCTGCGCAGAGTCGGCGAGCTGCAAGAGCTCGTGGGGCCGGCGGTATTTCTGGCATCGGATGCGGCCAATTACGTTACGGGTCAGACCCTGTTTGTCGACGGCGGGATGACCATCTACGGCTTTTAAGAGAAGGTCTTTACAGCCTGATCTGGACGTGATAATCTTCACATGAATTTGAGACTTCGGAGATAAGGTGGTAAGTGGCATGTCACGTGTCCGTATTTTTACCGATAGCACAAGTGACTTGGGAGCGGAGCTGCTGCGGCAGCACGAGATTGGGGTTGTGCCGCTCTATGTGGTTTTCGAGGATGAGACGTATAAGGACGGCGTGACGATGCATGTGGAAAGGTTATTCCAGCGGGTGGCGGAAACAGGTAAGCTGCCGAAGACAGCGGCGCCATCGCCGGCCGATTTTGAAAATGCGTTTCGTCCCGTCATCGAGGCGGGTGACGACATTGTGTATATCGGGCTTTCGTCCGAAGTTTCATCCACCTATCAAAATGCCAAAATCGCTTCCGACGCGTTCCCGGAGGGACGCATTACGGTGATCGATTCCCGCAGCCTGTCGACTGGCATCGGTATGCTTGTGCTGACGGCGGCGGAAGCCGCGGAGCAGGGCAAGAGCGCTGGAGAAATTCAGTCGATCGTTGAAGGGATGATCCCCAAAATCGACGTCGAATTCATTATCGATACGCTGGAGTTTTTGCATAAAGGCGGGCGGTGCTCAAGCGTGCAGCATTATATCGGCAGTCTTTTGAAAATTAGACCGGTCGTAAAAGTGATTGACGGCGCGATGACACTGACGGATAAAGTTCGCGGCAAACGCGAGAAAGTGCTTGCGCAGCTGCTTGACAACACTCTGGTCAATATAGACGCCATGAACACGTCGTTTATGTTCATTACGCACGCGAAGGCGGCGGAGGAAGCGGAATATGTAAAGCAGCGAATTGAAGAGCTTACGGGCATGAACAGGGTTTATGTGACGGAAGCCGGCTGCGTCATCTCCAGCCATTGCGGGCCGCAGACCGTCGGAATTGTATACGCCAAAAAATAAGAAATGATGTGGACAGCGATGACAACGATCAAGATTATGACAGACAGCAGCTGCGACCTTCCGGGTGAAATTGTGGGGGAGATCGGGGTTTCGGTCGTTCCGCTCTCCGTACAGTTCGGCGAGGAGTGCATGAAGCCGGATATGGCGCTCACGGATTTTTATGCGCGAATGAAAGTGGAAAGCAGCTTGCCGACAACGGCGAGTCCGTCTCCCCAGCATTTTCTCCATGAGTTTCAAAAGGAGGGCGCTGATCGGGATCTGCTTGTCATTTGCCTGTCCGCTCAGCTCAGTTCGACCTATCATCACGCTGTTATGGCGCGGGAGATGCTGCTCGAAGAGGGGTATACCGGGCGCATTGAAGTGATCGACTCGATGACGACCTCGCTAGGCTTGGGGGTGCTGGTCTATCAAGCGGCACAGCAGGCTGCGGCCGGAGTACCGTTCGAGCACGTGGTGCGCGGGGTGCATGCGGCGATTGCGAAGAGCGACACGTTCTTTTTCTTGGATACGCTGGAAAATGTGATCAAAGGCGGCCGCTTGGATCGCGTTCGCGGTACAGTGGCATCCGTGCTGAATATTAAACTATTAATGAAGAAAAGCGATGAAGGCACGATCGAAGTGGTAGAGAAAATTCGCGGCACCCAGCAGGCACTGAAAAAGTTAATGACGTATCTGGACGCCAAGGTGCACGATTACGACAAGGATGTCATCGCTATCGCCCACAGCAATTGCGAGGCGAGAGGCCGCGATTTCATGCAGGCGCTGCTGCAAAAGCATCCGTTCCGCAACGTCCTGTTCGCGAACATGGGCACGGTCATCGGCACGTATGCCGGCGAGGGCGGCGTGTTGGTGGCGTATTAGGCGGTGGGCTGTTGAATGCCTTCTCGCTCAATCGCCAGGCAAGACCGGTGCCTGGCACAGCCTGCAGGGCACCTTACAGATGAAGAAGCCGCAAGCCCCAGGGGGCAGCGGCTTCTTCTGGTTAAAACGGCGACACTGTTGTCACGATGTCGGGATTATCGGCGGCGACGAGCGGCGAAAGCTCGCCCGGCGCCAGCAGCCACAGCTCGTGCAGCGCGCGCGTGCAGCCAACGTAGAGCAGCTTCGCGTCTATGAGCGAAGACTCGTAGTGCTTGGCGGTGGCGTCCACGAGCAGCACCGCGTCAAATTCGAGTCCTTTGGTCAGATAGACCGGAAGGACGGAGATGCCCCCACGATACACGCGCTGCTTCGCCGTGATCAGGTTGACTTTGTGGCCGGCGGCGGTCAGCTGCTCATGCAGCTCCTGCGCCTGCCGCTCCGTGCGCGTCACGACCGCGATGGTCGACGCGCTGCTGCTCTCGAGCGCAGTGAGCGCCTGCGCGATCTGCGCAAAGCGCTGGGCCGGCGCTACCTGCAGCACGCGCACTTTGTTGCCGCTGCGGAACACCGGCACGGCGAGCAGCGGGTTGTCGACGCCGCGCTCCAGCACGGCGTTGGCGAACTGGATGATCTCCATCGTCGAACGGTAGCTGCGGTCCAGTTCAAAGTAGGCGGTGCCGTTTTCTTCGAAGAGGCTGGAAAATTCCTTCCAGTCATGAATGCCTTGATACGCGTGAATCCCTTGCGAGAGGTCGCCGAGAATCGTAAAAGAATGATTGCGCGTATACATGTCGAGCACGGCGACCTGAAACGGCGAGAAATCCTGCGCCTCATCAATCACAACGTGATCGAACAGCTGCTCTGACGGAACGCCGTTCAGTCTGGCGTGAATATATAAAAGCGGGGCGAGATCCTCGAGCTCCACTTCTTTTTTCTTGAAGCGCTTGAGCGAAGCGGCCGCGATCGGTTCCGGCACGGCAGTTGCGCCGTCTTTTCCGTCGAACAACTGCTTATAGAACGTAAAGGCCGTATGCTCCGGCCAGCCCGTGAGGTAGGTGCGCAGACGCTGCGCGCCTTTTTTCTTGAGTTCTTTCTTCTTGGTCTGCTCCCAGACCTTATCAAGCTGCATCTCCATCCAGCGTTTGATGCGGGCGACGACGCGCTCGCGCCGTTTGATCAGCGGATAATGTTTATTTTCCACAAAAAACCATTCGCGAATCATGGCAAGCTTCAGTCTGGCGCCCTCCCATGGGATGAAATCGTCGACGGGCACGTAGGTCTTTTCAAATTCGGACAAGCGCTCGTCAATCGCACGTTTGAAAGCGACGGCGCCTTTCCAACGGCCTGGAGCGTTGTCGTCGACGATGGGTCTTGCGCTGCCTAGGGAGAACCAGGTTTGCAATGTCAGCGCAGGATCGGCGAGCTTGACTTCGTGATCCAGGACTTCGAGCACCCAGTCGGTGAACGTGTTCTGCTGAATGTTGCCGACGCCGAGCTCTGGTAGAACTCCTGATATGTAATCGAGAAACATCGAGTTTGGAGCAAAAATAATCATGCGCTCTGCGCGAACCTGTTCGCGGTATTGATAGAGCAGGAAGGCGAGCCTGTGCAGGGCGACGGTCGTTTTACCACTGCCCGCGACCCCTTGAATGATGAGTGCGGTGTTTTTAGCGGCACGGATAATGCGGTCTTGCTCCGCTTGAATCGTCGAGACGATGTCGCGCAACTTGTTGTCCTTATTCTCGCCAAGCCGGTAGAGCAGGAATTCATCGCCGACGGCCAAGGAATCGGCTTCCCGGTCGTACGTATCGACGACGCGCTGCAAAATCTGTTTGCGCACCACAAGGTTGCGCTTGAGGTATACGAGCCCTTCGATCAAGCCGTCCGGCGAATCGTAGGATGCCGCGTCCAGCCCGCCGGTGAAGGAATAGAATAAGCTGGCAACCGGTGCCCGCCAGTCAATCACAAGCAATTGGCCGGTGCGTTCGTCTTCGACGCCGGTTTTGCCGATGTAGAGTGGTGCGGGGGATGCAGTGCCGGACTCCTGAAAGTCCAACCGGCCGAAATAGGCCTCATCAATCGCCTTCGCCAAATTTTGACGGCCATGCTCGCGCTGCACTTCCAGCGCTTGCTCCGTCAGGTCGGGCCCGTAGTAGACAGGTGTCTCCCGGAGCCGCTTCAGCTGCTTGTCGATCTCCACATTGGTGCGTTCGAGTCGCTGCAGTTCATCTTGATAGGCACTTTGAGTCTCTGTGTCCAAGATCAGTTACCTCCTAAGAGTTGGAATATATTGCTGTGGAAAAGAAAGCAGGTAAACACTATACCACACCTGACTTCATATATAAAGAGGCGTGATGGCATTTGGGCTCTTCCCGCAGGAATGGTATACTAAGAGAGGAAAGAACCCCCACATGCGAAGGAGAAGATGCAGATGTCGATCTACGATATTGAAGTTCAAACCATTACAGGTGAAACAAAATCCCTGTCCGCCTACCGCGGTCAAGTGCTGCTCATTGTCAACACCGCAAGCGCATGCGGGCTGACGCCGCACTATCAAGGACTGCAGGCGCTGCATGAGCAATATGGCGACCAAGGCTTTACGGTACTGGGCTTCCCTTGCAACCAGTTTGCAGGTCAAGAACCGGGAACGGATGAGGAGATTAAACAATTTTGCGAGTTGAATTACAACGTCACGTTCCCTTTATTCCATAAAATCGACGTCAAAGGCGAGAACGCGCATCCGCTGTACACGTATTTGCTGGCGAACACGCCAGAGCCTTACCGTACAGGCGACATTGAATGGAATTTCGTGAAATTCCTCGTGGATGCCGAAGGTAACATTGTCAAGCAATACAGCGCACGGACAGAACCGTCGGCGATTGAGCCGGACATCGAAGCGCTGTTGGCGTAAGCGGGTTTTGACTAGACGAAAAGGGTGAAGAGAACTCATGGAACGGGTTGGCCGCATTGAAGCGGTGTGCATTGCAGACGGAGAAACGTTTCTTACACGTGACTTGGATGAGATTGAACTGAAGTTCGGAGGCATGGAGGGCGATCGACATTTTGGGCTTTTCGCCAAGGCCGATGTGCGCCAGCCGATGTACAAGCGCGGGCAGGAAATTATGAACCGCCGGCAGCTTAGTCTGGTGTCGGTGGAGGAGCTGCGCGAGATTGCGGAGCGTATCGGTGTGCCCGAAGTGAAAGGAGAGTGGCTCGGCGCGAATCTGGTGGTGAGCGGTATTCCCGAGTTGACAAAGCTGCCGATGGGCCTTCGCTTAATGCTGCCTAGCGGAGCGGGCATTGTGCTCGAGGGCGAGAATGAGCCGTGCTCCGGGCCGGGGCGGGTGATTGCCGAGCATTACGGCGACAAGCTGCTCACGAAGCTTTTCATTCAGCAAGCCCAGCAGAGGCGCGGCCTTGTGGGCTACGTCGAGCGGCCGGGCTTGATCCGGCGCGGGGATCTTTTTCGCATTTTGAGATAAAAAATTAACGCTTGGTTAAAGGAGTTTTGTCGGTTCGCAGCGAAAGAGTTGGAAAAAGCTCGAAAAAGAGCCTCATCGCGGACCTGGAGGGTGTGGAAATGTCACTTGGCAATTGTGAGAGATGTGGAGCTATGATCATGAATCGGCCGGATCAGCTATGTGTGGCTTGTACCCAGTTGATGCTGGAGGAGACTCAGGTTGTGAAGGCGTATGTGCGCACGCACCCGAACGCGACTGTGATGGAGGTTTATCATCAAACCGGCGTTTCGCTGCAAACGATCAAAACTTTCATGCAGGAGCAGTAGAGGAGATCAGGGTATGCCTCATATGGTAGTTAGAGGAATAAGCGCCCCGAGAATGGCTTCGATCAGCCAAGCGCTGATTCAGGAATTGGCCCAGGTGTGCGGCTGTGGCGAGGATAATTTTATGCTGGAATGTCTGCCTACGGTTTCTATCTATGGCGGAACCGTGTGCGAAACATATCCGTTTGTTGAAGTCGGCTGGTTTGAACGAGGACAGGACGTGCGGGACGCTTACGCCGGAGTACTCACCAAGCATATTCATTCACTGGGAATTCCGGAAGTCGAAATCGCGTTTAAAGTGTATCGGGAAGATAGTTATTACTGGAACGGAAAATTGGTTTAGCTTGCAAAGACTGTACGCTGGAGGCGTCTCCGGGTGTATGGTCTTTTTTGTGCTGTATCGGACTTTTCTCTATGCTGCTGCCTCCTAGTCCGGCCTGTCCTTGCGAACGCTTTGCGACCCAGCCACATATAAATTGAATAGAAGGTATGGGAGCCGTGAACAACAGGGGACATCATGAGGGGGCATCCATGTGATTTCGATAAGCTTGTGCATGATTGTGAAAAATGAAGAACAATCGCTTGCCCGCTGCTTGCAGTCTGTAGAAGGCATTGCAGATGAAATCGTGATCGTCGACACGGGATCGACGGATCGGACGAAAGAGATTGCGGCCTCGTTTGGCGCGGTCATTTACGATTTTGCCTGGATTGATAACTTCGGCGCTGCGCGCAATTTCGCGTTCTCGAATGCGACGCAGGAATATATCCTGTGGCTGGATGCGGACGATGAATTGGAGGAAGCGGACCGCGTCAAATTCAAGGAACTGAAACATACGTTGGACCCAAGCGTCGATAGCGTCTCGATGAACTACCATCTTGCTTTCGACGAAGCGGGCAATGTGACGTCCAGTTTGCGGCGTAATCGCTTGGTCAAGCGGTCGCGCGGTTTCAAGTGGGAAGGGCTTGTACACGAGGTACTGCTCGTCTATGGCGAGATGTTTGCCGCCGACATCGCCGTCACACATAAAAAAGACAAAGCGTACACCGACCGCAATCTGCGCATTTACCGCAAGCGGGAAGCGGAAAATGAGAGCTTTTCGCCACGGGATCTGTTCTACTTTGCCAATGAGCTGAAGGATCATGCTTACTATGACGAGGCGATTGCCTGCTACAATCGGTTTCTGGCCACGGATCAAGGCTGGATTGAGGATGTGTATGCGAGCTGCCTGCGGTTGGGCGAATGTTATGCGGCGCTGGGCGATTCGCACAGGATGCTGCAATCGTACCTCCAGGCGCTCATCTATGACAAGCCGCGGGCTGAAATGTGCTGCCGGGTCGGCGCCTATTTCCTGGAACGGAATCGGCTGGAGGAAGCTGTCTTCTGGTATGAAACCGCAGCGAAGGCGAAAATGCCGGAGGGGAACATGGGCCCCATCGATCACGCCGCATGGACATGGCTGCCGCATTTGCAGCTTTGCGTGTGCTATGATCGGTTAGGCGAGCATCAGTTGGCTTATGAGCAGAATGAAAAGGCGTACGCGCTGAATCCGTCGCATCCGAGCATGCAATATAACCGGAATTATTTTGATGCGCGGTTCCAAATGGAGAAGGGTAGCTAGCCGATCGAAAATAATTGTACTTCATTTAAAAACTTTAGCCGTTTATATGGAGGGGAAAATTATTTAAAGTACGGGATGGAAGCGATTTCCTGAATACGAAGTGAGGTGATGCGTCTGGGCCCCAATCCGTCCTACAGGTGAAGGTGAGTGAATCATGAATACGCCGTAAAGGAGATGGTTTTAAAAAATGAAAAAAATAGTTTCGCTTTCCGTAGTTTTAAGTCTGCTGTTAAGCTTGATTGGTTATGTGTTGGAAGACAAACCGGCGAATGCAGCGACCACGTCTTTTGCGCATCCGGGGCTTTTACATACACAGGCGGATTTGGACCGCATGAAACAGATGGTTGGTGCCGGCACACAGCCGTATCTGGACGGGTGGAACCAGCTGGTCAACAGCCCGCTGTCGCAAGCGAACTGGACTCCGCGTGCCACAGCGACAATTATCCGCGGCGGCACAGGCGATAACGTGGCTTTGTTGTTCAACGATATTGCACGAGCGTACCAGAACGCCTTGCGTTGGAAAATCAGCGGCAGCACCGCCAACGGCGACACGGCCCGTGATATTTTGAATGCCTGGTCGTCCACGCTGACAACGCTCTCCGGCAATGCCGACCGCTATTTGGCTTCCGGATTGTACGGGTATGAAATGGCCAATGCGGCCGAACTCATGCGGGATTATCCCGGTTTCAATGTGACCCAGATGCAGAACATGCTGACCAATGTATTTTACAAGCCGCTGAACGAGCGCTTCCTGATCGGCAACGAAAATGGCAGCGATCACAATGACGCGTATATTCAAAACTACTGGGCGAACTGGGATCTCGCCAATATGGCTGCGACCGTTGCGATCGGCATTTTCTGCGACCGACGGGACATTTACGACATCGGCGTGGACTATTTCAAACACGGCGCCGGCAATGGCTCTATCTACAATGCGATTCCGTTCCTGCAGCCGAATGGGCTTGCGCAGTGGCAGGAATCCGGTCGTGATCAGGCGCATACGCAGCTGGGCATTGGACTCATGGCCACGATCAACGAAATGGCCTGGAATCAAGGCGACGATCTGTACGGATGGGCGAACAACCGCTTCCTGCGCGCTGCTGAATACGTGGCGAAATACAATAACGGCGACGACAACGTTCCGTTTGCCACCTATGAATGGGGATCGGGGACGAATGGAGCTGTGCAGACCCAAACCGTCATTTCCAGTGCCAGCCGCAACGAGTACCGGCCGATCTGGGAAATGATCTATAACCATTATGCCAACCGCAAAGGGCTGTCGGTGCCTAATATTGCTGCTCGCGCAGCTCTTTCCAGACCGGAAGGAGGTCCGAACACCCAGTATCCTTCTACCTTCGACCAACTCGGCTTCGGAACGCTTCTCTACACCCGGTCGGCTGGCAGCGGCGGAACCGCGGCGACGCTTCCCGGCGGCAACATTCCGAATGGGACGTACCGTTTTACCGTGCGCCTTGACGGCAAGGCGATGGGGGCGGCCGGCACCTCCAACGGTGCGCAAATCCAGAAGATTACGTATACCGGAGCGGCGAGCCAGCAGTGGAACGTCACCCATCTTGGCGGAGGACAGTACAGCATCAAGAACGTGCAGAGTGGACTTTCCTTGGACATCCCAAGCTCATCGTTGGACCACGGCGCCAAATTCCAACTATGGAGCAGCAACAGCGGGGATAATCAGAAGTTTGCCTTTATCCCGACCGGGAGCGGTTACTATCGCATCACGCCCGTGATTTCGAACAAACCTGCCGACGTGGTAGGCAACTCTACCGCAGAGGGAGCGCTTATTCAGCAGTGGCGATACGTGCTCGGCGCCAATCAGCAATGGCGAATCGAGCCGGTGTCAGTGAGCGTCCGCCTGCAATCGTATAACTTTCCAGACCGCTATATTCGGCACAGCAGCTATCGTGCGCGGATCGATGCCAACGTAGCTCCTGCCCAGGATACACAGTTTAACATGGTTGCCGGCCTGGCCGACGCGACGGGCGTATCCTTCGAGTCTGTCAACTTTCCGGGTCGATTCTTACGCGTCCGCTCCAATGGGGAAGTATGGCTGGATCAGAACGATGGCACGACTGTGTTTAAAAATGACGCTACGTTCCGCCGGGTGGCGGGCTTGGCGGATGCTCAGAAATCGTCCTATCAGATGTGGACGGATTCAACCAAATATTTGCGCCACGCAAACTATTTACTGTACGCCCAGTCCGGCTCCGGAGCGACATTTAATGGGGATGCCACCTTTACTGAGGTCGCTCCATAAGTCGACCCCTGTGCAAATGAGCGGCCTATTGTGAGAAAGAGCTCAATTCCTTCGGGGATTGGGCTTTTTCGCGATTGCAGATGGATCATTGTGTATAAAACGAAAGAAAATGCACGTCATTTAATGATTTTGAAATAGGCCGCGGTGATGGGCTGTGGTACGATATGGAAACAAAGTCAGCCTTTTTCATAATAAAAGGTTAAAAAAGTATAGTTTCTTCTTAAAAAATCGCATTCATGCGTAATGGCTCGTTTAGTATAATGAAAACGTTCTCAAGTTAAAGGAATCAGTTTAGGAGGGGAAATATGGGGAGTCTGTTCCATAAATATAAAACAACGGTTTTTACCCGAATTATTCTTTCGTATACGATTTTGGCTGTCGTTCTGATGGGCTTGGCTGGCGGATATTTGTATGCTCAAGCCAATCGGATGATGGTGGATGAGATTGCCCGTGAGAGCAAGACGCGTCTTGAAGCGACGAGGGATTATATGGAGAAGACGCTGCTTGTGAAATACGAGAACGATTTGCAAACTAGACTGGTCTATACGACAACACATCATAATAACAACAATCTGTATCCACTAATGGACAGCGGTTGGGATGGAAATCTCAGCAAGATTGTGTCGCTGCGTCAAGATCTTGAGTTTTTGAAGGCAGCGAATGAAGGGATTTCAAATCTAACCATTTATTTCAAATCCGGAAATTATGTTGTGGACAGTTTCGGCTTTTTTATGCGGCCTGAAAATTCGACGGATGCGGAATTTCTGCTTTCACTCGACAGCATTCCGATGAAAACTTGGTTTCCACGTTCTTTGGTGGACGGCAAGCAAGTAATGAGCTATGCGGTCATGCTTCCTTATCAATCTGCTGACGCTGCGAAACAAGGCTATTTTATCGTAGATCTGGATATGTCTTTTATTCGGCAATCGGCGGCGAATATTTTGGGCTCTCCGTCCGACCGTCTGTATATGATGAATAAGGCAGGGAAGGTCATCGTGCAAACGGCGGAAAGCCGTGAAGAAGAACTGGCTCTTTTGCAAAACGCCCAGACACAAAGCGCGTCTGTGGTCACGCTCGTCGATCCGAAGTTAGGCAAGGCTGTATTGTCCCATCTGGACGGCACGAAGTCTTCTTACGGCTGGTCGTACGCCATGGTCCGTTCCATGAATTCTTTTGTCCTGTCATCCAAGCAATATCAGACCAGCGTCATCATCGGCTGCGGAGCGGTGCTTCTGCTTGGGCTGTTGATTTCTTATATGATGTCTAGACAATTTTATAATCCGATCAAAGGGCTCATCGCCAATTTGCGTTCCTTGTATCAGCCTCAATCCGAGCATGCGCCGATGAATGAATATGCCCTAATCGACAACGCCTTGCGTTTCATGGGCCAGAAGATCAAATCGTTGGAAATCCAAGCGGATTCCGAGAAATTGAAAAATATTATAACCGGAACAGGCCAAGGCACAGAATTTCCAGAGGCGATCTATCAATGCAAGGGCTATCAAGTTGCCTATATGTACCTGCTGAAAGGGGACAGTGAACAGATCGATTTGTGGTATGAGCGGAACGATCATCCGCCTCAGTGCCATTTTATTGTGCTGAATGCGAGAGAAGGCGCGCTTCTGTACAAAACGAATGACCGCACAGAAGGAAGAGATCAAGTCATCGGCATGGTGCTGCATGAGATGAAGACCGTGCTGCGCGGGCAGGTGGAATTCGGCGCCGCCATTGGGCCGTGGGTCGGGCTGCCAGAGGAGATCCAGATTTCCTATCGCATGGCGGTTCAAGCGTACCGATACCGGTTCCTATATGGGGCGGACGCCGTTATTTTGCATTCGAAGATTACAGGTCTCGATCCGAATCCGCAGTTGTTTGCCTATGACATGTACAAAAATATGTTAAAAGCCGGCGATCTCAGCGGAGCCGATAAGTTTCTGGATGAATTCCTGGACGTCCTCAAGGCTCGCGAGCTGAAGCTTGAAGCGGTGGAAATGGCGCTGCTGCAGTTGGTCACTTCCCTGTATCAAGTCGTCATTGAGCTGGAATTGCAGGAGATGGTATCGCCCTCCACGATCTTTGACGAGCTGAAGAAAAGCACCTTACACGATACGATGAACTCGATTCGCGCCGTATCTTCACAGATTGCGATTCACGTTCGAGATTCCAGCAACAACGGCCACGTGGAAGTCATTATGAAGCTGAAAAGATACATTGATGAACATCTTGGAGATGAGCTTTCCTTGAATGTGATGTCTGACGTTGCATCGCTGGCGCCGGCGTATGTCTCCACATTGTTCGGAGAAATCATGAAGGAATCTTTTACGGAGTATGTGACGAGAGTGCGGCTTGAGCAAGGGGCGGCGCTTCTTCGGGAGGAGGGACGGATGCCGGTTGCAGCAATCGCCGAGAAGGTTGGGTATCGTAACCATAAATACTTCCACAACAAGTTCAAAATGCGCTTCGGCATTACACCGGCGCAATATCGCAACATTCATGCGACGGCAAGCGAGTCCAGTTCCGGCAATGCCTGCCCGCAGGAGTAAGGGAAAAGGTGCAAAGCTTCTCAAGGGATTGAGAAGACTGCACCTTTTTGCCGCTTGTTGACCTTTTCTAAAAATTTTATAACCGGTATTGAAAGAAAACAGAACGATTTGAATGATTTTGCAATTGATAAGCCCCTATT
This sequence comes from Paenibacillus oryzisoli, assembly GCF_050467285.1. GTDB lineage: Bacteria > Bacillota > Bacilli > Paenibacillales > NBRC-103111 > Paenibacillus_E > Paenibacillus_E oryzisoli_A. The sequence goes on along the minus strand of NZ_JBCMUN010000009.1, from coordinate 620,809 downwards.
CCGGTTTGTATATTGAGTCCATGGAACCGGCCAAACGCAAGCAATGCTGCGTGAAGCGATTTTTGAAAGGAGACATGTAGCTATGAACCCGGAGGAGGCAACGAGAATGAGCAGCATGGAGCGGGCCGTTAATAAGAAAGTTGCCCGCAAAACAGGCGGTATATGGTCACAGTATGTCAAGAACAGATACATGTTCTATATGCTGTTTCCGGTGCTGGTCTGGTACGGCATTTTTGCTTACGGTCCGATGTATGGCGTTCAATTGGCGTTTAAGGACTATATGATCAGGGACGGAATTTGGGGGAGTCCTTGGGTGGGATTCAAGCATTTTGAGTATCTGTTCTCGCTCTCACCCGATTTCTGGCATATTATCGGTAACACGCTCGTCATCAGCGCCTATCATATTGTATTTGGGTTCCCGGCGCCGATTATATTCGCGCTGCTGCTGAATGAGATTCGAATTCCGATCTTTAAGAAAATTTCGCAAACGATTTCTTACTTGCCTCACTTTTTATCATGGATTGTCATCGGCGGGATTTTGATTACGTTGCTATCTCCAGGGACCGGCGTGATCAACTATTTGATAAAAATGCTGGGCTTCGATCCGATTTATTTTCTGGGCACGGAGAAGTATTTCCGATTTACGCTCGTCACCTCGGCGATCTGGAAAGAAGTGGGCTGGGGCACGATTATTTATTTGGCCGCCTTAGCCGGCGTGGACTCCCAGCTGTATGAAGCGGCCGTGCTGGATGGCGCCAACCGCTGGAAACAGACGCTGCATGTGACGCTGCCGGCGCTTCTTCCGACGATCTGCATCTTGCTCATCATGCGGGTTGGCGGCGTGCTGGACGCGGGTTTTGACCAGATCTATACATTGTATTCCCCAGCCGTGTATGGCGTAGCCGACGTATTGGATACGTATGTATATCGTGTCGGTCTGCAAGGAATGCAGTTCGGCTTAACGACGGCCGTAGGGTTATTCAAGAATGTCATCGGCCTTGTGCTCGTTCTCTCTACGAACTACGTCATTAAGAAAATGGGACAAGAAGGGCTGCTATAGGCGCGCAGAAAGGAGTGAACCAAGATGAGAATGACGCAAGGGGAAAAAGTTTTTCAGACGTTACTTATTATTTTTATATCCGTGTTAAGCATTGCGATGATCTATCCGTTTTTGCATGTACTTTCCATCTCCTTGAGCACCGCTCGGGAGGCGCTTCGTCCAGGCGTACACTTCTACCCGCATGAGATTTCGTGGTACGCCTGGAAGAAGGTATTCAGTACGGAAACGGTATGGACGGCATTCGGAAATACCGTATTTCGTACGGTCATCGGCACCGTATTGTCGTTATTCTTTATGTCGCTCGGCGCGTATCCCTTATCGCGCAAATATTTACCGCATCGCAACTTCTACACGATGGTGATCATCATTACCATGTTCTTCGGCGGCGGTTTGATTCCCACGTATTTGCTCATCAAATCGTTGGGGCTCATCGACTCTCGCTGGGCGCTCATTATTCCTGGATTGATCAGTACCTATTCGATGTTCATTCTTCGGAACTTCTATATGGGCATTCCTTCGGAGCTAGAGGATTCGGCCAAAATGGATGGTGCCAACGATATTCGTATTTTGACCAGCATCATTATTCCGTTGTCCAAGCCGGTTTTGGCGACTTTGGCCCTCTGGTCTGCGGTAGGACACTGGAATGCGTGGTTCGATGCTTTGATTTATATCCAAGACCAGTCCAAGCTGGTTCTCCAGATTTATTTGAGACGGTTGGTCATTACGTCGGAGGGCGATCCCATTTTACCGCTGAGAACGCCGGATATGGAACCTGAAACCGTTAAAGCGGCGGTGATCATGTTTACAGCCATGCCGATTCTAATTTTATATCCCTTCTTGCAGCGTTACTTTGTTAAAGGGGTTATGGTCGGTTCACTTAAAGGGTAGGCTGCAGCATTTGGTTTACACGGTAGGCTTTCGAGCAGCGCCGTCTAAATAAATAGATTAGGGATACATCGATAAGGAGGAAAAAAGGAAATGGGTCAAAGAAAGAAATTTGCAATTACCACGACGGCTGTAGCGCTGTCCGCCTCTCTGCTGGTGGGGGGCTGCAGCTCAGGAAAGGACGCTTCATCGTCCGCATCGCCAGGCGCGAGCGCAGGAACAGAGAAACCGATCGAAATTGTGATCGCCAATAACTACAATGCGCCTGAAACGGACGATAACTTCGTACAAAAGAAATTGGAAGAGAAATTCAACATCAAGATCAAGAATGTCAAATATGAACGTTCCAGTTGGAAGGAGAAGTTCAGCGTATCTCTGGCCTCTGGTGAGACACCTGATTTGTTCCCGGTCGACGTAACGGAAACGGACATGGTGCAGTGGGCGGATCAAGGCATTATTGCCTCGCTCTCTGTCGATGAGATCAAGAAATATATGCCGAATTACGTGAAGGCCTTGGAATCTGTCGATAATACGGCTTGGGACATTGGGCTTTACAAAGGCAAGAACTGGGGAGTTCCCCGGGTATATCCGGGCGGGCTGAACGGCTTCCTTCCTGCTTATAACGAACAGTGGCTGAAGAAAATCGGCTACACCTCGACACCCAAAACATTGGCTGAAGTTGAAGATGTGCTGAACAAATTCGTTAACAATGACCCTGACGGAAATGGCAAGAAAGACACCTACGGTTTGGGAGGCAGGGGTAAGCTGACCAATCAGTTGTTCCCGAGCATTTTCGCTGCCCATAATGTCGCTCCTTATCAATTCCGACTGGCTGCTGGCGGTAAAGCAGAGTATGGCGGAATTTCCGAAGATGCGCGGGCAACGCTTAAGCTGCTGGCCAAATGGTATAAAGCCGGATATATCGATCCGGAATTCATCACTTCCGACAACAATGAAAACAACGTAAAAGTAGCAAATCAAAAAATCGGCATGCTGGATAACGTTCAGCCGGGGAACACGTACCTGGAATCCGGCTATATCGGCAAACCAGCGAATGAAAAAGGCTTAAGCTATATCCCGGGTTCCATCGTGTCCACTGATGGTCAGCTCCACGCCGTTGCCTACGGCGCGCGTCAAGCCCCGATTCTGATCGGCGCGAACGCGGCCAAAGACGAGGCTAAGCGCATTAAGATTTTGCAGCTGCTGGAGTATGTCTCTACCAATGATGAAGGCTGGTTGTTGACGCAATACGGCGAAGAAGGCGTCAACTATACACGTGATGCGAGCACGGGACTGGTTGTGGCTAGCACGGATCCTAACATGGCGGGAACTAAGGCAGGCGCTTCGGGCTTCTACAACATGCTGGGCGGCGTCGACAGCTCCAAATCGAAATATAATACTAAACCGATCTATGCGGAGCTGAGCAAAAAGTATTATACCGAAGCTGGCATCAAACTTATTACAGATCTGATCGGTCCTACGGTCTTGACCAGCAAGCCAAAGTACTGGACGAACTTGCAGACGCTGCAGGACAGCTACTTTATCAAGGCGATTGCGGGTGAAGTCAACACAGACAGCGATTTTGATACGTATAAGAACAATTGGCTGAAATCTGGCGGCCAGGAAGTCACCGATGAGGTTACGAAGGTTTACCAGGAGCGCACGAAAAAATAACGTGTAGGCAAACAGGGCTGGAGCATGTGGGTTGTGTTCCAGCCTTTCTTATTCCAGCGAAGGGAATGTACATGCAATGGAAATGAATGAGGGGAAACTCAAGGTGTATTCGGTTCCGCGCGAGGCGGTCGGCAATTCCGATTTCACGGCCCGAGTCAGGTTGGCGAATGGAGAGTGGAAGGATCTCTTTACCTACGAGGTTCGGGTCGATATGCACGATGTGCGCAGCTCGTCGATGGCGGCGTTTGATTTTGAAGGCGCCGTGGAGGTGGAAATTGTCAGCCATCGGGCGGTTCCCGAACGTGTAGAAATTCGCCCCAACTCTTCGGGTATTGTGCCGGAAGTCGAAGGACGGCGTATTTGGTTTAAGTTGGACAAACCATCCAAGTTGAGTATTGAAGTGAATGGAGAGCGCTTCCACAATCTGCATCTGTTTGCGGGGGAGGTTGAGACAGATGCTCCGCAGCCCGAAAGCCCAGGCGTCGTGGTTGTGCAGCCAGGCACGCATAGTGCCAACGGCCTCATCGGGAAATTGAAGGCGTCTTCGGAGGGGGCGGAACCGCCGTCAATCTTGTACTTCGCCGAGGGATTTCATTGTATTGAAGACGGGCTGCTGCCGATCCCTTCGGATACGACGGTTTACATCGCTGGAGGCGCTATCGTTGTCGGCTCGATGCTGTGCAGACAGGTAGAGAATGTTGTCATCCGCGGACGGGGCATGATTTATTTGCGGGACATTGAGAAGACGACCTATTGGCGCAGCGTACAGATTGATCATTCCAAACAGATCGAAGTTGAAGGTATTATTTCGGTTGATCCGCCGCATTACAGCATTCACCTGGGGCAGTCGGAGCGGGTCAAGATCCGCAATTTCAAGTCCTTCAGCACGCGAGGCTGGTGCGACGGCATCGACATGATGTCATGCACAGACATTGACATCGACGACGTATTTCTTAGGACCTCTGACGATTGCATCGCCATCTACGGCAGCCGGGGAGCATTCAAAGGGGACACCAGGTCTATTCGTGTGAGAAATTCGATTCTTTGGGCTGATGTTGCGCATCCGATTAATATTGGCTGTCACGGCGATCATGAGCTGGAGGGAGATGTCATTGCGGATATCCAGTTCGATCAGATCGATATTTTGGAGCATCATGAGCCGCAGGACGGTTATTGGGGCTGCATGTCCATCAATGTCGGCGATCGCAACACGGTGCGTAACGTCAGCTTCCGCAATGTACGCGTGGAGCCTTTTGAACTGGGCCGACCGATTGACATTCGCGTGCTGCAGAACGAAAAATATAACCCGTGCCCAGGCAATGCCGTCCGGAATATCACATTTGAGAATATCAGCTTCGACGGGGAGTGTGACCATCCTTCGGTGATTGGAGGGTATGACGAGCGCCGGACGGTGGAGGGCGTAACGTTCCGAAATCTCCGTATGAACGGACGTTTGATCTTATCGCCGGAAGAAGGAAACTTTGCGGTCGGGCCACATGCCCATCGGATTGTTTTCGAAGCTTGAGGCAGGGGGCGTGAACAAAGAACGTTCAGCGAATTCGGATTATTTTGAAGGAGGCTCGGTATGAGAAATGGTGGCAGCCGTTTGTGGAAACCGGTGATCGGGATTAAAAAAATGATGTGTTTGCTGCTGATGTGCGCACTCGTTGCAGGATATTGGCCCGCTTGGCCTAAAGCGGTGGCGGAGGACGCGGTGCCGGTTCCGACGAATGCGGTGGTCATTACGGAGCAAACGACCGGAGGCTTCACGCATCCCGGTGTAGGCTTGACTAAGAAAATTTTGGATGATATGCGCGAAGAGGTTGTTGCTCATAAGGAGCCGTGGTATTCCTATTATGTTGCGATGACGCAGTCGTCTTATGCATCCAGAACATTTACTTCCAGCAACCAGACGGATGCGTCCGATCCGACGAAACCGCGCAGCCTGGATTTTAACAGCCAGAGTTACAATTCCCGCTTTATTGCGGACGGGTTGAGAGCGTATACGCAAGCTCTGATGTATTACATCACGGGGGATCAAGTGTACCGCTACAACGCGATGCGCATTATCCGCACATGGTCCCGGTTGGACCCTGCACAGTATCAATATTTTACCGATGCGCATATTCATACGGGAATTCCACTCAACCGCATGGTGACGGCGGCGGAGATTTTGCGCTACAGCACGTCCGAGGGCGAGGACCCGGAGCTGCAGTGGACGGAAGCGGATACGAGCAGCTTTACCGCGAATTTGATCACGCCAGTGATTGAAACGTTCCAACACAGCAATGGCTATTTTATGAATCAGCACCTGTATCCGCTGCTTGGGGCGATGTCCGGGTATATTTTTACGGATAATCTTACCAGATACAACGAAGGGGTCGAATGGTTCACAGTCAACAAAGACGCGGTGGATCAGGGGCAGAATGGATCGATCAAGCAACTGTTCCGGTTGGTGTCGACCGACATCACATCAGGGGAAGCGGTTGTGCCTCCCAGGGTTCAACATGTGGAGATGGGCCGGGATCAGGCGCATGGCGCCGGTGATTTGACCAATGTGGAGATTCTGGGAAGGCTGCTGGAAGCGCAGGGCACCAAAGTCGACCCTGTCGAAGGAACCGTCTCAACCGCGCAGAACGCCGTAAGCATTTATAGTTTTCTGGATAAACGCATTCTCAAAGCGGCCGATTATTTCGCGCAGTTCATGCTGGGCTACGATACGCCATGGACGCCGGTCGCAGCACATACTGATGCAGCCGGGAATCCTACTGTGATTTATAAAATCCTGTCGGGCGCATATCGGGGAAGAATCGGCGGCAATGTGTACGGCCAGTACTATTACTACAAATATAAGCTGGGGCTCGATTTGGAGCAAGAAGCTCCTTATTATGCCGACATGTTCAAGAAGCGCACGCCCTATTATTGGGAGTCGCCGGATGGCGGTGCGGATTACTGGCTCTTTATTCCGAAAGAAGCCGAAGCGGAGGGCGCTTCGACTTTTCCGAAGGTTTCAGCGAGCGCCGATTGGGCCGAGATTGAGAACCGGTCGACCAGCCTGGATTCTCATTCCGCCATCAAGCAGGAAGGGGAAACCTCTTATGTGGAGGTTACTGCCACGGAAGCGGGGAGTCGAGTTTCTGTGGTTGCTTCCAGTACGGCATTAAAGAAAGTTGCGCTGAAAATCCGGACGAACGGGCCGGCGAAGCTGGAGATCAACGGTTGGACGGACGACACCTTGGTGCTGCCGGATACGAAAGGCCAGTGGACGTATGTCACGTACACCCTGAACAGTTACCGTGGCTTGGGTGATCTGATTTATTTCAAAATCATAGGATCCGGCACCGTGGTGGATCTGGATCACCTGCTTCTGGGACCGGCAGCGCAGGTGACGCCTCCCGTCTTCTCAACGGGGAAAGCAGCTTTGACTTTGTATGGCTACGTTGGATCGCAGGCTGCGCTCGACTACGATTTCTCGGCCAGCGATGCAGAGGCGGGGGATACCGTTACGTATCAGATAGACAACAGGCCTGCGGGCGCTGTGTTCGATGAACAAACCGGTGTCTTCTCCTGGAAGCCTGACCAGGAGGGAACCTACACGTTCGTTGTGAGCGCGACGGACGGAACGTCTGTTTCGGCGAAGGAAGTGACGGTCACGGTGGCCTCGAGCCGGCAAGGGGCTGTGAATGCTGCTATAGCTTCCTATAGTCCGGCGACGAGCTATATTTCGGCATCGTTGGAGGCTTACGAGGCCAAGTATGAGGAAGCTCTTCAGGCGCTGTCGACAGCGTCGGATGAGGATTTTTATCAGGAATTAGCTGACTTGAATAGTGCGGTTCAGGGGCTGCAACTTTTAACGCCGTTGATGGCGGATGGCAGCATGGATTATATGAAGATGGGGGTGACCTCCACGTTCGCTACAGAAATTGCTAAACTGGCGGATGGCGCCCCCGATAGCTTTGCAGGGTATTATCTGGCCGATAACCTGGGCTATGTCGTCGATTTTGGAGCCGACTATAAAGTATCAGCGAGCGCGTTCGAATTCCAGGTCAGGGCCGGCTTCCCTGAACGGATTGGCGGGGCGGCCGTATTCGGCTCCAACGATGGGGAAACGTGGACCCGCTTGACGCCGGGACTCACCAAGCGGTCGGACGATTTGCAGCCGCTAGCGGTCAGCGATGCGTTTAAGCAGACGCCGTATCGTTTCTTGAAAATCCAAATGCTGGAGTCCGAAGTCGGCATGTTCGAGATGTCGGAGATGCGGATATATGGCACACGCCATGAGGCCAACAACAAGCTCGTGTCGGTTTCGCTCAGCTCCCCGCAAAGCGTGCAGAATAGGGTCGGCGCGGGGGATACGGTCGCGTTGTCCTTTACTTCCAGTGAGCCGATTCAAGATGTGCAGATATTGATTCAAGGTCAGCCGGCGGCGTTATCTTCGGTGGATCAGATGCATTGGACGACGTCCATCACTCTCTCCAACCTGATGCCGACAGGGAAGATCAAGTTTGCCATTGACTACAAAACGGCAAAAGGGCTGACCGCCGATACGGTCATTTTCTCGACGGATAATTCGGTCTTGTATTATGTAGACAGCACCAAATATTTGGATATAGCCAAGCTTGCGGCAGTGACCGCCTCAAGCGCCCAATATGGCAGCGGCGGATTGCCGGCGGATAAAGTCGGCTATCTGCTGTTCGACGGCAATACGAGTACGTACGGAGATCTGGCCAGCGGCACCGGCGCGTATTATACGGTTGATTTTGGACCGGACGCAACGGTGAGGCTCAGCGACGTCATACTGATGCCGCGTTCCGGTTATGCAGGACGCATGAACGGTGTTGTTGTGCAGGGCTCCAATGACAATGAGCATTGGAGCGGGCTGACCCCTTCCGTCTCGGGTTCGGCGGACAACACCTGGTCGTACATCAGCGGCGATCAAATCAAAGATAACAGCGCCTACCGCTATTTGCGGATCTACAACAGCACGGCATGGAGCGGCAACTTGGCGGAGCTGGAATTGTACGGAGTGTACGATATTCAGCGTATCGATTCCAAAGTGGTGGGGCCAGAGGGATACACCAGACTCAGCTACGATCAGTATCGTCAGGAGGTTGACCGCATTCAGGCGGCTATCGGATTGCCGGGGGCTGACAAGCTGGCGCTGCTGCAAGCGCTGTTCGCTGCGGAAAAGCGGTTGGTGCCGGTCACGACGCTTCCCGCCGATCCCATTCCTATCACCGCGTCCATGGTGACCGCTTCTTCCACGCTGTACGGAAACAGCGGCGTGAGTAAAGAGGCCAACGGCTGGCGGGCCTTTGACGGCGATATCAATACGTATACCGATACGTCTGCCGCTGCGGGATGGATCGTAACGGACTTGGGCGCCAATAACGAGAAGTCGCTGGTCAGCTTCAAATTCTACCCGAGAAACAGCAGCAAAGCTTCCGAGTACACGCGCGTCAATGGGGCGATTCTTCAAGGCTCTAACGACGGTGAAAATTACACGAATCTGTATACGATCAGCGGAGTGAATGCCGTGCAATGGTACACGGCTCCCCTGGCCAATTCGGCGGCGTACCGTTATCTGCGGTACTATTCTCCAGCCGGTTATGCCAACGTGGCAGAACTTCAGTTTTATCAAACGCCTGTAGATAAAACGCTGCTGGCCTATCTGCTGGAGCAGGCTGAAGGGGTGGCCCCCGATCTGTATACGCTGGAGAGCGTTCAGACATTCAATCAGGCCCAGGCTGACGCCGCTGCGCTGAACAGCAGCGCGACAGCGACGCAGGCGCAAGTGGATGCAGCGGCATCGGCCCTGCAAGCGGCGCTTAATGGGTTCGCTTATTTACCCGGCGTTCCGGTGCTGGCCCCGATCGGCGATAGGGCTTTGGACGCAGAAAGTGCGCTAAGCGTGACAATCCAAACCGTGAACAGTGTGACAGGCACGGTCTATGCGGCCGAGCAGCTTCCTGCCGGAGCGGTATTCGATCCGAATACACACACCTTATCATGGATGCCTTCCCGAGAGCAGGGCGGCGTGTATACGATCCGCTTTACCGCGACGGCAGGCGGCTTCTCCACTTCGAAGACGCTCAAGCTTACGGTGAGAGGCGTGCCGCAGATCGCCCCGGGATCGAGCTTGGTCTTGACGGCAGGGCAGCAGGCTGCCTATCAAGTCGTCGCCTCGGACCCGTCAGGTACGAAGCTGATTTACAGCGTCAGCGGATTGCCGACAGCCGCTTCCGTGAATGCCGGTACCGGATCCTTTGTCTGGACGCCGGGTCAGGCGGATTACGGCGATTATACGGCAATTTTCAGTGTAAGCAATGGCAAGTTTACAGCTAATCAAACCGTCACTGTCCATGTTGACTTGAAGGTGCTTGCGCCAGTGGCCTATACCAAAGGAAGCTACTACTTGTATACCAAGGAAGTCGAGCGAATTCGCGCGGCGATGGGGAAAAACGGCGCCAACAAGGCTGCTTTAGCGGCTGAACTGGATCAGGCGGAAAAGAAGCTAGTGCCATTGATGTCACTGCCAGCCGAGAAAATCGTTCCCGACCCTTCCGGTGTCATTGCCTCCACGGTCGTGTATGGCAATGCCGGAACGGCGGAGGCTAACGGTTGGCGGGCGCTGGATGGCAACGTAGGCACGTTTACCGATACGACGGCGAATCCGTCCTGGATAACGGTCGATTTGGGAGCAGGTCATGAAACCTCCCTTGGCTCCTTCAAGTATTATCCGAGAAGCGGCTTTGCCACGCGTGTCAACGGCGCGATCGTGCAAGGCTCTGTCGACGGCTCCGCTTTTACGAATTTGTATACGCTTAGCGGTGCAGTGGACGTGAAGTGGTATCAAGCGCCGATTGACGATGCGGGTGTTTACCGGTATTTGCGCTATTATGCGCCTTCCGGCAATGCGAATGTGGCTGAGCTGGAATTTTACAAAAAGCCGATCGATCGTACACTGCTTGATGTATTGTTGGCGCAAGCGGATGGCTTGAACGAAGAAGCTTATGAAGAGGCCGGATTCTCCGGCGTAGTTGCAGCCAGAGCCGCTGCCCGGACTGTCGCGGAGGATGCCGCAAGCACACAGGCGCAAATGGACGAGGCGGCCGACAGCTTGCTGCACGCGCTCGATCAGTTAGTGGCGAAGGCGATCATCGTGAGTCTCGACGCTGTTGAGGTGGGGACTGTTGTCAGCATTCCGCCTGATCTGCCAACGGTCGTTAACGCGGTTTACAATACGCAGGAGGTTGTGCCTGTTCCGGTCGTTTGGACGGCTATCGATCCGGTCCAATACAGCATTGCCGGTCACTTTAGTGTAACCGGAGCTGTGTACGGCACAGCGATCCCGGCGATGGCGAACGTGACCGTTGTCGATCCGGATGCGCCGCTGCTGCCGACGCAGCTTCATGCGTCGTCCATCACGACAACCTCTCTGATACTGAACTGGACGGGAGCCACAGACAATGTGGGAGTGACCGGGTATGACGTATTCCTGGATGGACAGCTCGCGGGAACGGTGACCGGGAACACGTACAGCTACAGCTTCACGGGGCTTGCGCCGGACACGTCCTACACGTTCAAGGTCGTCGCGTTCGACGGATCGGGGAACCGGACGCCGAGCGCCGATTACACGGTGAGGACAGCCGCTATTCAGCAGAGTGAGGTGCCGAGCGGCGGAACGAGCACGACTACGACTACTGCTTTCAACGGTGTCAAGGAACCGGTGGTGACCGGCAGCCGCATTCAGGTGACGCCTGTCGTGAAGGACGGCGCAGCGCAAACTTCGTTGAGCGCGGAAACCATGCGTGAGGCGATTGAGAACGCTGTGCAGGATAGGAAGAAGACGCTGGTACTTGATTTGCAATCGGAGGATGAACGCCCCTCTTCCATTTTTCTGGAAATTCCTGCTGACAGCTGGCGGAATGCGCAAACGGCGGGCGTGAAGTCGATTGCAGTACAGTGGGGGCAGATTACGCTGACTTTTTCCTCGGACGCAATGCCGGATCTTTCCGACCGGAGCAAAGTTGCTTTGACGATTGGCCCCGTCGATAGCTCCGAAGTGCCTGTCGCTCTCTCGCAGACGCTCAAGGATAAACCTGTGTATGAATTCACTTTGACGGCCGACGGCCAACGTATCGGCAGCTTCCAGGGCAACAACGCAGTAGAAGTTCGCATTCCGTATACCCGCCAAACCGGGGAATCTCCGCTCAGTCTGGTTGCGGCTTACCTCAACGAGCAAGGGCGATTGGACATCGTCCGCAACTCGAAGTATGACGCTGCGGAGGGAATGCTCGTCTTCTACGCCAAGCATTTTTCCAAGTATGCGGTAATCTCCAATCCCGTGACGTTCACGGATCTGGCTTCGCATACCTGGGCGCAGAGCAGCGTGAACGCACTGGCTTCCCGCCAGATTGTAAACGGGGTGGATGATCACCGGTTTGCGCCGGAACGGGCCATCACCCGGGCTGAATTCCTCACATTGCTGATGCAAGCTTACGATTTGGTGAAAACCGGCTATACCGCTTCCTTTACCGACGTCACCAACGGTCAATGGTATTCCGATGCAGTGGCAACGGCGCAAGCGATGCAGATCGTTGCCGGGTATGAGGATGGCAGCTTCGGCTTGGAGCGACAGATTAGCCGGGAGGAAATGGTGGTTATGGCCGTGCGCATTGTGAAAGCGCCGGGCATCGAATTGTCTCACACACATCCTGCTGTATCGTTCAAGGATGCTGCAGAGATCGCCGATTATGCGGCGACTGCTGTGAAAACTTTATCTGAATCCGGTTTTCTGGAAGGGCAGGGCGCTGGTAATTTCGCGCCCAAATCATCCGCGAGCAGGGCGGAAGCGGCAGTGCTGATTGCTAGAATGCTGGGGCTTAATTAAATGAAAAGAACCTTGCTGCCTTCGCGCAGCGAGGTTCTTTATATTGTAGAGAAAGTTAACTGCAAGAACGCCGCACCGCTACTCCACCTTAACCTCCTCCAACCTCACCTTATCTGTCTTTATTAACTTCATCTTATGCTCCTCGGCGATATATTGAAAATGATACACCTCCACCGCATCCTGCCCTGCGCCGTAGCCGCCCGTCCAGAGCAGCTCTTGCCTGTTCACTTGCAAGCGGGTGTGCGGAAATAGGCCAAGATGATCGAGCGTTCGATCCGCGCTCATTTCGAAAGCGATGGGGAAGGCGTCTCCCTCGCTGATTCCGAACAAATACGTCTCAAGCGCATGGCAGTCAGTATAACGAGGTTGAAATACGAACAGCTCCGCCTTGTCGACAGTGAGCTTAGACATCTGGACGGGATCTGCCGCAGGCTGAATAATTTCAAAATCCGAAGGAAATGCGAAGATCCGTTTTGTATCTCCGGCTGGCGTTGTCCAGACCGCTTCATAGTCACCCGACCACCGGATGTCCGTGTCCAAACCGTAGCAGCTAGGCGCACCTAGCACGGCTTGAAAAGCCTGGCTGGCCGGTTGCACGGTAAGTCGTCCCTCTTGGCGGGAACCGACGGCGCGCACGCTCGTATCGATCTGACGCCCATCGTCAGGCAAAGCGCTGGGCGCGGGCGCAGCGGTTGCGAGAGGAGGGATGCTCCCAGCCGCCAAGCCTGCTATGTTCGTCTGTTCATCCTCGCATGCGGTGAGTGAAACCACTGCCATTGCAAGCAGCAACCATGTCCATTTCATCTTCCTAAACCCCTTTCACTTATGTTAAAATAGACGACTGATCATGATTGAAAGTTGTATGGATTTTACTGCTGAGGAGGAAGGGCATGGGCGAGTGGAAGGAGCTTACAGCATCATCGCAGGAACGATGGAATGAGATCGCGGGCTTCTGGGACGACTTTATGGGCGAACATAGCAACCGTTTTCACCGAGAGATTGTCAGGCCGAAGACGGAGGAACTGCTGGCACCGCAGGAAGGGCAACAGATTCTTGATATCGCCTGCGGGAATGGCAACTTCTCGCGCAGATTGGCGGACTTGGGCGTTAAGGTTACAGCCATCGACTACAGTTCTAACATGATTGATAGAGCGGTTGGGCGGTCGTCTGCGTATCAGGACGCGATTTCCTACAAGGTCGTGGATGCGACGAAATCCGAAGAATTGCTTGCGCTTGGCAAGGGCAGTTTCGATGGGGCAGTGGCGAACATGGCGCTGATGGATATCGCCGATCTGAGCGGCTTGCTCGAAGCGCTGCCTCGCATGCTCAAGCCAAACGGCGTTGTCGTCTTTTCCATCCCGCATCCCTGCTTTCAATCGCCGAATACGCGGAGAATTCACGAATCGGAGGATGTTGGCGGGCGGGTCGTTACCAGAAACAGCGTGCAAGTATCGAGCTATCTGCAGCCTGAACCGATGGAGTCGATCGGCGTGAAGGGACAGCCTGTCGCCCATTATGTATTCCATCGTCCGCTTCATTATTATATTCAGCTGTTCGTACGTGCAGGCTTCGTGCTGGACGGCCTTGAAGAGCCTGCATTCGCTTACGATGCCACTAGAGCGGAGCGGTTTGATTGGTATGAGCTGCCGCCGGCGGTTATTTTTCGCTTCAGAAAGTTAGCCTAACGACATATTGCAGGCATGCGGAAAGTGGGATAAACTGAGTCGACAGCATTTTGTGTGCTGAGCGAACTCAAGGTTAGGAGCGATTCACGTTTGAAAACGTTAATTATTGCGGAAAAACCGGATATGGGGCGAAATATTGCCGCCGCAATAGAGCCGAAAGCGAAAAATATGAGGACGCATCTCGAAGGCGAGCAGTATTTGATTACTTGGGCTATCGGACACCTCATTGAATTAGCGGAACCCGATCGTTACGATGAAAAATACAAAAAATGGAATATTGGCGATCTGCCGATTATTCCGGATGAATTCAAGCTCATCCCGAATCCGCGCACGTACGATCAGCTCAAGGTCATCGACGAGCTGGCCAAGCGCTGCGATCAGCTCGTGAACGCTTGCGACGCCGGGCGGGAGGGGCAGCATATTTTCTCGCTGATCCAGCGACATCTAAGGCTGAAGCAGCCGGTGAAACGGCTGTGGATCTCCGATCTTACCGCGGAGACGATTCGGGGCGGCTTCGCCACGCTGAAGGACGGCGCCGAATACGAGAATCTCACGCGGGCAGCGCGCTCCCGCAGCGAAGCGGATTGGCTGATCGGCATGAACGGATCGCGCGCTTTTACGACGAAACACAACGTGCTGCTCTCTGTCGGTCGCGTACAGACGCCGGTACTGGCGCTCATTTACGACCGGCAGAAGCAGATTGAGGCGTTTTCGTCACTGAAGTTTTTTGAGCTGGAAGGGCATTTCGAGCAGGGGGCCACGCTGTACCGGGGAATGTGGCAAGGGGAGCGGTTTACCGATAAAGAGAAAGCGGATGCGCTCGCCGCCAAGGTCAAAGGGAAACCTGCGAGAATCGCGTCGTATGAAGTGAAAGACACCAAGGAATATCCGTTCAAGCTGTACGATTTGACGTTACTGCAGCGTGAAGCGAACGGCAAATATGCCTTTTCCGCCAAGAAAACGCTGGATACCGCCCAATCGCTTTATGAGAAGCATAAGGTCATTTCATACCCGAGAACGAACTCCAACTACGTGACGGAGCAGAACGTTCCCGATATGCACAAAGCGCTGTCCGCGCTGCAAGGAACGGCTTATCATGAGCTGGTGCAGGGGGCGAATCGCAGCCTGGTACACACCGGCAACAAATTCATTTGCAACCCGTCGAAGGTCGAGGATCACCACGCGATTCTGCCGACGAATAAGAAGGCCACAGGGCTGACACCCGACGAACAGAAATTATACGATCTCATTGTACGCCGGTTTTTATCTCAATTTTATCCGCCAGCCGCTTATAAAGTACATACGGTGATCACCGAAGTGGAAGACGAGAAATTCAAAACCACAGTGAAAGAGCTGCTCTCCCTGGGTTGGAAAGTGATCTACGCCGACCAGAAAAAGGAGAAGCCGAAATCTTCCAAAGGCAAGGACAAGGAAGAGGAAGAAGAGGAAGAGATCGAGGTCAGCGAGCCTTTCTCCTTGGACGCAAACGGAGACGTGCTCTGCAAGGACGCGATTGTGAAAGAGAAGGAAACGCAGCCGCCGAAGCATTACAATGAAGGCTCACTGCTCAAGGCGATGGAGAGCGCAGGCAAGCAGATCGAGGACGAGGAGCTGCGCGATGCGATGAAAGATTCCGGCCTCGGCACGCCGGCAACACGCGCGGCGACGATTGAGCGGCTGAAGAAGGTCGGCTACATCGATATGCAGGGCAAAAAGATTATGCTGACGCAAAAAGGACGCACCGCCATTGAGCTGATCCGCGGCGCCGGCGTCGAGCTGCTGACGTCGCCGGAGATGACCGGCCAGTGGGAGCGCCGGCTCAACGAAATTTCGCGCGGCACGGCCTCGGACGAGCAGTTCATGCACAACGTCAAGCGCTTCGCGACGCTGATCGTAGAGAAGGTGCGCAAGCAGGCGCGCGCGGCGAAGACGTCGTTTGAAGGCGATCCGCCTGCTGCGGAAGCCAAAGGGAAGCGGGGCGCTGGCAAGGCGCCCTCCTCCGAGGGCAAGGCCGTGGCCGCGAAGTCGGCGCGGGCCAAGGCTGCGCCGAAGCAGGCCGCTGCGGCGGTCTCGAGCGACGGCCCGGCCATCGTCGCCGCGTGCCCGCGGCCGGGCTGCGGCGGCTCGCTGTTCATGGGCCGCAAGGGCTATGGCTGCTCGCACTATAAGACGGGCTGCACGTTCGTCATTTGGAAAGAGAGCTTCGGCCGCCAGCTGACGGAAACCCAGGTGCAAAGCCTGGTGAACAAAGGCCGTACAGCGAAACTTCAACTGACTCTGCCAGACGGTACGGCAGCGGAAGGGAAGATCGTGCTCGCGAACCCTGAGACAGGAGAACTGGGCACGGAGCTTGTATAAGGAAAGGAGCAATCATGCAACACCTGACGAACGATTGGGCTTCCCGTTTGCAGGACCAATGGGAAGCTCCATATTTTCAAGCTTTAATGGCGTTTCTGGAGGAGGAGTACCGCACGCAGACGGTCTTTCCTCCACAAGATCGGTTATTGGAGGCGCTTCGCCTGACGTCCTATACGGATACGAAGGTCGTGATTCTCGGTCAAGACCCGTACCATGGGGACGGGGAGGCGCACGGCCTCAGCTTTTCCGTCGAGCGCGGTATGGCCATTCCGCCTTCGCTGCGAAATATGTACAAAGAGCTGGAAGCCGACATTGGCTGCCCCGCACCCGCTCACGGCAACCTAACGTCTTGGAGCCGGCAAGGTGTGCTGCTGCTCAATACGGTGCTCACGGTGCGGAAAGACATGGCGAACTCGCATAAAGGCAAGGGCTGGGAAACGTTTACCGACGCGATTATACGGGAGCTGGATCGACGCGGTCAGCCGGTTATTTTTATTTTGTGGGGAAAAGGCGCGCAAGCAAAAACACGCCTCATCGACACGACGAGGCATGTGGTCATTGAATCTGTGCATCCGAGCCCGTTGTCCGCATATCGCGGATTTTTCGGGAGCAAGCCGTTTTCTCAGGTGAATGCGCACCTTGAAGCGATGGGAAGCTCCAAAATCGATTGGCAGATCAGCGATTAACTATTTTTCAATAAGCTCTGTCCACAATGGACGTAAAAGGCTAGCAGCCGCCGAAATCTGTAATTAACCTTTGCCACTTGCGAAGAGGATTAGAGGATCGGTTGTACATACTTAATTTCGGCACGACTGTCGCAGTCTTTGCCAGTTTCATAGGAGCGGTTCCCCAGCACGGCAGCCAGCGCAGCGTAGTCGCTTTCCGACCCGCGCTCGATGGCCCCAATGGCGGCTGCAACGACGGTTTCGCCATCTTGCATGGCAATATCCCATAAGTCCCACACGCTGTGCGAGTAGGTATCGCTAGGATCTGTCGGACAATGCCATGAGGATCTGGCTTCGTTCAAATAATCGAGCGGAGCTGGTTTCTTTTTAAAAACAAAAGGCGATATTTGACCAAGGGTTATCGTGCGTTTGATGCCTTTCGGATCGTGAAAAAGCTTCTGGGCCTGAATCATATCCATGTAAGCCGCCTGCCAATCTTGTTCGGTCAACCTTTCGGCGATACCGGGATAATGACGGCGGGCCGCTTGCATAAGCGCATGGATGATGCCAGGCGGCAGCGCCGGACCGACATAGATTTCTTTCCAAACCGGCGTTTTCCAGGTTTCGATGCCGCGCTCCCGTTTGGCAATTAACGTATCCATAATAATTTCAAAACGTTGATGATCCCATTTTTTAAATCCGGATTTATAGAAGACATAGGGATGCATATTGCGGTCCAGGATATGATGGGTGATAAAGCCGATGACATACAGGGCTGCGGCATTGTAAAGTCCTCGTCCCTGCACGCCGCGCACGAGGTCCAACAGAAAAGGGCCGCACGCCTCCTTATGCATCAGGCTGCCGAGTTCGTTTAAGTGTTTTTCTTTTTTCCACGGTAAATAGTTGTGATAGAACAAAAAGTCCGGTCCTTGACACCCGAGTGAGAACACCTGGCGAAGCTGCTTATCGTTCATTGGCGCTGCATGCCCGAGCCTGCTCATGAGCTGTTGTCCGAAGATGAAATGCGTCCAAATGTTAGGCAAAGCTGAATTCCTCCTATGTATCACAAATAGGTATGGCAACCTCCTTATCTTATCATAGACTTGGACAACTCGCGTATGCGGAAATTTTTATGGAGGAGATTTTCCATGGATATGAACATGGCACGCAAATTGGCGGAGAGCGAGCAGCGGTACCGCTCGCTGATTGAGCACAATCTGGCGGGAATTGTGACCTGCGATATGCAAGGGCATATTCTCAGCATGAATCAAGCAATGGAACGCATTCTCGGCTACACCGAACAGGAGCTGACCGGCCGGAGTATCCAAGAGCTTGCTGTCATCGACAGCAGTGCCGAATCGCCGGTCACCTCGGACAGCCTCCTCAAGCAAACGGACAATTTCATGCTCCGGGCGCAGCATAAGAACGGCGAGTGGATCGAGCTTGGCGTCAAGAATGTGCCGATTATTGTAGATAGCGGTCAGGAAGGCGTCTATCTCATCGCGAGAGACATTACGCAGTTAAACCGTGAGAGAGAAGAACGTATGCACATGGAGAAGGAGCTTCGTGAGACGAAGGAGCTGCTGGAGTCCTTGATTACGCATACGACAGATGCGATCTGTATGATGGATACGCAAGGATGCGTGATTTCCGTCAATAAAGCACATGAGCAGATTTTTGGGTGGTCGTTTGAAGAGCTGCTACATAAGCCTCTGCCGATCTATCCGGCGTTTCTGGAAGAACAGCGCACGGAAATGTACGACATGCTGCGTGCCGGGAAGCAGATTACCGGACTGGAATCCGTGCGGCTGCGCAAGGATGGTCAGGTCATCCACGTCAGCGTCACGAAGACACCGATTCGCAATGCGCAAGGCGACATTATCGGATTCTCCGCGATAACGCGTGATATTACCGAGCGAAAGCAGACGGAGGAGCTGTTGCGCAAATCCGACAAGCTGGCCGTTGCCGGACAGCTCGCCGCCGGTCTGGCGCATGAGATCCGAAATCCGCTGACTTCGCTTCGCGGGTTCCTGCAGCTCCTGCAACATGATATGAAGGATAAAAAGCACTATTTTGACATCATGCTCTCGGAACTGGATCGGATTAATTTCATTGTGAGCGAATTTCTCGTCATCGCAAAGCCGGAAGCCATTCAATATAAGAAAGGGAATTTGACGTCCATTCTGCACAGCGTTACCGCCTTGCTGGAAACGCAGGCTGTGCTGGGAGGCGCCGTCTTAACCTTAGATTTCGAGGAGGATATTCCGGACATCGTCTGTTCGGAAATGCACTTGAAGCAGTTGTTCATCAATTTGGTGAAAAATGCGTTGGAGGCGATTTCTAAGGATGGGCGGGTGCATATCACGGTTTCCATGGCGGGGCCGGACTTGATTCGGGTGCGAACCGAGGATAATGGGTGCGGCATTCCGGAGGAGCGGGTGAAGCAGTTAGGGGAGCCGTTCTATACGACGAAGGAAAAAGGTACGGGCCTGGGGCTTATGATGTGTTTTAAAATTGTCGAAGCACACCGGGGCCAATTGCATATTGAAAGTACGGTGGGCCATGGCACGACGATTGATGTGCTGCTGCCGGTTACAGAGTGAATAGGGGAGACTTTCATAAACCGCCGACAGGAGAGTTCCGGCACGGCGGTTTTATTGTGGCTAGAAACGGATGCTGAATTCCGACGTTTCTCTGGAATACCAAGTTGTGAGCCCGTTGTCTTCATGCAAAATCTGCACTTCATCCGCTGTATACTTCAAAATCGTTCCTACGTTGACTTGATAATAGACGCCCAATGGATCCATCGACCACACGAGGACGGGAGTCTTGCTTAATGCTGCGGCAAACATTTCGGTATCATGATCGAGCAGCTTAGTTCCATAAATCATGCATTACACCTCTGTCGTAGTTAGAATGGTTCATCTTCACTATTATAGACAGCTTATCTAAGGCAGTCGTCACGAAAACAAATATTTTTTTGTGAATTTCCGTTTTCAGACCCGCAAAAATAAAGGTTCCCACGAATGCGAAATCCTTGTATAATAGGTAAGCTTTGCTGATTTGACATAAGGTTAATTAAAGATGGGCAGAAGGAGAAAGGGGTTCAATGGCAGTGATTGTGGTTGGGGGAATGATAGGCCTGGGGAAAACGTCGGTTTCCACGTTACTTGGACAGGCATTGCATTCGGAAGTATTTTATGAGAGCGTGGACGATAATCCGATTTTACCTTTGTTTTATACAGCTTCACCGGAGGAAATCGAGACGAAGCGATACCCTTTCTTGCTGCAGCTGCACTTTTTGAATACGCGATTTAAGGCGATCAAGCAAGCGCTGGTTCATAATCGCAATGTACTCGATCGAAGCATCTATGAAGACTGGTATTTTGCCAAAGTGAACCGCGAGCTGGGTCGAATTTCACAGTTGGAGTTTGACGTATACGAAGGTCTGGCCGATAATATGATGGAAGAACTCGCCGAGTTGCCGAAGAAGGCGCCGGACTTGATGGTATATTTGAAAGCTTCGTTCGAGACGGTGTTGCACCGGATCGGGCTGCGCGGGCGGAGCTTCGAACAGGATGCCTCACTTGTCGAATATTATCGATTGCTGTGGTCCGGCTACGATGAGTGGGTGATGAATCATTACCATGCGTCCGAAGTGCTGATCGTGGATATGGATGTGATCGATGTTGTGAATCGCGAAAGGGATGCGGCGTTCCTGGTCGAGCAAGTGAAGGCGAAATTAGCGGATTTAGCGATTGCATAAAAAATGTCGAAATGTGGGAAGAGGCCCCCTCAAACGAGGGGGTCTCTTCGAATTGGTGTAATATCGCATATGCAGAAGGTATAAGTCTTAGGACATAGCGCCCGGCAACGCCCCGTATATGTTGTATCTATTTTAGAAGAGAAGGTGATCGAATTGTTGTTTGTCATTTGCTACAAAGGAAAGGCGATCTGTCCGCCGCTTCCTCAGCTTGCCGCCACGGAAAAAATGTCGAAACTTAGCCGCTCGTTCTCAAATCTGGAACTTGTGGAAGTACCGCAACAATCGCAGAAAGCTTCCAATATCTAAAAGCATACAATATAGGCTGCGATGGTTGTTGTCGGTCGGGGACTCCTTCTACTCGGAAGGAGTTTTTTCATTGCCCGGCGAACTGTGGTACCCTGTTTGAAAATGAGGGAGAGGCAGGTGACTGCGCATATGCTGCTGGAAGTGATTGCGACGAGCGTGCGGGACGCGGTGGAGGCGATAGCGGGAGGAGCGGATCGGCTGGAGTTGATCTCGGCCTTCGAGCAAGGCGGACTGACGCCGGACCTTGCGCTAGTGGCGCAGGTCGTGCAGACGGTCGCGATTCCCGTACATGTGATGATTCGGCCGCATAGTCGAACGTTCGAGGTGTCCCGGGAGGACCTCGCGCACATGACGGAATCGATGAAAGCTGCGGAAGCCGCGGGGGCGTCAGCGTTCGTGCTGGGGGCCATTACCGCGGATAAAAAGATTGACGAAGCCGCGCTTGACCGGCTGCTTGCGGTCTCCAGCCTGCCCGTGACGTTTCACCGGGCATTTGATGCGGTGGTGGATCAAGAGGCGGCGCTGGCCGTGCTCCAGCGGTATCCGCAGATCCGCTCGGTCTTGACATCAGGCGGCGCCGAGCGCGCGCCGGATGCCGTGGCGCAGTTCGAGCGGCTGCTTCCGCTCACCCGCGGCGGCACGCTGCGCCTGCTTGCCGGCGGCGGTTTGACGCCGGAGAACGTGCAGGCTTTCGCCCTGGCCACCGGCGTAGGGTGTGTGCATTTGGGCACAGGTGTCCGGGCGGGCAGACGCATCGATGGCGGCGTGGATCGGGCGCTGGTGAGGCAGGTGCGAGAGCGGCTCGATGCGATCGGACGCGGGGAATAAAATTTTTTCGCAAATTGATGAAAAAATCTCTCGTATACACGTCCGATTACGAATATAATTGGAAGTGAAAACTTTGAGAAAGAGTGGTGCTTTCCAATGTATGATTCGACGGATATTGAGAGCAATAAGGGGATGGCCATATTGGCGTACATTTTATTTTTCATCCCGCTCATCGCAGCGAAAGATTCCAAGTTTGCGATGTATCACGCCAACCAGGGGCTGACTTTATTCTTGTGCGTAGTTATCGTCAACGTTGTACTTGGCATCATTCCTTTTATCGGTTGGATCCTGCTGCCGCTCGTGAATCTTGCTTTGCTGGTATTGGCGATTCTAGGGATCGTCGCCGCGGCGCAAGGGCAAGTGAAGCCGCTCCCGATTATTGGCGCGTATACGCTAATCAAGTAAACACACCACACCATAGACGCTGTATACATAACAAAAAGCAGGCTGACCTCGAGATGCGAGGAATGGCCTGCTTTTTAGGTTCAGAAATTGGAAGTTTAGCTGCCGGCTTCCGCCGCCAACTCGGCAATCCGCTGATTGACGTTATCGGCAAACTCGCCACCGTGATAGCAGATGACCTTGTTCACGTCGAACGCTGTGAGCTTGCTCAGCGACTGTTGTGCCTGGGGATAGTCGTAGCAATATGCGGGAATCGGCCCTTGCAGCTGCCCTTCGGCGACGACCATGGCGTCTGCGGCAAGCAGCGTTTTGCTCGCAGCATGGTAAAGTGACATATGCCCGGGCGTATGGCCAGGCGTTAGAATGACGGTCAGTCCGTTAATCACTTGACCGTCTTCCAGCAAACCGGTAACCGGCGCCTTCGGCGGATTCTCCAGCCGATTGCGGAATGCTTGACGCTGCTCCTCCGTGACGGAGGCGGGAAGGTTCGCCATCGCACGTTCGACGGACTCAGGTGTCACTTTGATCAGCCTTTTATCCCCTTGGATATAAGGCTTTTCGCCTTCTGTCGCAAAGACCGCGACCGGGTGCGGGATCGCCTCAAGCAGAGCGGGCAGGCTGCCGATGTGGTCGATGTCCTGATGTGTCAGGATAATCGAGGTCACTTCGTTCAGGGTAAGCCCTTGCTGTTCCAGCGCTTGCTGAATGAGCGGGACGTTGCCGGGGTATCCGGTGTCAATGAGCGTCGCTTGTCCCAGATGGACAACCACAACGGGGTGAATGACATTGATTTGTCCCATGGCAGGAACAGACAGCGGAAGGCAATAAAGCCCATCGGAAACTTGCATGACAAAACCTCCAATGTGAAATGATAAAAGAGAACAAATTCCATTCTACTCACATTGGTCGTATCAGTCAATTAAAAGTTTTATTATATCATAAATATTATAAAAAGTCAACATTTAATTTAATGGGCATGCATGCCGCCAAATCTAGACGGAAATTTGTCCAAATATCGAGCATCATGTGAAAATTATATGAACAAACCGAAAGTTTTGTGTTATAATAAAAACAAGGAAAGCACTTTCAATGAAGTCAGGAGCGGTGATGTCATGTCAAATAGAACTATGTCTGTGAAACCGATGGAGCGTGTAGAGCAGCGCGATGTTTCTCCACTTGTGAAGTGGATGACGATTGCAGCGTGGTCGCTGCTGGCGATTGGTTTAGTTCTCAGTTTGATTAGCATAGAGCAATTCAGTGATAAGAACTATACCTTGATGATTGGCGTTGGCTTTATGGTCGGAAGCGTGCATGTCTACGTGATCCGCACAGCCATTCACTTGGTGCACTCAAGAAATATGGCGAAAAGTGAATGATGTAAAGCTCCAGGACGAATACTAATGTAGCCTTTCAAGGCATTAACTTGAAAGGCTTTTTGCTTTTCATATTTTTCCTACATAGTCAACAAACGTTCTGTGACATTTGTTTTACAGTAAAACGTCGAACCTTTGACGTATTTGTTAAGTCAGAGGGTAACATGTGTACTTTTGTATGGAAGATGGTTATGTTGGTAGTAGGTTGGATTTGTTGATTGGGAGGTAGTGAAATGAAGAAGAGGAAGCTTGTTCGAGCGCTGATGCTCTTCATGATGGTTGCCATCATCGTCGTGCTGTCAGGCTGTTCCAACGCCATGGTGCTTGACCCGAAGGGGCCTGTGGCTGAGCATCAAAGAGATTTGATTTACATCTCCAGTATTTTATGTCTAGTTATTCTGGTGCCGGTGCTGGCATTGACAGCATGGATCGTGTGGCGGTATCGGGATCGGCAAGGCAATAAAGCCAGCTATAAGCCGGAGTGGTCGCATAATACAACGATGGAAATCGTCTGGTGGACGATTCCGATTGTGATTATCGTGACGCTGGCTGTCATCACTATTAAGTATACGTACAAGTTGGAGCCGTCCAAAGCACTCGAGACTTCAACGAAAAAGCCGATTACGGTTCAAGTCACGTCGCTCGACTGGAAATGGCTGTTCGTATATCCGGAGCAAGGAATCGCGACTGTGAACTACTTGCAGATTCCGGAAGATACACCGATCAAATTTGAATTGACGTCCGATGCGCCGATGAACTCTTTCTGGATTCCTCAGCTGGGCGGTCAGATTTACACCATGTCGGGCATGGCGATGACTTTGTATCTGCAAGCGGATGAAATCGGCCACTATTTTGGAACCGGGGCGAATTTCAGCGGCGAGCATTTTGCAGATATGACGTTCGATGTCAATGCGACGTCACAGCAGGATTTTGACGCTTTCGTTGATAAAACGAAAAAAGTGCCTGGAAAGCTGACGCAAGAGACGTACGAGGAGTTGGCGGCACCGGGCAAATCGGGCGTGCGCTATTATTCTTCCGTACCGGACGGGCTGTTTGAGCAAACGGTCACGAAGTATATGAAAGGCGACATGGGTCACGGCGGTCACAGCGGTCATGGCACATCGGATGCGGGAAGCGAGAAAGCGGCCGCGACCGAACCTAAGGCGGCGACCGATCACAGCCAAATGAGCCAAATGGATCACAGCCATATGAATATGGCCAAATGATTTGATCAACGTTTCATGAAAGGAAGTTCTGCTCATGTTCGATAATATCAAACAATTCGCATCCGAGTTTTTCGTCACGGGCGATCCGCTCATTCTGGGTGCACAGGTTAGTATCGGACTTTCGATGGTTGCCATCGTTTTCGTTCTAACTTTCTTTAAAAAATGGGGCTGGCTCTGGCGCGAATGGCTAACCAGCGTCGACCACAAGCGGATCGGCATTATGTATATCATCTGTTCGATTCTGATGCTGTTCCGCGGCGGCGTTGACGCGTTGCTCATGCGGATGCAGCTGGCGATGCCGGATTCCAACTTTTTGCAGCCGGATCACTACAATCAGATTTTCACAACGCATGGCGTTATTATGATTTTGTTCATGGCAATGCCGCTCATGTTCGGGTTGTTTAATATCGTTGTGCCGCTGCAAATCGGCGCGCGCGACGTTGCGTATCCGTTCCTGAACTCGCTTAGCTTCTGGATGTTCTTCTGGGGCGCGATGCTGTTCAACGTTTCGTTCATTATCGGCGGTTCGCCGGATGCGGGCTGGCTCAGCTACCCGCCGCTGTCAGAGTTATCGCATAGCCCTGGCGTGGGACAAAACTTCTACATCTGGGGCATTCAAATTTCAGGGATCGGCAGCTTGGCGACGGGCATTAACTTTATCGTTACGATTCTGAAAATGCGTGCGCCGGGCATGAAGCTCATGCAAATGCCGATGTTTACCTGGTCCGTGCTTTCCAGCTGTATCACGATTATTTTCGCATTTCCGATTTTGACGGTAACACTTGCGCTGCTCTTCCTGGATCGGTTCGCGGGAGCGCACTTCTTCACCTTGGACGGCGGCGGCAATCCGATGATGTATATCAACTTGATCTGGATGTGGGGACACCCCGAAGTGTATATCGTCGTCCTGCCGGCGTTTGGGATTTTCTCTGAAGTCGTGGCGACCTTCTCGCGTAAAAAACTGTTCGGCTACAAGTCAATGGTATTCGCGATGCTGATTATTTCGATCTTGTCCTTCTTTACATGGGCGCATCACTTCTTCACCATGGGTTCGGGCGCAGACGTCAACGCTTTCTTTGCGATTACAACGATGACTATTGCGATTCCGACCGGTGTCAAAATATTCAACTGGCTATTCACGATGTATCGCGGGAAAATTCGCTTTACAACGCCAATGCTGTGGACGATTGCCTTTATTCCTTGTTTCGTTGTCGGCGGGATGACGGGGGTTCTGCTCTCGGTTGCACCGGCGGACTTCCAGTTCCATAACAGCTACTTCCTGATTGCTCACTTCCATCAAGTGTTAATTGGCGGTGTTGCGTTCGGTTACTTCGCAGGCCTGTATTATTGGTGGCCAAAGATGTTCGGCTTTAAACTAAACGAAAAAATCGGCAAATGGGCGTTCTGGCTCTGGAACATCGGCTTCTACGTCTGTTTCATGCCGCAATACTTCCTTGGTCTCGATGGCATGACACGCCGTACGTACGTGTACAGTTGGGATATGGGCTGGGGCCCGCTCAACATGGTATCGACCATCGGCGGTTTCCTGATGGGAATCGGCTTCCTGTTCCAAGTATGGCAAATTGCACACTCGATTAAATTCAGAGAGGCGGATACCACGGGCGATCCATGGGATGGCCGTACGCTTGAATGGTCGATTCCTTCGCCTGCACCGATCTACAACTTCGCTGTTCTGCCTAAAGCAGATAGCATTGATGTATGGTGGGAGCAAAAACAGGGGAAAGTGGCGAAAACACCTGTACCGAAACAATACGAACCGATTCATATGCCGAAAAATTCCGCCATTCCGTTTATTAAATCGGCACTCTGGTTCTTCGTCGGCTTTGGCTTCGTCTGGGATTGGATGTGGCTGACGATCCCAGCCATGATCGGCATCGCTATCTGTATGCTGGCTCGTTCCTTCAGCTATGATACGGACTACTATATTCCAGCTGACGAAGTGAAGCAGACAGAGGCTGCTTGGAAAGGAGTGAAAGTCTAATGGCGCACGCAGCGGCAAATCACGCACATCACGGGCATGATCACGCGCATGATCATGAACACGAGCACGAATCGCTCAAAACGTTCGGCTTTTGGATTTTCCTGATTACAGACTGTATCCTGTTCGGATCTTTATTTGCAACTTATATGGTGCTGCACGGCAATACAAACGGCGGTCCTACGCCAGAAGAATTGTTTAAAATGCCCGGCGTCATCGCCGAGACGTTCATTCTCTTGACGAGTTCGTTCACGAGCGGCATAGCCGTTCTGGGGCTGCATAAAGGGAATATGAAGCAACTAATTGGTGGCTTGATCGTAACGGTGATTCTCGGGGCTTCGTTTATCGGCCTGGAGCTTTCGGAATTCATTAGTATGGTTAATCATGAGGGCGCTACGATTTCGACAAGCGGGTTCCTGTCGGCGTTCTTTACCCTGGTCGGCACGCACGGACTTCACGTATCCGTCGGTTTGATCTGGATGATCGGCTTAATCTTCCAGCTGCGCCGCCGCGGCATTACAGCGGTGACCAAACGGAAAGTCGAAGTCATTTCCTTGTATTGGCACTTCCTCGACGTCGTGTGGATTTTCGTCTTCACGGTCGTCTATCTCATGGGGGTGATGTAAGATGAGTCAATCGCATTCGAACGTTCATAATAAACATGAATCGCACGGCTCTCTGAAGTCGTACACGATCGGCTTCGTGCTGTCGATTATTTTGACGATCATTCCACTTGTCGTTGTGATGAACCACATGATGGGCAAAACCGGCACACTCGTGCTGATTCTCATCATGGCGATCCTGCAGTTCGTCGTTCAATTGTTCTTCTTCATGCATATCCGGGAAGGCGAGAACTCGAGATGGAACGTCATGGCGCTCTTACTGGGGCTTGTCATTCTGATTACGGTTGTCGGCGGCTCCATCTGGATTATGACGTACAATCAAGTTGCACATTAATCGCATAGTATGGCGCCCTTGTCGCGAAGACAGGGGCGTTTTTGTTTGTGATCAGGCGAATCCTCAAGAAAGGGTTGTCATTCTATCGTTCGCATGATACATTATGTATCAGAGATACTAAATGTATCAAGCAACAGAGAGGGACAAGCTAATCTATCTTGAACGGAGAGGAGCCGTATGATCCGCCGAAAAGAGCGATTTCGCAACCAACTTGACGACCATCTGATTCATTTGCACAAAAATCTGTACATCTCGCAGTCCGATCCGCTTTATTACGAGAAGGTGATTCGGTATCTGGACGCAAGCTCGCCGGAGGCGCATTATAACCTAGGGCAGAAATTCCAGCTAAAAGGGAACTGGAAACGGGCGTTTTTCCATTACAAGGAAGTGCTCAAAACGTACCCGTCTCCGTTCTATTCCGCAGCCAACCGGGCGCTGCATCAGATGAATCAGCAGCAGGCTGCTCATACGGCTAATTTAAGCGCAGTGGGTGCGGTAAGGAAGCCGTTGCTTCCGCCTTTTATGAAGAAGCTGCTGATTGTGTTGGCTGTCATCAACATGCTCTTGCTGCTGGTTCTTGCACTAGGTGGGGGCGCGATGCATTCGTCGGTGTCCAAAATGAAGGCATGGGGCGTAGGCCGCGAGGTGACATATGAAACGGTCGATGCGCCTTTCGTGCTGTACGTCTCCGAGATGACGTCGCAAGCCGATCTGGAAAAGGCTCTGCATAAGCAGGCCGTCCAGCTAGCGAAGGATATGCCGAAGACGAGTATCCTGCTCTACGGTGTCGTGACGCAGGACAGTACCAGCCTGGGGAAAACGATGCGCCTGACCAATGAGGATCTGATCAAGCAAGCGATCGTCGTCGCCAGGTATCAGCCGGAGACGGACGACGCCGTTCAGATTCGCTTTCTGAACGCAGCCTGGAAAGAGCACCAACCGCTAACCGCGATTGGTGCTAATTTAGTTCGTACGGCGCTCATGGCTTACCGCGGAGACAAAGGTCAGGCGCCAGAGAGCCTGGATATGCTGCTGCAGGATTACCCCAGCAATTACCTGAGCTATATCCCGAAGGAGGCGAGCAGCGGTTCTAACGTCGTTGCAAAGGCCTATACGGGAGCAGGGGGATGGGTCTATAACCCGCAGGCGCAGACCCCTGAGGAGCTGTTTTACGCGAATACTGCAGGAGCTAAGGCAGTGCCCTATGCGCCTATCCATATTGAAATCAATAAGGCTGAGCATCAGTTGAAGCTGTTGGCCGGCAATCAGCTCCTCTGGGACAAGCCGATTGGACTCGGACAGCAGGACAGCACGCCGGTCGGCGACTTCATCGTGACGGACCGGGTTCTTCAGCCGCACGGGAAAACCGCGGCCAGCTACGGCGAAGCCGGGCTGGGACTCGGCGCGATCGCTTTGCACGGCACCTACGATGACAGCTCGATCGGAGGAAACGCTTCGCTTGGCTGTGTGCGGCTTTCGAACGCGGACATCGCGCAGTTGTACCCGTTTGTGCCGAAAGGAACGGCGGTGCATATCCAGGCAGCCGGCTGGCCCAGCCTGCAAGCGGAGCTAGCGAGCCCGCCGGACGCGCTGCAGCCCGCTGCGCTGCCCAAGCACGACGAATCCCCCGAGCATGTGGTTTTTCATTGGCTCGGCTAATAAAAAGCAACGGCACCGTCAGGGAGTCCCTGGCAGATGCCGTTGCTTTTTAAGATCATGAATTATTTCAAGTTCTCCGGATTCAGCTGCTCCAGTTCAGGAATGACGAAGCGACCGTCTTTGCGAATCAACACATCGTCGAAATAGATCTCCCCGCCGCCGTATTCCGGCCGCTGAATGAGCACCATGTCCCAGTGCACGGAGGAACGGTTCGTGTTGTCCGCTTCTTCATAAGCTTGCCCTGGGGTGAAGTGAATGCTGCCGTCGATTTTCTCATCAAATAAAATATCTTTCATCGGGTGCTGGATGTATGGATTCACGCCGATCGCGAACTCGCCGATGTAGCGCGCGCCTTCATCCGTATCCAGAATCTCGTTCAACTTCTTCGTATCGTTGCTGGTCGCTTCAACAATGCGTCCATTTTCGAATGTGAGCACAATATTCTCGAAGGAGGTGCCTGCATAAATGGTCGGCGTGTTATAGCTGATAACCCCGTTAACGGAGTCCTTGACCGGAGCCGTGTACACTTCGCCGTCCGGCAAGTTGCGCAGGCCGGAGCAAGGTACAGCGCCGATGCCTTTGATCGAGAACGACAGGTCGGTGCCTTTCGCGACGAGTCGAACGCGGTCTGTGCGGTTCATGAGATCGACCAGTGACTCCATCGCTTTCGCCATTTTGCTATAGTCGAGGTTGCAGACGTTGAAGTAGAAGTCCTCGAACGCTTCCGTGCTTTTGCCGGCGAGCTGGGCCATGGACGGGTTCGGGTAGCGCATGACGACCCACTTCGTGTTGTTGATTCGCTCGTCGAAGATCGGACGTTGGTAATGCTTGAGGAACATCTTCATCTTCTCGTCCGGAACGTCGGAGGACTCGGTGATGTTATCACCGCTGCGGACAGCCACATAAGCGTCCATCTGCTTCATCCGCTCCAGCTCGAACTTGGACCAGGTGGTCAATTGCTCTTCTTTTCCGCCCATTTGCAAGCTTCTTGTGATCATAGGATCGCGCAGCTCGATAAAAGGATTCCCGCCTACCGCGTATACTTCCTCGATCAAGCATTTCGCCAGTTCTGGATCTTTGACGCCGATCATTTCAATCAATATGTTTTCACCAGGTTGAAGGCTCACGGAGTAACGGATGATGTTGCGTGCAAAAGTCTGTAATCGTGGATCTCTCATTGGTATTGGTCTCCTTCAGGAAAATAACTTACGCTTTATTATAGCGCAGTTGGCAGGGCAAGCCAAATAGGAGTCACATTATTGACATGAGGTCAATTGCCAACTTTACTCGTGACAACGCGCAGCTGCAGGGTATACTAAAGGAAGAAAGGCTAAGCCAACACGAGGTAACGAGGAGGAGAGGTATGGCCAGACAGCAGATCCAGGTGCCATTCGGTTATGAGCCGCCGGAAGAGAAGCGCAAGGGGACGGTCCTTGTGTTCGAAACGTTTGAGGATTGGACAGAAGAGGACGTGCGTGCACTCATTGCCTGGGCGGAAAATAAATCCTTTACGCGGTTAATCTTCTATCCGCAGCACGAGGAAACGCTTCGCCGTATGGACATCCGTTCGGAGATGCCATACCACGCGCGCGTGAAACAGCTTCAAGCTTTGCTGAACGAAGTGGACACCACGCTCCGCGTCGAGGTCGATCAGTGGGAGGGCAAGCGGAAGAAGTACACCCCGCTGGATACGTCACTGACTTTTTTGACGGATAAATCGCCGGATCCTCACTTCATGTGCATGAGCGACCGCTACGCCAACCAGTTCGTGACCTATCCGTCGTTCAAGGAATGGATCAGGAAGGCGCGGCTCGTCATCTTGCGGCAATTTCAGGTTCCTTTGAACCCGCAATTGCAGGCCTATGAAGGCCGGTGGGAAGTAATCGAGCTTGGGGAGACGCAGAGAAGTTAAAAAAAGACACCTCAGCCAGCTTATCGGGCTGGTAAGGTGTCTTTTTTGCTTGACTGCCGTTTATCCGATCTCGCCGCGAGCCGCCTGATCTGTCAAATAGCGTTCCGTCAGCACAGTCAGCATCGAGATGCCGATCTGATTCTCGCCGCCTTCGGGGATAATGATGTCGGCGTATTTCTTGGACGGCTCGATGAACGCATCGTGCATCGGTTTCACGGTTGTCAAATACTGATCGAACACCGATTGCAGCGTCCGGCCGCGCTCGTTGATGTCGCGGGACAGACGGCGAAGAATGCGCACGTCGGGGTCGGTATCGACGAACACTTTAATGTCGAGCGCACTGCGCAGCTCCTCATCCGTCAGGACGTGTATGCCTTCAATCAGCACGATCGGTTTCACATCAACGCGAATTGTTTCTTGTGCGCGCGCATGCTGGGAGAAATCGTACACCGGGATCTGGACGGCGCGGCCGCCGCTCAGTTCCTTGAGGTGTGCCAGCAGCAGGCTGTTTTCGAAGGCGTTCGGGTGGTCATAATTGATGCGTTCCCGTTCTTCAAAGGAAAGACCGCTATGATGAAGATAATAATTATCCTGAGAAATAAGTGTGACGTTCGCCGGACCGAGCTTGGACATAATCGATTTGGCGACGGTTGTTTTTCCGGAGCCGGTGCCTCCGGCAATTCCAATGACAAGCATGCGAGCAAGTTCCTCCCCCAAATACTAAAAGACTATTCCCGTAGTGTATCACACTGTCCGCTCAAAAGAAAAAAGCGAATCGAAATTCGATCGCTTTTTCCGGGAAATATTGAAACGGGCGTTACCGAATTTGCTTCGGCATATGGGATTTCGCTTCGCTGGCCGTCAGATCCTGTGCGGCTTGGGAGAGCTGCTGCGCGTTCTGAGCCGTTTGTGTGCCGAATTCGTGTGCAGGGAACGATTTCAACTGCTCCTGCGCCTGCTGAACGTTAATCTTTGCTTGTGCAAGCGCGGCTTGCGCCGATTGAATGCGCTGCGGATCGGCTTGTTGGAGAGCGCGTTGGAGCTGATGTTCGGCGTCCTGTGCCTGCAGAATCGCGTTATCGGCTGCGTCGATTGCGTGCTGTAAAGGCTGTTGGTGTTGGCGGGTGTCTGTCATGGGGCGATACCTCCTGATAAATAGAAATTGCGACTATCCTACCTTGCGCGAAAAGCCGGGAAATCATGCTTCGAGCGGGAAATGAAATTATTTCCTGGGGAAGCGCAGGATGTGAGCGGTATCATGATTTTTCGACATTAATTGTCTGAAAATTGAGAATAAAACACCAACTCCGGCACGGCGCTCTGGATATGACACTTGTTGCCAAAATAACAGTAGACAAACCGCCTTTTACTTCTTAAGCTAAAGAGGATGACGCTATCTGACAATGATAGACAAAAGATTTTCTTTTCTGGAGGATGACACATGAAGAAGATGAAAGGGATATGTTTGATCCTTGCTGTAACAGCGCTTTTGGCGGGCTGTGGATCAGCCAAAACCAACTCACAAGCTGCCAGCACCTTTACGCCGACTCTCGACGTTACAGCGACCGTTAGCGGCGACACGGCGACACTTCATATAAAGACTGACCTCAAGCTATCCAAAGAGCATTACGATCATGCGCGAGTGACAGGAGAGGGGCATATTCACTTATCCGTAGATGGAAGTGAGAAAATCATCGTAACTGAGCCTGAGAAGGTGCTCGAGCATTTAAGTCCCGGTAAGCACGAAGCGAGGGTCTCGCTTCATAATAACGATCATACGCCGTACGACGTCGGCCAAACGGTCACATTTGAAGTGAAGTAGGTGTCTTACGGAATGCCTATACGACGCAAAAGACTGAGTTTGCAGAAACGCATCGTCGTCTTGATGACGGCCGTCTCCGTCGGCATGATTTCGACCATGATGATCTTCGATACATATAGCCTGAACCAATCGATTAAAGAAGCTTACGTGAGCCAGATCAGCGGCATGACGATTGCAATTAACGGAAGATACGAGGAATCGCGTTCGGTTACCGATGTGCAGCAGATTTTTGACTATATCCGATACAAGAACCCGCATGTGCTGGATATGAAGCTTTACAACAAAGAAGGATTCATACTCGCCGCGTCCAATCGGACCGAAATCGGGAAGCAGCTCAGAGCTGCAGATGTGATGATCCCTTATCAGGATCATACGATCGTCGATCGGGTGCCAATGGCAGCCCATGATCGTCCTGTGGTGCGTCTAACGGCTCCGCTTCAGGAGGATGGGAGCGTAGTTGGGGCGGTTGAAGTTTTCTTCGACGCTACCGAAGAGCAAGTGCTGCTCGAGAAAAGAACGAAGTTGATTCTGGTTGTCGGGATCAGCATTGCGATTATTTTATCTATATTAATATGGTTAATCTTGCGAAGTATTGTGATTCGTCCGCTCGGTAAGCTGCGGGAAGCGGCCAATGTCGTGAAGCAAGGCGGGGAGCTGCCCAAGCTGCAGATGGCTTCTTCACCGGAGATTGAGGAGGTGGCGGACGCTTTTAACGGCATGGTCGCGAATCTGGACGAGCGCTACCAACAGCTCCAGCAAGCGCTGACGACGCTGGAAGTGGCGAAGGACCAACTGGTCCAGTCTGAGAAAATGAGTGCGCTTGGCGGCCTTGTCGCCGGCGTGTCGCACGAGATCAATACGCCGATCGGCATCGGCGTTACCGCGATCACGTATTTGGATGACCGCACGAAGCATTTTACGGAGATGTTTCAACAAGGTAAAATGAAAAAGTCGGATCTCGAGCAATTCCTTGCCGTGACCCATGAGACGAATACCATGGTGCTGACGAATCTCGAGCGCGCGTCCGCGCTTATTCGCAGCTTCAAGCAGATTTCTGTGGATCAGAGCGTCGAGATTAAGCGGACCATTGAGCTGAAAGACTATTTGGACGGCATCGTCGCGAGCCTCAGACCGGCGCTCAAGAAGACGCATTTGCGTATGGACATCATTTGCGACGAAGCGATTCAGCTCTATACATATCCGGGCGCCATCTCACAGATTATGACGAACCTGGTCATGAATTCTTTAAATCACGCGTATGCGCCGAATGAAGAGGGGACGTTGACCATGCGCGTTCGCGATTTGGGCGCCCACATTGAAATTGCATACTCCGATGACGGCAAAGGAATGACGCAAGAGGTGCTCGATCATATTTTTGATCCGTTCTTTACGACCAGCCGCGGCAGTGGAGGTACGGGACTCGGGATGAACATCGTGTACAATGTCGTGACGCAATCGCTGAACGGCATGATTCACTGTTACAGCACACGGGGGCAAGGCAGTCTGTTTTCGATCACAATCCCCAAAGAGGAGGAAGCTTTGTTATGACGAATGAAGCCGGACAAGCTGACGTGGATGAGCTTCTGTTTGCAGATGAGGAAATTGGAGATGAGCTGGATTTATCCGACGGCGAACAGGAGCCTTGGCTGCTCTTGATTGTCGATGACGAAAAGCAAATACATCAGGTGACCCGGATGGTTTTGCATGATTTTGAATTTGCAGGCCGCAAGCTCGACTTTCTGAGCGCCTATTCCGCGCGCGAGGCCAAACAGTTGCTCCAGGAGCAGCCGAACATCGCCGTGGTGCTGCTGGATGTCGTGATGGAGGTGGAGGACGCCGGGCTGCAGATTGTGAGATATATTCGCGAAGAACTCAAGAATCAGGCGATTCGGATTATCCTCCGCACCGGTCAGCCGGGGCAGGCTCCCGAGCGCACGGTCATCATGGAGTATGACATTAACGATTATAAAGAAAAAACGGAGCTGACCTCGCAAAAGCTGTTCACGACGGTCGTCACCGCCCTTAGATCGTATCGCGATATTAAAACGATTGAAAAAAGCCGTGTCGGCTTAGAGGAAATTATTAAATCATCCGCCTCTTTATTTGAATTGCAATCCTTGAAAAAATTCGCCTCCGGCGTTTTGACGCAGATGACGTCGATCGTCAACGTGCACAAAAACGCGCTTCACTGCTCGTTCGCCGTGACCAAGGGCGTTGAAGATATTTATATCCTCGCGGCGAGCGGCGATTATGCGGCTTCCCAGGACGCGCGTGCGCGCGACGTTGTGCCGATTGACGTGCTCAGCGAAATTGAGCAGGCGTTTCTGCTCCGGAGAAGCAGTTTCTCCGCGGACCGGTTTTTGGTCTATTTTCAAAGCAAAATGGGCATGGAAAATGTCATCTATATGAACGGCTTCCAGGAACTCAGCGAGTGGGAGCGCTATCTGATCGATATTTACTCCGCGAATGTTTCGGTCGCTTTCGAAAATCTGTATTTGAATGAAGAGCTCGAGAGCACGCAGCAGGAAATCATCTATACGATGGGGGAAATTACCGAGACAAGATCGAAGGAAACCGGCCATCACGTGAAGCGTGTTGCGGAATATTCCCGCCTGCTGGCGCTGAAATACGGCTTGTCGGAAAGCGAAGCGGAGGTGATCCGGCTCGCGACGCCGATGCACGATGTTGGGAAGGTCGGAATTCCGGACGCGATTCTGAACAAACCGGCGGCGCTCACCCCCGAGGAATTCGAGATCATGAAGACGCATGCGAATCTCGGCTATGAAATGCTGAAGCATTCGAATAAAAAAGTGCTGTACGCCGCGGCGATCATTGCCTGGCAGCATCACGAGCGCTACGATGGCACTGGGTATCCGCAGGGACTGAAAGGCGAGGACATCCATCTATACGGCCGTATAGCGGCACTGGCGGACGTATTTGACGCGTTATGCAGCGATCGGGTATATAAGAAGGCATGGGAGCTTGACCGCGTGCTGGAGCTGCTGCGCACCGAGAGAGGGAAGCATTTTGACCCGCAGATTGTGGACTTGTTCCTGAACCATCTGGATGAATTCTTGCAGATCAAAGAAATGTATGCCTGATTGATGTCATGAAGGATCGGCAGGCATAAGAACGCTTCCGGCTTCTCATACTACGGTGGAGATGACGGAGGTGATTCACTTGAGCAAAGCGGATAAGAAGAACAATCAGCAGAACGAGGCGCACTTCACCGAAGAGGCACAGACGCTGTCCAAGGAAAAGGCGGACAAGCTGCCTCCAAGCCTCAACAATATTAGTAAAACAAGCACGTAATGCGTGTGGGAGGCATAATCTCCGAGGAGGCAAGGCAGTTTCTTGCTTCCTCTTTTTCATTTTCGCCAAAACTGTAAATTAGTTGAGGACAGTTTCTTGAATTTCCGCAAAAACGCGCCTAAACTGCCTTTTTCCCGCAATCTTATCGCGAAAAATAGAGAAAATCTGCGTGTTTGTCCCATTTTCGAAGGGAAAGACACGTTTATTTTGATTTACATTTCCTGTATGCTAGACAGTGGTGCAGTTAGACAGTTAGAAAGAGGGTGCCTCCCATGGAAGGAATAGGACTCGTACTGGAAGGCGGAGGTATGCGCGGGGTATACACTGCGGGAGTCTTAGAATACTTGATGGAACAAGATTTATATTTTCCTTACGTTGTTGGCGTATCGGCGGGGGCTTGCAATGCCATTTCGTACATTTCGAGGCAGCTCGGCAGAAACAAGAAGGTGACGCTCGATTACATTGCCGACCATCGCT
The DNA here is from genome assembly GCF_050467285.1 of Paenibacillus oryzisoli. Lineage (GTDB taxonomy): Bacteria > Bacillota > Bacilli > Paenibacillales > NBRC-103111 > Paenibacillus_E > Paenibacillus_E oryzisoli_A. Next base: position 583,550 of record NZ_JBCMUN010000009.1, on the reverse strand, counting down.
ATTTAAGCTATCGGAACCTGATTCGACATAAAAGCATTTTTGGCATGGACTTTATATTTAACGTCATTCCGAATCAACTGGTCCCATTTGACTATGAGACCTTTTACAAGTCTGAGCAGCAATTTGCGATCGGTACGACGGACGCGCATACGGGGGAACCGATTTATTTTACGAAACACGAGCTTATGGAGCAGACAATTCCGATCATACAAGCTTCCAGCTCACTGCCATTCGTGGCGACGCCGATGCAGTATAAAGGCAGGACGCTGTTTGACGGCGGGTTGGTCGATCCGATCCCAGTGCAAAAATCCTTGGCAGACGGCAATAAGAAGCATTTAATTGTATTGACCAAGGAGTTTGGGTATCGGAAACGGCCATTCAAGCAGGGGTGGCTGGCACGATCTTTTTATCCGCGGTATAAGGGATTAGTGAATGTGTTGGTCAACCGGAGTGAAATTTACAACAATACGCTGCAAATGATCGACACGATGGAAGCGGACGGCAGCGCGCTGATTATTCGTCCTTCGCAGAAAGTGACCGTCGGCCGGATGGAGAAGGATCCGAAGAAGCTGCAAGCGTTGTTCGAACTGGGCTATGAGGATGCCAGACGGCTCGGCGTGAAGCTAAAGGAATGGATCACCAAATAAGGAACATTTGCCTTTTGTCGAAATTTGCGGTATGGTAAGGATTGACCAATAAGAACGACACGGGAGCTTGTGAAGTCAGGCTGAGATTGTGACCGTTATGTCACTTACCGTTTATCTGATCTGGGTAATGCCAGCGTAGAGAAATATAACTACATGCAGGTTCTTCGGCCGCTGTCCGCGGTTGAATCAGCTTGTCAACTTACATTTTCTACAGATGGCGCTCCCGGATTCCGGGGGCTTTTTTCTTTTGGTACAACGAGAGAGCGGAGAGGGGAAACAACATGAAATGGACGAAAATTGCACCGGCGATGCTGGTTGGCTTGACGGTGCTGATGGCGGGCTGCGGGAAAGCGCCGGCGGATGAGGCGAAGCCTGCGGGAAGCGCGAAGCCGCTGACAGATGTGAAGGTCGTGCTGGACTGGACGCCGAATACGAATCATACAGGCCTCTATGTCGCGAAGGATCAAGGCTTCTTTGAGCAAGAGGGCTTAAACGTGCAAATTATTTCCCCAGGGGAGAGCGGGGCTGATGCGATGGTCGCCTCCGGCGCGGCGGAATTTGGCGTATCATATCAGGAGAGCATTACACAAGGCCGCATTCAAGGCGTGCCGCTTGTTTCCATTGCGGCGGTCATTCAGCATAATACGTCCGGTTTTGCATCGCCGGTTGCGAAGAATATTAAGACGCCGAAGGATTTTGAAGGCAAAACCTACGGCGGTTGGGGAGCGCCGTCCGAGAGCGCAATGATCGAATCGTTGATGCAATCCGAGAAAGCGGATGCGAGCAAGGTGAAGATGGTCAATATCGGCGAGGCGGATTATTTTACGGCAGTGAAGCGGGATATTGATTTTGCCTGGATCTACTATGCGTGGACAGGCATTGACGCTGAGCTGCGCGGCGAGCCGATGAACATGATTTATTTGAACAAATACTCGGATAAACTGGATTATTATACGCCGGTGCTGGCTACGAATGAAAACATGATCAAAACCAAGCCGGATGTCGTGAAGGCTTTTGTTGCCGCTGCGGCGAAAGGGTACCAATTCGCGATTGCGAAGCCGGAGGACGCGGCGAATGTTTTGATTAAAGCTGTGCCTGATCTGGATCCGAAGCTGGTAACAGCGTCCCAAAAATGGCTCGCAACCCGCTATCAGGACGACGCGCCGCGTTGGGGCGAGCAAAAGCGCAGCGTCTGGGAGAACTACGCGAACTGGATGCTGGATCATAAGCTGCTGGAGAAGAAGTTGGACGTCGACGCAGCTTTTACGAACGACTTCCTGCCGGCGGCAGGCACGAAATAATCTGAGGGAGGCGGCAGGAGCATGGCAAACGCGCTTGTAAGTATTCAAATTTTGCCTAAAACGGTGAATAACGAGGACGTCATCCCTTATGTGGATCGCGCAATTGAAGTGATTGCGGCATCGGGCGTCAAATATTTCGTATCTCCACTGGAAACGACGATGGAAGGGGACCTTCCGCATCTGCTGCAAATCATCCAAGATATGAACGCAGCGATGATCGACATGGGCAGTCCAAACGTCATTTCCCAAGTGAAAATTTACTTCAATCCGTCCGGCGCGTCGATGGACAAGCTGACGGAGAAATATCGGTAATGCGCAAATCGCGCTGGTTTCGAGCAGGATGGCCGCCCCTTGTGGTGGTTATCCTGCTTCTGCTCGTTTGGCAGCTGGCCGTCACTTGGGGCGGTACAGCGTCGTGGCTGCTTCCCAGCCCGCTGAAAATACTGCGCGACGGCACGACGGAGATGCCGCGCGTGTGGATGCACACATGGGCGACGCTCAAGCTGATGCTGCTCGGTTTTGGTGTTGGCAGCGCGATCGGCTTGCTGGTCGCGTGCGTGCTGCACCGGATGCCGTTCGTGAAGGCAGGCTTTTATCCGCTGCTCATTCTTTCGCAGAACGTCCCTGTCATTGCGATCGGGCCTTTATTAATCATATTGTTCGGTTTCGGCCTAATGCCGAAGCTTGTCCTTATTTCACTTGTTTGCTTTTTTCCTGTGACGATGTCGACGCTCGATGGCTTGACGCAGACGGATCGAAGTATGCTCAGCTACATGCACATGATCGGCGCGAGTGCGCGTCAAATTTTTTACAAACTTGAGCTGCCGCATGCGCTGCCATTTTTATTTACGGGGTTAAAGATCTCCGCCACGTACAGCGTCATGGGTGCGGTGATTGCGGAGTGGCTCGGCGGGAACGGCGGGCTGGGGTATTATATGATTTTGCAAAAATCTGCGTTTCGGGCGGACCGCGAGTTCGTGGCGATCGGCATTATTGTGATCTTGAGCTTGCTCTTTTTCTGGTGCATTGCCGGGCTTGAGAAACTGGTCATTCGCTGGCAGACGAAGCGGTCATCTTAAGGAGGCTAGTGCGATGGCGAATTTGGAATTGAAAGAAATCCGACACAGCTTTCCGGTCAAAAAGCAGCTCCAGCCCGTGCTCGGCGATATTTCCCTCACCGTCGGTGAAGGGGAGTTCGTGTCGCTCATCGGCCCTTCGGGGAGCGGGAAGAGCACGCTGTTTCATATTATCGGCGGGTTGATCAAGCCGACAGCCGGGGAAGTATGGCTGGACGGCAAGCAAATCACTGGTGAGAAAGGCTTGATCTCTTACATGCCGCAAGTGCCTGCACTGTTTCCGTGGCGCTCGATTGAAGCCAATGTCGCGTTGGGCATGGAAGTGGCGGGGGAAGGCCGGAGTAGTGCGCTGGAGAAAGCGCGTGAATGGCTGCCGAAGGTCGGATTGGGCGGCTATGAGCGGGAGTATCCGCATGTCTTGTCAGGCGGCATGCAGCAGCGTGTGGCTTTTCTGAGAGCTTTGCTAAGTCCTCAGGAGCTTATGTGCCTGGACGAGCCGTTCGGGGCGTTGGACGCGCTGACGAGGCTCGAGATGCAGGCGTGGCTGCTCAATATATGGGAGCAGAATAAGCGCTCGATTTTATTTATTACGCACAGCATTGAGGAAGCGCTCTTCTTGTCGGATCGCATTTATGTGCTTTCGGGCAAGCCGTCGACCGTGCTGGAGGAGATTCGTGTGCCATTCGTTAGGCCGAGGACGGAAGCAGTGATGCTGGAGCCGGTATTTATTGAGCAAAGGCAGAATATTCGGCGTTTGTTGAGAGGGGAGAGAGCTTATGTTTGACGCGATCGATGCGCATATCCACTTGGATATGTACCCGGAGGAGCGGGCTCGGCAAATGTGCGAGGAGCTGGCTAGCGACAGGGTGTTAGGGCTCGTGGCGGTGTCGCGCCATTTGGTGTCCTGCCAAGCGACGCAGCGTCTGAGGAAGTCATTCCCGGATCGCGTGTGGGCGGCGTATGGCTATCATCCCGAGCAGGCGCTGCCTTCGGCTGAAGAACTTGCTGAGCTGCTGGCATGGATTCGGGAGCGGAAGGATGAAATGGTTGCGATCGGCGAAGTCGGGCTGCCTTATTATACGCGCACGGAAGTGGAAGCGGAGGGGCGTCATTTTGAGGTGGAGCCGTATGTGGAGATGCTGGAGCAGTTTATAGCGCTGGCTGCGGAACTTAATAAGCCTGTCGTGCTCCATGCCGTGTACGAGGATGCCGATGTTGTGATCGACTTGCTTCAACAGCATGGCGTGAAGAAGGCTCACTTCCATTGGTTTAAAGGGCCGGCGAGTACGGTACAGCGTATGATCGAGGCGGGATATTTCATTTCAATCACACCGGATGTGTGGTATGAAGAAGGGGTTCGAACACTTGTTCGTGAATATCCATTGACGCACATCATGGTGGAAACTGACGGGCCTTGGCCGTTCGAGGGGCCATTTGAGGGACAGGAAACGCATCCGCGCATGGTTCATGCTGTTATTGAGCAGATCGCTTTGTTAAAGGGACTTTCTATGGGGGAGACGGCGGCGATTGTGCGTGGGAATACGGAGCGGTTCTATGGATTGAGCGAGCCTGACAAAGACTAGCTGGACAACCGGTTAGTCTTTGTTTTATAATTGGCATAGAACATTTGTTCTATTATCAGTGAGGTGAAGACGAACATGCATCGTTGCAGTTGGGTAAATGAAGATCCGCTATATATACACTATCACGATCATGAATGGGGCGTACCCGTACATGACGACCGCAAACTGTTCGAGATGCTCAATCTGGAGGGCGCGCAAGCAGGCTTGAGCTGGTACACGATTCTCAAGAAGCGCGAGAGCTACCGCGAAGCGTTTGATGGATGGGACCCCGAAGTGGTCGCACAGTACGACGATGCGAAAATGCAGGATCTGATGCAAAATCCGGGCATCGTTCGCAACCGGCTCAAAATTGCCGCGGCCGTGCAGAACGCGAAGGCGTTTCTGCAGGTGAAGGAAGAGTTTGGCACGTTTGACGCCTATATTTGGCACTTCGTTGGCGGCAAGCCGCTTGTGAACCACTACGAGCACGGTCAGCGGCTGCCAGCGAGCACCGACGTGTCGGATGCGATGAGCAAGGACCTGAAGAAGCGCGGCTTCAAATTCGTCGGATCGACGATTTGCTATGCGTATATGCAGGGCGTAGGTATGGTGAATGATCATATGCAGGGATGTTTTAAAGCGAATTGAGCAGGGGCCATCGAAACGGGAGTGAATGCCGTTTCGGTGGTTTTTGAACATTGGGAGGCGTAACTGCGTCTAACTTTGAAAGCGATCTGCTAAGGAGGTAATGAGTTCATTGAAGATGAAACGACGTAAGCCCCTATATGGCCTTGTACTTGTGGGGATGTTAGTCAATGCGATTGTCAATGTGCCGGTCCATGCCGCTGCCCCTAGTCCCAATATCCGAAAGTTTGAGCCGCCTGCGATTCCGCCCGTTATCACATTATTCGAGCGGACAGATCTTTACGCCGAGCCTGATGATTCATTCCGTCCGATTGCGGCGCTGACACCTCAAGATGTGGTAACGGTCGAGGCGGAGCAAGAATGGTACGCTAAAGGGCGCGGTGAGAAAGTATGGATTCAGATCAAAACCACGTGGGCAGGTGATCTTTGGATGCACCTAGACTACGAGAAAATCGGCGTCGTCAAGCCAATCGACACCAATATTGCCTTGCTGTGGTCGGCGTCACTGTATAGCCAGCCGGCTTTATCGGCAACGACCGATGCTGCGCTTACCCCGCAAACGGTCCATGCCAATGCCATTTTCGAATCGCCTGCCTCCTATTTGACGAACTCTTATCGAATCGAAACTACTTGGCTGGGAGATATGTGGCTTGTGTCCAATCCTCATATGCTGACGGACATGGAAGTCTTGAATCAAGCTATGGATCTGCCGACAGAGACGTTGTACATGGAGGACTACGATACAGCGAACCGCTTGCAGCGTCCTTCGGATGCCCAGTTCATTCCACCGCAGCACGTTGTTGCTTTTGAAAAAACGCAAAATGGCGTTTACCATGTGCGTACGAAAGATGACAGCACCTTCTGGATCAATCCGGACTATGCGCAGCCAGTTGGCGCAGAGCCGTTTGAACAGAAAGTCACGCTCAGCAAAGAAACGGTGCTTCATCTGTTTCCAACAATGTCGTTCCCGACGTTCGGCATCCTAACGCCGCAAACCGTTACGGCCTTTGAAAGATGGATCGCACCCAATCATCAACATTGGTATCATATTCGTACGTGGGCTGGCGACATGTGGGTTCAAAGCGACGAGCAGACGTAGAGCGGGCAGATTGACCGGATTGGAGAAAACAAGGAATAACGGCAAGCATCGAAGGAAAAATGTCTCGATGCTTGCCGTTATTTGTTCATGCGACAAAAAAAGAGACGAGTTCTTCCCCTCAATGGGAGGTATCGCCTCTTAGTTCTAGTTTGTCTAGTCGGACTATACTAAATGCCCAACCGCCAATTGTTGCACTGCATGAAGTGACCTGGCGGATACTCGAACGAGCACGGATGCATCAGCGTGAAGCCGAGCTTCCGGCAAACGGCATTGGAAGCTGGGTTATCGATGCTCGGAAAGGCATGAATAAACTTGATCTGCTTGCTGGCATCGGAATCGGCACCATCGTCTGTAGCCGCTTTGGCGAGCGCAATAGCTTCCCGAACCGCTGCAGTCGCAAAGCCTTTTCCTTGAAACGCAGGCAGGATGCCCCAGCCCATCTCGTAGATGTCCTCCTCCTGCCATTTGCTGTTCCAGTAGCCTACACTGCCGACGACCTGGCCGTCTGGCAGCGATACAACGCTGAACATGCAGCCGGCCCTGCGTTCAGTAAGGGTCAAATAACGCTCGTGCCGTGAGACAAGCTGATCTTCCGTTTCTGGGCCACCGAGATGCTCCATCATGTCGGGCGCATTGAGAAGATGGAGCAAATTCAGACCTGCAGGGGACCAAGGTTCAATGCTGACTTGAGGGAACTGTTTTTGTTCAGACAATGGACGTGGCTCCTGTCTATTTAAAATAAACTTCTAAACATAAGGGTTCATCAAATGGGCAGCAGCGCCATCAGGCATACTGCAGTTGCTTCTCAATCAAATTCTGCTTAATCAAGTAAATCCGTTTACGCACATAGAAGTCGTATACTGCTCCGGTAAGCTCGCGGGGCTTGATCAGATTGTTCGTATCGTTATCAATAATAGTGACGGAACCGTCGTCGTAAAACTTGAATGTATAGTCAGCGTAATGCATGGAAGCTTCATCCAGCATGTCATCGATTTGTCCAGGCAGCAGGTGGTCAGTTTCACACAATGCCTTCTGATACCAATAATCCCGCTCAATAAAACGAAAATTGTGAGTAGTGTTCATCGTGATAACAACCTCCTCTGCGATATAGAACATTTGTTCTTTTTTCTATTATAACAAACAAATGTTCGTAATGGAAGGGGTGAAAGCAGATATTTGGAAAATATTTTCATAGAGTTGGAAAGAAAAAAGCGAGCCCACGGCCCGCTTCTTATCCGTTATTTGTGCTGCATGCCATCCACAATGTGCTTTGTAATGCCAAGCCCGTGCAAGCGCCCGGACTCAATAAAAATTTCGTTCGCATCATACTTCGATGCTGCTACGACACCTGCTACGTACAGGCCCGGGATGTTCGTCTCCATCGACTCGGGATTCACGATCGGCGCGTTCGTTTCCGGGTGGAAATCGACGCCGATGTCTGTGAGCAGCTGCCGATCCGGTCGGAAGCCGGTCAGCGCAAGCACAAAGTCGTTCGCCAAGGTGACGTGTTCATCATCTTTACGAACAACGATATCGTGTTCGCGAATCTCCCCAACCTGAGAATTAAACCACATCTGGATACGGCCTTTATTAACCATACTTTCAAATAAGGGTCTGACCCACGGCTTGATACTGGCGGAAAAGCCGCTCCCGCGATAGATGACCGTCACGTCGGCGCCTACGCGAAGAAGGTCCATCGCCGCATCGACTGCGGAATTGTTGCCTCCGATGATGGCAACTTTTGCCCCGGCGTAAGGGTGGGCTTCCTTGTAGTAGTGTGTCGTTTTCGGTAAATCCTCGCCAGGAATCCCGATCAGGTTCGGATGATCAAAATACCCGGTTGCTACGACGACTTTGCGCGTGTCATATTCAGTTTTTCGGCCAAACTGGTTGACGGTATGGACTTTAAAATAGTCTCCGATGCGTTCGATCCGCACCGCTTCCTCATAGCTGTGAATGCGCAGCTGCTCCCGGCGAGCGACTTCCCGATAGTAGACAAGCGCTTCCTGGCGGTATGGCTTCTCGTGCGGCGTTGTGAATGAATATCCGCCAATTTCAAGCAGCTCCGGCGTACTGAAAAACTGCAAATACGTCGGATACAAGTAAATGGAATGGACGATGCAGTTTTTTTCTATGAGTAATGGCGAAAGCCCTTCCCGCTGCAAGGCAACGGCTGCGGATAAGCCGCAAGGGCCGGCACCGATGACAATGACGTGTTCCATAATTATTTCTCCTCCCGTGTCCCAAATCCAACCTTAATAGTAGCGCAACCGGGAGGAGATGCCAAGTGCAGCCGAGGTGCTGCCTACTTTTGATTCAGCTGCTTTTCTTCGTTATTCTCGCTGATATCGTCTTTGGCGATATTGACAGGCGTCGTGTTTGGCGCATTTTCCAATGTGTCGTTAACGAAGGCCATGTCTTGATTCTCAGCGTTCGTATTCGTAGTTCCGGTATAATTGCCTGCGTGTTTGTTGTTTTCCATTGTGGCACGTCCTTTTCTCTCATGGGTTGTTGTTGTGTAGTGAAACACTTTTAACGTGTACAGGTGGGTTCATTTTTATTCCCTTTAAAAGGAAATTGCCGCATATCGCGCGGGGGAGCTGTTGGAAGATAGTTCCGCGTGCCAAAATCCGCTATAATAATTGGGACAGGAGGAACTTATGAAACCGATTAAACTGCCAAAAGAAGAAAAACAGACGCTGATTGACGACTTGCAGGCGCATTTGGAGCTGGAGCATGGCGTCACGTTGGGGCAATTGGCCACTGAACAATTAGTGGATTACATGATAAATCAGTTGAAGGAACCGATCTATAATCAAGCGATTGAAGATGCGTGCCGAACGGTGAGTGACCGTATGGCGGTGCTGGAAGAGGATTTGTACGCATTGAAAGTGTCCAAACGGGCAAGAAGATAGCGAGCGAGGTTGAGGAGAATTAGCATGATGCAGGCAAAATCAGAAGAACAATTCGATATTTACGATGAAAATCGGAAATGGCTCGGCGTTGCGCCACGTTCGGAGGTGCATGCTAAGGGTTTATGGCACCAGACGTTCCAATGCTGGGTCGTCAATAGGTCGATGGAGACGCCTCAGCTTTATTTGCAGCTGCGCGCACCGAATAAAGACCTTTTTCCCGACTTGCTGGACATCTCTAGTGCCGGTCATTTGGCGGCTGGAGAAACCGTGGAAGCGGGAGTACGGGAGTTGGAGGAGGAACTGGGCCTGACGGCTCGTTTTGAGGATTTAATCCCTTGCGGTATGTTTGCGGAAGAGGATGTCATTTCGCCCACGCTGATTGATCGTGAGTTCTGCCATGTATTTCTCTATGAGGTAAGCAAGGACATTAGGGATTTCATTTTACAGGTTGAGGAAGTCAACGGGTTGTTTGCGGTGGATTTGCAGGCGTTCGCCAGGTTGGTTCAGGGGGAATTGACGGAAATTCCGGGGACGGGGATCCAAATCGGCGACGCTGGCGAGTACCAGGAAGCCAATATGACGGTGACGCGGGAAAATTTAGTTCCGCATCCGCCTGCGTATTATGAGCTTCTTTTTGGGGAGATGGCGAGGCAAGGATGGCTTTAGGGCGAGTCTGAATGCTCAGAGGGCCGCAGATTTTGCCGAATTTTCGTTCCATGCAAGGAACTTTTGTGAAGGCGTACCGGGGGTACGTCAAGCGAAAGTGACGCAGCAGGGGGCGAAAAGGTGGTGAAAGATGCCCCTGAGCGGGTTTTCAGACACGCCCTGGGCGGATACGAAAAAAGAACCGGTTCAGCCAGACTGAACGGTTCTTCCTGCGGGTCACACTAGACAAAGTAGGCATTTGCGATGTAGACATAGGCTACGTAGCAAACGATAGAAAGCGCGATGCATAGAATGCCAAACGTAATTTTACGCTTGAACAACAGCAGGAAGCCGGCGCTGAAAGCCGAACCCATCAGCAGCATCGAAATAAAGGTTAATACGCCCATAAATTATGTATCTCCTTACCCTTTTTTCACGTAATTACGGACCATTTCCTCGGTTACATAGGAACGAAGAGGAGAAATGCCTTCTTTGGCGTGTGCGATAATCTGAGCCGTTACCTGATTGATGGCGCCCACGGAAAAAGGAAGTCCGCGTCTGCACAGATCGACTGCAGCTTCAATGGCCTGCTCACGCTTGGCATCCAGCTCGGCAAAACGGACCAGGTGCTGGTGCTGCTTTTTTGAATGTTGGGATATAGCTTCATGTACATTCATGTAGAAAGTTCTCCTTTAAATAGGCAGATTCACACTGTAGTGCGAGTTCAAAAAGTCGGGTTTTCAGCACCGAGAAGATTGCGAGAAGCTGAAGAAGGAGGAGCGGAGTGTAGGCAAAACCTACATGAGCACCGCACTTCGAAGGTGAACGCAAGATTCGAAGTCGAGTCCGCTTCATGGATTACATCGTGATCAAAAGACGACTTTCTGAACAACCTCTTAATAGTATACACGATTGGAAAGAGAAGGAACAGGCTAGTCAAGGGAAAAGGAATGAAGAAACTGTGATTTTTAATTATCAACATGAATCATTAATGGTATTAACTAAAAGGCGGGGTGATCACGGTGCCGGTTTTACCGATTGACGCGATCCTGACGCCCCTGCTTGAAACGCTCGACCAAAGCGCGTGCGCGCTAGTCGTGGCCCAACCAGGCGCGGGGAAAACGACCCGCGTGCCGCTGGCCCTGCTGCGGGCGGAATGGCTGCAGGGCCGCAAAATCATCATGCTGGAACCGCGAAGGTTGGCGGCTCGGGCGGCAGCGCGATTTATGGCACAACAGCTTGGGGAATCCGTCGGCGAGACCGTCGGCTATCGGGTCAAAGGGGATACGCGTGTCAGCTCCGCCACGCGGATTGAAGTGATCACGGAAGGCGTCCTCACCCGGATGCTGCAGAACGATCCGGCGTTGGAGGGCGTCGGGATCGTTATTTTTGACGAATTCCATGAGCGCAGCCTGCACGCCGATCTTGGACTGGCGCTGTGCCGTCAAATTCAGACGGTGCTTCGCGACGATCTAAGGCTGCTCATCATGTCAGCGACGATGGAAGCCGAGGCGGTGTCCGCGCTGCTGGACGGCGCGCCGATTCTGGAAAGCGAAGGCCGCACGTATCCGGTCGAGACGCATTATGCGCCGAAGCCGATCACAGGGCCGATTGAGAAGGCCGTTGTGGCGGCGGTCGCGCAGGCGCTCAGGGCGCATGAGGGCAGCGTGCTGGTATTCCTTCCCGGTACGGCGGAGATCCATCGTACGGCGAGCGGCCTCGCTGCGCTTCAGCTTGGCCGGGAGGTGGAGATTGCGTCGCTCTACGGGAATTTGCCGCAGGAGGCGCAGGACCGTGCTTTGGCGCCTGTGCGCACGCCAGGCCACCGGAAGGTCGTGCTGGCGACCTCCATCGCCGAGACAAGCCTCACCGTGGAGGGCGTCACGGTGGTGATCGACAGCGGGCTCATGCGTGTGCCGCGCTTCTCGCCCCGCACCGGCATGACCCGTCTGGAGACGGTGCCGGTGTCGGTCGCCTCTGCGGATCAGCGCAGAGGCCGGGCGGGCCGGCTCGGTCCAGGCGTGTGCTACCGCCTGTGGACCGAGCCCGAGCACCGGCAGCTCCCGCCAAGCTCGGTGCCCGAGATCCGCGAGGCGGATCTCGCTCCGCTGGCTCTGGAGCTCGCCGCCTGGGGCGAACCTGACCCTGCTGCGCTGGTCTGGCTGGACCCTCCGCCGGAGGCTGCGTACCTCCAGGCGCGGGATCTGCTCGTTCAGCTCGGCGCGCTGAACGAGAGCGGCGGCTTGACGCCGCATGGGGGGCGCCTCGCTGTGCTGCCCCTGCACCCCCGGCTTGCGCACATGGTGCTGCAAGCCATTCCGCTCGAGCTCGGCGCGCTGGCGTGCGAGCTCGCGGTGATGCTGAGCGAGCGCGATGCCCTGCGCGCCGCAGCAAAGGATGCGGATGTGCGCAGCCGCATCGAACTGATCCGACGCGCTGCCGCAGGCGAGCAGCGCGAGGGTGTCGACGCCCGCGTGTGCCGCCGCATGGCGGCGGAAGCGGGCGAGTTGATGCGGTCGCTCGGCGTGAAGCCGAGCGGCGCGGACCCGGCGGCGAGCGGCTTGCTGCTCGCCTTCGCGTACCCCGACCGCGTCGCACAGCGGCGATCGACGGGGCGTTTTTTGCTCAGCGGCGGGCGCGGCGCTGAGCTGCCGGAGCTGCAATCGCTCTCGAACGAGCGGTATCTGGTTGCGGCCGAGCTCGAGGACAGCGGCGTGGACAGCCGCATTTATTTGGCGGCGCCGCTGGAAGAGGGGGCATTGTATGCGGCTTTTGAGGGACGCATCCGCAAGGAGAAGCTCATGCAGTGGGACGCGGCAGGCGGAGCGGTCAAAGCCAGGGAGCGTTGGCAGTTCGGCGCTTTGACGCTGAAAGAGACGGTGCTGGCGAATCCAGACCCGGAGCGTGTGCTGGAGGCGCTGTTGAGCGGCATTCGGGCGGAGTCGCTGGATATCCTGCCGTGGACGCGGCAGGCCAGACAGTATCAGCAGCGATGCCTCTTTTTACATCGCTTCGTGGAGGACTGGCCGGATATGCGCGAGGAGTCTCTGCTGGCTACGCTCGAGACGTGGGCAGGGCCGCATCTGTACGGCGTGAAATCCAAAGGCGGCTTGGAACGCATCAACTTGACAAGCCTATTAGAAGAAATGCTAACATGGGAGCAGCGGCGCTCCCTTGACGAATGGGCGCCTACGCATATCACCGTGCCGAGCGGTTCTCGCATCCCCGTCGACTACAGTGACCTAGAGTCGCCAAAGTTGTCCGTGCGGCTGCAGGAAATGTTCGGTTTGACGGATACCCCGAGGATTGCGAAAGGGCGGGTGCCGATCACAATCCACCTGCTGTCGCCTGCGCAGCGGCCTGTTCAGGTGACGAGGGATTTGGCAAGCTTTTGGCGGGATGCCTATTTCGAAGTGAAAAAAGACCTCAAAGGCCGTTACCCCAAACATTACTGGCCGGACGACCCGATGGCGGCAATGCCGACGAATCGGGCGAAGCCGCGCACGTAGCCGGCAAGGAAGGAAGCTGAGCGAGCGATGACCCATCAGACAGAGAAGCCCGCGATGGCGGTTTATGTGACGGCCGGCTTTGCGACAGCGCCCAATTTTCTGGACGAGTTCGCGGATAAGCTGGTTGCGCGATTGGTGCAGGAGGGGATCTCCGCGCGTGCCGTCATCCATTTTCCGTATGGCGACTGGCATCGATCGAAGCGGAATCAGCTTTTCGAAATCGCGAGCGACATGTGGCTTCATACGCACAGGCGGCCAACGAAGTTTGGCGGCATCGACATGGCGCGACTGATTCGGCAGGACGCTGCAGCAGACGAACGCCTCCTGCTCATTGGGCACAGCGCCGGTGCCGTGGCGGCTTTGATATCGGCGCAGTTGCTGCGGGGGGAGGGGCGCACGATTGCCGGCGTCATCCAGATCGGATCACCGCGATGCGCGGTCCCGGCGGCACTGCAGGATGTGGTGCTGAATATCGAGGGCGTGCATCCGGAGACGAGGCGGCGCGACGTGATCCCGCGTTTTGGCACCTGGGGCGGATTAAGCTGGCGCAAATGGTTTACGTTGGGTTGGCACCGAACAAAGCATGCGCCGGTTCATCGCATATCCCTGCCGCTGATCGGCGGGCATCCGGATTATTTTCGGAGCGGCGCTCCTTATAGATGGCAGGAAATAACGAATTTACAAGCAGTCATCGATGTCATTTGGCGGTGGCTGCAAACTCGCGAGGAGGCAACAATTCATGCTGGATATTATGAAAGCAACGATGGAACATAGCAAAGAAGACGGCTATCTTGGGCATGTGGCGTTTACGGTGAAAGGGCACGAGCATCCGTACGAAATCACGCTCCAAGACCCAAAGGGGAAGAATGACTGGAGCTATGCTCTGAATTTTTTGAACGAGTCCGGTAAGGAAGAGGATATTGAAGCCGTTGAGGAGCTGCTGGAGGACGATGAGATTTTCGATCAACTGATCGAAGCGGCGAGAGGGGCTTTGGCAGCGAAGTAAGCTGCGGCAGATGAAATCGAGCGGGTCGCCTTGTGGGCGACTCGCTTTTTTTAAGTCCTCTCCACTTTCTCGGCTGATGCACAAAGCCCATTCCCGGTTGTTGTAGCGTCCAGAGCGCTGTGGGGGACTGGAGCATTGGATGAGGCGGCGGTGTGCAGAAAATAGCGGAACCTCGTGCTGCTATTTGCACGGATTCGGCTAGTTTGGGTGAGCGAAGGGAGCGAGAGGTCGCTATTTGCTTCGATTTTGAGTGAAATGGCCGATTCAGTGCCAAATAAGGTTTCCTCGCTCCGCTTCCTCACTAAAATCGGTGAAATATACTGAAATAGCGGCGTATCGTTCCGCAAAGCAGAGCGGACATGGGAAGAACTAGCCAGTCAGCGTAAACTGTGTGGAAGTTGGAGGCATTCTTACTCATTCTCTATAGCTCAGCCACCCGGGTAAAAAGTATGAATTGGCGCAAACGACTTGCAGATACCACAGAATCAGCGTTCTGTCGATATTCCACTTCCGAAACTTGCAGATACCACAGAATCAGCGTTCTGCCGATATTCCGCTTCCGCAAACTTGCAGATACCACAGAATCGTCGTTCTGCCGATATTCCGCTTCCGCAAACTTGCAGATGTCACAGAATCAGCGTTCTGCCGATATCCTGCTTCCGTAACATGCACTTACCACAGAATCCCCCCATCACCAACTAGGGTAGGTAGGGCTATGACACAACGTACACAGTGATACGCTAGACGAGAGCACCTGCCGCCGGGCAAGAGCTGCACAAGCATCCTCATGCCACACGGCACAGCAGATTTAACTAAGCTGTCTCGCTCACCGTCTTTTCCGTCCTCTCCTCACGCTCGGCCCCTTTTCCCGCCCGGCTTGAACACCGACAGCAGGAACATCGCGACCAACGCGATAATCTGTATACCGATACCTGCGAAGAACATCAGGCTGTTCGACACATAAGCGCCTTGCGTCGCGCCGCCAATCCCTGTATCCTGAAGAAGTTCGATGCCGCGTAACGTCCATAGGTACATGCCGAATGGGCCGATCAGGATGACGAGCAGGGTGAGCACTTCTTTGGCGATAATCCAGCGGTGTTTGAAAAGTCCCCAGTGCGTCCAGACGGAAAGCAGAATGCCAGTGACTGTGGTGCCGATTGTCGAGGCTCGGATGGAAGTATCCGAAAGGACGTGCATGCTGCGATAGCAGGCAAGCACCAGTCCGGCGTCATTGGAAGCAGCGGCTGTAATACTCAGAATAAGAAAGACGACACTGGTTCCGAGCAAAATAGCAGAAAATAGAATGTGGAGGCTGAGCAGCCATTTTTTCGACTTCATCGAGAGAGTTGGCATTGTGATTCGCTCCTTGGTTCATAGATTAGCCCTAGCTTAACAGGCAGAGTTTAACACAAGCTAATCGATCTCTTAAAATTTTCTAAACTCGTTCATATGTACATACAAGTTGGAGGAATGGTATAATACGTTCACCATCAAGGCTTGGAGGAACCGCATGTCAGAAAAGCAATTACCGAAATACATACAGCTGAAGCAGGAAATTTTGACGTGGCTGCAAAACGGCAAACTGAAGCCAGGCGACCAGATGCCGTCGGAGAATGAGATTGCCGAGCAGTATATGATGAGCCGGCAAACGGTCCGGCAGACGTTCGGCGAGCTGGAAAAAGACGGCTGGCTATACCGCATGCAGGGCAAGGGGACGTTCGTGTCAACGCCGCAGCAGGCGGAAAAGGGCAGGGATGTACAGACGATCGGCATTATCACCACGTACATTTCGGACTATATTTTCCCGAATATTGTGCGAGGGGCGGAAGCTGCGCTGAGAGAGAGAGGCTACAGGCTGCTGCTGTCCTCGACGGACAACGACAAAGCGAGGGAGCGGGAGAGTCTGGAGATGATGCTCAGTGAGCCGCTGAGCGGGCTTATTATCGAACCGACGAAAAGCGCGGAGGGCAACCCGAACCTGAGCTATTATTTGTCGCTTGATTATCAGGAGATTCCGTATTTGATGATCAACGAGCGGTACTCCGGCCTGCAATGCCCGGTCATGATGATCGATGACGAGGAAGGCGGCTTTCTGGCAGCGCGGCACTTAATTGAGCTGGGGCATCGGCAGATTGCGGGCTTTTTCAAGATCGATGACTTGCAGGGGATGAATCGATTAAAAGGCTTCGTACGCGCGCACCAGCAGTACGAAATTCCGCTGCTGCCGGAGAATGTCGTGCACTACACGACCGAGCAGAAGTGGCAAAAGCCGTTCGCTGCCGCAATGGACATGCTGAAGCGGGAGCAGGCTTGTCCGACGGCGTTTGTCTGCTATAACGATGAACTCGCCGTTCATCTGTTGGAAGCTGTCCGCTCGCTGGGCTTGCAGGTGCCTGCCGACGTGTCTATGGTCGGTTTCGACGACTCATCGCTGGCGACAGCGACGGAAGTGAAGCTGACGACGCTCTCGCACCCAAAAGCGGAGCTTGGCCGGGAGGCGGCGGAGCTGCTCATCTCGATGATTGAGCAGCCCAAAGGAGATCAGCCCAAGCAAGGCAAGCTGTATAAGCCAGAGCTGATTGTAAGGGAGTCTACGCGACGATTCGCGTAGCTCCTCTTTTTTTGCCTGCCCACTTTTCAACTTGTACGTACAAGTGCTATACTGAGGATATGAGTTCGAACTTTTAAAAGGAGGCAATTCCTATGCATTCATTTGAAAATAAACAGTTTTGGTTCGTTACCGGCTCTCAGCACTTGTACGGACCAGAGACACTGCTGCAGGTTGAAGATCACTCCAAGCAAATCACAACCGGTATTGCGCAATCCGAGGCAATTCCGTATCCAATTGTCTTTAAAGACGTTCTGACGACGCCGGACAGCATCCGCAGACTGCTGCTCGATGCCACTTCGGACGACAGCTGCGCAGGAGTCATTACGTGGATGCATACGTTCTCTCCGGCCAAAATGTGGATTGCAGGCCTCGCAGAGTACCGCAAACCGCTGCTTCACCTGCACACGCAGTTCAATCGCGATATTCCATGGGATACGATCGACATGGACTTCATGAACTTGAATCAGGCGGCGCACGGCGATCGTGAATACGGTTTCATCGGCACGCGGATGGGTGTGGCTCGCAAGGTTGTTGTCGGCTACTGGGAAGACCCGGCTGTGCTGGAACGGATCGGCGGTTGGATGCGCATGGCGGCGGGCTACATGGAAAGCCGCAATTTGAAGGTTGCGCGCTTTGGCGACAACATGCGCCATGTAGCGGTGACGGAAGGCGATAAGGTCGAGGCACAGATCAAGTTCGGCTGGTCGGTGAACGGCTTCGGCGTAGGTGATCTCGTGCAGCGCGTGAACGACATCTCGGAAGCGGAAGTCGATCGTTTGATGCAGGAATACAGCGAGCTGTACACGATAGCAGAAGCGGGACGTGCAGATGGCCCAGTTCGCGATGCAATTCGCGAGCAGGCGAGAATCGAGCTGGGGCTGAAAGGCTTTTTGCAGGAAGGCGGTTTCGGTGCGTTCACGACGACCTTCGAAGACCTGCACGGGCTGAAGCAGCTTCCGGGACTTGCCGTACAGCGTTTGATGGCGCAGGGCTACGGCTTCGGCGGGGAAGGCGACTGGAAGACGGCGGCGCTGACGCGTGTCATGAAAGTGATGGCGGGCAACAAAGGTACGTCGTTCATGGAAGATTATACGTACCATATGGCGCCGGGCGAAGAGCTCGTGCTGGGTGCGCACATGCTGGAGATTTGCCCGACGATTGCGGCGACTCGTCCGACGGTGGAAGTCCATCCGCTTGGTATCGGCGGCAAAGCCGATCCTGCACGTCTCGTTTTCGACGGCGCTTCCGGCGCAGCGCTTAACGCTTCGCTGATCGACATGGGGCACCGTTTCCGGTTGCTGATCAACGAAGTGGACGCCGTTCAGCCGGTGCAGGCGATGCCGAAGCTGCCGGTCGCCCGCGTACTCTGGAAGCCGCAGCCGTCGCTGCGCGATTCTGCAGAAGCGTGGATTTACGGTGGGGGCGCGCACCACACTGTATTTTCATACCAGGTCAGCACCGAGCAGTTGATCGATTTCGCCGAGCTCGCGGGGATTGAAGTGGCCGTTATCAACAAAAACACGTCGGTTCAACAATTCCGCAACGAGCTGCGTTGGAACGAAGCCATTTATACGAAATAAAATGTCACATTTATCAATATCGCCATAATTTATGTCCATTGACTTCGGGAAAGCCGATGGGCTAAAGTAAAATGAGAGCATGGCCCGTCCAGGGTCTTGCTCTCATTTGGAATTTCAGGAGGAGAACGTAGAGGATGACGACGAAAGCTTTTCAAGGTACATTCCACGGTGAGCCCGTGATTTGGCTGCAAGCAGGACGTTACGAAGCGGCGGTGCTGCCTGAAGTAGGCGCGAATCTCATCGCATTTCGAGATACAGAGAATCAATACAACTTTCTGAGAGAGCCAGGAGCGGAAGAAATGGAAGCGTTTAAAGCGCGTCCGGTCGTTCACGGAATTCCGGTGCTTTTCCCGCCGAACCGCTATGAAGACGGCAAGTTTCCATGGAACGGCAAGGTGTATCAGCTGCCGGTGAATGAAGCGAAGACAGGCAATCATCTGCACGGCTTTGTGCATTACATTCCTTGGCAGGTTGAAAAGTTCAGCAGTGACGAGACAGAGAGCCGAGTAACGCTTGCTTTGCAGGTTAGAGAAGGGCACTCCGTGCACGCGTTTCTGCCTTTTGAATTTACGATCCGCTTAACCTACACGCTGTCGGCGCTCGGTTTGCAGCAGCAAGTTTCCGTACATAATGAAGGTAAGGAAGCGATGCCTTGCTTGCTCGCGTTCCACACGACGCTGAATACGCCATTTGCGTCAAACAGCGCGGCATCCGATTATACGTTCCAAATGACGATCGGCGAACGCTGGCACCTGAATGAGCGTATGCTGCCGACGGGCGATTTTCAAGCGCTTTCGGCTGATGAGGAGAAGATGAAAGTCGGCGGATTGTCGCCGTTTTTCGAATCCATGGACAACCACTACACAACGCTGCCGCAAAACAACCGCAGTTTCATGGCGCTGACGGACAGCCGGAACGGCGTCAAGCTGATCTATGACATCGGCACGTCTTACAAGCAGTGGATGATTTACAACAACGGCGCGCAGGAAGGGTGGTTCTGTCCGGAGCCGCAAATCAACCTGGTCAATGCGCCGAACGTGAATTTGCCGGCTAACCAAATTGGTCTTGCATCCCTTGCACCGGGCGAGATTTGGGAAGAATCGTCCAGATTGTACGCGATTCCTGCAGGTCAATAAACGATAAGGCAGTTTCAGCCCCCTTTTATGCATGCAGAAGTGCTTTCACGGCGCCGGTGCATTCAAGGGGGTATTCGATTGTAAAGGGGGACGTCAAATGCACAACTGGAATGAGCTTGATAAAGCGGAGTTGGTGGCCAAAGTGCTGGAACTGACCGCGGAGAATGACCGTTTGAAGCAGGAAATCGCTAAGTTGCGCGGAGCCAAGCGGCCGGCAAGCCATGCAATGGACACGATGGCGACAAAGCTCAAGGAGGCGCTGCGTGAGTAGCCGGTGACTTGAGCGTTGCTTGCGCTACCTGCGGTTTATTCGCTATAATGGGGTCTGGTAAAAGGAGGGAATACGCATGAATGTGAATGAAGCATTACCGCCAAAGACATGTTCCATTGATCGGCTCGTTACGAAAGAAGCGGAGGTAAGTAAGGTACTTGCGGGCCAGAAAACAGCTTGCCGCCGCAACGGACGTTATGCCGACATCGGTGAGATCATGGAGCTTGAGGGCAAATCGTTTGTCGTTACGAATGTCTACCAGCAAAGCCTGGGCGAGTTGACGGTTGAACACGCCAAGATGGAAGGTCATGAGACGGTTGAGGAGTATCGTGACAGCATTCTGTCTATGCATCCCGGCATGCCTTGGCTGCCGCAGATGAAGGTATGGGTGCACGAATTCGAGCAAGCGGAGTAAAATGAACGACACGAAGCAGTGCGCAGCCGGGAAGGCGCGCACTGCTTTCAATAAGTGTACAGAAACGGATGAGTGCATTGTCTTGGTATGTTGTACTGCTGTATTTACATATTTGTAGCGTTGTGTTAAGCATTGGGCCTTATTTCATTCTGTTTCCATTATTAAGCAAAATCAGATCCGCCCCGTTCGAGCTGCTGCCGGACTACCTGGAGCCGTTTCGGATCACCGTTCGGCTGACGAAGCATGCGGGCCACGTGCTCGTTGCGACCGGCATCATACTAACGTGGCTGACCTCGTGGACGTGGTCGACGTCCTGGATTGTGGCGACGGTGCTCATCATGGTCGCGTCGCTGTATTTTATCGCGCGGGCGTTCTCCCCACTGCTGCGTCAGTTGAAAGCGCCCCATGACGAACGCCAGTCGATCGTGGACAAGCTGCGCCGGGCGCTGGTCTTGTATGT
This sequence comes from Paenibacillus oryzisoli, assembly GCF_050467285.1. Lineage (GTDB taxonomy): Bacteria > Bacillota > Bacilli > Paenibacillales > NBRC-103111 > Paenibacillus_E > Paenibacillus_E oryzisoli_A. The sequence goes on along the minus strand of NZ_JBCMUN010000009.1, from coordinate 562,672 downwards.
CCTCATCACGCTCACGATGATGTGGTTCATGGTGGCGAAGCCGACGCTGTGGTGAAAGCCCATATTTTTTACGATTCGTTCCACACAATGAATTTCCGATACTTAAATTCGAAAAGGCCATGTAAAGGAGGCAACCTAACAAAAGGCAGCCTCCCCAAACAGTCAATCCCTTTCATAACTTGTGTCACACGATAGCAACAAACTAGGAAATCAGCCTGCCTTTATGAAGAGATTTCATATTTTTATTGGAGTTAGAAACGATAGGGAGCATTTTCAAGCTGCTAATCATGGGAGAAAGGCAGAGATGACAAGTTGGGACGTGTTCGAACGAAAAATTGTCCCGAATCCACCCATTACAACCTTCTCTTTTGCATGCCCATATTTTCGTGTTTTCTTGAACGAGATCCTCTGAAGATTTTTTACGAAAATACATAGTTTCTCCTCCTTAGATAAAAAAACTGCCCTCAACATGTGTTTAGGACAGTTCACTATGAATTACAGTTTTACAACATTTTCAGCTTGAGGACCGCGGTTGCCTTGAGCTATATTAAATTCAACGCGTTGTCCTTCGTCCAACGATTTGAAGCCGTCCCCTTGAATCGCGGAGAAATGAACGAATACGTCATTTCCGCCCTCCATTTCGATAAATCCAAAACCTTTCTCTGCGTTAAACCATTTCACTGTTCCTGTTTCCATAATTAAATTACCTCCAAATTGTTATTAACATGCTTTTTCAAAATAAAAAAACTCGCACATTGAAAAGGGCACCATTACACAAATGATCACTTTTCAATATGTGAGTTTATGTTCAAGCTATTTATAATCTAATACTAGCACACAATCGTGTGATAAGCAAAGCAATTTATTTAAACCCATGCTCCCAGAGGCTAGCGCATTCTCGAAGCAGCTCTATGCTGCTCGCAAACGCTGCCGTCCCCGAAGGGACGGCGAATCCGTTAATCTTTACAGCTTGCGCCCGTACATCACGACAAAATTATAGGACTTGAACACGCAATCCACATCCGCAAACCCACACTCGCGCAGCCACCCCAGCTGATCGTCCAGCGGCGCCATGCGGTCGAGCTTCGTCCGCTCGTAAGCGGCATTAAGTTCGTCACGCGTGAGGTCGGTCGCCTCGATTTTCGCCTTCCAGTCTGAACGATACAGCTCGTCGATATAAGGCGTTTTGCCTTGCACTTGATCGGCATTGACAAAGACGCCGCCAGGTTTCAGCAGCCCGTAAATATGATGGTACAGCGCCTGCTTCTCACTATCCTCCAGATGATGAATGGAGAGAGAGGAGATCACCGCGTCAAAAGGTGCGTCTCCAGTAAACTTCGTATAATCTTCTGCGATATACGTGATGTCGGAAGGAATGCCGTCAAAGCGTTCTTTCGCTTTGTCCAGCATGCCGACGGACAGGTCGATGAGCGTGAATGCGGCTTGCGGATATTTGGTGTAGACATACGATGAAAACAAGCCGGTACCAGCACCGAGATCAAGGATACGAGGGTGCTCGGACGCAGTTTGGACAAGGGCCGTTGCGCTTTGATAAAAGCCGTCAAAGCAAGGAATCAGCTTCCTGCGTTGGCTGTCGTATTTTTCGGCGACTTCGTTAAACTTGCTCAAAATTCTCGCGTGATCGTGTTCATTCATGGAAAATCAGCTCCATTTCGTTTCCCTGATAGTGGTAATGTGTTCATTGTAGAAGGTACGGCGCAGGAAATCCAAGATATAGTTCCGATAAAGCTTATAGGCAAAAATTATAAACAGTCATTTCGCTATAGTGTTATGATATAGTTCCAGAGCAGTTAAGCCTCACGTTTGCGCAGCAGTTGATTCAGCACTTCGGAGAAAACAAGGCCGATCGCGATGGCGCCGGAGAGCAGGAAGGCTTGAACCGCCAGCTGTACCGCAACGTCATAATGGTGAAGCACTACGTTGCGCATCGCGTCGTAAGCAAGACCGCCGGGCACGAGCGGAATGATACCGGAGACGCTGAAGACGATAACCGGCATTTTGAACGCTTTGGCGCATAAATGGCTGACTAAGGTCACGCTGAACGATGCGAGCAGCGTCGCCAAAATCGTATCGACTGCGTACTGCGTCATCAGCGTGTAGTGCACCCAGCCCAGCATGCCGACGAACCCGCATTGCAGCAGGGTGCCTCGGGGCACGTTGAACAAAATGGCAAACGCTGCCGTTGCGATAAAGCTCGTCACGAGCTGTTCCATAAGCATCATGCTGCATAACCTCCTGCATAGAGGGATAGCACAAGGGCAATGCCGGCTCCGATCGCAAATGCGGTCAGGAACGCTTCTGCGCCTTTGGACACGCCGGAGACGAAATGGCCCGCCATCAAGTCGCGGACGGCATTCGTAATGAGCAATCCGGGCACGAGCGGCATGACGGAACTGATAATGATCGTGTTCAACTCCTGCCCGAGCCCCGTGCGGACGAAGAGGTAGGCGACGGCGCCAATCAGCAGCGAAGCGAGAAACTCCGCGAAAAACTTGATCGGCAGCAGGCGGTGGAAATAAGTCAACGCCAGGAGCCCGGCGCCGCCGGTGACGAACGCGGGCGCAAAATCCGCCCACAGGCCCTGGAACATGATCAGGAAGCAGCCGCTGGCCAAGGCCGCTGCCAGAATCTGAAACCAGACGGGATACCTCGTCTGGTCTTGATCGACGGCCGTCAACTCGCGCATCGCCTCGTCCGGTTGGAGCTCGCCTTGCGAGATCCGACGCGAGATCGCATTGACGAGCGTCACTTTGCGCAGGTCGGTTGAGCGAGTGGAAATACGGATTAGCCGAGTGATCGGCGAGCTGCCGTCAATGGCAAAAATAATGCCCGTCGGCGTCACGTAGCTATGTGAATGGTCGGCGCCGAATGCGCCTGCGACGTGGTTCATCGTGCTTTCCACGCGGTACGTTTCGCCACCGCTTTCAAGCATGATTTTACCTGCCAGCAGGCAGACTTGGGCGATGTTGTCGTTGGATGGAGCGGGCTGAGACATGAGGGACGTCCTTTCTTTTTGCGATACTACGCTCAAGTATATCGGATTGGGGGATCTAATGAAAATTGAAAATTGAACATAGTTCAGTTACGATAGAGAGAAATTTATTTTGCTAGATAAGAGAGTTCATGGGAGGCCCGGTAATGCTGGAGTTAAAACTATTCTTCGTGCCCGATACCGATCCGGATTTGCACGCATTAATTGCCAAGTTGGACGACGATTTGATGCTGCGCTATCCGAAAGAAGATATATTTGTCGTGGACTTTCATGCGGCTTATGTGAAAACGATGAAATTTGCCGTCGGCTACATTGACGATAGAGCTGTGGCCTGCGGCGCGCTGCGGCCGATGGATGAGGAGAGCACGGAGCTCAAGCGCTTCTTTGTCGATCCGGCGTACCGGAAGCAGGGGGTTGCGTCGAGGCTGCTTGCTTTTCTGGAAGGGGAGGCGCTGCGGCAGGGCAGACGCTGGATTCGCCTGGAAGCGGGAGCCCCGCAACCGGAGGCGCTTGCCCTATATATGAAACATGGCTATTATCCTATCCCAAGGTTTGGGGAATATGTGGCATGCGCAAGTTCCCTCTGCTTCGAGAAAGCCATCGGCGGGGCGGAAAGTGTGGTATAATTTTCAGTAATTTTTTGGATGGAGGCGATCAACATGAGTGTCTATATTGCATTGCTTCGCGGCATCAATGTCAGCGGTCAGAAATCGGTGAAAATGGACAGGCTGCGCCAGCTTTTTGAAGGGTTGGGCTATACGGATGTCGCCACCTATATTCAAAGCGGCAATGTGGTGTTTCGGGCGGGATCGCAGCTGGCTGAGGGGCTTGAGTCAACAATTCACGAAGCGCTGCTCGCTCAGCTTGGCTACGATATCCCGGTGCTCGTGCGGACGCCCGCAGAGCTGCGGGCTATCGTTGCGGGCCTGCCTTGGCCGCTTCCGCAGAAGGGAGCTGCGTCAGAGCCGCAAGTGTATGTGACGCTGCTAGCGCAGCCGCCATCAGAAGCTGGATTAGCGAAGCTGCAGGGTGTGCAGAGCGGGGAGGATGCGTTCGTCGTCGTGGACAGGACCGTCTACGTGCTGGTTCGCCAGCGCTACGGTGATACGAAGCTCAGTAACCAGACGATGGAGAAGAAGCTCGGCGTCTCCGCCACGACGCGGAACTGGGAGACGATCAACCGGCTGATTCAATTAGCTGAAGCGACAGAGTAGGTCGGGGCTAGTTGGCGCTGGATGGGATGGCAGTTGTAAGCGGCAGAGGCAGATAAATCGGCTGAGTTAACTTGAAAAACCTGCGATAAAGCAGGCTTTTTTTGCAAATGGGGCTCATTTGGCTGAATGCCTGCGAAATGGCAGGTTTTTATGCGAGTTTCCTCCAAATGAGCGGAAATGGAGATAAAAGCCTGCTTCTGCGCAGGCATTTTCGAAAACCGAGGCGATTTGCGCAGAAAAGATGCTTATTTGCAGGTTTTGGAGGCAGCTTAGGGAGGGGGGAGCTACCATGCGCTCTCTGCGCTCTCTTGTCATTCATATAGTTGATGGATTTCAACGCGCTTCTAACACTCCCCATACGCTCAACTGGAATTTCTCCAGTTCATTGTGCCGAATCGGCGACAGAGAGCTTCCTGAACTGGAAAACCTCCAGTTTATTTCAGAGATTTCCTTAGAAATAGGGGAATTTCAAATGAGATGGAAAAATCCAGTTCAGATGCCCATTTATGCGAAAAGACAGTTCATAAGCGGGAGCTTTTCCAGTTCAGCAACGGAGTAACCGGTGAACAGGTAGGATTTCTGCCCAATTGTCCGGATTGGAGCGATTATGCCAAGATTTGCATAGTCCCGCGTCGGGCGGGAAAGCCTGAGAGGAGAGAAGCGGCGCTGCCTGTCAGCAAAGAGTCGTCGGCCGGCATCACGCTGCCGTAAGCTCAGAGCGACCACCGGCAGGCTGCCGCCACGCTGCGACAAGCCGCGTGGGGGTAGCGGCGCCGCTCAATTCGACGAAGCGGGTGAAAGCTATGCGAAGAAGAACGAGACCGGCTGCGACATACATCGCAGCCTTCACGATACTGGCGCTGCTCTGCGCAGCAGCAGCGCTGACACTAGCGCGGCCCGTCGCGGCGGCGGGCCGGGCGGAGCACGGGGCGGCCATCCCCGTGCTGAACTACCACAGCATCGGGATGGAGCACGGGAATCCGTACGTGCTCCACCCCGATGCGTTCGCGCGGCAAATGAACTACTTGGCCGCGCAGCACTTCACCCCGCTCACACTGGACGCCTTCGTCCGTGTGCTCGCGGGCCAGATGCCGTCACCGAACAAGCCCGTGCTGCTCACGTTCGATGACGGCTATGCCAACAACGCGGAGACGGCGCTGCCGCTTCTCCGCGAACATCACTTCCCGGCGACGTTGTTTCTGTCGACGGGGCTGATTGACCTGCCAGGCTATCTGAGCTGGCAGCAGGTTCGCGAGCTTGCGGAGGCAGGCTGGGACGTCATGCCGCACACGGTGACGCATTCGCATCTGCCCAAGCTCGATCAAGCGCACCAGCGCGCGGAGATCATGGACGCGCGCCGGAAGATCGAAGCGGTGCTGGGCAAGCCCGCGCGGGTTTTTGCATATCCATATGGGGAGTACAACCGGACGACGCTCCGCATTTTGCGGAAAAACGGTTTCCGCTACGCGTTTTCAACGGACGATGGGTGGGCAACGAACCGGCAAAATCCTTATAAGCTAAAGCGGATCGTCGTCCGCAGCGAGGACTCGTTTGAGACGTGGGTGAGGAAGCTGACGGATCGCGATTTTGCGGAAGGGAAAGAAGCTTGGGTTCCAAACTTGTCATTTCATATGAACGCTTTCTGAAATGCAGTGGATTTACTTGGATTTTTGAGTATAATCGTATAAGAGATACGTGCTTATGAGAATTTCAATAAAATACCGTGTAAGGAGTCGTCCCATGTCAAAAACACTAATTTTCGGACATAAAAATCCGGATACTGATTCAATCTGCTCGGCCATTGCTTATGCAGCGCTCAAAACCAAACTCGGCCAAGAAGTGGAAGCTGTCCGCTTGGGCGCGGTGAACGGCGAAACGCAATTCGCGCTGGACACGTTCAAAGCTGCTGCTCCTCGCCTTGTCGAAACGGTTGCGAATGAAGCTCAAAACGTGATCCTGGTTGACCACGTCGAGCGTCAGCAAAGCGCTTCGGATATTGACCAAGTGCGTGTCGTGGAAGTGATCGACCACCATCGTATTGCCAATTTTGAGACGAGCCACCCGCTGTACTACCGCGCAGAGCCTGTCGGCTGCACAGCGACAATCCTGAATAAATTGTATAAAGAAAACGGCGTTGCCATCGACCAAGACATCGCCGGCCTGATGCTTTCCGCTATCATTTCCGATTCCTTGTTGTTCAAATCCCCGACTTGCACAGAGCAAGACGTTGCAGCAGCTCGCGAGCTTGCGGCGATCGCTGGCGTTAACGCTGAAGAGTATGGTCTGAGCATGCTGAAAGCGGGCGCGGATCTGAGCGATAAAACGGTTGCTCAACTGATCTCCCTGGACGCGAAAGAATTCACAATGGGCAGCTACAAAACGGAAATCGCACAAGTGAACGCGGTTGACGTAAACGATGTGCTGTCCCAGCAAGATGAAATTGAATCTGCGCTGCAAGCGATCATCGCCGAGAAAAACCTGGACCTGTTCCTGTTCGTTGTCACAGACATCTTAAACAACGATTCCGTCGGTCTGGCGCTTGGCCGCAAAGCGGATGCCGTTGAGAAAGCGTACAACGTGACATTGGCCCACAACAAGGCGCTCCTGAAAGGCGTCGTTTCCCGTAAATCGCAAATTGTGCCTGTGCTAACAGACGTGTTCAACAACCTGTAAGCACAAGCTCATCTTCATAAAGGTTCCGTCAGCATAGTATCTGACGGAGCTTTTTTTTGTTGCGATGAGATATGTAACCGCTTACGTCAAGTCGCGATGTTTCTTGATTAGACACACCATTTCTTGAACCAGTCTGCTAGTTATGTCGATAAGCAGGACCTATAATAAATTCAAGTAAACGTTAACAAATTACGACATGCATGGGGTTTATGTTTACAAACGCACAGCAAACAGAAGGGTGTTGAAAGAGATGAAGAAAAAATGGCTAGTCATTGCCATGACAACAATGGTTGCGCTTACAGCATGTTCAAAGGACGACCCGTCCGCAACAGGGACGCCGGGTTCCACAGGCAATTCCGCTAAGACAACGGAAGCCGCCAAGCAGCCCAAGCTATCGCTGAATTGGTCCGTTACCAGTGCTTTCCTAGCGAATGTCACGCTGCCGTCAGCCGACAAGGATTTTGTGAAAAAAACAATTGAAGAGAAGTTCAATGTGGATTTGAAAATCGATTACATGGTCATTGGCAAAGAGTATCATGACAAGCTGAATGCTACGCTTGCCGGCGGAAGCGCGCCGGATCTGTTTATCTCCGGCGCAGCGGAGTCGCAAAAGTACATAAATGACGGCATCACGGCGAATTTGAGTTCGTTCGTCACACCGGAAGCGATGCCGAATTACTTCAAGTGGGTCAGTAAAGAGGAAGTGGATGCTTTCCAATTGAAGCAAGGGGAATTCTCGCGTGCCATGCTGCCTTTCCAGCGCAATACCTACGCTTCTTGGTACATTCGGCAGGACTGGCTGGATAAATTAGGGCTGAAGGCGCCGCATACTTACGCGGAATTGACCGAAGTGATGACCCAGTTTACCAAAGGGGATCCAGACGGAAACGGCAAGCAGGACACCTACGGATTCTCAGCGGCAGGGAGCGGTCAAAATTTACCGTTAGATTTTCCGCAATGGCTCAATAATGGCTTTGTCGCCGACTTTATGATTGTGGATAACAGCTATGTCGACAACCGGACGGATCTGAAAGTGCAAAACGTAATTGATCAAGTGGTTGATTGGAATAAAGCCGGCATTGTCGATCCCGATTGGTTCCTGAACAAGGCACCTGCGCATATCGACAAAGCCGCGCAAGGCAAGGTAGGCATGATTTTCACGCCGGGCGACAAAACCATCGCGTTGGACAGTGTGGCGACTTCGCTGCAGAACCGAAGCAAAGCGCTTGATCCGAAAGCGAACTGGCAGCCGATCTACCCGCTCGATAAGCCGGTAATGTGGAAGTACAACGTGCCGGAGAATACGATTCTGATCAGCAAGGCGACAGCCGACAAAAATCCGGAGAAAGTGAAACGCTCCTTGGAAATTGTCAATTGGCTGGGCAGTGAAGAAGGTTTCTTGCTGACCCACTATGGGCAAGAAGGCAAGCACTATACGAAAGACGGCAAGAAGATCACTCTCAATGTGGCCGCCTTTGAAAGCGATATCGCGAAAGCCGGCAACTGGCTGAACGTGTACGCCGTTTTCACTCCGGACGAACCGAATGTACTCGGTCTGGAATTGATCGACTCCCGTGTATCCGAGCATGATCGTGCCATTCTCAAGACTGTCGAGGGGTTCCCGAAAAACAACGCACTGCCGCCAGTAAGCTTGGTTCCACCGGATGGCATTAACATCGGAGATTTCCGTAAAGAAATGAGCAAATTCCATGCCAAAGCCGTTCTCGATGACAAAAGCGGCAAAAACTGGCCGCAATACCGCGAAGAGCTGATGACCAAGTTCAGAGGGAAAGACATTTTTACAGAGTATACCAAACAGATTAACGCAGCGCTGAAAGATAAGAAGCTGAACGACTTTAAATAAAAATGCCAGATCGGTAGGGAACTCTGAGAGGTTCGGAGTTTCCTTCTGCATTCGGATAGGATCACCAAGGAGGGAACGGCGATGGCCGAAATCGTAAGCGCAAAGATCGAAAATACAGCCGTGCCGCGCTTGGTCAAGCGGGACAGAGTGCGCAGCATCTACCGCTTAAAATGGTTTTACTTGATGATGGTGCCTGGGTTGATCTATTACATTTTATTCCATTATACGCCAATGGCGGGAACGCTTATCGCTTTCCAGAACTACAACTTGATGAAGGGCATCTGGGGGAGTCCGTGGGTCGGGTTTGATAATTTCCGTGTGATCTTTGATAGTCCCGAATTTCTGCATATTCTTCGTAATACGCTGTTAATCTCTGTCTATAAAATCGTAGGCAGCATGGTGCCGGATGTGATCTTGGCGCTGATGCTCAATGAGATTCGCGTCGGCTGGTTCAAGCGCGTTGTGCAGACGATTACGTACGGGCCATATTTTTTATCCTGGGTGATTGTATATGGTCTGGTTTTCTCTTTTCTGGCTCCAGGCTCTGGACTCATCTCAACATGGGTTCGCGATATGGGATGGGGGCAAATGGATTTATTAACGAATCAGGATTTCTTCAGACCGCTGCTCGTATTTACAGAAATTTGGAAAAACACCGGGTTTGGCGCGATTATCTATTTGGCTGCCGTGGCTTCCATAAATCAGGAGCTGTACGAAGCCGCTGTCGTAGACGGGGCAAGCCGTTGGCGCCAGCTCTGGCATGTGACGCTGCCCGGCATCCGCGATGTCTTTGTGCTGCTGCTGATTATTCGAATTGGCGGCATTCTGGACGCGGGTTTTGATCAGGTATTTATTTTCCTGAACGCGCGCGTCTATGAGGTGGGGGATATCGTTGATACGTGGGTCTATCGGTACGGCTTTGAACGGTTGGAGTTTGGTGTCGCCGCAGCGATGGGTGTGTTTAAATCGGTCGTAGGTTTCGTACTAGTGCTCGGTGCAAACCGGTTAGCCAAAAAAGTGGGAGGTTCGGGCATATGGTAAAGAATCAACGTGAAAAGGAGGAGGCAACGTATGTCTCTTGTCGTACATAAATCGAAAACGGACAAGGCGGCTGATGCCGTCATCTACGCTTTGCTGACGCTGTTCGCGCTTCTTGCGCTATTTCCGTTATACTACGTCTTTATTGTTTCGGTTACGCCTTATATCGAAGTAATGCGCAACGGCGGTTTTGTCATTTGGCCTGAACAGTTTACCCTTGATGCTTACAAGGAGATTTTTGGGAGTCCCCGAATTCCACAGGCGCTTAAAATTACGGTGTTTATTACGGTGGTAGGTACGTTGTTGAATATGGTCGTAACGACGTTGCTAGCTTACCCGCTGTCGAAAAAATTCGTGCCGGGGAGAAATTTCATTCTGATGGCGCTAGTCTTCACGATGATGTTTAGCGGAGGCATTATTCCCTTGTATATCATGGTACGAAGTCTTGGCTTGTACGATACCGTGTGGGCGATGGTCATTCCAGGCATGGTCTCCACGTTCAACTTATTAATTGTCAAAACGTACTTTGAAAATTTGCCGGCGGAAGTGGAAGAAGCGGCAAAAGTAGACGGGTGCGGCGATTTGTCCACCTTGTTCCGGATCGTGCTTCCATTGTCAGCGCCCATCATGGCAACGATCGGGTTGTTTTACGGCGTCACCCACTGGAACGAATATTTTAAAGGGATTTTCTATCTGTCGGATAAGTCGCTAATGCCGATGCAGGTTGTCCTAAGAAGCATGATTCAATCGCCGAATGTCAGTACGGAGCTTTCTCTGAACTCCCTGGCTCTGGATACGCTGCCTCCGGAAACGATCAAGATGGCTGTCGTCGTGGTGGCTACGCTGCCCTTGATGATTATTTATCCGTTCCTGCAAAAATATTTTGTCAAAGGAGCCTTGCTGGGCTCGGTGAAAGGGTAGAACCAAGGAGCGAATTTGGAAAGAGGCTGCGGAGAGCTGCGTACAGAGCGGCAAGGGTCATGCTATAATATGGTGAATATTGGCATGATCTGTTGAAACAGCTCACATGTAAGGGAGTGCACATGCATGATTCGTCGTCGACTCACAGGAGCAAGCTTTATTTCCAGCGTCAGCACCAAGCTGTTCATTCTAACCTTTTTGTCCGTCGTCGTCGTCTTCGTCGTGATCGCTTTTTTCGGATACCAGCGCTTATTTGCACCGATTCGTCAAAATAATGAAAAACAGCTGCAAAGCTCTGTCGTACAAATCGAAAACTATATAAAAACCGTCATGAACTCGCTCCAAAGTCAGCTGATCTTTCTTGCGAATCCGGTTCTCTACGACAACATGGACGAAGACGGATTCAGCCAACTGATTGATAATATTATGACGTTTCATCAGGATCAGCTTCAAAGCATCTATTTAATCGAGAACGGCAAGGTAAGGATCAGCTCGCCCTACGGCTATCAATTCTACATCGCGCCTGAGCTGATCACCGAGATTATGACACAGACGAGCAAAACAGGCTTCTGGTGGAGTCAACCCCACGCGGTCAGTCAACGTTCGGTCATAACCGTCGCCAAACAGGTCGATAGCAGACGCTTAATTGTACTGGATTTAAATTTGGATGCCCTCACCGGTCCGCAAATCATTCAAGGTGAGCAGCAGCGCATCTATTTGTTCACAAGTCAAGGTGACTATTTGTCAACGAATACGTATCTCGCCTATCCGAACTCGTACAAGGATCATTTGGAGATGAAAGACGCTTTGCAAGCGTTAACGCGCAAGAGCGGAACCTCTTACAACAACGTGCACACGTCCTTTGGCGATTATGCCGTGCTCAGCTCCAATCAAAATCGCTGGGACTGGGTTGTCTTTTCCGTGATCGAGGAATCGCAAGCGTTTCCTTTGCTGGCGCCGCTGAAGCGGCAATCAATTTTTGTCCTGCTGACAGCCATCATCCTGGCGATAATTGTATCTGTGTGGATTGCGAATTACATCCATAAGCCGGTAACGGTCATTACTCGTCAGTTTAAAGCTGCGGCACGCGGTGAGTTGGAAGCCCGCATCAAACTCCGACGAAATGATGAGTTTACATTTATTGCCGACGGCTTTAATCGGATGATGGGGAATATTCAGTCGCTGTTCGACGATCTGAGAGCTTCCGAAGAAAAGAAGCGGCATCATGAGTTGAAGGTGCTGCAATCGCAGATTCATCCGCATTTTTTAAATAATACGCTCAACGCGATTTACTGTTTAGGCGAAGCTGGCTATTCCGGGCAAATGGGGGACATGCTGCGATCGCTAATGGGGCTCCTGCAATATTCGACCGATAAAGTCGGAGATATCGTGACCGTTGAGGATGAACTCCTACAATTGGAAAACTACGCTCAGCTCATGAACCTGAGATATGGGGATGTGTTCGAAATGGATATCGCCATTCCTGAAAGCTTTTACAGCACGCCAATTCCTAAGTTAACGATCATTACGTTAGTGGAAAATAGTATTTTTTACGGACTGAGCAAAAAAGGGGTCAATCATGTCATCGTTTCCGGGAAACGGAGTGAGAATGGTTGTGTTGCCCTGGAGGTTTCCGACACAGGTCCTGGCATCGATCCGGCGAAACTGGCTGCCATGATGGCCGAAACGGAAACGTCTAATCCGCATAAAGGCTTGAATAATTTAGGGCTGCGCAATGTGCATGAACGGCTGCGCATGACGTTCGGCTTGGCGTATGGCCTGCAGTTCCACAACGAACCGGAGGAAGGACTGAGCGTCACGATTCATCTTCCTTCCGAGGAAGTATGGAAAAACCAATCCAGCCAAGGAGGGATGTCTCATGTTAAAGCTGCTGATGGTCGATGACGAGCAGTGGATTCGGGAGCGATTTTCAGAGCGGATTCCTTGGTCGGAAGCGGGTTTTACATTTCTGGGAGCAGCTTCCGGGGCGGAGGAAGCGATTGGCATGATCGAACGGAACATGCCGCATGTGCTGTTAACGGATATTACGATGCCGAATATGAACGGTTTGGAGTTAGCCGCCTATGTGCGCACGCGATGGCCGCGAATCCGAATTGTTATTTTGACGGCCTATGGTGAATTTGAATATGCCCGTCAAGCGATTGAGCTGGGCGTAGATAATTATTTGATCAAGCTGGCCCAAACCCCTGCGCAAATCCTTGATGCTTGCCGCAAGGTCGCCGAATCGATCGAGCAGGAGTTGGATGTCGACCAGAAGCTGGTCATGCGGTTGGAGCTGGAACGGGAGAAGGAATGGCTGCGAAAGCGCCAATGGACGGAGTATGTGTTGGAAAATGAAGGGAAGGGTGATCAGCGATTGCTGCCCGAGGACTGGTTCGGCAGCCTACATACGGCCAGCTATCTGGTTGATTTTACCCTCGGATGGCGGTTGCTCCCGGAATTTGGGCAAGCTGATCTTCAGACTGAGACGATCATTCAGTTTCAAAGGCAACTAGCTGAAGAGCTTGAACGGAAGATGGATTCGCAGCTCGGCGATGACTGTAAGCTTACTGTTCTGCCTCTGCGGCAGCGGAGACTAAGCCTGTTGGTGAGTTCGAAGCAGCCGATAAACGCGTTTCGTCTGAAACAGATTGCGATGCTGGCGCTGGACACTTTGAAAGAGCATCCGCTTGCACATACCTATTTGCATATTGGCGATGTGCGGGAACTCGGTAAGCTGCCTCTCAACGAGAAGCTGCTTGGCCAAATGCTTAGGGAGGGACTCGATCGTCTAGCTGCTTATTTCTATAAGCCAGATACGGCGATGATTGGCAAGCAAGCTGCACCGCTGCGGAGACTTGATCCGGATGTTAGCCGGGAATGGATCGCGAGCATCGTCAAAGCGCTGCGGCGGGGAAATGTCGAAGCATTCCGGGATAGCGCGTCCCGCCTGATCGAGCGGGCAGAGGCTCCGATTCATCCGGCAGATCTGCTGCGTTTGACGAAGCAAATCTTTCAACCGGAGCTTGTTCAATTGCCGGATTCTGTCATTCTGCGTTTGTCCGAAATCGACCAATTGGAAACGTGGGAGGCGTTCTGCGGATGGTGGGCGGAAACGATGGATGCTATCACAAGTTGGCAGATGGAGCGCTTCCAACCGCCGACTGCCGTTCGGAAGGAAATCCAGATGATGTTCCGTTACATTCACGAGCACTACATGGATGATATGCAAGTTGCGGAACTTGCGAAGCTCGTGCACATGCATCCCTCTTACGTGGGGCAGATGTTCAGGCAAGAGGTTGGCGAAAACCTCTCTGATTATGTCAACCGGGTGCGCATGGAAAAGGCGAGCGAGCTGTTGGAGAATACAACGATGAAAATTTATGAAGTATCCAGCGCTGTCGGTATTTCGGATTACCGTTATTTTTGTAAAGTATTCAAAAGCTATACCGGATTTACGCCAACGCAATTCAAAAGCAAACACAGCTAGCGGCCCAACTTATGTCCGTTATCAGGCTCTTCACACAAATAGAACCATGCCCCAATCGTCCCCACTGGTCACGACTTTCCATCAGGCGGACGATTTTTATTTTGCTTGAAGAAAGGAGGTGAGGATTGTGTAAGGCTGATCGAGCTTCAGCAAGAATGACAGTCAATCTTATGTGAGGAGTGATAAGAATGAGTTCAAGAAAGGTTCGCCAGTTGTACGTTCGCCTCGTCTGCCTGCTGCTATGCGGTTTGCTTGCCTTGCCCTTGTTCGATCACCAAGAGGCGCAGGCAGCCGGCATCACGATGTCTGTGGCCAATTCTTCGTTCGAGGAGAGCAGTACGACGCTTTCGCATTGGAGCACGCATCCCACTTATGGTACGGCTACCGCAACGCTTTCGAATGAAAGGGCTTACACGGGGACGAATAGCATGAAAATGGTAGACATCAGTTCTTCAAGTTCGCTGGCACGCGTGAGCGAAAAAATCAGTATTTCGCCAACGGAACAGGTGGCATATACGGCATCAGCGTACGCTTACATTGAGCAAGGCTCGATCGAAGTGTTTCTGATTTTTTACAACGGGACCGCTCAAACCGTCGTGACTCCCGTAAACGTTACGCCGCCCGTTCTCAACCAGTGGAACAAACGGTCGATTACCGCAGAAGCGCCAGTCGGCGCCACGGAAGTGGCCGTCATGATCTATAGCGGACTGAACAGCATTACGACGGCCTATGTGGACGATGTCTCGATCGGCAAGACGGTGAAAAATCCAGGTTTTGAATCGGCTTTGAGCGGAACCTGGAGCGTGTCGGGGGCAGCGGCATCGACGACGATGAAAACAGGAGGGACCTCCAGTCTCAAGTTGGAGGATGCCAGCACATCGGCATCAAGCTACGCGGAGAGCAGCGATGTCCCCGTTTCCTCCAGTGCGCGAGTATCCGCGGCAGCTAACGTTTATGTGTCGAGCGGCGACACCGGCGTAAGCCTTCATCTTCGCTTCAAGAATGCCGCCGGCACGGTGATTAAAGAGGTGGAGAACGTCTTTCAAGGTCCTGCGTCACAATGGACCCCGCTTGCGATATCGGCGACCGCACCCAACGTAACGGGGGCCAAAACCGTTTCCGTCTATCTTACGACGCAGAATGCCGCAACAACGGTTGCCTATGTGGACGATGTTACACTCGATACGCCGATTGACTATAATTTGGGCACGCCGATTATGAACAATCCGCTGGATGGTGCGGTGTTCGGCAGGGATGCCAGCGGCAGCTATGATCTGATGTACGTCGGTTCCAGTGGGTATCCGTCCAAGCTCGCCGTTTATGATGCGCGAACCGGCGAAAAGCTGGATGACCGAAATCTTGATCAAATCGAAGCCGTCTGGGGGATGACGGTCGCGCCTGATCAATCTGTCTACCTGGGCACGGCGAATAAAAAAACAATTTTTCGGTATGTGCCTGGCACGGTGATCGGTTCCGCGGGGAATCGAAGCATCCCTGACAGCTCGTTAGTGCCAATCCCGCTGCCCACAGGCTTGGATCTGATTTGGGATGTTGCCGCAGGGAGCAGCGGCAGCGTTTACGGCGGTACAGGCACTGCCGGTAAAGCCTTCCGATACAATCCGACGACGGATAGTGTAACCGTTTTGAACAATGATCAAGCGATTGTCAGCGGTGTGGCTCAAGTAAGGTCCATCGCTTATGCAAGCGATACCGAGGTGTATATGGGGATGGGGCCGACCTCCAATGCCACGATCATTCGTTTTGATCCAACAACCAGTACACAATCGACGATATCTCCAATCGGCTACGGAAGTACGTATGTGCTTGGACTTGATTACGTTCCGAATGGTACGGATTCCAGGTTGTTTGCCAAGCTTTCGAGCGAGCCGCTTATCGTCATAAATCCCGCAACCGGCGGTGTCGATGCTTCGCTTGGCAATGTGGATTCGATTGGCGTATCCATGAAACAGCCCGCGGATGATAAAGTGTACTACACGAAAGGAACGCATCTCTACGTCTACGATATTTCGGCGAAGACCCAAACCGATTTAGGCGACGTAGGGGGCAAAGCCGCGGGCTACACCTTCTTGACGGACGGGGGCAGCACCTATCTGTATGCCGCGCTTTCCTCAGGGAAAATTTTAAAATATAAGCTTGCCTCCACCCCAACCATTGACACCTCGACGTCCTTCACAATTCCTGAATCTCCGACCAAAATTCGCTCACTCGTCAAAGGTCCGGGGGATAACATCTATAACAAGCGGTTATTTGCGCGGAGGACTGAGTGTCTATGATCCGAGCAAGGGGCTGTTAACGCGCAATAAAGGCGCAGGCCAGGCGGAAAATATGACGACAATCGGCAACAATTTATATTTGGGCATCTACCCTGGCGCTTGGATCAAAAAATACGATACAACCGCATCGTGGAACGATATCACGAATCCAGCGCTCCTATTTGACGATATGGATGGCTCGCCTTTCTATCAGGACCGCCCATTCGGCATGCTGGCCGATCCTGCGCTGAACAGACTTTATGTCGGCAGCGTGGCAAGTTCCGGCAAACTGAACGGCGCTTTCACGGTGTATGATCTCACTACGAATCAACAAATCACGACTGTGCCTGACATCGTTGAACACCAAAGCATTATCGCTTTAACCTACAAGAACAATAAAGTATTCGGGGGCTCATCTGTCTACGGAGGCATTGGCAGTACGCCAGATCCGAGTGTAACGGAAGGAAAAGTGTTCACCTGGCAAACAACCGGCACGAATACACTTCCGGTTCCGCAGTACGTTCCGGTCGCGGGCAGGAAAGTCATTTCCGATCTCATCGTCGGTCCGGACGGCAACATCTGGGGACTTGCAGAAGGGAATTCATCCACCGACCCTTCACGTAATCTCACAGCCGATTTGTTTATTTTTGATCCGAACCATCCTGATGCCGCTCATACGACGATTTATACCAACAAGTTTAGTTCAGGCGGCAATGTGAGCTGGCAGGGCGGGAAAATGGTTGTTGGAAATGACGGCAACGTCTACGTTAGCATCGGTGGGAAATTATATGCGGTAGATGTGAACTCTCCCACGAAAGACGCGGTCGTGCTCGTCCCAACAGGGGTGTCGCTGCTGGCCTCGGATAAGGCTGGCGATCTGTATTACGTGAAGTACGAAACAAATCTGTACAAGTACGATAAATAGTTTTGTTCATCGCCCTCCCCTTGGCTGCTGTCAAACGGGAGGGCGATGTGTTTCAGCCTGCACCGCGCAACTTTGGTATTCCCGGAGGAATTTGCTATGATAGAGAAGAAACTTGAAAAAGAGGTGAGTGGAGTATGACGGAATTATCGCAGTCCCTATATGAAAAGGCGACATTTGCTGGCGGATGCTTTTGGTGCATGGTGACGCCATTTGATCAACTGCCGGGTATTCAATCAGTGGTCAGCGGTTATATTGGCGGGAACACGGTAAACCCGACGTATCAGGAGGTATGTTCGGAAACGACAGGCCATGCCGAAGCGGTGCAAATTACGTTCAATCCCGAGCTTTACTCCTACGATAAATTGCTGGACACGTATTGGCGTCAAATCGACCCGACGGATGCCGGCGGGCAGTTCCATGACCGGGGTTCTTCGTACCGGACGGCGATTTTTGCCCATACGGATGAGCAGTACGCGAAGGCGGGAGCGTCCAAGGCGGCGCTGGAGCAAAGCGGCCGGTTCGATCGGCCGATTGCCACGGAAATCGTACGCATCGACAGCGACGCTTTTTACCCGGGTGAGGAGTACCATCAGGATTATCACGTTAAAAATCCGGTGCGCTACAAGGCGTATCGCAAAGGCTCGGGACGTGACGCGTTTATCGAGCGGCACTGGAACACGGTGCGGGATAAAGAGGCGCGCAAGCAAGCGCTGACGCAGCTTCAATACGAAGTGACGCAAAATAGTGCGACCGAGCGCCCGTTCCAGAACGAGTTCTGGGATCATCACGAAGATGGGCTGTACGTGGACATTGTGTCCGGCGAGCCGCTGTTCACGTCCTACGATAAATTCGATTCGGGCTGCGGCTGGCCGAGCTTTACGAAGCCGTTGTTTGAAGGGCATGTGAAAGAAAAAGTGGATACCAGTCATTTCATGGTACGTACTGAGGTTCGAAGCCATGAAGCGGATTCGCATCTGGGGCACGTTTTTAACGACGGGCCTGGGCCGAATGGGCTGCGGTACTGCATCAACTCGGCGGCAATGCGTTTCATTCCGTTGGCTGAGTTGGAAAAGGAAGGATACGGCGCGTATCTGCGCTATTTTGATAAGCAGTAAGCGGCGTTCCCCACGATGTTATGCTCTAGATGCATCATCTCCCGTTCTTGGAGGCATACTACAAGCGGGAGGCGATTAACATGGATACAACATTCAACCAGAACAATGGACAGCCAGAAGAGGTCGTAGCAGTCCGCAAAAACGGTGACGGCGATATCGTCGAGCTGAAGCTGACGTCCGGCCGCGTTGTTGACTACAAGACGGCGCAGTCGATGGTCAAAAACAACGAAATTCAGCACCTGAATGTTTTCAAAGGCCGCGACCATGAAGAGCATCTGCGCTCCGATCCAGACGGCCGCAAGGACAACAATCTCGATAATTTGCCAACGTTTTAAAGGCGAACTGCAAGCGCCCCTTCTCCGAATGCTGGAGGAGGGGCTTTTTCTTCGCGCATGAAAGGAAAAATCAGTCAACTTGTCGAAGAGATGGACAAGTCGTTTTGTAGG
This sequence comes from Paenibacillus oryzisoli, assembly GCF_050467285.1. Taxonomy (GTDB): domain Bacteria; phylum Bacillota; class Bacilli; order Paenibacillales; family NBRC-103111; genus Paenibacillus_E; species Paenibacillus_E oryzisoli_A. Next base: position 543,700 of record NZ_JBCMUN010000009.1, on the reverse strand, counting down.
GAGTGTTCCTATGTCCGTTTTAGAGTCTAGTGACATTGTACTCATGTGTAAGGATGAAGAAGTATTTGAAGTTGATACAGAAAAAATAATCCGCCGCGAACTGCTTCCCGGCACTCTTAACGTAAAGCCAAGCAAAGAGACCTTTTTTAGATGGATGCAGATTCGATATTCGCAAAATACAAACACGTTCGCCAGATCTCTCAGGGCTTTCACTTTCGGGCAAGGCAACAGAAAGCAGATTGATCTGACCACACATTCCTTTAGCTTATCTGATTGCTACTGGATAAAGAGAAGACAAGATCGTCTGAAGTTCAAGGATTTGTCCCCTTATCACGCGAATTTCTGGAGAGGGGATTCGGACTATCCTGGCGGGGCAGTTCCGACGTTATATGTGAATGGATTTCTGCCAAAATACTGGAAGGACAAAGATACTTTAGTTAAATCAAAAGACATTAAAGAAGTTTATTGTTATCAGTTGGCTAAAGAATTAGGCATACCTTGCGCGGAAGTTACGCCTTTTAAAGAAGGCATTGCAGTGAAGAATTTCACGAATGTTGATGTGATGTTCGAGCCCGCGAATTGTTCCGGAAGAATCCATCCAGAGGACTTCCTAGATGAAGACGTTGTTCGCGAACTAGGATATTTTGGATTCAGTATGTTGTTTTTCGATGCTCTAATCGCCAATGGAGATCGGCACTCAGGCAACTTCGGCTTTTTGAGAGACGCTAATACGGGAGCCTATTTGGGGCCAGCGCCGATGTTCGACTTCGATCATGCTTTTGAAAGTCACAACGCCAATGATATTCTTATACGTTCTGTCAAGGAGTTACAAGCAGTAAATGATGACTACCGGTTAAAAGGTGATGCTATGCTGGATACGTTGGATACGATGACAAGCATCGAGATCACGCCTTATCTGAGAGATCGGGCTATAAGTTTACGTTCTTTTGCCGAACAATAGCAACATAAAAACACACGGCCCCTGCGTCTTGCAAGCCGTGTGTTTTTGTGTTTATCAATCCGCATACCACGGATTCAAATGAATCAACACCTCGTCGACATCGGGATGTGCCTCCATGATCGACTTCTTGATGACGCGCGAGATGTCATGCCCCTCTTGAATCGTCAGCTCGCCAGAGACGGAAATCCGCGCGTCCACGAGGATGTAATGGCCGTGCTCGCGGGCGCGCACGCGGTCGATGCGCCGCACGTCGGGGCAGGCTTGAATCAGCTCCGTGATCTGCTCGAGCTTGTCATGGTCGACGATTTTCTCCATGAGAATATCAAACGATTCTCTGGCCATTTCGATGCCCAGCCGCAGAACAAGCAATGAGACGACGACACCGCCGGCCGCATCGCCGTAAGCCAGCCAGCGAATGTCGTAGTGCGATCCGACGAAGGCGAGACCGATCCCGACAACGGCGGCGAAGGACGCATAGACGTCGGCCAGATGATCCTGCGCAGTCGCGATGAGGCTCTTGCTGTTCGTCATCTTGCCGATGCGAATGGTGTAGACGTAGAGCCCATACTTCCAGGCCATGGAGATGGCGGCGGCGATAAAGGCGATGAGGCTCGGGGCGTCCGGCTCGTGAAAAAAGGCGGTAGCGGCGTGGTAGCCGATGTAGAGTGCAGCCAACACCAGGATGAAAGCGACGAAGCCCGAGCCAAGCACTTCCGCTTTGCCATGCCCGTAAGGATGGTCCTCATCCGCGGGCAGCTTGGAGATGCGCATGGCGCTCAGCGCCGCGACGGTGGCGATAATGTCCCCGGCGTTGTGGACGCCGTCGGCAAGCAAGACTTCACTATGAAAAATAAGTCCGATAACAATTTTGCCGATCGTCAGCAGAATGTTGCTGATCAGGGAGAGCCAGATGGCCCATAGGGACGAGGTGTTGCTGTTGCTCATCAATGATGACCTCCTGCGAAAGTGTTTCCTGAAGGAAAAAAAATCCCTCGACCGGGGGTCAAGGGATGGATTAGCGTAATCAGAGATATTGGCCTAATAGAAAAAGATAAAAAAGACATTGTCAACCACTTCACTTTACACAAAGATCTTTGTATAATACCACACATAACCGCAAATCACAATGCGGTCATGCGACTAGGGGAAGGAAGCAGAGACGATGCGAGTACATGAATTTACGATTCACCGTGAGCTAGAACGCAGCGACCTAGCAGGCCTGTCGGCCAAATCATCTCATTTTATGTCGGACATTACGCTAGATTTCGATTACGACGACAAGCACCATACGGTGGATGTGAAAAGCTTGCTGGGCATGCTGCTCATTCCAATCCGATCAGGCACACTGCTGCGGCTCTTGACGCGGGGCAAAGATGAGGAAGAGGCGATGCACTTTATTTTCGATCAATTCAAGCCTTTTCTCTAACCAGGCATTCGGCTGTGAAGTAAAATGTGACCGTTTTCATTGGGGAATGAGAACGATGATAAAAAAATGGCCTCCGTCCGCATAGGACAGAGGCCATTTGCCTTCTTAGGAGACTTTCCGAAAGCTCCTTTAGTGAATATCTTTCTTCTTAAATCGACCGCCCTTGACATCGTGAATGTTACCGATCGCGAGGAAAGCGCGCGGGTCGAGCTCTTCGACGATGTTTTTGAGCTTCGCTTCTTCCAGCCGCGTGATGACGCTGAAAATGACCTTTTTCTCGTCGCCCGTATAAGCGCCTTCGCCTTTCAGGTACGTCACGCCGCGTCCGAGCCGCGAGGTGATGGAATCGCCGATCGCCGCATACTCGTCGCTGATAATCCAGACGGATTTCGATTGATCCAGACCTTCGATCGTAATATCAATCATTTTGAAGGCGATGAAGTAGGCGATCAGCGAGTACATGGCGCGGTCCCAACTGAACACGAAGCCCGCGCTCGCTAGAATGAATAAGTTGAAAAACATGACGATCTCGCCGACAGAGAACGGCGTTTTCTTCGTAAACACAATTGCCACGATTTCAGTGCCGTCCAGCGAGCCGCCGGAGCGGATGACGAGTCCGACACCGATGCCGAGCACGATGCCGCCAAAGACGGCCGCGAGCAGCGGATCGATTGTAATCGCCTGCACCGAATGCAGCAGACTCGTGCCAATGGACATCAGAACGACGGAGAACGTCGTCGAGATGGCGAACGTTTTTCCAATCTGCTTGTAGCCAAGAATGACGAACGGTAAATTTAACAGAACCAAAAAGATGCTGAGCGGGATGCCGGAGAGATGGGAGACGATAATCGAAATCCCGACAATGCCGCCGTCGATAATGTGATTAGGAACCAGAAAAATTTCAAGGGCAACCGCAACGAGAATTGTCCCGATTATCATGAACAGAATGCGCTGTGCGAATTTCTGTCGCGTTAATTTTCCATGTTTTGCTTGAAAATTCGGATCTGTTTGTGCAAGTGAATTGGCCATGTCTCTTCCTCATTTCTTCAAATCATTTCGTAGGATGTACAGAATGAGAGGGAAATATCAGGCCCATGTACGTCGAAGTGAATTTGAGGAAAGCGAGGAGCAGCACTTTGAGCCGCTTCCAGATCGGATAAATGAGATACACAATGAAGATCACGAATACGGTCGTGTCGTAGCGCTGCTGCGCATCTTCATAAACCGGTTGGCTTGGCAATTGAAGCTGGATGATTTCTTTCGTAGGCAACCCCGGCTGAGCGGTGAGCACTTGCGATGTGCTCGCCAGCACTAGCGCGTCGGTATTCACTTCCGGCTGATGCGAGATTGGCGGGGTTAGCGGGAAAACAAACAAGCCAAGTATGATCCAGACCAGTAGTGTCCATTGCCATTTCCGTGTAAAAGGATGCATCCCAAGTCGTTCCCTCCCTTCGCCGAAGTATAGAAAATGTGTAAAAATTGTAGCACTTCCTTGTGGGATGAGTCAAACCCGCCCCCCTACGCATACAGTGTTAATAATGCTCTTCCATGAAGTTCATGAGAGGAAGACGCGCAAAGGTGGAGGTAAGACGTGAAAAGCCGTGTGCTCGTGATCAAAATGAATCTTTTGCCTTGGTACAACGAATTGGACGATGTCCTCGAGGTGGAGCGGCTCACCTTTCCGACAGCCGTACGTGAACGCATCCTCGCGTTTGGCGAGTACCGCATTGTTTCTATAGGCCGCAATCAGACCCGGCTGCGCAAAATACGTAAAGCAGAATAACGTTCCGGCCCGGTTGCTTACACGGAAGCGAAATGTGTTATAATGAAAGGCAGGATTTAGGAAAGAGGCAGGCTGAGTCCTGCTTCTTTTTGCGTAATGGTACGCATCACAGGACGGGGGTTCGTGAAAGGAAACTATGCTAACGTTAGAGCAAAAATTACGTATAATTGAGTCATTTCCAGAGCTGCAGCGCAAGGATGTGTCGCTGGGCCGCATTAACTTTCATTATGAAGAAAGCGTGTACGATAAGAAAAATGTGGTGTACCATTTGCACCCGAATGGCAACGGCTTCGTCTATGCGGAGCTGATCCATGGCTATGCTACGGATGACAGAGGCCTAGTCAACATCCGGGATTTTTCGGAGGACGAGATCCGCGACGTTGTGGCGAAATCGATTCTTTCGCTCACGGGTGTGTCCGTATCCAGAGGCGATGCATTGCCGGTGGCCGAAGCGGATGAGCCGACTGTGAGCGATGAGGAACAGCATCGGGAAGAATGGCGGGACGGGGAAGGGCATACGCTGACGGTCTTTTTCCTGGAGGATCTGTGGTACGTCTATGCAGGGGAGAATCTGGACTGCGCGTTTGAGACGTACGAGGAGACGGTGGAGTATTTGGAAGAGGAAGGCTTTATGAAGCACGACTAACATATGCGGTGAGGGGAAGTTGAACGTCGAATGAAATTCAGACCTTGTATCGATTTACATAGCGGCAAAGTGAAACAAATTGTAGGGGAAACGCTAGGCGGGGAAGGGGAATCCGTCGTTGAAAATTTCGTGTCTGTCCATGACTCTGCATATTATGCGGAAATGTTCAAGCGAGATCGTTTGACGGGTGGACATGTCATTATGCTGGGCGGCGGGAACGAGGAAGAAGCGGTCAAAGCGCTTCAGGCGTATCCCGGCGGCTTGCAGATCGGGGGCGGTCTCACGGCGGACAATGCGGCTTCGTATCTGGTGAAGGGCGCTTCGCATATTATTGTAACGTCGTATATTTTCAAGGACGGTCAGCTGAACATGGATCATTTGCAAAAAATCGTCGCTGCTGTCGGAAAAGAGCGGCTGGTCATCGATCTGAGCTGCAAGGAAAAAGACGGCCGATGGTTTGTGGCGACGAACCAGTGGAAGGTGCTTAGCAACTTTGAGCTCACGCCGGATAACATCAAGTTCCTAGAGCAGTACTGCGACGAGTTCCTGATCCATGCGGTCGATGTGGAAGGTAAACAAAGCGGCATTCAGCAAAGCCTTGTCAGCTTCCTGGCCCAGTGGGTATCGATCCCGACGACGTATGCGGGCGGCGCGCGTTCTTTTGAAGATTTGGCGCTCTTCCGTGAGCTGTCCGGCGGCAGGTTGGACATTACGGTCGGCAGTGCGCTCGATATTTTCGGTGGCAAATTGTCCTATGAGGAAGTCGTGGAACAGCTCGCTTGATTCTTGGGCCAAATGGGGGATGCGCATGGTGCTCGCGCGCAAGTTTTATTACAGCGGCATGTTGCTGCTGTTAGTGCTGATGATTGTGGGGGAGCTGATCTGGCTGCCTGACCCTCTGCGCTTCGGAGGCGGTACCTACTGGATCGATGCGATCGATTATGCGATTTATGTACTGGCGTTGGTACCGGTGATGTGGCTCGTTGGCGGCGTAAGACGGTTGTGGGCTGAGAAGCGCGGAGGCGTACGCGTGCTGCTAAGCCTAGTCGTTCTGGTGAATCTGTGCAGCGCAATCCTGCTCGTCACGATTCCGAAAACGATCACGTACTCGGGCGGCGCGCTCGCCCTGAGTTGGCTGCTCGTGCTCGCTGACCTCGGCGTGCAGGAGAGACAGAGGCGCAGAGTGCCTCGGCGGACCCTGTGGACGTTCGGTCTATCCCTCGTTGTGTTGGTGCTGCTCTTCTGTCCGACGAATTATCTCGTGACGTATCCGGGCCTGACGCTGCCGATGAATCGTTACGCCCAAGCGGGCGGGGGCGAGGCGCACGGGGAGATTACCGGCGTGCTCGTCTTTGAGCGGCCGGCTTTTCCGATCGATTGGGTGTATGCGAAGCTGTTCAAGGATTACTCGTTCGAAATTGAAAACCTCGGCATGAGCATCTCCGAATACAACCAAGAGGTGCGCACCGAGAAGGAAGAAGCGAATGCGGCGGGCAGCGCGATTGCGTTCCAGAAGGTCGGGCTCGGCAAAGGCATCACGTCCGAAGGGGTTCGGATTACGGCGATTCTCAAGATCAGCCAGGCGAATGAGGTGCTTCAGCCGGGCGACGTGATTGTTTCGCTTGGCGGCAAAGGGATCCGCACCGTGGAGGAACTGAGCGCACAGATGAAAGGTGTTCAGCCGGGGCAACCGGTTTCGGTGACGGTAAAAAGGGACGGCACGTCACGCGAGCTGAGCGTGAAAACGAGACCGAGCAGCGATGACCCGAATCGGGCGTCCATCGGAATTCTGATCGCGAATCAGATGAACTACGATATTCCGGATACCGTGCAGTATCACAATTATTTCCTGCATGAAGGCGGCCCTTCGCATGGCGCGATGCTGGCGCTCACGCTGATCGATCAGCTGACGCCGTGCGGCGTCACGTACGGCCATCATGTGGCGGGTACAGGCACAATCGAGCCGGACGGCTCCGTTGGAGCGGTAGGCGGGCTGGAACAGAAAGCCTACACGATTTCCCGCACGGACGCCGACGTCTTCTTCGTGCCGGAGAGCAATGAGGCCGACGCGCGCAAAGGCGCGCCGGAGTTGAACATCGTGCCGGTGCGCACGCTCGATGATATATTGAACTGGCTGAAGGCGCACCCTCAGCCAGGTTATGAAGCGGCCTGCCGGTAACGGAGGCCGCTTTTAGTCGCGCGCGGCCTCGTAGAGCTTGCGGGCGACCAGTTCGCCATCGAACATCGTCGTCGACATATGGTCGCCATGCAGTTGAATGAGCCGGTACAGGCCGAGCCGGCTGGACATGTGGGGGTGCCACCCGTAGCGCGGATCGCCAAGTGGAATGGCGGTATCTTCCAGGAGGTGCACGTAGCTTTTAGGGACAGGAAGCGCGTAAAATTTCTTCAAATTGAGCTTTTCAAAAAAGGGCCGAGCCGGTTCAGGCTTGACACCTTTGTAGATGCGCTGCGCATCGCTGAGGCTGGCGAGGTTCGTGAACGTTTCGCGGAACAGGGGAAAGGGCAGCATTAACGTATTGTTGCCGGAGCTGGCGATGAGCTGACGAAACTGCTCCACAACGGCCGGCGGAAATTCGTCCGCGAGCATGCCGCCGTCCTGGATTACGAACGCATTCAGGAAGACAAGCCGTTTGAGCCGATCCGGGACGAGTTGGGATACCGTTTGCACGAGCGACCCGCCGAAGCTGTGTCCGACTAGAATCACATCATGGAGGTTATGCTGGATGATAAAATCGGCAATGGACTTTGTCATCGTGCTGTGGGAGACGTTGGTGTTTGGGTCAGCGCCGTGTCCAGGATATTCGGGGACGTAGACGGTGTGGCCCATTTTTGTCAGCTCGGCGGCAACGGGTGCCCAGAAGCTGGTGTCGGCCCAGGCGCCATGGATGAGCACAAACGTTAACGGCTGCAACTGATCCCGCTGGGGAAATGGGGGGTCCTGCCGCCAGATGCCGGGCGAATAGGTCCAGGCGGGCTGGGCGTAGGTTGTCTGGGTATTCGCCAGCATGGCGGGCCAATCCGGGTACATCTGAACCGGCGGTTCAGGAAATTGCGTGAAAGTCATCGAAAGCAAATCCTCTCTATCCGTGATAAATGCCTATGGGATTACCATATGCCCAGGGCTTGAAATGTGTCCGTGCAACATGAGGTGCACGTGCAACCTTTTGCCGGGAGAAGCCGTTTAGAGGGTACAAGGGGGCGTCAGGAACGCCTCGCAAGAAAGGAGCTTGGGACGATGAAAAAAATGATGGCGATGGCAATGACGGTGCTGTTAGCGAGCAGTTTGACGCTAAGCTCGGCTTACGCGTTCTCGGATTTGGATGAGGGACAACAAGAGGCGATTATGTCGCTGAAGGACCGCGGTATAGTGAGTGGGTTTGATAACGAGCATTTTGTCCCGCGCGGGAAAATCAGCTATGCGCAAAGTGTGCAAATGATCGTGAAGGGGCTTGGGCTTAATCTGGATCATATTCAGTTTTTTAAAAAGCCACAGGCGTCCGATTCGTTCACGAACGTGCCGGATGACGCTTGGTATGCCGACGCGTTTATCATTGCCAACTTCAACAGCATGTCCATTCCGCGCGACGTGAACCCGAACGGGACAATTACCCGCGAGCAGTTCGCCAACCTGCTGGTCAGCGCGCTGGAGTCGAAGGGCGACTTCCCGATGGTCAAAATGTTCATGATCATCAAGGACGAGGATCAGATCACGCCCGAGCTGCAAGGTACGATTCAGCGGCTCTTGCTCTATAAAATTGCCGCACTTGACGGGAACGGTAATTTCAATCCCAAAGCGGAGCTGACGCGCGGAGAGGCGGCCGTATGGCTTTATAACGCGATCAAGATACTAGATGCGCACTCGCATGCGGAAACGCCGCAGACGGAGAATGTGAGCGTATCGGTGGAGAAGGTAACGGACGATGTGAACAAAGTTACGCTGTCCCGCGGCAGCAAGCCGACCGGCGGCTATGCAATAGACATTCAATCGATCCAGTTCACGGATCAGAGTCACGCAGTCGTAACGTACGTACTGCGCAATCCGGCGCCGGGCGAGATGGTGACGCAAATGGTGACGGAGCCGAAGGCGGTCACATATGTGGCTTCGGGTTATGAGGTGACGGCCGAGCCGGCTGCGAAGTAAGGCGATATGGCGTCGCTTTGTCTCGCCTCGCTGGTGCATAGCGGTATTTTAGAACGCTTCTTTCCTCTTTCGTGCGAGGGGAGGGAGGCGTTTTTCTTTGTGCCGTGCCGAGCTAAGCACGTATGTTCTAACCGGTGAAACCTGGGAATTAATGAAGATTACACATAGATATTAATCGTTTGGGTATAATTACAATAAATTTTTGCAACTTTGGCTGTAGAAAAGAGGACTTGGTATTATGAAATCAGTGTTAACGGCAACTGAAATGGGGAAACTTTGGGCGACTTATATCGGAAATACAATGGGTAAGTGCGTCCTTAGTTATTATCTTAAGCATATAGATGATCCTGATATTAGAGTTGCTTTAGAACACGCAATGGAGTTAAGTAATAATAATATCCAAACGATTGAGCTTTTCTTTAATCAAGCAGACTTTCCTATACCGACTGGATTTAGTGATAGTGACGTTGACTTAAAAGCGCCTCGTTTATTTAAGGATGAGTTTTATCTTCATTATTTGAAATATGCGAGCAAAGCAGGTATGAGTCTCTACTCAATTGCTGTTCCATTGGTGACGAGAAGTGATATTCGGGATTTTTTTATTAAATGTGTTGAAGGAACAATGAAATTGCAGTCTGCTATTGCTGTTATTTCAGAATCAAAAAATGAACTTATGAATTCACCTGTTATCCCTCCCCCCGATAAAGTTGATTTTGTACATAGCGAAAAGTTTCTAGGCTCTTTTTTCGGAAAAAGCAGACCTCTTCAAGGATTGGAAATTGCGCATATCTTTGGAAATCTGAATAACGATATCACAAGTAAAGCTCTTATTATTGGGTTTGCTCAAGTAACGAATGACAACAAGGTAAGAGCATTTCTTGAGCGCGGAAAGAATATTAATCAAAATCATATTGAATCATTATCTGAAAAGTTGTCTCACGATGGATTACCATCCCCGACATTAATAGATCATTTTGTGACTTCATCGACCGTCTCACCATTCTCTGACAAGCTCATGGTTTTTCATAAAGTTGACATGTTTAATGTGAAAATAAGGGAGTATGCCAATGGCATATCGCTTGACGGTAGAAAAGATATTGGTGCTTTATTTACGAAATGCCAAGCGGAAGTAATGTTATATGTGGAAGATGGTGCAAATCTCTTGATTGAAAATGGATGGTTAGAAAAACCGCCAGAGGCAGTTGACCGTAGTAAATTCTTAAAAAAATAAATGCTTAATCAGACGCCATTCTAGCAGATTCCACATTCCTCCCCATGATTCTGTACGTTTGCTACCGTTCACTTGGACAGGTCGTCTCATTCCAACTCCGCATACAATAGAGCATCCTACGGAGAACAGGCGGTGAGACTTCATGAATGTGAACTATTACACACTTGCGCTCGGCTTGCTTGGTGCGGTAAAGCTGATTTTAAACGCATTTGGCGTTGAGTTGTTTACAGACGAGACGATGAACGCTGTAGCCAACGGCTTGGCTGCCATTATGGCGGTCGTCGGCGTGTACACGAACCATCACAAAGAGGAGTAGGCTGTTGTCACGCTTATCGTTTCGCTGCATATCATGCCTGTAGTGCGATTGATATGTGATTGGAGTGAGCTTGGCACGATGGATCCATATGTGGAATATACAAATCCGAATCTCCAATTCTCGTTCGATTTGAACAAGAACAGGCTGTTCACCAGAAACCAGGAAAATTTTATTAACCGGCTTGGACGGGACAATCTGAATACACTTGGCAATGTGTCGCTATTGGATATTTATTTGAGCCGAGGCCATGTCGTCGAACCGCATTATCATCAAAATGCTGCAGAACTCGTATACGCGACCGCAGGTTCGGCTGCGGTGTCGCTCATCAATCCCTTTACGAATCAAGTGACGACAGTGATGATTTCACCAGGCCAAGTAGCGAACATTCCGCAAGGCTGGTGGCATTGGGAGGTCGCGTTGGAGGATAACACGCATTTGCTTGCGATTTTTGACGCGCCGTATCCCGAATATATTTTCGGGTCGGACATTTTGACGAAAACCCCGATTGACGTGCTTGCCCATACGTATTGTCTTGATCGCGAATTGCTTAGCAAGGCACTGCAACCGCTCAATAACGAAACGATTATTATTGGGCCGACCGATCAATGCGTCATGCAGATGCACCGCAATCAGCAAACGGCGGGATACACCCAGCAAAGCTATGAACAGCAGGCGTACCCGAGCTACAGTCAGCAGCAGCCTGTCGTCGATTTTAACACGCCATATCCCGTGCAAGGGCAAACTTATCGTTAGTCGTTGAAAATAAATAGAAAGAAGCTGCCTGGTGAGAACGCTCAGGCAGCTTCTTTTGTGTGAGTAAAACAGGAAATCATCGGAAAAGGGTTGTTTCTTTACTGGTATCGACCTATACTAAGTAAAAAGAAAGCGCTGTCATCATGCGGTATTCAAATTTTATAGACATTTAAAAGACTTGTCTTTTATATAAGGCATTGATTATGATGACTATAGCGACATCAAGGGGGCAGTTCATGAACTACGATTGGAAAATTGCTTTTGTGTCCGACACTTACATGATAAACGGAGAGAGGGAGGGCGCGGTGCCCGGCCAGCAAGATGTTCATACGGAGCAGCATATTTCTTATGCGGATGACAACGAGGATCAAGCAACGATTACGGTTCAGACACGGCTGCATCATGACAAGGCGAAGGCTTGCGACTGCGCCGTGACGGTGTACTTGGTAGATATGGAGCGGGGCATCGTTGTCAGCCAAATGTCCTCCCGCACGACGCTGCTTGAACCGACGCAGGAGATTTGTTTTGAGCAGCGCGTGCTGGCGCTGTCTCCACGGCATGAACATCCGAATTGCCCGGCGAGCTATTCCTTGTATACGTTTATTTATGTGGATGATGCAATTGTACACGAACTGACGGCGTCTGTCGGCATCGGCCGGCCTTGCGTCGTCAACTTCCTGTCCGAAACTTCATGTCTGCTCCCGCGAGTATGAAATAGTGGAGGGTAACCCATGACAGCATCTACGTTACGAATTGGCATTATCGGTCTTGATTCATCCCATGCCCCGGCATTTACAGGACTTCTTCACGATGAGCAGCATCCCTATCATGTGCCGGGCGGAAGAGTGACCCATGCGTATCCCGGCGGTTCGGACGATTTTGAAATGAGTTATTCCCGTATTGAGGGGTTTACGCAAAAAGTACGCGATGAGTACGGCGTGGCGATTGTTTCGTCGCCGGAAGAGGTTGCCGAGAACTGCGATGCGATCCTGCTGACAGCAGTTGACGGCCGTGCGCATTTGGATCTGTTCCGGCGTGTTGCCCCTTATGGCAAGCCGGTTTTCATCGATAAACCGATGACGGTCTCGTCGGCGGACGCAGCAGCCATTCTTGAAATTTCAGAGCGCTATCGCGTACCGTTCATGAGCTGTTCTTCGCTGCGCTATGCCGAGGAGTTAACGCTTGCGCTGCAGGACGCGACACATGGCGATGTGATCGGTATGGATTGCTACGGTCCAATGGCGCTGCAGACGACGCAGCCGGGGCTTTTCTGGTATGGCGTGCATACGGTGGAGATGCTGTACCGAACGCTTGGCAGAGGTTGTGAGAAGGTAGCGGCTCAAGTGACGGAAGATCATGATATGGTGACAGGCATTTGGAAAAATGGCACGATCGGCACGATTCGCGGCAACCGCCGCGGCAATAACCAGTTCGGCGCTTTGCTGCACCGGGAGAAGAACACCCAATTCGTGGATGTCTACAACCATCCCAAGCCTTACTACGCTTCATTGCTGGAAGTGATCATGCCTATGTTCCGTACCGGTGAGCATGGGATTGATCCAGCGGAAACGTTGGAAATTATCCGCTTCATGGAAGCTGCGAACATCAGCAGGGAAACCGGCGAGCCGGTGTATCTATAAATGAGCGGGGAAGCGAGAAACATGTCTTCATCAGAAGCGATGCCTTATAAAGTTGCCGTTCTGGGCGCTGGCGCAATTGCCAAAAGCCACTTTGATGCGATCGCGCTGTCAGCCAGCTATACGGCTTGCGCGGTCGCCGATATTCATCTGCAGCGAGCGGAGGAAGTTGCATCAGCGTACGGTATTCGAGCGTATCAGGATTACCGGGAGCTGATCGTAACGGAGCGCCCCGATGTGGTGGCGATTGCGCTGCCGCACTTTTTGCATAAGGATGCGGCGATTTTTGCCGCGGAGCACGGCTGTCATCTCATGCTGGAAAAGCCGATGGCCCTGAATGTGGCCGAATGCGACGCCATTATCGAAGCGGTGCGGAAAGCCGGTGTCCGCATGCTGGTCGGGCACACGCAGCATTATATTGCGGAGAATATCCAAGCGAAGCGGATTCTGGCTTCCGGCGAGCTCGGAGAGCTCGTCATGATTCATGATGCGCGGCATTTGAATTATTTTCAGGATTCGCGTCCGCAGTGGTTCCTTGAGAAAGATAAGTCCGGCGGGGGGATTCTGGCGAATCTCGGCACGCATTCCATCGATAAAATCCAATGGTTGACGGACAGCGCCGTCCGCAAAGTCAGCGCATCGAACACGTATTTCGGTCATCGCGGCGATGTGGAGGGCAGCGGCATGATTTACTTGGAGCTGGCATCCGGTATTCCGGCGACGATCGTGCAGTCCGGCTACCTTGGCGCGAACCGCAATGAGACGGAAATCATCTGCACCGGGGGCATGCTGAAACTGCTGACAGGCAGCAGTTTGTGGATCTCGCGCGGCGGGCCTTACGAGCAAGTGGCGCCTGAGCCGATTCCGTCGTCGTTCGAGCTGCAGTACGCTGACTTGCTGGAGGCGATTCAGGCGCAGCATGACCCGAGCTGCACGCCGGAGTACGCACGCGGCGTGATCGTGGCGCTGGAAGCCGTATACCGCGCGGCGGAGACGGGCGTGGAGCAATTTTTGTAAGTTGAGGGACACATCGGCCGAGGGGCTGGTGTGTTTTTTGCTTTCGGGGCGGGAATAAGCAGAGTCAACCACTTTTATTTCTTGTATATCAGCCGCATCCCTGTTGATAAGCGGGGTTAACCACTTCTATTTGCTCATACAAGCCTCGAAAATCGGGGCTCTCGGTAGGATAAGAGCGGTTTGCCACGCTTATTTTCGGAAGAAGCGGCGATGCTTTCAAAATAAGCGTGGTTCACCGCTTCTATCTGATGGTTAGTACGACAAAGAGGAGCCGCGTTCGGTTGAACGCGGCTCCTCTTTTCGTTACTTCGATCCGATCGCTTTGCGGACGATCGGGGCGACTTTCGTGCCGAGCAGCTCGATGGCGCGCAGCACTTCTTGATGCGGCATCGTGCCGACGTTCACGTGCAGGAAAAACCGAGTGATCCCCAGATTCTTATGCAGCAGGATGATTTTCTCTGCGACGTACTCGGGATCACCGACGTACAAGGCGCCGCGCAGGCTGCGCGCGGCATCGTAGGTGGCGCGGGTGTAGGCCTGGCCCCACCCGCGTTCGCGGCCGATTTTGGTCATTTGCGCCGCTGTCGGCGCAAAGAACGACTCCGCGGCCGCTTCCGTCGTATCCGCCACGAAGCCATGCGAATGCGTGGCGATTTGCAGTTTGCTCACGTCGTGGCCGGATTTCGCCGCAGCTTCTTTATAGAGCGCGACGAGGGGCGCGAAGCCCTCGGGCATGCCGCCGATGATGGCGAAGGCGATCGGCAGTCCCAGGACGCCGGCGCGAATCGCCGACTCGGGGTTGCCGCCGCTCGCGATCCAGACCGGCAGCGGCTCTTGAACGGAGCGCGGATACACGCCGAGGTTCGGAATCGGCGAGGTGTGATTGCCGCCGGGCCAGTTTACTTTTTCCGAAGCGCGAATGGCGAGAAGCTGGCTGAGTTTTTCCTCGAACAGCTCATCGTAATCTTCCAGACTATAGCCAAAAAGCGGAAAGGACTCGATAAACGAGCCGCGTCCGGCCATAATTTCAGAACGACCATTGGAAATCGCGTCGAGTGTCGAGAACTGCTGGTAAACCCGGATTGGATCGTCCGAGGAGAGAACGGTCACGGCACTCGTCAAGCGAATGTGCTTGGTCATGGCTGCCGCGGCAGCGAGCACGATCGCTGGCGCCGTTCCAGCGTAATCGATGCGGTGATGCTCGCCAATGCCGTACACGTCCAGACCGGCTTGATCGGCCACGACGATTTCTTCGACCGCTTGACGAAGGCGTTCAGCGTGGGAAATCGCGATGCCTGTGACCGAGTCCGGCGTTGCTTCCAAAAACGTACTGATCCCAATTTCTATCGATGATGCGGATGTATGCATGTATCGTAACCTCCTTACTTTTCGTACATATTGTCTCACGAAGTGCTTGGCGTTTCAAGTTCATTCGATTATGATGGAGGACAGAGTTAGGTCGAGACGAGTGAAACGGAGGTTGAATTGGATGGATTTGGAAGAAATTTACCGCAAGCATCATGCGTTGTTCTTCTCCGTGGCGTATCGGCTATTAGGGACGGTAGCGGATACGGAGGATATTTTGCAAGATGTTTTTGTTTCGCTGCAGGGGTTGCCGCTGGAGGGCATTTCCAACCTCAAAGCTTATATTGTTAAAATGATTACAAACCGGTGCCTGAACGAGCTCAAATCGGCACGGAAGCGAAGGGAGAGCTACGTTGGCCCTTGGCTGCCTGAACCGATACTTCAAGGCAGTGATTCCGGGCCTGAGGCCAGATTTTTGCAGGAAGAATCGATTTCCTACGCTTTTCTAGTGCTGCTGCAATCGTTATCGCCGACAGAGCGCGCTGCCTTTGTTTTGAAAGAAGTGCTGGGTTACGACTATGCGGAAGTGGCCGACATGCTGCTGAAGAATGAAGTGAACTGCCGTAAAATCGTTAGCCGAGCCAAGGCGAAAATTGAGGAAGCTCGCAAACGTGAATGGCGGGAACAGGGCGATGCAAGTCCCTTGGTCCATTCGTTCCTGAGCGCCGTGCAGACTGGCGATTTTCAAAACTTCGTCTCGTTGCTCACCGAGGATGCGGTTCTCGTCTCCGATGGCGGAGGGAAGCGCCGCGCTGCGGTGCGACCCATTCTGGGCAAGTCGCGCATCCGCGGCTTTTTCGAGGGGATTTTTGCGAAAGGCTCGCTGGATGGGGAGATTCGGCCGGTATGGTTTAACGGACAGGCGGGAATACTGCTGCTGAAAGCCGACGGCACGCCGGATATGTTGATGGGTTTTGACCTAGGCGAAGGCGAGACGGCTGCGCGGCACATGTACATTTTAAGCAACCCCGATAAATTAAAACATCTCGTATTTCCGACGTAATGTCACAAAACCTCTAGCTCAATTGTCTTATGTGTGTAAAAAGAAAAATGAACCTGGAGGGATTCACAATGGAAGTTCGTATCAATCATGGGATAGTCAATCCAGAAGCATATCAAACGATGCAAAAGCTGGAAAGTTTTATTAAAGCAAGCGGCCTCGATCGCACCCTATACGAGTTGATTAAAATTCGCGCTTCGCAAATCAACGGCTGCGCATTCTGTCTCGATATGCATACGCGGGATTTGAAAGGGCTGGGCGAAACGGATCAACGCATTAACTTGATCTCGGTCTGGCACGAATCGCCGATCTACTCGGATCGGGAAAAGGTGGCACTGGAGCTGACCGAATACGTAACGCGGATTGCCGATAAGGGCGTGCCGAACGATGTATACGCTCGTGTGCGGGAGCAATTTACGGAGAATGAATATGTGACGCTGATCATGGCGATTAATACGATCAACAGTTGGAACCGCATCGCGATCTCGACGGGGATGTTTCCGGGGTGTATGTGACGAATTGAGAAAAGGGAAAAGACCTGGCGGTGGCCAGGTCTTTCTATTTAGTTCGTAAAATGTCCGAACCTTGGATAAATGATGTCGTTAATTACAGGTGTCCACTGGAAAAAATGGAAGAGGCTAACACCCCCGAGCATGCCTGGTTTTCTCATGACTGCACCTCCGGTCGGCATGAACGTGTTTTCAGTTGTTGCTAAATAATCTCCAAGCACGTCGATAATTTTGCCCGATGAATCTTTAATTACGTAAGCATTGATGCTGAAGTTGTTTGGATTATAGAAGAAAGGGTCTGGATCAATCATGGCGAAACCCGGCGCTTCTGTGAAGTCTTGGAAACTATAGAAGATTGCGTTGACAATAATAAAAGGATAATTATCTGGCTGTGGGAAAAAATCAAACTCTTTTGTTTGAACTACTTGGTGCGTATCTTTCTGATAGCGATAAGTCCAAAGTGAGTAATTTGAGCTGTAATTGGACAAGTTCGCAGTATGAGCCACCTGGATAGCAATTTGCCCGTTTCCGGCATCCACATAATCCGTAAAGAACAATCCCGGATTAAACATAACCGTCTTAAATCCCCAATCCGTTGACGAGGAAATCGCGGCGCTGACAATACCCTCCTGATTTTGGAATGCTCCTCCTTCTACTGTAACATAGTAGTCCGTATTATCGGACAAAGCCGCGTGCTTAATCGTAACCGTACTGCCGTTTGTCGAAACTTTCGAAGCATTTCCTGCGTCTATGGTATCGATCAATGCGTTGTTCGATTGTTTATATACTTTAATGTTTTTGCCAGCAACTCCGGTTACTGCAGTGTCAAAAGTAAGTGTCAGATCTCCGTTCGGATCGGCTTCATAGGAATTTGCCACGGGAGCAAGCGCAGATGGATGCAATTCTGGTTCCAAGGTAGCTGTAATCGTCATATCACCGGTTGAAACGCTTTTGCCGGACGTTAGTTCGCTTCCATTCAGAGTAAGTTTGAAATTTGTTACATCTTCATCGAAGTCAGTGCCATCAAAAAATAATAAAACATGCAAATTGTCTTGCGACCAGTAGGATTCAACTATAGACAGTCCCATTGGCGCATTTGAAAGTACATATGAGCTTACATCCGGTGCATTTTGCAAATCTTTCAGCGTATCGCCCGATAAGTTGATTTTAAACTCGATGCCGTATTCCGCATTCAATTGTTGCTCCGTAAATGGAACGGCACTCTCCAACGTGAAAATAC
Source organism: Paenibacillus oryzisoli (assembly GCF_050467285.1). Lineage (GTDB taxonomy): Bacteria > Bacillota > Bacilli > Paenibacillales > NBRC-103111 > Paenibacillus_E > Paenibacillus_E oryzisoli_A. Next base: position 525,654 of record NZ_JBCMUN010000009.1, on the reverse strand, counting down.
GATTATCCGGCGACCAGAAGCTCCAAGTTGTATCATCGGTCCATCCTGTAAAAGGGTTCCCTGTTAGATCCGTAATAGCGCCGCTATCCATGGTTAGGTAATAGTGCGTAAAGTAATTTAATTCTGAGTGGGGGATCGTAAGTATACGATCCGAGACTACGATATCCTGACTTTCAATGTCAAAGTCTACAGGCGGCAAGTCTGGATGCATTTTATCGTATAAATGGACTTTACCTGTGCCCTTTTTAATCTTCTCATTAAACGTAATCGAAAAATCCGCCGTACGGCTAACTTCCTCCGCTTGATTCAACGGCAATAGACTTGCAACAGCAGGCGGCATCGTATCCGGCGTGGTAAAACTCCAACCTGTCAATCCTGAGATGCCGGCATATGGATTGTCGGACAAGTCGGAAAAGGCGCCGCTGTCGATTTCGAGGTAATAGCCGGATTCATCCGCAAGTCCAGGATTGGCTATTACTACTTCAGCTCCGCTGATGGATACTTTGGACGAATCGGTTACCAAGTATGTCGCAACAGCGGTGTTATCGCTTTCTTTGCGAATGGTAATAGATTTTCCGCTGACAGCTTTCACATCCTCACTGAAGGTGAGTGACAATGGCGTTTGTCGGTCAACACCCGTCGCCAGTTTCTCCGGCGTGAACGAAACGGCTGTTGGTGCCGTTAAATCCGGCGTTGAGAGCGTCCAAGCCGAAGTTTCTGGGATGCCGGTGTAGTCATTGCCGGCATCGTCGGTGAAGGCGCCGGACTCGATGATGACTTCGTAGTCTTGTTTCTCTGCCAAGCCAAGATCGGAAAGGGTCACGATGTTGCCCGTGATCTGGACGTGATCTTTATCGTCAGAGGCAAACGAAATCACGGTGCTGTGATCACCAGCATTCTGAACTGTGATGTACTTTTGGCTGCCAGGTATGATGTTTTCGCTAAACGTTAAGGTCAGATCCGCATCGACAACGGATGTTTTGCCGCCAATCACCGGGTTTGATGCGGTCAAGGAAGGGGCAATCGTGTCAACGGTGGCAAAAGCCCAATTATCTGCGCCGCCAAAGGCGAGAGCGTCATTGCCAGCCGTATCTTTGAACGCGCCGGCAGGCACTTCAACGTAATAGGCTGCATCCGTATTCAGTCCCGCGGCAGTGATAACGACTTCAGCGCCATTAATCGTGACTTGCGCTAGATCATCGACATCGAAGGTGGCGACTTGGGCATGAGTAACGGCATTTTTGATCACAATTTGCTTGCCGGCAACGGGCTGCACATTTTCGTTAAACGTGATTTTGAGATCGTCGGAAGTCATAATCCCTTTGTCGCCGTTGCTCGGTGTCAAACTGCTGGCAACCGGCGGCGTAATGTCCGGTACATAGAACGTCCATTCCGAATCGGTGTCGAAGCCAGCGTAGGCGTTGTCCGACAAGTCGGTAAATGCGCCGTTGTCCACGGTAATGTAGTAATGTTCAGTTTCCGTGAGATCGCTGTGATGAATCGTTACGGTTGAACCGCTAATCGTGACGTACTGCGTGTCGTCGGCGGCTATAACGGCAGTTGGATTATGATCGGCTTTATAGATCCTAATGTTTTTGCCGGCTACTGCTTTAACATTTTCGTTAAAGGATATCTGGAAGTCATCACCTTTTTTAACATCAACTTTCTCATTCGCTGGAAGCAACGAATTACGCTCTGGCTGTGTGGTGTCCGGCGTTGTGAAGGTCCATTTCGTAGAACCACTGATGCCTGCGTACGGGTTATCGGCAAGATCAAGAATGGCGTCTGGCGAGACTTCCAAGTAGTACTCCGTCACGTCGGCGAGTCCTGGATTGGCAATCGTAACCGTCAGGTTGTTGAACGTAACCTTGCCGGTATCGGTGACATCAATGGTCTCTACGATGCTGGAATCGGATTTTTTGTGCAAAGTGATGGTACCTGTGCCGACTTTAATATTTTCGTTAAATGTCATGACAAAATCACTATCCATCTGCGATTTGCCAATCGTATTCAGCGGCTGCAGCGAACCGTTAAGCTCAGGTGGCGTTGTGTCCGGCACAGAGACAGGCGTTCTTACAGAATATGACTGTCCGACTAATGTTCCCGTTGAAGCGGAAGGTGTAACTTCGGCCCACAGATAACTGCCAACATCGTCACCAACGATGGTATAAGAGCTTGACGTTGCACCTGGAATCGCGGTTCTATCACTGCCGTCGCTTTTCGTTCCGCGATACCATTGATAGGTGAGGGAGGCTTGAGCGTCACCTTCTACGTCCTGATATTGCGCAACCGCACTGAGTGTTTGCTGGATGCGGAGGTCGCCATTGATAGCCGTCTGAGAAAGGATTGGAGCATCATTGACCTCCTTCAGGCTGACAATGTAGGTGCTGGCGACTGCGCCGCTTTTGCCGACATAATTGCTTAACAGTGCGGTAGAATCCTCTTTGGTCAATACGCCGTCGCGATTAATATCCAACCGGTTGATGATCTCCGGATCGGTGACAGGCGGCTTCGTGTTGACGACTTTGGTGATATACAGAGCATCGGCTGAAGTGACGTTACCGTCGCCGTTCGTATCGCCGATGCGCGTCAAATCCACTTGAATCGTATCGACAGCCGTTTCTCGGCCAGCTTTGGCTGCTCGCAGCTCGATCTGTGTGGTTCCAGCACTGATCGCCGTAATGCGCAACAGGTTGCCGTCGATCATCGCAGTTGCAATCCCTTCATTTTTCGAAGAAGCGGTCAGTGTCATGTCGGTTTCGTTCGCCCATTGCGTATGGGAAGAAATATTCACGGACAGGGTATCACCGCTTACATTGCTGTCAGGGATACTAGCCCAACTTATATCTTTTACCGCGACTGTCTTGGCGATAGTCGCTGAGCTTGCAGCATGAGCTGGAATGGCACCGATAAAGGGACTGAGCGCCAACACGGAAGAAAGCGTCAGCACCACATGCTTGGCGTGTGGGCGAGGAAGTACGCGTTCCCATAAGTTTCGTTTCATATCCATTGAATCCTCCTGGTCGTCGATGTCTAGGAATTAATGAGCTGAGCTTTCAATAGCATTCGGCGAATCATAGCTGCCGTCTGTGCGCGTGTTAAGTTGGCTTGCGGTGCAAGCTCATTGTGATCGGCTCCCTGCGCAATGCCTTGTTTTACGGAGGATGCGACGGCTTGACGGGCCCAAGGCTGAATGTCGGCTTCATCGGCAAAGGCAGCCAGAAGCGCATTCGCGGCTTGTGCGTCCTGAATCAGACTGAGATGTACGAGCGGCATCGCCCGTTCGAGCATTGTCATCGCTTCTGCGCGAGTGATAAGGCCGTCCGGTTGGAATGTACCGTCATTGTAGCCGCTGATCAGTTTATAGGAGACAGCGGTCCCGATACTTTGTCCAAACCAGTCGGAGGCCGATACGTCGCTAAATTGCACGAGTGGTTGATCGGTTTGCGGTGTATGTAGACCTAGAGCACGCAGAAGAATGGACGTAAATTCGGCACGCGTAATTGATCGGTCAGGACTGAATGTATCCGCAGAGGTGCCCTGCACGATTAATCGGGAGGCGAGATCGTTGACATCGATTTTGCTCCAATGTGTGGCAACGTCCGCGAACGTTTTCGGATTCCAAATCACAGCATATGTACTGTTGGTCAAGCTTTTAATATCGGCATAATAGCGGTTATCTTGTTTGCGTACATTCGTTGGTACATGGGACAGCCCGCCATCGCCGTTCAAGACGGTGCCGGTCGTGATTTTCGCAGGATCAATGCCGTCTGGCAGCGCAATAGTACGTTCCACATAATCATTGAATTGATGAACGGAAACAGTCTTGTCTCCATGGGTGGCTTCGACTTCAAAATCGACCGGAGAAATAAGGGTATCAATGTTCGTCGATTTGGCAGCGTTCGCTAACTGCTCTTTATGGTCTGCTGAACTTTCTGAAATGGCGACCCGGATTTTAATATCTTCCAGCGCAACGTCTTTTCCCATATCCTGCGAAATGTTGTCGATGCGAATTTGGGCGGCAGGAAGGGTGTACGTCGCGCGATCGGTTTGAATTTGCACGGAAGCCTCTTTACCTTCCATCGCTTTAACAAGTTTGCCGTTCAGTTCGCCGACGACGACATCGGATTTGGTGTTGACAACAGGAAGCAGTAGGTTCTTCACTTTATTGTTTTCAAATTGCTGGATGACTTTATTATTATCGACAGTTACAGTCGTTCTGACTTGATTGTTAACGGTTTCAGACTTCGCTGTTGCGGATTTCTCCTGCAGTTTGCCGTCTACGTACACAGGAATATCGGTTGTCAGTGCAATCGGGCCGGAAGCGGAAGGCGGGTCGCTAATCGAAAAAGTACCGCTTTTCACCTCAAGCGCAAAATGATTCGGTTCACTGCCTTGGAAATGGCCGTCCGTGAAGGTGATGTTCTCTGGACTGGTAGCATCAATGCTAAACTGCTTGGATCCGACAAGCTGCTTAGTAGTCCCCTTAATTTCGAATAAAACTTGATCGGACGTAATTGGATGCTCCGGTTCGCTGCCCGTCGTAGCATCAATCCAGATTGCGCGAATCCACCCCTCATCATTGTTAAACTGGGAGGTAAAGCAGCCGTCCTCTGTGTTGCCGCAACTGCTCAGCTCGGCGTTTCCATACTTGGGTACAATGCTGGTAATCGTAAAAGCGGATGGATCGAAATCAATTTGCATGTTGTAGGATGCGATTTTACCAGTGGGCTTTACAGAGACGGGGATCGTGAACGAGGTGTTCGTGTCCAGACTGGAGCTGCCGATGGTAACTTGAACGGCGGAGGGCTGGATGGCGGCTGCCGAGGCCCATGCGGGGAAAGCTTGCAAGCTTCCGGCAGCTAAGATAAGCGCCATAGTGCTTTGGAGACGTGTTGATTGGAATACTTTTCGCATTGCGTGACCTCCGAGAATTTCATGTTGTCGAAAATTAAAACGATACACAGTAGCAATAGGAGAAGGATCTGCCCATTGAAAGTTTCGCATAAGATCGTCCGATCTCCTTTAAAAATCGACCTATCCAATTGTTGGAAAATGTCGAATATAGATCTTTAGAACTATAATATTCGCAAGTTTAAGTGGACGTAAAGAACTAAAATTCTTGAAAATATTGACAAGCAAAAAAGACCTCCGGAAAAATTTCCGGAAGTCTTTGCGATGCAATGGAACCGCTGTATTACAACGGCTTTTTCCCTTCATTCTCTAGCAAATGATCGTGTTCGCCGTCTTCGATAATCGTCCGAGTGGAGTTGCGGAACTCGCGGAGCGTCTCGCCAAAAGCGCGGCCGAGCTGCGGCAGTTTCGCCGGTCCGAAGACGATCAAAGCGATGGCGAGGATCAAGATAAGACCCGATACGCCGATATTGTTGAACATGGGAGCATCCTCCTTTCTTATTAAGTCGTCGGGTTCGCCTCACGATGCTGCATAGCCCGCCACTGCCAGCCTGCGGCCAGCACGCTGATCTCGAACAAGAGAATGAGCGGCATGGTGACGGAGAGGTGCGACATCATATCGGGAGGCGAGATGCACGAGCCTGTGATCGTTAAGGCAAGGTAGGCGTATTTGCGCGACGTCTTGAGGAGCTGCGGAGTGAGCAGACCGATTTTGGTCAGAAACAGCAGCACCACCGGCAGTTCGAAGGCGATTGCCATCGGAAATACGATTTGAAACAGAAAAGCAAAATAGTTGTCGATCCCGTACGTTTCCGCTGCGCCAACCGTCTGATTCATCCGCATCATAAAGCGGACCATCATCGGGAAGACGACCCAGTAGCTGAACGCCACGCCGCTTAGAAACAATGCAAATGCCACGGGAATGTAAGGAAGCGCGCTGCTGGCTTCCCGTTCCGTCAAGCCGGGCTTGACGAACGCCCAAGCCTGATAGAGAAACACCGGCACGGTAAACAACAGGGCAAAGAGCAGCGCACACTTCATATAAATCATGAGCCCGTCGGTGAAACCGAACACATTCCAATGGATTTCACCGATGAGCGGCTGCGATTTGAGATAGCGCAGGATGTCTGTCGACAGGTACAAGCCGGCCCCGAGCGCGGCCACGAACCAGACGGCGATCACGATCAGCCGCTTGCGAACTTCGGTCAGATGAACGATCCAGTCTTCCTGTCCCATGTCCGTCTCCTTTCCTTCGGGCGCTGATAGCCAATTAAACAAGCATGCCGCCGGATTTCAAATACTTAGCGATGCCTTCGGCCGCCCGGTAAGCGAGCGCGCCAACGGTCCCGGTCGGGTTGTAGCCGCTGTTATGGGCAAACGCCGAAGCGCCCACGACAAATACATTTTCCGCGTCCCACATTTGCAGGTAGTTGTTGACGGCTGAGGTAGACGGATCGCCGCCCATGACGACGCCGCCGGTATTGTGGGTGGACTGGTACGGTACAATGTTGTAGGGCCCGAGCTGATCGGAGGAACCGATCGTCGTCGCTTTCATTTCCTTCATGATCTCCGCGGCTTTGCCTGCCATGAACTTGACCAGTTGGCGATCCTGCTCCTCAAAATCGAACGTAATTCGCGGGAGCGGCAGTCCATATGCATCCTTGTAGGTCGGATCGAGATCAACGTAGTGGTGGCGCCACGGCAGGGAGCTGCCCTGCGGAGCGACGGAAATGACGCTGTTCGCATATTTCAGCGACTGCGCTTTGAAATCTTTGCCCCAGCCCGGTGTTCCCTTCGGTACAGAATTGTTTTGGATCGGCCGCTGGCCGGTCTGAGAAATCCGAATGCCGGCGCCGTGCAAGAAGTTCAAGCTGCTGTGGTCAAAGTTGTCGCCGTTGAAATCGGGAATTTCCATGCCGAGCGATCCTGCGCCTGCGTACGTATTGAATTCCTTATCGTCAAAGAAGCCGGAAGCGGTGCCGCCGTTCGTTTGATAACAGTAGTTTTTACCGATAACGCCTTTGCCGGAAGCGGGATCGTACGGCTTGCCGAGCTTGGAGGTGAGCAAAAGTTTAATGTTGTTAAAAACATAACTCGCCATGATGACCACGTCGGCGGGCTGCTCGAACTGCTCGCCGGTCACTGTGTTGACATAGACGACACCGCTGGACTTCTTGCCGTCATGCAGAATCTGAATGACATTCGAGTAGGAGCGAAGCTCGAAATTGCCGGATTTCTGCGCAATCGGCAGCACAGTGACGACGGCGTCGGCTTTGGCGCCATACTCGCAGCCGAAGCGCTCGCAGTAGCCGCAGTACTGGCAACCCGCACGGGTAATCCCGTCCGGATTCGTGTACTGCTCCGAGAGGTTGGCGGACGGCATCATATAAGGGTGATAGCCGAGCTTTTTGGTTGCATCCTCAAACAGCTTGAGGATCGGCGTCTTGACCATCGGCTTCGTCGGAAACGGAGCTGATCGCTTGCCGACGAGTGGATTTTGCTCCGCGTCGCCGGAGATGCCGGCCATTTTTTCGAATTTATCGAAATAAGGCTCAAGCTGGTCATAGGTGATGCCCCAGTCCTGCAGCATCATGCCTTCGGGGATTTTTTGCTTGCCGTAGCGCTCGACGGTTTTGCTGTAAATTTCAAAATCATACGGGAGAAACCGGTACGTCTGTCCGTTCCAGTGAATGCTCGCACCGCCTAGGCCTTCGCCCAGGAGGAAGGAGCCGTATTCCCGCATCGGCACGGCAGCGATTTTGTCGGTATTGCGGAATGTTACAGTTTCTTTGGACAGGTCCTGCATCAAATCATAGCGGGAGGCATAGCGCAGCTCGTCGTGCACCATGTAGTAGTCCTGCGTGCCCCGCGGTTTGCCGCGCTCGAGGCCTACAACTTTGACGCCCTGCTTCGTCAATTCGGCAGCGATGATGCCGCCGACCCAACCTACGCCCACGATGACGACGGGCACTTTCGGCATTTTGGTAGCCATAAATCGTATCCTTTCTTGGTGGGGGTTAATGAATAAAATGATCGTGCAAGCTGCGCGGCTCCATGGATACGAACGCATCCTTGTCCATCATGTTGGCGTAGCTCATTTGGTTGCCGGGGTATTTGCGCATTTTCCAGCCGGCCATGTTTTTGTTGCCGCCATACAGTGGATCGGAATACACACCTTCCATGACCAGTACGCGGAACAGGTTGAAGAATGTTTTGCCCGTGATGCCGTTCACGACGTTGATTTCGCCCTTCTCCATGGACGTGAGAATCGTATCCTGCTCCTCCGGTGCCAGTTCCGTGAAAGATTTGCTGTGCTTTGTTTTGCTCGTTTCTTCCAGGGTGTTCAGCCCCATAGTGATCAGCTCATGCCGTTCGATGCTCTGGTAGTCTCCTTGCGTCGCTTCGCCTTTGACGAAAGGTCCCATGCGGTATGTACGCGCATTGACGCCCCACGGACTGGCGAGCTGATGATCGATGTAGAAGGCGACCCCAAGATCGGTTGCGCCCGGATACTTATCGTCTTTTGGGAAAATGCGCTCGGCGGCCGCTTCCGTAATCTGCAGCTGCAGTTGATTGAAGAACATCGGGGCCTGGTTAAAATCGGAAGGTGCCTGCGCCTGCGGTGCGGCAGATGCGGATGGGGAGGGAGAGGGCTCCCCTGCCGATTTTTTGAAGCCGCCGGAAACGGCGCTGCCGATAACACCTCCTACGACGGCTCCGCCGATAGCGGTTCCCGTGTATTTAAGAAAGCTGCGGCGAGATTGGTCTGGTGCCTGTTCATTTGGTCGTTCTGCCAATGGTATGACCTCCTTGGAAGATTGTGCATATGCAGGTGAATACGGGTAGCTTTTGCAAGGGAGATTTTTCTTATACAGTCTTGCGCATAAATGTTAGGCGAGGGGGCATCTTAGGGATGGAAGAAGCGTTACCATTTCCCATGAGAAGCGATAAGATTAGGAGAAGCCTCATCATGAAGAAAACATCCTTGATCGTCCTTGCATTATTGGTGGGCGGTTCGCTGTCGGCATGCGGCAAAAGCGAAACGACGCCTAGCGCCACACCGGCGGCAACGGCAAGTCCCAGCGCGGCAACAAGCCCGAGTGCAACAACAAGCGGCGGCGCCGGCGGGGTAGGCGGCGGCACGACGACGGCCTCCGGCGATGCGCAAACGGTGTTTAAAGCAAATTGCGTGGCCTGCCATGGCGCAAATCTGGAGGGCGGAGTCGGCCCCAACCTGCAGAAAATCGGCGGCAAATTGTCCAAAGATCAAATTACCGCCACAGTGACAAACGGAAAAGGTGCCATGCCAAGCTTTAAAGGGAAACTCTCTGACGGCGACATCAGCTCGCTTGCCACTTGGCTCGCAGACAAAAAATGAAAAAACAAAAATCCTGCTTGTCAATCACTTGACAGGCGGGATTTTTGCATTAATCCGGATCTATGTGGGAGGTCAAATATTTGAACTCGGCTGCAAGCCCGGTCTGCAAGTCCGTTTCCGGAGCATAGCCGAGCAGCAGCTGCGCCTTGCGAATATCGGCCCATGTATGATTCGGCTCGCCGACTGGCTTGCCCATCAGCTGCACATCGATTTTGCGGCCGAGCAGCCTTTCGATGATCGCGATGCATTCCAGCACGGATGCCCGTTCTTTGCCGCCGATATTGATCGTTTCACCGATAATCTGCTCGGCGTGGACGGTTGCGGCGATAGCGGCAACGCAATCGCCGACATACGTAAAGTCGCGGGTCTGCGTGCCGTCTCCGTTCAGCGGAATCGGCTTGCCCGCTAACGCGTGGGCAATGAACTTGTGAAACGCCATATCCGGCCGCTGCCTCGGTCCATATACGGTGAAAAAGCGAAGAATGACGAGCGGCAGCTTCGTCGTATGGGCGTAAACCTTGCAGAGATATTCGCCGGTCAGCTTGCTCACGCCATAGGGAGAGAGCGGCGCGGTCGCCGCAGCTTCCGACACTTGGCCGAGCTGCTCACCGTAAACCGACGAGGTCGAGGCGTATACAAACTTGTGAATCGGGAAGTTTCTGCATCCTTCCAGCAGCCGCTGCGTTGCGGCGATATTGTTATCGATATACTGCTTGAAATCTGCGCCCCAACTGGACCTGACCCCCGGCATCCCCGCCAGATGATAAATGATATCCACACCCGGCAAGATGCGCTCCCAATCGGCTGTCAACAAATTCTCTTGTAAAAAAGTAAACCTTGGGTGAACGAGCAGTTCCTTGATATTGTTCTCTCTCATAGAGACTGGAGTTGAGCTGGGGATGAGCCCGTCCAGTCCGATGACATGCGCAGCCGGATCTTCGAGGAGCTTCTCGCAGAGATGGGAACCAATAAACCCGGCGGCGCCGGTGACGACTATTTTCATCCAAAAAACCTCCTAATTACGCGCTGCACTACCTATGCCAATGCCCGAATAGGTGTACCCGAGCTCGGTTAACCGCTGGCGATCAAGCACGTTCCGTCCGTCAAAAATGTTCAGCTGCTTGAATTCATCCCGCAGCTGCCCCCAATCCGCGTTGCGGTAGACGTCCCATTCCGAGCACAGAATGGCGGCGTCGCAGCCTGCGACGGCGTCTTCCAAATGCTCCAGCTGCCGCACCCCGGCCAATTGCAAGCTCGCCGGAAGCTTGGCGACGGGATCGTGCACACGCACTTGCGCCCTTTGTGCCGTTAAATAGCGAATGACGGCCAAGGAAGGCGCTTCCCGCAAATCGTCCGTATTCGGTTTAAAGGAAAGACCGAGAATCGCGATGCGTTTACCGGCAAATCCGCCGAGTTTTCGCTCCCAGAGCTTCAGAAAATGTTCAGCTTGCGTTTCATTGACTTCATGTACCTGCTCCAGAATGGAGAGCTGGGTATGCTGCTCCTTCGCCATGTGCAGCAGCGCTTTAATATCTTTGGGAAAGCAGGAACCGCCATAGCCGATGCCTGCCTTCAAGAAATGCGGTCCGATGCGGTGATCGTACCCCATACCGATGGAGACATCGCCTACGTTGATGTCCAACTGCTCGCATAGGCGAGCCAGCTCGTTTGCGAACGATATTTTGGTAGCCAGGAAGGAATTGGACGCATATTTGATCATTTCGGCGGTTGTAGGCGTTGTGAGAAAGCAGGGCGCATTTAATTTCTCATAGAGCGATTGAACGTGAAGTCCTGCGGCCTGATTGCGGCTGCCGATAATGACGCGATCCGGATGAAGCGCATCCTGCAAGGCGCTGCCCTCCCGCAAAAATTCGGGATTGGAGACGACGTCGAAGGGAATGGGATGAGGCTGAGCTCCAGCGATCCAGGTTGTGAGGCGTTCGTTCGTATGGATGGGGACGGTGCTCTTGATCACGATGACTTTATAATCGTCCATGCTTTGACCGATTTGCTCGGCGACCGCACGGATGTAGCGCAAGTCCGCGCTTCCGTTCTCATCGGAAGGCGTGCCGACACAAAGGAAGAGAACCGTGTTCTGCCGAATCGCTTCCTTCGCTTCAGAGGTGAAATGGATCCGTCCCGCAGCTAAATGCCGATCCAGCAAATCTTGCAATCCGGGCTCATAGAACGTAAGCTTCCCCTCCGATAAGGTCTGCACTTTGCGCTCATCGGCGTCCAGTCCGGTTACCTCGAAGCCGAGTTCTGCAAATACAAGGGCGGTCGTCACCCCGACATACCCTGTTCCAATAATTAAAATATTCAAGCATACCCCTCCTTCAGATGAAGCAAAAACGACCTCTGTCTGCGCAAAAGACGAGTCCTTCGTGAGCTTGGCTTACCTCCTTGTCTTATCGTAGACACTATTAATTTATGTTGAAAAATTGTAAATGCTAGGGCGATTGCTAAGGGGCGAACAGCGGAGAAGCGGAGACGGCGACATTCCGCACATGGACTCTATCAATCGCCTACGCATTCAGGCCGGAAAAACATACTATACAAAGAAACCAGAATGGTTCGTAAACATCGTAAATGAAGAAGGGATTGGTTGCCTTGGCTCATACGGACAAAGCGAAACAAGTAGAAGAAAGTGAACTGGAAGAAATGGTTCGAATCTCTTCGACGGAAGAGGAAAGTGACGAAGAGGAAGCCCAAGAGGCAGAAGGCGATGACACAAGCAGCGAAAGTGACGACGAGGAAGCCGAAGTGGCAGAAGGCGACGACACAAGCAGCGAAAGTGACGACGAGGAAGCCGAAGTGGCAGAAGGCGATGACACAAGCAGCGAAAGTGACGATGAGGAAGCGGAAGAGGCAGAAGGCGACGACACAAGCAGTGAGAGTGACGATGAGGAAGCCGAAGTGGCAGAAGGCGACGACACAAGTAGTGAGAGTGACGACGAGGAAGCCGAAGTGGCAGAAGGCGACGACACGAGCAGTGAGAGTGACGATGAGGAAGCCGAAGTGGCAGAAGGCGACGACACGAGCAGTGAGAATGAAGATGAGGAAGCCGAAGTGGCAGAAGGCGACGACACAAGTAGTGAGAGTGACGACGAAGTCTAGTCTGGGTCATCCATAACTGCCGGGGGCACCATCCGTGCTGGTAGTTGTACGAGTTACGCATGGATCTGCTTGACGGTTCTCTGACCGTGGTGGACAAGTAAGATGAAAAAGTGTGTATAAGATTTGTAAGAATAGGCGAATGCCTGCCCATGTGCAGCTTTTCGTCCTATTTTTTCGTTTTAGGCCATCAGGATGCGGAGGGGCTGGGAAAGCGTATTCGGAACGGGGATTCAAAGCCTGCAAATCTGCAGGAATTTTCATCGTTCCCTTCTTGATTCGATGAAATGCCTGCGAATAAAGTTAATTTCATAATTCTAAATTCCTTATTCTTTCAAGGATTTTAAGCATGCAAAAAAGGAGCACCTCCCCATTTTCTCGAAGTTTAGGTTACCACACCAACAAACTTTGAAAAAAGAGAAGGAGGACTCCGTATGTATAATATTCAACAAGGCGAGCTGTTTTCCTTCGAGGAATTGTTGGGAATGTCTGTTGAGCAGAAATACGCTGCCATTCTGGAGCATCTTCCCATGGAGCGTATTCTTCGCAGTGTGGCTAAAAAGAGTATTTTGGGGCGCGCGGAAAGCCTCAATACGCGTGCGATGGTGTACTCACTTATCATTGGAAAAATCGAGCGCATTCGCTATACGAAAGATCTCATTGGGCGCTTGCGAACGCAAACTGAATTTAGAAAAATGTGTCGCTTTACGGATTCCGACCGCATCCCCAGTGAAGCAGCCTATTCGCGTTTAGCTAAGAAATTGGAACAAACCGGTGTATTACAAAGTGTCATGGACATCTTGGTGGATAGAGCCATAGCAGTCGGATGGATTTCGGGAAACGTACTGGCTATGGACGGTTCTCACATCGAATGCTTCGACCGTAACCCGCACTTGGACAAAAAGAAAATTGCCGTGCCTGCGACCGATTCTACCTCGAATGATCAAAGCCAGAGCCTCGTAGCTACGGAATCCTTCACAACGGCCAAGCCATCCAAACCAAAGCGCTCGAAGCGAGGCCGCGTTCCTAAGGCAGAAGAAGCCGCATGGCAACAACAGTTGCAAGCCTACAAGGCCTCCTTAAGCTGGTTCGAACGGGATGTTGCTGACATGCTGGACGCTAGTTATGACGAGCTCATTCGCGACATGCCCATAGCGCCTGGTATTGGGGCAAAAGGTGACGTAAGGGGCAAAGGTACTACGAAATATTGGTACGGCTACCGGTATCACGCCATGGTGGATACGTCTAGCCAGTACATTGTGACGGGCGAAATTTGCTCAGCCAATGTAAGCGAGCAGCGATTAGCGATTGTGATGCTGAAACGAATCAAAGAACGATTTTCTGCTCTGAAAATCTCACACGTACTCGCAGATAAGGGATACGATAGTGAACCGGTCTACCAACAAATTCGGCGTCTAGGCTCACTACCGCTCATTCCGCTTATCCACCGGAGTCCACTACCGGAAGGCGTAGATCGGTACTTCCGCCCGCTCTGTGGGCAAGGGCATCCGTATCAGTACGACAGTTATGATGCTAAGCGAAAAACAGTGAAATACACCCGGCCAAAGGAATGCAAGACCTGCTCACTCGCAGGCGAGAAATGCCAACGGGTGTACAAATTTCGTATTGACGAGGATGTTCGTCGCTATTCGGCGCCTGGCCGCGGGAGCAAAAAATTCGCGGAGCTGTTCAAACAACGCGTCGCGGTTGAGCGTGTGTTTGCCTACTTGAAGTTATATTTTAATTTGGATATGACCCGAAAACTAAAGAAACGTGCGTTTGTGGACTACCACTTAAGTTGTCTGACCTACAACTTGTGCAAGTATTCGCTAGATCATCTTAACCGAAGCATTCGAGAATTAAACCATGTAGCTTAGCTCATATTTTTTTGAAAAATCTCCCCTAAAATTGGGGAGATGCGGGCACTCTAAACTCTTAATTTTGAAATTAACTTAATACGCAGGCATTTTGGACGAGAATGCTCGTTTTGAGCGAGCTAGGCGGAAAAAACTGCTTTTTCGCAGGCATTCTGCCGAAAAGGCCATTTTTGCAGGAAATTCCTGCATAATCGCAGGCTTCTCCTGCCACACACGATTGTGCAGCCCCTTCTCCATAGAGGAGCGGCGTACGCCAAACGATAAAAAGCCTGTTGGACGTATCATCCAACAGGCTTATTCCCATTTACCGGCCTTCCCATACGGATAAAATGTCGGCAGCCACCCGAGGCCATGAAAAGTTGCCTTCGGCCATACGACGGCCGTTCATGCCCATTTGACGCGCTCTGCCCATATCGGAGAGCACATAGTTCAGCTTTTCCGCATATTCGGCTGGATCTTCCGGATTGTTAATCAGCAATCCGTTATTATTGGCGATAATCTCGGGATTGCCGCCGCGCGCCGTTGTCAGAAACGGCAGTCCGGCAGCCATCGCCTCATAATGCACCCTGGCCAGAGGCTCCTGCCAGATGGACGTACAGACGAACACGTCGCCGGCACAGAACCAGCGATGCACATCGTGCGCCTGGACGTAGCCTGTCGTGATGACGGGGAGCGGCGCTTGTTCGGCAAGCGCTTTGACATAGGCGATATAGTCGCTGATCGTATTGTCGCTGTACCAGGCGCCGCCGACGATGACGAGCGCGGCATCGGAATGCCTCAGCTGTGACATGGCGCGAACGAGGACGTGCGGCCCCTTGTTGCGGGTGAGCCGGCCGACGAAGAGGATGATCTTCTTATTGCCGAGATTATGCTCTGCGCGCAGAGATTCCCTTGCGCTGCGCGCCTGCTGCGATTCGAGCCACGGCGCAAAGCGGTCGAGGTCGACGCCGGAGTAGATGGTTTTCAGCTTCGGCGCAGCTTGCGGATAGTAGTCGGTAATAGATGTGCCAATATAATTGCTGATTGTAATAATGCGCTCCGTTTGTGCAATCACTTCGTTGCCTTCGACGGGGTGCAGCTTGAGCGGATGAAACATATCGTTATGCATGCTTAAAATAATGCGCGAGTTCGGGGCTACGCTGCGGACGGGCAGCACCAGCTTCGGCCGGTTGAAAATATGAATGATGTCGTAGTGTTCCAGAGCGGTAGCCAAGAAAGCGACGACCCCCTGCGCATACACTTCGAGAAGCCCTTCAGAAAGCACGCGCACGTAACGGATGCCGTCGACGACTTCCTCTTGCGGCAAATCAGGATCTGTTCGGCCCAATATCGTCAGACGGTGCGAGCGGCTCAGCATGGAAGCGACGCCGCAGATGTAAGTCTGAATCGCACCGCCGCGAATATTGGGGACAGGGAGCTTTTCGGTGCAAATCATTAAGATATTCACGAGGTAACAGCTTCCTTTCGTCAAGCAGTTCGCTTTTTCGCGGTGAACTTGCTCTTTTTAGTAGAAGGCAGCTTGCTTCGATGATGTTTGAGCGGCGTGCCTTTCCTTGGCGTTTTCGCTTTGAGGCTCTTTCTCTTCGGTTTCAAAATTGCAATCTTCCATACAACCGGTTGTTGGGTGCGCCTTTTCATTCTCCGCTTTTGCAAACGCCAATGCACTAGCCGTCTCGATTTTCTCCGCCGTTTAAACCCGCTTGATTTCCGGAACTTCGTGGATTTGCGTTTTTTCGGGACAGTCATCGTAAACCTGTTGGGAGAATCGTTCGGTAGCATGACGAAAACTGGAGCGGCTGGAAGCCCTGCATGTGCACCTGTCCCGATACCAGCATCTGTCCCTGTCCCCGGCCCAGTCCCTGCACCTGCACCGACAGGTGCAAATTCAGGAGTCGATTGGGGCAAGGCACGTTTATAGCTATATTTGGATTTAGATTTAGATTTAGATTTAGGCACCTGTGCACGCACGGGTTCCAGCTCTCTCGCAGGCTCCAGCTCAGCCGCAGCCGGCTCACGCATCGGCTTAGATGTCGGATCCATCCGAGGCAAGCTGACAGGTTCTCCAACCAGTACCGGTTCAGGCGATTGTGCAGGCATGGGCTCTCTCACAGGCTCCAGCTCAGCTGCAGGCTCGCGCACGGGCATGGGTTTCGGATCGGCTGCAGGCAAGCTGACAGGCTCCTGAACGGCTATTGGTTCCAGCACAACCGCAGGCTCCTGAACGGCTATCGGTTCCAGCTCGGCTGCAGCCGGTTCTTGCATCGGCACAGATTCCGGTGCTGCTGCGCGCTCACCAGCCGGCAGTGTAAAGGACGGCAGCGGTGTTACGAGCTCGCGATTCGGCCGGTCGAAGACCAGAGAAGGCATGTCGACTGTCGTGTAATCGCCGGGGAGGTAGCTGGCCATATCTTTTTCCAGCTCGCGCAAGGCTTCCCATTTACTGGGCTCGGTGGCCATGACGCGATCCAGAATCGGTGCCAGTTCCAGCTCCATGAAAGGTCCAGGATTGAAAACAATTTCCTTGACATGTTTATAGAATTCATTCGGAAACGCCATATCCAGCCACAAAATTTCGAACGTCTCGCGATCCATCGGGTTCCCTTTGTGATACGCTTCGATCATGCCGCGAATCCAGGATAGATCCCAGACGCCCATGTCATCCATCGTGGAAGTAATGATTTTGCGGAGATCCCGGAAGGGCAGATCATACGAAACGCCGTCGAGGTCGATGACCCAGATGCCGCCTGTTCCCATTTGTCCGTTGGACCAGCCGTAGTCCTGATGGGCAAGACCCCAATGAGGCTCGCCTTTGGCCGTCATTTTCGTGTAGGAAGACGCTAGGAAACGCGTATAAATGTCGTTTGCCTGCCGTTCGAACTCGTCGATCACGGACAGGAGCCGACTGCTGGATGCGGCGCCCGGGTAAGCGAGGGCCAAGTCGCGAAACCAGCCGATTTTCGCGATAATTTTCTCGTAGTTTTTTCCCCATCCGTAGAGTCGCGAAGATTTCTCTGCGCCGAACGGAGGAATGTAGCCCTTGGAGCTCGCGTGAAATTCGCCTAGGCCGTAACAAAGCTCCGCAGCACCTGTCAAATCGACTTTGGATACCGGGGTCAGCGGCTCGATCCATTCCGTGACGATCCACAGCTTGCCGCCGGCTTCCACGCAGTTATTGCCGTCTTTCGTCAAGATAAAAGCCGGTACCCGATGCCCCTTTTCCGACAAATAAGCTTGTGCGCCAATGCTGAACAAACTGCGCTTGGGACTGCGGTGCAAAACCTTGATGCTGCGGTTGCCTTTGTCCGTACCGATTTTCCAAATGGCGCCGCCCTTGTCGGGTTTGGATGTAATAAGCACCATCTCGTGAACTTTCATGTCATACTGTTCCATGACTTGTCGTGCCAAGGCTTCTAATTCAGGAGGAACATACTGTTCATGCACGATGTCCGGAGATAGCATGTGATCTATCCAAGGGACAATTTGATAATTTTCCACCACCATCACTCCATCACTTCATCGAAATGGTTGCACTACGAACTACTTTTATCTCATAATAAAAGGAATTGGATGCCTAACGCTGGCGAGCCGCCTCTCTCGCTTCGCAGATAGGTTTCTATTTCTATGCATATGTCATTAAGTGATTCGTTGAAATGTACATTAGTGGAATTCTGCTCGTCAGCGGGCAAGTTTCTTTCCGCAAAAACCGGGGGAATGCCGGGGACGCATGTTCCGCAAATTCCCTGGATACATTAAGAAGTAAGCGACTTCATGCGTAGGTGGTGAAATATGGCACAGAAACCGGCAAGTCAAAAGTGGAATGATGTATTTGAGGGCGCTATGGCGCTTCTCGCGGTGGGGTGTGTAGTGTATTTCGGGATCAAGGGCAATGGGCCCAAAATTTTCGAACCGGTCTTAATCCTCATCGTACTGGCTTCGATCAGGCTGATTGTGCGATGGACGCGAACACCGCTGTTTGCCTCGCTTCGGTTTATCGTATTGCTCTTTATTTTCATCACGATGTTCTTGGCGAATGAATTCGGGTTCTACGGCATTATTCCGCATCTGGATAAAATCGAGCACTTTTTCTCCGGCGTTATTCTGACCTTCATCGGCCTGTTGATTTATCGCAAAGCGACGCAGCACGAAGGGGAAGGTGCGCCCAGCGCGCGCATTGCCATTTGGCTGAGCTTGTTTTTCGCCGTGGCGATGGCGGGTGTGTGGGAAATTTTCGAGTACAGCATGGATGTCTTCTTCGGGACGAACAATCAGAACGGCAGCTTACAGGACACGATGACTGACATTATCTGCGGAACGATCGGAGCGGTGCTGGCAGCGCTGTACCTCCTCACGCGTGCGCGCAAGAAGCGTCTGCCGCTGATTCATACGGAGAGCTGAGCGCATATTTTCGTCTTCCTTGCGTCATCTTATAGAGCATAGAGGCGTCAGCTCTGTGTGACGAAGGAGGAGGAAACGTGCAGCTGTACCATTTGGGCTATATTGTATTTTTTAGTGTGCTGCTGGCAGTGACAATCGCGGGGGCGGGATGGTTTGTGTATCATAAAAGAAAACGAGGAGCCCGCTGAGCGCTCCAGAGAAGGCCGTTACGGGAGTAACGGCTTTTTTCATTTTGGACGCAACAAGGCACATTCATCCAAGCTTTCTGGCTGTTAGAACATACACTAACAAGAGCGAACGATGACAAAGGCGACGGATGTGGTGCAGATGGACGACGAGTTGAAGGCGCTGATTGAGGAAATCTACGGTTTGATGATTGCGCGGACGGAAGTTTTGCATGATACGAGCCGCACCTTGGTAGTCAAGCTGGAGACGGAGCAGGGTACGTATTTGTTGAAGAGCATTTATGTGAGCGAAGCCCGGGTGCGCTTTATGCTGGATTGCGAACAGTTTCTTCGGGGCCGCGGGATTCGGATTCCGGCCATTCGGAAGGCGCGGGGAGATCAGTTGTTTTTCTCGTGGAAATGGAAGCATTATGTGCTCCAGGAATGGATTGCTGCCGTGCCGTGGGCGAAGTCGCCGGAAGAGATGGCGGTGTTGATGGCGGGCTTGGCCGGACAGGTTCACTTTCGATCCAAATCGTATCGGCCTGATGAGGAAGAAACGGATAACGGACTTCTTTTGTGGGAGCGCGAATATGAGGACGTACAGGCATTCTTGGCCCGATGGCGGGAAGAGGGTACGAGTGTGAAAAAGAAGAACCGCAAAGCTGTCCGCAAGCAGCTGGACTTCTTTCTCGCCGCAGCTGGGGAGGTGCAGGAACGTCTGACGACCCGCCTCAGCGATTGTGCGCTGCACGGAGCGCTGACGCCCGTGATCAGTCATAACGATTTTCATACGAAAAATGTATTGATCACCGCGCAACACGAAGCATACTTGATCGATTGGGAGTTCGTGCGGTTGGATGGTCCTTCTCGGGACTTGAACCGAATTCTTCATTCTCTTATAAAAAAGACAGCCGAATGGAACGCGGACGTCTTTGAACGAATCAAAGACGCGTACATGGCCGAGCATCCGCTCTCGGAGGAGGAGCTTCGCTTCGTCTACCTTGATCTGGCTTTTCCGCATAATTTGTACCGGTATCTGTATTGGAAAAGATTTGATCGGATGCCGCTCGAGCGTGTGCAGTGCATTCTGGAGGCAGAGGCGGCGAAAACGGCGTATTTTTTGCAGGAGGCTCGAATTTCGTGTCATGATAGTTGACATATATCGTAAAGCGATTTATAATGCAAATAATCGCACAACGACGTGCAATCATAACGAAGGCAACGACGCCTATCCCATTCGCGGATAGGCGTTTTCTGTCTTTCTAGGAGGATGAACGAGATGATGCAACGTTTGAAGGATGTTGTTTTGTTTTTCCAATGCCTGCCTGCTGCACTGACTTGGTACTAGACGTCAAAGGTTGCGCCGTCCGCGCGGAGTCTTTATGATCAGGATATAGCAGTTCATTTCCTGAAGGGAGACCGCGCCGATGAACACATTGAAGCAATATTGGAACGACGTATATAGGGAATTTGGCTTTCATCCGGACCGGGAGAGCTGGCTTGTGCGCTACATGGACGATTTGTCCCAGCCTGAGGGCATCATTGTGGATTTGGGCTGCGGGCTCGGCAATAACGCTCTTTACTTGCTGGACCATGGCTTGCCGGTCGTCGCATGCGACGTGGCGGAGGAGGCGCTTAAGCAGCTGCAGGCCTACAAGCCGGATCTCGTTACCCAATGCTTCGACATGCGGAACGGACTTCCGTTTGACAACCGCTCGGCAAAGGTTGTGATCGTCGATCTGAGCCTGCATTATTTTGACGAGCCGACGACGTTTGACATTCTTGCGGAGCTGCATCGGGTTCTGCGTGAAGACGGGCTGCTGGTCGGTCGGGTGAACGCGATTCAAGATATGCCCAATAAGCAAGACATTCAGGCGGCGGTGGAGCGGCACTTTTATGAGCATGAAGGTATCTATCGGCGTTTCTTTGACAGGCAGGACATTACACATTTCTTGAATGCTGTGAAGTGGTCTCTGGAAGTTGTAGAAGAACACGATCTTGTTCGGTACGGGAGCCGCAAGGTGCTGTGGGAGTTCGCAGCAAGGAAGCGGTCATGAACCAACTAACAACGAAGCTTGGGTCTCCACGGAGACGCAGGCTTTTTTCTGTCCCAAGGGAGGAAATGGTTGCCACATGTAGAAGTGGTAGACCATCACAAAGAAGATAGGAGAACGAAAATTTCTATGAATGCGATTGCTAAACGTAAAAGTGAACTGCAGCGTTACGAAGCCCCTGTATCCCTGGATGCCGCGGCGGTCGATGCTTTTTGGGAAGCCAAGCTCGCGGAATCGCGCGAGGTGCCGCTGCAAGCCGTCAGAGTGCAGGAGCACTCGCTGTTTCCAACGGTGCGCGTCGACAAGCTCATCTATGCGGGGCACGATGGCACCCCGATTCACGGCTGGTTCCTCGTTCCGACGCATGCCGGAGACTCCAAGCGTCCGTGCATCCTGACGTTCCCCGGCTACACGGGCGACAAAGGCTTGCCTGAGCGCTATGCGCAGTGGCTTATGCTCGGCTATGCCGTGCTCGCGATCGATGCGCGCGGTCAAACCGGCGAGACCGGCAATTTGCTGCCGGATCTAAGTGGCGCAGCGCCGGGTTGGGTCTCGACGAACATTATGGATAAGGATCGCTGCTATTATTTGGAGCTGGCGCTGGACATCGTCCGCGCGGCGGAAATCGCGGCGCAGCAGCCGGAAGTGGATGCGAACCGAATCGCTTCCATGGGTTCCAGCCAGGGAGGCGGTATGGCTTTGCTGGCGGGGGCGCTCAGTCCGCACATCGGCGCGGTTGTGGCGAATATTCCGAATATGTGCCACATGGATTTTGGCGTTCTGAATTCGACAGGCTCCCTGACGGAAATTGCCCGTTACGTGAAACGATACCCCGATAAGCTGGAGGATGTTCTTGCCACGCTTGCGCATTTTGACATTGTGAATCTGGCTCATCGCATTACGGCGCCGGTCTTGATCGCTGTGAGCTGGAAGGATACGGTCTGTATGCCGGAGACGGTGTACGGTGCGTATAACCGATTATCTTGTCCGAAGCGGATCTATGACTATCCATTCAACGGGCATGAAACCGGCGAGGAGCATCAGCGAAAGGTAATGTTGTTTGTTCAGGAGATTTTTGGGGAATAGCGGATTGGATATAGTCGAATGGCCTTGCATCTCGCCTTACTTGAGTGTTGACAGCGCTCAAGGGAAGGGCGGGGGATGCAAGGCTTATTTACGTTATAGCCGTCTGCGTTCGCAGTTTTCGCGATGTTGATGTTCCTGACGAGTTTACACCTTTTCGATCTTTTGCTAAAATGATCCACAGTCCTATTGTAAACCTGATTTTTCATTTGTTGGTTGACAATAAAAAACGAAATAAGATTAGAGGGGAACGTGTGATGATGTTTGCGAAGACGAGAGATCGAGACTGGCAGCTGCTTGCGCAGAAAGCGTTGACTGGAGAATGTCTGACGATGGACGAGAGTTTGGCCGTGCTGGAGGCGGAGGATGATGAGGTGCTGGCGATTTTGCAAGCAGCATTCGCGGTACGCAAGCACTTTTACGGAAAAAAAGTGAAGCTGAACATGATCATTAACGCAAAAAGCGGGCTCTGCCCGGAGGACTGCGGCTATTGCTCGCAATCGATTCGCTCTCAGGCTCCGATTGAGAAGTATAAGATGCTGGATAAAGATACACTCATCGCAGGCGCAAGGGAAGCGTTGAATCGCAAAGCCGGCACGTACTGCATTGTAGCGGCCGGCAGGGGGCCGACCGAGCGTGAGCTCGAGCAGGTCATTCTTGCGGTGCAGGAAATTCGGGCAACATTGCCGCTTAAGATATGCGCATGTCTGGGTATTTTACGAGGCGATCAGGCTAAACGATTAGCGGATGCAGGCGTCCATCGGTACAATCACAATTTGAATACATCCAGCGCCAATTATGCTGCAATTACATCAACCCACACGTACGATCAACGGGTCGAGACGGTTCAAAAAGTGAAACAACAAGGGATTTCTCCCTGCTCGGGTGTCATCATCGGGATGGGCGAGACGCATGAGGAAATTGTTGAAATGGCAGTCGCCTTGCGGGAACTGGATGCCGATTCCATCCCCGTTAATTTTCTTAACCCGATTCCGGGAACGCCGCTTGAAAACGCCGAACACACACAGCCGATGAAAGCGCTCAAGGTGCTTGCGTTATTCCGATTCATCTGCCCCTCGAAGGAAATCCGTGTAGCCGGAGGGCGGGAAGTCAATCTCCAATCGCTGCAGCCGCTTTCGCTTTATGCCGCCAATTCCCTGTTTGTCGGGGACTATTTGACGACGCAAGGACAAGCGATAGCGGCCGATCATCAGATGATCGAAGATTTAGGATTTGAGATTGAACGATGCGCATTGAAAAAAGGGGGGGAGTAGGAGGCGAAACCGTTTGTAAACAAGTGAGCTGATTTCTGGTAAAATAAGGAGAGAACCGTCAAATTTGCGCGGTGCGGCTGGCACCGAGGTAGCAGGAGGAATCGTTGTGGCTTCAAAATCTGAATTAACCGTACTGCATGTTGAACATCAAGCTGCTTGGGAAAGCTGGCTGTCGCAGCAGCATGAGGCTTCTCCCGGCGTTCGGCTTCGAATCGCCAAGAAAGGCAGCGGTCTTTCGTCCGTGTCCTACGAAGAGGCGCTGGAAAGCGCGCTCTGCTATGGCTGGATCGACAGCCAAAAGGAAAAAGGGGACGAGCAGTCCTGGCTGCAGCGGTTTACACCGCGCGGGCCCAAGAGCCTGTGGTCCCTGGTGAACAAGGAAAAGGCGGAGCGGCTGATCGCCGAAGGTCGAATGAAGCCGTCCGGGCTTAGCGCGATTGAGACCGCTAAGCAGAACGGACAATGGGACAAGGCGTATGCTTCGCAGAGCCGATCGGCCGTGCCGGATGATTTTGCAGAGGCGCTTGCGCGAAACGGCAAGGCGAAGGCGTTTTTCGAGACGCTGGACAGTACCAATCGGTATGCGATGATTTTCCGCATTCAGCAGGTGAAGAAGGCCGAGACTCGGTCGAGGAAGATCGAGCAATACATCGAGATGCTGGAAAAAGGCGAGAAAATTCATTCTTGATGCGCATAGACGGATTCAAGCCTGCAGCGGCTGCTGCAGGCTTTGCTCGCATCATAGGGACGGACGTATTCGGACGATACGAGTTGGTAACACAGGGGTAAAGTTTAGCGAAAGCGTGTTTTATCCGAGGCTGCTCTCCAGCAGCTGCTTGTAAAATTGTTTCGCCGCCGCCGACAGCGGCGTGCTCTTTAATCGGGCTATGCCGACTTTGCGCGGCGGCAGCGGGGGCGTGAGCTGGATTTCATGCAAACGGCCCTGTGCAAGGTCGGCGTGGATAAATTCCTTGACAACGCACGCGATGCCCAGGCCGCTTTGAGCGAATTCCACGAGCAGGTCCATGCTGCCCAGCTCGATTTCGGGCTTGATTTTAACGCCAAGCTTGGCTGCGTGTGCATCCAGATACGCCCGGGTCTGGCTGCTTTTCTCCAGCAGAATGAGCGGATATGCCGCAAGCTGCTCCATCGTCAGCTCGCCGCCGGTCACATGCTGATAGCGGTCGCCCGCGACAAAGCAATCCTGCAAGGATACGCTTTCTTCGATGTAGACGGCCGAATCTGTGAAAGGCAAATGGATGAGGCCGATGTCGATTTTGCCTTCTTTTAACATGGTGACCGTGTCTGCCGTTGTTCGGTTGAAGATCTGGAGCTTGATCTGCGGGAACGCTGCGTGAAACGCTTGGAGCTTAGGCAAAAGTATATGCTTGCACAGCGTATCGCCGGCCCCGATTTTCACCTCGCCGTGGGTGAGTTGATGCATTTCGCTAATTTTCCGCTCGCCGTTTAAAATAAAATGATAAGCTTGCTCAATATAGGTGAACAAGGTTTCGCCTTCCGTCGTGAGCGTCACGCCTTTGGACGTGCGAACGAACAACGGGCCGCCCAGCTTCGATTCCAATTGCTTAATGGCGTGAGTGACGGCAGGCTGCGTAATATACAGCTCCTCTGCGGCTCTCGACAGGCTGCCGGTGCGGGCGGTGAAATAGAAAGCCTGGTATAAATCCATATTATGTACCATGCGATATCCTCTTTGCTATTAGTTTTATTAATATCAGAGATTACAATTATTCATTTTTTTAATTTCACTATACCCTCTATACTTTGAAATGGAAAGTGAATTTCAAAGCAGGAGGGTCATGACATGACAGTTACAGCGATAATAGGTGCGAATTGGGGCGACGAAGGGAAAGGCAAGATTACGGATCTGTTTGCGCGGCAGGTTGATTATGTGGTCAGATTTCAAGGAGGAAGCAATGCGGGGCATACGATTATCAACGATTATGGCAAAATCGCCCTGCATATGCTTCCGTCCGGTGTCTGCCATCCTCAGGTGACGAATGTGATCGGTCCGGGCGTGGCGCTCAACTTAAGCAAGCTTCGTCAAGAGCTTGAGACGCTGGCTGCGAAGGGCATTCCCGAGCCTCGGCTGCGCATTTCAGATCGCGCGCAAGTGGTGCTGCCGTATCACATTGTGCTGGATGAGTTGGAAGAAGAGCGGCTCGGGGAGAAGAAGTTCGGCTCAACCAAGCAGGGCATCGCGCCCTTCTATGCGGACAAATATGCGAAGCTGGGCATTCAGGTCGCGGATTTGTTCCATGAGACAAATCTCAGAGAAAAAATAGAGACAGCACTTCACATCAAGAACGTATTGTTCACTCATCTCTATCATCATCCTGGCTTCACGGTCGATGAAGTGATGGAACAACTGCAGCGTGATACAGACTGGTTGAAGCCTTATGTCTGCGATACAACGGAGCTGCTGCACGCCGCTTTAGCCCGTGGAGAGCGGATCTTGGCGGAGGGGCAACTGGGGGCGCTTCGGGACCCTGATCACGGGATCTACCCGTATACGACGTCGTCATCCACATTGGCCGGATTTGCCGCCGTCGGCGCTTCACTGCCGCCGCATGAGATCAAGCGGATCGTTGCCGTAACGAAGGCTTACTCCAGTTGTGTCGGTGACGGCGCTTTTGTGACGGAGCTGTCGGGAGACGAGGCGGAGGCGTTGCGGGCCCGAGGCGGCGATGCCGGCGAATACGGCGTATTGACCAGGCGGCCCAGACGCGTCGGCTGGTTCGATAGCGTCGCTACGAGATACGGCTGCCGGATTCAAGGGGCAACGGAAGTTGCCTTGACGAACCTGGATGTGCTAGGCTATCTGACGGAAATCCCGGTTTGCACGGCGTATCGCCTCGAAAGCGGGCAAGTTACGGCGTTTCTAAGCCCGCAGCAGCTATATACAGCAACGCCAATCTATGAAACGCTCCCTGGGTGGGGATGCGATATTTCAGCGGTGCGCACCTTTGCGGAGCTGCCGCCGCAAGCGCAAGCATATGTGCTTCGTCTGGAGGCGCTCATCGAGGTGCCGATCCGCTGGATCTCGGTCGGTCCCGAGCGAAACCAGATCATAGAACGGGGCAAATAAGGAGGAGGAGTTCCCATGCAGGAATCAACCATAACGCAACGTCTAGCCGAGCTTGGCATTGTACTTCCCGAAGTAAGTAAACCGGCCGCACGCTATGCCAATGCCGTAGAGGTAAACAATGGACTTCTATTCGTGTCTGGAAAGGGACCCTCTGGCGCGCCGAAGGGAAAGCTCGGCAGTACGTATACGACGGCCGAAGGCTACGCGTTTGCCCGGCTTACCGGACTCGAAATTCTCGCTGTCGTGCAGGCGGAGCTTGGCTCTCTAGATTTGGTGAAGCGGGTGGTGAAGCTGCAGGGCTTTGTCAATGCGACCGCCGACTTCGAAGAGCATCATCTTGTGTTGAACGGCTGTTCGGAGCTGATGCTGGATGTCTTCGGAGACAAGGGCGTGCATGCGCGCTCCGTGTTTGGCGCGGTATCGCTGCGGGATAACTTGCCGGTTATCGTGGATTCGATTTTTGAGATATGAAAGGAGCTATGCCATGAAAACCACAATCGCTTGCCTGCACGCCCACCATTCGAATATTGCCTACATCGAGCAAGCCGCCGCTTCGGCGGATGTCGAACTGGTTCACTACGTCGATCCTGGGCTGATGCGTCGAATCGGCTCAGATCCGGGCTTCAGCGTGGAGCGAGCGAAAGAGAAAGTTGCCGAGCAGCTCAGGTGGATGCTGCATACGAAACCCGATCAATTGCTGATCACCTGCACGAATTACATTGCACTGCTTGACGAGGAACGGCTCCATACGCAGGTGCCGATTCTAAAAATCGATGAGCCGTTTTTTGAGGAAATCCTCGCACAAAGCGGACCGCAACTTCTGCTGTTCACGAATCCCGCGACCGTAGAAGGGACGATGGCCAGGCTTCACCATTACGCCGCACAGCTGGGAGTGGCGCTTGGGGAGGTGGAAGCTGCCGTCATCGCCAATACGTTCGAGCTCATCATGCAAGGGAAGCAGGAAGCGTACACCCGTGAGGTCGCAGACTACATCGTGCGCTTGCTGGCGAACAATCCTGGCCTCAAGATGTCCGTCGCCCAGCTCTCCATGGTGGAGGCGGCCGAGCGCGCCCGGCGTCAGAGCGGAGCAGCCATCGGCAATCCATTAACGCCATTAACGAAATACTTGATTGAAGTGCCCGCAATGTCCCCACGAGATGGTACAATGGATAGATAAGTTATCCAATTTATCGTTTGAAAGTAGGGATTTTCTTGATTATCGACGTGAAGGACGTAACGTGGCTTCGTGAACAGCAGCCCATCTTGAAGGGGGTGAGCTGGCAGGTGCAGCCTGGCGAGCATTGGTGTATCGTAGGTCTGAACGGTTCGGGGAAAACGACGCTGCTGAATATGATTAACGGCTATGTTTGGCCGACTTCCGGTGAAATTTCCGTACTAGGTCAAAAATTTGGCGAATTCGATCTGCGCGAACTGCGCAAATCGATCGGCTGGGTGAGCTCGTCGCTGCAGCAGCGTCTGCATGGCAGCGAGACGGCTTTGAACACGGTGCTCAGCGGCAAATTTGCTACCATCGGCTTGTACGATAAAGCAGATGAAGCGGATATCGCCAAAGCGCATGAGCTGCTGCAACTGCTCGGCTGCAGCAAGCTGGCGGGCCGCAGGTACGACACGTTCTCGCAGGGCGAACGGCAGCGGGTGCTGATCGCCCGCGCCTTAATGGCGTCGCCGGCGCTGCTGATTCTGGACGAGCCCTGCACAGGTCTCGACGTATTCGCCCGCGAGATGCTCCTTAGCATGGTGGAGCGAATTGCGCTTCAGCCGGATGCGCCGACACTGCTCTTTGTAACGCATCATATTGAAGAAATTATGCCGGTCTTCCGCCACACGCTGCTTGTCAAAGGGGGAGAAGTGTTCCGCGCCGGCCTTACGCAAGATGTGCTGGACGCGGAGCTGTTGTCCGACTTTTTCGGCGCGCAAGTGGAAGTCGAGCAGCGCGGTGACCGGAGCTGGTTGAGACCGATTGGCCGGCTGTCGGACTCACAGCTCGACCTGGAATAGCGTGCCGTCGTCTCGATAATAGATGGAGATGGCATCCGATTTCGTGGTGAGTTGAATCGAGGTTTTCGTGAATTTTTCAATAATTCCGCGCTCTACCTCGCAATAAACACCCACAGCATCCGTCTGCCAGACGGAAACCGTTGATTGAGATAAGGCGGCCGTAAAGAGATCTGCGTCCGATTCGAGCAGTTTCCGCATTGCGTCTTCCTCACTTTCCTCTTGTTACGCCATGATGTCTCCCGCGTACCCTGAGTATATGCGATTGGGATCGGATATGTACAGGACAGGGAAGACAGAATCATAGGGAAGTGTGCAAAGCCCTTGCTTTCTATCAGCAAGGGCTTTCTTTTTATTGCACAAATGGGCGATGATACGAATAAGGTAAAAGGAATACCAGTCATGGAGAGTTCTCCAGAGAGGAATTGAAGTAAATGCCAACTTCTATTGTTTTTAATATGATCAATGTAAACAGTCAGCATAGAAATGCGACAGTTGGAATTGGAGAGAACGCGCAATCCAGTTGGGATTCCCATAGTAAAAACAACTTTGGTACCGGAGAGTTTATCGGAGGTCCCTCCTTTCAAGTTAATGTCATTAATGTGCTGAATGATAATGATTTTATTGATTCACCGATATACGATGAGGATTTTAAACCGGCCTTGACAAATCAAGCATAAGTGGGCTTCAACGGCATATTTTAAGAAGAAAGGGTGCCGATTATCATGCGTTTGGATAAGCTCCTTTCTCAAGTGGTAGCCGAACGTTCGGATCGTCGTTTTATTCTCCGTCCCCACCCATAGACTGGAAGGATACATTCCCGCCGATTCTCTTCTTCCCAAAGCTTTTGCCTGGATTCTAAAATGGATCTCCTTGTCAATAAACCGAGCGGTTTTCCATTAGGGTCTATGATAAAGAAGCGATGTTGCTGAGTACTTAGCATGATATGGCAAACATCACTTATGGTTTGGTCGGGGGATACAACCGGTACACGGGATGTAAAGTATTCCGAAAGGATTCTGTGGCCCAGCTTCCTTTCCATCAGCACTTGTAGATCCGTCTGAACGACTTCGCCAATTAGTGCGCCATCATCCGATAGCAGGGGGTATCCCTTGAAGCGGTATTGGTCCGGGGCAGACTCTATTTTCGACTTGGCGGAGTCGAGGGATTCACTGGCGTTCAAACATTGCAACGGCGTTAGTGTCAACTGGGACACCTTCATTTGATCCAGCGGGTCTACCACGTAATCCCTTGCGACATGGCGTCCCCGGCGGGCAATTTTTTCTGTCAAAATAGACCGGGGCAATATGAGGGCCGAGAACCCGGCCGCGACTGTACAGGTTAGTAAAATGGGCATAATCATCGATACATCATGGGTAACTTCTAGCATGAAGACAACGGTCGTCAGGGGAGAGCGAGTAACGCCGGAGAAAACAGCGGCCATCCCGATCATCGCCCAAATACCGGGATCAGGCATGTGGAAAATTGCGGAAAGCGCAGTTCCGCAGGTACCGCCAATGATTAGTAACGGCGCCATAATTCCTCCGGAAGTTCCCGATCCAAGCGCAACGATCCAAATTATCGTTTTTATGAGTAAGAAGCCGACCAAGAAGAACGTGAACTGCCCAGTTACAAGATCGCGTATCGTATCGTAACCGACACCAAGCACACGGGGATCAATAAGGCCACCAAGCCCGATGATCATACCGCCTAATGCGGGCCACCACATCCAGTGAAGAGGTAATTTTTCAAATAAATCCTCCGTTTTGTAAATGGCTTTTGTGAGAATAAAGGCAATTCCTGCACCGAGAAGGCCGAACAGCAGAGCAACGCACAGCGTTATTGAAAGGTTGGAAGATGCGGCATGACTGGGAAAGACGGGGTCTGACCCAGCCCAAAAATGTCTAAGGTAATCTGAAACAATACTGGCTAAAACGACCGGAAACACACTTCGAGGGCGCATTTCAAATGCAAGCAGCTCGATTGCAAAAAAAACAGCGGCGATTGGTGCATTGAAGGTTGCGCTCATCCCGGCCGCTGCACCGCTTAGCAGCAATATTTTTCGCTCCGCAGATGTCAGGTGGAGACATTGGCCAATAACGGATCCAAGTGCCCCTCCGGACATGATGATGGGTCCTTCCGAACCGAAGGGACCGCCGCTTCCGATCGAAATCGCTGCGGAAATGGGTTTTAATAAAGCAACTTTCGGGGCGATCACACTTTTGCCGTTGAGAATAGCTTCCATGGCTTCCGGTATGCCGTGGCCGCGAATTTTGTCAGATCCATACCGGGCCATGCATCCGATTGCAATGCCCCCGATTACAGGGACGACAAGGGCTCCGAGCCCGAGTGAATTGGGATAAGGCGTAACGAATGCGAGTGAAAATTGATGGAAGTAGAACAAATTGGTGAAGAAACCAATCATTCTTTGTAAAGCTGCAGCGGTGAATGAACCGATTGCGCCCACGAGAATAGCAATCAAAGCGATGTACAAACTGCGTGGACTCATACGGAAATCGGCTAATGGCGTTCGTGGCGGTGCCTGCATGGAATATCAACTGCCTTTCGAATTGATGTTTGATATATCCATTTGTATCGCAATGCGATATAAATTATGTTAAGGGGGCAGGCTTTATGGAAAATAAAACTGTCGACAAACACATGTACGAGCAGTTAGCCAACTTCCGGTACCGGCTTCGTTGTTTTGTCCATTTTAGCGAGCAAGCCGTGCGCCAAATTGGATTAACCCCACAATCCCATCAATTGCTGCTGGCCATTATGGGCTTTCCGGAAAGAGAGTATGCCACGCCTTCGGAACTGGCAGAGAAGCTCCAGTTGAGTCACCACGCATGTACGGGGTTGATCAATCGCTGCAAGCAAATGGGCATCATTGAACGCAGACCGAACTTGGAAGATGGCCGAAGCACTTTCATTCACTTGACGCATAAAGGGAGAATCTTATTGGAAAGGCTTTCCGAAATCCATTTGCAGGAATTGAATCGGATTGGATTCCTGACCCGGAGCGACGGAATCTGATACGAAATCGATGTGTGTTCATTTTTTCACCGAAAAAGGAATGCTGATGTCTTGCCCGGAGTTCTTTATCTGTACCTGAATGTTAAATTCAAATGTGCTGTTCGAAAAAAAATCGTCCCAATTCGGCTTCAGCTGTTTCCATAGAGCCGGATTTTTTCTATACATTTTATTTCCAATGCCAAGAAGATCCCATTTCTCCTGTTGCAATTTGGAAATCGTATGTTTCAAGCTAACCTCGATGTTTTGTTGGATTTGTTGTTCAAGTCGCTTTCCATCCGCTTTTGAACGAACCTTGCTGCATTTGAGCTCCCCGATGGATCCCTTTAACTTGACAGTTATCTGCGTGATGACGGTATTATTTTGCAGGCGCGGTGTTATCTTACCGACAGCAGACATAACCTCAAGGGATTCATTGTGTTCGATGTCTGACAAGGAATAACCCGAGCAGGGGAAAATGATAATCCCACTTTTGTACTGATTGAGTATCATTAGTAGCGACTGGACATCTTCGGGACTCAATGTGCCTGCTAATAAGCCATTTTTAATTGCTGCAATTCCTGCGACAGATGCCAATTCCGGCTTATGGTCGATCTGAATATAAGGGAGCATGGCGATACTCGTTTCGCTGTTCAATTGATTGGCTAGGTCAAGGAGCGGAACCTTGGATGTCTTCGCATTATATTTGGCCCCCGATTCAATCATTCGTCTGATTTGCTGGCCTATTGTGCTCTCTATAAACGGCTTTAGGCTTAAAACCTCGCCAGCCTTTCCTTTCGCAATCAAGACAAAGACATTTTCTCTAGGTTCGTGATCACGCATGAAATAATCCAGAAAGTGGTTAATTTCATTCTTTTTGGCGAAATCCTCCCCGATAATAATGACTCTGAAATGATCCCATTTCGCTTTTCTGCCAAAGTGGATGGGGATGTCGCGGACAGCGTCGAAAGCAGATTCCCCTTTTGTAACAATGCTTACACCTTTGCGGCCTGGGCGACTACCGCTGCTTGCTTCCCCACTCGATGGCAAATAAAAGTGGGTCGTCAGTTCAATCTTCCCATCCTTTGATTGGTCGACAGCAACGGCCTGCACAAAGCCGAATTCGGTCAACTCCGCTTTGTTCCAACATCCGCATAGCGTCCCTAGTAAAAGAAGGCTAATACATGTCGTAAGGGTGTACCTCATGAAGCTTACTTCCTTTCCTTCTCAACTGCATGCCGATGCTGGTTCCTCGGTGATTCAAGCAGTTTTTTTCGGGAAACGCGTATAAAGATATCTCTTAATTGTTTGAAGTGCATAGGAGCAATCGGTGACAAATAGGGTTGTCCTAATGAACGCAGGCAGGTTAGATGTAACAGCATCCACAGAATTCCGATCATGACGCCAAATCCTCCTAAGGTAAAGGCAAGTACCATAAGAGGGAAGCGCAAAATGCGCAAAGCAATCCCCATGTTGTATTGCGGAAGCGCAAATGATGCTATTCCTGTAAGTGACACAATGATAACCATGACAGGCGAAGCGATTTTGGCTTGTATCGCGGCCTGACCGATCACTAGCGCGCCGACGATACTCACTGCTGATCCGATTGGACGCGGGAGACGCAAGCCTGCTTCCCGCAAAAGCTCGAAGAAAAACTCCATTAGAAGTGCTTCAAAAAAGGCAGGGAATGGGATACCCTCTCTGGTATCCAGTAAGGCAAGCAGCAGTACCGTTGGAATCAACTCAGAGTGAAACGTTGACAATGCGATGTAGGTGCTGGGCAACAATAAGGCAATCAGGAACGCGATAAATCGAATAGACCGGATGAGACTGGAAAAAACAGATCGATGGTAGTAATCTTCACTCGTCGTAAAAAATTCAAAAAAACTGACAGGGCAGATGAGAATGCTGGGCGATCCATTGACCATGGCAATAATCTTGCCGTCAAGCAAGGCCCCCACCGCAGCATCGGGTCGTTCAGTATAACGAACGGCCGGGAAGGGGGTGATCGAGTTTTCGCCAATCCATTCTTCCAGATAGGAGGTGTCGATGATATCTTCCTTTTCCACATCGGCAATTCGCCTTTGGAATTCGGTTAGCGTCTCCGGATTAACGGAACCTTCCAAATATCCGTACGAAATTTCCCGCCGTAACTCTTGGCCAACGGTGACGATGACGATCTTAAATTTGGGCGATTTCATTAAATTGCGGATCAAGCCGATATTACTGTTCATATCTTCGATAGTACTCATTCGCGGGCCTTGCACGACAGGCTCGGTTACCGGCTCCGTAATCTGTCGGGTGGAAAGCCCCATCGCTTTGTAACCAAGCGCTTTATCCCAATCTCCTATAAAAATAACAATGTCGCCGCTTAATACGCGGCGAACCGCATCATCAAAGCTGTCGATGATTTCCGCAGTTTGTGTAGACACACCGTTATTGTTGAAGAAGGTAATGATGTCCTTCGGGGTGATTGAATCGGAGGCTAGTCCTTCATTCGAAACAAGATCTTCAAGTGTCTCTTTCATGAAGTTGAATTTTTTCTGCTGAATCAAAGTGGTGAAATAACAAGAGAATGCTCGATATTCCATATAGGGTCCATAGCTCCAGGATTCTACGGTGAAATCCGCACACTCGGAGAAGATCGTTTCTATCTCGCTCCGGTTTTCTTCCAATTTTGTTGAGATTGAAGAAGTAGACATGTATGTTTCCTGTGAAGGATCCGTCAAATGGGGTGACGGCATGGCGTTGAAGGAACGTTTAGGACTAAAAAACCGAAAATTCATCTGCAATCCCTCGTTTGGTCTGAAATGAACGCAAGAAGATCTATTCTATGTTAGTTATCGATTTCTTAACCAAGGCCGCGATCGTCAGAATCAGAATTGGAATTACAGAGACGACAACGCTCATTAAAGGCCTAATGACAGAAACATTCTCAATAAATTCCGATTGATCGGCATACATGGTGATACTTAAAAAAAAGATAATCCAACCGATTGGATAAATGAGGATCTTAGGGTTGGGAAGCCCAAATACTTGCGAGATTCCTAATGTGAGACTGAATAGAATAATTGAAGCTTTCATATAAGATCCAACAATTAGTGTAATCCCAATTAACATTTCAACTCGTTCCATAACCTCCCCGACATTAATCAAACGTCCAAGTTGGTATAGGGAATATTTCATATTGCCTGCAACATTTCCCAAGATCATATTACTGCATATCGTAACTAGAAGAAGACTTCCTGTTGCAAAGAGAAAGGCGATAAATAGTCGGCTGCCCGTTTTATTTCCTTGCTCTTTTCGCGTGAAAGGCAGCAGCACGGACAAAAAAACGACGTCTGTAAACGGAAAACTGGAGGAGATATAGGCGCCGTGGATGACGGGCTTCCATCCGTCGGGGAGCATGGGCAATAAAAATTCCGTATGGTAAAGTGGGAGAACTAACGCCAGAACAATAATGACGGATATGCACATGATGATCAAAAGAAAGGTAAAAAGTCTTGCCATAACTTCAATCCCGGCCTTTACTGTCATTGCCGCTGTAAAAATGATGATTAAGTTAAAGACATAGTTTGGCGTTTCCTTCATCATGGTCGAGGTGAAAAATACTCCGATATCCGCGATAATGTTGGGAAGTAGAATTAGCGGCATGGATAAAAACGGAATCAGGATGAACGTTCCGAGCCATTTACCTAAAATTCGTTTGGCATACTCGAAAATCGTGAGATCAGGGTATTTTAGGTAAATAACATGAATGCAACACAAAAGGATAATCCCTAATAAACTTGCTAACAAAATGGAAATCCAAGCGCCGTTATGAGCCGCATTTAACAGGGGTTGGGGAATATTAACGATCGCAGATCCAATTATGGTAATAATGAATAAAGCATATAGCTGGGATAAGGATATCTGTTCTTGTCTATTCATGCCTTGTGTCCCCCTCAATTGTGATTAGGAAGATCCTTTTAAAGTATTCACGATTTTTTCGGCGGGGGCTAAGAATATCAAATTAATGATATCGTTGTAATTAAGCCAATTCTTGTCAAAAATATAGATCGAAGCAAGGTAAAGTATGACAAGCATTGTTGCAAGATATGCAGCTCTTTCAGCTCGATCAGCCTTTCTCAAGTTACGTGTATCCGCAATGGAAAGCTGAATGAAGATCAGTACAAAGACGAGTAATTTCTCAGCCAATGGGTTAACACCTTCAGACTTTGTAGCTTTGTGGTCAGCGTTATCTTTTCCATTGGAGAATTACATTATTCTTCCAAACCTGATTGAATTGTCGAACCATCCGTTTAAAGATTGGATGGAAATGGGTATATTTGTAAAAGGAATTGGTATGGCTAGACATAGAGAGAAGGGGAATTGATTGGAATGGATTCGTTATTTGCACAGCGCCCTCGCAGAACGCAGGCCATCATATCAACCGACGGCATCACTATGCTTCGCTGGCAAAATCCGATCATCATTGCCTGGTGGTCCGTCACGTTCCCGGGCTTCGGGCATTTTTTGCTGCACCAGTTTATACGCGGTTTTTTACTGTCGGGCTGGGAAGTTGTCATTAACTCACTCGCGCATATCAATCAGGCGATATACTACTCATTTAGCGGAAGAGCGTATTTGGCGGCGCAAGTCCTAGAGACGAAGTGGGTTCTCGCTTATGCGATCGTTTATTTATTTGCTATATGGGACAGTTATATTAAAGCGGTTGCGGCGAACAAGCAATATCATTTGGCCAAGCTCGAGGGTGCGCGGATCGTGCCGTTTATTATCAAGCCGCTGACCATTGATCAAATCGGGTTTAAAAGACCTGGGGCTGCGATGTTCTGTTCTTTCGTCTTTCCAGGATTAGGTCAAATTTATAATAATCGGCTTGCTTTAGGATTTTACGGAGTATTCTGGTGGTTCGTGTATTTAACGCTGTCGCACTCGCATGAAGCCGCTATTCATATGGTTTTGGGGCATGTCAAGGAAGCGACGGCGATGCTCGATCCGCAGTGGCTGCTCTTTATGCCATCGGTTATTTTCGGTGCGATGTACGATGCCTATATGACGGCACACGACCTTAACACACTCTTTTGCACCGAACAAAAGCAGTATTTTACGGAGAGGTATCCCCCTTTTTCCATGGATCTGTTTGAGAAGGAGACACCCTCGCATGCTCATCATTAGCACATTTGAACACTCGGTAGAGGTGGAAGAAGCGTTGGCTGTACTTGAGAAAACGGGGCTCCCGCGCCACCAGATCATGACCGTCATGATGGATAATCACGATGAACGGTTCGATAAGAATGCGAAGTGGCACCCGTCCCAAAAGACACTCGCTTTCGAGGCAGGCATGGCTGGCGCGACAGGATTGTCGGTCATCGGCATCAGTTGCGGCTTTGTGTTGCCTTGGGGGCCGATTTATATAGGCATTCTTTCCGCTCTGTTCGGGTTTGTGCTCGGGTATACGATAACGCGGGTAGTGCAGTCTTCCTATTTCCATAAGGTGATTCGCAAAAAAGAGCGGCTTCCGGAGCTTGCGGTCATTATCCAGTGCCCGGAAGGGAGCTTTCATGATGTGCAGCGCGTCCTGTGGGAATACAGTGCTCTGTCCGTCGGTACATTAAAGCAATAAACGTGAAAAAGCTTGAGCAATCAAGCTTATTTTTGCATGTGGCACATTGGATCAAAAGTCACGGTTTCTGCATATTTGACAGCGCTTACATGATGGAGTGGAAAATTTTGTGCCATGTTCTTCACGTTCAGGCATGATACAATCTGGAAGATCCCTGGGATCGAATCTGACAACTTAGAAGGCCGAAGCTTTTCATGAAGCACGGGGGACCCAATATCCGGGGTGAAGCCGCGCATGCGGCCGGGTGATTACTCTTTGACCCGAATCCGACAGCTAACCTCGCAGGCCGCAAAAAGGAGATGGATGCAATGAAACGTTATAAAAAACTGATGGTGACAGGCGCGCTCGGCCTATCGATGTTGGTGGGCTCAACAGCTGCGTTTGCAGCAACCGGGACGTATACTGTAGCCAAGAACGACACCATGTGGACAATTTCGCAGAAAAATGGCGTGAGTCTGACTTCACTTATTAAAGCAAATCCGCAGGTCGCGAATCCGAATGTGATTTGGTCGGGCATGAAACTGAACATTCCAGGGGCATCGACCGGAGGCAGTACTACGCCTTCTACGCAGGCGGCGTCTGCGCCAAGCACCTCGCAGTCAGCTTTTGCGGCACAGGTTGTGACCTTGGTTAACCAAGAGCGAGCGAAAGCTGGACTGAGCGCCTTGACGGTAAATAACGCGCTTAGTACAATGGCGCTGGACAAGGCGAAAGATATGTACAATAACGGTTACTTCGACCATACATCGCCGAGCTATGGATCGCCATTTGATATGATGACCCAATACGGCATCCGTTACACGTATGCTGGCGAAAATATCGCCAAAGGCCAGCAGACGCCCGAAGCTGTGATGACTGCCTGGATGAACAGCGCGGGGCACCGTCAAAATATTTTGAGTCCAAATTACACACAAATCGGCGTTGCTTATTATAACGGCGAGTGGGTGCAGGAGTTTATTCGCAATTCATGAATGATGCAGTTATAATTGCAAAAGCAGAACCCGGCAACCTCCAATGGTTGCCGGGTTTTTCTACATATTTATAGCATTTTACATGGTTTGCTTACTGCCTGACTTGCCGAAGAGGCGAGGCTGCGGGTTCCGCTCAATTCGCGCGGAGAGGGCGAGCAGCGCCAGAAGTCCCAGCACGATAAAAAAGGGATATCCATAGCCGATCAGCCGGCCCGCCCCAATCGCCGCCATCATCACAAGTGTCGGCAGAAGCGGCTCGCCATAGGCTTTCCACCAGTCCATCGGAAACTTTTCCACATAGTAAAAGCCGACCATCGTCAGTGCTGAAACCGCCCAGCCCCCGGTATAAATCCAGACCGCCAGCACAGGACTTTTCGCCGCCACAAGCGGAACAAAGATGACGACGAAGATCCCGGCCGCGATCATGACCCAGAAGTTCGACTTCGTTTTGCCGATCCCCGCCATAATGCTGCCGCCGAGCCGGCCGACGGAGGAGAACAGCACGCCAAGCGCCATCAAGCGGATGTAAGCCGCCGAATCGCCGGTTGTGTAGCTGTTTCCGAACAGAAAGCCGTTGATTTGATCCGGGAACAGGCAGATCAGCGCGGTCAGCGGATACAGGAGCAGGTTGTTGTACCGGATGCAGCTCGTGCCGCGGCGTCTGCTTTCTTCACGGTCCTGCGCGCTTTCGGCAACGAAGGGCAGGGTGACGATCATAAACGCCCAGGTGATGATACCGATGAAGCCGGTAATGCGGAAGCCGTTCGCCAAATAGCCGACCGCCAGCACGGAGCTGGACCCGACCATCATGACGAGAAAGGGCTGCTGGAACGCTTTTGCAATATTGCCTGCCCATGAGGGGAGCCCATAGGCAAGCATGCTGCGGACCTCCTGCATCGGAAGGGTTCCGAACCATTTCGGTTTATGCACACGTTCAACTTTCAGGCAAATAATAAAGGCTGTCAGCAAAGCGCCTGCGCCCATCCAGAGAGAAATATTTTCAAGCAGATTCAAACGGCCTCGCGGCAGCAGGACACCAAGAATCATACCTAGCGTAGACAGCGCCGTTGTCGTGACCATAAAGAAGGCTTGCGTCCCGAAATCCCGGTTACCGGAAAAGGAAGCGACACCGATATTGAGCATGGAGTTAAAAATAAACATGATCGCACTGAGCATAATGGCGCCGCGCAGCTCCGGCAGATGATAGTAATTGGCGAGTACGGGAGCCAGCGCACACAGCAGGATACCGAACAACAAGCCAAACATCGTGCTGCCTGCGAACGCCACGCGAAAGTTCGTTTGAACCGCTTCGAGCGGCTTTCGCGAGAACGCGTAAATGAGGGAGGAATTGAAGCCGAAATTGAGAAAAAGGGAGGCCATGCCGAAAATTTGCAGAAGCAAATTGACTTCGCCGAACTTGTCGGGATCGTTCAACTCCCGAGCGAGCACGATGCTGCCTACGGTTTGCAGCATTTGGTTGATAAAGAGTCCGAGTCCGATGATGGACACGTTCCGTAGCAGAAATTGCTGGGTTTCTGTCAGTTTGATACGCTTGGTGAGCACAGGGTCGGCCTCTTTTCCATGGGTTAGATCTAGCGTTGTCTTTTAATCACAGGGTAGCAGACGCCAAACTGCTTGACAAACCAAGAAAAGAGAGAAAAGCGAAGCATATGAAAGCAATTTCAAGGATGTATGGGACTCCGATTTCATGTAAGAGAAATATGACGATATTTCTGTGAGACGCCTTCAAACCGTTTACTCAGGATGCACGTTACCTTAAGTAGACCAATGAAGGAGGCGTCCACGTATGAAAATAGTTAAACGAGCTGGATATATGTCGCTGTTTTTGCTGGGAGTTATCGGAGGGATGACAACTGCTGCAGCATCTGCTGCCGAACCGCTGAGCGTTCAAAGTGAATCGGATATTGCCGCTCAGTTAGGCATTGTGCAAGGGGAAGGCAACGGAGTGACCGCTGCATATTTGAATAAAGCGGCTACCAGACTTCAGGGCGCGATCATGTCGCTTCGCTTGCAGGGGCTCGAAACCGAAGCACTGAGTTACCGCGGTGCGAGCCATTTTCAGGATTTAGGCGGATTGTCCAAGGAGAATCAGGCGATACTTGGGTACTTGAGCTCGCATCCGGAACTGGGGTGGGAAGGTGCTACCGGACAGCTGTTTAATCCGCTCGCCGAACTGACTGCCGGAGAGTATGACAAGGTGCTGCTGGAGGCGCTTGGCTACCGGCAAGGCGTGGATTTTGAATTCGCGAATGTGAGTGACTTTGCAGAGAAGATGGGATTAACAAGCTTAGCCAAGCAGTCGGATTTGAGAAATGTACATATGGTCAGCGGAACGCTGGAAGCGCTTCGGCTGCCGATGAAGGGCGGCGGGGGTGCGGCAACACTAGGCAGCTCGCTTGCAGCGAAGGGGAAGCTTGATTCGGCCATCCTTGCCGAACTTCAGAAGCCGACGCTGGGGCTGATGCATAGCGATGCCGCAGGCAGCTATTTGACGGATGAGAAGGGCATGACGTTATATTATTTTAGCAAAGATGTTGCGGATCCGAATGCTTGTACCGGTCAATGCTTGGTGAACTGGCCGGTTTACAGCAGCGATCACTTTATTGTACCTGCTCAATTTCAAGCCTCGGATTTTAGTAGCATAACCAGGACTGACGGTCAGGATCAGGTGACATATAAAGGGTGGCCCCTGTATTTCTTTGTGAAAGATGCCAAACCGGGAGATACGCTGGGGAACAACGTAAATCAAGTTTGGTTCACGGTGCAGCCTTCTGACGGCGGAGTTTCGATCGGGACGAAGCCCGAGCTGGGCAATTATTTGACCGATGCAGACGGCATATCGCTGTATTACTACGAGCAGGATACGAAGGGCGTAAGCCATTGTGAAGGA
Source organism: Paenibacillus oryzisoli (assembly GCF_050467285.1). Taxonomy (GTDB): domain Bacteria; phylum Bacillota; class Bacilli; order Paenibacillales; family NBRC-103111; genus Paenibacillus_E; species Paenibacillus_E oryzisoli_A. The sequence goes on along the minus strand of NZ_JBCMUN010000009.1, from coordinate 484,753 downwards.
AAATGTTTGGATAAATGGCCTGTCTTTTACGCATCGTCCATCTCCGTTCCGGCCGGTGTGGATCTGGCGGATTTTGGCACGCTGGTTCGTTCGGACGGGACGCTGCAAACGACTTATAAAGGGTATCCGCTGTACCATTGGGTCGGCGACAAGCTCAGAGGGGATACGACCGGCCAGGATGTCGGACATGTGTGGTATGTCATCGATCCTGCCAAGTTTTCGGGAACGAAAGCCGAGAATGCTTCGGTAATTACGTCGAAGTAGGATCGCCGGGCTTGTGCCTATTCCTCGAAATGTGCTATTGCCAAGCTGATCCGCTGCCGCTAAGGTAGAAGAGAAAACCATGTCATTGTCGATTCGGGGTGTACGGAAACAATGCGCAATCGAACGGATGGGGAGCTTATGAAGCTGGTCATGGATAAGTATCACCCCGCCTTGGAAGAACTTTACGACCGCTATGCGAAGCTGGTGTACTCTTTTGCGCTAAAGTCAGCTAAAGAGGAACAAACAGCCAGAGAAATTGTTCAGCTTGTATTTACGCGGTTATGGACAACGCAAAAAGGATACGATCCCGCTAAAGGCGCGTTCGTCAATTGGATCATTACGATCACCCGCAATGTGACGATTGACTGCCTTCGCAAGAAGCGGAAGGAAGATCAGAATCTGTATCTGGACCGCAGCCATTGGGAAGAGGCGTTCGTCTCCACCGCTCCCGAGCCGGATGCCGCGATGTCGAGCAAATGGCTTGGCGAGCAAATTCAGAAAGCATACGTTCATTTATCTGAAAGTCAAATTCAACTGATTCATTGGATGTACTGGCAGGGCTACACGCTAAGCGAAATCGCCGTCCGTACAAACGAACCCATTGGCACGGTGAAAAGCCGCCTGCATCAAGGCTTGAAAATTCTTCGCAAGCATTTGACATCGTTGAGGGAGGGATGACGTGATGGAAGAACGGGAAATCGTGGATTGCAGCTATGTGATCAATTATTTGACCGGCGAATGCACAGAATGGGAACGTGCCGCCTTCGAACGGCATCTTCGCGCGTGTGTCACCTGCCGGGAAGAATTAAAGGAGCTGAGCGAAGTGTGGGAGGCATTGCCGTTCGAGATCGAGGAAGTGGAAGTACCTGCTGATTTGAAAGCGAAGGTTATGGCGGCTACCAGGCCGCAGGCGGAACCTTCCCACCATGAAGGAAGTGATTGGTCTCAGGCTTTGCAAACTGGAAAGATCGGGTCTAACAAAAAGCGGACGTATACGTGGGTGTATACGAGCGCTGCTGCTATTATTATTGGGTTTGCTGCAGGAATTTGGTGGCATAGCAAGCCGGCTGCACCGGAACTGGTGGGCAGTGTGGCTTTGAACCAGCCTGCCGAGATCGTCTCCACATACCAGCTGAAATCTGTTGAGGCTACGATGCCGACGGCGTCTGGGACCGTGTGGGTGCTGCAAAACGGAGATGCCCATAATGTTGTTATTAATTTGCAGGGACTTAAACCAACGGAAGGCGATTGGACTTATCAAGTATGGTACAACCGGAGCGGCAAGCGCTACAATTGTGGCACGCTGCGCGTCGACGGCCAGGGAGCCGGCATGCTGACGTATGCGATACCGGTCAAAAGCAAGGAACTTCGCATCGATTCGTTTGGCGTAACACTCGAACCGGATCCGAATGGAAGCGCGCCACGGGGCAAAAAGATTTTGGGCACATAGCGAAGTTTCGTCAAACCGATGTCTTGTTTCCTTCGTTTACTTGATCGAGAGATCAAATCGACGATCATGAAGGAGGATATTGCAATGAAGAAACATATTGCCGCATGGATCATCGGCGGAAGCTTACTGGCTGCGCTCGCCGTTCCGGCTGCCGCCGCAGATCACAACATGCCGATGCCGATGGGGGGCAGCCTCATGGCGTCCGCCGAACAAGTCAAATCGGATATGACGATTACGTTGAATGGCAGTCCGCTGGCGCTCGATGAGTCGTACCTGATCGATGACTCGCTTTTTGTTCCCTATCGTGCCTTTGCCGAGGGAATCGGCGCAGAAGTGGGCTATGAAGCGTCAACGCAAACGGTAACCGTTACGAAAGGCGGGAAGACGGTCAAGCTGTCTATCGGCTCCTCATCTGCCGATGTGGATGGCATGCAGGTGACTATGGTCGGGCCGGCTCAGCTCATCAACAGCACGACATTCGTGCATTCCCGTTTTCTGGCGGAAGTGTTCGGCGTTAACGTTCAGTACGACAGTGCGACAAGAACCGTAAATCTCGTTACGGGTTCTGGTCAATCCGTTGCCAAGACGTACTACATTAACATGCAGGGCTTCGCTTTCAGCGACACCGACATCACGGTTGAGGCGGGTTCGACGATTGTGTTCACGAATAAAGATACGGTGAAGCACAATGCGGTAGCGGACGATGGCAGTTTTCACACGGCCCTGCTTGGGGCAGGGGAGTCCGAAAGCGTTACGCTTACGAAGCCCGGCGTGTACACCTACTTCTGTGAGCCGCATAAGGATTTCATGAAGGGGAAAATTACCGTAAAATAAAGAAAAATCCCATGGGTCTCTTACGTGAGATCATGGGATTTTTTTGTTGTCCACGTAATTATGCCAACGGAGATTTTTCTGAACGAATTGGTTCTTATGGAAAACTATAGTACAATTAATATTTCCATTGCACCAATAATGTTTTAGGCGCCTTAGGTCAACTCAGTGACACAGCTGGATACGCCCAGTCTCAAAAAGGCGAGGACGATTCTCCAGGATGTTTTTTTACCTCATTTGACGAGTAAGAGCGGAGAGAAGGAGGTTGAACATGAGGGTTAAACGGATTGTCTGCAACATTGCCGTGCAGGAGACCACGGCAGCTAAACACTTTTATCAGGAGGTGCTTGGCCTTGATGTGCTGATGGATCATGGGTGGGTTGCTACCTATGGCTCGCACGAAGCAATGGATGTTCAGATTAGCTTCGCCTCAGAGGGAGGCTCTTCTACGCCTGTACCTGATCTATCGATTGAAGTCGACGATCTGGATGAAGCGCTTGACAGAATCCAGCGTGCAGGGATTCCGATTGAATACGGGCCTGTGAATGAGCCGTGGGGCGTTAGGCGTTTCTATGTCCGTGATCCCTTCGGGAAGTTGATTAACCTGTTGGCTCACAGTTAAATTGGGATGGTTTGTGCTGGATCACAAAACTGTCGTGGATTGCTTTTCAAAATAAGCTGTTGTCCGCTATGATACAAGGAGTACTAGGAGTGAAGTGGAGTGGAGTGGAGGCATGGGGAACAATGGACATTAAGAAAGACGACTTGACTGGCTCTGAAGTCATTGCCCTTATAGCGGAACACTTGCAAGGCATGTTCACCGCATCGCCGCCGGAGAGCGTGCATGCCCTGAATCTTGACGGGCTGAAGAAGCCGGAAATTACGTTCTGGTCGGTTTGGGAACATGGCGAATTGCTCGGTATTGGAGCGCTCAAGGAGCTGAGCGGGCAAGAGGGCGAAGTGAAGTCGATGCGGACGGCCTCGCAGCATCTGCGCAATGGTGTCGCAAGACGCATGCTCGATCATATCGTGAGTGAAGCGAAAGATCGCGGCTACAAGCGGCTGAACCTGGAAACCGGTTCCATGGAAGCTTTTGCGCCGGCGGTGAGACTTTATGTGAGCTTTGGCTTCAAGGAATGCGGGCCATTTGCGGATTATACCGAGGATCCGAACAGTTTGTTTATGACGTTGGAGCTGTAGCGGACGAGGCAATCCAGTAGCGGAGCAAGCGTAGAGGCTTGCTCCGCTGTTTTGCGTGTGCAGGGCAGCTTACAAGTGATGCCTGCGCATGCCGCCATAAGCAAATATGACGCCAATCGCCACATAACAGAGCGCCAGCATTGAGAACATGCGAATGTTCTGATAGATGGCTTCGTTGTTGACAATCATCATCGCGCCATTGGACAGCACGAAGGAGCTGACCAGGAGCGCGGGCATCGTTTTGCGAAGCATGCCGAAGTACATCGGCACCAGCGCCATCCCGGCGGATGCCACAGCGAAAATAACGATGCGCACGGCTTCCATCAGCAATCGGTCTGTCGTAAGTGTTTCCTCAATGTAGTGGTAACGGGTGTTTGCCGCAAGCAGGAACAACACCACGAAAACATTGCCCACCACGACCGTCAGAAACGTCCATATCCAAATGATGATGAGTTTCGCTGTAAAAAGCATGCGGCGCGGCACCGGGTACGCGAAGATCAGCGTAATCGTCTTGTTGCGGTATTCGTCAATGACCATGCGGGCCATGACGACGGCGGCGAACACAATATACGTGATGCCCACGTAATTCATGATGGAGTTGAACGCACGGTCGTAGCTCCGGACTTCATTGTTTGGGACATCGCTGCCAACGACCCATAAGGCAAGCAGGAGGTTGGCAAGTACGACGCTGAGCAGAAGTCCGCGCCAGCGCGTTTTCAACAGTTCAAGACGAATGAGCATCCACAGCATTGCCGGCGCCCCCTTTCATTAAATCGAGAAAATGATCTTCCAACGAGCGGGTTTTCTTGCTCAGCGCCTCGATATCAATGCCGTGCTCAACAAGCGCGCGATTGACACGCGAAGGCAGGAGGTCGGGATCATAAACGCGGATCGTGCCGAGATCCATGATCTTGTAGCCTCCCGGCGCCGCCAGATCTTCCAGCACAAGCGCCGCCTGGTTGACATCGTTCACGACGATTTCAATGTACGCATTATGCTGCCGGCGAAGCTCATCCATTGTGACTTCTTCGACGAGAGTGCCCCCTTGAATGACGCCAATCGTGTCCGCTAACAGCTCAATTTCCTGTAAAATATGGCTCGATATAAACAAGGTCATCCCGTACTCCTTGCTCAGCATGCGAAACAACTCGCGGAGCTCGCGTATGCCGGCCGGATCCATGCCGTTCACAGGCTCATCGAGTATGAGTAGCTCGGGCTTCGTTGAAATGGCGCGCGCAATCGCCAGGCGCTGCTTCATACCAAGCGAATAGTGCTTGACCGGCTTGTTGCCGAGGTCGTCGACGCCGACCAAAGACAGCGCTTCTTTCACCAGAAGCGGGTCATAGACGCCCATGTAGCGGCAGTGCAGTTCGAGATTGGCATAGCCGGACAAATGCTCGTAAAAGATCGGGTATTCAATCAGGCTGCCGATCCGCTTCATGGTTTCGTAAGACTGCGGGGTAAGCGGCTTGCCGAATAGCTCAATTTCTCCGCTCGTAGGCGGAATCAGGTTCGTCAGCATGCGCATGATCGTCGTTTTGCCGGCGCCGTTGGGGCCGAGGAAGCCGTAGATTTCCCCGCGTTTGACATGCAGATTCACATCGGAAACAACGGTTTGGTTTTTATAGCGCTTGGTTAACTGCCTGGTTTGCAGGATATAGCTCATGAGGATCGTTCCTTTCAGAAGCGGCAGGGGCGAAAGTGAACCGTAAAAACGGTTTGCTCCTGCGGAATGCTGGTTAGCTCGATCGTGCCTTCCATCAATTCGACCAGCCGCTTCGTAATGGTCAAGCCAAGGCCGCTGCCTTGAAAATTCTGGTTTCTGGAGTCTTCCAACGTATATAGGCGTTCGAACACGCGGTCGCGATCCGCTTCTTGAATGCCTTTGCCCCGATCCCAGATCTCGATCGCTACGTTATCCGGCTCTTGCCGAACGGCAATGCCGACGACCCCGCCGTCATTGCCGTATCGGATGGCGTTGGAGAGCAGATTGTGCAGCACGCGCCCAAGGGCATCCGAATTGGCATAAATATAGACGGGCTGTTCAGGAAGCTGGACATCGACTTCAAGGCCGTGGGATTCAATCATTTCATAAAAGAAAAGGATGCTGCTTCGACAAACCGCGCAAGCATCCAATTTGACGAGCGGCACGGTGCGATCTCCGGATTCAAGCCGGGCAAGGTCAAACATTTCATGGATCAAATGCAGCAGGTCCAGCGATTTCTCGTGAACTTTGCGCGCAAGACGCTGGCGCTCATCCGATTCGAGGCGATCGTCAAGTGCAATCGTCTCTGTGAGACCGAGAATGACCGTCAGCGGCGTCTTCAGGTCATGCGACATATTGGCGACCATTTGCTTCATCGCATGCTCTTTGCGAACGTACGTGGCGTCCAGTTTGCGATTGGCCTCCAGCAGCCGGTTCAACACCGTGAGCAGTCCCTGCAGGTGAGGGGAGGAGGTATGCAAATGGACTTTTTCTGCCGTTGGTTCAGCCAGAATGCGGGCAAGCTTGTCTTCGATATAGCGCAGTTCGCGGCTCGGCGTGTGACGCAAACGGTATTGGACGATCGCAAGCCCGATCAATGCGAGGCAGAGGATCAGCAGAACAGCGGTCATGCTAAAATTCCCCCAGTTTGTAGCCGATTCCCCACACGGTTTTGATATAAGCCGGCTTGGCCGGGTCGTCCTCGATTTTCTCCCGGAGCCGAGAGACATGCACTTGAATCGCGTTGTAATCGTCGTAGTAGGCATCGTCCCATACGGCGCGGTAGATTTGCTCCTTGGAGAAAGCGCGCTTCGGATGGCTCATGAGCAGTTTCAGGATGAGCAATTCTTTGGCCGTCAAGTTCAGCGGACTGCCGTTCTTATAGGCGAGATGCGCCTCCACGTCGAGCGTGAGCTCATGAACGCGCAGCAAAGTGGGCTCTGCTGCCGCAGGCGCTCCGGTATACTGGGATGCGCGGCGCAGAATGGCTTTCACTCTGGCGGACAGCTCGATGAGCGAAAACGGCTTCGCTAAATAATCGTCCGCACCGAAGCCGAGACCCAATGCTTTCTCCACGTCAGTGTCTTTCGCAGAAAGGATCAGAACCGGCACGGTGCTTTCGCTGCGGACGCGGCGCAGCACTTCAAGCCCGTCCACGCCGGGCAGCATGAGGTCAAGCAGAAGGAGCGCATACGTATGCGCTGCGAACAACCGCAGGGCGAACTCGCCGTCCGCGGCGTGCTCGACGGTTAACTGCTCTTTTTCTAAATGATGGCGGACCATCTCGGCGATGGAGAAATCGTCCTCCACGAGTAATATCCGATGAGGCATGGCGCTATCGCGGCCCCCTTTTCGACAGTTTGCACTCAGTATACCGTCTTGAAGCCTCGAATGAAAAGCGTCCGGCTAGCCGGCCACGTCCCGTTTCGCAAAAACAAGCCAGGAGAGCCCCAGAAAGCCGATGAGATAAATCGTTAATGCCATTAATGAAAAATGAAGCGTCATACCTGCGAGGATCGGATTGCCGTCCAGATACAGCAAAAGATTGCTGTTCGCAAAAATCAAGTATTTGGACCAGGCAAACGGTTTAAGCACGTAGGCAAGCTGCCCTCCGGCGAGCAGGAAAAACAGCGAAATGCCGATCGCCATCGCACTTGAGCGAAAGACCGTTGAGAACATGAAAGCCAGCGAGACCATCACGACAAGTTCGATCGCACTGCAGCCGAGTGCTTTCCATACATAGCCTGCATCGGTCAATGAGCTTCCGGCGTGGGCAGCCGAGCCGCCGTCAAAGCCGAAGAGGAGACCGCCGATCAGAAAGCCGGACAGCGCAAGCAGCACCATCAGGCATAAGCCGTACAGCAGTGATGCAGCGTACTTGGCAAACAGCAGCGTTGAACGGTGAAACGGGCGAATAAGCAGCAATTTGATTGTGCCGCCCGAGAATTCGGAGGCGACGATGCCGGCAGCCACTATGATCGTGAACAAAGTGACGATGTCCATGAGGTTTGGGATCGCCGACAGGATCAGGTCCATGAACACCCACACGTTCGGCATGTCTAGTTCGTCCGCCCCGGCATAGCGGCAGAGGAGAGCGGCGCCCAGAACGAGCAGGGGAAGCAGGGCGGTCATCACCCAATTGCCTGTTTTGCTTGCAAGTTTGATGAGTTCGTTATAAATCAGCTTTTGTACATTAAGCATAGCTCCGGCCCTCCGTCAGTTCGATAAATTTCTCTTCCAGCGTCATCTTGTTGGCATCATCCTTAGAAGACTGTAAGTCGTTCAGGGCAAAAGTGTCCGTCATCCGGCCCTGCATCACGATCCCGAAACGGTCGCACAGCAGCTCCATCTCCGCCAGCAAATGGGAGGAGACGAGCACAGCGATGCCTTCTTCCTCCGCGAGCTTGCGGACAAGGAGGCGCATATCCCGAATGCCGGCGGGATCGAGGCCATTCGTCGGTTCGTCGAGAATGAGCACGGCGGGCTGATGGAGCAGGGCTTGGGCGATGCCAAGCCGCTGGCGCATACCGAGCGAGTAGGTTTTGACCTTGTCGTGGATAGCCGAAGTAAGGCCGACTAACTGCACAATCTCTGCGATGCGCTTTTCAGAGACGGTCTCACGGCCCGTCATGCGGGCGAAGTGCCGCAGATTGTGCAGGCCGGACATGTACTTGTACATCTCCGGATTCTCGACGATGGCGCCGATGTGCGAGATCGCCTCGCGAAAGTTGGTACGAATGCTGTGTCCGTTAATCGTCACATCGCCTTCGCTCATGCGAATAAGGCCAACGATCATGCGGATCGTTGTCGTTTTGCCAGCGCCGTTAGGACCGAGCAAGCCGAACACTTCGCCGGGAAACAGCTCGAAGGAAATGCGGTCAACCAGCGTTTTATTGCGGATACGTTTGGTGAGTTGATGAACATGGACAATCGGTTTCTTTGTCATGGTACAGCCTCCTTGGTTCTCATAGGTCTATCATAGCGGGCAACCCATGCATCCTTCTTTCTTAAATCTTAAGAAAGTCTTTCGATAGGAGAAAATCTATGAAACTTTCTATGAACCTATTTTTTTTACCCTGTTATGGTATATAATGGCACGTATGACGATTTGTCGCATTCACATTACAGGAGGCTTTCTATGAAAATAGCTTTACGTACCAAAGCTGCTTCTTTCCTTGCGGCAGCCCTGATCTTTTGTGCCGCTTTGCCGGCGTACGCGCAGGCCTGCAGCCTCCCGAGCGCGTATCCGGACGTTCCGCCGGACCATTACGCCGCGCAAGCCATCGGCAGCTTGAAGCAGCAGGGTATCGTGGACGATGCCGAGGCGGACGGCGGCTTTCATCCCGATGAAGCCGTTACCCGTGGCGACGCCGCAGTGTGGCTTGCCAGCGCGCTGCATGCCGCAAAGCCCAAAGCTCTGAATGGCTTTGCCGACGTACCGGCCGCAAGTCCTTATGCGGAGGCCGTGAACGCCCTGAAAGAGCTGAACATCGTGCAGGGGGACGGCGGTAACTACGAGCCGGACGCACCACTGACGCGCGAGCAAATGGCGAGCTTGCTTGTGCGCGCTTTTAAGCTGAACGATAACGGCATCCAGACGTGGCTCAAGGATGAGGCCGAGATCGGTTCGGCGCATCATGCCGATGTCGTCAAATTGAAACAGCACGCGATTACCGAGCAGCTGACGTTTATGCCGAAGGAGCAGGTGACCAGGGCGCAGCTCGTGCTCTTTTTATACCGCACCCTCACGCAAAAAGAAGAATTAACGCAAGGCGGCGTTTCGCTGGAGGAGCTCCTGCAGCTGCCGGATAAAATCCAGCTTCGGCTCTCGCCGGACGGCACGATGCTGGCGTACTTGCACCCGTGGGAGAATCGGATGAATCTGTACGTTCAGAAAGTTGGGGAAAGGGAAGGCGTTCGTCTGACGAACGCTAAGGTGGATAATATCCAGAGCATCTACTGGGTGACCGATCATGTGTTGGTGTACGGGATCGACAGCGGCGGATCGGAGAATACGCACATCCACGCAATTCAGGTCGACGGCACGAACGATCGCGATTTGACACCATTCAAGAATGTCAAGTCGGACTTGCTGGACGTATGGCCTGCGAAAAATGAAAGTGATTATGAGCTGCTCCTAACGATGAACCGCCGCGATCCGAAAGCGATGGATGTCGTGCGGGTCAATTTGATGACGGGCGAACCGACCATGTATGTGCAAAATCCGGGCAATGTCGAGCTCTGGGCCGTCGATAATTGGGGCGAAGTGCGCGCAGGGCTGGCGCAGGACGGAGAGACGACAAGCCTCTTGTATCGGGAGGATGACGGCAAAGACTTTGAGAAGATAGCGACGTTTGCGAAGGACGATACGTTTATCCCGGTCATGTTCACAGCTGACAACAAGCAATTGTATGCGGCATCGTCGGTCGGCCGTGACAAGCAGGCGCTGGTTCGCTACGATCCGGCGGCCAAGAAGGAAGCGGAAGTGATCTATGCCAACGAAGACGCCGATGTGAACGATTTGATCTACTCTTATAAAAAGAAAGCGATTCTCGCGGTCAGTTACGAAACGGAAGAGAAGCATACGGCCTTTCTGGACCCGGAGCTCAAGGCGAAAGCGCAAAAAATCGAAGAGCAGCTTCACACAACGCACTGGGGCTTTGTTGGTTCCTTGGACAAGGATCTCGTCCTTTTGTATACCGACAGCGACAAATCGTACGGAAGCTACTATCTCTGGGACCAACGATCGGATCGAATCGAGAAGATCGCCGACATTGCTCCGCAATTGAAAGAAGACCGGATGGCGGATATGAAGCCGATCTCATTCCAGAGCCGGGACGGCCTGACGATTCACGGCTACCTCACGCTGCCGAAGGGCGTCATCGCGAATAAGCTGCCCGTGATTGTGAATCCGCACGGCGGACCGTGGGCGCGCGATTCCTGGGGCTTCAACATGGAGGTGCAGCTGCTCGCCAGCCAAGGGTACGCGGTGCTGCAGCTGAATTACCGCGGCTCTGATGGCTACGGCAAGGCGTTCCTGCACGCCGGGGATAAGCAGTGGGGCGCCGCGATGCAGAACGACATCACCGACGGCGTGAACTGGCTCGTGAAGCGGGGGATTGCCGATCCTAAGCGGGTCGGCATCTATGGCGCCTCCTACGGCGGATATGCGACGCTCGCTGGCATGGCGTTCACGCCGGATGTGTACGCGGCGGGTGTTGATGTCGTGGGACCGTCGAGCCTGCTGACGTTCCTGCGCACCATGCCGCCGTATTGGGAGAACGGGCGCCAGCAAATGTATGCGCAGGTCGGCGATCCGGTGAAGGATCGCAAGCTGCTGGAGGCGGCCTCGCCGCTGCTGCATGCGGATCAGATCCAAGCGCCGCTGATGATCGTGCAGGGCGCGAACGATCCGCGCGTGAACAAGGCGGAGTCGGATCAGATGGTTGCTGCGCTCCGCAAGCTGGACTTCGATGTCCCTTACATGCTGAAAGCCAATGAGGGACACGGGTATCAAAAGCTGGAAAACGAACGCGATTTCTACGAAGCACTTATTCATTTTCTTAGTAAAAATGTGAAAAACAGAACGGAATAAGAGGAAAGAGCCGGGGTCTCCGCAGGTTAGCGGGGAGGAACGGCTCTTTTTTGCTGTATGTAGCGTTGGGCGCAGGAATCGCGAAGCGGGAGTCGAATTGTGTAAGTCAGCCAAGCACGTTGTTTCAATAAATGTTAGTACACTTCCAAGAAGGCGGCTGAAACTATGCAATTAAGCGGAGCCATGAAAAGACTGCTGCTGATGAACGCGGCATCGACCATTATTTTTAACTACATCGGAATCTTCGTCAATCTGTTTATTTGGGAAAAAAACAACAAAATCTCCGAGGTCGTCTGGTTCAATCTCGTCCTGTTCGTGATGTGGACGCTGGCGTTTGGCGTGGGCTCACGCCTGTTGACCAGCTTTACGACGCGCGTCCTAATTCGTTCGAACGCGATTTGCGGCGGACTCGTATTCTTGCTGCTCTCCACGCTCGAGCTGGACAATCGGCTGCTGTGGATCGCCATTATCGCCATGCCGATCGGCATTATGTGGGGCTTCTACGCCTCCGCGCAAAACATTACGCTCAGCGTTTTCGGCAAAGGACGCGACTTTGAGCAGTACTTCTCGATGTCGAATATTATTAACCAGGTTATTTCAATTGTGAATCCGATTGCATTCGCCTTGATTATCAAGTGGATCGGCTATTCGGGTTCTTTTTTGCTGATGTTTTTGTTCGTGGCGCTGCTTATGGCCGTTTCGTTCTTCATTCCGACGATTACGCTGGCCGGCAGCACGGAGAAACTGTTTCAAGGCTTGCGATTTCAGCTCGTATTCTCGACTTCCGCACTGCGCTGGATGGTGCCGTCGTTGTTGGCTGCGGGCGTGTTCTTGCAATTTCAGATGCTGTTCGCGCTGGTGTTCACGTTTTCCGTGTCCGAGGATAAGCTGATTATCGCGCTATTCAATGTGCTGTACGCTTCCTCGGCAATTGGCGCGATGATGCTGTATCGGCGGTTGCGGGTGAAGGAGGGCCTCTGGCTTAAAATCGGCATGACGTTCCTGGCCGTCGGGATTTTGCTGCCGCTGCTGCCGAAAGCGCCGATCTTGATCTTGTCGAATCTGTTCACGACGATCGGCATGTTTTATTTCGGAACGGTGTGGAACACGCGGCAGTTCCGGATTATTTCGAAGCAGCCTGCGATGCAGCAGGCGCGGATTTTTCTGTGGCGGGAAGGGTGCCTGAACGTCTCCCGGATCGGCTTGCTCGTCGTGGCGCTATCCGTGCAGGATCTGCACGGTGGCACGTTCTACCTCCTGATCGCGCTCGCGTTGGTGTGTGCTTTCATCGTGCCTTTGTTCTCGGGCAAAAGCACGGAACTGTTCGAGCGACAAGGGGAAGCTGGGGGCGCGGAGGTAGGGAGGTAGTTGGGACTTGCTCGGGTGGGGCAGAAGCGGCGTTGGCGTGTTAGCAGACCGCTTCTGACCCGATTCAAACTAGCTTCATGCCCGAGCAAACTTGATTGAGACTCAATTGAGACCCAACTCAGACCCGCTCCAACTAGTTCCAGACTCGACTCAGTCCTCTTCGTCCCAGATCTGATAAGGGTGGTGAACCACTTCTATTTGGGTGGGAGAAGAGAGCTTCAGCGAAATAGAAGTAGTAAACCACTCCTATTTGGAGGCAAGCTCGCCGAAAGCGAGCTTTTTCTGTGCGATAAAAGTGGTTTTCCACGCTTATTTTCGGCGAAAGGAGTGAATCGGTCAGAATAGCAGTGCTTTACCGCTCTTATTTGGAGAGAGGTTGTTGGCAAGCAGGTATGGGGGAGAGCTAAGAGAGCCTAGCCCTAGTTAAAGTAGCCGATTGGCCGGAATTATGGAAACTAAGAGGGTTTGCAACCGGTTACATCGGTAAAAATAGGCTAGTTTGACGATATGCAGCGGAGCTAAGAGGGCCTAGCCCTAGCTAAAGTAGTCGATTCGCCGGAATTATGGAAACTAAGAGGGTTTGCAACCGGTTACACAAGCGGGAGTGAGGGATTTTGAGCAGTGGGGGATCGAGGCTAATGGAGATACAGGGGGTGTCCGAAAGTGAATAGGTGGGCGGGCGCACAATGGGGGTGCATTAGATGAAAGTTTCGTGGGAGAGTCAAGGTTTTAAAGTAGCTAATGTTATTGAACTGGCTGCGTTCTCGCAGCAAGTCGTGCCCCTGGAATGCAGAACAAGCCAACATAGCGCTGGCTTGTTCTCAATTAAAGCAGCTGTGCGCGGCCCTACGGCAGCTGGATCGAGGCGCGGTACAGCTTGCTGTTCCACGTGACTTTGCTGTTGAGCGACTCCGCAACGAGGCGGAGCGGGACGTACATCCGGCTGTCGCTCATGATCTGGAGCGGCACCGGAACCGCCACGGCTTTGCCGTTCACAGTGGCGGTGGACTTGCCGTCCTGCAGCTGCAGTGTGACGCCGCCGCTGGTAATGGTCGCGGTGCGCGTCGCCGCATTCCACGCAAAGCTGGCGTTCATCGCGGTGATGAACGGGCGGATCGGCACAACGGTCGTCTCGCCGACGATATAGCCTTTGTAGTCGGTCATATAGCTGCCGTTGATTTCGATTTGCACGATGGGCTTGTCCAGCTTGCGGACGACCAAGGCATTGCTGAGCTCGCGCCCCGCGTACGTCATCGTGGTTCCGTTCGCATACAGCGCGGAACTGGACCCGCCGTCCATGTTCATCGCTTCCTTCAGGCCGAGCGCGACCGCAATGGCGGCGAGCTGGGGCAAGGTCGCGCTGGGGACGGTTCCCATCACGAGGTGATCGGAAGCGTCCACGCCGACGAAGCTGCGCGCAGCAGCGCTGGAAGTTACCTTCGGGTCGCTGAAGCCGTCGCGGCTGTAGTTGATGTCCACGGCGCCGCCGCTAACCAGCTTCGGGCCAACGCCGATCGCCGCAAGCCACGACTTTGCGTCCAGATTGCCGTTTTCGCCTTTGGCCAGCAGCGAGGTCGTTACCCGATCTCCTAAGTCGACCTTCGTCAGCACGTTGGACTTATTGTTGGCGCTGTTGCCGACAAACAACACGTAGCCATCATCCGGTACAGAGACGGAATCCTGCGTAATTTTGGTCACGAGGCCGTCCTGAATGACGACTTTCGTTCCGCCTGGGTAGCCGATCCAACTACCAAACTGCGGTGTGTACCATACAATCTGGTCGGTGCTGGCATCGCCATAATATTTGTTAATTCCCCAAGGGGAGATCGTATACGTGCCACCGCCCTCGCTTACCTTGACTGAAATATCGAGATCGACAAATTGAATATCCGGTACTTTATTTTTATCCAGAATCAGCGTTTGGTTCTCGCCGGAATGGATCGCTTCGCCTGACTTCACCATGGAGCCGTTGGGAAAGCGGATGTAAGGGTTGGATTCATAAGCGTTAAAAAACGTACCATTAATAGCCGCTACAGCGTTTTCACGCTCGACAATGGACGAGAACGAGGCATCGTGGCCGATACCGCCGTCTGCGAGCGCTGGGGCGATTTCAAGCATAGGATCCGTCAGATCGACGGTGACAACGTTGACGGTAAAGTTTTTGCCGGCGGCATAGACAAGCTTCGTACTGGCGTTAACAGATGGAGAGTATGCGGCAAAAGCGGATGTCCCGCCGGTCAATAAAGCTGTAGACAAAAGCAAGGCCGCGCCAAGCTTGAACGGTGAGCGAGTGAACATGGGTAGGGTCTCCTTTTTCATCGGGTCGTATTGGACGGCGAAGCTGGTTATCTTGGCTGGATTAGGACTTCGGACCTGTTTCTCATATCATTCGGAGGCTTGGGTACTTATTGTGTCGCTTTATGGCGGGAAGGAGGAATTGGCAGGGCTTATTTTTTGGATTTTTTTAAAATTATAGTTTACCTGGCCCCCGTTATCTGATAATATAATCCCAACATTGAATTTGAAATGCGATGAAGAGACGAGTAGATAAATACATTCTTTCACAGAGAGCTCCGGCAGCTGAAAAGGAGTAAAGCGTTGTTTATTGAAAAAAGACTCAGAGCAGCTCATCGGAACCGTAAGCGCGGGGGATGGTGTGCCAGGAGCTCCTGTTACAGAGCTAAAGTATAAGCATTGCATGCAATGCCGTACTTGAAGAGGCTGGCATGGCGACATGTTGGCGAATCTAGGGTGGTACCACGAGTCGATCAATCTCGTCCCTGAGACTTAATCAGTCTTGGGGGTGGGATTTTTTTGTTAGCGGATGTCGCACCACGCGGCGGGGTACACCAATTGCTGAAAAGCTGAATACGTTTTTAACATAAAGACCTTACATGAAAGGAAATGAAGTTCACATGACACAGAAACTAAAAGCAGGTATTGTTGGCGGCACAGGCATGGTTGGGCAGCGTTTTGTGCAGCTGCTGGATGGACACCCTTGGTTTGAAGTTACGGCGATTGCAGCAAGCGCTGGCTCGGCCGGCAAAACATATGAAGAATCCGTGCAAAACAGATGGAAGCTCGCGACTCCGATCCCGGAAGCGGTGAAAAAAATCGTCGTGCAGGACGCATCCAAAGTAGAAGCGTTTGCCTCCGAAGTTGATTTTATTTTCTGCGCGGTCGATATGAAAAAAGAAGAAATCAAGGCGCTAGAAGAAGCTTACGCGAAAACCGGCACGCCTGTCATTTCCAACAACTCTGCGCACCGCTGGACGCCGGACGTTCCAATGATCGTACCGGAAATCAATCCCGGCCACATGGACGTCATCGCGGCGCAAAGAAAGCGCCTGAATACAACGACTGGTTTCATCGCGGTGAAGCCGAACTGCTCGATCCAAAGCTACGTGCCGGCGCTGAACGCGCTGAAAGAGTTTAATCCGACGACGGTTGTCGCATCGACGTACCAAGCGATTTCCGGTGCGGGCAAAAACTTCACCGACTGGCCGGAAATGCTCGACAACGTGATCCCGTACATCGGCGGGGAAGAAGAAAAAAGCGAGCAGGAGCCGCTCCGCATCTGGGGCAGTGTGCAAGACGGCGCGATCGTGAAAGCGAGCTCTCCGCTCATTACAACACAGTGTATCCGTGTTCCGGTTACGGACGGTCACTTGGCAACGGTGTTCGCTTCCTTTGAGAAAAAGCCGTCCAAAGAAGAAATCCTGGCGCGCTGGCTGAACTTCAAAGGCCGCCCGCAAGAGCTGGAATTGCCGAGCGCTCCGAAGCAGTTTATCACGTATTTTGAAGAAGAAAACAGACCGCAAACGAAGCTGGATCGCGACATCGAGGGCGGCATGGGCGTTTCCGTAGGCCGACTGCGTGAAGATTCCCTGTACGACTTCAAATTCGTCGGTCTTTCCCACAACACGCTGCGCGGCGCAGCAGGTGGTGCAGTGCTGATCGCGGAATTGCTGAAAGCCGAAGGCTACATTCAAGCAAAATAATGTTAAAACGAAAGACTGCTCCGTTCTGTAACAGGGACGCGGGCGGTCTTTTTTTTCGTAGTCGTAGGAAATATGCTATGCTAGCAGCAACGCAGGGATGGGGAGGAGACGTGGAGGATGAAGCAGGTATTGGTTGCGGACGATGATCCGCATATCCGTTCGTTGGTGCGCTATGTGCTCAGCCGTGAAGGGTATGCGGTCCATGAGGCACAGGATGGGAAACAGGCGCTGGAGCTGATGGGCGAAACGGCGATCGATCTGGCGATTCTGGACATTATGATGCCGCGCATGGACGGGTTGGCGCTGTGCGAAACGATTCGTAGTGAGTACGATATTCCGATTATTTTGCTGACGGCTCGGGCGCAGCTGACAGATAAAGAGCAGGGTTATCTCAAAGGCACGGACGATTACGTGACGAAGCCGTTTGAGCCGGAGGAGCTGCTGTTCCGGGTGAAAGCGCTGTTTCGCCGATATCAGCGGACGGCCAGCGACAAGCTGGTTTTGAACCGGATCGTGATTGACCGGAGCAACGTGGAGGTGACAGATGGCGAGAACGTGCTGCTCTTGCCGATGAAGGAGTTTGAGCTGCTTTCCCAGCTAGCCCAGTTTCCGGGGCGATTGTTCGCGCGCGAGGAGCTGATTCGGCTCGTGTGGGGCGCAGATTACGAAGGAGACGACCGCACAGTCGATGTCCATATCAAAAGGCTGCGGCAGCGTTTCGCCGATTATATCGACGATTTTGCCATCCAAACCGTGCGCGGCATCGGCTATAAACTCGAGGTGAAGGACCGTTGAAATCCTTGTATGTTCGTGTGCTATTTATGACGCTCGCCGTTATTTTGATCAGCAGCATGTTGGGATTCCTGTTGTCGAACATCTACTATCACGTAAAGCTCAAACCGTTCAATGACACCAAGCTGATCGCCATTGCGACGCAAATGAAGCAGTTTCTCGAGCAAGATGGGGCGAAGATGGATCGTTATTTGGGCAATGCCGCCGCACTTGGCTATGAAATTTATGTCACCGACGGACGGGAAAATCAGCTGTTTTTCGGGCGAGAGTTTCGGGAACAGGATCTGACGGCGGCGGCCGTGGCAGAGGTGCTGCAAGGCGGCGAGTATCACGGTGTTGCACAGTTTCCGAACAAGCTTTATATTTCAGGATTTTTTGAAAATACACTGAGCAATACGGTCGGGGTACCTGTCGTTCACGGTGGTCACACTTACGCCATGTTCGTGCGGCCGGACGTGTTGCTGCAGTTCGGGGAATTGCGGACGTTTTTTGCGCTGATTTTTGGCTTGACGATCGCGATCAGTGTGCTGTGCTTCTTGCTCAGCACGAGGTATTTGGTCAAGCCGATCACGCGGCTGTCGGAGGCTACCAAACGGATCGCGCAGGGGAACTACAACCTGAAGCTGCCGGACAAGCGCAAGGATGAGATCGGCCAGCTGGCAGGACATTTTATGACGATGAGCCGGGAGCTGGAGCGGATTGACGAGGCGCGGCAGCAGTTTGTCGCCAACGTCTCGCACGAAATTCAGTCGCCGCTCACGTCGATGCAGGGGTTTGCGCATATTTTGTCGGCGCGCGAGCTGCCGAACGAAGAGCGGGAACATTATGCGAAAATCATTGAAGCGGAGACGAAGCATCTGTCCATGCTCGGCAAGCAGCTGCTGACGTTGTCGTCGCTGGAGCAGGGCGCTGAAGCGATGCATCGAACGAGCTATCCACTGAAGGGGCAGCTTCGGCAAGCCGTGCAAGTCATGCAGTGGCAGCTCGATGAGAAGGAGCTGTTTCTGAAGCTGGCGGTGCCAGAGACGGTCACCGTTTACGGGGAGGAAGTGCTGCTTATGCAAGTATGGATGAATGTGATCGGCAATGCCATTCAGCATATTCCGGCAGGAAGCTCGATCGAAATCAGCGCAGAGAACGGCAGAGCTGGGTGCGTAGTTGAGATTCGTGATACTGGGGAGGGTATTGCCCCTGAGCATGTGCCGTTTCTTTTTGACCGGTTCTATCGGGTCGACCGCGCTAGGGAGCGTGCCTCAGGACGTACGGGACTGGGACTGGCTATTGTCAAAAAAATCGTGGGGCTCCACGGCGGCGATATTACGGTTCATTCCACCCTCGGCGAGGGAACGACGTTCAAGATTGAGCTTCCGCATTTGTAATCGGCCGTTCATGCGCCGTTCATTTTCGCTTCCTAAACTGGACACATAGTCAAAGGAGGGAAGCAAGATGTATCTCGCACTTCGTGAATTAAGATTTGCCAAAGCCAGATATTCGCTGATTGCCGTCATTATGCTGCTTGTGGCGTTTTTGGTGCTGTTCGTAACAGGCCTCGCCAAAGGGCTCGCCTACGATAACGCAGCTTCGATTCAAAATCAAGCCGCCACCCATTACTTGTTGGAGCAGGGGGCGGAGCACCGGTTTACTCGCTCGAAGGTGGATGCCAGCTTGCTTGATCAGGCAACTGCCATTGTCGGAGAAGGGAAGGCGGAACCGTTTGGACTAGCCATGACGACCGTTATTCCCAAGGGGATGTCGCAAAAGCTGGACGTGACGCTGATGGGCGTGAACCCGGCGGGGTGGTTGGCACCGCAGGTGGTGTCGGGCGAGGGAATTGCCGCGGCATCGCCGTCTGGCACGGTGCTGGTTGATCGCAAGCTGGCGGACGCCGGGGTGAAGCTTGGCACTGTGCTGGTGGATCAGGCGTCAGGCCTCAGCTGGACGGTCAGCGGGTTTGTGAAGAATGAGTCATTCAGCCACTCGGCCGTCGTTGTGATGAACTTACAGGATTGGGCTAAGCTCCAGGCGGTTAAACCTGCGATTGGTGGAGCAGCCGGTGAAGGCGTGCGCTACTCGGCCGTCGCGCTGCAAGCGACGAAGGCGCAAAGTGAACAATTGGCAGCCGCGTTCGGCGGTAAAGCTGAATTTATATCCAAGTCGGATGCGGTGTCCGCGATTCCTGGCTACAAAGAGGAGCAGGGCTCACTGCTCATGATGATCGTCTTTTTGTTCGTGATTTCAGCGTTTGTGCTGGCTGTTTTCTTCTACGTCATTACGATTCAAAAAACCAGCCAATTCGGCATTCTGAAAGCAATTGGCACACGGACACGGTATTTGATCCAAAGTGTAACGCTGCAAGTGCTTGTGCTCGCTATTGGCAGCCTTGCGATTAGTTGTGCCGTGGTGCTGGCGTTGGCGGCGGTTTTGCCCAGCGGCATGCCGTTTCAACTGACAGGCGCAACGCTGACGTTTACTTGCTTGGCTTTTATACTGATGTCCGTGCTCGGCTCGCTGCTCTCCGTATGGCAAGTCGTCCGCGTAGACGCGCTTGATGCGATTGGGAGGTCTGCGGCATGAGGAATCGACTGGAGATGAAGGGGATTTCCCGGAGCTTTGACGATGGCGGGGCACAGCGCATGATTTTATGCGACCTTGATTTGCAGGTGAAAGCCGGGGAGTTTGTGGCGGTCATGGGGCCGTCGGGCTCGGGAAAAAGCACGTTCCTGTCCATCGCTGGCGCCTTGCTGGCGCCGTCCGGCGGCTCGATTGAAGTCGACGGCGAGCCGATTGTCGGCTTGGATCAGACCGGACTAGCCGACTTACGGCTGCGGAAGCTGGGCTTTATTTTCCAAAGCTCGAATCTGATTCCGTATCTGAAAGTTGCAGAGCAGTTGGAGCTTGTCGCCAAGCTAGCCGGGGTGAAAGGGCGAGAAGCGGAGGAGCGCTCCGAAGATTTGTTGGAGCGACTCGGATTGCAGCATCGCCGTCAGGCATACCCGGAGAAGCTGTCCGGCGGTGAGCGTCAGCGGGTGGCGATTGCGAGGGCGCTGATGAACGATCCGGCCGTTATCCTTGCGGATGAGCCGACGGCTAGTCTCGACGGACTCCGAGGGCTTGCGGTCGTCGAGATGATTGCGCTGGAGGTGAGGACGCAGGGCAAAAGCGCGGTGATGGTTACGCACGACGAGCGCGTGCTGCCGGCTTGCGACCGGGTGTTGTGGTTGGAGAACGGGCGGTTGGTAGCGCGTTAAAGACTTTTTAAAGGAAAAGCGATTTTGACAAAAAGTTAAATTGTTTTGCCATACTACATCCGACTTCCCTTATGCTACGCTTATCGAAACAGACATGAAGTATTCGATAAGCGAAAGGGATGAGAGGCATGCGTTCTTTTGGATGGTGCAGCCCGATTGAGGATGCGGGTGAACTTCGGAAACGGGGCTTTGATTACATCGAGTGTGCGGTCGTTTCGCTCAGTTTGGAAAATGAACGGGAATTCGCGGAGAAGCTCCCGCTGTTTATTGAGAGCCCGCTGCCGGTGCGGGCGATGAACATCTTTTTCCCCGGCGACTTGAAGGTCGTGGGGCCGGATGTGGACGATGCGCGGATCGCGCGCTATGTGGAAAAAGCAGCCGAGGCCTTGCACCGGATCGGCGTGGAGACGGTCGTGCTCGGCAGCGGCAAAGCACGGCATAGCCCGGACGGCTGGGAGCCTGCGCGCGCCGATGAGCAGTTCCTCGGGCTGCTCAGCCGCATGGCTGATGCGTTCGCGGGAACGGGCACGGTGCTGGCGATCGAGCCGCTGAACCGAAAGGAAACGAATCTGGTGATGACGATTGCGGAAGCCGTTTCGTTCGCCGAGCAGGTGAATCGGCCGGAGATTCGGGTGTTGGCGGACTTTTATCATATGCAAGAAGAAGGAGATCCGTTGACGTCGCTGGTCACGTACAGCAAGTGGCTCCAGCATATTCATCTGGCGGATACGGGAAGGCTTAGCCCTGGTACTGGAGTTTATCCGTACGCGGATTTTACGGCGGCGCTCAACCAGGCGGGGTATGCCGGCATGATTTCGGCGGAATGTACGGTGAAGGATAAGGAGCGGGAACTGACGGCGAGCTTGGATTTTATGAGGAGGGTGTTTGGTCGCTGATGGTGAGTATCGCCTCGTTGTGGTTGTCAAGATGACAGGCTATGCGCATCAATTGACAACAAGGGGAGCTAGGCAAGTCACCTAGCACTGCAAGTCCATGAACTGGAAAACCTCCCGTTCATTTCAACTGGAGACCGCTCATGCGCCAGATGAACTGGAAAACCTCCTGCTCATTTCAGCAGTTTCGAGGTGTTTGCCGCCAAAAGGGTAAATGTACGGGAAGAATTCCAGTTCAGTACCCAGATTTGGTTGAAAAGACGAAAATGTACTGGAGAAATTCCAGTTCATGTGATAAGTGGAAGACTTCCATTGAGGGAGTCTTTTTTCCATGCCGAGCCAGTCATCCCCGCGCCTGTTGATCTCCCCGCGAAAAGGGTATAATAGTTGGCAGAACTTAACTCCCTCTAAAAAGGACTAATCCCTATGACAAACGAATTCTCATCGCATGAAATGGGCTGGCAGTTCGACAACTCGTACACGAATTTGCCGTCTTCGCTTTTTACCCCTTGCAAACCGACGCGAGTTGAAGCGCCGGAGCTTGTAGTGTTGAACCGCACCTTGGCGGCGGAACTGGGGCTTGACGTCGATGCGCTGGACAGCGAAAAAGGCGCGTCGATCTTTGCCGGCAATCGACTGCCTGACGGCGCGGAGCCGCTGGCGCAGGCATACGCCGGCCATCAGTTCGGGCACTTGAACTTGCTGGGCGACGGCCGGGCGATTTTGCTGGGCGAGCAGTTGACGCCGCAAGGCGTCCGCGTGGACGTCCAGCTCAAAGGCGCAGGTCAGACGCCGTACTCGCGGCGCGGCGACGGCCGGGCGGCGCTCGGCCCTATGCTGCGCGAGTACATCATCAGCGAGGCGATGCATGGCCTGCGCATCCCGACGACGCGCAGCCTGGCGGTGGCCGCCACCGGCGAGACGATCTACCGTGAGACGGTGCTGCCCGGCGCGGTGCTGACGCGCATCGCGGCGAGCCTCCTGCGCGTAGGCACGTTCCAGTACGCCGCGCACTGGAAAACGGAGGCCGAGCTCCGTGCGCTGGCCGATTACACCTTGCAGCGCCATTACCCGGCGCTGGCTGCAGACGAGCAGCCTTATCTGCGGCTGCTGGAAGCTGTCATCCAGCGTCAAGCCGAGCTGATCGCCCGCTGGATGCTCGTCGGCTTCATCCACGGCGTCATGAATACGGACAACGTGGCGCTCAGCGGCGAGACGATCGATTACGGGCCGTGTGCGTTTATGGACGCCTACGATCCGGCGACGGTGTTCAGCTCCATCGATACGCAAGGCCGCTACGCTTACGGCAATCAGCCGTATATCGGCGGATGGAATTTGGCGCGCTTCGCCGAAGCGCTGCTGCCGCTGCTCCACGAGGACGAGGAGCAGGCTGTGCAGATCGCGCAGGACACGATTGCGACGTACTCCGCGCACTACCATCAGGCATGGTTGTCGGGCATGCGGGCGAAGCTCGGGTTATTTGGCGAAGAAGCCGAGGACAGCGCGCTTGCGCACGATTTGCTGGAGGCGATGAAAGGGCACCAGGCGGATCTTACGAATACATTTGTCGCATTGACGTTTGGCAAGCCAGAAGATACGCCGATGCATGGCTCGGAGCAATTTGACAGTTGGCTGAAGCGCTGGGAGGAGCGCCGGTCCCGCCAAGCCGAGACGCTGGAAGCGTCACAGCTCCTTATGCGGAGCAGCAATCCCGCGATCATCCCGCGGAATCACCGCGTGGAGGAAGCGCTGGACGCGGCGGTGCAGCACGGCGATTATACCGTCATGGAGCGGCTGGTGGCCGCGCTCAAGGATCCGTATGCCCACCGTCCCGAGCAGGAGGAATATGCGGAGCAGCCGCCCAAGTCGGCTTGCGGGTATAAGACGTTTTGCGGGACATAAGCTTTCAGGAAGCCGCCGAGGCTCAAACTTCTTCCATTGCTACAGACGGATGCTGATGCGTTCGCAGCTCCGGATTTTCATAGAAAGCGATTTTCGCATCGATGATGTCCACATTTTTATGGAGCGCCTCGATCTGCTTCAAGACTTCCTCGCGGTGGGCGGCGAGCATTGCTTTGCGCGTTTCGATGGATTCGCTGCCCTGCCTTACCCAGTTGCTGTATTGTTTGATGTCTTTGATCGGCATGCCGGTATCCTTCAAGCAGCAGATCAATTTCATCCACTCCAGATCGTGATCGGAGAAAATCCGTTTGCCGGCAGGTGTGCGGGTCACAAAAGGAAGCAGCCCTTCCTTATCGTAATAACGCAGCGTATGTGCGGTGAGATCAAACTTCTGGGCGACTTCGTTGATCGTATAAGTTTTCATTTTTTTGTTCCTTTCGCTTGACTTAGAGTGAACTCGAAGTGATAACCTCACTATAGACCACAAACACACTTGGGTTCAAGTGGCACAATTTAAGCGATAAGGAGTATGATCGAACATGGCGACGAACCATAAAATTGCAGTGATCACAGGCGGAAGCAGAGGTTTAGGGAAAAATACAGCGATTGCGCTGTCCCGCAAAGGGATTGACGTAATTCTCACGTATCATTCCCGTCAAGAGGAAGCGGAGGCCGTGGTTCGCGAAATTGAAGCGAATGGCTCTCAAGCGGCGGCGCTTCAGTTCGATGCGGGGAGCATCTCGACATTTGACGATTTTGCCCAACGATTGGCGGCAGTTCTGCGGGAGCGTTGGGGCCGGGAGCAGTTTGATTTTCTGATCAACAATGCAGGCTTCGGCCTGAACGGCAAGCTGGACAGCGTCACGGAGGAGCAATTTGACAACTTGATGAATGTGCATTTCAAAGGCGTCTTCTTCCTGACGCAGAAGCTGATCGCCCGCATCGCGGATAACGGAGGCATCATCAATCTGTCCAGCGGCTTGACGCGTTTTGCATTTGAGGGGAGCGGCACTTATGCGGCCATGAAAGGCGCTATCGAGGTGCTGACCAAATATATGGCCAAAGAATGGGGCCACCGCGGCATTCGCGCCAATGTTGTTGCACCGGGTGCGATCGAAACGGACTTTGGCGGCGGTCGGGTGCGTGACAATGAGGCGTTGAACCGCCATATCGCTTCGGTGACGGCGCTTGGACGCGTTGGGATGCCAGACGACATCGGCGGATTAATCGCATCGCTGTGCACCGAGGAATTACGCTGGGTGAACGCGCAGCGGATTGAGGCGTCAGGCGGTATGATGCTGTAAGATGAGGCCCGGGGGATCGGTCGATCCTTCGGGTTTTATTCTTTTGGGGAAGGAATCGCTTTCTTGGACGGCGAATGGATAAGCAAAATACAACCGAAAGAATGTGACGACATGACGACGATTCGCCGAAATTGGGCAGGCAATTACACATATCAAGCGCAGCAAGTCGAAGTTCCGGAAAGCGTGGAGCAGCTCCAGTCCATCGTGGCAGACAGTGCAACTGTTAAAGTTGTAGGGACGCGGCACTCTTTTAATGGAATTGCAGATACTACAGGTACCCACATCTCGCTTGAAAAGCTAAACCGTGTCCTCTCCCTGGACCGCGTGAACCATCAAGTGACTGTGGAAGGCGGCATCCGTTACGGCGAGCTGTGCGAGTACTTACACGAGCAGGGTTACGCGCTGCATAATCTCGCTTCGCTGCCGCATATTACGGTGGCGGGCGCTTGCGCGACCGCGACGCATGGCTCGGGTGACCGCAACGGTAACCTGTCGACGGCTGTGGCCGCATTGGAAATCGTACAAGCAGATGGGCAAAAAGTTGTTTACACCCGCGAGCATCCTGATTTTGCCGGGTCGGTGGTCGGCATTGGCGCCCTCGGCGTGGTGTCGCAATTGACGCTCGACGTCGAGCCGACGTTCGAGATGCGTCAACATGTGTACGATCGTCTGCCGCTTGCGGCGCTGGAGAACAATTTCGACGCCATTTATGGCGCGGCATACAGTGTCAGCTTGTTTACGGATTGGCGGGGCGCTTCGTTCAATCAAGTGTGGGTGAAGGAGCGGATGGATGGCGGCGGCCCTGAACCAAAGCCAGTGCCAGCAACCTTTTTCGGCGCTCAGTTGGCGGAGATCCCGCGGCATCCGGTGGAAGGCTGCGGCACGGAGAATTGCAGCGAACAGCTCGGCGTTCCTGGCCCTTGGCACGAGCGTATGCCGCATTTTCGCATGGCGTTCACGCCAAGCGCGGGGGAGGAGCTGCAAAGCGAATACTACGTGCCGCGGCACGCGGCGTATGAAGCGCTTTGCGCGCTGGAGAAGATCAGCAGCCGCTTCGCGGAGCTGTTGTTCGTGTCAGAAGTCCGCACGATTGCGGCGGACGAGCTGTGGATGAGTCCTTGCTATAAGCAGGACTCAGTAGCGGTCCACTTCACATGGAAGCCCATGTGGAAGGAAGTGCGTGAGGTGCTGCCGCTGATCGAAGCTGCGCTGGCACCGTACGATGCGCGCCCGCATTGGGGCAAGCTGTTTACGATGGCGCCTGCGGACGTGCAGCGGCGGTTCGTGAAGCTCCCGGCGTTCAAGGAGCTCGTGCAACTGCATGATCCGCAGGGCAAGTTCAGGAACGATTTTTTAAGCATGATGAACTTGTAGGGGGTTTGGTGCGAAGTAGTCTGGTATACAGGCTTTGTTTTTGTGGTGCTTAATTCGGAATTACTTTTAACCCTGCAGCTTGCAGGGTTATTTATATTCAAATCATTTCAGAACTTTTTTGAACAGGAGGAATAAATGACTAAGAATTGATAGGAAGTATGGACTATTCCAAAGTTATTGAATAGTAATTTTGTCTTGTGTAAGTTGCTGCTTACAGATATAATAGTGTTAATTTTACTATTTCCTTACAAGAGGTGACGAAAAGTGCATCCGACTATTGAAAGAAATATAGCTTTGTTCAGGAATTATATTAATGAAATTGACTTCGTTTTAGATGAAGAAAGCGGGAGGGACGGCACTCCTTTTTTTGCTATGAATATTCGAACGGATAGCGGTGCAAATATCAGACTTGTTGCTGCATTTACGCTCGATTATCCATCAGTTGACATTTATTGCTTTAACTTAGCAGATATCACAAATCCGCTAAAAAGAGAAATCGCTTTAAAACATGTTAATGACTTGAACATAAACTATAGATACTCGAAATTTACAATTAATGATGAAGGCACTGTTACAATCACTACGGCGCTTGATTTTAATGAGTCTTTTGACCCATCGCTTATTGTAAGACACATCAGACTTTTATACAAAGCAGCTGATGATGAATACAGAAACTTTATGAAAATAGCTTGGTCCTAGAATTTCCTCTATGCTATTATTTTCAAGATAGGAGAATTCAGAATGTCAACAGCTCTTGATAGAGAATTGTCAAGCATTTTCTCTCAATTAACTAGCCATATTAACAAGGATAGCCTGCAAAGTGAAGTAAAAGAGATCCTCTTGAATAAAAGACGCAGACAACAAAATGAATTAGGATATATGAATAATTTAGTTGAAAATATCGCATTTATTACCGAATCATACAAAGCGACTGAGGAATTGCTTGAAAAGATTTTTGCTGAAAAAATCTTTACGCCTGTACAAACTGCAGTAGAAAATATCGTTGGCAGTGTGCAAAGTGATATAAAGCAAGCAATGCCTAGACTCTTGCCTGTATACAGGCAATTAATTAAGGAAAACAAAAGCAATCAAGAGAACATATCGTTCTTAGAAATGAATTATAGTGTTTCTAAGCTAAGCCAGGATTTCACAAATTCATTTTTAATTACCATGTGTAACCCAGCCAATAAGTCATTTTTTGCAAATCTATTTAATTATCCTCCAAAAATGGTGGTAGAGAATATTCGTCAAAAATCACAGTTTTATGCTTCGATGTTCTGTGATGGGGTTAGATTTGGTTGATTTATTAATATCTTACTTTTGTATTTATTACGGGCATAAAAAAGAGCTGCAACTTTCATTCGCGTGAATGAAGGCTGCAGCTCTTTATCGTTAATCCGTAATATTGTTCATGTAATACGCGATAATATCTTTGCGGCGGATGATGCCGAGGAAAATGCCGGTACCGTCGACAACGGGCACGAAATTCTGGTCGGCCGCTTTTGCCAGCATGTCTTCCATGAAAGCGTCGATGGAGACGGATTCGTTGTGAATGTTCTTTTCGATATCCGCGACCGGAAATTTATCCATATTCTCAAAGGTGAGGCCCGGTGTATCTTTCAGGGTCCACAATAGATCGCCTTCAGACAGCGTACCCGCGTATTTGCCCTCATCGTCTACAATCGGCAGTGCTGTATAGGTGTGCTTCTCTAGTTGTTCCATTGCTTCTTTCATCGAAGAGGAGGAGCGGATATAGGCAACTTTATCTTTTGGAAATAAGAATGAGGCAGTTTTCATAAGCGTCGTTACCTTTCTCTGAATTTTCAAACGTCTACTACTATTAAACCATATTTTGAAGCAAAAAGGGGTGAAAGTTCCTGGCAATCGTCGATTATTAGCAGTTTATGTCTGCGAACACGAGGCCTTAACGGTCCTTCTCCTGTAAAATGTGCAGGTAATTTCTCATAAATAGGCCTATATAACCGTAATCATGTAAAACCTACATGTCATTTTCGTCTTAGCGCCTCTTTTTCGTGAAAATGAGGGGACAAGTGGCAATTTACTGTAAGAAATGCAGGATTGTGCAGAAAATCCCACCATTTTTTTGAATTTGATGTAGGAAATGCAGTTTCTCACAGCTGGGTTCTTCAAAAACAATCTTATGTCCTCGCAAAGTTCTCGACGCTCCCAATCTTCAAGCCATGAACCTACTGTTCCCCGCGTATACATGTTGTAATAACTAATGGAGGGAAGGTGCGGCCATGACTAGCGCAGGCACGTATTCAGGCTACCGACCTCAGCAGCCGGTACGATTCGTAACGGCGTCCGCATTATTTGACGGTCACGACGTCTCGATCACCATTATGCGACGAATATTGCAGGCAGGAGGCGCTGAAGTCATCCACTTGGGGCACAACCGCTCTGTGCAGGAGATCGTGCAGGCCGCCATTCAGGAGGATGTGCAGGGGATTGCGGTCTCCTCGTATCAGGGCGGACATGTGGAATTTTTCACATATATGATTGATCTGCTGCGGGAAAAAGGCGCCTCACACATTCAGGTGTTCGGTGGGGGCGGCGGTGTCATTCTGCCTAAGGAAATTCAGAAGCTCCAGACCTACGGCGTCGCCCGGCTGTTCTCGCCGGACGATGGCCGGCAGCTCGGGCTGCACGGCATGATCGCCTGGATGCTCCAGGCGTGCGATTACGCGCTGCCGCTGCCGGCAGCTGGGGAACCGCCGCTCACGCCGGCGGATCAGCAAAAGATCGCGCGGCGCATCACCGCCGCCGAGCTGGCTTGCGCGGCGGGCTCGGCGCCCGCGCCTCTTGCAGACGCAGCCAGCCCCGCTGCTGCGTCACCCGCGCCTCCTGCGGCCGCGGACGCGCCCAGCCTCGCGGGCCCTTCCCCCGCGTCGCCATCTGCGCAGCCCGCCGGCCTGCCGCCATCGCCGGCCAACCCGCCCCGCGCCCCCGTGGTCGGCATCACGGGCACCGGCGGCTCCGGCAAAAGCTCGCTCACCGACGAGCTCGTGCTGCGCTTCCTGCGGCAATACCCGCAGCAGCGCGTCGCGGTGTTGTCCGTCGATCCGACCCGGAAGCGCAGCGGCGGGGCTCTGCTCGGCGACCGGATCCGCATGAACACCGCGAGCGACGAGCGGGTGTTCATGCGCAGCCTTGCCACGCGAAGCTCGGGCAGCGAGATGTCGGCTGCGCTACCGGGCGCGATTGCCGTGCTGCAGGAGGCGGGCTTCGACCTCGTGCTGGTTGAGACGAGCGGCATTGGGCAAGGCGACGGGCGCATCGTCGAGCTTGCAGACGTGTCGCTGTACGTGATGACCAGCGAATTCGGCTCACCGTCGCAGCTGGAGAAGATCGACATGCTCGACTGCGCCGACCTGATCGCGATCAACAAATTCGAGCGCCGCGGTTCGGAAGACGCGCTGCGCGACGTGCAGAAGCAGGTGCAGCGCAATCGCGGGCTTTTTCACATACAGCCCGAAACGATGCCTGTATTTGGCACGCAAGCCAATCAGTTCAACGATCCCGGCGTCGACGCGCTGTTCGGAGCGCTGATCGGGAGCATCCATACGAAGCTCGGCTACCAATGGTCAATACCTAATTGTACCGCGAACCGGCCGAAGCCGCAAATGATCATTCCTCCGGAGCGGATAAGATACCTGGGGGAGATCGCGCAAACGGTCCGCGATTACCATGCCGAAGCGGAGCAAGAAGCGCAGCTGGCCAGCAAGCATTATCAAGTAAGCGGCGCGATTCAGGCGCTGCGGGAGGCGTCAACTGACGCTCCGGCAGACGCGCAAACCGCCGCTGCGATGCATGAGTTGCTGCGTAATCTGGAGAAACAATTGAAGCCAGCAACGCTGCACCTGCTCCGCGCCTGGCCTGATCTCCAGCAGCGCTACACCGGAACAACCATGACGAGTCAAGTGCGCGGCCGCGACATGCTGACAGCGCTTACCTCCCAAAGCTTGGCCGGCACGGACATTCCCAAGGTTTGTTTGCCGCGCTTTCATGACAGCGGTGATGTGATCCGCTGGCTGCTGCGCGAAAACGTGCCGGGTTCGTTTCCATACACGGCGGGCGTGTTTCCTTTTAAGCGCACGGCGGAAGACCCGAAGCGGCAGTTCGCCGGCGAAGGGACGCCGGAGCGCACGAATTTGCGCTTTCACTTCCTGTCGAAGGACGACGCGGCCAAACGGCTCAGCACAGCGTTTGATTCCGTGACTCTGTACGGCGAGGACCCTGACGAGCGGCAGGACATCTATGGAAAAATCGGTGAAAGCGGCGTCAGCATATGCACCTTGGACGATATGAAGAAACTGTTCGATGGCTTCGATCTGTGCGATCCGCTAACGTCGGTGTCGATGACGATTAACGGTCCGGCCCCAATCATCTTAGCGATGTATCTGAATACGGCGATAGATTTCGAACTGTCTCGGGCGTCGCGAGCGGCGGGCCGTGAGCTAACGCCTGACGAAGTTAAGCTGGTTCATAGACAGACGCTCAAGTCCGTGCGCGGCACGGTACAGGCGGATATTTTGAAGGAGGATCAGGGGCAAAATACGTGCATCTTCTCCGTGGAATTCGCGCTGCGGATGATGGGCGATATTCAGCAGTATTTTATCGATCATGAGGTGCGGAACTATTATTCGGTCTCGATTTCAGGCTACCACATTGCCGAGGCGGGGGCGAATCCGATTTCGCAGCTTGCTTTTACGCTAGCCAACGGCTTTACGTACGTGGAATATTACTTGTCGCGCGGCATGCGGATTGACGACTTCGCGCCGAACTTGTCGTTCTTTTTCAGCAACGGGCTTGATCCGGAGTATACGGTCATCGGACGGGTGGCGCGGCGCATTTGGGCCGTGGCGATGAAGCGCCGCTACAAGGCGAACGAGCGTAGTCAAAAGCTCAAATATCACATCCAAACGTCCGGCCGCTCGCTGCATGCGCAGGAGATGGATTTCAACGACGTTCGCACGACGCTGCAAGCGTTGATCGCTTTTCTCGACAATTGCAACTCGCTGCATACGAATTCGTATGACGAGGCGGTGACAACCCCAACCGAGGCGTCGGTGCGGCGCGCTATGGCGATTCAACTCATCATCAACAAGGAGCTGGGTCTCATTCAAAATGAAAATATGCTCCAGGGCTCCTTTTTCATCGAGCATTTGACAGATCTGGTGGAGGAGGCGGTGCTGCGAGAGTTGGACCGGATCAGCGATCGCGGAGGGGTATTGGGCGCCATGGAAACGCACTATCAGCGAGGGAAGATTCAGGACGAATCGATGCACTATGAGATGAAAAAGCATTCCGGCGAGCTGCCGATCATCGGCGTCAACACGTTCCTCAATCCGTCTGCGCCGGAGGGGGATGCGGGGATTCCGGTCGCCCGGGCGACGACGGCGGAGAAAGATGCGCAGATTCGGCATCTGCGGGCGTTTCACGAGCGGCATCAGGCGGAAGCGCCGGCGGCGCTCGCGAAGCTGCAGGAAACCGCACTGACGGGCGGCAATATTTTCGAAGCGTTGATGGAGACGGTCAAGGTGGCAAGCTTGGGGCAGATGACGCGGGCGCTGTATGCGGTCGGCGGCAAATATCGGCGCAATATGTAGCAAAAGGGACAGTGCTCGGAGCCTAAAGGCTGGAGTGCTGTCCCTGTCTGATTTTTAGCGATACACAACCCGCGGTCCTTGCTGAAAAGCGCCATGATGTTCGTCATCGTCCTCATCGTCGTCAATATCCAGCCCACTGGCGAGAATCGTATCGTTTGCCACGGTTTCTTGATCGTTCGGCTCCATGGTTGACCTCCCTTGCAATGTAAGGATATTGGTATTGTATTTCCCTATCTCCCCGTGAAAACCCTGCTGCTGGAAAAAAATATTTACTTTACTCAGTTGAATTATAGATATTATGAGTCTATAATATACGTAAAAGGAGGCGAGACCATCATGATCTACGATTGCGCCATTATTGGCGGTGGCCCGGCTGGGCTGAATGCTGCATTGGTACTAGGACGAGCAAGGAGAACGGTTGCGCTATGCGACAATAACCTGCCGAGAAACCGTGTGACGCATGCTTCGCATGGCTTTATTACACAGGATGGCGTGACGCCGTCCGAATTTCGCCGCAAGGCGTACGAGGACGTACAGAAATATCCGTCCGTCCAGCATCATGCAGTGGCTGTTACGGCAATTATAAAAGAACAGGACGCTTTTACGGTCGTTGTTGAAGGTGGCGAATCGATTCGGGCGCGAAAAGTGCTGCTCGCTGTCGGTTTGGATGAAACGCTCCCGGATCTGCCGGGAGTGAAGGAGGTATACGGTACGAGTGTGTTCCACTGTCCATACTGCGATGGTTGGGAACTGCGCGATCAAGCGCTCATTGCGATCGGCGATCATCCGCGCATCTTCCATATTGCGAAGCTGCTGTATGGCTGGAGCCGCGATGTTGTCATTAGTACGAACGGGGCGCAGGTGTTGGATGACGAGCAGAAGCGTCAGCTGAGCGCCAAGGGAATCCGCGTGACCGAGCAGCGCGTGGCGGCACTGCACAGCGAGCAGGGCAAGCTGAGGGAAGTGGAGTGGACGGACGGCACACGGCTTGCGCGCAGCGGCGGCTTCGTCATGCCGCAGTGGACGCCGCACACGGCGCGCTTCGCCTCACTGGGGTTTGACACGAACGAGTGGGGCGGCATTCGGACGAATGAGCTCGGCGAAAGCTCGGTCCCCGGCTTGTTCGCCGCGGGAGAAGCCGCGACAGGCATGGGGGCGCAGCTCATCACGGCGGCGGCATCCGGCAGCATGGCGGCTATGGGCGTCAACACGGCGCTGATGGAAGAAGCGTTTCAGGATTAACGAAGACGGAAAGCCAAGGAGAAGTGCTGAGATGAAATATTCCAAAGCCACGGATTACGCGCTGCATACGATGCTGTTTTTATCGGTCGTCAGCCCGGATAAACCGCTGGGCGTGCAGCTGCTTGCAGATAAATTTCAGGTGTCGCCGACGTATTTATCCAAGATTTTAACCAAGCTTGTCAAAGCTGGCATGGTCGAATCGGCGTCGGGCGCGAACGGGGGGTACCGATTGAAACGAAACTGGGAATCGGTGTCGTTCCTTGATATTATTCATGCGATTGAAGGGACGGCGTCCTTGTTCGATTGCAGTTTGGATCATGGGCCGGAGTGCCAGGTTCAGCAGATTGTGTTGGAAGCCGAGGCGAAGATGGAGGCGCATTTGCGCAGCCAGACGCTGGGGGAGTTGGCGAAGCGGAGCAGCGCATTTTTTAAAGGAGGTCAGATGTCGAGTGAAGAAGGAACTGTTTGACGAAGCTTTATGGGAGCAGGCGTGGCGGGAGGATCCCGATACCGCGGTGAGGAAAATGAAACGATCGGGCCTCGACCCGACGCGCGTTTTCGATGAGAAAGCGACTGTGTTCAACGAGCAGTCCTTCAATGAGGAGGGCAAGCGGCGAAGCCGGCGCATTATGAATTGGATCGAAGGGCAGGGCGTGAATTTTGAGGGAGCCTCGATTTTGGATATTGGCGCGGCTTCGGGGGTATTTTCCATACCGTTTGCGGAGCGCGGCGCCCATGTCACGTCGGTGGAGCCCAACGAACCGCTTGCTCGGCTGTTTAACGAGAATCGCCAGAACCTGAGCGGCCCGGGCTCCATCAATCTCGTGACGGAAGCGTTTGAGGACATCGACATTGAAGCGAGAGGCTGGAAGATGAAGTTCGATCTTGTGTTTGTCTCCATGTGCCCAGTCGTTTCCGACTGGCCGAGTGTGGAGAAGGTGCTGAGCTGCGCGAAAGAGTTTTGCTACATCAGCACGATGGCTGGCGGCCGGGAGAACAGCCTGCTCAGCGAGGTATGGCCGCTCGTGTCCGATCGCCCTTATGGGTCGGCGCATCTGGAGTTCGGCTATTTGCAGCATTTGCTGTATCTCAAAGGCTATTCATACGAATCTTTGGTGAGCCGCGAATTGAAAACAACGATCCATACGCGTGAAGAAGCGCTGAATGAGTTGATGAATTGGCTGCGCATGGCTGACTCGCTGGACGCGGAGCGTAAGCGCGACATCATCGCCGAGCATTTGGCGCGGCGGTACCCGGATGACCGTGTCGTCGCCCATGAGGGCGGACGCTTCGGCAAAGTGCTGGTTCGGCTGGGAGATCAGCGCATGTTTTCTCGGGAGTAGGCCAGATTATATACACGTACCATGCGAAATCGAACACACTGCGGGAAGTGAACCTGCGGTGTGTTTTCATTTATTTTAAATAAAGAGAGTGATACAATTGGAAAACAAAACGACCATAACCTTGATAAAGGGGAACGCCTATGGCCCTAACGCAATGGATCAAACGGCCGCTTGCCGTTGTTCCGAACATGAAGCTGAGGATGAGGTTTCTGACGAGTTACCTGCTGGTGTGTATGATTCCGCTGCTGATTGTAAGCACGATCATTTATTACCAGTCGGCTCACAGCCTGGAAGAAGCCTCGCAGGAATTTGCTGCGCTGTATACGTCCCAGATCGATTCGTCGATGAATGATTTCATTCAGGAATACGACCGAGTGACGAAGACGGTTTTGATTGATAACGATCTGCTCTCACGCTTAGGCGAGGAGAAGCTGCCGATGGACGAAATGATTGCCAACAAAAACATGATCAACCGCATCCTGATGCGGATTGCGCTGCTCAAGCCGGAGATCAGCAATTTGATGCTTGTCACCAAAGGCAATCTTGTCTATCACTTTTCCAATACGTCCAGCGCTGTGAATGAAACCGTTTTGCTCGAGCAGGATTGGTACAAGATGAGCGCTGATCCGGAGGATACGCTGTTTATAACGGGCCTCCATGACCGCTCGTATTACGAGGATAAAGGGGAAGGCGCGGTGCTGACGGTCGGCCGGGTGCTGCTTAACGCCAACGGTTCCTATGCCGGAGTCTTGCTGATTGATCTTGATCCTTCGCGGCTGCTGAAGCTGAACGAGAACTTTCTGGTCGCCCGGGATCGTTATGACATGCGGGTCATCGTCACGAACAAAAAGGGAGAATTGGTGTACCATTCCGATTTGACCAGTGGTAAAACGAATTGGAAGCAGCTATCCGCGAGCCGTATGACCCCAGCGACAGATAAGGAAAACGAAGGGATGATCGTGCTCAAGGGCAGCATGAGCTCAAACAAGCTGGATGTGCGAACGGAAATTCCTCGGGACAAATTGCTGCTCAAAATCGGAAATATGAAAGTCTCGACGATTCTGGTCACGGCCATCAGCTTTGTGTTTATTATGGCGATCTCACTTGCGATGAGCTCCTACATTACGAAGCCCATTATGAATCTTCGCCGAAGTATGAAGCAGGCGGAAGCCGGGGCGTACCAGCCGATCGAGCTGAAGATTCCCAATGACGAAATCGGGAGCTTGATTTACAGCTACAACAAGATGATTGTCACGATCCGAACGCTGATTGAAGATGTCTATATGGCGGAAATCAAGCAGAGGCAGGCGAAGTTTCTTGCGCTTCAGCATCAGATTAATCCGCACATGCTCTACAATACGCTTGAATCGATTCGGATGAAAGCGCTTGTACAGGGGCAGGACGAAATCGCCGGCATGATCAAAATTCTTGCCCGCATGTTCCGATTGTCCTTGGGGAAGGAAACCCATGTTCATTCGGTCCGCGATGAAGTGGACTACACGGTGAATTATCTCCAGCTCCAGAACATCCGCTTCGACAATCGCTTCAAGCTGCATGTGGAAATGAGCGAAGAGGTGCTGCAATGCCGCATATTGCCGCTCGTCTTTCAGCCGATCGTCGAGAACAGTATTAACCACGGTTTTCACGATTATAGCAAAGTGATGAATCTGGTTTTGGAGGGAACCCTCACAGACCATGGCGAGATTCGGATCCGAATTTCGGACGATGGAGCCGGCATGCCTCCGCCGAAAGTGATGGAGCTGAATGAGCGTTTGGCGGAAGCGGAGACCGATAAGCTGAAGGTGGACGATATTATCGAAGCTTCAGGGAAAAGCATTGGATTGAAAAATATTGCCGAGCGAATCAAGCTGCAGTATGGAGACGGCTATGATGTGACGGTTCATTCGACGGAAGGCGAAGGCACGGTTGTTGAATTTCATATACCCAGAAGGCTGCAGAACTAAGGAGGATGGTGCCATGAGACTGGTGATCGTGGATGACGAAAAGGGAATTATCGACGGCTTGAAAACGATTGTGAGCCGTTATTTGCCGCAATGCAAGGTCGTCGGCACGGCGCATAACGGGAACGAAGGCTGGCAGCTTGTGCAGGAGCTGCAGCCGGATATTGTGATCACGGACATTCGTATGCCGCAATCCGATGGGCTGGACATGATTCGCAGGCTGATCGAATCGGGCAGCAGAGCCAAGTTCATCATTTTGAGCGGATATGCGGAGTTTGAGTATGCCAGAAAAGGCATCCAACTGGGCGTAAAATTTTACATCAACAAGCCGGTTGAAGAGGAAGAGCTTCAAGACTGCGTGTCCAAAGTCATCGCTGAGATCAACAGCGAGCAGGCGCAGGCTCGGCATTGGCATGAATTTGTGTTGAAAGATATTTTGCTATCCGGCTATGATGCGCATAGCCACGAGAGCCATCTGCCGCATATGTTCCATCTGCCTGTTTCGCGCTATCAGTGTGCATGCCTCTTAGTGGAGTTCGGCTGCGAGCCAAGCCAATTGCAGGATGAGTACGTCTTGCGCCAAATAGGGGAGGAATTGCAGGCGTACGATCTAATACAAGCGTTCCGTTATGAAGGTTCCCAATTTGCGGTACTCGTCCTGAGTGAATCGACCATTAAGGAGGAGCAGCTGGTCAGCGATGTGAAGCGGCTGCAAGAGCGATTCCAACGTGTATTAGGCATTCCCGTTTCGGCTGGCATTGGGCGGGGACATGCGGCGCCGGAGGGGTTGAGCACTTCGTTCGATGAAGCTGTGCAGTCGCTGAGATACATGGTCATGAAAGGCGGCAATGCCGTCGCTCTGTTCCAGGAGACCGAACCGTCTTCAACCGGCAGCGCTCTGGTCTCGGAAGTGGATTTGGCGCAGCTTGAGACGAGCATGGAAGCCATGGACAGCGAAGGCAGCGCCGAAGTCATCGAGCGTATTTTTCGCGCCATCGAGCAAGAGAGCTCCCTGCATCCTGCCGATCTACACCATCACATCCTGATGATTTTTCTATCCAGCCTGAGACGCATGTCGTATACACAGCTGCAAATGAACGATTTGCTGGGATCCTATATGCTTTCTAAGGGTGAATTAGTCCGCTTCAAGACGCTGGAAGAACTGAAACGGTGGGTCGTTCAAGCGATTGAGCGCATCGTTGAGCATAATCGGACCCGCAGCGTTCCGAAGAAAAAGGATGTCATTTCCGAAATCAAGGACTATGTGGCGGCGCATTATGACAGCAATATCACGCTTGCGGATTTGTCCGCCCGCTTTTTTATCAATCCGTATTACTTAAGCCAGTTGTTCAAAGAAAAGACCGGGGATACGTATCTTAGTTATGTAATGAGTGTCCGGATGAATAAAGCGAAAGCGCTGCTGGAAGAAACCGACTTGAGAGTGTATGAAATTTGCCAAAGGGTCGGGTATGCGGATACGAACCATTTCAGCAAGCTGTTCGAGCGAATGGTCGGGAGCACGCCGACGGAATATAGAAAAAAATGTAAGCTATAAGCTTTAATAAAGCGCCAGTTTTCCAAGTGATGGAAAGAGCGGGCGCTTTTTTTGTTGAAAACTTAAAAGTGACCTAGTGTAAACTTAAAAATCCCCCTTTGAGATTCCGGCCAAATCTCGGTATATTTTTAACATGAAAACGGATTCAACCAGATACAGAAAAACAAAAAGGATGTGGAGAAAACAACATGAACAGGACACTGTCTGCTGCCGGCAAGGGGGTCGCTACCAGGCGAACGGGATTGCGCCGTGGCGCACTGCTGTGGCACAATATGCGAAAATATTGGCCGCTCTATCTCATGGCCGTCCCGGGCACCGCATTTATTCTCATTTTCAAGTACATTCCGTTAACCGGATCGCTGATCGCTTTCCAGGACTACTCCGTGTTCAAAGGATTTGCGGATAGCCCATGGGTCGGGTTCAAGCATTTTCAGACCTTGCTGCATTATGCGGATTTTAACCGGGTGTTTACCAATACGTTGATTCTGGGCATGCTCAAGACGCTCTTCGTATTTCCGGTTCCGATTGTGTTAGCCTTGATGATTAACGAGGTCCGAAAAGCTGCGCTGAAGAAAGGGATTCAAACCGCCTTATACATCCCGCACTTTCTGTCTTGGGTTATTGTAGCGGGCATTGCCTTTGATTTGTTCGCCGTAAGCGGTTTGTTCAACATCGTGATGGGGTGGTTCGGCCACGAGCCTGTTCTCGCCATGCAAGAAAGCGCATACTTCCGACCGATTTACGTTTTAACCGGTCTCTGGCGGGATGCAGGATGGGGCACCGTCGTCTACATGGCGGCGATCTCCTCGATCGATCCTCAATTGTATGAATCGGCGATGATGGATGGCGCTTCGAAATTCAAGATGATGAGGCATGTGACGTTTCCGCTGCTGCTGCCTACGATTCTGGTACTGTTCCTGCTGGAAATCGGCAATTTCATGGAATTAGGTTTCGATCATGTGTATAACCTGCTGACACCGATGACGTACAGTGCCGGCGACATCCTGGATACGTATGTGTTCCGGACGGGCATTCAGCAGGCGCAGTACAGCTTTGCAACAGCAGTCGGTTTGTTTCAGTCGATCATCGGCTTCATTCTCGTGTATACATTTAACCGACTGTCGAGAAAAGTATCGGATGGGGGGTTATGGTAACCGTGCATTTGTCCAAAAGGGAAAAAGTATTTGAAATCGGCATTCTCATCTGCCTTTGCATCTTCTCGGTGATCGCTTTGATCCCGCTTCTCTCCGTGATTTCCATTTCCTTCAGCTCCAGCCGGGCTGTGGATTTGAATGTTGTGACCATCTGGCCGAAGGAATTCACCTTCGATTCTTGGTCCTATCTGCTGGCACGGTGGGATTTGTGGCGATCTTTCCTGATTACGCTGCTCACGACGGTGATCGGGACATCGCTCGCTTTGCTCGTCACCGCGCTCTTGGCTTTTCCATTGTCCAAGAAAGAGTTTTTGCCGGCTGGCATTCTGATGGTGGCCGTGGTGATTACGATGGTGTTCAAGGCGCCGATTGTCCCCTATTTTCTAACGGTGCGAAGCATCGGTTTGTATAATAATCCATTGGTTCTGGTCATTCCGCATATCCTGAACCCTTTCAACTTGATCATTATGCGGACGTTTTTCAAGCAGTTTCCGAAGGATTTGGAGGAGGCGGCATTGATGGAAGGCTGCGGCTACTTCCGGCTGTTGTTCCATTTCGTGCTTCCGCTGTCCAAAGCGGTGCTGGCAACGCTCGCGCTGTTCTATGGCGTCGTGGTATGGAACCAATTCCAACATCCGCTGTTCTTCATTCAAAATCCGGATTGGTTTCCGCTTCAAATTAAAATCAGACAGTTTATTACCGATCCGAATGAAATGCCGTTTGTTGAGTCCATAATGGACATTAACTATAACGAACGCACGTTGAAATCCGCGACTGTTGTGTTTGCGATCATTCCGGTTATTCTTGTCTATCCTTTCTTGCAGAAGTATTTTGTCAAAGGAGCCATGATTGGTTCCGTGAAAGGGTAATCACTTCCGATTTAGGAGCCGCTAAGGCTGTTAAATACAAATACAATCAATTGGGGGAATGCACGATGGTATGGAAAAAGCTTAGTGTGCTCACACTAACTGCAGCGTTAACGGTATCCGTGTTCGCCGGCTGTGCCAAGAAGGAAGAAACGGGTGCTCAAGATCAAGCGCAAAGCCCGGCGGCCAGCGCCGCACCCGAAGAATTGGTGGATCTCGAAGTCTGGTACTCG
This sequence comes from Paenibacillus oryzisoli, assembly GCF_050467285.1. GTDB lineage: Bacteria > Bacillota > Bacilli > Paenibacillales > NBRC-103111 > Paenibacillus_E > Paenibacillus_E oryzisoli_A. The sequence continues at coordinate 444,562 of NZ_JBCMUN010000009.1, read as the reverse complement.
AATCTTGGCTTCAAGCCTATCGAGAAGGGCAGCACTTTGTATGAGTTTTACAAGAAGGAGTTAGGTGTCGGCATTATTCATCCTTACGTGGAATGGAACGGCGGGACAACGTACCTGAATCAGCTGAATTTGAAAATTGCAGCGAATGAAATGCCGGATATGTTCCTTCCTCAGCAAGGTATCGAATCGAGCCTTGCGAAGAACGGCGCCATTGCGGATTTGACGGACTTGATCCCCAAGTACGCGCCGAATTTGTGGAATGCCATTCCTAAAGACGTGTGGGAAATCGTAAAGGCGAATGATCCTACCGGACAAGGCCGGATTTACTATGTGCCTGGGGTGCTCGATTATGGCCGAATGGGCGGGCTGATCCGCAAGGACTGGCTGGATAAATTGGGACTCCAGATGCCGAAAACGCAGGATGATTTTGTGAAGGTGCTGGAAGCGTTCCGTGATAAAGATCCGAACGGCAACGGCAAGAAGGACGAGATTCCGACTGGAGGACGCGAGCAAGCGGCCTGGATGGATCATATCTTTGCCATGTACGGTATAGCCATGAATGAAGGCAAGCCGGACTGGGACATCTACGATGGGAAGCTGACATATTCCGCCGTAACGCCGAATATGAAATCTGCCTTGGAGTTTGCGGCTAAGCTTTATAAAGACGGATTGCTGGATAAAGAAACACTGCTGAACAATAAAGCTCAGTGGGACGGCAAAATTGACTCGGATAAAGTGGGCGTATATTTCCACTGGGTTGAAGATGCCGGTGGCCACATCGAAAAAGTGTTTAAAAACACCAACGTGAAGGGCGACTACTCCGTATTGCCGATTCCGGAAGTTCCGGGCTTTAAAGGTTTCTATACCCAGAAGAAAATGGGAAGTCCGATCTGGGTCGTCAAGAACAACAAGGATCAGAAAAAGCTATTGGCAACTATGAAACTGCTGAACAATCTGTATGACAAGAGCAAATGGGAAGACCTCTTCTACGGCGCCGAGGGCATGCACTATACGCTTAAAGATGGCAAGAAAGTGTCGATTCCACCGGATAAGAGCACGCAAGAAAATAAGCTGTTCCAACCTTTCAACGATCTGGATACGTTGGAATACAAAACGAATTTGTTGAAGAACGCAACGTCTGCAGAACGCGAATGGGCACTGGGTCAGAATACGAGAAATATGGCAGCAAATCAGCAGTATGTGAAAGCGATTGCCGGAGATGGTTTGCCAGCCAGCATCTATGATGGATTTGCGGATATTAATAATCGCACCTTGTATGTGGAGTATGCAACCAAGATTATTTTGGGTCAATATCCGATCAGCAAGTTTGACGAGTTCGTTGAGAAGTGGAACAAGTCCGGCGGTGAAGAAGTGACCAAACGGGCGAGAGAGTGGTACGCCAAAATAAAGAAATAAGCTGAGATTCCAGAAGTGAGACAGTCCTGCATGTGTGGACTGTCTCTCCATTTCAGCATGGAAGGGTATAGCAATCGAGTTTAAATGAAAACGGTTACAATCAACAGATATTCATTTAGAAAGAGAGGACTATCATGGGAAAAGTTGCAGGAAGACGTCTATCTGTCGCACTGGTCACGATGCTGGTGGGCAACTTGCTCAGCGGAATCGTGGCGCCGCCGGTCGCGAAGGCTTCCGAACAGCAGTACACAGTCATCGCTGCGAAAGATAATTTTGTCAGAAAAACAGATTCCAAAAATCCAACGCCAGATTACAGCAATATGCCGAACGGCGGGGATGGCATCAACAAACCGCAGTACTTGAACATCAAGGGAACGAATACAACATCGCCAAGGGAAGCTTATATTCAATTCGATCTCAGCAATTATCCCGAGCATATCACGTCAGCTACGTTATATCTGTATGGCAGAAACTCCGAAACGGCACCAAACTCGGTTACTGCCTTGGTGTATGGCGTGAACGCGCCGAACGCCGACAACTGGAGCGATGCCACGTTAACCTGGAATACGAAGCCCGATCCCGGAAATAATCGACTCGGTTCGATGACATTCCCGCCTAACAGTTCGGACTCTGCCTGGGCCAGTCTGGATGTAACGTCGTTCCTGCAGGGTGAGCTTGCCACGGATAAAATCGCAACGTTCGCCGTGAAAGACTCCAATGCGTTGATCCGGCTTGAATCACATACGACGACAGTTGAGGATGCGCCCGGCCATAAAGCTAAGCCGTATCTCGTCATCAACGGGACACCGGCTTTGAAAACGGTGACCTTAACTTCCGATACTCCTTCCATGGGGCTTGACCGGACGGCCAATCTGTCTGTGACGGGGATGCTGGACACGAATATGCCGGCGGATCTGTCTGGTGCAACCATCACGTATGCGAGCGATAGTCCTCACATTGTGATCGACGATCCGACGGCAGGCGTTGCCAGAGCGGTCACCAATGGTACGGCCACGATTACGGCTTCTGTCACGCTGGACAGTATCACCAGAACGGCTGCCCTTCCGCTCACCGCTGACGGGGCTGCGCCTGGCGAAGTCACCGGTGTGTCTGGAGGCTTGATTAACGGGGAGTTTACGCTGACCTGGACGGAGCCGACGGATGGGGATTACACCGGCGTGCGCATTTATAATGGCACTTCATTGCTCGGCACTGTCGCCAAAGGGATAGGTACCTTTCAAGCCGTCAATCTGAATGACGGCCAATCCTACACGCTAACCTTCAAAACGGGGGATTCGGCAGGCAACCTCTCGGTGGGCGCGAATTATACATTCATTTACGAGGAGCCCAACGTTCTAAAAGAGGTGCTCCTGACGCCCAGCGCGGATATGGTGAAGCCGGGCCAATCGGTTTCGTTCAACATGACTGCAACGATGAAAGACGGATCTGCAGCCGACTTATCAGGGGCATCCGTTACTTATCTCAGCAACAGCGGAAGTCTTGCCTTCGGCAGTACAGGCGCGAATGTCGCGAATGCGGTCTATGCGGGACCGGCCAGAATCAAGGCGGTTGTCACGCTGGACGGCGTTACGCGGGAATCGGCGCCGGTGTTGGTTCGGGTGTATCCGGTTGCCGGAGATTCTTATGACGTGCTGAGACTCAAGTATGTTCAGAAGTTGACCGGCTACGATCCTGACGATCCATATGATGTGAACGATCCGGACGTTAATCAGATTATCCGTACGGTGGATGGCGATGCCAAAAACTTCTGGGACTCGCTCAACAAGACGACCTACACATGGGCAGATTTGACGTCGACGACGAAGTCGGTGGAACTGGCGACGGCCTCGTCACGGTTAAGAGCGATGTCCAAGGCGTGGGGAACCTACGGTTCCGCTTATTACCAGGATGAGGCGTTGCTGCATGATATTATTGAATGTTGGAACTTGTTCTATACGACGCGCTATAACGAAAATATCACCTTATATGACAACTGGTTCGACTGGCGCGTTAATGTACCGAACAACATTAACGATTCCATGTCCATTCTGTACGAGACGATTCCGTACAGCGCCTATCCGGATCTCATCGAGAAACTGAACCGGGGCATTGATAAATTCGATCCATCGGCTTCTTATACCGGAGCGAATCGGGTCTACATCAGCAAGGCGCTGATTCTGCGGGGCATTACCGGGAAGAACAGCGGTAGAATTCAAACGGGATCCGATGGTCTGACGGATGTGTTCCCGAATGTGAAGTCCGGCGATGGGTTTTATGATGACGGTTCCTTCATTCAGCACGATTATTTCCCGTATGCCGGCGGATACGGCAAGGCGCTCTTGCAGGACATCACGGATACGTTATGGCTGGTGAGCGGCAGTCAGTGGGATAATCACGATCCGCAGAAGGCCAATATTTTCAACTGGTACTTTGAGGCGTTCGAGCCGAACCTGTACAAGGGGCAAATCATCAACGCCATTGACGGCCGGGAAATTTCAAGAGAATACACGTTCGGCGGCTATTCGATTGTGAATGCGCTGTTGACCCAAATCGAACTCGCAGGGAACCCCTATGTAGAGCAGCAAAAAAGTGCGATTAAATACCATATCGAGAACGCCAGCGTCAGATCGTTTTTGAGTTCGGCTACGATTTGGAACATGCAAAAAGCCAAGAAAGTTCTGAACGATCCGACCGTTCAACCCTACTCGACGCCGCAAGGCAATTTTAACTTTTACAATCAAGATAACGTGGTCCATCGAGGAGACAACTGGTTGTACAGCATCTCCATGCACTCTGATCGTATCGCCAACTATGAGACGGTGAGCAACGAGAACTTGAAGGGATGGTATGAAGCCGACGGCATGACACAGCTGTATTTGGATCCTCTGGATTATCTGTCTCTGTTCTGGACAACGGTCGATCCAAGCCGCTTGCCTGGCATTACCGTCGACCGTGATGTGAATCGTCCGGCAGCGACATCCGCTAATCGTCCTTATATCGATGTCAGCAAATACGCGGGCGACGGCGAATTGATGTCGAATAGCTGGACCGGCGGCGTATCGATGGATGGCGAGTACGGCACGGCCGGCATGGATTTCAAACAGCATAATTATGCCGACATGGATGTATCGGCGAAGAAGTCCTGGTTCATGTTCGACGATGAAATCGTTGCGCTCGGCGCAGGCATTAACAGCACTTCCGACAGGCCGATTGAGACAATTGTGGAGAATCGTCCTTTGAATGCGAACGGTGACAATGCGCTGACGGTCAATGGCGCAATCAATATGACGCCGATGGGGCAGCAGACGGAGCTTGGGAATACCGGATGGATTCAGTTGGGCGGCACGGGAGGCTATGTGTTCCCTGGCGGAGCGGACGTTCAAATGCTTCGAGAAGAGCGTGAAGGCAAATCGAAAGACATTAACGAGAAGTTTTTCTTCCCTGGCAATGACGAATTCAACAGCGCCGTCCGTGCAACGAACTGGAGCTGGTTCCGCGAGGATCCAACGCATTACGCGCTGACGGGTACGAAGGTGCAAATTACTTCCCAGCCGGGAAGCTTGCAGGGCAACGCGAATCCCACAGGGAATCTGTTCCAAACGGCAGCGCCGAAGGAAGATTTCTATGTGACGACTTCGCTTGATTTTTCACCGTCGCAACAGGGGCAGGAAGCGGGCATCCTGATCCGCAAAGATGACGACAACTATGTGTCCGTAGCAAAAGGAATGACCGCACAGGGCAACCGAATAATCGCCGTTAATGAGGTCGGAGGGGCACAGCAGGTTGTGGACTTCCCGATTCCAGGGTCAGTAGCGGGAGATGTCTTCCTTAAGATCGACAAAAGCGATGATCGTTATACAGTATACGCGAGTGGCAGCGAAACAGCCTGGGGTGTGCCTTTGTATACGTTTACGAACCCGATGGGAGGAACGGATCGGCTTAACCTCGGTTTGAAAATGGGGCTCTACGCGCAAAGCGGCACAACATCGACGGCAGAAGCGAAGGCCAACTTCGATTTCTTCCACCTCTGGCATACGCGGAATTACATGACGTTATGGTTCAATCACGGCGTTCAGCCTCAGGATGCGGAATACAGTTATATTCAGCTTCCTAAAAAGGATGCCGCAGAGGTTGCCGCTTACAGCTCGGCGCCGGATGTGTCGATTATCGCCAATACGGCCGACGTACAGGCAGCGGCGGATACGACACTCGGCGTCACGGGTATGAATTTTTGGAAGAGAGGCATCTTGGATGCTGTAAAAGCGAATCAACCTTCTTCTATTATGATGAAGGAAGCCGGGGATCAACTGCAATTTGCCGTCTCCGATCCTACGCACAAGCAGGATACCATCAGCTTCGAGATCAAGAAGCAAGGTACAGGCGTGATCAGCAAGGATAGCACGGTGACGGTGCTTCAATTGTCTCCGACGATCAAATTTGAAGTGGATACGACGGTTGATCCCGGGAAAACGCATAACATTGCGTTCACCTACGAGCCTTCCGCCACAGTCGCAGACTTTACAGCTCCGGTGCTGAAGTCGGCAGCCTTCGATACGACGTTCCGCGTTATTGAAGCGGGGCATACCGCAGCTCCGGTACTGAGCGCAACGATGGACGATCAAGGAGCAGCAGATCTCAACCAAGCGAGCGTAACGTATTACAGCAGCAATGAACAGGTTGCGGCAGTCGATAACTCGGGGACGATGACGGGCCTGACTCCGGGAACCGCCGAGGTAACCGCTGTGGTTACGCTGAACGGGGTTACCGAGATGGCAAAGCTGCAAGTTCTCGTGCCTTCGGCGAATCCAAATGTAACGACTCGGATACCAAGCAAGGATACGTTTATTCGATCCGGCATTTACGAAGAGGATACGTATGGCAGTGACACAAAGCTGTATGTGAAAAGTGCTGGCGGTGACGATTTCAGGGAAGCGTATTTCAATTTTGACCTGAGTGGCATTGCCGGTGAAATTGAATCGGTCAAACTCCATGTTACCGGAAAATTAGAGGATTCTGGCGGCACTTTCGTCGACACTGTCGTGAAGCCGGTTCTAGGCAGCTGGGCAGAAGGCACGACCATGTATGTGAACAAACCGGAGCTCGGCAAAGCGATTACGGAGCCTGCCCGGTATACAAGCGTCGAATCCGAGAAAAGCTTCGATATTACGACATTTGCCAGAGAGCAGCTGAAACATGGACCTACGCTGGATCTGGCGCTTGTCCAGGATGAGCTCGTCGGACGGAAAATGTTCGTATATTCGAGAGAGAATGCGAGCAAGCGGCCTTATCTGGAAGTGGTTGTGCATGCATTTGACGGCAGCGTTCACGATGCTGTCATTGCCCCAGCGTCGGCGGCTTTCGACAAAAATAGCGACAGTGCCGATTATCAGGATATTGCGGTGACGGTATCCTTGAATGGTAACCAGCTGGAAAGCATCAGCAAGGGAACCGCTGCTTTGGTTGAAGGAACGGACTACACGGTGCTTGGCAACCGGGTTACGTTGACAAAAGCGTATCTCGTGGCGCAGCCGACAGGTTCCTTGATCTTAAATTTTCATTTCAGTGCCGGAGCGGACGCCGTGCTTAACGTTGCTATTGCGGATACGACACCTCCGTCCGGCGATGGCGGGGGAGGCTCGGGTGAGCAAGGCGGAGACGGAAGTGATGGCAGCGGCACTGACGGCAACGAAGAGGGTGGCGGTGGAACTGGCACCGGCAACGAAAGTGGCGCCGGGCAGCAGGATCCTGCTTCCAATTCGCAGACAGCGCCTTCCGTACCGTCCGGATCTGAGCCAGTGCGGGATGACAGCGGTGTGAAAGTAACTGCCGCCGCACTGGAGCCGGAAACGGGGACAGATCGCGGAAGCGCCAAGTTTCAAGTGCAATCCCAAACGTTGGAGCAAGCTTTTGAGCTGATGCAGGGGCAGTCACAGCAAACGATCACGATTCAAGCGGAGGCGGATCGCACCGGCATGATGATCGAGTTGCCGGCATCGGCGATCGCCGATGCAGCGAAGCGTACGCCTGCGGCTGCAATCACGATTCAGGCAGGAGCCTACAGCTATACATTGCCGGTTCAGGCGATCCGGTTGGAGGATGCGGCAAAATCGCTAGGGGCTAACCTGAAAGATATGCACATTCTCGTCGCTATGGAGCAAGTCGCCGATGCCGAAAGGCAGGCAGTGGAAGAGAGTGCCAGGAATGCCGGCATTCAACTTGTGGGAGCGCCGGTCGATTTCCGCGTCAGCGTGGAAGCTGGCGGCAAATCGCAGACCATAGATAGCTTTGGTAATCTGTACATTTCCCGCACGGTTGTGATCGACGGCTCTGTGAACACCGAGCAGGCGACGGTGCTTCTCTATGATCTGACAAGCGGCCACATGACGTTCGTTCCTGCCACCTTTGAGGTGAAAGGCGGCAAAACGACGGCGACGATTCTCCGCAATGGCAACAGCATCTACGCTGTCGGCGAGTCGGAGGCAACGTTCTCGGATTTGGCGAAGCATTGGGCCAAGAAGGACATTGAACAATTGGCTTCCAAAATGATCGTAAGCGGTGTCGACAAGGATGTCTTCGAACCGGATCGGAGTATGACTCGCGCCGAGTTTGTGACGCTGCTGGTGCGCGGACTTGGACTTTCGGAGGATCGGAACTCGCTGCGCTTTACGGATCTTTCCGGCAGCGAGTGGTATGCCGGGGCGGTCGGAGCCGCAGTGAAGGCCGGTCTGATCGACGGCTACGACGATGGATCGTTTCAAGCGGATAGGACGGTGACGCGCGAGCAGATGGCTGTCCTGATCATGAGAGCGATGCAGGCCGTTCGGGGTCAGGCGCAGCCAGCCGGCAACCCGGATCAAGCGCTCGCCCGATTCAATGACCGGCAGGCCATTTCCGATTGGGCGGCCGCAGCGGTTGGCGAAGCTGTAGATATGGGCATTATTAACGGGATGACCGATGCGTTGTTCGAGCCAGTGGGAGCGGCTTCCCGGGCGCAGGCAGCGGTCATGCTGAAACGAATGCTGCAGAAGCTTGCGTTCATGAACTGAAGTTCACGAGAAGGAGTGGGGAGCCTTGGAGCGGCAGCTTCGAACCTTCCGTCGAATCATGGATTGCATAGAGGCGAATTACATGAAAGATCTGTCGTTGGCACAGCTGTGCGAAGAGGTTGCTTTAAGCTCCACTTCTGTAAATGGCATTCTGAAGACGTACACCGATCGAACGTTTATCCATTTATTGCAAGAAACACGTATTCGCCGAGCTTGTGAATACTTGGAAGAGGATCGGCTGAAAATTAAGGAAATCGCCGAGAAAACGGGGTTTCGCAGCTCGAAATATTTTATCAAAATTTTCAAAGAGATGCAGGGCGTCACACCGGGACAATTCCGACGGTGAACGAAAAGCAGGGGCGGCAGATGAGCCGCCCTGCTTTTTTTGGAGTAAGAATGCCCACAGTTAAAGTTGACTGACATTCGGTGAGCCGTAGAAACGCGTACGGGTACCATATCCTTATAGGGCTATGGAAACCACCAGCTAAGCCGGTGGCAATGACTTACTGCAAAAAGTGCATGTTATTTCCTCCAAACAGGCCGATTTTCCGGAAATCATGTAAAACCTACAGTAAATTCTTCGCCATCGTGCTTTTTTCCTCGAAAATCGAAGGGGGAGTGGCGAATTGGCTGTAGGAAATACAGGATCTATCCTAAAATCCACCTATTTTTCTGAATTTGATGTAGAAAATACATCTTCTAACCAGGAGGCTTTGCTCCTATTGAAAAGTATTCCCCGAAGTAGAGCTCATGTAAGTTTCGCCGTCCAAATAGTTCGGCGTGCTCCTGCCGTCCGTTAAGGTGTTATTCGTCACTTGCACATTGCTGATCGACCAGGTGCCAGTGGCTTGGAAGCAGGTGATCATCCCAAGGCTGTTGCCGCTCGTGAGGGTGATCTGGTTGTGGTCGATGTAAAAATTGTTGAAGTAATTGTCGGCAGGTTTACCATCGGTATAGTTGATCGCGATGCCAGACGCTTTGGAATTTGTGGTCGTGTAGGCGTCCTGAGAAATGATGTTATTGATAATGTCCAGCTTACCGCTGGCGCCTTTTGGATAGTCGGGCCAATAGGCGATGGCAGCATGCTTGTTGTTGGTTAACGTATTGCCTTTAACGACGCCTGTGCTGCGCATCGAGATCGCCGAACCGTCCAGGCTGTCGTGGATGCGGTTGTATTGAATGGTCATGTCGGCAGCTTTTGCATAGATGCCGTGGTAGGGCGCGCTGGACGAGAAGGGGCGGCGGCCTGAATTGTAAATGTCATTGTTATCAATCAGCACATTGGTATTGTCAGCTTCCACCGTGATGCCGTTGCCGTCAACGTTGTAGATTTGTGAGTTTTTGACTGTAATGCCGCTGCCGCCGTAGATATGCATGGCGTGCGCGTGGAAAGCGGTCCCGGTCCAGACGAGCTCCTTCACGGTGGCATGATCGACCATGACATTGTCGGACCTGTACAAATAGATCCCCATCCCGTAGACATTGCCGTTATCGGTAAGGTTCCGCACTGTCGTATTCTTAATCTGAACCGTGTCGGAGTTGGAGATCAGAATGCCCAGATCGTCGGTGACATCATGAATGGTGGAACCGATGATTAGCACATTGGCGCGGGACTCCACCTCCAGCCGGGCGGTTCGATCTACGTTCTGGTACACCCAGTTCCAGGTGCCTGAGGGCCAGCCTGTCGTGTCCACGGGCGTCAGCTTCCATTTTTGCGTCGTCCAGCCGCTGTACGGTGTGGATTTCACAGTGACACCGTTGCCGCCGGCATCCCCGGTCAGCGCTTTGCCGTTACACTCAAGTTTGAAATAGCCACCGCCCAGATCCGTAATCGTCCATTGCTGTGTAGTCCATCCGCTGTAAGCCGTCGTCTTCACGACGTCCCAGTCGGTGGCACTGTTCAAGGTTAATGCTTTCCCAGCTGCCAAAAGGCTATACTTACCGTTGCCCAAGCTGGTAATCGTCCATACGCTGCCGCCTTGGGTGGCGTTATAGCTGTAATTCTGCACGTTGCTCCAGTCCGTTGCAGAGGTCGCTTCGGCGTAGAAAGCGTCATTGTTGTGACTGAGCCTGACTTTTCCGGTCGGCGGCGAAGCGGCGCTGGCTTGCGACGGCCCCCATGTAACCGCTGCCAAAAATAAAACCGCCAACAACGTGAGCAGGGCGTACTTGCTTGCTTTTGCTTTGAACATCATCATTCTCCTTCCACAATATGAAATTCAGACGAAGCATTCGCCTGATGTAGTAAGGATAAATCGCGCCGGGGGCTGCGTAAATGCCAAGATATCAAAATCGATTCCTTATTTTACAACTGCACGGTCTATCTGCCTAAAAGACAACGAAGACCCCAGACTCGTTTACAAGTCTGAGGCCGCCAATTCCACTCAATATACATCCTTCGCATACCGCTTGCTTTGCGCCATTTCCTTCACGTACGCGTCCGCTTCGTACGCGCTTTTGCCGCCGTGCGTCTGAATAATCGTCTTCAGCGCGCCTTCGACCTCCTTGGCCATGGCGCTGGCATCGCCGCAAATATAGAAATGTGCGCCGGCTTGCAGCCAGGCCCACAGCTCTGCACCGTGCTCCAGCATGCGGTGCTGCACATACACCTTCTCCGCCTGATCGCGGGAGAAGGCCGTGTCCAGGCGCAGCAGGCCACTGCTCACCATTGCTTCCAGCTCCGCCTGGAAGTAAAAGTCGGTGTCGGCATGCTGCTCGCCGAAGAAAAGCCAGTTCCGGCCCTTGGCCTGCGCCGCCTGCCGCTCCAGCAAAAAGCCGCGGAACGGACCGACGCCGGTGCCGGGACCGACCATGATCATCGGCGCCTCCAGATCGGCCGGCGGCCGGAAATGCGCCGCCTTCTGCACGAAGATGGCGGTCTTGGCATCCGGCGCAAGACGCTCCGCCAGGTAGGTCGAGCAGACGCCTTTGCGTGCCCGATCGCTGCAGGTATAGCGCACGGTGGAGACGGTGATGTGCACTTCGTCTGGCGTTGCTTTGGGGCTCGAGGAGATGGAGTACAGCCGCGGTTGCAGCGGTTTGAGCAGACCGACAAGCTCCTCGGCGGTTAGCCGCACGGGGAGTTCGGCCAGCACATCGACGAGCTGCCGTCCCCATAGCCAGGTGCGCAGCCGGGCTTTATGCTGAGGCTGCAGCAGCTCGCCAAGCTGTTCGCTGCCTGAGCGTTCGTGAAGGAACGCAAGCGCAGCAGGCGTAATGCGGGCGATTTCCAGGCGGTGGAGCAAGGCATCCTGCAAGGGCAGCTCTTGGTCTTTGATACGAACTGGAGCATCAGCCTGCAATCCGGTAACGAAAAGCAGCTCCGCAACGAGTTCGGGGCAGTTAACCGGCCATACGCCGAGCGAATCGCCGGCTTCATACGTCAAGCCCGTGCCCGCAAGGTCGAAAATATAATGGCGGGTATCTTTCTCCGAGCCGTCACCGCTTAACTGGTGATTGGCTTTCAGCGTCGTTTGCAGCGGATGCTGGCGATCATACGATTTCCCCTTGGCGCTGATGCCGTCCTTCACCGCTTGCAGCGTCTGATTCACGCTTTGAATCCAGCTGCCGAGCCGCTCGCTGTAATCGGTGTCGCAGTCCGCGCGAGAGGTCAGACGCCGCGCGCCAAGCTGCTCAAGCCTGGCGTCCAGATTCCGGGCGAATCCGCAGAAGGCGTCATAGCTGGAATCTCCCAAGCCGAGCACGGCGTACTGCAGCTCGGGCAGCTTAATCGCATTATCCGCCCCAAGCGCTTGCCAGAACGCGGCGCCGTTATCCGGCGGATCGCCGGCGCCGAACGTGCTGGCGACCAGGATCACGAAGCGTTCGGACGCGAGCTCCGCCACGTTGTAGGCATCCATGGGGATGCAGCGGATGTCGTGAGCTGCGGCTTGCAGCGTCTTCGCGCATTCCAGCGCGGCGCCTTCCGCATTGCCGGTTTGCGATGCCCAGAGCAGCGTGATGCCGGTTCGTGCGCTTGCTGCAGGCTGCGCAGCCGAGCCAACGGCTGCGGCAGCCACAGCAACTGGTAACGCGCCTCCTGACGCGCTTGGCGACGCCAAAGGCGCTGCAACCGAAACCGCCGCTGCCGCCTCAGGTAAATAGGTGCGAGAGAACATACCGGCCAGCATGCCGTCGAGCCAATATTTTTTTGACAGGTCCAGCGGTGCAGTTAGAGGAAGGACCGGGATGCCGGCAGACGTCCGGGAATCGTCCGTGCGCAGGCTCGTAATGAAGCCGGCCAGATACATTTTTTCATGCGTCTCCAAGGTTAAGGCGGCAGCGGGCTCAATGCCGAGAATGGTTGCAAGCGTATCGACTTTGGACATATAACCTTCCTCCTTCGGAAATGTGGACAAGGGTGCAGCCGCCTTGGTCAAGGCAACCGCGCAGTATTTGAGCTCCGGCTGAAACGAAATCGGATCCACCGCATCGCTCGTAACTTCATTAATGGCCAAATGTTCGCCAAACACATCGTTCCAATGGAACGGGGCGAAGCAGCCCCCGGGACGCACGCGATCCGTCACAACGGCGGGTAAAATGGCAAAACCGCGGCGCGAACGGATTTCCACGCGATCCTCATCCTGAATGCCGAGCGATGCAGCGTCCTCCGGATGAATTTCCACAAAAGGGCCGGGGTTCAGCTTGTTCAGCGTTGGGATCTTGCCTGTCTTGGTCATTGTGTGCCATTGATGTTGGACGCGCCCTGTATTCAAAATAAAACCAAACGCCTCATCCGGCATTTCTTCCGGCGGGAGAAAAGGGCGGGCGAGAAAGATGCCTTTCCCGCTTTCCGTGGCGAACGCCAGGCGGGGGATCGTACCATCTTCGTTCGCTTTCAATTTCTGGCTGATGCCGTTATTGAGATACCGGATCCCATTGCGATGTTGCGCCGTGTCCGGCGCAGCGGGCCACTGCATCGGCGTTTCCTGCAGGCGCGCATAGGTCGCACCGCGAATATCATAGCCGGTCTTTGGATTCCAGGCTTGCTGGATTTCCTCATATACCTCGGCGGCCGAGGCATAAGTGAAGGCGTCGCGATAGCCCATTTCGCAAGCTACGCGGGCAATAATGTCCCAATCCGCAAGTGCTTCGCCCGGCGGATCGACGGCTCTGCGCATGAGCGTCAGGTTGCGCTCGGAGTTGATCATGACGCCTTCGGCTTCGGACCAAAGGGCGCCCGGCAGCATGACATCCGCGTAACGATTCGTTTCCGTCTCATAAAACGCATCCTGCGTGACAACCAGTTCCGCCGCCTGAAGCCCGGCGATCACCGTTTGACGGTTCGGCACCGTCGCCACCGGATTCGTGCAAATGATCCAGCACGCTTTGATGTTGCCGCTCGCCATCTGTTGAAACATGGAAACCGTGCCCGATCCCGTGTCGGTGGAAAGCGTTCCGCGCGGGATGCGCCACATGTCCTCAATGAAGTCGCGATCCTCTTTTACGAGCACGCTCCTCTGGCCCGGCAAGCCTGGGCCCATATAGCCCATTTCTCGGCCGCCCATTGCGTTCGGCTGTCCAGTCAGCGAGAATGGACCGCTGCCGGGACGGCAGATCGCGCCGGTGGCAAGGTGCAGGTTGCAAATGGCGTTCGTATGCCATGTGCCGTGCGTGCTTTGGTTGAGACCCATCGTCCACATGCTCATCCAGTCTGCTGCTTCGCCGATCCACCCAGCGGCAAGTCGAATATCTTTTTCGGGAATACCGGTGATAGCAGCTACGCGGTCCGGTGGGTAATCGTCCAGAAACGCAGGCATGTCGTCCCAACCGGAAGTGAAATCGCGAATAAACGCAGGATCGGTATGGTCATTTTTCAGGAGCAGATGGAGGAGGCCATTCAGCAAAGCGAGGTCGGTCCCCGGTTTGATTTGCAAAAACAGATCGGCTTTCTCGGCCGTCGCGTTGCGTCTTGGATCGACGACGATCAGCTTGGCGCCCGCTTTGATGCGGTCCATGACCCGCAAGAACAAAATGGGGTGGCAGTCCGCCATATTTGCCCCAATGACGAAGAACAGGTTGGCCGCATCCATATCCTGATAGGAGCCCGGTGGTCCGTCTGCGCCCAGTGATAATTTATAGCCGCTGCCGGCGCTAGCCATGCAAAGGCGTGAGTTGGATTCGATGTTGTTGGTGCGAACGAAGCCTTTTGCCAATTTATTAATGAGATATTGCGCTTCCAGCGACATTTGACCGGATACATAAAAAGAAACGCTGTCCGGACCATGCTGGTCCAGGATGTTTCTGAGCTTTCCAGCAGTCTCGCGAATCGCCTGATCGATACCGATGCGGGCAGGCTCAGCATTACGGTGCTGGCGCTGACAGGCATACTCGAGCCGGCCGGATGCGGCAATCGCCTGCGCGCAGGTGCTGCCTTTCGTGCACAGCCTGCCGAAATTCGTGGGATGCTCTTTATCTCCGGTGACCTTGGTGACACGATTGCCGGACACCTCAAGAATGATACCGCAGCCGACGCCGCAGTAAGGGCAGACACTTTTCACTTTTGTTGTTGTCATATTTCATCACCAAACATAACGATTTATAACCAAATATATATCGCACCGCGAGTTAAGTCAATGAAATATGTCATATATAATAACATTAAAAGAGAAATTCTTTCTTTTACATACGAAGAAAACGATTTCATGTCATTATACATTCCATTTAATAAGAGGTGGACTTGATCTCCTTTTCCAAACCTCTTACACTTAGGGGTAGGTTAGGAGTCGGAAAGGAGCCGAGATGACGGAAGAGCGATTGCCCAAACAGATCTATGAACAGCTTGCCTTGTTTCGATACCGCATACGCAAATTTATTCGTTTTAGCGAAGAAGCCGCCCGCAGCAAAGGATTGACACCGCAGTACCATCAGTTGATGCTGTCCATCATGGGCTTCCCCGAACGCAATTATGCCACGCCGAAGGAGCTTGCCGAGCGTCTGCAGATTACGCCGCATGCTTGCGTGGAGCTTATTCAGCGCTGCGAGGAACTGGGACTTGTTCAGCGGGACCGGAACCAGCAAGATAAGCGAAGCATTTTTATCTCCCTTACAGACAAAGGAATGGGGTTGCTCGAGGAACTGTCCGAAATTCATGTAGATGAATTGAAGAGGGCAGGTTTGCTGACATTTGAGAAATTGCTTCAATAGGCTGTGAAAAACTTTTATGTGGGGCCAATCTGATTGGATCAGGTTGGCTTTTTTGTGCTTTCGGCGAGGTGGCTTCCAGTTTTTATGAATAGAAAATGAGACTTCTGGCAAGCTAAAAAGAAAAGTTATGGGAGTTCATTATGTTTTTTTCTCAACTATTTAATAAGCAGCGCAAAGGGCGGCTGGAGTTTACAGCCCCAGCAATGACAGCGAATTCCCAGGTGGAAGTCGATGTCGCCTCAAGGCTCGCTTGGTTTGAACAGCAGCTCAGGAATTGCGCGGACGTCCAATTTCATTCGTGCGAAATCGGATCGCATTCCTGCGTGTTTATTTTTATCGACGGGCTCGTCAACCAAGACATGTTGCAATCACACATTCTGGAACCGCTGCTGCTGAAGTTGCAGTTTTCTTCGACCAGCGAAATGGTATCCGAAATTTTACAGCATAAACTGCTTCCAGTTTCCGCAATACAGGGGATCCAGGATGTTACTGCCGCGCTGCATGCTATTTTCGAAGGAGCCGTCCTTCTCCTCATTGAGAATGAGCCGCAGATGGTCATGTTTCCGCTGCGTGCAACAGAGACAAGAGCGATCACACAATCGGAAAATGAAAATGTCATTCGCGGACCGAAGCAAGCGTTTGTTGAGGATTTGGACATCAATGTGTCGTTAATTCGCAAAATTGTTAAATCTCCGCTGTTAAAGGTGGAAAAATTCAAGTTTGGCAGCTATACGAATACCAACGTTGTGATATGCTACATCGAAGGTTTGTGCCAGCAAAAACTGGTCGATGAAATGAAGGAAAGAATCGGCCGTGTTGATATCGATGCTGTTCTGGGCAGTTCGTACATTGAAGAATTTATCGAAGACAATCCGTATTCGCCGTTTCCGCAAGTGCAGTACACCGAAAGGCCGGATATCGTCGCCGCTGCTCTCCTGGAAGGGCGAATCGCGGTTATTGTGGACGGGACACCTATTCCGATTATCGTACCGGTGACGCTGTACATGCTGCTTCAGTCGTCGGAAGATTATTATCAACGCTTCGTTGCGGCGACATGGATTCGATGGATTCGCTACTTTTTTTTGTTAATTTCATTTTTGCTGCCCTCCGTTTATATAGCAGTCACGACATTCCATCCTGAGATGCTGCCGCCAAATCTGCTGATTGCTGTCGCGGCTGCAAGGGAAAACGTTCCGTTTCCCGCCATAGTCGAAGCCTTTATCATGGAGCTAACCTTTGAAGCGCTGCGGGAGGCAGGATTGCGAATTCCGAAGCCGATCGGCCAAACCGTATCCATTATCGGTGCCCTCGTTATCGGTCAGGCAGCCGTGCAAGCAGGGATCGTATCCGCACCTATGGTTATCGTAGTCTCGATTACGGGGATTGCCTCGTTCGTTATCCCACATTTCGATCTGGGCCTGACATTTCGGCTTCTGCGCTTCCCTGTGATGTTTTTGGCGGCTTCGCTGGGGCTTTATGGGGTCATTCTTGGTATTCTCCTCATCTATTTGCACCTGGTGACGCTTCGTTCCTTCGGTACGCCTTACCTTACGCCGACATCCCCGATCCAGTTCGGGGACTGGAAGGACGTCTTCATGCGTGCTCCGATATGGCTGATGAGAAAGCGGCCGGTCTTATTCGGAACGAACGGAGGCGATCGTGTTGCCTATAAGCCAAGACCGCAAATTCCAGAAGATAATGGAGATTAAATATGCATTGCTATCGCAAACTGCTGTTGGTTGTCGTTGCTGGATTCAGTGTATTGGTATTGACCGGCTGTTGGTCAAGGATTGAAATCAATGATAATGCTTTTGTCACGGTCATGTATATCGATCGGCCGGAAGACGATCAGTTTGAAGTTTCTCTGGGGTTTCCATTGCCGAATCGGATGGCGACAGGCTCGATGTCTACGAACACCAGCAATGGCAATTCCTATTCTATCGTGACCAAGCGGGCGGAGAGCATTCCCGTGGCCATTCGTAAAATACGCTCGGATTTATCCCGTGAAATTACATGGGGACATTGTCGCGTGGTGGTAGTGGGACGCAAAATGGCAGAGCATGGCATCAGCCAACTGTTGGAATTCGCTTCACGCCAGCCCAGCTTTCACACCAAAAGCTATCTCTTTGTGTCAATGGCGACAGGACAGGACATTGCCAAATTAACCCCTGTGTTTGAGCGGTTGCCGTCAGAAATCGTCCGAGAATTTGCACAGCGCCATGTTACACTCGGCACAACGATCAAAGACTTTCTGCAAGCCGAAGCAGCCGGAGGTGATATGGTAGCAGGGTTATTGACGCTTGGCGATGTTGAAATGATAAGTGAAAAAGGAAAAGTCAGTAGATGGGTCGGAACGGACGGTGCTGCCGTATTCAAAGCAGGCGCCATGGTAGGAGATCTGGATGTCATGCAGATGCGCGCCGGTCTGTGGCTGCAAGGGAACATGAAGAGCTCGCTTAATTCCTTACGTTCACCAAAGGATAATAAAATTATCTCCTTTCTCATTCAATCTTCGAAGGCTTCCATAAAGCCGCATGTTCAAGGCGATCGGATCTGGTTTACGATCGATGTAGAAGCGGAAGACGACATTATTTCATCTGAATCGCAGCTTAACCTGTTGGATCCCGAGAATATTAACATGCTTGAAGGCATGCTGACCGAGCAATTGAATGGGCGTATCCTGAAAGCTATTAAAGCTACGCAAGCGATCGAATCAGATGCCTTTAATTTTGGACGCATACTGGAGTGGCATTATCCGAAAGTATGGGAGAAGAACAAGAATCAGTGGCGGGATATCTATAAGAACTGTGAATTTGTGGTGAATTCAAAAATTTTTGTTCGACGAACAGGTACAGAGAAAAATTCAGTTACATCGAAATGACGACCGTGTGAAGTGGGGGAAGGAGGATGATTCTGATGACGATTCTCTTCGTTGCAATCGGAACCTATGAGTTCCATTACATGTACAAGCGAGGCCGTAAGAAAAGAACGTACTGGATTGTCGCCTTGAGTATGCTGGCCGCTTACCTCATGGACATGTCGGTCTACGCTATTCGCGACTTGCCGGGGATCAATCGGGCAATCAGCTTTATTTTCAAATTCTAAGACTGACAAGAGGAGGGAACGGACGATGATGTTGCAGAAGGTTAGCCAGCTTGAGCTTGGCTTATTGTTCGTATTGTTTAATTTCTCGACGGGCGCAGGCTTTATGTTGGGACCGCTATCCTCCGCTTCCGGCTTTCAGGGCTGGCTGGTCATTATCGTCGGACATTTCGGCGGATTGGCAATCGCCTTTATGGCCTATCATTTCGCTAAAAATAGACCGAACGATTTTTTAGCCCATTATGGCAAAGAACTTATTGGCCGATGGCTCCACATTCCCATGATGGTTTGCTATTGCTTCTTTTTTATTCATATTGCCAGTATCGTTCTTCGGCAAACGATGGATTTTCTCATCCAGATTTACTTGCCAGCTACGCCTAGCTGGGCAATTGGAGGTTCGTTTGCACTGGTGATTTGGCTTGCGGTCCGTTCAGGCCCAGAGGCGATTTTCCGATGTGCAGCCGGCTTTTTTTTCGTTATTTTCGTAACCGCATCCTTCGTACCGTTTCTGGTCGGAAAGGAATTGAATTACCATAGCGCCGTAGCGCTGATCACCAATTTGGATATGCGTCAGTTGACTGTTGCCAGCTATCCGTTTATCCCGTGGTTTGGCGAAATGTTTCTCATTCTATTTATTTTTCCTTTACTTGCGGAACCGGAGAAAACGAGACGCACCTTGGTACTGTCTTCCTTGTTCAGTATCTTGTTCTTTGAACTCTACTATCTGTTGTGCATCTTATTATTTGATAAGCATTTAATGGCTGAGATCACGTATCCGATTCTTGAAATGCTGCGTTTTATTCGCATCGGCGACTTTTTGGAAAATCTGGATCCGATTGTCGTATCGATCTGGATCGCAGGGCTATTTATCAAAATCAGTTTACTGCTCTATGTCTCGGTGCTGATCTTTGCGCAGCTGTTTAAGCTCAAAGATACGCGGCCGTTATCTTTCTCGTTTGGCGCCATCATGGTTGGACTTTCGATGAATGTGGTAAAAAGTCAAGTCGAGTTGAATGATTTTCTTATGCATTCCTGGGCCAATTTTGCCTACTGTGTGGAATTGTCACCCGTCGTTTATTGGGCCGCCTTCAAGCTGCGGAAAGTGTTCAAAGCCAAAAAAGCAGCTAACGAACCGGCCATCGAAAGTTGACGTCACATCCACAATAAAAGGGTTGTTCCGAAGGGGGAGCATATCACCCTGGGAACAACCCTTATGTTTTATTCTGAAGCAGGCTGCAAATTTTTGAACTGGTTGGAAAACATCCGGTAATACGTGCCTTCTTTCTCCATTAGGGCACCGTGACTGCCTTGCTCGGCGATCTCACCTTTATCGATCACCATGATCGTATTCGCATCCCGTATCGTGTTCAGCCGGTGCGCGATAATGAAGCTGGTACGACCGCGCATGATCCCAAGCAGCGCCTCTTGGATGTGCAGCTCGGTCCGCGTATCGATGGAGCTTGTCGCCTCATCGAGAATGAGAATCGACGGATCAGCGAGGATGACGCGCGCGATCGCGAGCAATTGCCGCTGCCCTTGGCTCAGATTGCCGCCGTTCTCGGAGAGCGGCGTATCATAGCGCCCCGTCAGCCGGTGAATAAAGGCGTGCGCGTTCGCAAGCTTTGCCGCCGCTTCTACCTCGGCATCCGTCGCATCCGGTTTGCCATATTTGATGTTCTCCTTGATCGTGCCGGAGAACAAATACGTGTCCTGCAGCACGATGCCGAAGGCTCTTCGCAGGCTGTCACGGGTATACGCGCGGATGTCGCGCCCGTCAATCGTAATCGTGCCGCTCGTCGCATCGTAGAAGCGCGTCACGAGATTGACGATCGTCGTCTTGCCCGCGCCCGTCGGCCCAACAAGGGCAATGGACCTGCCGGCCGGAGCGTCGAAGCTCACATTGCGCAGGATCGGCACATCCGCCCGATACCCGAAGGTCACATCGGTGAATTCGACATGGCCGATGGGCTTCTGAAGCTCGATGGCGCCAGGCTCATCCGGCGCTTCTTCCGCTTCGTCGAGCACCTCGAACGCGCGTTCGGCACCGGCGACGCCGGATTGCAGCACGTTATACGTGTTCGCAATATCATTCAGAGGCCGCACGAACTGGCGCGAGTAGCTCAGGAAGCTGGCGATGACGCCGACGGTGATATGCCCTTGGACGGCGAGCACGCCGCCGACCACAGCAACGGCCGCAAAGCCGATGTTATTGATCACGCTGAGCAGCGGCATGAGAAAGCCCGACCAAATTTGCGCTTTCAAGCCAACTTCGAACAGCCGGCCATTCACATCATTGAATTCGCGAATCGCCTGCTGCTCACGGTTGAACGCTTTGACGACGAGAAGTCCCGTTACCGTCTCCTCAATATGTCCATTTAGCTTGCCAAGCTGCGCCTGCTGCTCTTTGAACAGCTTGCCGGTTCGCTTTGTAATCGTCCGTGCCAGCACGAAAACGAGCGGCACGGTGATGAGGCTTGCCAGCGTGAGCAGGGGGCTGAGCACCAGCATCATGACCAGGGAGCCGATAATGGCGATCGAGCCGGTCATGAGCTGGGTTGTCGCTTGCGAGATCGTGTTGCTTACATTGTCGATGTCGTTCGAGAGTCGGCTCATGACATCCCCGTGCGAACGGCTGTCGAAGTAAGCAAGCGGCAGCTTCTGCAGCTTGGCAAACATCGTCTGCCGCATCCGCATGACGACACGTTGTGCGAGGCCCGCCATGACCCAGTTTTGCAGGAAGGTCAGCCCGGCATCGCCGACATAGGTGCCGATTAACGCGAGGATCGTCACGTTCAGCACGTTGTAGTCAACCGTTCCGTTCGCCATCGCATCGACAGCAACGCCGATCAGATACGGTCCGCTCAGTGTCAGCAGCGCGTCAGCCAGGATGAAAATAAAGACGATCGTGAGCCACTTGCGCTCAGTGCCGAGATACGACCAGAGCCGTCTTAACGTGCCTTTGAAATTTTTCGGTTTGACGACCGGAGCCCGTCCGCCACGGCCGATGGGGCCGTTCAGCATAGGAACGTCAGGCTTCTGGCCGGCGGTGTCATTCCCCTTGGACATGAGGCATCAGCTCCTTTCCGAACTGGGATTGGAAGATTTCAACATAGACGCGGCAGGAAGCCATTAACGTGTCATGCGTGCCGACGCCGACGACTTCGCCGTCGTCGAGCACGATAATTTTATCCGCATCCATCACTGACGAAATGCGCTGTGCGATCATCAGGCACGTGACACTCTGCGCGTACTGCTTAAGCGATTCCTTGATGCGGGACTCCGTCGCTGTATCCAAGGCACTTGTGCAGTCATCGAGGATTAGAATATCGGGTCTGCGAATCAGTGCGCGGGCGATGGACAGCCGCTGCTTTTGGCCGCCGGAGAGGTTGACGCCTTTTTGCCCCAGCCGGGTCGCATAACCTTCTGGAAATGTCGCGATAAAAGGGTGCGCTTCCGCCATAACAGCCGCCTGCTCAATCTCCTCTTGCGAAGCCGATGCGAGGCCATACCGCAGGTTGTCGCTAATCGTGCCACTGAATAGGATCGTCTTCTGCGGTACGATGCCGATTCGTTCGCGGAGCAGCGCGGGGTCGAGCTCTTTCACATCGACACCGTCCACCTTCACCGTTCCGGAGACGGTGTCGTAGAAGCGGGGGACGAGGGAGATGAGCGTGCTCTTGCCTGCGCCGGTAGAGCCGATGATGCCAACGGTTTCGCCGGGGAGGCAGGAGAACGTCACGTTCTTCAAAACAGGGTCGCCCCCAGCGCCTTCGTAAGTAAATGTGACATTTTCAAAATCAATGCGGCCTTTCGGCGAGCTCTCCGGCAAGGCTGCCTCCGAGTTCCACGTTAGGGTGCTCGATTCGCCAAACACTTCTCCAATCCGGTTGGCCGACGCTTTCGCGCGCACGAACATGTTGAATACCATGGAAATCGTCATGAGCGCAAACAAAATTTGCGTCATATAGTTAACGAACGCAACGATATGGCCGACCTGCATCTGGTGCTGGTTGACACGCCAGGCGCCGAGCCAGAGCACGGCAACGATCCCGAAATTCACTGTAAGAATAATGGCGGGGTTAAAAATGGCAAGCAGTCGCGTGACCGATATCGACGTCGTTTGGTACTCCGTGTTCGCCTGTGCGAATTTGTGCGATTCGTGATCGAAGCGATTGAACGCTTTGACGACGCGGACGCCTGACAAATACTCGCGCATGACCCGGTTCACGCCGTCCAGCGCTTTCTGCACACGGATGAAACGGGAGAAGCCGAACTTCAAGTTCAGGGCTACGAGTCCGAGCACGATCGGGACGACGATGAGCAGGACAACGGCCAGATTTGCATTGAGCCGAACCGCCATAATGAGACTGCCGATACAGAGCAGCGGGGCTTTGACGAAAATGCGCATCAAGCCGTTCACAAAATTTTGCACCTGCGTGACGTCGTTCGTCAGGCGGGTAATGAGCGAGGCGCGTTCGAACCGCTCGATGTTGTTAAACGAGAGCGATTGCATATGCGCGAACAAATCCGCTCGAAGCTCTGTCCCGAATCGCTGCGACACGTGGCTCGCCACAATATTGCGCATGGATGCCGCCACCGCGCCAAACGCGGTAATGAGCAGCATAATGCCGCCCATTCGCAGGACGTAATCCATACGGCCCTCGGCGACGCCGTAATCGAGAATACGGGACATCATCGTTGGCTGGAGTAAATCTGCGAGCGCTTCCAACGAGACGAAAAGTACGGCAACCAGAAACAGCTTCCAGTACTTTTTCACATACTTCTTCATAAATGTCATGGGGTACACTCCTCAGTCCGTGGTCAACCTCTTCGCTTTGAAGATACGCCGATTCGCAGGAAATGTCATCTTTTTTTTCGCGTGAGGTCGAGGGCAGTTAAAGCTTAGAATCCTCTTGGGGGATGAACGTTAAGCATAATTGTTCCAGGATCGTTTCCGGTGATAAGCCGCGACCCTGGCGCTGAAATAAATAAGCTTCACTGCCCAAGGCGTGCAGCAGCATATCCGCTTTGAACACGCTGCTTACGCTGCCGGGCTGCGTGCCGTGGATTTCTTCAAACAAGAGGACAAGCTGTTGGTGCAATTCTTGGTAGATCGGGCTATATGCGCGCTTTCCGGTAGGAGGTGCTGCGTTCTCGATGCCCTTGAGCAATTGCGCTTTCTTCTCCCGAAAGCGCAGGAAAAAACCGAGCAGCAGCCGCAGCCGTCCACCGGCCGGTTCCTCTTTATTGGCCGCCATCGCTTCATAAATGTCGTCGAACAGCACATCGACGCTGTCTTTGATGAGATCCTGGCACAGCTCGCTCTTGTTTCGATAGCGCCGGTACAGCGTGCCAGGGCCGATCTGCGCTTCCGTGGCAATCTGATTCATGGAGACCTGCTCCACGCCGTGCAGGTCGAACAAATGCAGGGCGGCATCGATGATGCGCTGCCGATTCTCCGCCGCATCGCGGCGTTCATTGCGTGGTGGCGTCAGTCTATATTCCGACATGCTGCATTTCACGTCCTTCGGATTCGGATTGTTTGCTTTGGTAGACAAACGGAGAGTTCTCCGCTTAATCATATCGAAAGTGACGGGGGTCTGCAAGTGGTTTTAGGCGTCTTTTGAAGGGGGACAAGCCTGATCTATTGTAACGGTCGCCACAGCGGCTAATGCCTCAAAATGGAGGCATTTCCACATGTAACGGTTGCGACAGAGGCTATTTAGGCAAAATCGACGAGATTTCATCTAGATTGATGCAAATAAGCTCCATGGCAACCGCTAAATTGGAATAGAGCATATTTTGAGTCAAATAGGCTCTCTCACAACCGTTAGCGTCTGAGTTGCTACGTCCGACTGCGAAGACACCTCCGTTCTTCTGTAAAAGTAAGGATACAGCGAGGATAAATGTGGACGCAGCTTGGAAAAATAACCGCATACCCGCCAGGAATGTGGCAGATAAGGAAGGAGCCGCTGAACGTTTATGTCATGGATCAAACGCATGCTTATTGGAAGACCGCTCAAGTCAGCGGAACTCGGCGAGCAAAAAATCAATAAAACCAAAGCGCTCGCCATTCTGTCCTCTGATGCGCTTTCCTCCGTGGCGTATGGCCCAGAACAAATCTTGCTCGTGCTTGTCACGGTAGGGACGGTTGCCTTCTGGTATTCCATCCCGATCGGCGTGGGCGTCTTGATTCTCCTAACTGCACTCATTCTGTCGTATCGGCAAATTATATATGCATATCCGCATGGCGGCGGGGCCTATGTCGTTTCCAAAGAAAACCTGGGCAAATACCCGGGACTCGTCGCCGGCGGTTCGCTTCTGGTGGATTACATCCTGACGGTTGCCGTGAGTGTGTCCGCCGGGACGGACGCGATTACGTCAGCTTTTCCAAGCCTGCATGCCTACAGCGTCGGCATTGCCATTATATTCGTGATTATTATCACGATTTTAAATTTAAGAGGTTTGACGGAATCGGCCTCGATTCTTTCGTATCCCGTCTATTTATTCGTCGCGGCGCTGTTTATCCTGATCGGTGTCGGTGTATATCAAATCGCGACAGGCCAGTTCTCGCCAGATTTGCATGCGCCTCTTGGCACAGAAGTAGCAGGCATCAGCCTATTCCTGCTGCTGCGAGCGTTTGCTTCCGGAAGCTCCGCGCTGACGGGGGTCGAGGCGATCTCCAATGCGATCCCGAACTTCA
Organism: Paenibacillus oryzisoli; assembly: GCF_050467285.1. Classification (GTDB taxonomy): domain Bacteria; phylum Bacillota; class Bacilli; order Paenibacillales; family NBRC-103111; genus Paenibacillus_E; species Paenibacillus_E oryzisoli_A. The sequence goes on along the minus strand of NZ_JBCMUN010000009.1, from coordinate 419,149 downwards.
AGGATCCGGCACCTCAAAATGCAACCAGAACGCTCATTGCCATGGGGACGCTGCTGGCGATTTTATTTTCGGGCATCGTCTATCTCGCCTACGAACTCGGGATCAGTCCGAAAGCGGAGGTGACGGTGGTCTCGCAGATTGCAGAGGAGATTTTTGGCCGCGGCTTTCTGTACTTTTTTATCCAGGGCACGACTGCGCTGATCTTGATTCTCGCTGCGAATACCGGTTATTCCGCGTTTCCGCTGCTCGCTGTGAATTTGGCGAAGGACAAGTTTATTCCGAAAATGTTCACGAACCGCGGCGACCGACTGGGTTATTCCAACGGCATCATTTTTCTCGGCATTCTCTCGATTTTTCTCATTCTGGCGTTCGAGGGGCAGACGGAGCATTTGATTCCGCTTTACGCCGTCGGGGTGTTCATTCCGTTCACGTTGTCGCAGACCGGGATGATGATGAAATGGCTCCGCACACGGCCCAGCGGTTGGGTGATCAAACTCGTCATTAACACGACCGGCGCCGTGATTTCCTGCATCGTGTCGCTGATGTTCTTTTTCACCAAGTTTGGGCAGGTGTGGCCAGTCCTGATCTTTTTGCCGGGCATGGTGTGGATTTTTTATAAAATCCGCAAGCACTACGACACCGTCGGGGATCAGCTGCGCATTACGTCGTGCGAGCCTGTGCCGCCAATTGAGGGCAATGTGGTCATTTTGCCTGTCGCCGGCATCACACATGTGGTAGAATACTCGCTGAATTACGCCAAATCGCTCTCACCGCATCAGATTATCGCCGTTTACGTGCCGTTTGAGCGGGAAGAGGAGCTGGGCTTTCAGGAAAAATGGCAGAAGTGGCAGCCGGATGTCCGGCTCGTCACGCTTCTGTCGCCGTATCGCAGCATCATTACGCCGCTCAGCAAATTTATCGACACCGTGCAGCGCAAAGCGAGTGAGTCGCATTACCAGGTGACGGTCATCATCCCGCAGTTTATTCCGCGGAAAGGGTGGCACAACATTTTGCATAATCAGTCTAGCATCTTCATCCGCACGCATCTGCTGCTCAGTCGGAATGTGATTATTACGACGGTGCCGTATCGTTTGAAGAAGTAAACGCGTGTTATAATGGGGGTAAGGCTAAGAATGCGGGAGGTGCGGCGCGGATGATCGAGCTTGTGGGAACGTGTGAGAAGTGCAAGCGGCCGGTGTACTGCCGTGATGGGTTTATTGACGGGATCGTGCAGTCGGATAAAACGGTGATTTGCTTCGCATGCTCGGACGATGAGGTGGAAAAGAAGGATGAAAAAAGCTGATCCCGCGGGATCAGCTTGGTGAGCAGCGTCATGATTGACGCTGTTTTTTTGTTTTTCGCAGCGCGATAAACTGCTTCCATTGAAAGTACATGAAGCATCCGAGGCAGAAGCCGCAGAGTGCGAGCACGACGGCGACCGTCAGCATCGCGAGCGAGATGTAAGAGATGATGGTGAAGTCGATCGCATGCGCAGCCAACGTCACTGTGAGGAACAGAATGGCTAACAAATTGTTAAAACGCAGCAGTTCGCGGCTCTCTGTTTTCGTACTGACCGGGAACATGGAAGCGAAAATCCGCACAAACGGGTTATATTTGACGCCATACTGGCGGGAGACGAGCTGAACCGCGAGCGGAATCAGCAAAATCCACACCTGCTGTAGCAGGACGGTAGCGATGATGCTTAGCAGAATCCCTGTCTGGTTGCCGCGTACGCGATGCAACGGGACATCATCGACGCAGGATAAATCGAGTTGGCTTCGTTGTGATGTCATAGAGATAACCTCCGTTCCTAGGACGTGATAGTATCTCCATTATACAATAATTCCGAGTAATCCGATACACAATTAATTATATGGTGGCGGTTGATCTTTGACTCCAGCTGTGGTATGATCCAACTAAATTTGATTTACGAAAGAAGGCTGAAGATGGATATGTAGGATTTCTTGCGATTGGATTCTGAAATAGAACAGAGAACAGCATGTGTTCGCATGTTTTATTTTGATCTGGCAAGAAAGCGGCATATCTTCTTCAGCTTATTTAAATATCCTCTTCGATCCCCGGATTGGCCGGGTCGATTTGCTGTATTTATTTGAGCTGCGAGAAAGCTACTTTCTTGCGGCTTTTATTTATTTGTACAGGGAGGATACGCCTATGTCATTGATTAAAGTTACGAATCTCACGTTTGCCTATGAGGGCAGTTACGATCATATTTTTGAAAACGTCTCGTTCCAGATTGATACGAATTGGAAGCTTGGCTTTACAGGCCGCAATGGCAGGGGAAAGACGACGTTCCTGAACCTGCTCTTGGGCAAATATCCATACAGCGGTCATATTTCCGCGCAGGTCGGCTTTGATTATTTCCCATTCCCCGTGGCGCATCCGGATTGGCTCACGATGGATGTCGTCAGTGACATTGATCCGGATTACGAGCATTGGATGCTGATGCGGGAGCTGATGCAGCTGCGCGTGTCGGAGGACGTGCTGTACCGACCGTTCGACTCGCTGTCGCAGGGGGAGCAGACGAAGGTGCTGCTGGCGGCTTTATTTTTAAAAGATAACCGGTTCTTACTCATCGACGAGCCCACCAACCATCTGGATAGGGAAGCGCGCGAACTGGTTAGCGACTATTTGAAATCGAAGAGCGGCTTCATTCTCGTTTCGCATGACCGGGCGTTTCTGGATCACTGCATTGATCATGTGCTGTCGATTAACAAAACGAATATCGAGATTCAGCGTGGCAATTTTTCCGATTGGTGGGCGAACAAAGAGCGGCAGGACAACTACGAGCTGGCGGAGAACGACAAACTGAAAAAGGACATCAAACGGCTGTCCGAAGCGGCGCAGCGCACGAATCAGTGGTCGCATGAGGTGGAGAAAACGAAGAACGGCACACGTAACTCGGGCTCCAAAGTGGATAAAGGCTACATCGGCCACAAAGCCGCGAAAATGATGAAACGCTCGAAGTCGATGGAGCACCGGCAGCAAGCTGCCATTGATGAGAAGTCTGGCTTGCTGAAAAATATCGAGACTGCTGAGAGTCTGAAGCTGGCTCAATTGGTCTATCATGCCCGGGAGCTCGCGGCGCTGGATCATGTGTCCCTCTACTATGGCGAGCGGCAGGTGTGCAGCGATGTTAGTTTTACGGTTGAGCAGGGGGATCGGATTGCCCTTTCTGGAAAAAACGGCTCCGGTAAATCGAGCATCCTGAAGCTGTTGTTAGGCGAGGACATCGCCCACACAGGCACCCTGCGTAAAGGCAGCCGATTGAAAATCTCGTACGTTTCTCAGGACACGTCGCAGCTGCGGGGCAATCTTACAGACTACGCGCACGAAGCGGAGATCGACGAAAGCTTGTTCAAGGCGATTTTACGCAAGCTGGATTTTGCCCGCGTGCAGTTCGAGAAAGACATGTCCGCCTTCAGCGGCGGCCAGAAGAAGAAGGTGCTCATCGCCAAAAGCCTGTGCGAGCAGGCGCATTTACACATCTGGGATGAGCCGCTCAACTTCATCGACGTGCTGTCGCGCATGCAGATCGAAGAGCTGCTGCTGGAACATGCGCCGACCATCGTGTTCGTGGAGCACGACCGGTTTTTTTGCAACAATATCGCCACGAAGATTGTGGAATTGTAAGGGAGGGAGCTCGCGACGCTTATGGCGTTGGCGGGCTTCTTTTTTGTTTTCAATATTTTGGAAGAGTGATAAGATGGAAGGGAAATGGAAGGAGCGTGGATATGGGATGAAAAAGATTGTGGCAGGCGGCTTTTTTCTGATTAGCGGGATTCTGCTGTATCTTGGAATTCGCATTCCTGCTGGGGTCATTGCCGCCAAACTGGGAGGCTGGGATACACCGCCAGGGCGATACGGCACAGCTCTGGAAGCGATAGGCGGAGCGGGACCTGCCAACATAGCCATCGTTTTTATCATTTTGGGGACGGTTATGATTGTGCTCGGGGCTTTCAGTGACGAACTTCGTGCCTTATGGAAGAAAGTGGCGGACAAGGAGCGGGAGCTGGCGGAATGAAGATTGAGTGGAAGGGCTTTCTGATTAGCGATGATCGAATTGTACAAGCATTTAAACAAAAAATTTGTATACATAAGGAGACAAAAATATGGAAAATAACAAATTACTGAGAATGGACAATGTTGGCATCGTTGTAGAGTCCCTTGAGGGCGCAATTGCTTTCTTCGAGGAGATTGGCTTGAAGCTCGAAGGACGAGCTACTGTCGAAGGTGAATGGGCTGGTCGTGTAACCGGGCTGGGATCACAGTGTGTAGAGATTGCTATGATGGTTACCCCAGATGGCCACAGCCGACTTGAACTTTCGAGATTTCTCACCCCGCCGACGATAGCAGATCACCGAACTGCTCCTGTAAATGCCCTCGGTTATCTGCGCGTCATGTTCGCCGTTGAAGACATTAACGAATTGGTAGCCAGACTCACGACTAAGCACGGTGCTGAGCTCGTTGGCGAAGTGGTTCAGTACATGGACTCGTATCGACTCTGTTACATTCGTGGACATGAAGGAATTCTAGTCGGTTTGGCGGAACAACTCGGCAAAAAATAAAAGCTCAGAAAACCGCCTCTTCAACGAGGCGGTTTTCTCATCGTAAAGATCAATAGCTTCTATAGAAAGGAGGGATGACCGAAGGTTAGCTAAAGCGATCTTCCTAGACGCTCTTCCAAAATGACGCGCAGCTCATCAGGAATCCGTCCAAACTCCACTCCTTTCCCCAAAAACAAAAGCCAATCGGCATAATACGCCAGCTCCTCGCTATCTGCCACATTCAGTTGAACATTGAAAATCCCGCTCGACTGAAACATCCCGGTAAAGGACAAAATAATTCCCGGCGGATGCAGGCGCTTAAAGCGTCGAATCCCGGTCGCATCAAGCTTCACAACCAGATTGGAGCTGCGCGCGCCAATTAGTTTTTTGTTTAAAATCTCTTGCTCCGAGCACTTCATCGCCTCTTCAGAAATGGCCGAATCCCGCAGCATCTCAACTGGCAAATAACGAAACTCATCCGTATCAAAATGATAAACTTCAACCAGCCATCGAGCGTTCGAATTGAAAATATGCAGCAAAAAAACGTCCATCATCTGAGACAAACCAGGATTCAGCTCATAAGTCAAGCGCAGGTGCTTATCCCGCACGGCAAGTGAAATCAGCTGGTTCAGCTCGGGAGGCGCCGCATCATCAAGCTCCAAAAGATTCGGATTCGCGGGATTGGTGTCTTCAAAAAGTAAGATATCATTCAGCTCGATCAGCTCGTCTTGCTGGGTTTGAGACGCGATGCCGATGAGCTTTTCAGTGATGGAACGGCGATTGTGCAGGTAAGGGAGCTGCGAATTTTTCGAGGCGATGAAGCTGATAAAAATCGCCTTCAGCTCGTCGGGCGTGAAGCGGACGGCGGGCAGATATTGATTCTGCAAGACGTAGTAGCCGCCACCGCGCCCAAGCTCGGTGGTCAGCGGAAACCCCATCGCTTGTATCTCGTTAATATCGCGGATCGCCGTCGCACGGGAAATCTTGAACTCTTCCTGAATCTCGGCTATCGTAAAATGAGCGCGGTTATTGATATAGCGCATAATCAGGTTCACTCGTTCTGTTTTTTTCATGATTTTACTGTTTCCTCGGCAGTGAAATGTAGTTGGAAATTTACTTTTTTGGATTTAAATAAAAGGTATCATTTTTTGATACATATAGCAAATAGAATCAATCTTGTAGCAAACAAACCCAAAGAGGAGCGAATAAAATGTCTAACTACACAATCAAATCCATCTCAGAAAACTACAAAATGACTGCATATGGTGTTCTACTGGAAGATTACAACGACTGGGCAGGCAATGCAGCAAAAACGGCAGCGAAAAAAGCTGAAATCACTGAAAACGGCAAGCTTGCTGAACTTCTCGCGCTTGCTGATGGGCAAGAATATCAAATCAACTACGTCATCGAAGGCAAGGCTTGGCGCGGTTTCGGCGTGATGGGTGAGCTCGACGTGGAAGGCGCGCTTGTCCTCAATTTCCTTGCTGGCGACTACATCGTCGTGTCTGGCACAGGCGCTGACAAAGACCGCCTTGCCGATGAAATCACAGGTAAAGTTTTCGGCGGCTTGCTTCAAGAAATCACCGACTACAAATACGTTGGTCCAGGTAACTCAACATTCGTCAAAGCAGCTGACAACGGTGAATTCTACGGCGAAATGTGGCTTCGTGCAAAAAAAATCGAAGGCTAAAGGAGCGCGCACATGGCAGCGTACACACTAGAACGCAAAAAGTCATTCACATTGACAGGTTATGGTTTTTCTATTCGGTCGAACTTCCAAGACGTTCCAGCCTTACAAAAGGAAAAAGCTGAGTTTTGGGGCGGACTCAAGGCTGACGGCCGTTTTGATAAGCTCAAAGGCGCCGCAAAAGACGATCGCGAATGGTCAGTCAACGAGGTATATCAAGGCAAACCGTGGAATTATTTCGCGGTAGAAGCTGGCAAATCCGTGGCTGACGCAACGCGCATGATCGAGTTTCCAGATAGCGAGTACATCGTGGTCGCAGGAAATGGCGAGAAGGAAACTTTGTTTGATCAGCTGACTTACCGTGCTTTTGGCGAAGTCTTGCCCAAAATTACGGATTATGCTTACATCGGCGGTCCAAATGCGACGTATCGCAAAGAGAATGGCGACGGCACTTGCTATGGCGAATTTTGGGTGCCTGTGGTTAAAAAGTAATAAGAAAAAATCCTGTGGAAACAGGATTTTTTTATTTGCGTGGGCCTCACCGACATTGACGCTCCCTAGCGAAAATGATAGCCTTATTTTAACTGAAACTTTAGTGGATATGTAATATCGAGGAGGGTCTTTATGTCTATTTCAAAAAAAATGGATTATGAAACTGCCAGCGAGCTGCGGTCCATCTTGTCGAAATTAAATATAACTCGAAATAAAGTAACTATTGATCTGGACAACGACACAATCGAAGTTGATGATGATTATGCGATTGACGACATACTTGATTCGGCTGGGATCCTAACGCAAGAGCAGGCGAAAGAGCTTATGGACGAAGTAAAAAAAATGCGTGAAGAAGATTGGAACTAATGAGTATTCGGGGATATTTAGTCGATACGAACATTGCCATTGCAATATTAGCCAAGGAACAAATTGTGATGGATTTTGTTGAACAAGCCAAAAATGATAAAATGTCAATTTTCTTTTCTGTAATTACAGAATGTGAAGTTTACAGTGGCTTGAAATCTGAATTTCAGCTACGTGGTGTAAAATTGTTTAATTCCCGTCGCTGTTTAGATGTGAATTCCAAAATCGCTCGAATTGCCGGAGATATTCGTAGGGAACAAAGGGTAAAAGGCCGCAAATTAAAGACTCCTGATGCCATCATTATTGCGACAGCATCGAGTATCAACTAGCTCTTATATCAAGGGATTCCGACATGAACTTAGTTCATGACTACGGCGTCACTCTGCTTAAACTGTGAATCTGTTTGGTACCGCCAATTTGTTTCAATCGTACTACTTGACAAAGACTTTTAAACCGCAATTATCGACAATTACTCTTAACGGTGGAGGAAATTCGATGCATCCCATTCAAAATCAGATCGGTACGGTGTTCATTCCTGTAAGTAACATTGAGCGCTCGCGGGATTGGTACAGTGACATTCTCGGTGTACCTGTCGAAGGGGAGATTCTGTTCGGGCATCTCTACGTGCTCCCGATGAAGGGGACGGGCCTTGTGCTGGACAGCAAGATCTATGCGGAAGACCGCGTGTTTCGGGTGCCTGCGTTTCATTTAAATACGACCGACATTGGAGCCGCGTACGCTTTCATGAAAGAGAAGCAAGTGAATCTCATCACACCGATTGAACATCAGCACTGGTTTAATTTCAAAGATCCGGACGGCAATGTGCTGATGGTGTGCAAATGCTGAGAGAAATGGTTGCTGACCCAGCATCAGCCACGTTGGGAGGCTCGATTCCTGCAATTAAGCAGGCATTTCTCGCAAAAATGCCGTTTTCAGCATGATTCCTGCGAAAAGGCAGGTTTTTCTGCCGAACTCGCTCCAAAAGAGGATGCTCGCCCACAAAAGCCTGCCGAATCGCAGGAATTTCTTAAAAACAGCCAAGGATGGATGCAAATTCCTGCTTATTTGCAGGTTTGGATGACCGCCAACCAAATAGACCTCTCAGCGCCCCATCCCCATCCCCGGCAGCCTCACTCAGCCCGCTCTCCCGGTCGCCAAGACTGCGAGGGCTTTTTGTGCCGCGGCTTTTTGGCTGAAATTTTATTTCACATAGAATTGTGATTTTTGCAATAAAATTCCCGTTTAAGACGAATTGGATAAGAAAGGATGACACGAAGGTTCTTGTAATTTGAAACAAATCTTCGTATGATGATAGTAATTTTATCAGAAAATTTGAAACCGGGCAGGGAAGAGCGATGTCAATTCATGACAATATATTGATTAAAATTCGGGACATGCGAGACAGCCTGACGCCGGTCGAGAAGCTGGTGGCCGATTATATTTTGGACAATGTCGCGGATATCCCGCATTTGTCGATCAAGAGTCTGGCGCAATTGACCAAGACGAGCGACGCCTCCGTGCTGCGTTTTTGCAAAACGATGGGATACAAGGGATACCGGAACTTTATCGTCAGCATTTCGGCCTCGGTCGGCTCGATGGACGAAGATCAGAAGGATCAGTATACGGACATTCAGCCCGGGGACGATCTGCCGATTATTATTTCGAATATTTTCCACAATAACAGCAAATCCATTGAGGATACGCTGAGCGTCATCGATAAAAACGAGATCGCCCGTGCGGTCAAAGTGCTGAGAGAGTGCAACCGGATCGTTTTCTTCGGAATCGGGGCTTCCGGGCTTGTCGGCATTGACGCGGAGCAAAAGTTTTCACGGATCAACAAAATGTGCCATACGTATACGGACGGCCACAGCCAGCTGACGGCTGCAACGTTGATGGACAAGAAGGATGTTGCGATTTTTATTTCCAATTCCGGCAGCACGTCCGAGATTTTGGATACGCTGGAGATTGTGAAGAAAAACGGCGCGACCGTCATCGCGATTACGAAATATAACAAAAGCGAACTGGCGGAGAAAGCGAATATCGTGCTTAGTATTTCCACACCGGAGCTGACGATTCGCAGCGGCGCGATGGGATCGCGGATCGCTATGCTGACGGTCGTTGACGTCCTGTTCGCCGGTGTTGCGAGCGCGGAATATAAGAATGTGAAGAAATATTTGAGCAAGACGCACGATATTATTGCAAGTACCAAACATCGTAAATAAGTATGAAAGACAATGGTTATGATAGTTATAGCCGTTGTCTTTTTTTGTTTTCGCCAAATTTCATCATAATTGGACAATAAAATAAAAAATCAAACTTTTATTGTAAAATAAAATAAAATTTCAAAAAGTATTGACCAAGATGAAATTTTTCGTTAGTATGAACTCATGAAAGCGAAACAAACAGGATAGGAGGTTGCGACAATGGATGAGTATCTGTCGGGGTTGACTACGGAAGAAATCAACGAGAAAACGCAGATGATCGACGAATGTACAACAGAACAAATGCTTCGTCTGATGAACGAGCAGGATGCACTGGTTCCCGCAGCAGTGGGCGCGGAAATTCCGCAGATCACTAAAGCGGTTGACATCTTGCATCAGGTTCTGAAGAACGGTGGCAGAATGTTCTACGTAGGAGCTGGTTCTTCTGGCAGACTCGGTGTACTCGACGCTTCTGAATGTCCTCCTACTTTTGGTGTGGATGCCATGCTGGTTCAAGGTCATATCGCAGGCGGGGACGTAGCGCTCCGATTTGCAGTCGAAGGCTTTGAAGATAACGCAGAGGAGGGGATCGCGCTCATTGAGCGGTGCGGCGTGACGGAGAAGGACGCAGTCATTGGCATTACAGCCAGCGGCAGCGCGCAATTCGTTATCAGCGCCATTCGAAAGGCGAAAGAGATCGGCGCCGCCACAGTCGGCGTTGTGAACAACAAGCAATCCAAGCTTGAGCCTTTCTGTGATGTGTGTATTTCACCGGTTGTAGGGCCAGAAGTTATCATGGGATCCACCCGATTGAAAGCGGGGACAGCACAGAAGCTGGTTCTGAATATGCTGACGACCTGTACGATGGTGAAGCTTGGCAAGACGTTTAACAATCTCATGGTGGATATGAAAGCGAGCAATATCAAATTGTATGACCGGTCCGTGCGCATTATCCGAACGGCAACCGGCGTCGACGAAGCGACGGCAATTTCCCATTTGGAAGCGGCTTCAATGAACTGCAAGCTGGCAATCATGATGATTAAAACAGGCCTTAACGTGGAGGCAGCGGAAAACGCCCTCGAGCAAAGTGAAGGCAGTTTGAAAAGAGCAATTCGTTCCTTTAGTCGAGTAGTATAATAGCTGAAAAATATGAGGAGGTCACTTTTTCATGAAAAGAAAAATGCCCGTATTAGCATCGGTTGTTGCATTAACAATGGCTCTCACAGCATGCGGTAGTTCCTCTGATACAAAAGAATCTGCTTCCCCTGCTGCTTCCGCGGCGGCTACGGCTGCTGCATCGCAAGCGAAGGACACCATCACGGCGCTGCTGCCGCCGGTTTCGCCAAACTATCAAAAGAACTTTGAGCAAATGGCGAAAGACTTCAACGCGCTGTATCCGAATTTGACGCTGAAAATCGAACCGGCAAGCTGGGAAGATGTGAAGCAGAAGCTGGATACCCAAGTGAACGCGGGCAGCCCTCCGGACATCGCTTTCGGCGGATCGGATGCCATTCCGAAATACATCGAGCAAGGCTTGCTGATGGATATTACGGATACTGTGAAACCTGAGATGATCTCGGACTACGACAAAGCGCCGCTTGATTACATGAAGAACGGCAAAGGCCTCTACGGCTTCCCGGCATACATGGAAGTTCATGCACTTGGCGGCAACAAAGCGTATCTCGAACAAGCGGGTATCGATTGGAAGAAGGTTCAAACGAGCGGCTGGACCTACGATGAGTTCCGTCAAGCGATCAAGAAAGGCGTTGTCACGGAAAACGGAAAAACGCGTTACGGCTTCGTATTCGCTGTTAAAGGCGTAGCCGCGGTTGACTACTTGGGCATCATGGCGAAAAATGCCGGCATGCCATATGCGTTTGATAAAGATAACAAATATGCATACACTAGCAAAAACTACCTGGGTCTCTTGAAAGACCTGCGTGCTTTGATCGACGATGGCTCCATGCCGAAAGAACTGAGCTCTGTTGATGCGGGTAAACGTTGGAACATGTTCCTGACTGGCCAAACAATGATTACAGGTAAAGGTCTGGCGGTATTTGAGAACTCCGCGAAAGCCAACAACGCGAAATTGGCTGCAAAAGACGCAAGCGCTGTGAAAGACTCCATTCCAGTGGACTACGTAGTTCTGCCAGCTCCGACGTTCCAAGGCGCGAAAGCTTCCTATGCAACTGTTGTTGACGGCTACATGACGTTCCGCGGCAAAAAAGAGCCGACAGCTGAGCACAAAGCAAACGTGGTAAAAGCGGCTTACTTCTTGGCTAGCGGCAATGTTGCAGCGACAACAAACAACGATTTGTTCGCAGCGCACATTACGCAAAGCGCGAAGAAAGCGGCGGAAAGCATGAAAATCGATAGAAGCCCAGAAAACGTGGCGGCTGTTGACTACATGCTGAAAAATGCAACACCGGCTCGTTCGGACATTCCGACAGACCTGGCTGCGAAAGCCATCAAATTGGAAACAGAAGTAATCGTACCGAAATTCCAAGGTCTGATTGCAGGCGAAGTAACGCCTGAAGCGATGTACGAAGCTGTGAAAACAGCTGCGATCGCTGCATTCGGCGCCGACGGTATCGTAAAAGACTAATTTATACCGATGACATGGCTCGGATAGTCGCGCAGAAGAATGCCGCGGCTATCCGAACTATTTTACAGGAGTATCTAGAGATTGGAGGGGACACGATGGCTACGAATATCGCTAAACCGATCAAACGTCAAAAAATCAAAGGGGACGGCGCCTGGGGGTATACGTTCATTGCCGTCGCTTTGATTGCTTTTGCGATGTTCACGGCATATCCGGTCGTCAGTGCGTTTATTATTTCGTTTCAAAAGTATAAGCCGCTCGGTTCCACCTATGTAGGATTGGACAACTATGTTGCAACATTGAAAGACCCGCTCTTCTGGCAGGCGATGAAAAATACCGTCGTATACACGATCCTGACCGTTCCCGTGAACTTATGTATTTCGATGGCCATCGCGATCCTGATCCTGCCGTTCCGTAAATCGACGCAAACGTTCTTTAAAGCCGTGTACTATTTGCCGGTTGTCGCGTCAGGCGTTGCCTTGTCCGTCGTGTGGCTATGGATCTTCGATCCGATGGAAGGCGGAATTCTGAATCAACTGATTCATTTCTTCGGTTTCAGCAATCAAAACTGGCTCGGTTCCAGCTCAACGGCGATGTTCTCGCTTGTCCTGATGTCTTGGCTGTCTTCGCACGGTACGTCCATCATCATTTATTTGGCGGGCCTCCTCGGAATCGACGATACGTATTACGAAGCCGCAGAAATGGACGGCGCGAACTTTTTTCAAAAACTGTGGTACATCGTAGTTCCGGCCCTAAAACCGGCTACCTTGTTCTTGCTCGTTACTGGCGTCATTGGTTCGTTCCAGGTATTCCAGAACGCGTACCTCATGACTGGCGGCGGCCCGAACAACGCGACAACGATGGTCGGCTTGCTGATCTTCAACAATGCCTTCACATTCTTTGATTTCGGTAAAGCAGCAGCGCAATCGCTTGTTCTTGCTGTCATTATCGCTTGCATTTCTGTCATTCAATTCAAATATGCCGGCAAAGACGTCGAGTACTAAGAGAGGGGGATAAACAATCATGGCTCTTTACAGCAATCACGCGGGAAAACCCGGCGTACGCAAGTCGCGCAACACCATTATTTTTATCGCCCTTCTGCTCTTTGCTCTGGCGACGGTTTTTCCGATTTACTTCATGGTCATTTCGTCCTTCGCGGACCCGGTAGAAGCAGGCGCTGTTTCTTATTCGATATTGCCCAGTAAATTTACTTTCGCGTCTTTCAAGTTTTTCTTTGATTTTAGCGAATATTCTTACAGATGGCTTCTGAACTCCTTGATTGTGGCAACGTCGGTGATGGTGTCCAACGTCATCTTCGCGAGTATGGCCGGTTTCGCGTTCTCCAAGCTCCGTTTTAAAGGAAGAGGCGTGCTGTTCTCCGTCCTGCTCGTGTCCATGATGATTCCGTATCAAGTGACACAGGTTCCTTTGTACATTCTCATCGTCAACGTATTTGACCTTCAGAATACGTACACGGCGCTGATTATGCCGGGAATCGTAACCGTTTATAATATTTTTCTCGCCAAGCAATTCATGAGCTCTATTCCGAATGAAATTATGGAAAGTGCCAAAATAGAAGGCTGCAGCCAGTTCACCATTTATTGGCGGATCATTCTGCCGCTGTCCAAAACGGTGCTTGCCGTCATGGCGATTCTGACATTCATGGACAGCTGGAATACGTTCTTCTGGCCGTTGCTAGTCACGAACACCATGGATATGCAAACGATCCAAGTCGGTCTGAAAAACTTCCGCTTCGCCAACACGACGTTTATTGCGCCGATGATGGCCGGAGCGACAATCTCGGCTTTGCCGATGTTCATTCTGTTCTTCAGCTTGCAAAAGTACTTCTTGGAAGGCGTTACGGTCGGTGCGGTCAAAGGTTGATCGCCGCCGCGCATGGGGGAGGATCGCAGCATGATAGTCACTTGGGATGACAAGTATACGCAAGGCGTTATTGCTTTGTGGAACCAGGAAGCCGTGAAAGACGACTACAAGGAGCTTGATGACGAAAGCTTTGGGCATATTTTCACGGGCAATGCGCATTGGGATGAATTGAATACGTTCGTGCTTCTGGATCAAGCGAACGTCGTCGGCTTTGCCTGCGGCTGCTCGGGAGACGATCTCCCTATTGGGGACAAAGCGGGGTATATCACTTGCATCGTACTCGCGGACGGCTATCAAACCGATGCGAATTACGCAGATCTGCTTCAAGCTTTAGAGGGACGTTTTCAAGAGTTGGGCAAGAAGCAAGGGGACGTGCTTTTCTTCAACCCGATGATGCTCCCGTGGTATATTCCGAACACGCCGCAGCATGAGCATAACAATGCGCCGGGCGTGCCGGTAGACAGCAGGCTGTATGCCCATTTACTGAGCGCTGGCTATGTGGAACGGGCGAAGGAATGCGCCATGTACTTGAACCTCGACAACTTCGTTATGCCCGAAGAGAGTGTGGCGAAGGAGCGCAAAGCGGCCGTGGAAGGTTATGCGGTAGCGTTGTTCGATGCTGAGAAACATCATGGTGTCCAAGACATGCTGCAAGGCTTTGACAACCCGTTATGGCAAAAGGAGATCGGTGCCGCAACCGCTAACGGCGTGCCGGTCGTCATTGCCGCTCATCATGGCAAGGTTGTCGGTTTTGCCGGTCCTGTGATCAAACAGGCGAACGGCAGAGGCTATTTTGCCGGGATCGGGGTGCATCCCGACCATGAAGGGCACGGGCTCGGCAGCATCTTATTCTATAAGCTGTGCGAGGCTTTTCAAGCGATCGGAACGCCGTACATGTCACTGTATACGGGCAGTACGAACCCTGCGATCCGCATTTACGAGAAAGCCGGCTTTACAACGGTAAAACAATTTTCTGTCATGCGAAGGGAGTTTTAATCAGCCATGAGTGAACAGCAAATGACGATTCTGGCCATTGGCGGCCATGTAGGGGATGCAGAGTTAACCGCAGGAGGCGTACTTGCCAGCCACTCGCTGAAAGGAGACCGCATTGCAACGCTGGCTTTGACAGCGGGGGAACGCGGCGTACCGGCAGGGCAGGACATGAAGGACTATCACGCGCAAAAAGTGCGGGAAGCGAATACGTTCGCCGAAATGCTCGGCGGTGAAGCGTACGTGTTCGACGATATTCCGGACGGCGAACTGGAGGACAGCACGGAGCTGCGCTTCCGCGTGGCCGATGTGATCCGCAAAGTGAAGCCGAATGTGATCATCACCCACTGGAAAAACTCCATGCATAAGGATCACATGACGACGCACCGCATTGTTAACGATGCTCGCTTTTTTGCCGGACTCGCTTCGTTTGAGCGGGAACTGCCTGCCCATTTTGCCCAGCGTCTGTACTATGCCGAGAACTGGGAAGATGCTGTTGACTACCGTCCGTATGTGTACGTGGATTTCAACCAGGAAGCGTTTGATCTATGGGTCAAAGCGGCCTCAACGCATTGGTTCATCACCAACAGTAAATCGTTCCCTTACCTGGAGTACTACAAGCATTTGATGCGCGTTCGCGGCATTGAAGCCCGCAAGCAGTATGCGCAGACGTTTATGATTCCGGAAGAAAATATGCGTGTTCTTAAAACTGAATTATAGGCCAGGGTGAGTCTGAATGCTCCGAGGGCNNGGTGAAAGATGCCCCTGAGCGGGTGTTCAGACATGCCCCAACCGCCTCTGCACGCAGCCGTTTTTCCGATTCGATGGCTCGAGCAGGGGTTTTTCTTCATTAACTAAATCGCAGGAACGAGGCGCCGACATGATACTGAACGGCATTGACCGCATCGAACATTATGCCCATCTTTTTAAAGGAAAGCGGCTCGGTCTGATTACCGCACCGACGGGGCTGACGAAAGACTTTGTCTCTACGATTCAAGTGTTGCATGAACGATTCGAGCTGGCTGCCTTATTCTCGCCAGAGCACGGCGTGCGCGGCGATCAAGCGGCTGGAGCCCTTATTGATACGTATCTGGACCCGATCACAGGCGTTCCAGTATACAGTCTGTATCGTAAAGATTCCAAAAGGCTCACACCTGAAATGCTGGATGCTGTGGATATGATTGTGTACGATATTCAGGATGTCGGCACACGGTATTATACGTTTATTTATACGATGCTTTATGCAATTGAAGATTGCGCGAAGGCGGGCAAGCCGTTCGTCGTGCTCGACCGGGTCAATCCGCTGGACGGCATCACGGTAGAGGGCAATGTGTTAAAAGAAGGGTTTCAATCGTTTGTCGGCAACTATCCGCTTGCGGTACGCTACGGCCTGACGGCAGGAGAGTTGGCTGTGATGGCGAACGACCAAATGAAGTGGGGCTGCGACCTGCACATTGTGCCTTGTGAAGGATGGTCCCGCAGCATGCGGTTTCCGGAAACCGGGCGCGAGTGGATCATGCCGTCTTTGGGCTTGCCAAGATATGAAACAGCGCTTATGTATCCGGGGACGTGCGTGTTTGAAGGCACGAACATGTCGGAAGGGCGCGGCACGACGGTGCCGTTTGAAGCGATTGGCGCACCGTACATCGACGGACAACGGCTGGCTGATGAGATGAACACGAAGAAACTGCCAGGCGTCTGGTTCCGACCGGTTCATTTTAAACCGACGACGTCGAAGCATCTCGCTGAAAATTGCAGCGGCGTTCAGATTCACGTTCTTGACAAGCAGGCGGTTCGGCCGTTTGAAACGGGCGTGACACTGTTGTATACGATCAAGAACAACTATGAGGCGTTTGAATTCCTGCCGCCACTCAGGGAAGGTTCACGGCCGTTCATCGATTTGCTGTGCGGTGACAATGTGTATCGCAATGAAGAAGTTGGCCTGGCGGAGCTGTTGGAGAAGTTTCAAGCGGAGAGCACGGCGTTTGCGACGATGAAGGCAGCGTATCATTTATATAAGTAAGACGAGGGCAGGAAAGAGGGGGTAGCGTGAAACGATTTGTAGCGGGATTGGATGGCGGAGGCACGAAAACGGCTGTGAAAATTGCGGATGAGAACGGACTGCTCGTCCACACATTTATCTCCGGAGCCATTAATTACAATGGGCAGGATGAGGAAAGCATTAGGCGCAGCTTTCAGGATATTTTCTCCGGGATTGCGGAAGTATGCGGCGGGCTGGACAATTGCAAACAGGTTGTGATTGGCGCAGCGGGGGTCAGCAATCCTACCGTCAGCGCGCGCTTGGAAGCGAATGCTAGAGCTTGCGGGTATGAAGGCGGGCTGCTCATTACCGGCGATCAGGAAACCGCGCTTTGCGGGGCGCATGACAGCGAAGTCGGGATCATTGTGATTGCAGGAACAGGGTCGATCTGTTTCGGTAAAAATAAAGCGGGCGAATCGGTGCGCTCCGGCGGCTACGGACACCTCATCGACGATGAGGGCAGCGGGTATGCCATCGGACGCGATCTGCTGTCTGCGACGGTCCAGGCTCATGACGGACGAATTCCGGAAACGGTCATCTCCGGCATGGTGTACGAGCAGCTTGGGCTCGCCACCGTTCAAGAGATTGTCGGTTTCGTCTATAGCAAGTCCACGAATAAAAAGGATATTGCGGCGCTTGCCCCGATTTTGAGTAAAGCATGTGAGTTGGGAGATTCGGCTGCGCGGGCGATTGCGGCCAAACATGCGGCGGCACTCGCGTCCATGGCTGTGCCGGTGATCGAGAAGCTGTCCATGCAAACGGGAAGCTTGGCAATGGCTGGCAGCGTGCTGATCAATAATGGGGATATTCGCCGGGCTTTTGCCGAGATTTTGAAGGAACGGTATCCTGAGCTTTCTTGTATCGAAGCGAAAAAAGATGCGGCCAGCGGCGCTGTCCGGATGGCGCTTAACCGGCTGGAAGCCGCGCAAGCATAACGAGTGGAAAGGGGAGCTATACGGCATGAAAAAACTAGAAGAAATGACGCTCCGGGAAAAAATCGGTCAAATGCTGCTCTGCGGCTTTGAAGGCACGGCGTCTACGGATCGTGTGAAGGAGCTCATTCAAGAGCACCATGTGGGCGGCGTCATTTATTTTGCGCGCAATGTGGAGACGACCGAGCAAGTCGCTGCGCTGTCGAACGAGGTGCAGCAGCTGGCAGCAGCGTCGGACACGTGGCCGCTTTGGGTATCGATCGATCAAGAAGGCGGCATGGTCGCGAGGATTACCGAAGGCGTCGCTTTGATGCCAGGGCAGATGGCGCTAGCCGCGGGCGCGCTGGGTGAACAGGAAGGCGATCAAGAGCTGAACCATGAAGCTGCCTATGCGTCGGCTTACATCTCGGGCCGAGAGCTGCGGGCGCTGGGCATCAATCTGAACTTTGCACCAGTGCTGGATGTGAATAATAATTCGCAGAATCCCGTCATCGGTGTCCGTTCGTTCGGAGAATCGGCGGAACTTGTCGCAGATTTCGGCGTGCGCGCGGTGCAAGGGTATCAGGATGCGAACGTCGTCGCGACGGCGAAGCATTTTCCGGGGCATGGCGATACAAGCGTAGACTCGCATCTGGATTTGCCGACAATTGCGCACGACCAGGCGCGGATTCGTTCGCTCGAGCTAGTCCCATTCGTCAAAGCGATCGAACATGGCGTTGATGCGATCATGTCGTCGCATATTTATTTTCCGGCGTTTGAGCCGGAGAAGCGTCCGGCGACGCTGTCGAAAGCGGTGCTCACCGGCTTGCTGCGGGAAGAGCTCGGTTACGACGGCGTGATCATGACGGATTGCATGGAAATGAACGCCATCGCCGTCCATTACGGCACGGTCGCCGCGAGCGTCATGGCGATCGAAGCCGGGGCTGACCTGGTCCTGATCAGCCACCGCATGGATTTGCAGCTCGGCGCGATCGACGCGATCGAGCAGGCGGTAAGGGACGGGCGCATCAGCGAAGCTCGCCTCGATGCGTCGGTGGCGCGGCTGTTGGCGCTGAAGACGCGCCGCGGCTTGGTGGGGGCGCAGCCAGCGAGCGCTGCGTCCGAGTCTGTGGCGACCGAAGCGCATCACGCGGTCGCCCAGCGTCTCAGCGAAGCTTCCATTACGCTCGTCAAGGACGAGCAGGGGTTGCTTCCGCTGAGACGCGCACGGACGCTCGCGATCACCGTCGCGGCGGCCGTATCGTCCGGCGTCGACGAAGCGTACGCCGCGTCGAGCCTGGGCGCGGTGCTGGTAGCGCACGGCCTCGAGGTTGTCGACCGCGTGCTGCCGCTGGCCGCGGTCGCGGATGAGCACACGGCGGTATTGGCGGAAGCCGCCGCCGCGGATGTGGCGCAGATCGTTATCGGGACGTACAACGCAAGGTTCCATGCGCCGCAAGGCGAGCTGCTGCGCGCCCTGCAAGCGCTCGGCAAGCCGCTCGTCGTCGTCGCGCTGCGCGTGCCGTACGACCTGCTTGAGCTGCCTGCGGACGCGTCGACGTTCGTCGCGGCCTACGAGAGCCGGCCGCTTGCGCTGCAAAGCACGGCTCGCTGCCTGCTCGGTGAGCTGCCAATGAAGGGCCGGCTACCGGTGACCTTAAGCGACGCATATCCAGCCGGCTGGCGCTGGGAGGGGAATGCGTAATGCTTCATCAACTGTTGGAGCAAAAAAGTTTGGTTGTCGCCGGCCTCATGTCCGGCACCTCACTCGACGGCATCGATGTCGCCATCGTGCGCATTGACGGCTGCGGCATGAATGCGAAGGTGCAGC
The DNA here is from genome assembly GCF_050467285.1 of Paenibacillus oryzisoli. Classification (GTDB taxonomy): domain Bacteria; phylum Bacillota; class Bacilli; order Paenibacillales; family NBRC-103111; genus Paenibacillus_E; species Paenibacillus_E oryzisoli_A. The sequence continues at coordinate 399,582 of NZ_JBCMUN010000009.1, read as the reverse complement.
CTTTGCATTTTGAAAGCTTCTCCTACGACGAGGAGCTGCGAGAGAAGTTGAAGGCGCTGTGCTCCGTCGAGCATTCGGACGTCGCGCAGGTGTGCGGCATGAACGTCGTCATGGCGGAGAAGTTTGCCGAGGCGGTCCTGCGGACGGCGAAGCTCGCCGGGATGAAGATGGAGGAGATCGATCTGATCTCCTCGCATGGGCAAACCGTGTGGCATATCCCGGTCGCGGATGCCGCGCATGCGTACTTGCCGAAATCGACGCTGCAGATCGGCGATTTGTCCGTGCTTGCCAAACGGACGGGCCGCCCCGTTGTCGGCGATTTCCGAACCGCCGATATGGCGGTCGGCGGGCAGGGGGCGCCGCTTGCTCCTTACGGCGACCTGATCTTGTTCCGGGATGCGGTGAAGGGCCGCATCCTGCAAAACATCGGCGGGATCGGCAACTGCACCGCGATCCCGGCCATGGGCGATACAGCTCGCGTGGAAGACGCCGAACTGATTGCTTTTGACACCGGACCAGGGAACATGGTCCTTGATCAAGTCGTGCACGAGCTGTCCGGTGGACAGCTCGCGTACGATGCCGACGGCGCATGGGCGGCGCGCGGTGAGGTGCAGGCGAATGTGCTTGAGCAGATGCTCGCACATCCGTACTTCGCCCAGCTCCCGCCCAAGACCACGGGGCGGGAGCTGTTCGGCAAAGCCTACACGCTGGTGTGGCTCGCAAGCGTGCAGGCGCAAGGCCTGTCGCCCGACGACATCGTCGCGACAGCCACGGCGTTCACCGCGCATTCGATTGCGCGCGCGTATGAGGCTTTCATCCTTCCGCGGATGGAGATCGCGGAAGTGATCGTGAGCGGCGGCGGCGCGCGCAACCGCACGCTGCTCGCCATGCTGCAGGCGCTGCTGCCGCAGCAGGCGATCACTACGTCCGATGCGTTCGGCATTTCCGGCGACGCAAAGGAAGCAATCCTGTTCGCGTTGCTCGGCAACGACTGGATACACGGCGTGCCGAACAACCTGCCATCGGCCACCGGGGCCGACCGGCCGACGATCATGGGTAAACTGGCGCTGCCGTAAACGGGGGCCAGCATTAAAAGCTTGTACCGTCTTAGAAGACGGTGCAAGCTTTTTTACTTTCAAACAATGGCTCGAACCCTCCAGAAGAGCGGGTGGATAGCCGAGAGCATAAGGAGGTGCCTTCCCACATTCTTTTCCAAAATTTGCTTCAAGGCGTATAATAAGAAGATCACTACAGTGTATTTTCATTGTCGCTTAGGAGGTAAACCAGTGTGCTTACTCTGTTATTAACCGTTCTGCTTGTCATTGTCGTTCTTCCGCCGCTCGTTTTTTTCGGATATATGTATGTGCTGTCCAAACAGCCGAAACATTCGATTATCCGTTCTCACCCGTTTCTCGGGTGGGTGCGCTACTTGCTGGAGAAGTTGGGGCCGGAGTTCCGCCAGTACTGGTTCGATCATGATACGGAAGGTAGGCCGTTCTCGCGGGCGGATTTTGTGGGGCTCGTGTATGCGGCCAAGTATCGGACGGATCTGATCTCGTTTGGAGGGAGACGTGACTATGAAAAGCCGGGGTTTTACTTGTCGAACAGCATGTTCCCCAAGTTAACGAGCGAGCTCCGCGTAGATAACGCCTCCATGCTGGCAGGGAAAAAATACGTCATTACGGACGAGGGGCTTTTTACCCGACAGGAAAAATTCATCGATGACCAGGTCAAACCTTGGCTGCTGCTGGACGAGGATGCGATCATCGTTGGGGAGGCGTGCAAGCATCCTTGGCGGCTGAAAGGCATGTTCGGCGCTTCGGCCACATCGTTCGGCGCCGTTGGCGAGAACTACATTCAATCGACCGGGCACGGAGCCAGAATGGCGGGCGGTTCGTGGATCAACACCGGCGAAGGCGGTGTCGCGGAGGAGCATTTGGCGACTGGCGCCGATATTGTTTCCCAAATCGGGCCAGGACTGTTTGGCTTCCGGGATGACATCGGGCAGTTCTCGATCGAAGCGTTTCGCGCTAAGGCGCTGATTCCGAACATTAAAGCGTTCGAGCTCAAATTTCATCAGGGCGCCAAAATTCGCGGCGGCCATTTGGAAGGCTCAAAGGTGACGGAGAAGGTGGCGGCGACCCGGCTTGTGCCGATCGGCAAAACGGTCAACTCGCCCAACCGGTTCGAATTTCTGACGAATCCCGAGGAAGCGCTTCGCTTCATCCGCATGCTGCAGGAGGAAGGCGGGAAGCCGGTGGGCGTGAAAATCGTCGTCGGCGATCCCAAGCGGTTAGAGCCCTTGTTCCAGGCGATGGTGGATCTCGACATCGTACCGGATTTCATCACAGTTGACGGTTCGGAGGGCGGTTCAGGCGCGACCTTTAAGGCGATGGCCGATGGCATGGGCCTGCCGCTCTACGCAGCCTTAATCATTTTGGACGATACGGCTCGCAAATACGGCGTTCGCGAGAAAATGAAAATTTTCGCTTCCGGGAAACTGATCACGCCGGATAAGGTGGCGATCGCGCTGGCGCTTGGAGCCGATTGCGTCAACTCCGCCCGCGGCTTCATGATGGCGAACGGCTGTATTATGGCGTTGCAGTGCCATACCGGCAAATGCCCGACAGGCATCACCACGACGGACGCCAAGTATCAGGCGGCATTGGCTCCGGAGGAGAAACAGTGGCGGGTGATGAACTATATTTTGCAGCTGAGAGAAGGGCTGTTCTCTCTGGCGGCGGCATGCGGACTGGGAAGTCCGCGGAGGTTGACGCGCGAGCATGTCGTCTTTACGAACAGCAATGGGCAGACGCAGCGCATCATCGATTTGTTTCCTTATCCTGAAACGTAAGTGAAAAGCCGCTGACATGCGGCTTTTTTCTGCATTCTGCAAGAGTCAGGCGTATTTACAAGGCATTGAAGGTATTTCCAGACGGAAATCGAATAATTAGTTGTCATACGAATTTTATAAATAGAGAAAAAGAGCGAGCAAGGATCGGCTCATCGCTTTTTGGGAAGGAATCTTATGCTATTTGAAACCGGCAATCAAATCCCGAACGAATACTGGTCGATTTTCGAAAAATCTCCGGGCGGCGTTTCATTGGCCACTGACCCATATTGTACGAAGATCTTTCACAACGCCAAAGCTTCATCGATGCTGCGCATATCTTCGGGCGGCAATTTCTCGCATTCGGCTAGCGAGCCTCCGAACGTGAAAGTGTATCGGGAAGGCATCGAGCTCGAGCCAGAAGAGATGCCGATGCAACGCTCCGGATCCCAGCAGGTAGAAGTACGCGAGGAAGTGTTGGAATTTGTATGGGAAGACGACCATCGGTTGATTTCCGTCTGGAATGCAAGTCCGATTCGTAATCAAAGGGGTGACGTATGCGGTGTCGTCGCAGCTTCTGAGGATATTACCAAGTATGTCCTGAGGGAACGACAAGTGCGTACGGACAAAACTATTTTAGAGAAGATTATAGATGAAAAGGTGGAAGAGTACGCCCAGCTGCGCAACGAAATAGCACGGCTCGATCGGCTTAGTCTTGTCGCCCAAATGGCGGCAAGCATCAGTCATGAGGTCCGCAATCCGATCACGACTGTGCGGGGCTTCCTGCAGTTGATGCAGCAGAGCAAATCGCCAAACCACCATAACTATTATGACCTCATCATCGGTGAACTGGATCGGGCGAATGAGATTATCGGCAATTTTTTGTCGCTGGCCAAGCATCACAACCCGCACGAAGGCGAAGAGCAGGATTTGCTGGCTACGTTTCAAGCGGTCATGCCCATTTTGGAAGCGGATGCACTGATGATGGGGAAGCGAATCAAGTTTATCCCATCCCAAGTGTCTCGGCTGAGCTTCAATGCGAATGAAATTCAACAAGTCTTGATCAATCTGGTGAGAAACAGCTTGGAAGCTTCGGAGAAAGGCGCATGCGTGACGATTGCCTTGTTTGAGCGTGGAGCGCAGCTTGGTTTTTCTGTAAAAGATGAAGGAAAGGGGATTCCTCCGCACATTCTTGAACAGTTGGGGACACCGTTTTTGACGACGAAAGAGAACGGAACAGGCCTGGGACTGTCGATCTGCTTCGACATTGCTAGGCGTCATGACGCCGAAATCAAGATCCAAAGCGGCGAGCGAGGGTCTACGTTTCATTTTACTTTTTACAAATCGGACAAACCTTGAAACCAAATTTTTCGCCAGGCGTATAGAATGGGATGAAAGTGACAAGACTTTCAATCAATTCTCATACCTGGAGGGTTCAGACACAATGCTGAAGAAAGTAATTACGCTCATCATGGCAAGTATGCTGGTGTTCTCGGTAACGGTGCCGACGATCGTTTCCGCGAAAACGTCGTACAAAGCGCCTAAGAAGAGCTACACGCCAAGCAATCAGCAGAAAGCAACGACAAGCAACACGACGAAAACCGAGACTAACACGAATACCGCGACGAAGACAACCACAGGGGCGACAACAGCGACGAAGAAGCCAGGATTTTTCAGCGGCGGTTTGATGAAAGGTCTCCTGATCGGCGGTATCGCCGGCATGCTGTTCGGCGGTCTGTTCGGGGGCATGGGCTTCCTGGGCAACATCCTGGGACTGATGGTCAATGTTCTGGCGATTATTGTGATTATCATGCTCATTATGCGCATTGTGGCGTACTTTAAGCAGAAGCGCAAACCGAAGCATAATCAGGAGTGGAACTAACGATGCGTTTATCGGAGCAGGACATCGTGAACGCGCTGTGCCTTCATATGGCGCAGCGAAAAGGGCTGAAGCCGACGGACGTGGATGTTGAATTGATGTGGGACGAGGATCTCGGTTTCTCCGCAGAAGTTCATGCCCAAAGCCGCAGTCAAATTTTGACCCAGTCCAATATGTTCGAGGCGATCGTGCAATACTTATACAATGAGTTTCAATTGCGTGTGTTCTGGGATCAGATCCGCTTATCGCTGGAAGAGGAGATCGTCGCAGACATCGCCGTTTAACACTGCTACACTTCAGAGAACCGTTTTCCTACAGGAAAGCGGTTTTTATTTTTTTGTAAATCTGCTCGTTTCTCATGGACTTCTCATGTTCATCGGGTAAACTGCTAATAGTAAGAACTTCGTCAACAAGAACAAGTGCAGAATGAGGTGTGTCCGTTGCAACTATGGGAGAAAGAGCGAAAATGGGTATGGCTGAGTCTCATCCTGACCTTACTGTTAATTGGTTATGGCGCGTGGACGATCTTTCACGACCCATCTGTATCGTGGCAAGATCGCCATTTTAAATCGGTGTTGAAAAATTATGGATCACAGGCCAGAATTTTGTTGTTCGTCGTAATCGGCTATTATATAGGAAAGACGATATTGCAGCGAGGATACGCCAAACGATGGAGCGGCATGAATAAAGGAGTGGGGATCGTTACGCGGTGGCTTCGAAAACTGCATACACCCATTGCTGTTCTTGCGATAGGCGTTATTTTTCTGCATATAACCGCGGCGATCTTATACGGAATGAAATGGGATTTTTCAAATATAACCGGCCTTCTGGCTGCTGTCTCTTTGCTGCCTGTCCCTATCGCGGGCATACTCCGCTACCGCAAGTTGGATCGTAGATGGCATATGCGGTCCGGTCTGGTTTTTACAGCACTTTTTCTTATTCATGCCTTTTTGTAAAAGAAATCCTGCCGAGCGATCCTGATCAGTGATCGGAAAGGAGATAGAATGAAACGCATACTGCTCATTGAAGATGAGAAGAACTTGGTTCGCTTCATTCAACTTGAATTGGAGCATGAAGCTTTTGCCGTGAAGGCCGCTTATGACGGCAAGTCCGGCCTGACGCTCGCGCTGCAAGAGGACTGGGATCTCATCCTGCTCGATATTATGCTGCCGGAGCTGAACGGGCTCGAGGTGTGCAAACGGATTCGGGCGGTCAAGAAGACGCCGATTGTTATGCTCACGGCCAGGGATAACGTGACTGATCGCGTGTCCGGTTTGGATAGCGGGGCGGATGATTACATCCCGAAGCCGTTTGCGATTGAAGAGCTGCTCGCGCGCATTCGAGCGGTATTCAGGCGCATCGAGCTGGAAAACGATGCGGGGCATGCGCAGCTTGCTTTTGGGCATATCAGAGTCGACTTGGATGCCAGGCTCGTTTACCGGGGAGAGGAGCTTGTCGATTTGACGAAAAGGGAGTTCGATCTGCTCGTGATGTTTATGCAAAATCATCATCTGGTACTCACACGCGATATGCTGCTGGATCAAGTCTGGGGCTTCGATTCCATCGTTGAAACGAATGTTGTGGACGTCTATGTCCGCTACTTACGCAATAAACTGGATGTGCCCGGTGAGGCGAGCTGCATCCAGACGGTTCGCGGCATTGGCTATGCGATGCGATGAAGAAAAGGATGCTGACATGGATCAGACAACTTCCAATTAAATGGAAACTAATGCTAGGGGCGGCACTTTTGATTTTCCTATTGTTCGCTACTTACAATTTTGCGCAGTATCATGTGCTCAAGCAGTTGATGATGAAGCAGGAAGAGGACAAGATTCAAGTGGGGATGATGCAGCTCCAGGATTTTCTTCAAAATAAGTCTGCGAGCGATCTTCAACTGCCAGATAGCCGCACTTTTATTGAGAAGCTAACCGGCAAAAATCAATTCACGCGCATTCTTGACGAGAACGGCAAAACGCTGCTGACGATCGCCAATCATTTTAATCCGGAATGGGTGGCGCCGCGGCGAGCGGATGCCCCTCAGCTATATGACACGACGTTTCACGATTTTCATTTGCTTGTCTATCGGAGTCCGCTGAACACAGCCAGTTTCCATGGCACGTTGGAGCTCGGCAGCAACCTGGAAACGTTCGATCATTTCAGCGAGCGGCTGCTCTGGGTCATGCTGATTGGGGGCGTTCTCGCCGTCTTTATCAGCGTGCTCAGCGGGCTGGCTATTGCCAGGACGTTCATGCGTCCGATTCGGGCACTGGCGTCCACGATCCGCAGCGTGAAGAAGAAAGGGCTGACCGAGCGGGTCGACAATATTCAAAATGGGGATGAACTGTCGGGACTCGCGATGATGTTCAACGATTTGATGGGGCAGCTTGAAATTTCGTTCAAGCAGCAAAAGCAGTTTGTCGAGGATGCTTCCCACGAATTGCGAACGCCGATCACGATTCTGGAGGGGCATCTCTCGCTGCTCAATCGATGGGGCAAGTCGGACCCGGCTGTCCTGGATGAATCGCTGGAAGCTTCGCTTTACGAGGTCAGACGTTTGAAAAAGCTCGTCCAGGAGCTGTTAACCCTAACGAAAGCGGAATCGGATCAATATCCCGTCGTCGCTGAACCGATTCTGGCGGTGCCTTCCGTTCGCGAGACGGTGAAGCGCTTCGAGATTCTGAATCCGGACTTTCAATTTATCGATCATCTGTCCACGGTTGAAGATGTCCAACTGCTTGTCAGTCCGATGCACCTGGAACAGATTCTGATGATTGTACTGGATAATGCTGTGAAATATTCCATCAGCCGGAAAACGATTGAGATCGAAGGCGTTCGCTTGAAAAGAACGGTTCAAATTCGCGTGCGAGATCATGGTATCGGCATTCCGGCTGCCGATTTGCCGCATATTTTCGACCGGTTCTACAGGGTGGATAAAGCGCGCAATCAACAAATCGGCGGCACTGGACTAGGTCTCGCAATCGCCAAACAGCTCGTACAGCACTATCAGGGGACGATTGCCATAGAAAGTGAGGAAGGCAAAGGGAGCTGCGTGGAGCTGAATTTTCCGCTGGCCCTTGCTGCTTGGACCGATATACCTATGCGATGAAAGGTGGAATCCCAGTGATGAATGCGAACCCGCGTATATTGATTCTTACAGCCAGCTACGGCAACGGGCATCTTCAGGCGTCCAAGGCGCTGTATCAACAATTTCTCAGCCAAGGGATCGAGCATGTCAGAGTCGTGAATCTGATGAAAGAGGGGCATCCATTTATCCATCTGCTGACGACCAAACTCATAGATACAAGCTTGAAAAGTTCGCGGTTTGGACTTGATTACTATGGATGGTGCTATTATCTGACGCGGGAGAAAAAACAGACGGCGCTGTTTCAGAAATCGATGATCTATTTGGGGCAAAAAAAGCTGCGAGAGCTCATCGAACAGGAACGGCCCGATGTCGTTATTAATACGTTTCCGTTCGGCGCTGCGCCGGAAATTTGCCGTTCCATGGGGATTCAGAACGTGACGATTCTGACTGATTACGCGTTGCATGCGAGCTGGCTTCACGCCAATGTCGATACGTACTATGTGGCGACAGAGGAGCTGAAGCGTCAGCTTGTGTTTCGCGGCGTGAGCCGAGAGCGGGTCAAGGTCAGCGGCATTCCGATTCGCCAGGAATTTGCGCAGAGCAAGCAGGGGCAGGGGGCGGACTCCCCAGCTCGCAAAATGCTGATCATGGCGGCAGATGCCGGTGTGAACAGCTATATGGAAGAGCTGCTGCTGGAACTTTCCGTTATTCCGGGCTGTGAATTGAACGTCGTTTGCGGGTATAATCATAAGCTGCAAAAGCGCCTTGCCGAGCAGTTTTCCGAGCATCCGCGTATCACTGTTCATGGATATGTGGAGACGATGCAGCGGATGATGGCGGAAGCGTGCTGCATCTTGACCAAGGCAGGCGGGCTTACACTAACGGAAGCGTTGGTGTCCAAATTGCCGATTTTCGTCTATAAGCCTCACGCCGGTCAGGAAAAGGAGAATGCCAGATATTTGGTGAGCCGCGGCGTCGCTTCGATTTCCAATTCGCAGGAAGAGCTTGTCGGAAACATCACTTATTACTTCGCGCATCCGGAAATAGCGAGCGACGTGCAGGAGCGTATGGAGGCGCTGCAGCGGAGTCATGCATCGCTTCATATTGTGAGCGACATCTTGTACCGCTGTGTACAGAAAGGGATGTCGATATCCATCTAAAGACGGGAGGATGCAGCCGCTATGGAGTTCACCCTGCTCAGTTTTCATCATGTCAAAACCGTATCGATCTGGATCTTGATCGGTTTGTGCGGCTATTCATTCATCCCGACGGTCATTGTCCGTGTATTCGGGGGAAAGTCATTCTATAAAAGTAACCGCTCGATGGGCATCGCGCTAACGTTTGATGACGGGCCAGATCCGGCATATACACCGCAGCTGCTGGATTTGCTGCGCAAATACCGGATCCAAGCTGCATTCTTCGTGCTCGGGTCGAAAGCGGAGCAGCACCCGGAATTAATTAAACGCATGCAGGACGAGGGGCATTTAATCGGTATTCATAATTATCGTCATTGGTCGAATGCACTGCTGACACCGAAAAAAGTCAGGAAGCAGCTGCAGGATACGGAAAATGTCATTGTCGGGATTACCGGCAGTAAACCGATTCATTACAGGCCGCCATGGGGCGTGATTAATGTGTTTGACTTCCTGCTTGCGCGCAAATATCAATTTGTGCTATGGACGCTGATGGTGAAAGACTGGCGCTGCAGCGGCGGAAAAGAACGCATCAAGCGCAAGCTGCTTGCGGGGCTCAAGCATAACGATATCATCGTGCTGCACGACAGCGGTCAAACGCTGGGCGCCAATCGGTTTGCGCCGCGCTATATGCTGGAAGCGTTGGAGGAATTTTTGGCGGAGTGCAAGCGGAAGGAGCTTGTTTTCCTGCGTGTGGATGACAAAATTCGTTTGGAAGCGAAGCAGGCCGAGTACGTGCAGCACCGCTCACAGAACATAGAGATGTAAGGGAATATGTCTGGTTATAAGACGACCGTCTGGCGAAGAGGCCCGGCGGTTTTAATTTTGTAAGATGGAATTTACAAATTTATTAGTATATATGTTTTTACAATCAAATAAACTTTTGCTTGCAACTTATTTTAAATAAGTTATAATGAGAAATGTAACAAATAATATTACAGAATGAGAGAGTGAGATCATGGCAACTGTTCTTTATATTACGGCAAATCCGAACGACCACCAAGCTTCCTTCAGCATGGCTGTTGGCAAAGAGTTCATTGACGCTTATCGCCAAGCTAACCCTGGCGACGAAATTATTCATCTTGATCTGTTCAAAGAAAACGTACCGCAAATCGACGGCGATGTGCTTAACGGTTGGAACAAACTGCGCTCCGGCGCCGCGTTTGACACGCTGACAGCCGATGAGCAAGCAAAGATTGCCCGTCTTGCGCAAATTGTTGACCAATATGTCGCGGCTGACAAATACGTGTACGTCTCTCCAATGTGGAACTTCTCCTTCCCGCCAGTGCTGAAAGCTTACATCGATGCGATTTGCGCGGTAGGCAAAACATTCAAATACACAGAGCAAGGCCCTGTCGGCTTGCTGAACGACAAAAAAGCGCTGCACATCCAAGCGTCCGGCGGCGTTTACTCGGAAGGCCCGGCTGCAGGCTTCGAAAACGGCCACAGCTATCTGGCGAAAATTATGCAATTCACCGGCGTTCCTAGCTTCGAAGGCATCTTCGTTGAAGGCATGGCGGCTGCACCTGGTGAAGCGGAAACGATTAAAGCGAATGCGATCGTGAAAGCGAAGGAAGCGGCGGCACGCTTCTAAAATAAAAAAGGGAAGAGCTGTGATTCACAGCTCTTTTTTCTGTTTTTCCGGGGGACGGTACCTTGCATTTTCATTGCGATTTCGCTAAGCTTAAGTTGGATGCGCTTACATGATAAGTCAGAAGAATAGGAACATCGGCATTCAAAACCTTATTGGAGGTGAATCCATGTCCGAGCAGGATCGACCTTGGTTTTACGATGGTTCCGGAAGTCTCGTATTCGAGAAGGGGGGCGCGGCAAATACACATGCCGAGCCGCTGAAAGAGCTGAGCAAGAAGGAAGAGTGGCGGAAATTTGTATGCGGCAATCCTTATGAAGGGCTTGATACTCGCCGGGTGTAATATATAAAACACATCGAAAATCGTGTATTCCGATAAAACACATCGGATTATATGATTTTTTTGTTGACGGCAGCAACGTGGGATGGTACGCTATGCATAAGTTCAAACCGAACGCAATTGAATCTTGGGTGACCACCGTTTCAACGGAGACACTTTTTCTCAATCTGAGAAGAGTGTCTCTTTTTTTATTACAAGAAGGAGTTGAGTTATTTGACTGAAGTGCTGCTTACGATCCAGCAATTAAACAAGACGTTTACGTCAAGTAAAGGTGCTGTGCAGGCACTACACGATGTTCAGCTGAATGTGAAAGAAGGAGAGTTCATTACAGTCATTGGCCCCAGCGGATGCGGCAAAAGCACCCTGTTAAAAATTATCGCCGGACTGGATGCTCAGTACACGGGTGTGGTTCAGCTTGGCGGCGAACCGATTAAAGCGCCGGGTATTGACAAAGGTTTTATTTTTCAAGAGCCGCGCTTGTTTCCCTGGCTGACGGTTGAGAAAAACATCGCGGCGGATTTATCGCTCAAACAGGCCGATGTGCGCCGGAAAGTCGACGAGCTGATTGCGCTCGTGCGTCTGGAAGGTTTCCAGAAGGCTTATCCGCGCGAGCTGTCGGGCGGTATGGCCCAACGGGTGGCCATTGCCAGGGCGCTGCTTCGCAGTCCGAAGGTACTGCTGCTTGACGAGCCTTTCGGCGCGCTTGACGCTTTTACCCGCACGCATATGCAGGAAGTGCTGATCGACATTTGGCAGAAAAATAAAACGACGATGATTTTCGTCACGCATGATATTGATGAGGCGATTTATCTCGGCAACCGGGTTGTCATTCTCAGGCCTCGGCCCGGCGCGATCCGTAATATCGTACCGATCGATCTGCCGTTCCCGCGGAAGAAATCAACGACCTCTTTTCAAGAGTTGCGGCTTAAGGTACTTAACGAATTCGAGAAAATCGAGGAGCTTGAATTGGTGGACAGTTCAGGCATTTAAACGAACAGAGAGGGGACGTATACGATGATTACTCCGCAAATTAAGCCGGTCGGGTCAGAAACCGTGCTGGCTAATCGGCCGCGTTGGAGCGGCAGCAGCAGTATCGTTCGCCAGCGTATCCAGCGAATTGGACTCGGCGCTTTGGTACCGGCTGTCGCCCTTGCCGCTTGGCAGATCCTCGGGGATCAAGGCGTTATTTCATCGCTGTTATTTCCGACGCCTTCCAGGATTGTGCAAGCGGGCATTCGCTTGGTGGAGACCGGCGAGCTATGGGGACACATGAAGATCAGCATTGTGCGCGCCTTGATTGGGTTCGCGCTGGGAGGCGCGCTCGGACTGGCTTTTGGCGCACTGGTCGGCCTGTTCCGGCAAACGGAACGAGCGCTTGACCCGACCGTTCAGATGCTGCGGATGGTTCCGCATTTGGCCATTGCTCCGCTCTTTATTCTGTGGTTCGGGATTGGAGAGACGGCGAAAATTTTACTGATTGCCAAGGGCGCTTTTTTTCCGCTGTACATTAATACCTTTCTTGGCATTCGCGGTGTGGACAACAAGCTGTTCGATGTCGCCAAAGTGCTTGGCTTCAGCCGCTGGAAGCAGGCGACTCGGCTTACGATTCCCGCGGCGCTGCCGAATATTTTGCTCGGCGTTCGCATCTCGCTGGGTGTATCGTGGCTGGGCCTTGTCGTAGCGGAGCTGATGGGAGCTACCTCGGGGATCGGCTATATGATGTCCGATGCGCGGCAGTTTTCGAAAACGCCGATCGTATTTGTCGGCATTTTCATCTTCGCTCTGTTCGGCATTGTGGCCGATAGTGCTGTGCGGTATCTCGAACGGAGATGGCTGCGTTGGAAGGACAGTTTCAAGGGGTAGTAACATGAACGCAATTCGGAGACAAAGGAGGCATCTACCATGAGCAATTCAGCAAAAGTTATTCAACAAACCGCTCCCGCGCTTCGTTCGTCCGAGGCGTCGGAGGGGAAAAGCGTCTATCGTTTGCGACGTTTAAAAGAAAAAGCAAACGATGCAGCCGTCGGCGCAATTTTGCCGGCTTTTATACTGATCGTTTGGCAAGCTGCGGGCGATTTAGGCTGGATTTCAACGGGATTTCTGCCGACACCGCTGCGCATCCTCGAGCAATTTCAGTCGCTGCTGGCTTCCGGTGAGCTGACCACGAATTTGGCTGTTTCGCTGAAGCGAGCGTTCATCGGGTTTCTGATCGGCGGTTCGATCGGGCTGGTCTTCGGCTTTTTTGTCGGTTTTATCCAGAAGCTGGAATCGCTGCTCGATCCTTCGTTTCAAATGCTGCGGATGATTCCGCATCTGGCGATTGCGCCGCTCATTATTTTGTGGCTCGGATTCGGCGAAGCGTCGAAAATCTGCATTATCGCGACGGGTTCTTTCTTTCCGATGTACTTATACACGTTTTTGGGGATTCGCGGCGTCGATCAGAAGCTGTTTGAAGTTGCGCAGGTGCTGAGCTTCAGCAAAACGAAGCAGATTTTCCGGCTCATTTTACCTGCTTCGCTTCCGAGCGTTCTGCTGGGTTTGCGGCTCTCTGTCGCGATTTCCTGGCTGGGCCTGGTCGTTGCAGAGCTGATTGGCTCTCAACAGGGCATTGGCTTTCTGATTAATTACGGCAAACAAAATTCAAACGCCGAGCTTATTTTTGTAGGGGTTATTTTATTCGCCGTGATTGGAAAAGCGATTGATTCCTTTGTGCGGTGGCTGGAGAAATCGTGGCTGAGCTGGCGAGACAGCTATCAAGGGTAGTGGACATCCAAGATGAGGGGGATACGTGAAGATGAGTGAGAATCGTGTGAAAAAGGTGAAAGCAGATGTACTCGTCATCGGAGGCGGTCCCGCCGGGGCGTGGGCGGCGTGGAGCGCCGCACAGCAAGGAGCCAAGGTGATCCTGGCCGATAAAGGCTATTTAGGCTCCAGCGGCGCAACCGCTCCTGGGGGCACCAACCTGCTCTATTTGCCGCCGGACCCCGAGCTGCGGGAAAAAGCGGTGCAGCAGCGCTATCAAGAGAGCGGCTATTTGGCGGAGCCGGCCTGGATCCATCGCGTGCTGGATCAGGTCTACGAAAGCTTGCTGCTGGTCGAAAGCTGGGGCTATCCGTTCCGGCGGGACGAGAATGGCGTGCCGCTGCGCGATCATTTGCAAGGGCCGGAATACATGAAAATCATGCGCCGCCAAGTCAGCCGTGCTGGGGTTACGATCCTCGATCAGTCGCCGGCGCTTGAGCTGCTGGGCGATGAACACGGCGTTGGCGGCGCGCGGGGGATTAACCGGCTGACCGGCGAGGATTGGGAAGTGCAGGCGAATGCCGTCGTCCTGGCGACGGGCGGCTGCGCTTTTCTGAGCAAAGGGCTCGGCTGCAATGTGCTGACCGGCGACGGCTATCTCATGGCGGCCGAACTTGGCGCCGAGCTGTCCGGCATGGAGTTCACGCGCCAGTACGCGCCAAGCGCGGCATTCGGTACCGTGACGAGAGGCCGCTTGCTGAATTGGGCCACGTATACGGCTGAGGACGGCACGGTGCTGCAAGGCGGCGGCCCGCGCGCCGGCGATTTTCTGCCGAATATGCTCAGCAAGGGGCCGGTGTATGCGGTTTTGAACCATGCGGATACGGAAGAAAAGCAGCAAATCCTGCGAAAATCGCATGCGATTTTCTTCTTGCCCTTGGATCGAGCTGGCATCAATCCGTTCAAGGAACGGTTCCCGTTGACGCTGCGCTACGAGGGAACCGTCCGGGGCACAGGCGGCATCCGCCTCACCGACGACAGCTGCGCGTCCTCGGTGCCGGGCCTTTATGCCGCCGGCGATGCGGCCACCCGTGAACGTGTCACGGGGGCGAAGTCGGGCGGAGGCGCGTTCAACGCCTCCTGGGCGATCTGCTCCGGCACGTGGGCGGGCGCCGGAGCGGCGAAGCATGCGCTGGCGCTGGGGCGCAGCGCGGCCGGGCGCAACCCGCAGCCCGCGGGGCGCTATGGCGTCGCGGGCATGGCGTCAGCGGCGGCTGCACTGGACGCAGCCGCCTTGGTTGAGGCGGTCCAGCGGGAGGTGTTTCCGCTGGACATCAATTATTTCCGCAGCGAGCCTGTGCTGCGGGAGTCGCTGGCGCGCCTGGATGCGCTGTGGAGCGGCATCCAGGGCGCCGCAGCTCCGCCCACGGTGCAGGGGCGGGTGCGGGCCAGAGAAGCGGCCGCGATGCTCGCGACGGCACGCTGGATGTACGCCGCCGCGCTGGCGCGCAAGGAGTCGCGCGGGCTTCACCGTTTCCTGGAGTATCCGGAAACGGATCCGCTGCAGCAGCATCGGCTGACGGTCTCTGGCTTCGACCATATTCAAGTCCGGCCAGAGGCGCTTCCGCGCCAGGAGGTGACTGTACGATGATCGAAGTGGTAAGCGCAGAGCGCTGCGTATCTTGCAATCAGTGCGTCCGGGTATGCCCGACGAACGTGTTCGATAAGGGCGCGGACGGCATCCCGGTGATCGCCCGTCAGGACGATTGCCAAACGTGCTATATTTGCGAGGTCTACTGCCCAGTAGACGCGCTGTATGTTGCGCCGTTTGCCGATCCGCTGGAGGCGCCGCCATCTGAGAAGGAGCTGGCGGACGGCGGCGTGTTAGGCAGCTGGCGGGAGATCATCGGCTGGGGCAAGGGGCGTACAACACTGGCGGAGCTGGATACGACGCCGTTTATTGACCGGATTTTACCGAAGCGCGGGTCATGAATTGAAGTTTTTGGAACAACTTCAGTACCGGGAGGAACGAAGAAACGTGACCCCATGGCTGGAAAGTTGGTTGAACAAGCGCGCCTATAGACGAAGAGGAAGCTGGAGGCATTAGGATCGGAAGGAGCAGGCATCAAGCCTGCAAAAAAGCAGGAATTTCCCTCTTTCCCTTCCAGTTTCGATGAAATTCCTGCGAGAAAGCAGGCATTTATGGCGATGCCCCTCTTTTGGGGCGAGTTTCAGTTAAAAAACTGCCTATTCGCAGGCATTTTGAGAGAAAGGCTATTCTTGTGATGAAAGCCTGCCTTTATGCAGGAATTAGCTCAAACTCTTCGATCACTGCCTAAGCAGCCAACCATGCCATTGCAGGACACCACAAACGTATGGAATTTACGCGCGTGACCACTCGCAGGGGCTGTTTCTGGAGTCATTATTGAATTTGTCTATTGACGTTATAGAAAATTAGCGATATGATGCGTATATTCCGATTAAACACCTAGGTATTAACGGAAAAGAGAATAAGGCATAAGCAAGTGAAGCCAACCGTACACACGGAGGCATTCCTGACGACAGGGATGCCTCTTTTTGTTGTACCAATTCGAGGGAGGTTATGGGAGATGGCAAAAGTATGGGAAGACAGTGAACTGCGATTGACGGCTGACGTCCTGGTGATTGGCGGGGGACCGGCCGGCACTTGGGCGGCTTTAACGGCTGCAGCGCAAGGGGCCAAGGTGATCTTGGCGGATAAGGGCTATTGCGGAACAAGCGGGGCTACGGCTCCATCAGGCACTGGCGTCTGGTATATCAAGCCGGATGAGAAGCTGAGGGAAGAAGCGAGATTAAGCCGGTTTCAGCTTGGCGGACAGCTGGCCGAAACCCGTTGGATGAACCGTGTGCTGGACCGGACGTACGAGAACATGAACAAGCTTGGCGCGTGGGGCTATCCGTTTCCGAAGGACGATCTCGGCGAGCCTTACAAGCGGGGCCTCCAGGGACCTGAGTATATGAAGCTGATGCGCAAGCTTGTGCAAAAGGCCGGCGTTCAAATTCTGGACCACAGCCCGGTGCTTGAGCTGCTTGCCGATGAGCACGGTGTCGGCGGTGCGACTGGCGTGCGGACGCAAACCGGCCAAACCTGGACAGTGAAGGCAGGAGCCGTCGTCATTGCAACCGGCGGCTGCGCGTTCCTCAGCAAAGCGCTGGGCACGAACGTATTGACCGGCGACGGGTACTTGTTGGCGGCGGAAGCCGGCGCGGATTTCTCCGGCATGGAATTTTCGAATGCCTATGCGATCTGCCCGACGTTCTCCTCAGTTACCAAAACGGCGTATTATCGGTACGCGTCTTTCTACTACGAGGACGGTACGATTGTCGAGGGCGCAGGCTCGCAGCGCGGACGCTCTATCATCGCGCGGAATTTGCAGCAAGGCCGGCAGGTGTACGCTTCGCTGGATCAAGCGCCGAACGATATTCAGCCACTGCTGCGTGTGAACCAGACGAATTTCTTCCTGCCATTTGACCGGTTGGGCATCAACCCATTCAAAGACAAATTCCCGGTTACGCTGCGGCTGGAAGGTACGGTCCGGGGTACGGGCGGCATTCGCATCGTCGACGAGCATTGCGCGACCGCAGTGCCAGGCTTGTACGCAGCGGGTGACGCTGCAACGCGCGAGCTGATCTGCGGCGGCTTCACCGGCGGCGGCAGCCACAATGCCGCCTGGGCGATGTCGTCCGGCTCGTTTGCCGGAGAAGGGGCGGCCCAGTACGCCAAGACGCTTGGCGAAAAACAAGCGAGCCGCGAGTTGAACCGCGTGTCGACAACAGCTTTTGCGGGTGCGGATGCAAGTGCTTCGACAGCCCGCTCACTCCAAGCGACTCGCGCGGTTCAGGCGGAGGTACAGCCGTATGACCGCAATTTGTTCCGGACGCAGGAGGGGCTCAATGATTCTTTAACCAGGCTTGATCACCTCTGGTCGGATTTGCGTGATCGCGTGACAACCCGCGATATTGAAGGGGTTCGCCACCGGGAAGCGATGGCCATGGCGGCAACGGCAAGATGGATGTACAATACCGCGCTTGAGCGGACGGAGACGCGGGGCATGCATAAACGCGACGATTTCCCGCAATTGGATGCGTCGCAGCATTATCGATTGATCACCGGAGGTCTGGATCAGATCTGGACACGACAACAAGAGGTTAACAAGGAGGTCGTTACTTTATGATTGAGCTGGTCAGCGCTGCGAAATGTGTGGAGTGCAACTTATGCGTGTCCGTCTGCCCGACGAACGTATTCGATAAAGGAGAGGATGGCATCCCCGTTATTGCGAGACAAAGCGATTGCCAGACTTGCTTTATGTGCGAATTGTATTGCCCGGCGGATGCGCTGTATGTAGCACCGGATGCCGAGAAGCCGACGGTGATTCAGGAAGAACTGTTGGACGAACAAGGGCTGATTGGCGGTTATCGCGAGAAGGTCGGCTGGGGACGCGGGCGCAGGCCTGTGGCCGAGCATCCCTATATGTACGAATTGGCAAAGAGATCTGCGGTTGGCTCATAAGCTGTCGCTGGACAAGGAGAGGAGCATACTTTCATTATGATTTGGAGCAAACGTAAATCCGGCAGCGGACGATTCCGTACCGTACAATTAGTCGTACTTATGGGCTTGCTGACAGCCTTTGCTTCTGCTTGCGGCAATGGATCGGCAAGCTCGCAGCCAGCAGCAGGGAAAGCCGAGGAAACGGCAGCAGCCGCCAATAAACCGCCGAGCGTGCTCAATTACGGCTATATCGGCACGAACAAGCTGAATTTTCCAGGCGGGGCGGAAGGCTGGGGTTTTTATAAAGGCATTATTCAAGAGGAGTTGAAGAAATACGGCATTACGGAAGTGAAGCTCACGGCGTTCCCGAATGGTCCGGATCAGAGCGAATCGCTGATCAGCGGCAGGCTTGATCTCGGCAGTCTGGGGGATACCCCGGCGCTGCTGGCGCGCTCCACGGGCGCGAAGACGCGGGCGATTACGCAAGGTGCAACGGAAAGCATCGGCTACTTAATCGGCAAAAAAGGCGGCCCAACGTCCATAGCCGATCTGAAAGGCAAGACCGTTGCCATTCAAAAAGGCTCCTTTATGCACCGCTATATTGCAGGGCTCGTGAAAGAGCAAAATGTGCCGGATGTGAAATTTATCCATATGCTTCGCGCGGACGGTGAAGCGGCCTTATCCCGTGGCGAGGTCGATGCCATGACGAACAGCGCGATTTTTGCACTCAAACAAATCGAGCAGGGCTATCCTCTGATTGACGATGCCACGAAGCATCCGAATCTCATCGGAACGAGTATTACAGTGGTGTCGGAGGATTACTTGAAGAAATTCCCGGGATTCCAGAAGGTGTGGAACGAAGCAAGACTTAAAGCCTATAAGGATTTGGTATCCAAGCCGGATGAATACTATCAATTTTTATCGCAATTAAATGGATTTACTCCTGAGCTTAACAAGAAAGTGTCTCCGATTTCCACTATTAAAGACGTGAATTTTACGGACGACGGCGTGAAACTGTTGGAAGGAACGAAGCAATTTTTGGTGGATGAGAAGCTTGCGGAGAAAGATTTTGACCTGAACCAATGGATTTTAAAATAACGCGAGGCTGATCCGCGGTGAGAAAGGACGCTTTTCAATGACAACGGCACAAAATGGACGATTGAATGAAGACTTGCTTCAAGAAGTACAAGAGCACCGTAATGCGGAATATCCCGTACATCCGATTTTTCTAAACCGCTGGTCGTCCCGCGCATTTGCGGACAAAGAGGTATCGCCGGAGACGCTGAACACGATTCTGGAGGCCGCGCGTTGGGCGCCGTCTTCGAGCAATTTGCAGCCTTGGCGCTTTGTCGTAGCAAAGACGGAAGCGGAGAAGGAGCAGTTCCAAAGGTTTATCAAACCGAACAACCGTCAATGGACGGATCATGCGCCAGTGCTTCTTCTGCTGCTGTCGCATAAGCTTCGACAGGATGGCGAACAGAACGGGGCGCATGCCTTCGATACGGGTGCAGCCTGGGCATCCATCGCATTTCAGGCTCATTTGTTAGGACTGGCGACACGTGCGGTCGGCGGCTATGAACGCGACAAAGCACGCGAAGTGTTGAATATTCCTGACGAATACGAGCTGCACGCCGTCATCGCGCTTGGGTATCGCGGTTCGTGCGACACGCTCCCTGAAAGCTTGCGGGAACGCGAGCTGCCGAACGGTCGCCGCCCGCTAAGCGAAAGCCTATTTAATTAAATAGATTCGGATCTAAACCGCTAAAATTAATCGACAATTTTAGCGGTTTTTTGTATACGCGTCCTAGGTCTAATGCTACAATGAACGTAACGGAAAAACTTAGAATCGTTGGTTGCTGAAGCCAGTAGGGGGCTTATTTGTGAGTGAACACGCATCCGCGCAGCGGAGTACGAAAGGCCAGGCACCGCCCGTATTGCAGACAAGCACGACCGAAACGGCGACAACAGGCACGCTCGATGCGCGCCAAATGTCTTCCGCTCGAATTATGCAAATGCAAAGGACAATGGGCAATCGGGCTGTCCAACATATGATCCAGCGGATGGGCACTGGCTCGCCGGTTATTCAGCGGGCGGGCGGCTCCTCGTCGACAGCTTCTCCTCAGCAAGGAAGCGCGCCTGTGAAAACGCCGGCGGAGCAGCGCAAGGAAAGCATGGATGCTGAGCGCGATACGAAGGTGACGCCGCTCGTGAATACGTCTTTTGCCGATATTCGGACAAAGCTCGAAGCGGCTCTGAAAACATACCTTACATCGGACTCCAAAGCTGCAACGATCCGGCAAGGTGTTAAAGACAAGGTCATCGCTGAAATCGAGGCGAGTATGGGAGCCACCGGTACTGCGGAGCAGCGCGCGGATGCGATGAAATTCGCCAAGGAAGGCTCAGAGGGCATTATGCAGGCGAAGTTGACTTCCTATGCAGGGGAAGTGACGGTTAGCCAGTTTGCCGATGAGAAAAAGAGGGATCTGACAGCCGAAGCGAATAAAGCTTATGATTTGGTCACGCCGAGCTTGAACGAGGCCGCATTCGCCAAGCAGAAGACGAAAGCAGCGAAGGACGCGGAGAAGTTGCTAGCTACGCGCTCCAAAATCTTGATCGCAAACGCGCTGGCCACTTCGAAAACGGCGATCGCAACCAAGTTTGCATCGACAGCTTCCGGCGGCGGCGGGGGCTTTGATCGCATCGATGTGAGCACGACCGGGACCGATGAGTTAACGAAGCGTATCGGCCTCGAGAACGAGTTGGTTGACAAAACCGTGGTGAAAACGGAGAAGGATGCAACGGGCAACGATCGTAACGTTTACGATATGGAAAATATTTACCGAACAGCGCTGCATCAACCGATGAAGCAGGCGGTGCTGCTCAAGCTTGGGGTGGGACGCGGTGAGTTCAGACGGAGCAAGGAATTGAATAAGTTCCGCGACGATCTCAAGAAAGCTGCGCGTGAGAAAGTAAATCAGCAGATTGATGCGGAGATTACACGGTCGCAGAATGCGTCAACTTCCGGTGGTGGATCAGGCGGTACGTCAGCTCCGAGCCCAGCATTTACCGCTGCGATGAATGCTCCGATGAAAGCTGAATATATGAAGATGGCGACGAAAGCGATCGCTTATAAAGATTCCAAGCAGCTTGTTGACGATGTCATGGCGGCTGAGGCGGATACGATCATTGAGGCGCTGACGCCGAAGAATGATACGATCACAGCGCTCACGAACATTGGGAAAAGCGCAGCTTACGAGGTCGCGAGAAAATCCGGCTCTACACGGGAGCAAATTCGTGCGGCCAGCGTGAAAGCCGCCACGGCCCAGGCCGAGAAGCTGCTCAAGGAGAAGAAGGATCTTGCCGTCCTGGAAGCCAGAAAAGTGACGAAAGGGACGAAGGCGGTCGGAACGACTGCCGCTACAAGTGCGGATCCCGCCAAGACGCGTCAGGTCATCGCCGATATTCAGAATGATGACAAAACGAAGAAAATGGCCAAAGCGGTCATTAAGAAGTCCGTCGAAGCGCCGGATCTCAACAGCGGTTTTGCCAAAATCGGTAAGCTGATCGATCTTTCTACGCCGAATCCAGGGGATTCTTCCTCGCTGGAGTTTGAACTGAAAATTCCGGTTGCTTCTGCGGCTGGCGGCGGCCATGCGTATTTCTTATTCGGCTTTGGCGGCGAAGCGGAGCGCGAGGTCGAAGACTTAACGGTCAATTCGCAGCTTACTTTCGGCGCTGGGTTTACAACGTTCGGATTTGATGCGAATGCTCGGTTTGGGTTGTTTTTGGAAGGAAAAGGAAAAGATACGGATAGTGTCATGAATTTAATGTCGTACGGTCTGTATCGGGAAATGGCGACGATCAGTTCGGCGGCGGCGGGCCACTTCTGGGGCAGCGGCGGCCGATCGGGCGATTCGAAGCTTGTCGAGGCCGAGAAATGGGCGATGATGGTCGAAGAGCAGCATTTGGTGGACGAATCGGAAATCAACGTCGGCGGCCTCGCCAAGCTGGCGATGGAAGCGAACGTCGGCGTCGCCGAATTCTCGGCGGAAGTGGCGTTCAAGCGGCTTAGCAAGTACAATAGGGAAATTATTGAGAAAAAAGGCAAAGATGCAACCGGGACTCGTATGCTGACTGCAACCGAACGGCTGGCAAACGGGAAGAGCGCCATTGGCAAAGGCGAGCTGAATACGACGGTCGAAGCGGGCACCGAAATCGAGATTGGCTTCGGCAAGGACAAAGTCGCATTCGGTCTGGAAGGGTCGATCACGAAGACCCGGAATGACGCAGGTGAATGGATATTGAAAGAACTGGGCCTCGAGCTTTCTGCGACGATTCCTTCCCAATTCGGGGAAGAAGGCGGCGATTTCACGAATTATGTGTCCAAAATCGTGACAGCCGCCATCGGCGGCGGCAAAAACTTGACGGCGCTGCTCAAGAAAGCGTTCAGCAGCGAGGTTGAAGCGGACAAAGGCAAGCGCGCGACGGGAACGGTGCTGGATGCGGGCAGCGACGCACTGTTCACCGGCAACTATTTTGACGATATTGGTACTAGCTTTGCCGAGAAAATTCAAGGCGACGAGACGGTGAATGACACAATGCGTTCCTGGCTGCCAGGACAAGACGACAGCGCTTCGGAGATTGAAGTAGTGAATAAAATCGGCCTCTCTAATGCGTTGAAGCTGGGTGTAGCCTTCAAGAAGGAATATGAAGGCTGGGATCAGCCGGGTAATTGGGAGATTTCGATTGATGCCAGCCAAGTAAAATCGCTGGAAGTTGATGCAGAAATCGTGAAAGTGGCGGTTGAGAAAGCAAAGCGTCTCGGCAAGCTGGAGTTTGCCAAAGGGAAGACGATGAAGTATGAAGGCCTCGGTTTTGCAGGCGGCGGCCAGGTTCGGCCGGCTCCGACGACGACGCCATAGCGTGAACTGACAATAAGAACGGGAGGCCGAATGGGATGGCAGATGCACAAACAGGAGGAGGGCCTGAGCAATCGAGGCTCGAATTGGAACACCCGATTGCTTTCCTAACCTTAACCGGAGCGAATCTGGAGTCCGAGTTGACCCAGGTTGCGCTCTCCGCTGCCGGCGATGAGACTGTGTGCCGTCTCAGGCTGAGGGTTAGCTGGGACGTTTATCAAGATATCGTGAGGGACGCGTGGATGGGGCTGCACGCTTCTTCGCAACAGCAGGATCAGGAAGCGGCGCTGGAGGCCGGGCGTGATGTGGAGCTCCGGGTGGTGCTACGGCACACGATGCTGGCAACCGCACTGCGCTGCGGTACGGAGGCCGAGCATGTGCTGCAGGCGCTGCTGGAGGACAGTCCCTCGGGGCAGCGGCTCCGGTGCAGTGAATGCTGGCTGATCACCGAGGTGCTTCAGCAGCTTGAGGTGCCGGCAGAACTGGCCGGCGGTACGTTGAAAAAAGGCTACCGCACGCAGTGGGCGTCGGGGGAGCAGGTGCTGCCCTTTGCAGCTAAGCCGTCCCTCCATGAAACGGTGGAGTCGTTTATGGCGCAAGTGGATCTTGATTTTGACTGGGTGGATGACGATATTGGCCGCTGCATGTACAGCGGGAGAAACGGCAGCTGGGCCGTTCTTGTCCGTACGGATGAGGCGCAGCAGCTGTGCCTCGTGTATTCCGTTTATCCTGTCAGCGTACCGGAAGCGCAAAAGGCGGAGCTGGCTGTGTATCTAAACGAGGAGAATTACGATCTTGTTGTCGGCAACTTCGAGCTGGATCCGTCCGACGGGGAACTGCGTTATCGCACGAGCCTTGATGTGGAGCAGGCAGCGTTGACACCGGCCTTGTTCCAGCGATTGTTTGCGACGAACGTGGCGATGATGGATTATTATTTTCAGGAATTGGCGGAGCGGCTGGGAGAGGCGTAATCTCGGACGTCGCAGCTGACATTGAGGGGAATAGGCTGAAGGGAAAAGGATGATTCCTGCGAAAAGGCAGGAATTTTTCATCATAATAGCGATTTTCGCAAAATGCCTGCGTTAAAGCAGTTTTTTGGGCAAACTCACTCCAAAAGAGGGGGACTTACCCAAAATGCCTGTTTTATTGCAGGCATTTGTCGTATCCGGAAGGGAGAGAGGGAAAAGCCTGCTTTATTGCAGGCTTGATGCCCAATCCGACCAACTAATGAATCTGTCGAAATCGATCCGGTGTCAAGCCGACACGCTTGCGAAAGCTCGCGGTGAAATGGCTGAGATCGCGAAACCCGACGCGTCCGGCGACAAGTCGGATCGGCTGCTCTCTGTCGCTCAGAAGTAGTTCCTTGGCTTTCCGTAACCGCAGCATGATGAGGTAGGCATATGGCGACAAACCGAACGCATGCTGAAACAGGGTGTTCAAGTGGCGTGGAGTCACTTGCAGCATAGCGGCCATCTCGCGGATACCCGTATCCGGATTGGCGTAACGCTCCTCCAGCCAATCTATCAGCGGCTGAAGCTGCAGCATGTGATGGCTGACGGAGGTGCGGTTGTTGCGCTGGGCGTACTTTTTAATAGCAATTAAAAAGTGAAAAAGATCCGCCGAGCGATCATACTCCGTATATCCGGCCCGTTCTTCTATCAGCGGTGCGAGCAGGCGGTTGACCGCATGATACAGCGGACTTTCGTCTTCCCAGTTGTACATCGCTGACTCTTGCATGTCGAGCGTGCTGAGGATGGGCTGCGCGCAGTTGCCGCCAAATGTGACATATTGCGTGCACCACGGCTCGGTCACCGCGGCATATGTGTGGGCGACGCCGGGCAGCAGCAGGACGCCGGTGCCGCGCGGTAAGCGGAAGCGGCTGCCGCCGAGTTCGATTTCGCCTTCGCCGGAGAACGTGTGCAGCCAGTGATAGTACGGATAGCCTTCCGGCCGAACTCGCTGTTCTTGATCTTCATGATGACCGATGCTTTCGAGGAATAACGGATAGGGCTGGGCGAGCGACGGCGAAAATATGAATCTTGTATGCTGCATCAACAATCGTCCTGTTCCATTTTTTTATATCGTGATGAATTTATCTTATATATTAACATACTCGCGGATTTTCTATAATGGATTTATTCTTATAGAAATCTAACTAACGAGGTGTATCGAACGATGATTCATACGAAACTGCCCAAAATCTGGTACGGAGGCGACTACAATCCGGAGCAATGGGATTCCGCCGTCATGGAGGAAGATCTGCGCATGTTCAAGCTTGCCGGCATTGATGTCGCGACTATCAACGTTTTCTCCTGGGCGCTGTCGCAGCCGGATGAAGATACGTATCAGTTTGAATGGCTGGATGACGTTATCGAAAAGCTCCACGCGAACGGTACCTACGTCTGTTTGGCGACGAGTACGGGGGCACATCCAGCTTGGATGGCTAGAAAATATCCCGATGTGCTGCGCGTAGACTTTGAAGGCCGCAAGCGGAAGTTCGGCGCCCGTCACAATTCTTGCCCGAATAGCCCGACGTACCGGAAGTACGCCGAACGCATCGCGGATCGTTTAGCCGAGCGCTACAAGGATCACCCGGCGGTTTTGATCTGGCACGTGTCCAACGAATATGGCGGCTATTGCTACTGCGATAACTGTGCGGCTGCGTTCCGGACATGGCTTCAGGCGCGCTATGCTACGCTGGACGAAGTCAACCGGGTGTGGAATACGAAATTTTGGGGACATACGTTCTACGATTGGGAAGAGATCGTGCCGCCGAACGCGCTTTCGGAAGAACCTGGGGAGAATCGCACCTTTTTCCAAGGCATTTCGCTGGATTACCGCCGTTTTATGTCGGACAGTCTGCTCGACTGCTATAAGCTGGAGTACAACGCACTTAAGCGCCACACGCCGTATTTGCCGGTTACGACGAACATGATGGGGCTCTATAAGCCGCTTAACTATTTCAAATGGGCACCTTATCTCGATGTCATCTCCTGGGACAATTATCCTGCATTGGACACGCCGACTAGCCTGACAGCCATGTGCCACGATCTGATGAGAGGGCTGAAAGCCGGTCAGCCGTTCATGCTGATGGAGCAGACCCCAAGCCAACAAAACTGGCAAAAATACAACTCGTTAAAACGCCCCGGCGTTATGCGGCTGTGGAGCTATCAAGCTGTCGCCCGCGGCGCGGATACTGTGATGTTCTTCCAATTGCGGCGCTCGATCGGCGCCTGTGAGAAGTATCATGGCGCGGTCATCGAGCATGTCGGACATGAGCATACGCGAGTATTTCGGGAGTGCGCACAAGTGGGACGGGAGCTCGAGAAGTTGTCCGATCTCCTTCTCGATACGAGGGTAGCTGCACGTGCCGCCATTGTGTTCGATTGGGAAAATTGGTGGGCGATTGAGCTTTCCAGCGGACCGACCGTTGCTCTGAAATATGTGAATGAAGTGCACAAGTATTATGATGCTTTATTCCAGCAAGGCATTGCGGCCGATCTGATCGCACCGGATCACGATGTAAGCGGATATGACATCGTCATCGCACCTGTGATGTATATGGTGAAAGAAGGCTTTGCTGAGAAAGTGGAAGCGTTTGTTCAAAACGGGGGAACGTTCCTGACAACGTTCTTTAGCGGGATTGTCGACGAGAACGATTTGGTCACGCTTGGCGGTTACCCAGGCAAGCTCCGCAAGCTGCTCGGCATTTGGGTTGAAGAGATTGATGCTTTATTCCCGGATCAAAGCAATCAGATTCAGCTTACGCAGCCGTTCGGTGGGTTGCAAGGGTCATACGAATGCGGACTCTTATGCGATTTGCTTCATGCCGAAGGGGCGGAAGTGAAGGCAGTCTATGGCAGTGACTTCTATCAAGGGATGCCGGCCTTGACGGTCAACCGCTTCGGATCAGGACAAGCCTGGTATGTCGCCTCCAGTCCGGAGCCGGCGTTTTTGCAGGAACTACTAGGAGAGTTGTGTCGGGAGAAAGGGATTACGGCGCCTGTTTCGCCTGTTGAAGGGGTAGAAGTGACGGTACGTCATGCGGCAGACGGGGAGGCATTCATCTTCTTGTTGAACCACAATAATCACGAAGCGGCGGTTGCTCTGGATGCCCTTGCGGGAACGGATTTGTTGACAGACGAGCGGTTGGAAGGGGAAGTAAAGCTTGCGCCAAAAGGCGTGATTATCATGAAGAAGGAACGCCTTTCTTGATAGTTAATGGCATTAATTAATGGGGTTAATAAAATTCTCCCGTGAGATTTGGCGTTGTCAGCCGCGGGAGAATTTTTTATTTAACCACATTAATTAGTGGTCTGCATTTTTACATGCGCACCTCTGTACAGCACGGTGATTGCCGCTGCTATAAGGATCATTCCCATCATCGCGGGTGCAGCACGACCAAGGGATACGTAGATTTGCCCGCCAATGATGGGCCCGATCATTCTGGCTAAAGCCTGGATCGATTGGCTGCCTCCTTGAATCCGTCCTTGTTCACTGGCGTCGACAGATTTGGAGAGCATACCATTGAAGGAAGGTCCAAAGATCGAATCGCCAAAGCCGAATATAAACATGCCGACGATAAACAGCGGATAGAAGGAGAGTAGAGCGGACAGCGCAATAAGACTGTAGCCGATCATCTCAGAAGTCATGCCAAGAATGGCGATCTGCTTATCGCTCCATTTTAGCAAAAGCTTGGGCATGATGAAGCCTTGTGAAAGGATGTCCTGGACGCCCATAATTGAAAACATAAGACCGATAAGCGCAGGCTTCCAGCTGAAAGTATCCAAGGTAAATTGAGAGAAAACGGCCTGCAACGACCCGTTGGGAATCCAGAGCAAGAATGCGGAGATCAACAGCCTGTTCAGGTTTTTCATGGAAAGTAAGTTGGCCAGCTGGGTAAATGGATTCAGTCTTCCAGAGGTAATTTTTTTCAATCGAGCCTGCCTGCTAAGGCTTTCCGGCATATAGAAGAGGCCAAAAACAACATTCACTAACGTGATAATTGCGCCAAAGTACATGGGGGCCGCATAACCAAACTTGGCAAGCAGTCCGCCCAGCGTTGGGCCAATGACGGTGCCTGCGCCGACCACTGCAATTACCCATCCAAAGTATTTGGTTCGCTGATGCGGCGGAATGATGTCTGCAAAATATGCGAAGATCGTGCTGATGCTCCCGCCTGTTATCCCTTCAATGATCCGTCCGACAAATAGGACCCACAGCGCTCCGCCAAGTCCAAAAACGAAGTACCCGATTGCGGAACCCAATAGGCAGATTAACAGCAGGGGACGACGGCCATATCTGTCGCTTAAAGCGCCAAGAACGGGGGCCGCAAAAAACACGCAGAAGGCATAAACAGAAGTCAACAGGGTGACCATAATAGCTTGGTCTCCCGGATTGCTTATATAAGGCTGCACTAAGAATGGGACGACAGGCGCGATGATGCTGAAGCCTATTCCGCATAGAAACACAGACATCAGGCCGAATAGTAAAGCCTTTTTATCTATGGTTTGTTCGGTGGTTTGTCCTATGTGTGATTTAGATTTGAACACGTATAATCTCCCCACGTAAGATGATAATTTTGATTCCTAGGAAACATAATCATCGTATCATCATTTTGTTTCCTGGTCAACAAAATAAGGGAGACAAAAAAGGCAGCCTGTTCTTTCATAGAACTTGGCTGCCTTTCGTTTCATTCTATACTTCGAAGTTATTCAGACTGCATATCTGCATCCTGTTTCTTGATTTCTGCATCCAAATGCCGGCTATATGTTTCCATGAAGGTAAGCATAAGATCAAATTGTTCATCGGTTACCTGCTCAAACACGGTTTTATCCCGTTCTCGAAATTCACTGTGCAATTCCTCATGGATATTGAAAATGACTTTCCCTTGCGCTGTAAGCCGATAATAGATTTCCTTTAGATTATCCGGCTTCTGGTAGCTTTCGATCAAGCCTTTGTCAATGAGCTTCTTCGTTATTTTACTGATGGCGCTTCTCGTCATATAAAAAGCTTCCGCAAGTTTGGTCACATTGGAATCTGCATGTTTTTCAATGTATTCGATGCAATGCACTTCAGAGGGCGTATGCCCCTTCAGACTTTCTTCCATCTTCGACTTATTGAGCCAAACCATCTTGTTAAATAAGTCCCTGAAATGCATAATGACTTGATCTTCCTTGTTCATGGTCTGTCCCCCCGCCGTTGGTGCACGAACCTTATCCTACTAACTTTACGTCTCAAAACGCTATTTGTCTACCTGAGGGCCCTTTGGCACGATACTGTCGTTATTATAAGGCAACAGCTGAATCCAACCTTGGCCGACAAAGGAATCGATTTTGTACCAGCGTGTACCGTTCGGCGCCGTCCATGCGCCAAGAGGGTGGATCATCTGCGGGCCGACTTGACCGTTATTCAGCGGCAGGCGCGTATTTGGAAAACGATAGATGCTCGTGGAAGGCCCATTCAATTGGATGGAAGCTGTATCATCTACCGTATTTTCAGGTTCGGCATACGTGGGACTGAACCAGCCTTGGGTTTGCCCGTTTTGGACATGGAACCATTCTTCTTTCTCACCGATGCCAACCTCATTGGAGGTTTTCTCGATCACTTGAAGCTCTCCCGCGGGAAGCACAGCGGAGATTTCGGTGTCTGCATCGGGCTCCGTAAATAACGGACTCGGCGCTGAACGTTTAAGCAGCTGATTGTCCGCCTCGATCGGCATGCCGGCTGCAAACGACCATTTCGGCCCATTGTCTGTTTCAAATTGGTACATATTGATCAGTACGGAGCGGAATTGCGCTGTCTGATGTACGAATAGTTGGGACAAGTACCCGTCGTAATTGAGTGTGATATAATCGACATTCGGCGAATCGTTATAGAACACGCCTTGGTAATAGACGTTGCGATCCAGCGGCTGCAAGCGGCCAATTTGGCTTAGCCGCAAGTGAATCCATTGATCGCCGAGCCATGTCGTGTGAATCTTGATCCAGTGCTGGGGGTTGTAGCTATCCTCGGTTTGCCGGAACCAATTTTTCTCCGCATCTACGATCGTCACTTCCTGCGGGGATAAAGCGGCCGTTGGTCCGCCTGCCTCGGAAGCTTTGCCGTATAACGGGGTTTCCTCCATTAATTGAATGGTAGACGGCGGCGGCACTTCAATTTGCCAGGGAGCGGTTTTGATCCAGCGCTCGCCAATGTCCGTATGGATTTTCCACCAGTTGCCGGTCGTAGCCCAGTGAACTTCCGCTTCGATGACCTCGACATTCTGGGGAGCGAAAGAGCCTTGGGGTTTATTAAGTAGGGCGTTGGGAATGGCGTAGTACGGGGTATTCTCGAGCAGCGTCAGCTGTTTCGGAATAAACACACCGTCAGCCGGCTCAGTTGGCGTATCGGCATATTCGTAGGCCCGGCCATCCGAGGCCAGCAGCGTGAGCTGAATACTCGCGGCGGTCAGGGCAAGCAGTACAACCTTTTTCCACATAGCGCTTACTCCTTTTTCATGGATTGTAAAAACGTTCCTTATCTTTGACGAGCAAACCCGGAAGAAGTTGTGAAGAAGCTTCAAATAAGCAGGAAAATAGGAATGCGTGGTTGAAATGATGGAAAATCTAACAAAATATTCGCACTGTAGCTGGTGTATTGGGGGAAAGCCAAGTTGGAAGTATTTATTATCGTCCTAGTTCTGTTGGTGGTGATCGGCGTCTCGAACGTCATTTATCGCTTCGTGCCGTTCGTGCCGGTACCTCTCATTCAGATCGTGCTAGGCGCCTGCGTTACTGTGATTCCTATGGGAATTCATTTGCCGCTTGAGCCGGAATTGTTCTTTATCCTATTCATCGCCCCGCTGCTGTATAACGACGGGAAGCATACACCGCGGGAGGAGCTGTGGCGGCTTCGTGCGCCGATTCTGGTGTTGGCCGTCGGGCTCGTGTTCGCAACGGTGTTCGTGGTCGGCTACACGATTCATTGGATGATCCCCGCGATTACGCTGCCCGCGGCGTTTGGGCTTGCGGCGATTTTATCGCCAACCGACGCCGTTGCCGTGAGTGCGCTGGCCGGCCGGATTCATCTGCCGAAAAGCCTAATGCGCCTCTTGGAAGGCGAAGCGCTGATGAACGACGCGTCGGGTCTGGTCGCGTTCAAATTCGCCATCGCCGCGGCGGTGACCGGCGTGTTCTCGCTGCACAAGGCGGCGCTCAGCTTCCTTGTCATTGCCATCGGCGGCTTGCTCGTCGGGGCGCTGCTCGCTTTTATCATCATCGGCATTCGTCAACTTCTGCGCCGCGCTGGGCTGGAGGACGAAACGATGCATATGCTGCTGCAATTGCTTACACCGTTCTTGCTGTACCTGATCGCCGAAGAAATCGGTGTCTCGGGCATCTTGGCCGCCGTGGCAGGCGGCATCGTGCATGCGATCGAGAGCGAGCGGCTGGAACGCGACATGCCGAAGCTGAAGTCGGTGTCGACGAATACATGGTCGGTCATTTTGTTTATTTTGAACGGACTCGTCTTTGTCATCTTGGGGACGCAAATTCCAGATGTGACGTCTGTGATTTTTGAAGATCCCGGATTTAACAATGTCGTGGTCTTGGGCTATGCCGTTGTGATCTTCGCGCTGCTGCTCGTGCTTCGCTTCGTCTGGACGCTGCTCTTTACGCGAGGCTGGCGAATCTTCGGCGCATCCAAGAAGGAAGATGCGGACTTCAAGGTGCTCGCCATGACGACGATTTCCGGCGTCCGCGGCGCAGTTACCTTGGCGGGTGCTTTCTCGATCCCATTGTTTCTGCAAAGCGGGGAGTTGTTCCCGCAGCGGGATCTGATTATTTTTCTCGCCGCATGCGTCATTCTGTTGTCGCTGCTAACCGCCAGCATCGTACTGCCGTTGATCGCGAAAAAGCGCGTGCCGGAGGGCAGTGCAGAGAAGGCGAAAGCGGAGCAGGAATGGCAAATTAAAGTGATGAGGGCTGCGATTCGCGAGCTTCAGCAGGAGACGAACGAAGAGAATGAAGCGGCTGTCGCCTCAGTCATTGGCGAGTATCAGCGCATGATTCAGCAGCTTGAGATTAAGGGAGTACCGTTCAAGCACACGGGCAAAATAAATCAGGAAGAACTGGCCGTTCGCATTGAGGCGCTGGCGATTGAGCGAAACTACGTCAAAGAGCGTCTTGAGAAAGGGGCTATCACGGAAAAGCATGCCGAGTTCTATAACAAGATGCTGGATCAGCTCGAATTAATTCTGGCGAACCGTCTTCATCTGTGGGTGATGTTGTTCAAACGGATGAAAGGGCGACTAAAGGAAGTATTGACAGGATCTGCGAATTCCTGGCGTCTGGCGTTCACGGAACAGGACGTCAACGCGATCAGAGGGTTGAAGCTTGAATGCGGACAAGCCGTCATTGAGCAAATGGGGCCGCTCTGTACGAAAGACAAAATGAACGATCCCACCGAATGGGTCGTTGCACACTATCAGCAGGTTGTGAACAGAATAAAAAAGACTTCCATTCAACGCAAAATCAAAGAGCCGGCGTATGATGAGACGCGCAAGGAGCTGCATTGGCTGGCGGTTCAAGCCGAGCGCTACGAGGTGCAGAATTTGTACGAGCAGGGCAAAATCGACCGCGGACAAGCCTCCGAACTGCGCCGCATCATTCGAGATCGCGAGGCGTCGATGTATGAGCAGGATGAATTGGGTTGATCAATTGATATCGCTATATAATGCCATTGAAGAGAAAACCGCGACGAATCGCGGTTTTCTGCATGGTGGGCATCAAAACGCGCAGGATAAGGCTGCGAATGAAGCGGAAAAATGAAGTGAGGAGTAGTTGCCTGATTTCTCGCATTGTGATACACTCTACCTGACGACCGTTCGGAAGGATGATGAACATGACAGCAACCCGGATTAAAGACGTTGCTCTTAAATATTTTGCCAACCATGGCTATGAAGGTGCTTCGCTCGCGGATATTGCCGAGGAGGTCGGCATCAAGAAGCAGTCGATCTATACGCATTTTAAAGGGAAAGACGAGTTGTTTCTGGTGCTGCTGCATGATGCGATAGCCAAAGAGCTTGGCTTTGTGACGAGTTATATGGACCGCCACAAGGCGAGTTCGATTGAGGCTTTGCTGTACGGTTTTTTAAGTGAGTACCAGGCTTGCTATGAAAATAACGATAATACCAAGTTTTACCTGCGCACGGCCTATTTTCCGCCGACTCACTTGTATGAAGAGATCGTTAAAGAAGGCTATCGTTACTTGGATACGGTCGAGGAGCTGCTTGTGACGGTATTGGATCAAGCGAAAGCGTGCGGCAGCATTCATGCCGGGATCAGCAGTGAAACGGCGGCAGCCGCATTCCTCTCCGTGCTAGACGGTTTGTTTGTCGAGTTGCTGTTCGGCGGGTCCGAGCGTGCGAAAAAAAGATTGGAAGCCTCATGGCTCGTCTATTGGCGGGGCATTAGGCAGTAAAACAGCAGGAGGCCTACATCATGAATCGGAATTGGATGTTTATTTTTATTGGCGCTTTTTTTGAAGTTGCGTGGGTGAGCGGGCTGAAGCACGCGGACAGCACGCTAACGTGGGTCGGAACAGTCATTGCGATGTACGTGTCGTTCCACCTCGTCATCAGCGCGTCGACCAGGCTCCCGGTGGGCACGGTGTACGCGGTATTCACGGGACTAGGTACCGCAGGGACCGTTCTGGTGGAGATGCTGGTGTTCGGCGAGCCGTTTTCTTTGCTGAAAATGCTGCTGATTGCGCTCCTCCTGTCCGGTGTGTTCGGTTTGAAAGTGTTGTCGAAAGAGAAGAGCCCGAAAGGAGCTGCTGCGTAATGGGCTGGGTATTTCTGATGTTTGCCGGGATGTTCGAGGTGGTCGGCGTCGTCGGCATGAACCAGATTAATAAATCGAAAAATTGGCGATCGTTCGCCATCTTTATCGTCGGGATTGTGATGAGCTTCGGGTTGCTGAGCCAGGCTATGAAAAGCTTGCCCATGGGCACGTCCTACGCGATCTGGACCGGGATCGGTACGGTCGGCGGCGCGTTGGCCGGAATGCTGTTCTACGGTGAATCCCGCGACTGGAAGCGGCTGATGTTCATGGCGATGGTGCTGGGGGCGGCTGTTGGTTTAAAATTAATTGCTTAAAGATGAAAACCGCAGCTTCTGCGGTTTTTTTGATTTCAGTCATCATTCTCCTGACGATAGTCATCGTTCTCCTCTGGGCGCAGCTGTTCGCATGTGATATGTTCAGGACTACTCGGTTAAATAGGGGGAATCTGAGGATGTCTGAACAAGAGAGCTGGGTCGCGGAAGCCCGCGGAATCTGGTATCGTCCGGTGGAGAAGAACCGGGAGGAAGTCAGCCGCACGCTGGATCGCGTTCAAGCGATGGGGGCCAACGAGCTGTACCTCGAGACCTGGTTCTGGGGGTACACGATCTACCCCAGTGCCGTCCAGGCCGCTCGGGGCTTTGAGCCTCAGCATCCCGCATTCCACGGGTGGGACCCGCTGGAAGCGTTCGTAGCGGAGGCAGGGAGACGCGGCATCGCCGTGCATGCCTGGCTGGACGGGTTCATGGTGGGCGTCGATCCGGCGGGAGGCCCCGTCCTGCGCGTGTATCCGGAATGGGCGGCGCATACGCGCAAACAGGCCGGATCGGCGACGCCGCAGCCACAGCCGGAGACGGGATTTTTTTGGCTGGATGTGACGAACAGCGATGTGAGCGATCATTTCCTCTCGGTGATCCGGGAGATGGCGACGAATTACCGGATTGCGGGGATTAATCTGGATTTTATGCGTCTGCCGTTCGCTGACGCTCCCGAAGATCGCTATTGTTACAGCAATGCGGCACGCAGCGCTTTTGAGCGGGAATACGGGACTGATCCGCTGGAGATTGTCCCGAATGAAGATGAGCCCCTATGGCAGTTGTGGATGGCTTGGATCGCGCGAAGGGAAGACGATTTGATTGCCAAGCTGTATGAAGAAGTGAAGCGTCTTCGGCAGGAGCTCGTCATCTCCGCTGCGCCGGAGCCGGGCATTGAGTCGGATCTCATCGCGAATTGGTCGCAGCATGTCGATATTGTCATTCCACAGGCGTATCATGACCGCTCGGATCGCGTGCGCGAAACGGTTGAGCTGTACCGCAAGCTTCTGCCTCCAAGCAATCTGGTGTATAGCGGCATTTATCCGATGTATGTCGGGCTGGACGTCCCGGAGACGATTGAGCAGGTGCTGGCTGCGCGCGAACGGAGCGAGGGAACGGTGATGTTCGCCCTCGGGCAGGCGACGGATGAGGCGATTCGGGCTTTGCGCCAAGGGCCTTGGCGAACGCCGGCCATTTCGACCGGTCTGTTTCCGCTTCAGGCTGTACAAGCGATCGTTCTGGATGTAAAACTAAAGATAGAGGAGATTTACGTACCGCGTCAGTGGGTCCATGCAGGCACAGCACTGGAAATGAGCCGGCAGCTCGACGTCCTGTTGAGCGGGCTGAAGAGCGAATCGGAGCCTGTGGCCGTCACAGAGCTGGAAGCCCGTGTGGCTGATCTAACTGCCTATCTTCAGGAGCAATCGGAGAGGGAGGCCATTCATTCGGTGGTTTTCAGCCAATTAAGGAGCAGCACCGAGCGTATGCATCAGCTTTTGCAATATGCGCGAATGAAATTACGGATGTAACGCGAAGCGGAGGAGTGGCAGCATGAATTTATTGATCGTCGAGGATGAGGTGCGTCTGCGCAACGCGATTGCGAACAATATTCCCTGGGAGCAGCACGGCATTGAGGTGGTCGGTCAAGCAGGCAGCGGGACGGAAGCGCTTCGTCTCATCGACCTGAAAAAGCCGGAGATTCTGCTGCTGGATCTGCAAATGCCGGAAATGGACGGCCTGACGCTGGCCAAACATCTGAGGGCGTCCGATCCGCTGCTGAAAATGATTATTTTGAGCGGGCACGATGATTTTCGATATGCCCAGGAGGCGCTGGCGCTTGGCGTCATGAAATATTTGCTGAAGCCAGCCGGTGACGCGGAAATATTGGATGCCGTGCTGGATGCGGCGGCGCGCGTGCACAGCGAACTGGAGCAGCGGCATAACGAAGGCGAGCTGCGGATGAAATGGAAGCAGCATTTGCCGCAGCTGGTCAATGAATTTTTGCAGGGCTGGCTGAACGGTCGGTTCGAGCTTTGGGAAATTGAACAGAAGGGCCGCGATTTGCAGCTGGAGATGACAGTCGATGCGATCTACGTTGTGGCTGTCGTGGATATGGACCCGATCCCGGAGGAGGAGACGCGGTTCCGTGCCAGTGATATGTCGCTGCTGCAGTTCTCGCTGAGCAGTATTGTCCGGGAAGCGCTTGTTGGTGTTCCTTGCTGGGTGGCGACCCCGGATACGGGCAGCACGGTTGTCATTTACCAGCTAGCGGGTGAAGCGGATGCGCACATCGGTTTGCAGCGGGTCCATGCTTTGACGGAGAAGCTGCTGTTCACGGTCAAAAGCTGCCTCAAGCTGACCGCAAGCGCGGGCATCAGCGGCATGACCGGCGGCCTGGCGGAGATAAACAAGCTGTATGTGCAAGCTGAGCGGGCGCTTCAGAACCGGATCGTGCTCGGGCACGATTTGGCGATTCCGTATCGGGAGGAGCAGGGCAGCGCGCCGACGTTGACGCTCCAGCCGAACCACGAGAAAGCGCTGGAAATCGCGTTGGAAACCGGTGATCGCGAGAAGGCGGAGGAGACGCTGAAAGCGATGTGGGACACGGGAACGGGGCTGGCGGATACGGTGGAGGACATTCGCGAGCATATTTTGTATTGGGTCTCCCTGATGATTGGCCTCATTCAGAAGCAAGGGTGGCCGGTGCGCGAGGTGGCGGGCGACGATTATGTGATCTTTTTTAACCATACCGAGCTGGTGTCCAAAGAGCAAATTTACAGCTGGCTGCAGCGCTTGACCAGAGCCTACCTGACGTATGCTGGCGAACGGCGGAAATCGACGAGTCACGGGATGATCAAAACCATTCTAACGCTCGTCGACGCCGAGATCGATCAAGAGATGACGCTGCACGCGGTGGCGGATCGGCTGTATGTCAATTCGTCCTATCTGAGCCGGTTGTTCAAACAAGAGACCGGCAAAGCGTTTTCCACTTACGTGCTGGAGCGAAAGATGGAGCGCGCCAAAGCGATTTTGCAGGAGGGATCGCGGGTAACGGATGCGGCGGCCTGTGTCGGGTATCGGGACGTCAGCTATTTTACGCGGGTGTTCCGCAAATATTGGGGCGTGACGCCGGGGGAGGTACGGAATTAGGTTCAGTCAAATAAGCCTTGTGGCAATCTTAAGAAAGTCCGGCTATCCGCAGCTGGGCTTTTTTTGCATGCTGGGAAGGTAATCCCGAAGC
Organism: Paenibacillus oryzisoli; assembly: GCF_050467285.1. GTDB lineage: Bacteria > Bacillota > Bacilli > Paenibacillales > NBRC-103111 > Paenibacillus_E > Paenibacillus_E oryzisoli_A. The sequence goes on along the minus strand of NZ_JBCMUN010000009.1, from coordinate 362,100 downwards.
TGCAAACTTTCGTTTTATCCCGAGAAGTTATCAAAGTACCAAAACAAGTAATATTCCTCTAATTCGCAAAAAAACGCCGGATGATACACTAATTTCAGAAACATAGTACGAAGGAGGAGGCACCTTGAGAGAAACGACACCATTGGAACAACCGATCCCCACCCCCGGTAAAAATGTTCGAAAGACATATGTGAAGCAGCTCTGGATCGATGTCAGGAAAGATTGGGATTTGTACCTGGCACTCATTCCCGGCATCGCCTTTCTGCTGCTGTTCAAGTACACGCCGATGTACGGCATCATTATTGCGTTCAAGGATTTTAACATTTTTGACGGAATGGCGGCCAGCCCGTGGGTTGGGATGAAGCATTTCGACAAGCTCTTTTCGTCGGACAGCTTCCTGCAAGTTTTTCAGAACACCTTGTTTATCTCCGTGTATAAAATCATGTTCCTGTTCCCGCTGCCGATCATCATCGCGATTCTGTTGAACGAATTGAAAAATGTCGCGTTCAAGCGCAGCGTGCAGACGGTCGTGTACCTGCCTCACTTTCTCTCCTGGGTTATCGTCAGCGGGTTGTTCATCGATCTGCTCTCGACCAATGGAGGCATCGTCAATAAAATCATCGTCGCACTCGGCGGCGAGCCAATCCGCTTTTTCCTCGACAGCAGCATTTTCCGATCCGTGCTGATTTCCACGGCAGGCTGGAAGGAGACCGGTTGGAATACAATCATTTATCTGGCTGCACTCGCCAACATCGATCCCGGATTGTACGAAGCGGCCAAAATCGATGGCGCGAATAAATGGAAGCAAATTGTACATATTACGCTGCCAGGCCTCATTCCCATCATTCTGCTCATGTTCATCCTTCGCTTAGGCTATGTGCTGGAGGCGGGTACCGAACAAATTCTTGTCATGTACAACCCCAGCGTGTATAACGTCGCCGACGTCATCGGTACGTATGTGTACCGGATCGGGCTTGGTGAGCAGGATTACAGCTTCTCGACGGCGGTCGGCGTTTTTGAGTCGGTAGTCGCGTTCATCTTGATATTGACGGGCAATGGGCTGGCTCGAAAGTTTTTCGGCCGGGGGCTGTGGTAAGTAGAGCGGTTAGGAGGGGCATCTATGCGTGATTCACAGGGCGTTCATTCGTCGGGAGTAAGAAGATCCCGCGCAATCCGGGTCTCGACCGGCGAAAGAATATTCACGATTATCAATCATCTGATTTTTATTGGGCTTGGGTTGTCGACGATTTTTCCGTTTATTAATCTGATCGCCAAGTCGCTCAGCAGTGAGGCGGCGGTCGTCTCCGGCATGGTGACGGTGTTTCCGATCGATATGCAATTCGGGACATACAAGTATGTGGCCAGCAACGATCTGTTTCTGCACGCGTTCTTCGTCTCCGTCACCGTGACGGTCGTCGGTTCTCTGTTGGCACTCGCCATGACGACATTGGCAGCGTATCCGCTATCCAAGCCTAGGCTGCGGGGGCGGAAGTTTTTTATCCTGGTATATCTGTTCACGATGCTGTTCAGCGGAGGCTTGATCCCGACTTATCTGCTCATGCACAAGCTGCATTTGATTAATACGATGCCGGTGCTGATTCTGCCATTTCTGATCAATGTCTACAACATGCTGATTGTCAAAAACTACTTTGAAAGTCTGCCCGAAAGCTTGGAAGAATCGGCGAAAATGGACGGTGCCAGCAATCTGACGATTCTGTTCCGCATCATGCTGCCGCTCTCCATGCCCGTGCTCGCTACGATTGGGCTGTTTTATGCCGTGACGTTCTGGAACGACTATTTCACTTCGCTCATCTACATCAATTCGGCGGATTTGAAGCCGCTGCAGCTGTATTTGAAAGAGTTGTTCGTGACGTCGACCGATACGTTCATGCGCACGAATGTCGATGCATCTCTGAATGTATCTCCGCAGTCGATTCAAGCGGCTTCGATCATTTTGGCGACCATTCCGATCATCGTGGTGTACCCGTTTTTGCAAAAATACTTCGTGAAAGGCGTGCTGGTCGGCTCGGTTAAGGGCTGATGCGGCTGCAAGTATTCTTGAGAGGTGGTGGTGAGCAAGATCAACAACGGCTGACATAATCGCGGTTCTATACGGAAACAGATTCACATTCACACAAGGGAAAAAAGGGAGGCTCATCCATGGTCAAAAAAATGTTAACGCTATTAACGATTACATCCTTGGCTGCGACAATCTCGGCTTGCGGCAGCTCCACTTCCAGCTCCGGTTCGACGCCTGACACATCTGCAGCGCCAAGCACGTCGGCTGCCCCTACAGCATCTGTCGATCCGAACAAACCAAAGCCGGAATTCAAGGCGCTGCTGCAGTATGGGCGTTTTGATCCGAATGCCGAGGTGGTGGCGAAGTTTCTGAATGAGAAAACCGGCTACAAAGTGACCTACGATATGCTGCCGGTCGAGAACCCGGACGACAAGTTGAACCTGCTCATGGCGAACAAGGAAAAATATTCGTTCATGCTGCTCAGCTCCACACAATATTCCAAACTAGCCGCTTCCGGCGCACTTGAGCCGATTGACGAGCTCGTCAACAAATATGGCACGAATATGAAAAACGTGATTTCGCAGACATCATGGAATGGCGCCAAACTGAACGGCAAAATTTACGGCATCCCGCAAACGGGTTCTGGTTCCATCGTCAACACCTCGTTGATTGTTCGCCAAGACTGGATGGATGAACTGGGACTCAAAGCACCGACAACGCGCGATGAGCTGTACACGGTGCTCAAAACGCTTAAGGAAAAGAAAAACGTCATCGGTCTCTCCGGCGGGAAAAGCCCGCTTGTCCCGGAAATTTTGCCGACATTCGGCATCACGATGGTGCAGGGCACAGCGACAACCGGCTGGCAGGATGTGAACGGCAAGCTGGTTAATGCCGTGGAAAATCCAAATATGAAGAAGTATTTGGAGTTCATGAAGAAGCTGTACACCGAGAAGCTGATCGATCAGGAATGGTCGCTGAATCAGTCAAACAAAGTGATTGAAAACTTTACAAGCGGTAAAGCGGCGATTATATCTAATGGGTATTTCAATGCGCCAACCGTTCAAAACGCTCTGCTGAAAAATACGCCTAACGCGAAAATCGCGGCGTTTCCTTACTTGAAAGGGGATGATGGCAAAGTTCAAGTCATGGGCACCGCCGGCATCTCCTTCTACGTGGGCATTCCGAAATGGGCAGACAACAAGGAAGACATTATTAAATATCTGGATCTCAAACTGGATAAAGATATTTTCAAGGAAGCGGCCATCGGAAAAGAGGGTGTTCATCACAAATTCGAAAACGGCAATTACTTCCCGATTCTGCCGAAGTTCAATGACGAATACAATAATGCATCTTCCTTCTTGACCGGTGTGGACGAGAAGAACTATCCGATCTACTGGCAAGCCCGCGTTCGCAAAGATCCGATTTTGACCGATGCATTCACGAAAAACCAGGAAGCGGCTAAAGGCAACATTGTGATCGATCCGCTGTCTTTTGCACCGCCGCTTGAGGCGATTGGCAAATATAATCTGAAGCTGCAAAAGCTGATGGAAGACACGTTCTTGAAGTTCATCACCGGCTCGGAGCCGCTGGAGAACTACGATAAATTCGTTGCGCAATGGAAATCCGAAGGCGGCGACGAAATGACGAAAGCGGCCAATGAGTGGTACGCAGCGAACAAGAAGTAAGTTGAACTGGCCCCTGCGGCGATGCCGTGGGGGTTTTAAATTCTCAGAGGGAGTGGAGCAGACATGAAAAAGATCGGTTTCATTGATTATTTCCTGGATGAATGGCATGCGGAGAAATATCCAGCGTGGATCGAGCAAGCGTCGGAGGGACGCATGGGCGTCGCTTATGCCTATGGCATGGCGGATGTCGAAGGGAAATTGAGCAATCGCGAGTGGTGCGCGAAAAAGGGGATTGCCCTGCTGGATGCGATTGAGCAGGTCGTAGAGCAGAGCGACTACTTGGTGGTGTTGTCGCCGGATCATGCGCAGTATCACGAGGAGCTGTCCCGGCTTGCACTGCAGTCTGGCAAGCCGACGTACATTGATAAAACATTCGCACCGGATCGGGCAGCCGCTCTCCGGATGCTGGAGCTGGCCGACATGCACGGCACGCCGATGTATTCGACGTCGGCACTGCGCTTTGCAGCGGAGTATGCGCCGGTGGAGCGACAAGGGATCGAGGCGATTTGCAGTCTCGGCCCAGGCAAGTTCGAGAACTACGCGATCCACCAGGTGGAGCCGATCGTCGCGTTAATGGGCACGGAGGCGAAGCAGGTAATGTGGACGGGCACGGCAGGGGCGCCGTCGCTCCTGATCGGCTTCAGCGACGGCCGGCAAGCCACGATCAACCTGTACGGCTGGGAAAGCCCGTTCAGCATGGCGCTCAGCTATGCGAACGGCGCCTCGAAATACGTGAAGATCGAGTCGAACTTTTTCGGCGCGTTTATCGAGCAGTTGGTCGCGTTCTTCGAGTCGGGCGTATCGCCGGTTCCGCCAGCGGAAACGATTGCCATTGCCTCGATTTTGGAGGCAGGCGAGAGGGCGGCGAGAACGCCGTATCAGTGGATCGCGCTGCCGTAGCGTAGTGGCATGGATGCGGGGACTGAAATGTGGCTAGCACGAGAGCAATATGCACTTCGAGAGTGCTTATTATTCGAATTTCTGCGTTCAGCAGTTCGATAAGCCCTCCAAGAGTGCTTATTGCACGTAAAACACGGCGCAGTGGGTCAATTCGGCAGTAATAAGCACTTCGCGGGTGCTTATTCCCCAAAATTCGCTGCTCGGCGGCGCAATAAGATCTCCACGAGTGCTTATTGAAATTCGTGCGGCTCATCAAAATAGGTTAAACCGATCTTACAGGTTTGGGGTAAACGTGAAGTTTGACAGAAAAAAAACCGGTTCCATCCCATTGGGGAAGGAACCGGTTTTTTCTTATCGAAAAGTTCATGCCAAGACTGACTCCAGAAAGGGGCGCTGAGGGGCGCTGCCGACTAATTATTCTTCGAAGTCTGACTCATTGAGGCTGTCGATGTCGACATTCTTATGATCATTTTTCTCTTTCACATTGGGAAACACCAGAACTTTAAACGAATCCCGCTTGCCTTTATACGTGGCGGTGATCGTAGTCAGCCCTGGCTTCAGCGCGTTCAGCGTGCCGTCAGGCGCGACGGTAACCGCTTTGTCCCGAGAGGAGTCAAAGGTTACACCTTGCGTGAGAAGCGCCTTCGTTCCATCGGAGTAGGTTACGCTGAGCTTCGGCTTGTAGGTGTCGCCTTTTACCATGAGGTGGATCACATCTTCAAAAGCAATGCGGATCACGTTCACGACGGTGACGGTGGATTTCGTAACCTGCCCGTTATAAACGGCTGTAATTTCCGTTGTGCCGGCTTGCTTCGCCGTAATCGTGCCGTCGGCTGCAATGGAAGCTGCGGCGGGGTTGCTCGATGTAAACGAAGCGCCCGTGACCACGCTGCTGGTGCCATCCGAATAGACGGCGGTCGTAACGACTTGCTGCTGATCCCCAGCAATGATTCTGTAAGCGGAAGCGTCCAGTGTAAGCCCTGTCACCGTAGGCGCCGTCCGGGTGATGGTGAAGGTTTTCTCGTTTGTTTTGAAGCCGTCGACGTAGACGGCCATCTGCACGGTGTTGGCGCCGACGGTGAGCGGTACGCTGCTCTCGAAATCGCCGTTGCTGGCGACGACAGCCGGTACGCCGTTCAACCGCGCCTCAGCCGTGCCCGGCCCGAGCACTTCGACGTTGCCTTTGATGTTCACAGTGGCGAGAGGCGTCGTCGTCTGATCATAAGGGAGATATCCGCTCATCACCGCAGAGCGGACGATGTCGCCAGCTTTGTACGTGCTTGCAACAAGCTGCCGTCTGGTCCGTACGCCGGATGCATCCAGCGCCGAAATGACAAAGCCGCCTTGCGGAATGAGACTGTTGTTCGGCGATAGATTCGTCCAGTTCCAGGTAAGCGCCTGCTGTTGGTTCACGACCTTGGTCACTTTGCCGGTGCTGTCGACGATCGCTTCCACACCGTAGGTGCTTGTTGCCGTCGATTGACCGAAGCTGTCTGTATAGACGTTAAGGTTATTCTCGTTGCGGGAGATGTTGTACTGATCGGCTTCAAGGAAGGAGGACGGATTGCCCGGTACGCTGACGCCGACTTGATAATCTTTCACATACGGCACATCATGCAGCGAAGCGCTGACGACGGACCAGTTTACTTGCGATAAGTCAAAAAGCATAAGGCCATTCGAATGCGTTAAGCCGCTTTGGAACACCGTGCGCTGCAAGGCCGGTTCTTGAATATTGGCCAGCGCGATGCTTGCATACATCGGAATTTCACCGTTCGTCACGATGTTGCCGAGTGTGATGTAGTGTTCGATTTCTTTTTGCGTCGTCTGGTAGGTGCCGATCATTAGGAAATCGAGATTGCCCGCGTACCCGGTTTGGGCGTACGTGTCGGTATACAAGGAGCTGTCCGGCAAGTTCAGGCGGCTATCGTAGTGGAAATTCGGGCTGCCCCAATGCACGCCGTTCAGGTAATACGATTCAAACCAGGAGCCGACATAGGCCGATGCCGCTACTTTATGGCCCTTTAGCGCTGTGTAGCGATTGGTGAGGGCACGGACGTCGTCGGTGAATGTTGTGATCGTCTGCGAGCGGAATTCCCACCAGTCGTTGATGAGTGGTCCCGGTGTGCGCACATTGTTGACGTATTTGAAAACATCGTCAGGCCACGTTGTCAGCTGTTTGCCACGGGCGGCAAGGAACGTTTCAAACTTTGCGCGTGCTAAAGAGGAGAAATCGGCAGTCTCGTTGTCGTACCGCGTACGGTCGAGCACGATGCCGTCAACGTCGTAGTTCTTGATCACTTCCTCGATGTTCATGAGCTCGAAAGCGCGCACATCGTCGTTGGCCGGGTTCACGAAGTCGACGAGCGCTTTGCCGGATTTGTAATAATTACTCTCGCGCAGTCTCAAAATTTGGCCGTTATCCTCCGGACGGAATACTTGTTCTTCCCAGTCCAGATGCTGATTCAGCAGCCCATACTCGTTGTGGGCAGGGGAGCCTTCGGCAAAGACGTTAAAAGCCGCATGGATTTTAATGCCTAATTGATGGCCGTAACGAACGAACTCCTCAAGCATATCCAGGTCCGGATTCGCACCCGCACGTGTTGGTGCCGTCATCTCCGAGATATGAGGGCGGTGCGTCAAATCGTTTTTCTTATAGTTGGCGAAGCCTTCCACACCCTTGACATCCAGGGCAATCGCCGTCACGCCGGCTGCTTTGGCTTTCGTCAGCATATCGAGAATATTTTGCGGCGTTTGCAGCTTGAAAATATTCGTGCCCTGATCGACCCAGAGGACGACTTCTTTTGGCGTGTTCGACGGCTTTTTATAAAACACAATCAGCGACTTGCGATCGTTCTCCGTGCCGTTCTTGGAGGCGATGACGTCGAGATAGTTGACGCCTTCCGTCAGTGCAATATCGCTTTGGAACTGCCCGTTCGCTTGCAGCGGTACAGACGTTTGATTAACATGGATTGCGTAGACAGCACCTGTCTCCATGTTGTCCAGCTTGCCGCTGACGAGCACCTTCGGTTCGGTGACCGTTACCCAGTCGTCGTTGTTCAGTTTGAGGCGGGCTTTCAGCCCTTGGCCGCTCATCAACTCGGTGACGGGGATGACTTCGCCGTTTTTGCGGAGCTTGATCGCATCGCCGACTTTGAAGTTTTTCGCCAGATACTGCTTGAACGTTTTATTCGCCCAGCTGTCGTCGTTCGCCACCAGAATAAATCCGCCTGGCGGAAAAGCAAGCGTCGTAGGTCCCGTCCATACCGGCACTCCGCCGTTCACGGAAGGGTTGATCACACGGGTAACATGGTTCGTGCTGTCGACGACAACGCCGACGGACGTCTGGCCGACCGTAATTTGCGTTGCGAATTCCGGTGTAAACAAAGCGACATAATCGGTAATGCCGGTAACGTCCTGATCGACATAATTGATGGGCTTGCGTGGACCTTCGATATCGATGGTGATGTCGATGGGGGCAGCTTCAACTTCAATAAGATCGGTCGGGCTCGTTGCAGCCGAGGCCGGGAAAGACCAGGCCGCAGCGAGCATAGAGAGCAGAATAAGCATAATCAGCGATTTCGACGTTTTCAACGGGTTTCACTATCCTTTCAGAAATGTGATCGGGGTAGTTACGTACCATCTCAATTGAAGTAAGTCGTAGATGCTGGAGCACTAAGCTGACGCTCTGGATGTTTAGAAGCGAATTTCTTCACCTTTTTCACTGGATTCGTAGACACCGCATAAAATTTTCATCATTTCTACGCCGTCCTGCACAGGGGACAACGTTTCCTTGCTGCCTTGGCACACTTCGATGAAATAGTTGATCTCATCTTGGAAGCCGGCAACGAAGTCGAAGGAGAGGTTATTGATTTGCGGCGTCAGATTCAGAATCGTGTCGTATTTCTCTGTGATGATGGAGAGCTGAGGCTCCAACTCGGCGCCACCTTTTTCACCGTACAGCTTCACGGTGAGCTCATCTTCCTTGGCATGCAGCGTAAAGCTGACGTCTACCAGAATGGAAGCGCCGTTCTCAAAACGGATGAGCGCATTCGCCATATCCTCGACCGTATTGTGTGAAGCGTCGTAGTCGGCGGCCTTGTAAAAGGCGAGGTTTTTCACGTTCGCGCGATTGCCGAGCTTCTTGTAGGTGTTGCCGGAGATGGATTTGACCTTTGGTCGGCCCATCAGATACCAGCAAAGGTCAATCACGTGTACGCCGACATCGATCAGCGGACCGCCGCCGGAGCGCTCAATGTCCGAGAACCAGCCGCCAGGGTTGCCGAGACGGCGAATGCAGGAAGCCTTCGCATAATAAATCTCGCCAAGCTCGTTATTGTCGAGGAAAGACTTGATAATGCGCGTGTTCGACGCATACCGGCGGACGAAGCCGACTTGCAGCGTTTTGCCGGAGCGTTTGACCGCTTCTTCGACAGCGAGCGCTTCGCTCACCGTTTTGCAGAGCGGTTTTTCAGTCAGGACGTTTTTCCCGGCTTCGAGCGCTGCGATGGAAATGGGCGCGTGGCTGTTGTTCCACGTACAGATGCTCACAGCGTCAATCGCAGGATCGGCAAGCAATTCTTCATAGTTCGTAAAGACGTGGGGGATGTTGTACTTTTCTGCCTTGGCGCGGGCACGTTCCTCGTTGAGGTCGCAAATCGCATAGAGCTCAGCATTTGGATTGTTCTGATAGGCGCGCAAATGCATTTCGGAAATGGAGCCTGCGCCGATGACGGCAATACGTTGTGTTGACATGTTTAATGCACCTCTTTATATGAAAGTTAGGGTTTAAACCGGATGAACGGACGGCCAAGCCAGCTCAATGCCATAGCTGACAAGCATCCGCTGGAATTCGCTGAGCTCGGATTCATTGGCCCGCAGCTCGCGCGGGGTGAGCCCTTGATCGATGCAGCGGCTGGCGAGGAAGCCTGCGGCTTCGCCGATGTTCCACTCGACCGGATGCAGCCGGTAGCAGCCGTTAGTGATATGGGTGACGCCAAGATTTTTGCAGGCGGGCAGGAGATTGTTCATGCGAACCGGAATCAAGCTGCCGAGCGGAATTTGGAATGGCAGGGACGAAATGTCCAAATAATGCCGATTGCCTGTGCTTGGATGCAGATCGATGCGGTAGCAGCCGATGCCGACAGAATCAGGGAACGTCTCTGCCTTACCATCAGGCCGGCACGCGGTGCTGACGTGCTGCTCGAGCACGGTAAACTCCGCCTTGATCCGGCGGGATTCACGTATGTACGGATACATGGCAAGCCCGTCTTCCGTGCCGACGATGTCCTTGCGCAGCCGCAGCCCCGGATAGCCAAAGCCGCCGTCCGGACGCGGCGCTTCCGTCTGCAGCCAGTAGAGCAGAGAGAGGCTGAGCTGCTTCGCATCCCAGAGATGACGCTCGCGGTCTTCTGGGGAAACATCGATGACAGAGCCGAGCCAGTAGTCATTCTGCGGCCAATTGACCAACGTAATGCTGCCGGGATAGAAGCCATCTTCGAAATTGGAGCGGTCAATGATGCGCCGGTAATAGAAGAGGGAGTACTTCTCTGTGCCCTCGAAAAGCTCATAGGAGACCGGCTCGAGCGTCATCGGGCGCACGCCGGTCCAGCTCAGCAGCCGGTCCGGCCAGAAATCGGCCTTGTACTGCCGCCAGAAGTCATAGCGCTCCGGGCGCGGGATCGTATGATCTTCGCCTTCCAGGTAGTCCATGGCGAAGCAATACGTAAAGCCTTGCATGTCCTGCGGCTCGGCGCCAGCTTCCAAGGCGCTCGGCTCGCCGGTCTGCGCCTTCGATTCCGCGCCGGTCACATATTCGGCGCCGGCGAGCGGGAGCACGTCACCGCATTCCGTGGCGTCGAGGACATAGGCGGCCGTCAGCGTAACGAGCGAATCGTTCGCCAAATTGCGAACGGTCACCGCACGTACGCGATCGCCGTCCACGTCAGCCGACTCGATACGGTGGCGGGTCAGGATCTGCAGGCGGCCGCTGCCCACATAGGGCGCGAGCATCTCTTGCAGCACAGCAAGCGCGGCGCGCGGCTCATGGCATAGGCGAGAGACGCCGCCATTGCCCGGATTCAGGCGCACATTGGCGCGTGCCTCGGCGGTCAGGGGATAGTGGCGCCGGTAATAATCGCGCACGCCGTCACGGAACTGGCGGTACATTCGCGTGCAGCCGAATTGTTCGATCCACGGGTGCTCATCCGGCGGCACGGCCTGGCTCGTTAATTGACCGCCGATCCAATCGGTCTCCTCCGTCATGATGACTTTTTTGCCGGCTCTGGCGGCGGCAAGTGCAGCGGCGCAGCCGCCGACGCCTCCGCCGATCACGACAATATCTGCTTCGTGTTCTAGCTTGTGGGAGTGACCATCTGTATATGGCAACGAAAACTCCCTCCTTTTTCCATAGTTTCCTGCCGCTTTCGCAGGCTATCCCTATTGTATTACTAGCAGGAATCCTGCCACATCGGAGGACGATGACTTCTTTTGGTACTTTAATAACCAGTCCGCTGCGAAAAAAAGGGATTGGCTGCCGAGAGTCGAACTCAGCATAGGAGGTGGTTGGAGGATGAAAAAGAAGACAGCGGCGCTCATGCTCATCACAGCAAGCACATTAACAGCCGGCTGCAGTTCCCATCCGTTAGGGCTAAGCGATGACACCGCGGCGGAGACAGCAAACAACAACGGCATTCGGATCGTCGTCAATTCGTTAGGCATGACCTTCCCGGAAGGCATGGATGAGAACCATAATCCTTATCTGAGTTATATCGAAAAAAACACCGGCGTCAAAGTGAATGTCACTCTGCCTCCGCTGAACGGATACGATGAGAAGCTCAATGTCATCATGGCCTCGGGCGACCCGCCGGATTTGCTCAATACGTCCGACCCTTCATGGTTTATTCATTTCGTCAACCAGAAGGCGCTGACGCCACTGAATGCTTACATTGACAAGTATGGCCCGAATCTGAAAGCCAGAATCCCCAAGGAAGCTTGGGATAACGTCACGGTTGACGGGAATATTTATGCCATACCGAGCCTGAACGAAGTGAAAGGGACGGAAATCGTCTACGCCCGCAAGGACTGGCTGGATAAGCTGGGTCTCAAGCCGCCCAAGACGATCGACGAATTTACGGCGGTCATGCGTGCGTTTGCCGAACAGGATCCTGATGGCGACGGGCAAAAGGATACGTACGGCCTTTCAATCCTCGAGAGGTTGCGGCGGACATCGCCGTTTCTCGGCGCCTTCGGCGTCCAGATGAACGGCTGGTATGAGCGGGACGGCAAGCTGGTGTATGCCGGCATTTTGCCTGAGATGAAGGACGCGCTTCTGTACCTGCGAGGTCTGTATAATGAGGGCATTCTGGACCCGGAATTTCCTTTAAATAAAATCGACGTGCTCGGCGACAAAATCGCCAGCGGACACGTCGGCCTCTATTCCGCCGCCTGGTCGGACACGCGTTCGCACATTGCGGCCAGCATGAAGAACGACCCGAAAGCGGAGTGGATTCCGTTAGATTTTCCGGTCGGACCCAGCGGCAAACACGGCGTCTATCGCACGTCGGTCGTGCGCTCCTACAACGTCGTTCCGGTGAAAAGTCAGCAGGCGGAGGCGGTTGTGAAATTTTTGGATTTCATCGCCGGTCCGGGTCAGATCTCGTTAAAGCTTGGCTTCGAAAATGAGATTTGGACGCGCGTAAACGGCAAGCTTTCGATTAATTTTGCCGAGCATACGAAACATGGCTATCGCGGCATTTACGGCGCGCTGGAGGATATGGCCGATCCCGGCGTGACGAAAGACCGGCTGGAAGGGCTCGGCGAACAGTTCCGGCTTTACGACAACGTGCAGCGGATTGCTGGCAATTTGATGGAAGACAAGTTCACGGGGCCGCCGACGCCGGCGATGGGCAAGCACCAGGTTAAGCTGAACAAGCTCCAGGAGGATACGTTCACCCGAATTATTGCGGGACTGAGTCCGATTGAGGAATTCGATGTCTTTGTGAAAAAGTGGAAGGAAGCCGGCGGCGATGAAATTACCGGTGAAGTCAACGAATGGTGGCGGGAACAACGATGAGAGAACTTTTGCCCAAAATTCGCAAACTGCTGGTCGGTTATATCCAGATTCGGCTTACCTGGTACTTCTTGTTGATTCTGCTTCCGCTCGCAGGCTTCAGTCTGTTTGCCATCGCCAAATCTCAGACGATTCTGGAAGTGCAGACGGGGGAACGAACGCAGGGCGCGCTGCATACGATGACCGACTATCTCGATCAGACGCTGCAAAATATGGAGCAGCTCTCCTCGCTGATCGCTTTTGATACAAACGTGAACGCCACGCTGCAAGGTGTCGGCCAGGAACCGAAGAAACAGGACTTCGTCTATTTCGCGCAGGTGATGGATCAGATTACGAGCATGACGACGGTTAATTTGATCGTCGACCAAATCACGATCATCCATATGCCGTCGCGGACGGTCATTTCCACCAAATTCGGCGGCGGCAAGCTGCCGGACGGCGCCGAGAAGCAGGAATGGTATCAGCGGTTGATGGAGGCGAGCGGGGGAACGATTTTTTTCACGCCGCAAGCGGGAGAATCTTACTTTGATGCGGACAGCGTGCATTTGATTCGTACGATGGACCCGTATAATCGGACACTTATGAATCCGAATCTGCTGATTATCTCGGTGAAAAAGAGTGCGCTTATCGAACAGGCGAAGCCGCTGCTGCCCTCCAGGAATGCCAACATTACGTTGTTCGACAGCGCCGGCAAAACGATTGCCGGAACTAGCGGCACAGACCGCAGCCCTGACTGGAACGAAGAAGATACGATCAAAACGGTTCGGCAGGCTCCGCCTAAGGATCCCGAAATGGTCACAATCAGCGTCAAATCGAAGCTGTCGGGCTGGTCGCTCAAGATGGAGCAGCCGCTGTGGGAAATTCGGCAGCATACCGACGCCTTGAAAGTGTTCTCCTACGGGATTCTGATCGTTAGTCTGGTGCTTGCGCTGTGGATTTCGTGGATCGTCTACCGGGGCATCTCGGCTCCTTTACGTAAGCTGGCCTATGGTATGAAGCAGCTGCGCACGGGGAACTTCACGATTCAGCTGGTGGACTCCCGGGTGGATGAGCTGGGGTATGTCATCGAGTCGTTCAACCGGATGGCAGAAAACCAGAAGACGCTCATTCGCGATCATTATGAGAAGCAGCTTCTGCTATCCAAAATGGAACTCAAATTTTTGCAATCGCAGATCAATCCGCATTTTCTTTACAACACGCTCGATTCGATCTACTGGACGGCCAAAAATTACGACGCCGATGAGATCAGCGAGATGGTGCTGAATTTATCGAAATTTTTCCGATTGAGCTTGAATAAAGGCAATGAAACCTTCACGGTCAAAGAGACGATTGAGCATTTGCAATATTACATTAAAGTGCAGCAGCTGCGGTTTTTGGATCATTTTACTGTGCGGTATGAGATTTCAGAGGAGAGTTCGCCTTATCATGTGCTCAAGCTTCTGCTGCAGCCGCTCGTCGAAAACGCTGTTCTGCATGGACTGGAGAAGCAGAGCGAAGGCGGAGAACTCGTGATTTGCGCTCGTGTTGAGGACAGGGAGCTCGTGCTCGAAGTAAGCGACAACGGAGTTGGCGTCAGCTCGGAGCGGCTTGCGTATATCCGCGGCAAACTGGATGAAGCGGCATGCCTGGCCGACGAAGGAAGGCCCACGGACTGGAAGAAGGAAAAAGACCTGTTCGGTCTGCGCAATGTCGTCATGCGGATGAAGATGTACTACGGGTCCGAGTCGTCGTTTCATTTTGAACGGGGTGAGGAAGGCGGTACGCGCATTACGCTTCGGCTGCCGCTCGAGAGGTGCGGGAACGCACTGGAGGAGAGGTTGGAGGACGTCAACATGAAAATTTAATACTCCGCTTACATTTTGTAAATCTCTGGTTAATACGTTTCCCTTATGATTAAGAAAAAAAGCGCAAGGGAGCCGTAACTATGAATCGATTTCAGAAGCAAGAAGTGGAAAGAATGACCGAGTTTCGCATATGCGACAGTGAATCCGTGCAGTACAAGCTTCTCCACCAAATTCGCACCGGTGCGATGAGCACAAGAGATTTGGACAAGCTTCAAGCGCAATGCACGAAAGAGCTGCACCAACTCCGTTCAGAACTGGATCTGCTGCTGGAGGAATTGCGAGAAATCGTGCGTCAATCGGGCCGATATCCAAAGAGAGAACGCAGCGTTGCCTGAGGGCAGTCGGTGCGTTTTTTTCTTTAGAGGGGCATGAAACAATTCACCACTTCCTTCCTGGCACGTGTATAATAGTTTTTAGACTAAAAGGAGTTGAGGCAGCCATGTCAAGCGTAGAGCTTACGAACATGTGCATGATCTATGATCGCGCGACCGATCGCGTGCTGGTGCAGGAACGGGTGAAGTCGTGGAAGGGCGTTGCGTTCCCAGGCGGGCACATCGAGGACGGCGAAAGCATAATAGATTCTACCATTCGAGAAATTAAGGAAGAAACGGGGCTGACCGTTTCCAATCTGGAATTATGCGGCGTTATCTACTGGTATGACGAAGCAACGAAAGATAAATATTTCGTGTTCAGCTATCGCACTGAGGTATTCTCCGGCGAGCTTTTGGCGGAAACCGATGAGGGCAAGCTGTATTGGGTCAGCAAGGAAGAGTTGGCGTCGCTGCCGTTTGCCAAAGGGTTTGAGGAACGACTGCCGATGTTTTTGGATAAGGCATTCTCGGAAGGATATATCGTAACGGGTCCAGACGGCCGGTCTGAAATCAAGTGGCAATAAGCCAAACATTGGACGGAAGGGGAATACTGCGTGATCAAAGCGTTTATTTTCGATATGGACGGTGTCATCATCGATAGTGAGCCGCTGCATTTTGAGGTTGATCAATGGGTGATGGAGCAGATAGGGGTTCAGATTACCCATAGCGAGCTGGAAGAATACGTCGGCATGACGAATCCTGCCATGTGGTCTCGATTGATTGCCAAGTATAGCTTGCGTGATTCCGCCCAGGACTTGATCAAGCTTCAAATGCAGACCAAGTTGGCCAGACTCCGTGCATCCGATGAACAACCGATTGAAGGGATTCCCGAGCTGCTGTCATTTCTGAAAGCGAATCAAATCGCCATTGGCTTGGCTTCTTCGTCCCCGAGAGTGTTTATTGAGGCAGTTTTGGACAAGTTCAGCTTAACGCCATTTTTCCACTACATACTTAGCGGGGAAGAAGTTCCGCAGGGCAAGCCGGCACCGGATATTTATATCCAAACCGCTGAAATGCTGGGTGTAGACGCAGCCGATTGCATGGTGCTTGAAGATTCGAGGAACGGCATACTTGCGGCCAAAACAGCAGGGATGTCCTGCATCGGATACAGAAATCCGAATTCAGGTGACCAGGATTTGACGCGTGCGGACTTCATTGTGGATCGGATTTCCGATATCAAGCAGTATCTGCTATCTATTCTTTCCATTCGTGAGCGTTAATATGTTGGCGATAAGGTTCGCGGCAGCCGATGTCTCCGTTTTGGATTAAATGGCATGCATGTCGTTCCTCCTTTGGTGAATGCTATGTTTGTATGACACTTTTAAGGAGGAATCGTTCACATGGGGAACAAAACCGTAAAGGACATTATGAGTAAAGACTGTGTAACAGTCACTTTGCAGGATAACATTTATGAAATTGCGGTTAAAATGAAGGAGCACGACATCGGCTTTGTCGCCGTCGTAGACGGCAAGAAGCTGATCGGTGTCGTAACGGACCGAGATCTGGTTGTCCGCGGCTACGCGGAGAAGCACTCCGGCTCGACAGCGGTTGAACAGGTGATTTCCAAAGATGTGGCGACGATTTCGCCGGATACCTCCATCGACGAAGCGGCCAAAATCATGGCCAAAGATCAAATTCGCCGCCTGCCCGTCGTGCAAAATGGCGAGTTGGTAGGCATTGTCGCGATCGGCGACCTTGCTGTACGAGGCAGCTTTGAGGATGAAGCGGGCGAGGCGCTCAGCAAAATTTCGTCCGACAGAACCCCGGTGGGCGTCAGCTAGACAGCATAAACCTGATAAGAAAGCCTGGCGAGCATTCGCCAGGCTTTCTTATCGATTAGGGTACGAAGACAATCCGCTGCCCGTCGACTGGCATGTTCCATGCTTCCTCGACGCGGGAAAGCGGCATCGGGAGCGCTTTGACGCTCAGCTTCCCGGCGGTAATGGCCTCGACAAGTGCGGGAAGCTCGGCGACATAGCCCGCTGTCGTCACCGAGCCTTGGCCGCTGCCGACAAGCTGAAAATTCGCAGAACGAAGCGCTGCCGATGGGACTGAGGCGATTGGGCCCGCGACGGAGCCGATTTGGATCCAAGTGAGCGCGCGGCTCCGATCCAAGCGTTTGGTTAGCAGCGGGACCATCGACAGCTCGGCAGGCTTGCCCCAGAGATAGTCGATGACGACGTCGACTTCTGCTGCGGCTTCGCCAAGTCGATCCGCCGCTTCTTGCGGATCGCCGGCAAGGGAGACGACGGTGTCAGCGCCAAGGGCAGGGAGCATGTTCAGCCGCTCGGGATCGCGGCCAGCGCCGATGACTTCGCTGGCACCAAATAATTTAGCGATTTGCACCGCCATTTGTCCGGAGTTTCCGGTTGCCCCAAGCACTAGGACCTTCTGTTCGGGCTGGAAGGAAATGCGATGGCGAAGCGCGACCCACGACGACATGGCCGAATTCATGCCGGCCGCGATGAGCACGGGATCTGCATAATCAGGCAGCACGACACTGCGGCGCAGGTCGATGACCGTTTGCTCGGCCAACGCCCCATAAAGCGTATCAGGAACGACGAAATACACCAGCCGACCGTCCGGCAGCCTTCCGACGCCGTCGATGCCGGGGATTAACGGCAATTGCTTCCTACTCGTGTAGTGGCTGCCGCTTGCCTGCGCTTTAACGTAGTTGTGCAGTCCTGCAGCAAGCACCTCAACAACCTGTTCATGAGGGCCTGCGGGAATCGGCGGATCGTAAGTTTCATAACGGGGAACCTGATCAAAAGCACGAACGACAGCTGCAAGCATCGTGGAAAGCCTCCTTATGCGCCTTGGCGCATGCATTTAGTTTGTGATACAAACAATATTAGTTTGTTTCACGTACAAAGTCAATGGCATTTGTGATACAATGAGAGCAGGCTAACCAATACTAGCGAAAACCGGAGTGAATGCGTTTGAGTATGGAGGAAACTTTCAGGAACGAGGAACTTACCATTGTTGACAGCTTGGTACAGCTTTCTTTTCAAGTCCAGGCTGTACTTGCCAGGGCGGGAGCCGAACATGATTTGTCGATCATTCAAATTCGGCTGCTTGGCATTTTGCGTGATCGGGAGCCCAGTATGCAGCAGCTTGCCCAGCATCTCCGCCTCGATAAATCCAGCATTACCGGGCTGATCGATCGGGCAGAGCGGCGCGGGTTGGTCGAGCGCGTGGCTTCGCCGCATGACCGGCGCGGATTTCTTGTCAAAGTGACGGCAGAAGGCTGGCGGCTTATTGACACCGTTGGCGGGGAGATCGTGAGGCAGATCGAGGACATGGCGCAAGTGCTCCCGGAGGAAGAACGTCTGCAGTTTGCTAAGATGGCCGCCAAAATGCTAGCTTACTCAGGGCAACAATCGCCAGACGCAAAGATTACATAGAAGGGAGCGCATGCAAATGAAAATTCGCTGTGCTATTTTGGACGATTATCAGCAAGTGGCGCTTCAGTCGGCGGATTGGAGCCGCATCTCGGACCGGGTAGAGGTCACGAGTATCGATCGGCATTTTGATAATACCGAGGAACTGATTGAACGGATCGCCGAGTGCGAGATTGTCGTGATTATGAGAGAGCGGACACCGTTCCGTGCTGAACTGTTGACCCGGCTGCCGCGCCTCAAGTTGCTAGTCACCACAGGCATGCGCAATGCTTCCATCGATCTGACTGCAGCCGCGGCGCAAGGTGTGACGGTATGTGGAACGGGCGGAGCGGGAAATGCAACCGCCGAACTGACGTGGGCGCTCATGTTGGCGCTCGCTCGCAACATCGTGCCGGAGCACAATGCGATTCGCAGCGGCGGATGGCAGAGCACGGTCGGCTCGGATTTGTACGGCAAGACACTCGGCGTACTGGGGCTTGGCAAGCTGGGCAGCAAAATCGCCAAATTCGGGCAAGTGTTTGGCATGAATGTTATCGCCTGGAGCCAGAACTTGACGCAAGAGCGGGCGGATGAAGCAGGTGTGAAACTGGCTTCATCCAAAGAGGAGCTGCTGGCGAGCAGCGATTATGTATCGATTCATCTTGTACTGAGCGATAGGACAAGAGGCTTGATTGGGGCTGCTGATCTCAAGCAAATGAAGCCAACCGCCTACCTGGTCAATACGTCCAGGGGACCGATCGTTGACAGCACCGCGCTCGCCACAGCTTTGCAGGAAGGCTGGATCGCCGGCGCCGCTGTCGACGTGTTCGAGACGGAACCGCTGCCGCAGGACGATCCGTACCGGTCGCTGCCGAACCTGCTGACGACCCCGCATATCGGCTACGTGTCCAAGGCGAATTACGAAGCTTTTTACCGGGACGCGGTGGCAGATATTGAAGCTTATTTGGCCGGCGCGCCGGTGCGTGTGCTCGGATAAATTCAAAAAGGAAGGGCCCGGAAATCTCAGGGCTCTTCCTTTTTTACATTAATGCATCCTTGCATCCAGCCGCTTAAGCAGCACGACGGCTTCGGCTCTCGTTGTCGATGCCTGAGGGAGGAATGCGTTGCCAGCCTGTCCTTGCACAAGCTGCGCTTGAGCTGCGGAGGCGATCCACGCTCGGGCCCAGCCGGCGATTTGCGCGTCATCCGAGAAGGATGTGCCCGTGGTGACGGCTGACAAGCCGGCTGCTTTAGCAATCATGACGGCTGCTTCTGCGCGCGTAATGTTCACGTTTGGACGGAAGGTGCGGTCATCGTAGCCGCTTAAGATACCTGCCTGTGCAGCAGAAGCGATCGCGGTCACCGCCCAATCCGGGATGCTGTCCGCATCCTCGAACGGCAAAGCCAGCGCTGCGGGCAGGTGAAGCACTTTGCTCAGCATGACGGCGAACTCAGCACGCGTGACCGCTTGGTCCGGCAGGAAAGCACCGCTCGGATAGCCGTTCACCCAGCCCAGTGAGGCACTGCTTTGGATATCTTTTTCGGCCCAGTGGCCGGCAATATCGTTGAAAGATGGCTGCGGGATCCCCGGATTCTCCGTCACCGGCAAGACAGCAAATAACGTAAAGTGATCGGTTTCACCGGCGATCGTGGTGTCTGTTGATTTGCCTGGAAGCCGCTTCCACATCTTGACGGTTTCATCATAGTAGTACACGGCTGCGTCAACGCTGGTGCTGCTGCGCGTTAGCGTTAGTGTGAGGGGAGAGGCGAACTTCCCGTCCACATCTTTAGTCAGACGGAATGCATCGCTCAACAGCACTTGATCGGCGCCGAGCAGTTTTTGCGCATCGTCGGTGGCATTTTGAATGGAAATGGTCATCGCTTGCGTGACCGCACCTGCCGGTATGTGCAAGGTCAGACTGCCAAAGTTCAGCGTATAGGCTTGCCCGGGAACCACGGCGAATTGACCGGCTGGGAGCACAGGAGCCGAAGGCGTATAGGGACCGGTATCGGAGTCCGAAGTCGAGTTCGCATCAATCGTTGTGATTTCGATGGAAGCCACTTGTTCATTGCCAACGGTGTCCTTTGCGTACACGGTGATCTTGCCATTTTGCATGACTGGAATTCGATTGGAGGGAGGTACGTCCGTCCCGAATGTCGGATCCGCAAAGCTTCCAGTCGTCAGCTCCCCTGGCGCCCAGCGCAAATCGGCGATTGAATTCCCGGAGACCTCTTCATTTGCTGCAGCTGCTACAGTAATCTCAACCGTCGTCGGGCTTCCGGTTTTCGGCGTATAATCCAGTTCAATGGTTGGCAAGCCGTTTACAATGGTCGAGATTGTGATCGTTTCCACGTGTTGGTTACCCGCCGAATCTTCGGCATAGACGGTATACGTTCCGTTGGCCGACACCTGGAATTCGCCCGCGTTCACAATCGTTCCTCCACTTGCAAAATAGGAGGTAGTCTGAGCACCGACAGCCCACTTCAGTGAACTAATCGCGCTGCCGGTTCCGTCTGCCGTGACTTGGATGGTCAGCGGCCCGTTCGTAGGCGCTGTGGTCGATGGCGACAAACTGATCGCAGGGAGAACACCGTCAACCAGCACGCCGCTAAGGGAAGGCACGCCGGCAAGTGCCAGCGGCACAGCGTCGCCGACGGATGTGACAGTAGCTGGCGTGTCAGCTGTAAGGGCGCTGTCAAGGGCAATTCCGTCCGTATCAAGGTCGCCCGCTTGTATCGTGTAGGTGAACGTCAATTGGGTTGGCTGACCTATCGGATGTCCCGTATAGACAGCGGCAATATCAGAACTGTTCAAGTGAAACGGAAGTTTCGGCGTACCGGTAACGTCGATTGGATGATTGAACGTTACTGTAAAGTTGAGTGCCTGGCCGAGGCGGTAGGTTCCGTTCGGTGGAATTTGCACCGATTGAATTTGCGGTGTCGGCACAGTGAGCGTCAGAAAATACGAACCTTGCGACAGACCGTCCGGTGAAGTGACAAGCACACTGATCGGATTATTTCCCAAATGAAGATTCAAGCTGGCGGAGGCGACGCCGTTCACCGTCACAGTCGATCCAGCGGCAGCCGGCGTCGCAGTGATAACAGCCGTTGTCACCGGTGTGCTTACGGTTGCATTGTAGGTACCTGTATGCGCATCAAAACTACCGAGCGTATGTGTCGCACCTGGTGTGCTTAAGGTCAAACCCGCTAGCGTTACCTGAGCAAAGCTCGCTTGCGGCAGCGGATACCCCGTGCCTTCAATCATATCCCAGTGTTGTCCGCTGCCAATAAGCCATCCGTCGGATGCGTAGGTAGATTTGGTCTGAAGTGCGTTGGTCGTCTTCCCGGTGCCCCCGCCTATGGAGCTTGATTGCTGGCTGGTCTCCGTGTCCCAGAAAGATTGGATGACCGTTCCAGCACTCGCTTCAGCGACGAGACCGCCAGCGATTCCTGAAGGTGAAGCGGACACAAAAGCAGCCGAGTATGCTTTCGTAATCTTGGCCGAGCCGCTTTGACTGCCGACCAGTCCAGCCACCTTGTCGTTGCCGTAAACGGCGCCATGAACGGCTGCGTAGCTGACATCCGTATTGACGGACGTACCGATCAGACCGCCAACGGAATTGCGACCAGTCACGTTCACGTTCGTTACGGCCAGATCGGTAACTTGCGCACCGTCAGTTTTTCCGAAAAGACCGACTTCGTCCTCCAATGGCCGATTCACTTTCAGATTTGCAATGGAATGCTGATTGCCGTTCAATACGCCCGTGAAAGGCGCAGCGCTGCTTCCAATGGGCTGCCAGCCGCTGCCGGCGGCATAACCGGATAAATCGAGATCCGCTTCCAATTGGTAGACATCGCCAAAGCCGTAACCCAAAGCCGCGTTGCCGATGTCGGCAAGTTGGGCCGCCGTCGCAATACGGTGGGGATACATCGCCGTGCCCGCATCACGCGTGACGTTTAGCGTATACTCGGCCGTTAATCCAGCCGCGGAGGTCACCTTAATCGTGATGAGGTTGATTCCGGGATTTAGCGCGACTGTCTCTGAGTAGGTGTTGCCGTTAATGGAAACAGTGGACGTTCCTTGCTTTGCGACACCTGCAATATTAACGTGATCGACTTGGCTCACCACTTGCGCGTTATAGATGCCATAATCACTGGAGAAGGCGCGATCAAGGGGGATGGGGGAGCTGTCGGAAGTATTGGCGACCGACAATGCGTCTAAGGCGATGCTGTCATATTGGCTGGCGCTTAGAGGGGGAGTGCTGCCTTCCACCATGTGCCACGTATTGTCAAAATCCCAACCTTCAAAAGTTGTCTTGCGCTTCATATCCGCAGCAGGATGGCCAAGGCCTCCGCCAGTTGACGTCGAGTGTCCGCTTGTTTCCGTATCCCAATGGGCATTGCTTATATTAGGTGGGCCCTCAATTTTTCCTAGGAGTCCGCCTGAAATTGTGCTGCCATAGACAGCCGCATTCGCGTAGACATTGTGAATACGTCCCCCTAAACCGGTAAAGGACGCATAGCCTGCGATGCCGCCAAAATCATCAGCATCCGGCGCATCTCCGGTTACGCTTCCCGACACATAGCTGTCGCTAATGCCTGACGAGTCACTGCTGCCGACCAAACCTCCTACAGTTTGATGACCTGTGATGGTTCCCGATACCGATGAACCCGAAAGTTGGGATTCGGTGAAATCGCCGACAAGTCCTCCGACATACCGGAATCCACGAACGTTCACATTCATTAAATGCACATTTGTAATGCTGGCGTTTTTCGTTAGTGCAAACAAACCGACGTGGTTATCATCTGGCCGATCGATGTTCAAATTCGAAATCGTGTGTCCTTGGCCGTCGAATTTACCGGTGAAAGGGGAGGTATTGTACACGCCAATCGGGAACCAGTTCGTGGTATACGTCGAAAGATCGATGTCCTGGGTCAGTCTAAAATTGTCAGTGAGATGATTGCGAATGTCATTTAGCTCCGCAGGCGTGCTCACATCAATCCACGTTTCAGCCGCAGCAACTTCCTGCACAACTGCAAATGAGGGGGCCAGCGTCATCGTCAGCAGCAGGAGCGCTGCCATGAGCGAGACGCGCTTCTTTTTCAAATTGTTTCACTCCTTCGCTATCGTATTCAAAAAAAACGCAAACTTATATACATTATCCCTTTGTTCGGAAAATCCTTTATTTTCCTCTAGAAAGTGTGTCCGTACATAAAAAGAAAGGAAAAGTCCGTCAACTGGGCTCTTCCTTTCTTATTCCTTTAAACATATTGGTTCGTTAAGCGAATGATCTCAGCGAGGTTCACCTTCTTGCCGGTTTTCTCGTTAAATAACTGGCCGCCTTGAATGCGGTCAACAAACAGCACGCCGTCCAAATGATCGATCTCATGCTGCATGCATCGCGCCAGATGGTCTTCTCCTTCCATGACGATGCTTTTACCCGCACGATTGAGGAATTTGATTTTTACATGCTTGGCGCGCTTTACATAGCCTGAATAACCTGGGAACGACAAGCACGCTTCTGGGCCGATCTGTTCGCCGTGCGATTCCAATATTTCCGGATTAATAAGCTCAATAAGGCCCTCGCCGCAATCCATGACGACGGCTCGCCGCAATATCCCGATTTGAGGAGCGGCCAGTCCGGCTCTGCCTTCGGCGGCGTAAAGCGTGTCGCCCAGATCATTTAACAATTTGATAATTCTCGGGGTAATCTCCTCGACAGGCTTGGCTTGCTTGCGAAGAATGGATTCTCCGAAAGGAACGATGGTTTTCTCTGCCACAGTCCTCATCACCTCCAACTAAACTTATGCGCCTTCAATCTGCGAGGGCGTATGCACCCATAATTCACCAGGTGTACAGGCCAGCGCTGTACATAAAGCGTCCAGCGTGTCTGCTTTCATCTGCTTCGGCTGTTCCTTGAGCAGCGCGCTGATGGAAGGGGCGGACAATTCATAGCCTGCTTTCTCTTTTAACAGTCGCGCTAAAGCCGCTCCTGTCCAAATGCCGCGTTCTGCCATAATTTTGCGCAGCATCCAAACTAGCATCGTGATCACCCACCATTCGTAAATGATTAAATGGTCCAAAAATTAAGTGCTACCTAATATATTTAAGTAATACCTAATATAACAGATGAACTACGCTAATGGAATAGGCGACCAGGATGAATGATGGAAATTGTTTGAGAAGATTGAGTCGTTAACGGTTACCCTGGAGCCTATTTGGCACCAAACGTCACCTTTCCAAGGCTAACGGTTACAGCGAGACTGTCGATTAATTGTTTGTACTTTGGGAGTCTGCGAGAGAACACAAAATGTATACGAAAAATCATATATAATGTGCTGCATTCACATGAAATCAATCAATTCTATTCGAAATATCANNGATTTTGAATATGTATTCGAAAATTCATACACATTCTCTACGCGTGTCCGTTCACGGATAAAACTGTCCACAATTAATCGAAAGTCTCACAGCGGCGGCTATTTGGGCCAAATCGGCCAGATATCTCTGTTTTTTAGCAAATAAGCACTGCAGCAACCGCTACACATCTTCACCAACTCACTCATCCGAATACAACAAGTCAGAAGCGCTGCCGCCCCGTTCCATTAATGGACATGCGCGCCCGTTTGGCATTCGTCGCATTCAGGGAGACATCGATGGGCAAAAGGCTACTACTTCCTTCAGCGGGTACCCGAAGCCACTGGTACGGAGTGAGTTTCCGGTCTCGCCAAGTACAAAAATGACCATTTTATAAAAAAACGTCATTCTCCGATCGGCGCCCCCACAGGATAGAATTTCACCATTGCTGTAGAAATGAGACATTGAGTTTCTTTTCGCAGCCGTGTTACGGTGGTATCACCCTTTAGAAAGCGTTTCCAAACTAATCAAAGGATGTGACCAGCATCAAACCGGAACGATTGATTTATACGTTTGTCAGTTATGCCGCAGCATTTCAAGGCAGAGGCGTGCCGGTGGAAGGCATCCATCGGATAGCCGAACTGGCTCATCGACACCAGATCCCGGTGACGTGGATCGTGGACAGTGAGACCACGGCGCATGTTCAAGCTTCGATTCGAACTTGGCATGAACAATTCGGCGATAGCGTCATTCTGGCTTGCCCTGCTTATGAAGACGAAGCGAAGCTAAGCAATCGCCTTGCCAGTGAATGGGCGATCGTGGAGGAGGCCTTTCCATGGCTGACAACGAAAGTTCTAGCCACAGGTTTTATCACAAACGAACTTATTCAAGTGATGGAATCGCAGGATTTTCAAGGGTTATGGGGATACTGCTGGCAGCAATCGTGGTGGGACGGAATTTCCCATCGCGGCGTTCCCTGGGGGTTCTGGTATATCGATCCCGCAGGGTATAAACGGCCGCAAGGCAGCCGAATCGTCGCGGTCGAGTGGACAGCGCGGGATCTCAACTTAGCGCTGCATACCGATGACGCGGTCTATTATTCAACAGACCCGAACGACGTGCTGCGGGCAGGTCTCTGCACAGGCGACAATATCGCTTATTGGCAAAAGCTGTTCGACGAGTATCTGAGCAACACGCAGAACAACGAATGGGTGTTCTTCACGCAGCAGCAGGAGTCGCATGAGATGGATGCTTCCCCGGCATTCCTGGTGTGCTCGGAAGCGGATATTAAGGAAAGCGAGCGGATGCTGGAGCATTTCTGGGCGTACATCGCGGCGTATCCGATTCGCAAAATGAATCTGCCGGACGCCATCGCTCTCTATCGCGGCCAGTATCGGCAGACTGCACCTTCCTACATGCTAACGGAAGACTGCGAAATTCGGCCGGAGCTGAATGCGTATACGATGCTGCGGGGCGGGATTCCGCAAGGTCCGTGGCCAGAGACGTTCCTGTATTACGATACGGAATGTCAGCTTGCTTTTATCAAGGGCAAAAGCCGTCCGCATCTCCTGCGCAATTATACGATGCAGAGCGGTATGGAAGGGGATTTTACTGACGCGATCCCGGAAATTTTTGTACATACATTTGAGAAAAGCGAGGCGAGGATCGAAATTGACTATGTGATTGAAACGGACCGCTGTCTCCCTTTCGGTTTGGTGTTTTGGGACGACTTAAGCGGGTATCGCATTCAATCCTGTAAGGAGGTGATCGAAGCCGTCATCATCGAGGACAAATGCGCGTTTATCCGATTCAATCTGAAAGGAGAAAGCAAGTCCGTACACATCATTCTCGAAAAAACGGAGGAAGCTGAATGTTGAATTCCGAACAGGTTCGTTTCTTGAATGTGAAGTGGCTTTGCCTTGCCGTCTTGCTGGTGCTCGTATCGCTTGTGACGTTCCAGCGAAGTGCCAAAGCGGCGGGTCCGTATGAGGTCGGGGCGTTCTATTTTGACAACTGGAATCCGCAATTAAATCCATCCGCCATCTCCAATTACAAAAAGATTTACGGCAGCTCCGCCAATCAGTGGAGCGGGGTCACGGACATGCTCACAGTGCCGGGTTTATGGGGCTTCGGGCCGCTGCCGAACCGGGAACCGCTGCAGGGTTGGTATGACGATCGGAACCAGAGCGTTGTCGATCAGCAGATTTTGCAGGCGGCGAGCCGCGGGCTTGACCATTTCGCCTTCTACTATTACTGGAGCGAAGCAGGGGGCGGGGAACGGCCCGGGCAGCAGTCGATTTACAATTTTATCAACTCGCCTTACAAGGATTTAATGAAGTTTTATATGTATTTCATCGCCGATGGACAGTGGCCCGCGAGCGACTGGAATACGTATATGGTGCCGAAATTAGTGTCGATGATGCAGGATCCTTCCTATAAAAAAACGCCGGACGGCAGGCCGATTGTTGGCTTTTACGGCAATTTTGCCGCCCGATTGGGCGGGGCGACGCAGTGGCAGACAGCGCTGCAAAGCTTACGGACCGCGGCTCAGAACGCCGGCTTACCGAATCCGCTGCTGCTGGACGCCGCGTATCGGACGCTGCAGCCTTCGATTACTGCGGGCATGGATGGCTTTCTGCCGCTGAATTTAGCAGGGATCGGCCTCGATTCGCATCAGTACGTGCCGGAGGATTATGCCACTTCGTATCCGCCGGCGTGGAACGATTTTGTGTATGCGACGTATCCGCCTGGCAGCGGCTATGAGAATTATGAGAACTATTTGCTGATTCCGGGCGGCATCAGCGGCTACGATCCGCGGCCTTGGGGCAAAGGGCACGACAACTACGTCTACGCCGACCCCAGTCCGCTGAAATTCCGGGCGCAATTGACGAATATTAAAAATTACCTGGACTCGCATCCCGGTTCCATGAATATCTCGACCATCTACGCCTGGAACGAGAATGCGGAAGGCGGCGTTATTGAGCCGACCACACTGCATGGCTTCGGCAATCTGAACGCCATTCAGGAAGTGTTCGGGCTCAGCAACAGCGCTTATAAAGCGAAGGTGAGCAGTTTGGGGCTGACCGATCTCGATCCGAATCTGCGCATCGAGATTGCGCCGGAGTACGATACGGTGACCGATGGTCAAACTGTCAAAATCAAAGGCAAAGTAACGAACCATTACGCAAGCAGCATTACCTCGGGCTCGCTTACGCTCAATACGGGCGGCTGGTCGATCGCTTCCTCCACCGGAACGAACCTGACCGGGTTGGCGGCGAACGCCTCGCAAAACTTCGAGTTTCAAGTAACAGTCGGTGCTGAAACGAAATGGATCAAGCACGGATTAACGGCAACGGCTGCTTTCGTCGTCGGAGGCACGAACCAAAACATCTCCGAATCCACCTTTGTCGTCAAGGCAGAAAAGGTGAACGGTGTTATCGAGCCGATCGATCAAGCAGTGTTCGGCGGGGATACGTTCAATCTGATCGCCGATCTCCGTAACTATTCACTCACTGCGCAAAGCGGCAGCTATTCGATTCAGGCGCCTGCAGGCTGGTACGTGTCCGGCAACGGGGAGAGCACGTATTCACTGTCCGCCTACACCGGCGGGGTGCATACGAACCGCAAAACGTCCAAAACGTTCCAGGTCACCGTACCGGATGACACGCCGGCTGGCGTCTATACGTTGAGAATCCGCTATGCCACCGATGGCGGCACATCTGAATCGTCGACGACGGTGCGGGTCGGTAATTACCTCAGCAACGGCAGCTTTGAACTGAATTCGAATGACCCCTTGAAGCCGGATGCCTGGCCGACAAGCGGCAGCATGACACTAAGCCTGTCCACGGATGCCGTGGATGGCACGAAGTCCGCCAAGCTGGTCAGCACGGGATATGGCGCGAACATTCATCAGGAATGGTTTAAGCCAGATCCAACGAAGAGCTATCTCGTCGAAGCCTGGGTGAAAGTGACTTCCGGCAAATTACGCATTTCCGAAGATGAGGCGGATGCGAGCTTTGGTTTCCTCGGCACGAATGCGTACGTCGATGCCAGCGGCTCCACATGGACGAAATATTCGTTCAAATTCAAGCCGCGTCCTAATGCTGCCAACATGAGCATTCGGCTGACGGCTTGGGATACCGGGACAACGACGGCCTACGTCGATAAGGTCGTGTTCAAGCCGGACCCTGACGGCACGATGCTGCAGAACAGCTCTGTTGAGCTTGATGCGGATGCGAATGGGCTCGCCGACCAGTGGGTGAAGTACGGAACACCTACGCTAACGATTGACAGCACAACGTTTGCCGATGGGGCCAAATCGCAGCGGATTGTAGGCACCGGCTACAGCCAAGGCATTGCGCAAGAATGGCTCAGCGTCGATCCGAATCAAAATTATGCGGTGGAATTCTGGGCGAAGGTGGATAGCGGCGCGCTGGCCGTCATTGACGGCGAGGCTAAGTCGGACAGTACCTGGATCGGCGAAAATACGACGTACCAAATTACCGCTGCGGCAAACGGCGGTGTCTGGAAGAAGTATTCGTATGAATTTACGCCGAACACGGCGGCGGCCAAAACGAGCCTGCGGTTGTTTACTTGGGCCAGCGGCGCATCGGATATCCACGTCGATGGCATTACACTGAAGAAAGCGCCTGTCAATTTGGCGCGCAATTATGATTTCGAGTCCAACACCGTCGTCAGCGGTGTGCCGGATCGATGGCTGTCGATGGGCAGCCCGACGCTCTCTAGAGTCACGGATGCAGCGAACGGCGCATACAGCACGCGTATCGTTGCCACAGGCTACAGCAACGGTATCAAGCAGGAGTGGATCGATATGACAGATACCGAGCCCTATCTGATCGAAGCTTGGGTGAAAGTCGCCTCCGGCGCGCTCGCCATTCAAGATGGCGAGGCAACGGGCAGCTTTGCCTGGCTGGGTGAGAATCTGAATGCCGTTGCCACGAACGGCGCATGGACGAAATACAGCTATGTGGTGACGCCGAAGCCGGGCGCGCGAAGAATGAGCATCCGCTTCGTCTCCTGGAGCAGCGGCAGCACGGATGCGTTGGTCGACCACGTGGTCGTCCGTCCGGCTCGCGGAGCCAACCTGCTTGTGAATCCCGGATTCGAGCAGGATGTGAATGCGGATGGCACCGCCGATGTCTGGACGAAGTCCGGCACGGCCACGTTGACGCGAAGCACAGATAAAGCGGCCGGTACGTACTCACAGGAGATCGCAAGCACAGGCACCGGAAATGGACTTCAGCAGCAGTGGATGAATGTCTCGCCGAACACGACGTACCAACTCACCGTAAACACGAAGGTGACCGCCGGATCGCTGAATGTGGCGGTTGGCGAAGCCACTTCCGCATCGGCACTGATCAGCCAAACGACAGTAGAGACGATTGCGGTCAGTGGCTGGCAGACGAAAACGTATTCGATCACGACCGGTGCAACGACGGCCCAACTTTCGATTCGCTTTCTAGGCGGAGCGGCAGGCAGCAATGACGCGCTGGTGGATGAAGTCAATCTGCAAAAGAAAGAGTAGTTAGTCTCAGAACAAGAATCGGTTGCCCGCCTCTTGCTTGGCAGCAGGGGGCGGCAAGTTCTTGCAAGCAGTTGAGAAAGAAAGGAGCTTCCCATGCGATTCCGACAGGTTCACTTGGATTTTCATACATCTGAAGCTATTCCCGAGATAGGCCGACAGTTCTCCAAAGAGCAATTTCAAGCGATGCTGCGGCTCGGTCATGTCGATTCCATCACGGTTTTTGCCAAGTGCCATCATGGCTGGGCATACCATGAAACCCACGTCAATGAACGGCATCCCGGACTGACGTTTGATTTACTGGGGGAGATGATCGAGGCTGCGCATGAGATCGATGTCTTGACGCCGATGTATGTATCGGCGGGACTGGATGAGCGCTTGGCGGAAGCCCATCCGGAATGGCTCGTTCGGGATGCCACGGGCCGAAGTGTCACGAGGCAGGAGTATTTAAAGCCTTTTTACCGGCTGCTTTGCATGAATTCACCGTATTTGGACGTCTTAGTTGCGCAAATTGAGGAAGTCGTGGCGAATTACGACGGGGACGGTTTATTCCTGGACATTGTTGGCGTCAAGGAATGCTACTGCCATCTGTGCATCACTGACCTGCGCCGGGCCGGGAAAGATCCGCGCGACCTCGAAGCGGTGCGGGAGCTGGGCGAGGGGGTGTACGCCAATTACACGCGGCGCGTGAACGAAGCTGTGCACCGGATCAAGCCGCACCTGCCAATTTTCCATAACGGTGGACATATCCGGCGAGGGAGACGCGACTTCATGGCGATGAACACGCATCTGGAACTGGAATCACTGCCGACGGGTGGGTATGGTTATGACCATTTTCCGATCTCGGCAAGGTATGTTCAGGGCCTAAACGTCGATTTCCTGGGCATGACAGGTAAATTTCATACCCATTGGGGCGAGTTTGGCGGCTACAAGCATCCGAACGCTCTGCTCTACGAAACGGCGGTATGCTTGGCGAATGGCGCACGCTGCTCCGTCGGCGACCAACTGCATCCGCAAGGGCAGTTAGATGAAGCGACATACGCACTCATCGGCCAAGCCTACGCGCAAGTAGATCTGAAGGAGCCCTGGTGCCGGGACACCATCAACGTTGCCGACATCGGCGTCCTCTCCTTGGAAGCCGCATCCTCGATGGATACGGGCTTTCACAGCAACCCTTCTGACCTCGGTGTTGTACGTATTTTACAAGAGTGTCACTATCTCTACGATTTCTTGGATCTGGCGTCCGATTTCACGCCGTATCGTGTGTTGATTTTGCCGGATAATGTAGCCATTACGGAGAGTTTGCAAACCAAGCTGGACGCTTACCTCCAGCAAGGCGGGAAGGTGCTCGCCACCGGACGATCCGGCCTCCGCGAAGGGGGGGACGATTTTGCGCTGGATCTCGGTGTTCGCTGGGCAGCGGTTAATCCGTACCAACCGGCCTATATCAAGCCAGCTTTTCCCTTGCAGACCCAGAGGCAATCAGCCTTTGTGTTCTATGCCCAGGCACAAATCGTCACACGAACCGGCGGCCAATCCTGGGGCCACATTGAAAATCCTTACTTTAATCGCGATTTATTTACGTATTGCTCGCATCAGCATTTTCCAAGCGACCAGCAAGCAGCGGCGCCTGGTATCGTAGAAAGCGAAAAGGGCATGTACATCTGCTGGCCGATCTTCGAAGAATATGCGACGGTCGGCAGCTACATCCAGAGGGAGATCGTGCAATTCGCGCTAAACCGGCTGCTGCCGAATTCAACCCTTGAGACGAATCTGCCCTCGCAAGGCATCGTAACGCTGCAGAAGCAAATCCCCCACAATTGCAGCATCGTGCATCTGCTGTACGGCTCGCCGGTCCGCAGGGGGAGAGGCATCGAAGTGATTGAGGATCTCCCGACGATGCCGAACGTTCAGCTCACGGTCCAGTGCACGCAGAAGCCAGCTTCTGTCTATCTTGCACCGCAAATGACCGTCATGCCATTCCATTACGAGGACGGCAAAGTCACCTGTACGGTCCCTGAGCTCACATGCCATCAGATGGTCGTGATCCAACATTAACATAGTCGAGGTGAGAGAAGTATGAACGCATTTCACGGGTTAGATCTGGGGCTCGGCAGCTTAACACGCATCTCCAATGCGGTCACAAGATCGATCAGCGCCGAGAATCCGACTGGGGAAAAAGGGAAGGGCGGCATGGCGACGGAAGGTACCGGAGCCTCATGCGCAAGAGAGCTGGGCCAGGGCTGGAAAGTATCCCCCTCGGTCGACGTCCCGCCAGGCAGCATGCTCACGCTGGCTGACGTTCAAGGCCCCGGCGCCATCCAGCACATCTGGATGACATGCCATCCCAAGGGCTGGCGCAATCTCATCCTGCGCATGCACTGGGATGACGAAGCGCAGCCTTCGGTGGAGGTTCCCCTCGGCGATTTCTTCTGCAACGGCTGGTGCGAGCGCAGCAATGTAAGCTCGCTGCCGGTAGCCGTTAATCCGGCCGGCGGCTTCAACAGCTACTGGGTCATGCCGTTTCGCCAAAAGGCCCGCATCACGGTAGAGAATCGTTCGCTGGAGCCGATTACGTTATTTTATCAGTTCACGTATACCTTAACGGAAATTCCCGAGAATGCCGCGTATTTCCACGCGCAGTGGCGCCGCAGCAACCCGCTGCCCTACAAGACGGTGCACACCATTCTCGACGGCGTCTCCGGCGCCGGTCATTATGTCGGCACCTATCTCGCCTGGCAAGTCAACAACACCGGTTGGTGGGGAGAAGGGGAGATCAAATTCTATCTCGACGGCGACGAGGAGTTCCCGACCATTTGCGGGACCGGGACGGAGGACTATTTTGGCGGCGCCTGGAATTTCGAGCATCCAACGGGGCAATACGGGATCTATTCGACGCCGTTTCTCGGGATGCATCAGGTCATCAAGCCGGACGGTTTGTACCGAAGCCAGATGAGATTCGGCATGTACCGCTGGCATATCCTCGACCCGATTCGCTTCCAGCAGGATCTCAAAGTGACGATCCAGGCGTTAGGCTGGCGCTCGGAAGGCAGGTACTTGCCGCTTCAGGACGATATCGCTTCAGTCGCGTTCTGGTATCAGACGAAGCCGCATCAACCGTTCCCGGTGCTGCCAGGCAAGGATGAGCTCGAGGTCATCTAACCTTAAAAAACGACCACTTTATAAGAAATCGCCATTTTAAACGAAACCGAATATCTGTGTTGATTTCCGCCATCTCAATAGAAATGAGTCATTGAGAAAGTCCTCCTAGCCATGTATTGTGGGGGACGTGGAGTAAGAAAGCGTTTTCCAAATGAAAAGGGAAAGGAGTGGTGCACGTTGCTGAGGCGCTATTATGCCAACCGTTATTTTTTTCTCATGCTGCTGCCCGTGATCGTGTACTTTGCGGTGTTTCATTACACCCCGATCTACGGTGTGCTTATGGCCTTTCAAGATTACAAGATTCTGAAAGGCATCTCCGGCAGCACCTTTGTCGGCTTTAAATATTTTCGCGAACTGTTCTCCGGTCTCTACTTTGTTCCCGTGCTGAAGAACACGCTGATCATCAATGCCTACAAGCTTATCTTCGGTTTCCCGGCGCCCATCGTGCTCGCGCTGCTCATTAATGAAGTCATGAGACCGGCCTTTAAGAAGCTCGTGCAGACGATCAGTTATTTGCCTTATTTTCTGTCGTGGATCGTGCTGTCCGGCATTTTTATCGAGATTTTGTCGCCGAGCCGGGGGATGATCAACATTATGCTGATGCAGCTGGGGTTCAAGCCGATCTTCTTTCTGGCCAGCACGGATTGGTTCCGAACGGTGCTCGTCTCCACCGAAATCTGGAAGGGCATCGGGTTCTCCGCCATCATCTATTTGGCCGCTATCGCCGGCATCAATCCCGATATGTATGAAGCAGGGGACGTGGACGGCATCTCCCGCTTGCAAAAGATTTGGTACATCACCCTGCCCTCGATTTCACCGGTCATCGTCATCATGATCATTTTGACGTCGGGGTCGATCATCAATGACGATTTCGATCAAATTTTTAACCTGCTGAATCCGAACGTCTCCAGCGTTGGCGAAGTGATCTCTACGTATACGTACGTCGAGGGGATTTCCAAAATGAATTACAGCTACGCCGCAGCAGTCGGACTGTTCAAAAACGTCGTCGCCCTCATCATGGTGATTACGGCGAACTTTATCGCCCGCAAATTCAGCGACCACACGATTTTTTAGAAAGGAGGATGCCCCTTGAAGTCACGACGCTTATCGGATCGCATCTTTAGCTTCGTTGTTTATTTACTATTAATTGGCCTGTGCGTATCGATCCTTCTGCCCGTTATGCAGGTCGTGACGATTTCGATGAGTCCGGTCGAGGTCATCAACCGATACGGCTTTCATATTATCCCGACAAAATTTGATTGGAGCGGCTACCAGCAAGTTTTTCATAAAAAAATGATCTGGATTTCCTATTGGAACACGATTGTTCGAACTTTGCTGGGAACGGCGCTCACTATTGTACTGACGTTTCTTGGCGCGTATCCGCTGTCGAAGAAGCAGCTGCCGCACCGTCCGTTCTGGACCGGTATCATCGTTTTCACGATGTTTTTCTCGGGAGGACTGATTCCCAGCTACATTCTGATCAAAAATCTCGGACTCATGAATTCCGTCTGGGCCCTGGTGCTGCCGGGGGCTGTCAGCGCTTTCCTGCTTCTGCTTGTGCGCAATTTCATTATTGCTTTGCCCGAGAGCTTGGAAGAATCCGCGAAAATCGACGGAGCGAACGATCTGTATATTCTTTGGAAAATCGTCGTTCCTTTGTCGATGCCGGTTCTGGCAACCGTCGCTTTATATACGGCCATCGGCCATTGGAATGCTTGGTTTGATTCCTTACTCTATATCCAGAACGAGAAGAAACAAGTGCTTCAGCTCATTTTACGCAAAATTATTATTGACGGCACCGCCGATCCGTCCATGACGGGCGTCACCGAAATGATGAACCAGCCGACGAATACGCAGGCGATTAAGATGGCAACCCTGGTCGTTTCCATCATTCCAATCATTTGCGTCTACCCTTTTTTGCAAAAA
Source organism: Paenibacillus oryzisoli (assembly GCF_050467285.1). Taxonomy (GTDB): domain Bacteria; phylum Bacillota; class Bacilli; order Paenibacillales; family NBRC-103111; genus Paenibacillus_E; species Paenibacillus_E oryzisoli_A. The sequence goes on along the minus strand of NZ_JBCMUN010000009.1, from coordinate 326,844 downwards.
TATTTCGTCAAAGGGACCTTGCTGGGCTCTGTGAAAGGTTAGTCCTCGGAAATTTCCGAGTTAACGCATATAATAAACTTAAGGAGGAGTTCACATGTCACTCAAAAAGAAGAGATACGTGGCAGGGATGGTCGCACTTTCGGTATTCACGATTCTGGGGGCGGCTTGTTCGAAAGACGATGCGAAGGAGGCTGCCGCCACCGAAGCGGCGAAGTCCACAGCAGCGGCAACAGACGCAGCGAAAAAAGCGGAGGCGCCTGTCACCATCGACTGGCTCGCGTACAACTCGTACGGTGAACCTGACCCGCAAACCGACCTCTTCAAGATGGTCGAGCAAAAGTTCAACGCCAAATTCAATGTCTGGTACGTCGACAGCCAGAAATGGAAAGATCAACTGAACGTCAAATTTGCCGCAGGCGAAATGCCGGATGTGCTGCAAATCCGCGATCAAATTCCGAAATACGTCGATAACGGCATCCTGGCTCCGATTCCGGAAGATACAATCCGCAAATTGGCGCCGACCTATGCAGCGACGATTGACAAATATGATAAAAACCTGTGGAACTCGGTGAAATACAATGGCAAACTGTACGGCTTGCCGAGCATCAATCTTAGCGGGGATTATCCGACCGTTGTGCTGTGGCGTCAAGATTGGCTCGACAACGTAGGGATTACGAAGATACCGGAGACGCTCGATGAGTTTGAAGCGGCGCTGCTAAAATTCCGCAATAACGATCCGGATAAGAACGGGAAGAAGGATACCTACGGGCTTTCCAATTTCTCCATTCCGTTCGTTCTCGGCGCCTACGGCTACCCGGGCTATAACGCGAACTATATTATCAAAGACGGCAAAGTGACATTCGCCGCCACTCAGCCGGAAATGAAGGAAGCGCTTACGCTGCTGAATAAATGGTACAAAGAAGAATTAATCGATCCCGAGTTCTTGACCGGCGAGAATACAGGCGGTTACTGGGCGGATTCCCAGGCGTTCTATAACAACCGCATCGGCTTGACGGGGAACGGCATGTTCTATCAATGGCGCAACGAGTTGTTCGGCGGCGACGATAAAGGCGGCAGCCAATATCAGAATTTCCTGAAATCGCAGCCTAACGGTAAAATCGTATTCGGCAAGCCGCCCGTCGGGCCAACCGGCAAATCGGGTACGCCGGCATGGGGCGTTAACAGCACGGCTGTCGGCATTTCCACCAAGGCGGCGAAAGATCCGCGCAAGGTCGAAACCGTTTTGAAAATGCTCGAAACTTCCTTTACGGACTATGACTACTATTTAACAGTGCTCCGAGGCAAAGAAGGTCAGGATTGGAAGAAAGTTGATGCAAGCGGTAAAGTACAAATTCTGAATCAAGCGGCCAGCACAGCGGATATTTCCAAGCAAGGCATTCAAGTATTTAACATCATGAACAATCCGGATTTTGACAAGAAAGCGGACTCCGATCTGTACCGTTTTGCCGATTCCAAGAAAACAACAGGCTATCCGCCAGTCATCGTGCCGGCCGTCGACAGTTACTCCCAGCATGTGGGCGACTTGTATAAGCTCGCTACCGAAACGTACTACAAAATTATTCTTGGCGAGCTCCCGGTTTCCAGCTTCGACGATTTCGTTGCGAAATTTAAAGCGAACGGCGGCGACCAGATCGAGAAGGATGTGAATGCCGAGTATCAGAAAATGCTGGGCAAATAACCAGGCAATGCTGTTATAATCAAGGGTACAACAGTTTCCAACATCAAGGAGGACGAGAATGCAACGACCAAATTGGAAGAGCACACCTTTTTTTACACGCATGCTTGTTTTTAATTTGATGCTCATTCTCGTCCTCGGCATTATCCCGCTTGTTGTTCTCTTTCAATATGTAATGTCGGCCTATAACCAGGAACTGAAGAACTTTAACTTTCAAGCGGTCAAGCAGATTCGAAGTACGATCGACGAACAGTTTCTGAAGCCGACCGTTCAGATTGCGAACCGCAATCTAACGGAAACGACATCCGGCGAGCCGCCGTTGTTCTATCCGATGACGCATAATATCCGCAATGAATATTCAAGTCTTACGAATATCGTGACGATCCTTTCCTCGATTGAAGGGGAGCTTACGTTTGCCAATTCGGTAGATATGTATTACCGCAATAACAATGTGTTTTTTTACGGCACCAAGTTCTTCTGCTTTCTGAGTGAGTCGGACTGCAAGCTGGGCTTCCGCAGCGAATGGCTTAGGGAGTTTCAGCAAACGGAAACGCAGATCGGCTGGTATACGATTGAGGCCGAGGACAATGAAGATCATGAGAAGCTGATCAGTTACGTCCGCAGCTATCCTTATTTCGCGACACTGGAGAACCGCAAAGCGGTGTTTGCCATCAATTTGAAGGAAAGCGCCATCCGCAAAAAATTGACTCAATCGCTGGATCAAGTGAAGGGCCTTACCTTTATCCTCGATGATCAAGGACATTTGGTCTCCAGCAACGGCAGCGGGGAGGAAGAGCAAGCGTTTCTCGCCCTGAGGGAACATTGGAGCCAGATGACGGAGGAGAAGCCGATTCTGAATACCGAGTGGAACGGTAAAGAGGCCGTGGCCGCCCTGACGAAATCGGAGATCAACAAATGGCGTTATGTCACGATCGTCGAGAAAAGTGTGTTTTATAAAAGAGCCACCGATTTGCGTAATTTTATGTATGTGCTGGGCGGCGCGCTGCTCGCGATCGGCATTTTGCTTGTCTATATGCTGACTAAAAAAGCGCATCAACCCATCGGCCATGCCTTGATGGCATATTCGATGCAGATTCACGACCTGCACGATCAATTATCCAAAAACGAACCCGTCATCAAGTATCACTACATTATGAACTTGCTGACGGGAACCGGTGAACCGGACCTAGATCGGCCAGTCTCCGATATGCAGCGGTTTCTGGATGTGCAGCTGCTTGAAGAGCATTTCGTCTGCTTCAATGTGAAGCCGATGGACGGCCTGGACGGCAACAGCCGGCACGATGTGGCTGCCGCCTACCGCATTATCGAGCGCCTGGAGCAGCCGCACGACCCGGCCTATCGCATTTGGGCGATTGTCTCGGAGGATCGGCATATTTACGGCATTGTTAATAGCTCTGTTATTGCATCGGAGCGCTTGGAACCAAATCTGCTCGAACAGATTCGCCAGGCGACCGACCAGATGTACTGTCTATGTATGGGCAGCTCTTACAAGGTGGCGGAGACGCCGCTGTCGGTCTCGCATCGGGAAGCTTGCGAAGCGGCGAGGTATGCGTATTTTTATCCTGACCGGGCTGTGCTTCGCTATGCAGATCTGCATACGGCTTCGCGCAAAGCCAGTGACGGGACGCTTAAAGCACTGGACGATTTGGCTGACGCGCTGCGCGCTGCGGATCAGGCCAAAGTGCAGCAGACGCTGCAGTTGATTCTCCAGGATACGCTGTCGGAAACCTATACGGAGGAATACGGTCAAAATGTTTTGACTGAGCTTGTTTTTACGATCCGAAAAACGTTGAAATCGATGGGCATCAGCCTCACGGAGCTGTTTGGCTACGACATTCGCGATCATGCGAAAAGCTTTCCGAACATCAAGTTGTTCTCCACATGGTTGGATCAAGTCGTGACGACCTCGCTTCAATATATAGAAGAGAAACGACGCAGTCCTGACCAAGATTTGGATATTCGTGTCAAGACGTTTATTGAAGAGCATCTGTTCGGCGAGCTGAGCCTGGATATTGTAGCCGAGCATATCGGCGTTACCCCGAACTACTTAAGCAGACTGTTCAAGCAGAGCGCCGGCGTCACGTTTATTGAATATGTCACGAGGCGCAAGCTGGAGACTGCAGCCAAACTGCTTAGCGAGAACAACCATTCGGTCAATGAGATCGCAGCGATGCTGGGCTATCAGTCCACGAATCATTTTATACGCATTTTTAAGGAAAAATATGGCCAGACGCCAAAGCAGTATCAGAAATTGGAGGCCTAGGAGTGGTTGTCGATGATTGCATTTCATCAGCTGAGAGAAGCGATTCTGGCTGTTATGCACAGGCCAACTAACTTGGCTGGCGGGGAGCTGTCCCCGGATAGATGCCGCATGCTGCTAGAGGCGCCTCATCTTGCTTCGTTGATAAAGGAAATCAAAGCGGAAGCGGAGCGGGATAGGCGAGAGCCGGTTCCGTCACTAAGCTTCGCGATCTTTCAACGCTTTAGCGCAACGGGAAATCGGAAAGAGTTCGAGAAGCTGTATTTTGAACGGCGGGGCCGCTTGCTTGCCCTGACCTTGGCGACGGTGCTGGAAGCCGATAATCGCCGATATACGGAGACGCTGGAGAATTTGGTGTGGGACATTTGCGACGAGTATGCCTGGGCACTGCCTGCCCATCTCCCCGATACGATGGAGGGAGTGGTCACCTCACAAGTTCCGATTCATCAAACAGTGGATTTGTTTGCTGCGGAAACCGCCCATGCGTTAGCGGAGATGCTGTATCTGGTCGGTGATCGCTTGAACCCGTGGGTCGCTTATCGCGTGCGGGAGGAGATTGAACATCGGGTCTTTCAGCCTGTGTTCGAACGGTCTACGTCGTTCGGCTGGCTGTCTTGGCGCAATAATTGGTCCGCTGTATGCGGCGGGGCTGTTGGTATGGCGGCTTTGCTTCTGATCGATGACCGCGAACGGTTAGCCGGCATGCAGGACCGCGTGGGACGCGCGATGGACAGCTTTCTTTCCGGCTATGGCGAAGATGGCTGCTGTCCGGAAGGCGTCGGCTACTGGAATTACGGCTTCGGGTACTTTGTCTATTGGGCTGAAATGCTGTACGCGTATACAGGCGGCTCGATCGATGTTTTGCAGGGGGAGAAGATCCGAAAGATCGCTCGATTCCCCGGCATTGTGGCTTTATCGGAGCATGCCTGCATTAATTACTCGGACTGCGACGCGACGTATCAACCGCATACGGGGCTCTTCAGTCGATTATGCAATCGGCTTCATCTGGCGCCTCCGGAAATGACGAGCGTTCCGTCCTTCCACGCCGATCACTGCTACCGCTGGCCTCATCAGGTAAGGAATGTGCTGTGGACGGATCCGGGCTTGCTGCATGCCGCTGTGGAGGAGGGGAACTTTTACTTTCCCGATACAAGCTGGCTGATCTCGAAGCGGCAAACTCCGCAGGGCTTGATCGCATTCTCGGCCAAGGGCGGAAACAATTACGAGCCGCATAATCATAATGACCTCGGTCATTTCATCCTCCATGTGGGTGGAGAAACGCTGCTCGCCGATTTGGGCGGCGGGGAGTATACGCGCGAATATTTTGGCGAGGCGAGGTACCGGCATCTGCACAACGGTTCGGCAGGCCATTCGGTGCCAGTCGTGAACGGCTGCGAACAAGCGGAAGGCGCAGCATATAGCGCTGTGGTAAAGCGCTGCGAAACGAGCAGCGATGACGTTCTGTTTGACCTGGATTTGACTCGTGCGTATAAGCCGGAGACGGGGCTTCAGCAGTTCACCAGAACATTTGAGTGGGGATGCACGGTGGAAGACGCTTCCGGACATTTAGTGTTAACGGATCATTTTACTTTTGGCGATGAGGTGGAACCTTCCGAACGGAATGTGACGGAACATTTCATCAGCTATCATAAGCCTGTTGTCCACAGCGGGAAAGCGACCTGGACGGGGCGCAAGGGGAGTGTGACGCTGGCTTTTGATGCAGCAGGCTTTGCAGCCGAAGTCGAAGAGATTGCGACGAAGATGCATAGCGGATTGCCGGTAACGGTGTACCGATTGCGGCTGCACGCACCTCAAGTACCGAGCGAGTATCGCTGTCGGTTTGTGTTCACCTGCCGTTTGAATAGGAGGTAGGCGGGGGCCGAGAGCAACGTTTGAATAACGATGAATGAAAGCGCTGTCATTTAAGCGAATGTGTCTAGCGCAAATGAAAGGGAGATTGAGCATGAGCATTGTGGATCAAGAAGGAATCATGAAACGATTGGAAGCCAAAGTCGATCGGATGATGGCGCAATTAGGGAGTCGATGCCCGCATTATGCTCGGCAAGACGGTAAATATGACGATACGTCGACGGATTTTTGGACTTCCGGCTTTTGGCCGGGCATTCTCTGGATACTCCATGATCTGACCGACAAAGCGCATTACAAGGAAGCCGCGTGGCGCTGGGACGAAGAGCTGGAAACGTGGTTTGTGCGGCCGACCGACCAACTAAACCACGATGTCGGCTTTCAATTTCTGCCGACGGCGGTCATCAAGTATCTCATTACCGGCGATGAAGACGCCAAACGCCGGGGACTGGCCGCAGCCAACTTCCTGGCGGGCCGCTTTAATCCCGTCGGGCAATTCATCCGCGCCTGGAACGGTGATCGGCATCAATGGTCGATCATCGATGCAATGATGAACATATCGCTTTTGTTTTGGGCCAGCGAAGAGACTGGCGACCGCAGGTACGCGCATATTGCCTCCATGCACGCGATAACAACGATGAAACACGGCATACGCGAGGACGGTTCGTCGAATCATATCATTTCATTCCACCCGGAGACTGGTGAATTCGTGGAAGCCATGGGCGGCCAAGGCTTAGCGCCTGATTCGACCTGGAGCCGCGGCAACGCTTGGGCGCTGTACGGCTTTGCGAATACGTATCGCTATACGCGCAATCCTGTCTTTTTGGATACGGCCAAGCGTGTCGCTCATTACTTTATTGCGGCGCTGCCGGAAGATCATGTCCCTTACTGGGACTTCCGCCTGCCTTCGCTGGAAGGTATGTCGAGGGACAGCTCCGCAGCCGCGATCGCCGCTTCCGGCTTGCTTGAAATCGCCGAGCTTGTGCCAGTCGGGGAGCAGCGGCTCTATCGGGACGCGGCCGAGCGCATCCTGCAATCGTTGACCGAACAGTATGCAACCTGGGATCAGCCCGAGCATGAAGCGATCCTGCGTCATGCGACAGGAAGCGGCACCGCGCTCATCGACGTGTCCCTCATTTACGGAGATTACTATTATGTTGAAGCTATTGCCAAATTGTGCGGCTGGCAGCATCGCATTTATTAAGATTATAATAGAATGGATAAAGTTTCCGAGAGGAGCTGGAACAATGACGACCAAGCATCGTCTGGCAGAGCGGTTAACGCCGCTTTTGAAAACATTTTTGGAGAAAGGCCCCGCGGGCTGCGCTTGTATAGTAGTGCACAAGGGAGATATCCTTTATCAGGAAACCCTGGGCTATGCCGATGTGGAATCCAAGAAAGAAATTGCGGCCGACACGATCTATCGCATTTATTCCATGACCAAAGTTGTTACTTGCGTTGCTGCGCTCAAGCTTTACGAAAAGGGACTTTTTCTTTTGAACGATCCGCTAGGGGACTATTTAACCGAGTTTCAATCGCCGCAAGTTTACAGCTACAATGAGCTGGGCGCGAAAACGACCGCTTCGGCCGTGCGTCCGATACGAATTAAGGATTTATTCACAATGACCTCCGGTTTGACGTATGGCGGGGACAATACGGAGACGGAACGGCAAACGCGTGCCATCATGGAAAACGCGGCGGAAACCAAGGATACGCGAACAGCTGTGAAGGCACTTGCAACGGTACCTCTAGCGTTTGAACCAGGTACGCGATGGAAGTACGGCTTGAGTCATGATGTGCTTGCCGCATTGATTGAAGCGCTTTCCGGGCAAACGTTCGGGGAATATGTGCAGAAGGAAATTTTTGATCCGCTCGGGATGAAAGATACATCCTTCCGCTTAAAGGAAGACATGCGGGATCGTCTTTGCACGATGTATAATCGTTCAGCAGACGGTATCATGACCCCTACAAGCCGCTTGGATACGTGTTACCAACCGGATTGCAAACTGGAGAGCGGTGGAGCGGGGCTTCTCTCTACAATCGGAGATTACAGCTTTTTTGCTCAAATGCTCTCGAACGGCGGCAAGTGGAACGGTACGCAAATTCTCAGCCCGAAAACGATCCAGCTGATGTCCGCAAACCATCTGAACCCACAGCAGCTTCGGGACTTTGATTGGCAGCAAATGAGTGGTTACGGCTATGGATTGGGTGTGCGGGTTTTGCTGGATCCTGCAGCCGGCGGAAATAATGGTTCCATCGGCGAATTCGGCTGGGCGGGCATGGCCGGCTCTTATGTATTGATCGATCCGAAGGAAGAGCTTACGATTGTCTATATGCAGCAATTGCTGCCAAGCCAGGAGCCGTTCATTCATCCGCGAATCCGGTCCGTCGTGTATGGGGCGCTGGCTTAAATCAATATCTTCGACGACAGATCGCAGTGGCATTCAAACGAGGTCCCCCTGTTACGGGGGACTTTTTTTATGCGTGAATATGGTAAAATGGAGGTCATAACTCAACTAGGGGGAAACGAAGTGGCGCGTGTCTTATTTATCAATGCAGGCTCCGAAGGACATATCAATCCAACAATTGGTGTTGTGCAAGAGCTCGTTTCGCGCGGAGAAGAGGTTGTGTACTTTTGTATTGAGGCGTTTCGCGAGCGCTTGGAGCAGGCGGGGGCTTTCGTCCGGACTTTTGACGATCAGAAATTCATCAAAGCGTTTATCTCAGGCGGCAGAAATTATGTGCTTGAAAGAGTCAACGGTCTTTTGCTCACGGCTGACATTGTGATCCCGAGCGTCCTTGAACAGATCGAAGGTGAGCATTTTGATTATATCATTCATGATGCCATGTTTGGCTGCGGATGGTTGCTGGCTCAAATCCTGAAGCTTCCTGCCATTAATTCTTGTACGTCGTTTGCACAGACGGAGGCATCCTTCGATCAGATGCTGGCATCGTTTTATACACAGGTTCCAGCAGACATCGTCAAACCGATTACCGATACTTTTTACAGCTTGACGACCATGGTAAAAGAGAAATACGATGTGGAGATTCGCTCTCCGTACGAGGTGTTTTGCAATCCTGCGCCGTTTACCATCGTGTATACGACAAAAGCTTTTCAACCGGATGGCGAGACATTCGACGCTTCCTATCACTTTGTAGGTCCATCTCTCTCGCCGCGCTTGGCGGCAGGAGCTTTCGACTTTACGGCCATTGAAGGAAAACACCCTATTTACATTTCACTCGGGACCGTCTTTAACTATGCCCTTGATTTTTATAAGCTTTGTTTCGAGGCCTTTGGGAACACGGATCATACGGTTGTCATGTCCATCGGCAATAAAATTCGCCTTGCTGATGTAGGGGACATTCCCGAGAACTTCATCGTCCATCATTATGTTCCGCAAATTGATGTCCTGCATGACGCCAAATTATTTATTACGCATGGCGGCATGAACAGCACTCATGAAGGCCTCAATTACGGTGTTCCGCTTCTTGTCCTCCCGCAAAGTGCGGACCAGCCGGTGATTGCGCAGCAAGTCGCCGATCTTGGCGCAGGTATCGTCTTACAGATGAACGGCTTAACCGCGAATCAACTCCGCGAAGCTGCAGACTATGTGCTGGGCCGGGCCAGTTTCGAGCAAGCCGCCTCCAGGCTGCAAGCGTCCTTTCAACAATCAGGCGGTGCCCGTCAAGCCGTTGATGAAATTTTCGAGTTTTGTAAATCAGACAAATAAAGCGAGGGCGCCCGGCATGAAGAAAGAAACCGGATTTAACGAAATTATTAGAAAGGTTCGCAAAGATTTATTCGGGAAAGGTCCGGAACGCATCCATACGACTTTTGTAAACAATATGGCCATCACCATTTTACATGGCAATCTGACGCCTACCGAAAAGTTTTTGGCCCTTGAAGAAGAGGGCAGGAATATGGTACATGCCGCCCGGACGAAAATGGTGCAGAAAGTGTACCCGACGCATTTTAAAAAGGATTTGGAAGCTTATATGAATTCGAAACTTCTCCATCTTTTTTCGGATATTAACGTTGAAGATGACATTGCGATGTCCGTATTCCTTTTCGAAGATAAAATATCGAATTAAAACTCAAATCATTTGACGAGCCCCTGATTATCCTGTATGTTCGAATAGAGTTACCTATCAAGTAAGATCAATCAGGAGGAATCACGCATGGATAGGGCCTATATCATTAAAATCAACGAATATTTGCAGATTGATCCATATAATTTGGATTTGATTCTCCGATGCTTTGACGAGATTCAGAACTCGGAGTTTTTGAAAGAGCAGCTGGCCATTGCGCGGCATCAAATTTTTGTAGAGAACCTTCATGATTTATCCGATGAAGTGAAAGCCAATGTGGCGAGTCACTTGCAAGGAGCCAACTTTTTCCCGCTGATCGTACTGTTGGACAGATTCGATGACGTTCTCGCGTTTTACAAGAAACATCAGCTGCCAAGGGAGATCCTGGTTCATACGTTCCTCGACGTGAACTTGTGGATTCGCGGGTATAAAGATCGGAACCACAAAGATGGATTTGAAGAGCTTCGCTGGTTGAAAATCCATTTCAAAAATGAAATTTTCAGAGTAGGGCGTTTGCAATTTATTTATAAGAGAAATTATTTGAAAGCTCGCGTGTATACGCATAAATTAACCGGTGAAACGGTCATTATCCCGAATGATTTCTCGGAATTTGACGAGGAAGGGTTTGCCGCTTCATCCGGCACAGCGCAGTTTACGGCCCACGTAAAGGAAACAGACGAGGCCATCCTTTCAAATTGCGTGCTGCAAGACGGTGTGATGATCAAGCAAGATGTGACGATTGCCAAATCGGATTACGAACTCTTTTTGGATGAAAACGATTATGTTCTGGATGTACATATACCGGGCTACGAACCGTTGGACGTGGAGAAATGCAAGGAGTCGTTCGAACAGGCTTTGACGTTCTATCAAACCTATTTCAGCGATTATACGTACAAGGCTTTCATCTGCGATTCATGGCTGCTCGCCCCGCAATTCAAAGAAATGTTGAGTGCCGACAGCAATATCAATAAATTTGCTTCCCTGTTTACACTCGTCACCGGGGCCGTAAGAAGTACATCTTTCTTGTTCTTTGTATTCAGAACGACGGACCCTGATTTGGAGAAATTGCCGCGAAAAAGCAGCCTCCAAGAATCGGTGTATCAGTATCTCAAGAATAACAAAAGTCTATCTGTCATGAATGGATATATTCCGATCCGCCCATCCAAATAGACGGCCAAATATTCCTTGACTTCCGCAAAACGACCTGTTAGCATGAACATGTAATCGCGAGATAAGCGCTTACATAATGCCATTAACTGAATACGATGTGACGGTTGGAGTCCATGAGATCACCCGAACAATGTGATGCGCTCGCTTGCGAGCCTGTCCCTTTGTTCGGGTTTTTATTTTGTTCACATGGACGCTTCCGGCATAGGAGGGAGGCGCCGGCTCGGCTGAAAGGCCAGCAGCAAGGAACGTATTGAATCAAGATGAACATCTTTGCATGACAAAGGAGGAATCGATATGGTTCAAATTCCAGCATTGCGCAGCTTTAGGAGAAAACAATTGCAATGGCTCGCATCCGTTTCCCTTGCGCTTCTCCTGTTTCTGATCGCAGCTTTGCCTGCATTGGCGGCAACGCCTGAGAAGACGGTGAATGCATCTGCAACGCTCGCCTACAACCTCAAAGGGCTCAATCACAACGTCGCCGTTCAGAAAGCGTACATTGCCTCCACATATGTGTACGTCACCCAGCGATCTGGGGGAACGTGCTATCTGTCGAGATTGCTGATCAACGGGAGCGATGCAACCTATGTTGACGAGATGAAGATCACCAATGCCGGCCATTGCCAAACGCTCGATATGTACACGTACAATGGCGTCAATTATTTTTATTTTAGCTCAAAAGCGGATGACACAACGCCCTATTACTGGTCTCTTCAAGTGGCAAGGCTTCAATACTCGGCTGGTGCGACCTATGATTATACAGATCTACATAGGTTCACCTACCTGAACTATGCGAACAAGACCGGCACAAGCTTAGGGAAGACATACCGTGTCGATGGCGGCGGCAACAGTGACTATACCATTTTCCGTGTACAGACCGAAGAGGGCACGGTTACCTGGTCCATTTACGATACGGTTGCTTTGAACCAACTGCTTGACAGTAACGAGCTGGTTCAGCTGAACAGTACAGCGGCCAAAAGCGCATGTGTCTACACCTTCACACAGTCCGGCACCGATATTATCAGGCCGAACAGTTCGTTCCAAGGGCTCGATATGCTCAGCAGTACGAAAATCTACACGTCCGGCGGTGCGGAAGGCGATACGCCGCAGATTGCCAAAATGTCCAACACGGGAGCTTATAAAACCCTTGTCAGTATTACGAATGTTGGGACACATGAGATTGAAGGCGTTCAGACTAAAAACAGTAACGTTTACTTTACCATTGTGACAGACCCCGAGAATAAAACGAATACGCAAAAGATTTATTATGTACCGGACAGCGTGTTTGAATAAAGAGGATAAAAGATAAGCTTGTCTCTGAACGTGGCTGGCTTTACAATAAGGAGATCATAAAGCCAGACATCAAGGAGAACACAAGGAAATGTTAGATCGAAGTGTTATGTTGAAATTATGGGGCGTCTCCTTACTCTGGGGAGGCAACTATGTGGCGAGCGCATATATGCTGCGCGATTTCTCGCCGATTTTTCTTTCTTTTGCGCGATTGGTTGTGATGTCGCTCTTTCTTATTACGGTAGCGGTAATCAATAAGTCGATGAGATGGCCTAAGAAACGAGAGTGGGGCCTGCTGTTGATGGCCGGCATTACCGGCACACTGATCAACCAGTTGTTTTATTTTACCGGTCTGAAGGAGTCGACCGCAGGCAACGCGGCATTAATTATTGCCCTGGCGCCGATCGCGACGACACTCCTTTCACGGATCTTCCTCAAGGAGATCATTACGGGGCAGAAGCTGGTCGGTGCGATCGTGGCGCTTATCGGCGTCATCTGTATTGTGCTGTACGGCGGCAAAAAGTTGGGCATTTCCCACGGCGACGTCTACTTGCTTGCCGCAATGCTCGGCATGTCGATCAGTCTGCTGTTCATTCGGAAGCTGACAGCGGCGATGACATCGTACGAGGTGACCATCTACTCTACCGTAATTGGCACCTTGCTCATGTCGCCAGCCGTCGCGGTTGAAGCGCTGAATGGCGATCTGCATGCCAGTCATCGGCTGTTCACATGGGTGCTCCTCATCTGTGTGGCTGTCATCGGTCAGGGACTTGCCGGCTTCTGGTGGAATCAAGGTATCGCCGTCGCCGGGGCATCCATGAGCGCCATGTTTATGAACATTCCGCCTTTCATTGCCATTATCGTCAGCCATTTTGTACTTGGCGACCCGATCCTGCTGGCGCAGCTTGGCGGGGGTATTCTAATCCTTGCAGGCGTTGCGATTACCAATATGAAGCGGCGGCTGCCGCATGAACCGAAAGCTGGGCTCGATGTCAAGGGCGCTTGATGCAAGGGAAGCACAAGGCAAGCGGATCGGCACTGCATAGACAGCGATGTCTATGCAGTTTTTTTGTTTTTTGAATGGTTTGGAATCGTCCTTGAACACGCGCAACCTTTCCGCTCAATCTTGCGTTCAACATGATGGATAGTCATTTATCATGACGGGAGATGCGTGCTGAACATGAAAAAGAAACGAATGCTTGTGATAACGCTGGCACTAGGCGTAGGAACGTTAGGCTGGGGCGAACGCCCTTCCTTTGCCATGTCGACGGATGCGAACACGGTAAAAGCCAATACGATTACAATTTTTGAAGACACACCATTGCTCGGCGATGACGGGACTACGGTCGGAATACTTGGCCCCCAAACAGTTGAGATCCTTAAGACAAGCAAAAGAAGAGTAGGGCATGGGGAAGGATATGTTGTCCCGATTTATCAGATCTCTTCATGGCTTGGCAACGTGTGGATAATGCCATTCAATGCAGCCCTGGGGGAGCCTGCTGCTGCACAATCAAATCTGGAATTAATCGGAGTGGAGCCATTATATTACGATCCGGGGCTTACAAAGCCAACCTGGATTCAATTAGCTCCACAAACCGTCAAAGTGAAGTCAACATGGGGGAACCGTTATTTAATTGATACACCGAACGGCGACAGGTGGATCGCTCCGCGATACGAAGCTCTATATGGCGTAAAGGAAGTGAAGTTAGAGGTACAGCTCCAAAGTGAGACGAAATTGCTTCGTTCACCTTCGGGTCTAGAAACGGGCGCTTCGTTGAGTCCTCAAAAAGTAAATGTAAATGAGGTATGGCAGGACTGGTATCGCGTCGATTCGTGGCTCGGGCCCGTCTGGTTCAAGCTTTCTTCGTCGGATACGATTATCAAGCAGTCATAATAACGACGGTATACGCCTGCACGCACATGAATGCTATAATGGCAATAGAATAAGCAAATTTTAACACTTTCGGAAGGATGTTAAGCATGAGCGAATCGAATCAGGCGTATATCGTCATCTCGGGTGCGCGGGAGAACAATCTCAAGAACGTTTCCCTACGCATTCCCAAGCGAAAGATCACGATCTTCACCGGGGTATCCGGATCCGGCAAATCATCGATCGTCTTCGATACGATCGCCGCAGAATCCACCCGATTGCTGAATGAGAATTTCAGTATGTTCGTCCGCAATTTCCTGCCTCGCTATCCGCAGCCGGATACGGACGCGATTGAGAACTTGAGCATGGCCGTCATTGTTGATCAGAAGCGGCTGGGCGGCGGTTCCCATTCCACGATGGGGACGATTACCGATATTTCTCCGATTCTCCGACTTCTCTTTTCCCGCGTAGGTCAGCCTGCGATCGGCGGTGCCAACATGTTCTCATTTAACGATCCGCAGGGGATGTGTCCTGAATGCAGCGGGCTCGGCCGCAGGCTGGGCGTCGACATGAGCAAGGCGGTGGACAAGTCCAAGTCGTTGAATGAAGGCGCGATTATGCTGCCGGATTATGCCGTGAGCAGCTTCGATTGGACAATGATTGTGCAGTCGGGTTCCTTCGATCCCGATAAGAAGCTGAGCAATTATTCGGATGAGGAACTGGAGCAGCTGCTGTATGGCAAGGCGAGGAAAGTAGAGGTGGAATTCGCCGGGAAGCCCATCAATATAACGGTGGAAGGCATCATCGAGAAGTTCACGAACAAATATATCAAGCGGGATGTGAAGACGATGTCGGAGCGCACGCAGCGAGCTGTTGCCCCGTACATCACCGAAGGGCCTTGCTCCAGCTGCCGCGGGGCAAGACTTAGCAGGGCTGCGCTCAATTGCAGGATCCAGGGACGCAACATTGCGGAGCTGTCCTCCATGGAGGTCGGCGAGCTCATCCGCGTCGTACGGGAAATTGACGACCCGATCGCAGCGCCGATTGTGAAGGCACTGACAGAGCGGCTGCAGCATCTGGTAGATATCGGTCTTGACTATTTGACGCTGGACCGTGAGACGGATACGTTGTCAGGGGGCGAGTCGCAGCGCGTCAAGATGGTGAAACACCTGAGCGGCAGTCTGGTGGATGTCACTTACATTTTCGATGAGCCCAGCGTTGGCCTCCACCCCCGCGATGTACACCGGTTGAATGAATTGCTGCAAAAGCTGCGCGACAAGGGCAATACCGTCATTGTCGTCGAGCATGATCCCGATGTGATCAAGGTGGCGGATCATATCGTGGATGTCGGACCTTACGCCGGCAGCCGCGGCGGTACGATCGTGTACGAGGGAAGCTTCCAAGGTTTGCTGGAGGCGGGAACACTGACTGGCACTCATATGAAGCGGCCGCTTCAGCTGAAGCCTGATTGCAGACAGCCATCTGGCAAGCTGTCCATCAAGGATGCCCAGCTTCATAATCTGCGGAACGTGAGTGTCGATATTCCGACCGGGGTGCTGACCGTCGTAACAGGCGTCGCCGGCTCTGGCAAAAGTACGCTGATTAACGAAGTGTTCCTCAGCCAGCATGCAGATGCAATCGTCATTGATCAATCCGCGATAGGCGTATCTACTCGCTCGAATCCCGCAACCTACACGGGCATTATGGATGATGTGCGCAAGGCGTTTGCTGCCGCGAATAAGGTAAGCCCGGGCTTGTTCAGCTTCAACTCCAAGGGAGCTTGCGACAACTGCCAGGGACTTGGTGTTGTCTATGCCGACCTTGCTTTCCTCGACAGCGTAAAGCTGCCATGCGAAGTATGCGGAGGCAGACGGTTCAAGGAAGAGGTGCTCGCGTACAAGCTGAACGGCAAGTCGATTGCCGAAGTGTTGGAGATGACGGTGGAGCAGGCGTTGGAATTTTTTGAGCTGAAAGAGGTTGTACGCAAGCTCCAGGCGATGAGCGATGTGGGGTTGAACTATATTACACTCGGCCAGCCGCTCAGCACACTCTCTGGCGGGGAATGTCAGCGCATTAAGCTGGCCAGCGAGCTGCACAAGAAGGGCAGCATCTACGTGATGGACGAGCCGACGACCGGTCTGCATATGTCCGACATCGGTCATCTTCTTGAAATCATGAACCGCCTTGTGGATGCCGGCAACACGGTGATCGTCATTGAGCACAACCTTGAGGTGATCAGCCACGCGGATTGGATCATCGATATGGGACCGGACGGAGGCAGCAAGGGCGGGCAAGTCGTTTTCGAGGGCACACCTTCGCAGATCATTCATGCAGAGCTTTCGATCACAGGGAAATATTTGAGGTAATGACAGAGAGGAGTTCAGGATGACAGCGAGTAAAACGAGCCCTAAGGTTGATGGCTTTCTAAACAAAGCCAAAACCTGGAAGGTCGAATACGAGAAGCTGCGGAGCATCGTGCTTGACTGCGAGTTGACCGAAGACTTCAAATGGATGCATCCTTGTTACACATTCGAGAATAAAAACATTGTGCTCATCCATGGATTTAAAGAATACTGCGCGCTTTTGTTCCACAAAGGCGCCTTGCTGCGCGATCCCCACGGCATTCTGATTCAGCAAACAGAGAATGTGCAGGCGGCGCGCCAAATCCGGTTTACCAACGTGCAGGAAATCATCGCGATGGAGCCTATTTTGAAAGATTATATTCATGAAGCGATTGAAGTTGAAAAAGCCGGTCTGGAAGTGAATTTCAAAAAGAGTACAGAATTCACGGTATCGGAAGAGTTTCAACAGAAGCTGGATGAAATGCCTGCCTTGAAGACTGCTTTTGAAGCATTGACGCCAGGCCGGCAGAGAGCGTATCTGCTGTATTTCGCTGAACCCAAGCAATCGAAAACCCGCGTGTCAAGAGTTGAAAAATATATGCAGCACATTCTCGAGGGGAAAGGACTGCAGGATTAGTTTCATTGAGGATGCTTGACTACCCGCAGCCCACACCTAGTGAAAGGATGTGGGCTGCGCTATGCTGACGTCTATGCAAGTGATTTTTCATATAAAATGACATCGAAGCCGTCAATAACTGCCGGACCCTTTTGCTGATAACCGTTTTTGGCAAATAGGCTTTGGGCGCCGAACTGATTGTTGAGCGTATCCAGAATGAGATGACTGATGCCAAGTTCTTTGGCTTTCCCTTCTAAGCTCGTTAGAATTTGCTGGCCATAGCCTTTCTTTTGATAGCTTGGATGTACGCGAAGCCGCTTAATCTCCGCTCTGCCCCCTTCAAGAAGCTTTAATCCTCCCATCGCAAGGATGACGCCTTGATTGTCCATGCCAACGAGGAATTCTCCGCCTTGCTTCAAATACTGTTCAGGGATGTGGAGGATGTCGTGATAATGTTGGTGGGTGGGCTCGACATTCGCTTCGGCAATGACGAGTAGATGAATTCTCCATAAATCATCCGTATCCAGTGTAGAGTATCGACGAATTGTAATCATAAGAATCCCTCCATATTCTGAATGCTCAATCAGATTTACTTTCTATATGTAATATAATTTAACATTAAAAAGAAAACAAATAACGATTTCTTATGGATTTCTAAATAATTATATATAAGTAGATCGTATTACGATATAAACTCTTAGAAATTCATTGATATATGTCATTTAATATATCATGTTGCGTCAAGTGTTTTGAATGGAGGTGCTTAGTCTGTGACGCGAGGAGGCAATTGGAACGTCCTTGCTATCCTAATGTCCGACCTGCTTGGCTGCCTTCCGGTAATCGAGCGGATTTGTTTTGGCGATTTCCTTGAAAACACGCCCGAAATGGCCGATGTTCTCGTAACCGACGCGTTCGGCGATCAGAGTAACCTTCCAGTCGGTCTCCCGGAGCAGTCGCTGCGCTTCATTAATCCGAATGCTGTTGACATATTCGACAAAGGAGAAACCGGTAACGCGCTTGAACATGCGGCTGAGATGATAGGGGGAGATGTAATGCTGCTTGGCGACGAATTCCAAGGATAGAGGCTCGCTGAAGCTGCCGTTGATGTCGGCGACGATGTCGGCGATTTTTTTATGGGCAGGGCTCTCGTGTTCGAAGTCGGTGCCGCTTCCGCGGTTCAACCGGCGTGCGCACCAGATGAGCAGTCTGGCCAACTGCGCTTGCATTGCCGTGTCGGAACCTGGCTGCGGATCGCTCGCTTCCTTCAGCATCTCAAATAACTGCGATTGTACCCATTCCCGATCTTGAGGGGGGACGGTGATCAGCCTGATTTTCATCCGGAACGGCTCATATAGCAGCGGCTGGTTGAAATGGCGCAGGAAGCCGTCGGCGAAATTAATCAGCACACGCTCGTGATTGGGAAGACGCGTATCGCCCGTTTTGTGAAGCTCGTATTTATCGATGAAAACAAGGTCGCCTTCGCGAATTCGGTAAGTTAAATCTTTTATAAAATAGGTCCGTTCCCCTTTGATCAGGTAATAGATCTCATATTGTTCGTGAAAGTGATATTTTTGCATCGTGTAGAAGCCGTTCCGTTGATGATGGTGGATGAACATATCTTTCCGCATACGATCGCCCCTTCCTTTTCCTAACTATAGCACGATCCTCTTTACAAGTGCGCAAGAAATGCGAAGAAACTGCCATACATTCGCAAATATTCAGCAGAAAGGGGGCATTTATTGCGTTACAATGAAAGCGTTACATCAAGTGAAAAGGAGAAGAGGCCATGAGGAAGAAAAAGTATGCACTGGTCGGTACCGGCGGACGAGCCGAATTTTTCTATGGAGCTCTCGCTAGCGGATTTCGCGATCGTACCGAGCTTGTCGCCTTCTGCGACATCAACGCTGTCCGATTATCGTATGCGAATCGGCTGCTTAGAGAGAAATACGCCCATCCTGAAATCCCTGTCTACGGCGTGGACGAATTCGATACGATGGTAGAGAAGGAGAAGCCCGACACCATTATCGTCACGACCATTGACAGAGCGCATCACACGTATATTATTCGTGCCATGGAGCTTGGCTGCGATGTCATCAGCGAGAAGCCGATGACCGTTGACGAGGCCAAGTGCCAGGAAATCCTCGATGCCGTGAAGCGGACCGGGCGCAGCCTGCGGGTCACCTTTAACTACCGCTATGCGCCGCATAACTCGCGAGTGAGGGAGCTCATACAGGATGGCGTGATCGGCGATGTGCATTCGGTTCATTTCGAATGGCTGCTCAGCACAGAGCATGGCGCCGATTACTTCCGCCGCTGGCACAGGGATAAACGCAACAGCGGAGGGCTGCTCGTCCACAAGTCGACGCATCATTTCGATCTGGTCAATTTCTGGCTGGGCACCCGCCCGCAATCGGTATTTGCCCTAGGCGGTTTGATGTTCTACGGTCGCGAAAATGCAGAACGCAGGGGCGTCACGCAGTTTTACCAACGGGCGCACGGCAGTGAAGCGGCGAAGAACGACCCGTTCGCGCTTCATCTGGAGAGTAACGCTCATTTGAAGTCGCTGTATCTGGATGCGGAGGTCGCAGACGGCTACCAGCGGGACCAAAGCGTCTTTGGCGATGGGATTAGTATCGAAGATACGCTGGGCGTCCTGGTCCGTTACGAGAATCAGGCGATACTCACGTATTCGCTTAACGCCTATCAGCCGTGGGAAGGATTTCAAGTCGTCTTTAACGGCAGTAAAGGGCGAATGGAGTTGAAGGTGGTGGAACGCTCCTATATCAACTCGGCAGGGGAGAAGGAAGACGAAGGTGCACTTTCCTACAAGCAGTTGACCGTTCAGCCCATGTTCCAGAAGGCGTATGAGGTCGAGATTGAGGAAAGCAGCGGTGGTCATGGCGGTGGAGATCCGATTCTGTTAAATGATCTGTTCGGAGAACCGGAGCCTGATCGCTTGAACCGTGCTGCTTCCCATGTCGACGGAGCCTTATCGATCTTGACGGGAATCGCCGGCAATGTCTCCCTGCGAACCGGAAGCCAAATCGGCATCAAGGATTTAGTTAAATTTTAACTTTTTTCTGGCATTGTATTCCTATTTACGAACACGTGTAATATACTTAGAGAAAGAATAGACATGTGTAGGTTGAAAGGAAGCCGCAATCCATGAAAGTAACCATTAAGGATATTGCTCGTGCAGCCGGCGTGAGCCATCCCACCGTATCGAAGGCGCTCAACGGCTCACCGGGCGTCAGTCATGCCGTGCGTCAAAGAATTCTCAGTATTGCCGAACAGATGAACTATATTCCGAATCAAGCTGCGAGAAGATTGGCCGACAAGCAAACCCAGACCATCGGGCTGTTGTGGCCGAAGTCGGAAGCGCTGTTCTTTCATCATCTCAGCCTGCAGATTCAGCAGGAAGCTGCAAGACGGGGGCTTGACGTGATGATTTCGCTAGCCGATCCGCCACGAGGATTGCGGGCATTTAATGAGCATTTTGTCGATCGGATTATTTTCTGGAGTCCCCCGGGGTGGCAGCCGGACCTGCCCTTCATCCAGCAGAAGGAGCTTTTTCACGGACGCATGTTGCTGATGGGCGGCGGCGCGCTTAAGGGCACGCACCGGATCAGCGTGGACCGCAGCGGGGCGATGTATGAAGCCGTGTGCTATCTGGCGGCGAATGGGCACCGCAGAATCACCTTCATCGGAGACTCGCACGAGAAGCAGCTAGGCTTTACCAAAGGCATCCTGGAACAGCGGATGGAATACCATGAGCATTACGTGATTGCCGTGAAAGAGGGGGAATCGTTTCCCGAACAGCGGGTTGCGGCACTGCTGGATAGTCCGAATAGACCGACGGCATTCATTGTCGATAACCAATCCTTTGCCTTCGGACTGCTCAAGCTGTTCAGAGACCGGGAGCTTCGGATGCCGGACGATTATTCGTTAATCGTCTATGACGAAATTCCGGAGATGCAGCGGTTGGAGATCCCCGTTACGACGGTCGGCCCGCCGATCGGAAAGCTGGCTGCGCTTGCTTTGAGCATCATCGCCGGCAAAGAGCCGCAAGGGCAGGACGACATGGCGAACATTGAGATCAAATGCGAGCTCCATGTGCGCAAGTCAACGGGACGCCTTTAAGCACGCGTAATTACGAACACGTGTAACACGATCAAGATTACCTTATTTCATTCGACCAATCACAAGGGAGGTTCTTGTATGAAAAGGTTCAAACTTGTTTCCACCATCGTTTTGATCGCTTTTTCCGCTGCCGCCTGTTCCTCGAAAACGGCAACGGATGCCCCTTCGTCCAACCCATCTAACCCATCTAGCCCGACTGCTGCGACAGCGGCCCCCGCGAAAGAAGTCACACTTAGAATCGGCTTGCCCGGCAGCTATGATATCACAAGCAAAAAAATCATCGACGGCTTCCAGGCGAAATATCCCAATATCAAGCTGCAGATTGAAGAAGCGCCCTGGGCTGATTTTACAACGAAAATCGTAACGAATATCGCCGGTAATAACGCCCCAGACATCTGGCTCCAAGAGAATGCCGTGATTATCGGTTACGGGATGCGGGGAGTTGCCGAAAATCTCGAGCCTTACATCAAGCGGGATTTGAAGACGGAGGATTATATCGAATCCTTGCTGTCCGCCAAAACGCCGGACGGCAAAATTTACGGCATTCCGCACGGCGTCAATCCGAACGCGCTTGTCTATAACAAGAAAATTTTCCAGCAGAACAATGTTCCTTTCCCCACAGACAACTGGACCTATCAAGATATGCTCGATGCCGCTAAAAAGCTGACGAAGGACACGGACGGCGACGGAAAGATCGATGTCTATGGTTTCCAAACGGCGAGTTCGATTGCGCAAGGGTGGTTCCCTTGGATCAAATCGACCGGAGGCTCTGCACTTGATGCGGGACTGACGAAGGCCACCTTTACCGACCCCAAAACCATCGAAGGATTGACGCGCTGGGCCGACACGATTCAGAAGGATAAAATCAGCCCGTCTCGCGAGATGCAGACGAACCAGAACTATTTTCAAAATGAAAAAACAGCGATGACGTTCCTGCAGTATTCTGGTCAGGTCAACTTAAACAAAAACAAGCCCGATCTCGACTGGGACGTCGTTAAGGTTCCTATTGGCTTTGACGGCAAGCGATTCGTGCCAACGGTCGTCAATCAATGGCTGATTTACTCCAAGGCGAAGCCGGAAGCCAAGGAAGCTGCTTGGACATTCCTCAAATATTATTTAAGCGACGAAGCGCAAACATTCTTATCTGAAAGCGGGGCCAGCTTACCTGTGAAGAAAACGGTGCTGGCAGCGCTCGAGAAGTCGACCAGCAAACCGGCTAATAAGCAAGCTTTTACAAAAGGCGTTGAAGAAGCCGGAGGCACGCTGGATGAGAATCCGTCCTGGAATCAGTGGCGTGCAGCGGCAACTCCGATTTTGAATGACATCCTTGACGGAAAGAAATCACCGGCGGATGGCGCGAAGGAAATTCAGCAAAAAGTGCAGTCTGTTTTGGACGAGAATAAATAAGCACGGACCATCGGTGGTCCGATCGAATGAGGTGTTTCGATGCGCAAACAAGGCTGGTGGGGCTTCGGCTTCACCCTTCCTTTTCTCCTGCAGTTGGCCGTCTTCTTCCTGTTTCCGTTTATCTTCTCGTTCTACCTGACGTTCACGAAATGGGACCTGTTCAACGCGCCGCATTGGATCGGACTGAAGAATTGGTCGTCAATGGTGCAGAACGACGTATTTTGGTTATCCCTGCGTAACGTGTTCTACTTTGCTCTGTTATTCGTGCCGGGCCAGACCTTAGTCGCCTTAATACTGGCATATATGCTCAATCTGCAGATTCGCGGAAAAACCATTTTTCGAATGATCTACTTCTTGCCGGTCATTACGCCGTGGGTCGCCGGAGGCTTGGTATGGCTCTGGATTTATAATAACGAATTCGGGATTCTGAATTGGGTGCTGGAATCGCTAGGAATGGACAGAGTGAATTGGATTCGCAGCGAAAAATGGTGGCTTGTGATCGGTTCGATCGCGATCGTGAATATTTGGAAGGGAGCCGGCTCTTCCATGGTCCTGCTGCTTGCGGGGATGCAAAACATTTCCAAAGATATTATGGAAGCCGCCCGAATCGACGGCGCCAACGGCTGGAAATATTTCACGAAAATTACGATACCGATCGTATCTCCCATGGTGTATATGGTCATGATTCTGTCGACGATAACAGCGTTCCACGCATTCGACGTGTTTCTGGTCATGCTGGGCGAGAAGGGCGACATTAACTCGATCCACGACAGGAATATGGTGCCGAACATTCTCATCTACCGGGATGCGTTCCTGAACGCGAAGATGGGCGCCGCATCCGCATGGGCCTGGGGATTATTCGCAATCATTCTGATCGTCACGTTATTCCAGAAAAAAATGGAGAAAAGGTGGGTCCACTATGAATAAACCGTCCGTTGGTCTACAGTGGACCGCTTATGTCGTCTTGATTGGCGGCATGCTGTTTATGTTAGTGCCGTTTCTGCAGATGATCTCCACCTCACTCATGAAGCCGGGCGATGAACTGACGCTGCCGCCGAAATTATGGCCTAATCCGATCGAGTGGAACAATTACTACAAGGTTTGGGTTGAGGTGAACTTCGTTCGATATACGATGAACAGCGTGCTCGTCACTGTGCTGGATATGGTAGGGATGGTCGCCTCATGCGCTTTGGTCGCATATGGGCTTGCCTTCTTTGAATTCAAAGGGCGCAGCCTTATCATTCTGGCGATGCTGGGAACGATGATGCTGCCATCGCAAGTGACGATGATTCCGACCTACTTTATCTGGAAAGAATTTGGCCTGCTGAATACCTTATATCCGCTTTATTTGCGCAGCTTTTTGGGCGGCGCCTTCGGCATCTTTCTGATGCACCAGTTTTTCAAAACGCTGCCGAGAGAGCTGTACGATGCGGCTTGGGTGGACGGCGCAAATCCCTGGACCATCTTTTACAAAATCTATTTGCCGCTGACCAAACCTGCCTTATCGGCTCTGGCCGTGTTTACCTTCATCAGTTCGTGGAACAGTACCCTGGAGCCGCTTATTTATTTACAGGACAAAAAGCTGTATACGCTGCCGCTCGGACTTTTGTTCCTGCGCAATGAAGTGGATAACAAGACGACGATGATTATGGCCGGCTCTGTGATTACACTGTTTCCGGTTTTGATTGTGTTTCTCTTCGCCCAGAAGCAGTTCGTGCAAGGCGTCGCGTCAGCGGGACTAAAAGGATAAGTGAAAGGAGGCTATGAAAATGAAAGCTGACTTACGGACATCCAGCAGGACGACGATGCCCGATATATGGGGAGAGGGCGCGCTGTTTGCCTTTTCCGGTCTTGACGGGGAAACCGACACACAGTCGCAATTCGTCGCTTCCGCAGGGGCGGAGGGTTACGATTTGCTGATTCACACGCCGACCCGCCGGCTGCTGAAGCTTCGGCCAGCCGATCTCGGCAACGTGCGGATTGCCACAGGGGATGTGCTTCTTGCCGATACGACCAGGGGCGAGATGTTGATGACGTATGCAGCCTGGCATACGCTGATCGGTCATCTGCCCGAGGATAGCGAAGCGTCCGTGGAATTCGTGGACGATGGCGCAGCTCATACGGCCGAGCTGATTGTGCGGATTGAGCCTTGCTCCGACGGAAGCAGGCTGACGATCACGGAGGATTGCATAAATGGGGATGTCATCGCGTTGCTGATCGCTGCGGATGAGCGATCCTGGGCGTTGGCCTATGGGACGCATGAAGCTGAAGCGACGGATCGTGTCATCAGCGCCAGCAAGCTTGATCGACAGCAGGTGATGGAGGATCGGCTTTCCGTTTACGACGAGCTGCCAGAGCTAAGCGATCCAGCTAGAGCCAGATTGTTAAAAAAATGCTTGAGCGTCATGAAAGTGAACACGTTGTCTGCCGAAGGATCAATCGGCCAGTTGTGGTCGACGCCGGATCGGGTACCGCACAGAGCGATGTGGTTATGGGATTCCGTCTTTCATTCCTTTGCTATGAACCGGATAGACCCCACTAGCGCTTGGCTATTCCTTCGGAGCGTGCTTGAGACCCAGCGCAGCGACGGCATGATTCCGCATATGAGCAAAGTTGACGGCACGATTTCTCCTATTACCCAGCCGCCGATTCTGGCTTGGGGCGTTTGGGAGAATTATCGCTATACGCAGCAGCGGGCCGATTTGGCGTATGCGCTGCCCCGTCTGGAGCGATATATGACGTGGGTACTGGCGCACCGGGACAGCAATCAGAACGGACTTCTGGAGTGGATGATCGAGGGCAACCCGCTCTGTCGGTCCGGCGAATCCGGGATGGATAATTCTCCGCGCTTCGATGAGGCGGCGCTGCTGGATGCCGTAGACTTCTCCTCCTACGCAGCCGCCGATATGACGTACATGTCCCTAATTGCGGATGAGCTGGGAGACAAGGAGCGCTCGTTGCGGTGGTCCCGGCAATCGACTGCTATGTCGGCAGCGATTCATCATCAACTATGGGATGAGGAAGACGGGTTTTATTATGATCTTGCTATGGATGGAAGCCGATCGAAGGTGAAAGCGGTAAGCGGTTTCATGCCAATGCTGCTGGAAAGTATGACGGCAGCGAGGACGGAGCGGCTGCTCGCGCTGCTGCACGATCCGCAGCATTTTGGCACGCCGCTGCCTGTTCCTAGCACAGCCGTCTCCGAGTCTGCTTTCTCCACGGATATGTGGCGCGGACCGGTGTGGATCAGCACAAATTACCTGGTGATTACAGGTCTGCGCAAGCAGGGGAAGGAGATGGAAGCGAACAAGCTGGCGGAGAGAACCATATCTGCCGTGCAGGGCTGGTATGAGCGCTATGGCGTGATCTTTGAATATTTCGATGCCGAAGACAAGACGCCGCCGACTGCCTGCTGCCGGAAGGGGCAGCCCTTGGAGCATTACAATGTTCGCCGGAAGATCGACACGATCCGTGATTTTCACTGGTCGGCCGCATTGGTCGCCTGTTTGCTCCTGGATTTTCAATCAGCTATGAATCGCACCGCGTATATCCGCAATTCTACCATGTAGGAGGGATAATGATGAGGGATTCTGAGCTCCATGATGACAAGTTTCATGAGTTGGATAGGCAGCAGCAGCTTGAAAAGAACGTGCAAGATGATGAAAACGGCCAGTCCCGTACGATGACTCGCAGAAATTTGCTCGCTGTGTTGGGCGCAGCGGGACTAACGGCAGCAGCCGGCGGGACGCTCATGAGCTTCATGGGCGTACCTGCAGCAGCGGCAGGAAAATCGGTGAACGCCAATGTATACGGACATCAAGGGCTTACTCTGTTGACGGCAAGCGACCCAGGCTGGGTCAATGTGCTGGACTACGGTGCCGCCGGTGATGGGACGACGGATGACACCGCCGCTTTTCAAACTGCTGCTGCCGCCGGTAAGCCGATAATCGTGCCTAGGACGGCGTCTTTTTATAAACTGACCGGCTCCGTGTCATTGACGGACTCCATCATCGGAATTGGCATGCCGGAGCTTCGTATGGACGCTCCCGACGGAACTGATCTGAAACGCATGCTGCTGATTCAGGGCTACCAAGGTGGCGGGCTGCATGTAACAGGGTTGAACTTGAACGGCGGGTATACGACCGGCACAGCGAATGAGCAGTCACATTTGGTCAGAATCGCCAATTCAGTCAATGTCTTTATTCATCATAATGTTCTGCATGCTCCTTATGGGGATTGCGTTTACGTGGGTTCTGACTATCTAGCACCCAGCGAGAATGTGCATATCCTCGACAATGTGCTCAGTAATCCAAGGCGATGTGCAGTTGCGGTCGTTTCCGGGCGAAAAGTCTGGATTGAAGGCAATGTGATCAAGGATCCGTTCCCGTATGTGGCCACGATTGATTTGGAACCGAATAGCTCTTCGACGGGTTCGGATCTCGTGGAAGATATCTGGATTACGAACAATGAGTTTTACAGCGAAATTTATTTCATTAATTCCTACAATCCGAATACCGCTTATTCCAATAAACGGATCACCATTGCCGGTAATAAAGGGAAAGCAAGATATTTCTTCCGCTGCAATAGCGCCCCGGCCATCACTGAGCAGGTGACGTTGAAGGGGAATGAATTTTACGGGTCTGTCTCCGATGCCCGCATGATCCAATGCACCAATGTTACGAAAGGGCTCGAAATCAGCGAGAACCGCGATTATGCAACAGGTGCCGCAGGCTGGAATATTGCGAACACGGAAGCCCCGGTCATCACCGGCAACCGGGTCGAATCGTCGCGCGCCATTGCCGTATCGTTTACCAACTGTTCGTCCGTCCAATTCACAAATAACTTGATTAAGGATATCAATTCTTCCAACGGGGCGGTTCGGTTTGCAGGGCCGCAGGCGACGGGCCGTCATCTCATCGCGGGCAACCATCTGGTCAATATCGGCAGCGTCGGCTTCTGGTTCGGAGGTGTGGTTACGGAGACGCTATTCCACGGCAATGTGACCGAATGTGCTGGAAAATGCGTGCAAATCGATACGGCGGCTGCAGGCTCGGACCTTCGCATTACCACTTCCAACGTCTTCGCAGGCGCAGGAACGCCCGTGTTCGGAGGCGCGAATCTCAAGGCGTGGATGTCACCTGAAATTCAGACGAAGGATGCTTTCATAGGATGGGCGGCAGCTTTGCCTGTCGCGGGCACATGGAAACGCGGCACTATCCTGTGGAACGTTCAGCCTTCTGCACTGTCTCCGGTCGGTTGGGTATGCGTTGCTGATGGAACGCCAGGTACATGGGAGCCGATTGGATCGGCGGGAGCGCTCAACGCATCGTCATTGAAATTGAAATCTCCAAATGGCAGCCTATTTAACGTGGCTGTAACCGATGCTGGTCAATTAACCGTCACGCCGGCTTAAGAAACAGGAGCGAAATCAACATATTTCTGGGAGGGTTTAGGGTATGCGAAACCAACAGACGAATCCGAAGGATGAATTTGCAGAAGTATCCGACAAAGACCTAGCAGGATCAGGCGTGAAGATTAACCGCAGAAAGCTGCTTGCTTCTCTTGGAGCGGCGGGGGTAACCTTCGTCACAGGAAGCCTGCTGAGCTCGAAATTCCAAGGTGTAGCGGAAGCGAAGTCCGTGACAGAAAACGTGTACGGTTTACAGGGCGATAAATTAAAGCTGCCTGATTTGCTCAATCTGGATTTGTGCATATCCGTGTCGATAAACGAGCTGCGAACCACCGCAGATCTGTTCCCGGAAGCGGGTTATTTCGTCAAGGATGCAGGAAAAGAAGGCTGGTTTCTGCTCGACAGCGCAGATACAACTTCGCCGGATAACGCAGGAACGGTCATCTTGACGACACAGAGTCGTCGATTCAAACGGGTATACGGCGAAACTGTTGTATTGTCTTGGTTCGGCGCTGTCGGAGACGGTACGGCTGCAGAAACACAAGCACTGCAAAATGCGTTAAATGCCGCTGCCGGCAAGCGGCTGTATATCCCGAAGCAGCGAGGCCTCTATTATTTGTCCGGACAATTGTCTGTGCCGAGCAACATTGTTATCGAATTCGAGCCCGGCACGATCATTCAAGCCATTGACACCTTAAATAAAAAGTCACCTTACGAGCGGCTAATTCGTATTAAAAATGTGAAACAGGTCCGCATCATCGGCAACGGAGCTACCCTCCAGATGAACAAAGCTGCCTATAGTTCAGGAGAACAAGCGCATATTTTCGATATCAGCGGATCGGAAAACGTCGTCATCGAAGGCATTCATGCGAATGACAGCGGCGGGGACGGTTTTTATATCGGCAATTATGAAGCGACGCAGCCCCTCTGCAAGGATATTGTGCTCAGGCAGTGCACAGCGAACAACAACCGCAGACAAGGACTTTCCGTTATTAGCGTCGACGGTTTGCTGGTCGAGAGCTGCAGATTTACGAATACGACGGGCACCGCTCCAAAAAGCGGCGTCGATATTGAGCCAAACAACAATTCAGGCCAAGACGTTCTGAAAAAAATCCGGTTCGTCGATTGCGTAGCCGAGGGCAATGTCGGGAGAGGCTTTCTCGTGACTCTTCACCGGATGACGGCCGCGAATGAGCGGATCGACATTACCTTCGAGCGCTGCCGCACGAAAGGCAATTCCTTTGGCAGCTCGGTCAATTACGGCGGAGAAGGTTCGCAAGCCGTCAAGGGAGAGGTCACGTTTATCGATTGCATAGCGGAAAATGAACAGTACGCCGGGTTTTCGGTCTTATCCAACTCCCCGGAAAGTGTGAAAGTGATCTACGTGCGCTGCAAGGCGGTCAATTGCAATACGGTGAATGCGCCGGTTGATCCGTACGGTTACGGCTCGTCATTTATTGTAACGACGGTGCCGCAGTTCCCACGATCAGCCATCGGCAACGTCGAATTTGTAGAATGTGCTTCGATCGATGAGCGGTCAGTCCCCTTGATCGCACGAGGATTTTCGGTGAAAAAAAATAGCGCAGAAGCGATTCGAAACATCCGATTTGTGAATTGTACGGCGAGAGGAGGGACGCAGCGTTTGCTGTATGTAGATCCGGCCGCAGACCTGGTGTTCGCAGACCTGTCCCCGCAGCCCGAGCTGCCTTTGGCGTCTGCTGCAGCGATTGATCCGGGTGCCAACGGGCATCTGATCACGAATACAGGCGCTTTCGGCGCTTTAGCCTACGCGCTGCCGACGTCCAGGAAGGGACAGCAATTCACGGTTGCGGTCGAAGCGCCGTACTCGGTTAAGCTGACGCCGCAGAGCGGCTCGTCAATCAGGACGCCTGCCGGTCTCAAGGCAGAACTCGTATCCGCGAATCTTGGTGATTCGATCACCTTAAAAGGGCGATCGGATGGAAACTGGGATATCGCTTGGTTTGTCGGTGGATGGTTTTGATGCTGCTAGGCAGCGCGAAGGTTGGCATCATTCAGCAAGAGATAGAGACCATGCGAGAAGGAGATAAGTAAAAGATGGCTGATTTCAGTAAGTTAATGTATTACGCACCGCAAGCCCCGGCAGATGTACCCGAGCATATCGAAGCGGACCTTTGCATCTACGGTGCTACGCCTGCCGGAATCGCCGCCGCCGTTCAAGCAAGCCGGATGGGGCTCCGTTCTGTCATTGCAGAATTCGGCACGCATATTGGCGGGATGACCGCGAGCGGGCTGGGCAGGACAGATGCAGGAAGCAAGGAGGCCATCGGCGGCATTTCCCGTGAATTTTACCGGACACTCGGCAGGCATTACGGAAGCGATGAGCCGGACGGAGCCGCCTGGGCCTTTGAGCCGCATATCGCAGAGACGATTTTTCAAGAATGGTTAGAACGTGCGCAAACGCCTGTTTATTACAATCAGCATTTGGAATCGGTCGATATGAAGAACGGCCGCATCATCCACATGCGAATGGAAAACGGCAATACCTTTGCAGCCTCCATATTCATTGACGCTACGTACGAAGGAGATCTGCTGGCACAGGCAGGCGTGTCCTATCATGTAGGCCGTGAGTCAAACGCAGTTTATAAGGAGACATTAAACGGCATCCATTTCGGGCATCCGAAGCATAATTTTTATGCCTGGATTGATCCATACCGCATCGAAGGGAAGCCGGACAGCGGATTGCTTCCAGGCATCAGCGATGAAGCACCGGGCTTTCAGGGGCAGGGCGACCGCAGCGTACAGGCTTACAATTTCCGAATTTGCTTGACGAATGTTCCGGACAATCGAATCGCTTTTCCTGAACCGCCGAATTACAACCCCGACCGGTTCAAACTGCTGTCCCGCTATATACGTGCCGGGGTATGGGACGCTATGCAGTTGAACAAGATCATGCCGAGAGGCAAGTCCGACCTGAACAACCGAGGCGCCATCTCCACCGATCATATCGGCGCCAACTACAACTGGTCGGAGGGGAGTTATGCCGTACGTGAAGCGATCTTTCAGGATCATGTGAACTACAATCTGGGCATGCTCTATTTTCTCGCCAATGATGAGTCGCTTCCGGCCAAAGTCCGTGCGGACGCGCGGCAATGGGGACTGCCTGCCGACGAGTTCGTCCAGACCGGCGGTTGGCCGCACCAGCTCTATATCCGTGAAGGGCGCCGAATGATCGCCGACGTCGTGATGACCGAGCATCACTGCCGGAAGTATGCCGTGGCGCAGGACTCCGTCGGTCTGGCCACGTACACGATGGATTCCCATAACTGCCGAAGAATTGTGCTCGACGGTCGATGCATCAATGAAGGCAATGTGGAAATCAGCCCGACCGGTCCTTATCCGATTTCCTATCGCGCGATCGTCCCCAAGGGGGAGGAATGTACGAATCTGATCGTGCCGGTTTGTTTGTCCTCCTCGCACATCGCGTATGGTTCGATCCGTATGGAGCCCGTCTTCATGATTCTAGGGCAATCTGCGGCGACAGCCGCAGCGCTTGCCTTGGAAGCCGGCTGCGCTGTGCAGGAGATCGACTACTTCAAACTCCGCGAACGACTTGTGTTGGACGGTCAGGTGCTGCACGCCTAGCTCTACGTCACGAGCAAGCTGCCTGACGCTTGATCATCGTCAGACTTTTCATGCTGGAAGAAGGAGGCGGTTATCATAACTCAACCGCTCGATATTGCCGAGCTGGAGACGCCAGCTGTGCTGATCGATTTGGATGTGCTTGAACGAAATTTGAAGAAGACGGCGGAGCTGGCCCAGGGTGCCGGCGTAAAGCTGAGGCCGCACTTCAAAACACACAAAAGCGTATGGATTGCACGCAAACAGATCGCATACGGCGCTTGCGGCTTGACGGTCGCCAAGCTTGGTGAAGCAGAAGTGCTTGCCGATGCCGGATTCATGGATCTATTGATTGCCTTTCCGCTTGTCGGCGAAGCCAAGCTCGGCAGGCTGCGGGCGTTGATCGAGCGCGGAATCAAGGTGACCGTATCCACGGATGACGTGGCCGTCGCTGCCGGTATCTCCCAAGTCGGCGAATCCCTGAATAGCCGACTTCCGCTGTATGTCGATGTGAATACCGGCTTGAACCGCTGCGGGAGAGAGCCGGGCGAGGAGACTGCGGCTTTGGTCCGGCACATCGCAGCGATGCGTGGTGTCAAGGTGCGCGGCCTGATGACCCATGCCGGGCATGCCTACGGCGCTAAACAGCTGAGCGAGCTTCGGAAAGTGGCTGCCGACGAGGTTAAGGGCCTTGCCCAAACGAAAGCGCTTCTTGAACAGTCAGGCATTCCGATCCCTGAAATAAGTGTAGGATCAACGCCGACCTCCAAGTTTATCGCGAAGCAAACGGGCGCGACGGAGACAAGGCCGGGCGCTTACGTTTTCGGCGATATTTCCCAGCTGGAAATCGGTTCCATCTCCGTGGATGAGCTCGCGATGAGTATCTTAGCCACCGTTGTCAGCACGCCTCGACCCGGCACTGTCATCATCGACGCCGGTTCCAAAACGTTCAGCACCGACGTCAATCCGCATCGTCCAGGATATGGCTTTTTGAAAAGCAATCCATCTGTCTACATCGAACGCCTTAGCGAAGAGCACGGCATCGTCAAGGTTCCCGAAGGTGTGCGTTATGAGATCGGCGAGCTTTTGGAATTCATTCCCAATCATTGCTGCACCGTTACGAATTTGCACGATAGTTTGCACGGCATACGCAATGGGAAAGTTGAGATGATGATTACCGTCGATGCACGCGGGCGTATTCAATAACTTTTTTGCAGAGAGGCTGGTTTCTATGTCGAAAGCGATTCACGTTTCTCAAGCTCCGCAATTCCCGCTTCCTTTCTCTCACGCCGTTCAGGCTGGAGATTTCGTCTACGTATCCGGTCAGGTTGGCGTGGATCCTGCTACCCGTGAGGTAGCCGCACCGACGATTGAAGCGCAAACCCGCCAGTGTCTGAGGAATATCGAAATCATCTTGGAGCAGGTGGGCCTTACATTGGATCATGTTATAAAATCGAACGCTTACGTCAGTAAAACGGAGGACTTTCCCGCCTATAACCGAACCTATGCCGAAGTATTCCGGCAGCCTTATCCCGCAAGAACAACCGCGCCGGTC
Organism: Paenibacillus oryzisoli; assembly: GCF_050467285.1. Taxonomy (GTDB): domain Bacteria; phylum Bacillota; class Bacilli; order Paenibacillales; family NBRC-103111; genus Paenibacillus_E; species Paenibacillus_E oryzisoli_A. Next base: position 293,515 of record NZ_JBCMUN010000009.1, on the reverse strand, counting down.
GATCTAGGCGCCTATCTGGTCGAAATCGACGTCATTGCCTACGCTCCGCGTAAAAGAACGCAAGATTAAATCGATCGCATGGGAGGGAGATGCGGCATGGAACGCGATCAATGGTCGGAAGCGATCCGCCGATGGGTGGAAGCGCATCGGGAGGAGGCTGTCGAGCTGGCAGCTTCACTCGTCCGAATACCGAGCGTCAATCACCCGCCGCATGGGGATGAAGTGGATATGCAGCGTTTTGTGGCCCAATGGCTGCAAGAGGCCGGGGCTTCTGTCGATATGTACCTGCTTGACGATGTCCCCGGCTTGAAGGAGCATCCCGCTTATATGGCTGGTAGGGAGTATAAGAACCGCCCCAATGTATCAGGGAGCTTTTGGGACGGAGAAGGACCATCGCTGCTTTTTTCCGGGCATGCGGATACAGTGTATGAAGGCCATGAGGCGTGGACATACCCGCCTTTTGGCGGTGAAGTGCATGACGGCTATCTGTACGGCCGTGGCGCTTACGATATGAAGGGCGGCATGGCGGCCGCGATGATGGCGGTGAAATGTTTGCTCTCACTGAACGCTCCGATTGCGGGGATGGTGCATATCGAAAGCGTCGTCGATGAAGAACACGGGGGCGCGAACGGTTCGCTAGCCGGAAGACTGCGGGGACTGGAAGCCGATATGGCGATCATTCCTGAGCCGTCCAATATGCGGATATACACGGCCCATCTAGGCGGAGGCATTTGGAAGGCGACTTTCGAGGGCAAAAGCGGGATCGGCTTCTCGGGCGAGGAGCTCGTGAGCGCTCTGGATGCAGCGGTAGAGTTCGCCGCCATGCTGAAAGCATTTCGCGAATACCGCTGCGGCAGAATGGCCGTTCATCCTTTATGGGAGGGCAAGCGAAAGCCCGAGGTCACGCTGCTCAGCCTGCACGCTGGCGATGGGAGCCGAGAGTTGCAAGAGAAGCTTCCCGCAACGGGCGAGCTGAATTTCTGGATTGAAAGCTATCCCGACGTGTCCGGCGAGGAAGTTTTGGCTGAATTGTGGGCGTATTTCGATGCGCAATTGCTTCATTATCCCACACTTGCCCAATGCCGCCCGCAGATCAAGCCGTTGATTCGCTATTTAAGCGGCAGTGAAATGCGCAGGGATAGCCGCACAGAGGACTTTCTGCGGATCGCCGCCAGTACCGGTGAGCGGGTGCTTGATGCTCCCGCCGCCCCGCCGCAGGGGTCACCGTTCGCCTGTGACGGCTTTATGTTTAATTTATACAGCCATACGCCTGCTTTAATCTTAGGTCCGAGCGGAGCGAATGCCCACGCAGCGGATGAATGCCTCGACCTCGAATCCTACCATCGGTTAATTCGCTGGTATGCGGAAATCATGATGGACTGGTGCGGGATGACTCCCGTGAAAGGATGAGTGGAATGAAAATTGCAGTAATCGGCCTCTTTCATGAAACGAATACTTTTGCACCTGGCCTAACCGAGTTAGAGGCGTTCCGCGCTGAATGGGTGCTCGGCAACGAAGCTTTTCTTAGGCGATACAGGGGCACGCGCACTTCGATGGGCGGCGCCATCGATGCGATTGACGGTGAGGACATAGAGCTCGCCTGCGGCTTATACACCGGAGCAACGCCAAACGGGATGGTTGCAGCGGAAGCGGCTGAGCACCTGATCGCTGCGGTCGCAGGTTCGGTGGACACGACGTCGGACGGAGTGCTGGTTATTTTGCATGGCGCGATGGCCGCAGTGGGTTTTCCGGATGTGGAAGGTGAATTATTGCAGCGGGTGAGAGTCCGGATCGGTCCGGAGAAGCCCATTGCCGCCACGCTAGATCTGCATGCGAACATCAGCCGGGATATGGCACGCTTCGCGAATCTTCTTGTGGGCTTCGATACGTATCCGCACATCGATGCGTACGAGCGAGCGGTTGAAGCAGCCCTGCTGCTGTGCCAGACGATTAAAGGCCATATCACTCCTACGCTTGCGCTCGCTAAGCCTGGCATGCTGATTGTTCCTCAAAAGATGCTGACGCAGGAGGAAGGGCCGATGAAAGCGCTGATGGAACGCGCATTTGCCATGGAGTTAGAGCCGAAAGTGCTGAATGTCACCGTGGCAGGCGGATTCCCCTACAGCGATGTGCCGGAGGCAGGGGTAGCCTTCGTCGTGACAACCGATCACGATCCTGCATTAGCGAAGCGTTATGCCGATGAGCTGAAACAAATGGCCTGGGCATACAGAGAATTGTTCGCTTATGCGGATTTGCCAGTGGAGGCGGCGGTGGCGCAAGCGATGGCGATCGCGGAAGGTCCGGTCATCCTGGTGGAAGGCTCGGATAATGTCGGGGGCGGAGCACCCGCAGATGCCACGCATACGCTGGTTCATTTGACCCATCCTCCGAAAAGGACTCTTATCGTCATGCGCGATGAAGAAGCCGCTGCAGCAGCGCACACTCTCGGGGTTGGCGCCGTTTACGATGGCAATATCGGTGGCCGAAGCGATCGCCTGCACGGCGAACCCGTTCCCATACAGGGCATCGTTCGGACGCTGTTCGATGGCAAGTATACGCATGTCGGTCCGTATATGACCGGTCAACGGGCGGATATGGGAAAGACGGCGATCATCGAGGCCGGTTTGCTTACCGTCGTTGTCACGGAGAAGCGTACTCCCCCTTGGGACCCGGGCCATATCCTTTCGGTGGGGCTGCGAGCCGAAGATTATCACATCATTGTCGTCAAATCGGCCGTTGCCTGGAAGACGGCCTTCGGCACGATAGCCAAAGCTGTCGTCTCTATCGATACGCCAGGCTGCTGCAGCGCCAATCTATCCCATTTTGAGTATCAACATCTCCATCGTCCTATCTTTCCATTGGATTCATCCACCTAGGGAGGTACATCTTATGTTCACCTTTGAACGTTCCAAAATCAGCTATGAGAGAGCGAAGCAGCATCTTGCCGGGGGCGTCGCCAGCTCGCTTCGCGCTTCGATGAAGCCGTTTCCTTTATATGTAGATTCGGCCAAAGGCTCCCGCCTGCAGGATGTCGACTATCATACCTACATCGACTATTTACTTGCTTATGGACCGCTTATTCTCGGGCATGCGCATGACGGACTAACGGAGTCCATTTTGTCTTCGATGCGCAAAGGGTATACGTATGGCCTGCAGCACGAGGGCGAGATCGAGCTTGCGGACCTGCTGGTGGACGTGCTTCCCTGCGCGGACAAGGTCGCCTTCAGCGGTTCCGGCACCGAAGCGGTCATGCTGGCGCTGCGACTCGCCCGTGCCCATACGGGGAAAAGCAAGGTCGTCCGCTTCCATGGACACTATCACGGCTGGTCTGATGGGATTTTCACCTCCTTCCCGGGAGCGGGATTAAGCGTTGCAGATGGTGATGGAGAAGCTGCTGCCGTTTCTCCAGGGACGGGCGGGCAGAGCGCCAACAGCCTGGACGATATCATTCTGCTTCCATGGAACGATCCTGACGTTTTGGAATCAACGCTTCGGAGCCGGTCCGGCGAGATTGCCGCCGTGATTTCAGAACCGGTGATGTGCAATTCAGGCTGTCTTCAGCCCAAACCCGGTTATCTGGAAGCGATTCGACAGTTGACGAAAGAGCTGGGAATCGTCTTTATTTTGGATGAAGTCATTACGGGTTTCCGGTTAGGGCTCGGCGGTGCGCATGGCCGGTTCGGCATTAAGCCGGATCTGGTTACCATCGGCAAAGCGATGGGCGGCGGCATTGCGATCAGCGCAGTTGCCGGCTCCAGCGAGCTGATGAAGCTGATCGACACTTCGGCGGTCAATCATTTGGGCACATTGAACGGGAACGGTGTCGCCATGACCGCTGCGCTGACGACCATCCGAGAGCTGGCCCGGCAGGACGGGGCGGCCTTCCAACGGATGGAGGAGCTGTTTGCCACCTTATCGGATGGTATTCGCGGGCTGCTAAACAAGCATGGGATTCCAGGCGTGGTCAACCTATGCGGTCCGGTTTTTCATATGATGTTTATCGATGAACCCGAGGTTACAGATTTTGACACGTTCAATAAGCGAGATGCGGGCAAGTATGCCCGTTTTGCCGAACTCATGCTCAGCGAGGGCGTGCTGCTCCGGCCGAACGGCTTATGGTATATTTCTACGGCCCATAGCTTGCCGGATATTGAAGAAACATTGCTTGCCGTGGATCGGGCTTTAAGCCGACTGGATTAAGTGGAGGGAGCAGGTACATGCGGCTCAAACATAAAGTCGCCTTAGTGACAGGGGGAGCGCAAGGCATCGGCCGTGCCATCTCCCTGCGTTTTGCCCGGGAAGGCGCGAAGGTGATGCTCGCAGACGTCGATCCGAAGGCGCTGGAGAAAGTCAGTGAGTTGATGCGCGCAGAAGGTGCAGAGGTGCTGGGGGTTGTTGCCGACGTTCAACAAAAATCCGAGGTTGACGCCATGATCGAGAAAGCGATCGCCCGATGGGGCGGGCTCGATATTGTTGTCAATAGCGCAGGCATTTGCAGGCCGGCGCCTTTTCTTGAGATGACAGAGGCAGATTGGGAGCTTCATCTGAGCGTGAATCTGAAGGGCGCCTTCCTCGTTTCGCAACGTGCGGCGAGGGAGATGGTGCGGCAGGGAACAGGGGGATCTATCATTCAGATGTCCAGTGTGAACGGCCTCGCTGCTGAATCGTATCAAGCTCACTATAACGCTTCCAAAGGCGGCCTGAATCTGCTCACGATGTCCATGGCGCTGGAGCTGGCGGAGCATGGCATCCGCGTCAATGCGCTGTGCCCTGGATTTATCGAAACGCGGCTGACAAAGCCATTGATTGACAATCCGCAGTTGATAGAGGCGTACGTGAAAACGATTCCCCTGCAAAAGGTTGGCCAGCCCGAAGATATCGCCGATGCCGCGTTGTTCATGGCGAGTGACGAGTCCCGTTACATGACGGGACATTGCATGGTGATCGACGGCGGGCAGATTATTAAATTGTCCTAGCTTTTCCGCTCAAAACGAGATAGCGGAACTACACGACGCTAATTCAAGTAAGATCATACATGTCAACCAAGAAGCGGAGCGAGGCGACCTTATTCGTGTTCCGAGCCGACCATTTCGCTTAAAATGATGTAAATAACGGCTGCTCATTCCCTTACCGACAAAAATAAGTCGTATTTTTGAAAATAGCGTCATTACGTTCCGCTTCCTAAGGATGAACGCGTGAGCGCTTTCGGAAGAGATCTCTTGTCGTTACTTTAGTACCTTTAACGGCTCAAAATTCGGATAGACATAAGGTGAGCTGGGGGCCGTGATTTTCTCGACTCTGCTCGCCTGAATCTTGAACAAATCGTTCCCTTTGTAAGTAACATTTTGGATCGTGCCCGTTACTTTCACCCACATATCCTTGGGGAACGTGCTGGCGGTAGGGAAGTCGATCATAACGCCGTACGGCGTGGCATCGGCCGAGCAGCAGGAGACGGCGAACCGGCCGACGACAAATTGGCTGTCGGTCATTTGGTCTTCGCGGTAGACGAAGCCGGTTAATTCGATTTTTTTGCCAATAAAGTTATCTTTGTACAAGTCAATCGACGACAGAATTTCCATATAGATGTCCGGATTGACGGTAATCATATCTTTTTTGTACAAAATCATTCCGATCTTGGAAAAGTCCTCTTCCCACTCATTATCGGCTTTAAACATCGCTTGAAGATCCGCATCGGAAGGTGCGGTTTTTGGCGTTGCAAGATTTGCATCCGAGGCTGGACCTTGGCTGGCGGCAGATGGGCTTGCTGATGGTGCGGCCGTTGGCGCAGTGGTTACCGGCGTTGGCGCAGCGCTCGGTGCGCTTAACGAACCGGCATTATTCACCGTAGGCTCCGCGGTTTTCTTCATTAAGGAGGCTGGAGCAGATAGGTTCATCCCCTTGGACGCGGCCATTGCACTGCTTAGCGCCGTATCCGGCAGCAGAAACCCGACAAGCAGCGGCAGGAGCAGAAGTCCGTACGCAATCGTGTTCCGGAAGACGGAGGGGGAAATCTCCTGCTCACAGTCACAGGTCACCGGCCTTCCCCAATAGGCGCGAAGCGCTAAATAGCCTTGAAAGCAGGCAATCACGTAGAGAAGCACAGAAGCGAGCTTCACGTAGATCATCATCCGCGGCGCGATGTAATACTGGAGCGCATCCGATTTGGACAAGAGGACAATATAGCTGGAGAAGGCGAGCAGAATGAGTGTACGAAAGAAATAATGATAGCTGAGGCTGCGTGCGGTTAACATCTTATTTTCCCCCTAAATGAATTGGTTTTTACATGAGACGTTCTAAGAGCAAGGAGCAGCCGAGTACGGTTACAATAATGAGGCAGGATAGCATGAGCACGAATCTGGACTTGAAGACGGATAGCAGCATCAAGGTGCTTTTGAAATCCAGCATAGGGCCAAATACCAAGAAGGTGAGCAGTGAACCTGTCGTGAACGAGTTCTGGAATGAGGATGCCACGAAAGCATCTGACGTCGAGCAAAGCGAGAGAATATAAGCGAAACCCATCATGAACACATGCGAGCTGAGCGGTCCCTGGCCAATCGCCAGCAGGCTTTCCCGCTGCATAAAGACTTGAATCAAGGCAGTAAGCAGGGCGCCGAATACGAGATATTTTCCCATTTCAAAAAATTCATCCGACGCATGGGCAAAAAGCGTATTCACTTTCCTCCCCAATCCCCCACCTGAATGATCGTGATTCCCTGCACTGCTCGCTTCGAGGAAGCCCGAGCGGCTGTTTCGGAGTTGATTCCCCCGAATAAAACGGTACAGAAGAAGGCCGACAATGACGGAGACAGCCAAAGCCAGTCCGATTCTGGCGTAGGCGATGGCAGGATGATTGCGAAACGCCATGAAAGTGGCCGCGAACACAATCGGATTAATAATCGGCCCCGAGATAATAAACACAACGGCGACATAGACAGGCATTCCTTTGGAAATGAGCTTTCGCACAACTGGAATCATGCCGCATTCGCACATGGGAAACAGGAGGCCAAGAAGACAGGCAAAGCCAATGGCGAGAAGCGGATGCTTGGGCGTAAACCGGCGAATAGTCTGTTCGGAAACAAAGGTCTGGATCAGCGAAGAGAGCAGGACGCCTAGTAAAATAAACGGAAGCGCTTCAAGTAAAATACTAATAAAGACGGTTTTAAACGTTTGTAACTGTTCGGTTTGGGTCAACGGGGTCAGCGAGAAATCTTGACGAAAGGCGATCAGGATGACCAAAGTGCAACAAACGGCAATAAGGAAGATTAGACTGAGTCTGAAAAAGGTTGAAGGCATTGGCGGTAAGGCTCCTTAGTCGTTGTTATAGGCTCAGTGGTATGGCCTCGCGGAATGGCTGTCGATCAACTGCTGCCAATTTCGCTCGGCGAGTGCTTCGTCCAGATCCAGGCCGATCAGAACCAGATAGGGCCGATCCTGCCAGGCGGAGGGCTGCCAATTCATCCTTTTGCCGGCATATTGCATTAAAAAAGGCTTGCGATCCGGCCCTATGTATAGGTGGCCCTTGCTCCTGAGCAAGGAAGCGCCGAAGCTTGCCAGAAACTGCTCCAGCTTCCGCTGTTGAAACAGGACTTCTTCCTCCACGGATAAGAAGACGGTTTGGATGCGGGTGAACGAAGGCGGAGCAGGATCGTGTCTCTTCTCTCGCCGGACGATGGCTAGCCCGCGTCGCTGAATGGAATTTTGAACGACAGGCGCATCATCCTGCATAGCTTGCTCACGCAGCGAGTGAAAGAGGGGGCCCATATCAAACTCGCTTTGTACAGCGCGCAGGATGGGGGAGCGCGCATTATGTTTGCGGACGGTTTTCTCGATCGTGCTGAGTTGTTTGTCTGTCACCAGATCAATCTTATTGAGAATGATGAGGTCTGCAACCTCAATTTGCCGGCGCAACGTATGTACGAGCTCTTTGTCCGAGGCAAAGATGCTGTTATATTCGAGCACATGCTCCGCATCCAGCACCGTCAGGATGGTATGCAATTTGACGCGCAGGAGAAGCTCACGCTCCGTCAGCGCATCGACAATTTCCTCGGGATTTGCAACACCGGTCAGCTCAATAAAAATGACATCCGGTTTCTGCGCCAGAAGCTGAAGAAGCGATGCGCTGATGTCGCTCTTTTTGCTGCAGCAGATGCAGCCATCCAGCAATTTGGCCAAATGAAGATCAGGCGTCGACGCTTGAAGCAGGTAGCCGTCCACATCTTGCTTGCCGATTTCGTTCATCAGAACACCAGGCCGCAGCTCGTATCGGCTGGCGTCACATAGCATGCGTAAGAGGAGGGTGGATTTACCGCTGCCCAGAAAGCCGCTTAAGAGGATCACAGGAACTTTTTTCAACATGTTTTCTCTCCTTCAAATTAGTCTTATGTAAATATTACGAATTATAAATGTAATTATTACGAATTAAATTGTATAATAATCCTCCTGAACCTGCAAGAATTACAAAAAAGCTGAGGGGGATTAAAAGTAAATTTTACGATTAGGTTGACAGAGCGAATAGAAAAAGTTATAGTACATTTTGTAAATCGTAAAATTTACACTTAGGAGTGAAGATCCCTTGCTTATTGCCTCTTTACATGACGTCGAATTCGGCTATCGGGACGTTCCTTGCATTCAACAGGCCAGTCTAGAAATTCAGTCTGGGGAGTTTGTGGCCGTAACCGGGCCTAACGGCGCGGCAAAATCCACACTGCTTAAGCTCATGCTGGGGCTGCTCAAACCGTGGCAAGGCGAGGTGTTTCTCTCCAGCCTCAATGAGCGAGGAGAGCGGTTAAGCGTCAGCTATGTGTCCCAACAGCTCGCAGGCTTTAACAGCGGGTTTCCGAGTACGGTCTATGAATTTGTCCGTTCGGGGCGCTATAGAACCGGATCTTGGCTACGAAGGCTGTGTAAAGCCGATGATGAGGTGACGGAGCAAGCCATCCGGCAGGTTGGCCTGTGGGAACTTCGGAAACGCCGAATCGGCGAGCTCTCCGGCGGGCAGAAGCAGCGCCTGTGTCTGGCAAGAGCGCTTGTGCAAGACCCTGATCTGCTTGTGCTGGATGAACCTACGACAGGGATGGATGCCGGCAACCGGGGCGGATTTTATGCCTTAATGGTCGATCAGATCAAAAACCACGGGCGAACCGTTGTGATGGTCACGCACCATCTGACGGAAGCCGCACCGCATCTGGATCGGATCATTGAGCTGCAACGAAAGGAGGATGGCGGATGGAAATGCTGCACTACGACTTCATGCAGCGGGCATTTTGTGCCGGTGGGCTAATCGGCATCATCGCCTCTGTGCTCGGCGTTTATCTGAGCTTGCGCCGGCAAGCGCTGATGGCCGACATGTTATCGCACGTCTCGCTGGCCGGCGTTTCAGCCGGGGCCTATCTTCATGTCAATCCGTCGATAACCGGATTTGTGGTCGCCACGCTCGGCGCGATTGCCGTGGAATATGTGAGAAGATCCTATAAGTCCTACAGCGAGATTGCCGTCGCCATCATTATGGTCGGCGGACTGTCTACGGCTGTGATCTTGATGAGCATGAATCAAAGTATTAATAAAGGATTCTCCGCTTATTTATTTGGATCGGTGGTTGCGGTTAATAGCACGGAATTGTGGCTGATGACCGGCGTCGCCGTGATCGGCGGGCTCTTCTTTTATCTATTCCGGCGTCCGCTGTATCAGATTACCTTTGATGAAGATACGGCCAAGACAAGCGGCCTTTCTGTGGGCTGGATTTCTCTCGGATTCAGCGTACTGACCGGGATGATCGTATCGGCCGCGATGCCAATCGTAGGCGTGCTGCTGGTTTCCGCTTTAATCGTGTTGCCAGCCGCGTTGGCGATCCGTATTGGCACAACGTTTGCTTCAACGCTTTTCCTAGCCATGGGCATCTCCCTGCTTGGCGTTTTTTCCGGGCTTACGGCCTCTTACCACTTGAGTACGCCGCCCGGAGGCACGATTGCCTTTCTTCTGTTCCTCGTCCTGGCAGTTGGCCTTGGCATCAAGAAAGGCGTCCTAACGTGGAGCAAGGCGCAGCAGAAAAAGAATACCCCGTTGGAAGAAGCTACATTTAGTCAACCTAGCCCTCGTTCACAACCATTATAAGGAGGATGATGTATGGAAATGAAAAAAACATGGTTACCCCAAACAATAGCGTTTGCTGCACTCACAACCGGGATTTTATCGGGATGCTCAGCTAGCCCGGCTTCCAGCGATGGAAAGCTGAATGTTGTGACCACCTTTTATCCGATGTATGAATTTACCAAGCAGGTTGCCGGGGAGCATGCCAATGTGATCGCGTTGATTCCGGCGGGCGCAGAGCCGCATGACTGGGAGCCAAGCGCCAAGGATATGAAAAAGATCAAAGAAGCGAACGTTTTCGTCTACAACGGGATTGTGGAAGGTTGGGTTGACAAGGCGCTGCAAAGTGCAGGGAATGATCAGAGGGTCGTGGTTGAGGCTTCCAATGGTATTACGTTAATGGAAGGTCTGCCGGAGGAAGAAGAGGAAGAAGGCCACAAGGACGAAGCGGCTCACAAAGAAGCGGAAGGCGGCAAAGTGCTGGATCCGCACGTTTGGCTGGACCCTGTCTTGGCACAGAAAGAAGTCGATACGATCGCAGCGGGATTAGCGCAAGCAGATCCGGCGCATAAAGACGATTATCGTAAAAATGCTGACGCTTATATTGCGAAGCTGCAAGCGCTGGACACTTCCTTCCGAACAAGCCTTGCCAGCGTGAAGCACAAAGAATTTATTACCCAGCACGCCGCTTTCGGTTATTTAGCGAAGGAATATGGGTTAACGCAAGTGCCTATCGCGGGCTTATCCCCGGAGGAAGAGCCGGCTCCTGATAAAATGGCCGACATTATCCAATTTGCCAAGCAGAATCAGGTGAAAACGATCTTTTTCGAGACGTTAGTCGATCCTAAGGTGGCTACAACGATCGCCAAGGAGATCAATGCGAAGACCGATGTGCTGAATCCGATTGAAGGGTTAACGGACAAGGAGATGAAGAACAATCTCGACTACTTGGCGGTGATGACCAGCAATCTGGAAGCTTTAAAGAAAGCTTTAAATGAATAGATAGAACGTCAAGCAAACCACGGGTTTGCTTTCTTCTCGAAGTTAGATCGTAATATTTACTATAAAAAGGAGAATTCATGAATGTCAGATACTAAACTGCCTGTCACCGTCTTAAGCGGATACCTTGGCGCTGGAAAAACAACACTGTTAAATCATATCCTCCACAACCGGGACGGCTTGAAAGTGGCCGTGATCGTCAATGACCTTAGCTCTGTCAATATGGATGCGGATTGGATTCGGGAAGGCGGCGGCTTGTCCCATACGAACGAGAGTCTGGTCGAAATGTCGAACGGATGCATCTGCTGCACGCTGCGGGAAGATCTTCTGAAAGAAGTCGAACGAATTGCAAAACAGAATAAATTCGATTATATCCTGATTGAATCGACAGGCGTAGGGGAGCCGCTGCCTGTTGCGCAAACGTTCAGTTATCGCGATGAAGAACAAGGCATCGATCTCACGCAATGGTGCAGGCTCGACACGATGGTGACGGTCGTCGACGCCTATCGGTTCTGGACGGACTATTCTTCCGGAGAGACGCTGCTGGACCGGAGTCAGGCGGTCGGCGAAGATGACACGAGGGAAGTCGTGGATCTGCTCATTGATCAAATTGAGTTCTGCGATGTGCTGATTCTTAACAAGTGTGACATGCTGGAGAAAGAGGAGCTTGCGGAGCTGGAGAGGGTGCTGCGGACACTGCAGCCAACGGCCAAATTTATCCGCTCCGTTCACGGCAACGTGGCGCCTTCGGAGATTCTGAACACGGGGTTGTTCGATTTTGATGAGGCCAGCACATCCGCAGGATGGATGAAGGAGATGGAAAAAGACGTGCATACACCGGAAACGGAAGAATACGGTATTTCCTCCTTCGTCTATGAACGGACTCGTCCTTTCGAGCCGGCCAGGCTGCTCCAGTGGATGGAAGATTGGCCCGCTGAAATCGTGAGATCCAAAGGCATCATGTGGTTGGCGACACGTCACGAACATGCGCAGAACCTCAGTCAAGCGGGGCCTTCCATTCGCTTTGGCCCTGCGGGGTATTGGGTCGCCGCGCTGCCGGAATCGGAGCGAGACAGCGTGCTGCAAGAGGAAGCGGATCTTATTAAGCATTGGGATGAAACCTACGGGGACCGGATGAATAAAGTCGTGTTTATCGGCGTCGACATGGATCGAACGGCGATTGAGTTGACGCTGGATGCCTGCTTGCTGACGGATGAGGAGATGGCAGGGGATTGGCATCTTTTTCACGATAGCTTGCCTAATTCGATCATGGAGCTGGAAGAGGCTTGCCCGCTGCCGCAATAGGCCCGCAGGTGTGCTCAATTTTGTGACAAGGGAGGTGAATGCGTTGCGAGTTGTCATTACATTAGCTTGTACAGAAACCGGAGATCGGAATTACACAACGACAAAAAACAAGAGAAACAACCCTGAGCGCCTGGAGCTCAAGAAATACTGCCCTCGCCTCAAACGGGTGACGCTTCACCGCGAAACTAGATAAAACAGAATCTCCAACTTGATTCCATTGATGGAATGAACGGCAATCATGAAGCGGAAGGAGCCTTGATGCATGAAGACGCATGCAGCCGATCCCGAGAATCACGCGGCGAGCTTGATGTTACAGTTAAGTAAATTTACCGAGCATCGCCTGCGTTTGACGGAACAACGGAAAGCGATGATTGAACTGGTTCTGCATTCCCACAAGCCTTTGACGGCTTTGGATATGCATCATATTTTGGAGCAGCGCTTTCCTGGTCTCAGTTACGCAACGGTGTATCAAAATATTAAGCTGTTTATCGAGCTGCAGATTTTCGAATCCTTCATTCTTGTCGATGAGGTCAGATTCCGGATCTGCACAGACCAGGAACATCCCAGGTACCATCTGATTTGTATGGATTGCGAGAAGACCGTTTCCCTGGATGTGAATACAGAACGCATGCGCCTTCCGATCAAAAGCAAGAACTTCCAGCCGATCAGCTATAAATTCGATGTGTACGGCTATTGTACAGATTGCCGTGCGCTTCATCCCTAAAACGAAATCCGGAGAAGGTTGACACAGATTTGTTTCGGGATGGCGGCGGTCCGGAGAGGAAAGATTAGCGCATTGAAGCGGGGCTGATTGAGCTGGTGGCATCTTCGTGGTAACTTCGTTCCTATTAGCACAGCCGTTCATTCTTTCTTATAAAAGTCAGGGAGGTTCACCCGATGCTGCAGTCAGTACCTATTCATATTTTTTCTGGATTTCTTGGCAGCGGTAAGACGACCTTGCTCAAGAAAACTTTGGATTATTATACGGAATCCGGCAAGAAGCCTGTTGTCATTATGAATGAAATTGGGGAAATCAATCTCGATGGCATGATCATCGGAGAAGAAGTGCCGATGGCAGAAATGCTGAGCGGCTGCATCTGCTGCACGATTCGCGGTGATCTCAGTATGGCGATAAAAAATTTGTACACGGAACATCAACCCGATGTAATTTTCATTGAATCCACAGGGATCGCGAATCCGATGGAGATTATGGAAGGCGTCACGGACGCTTCTCTGCTCATGCCGGTGGTGTTAAAGTCGATCGTTACCGTCGTGGATGCACCGCATCTGTTGAGTTTAAGCCAGAAGCCGCGCCGCAAAACGTCGGCCTTAATGAAGGAACAAATTCGCTGTGCCTCGCTTGTTATTTTGAATAAAGCGGATAAGGTATCGACTGAGGAACTGGACGAGCTGGATCGACTGATCCGGGCGTGGAACCCTTTTGCACTTATTGAAATCACGGTCTACTGCCAGCTGGACTTGCAAATACTGGAATCGCTGAATGACCTGCCTGCGGGGCGAACTGTAGAGGAAAAATGCAAGGCGGCATGCGGCAGCGAACAGGGGCAGGCTTGCGATCACCGTCATGCCGCCCCAGATGACAAGGCACACCACCATCACCATACGCATGATCACGTCATTGCATATACGCATTATTTTAACCGGCCGATTGATCTGGATAAGTTCGAGGAAGTCATTCGCAGCCTGCCACAGCAAGTGTATCGCGCCAAAGGCATTGTGCAAACAACAGACGGAGAGTCCACCATGCACCATTTGTTTCAGTACGCCTATCGGGAGCTCGAATTCATGAATCTCCGCATCAAGCCCAAAGTCGCGGTGCAAAACGTAGCGGTCTTCATCGGTGAGAATTTTTCCAAAGATGACGTGATCCAAGCTTTAGATAAAATATGAGCAAATAAGGGAGGTCGCACGTAGAGACCTCCCTATTGAAGTTGCAGCGCAATGCATCTAGAGAACTGCTCGTAGAACCATCCCTCATCCAGATCCCGGCCAATAGGATTACTACAAATTGTACTAGAAAGGAGAACCTGAATGCTCTGGTATGAACAAAGCTTCGGCGTTGATTATTTAACCGTATATAATCACCGAAATGGGGAGCAGGCAGCGAGGGAAGTGGCGCAAATGCTGAAATGGTTAAGGCTTCCACAGCAAGCTAAGGTTCTTGATTTATGCTGCGGGATGGGAAGGCATTCGCTCAATTTGGCTGCACTCGGTTTCGATGTGACAGGTCTAGACTTATCTGAGGCACTCTTAAAAGAAGCTAGAGCAAGCGACACCTTCTCACAAGTACATTGGATACATGGAGATATGCGCTGCATCCCGTCAACTTCGCTGACCTTTGATGCTGTTGTCAATTTATTTACGTCATTTGGGTACTTTGAGCAAGATGAGGAGAATCGCAAGGTACTTTTAGAAATGGATAGAGTGTTGAAGCCGCGTACCAAATGGATTATTGATTACTTGAATCCGGATGTGGTAGTTTCCGGATTGGTTCCCCTTTCTGAGCGGAAGTCAAATGGTCTTATGATTCATGAAACACGATTGGTGGAAGGCGGTATGGTGAAGAAAAAAATTGCTGTATACGAAGAGGAAAGCGCACCCCGTCATTACATTGAAAAAGTGAAATTATACACGCTGGCGGATTTTCAACGAATGCTTCGGGGGACGTCTCTGGTCATTGATCAGGTCTTTGGCGATTATACCGGTTCTACGTATGTTACATCAGTATCCCCGCGTATGATTCTGGTTGGTAACAAATTGTAAAACTTAAAACAAGCTTCAGAGCATCTCAAGATGGGTTGGCTCGAAACCATTGGATGAAGAGAATCCGTCCCGGATGCATAGAATCTCAAATATGGCTAAAAATACATGGAAAGAAATGAATGGAAAACAAAAACCTGAAATGACTATGGCTTACAGATGGGAGGCAAATGGGGATGGCGATTTGGAGTTGGTATAAGCTGCGGTCAAGACAAGGAGCCCGAAGTCAACAGCCTCAGATGGCCCCCCGAAAGGTACCGCCTGCTCATCAATTATTAGAAGCAAATGAAGAGGCAAGTATTAACACCCAACTTGAAGAAACGTTGGCATTTGTTCAGAAAATACTTGGTGAAAGTGACGATTTCATTATACGGCGAATGTGCATGTTTGACGATCAACCGGCTGTCGTGATGTATTTCCCTGATTTGATTGATAAACAGTATGTGAATGATCACATTTTAAAGCCTTTGATGTTAACGTCCTTGCACGATTATACGAAAGCAGTAAGCCGCTCGATGAAGGCGTTTCTTTTGGACGATATCCTGTATGCCTGTGAAGGAAGAACGGAAACACAGCTGCATGAAATTATTCAAGCCATTGTAGAAGGAAATACAGTTCTCCTAGTTGACGGAGTCGCAGATGCGTTTATTTTTAGTACACGCCATGTAGAAAAGCGGTCGATCACACAGCCGGAAACGGAACAAGTCATTCGCGGAGCCCGGGAAGGCTTTATCGAAATGTTGGGTACCAATTTGGCTTTGCTTCGCTATCGCCTTCCTACGCCGGAATTAAAGGTAAAAACGATTCGGATCGGTCGAATCACCAAATCCAAGGTGGCGCTTTGCTATATTGACGGCGTTGTCAATCCAGCTCTCGTAGAGGAAGTATTCCGACGTCTATCCTTAATTGATATTGATGGCGTCCTGGATGCCGGGTATTTGGAACAGTTTATCGAGGACAACCATTTATCCCCATTTCCACAAATTCAGAACACGGAACGACCGGATAAAGCGGTCGCCAATCTTCTGGAGGGCAGGGTTGTCCTGCTCGTAGACGGATCCCCGTTTGCGCTCATCTTGCCTACGGTGTTCAGTCAATTTTACCAAACGGTCGAGGACTACTCCGAAAGGTATCTTCTCGTCAGTTTCATCCGGTTGGCACGTTTTGTTGCGTTGATTTTCTCGCTGATTTTCCCATCATTATATGTGGCCTTGATTTCATTCAATCCCGAGCTTATCCCTACCGAGTTTGCCGTAGCCGTAGCAGGGGGAAGAGCAGGCGTACCTTTTCCTTCCGTCATCGAAGTTTTGATTATGGAGATCTCCATGGAAGTACTGAGGGAAGCGACACTTCGGCTGCCGCAGCAAGTCGGCGGGGCACTCTCCATTGTTGGCGTACTTGTCGTTGGACAGGCAGCGGTCGCAGCAGGATTTATTTCACCGATCACGGTCGTTATCATCGCCTTAACGACGATCGGTTCTTTCGCCACACCAGCGTACAATGCGGCCCTTGCACTCAGGTTGCTGCGCTTCCCACTTGTGATTTTATCAGGCATATTCGGCTTATATGGGGTGATGATTGGATTAATTCTGATCGCCAACCATATGCTGTCCTTAAAATCATTCGGAATTCCTTACTTGAGTCCGGTAGTCCCAGGGAATTTTCAAGGGATGAAGGATACGTTAGTACGGCTGCCGCTGTGGTTCATGCCCAAGAGACCCTCATTATTACAACCCCCGAATGACACTCGGCTTGGGGATGTAACACAAGACAGCATTAAAAATGTGCCAATCAACACATTAGATCCCTCGAAAGCCAGAACTTCAAGGAGGCATGGAACGGATGGAACATCCTCGCCAGATCACAGTCATTCAAGCGGCGATCATACTGATTAGCACAATTATTGGCGTGGGGGTACTCGCCCTCTCGCTATTTGCAGTCCGAGCTGCGGATTCCGGAGCTCCACTCGTAACCTTGATGGGTTTTCTCTTAGGGCTATCAGGCCTTTGGCTTTTAACGAAGCTTGGTATGCGTTTTCCAACGCAATCCATTATTGAATACAGCGAGGAATTAATTGGTAAATGGGTGGCACGCGGATTTAGTGTTTTGATTATCATGTTTTTTTGCTTGCTCACTGCGTTGGCTTCACGTGAATTTGGAGAAGTTGTTGTTACTTCTGTACTAACCAAAACACCGCTTGAGGTCACGGTCATCGTCATGCTGCTGCTTGCGGCAATTTCCTCTCGCGTAGATATAACGACCTTTACGTATTTTCACCATTTTTATTTCCCCATCATCGTATTCCCGGGGCTCTTAATTGTCGTGCTTTCCCTGAAGAATGCACACTTAATCAACCTCCTACCCCTGTGGGGCAATGAACACAGCGGCTTGTCCGGCGGGATTCTCACCATGGCGGCCTTATTTCAAGGCTCATTTATCATGACCATCGTAATCCCTTCCATGCGCCGGCCCGAAAGAGCCATGATTGCGGGGTATGTGGGGATGGCTATAGCAGGAGCGTTGTATATCCTCATCGTGATTGCGACGGTTGGTGTATTCGGAGCAGAGGAAATAAAGAAATTAGTTTGGCCTACTTTAGAATTAGCCAAGACGACTTCACTGCCCGCCAATATCCTGGAGCGTTTAGACGGTGCATTTCTTGCTGTGTGGGTTACCGCGGTATTTACGACGTTGTTGTCCACTTATTATGTAGCTATATATTTTTCTACACAGCTGTTGCGACTCCGAGACCATAAAATGTTCGCTTTTTTTCTAATTCCTTTTATCTATGTAACGGCAATGCTTTCACAAAATTTGATGCAGATGTATGAAATTATCCAAATTGTCGGTCGTTGCGGGTTAGTCTTCACTATAGCGTATCCATTTGTTTTATTTGTTGTAGCCATGATTCGGAAGAAAAAAGGCCGGGGTGATCAGCTTGTGGCAAAATCTGATTAAACAGATTCTTGTTTGCGTGTTGATTGTTCCTATACTTACAGGCTGCTGGGATCGCCTGGAGATCGAAGATCGGGCCGTCGTTCTGGCGATTGGCATTGATAATGCGAAACCGGAGGATGAGAAGGAAAGCGGCAATTCTACGCATATTCTCAAGCCGGATACCGCGAGTAGTAAGGGACTCATCCGCATCACTGTTCAAATTGCTGTCCCTGGCCGTATTCCGTTAGGGACTGGGGATGGCTCCGGCGGACCTGCCGGGGCAAAACCGGTTTGGGTGCTATCCAGCGTCGGTTACACCGTAGAGGATGCTTTAACGAATCTTCAACAGCAGCTTGCAGATAAGTTGTTTTTTGGTCATTTACGGGTCATTGTCATCTCGGAAGACGTCGCAAAAAAAGGAATTGAGAATGAAAACGACTTCTTTCGCAGGCAACCGCAGGTCAGAAGAACCGTTTGGATGGTCGTTAGTAAAGGCAGTGCGGCTGATATCATGAAAGCCACACCGCAGTTGGAGCGCGTTCCGACGTTATATTTACTTGCCACCTTAGAACATGCCAGAGAGATGGGGAAGCTTCCCAACATTTTTATGGGCGTCTTTTTCAGTGCCAGTTCGGCCAAAGGGCAGGAAGGGATGCTTCCTTATTTGGAATTAAAGAAGGCATCCAACATTGAAATTGTCGGGACGGCTTATTTTAAGAACGATATCATGGTCGGCACCACAACAGCCTTGCAAATCGGCCATTATATGGCGATCAAACAAATCAACCCAGGGGGGTATAAGGTTCTGTTGGAAATGCCAGACTCCAACACGATGGTAATCTTCAAATCTACACATCGGAAGGCAAAAATAACAACAACCATCCAAAACGGCAAAGTACATACCAACATAAAATGTCAAATCGAGGGTGATTTAGCCGAAAAATCGAATGAGAATGTACTCATTACAAAGGAAAATTTAAAGAAATTGGAGGAAAAAATTCAATCAGACGGAACGATCGGTTTTAAAAAATTCGTCCAGCAGACGCAGAAGAGCGGCAGCGATATATTCGGTTTCGGTGAATATGTGCGCGCGACACAGCCTACCTACTGGAACAAGGAAGTTAAAACGAAGGAAGCGTGGGAGGAGCAATATAAGGAAATGACCCTTGATATCACAGTAGAGATTAAAATTAGACGAATTGGAACGAAAACCAATTAAGGAGGATCCGGCCAATGATTACCTTTAATAATTACACCATTTTACTGCTCCTGATCACGGGGCTGCTTATTCTGGTTTTCGATGTGAAAAATTATGCGAAAGCCAATATGCTCAAAGAGAAAAAAGGAGCTGTCATTGCCGGATGTTTGAATATCTCCTTGGGCGTAATTTCGTTCCTTGGTTACATGGCGTATGAGAAGTGGTTTTGGAAATAAATCGATTCGGTGCCAAAAGTTTTATTTGCTGTATCGCAACCATGTTTACGAAATTAGCGTCAAATAAATAAAAAGATTGAGGAGCACAGATCTTTTTATGAAAAGGGGAATGCTGATGAAACGATGGACGTTCTCGTTCCTATCCTCGTTGCTGCTGGCGTATAGCATGTTAGCAGGGTTTTCTGTTACAGCGATAGCAGAGCAAGAGACACCCATTACAGAGGCTTACTACAATAATGTTGTGCTAACTGGCGAAGAGCAATTGTACGAAGAACCTCTCAATAAAGGCAAAAGTCTAGGAACCGTATCGCCTCAAACGGTGCGGGCGATTTATAGCGCAAATGGGGATTACCTCATTGAAACGTGGCTTGGTAACAAATGGATTCATCCCACCCATCCCGTATACGAGCATGCGCATGTCTATTATGGGCCGGTTGGGGTATCGATTTCCACGACGACGCCGATGTTTGCCTTGCCGGATGAAGAGGGAGCGGTTATGGGATGGCTGTCGCCTCAGGAGTTATTAAGTTCACTTAGTGTAAACGATGAATGGTACTATGTGGATTCATGGCAGGGGCCGCGCTGGGTGAATATCAACCTGGGTTATCCGAAGGATCTAAAAACAGAGGCAACTAAGCTTAAACTAACTCTAGATACACCGGTATATGAGCATCCAGATCATCGTGCAAGAGTGCTTGGCACTTTATCCCCACAAACGGTCGACGTATTTGAACGTGGGAGCGGCTGGCAGCATATTCACAGCCAGTGGCTGGGAGACGCATGGATTTACGCGGCGGACGCTGAACTAGATCCGGCATTATATGAAGCTCCGGCCCACGTAGAAGCAAAACCAATTTCTTCGAAATGGACTGAACATAAGTATGAGTTTGGAGCAGGATGGCGCGGCTCTCCGTTTGCAACGGAAGTTTATGTCAGCAGCGGCGTCATGAATCAACCTTTCGGTTTGATTGGGGCCGGAGATCCTATTGATATTTCATTCAAAGTAGCCAATGTAAGCGAGGATGATCTTACCCTCGTTGAAAGATCACCTTTTGAAATTCAGATTTGGCAAATGGATCGTACGGTTCCGAATGGAGCCGGTACGCTTGTATGGTCCGGCAAACTTCCTGTCATCAATGAATTCTTCCCCAAAGTGGGAGAGGAAGTTTACAGTCAGGAGTTGTCGTTTACATGGGATCAGAAAGACGCGAATGGGAAGCAGGTTCCCTTTGGCGATTACCAGGTGATCTTAAAGAAACCTACCGTGATTCCCTATAAGAAAGCAAATTCAGACGTTCATCTTGAACAAAAGGAAGAAGGTCACATGCGATCGCGTATGCCGTTTACGATTGCAGCTCCATAATCCTTGGTTATGAACGAGGTTTGCTCACAGGATGAAAAAACGGTAACATAAAGAAATGGCGGTCAGAGAGTTCATCTCGTGCCCGCCATTTTTCTTTTATGGCCGCCTTCTTCGGCAGTCTAAAAACAGGGGAGGTTCAAACGATGGCAAAGGCAAAGATCCCCAAGCGACCAACTCGCGATGAGTTTGTATTAGAGGAGCTTGGAAATCAAATAACGGAAGCATACAACGAGAAATCACAAGTGGAATTAACGATCTGGGCTTGGGAAAAACCGCTGCGGGGGGAAATTGTTCACTTGGATTCAAGGACAGGCAAAGTTCATGTTCAAAAGGCAGCCGAACTAATAAAAGTCCCCTTTATGGACATTATGGCACTAAATTACCCGCGGGATTAATATAGGCCGGCTCATTCCTATTGGAATGGGCTGGCCTTTTTGTCATGCTCGCATTTGGCATGATATGTGTGATTATGGGGATATTATCATAAAATGGAATCGAAATAAGAGGGAAATCATTTATGATGCGAAACGTCAAAATATCCGTTAACCAATTTGCCGTCATTGTGATGATTTTTACGATTGGTACAACCATTCTGGTCATCCCGTCAGGCCTTGCAGCGGCGGCCAAGCAAGATGCGTGGATAGGCGCGCTGCTGGGCGTTTGTCTGAATGTGGGAATCGTCTGCTTATACAACAAAGTGGGCAGTTGTTTCCCGAATATGACATTAACGGCCTATAACGAGCAATTGTTTGGCAAATGGCTGGGGAAGCTGTTTTCGTTGGGATTTATTTTTTTCTCCTTTGTCGGAGCCACGACGGTCTTGTTTTATATGGGTAATTTCGTTACGACCCAAGTGATGCCCGATACACCGATTCAAGCGATCAATGTGCTGTTTGCTCTTGTCGTCGTCATGGGGGTGCGGCTGGGTCTCGAAACGATCGCCCGTGCGGCAGAGATTTTTTTTCCATGGATCATCATTCTATTTACAGTGTTAGTGGCGTGTCTGCTGCCGGAGGTACAGGCCGAGAAACTTCAGCCTGTGTTCTCTTCTGGAGTAGGCGGGTTGGTGAAAGCGGCTTTGGAAGTCGCAGGTACCTCCTCACTGCCTTTTATCGTCCTATTCATGATCTTTCCCGTTCATGTCAACCAAGATCCCAAAGCCAAGAAAGCCTACCTGCTTGCTACTATTTTCGGAGGACTATGCTTCACTGTGATCACGTTCCTGTGTGTAGCAGTGTTAGGCGCCACATTGACCGAAAGACTTATGTATCCGAGCTATGTGCTTGCCAAGGAGATAAATATCGGCAACTTCTTCGAACGTGTGGAAATTCTTATCGCAGGGATCTGGTTTCTAACCGTATACTTCAAAACAACCTTTTACTTCTACGGCTTCGTAGTGGGGCTGGCCCAGCTATTAAAAATCGAAGATTATCGGCCCCTGACGATGCCGCTGGGCATGATTCTGGTTGTGTATTCGCTGGTTGTATATCCGAACGTTGCGTATATGTCCAAATTCGACTCCGAACCGTTCATCCCGTATGCGCTGACTGCCGGAGGGCTATATCCGCTGCTCATTCTGATCACCGCGCGCATTCGGAAGAAGACGGTCCGGGTGAAAGGTTGAAAAGGAGGAGGAAACTATGGTTTTCTTCAAAAGGCTATTTCAGCACAGCAGCTACCACGCTGTGGAAGCAAGTCTGCATCCGCCCGATCCGACGAAGCCGCTTGATTCGCTTACAGATTCCATTGTTCTCAATTTCGAAAGGGTTAGGGACACCTTCGGCAACAGCGGTGATATCGTGATGCAGACGATTCACTGGGATGCGGAAGAGCCGGTTGACCTCGGTTTTATCTACATTCAAGGGCTCGTTAGCGGGGCGTTGATTCAAAACTTGCTGGTGGAACAGCTGAAAACGGATTCGGCCGGCTTCACGCTGAACACGATCCGCAATGCCATCAGCACGCTAGGTCAAGCGCGTGAAATTTCCGACTTCGAAGCGTTGTTTCAGTCCATTTTAACCGGACAAACGATTATTCTAGTGAATGGCTTCGCGCTAGGGTTGGCGGCGCAAACCCAAGGCGGGGAGCACCGCACTGTGGAAGAACCGACAACGCAATCCGTCGTTCGAGGACCGCGGGAAGGCTTCACGGAGCAGATCAGCACGAACACGGCGCTGATCAGGCGCAAAATCAAAGATCCGAATCTATGGATGGAGCCGATGACTGTCGGCCGAGTGAGCCGTACGGAAGTCGCTATGATGTACATGAACGGCATTGCCAACGAGAAGCTGGTCACGGAAGCGAGGATGCGGCTTCAGCGGATCGACATCGACGCCATTTTCGAAAGCGGCAATATCGAAGAGCTGATTCAGGACGATTCCTACTCGCCTTTCCCGACGTTATACAACACGGAACGCCCGGATGTCGTTGCCGCGGGCCTAATGGAAGGCCGGGTCGCCATTCTTGTCGACGGTACGCCTTTTGTTCTGATGGCGCCGGCGTTGTTCATCCAATTTTATCAATCGGCTGAAGATTATTACCAGCGCGCAGACTTTGCGACATTGCTGAGACTCCTTCGGTATGTTTGCATATTCATCTCGCTGCTTGCTCCGTCGCTCTATATCGGCATCACGACCTTTCATCAAGAGCTTTTACCAGCTTCCTTGCTGATCAGTCTTGCCGCGCAGCGCGAAGGAATTCCTTTCCCGGCGTTTATCGAAGCGGTCGTCATGGAAGTCACCTTCGAGATTCTTCGCGAGGCTGGCGTGCGATTACCGAAAACCGTCGGACAAGCCGTTTCCATCGTTGGCGCCCTGGTTATCGGCCAAGCAGCGGTTGAAGCAGGGCTTGTATCTCCCGCGATGGTGATTATCGTAGCCATCACGGCGATCGCCAACTTCGCCATCCCTTCCTTCAATATGGGCATCTCGCTCCGGATTTTGAGGTTTCTGCTAATGTTATTTGCCGCGTCTTTCGGTTTGTTCGGTGTAACGGTCGGACTTATCGCCATCGTGCTGCATCTGTGCAGTCTAAGGTCGTTCGGCGTTCCGTATATGTCGCCGATGGCTCCTTTTATTATGAGTGATCAGAAAGATACGATCTTTCGGTTCCCTTTGTGGGCGTTAGTCACAAGACCAAGACTTCTCAGTCAGAAAAACATCACCCGGGAGGACAACGCTCCCTCGAACAAGCAGAAAACTTGAGCTTACAGAAAGGAGCCGCGGCAATGCGCAAGCAAGTCATGCTGTTCACCGTTTGTTTCATGATGATGATCGTCCTGTCAGGCTGCTGGAGCCGGCATGAATTGAATGATCTGGCCATCGCCGTCGGTATGGGGTTTGACAAAAAAGAGGACGGTATCCAAGTTACGGTGCAAATTGTCAATCCTGGCGAAGTCGCTTCCAAGCGGGGGGCACCGGGCTTTACGACGCCTGTAAGCTCCTTCAAGACAACGTCAAGAACCATCTTCGAGGCGCTGAGGAAATTAACGACTCAAAGTCCGCGCAAAATTTATTCGTCCCATCTTCGGGTTCTTGTGATTAGTGAAGAACTGGCTAGAGACGGCATCATGCCGATCCTGGACGGGATCTCGCGGAATCACGAAATGCGAGCAGACTTTTATATTATGGTGGCCAGAGAGGCGACCGCTGAGAACGTTTTGAATACGTTAACCTCTATTGAGAAAATTCCCGCCAATAAGTTGTTCTCGACCTTGGAAATGTCGGCCAAAGTATGGGCGCCAACCGTAGAGGTCAGACTCGCTAAGCTGATTAACGATCTGCAAACGGAAGGCAAAGATCCTGTCTTATCGGGGGTCGTGATTAAAGGGGATCCGAGCAAAGGCGTTAAGAAAAGCAATGTAAGCCGAATTGCTGCAGCAACGGTTTTGGAGAATTCGGGACTTGCCGTTTTCAAGAATGATAAACTGATCGGCTGGCTGAACGAGAGAGAAAGTAAGGGCTACAACTACGTGATCGATAATGTCGTAAGAACGGCAGGGGAGATTTCTTGTCCATCTGGAGGTGTTATCGCGATTGAAGTGGTACGAACGAAAACGAAGATGAGGGGCGTTGTGGTCAATAATGAACCGCGAATCTTGCTCGACGTCTTTCTGGATGAGAATGTGGGGGAGGTTCAATGCAAAATCGATCTTATGGAACCGCAAACGATCGCTGAGTTGGAGCAAATTGCGGAGCGCGAGGTGAACAATATCATCGAGTCTGTTCTCCAAAAAGCCAGAACGTTTAAAGTAGACATTTTCGGATTCGGCGATGCGATTTATCGTGCCAATCCCAAATATTGGAATGAGCATCATCAAAGCTGGCAAGAGCAATTTTTCAATTTGCCGGTCGATGTGCATACAAAGGTCAAAATTCGCCGCGTCGGCACCGTGACTGATCCCTTGGTCCAACGGGCAAAGGAATGATGGAACATGTGGACAATTGCAGCGATACTCGCCGCTTCTACGCTGATTGGCATGGTCGAAATTCCGGCACTCTGGAAGAAAAAACAGCGCAAGGATTTCATGGTCTTCTGCTTTTTGCTGCTGCTCGGTTCCTTGCTGGGCATCGCACAGAGCTTACGGTGGAAGCTGCCCAATCCGTTGGATCTCATTTCTTTCGTTTTTCAACCGATCAGCAAAATCTTGTTCAGTTGGATTGCGTGATATCCAAATAAAAACGTACAGTTCCATAATAGAGAAAAGTGCGGATCGTACACTTTTCTCTATTTGCATTCCTGTTAATATTTGATGTATGGCCCCACACGTCAATGAGTTAGTATGGATAGTTCGAAAAAGTATATTTTTTTACATTGATTGTTGCTAGAAAAGTTCGACATTGTTACGTTATTTGCGATTTACGGTTAGTCTGAGCGGGTGCTATTCTGTGACTATGTTAGGAGGAATAACGATGAAGAAGTTAAGAAATAACACCGCTTTACTGATGATGACATTGCCTGGTCTGCTGTTACTGATCGCTTTTCATTATTTGCCAATTGGCGGAATATTGATCGCTTTCAAAGATTTCAGCTATTCGGGAGGTACTTTTTTAAAAAATTTCGAGAACAGCCCGTGGGTCGGTTTAAAAAATTTCGAATTTTTTATCAACACGCCCGATGCTTACATCATCACACGGAACACCATTCTGTATAATCTCGTTTTTATCGTACTCGGGACCGCTGTGGCCGTAGCTCTCGCTATTGCATTGAAAGAACTGAGAAACCAACGATCGGCCAAAGTATACCAGACCTTCATCTTGCTGCCATATTTCCTGTCATGGATTGCGGTAAGCTACTTGTTTTTCGGTTTCCTTAGCGCCGACAAAGGGCTTATCAACAATTTGATCATGGAGCCTTTGGGGTTTCATCCCATAGAGTGGTACAGCGTCAAGGCTTACTGGCCTTACATTTTAATTTTTGCTAATTTATGGAAATATGCAGGTTACAACTGTATTGTGTATTTGGCCACAATTACAGGTATTGATCCGGATTATTACGAAGCTGCGTCGCTCGATGGTGCTACCAAATGGCAGCAAATACGCCATATTACGATTCCGTCCATTTCAACGGTCATTACACTTTTGGTGTTGCTCGGTATTGGACGCATGTTTTTCGCTGACTTTGGCTTGTTCTATCAGGTACCGCTCAATTCCGGGGCCGTTTTCGAAGTCACAAATGTCATTGACACTTACGTATTCCGCGCTTTAATGAACAGCGGCGATATTGGAATGTCCGCGGCTGCGAGCACATTTCAGGCGTTCGTAGGGTTCATTCTCGTGTTGTTGTCCAATTTTATCGTGAGAAAAATCGATAAAGAGAAGGCCATTTTCTAAGCCAATGCTTACGGTGCCAGTTTTTCCGGCGAAAACCTTTTAGGGGGAAACGAATGAAATCCATACAGAATATCAACGCCATTTCGGTGAAGGCTAATGCTGTCATCCATTTCATATTTATTTTACTTAGTTTCGTTTGCATTATCCCGCTTCTGCTGGTTGCCGTTGTGTCCATTTCAGCTGAAAGCAGCGTATCCTTAAACGGATATCGGTTTATTCCGGATCAATTCTCCTTCGAGGCCTATCAGTACTTATGGCAGCAAGGGCGGGTGATCGCGAATGCGTACGGGGTCACTATCTTTGTTGCTGTCGTAGGCACGCTGTCTAGTCTGCTCATCATCTCGTTATTCGCCTATCCGTTATCGCGAAAAGATTTTGCCTACCGGAAACTGTTCACTTTTCTGGTTGTGATAACTTTATTATTCCACGGCGGAATTGTTCCTTGGTATATGGTGACGACACAAATCCTTCATTTAAAAAACAATATATGGGCGCTCATCATTCCTTATTTGTTTAACGGCTGGTATGTCATGATCATGAGAACGTATTTCATGACAACGATTCCGGAAGCCATCATTGAATCTGCCAAAATCGATGGGGCGAGTGAATACCGAATCTTCTTTTCCATTATTCTGAGGCTTTCTCTTCCAGGTTTGGCGACCGTCGGATTGTTCAGCGCCATCGTATATTGGAACGACTGGTGGCTGCCGCTCATGCTGATCAATGACGACAAAATATTGAATATGCAGTATTTGATGTACAAGGCGCAAAGTGTGGCGGATTTTCTATCCTCCTCGAACGCTCTGAACTATGGTGCCGCGACTTCAGTCTCCCCGCCTTCGTTAACGATGCGAATGGCGCTAGCTGTGATCGGAATCGGTCCCATTGTACTGGCCTATCCGTTCTTCCAAAAGTATTTTGTCCACGGTTTAACCATTGGCGCTGTGAAAGGCTAGTCCCAGGAAACTGGTTAGCATATATCTATCCAAATTTGGGGAGGTTTTCGTAAATGTTAAAGGGGCATAAAGTGATGCTGTTCTCGGTGTCAGCGATGCTGCTGATGTCCGTGGTTACAGCAGGCTGCAGCAGTTCAAGCAAGCAAGGAAGCGAAACAAGCACGTCAAGTACGAGCGTAGATGCAGGGAAGAAAGAGCTTGCTCCGTATCAAATCGATTGGTATATTATCGGGCCGGGTCCACAACCGGACGGTGAACTGGTAGAGGCCGAAATTAATAAAATTACACAGCCTAAAATTAACGCTACGGTTAAAATGCACATTATACCGTTTGCTGACTATGATGCCAAAATGACTGCGCTTCTCGCGACTGGTGAGAAGGTCGACCTGATGTTCACCTCCAACGGAAATATGAACTACAATACGCTTGTCGGCAAAGGAGGCTTAGTGGACATCACGGACAAACTTGATCAACTTGCTCCAGACGCAAAGAAACTTTTGTCCGATGGATTTTTGCAAGCGAGCACGATCAAAGGACGCAATTACACGATGGCTGCGATCAAAGAGAAGGGCGCGTGGCTCGGCTTTCTAGCTAATAAACCAATGATAGAAAAATATAAAATCGATATTAACCAAATCAACAGCTTAGAAGATATGGAGCCGGCGCTCAAAACGATTAAAGATAACGAACCCGGCGCTATCCCGCTGCTTGCCATTGGCGCAAGCCGTATACCGAATTACGTCAATCGAAACCTATGGAACGTCTCGCCGGTCCAATCGATTGTGTTGAAAAAAGATGCGAGTGGCTATACGCTTGAATTAGATGAGCCGGAATATATGAAAACGCTTAAGACTTTGAATAAATTCTACCAAGCGGGCTATATTTCGAAGGATGCCCCCGTCATGAAAGCAACAAACGCCGATCGTGCCAAGTCCGGTTTCATCTTCGGCCAACTGAAGCCGTATGTGGATGTGCAGGTTTCGAACGCATATGGAGCGCCATTCACTTACCACAACTTCGGAAAGCCAATTACAACGACGAATGACCTGGTAGGCTCCATGATGGGCATTCCGACAAACTCCAAAGATGTGGATCGGGTGCTGATGTTCTACAATATGATGTATACCGATAAGCAGTTGATCAATTTGGTAGGCCGTGGCATTGAAGGCAAGCATTATGTCAAAGTGGGAGAAAATCGGATCGAATATGCACCGGCGACGGAAGCCGGAAAGAAATCCGGCTACAATCCGGCTGAGACTTGGGCGTACGGGAATCAGTTTCTGACTTATCTGATGCCAGGCGAACCAGACGACATTTGGGATCAATTCAAAAAATTCAACAGCGACTCCGAAATTATGCCCGATTTGGGATTCAACTTCGACAGCAACGCTTTAAAAACAGAGGTTGGCGCTATTAAAAACGTCGAAAACGAGTTCCGTCCGATTTTGGAAACCGGTTCTGTCGATCCGGAAGTTACGGTTCCTAAATTCAAGGAAAAATTAAAAGCAGCAGGTATTGATAAAGTGCTTGAAGAAATGAATAAACAATACGCGGAATGGAAAGCCGCAAACAAGAAATAATTGTGTTGATGACCAATAGGAGTCCGGCCAATTGTCTGTCCGGGCTCCACTTCATAAGGATGGGGGAAATAATGAAACTGTCCAAACGTATGCCGGAAAGCCGTTATTTCTCCAGCTTGTTCGTGTACTCTTCAACCTTGACAGCTGTCATCGTACTTGCCGTTTCTTACATTTTATATGTCAACTTCGTCAATATCGAACAGAAGAAAATCTTTTCCTTCTCCGAAGAATCGCTGTCGCAAATTAGCTCAACGGCAGATTCCATGCAGGAGAATGTAAAAATGACGATTTCCCAGATTTTGAACGATCGAGAAATATACAAAGTTTTTTATCAGTCCGACACGGATCCCATAGAGACGAAAACGATTACGGATCGGATCAATTTAATCGGATCCTTGCCGTTCCTCCAATCCGTATATGTGTATAGCAATAAGCTGGATTTGTATTATACGGGCACAGCCGGCTCACAGAAAAGCGCCTATTTCCCTGACCAGGGGATCGTCGACATCCTAAAAACGTATAAACCCGAAATGAATCTGAAACCGATTACACGGACCATTAAAAATGCAGGGAATGACGGCAACATCGATTATAACGTTTATACATACATCTATTACGATCCGTCGTTTGACGGGAGCATCATTCTTAATATTACCGACTCCTGGATGAAAAAGGCGATCGCCACGATCGACAAAAGTCAGAGCGGCGGCATCATTATACTAGACTCGGCAGGTGTATTAGTCAGCAGTATCTATAATGATCAAATTCTCAGCGATTTATCATCGCAGGAATTCGTCCAAGACATTCTTCATTCCCGTGAAGAGTCGGGCCATTTTATCGGGAATGTGGACGGGGTCAAATCTCTGGTTACGTACGCTTCTTCCGATGCGCTTGACTGGAAATTCGTTAGATATACGCCATATGGTGTTGCGTTTAAAGAAGTGGATAAGATGAGGACTCGAACACTTCTGCTATGCTTGCTGCTTATCTTGGTAGGGCTCTCGCTCTCCTATGTGACTTCGCGAAGATTAAATCGTCCCGTTGCCGATATGCTGAAAAAGATGGGTGTGCAGGACCGAACCATAAGGGAAAACTCTTATAAAGCCAAGCAGGATTTCTTAAGACAGTTGATGATGGAAGACGGTTCCTTTCCGCCGAACATCCTAGTGAAGCGGTTTGCGGAGCACAGTATCAAGCTGAATTTACATGATGAAATTCAAGTTCTTATTTTGAAAATTGATCGTTACAAGGCGTTTTGCCGACAATACGAATTCAAGGATCGAAGCTTACTCCGATTTGGCATCATGAACATCGCCTCAGAAATTTTTTCTGAATATGCCCCATGCGAAGCCGTCGACTCTGGCGACGATCACACGGTCATCCTTTTTCACGGTCGCAACGTAGAGGAGCTTGATAATCGGATCGTTCGGATTCAGCAGGAAATCAAGGAATATCTCAAATTATCCGTCACCGCAGCGGTGAGCCTGCTGGGAACGGATGCATCCGAATGCCGCAGTTGTTATATGGACGCTCTCGAAACTTCCCGGTATAGGGTCTTTTCTGGATGGGAAGCTCATTTATTTGCGGAGCAAACGGCTGAACAACAGAAGCGTCCCTATCGGTATCCGATTCAAAAGGAAGAGCTGCTTACTGATGCGCTGATGCTTGGCAAAATGGACGAAGTAAAAAACCTCTGTTCCATGATTTTGGAATCAACGGTGGACCATTCGTACAAAGACTTGAATTTAACCGTGTTTCGGCTGTTTTTTGCCGTCAATATGGTGGTGGATACATTGGAGAAAGCTTCCGGTTTCAGCTATGCCATTCAGTTCAACGAAATGTTCGCGCATTTGGCTGAGATGGAACGATTGAGCGATATAAGCGATAGTTTCTTGGATATATTCCGGCAAATCGAGGAGAAGCTCGGAGAAAAGAAAAGTGCGAAGTACGAAGAATTGATCCGTAAAATTAATACCATCATTGAGAACGATTATATGAAGCAAGAGTTAGGTTTGGACAGTATAGCGGATGTTTTGAATATGTCTCCCGTTTATCTTGGCAGATTAATCAAAAAACAAACGTCCAAATCCATTACGGATTATATTAACGAAATAAGAATTGGGAAAGCGGCAGAACTGCTCAGCGCTACGGATCGATTGATTTCTGAAATCTCGATCGATACGGGATTTGCCAGCACAAGCTATTTCGGGAGGGTGTTCAAAAAAATCAACGGGATCACTCCGAACGAATATAGGCAAAAATGGAGAGGCGAAACAGGACACGTATAAGCAGCTGTAGAATGGAGGACGCATATAGGATGACTAAGGAAGCAAAGACAGGCGGCGAAATGGTCAAGACGGCACTTGTGACGGGGGGCAGCCGGGGGATCGGTCGCGGGATCGCTCTGATTCTGGCGGAGTGCGGCTATGATTTAGCGATCAGTCATTGGAACGATGAAGAGAATGCTAAAGTAACGGCAGCTATGATCCAACGTAGTTTCGGACGTCGTTGCGAGGTGTTTGAGGGGAACCTGGAGGCAGAAAAGGAGCCCGGGAGGCTGGCTGAGGACGTTATTCGTGCTTTTGGACGTATCGATGTCTTGGTCAACAATGCCGGGATTACCATTTTCGGATCGATAGAACATATAGACATAGCCCAAACGAATCGACTGCTTCATCTTGATTTCCGCGCTCCGCTGTTGCTTATGCAAGCATTCAGCAAACACATGATTGAACAAGGCGTCCGAGGTAGTATCGTCAATATTACTTCCGTGCGTGCAGAGCGGGCGTATCCGGGCGATGCCATTTACGGCGGTGTCAAAGCCGCTTTGGCGAGAGCAACGGCATCGATTGCGCTGGATCTTTCCGCCCATGGGATTCGCGTAAATTGCGTCGCCCCAGGAGCGATTAAAGCCAACGATACAGGGGCGGAGAATTTCAATCTGATCAACCCCGGAGTACCGCTTAACCGTTCGGGGACACCAGAGGATATCGGCAGGGCTGTCGCTTGGCTGGTATCGGACGCAGCCTCCTACATTACCGGTACGACGCTGCGGGTCGATGGTGGGCTCATTCTGCCCGGAACGCCGCATTAAATAAACAATTCATGGGAGATGAAACGAGGATGTCAGAATTAAAAATCCGCGACATTCGTGCGATCTTAACCGCACCGGACGGCATTAATCTTGTTGTCGTCAAAATTGAAACGACCGAACCTGGCTTGTATGGCATCGGCTGCGCGACCTTCACACAGCGACATTTGACCGTTGCGAACACGGTTGAGCAGTATATGAAGCCGTTTCTTGTTGGGAAAGATCCACGGCGAATTGAGGACATTTGGCAAACTGCGATGGTCAGCTCCTATTGGCGCAATGGACCGGTGTTGAATAACGCCATATCTGGTATCGACATGGCGCTTTGGGACATTAAGGGCAAGCTTGCGAACATGCCCGTATACGATCTGCTTGGCGGCAAATGCCGCGAAGCGGCAGCTGTCTACCGTCATGCCGATGGACGTGACCCGCAGGAGGTGGAAGATTGTGTGCGTAAATACATAGATCAAGGATATCGTTACCTGCGCTGCCAGATGGGCGGGTATGGCGGACGAGACCACACGCTTCACTCGCCGGAGAATGCTCTCGCTGGCGCATACTTTGACCCGGATGCATATGCGCGCAGCGTGCCCCGCCTGTTCGAGCATTTGCGCAGCCGGCTCGGCGGCGAGATCGAGTTGCTCCATGACATCCACGAGCGTCTCGCGCCGATCGAGGCCGTTCGTCTTGCGAAGCAGCTCGAGCCGTACCGACTCTTCTTCCTGGAAGATGCGCTGCCGCCCGAGCAGCTCGAATGGTTCGAGACCATTCGGAGCCAATGCGCCACGCCGCTTGCGATGGGGGAGCTATTTGTACACTCCGCCGAATGGATGCCGCTGATTACCCGGCGCTTGATCGATTTCATCCGTTGCCATATCAGCGCAATTGGTGGCCTGACTCCGGCGGAGAAGCTGGCGACGCTTTGCGAAGCATTCGGTGTGAGAACCGCCTGGCACGGACCAGGGGATCTTTCGCCGGTCGGTGCGGCAGCCAACATTCACCTCGATCTGAGCAGTCCGAATTTCGGCATTCAGGAATGGAGCGAATATTCGGAGAAAGCAAGAGAAGTGTTTCCAGGCTGTCCAGAGGTTCGGAACGGTTATGTTTACGTCAGCGATAAGCCTGGGCTCGGCGTCGATTTGGACGAAAGCAAAGCAGCGCTGTATCCGTGCCATAACAAGCTGCCGGCATGGACCCTGGCGCGGATTCCCGACGGAACGGCCATTCGGCCGTAGCTAGTATACGAGGAGAGAGCTAACTGATGATAGAAATGAAGCCACTCTATGTCTGCGCACACATGGAAATCGACAGTTTTCCGTCCTTTGACGATGAGCTATGGGAGCGATTGTCGTCCATAAATCTTCGTGATACGGTATCCGGCGGCAAGCCGAGGCTGTCGACTACGGTCGAGTCATTTTGGAATCGGGAACGCGCAGCCATTTATTTTCGGTTTTCTTGCGAAGATGATCATCTTGTATCTACGATGACGAATCACGATGATTCGATCTATGAAGAAGATGTTGTTGAGGTGTTTATCTGCGAGACTGGGGATTTGGCATGGTACAAGGAATTCGAGGTTAGCCCGACAAACGTGAAGTTTGACGCCATCATTCACAACGATCCTTTACATCCTCCGATTCAAGTAGGGAGAGATTGGCACGCGGATGGCTGGAAGACCGCGACCCGATACGTACACGGACGATATATGTCGATCTGGGAAATTCCATTCTGCAATTTCACGGGCGGCATCCCCTCTGCCGGAGATGTATGGAGAATGAACTGTTACCGAATCGACCGGGGGAACGGCCATCCGGATGAATATACGGCGTGGTCGCCGACCGAAATTCTTCAGTTCCATACTCCGAATAAATTCGGGTATTTACAGTTTGCATAATATTTACGCAACAAAATGGAGCAGGTTGCCAGCGGCAGCCGCTCCATTTTGATTTGAACGAACTGGGACGGGAGTCATGTTAGCAGATTACTTTACTGTATACCGGAGAAGCCTTTGTCGAAGCATTTTGCCGCTCTTTCAATTAGAAACTTTTCTCAATTTTTCGCGTAAAAGGTAATGGTCGTATTTATTTTCCAAAAAACGGATATGAGGAGTGTATGGATTGAAAAAAATGAAACGAACGCTGAACACAATTGGCAAGTCCATGCTTTTAACCATTGTAGGAGCCAGTATGCTTGCTTCAGGCGCACTTGCCGCGGATGCCGGCACGGCGACTGCAATCACATCAGTTTCAGCCGCCTCAGCGTTAAATCCTGCTGATGCCAAAATCTCAAAAGATCAAGCCGTCGAAAGGACAAGAGAGCTGTTCCCTACTTTAAAAGACGCGAATGTACAATCTGTTGAATTCGGCGATCCGTATACATACCCTCCACGGAATGAAAAGATTTGGACCATTCAGTGGGAAATAAAAACTGAAAATGGGGGGACGGGTTTCAACAGTAGAATAGATGCCCTGAATGGCGACTTACTGCAAATGTATCTTCCCAGCCTCCATGATCCGAAAGGCGTCAGCCATTTTCCGCCCAAACTGACGAGAGGAGAAGCCGAGCAGCTTGCTAAAGCCTTTATTGTAAAAGCTGCCCCTTCGATCAAATCAGAAAGCTTGCAACTAGACGAAGATAATGCACAGTTTAATGGGCAGACTTCTTTGTTTGGACCTGTTCGCTATGCATTCAGTTATCATCTTATTGTTCAGGGTGTGAAATTAAATGATAGCGGAATTCAGGTCACGTTGGACGACGAAGGAAACGTCTTACAATACAACAAAGCGATTCAGATGAGCAGTTTACCCTCTACACAGCCCAAGATAACGGAGGAACAAGCAACCGCATTGGCCAAGGAGCACCAGGACGCAGAATTACAATACATCCCGATACGCAAAGCGGGCAATAAAATCCAAGCCTGGTGGTTGGGCTATGTGCCTAGTCTGCTGCCTATTGATGCACAGACGGGAGAATTTGTCGCATCAGACATGGCAGTCAATCATCAAGGGACAACTTATGGGGCTGTTCCTCGAAAAGAGAACGCCTTTACTCCGGTTCCAGCAAACGGTGAGTTGACAGCCGAACAAGCGGCACAAATTGTAGAGGAAGCTTTCCCTAAATTAAAAGAAAAGAAGCTGCTGCAAAAATCCCTCAGCGACGGTTGGATGGGAGATCAGCATAAAGTTTGGTCGTTAAATTGGGGAAATGATGATGCAAGAATGGGGCCTTTTGGCATGCTTAGAGCTAACGTAGACGCTCAAACCGGCGTTATCATCAGTTACTCTACAGATATCTACAGCACTTTCCCACCTGGTGCTGCAAGCCCAGCGTCAACGGAAGCTTCCATCACGAAAGAAGCCGCCCTACAGCGCGCGGAAGAACTGATTAATCTTACTTATCCCAATGCCAGCGAAGAGTTAAAACGGGTCGATACCGGCAACAGTCAGGAGCTTTCGTCTAAAGTGCAAAATTATTCCTTTACATTCCAACGATTTTATAAAGGAATCGCAGTCAATGGGGATAATGTTAATGTAACACTCGACTTACAAGGCAATGTGAGCAACTACTATGCGAGCAGGAATGTTCTGGATGACCAAGTGATGGGGGCTATCCAACTGAACTTATCTAAACAGCAAGCGTTATCCAAAATTTGGGAATCAACAAAACTAGAATTGCAATTGAGTTCTTTTGGCGGGTACACGCCCGGCACTACCTATGAGCAGCCAGTAGCAAAATTAGTGTACAATCCATCTTTGACAAACGGCAACTTGTTCGCCAAAGCCTTGGATGCTACTGACGGCACTTGGAAACCTGTATGGTCAGATCTGACAGCATCCTCATCGTCTTCCGTGGAGCCAACGGATATTGATGGCCACTGGGCACAAAGCGAACTTGAGACCATGATCCAATATCAAGTCCTCGCTGCGGATAGTTCCGGGAAATTAAACCCAGACCAACCCATTACGTATGGAGATTGGTTGACCATGATGGCAACAGCTTTGACACCTCAATACAAAAATTATTACAGTGGCAACCGAAGCGATAAACCGCTCTTTGCCGATATCACGGAAAGCAGTCCCTACTTTGATGCCGTCCGCATATTCATCCAGCAAAAATGGCTCGAAGCGTATGCGAATGGGAAATTAAACGCCGAGCAAGCGTTAACCCGTGAAGCCTTAGCCTCCTCGTTGATTCATATTCTTAAATACAATAAACTGTCGAGCTTGTTGGCTCCGAAATGGAATGAACTTTCTTTCACCGACAGCGATGCGATTACGAACAAATCCGATGTTGCCTTAGCAGTTGAACTGGGCCTTATGGAAGGGACCGACAGTGCATTTGAGCCATTAGCGAAAGTAAGCAAAGCTCAGGCTGCGGTTGTCATGATGCGATTAGTCCATCTGCAAGGCAAATTGGATCAAGTCATCGGTCAATAGCGTCAAGCGCATCAAAAAAGGGATGACCCAAGATGGTCATCTCTTTTTGTTGTGAATGTGAAAATCCAGTAAGATGCCTTTCTATCTGTATAAACTTCATGTACACTTATGGGTAGAAAGCACCTTACTTATGGAGAAGAAAGGGAAGGTTAGAATCTGATGAACATGAGCGGCAATACGGTTCTGATTACAGGCGGGTCATCTGGTATTGGCTTTGAATTTGCAAGTCAACTGTTGAAGCTGGGGAATACCGTGATTATCACGGGGCGGGATCAAGCGAGACTGGATGCGGCTAAGAAAAAGCTGCCTACGGTACATACGTTTCAGAGTGATGCGGGAGACCCTCAAGCGATTACGGATTTGTATGCGGCGGTGGTGAAACAATTTCCCAAACTCAATGTCTTGATCAATAACGCAGGGGTTATGCGAAGAATCAATCTTCATACAGCGAGTAACGACCTGGCGGATTTGAATAGCGAGATCGTAACGAACCTCAGTGGTCCGATCTGGATGGTGCAGCAATTTTTATCGCATCTAAAAGCGCAAGAGTCGGCTGCGATCATCAACGTTTCATCCGGCCTTGCGTTCGTGCCTCTTCCGATTTCGCCCATTTATTGCGCAGCGAAGGCCGGCATGCATTCCTATACGCTTTCGCTCAGAGCACAGCTGAAAAACACCAAGGTCAAAGTATTCGAGCTGGCTCCGCCGTTGACAGAAACGCCACTGGTGGATACATTCGATTCGGCAGATATGGCAGGCTCAAAGGCGATGCCCGTATCTGACATGGTGAGTTTTGCCATCAAAAGCATGAAGAGTGACCATTACGAAATCCGGCCCGGGCAGAGCAACGCTTTAAAAATGATGAGCCGGATCGCGCCGAATTTTATTTTTAGCCAGCTCAGTAAATCAGTGGATCGAATGTTGGGCCAGGCCAAACAGTAAGTCAAGTCAACCTATCCGAAGGCCGAGGGAAGAACATGCAACTCATCGACAAAACCAAAGTCCAGCTATTGATTGAAAGCCTTATCGATCAAGACTTATACATCCATCTTGAGATGACGACGGGAGCTTACGCCGCGCATCTGGATCATACGAAACATCCAGCCGCGACCTTCATTTCAAACGCTGTTATTCGTTATACGCACGGTTCGATTTCCGGGGACGGACCTTATCGCGTAGGCTTGAAAACCGGGCAAGGCTGGGTGTATTCCGAGGGACTTACCCACTATGAAGAGACAGAGTCCGAAAGGCTTATCCTTGCGGGGCACGATACGGCGGGGAAACTCATTGTGGCTTTACAGTTAGGCCGAGAGCCGTTCTAGCGTAAAGGGGGATTTGAACAAATATGGAACGACATATCCTAGTTGTGCTTCCGCATCCGGACGATGAAGCATTCAGCGCGTCCGGAACGCTTGCTATGCACCTTAAGCAAGGAACAGAAGTTACTTACGCTTGTTTGACTTTAGGAGAAATGGGCCGCAACATGGGGATCCCACCTTTTGCCAACCGTGTTACATTACCCGCTATACGTAAGCAGGAACTGGAAACCTCTTGCCGTGCCATCGGCATCCGGGATCTCAGAATGCTCGGATTTCACGATAAGATGATCGAGTTCGAGAATAAAGCGCAGTTAGATGGAAGCATCGAAGCACTTCTAAAAGAGTTGAATCCTTCGTTAGTCATCACGTTCCATCCGACGCTAAGCGTTCATCCTGATCATAACGCATGCGGGGCAGCGGTTATCCGAACGATTGGTAGAATACCGGCCGACCGAAGGCCAATCGTGCATTGCATGGCGTTCGCTAACAACCACGAACAAGAGATCGGTAAACCTGACATTATTAATGATGTTAAGGATTTTCTTGAACAGAAGATGGCGTCGATTCAAGCCCATAAGTCCCAGTTCCAAGCCGCCGAATTGTTAGGCAGCAAGCAATTATCCGATCTGGAAATCCAGACGCGCTTCGGGACAGAACGATTTTGGACATATCGATTCAAATGAGGAATCAGAGGAAATAAGGATCTGCCGGGAATTACAGCTAATTTATGTATGGAGAAGCTGAGGCTTTAATAGCCTCAGCTTTCTTGTCGTTGTATGTCTATATGAATGATTGATTGTTTCTGAACTCCCGAGAGGATTGATTATACTGAGAGCCAACTTGATAATTTGGTGTCATTTGCGTTTGGGCATTGGAAAGTTGGTTGCATAAATTCGAAATTTGTTGCAGCTGTTGAATCGCTGTTTGATGTCCTTGAAGTGCCGTTTGAATAATTTGAGCCGCTTGCTGCTCACGTTGAGCAAGCTGCTCAAGTTGTGCAGCATTCGCTTGTTCTTGTCTCATTAAATTTTGATATTGCATGGATGCTTGCTGTGTTTGTTGTGTTAATTGCTGAACTAGACTTTCACACTGAGACACAATTTGTTGAGGGGACGATCCGTAATAATTTTGCTGCATAGGGTCAAGACCTCCTTTGAATTTAAAAGCCTTTGCTAGTATTCTGACATTTCTATATCCTTATGCAACATAACTAAAACATGCCAGTTGCTTGAATGTTCAGAATCCGTTCAAAGCTCGTTGATATACTTATCAGGAAATATTAAATCGTATATCAACATGAGGGGCTGACGAAATGGGAAAGCGTTCGTTGATAGGAAAGTTATTGCTTTGTATGACAGTCTTGCTACTAATTGTTCCTGTGTTCACGCCTGAAATTGGACGGGCAGCCACCGTTACGTATGGCACCACCAAACTGGCAGGTACGGGAACTGCGGGATATGGCGGGGACGGAGGAGCGGCAACGGCGGCAAAATTGAACGGCCCTTCAGGGATTTGGCGTGACATGGACAGCGGGGTGATGTATATCGCGGATACCCAAAATCACCGAATTCGCAAAATTGCGGCTAATGGTAATATCAGTACGATCGCGGGTACGGGAACATCCGGTTTCTCCGGCGACGGAGGCGACGCCACTTCGGCCAAGCTGAATCAGCCGACCGATGTCATAATGGATGGCGACGGAAACCTGTATATCGCAGACAGTTACAATCAGCGAATCCGTAAGGTGAGTGCAGACGGGAAAATCAGTACAGTCGCAGGCACGGGGCACGCAGGCTATAACAGTGATGGAATAGCTGCCACAGCGGCCGAGTTAAACCACCCTTACGGTGTTGCATTGGATAAAGACGGAAATTTGTTGATTGCGGATACCTCAAACTCGCGAGTCCGTCAAGTGATCAACAACACGGGCATCATCAGCACCATTGTCGGCACAGGCGTTGACGGGAATTCTGGAGACGGCGGAGCGGCGACTGCCGCTCAAATCAGTCAGCCCCTGCAACTGGCAGTGGATGTTGATGGGACGCTGTACCTTGTGGATGGCAGTAACCAGAATGCCCGCAAAGTGGATTCGGATGGTAAGATAAGCACACTCAAAGGAAAAAATCCTATATTTCCAAACATGCAAGCGCAAAACCTGCAACTTAGCTATCCACAAGGAATAGCTGTAGACGGGAAAGGGAATGTGTACGTCCCAGATTCGCTTAATCTTGCTGTCCGAAAACTTGCCAGCGACGGATTCGTTTACGACATTCAAACGGACAACAAGTACGTGCATGGATTGAAAGTCGACGGCAATGGCACGATTTATTCTGCGGATATGAATAACAATGGGATTTATCAAATGACGATTCTGTCACAAGATGCCGGATTGACCAGCGTGGCAGGCCAGACGGACATGGCACCAGCAGGCGGCAGTGGCGGTAACGCAGGCAATGCAGTGACTTGGTCCGTGAGCGTTCCGAATAGCATATCTACCATTGGCGTAGCAGATGTCGTTCCGGCAACAGCCGCCAAAGCCAAATTGTATAGGGACAATGTCTTCTCGTCCGAGGTGACGGGAAGTGGAACAATCTCCCTGAACGAAGGCGGGGCAACAGCATTCTATGTGAAGGTAACGGCGGAGGATGCCATTACCGTAAAGTACTACGAGGTAACGATCAACCGGGCTTCCGCGATTAGCAACGACGCCGGTCTGACCAGCGTGGCGAACAAAACGGACAGTGCGCCCGGAGGCGGGACCGGCATGACGGCAGAGAGCGCGATAGCATGGACGCTCCATGTGCCCGACAGCCAGTCCACTGTGGGACTGGCGGATGTTGTTCCAGCCGCCAACGCTACCTTCAAGCTATATACGGACGAAAGTTTAACTAACGAAGTGACGGGCATGGACGTAATCCCGTTGGCATCGGGAGAAACGACAACGATGTATATCGTCGTGACAGCGCAAGATACGACGACAGTGAAATACTATGCGGTGGCCGTGCACCGCGCAGCTCCGCCTAGCACGAACGCTGGCATGATTAGTCTTGCCGGCAAGACGGATACCGCGCCCGGCGGCGACAGCGGTGGGACGACGAACAGTACGGTCGCGTGGTCCGTATACGTGCCCTACGGAAAATTGGCCATAGGCCGGGCAGACATCGTGGTTGAAACCGGCGCGACCTTCCAGCTTTATTCGGATAGCAGCTTCACCGAAGAGGTAAGCGGGGGCGCAGTGATTCCCTTGACTGAAGCTGGAGAAACCGTCGTCTATGTGAAAGTAACGGCGGAAGATGCGGTTACGGTGAAGTATTATGCAGCTACGATTACCCGAGCCGCAGCGCCCAGCAGCGACGCGGGTCTGACGAGCGTGGCGGGCAAGACGGACACCGCAGCTGCAGGCGGCAATGGAGGTACGCCAGCGGACTCCGTGACGTGGTCGGTCTATGTCGCCAACGACAAATCGTCCTTAAACCAGGCGGATATTGTGCCAGCCGCCGGGGCAACCTTCAAACTGTCTACGGACGATAGCTTCTCTTCTGAAGTGACGGGAACCGAAACGATTCCGCTAACGGCTGGCGGGACGAAAGTGATCTATCTGGCTGTAACCGCAGAGAACGAAACAGCAGTTAAATATTACAAGGTGAGCGTAACACGCGCTCCTGACTCCGATTCAAATCCCAATACAGGAGCGGGGGGACCGCCACCTGCAGAACCCCAAGGCGTTGAAGTCTATGTGAACGGTAAGGCAGAAAAGATCGGGACCTTAACTACAACGAAGGTCAATGATCGGACAGTAGCCACCTTGGCGCTGGATCAGCAGAAAATCTCCGATAAGCTCGCTGCGGAAGGCAGCAACGCCCTAGTAACCTTAGTCCTGAACAAGGAATCCGATGTAGCTATTGCCAAATTAACCAGCGAAAACATTGGAAAGCTGAGGGAATATGGAGCGACGCTGGAGATGAAAACGGCGAAGTCC
Organism: Paenibacillus oryzisoli; assembly: GCF_050467285.1. Taxonomy (GTDB): domain Bacteria; phylum Bacillota; class Bacilli; order Paenibacillales; family NBRC-103111; genus Paenibacillus_E; species Paenibacillus_E oryzisoli_A. The sequence goes on along the minus strand of NZ_JBCMUN010000009.1, from coordinate 251,418 downwards.
ACCTACAAACTTCCGTCCAGTGAGTTGGATTTGACCAAACTGGCAGCCGAATTCGGAATCGGTTCAGACCTTCAGCATGCAGAGGTGCAAATCGAGATTGCGGACAGCGGAGCGGATAAGGTTAAGCTGGCTGAGGATGCGGCACGGGCAGGAGATTTCACGCTCGTCGTACAGCCAGTGGGTTTTACGGTTAAGGTGACGCATCTGGGAAAGTCTTATGAGATTTCACGCTATTCCACCTATGTGGAAAGAACCATCGCCCTGCCAGACGATATTGATGCTAGCAAGATCACAACAGGTCTCGTCATTGAACCGGATGGTACAATACGGCACGTTCCCACTAAGATTGAAAAGATCGATGGTATCTATTATGCAAAAATCAACAGCCTGACAAACAGCAGCTACTCGGTTGTCTGGCATCCTCTGACATTCGCGGACATGGCACAGCATTGGGCGAAAGATGCGGTGAATGACATGGGCTCTCGTTTCGTCATTCAAGGCGTAGATGACAAGACTTTCCTGCCGAACTCAGACATCACGCGAGTAGAGTTTGCAGCGATCATCCTACGAGGACTGGGATTGAAGCTTGACGATAGCGGTACCACCTTCAGTGATGTTCCAGCTGGTGCCTGGTATGAAAGTGCCATTCGCACAGCTAATGCCTACGGCTTGATTGAGGGCTTCGAGGACGGCACTTTCCGCCCGAACGACAAGATCACACGCGAACAAGCCATGGCGATCATCGCTAAAGCCATGAAAATCAGCGGTTTGAAGGACAAGCTGCCGAAACAGGACGCTAGTGCGTTGCTCAGCCAATTTGCGGACGCAGATACAGTAGCCGCGTGGGCCAAGGAGAGCGTGTCCGATACGCTGCTTGCGGGCATTGTAACCGGTAGGGATGGCAGGATATTGGCTCCTCAAGCCTTTGTTACCCGCGCCGAAGTCGCCTTGATGGTCAAGAGTTTGCTTGCGAAGTCTGAATTGATTTAAATTGTTGCTTGAAGAAGCTGTCCCGGGTGCCAAGTTTCCTGGCTCTGGGACAGCTTCTTTATCATTCTTTCTTATAGAAAAAGCGAGAAAGCAAAACGCCAATTCCTCCAAGTCCAATGAAGAGTACAGCTTTGATGACGACGGAAACAGTGGGGAGGTCGAAAAAGATGGCCTTCATTAGAGTTAAAAACAATAAGGCTAGACCGGCAAGCCGGACTTGTTTGATCCCTTTTGTCAGACCATAGGCTAAAACGGCGATCGCATAGCCCACCCAAGCAGATGAAATGAGTAAGTGCTGCGTATTTTTGCTTACTTTAATCGTTAAAGCAGTCGTTACATCGGTGATAAAGAATAAGAGTAACACGCCTAGTCCGTAGTAAAGCAGTTTCTTGATTGCTTGGGTTTGTTCTCCAATAGGGTACCGCTTTAAAAGTACTATAATGCCTGCTAAGGTAATCAGCAAAACAATCCAAGTAAACGTATTCGTTGAAGCGAGAGATGTCATCCCTTTTGCCAGCTGGGTTAATCCAACTAGACAGCTTAAAAGGTAAATGAGCAGGCCATTAATCTTCTGAAATACCGATCGAATGACAAGTCCAAGAGCAAGAGCGACAAAGCCTTCAACCATAAAAAGACCAATCGCCACATCGCTTTTAACAACATTCATCGTAAAGAAAAGTAAGGCATACGAAGCAATTGCAAGGGAGAAGGGCAGTGTCTCTCGAGCATCCTTTTTCCAGAAGTAAACAGATAACCCACTATAGATAAGCGAAAAAGCTAACAAGATTGCATTAATTTCTGAGGAATCCAAGTCAAGCTTAAACCAGAGTGCTGTCAGGACGAAGCTGGCTGCCAAGATACGTAATTGATGGCTCAGAATTCCTTGTCTAAGCAAGACCGCACCTAATAGCATGACATGTTGGATCAGTACGCCATAGGCCAGCCATCGTTCAGTTGAAGCCGCGCCTACGTTATAAATCAAAAAGGCCGGATGCATCAAAACAAATGACGTGTAGAACAAAATGACGAAGCGCTGTTTCATTGCAAATAGCATAAAGCTGACATACAGCAGGACTTCATACGCTACGAAGTAAGCAGTTGAAGAATTCTCGCTGTTCACTAAGAATGGCGTGAGAACACCAGCAATACTTGCTATAACGCCTAAAGCTTGTGATTTGTATCGATAGGAGAACCACAGGCCCAGCGCCGTCCAAAGGACGTTGAGCATAAAAGCTAGCGGCGTATTGATAATGTCATACAAGTAGTTAGCCGCGAAAGTCGTTAACATGAAAATGCCAATAGAACCTCCCAAAAGAACTTGGGATAATAAAGGTCGTTTGTGCTTGTATTGTCGTCTGCCGAGATAAATGAAAGCACCGCCTGCAAGTAGGCCGAGGATACATCTCATTTTTTCTGTGATAAAACCGCCGTCAACCGCAGCTTTAAATCCCCAGATCAGACCGATTAAAAGAACGAACATGAACACGCGGGGGAGCCATACCCTTGCAATGAGATGCTCCCAATCGGTTTCTTTTTTCTCGCTAACGCTTGTTGTCTCCCGACGTGGGGTGATCTCCCCGACCCTTGGGTGAGAGTTTGCAGCGGTATCTATCCTTTTGGACGGTCTGTTCGTTTTTAATTCGTTTACTTCCTTTTCCAGTTCCGCAATTCGCATTTCTAAATGATCTAGACGCTCGTCATGATTCAAGGGGCAACGCTCCCTTCCTAATTTTGGGTTTATCACGATGTTGTTACAAATTATACAAGGCAAAAGCCGGATTAAGGAAGTACTAGTTTTATGTAGTACTGCGATTGGAGGAAGAGCGCCCTTCCCATTTCTCAATAGGAATGAAATAATAGAAAGAGAAGCAAAGACAACCCGTCGGAAACAAGGAGAAAGATACCATGACCAAGAAGACAATCGGCTTGTTCGCGCATGTGGATGCAGGCAAAACCACATTCGCCGAGCAGCTGCTGTACCATACGCAGAGCATTCGGGAAAAGGGAAGAGTTGACCATAAGGATGCATTCCTCGACAGCCACGACATTGAACGGCAGCGGGGCATTACGGTGTTCGCCGACCAGGCTGTCCTCTCGTATAAAGGGGCGACCTATTATTTGATCGATACGCCAGGACACGTCGATTTCTCGCCGGAGATGGAGCGGGCCTTGCGGGTGATGGATTACGCAATTCTCATCATCAGCGCAGTGGAGGGCGTCCAAGGGCATACCGAGACGGTCTGGGAGCTGCTTCATAAGCACCGCATCCCAACGTTCTTTTTTATTAACAAGACGGACCGAAGCGGAGCGAATACCGCTGAAGTGCTTCTTGACATTCGGAAGCAGTTGACGGGCGATGTGTGCGAGATCACTGGTCTCCTGACAGATGGATCCATCGGGGAGGCACTGCTGGAAAGCATGGCGGAGCGGGACGAGCGGCTGCTGGAGGTGTTCATGACGAACACGGGGGATCAGGCGTTCTGGCTTCAGGAGCTGCAAGCGATGATTCGCGGCCGAGAGCTGTTTCCGTGCGCTTGGGGTGCAGCACTTCAAGATGAAGGCGTGCTTGAGTTCTTTGATCAATTGCATCGACTAACGACGACGGATTACAAGGCGCGGGCGGAAGCTTCTTTCGGAGGACACGTGTATAAAATTCGTCACGATGGAAGCGGGACTAGGCTGACTTTTATGAAGGCACAAAGCGGCAAGCTGAAGGTGAGGGACGAACTCCAATATCACGTTGGGGGCGAGCCAATCAGTGAGAAGATTACACGGCTGTTCCTCGTTAGTGGGACGAAAATGCAGCCAGTCGATCAGGTTGCGGCGGGTGATCTGTTTGCGGTAACTGGTCTTTCCGCTGCCGAGGCCGGCCAGGGGCTGGGCGACTGCAGCGGTAAGCTGGATTACGACATGGTGCCGACGCTGAAGTCCAAGGTGATATTCGCCGCAACGCTGGGCGTGAAGGATGTGTTGAGAGCGTTCCGGATCCTGAACGCGGAGGATCCGTCTTTGAATGTTGTCTGGGAAGAAAGCTTGCAGCAAATCCACATTAATGTCATGGGCCTTATTCAACTGGAGGTGCTGGAGCAGCTGGTGAAAGAGCGTTTCAATCTCGACATCGCCTTCGGTAGTCCGGAGATTTTATATAAGGAAACGATTCGATCCGCTGTAACCGGCTACGGGCACTTTGAACCGCTCCGGCACTATGCCGAAGTGCATTTGCGTTTGGAGCCCGGGGAGCGAGGCAGCGGCTTTACATTCCAGAGCATCTGCCATCTCGAGGATTTAAGTCAAGGCAACCAAAATCTGATCAAGATGCATCTCTTCGAACGAGATCACCATGGTCTCTTAACAGGTATGCCGATTACCGACCTTACTATTACACTTTTGAGGGGCCGTGCTCATAACGAGCATACGCATGGCGGCGATTTCCGGGAAGCGACGTTTCGTGCGCTTAGGCAAGGGCTGGAGAAGAGTGACAATGTGCTCTTGGAGCCTTATTACGAAGTGAAGATCAAAGTCGAGCTGGACGATTTGGGCAGGGTGCTGTCCGATATGCAGAAGGCTCACGGCCGGTTCGATCCACCGCAAACGATGGACACGCATGCCGTCATTACAGGCAGGGTACCGGTCGCGACGTTTATGAATTATAGTACGGAGCTCGCTTCTTTTACGCATGGGCGGGGCAGCCTGCATATGACGTTCGGCGGCTACGATCTATGTCATAATACGGAAGAAGTGATCGAGCGAATCGGCTACAGGAAGGACGCGGACCCGCTCTACACCTCGTCTTCGATCTTTTGCGCCAAAGGGAGCGGGTATTCGGTGGCGTGGGATGAGGCCGAGGCGAAAATGCATTTATTATAAAATGGATGAATCGTCTGCATCGCCGCGTGTAACGCGGCTTTTTTTGTTGGAGCTAACGAAAAACTGTTTAGGGGAGCTGACAGTCTAATATAAGAAGGGACGTGGTAGGGGAGTGTCTACAGAAGAACAGGTAATTGCGGCTCAACGCGGTGACCATGAAGCATTTCACCATTTGATCAGCTCAAAAAAGGCGAAGCTTTACTCCATCGCTTTTGCATATCTTAAAGACGAAACGGATGCGCTAGAGGTCATTCAGGAAATGACATACCGGGCTTATACCCAGCTTTCAAAATTAAAAGAGCCCAAATATTTTCAGACATGGTTAACACGCATCCTGATCCGAATCTGCATTGATGAGCAAAAAAGAAAGCGTAAAGTCATGCCGTTATTTCAGCTGCCTGAGCAGCTTGCGACAGATCTGAAACTGGACGATAAAATTCTTCTCGAGGTGGCTGTTGATTTACTTCCACCTAAACTACGACACATAATCATCCTAAAATATTACGAGGATATGACACTGTCTGAAATCGCTAACCTGTTGGAAAAGCCGGAAGGCACAGTGAAAACATGGTTGAACAAAGCCTTAATTGAACTTCGGATCGCATTGAGAAAGGGGAGTGAACATGTACAACACATCTGAGCAAGAAACAGCTGCCGAACTTTCTGATCGTATTGAGATGGCCATTGTGGCTGGTATTCAACAGGGACAAAATGAGATCAATCGTCGGAGAAAACAATTCAGAAGAAGAATTGGCGCTGCGATTGCCATCGTTCTATTATTCCTTTCCTGCATTTTTACAATTAAGGTCTCTCCTGTATTTGCCTCTATGATTCGAGATATCCCGGGACTTGAAAAGTTCGTTGATCTGATCAACAGCTCTTATGATAAAGGAATAAAGCTGGCTGTGAACAATGAATTTATCCAACCTATAGGCATATCGGAGGAACAGGATGGAATGAAGTTCACGGTTCAAGGCGTCATCGCGGATGACGCTCGGTTAGTTGTATTCTACGAAATTCAATTGTCTGACAAGCATGAACACGTTCAGCTTAATCGTGCTAGTCTGCAGGACAGTACAGGCAAACTCATGCAGGCCTCAGTCAGTTTCAATTACCCAGAAGAAGCGAAGCAAGCGAGTAAGAAAACGGGGATTCAACGCGGAACAGCAGATTTTCAACTGTCTCCGGGATCTTCGCTTACGGATGAGTTGGTGCTGCAAGTGACGCTTACAAAGTCAGAATCTCCCAATTCATCAAAAGACGGCACGGATTTCGACGTTAGATTTCCGATTGATCGAACACAGTTTGTTGGACTTCAACATGCGTACACGCTGGGGCAGTCCATCCAGGTCGAAGGGCAAAGTATCACTTTTACCAAAGCAGTCATTACCCCCTTGCAAGTTTCATTATATTTAGACTATGACGAGACCAATTCAAAACAGATTTTCGGACCAGGCGATATACGACTGGTAGATGATAAAGGCATCGTATGGGCCAATACTTCCGCGAGTTTGGTGAAAGATCATCCGGTTTATCATTTTGAAAGTCCGTATTTTAATTCACCTAAGTCTCTGACAATCGTGGGAAGTTGGTTTCGTGCACTTGACAAAAATCAGATGTCGATCGTCATCGATACGGAGACAGAGCAACTGCTCCAAGCACCTGACAAGAAACTTCGTTTGTATGCGATGACGAAAAGCGATAGTTACATGAAACTTGATTTTGTCCTAAACGGTCTCGATAGTGCCGACAGGATGATGTATTCACTAGCTGATGGCGAATTCCGCGATGCGGCAGGCAACCTCTATAAGGAGCCCGATCTTCATGAAATTACACGCGGGTATGTGGATGGATCAAAACCAGGTGAGCAACATGCTTTCTACTATATAGCGAATCAATCCTATAAGCAGCCGCTGACACTAACTCTAAACGATTATCCATCCTATATTCGGCAGCCATATCAAATTCGTATTAAGTGAGCTGAGTATTGTCCGTAAATGTCCGGCGACAACATATAGGTGCTTTCACATCCCCGTCATTCGTGAAAAAAACAGGGAAGGTATTCGTCCTTTTCTGTAGAATTGGTTGATGTGAAAGCTACTATTATTCTACATTCGGAGGCCCAAATGAACGAATTTTTAAAGGGGCATACAGTTGAACTTCAGTTATTTGACAGCTTAAAGCCAGAGTTAACATCGTTCTGTTATCGAATGTTAGGATCGATCGATGACGCAGACGATGCCGTTCAAGAGACCTTTATTCGCGCCTGGGAAAATTGGAACTCATTTAGGCAGGAGTCCTCTTATAAAACGTGGGTTTATCGCATTGCATCCAACTTATGTCTGGACAAGCTAAGACAAGCGAAACGCCGCACTCGTCCCGTTGACTTTTCCGATCAAGCGACATCTATTATCGTCCCCAGCGAAACGTTGCCTGACTCGTCCTGGGTCTGGCCTACCCCCGCCTTATCGGACAATCCGGAAGATATCCTCATTCGCAAGGATACGCTTCAATTGTGTTTTATTACGCTCTTGCAAGCCTTGCCTCCGCGTCAACGTGCTGTTCTCCTTTTGAAGGATGTATTCGAGTGGCCCTCTAAGCAGATTGCAGAAACGTTGAGCATGTCACCGGCAGCCGTTAACAGCGCTTTGCAAAGGGCCAGGGAGACGATGGAGCGTTCAAAACATCATTCTGAAGAATATCGTTTAATGAATTTCGAGCCTGATCAAGAATTGCTCTCACGATATGTGGAAGCGTTTGAACAATTTGATATCCATGCACTTGTCGCCTTGTTTCATGAAGAAGGCCAAATGTCCATGCCGCCTTTCCCAATGTGGATATGCGGTAAGGAGGATTTGTTCCAGTTTTTTACACTTACGCGTTGGCATTGCGACGGATCACGGTTTTTGCCGACTACGGTGAATGGCGGTTATCCTGCTCTCGCTCAATATATGCCGAGCAGCGACAAAACCTGCTTGGTCCCCTGGGGTATTCACGTCCTTGTCATGAAAGACAAGAAGATCTTCCACATCCAAAATTTCATTAACACAAAATTATTTTCCCGATTTGGACTTCCTGAACATTTAGACCGATGAATCTTGCAATCGAATTCCGTCTAAAGCGGCTGCCCATACTTTTCTTAGTACTGGGCTGCCGCTGTTTCTGCCTTTTAAGAATAAATTCTTCTACTCCTCCGACTCCAGACTTTCGTGAGGGACAGGGCTGCGAAGTAGCCAAGCAATGAGATACCGATGGAACCGAGGGTGTTCCACAGCATTCCAAGGTCAAAGCCATCCAGGTACCAGATCGCCCACTGCCCGAAAAGGACCATGCCAATCATAGAGAAAGTGACTCTCACATAGGGGCGAATATCCAAATAGAACCCGATGCTGCCGGAGATTGAGTAAAAGTTGAGCAGCGTGATGAGTACAATGCTCAAGCCGAGCGCAAAAGCAATGCCTACAATGCCAAAATGGCTGCCGAGTGTGTAGATCGCTGCAATCTTGAACACCGTGGTAATGATGTAATTCCATAGAGTGGCATTTGCGCGGCCGAGTCCCAGCAGTATGGCATATAGCGGCGCATCGAAGTAATGCAGGAAAAACATCGGAGCCAAAATCTTCAGCAGCAAGCCGGCTTCGGGTGCGGCATAGATGAGGGTGGTCAGCGGTGTGGACCAAACGTACAGGATGACGGTAGCCGGCGCCCCGATAAAAAGGCCCAAGCGCAAAGCCTGTTCCATTCTTTCATGCATCAACAGACTGTTCTTGTTGGCAGCTGCTTCGCTGATGGCTGGAATGAGAGCGGTGGAAAGGGATTGAGTGATGAAGCTGGGCATGAAGAGAAGTGGGAAAGCATATCCGGCGATCATGCCAAACTGTTTGGTGGCCATTGCTGTACCGATGCCTGCAGCTGCCAAGCTTGTCGTAATGAGCAGTGGCTGGAAGGCGCCGTAGAGCGAGTGGACCACGCCATTGCCGGTAGTCGGCAAGCCAATCCGAAGCAGCTCCGCGAGGGTCGATTTGCCATTCCGAAGATGGGCAGCCCATGTCTCGCCCGGCAGTTTGACTTCACCGCGCATCTTGTAACTGGCAAGAAGAAACAGCAGACTGCTGATCTCACTGACCACTGAGGCGGCCATAGCACCAGCGGCGGCATAGTGAACGCCATAGGGCAGCAAGATGTGTACTAAGGCGAGTACGCATGCAATCTGCACGGTGTTCTCCAATACATCCGATGCGGCGATGGTGTGCATCCGCTGCTTCCCCCGGTAATACCCCTTCAGAACCGCTGAGACAGCAACGATCGGCGCAATGGGTGTAATTGCGAGCATGGCGTAATAAGCACGTTGATCGCTGAGCAGGATGGATGCGATCCATTCCGAGCCGAGCAGGGAGAGGGTCGTCAGTGTGACACTCAGGAAGCCGGTGATGAACAAGGAGACGTGTAGAATCTGTCTCACCTTGGCCCGATCTCCACGAGCATCAGCCTCAGCGACAAGTTTGGAGATTGCGACCGGCAGGCCTAGCTCTGTAATCGTGATGACCAGCGGAACTAGGGGATGCGCCATCATCAACAGGCCGATTCCATCCGCACCCAGCACCCTGGCTACGAACATCCCGCTAATGAAGCCGAGGATGCGGTTAATAAATGCGGAAACGGATAAGAATAACGTACCTCTCATGAATGTTTGTGACGGTTGTGACATTGGGCATCATGTCCTCCTGTTGATCAAATACTTCCATTGTATTTCATCAATCGGAAAAAAATGTGAACATGCTGATATCGTAAGCCCAAATGCCTCCGATTTGCTCATACTTCTTTAACATGCTCAAGTTATAATCATGGGTAAAGCTCAAGGGCTATGTCAAACGAAGTGGAGCGTGGCCGCAATGTCCAAAAATTACAGAGTGCATAAAGATCAATTTCAAAATATCAAGAACAGTGAACAATTAATTGACCATTTAAATAAAAGATATGAAGAGTTTGAGTTAGTTCAAAAAATATCCAACGTAGGATATTGGGAATATGACTTTCAAAAGGACACGACTACATGGTCTAATCAACTATTTGTTATACATGGAATAGAAGATGACTTTTCTATGAGTTTAGACCAATTTTTTACACTGATACATCCGGATGACCGTGCACGAACATTCGAAAGGTTTAACGCAGCTCTTGATGAAAAAGCGGGATACGAAATTGAATTTAGAATCGTCCATCCTAATGGGGAAATACGGAACGTGGTTCAAGTTACCGAGTTTTTAGTAAATGAGCAGAATGAGTTAACCCGAATCATTGGTTTCGTTCAGGATACGACTGTGCAGAAGAAGCTTCAGCTCAGCTTGGTAAGGGAAGAGCAGAACTATAAATCCCTCTTTGAGAATAATCCTGAATTGGTATTTTCGTTTGATCTTCAAGGGAATTTTTTGTCTTGTAACCCTGCTTTTTTAGAAACGTTTGGCTTGAGTGAAGAAGAGATTTTACATGAGAATTATCAAGCATTGGTGGGACCAGATTCTAGCGAACTGACAAATCATTTCTTTATGGAAACGATACGGACCCGCATTCCACAGTATTACGAAACGACAGGTATACATAAAGACGGGTCCATTCTTGATTTTAACGTGACCAATATCCCCATCATCATTCATAATGAATTAGTAGGGGTTTACGGAATAGCTAAAAATATTACTGCTCAAAAAGAAATGGAACGTTCATTAATAGATGCAGAGACAAAATATCGCAGTTTGGTTGAACAGTCAATCGTTGGGGTGTTTATTGCCGTGGAGGGAACCTTCATCTATTCGAATCCACACTTAAATAAGATGATGGGATATGATACGATAACAGGTCTTAAGGTTCTGAGCCTTATACACCCTGAAGATCAACAAAAAGTGATCGATGAGATATCATGCTTGGCTGAAGGTGAATCCATACAAAATTTTTGCCATAGAGGCATTAAACAGGATAAATCTATCGTAATCCTTGAGGTTCATTATAAGAAAGTTCTTCATCAGGGCAAGTCGGCAACAATGGGTACCGTTCTAGATGTAACAAAACGAAAGCAAACAGAGGAGTTAAATCAATTTTTAGCGTATCATGATTATTTGACAACACTTCCTAATCGGAGAAAATTCGAGGAACAATTGGAACAATGCTTGATTAATAGTCGAATTAACAACAAAATGGTCGTTGTCATGTTAATCGATTTGGATCGGTTTAAATATGTCAATGATACACTCGGTCATTCCATTGGTGATGTATTACTAAAGCACTTTGCCCGGAGACTGCAGGAATGTTTACGGGTAGGTCAAACTGTGTATCGTCTTGGTGGCGACGAGTTTTGCATCGTTTTATCTGAAGTGAACCATCATAATGAAATTAGTCGCCTTACGGACAAGCTGACTCAGCTAACTAAAGAAGATTTTATTATAGAAGGTTATGAACTTCATGTCACAATCAGTATAGGCATCAGTATGTCGCCTGAAGATGGAAGTACAGTAGTGACTTTATTCAAAAATGCGGATACGGCCTTATATGTGGCCAAATCTCAAGGGCGAGACCAGATTCAATATTACTCCGCCGCTTTAAATTTACAATCCTTCAAGCATTTTAATTTAAGTAACGATCTTCGAAAAGCCCTGGACAAGAAGGAATTTTTCATCATGTACATGCCTCGAGTCGATACGCAAACAACGGAAATTGTTGGGGTGGAAGCTTTAATTAGATGGAAGCATCCTGAATGGGGCCTGATTTCTCCAGCTGAGTTCATACCGATTGCTGAGGAAACGGGACTCATTGTTCCAATAGGCGAGTGGGTACTACGTGAAGCTTGCAGGGAAAATAAACGATGGCAAGATCAAGGCTTTACACCCATTACAACTTCGGTCAACTTTTCCGTGAAACAATTAATCAAGCCCAACATTTTGGAAACTATTGATAACGTTATAGCTGAAACGGGTATAGCCGCGGGAAAGTTGGAAATTGAGATTACGGAAAGTTCATTCATCAGTAATGAAATCGAAGTGACTCAACTACTGACCGAATTGAAAAAAAGGAATATTAAAGTCTCCTTAGACGACTTTGGAACCGGATATTCTTCTTTGTATCTATTGAAGCAGCTTACCTTGGATACACTGAAAATAGACAAATCTTTTGTAGAGGAGATCCTTACGGATTCAGTGAATCGAAGCATCATTCAATGCATGTTGACTTTAGCTAAAGAGCTGCATATGAACGTTGTGGCTGAGGGTGTAGAGACCGCTGAGCAATACACGCTGTTGAAGGAGCTGCAATGCGATGAGATTCAAGGCTACTATTTCAGCCGTCCTCTGCATGTTGAGGTAGTTACCAAGCTGTTGAGAGATAATAACATTACAACAATAGCATCACATGAAACATCGAGTGCCGGCCATGATACGGGATTGGAAGAGGACAAGAACACATACGCATAGGAAGCCGCGGATTACGCGGTTTTTTTATTATGGATGCAACGGCCATTTGAATCAGTTAAAATATAACTGCAATCGAGGGATACCATAAATCGACATAATCTGATAGAATACGTTGTGCAGGCATATATCGGTAAATCAACTTTTATCGAGGAGAATGCCTATTAAAAAAGTCACGGTTTTACTGCTTGCAATCGCATTGTTCATGTCTTTTTCGCTTATTTCGTAAGATATAACTTACGATAAATTGAAGTGGGAAGCCCATCTCAAGGTGCTTCAGACGATGTACTGCGATGAATACGGGAATTACGTTTATCACACGTTGCCTACGTTCATGCAGTACGAGAGCAACTGTGCGACCAATCAGCGCCGCGCATACTACTAGGGGGATCGAGAAGCATGAGCAACGTATTTTTGATTTTGGTATTGGTAAGCATCGTGGGTATTTGTAGTCCAACATTATTGAGTAAAGTCATTCAAAAGAAAATTAAGCGCCGTTATTACGTCTTATCAGTTATCGTATTTTTTGTAGCATTTGGATTGACTAGCGACCGTGAAGAAGCTAAGCCGACCACATTCGCAACAACAGCATCCAAGCCGACTACAACGCCTGCAGTCGCTACTACTGCGCCAACAACAGCACCGACAGTGGCACAGACCGTCGCTCCAACGCCTACACCTACGCCGGCTCCACCGAAGAACAAACCTTCGATGAGCAAAGCTGAGTTCGATCAGATTCAGAACGGTATGACATACGCTCAAGTAACCGAAATCATCGGAGGCCCAGGAGAGATCATGTCCGAAGTCGGCGAGAAGGGTAGCGAGTTTTACACAGTCATGTATATGTATGATGGTGAGGGGTCGCTAGGCGCCAATGCGAATTTAATGTTCCAAGGGGGTAAACTGAACTCTAAAGCGCAGTTTGGGCTTAAATAGCATCTCTCGCAGAATATAGAATTAATACCTAGGATGGGAAGTTAGGCTTTGTGCCGTTCATTATTGATGCTTAAAAACCAGGGAGTAGGCCGCGTGATCGGTTCCTACTCCCTGTATTTGTGCTAAAGTAAGTATAAAGCGACCGACATTAGTTATTAAGAACTATATCCGAAAGCGATTTGTAGGTTTTATTCCCTAAACAAGCAGGATTTTGTAAGAAAATGTTGAAATTATGCAATAGGCTATTGTCCTGGACCTGTGTCTCCAGACTATTTTGTAAGATAAATGGCACGCACTTGCATGAACAGGCATCTCTTTACAGAATGGAAAAGTTAGGAGTCGGATAAGCGTTGAGTAAGCACAGTTTGTTTTATTATCAAGCATGTCGTCATCATCTTTCGGATTTGGACATTAGAAAGGCGAAGGATGAATGGCGGCGCAGTTACTACATATGCCTGTATGCGCTGTTAAAAAATCAGGTTCCGGACGATCCCTGCTTCCTAGAGGCGATGAGCTGGTATGCCGTTTTGCTGGGAATTCCACAGGATGAACAGGATTCCATTCAAGCCAATATTCAGAGCAGTAATGCGATCGATAAAAAGCAGCTCAAGAACATCGGCAGAAGCTATATTCAATTTGCCAATCTCTTGCCGCAGATCAGGACTTACAAGTATTTGTTCTTCGCCAATGTGCTCATGCTTTTACCGGATCCGAAGCCATTTCTGCAAAGCGCTGCAGGACTACAGACAGTGAAAGAGCTGAGGCTTCAGAAGAAAACGGTCGAGAACATTACGGAGTTCGTCACCGCGATTCGCGAAGGACGGTTCGATGCGCAGAAAGAATGGCTGAGTAAAAAAAGCTATCGCAGCCTTCGGGCGTTCCTGCAGCAGCAGCAGGATATCCGCGCCGCCGACCAGCGGAGATTCCGGCGGATCGCCTTGGTTGCACCGATGAGCGCGGGGAAATCCTCTTTCATTAACGCCCTTGTGGGCGAGGAGCTGCTGCCTGTCAGGAATGAAGCCTGCACGGCTAAAATTACGGAAATTTCCCACAATCCTTCGCTCGACCGCTTTATCGGGATCGTGGAAGGAACAGGGAATCCGCTTGCGGCCTGCCTGACCAGGTCCAGGGTGGACGAATGGAACCGGTGCGCAGAGGGCAAGGTTGTTCGCATTGAAGGGAACCTGGGTTTGGGAACGGACGACACTTCCGTGACTCTGATCGATACGCCCGGACCGAACAGCTCGACGTACGAAGAGCATGAGAAGATCACGTTTGATTTCCTTGAACAAGGACATTTCGACGCCGTCTTGTATCTGATTAATGCTACGCAGGTTGCGACGAATGACGATAAGCAATTGCTCCAAGGCGTGCTGCGCAAACTGGGAACGGGTAAGAAGATTATTTTTATCGTCAACAAGGCCGATCAGATTGACATCGATAGCAACGAGAGTCTGGGAGGGCTGCTCGATACGGTATTCCGATACTTGCAAAATGTCGGCGTAGAGAAGCCTACGGTCATTCCTTCATCCGCATACGCAGCGCATTTGCTTCAATCCGTGATGAATAAGAAGCCGATGACCCGCAAGGAAAAGTCGGACGTGGATTGGATATACGCCACCTTCGCAGATCACAGGTACGATTTGAACACTTATACGCTTCACGCCGACGATTTGCTTACTGAAGCGGTATCTGAAGCTGCGGGGAAGAGCAGCATTGCGCCTGAATTGAAAAACAGCAGTCCTGACGATATTTCAATCGCCTTCCACCGCACCGGCATTCCGCTCGTCAGAAGGCTGTTTCAGTCGCTTTAAATTTTTGATGTTGACCAGGAGGTTTATGAATGACAGAAATCTATATCCACTACAACCCTTTCAAGCTGGAAACCGAAATTCTGATAGACAACCAGCCTCTTAAAGATCACAGCAATTTAAGCAGATACAGAAATGAGAGACTGCAGCTTTGGGTAGATCAGGCGATTCCTATGTTGGTTGAAGAATTGAACGAAGATCAATTATCGATTCGTTTCTACGGAACGACGCACGATTTCGAGGATATGAAAGCAATGTGCGAGCTTTACAACCGGAAAGAGAATGCGAGCGTCCGAATCGAGCACTTGAAGGCAAAGGAAACCTACGATAAGTTCCAGGAGCTGTCGGAGCTTGTCGAATACATGCAACAAGGCCCGTTTGAAGATCTCAGGACGGAGCGGGTGAAACGCAACTTTGAAAGCGCGTTGAATTCAGAATTTGAGATAAGCGTGATCGCAACGATGAGCTCGGGCAAGTCCACGTTGATCAACGCGATGCTCGGCAAAGAAGTCATGCCTTTTAAAAACGAGGCCTGCACGGCGAAGATCGTGAATATTAAAGATATGGAGAATATCGACGTGGAACGCGCAAGATGCGTGGATGAGGACGGCAATGAAATCGTGCCGATGCTGCCGGTCGATCCTGACAGGATGGCTTCGTACAATGAGGATGAGCGAATAGCGCGTATTTATATGGAGGCCGAGCTTCCGGAAATCAAATCTCATCAGATTAACTTGGTTCTTGTGGACACGCCAGGGCCGAACAACTCCGCCAGCCAGAAGCATCAGGACTACACCTTCGGCGTGTTGAAGGATGAAGACAAGCCTATGATTCTGTACGTCCTCAATGCTACGCAGCTGCAGACGGATGACGATAACCAGCTTCTGTCCGTTGTCGCCGATCAGATGAAGGTGGGTGGCAAACAGTCCAAGGACCGCTTCATTTTCGCTGTGAATAAGGTGGACGCTTTCGATCCCGAGAAGGGCGAGGACGTGGAGTCAATGCTGCAGAATGTGACCAATTACTTGAAGAAACACGACATTGAAGAACCGAATATTTACCCTATTTCATCGGAAATGGCCAAGCTGATCCGCATGGAGAAGAACGGAAAGCCGTTGACGCGGACTCAGCGCAATAAGCTGAACGGTCACAATTTGTTTACTGAGGAACCGAGTATGCATATGACGCAGTACACGCCTCTGAGTAAGCAGCGGAAGGACGAGTTGAACACGTGCATCCGGCAAGCGCAGGCGAAGGGCGATACGCTGCTGGAGGCACTCTATCATTCGGGTCTGCCGGCCATCGAATCGGCCATTAACGAATATTTGGAGAAATATGCGGTCACTTCGAAAATTACGAATGCCGTCAATTCCTTCCGCAAAATATTGGAAAAGCAGCAAATGATGCAGAACCTACATCAAAAAATGCTGCAAGACGAACAAAAACGGGCAGACATCCATCACGAGATGGAACGGATCGAACGAGACATTACCGAAGGACAGAAGGCAAAGGCGTTCAAATCGCGTATTCAAAATCTAGATTTCAACGAACAAGCGCACATCGAAGCGATCGATAGAAAGATTGAAACTAAATTCATTACGCTGGCTCAAAAGTTCAGCGATGAGAAAATTACCGCAACGAAAGCCGGAGCGATCATCCGCAAGCTGACCGGAGAAATTGAGGCTTTACAGAGCGATATCATGACGGACTTGGAGAAAATGGTAAAACGCTCGATGAAGCAGCAGGCCGAGTCGTACCTGGAAGAATACAAGACATACGTCAAGAACATCGTGAGAGACGCCAATTCGACGAAACTGCAGTGGAGCGACGTTAGTTTCATGGTTTCCGATCTGCCGGATGCTGACGAACTGCTGGAACGGCATACATTTAACGAAGACGTGAAGGTCGGCGAGAAATGGGTCGAGAATACTTCGAAGAAATGGTACAAGCCTTGGACGTGGGGGCAGTCTAAAGGCCACTACAAGGATGTTTATGAAAATCAGCAGTTCGTCAATGTAAATGAGCTTAGAGGATCTTTTATTCAACCGCTTCGCAGCAGTTTGTCTGAAAATATGAACGCTGCATTAAAGCATGTGGCAGCTGAAAAAAACAAACTGAAAGCATTCTTTATCGCCGAGATTGAAAAATTGGAAAAACTTCTGCTGGATAAAGTGCAGGAGGTCAAACGCCTTTCCTCGGATGCAGCGCTTCTGGAGCAGCAGATCCTCGAAAATGAGGAGAAAAAGCAGTGGCTCGACCAATTCGTCCGGAAGCTTGACGCTATATTGGATATTTAAAACGAAAAGGGGGATCGCAAGGATGACAAAATCAGTGGATCGATTCATAGTGGAAGCCGTAAACGGAGGCGATCTGGGGCAAATCCGCATCACCCTAAGCTCGCTGATGATTGCTTCCCCGGGAGCCGAACAGGAGATTCGCGCAGCAGTCGCTTATATTGAGGCCAGCGTAACCAAGCTGTGGGACGAGCATGACGGAAGGGAGTTCGCGCCCGAGGAACAGTGGAACAACGATTATTTGGGGCTTCTTCACTCCCAATTCAAGTTCAACTTCTCCCGCGAGCGTTTTGAGAAGATGCTGGCAGTCGGTAAAAAGCTGCATGCGAAGAACACGTACACGGCTCCACGCGTATCGAGCGCGCCGGCCGAGCCCCGGGCGACGCGGGAGACTGAGCGCAGAGAGCCGCTGCGTAAGCCCGAAGCGAGTCCGCGAGTCCATACGCGGCCTTCGGTCAGCGTACGCCCTTCGGCGAGAGGAGCGGCAGGATGGAGCAGCTCAGGAAAAAAGTCGCTGGGGAGGTCGACGGGCTGGGAACGCTGGCTCGGGGTCCTCTTGATCGTGGCCGCGATTATTTTGGTAGTGGCCAAGTGCGCGAGCGACAATTAGACGCAGCGGCATCTTTCGCAGAGAAGCAGCAGGAACAGAACCTGCAGTTGTATAAACGGGAACAGCGATTACATCAGAAGAAAGGTGCAGTGCCGAATGAACCCGATGCATGAACTAGACGTCCGCGAGGAGAACGAGCTCGACCAGGCGCTTATGCGGTCGCAGGAGTTTGTTGAGAAAAATTATTTGAGCCGTTTATCCGACTATGAAATTATCCCTGTTCCTGAGCAGATCAGCCAGCTGACGGCCCGGGATCATTTTCGCATTTTCCATGTGAACAAGCTTGTATACGACAAGAACGAAAATCTTCTAGACAAGCTGACCTCCGTGTACAGTGCAATCGGCGATATGGGCAGCAGCATTCTGCTTCTGCTGCACAGCGACGGGGCGCAGACGAATCTGTACGTGGGCGTCAAAGCGACCCACCCCAAGTCGCATGCGTCTTCGGCGAAAGAAGCGCTGGAGAAGAGCTTCGAAGGGCATTTCCCCGGAAGCGAGCTGCTGCCGTTAAGAAATCAGCAGTTGGAGACGATGCTCGAGCAGATGGTGAAAACGCCGGACAGCCGCAATCATAAGGTGATCAGCTCGGTATCAGGCATCCCTTCACTGAAGGATGAGGATAAAACAAAGTTTGTGCAAGGACTGGAGAAGTTCATCGACGCGATGAAGGGCGAAGCGTATTCCGCTTTCTTCATTGCGGACCCGGTGTCGCACAGGGATTTGCTCAACATTCGGCAGGGGTATGAAACATTATACTCGGCGATGCTTCCCTTCGCCAAATCGACCGTGACGCTTTCCGCCAATGACACCCAGAGCGTCACGGAAGGCATCAGTAAAGGGATGACTCACACGATTAACGAGAGCCTGGCGCAAACGCAGAGCCATACGAGCGGAACAGCGGTTACGAATTCCGAGTCGCTGAATAAGTCCACTTCCGCCAATGGCGGGTTCAGCTTCATTTTGTCCGCGGGCAGAACACATTCGACCAGCCGCAGCAACAGCAGCTCCGAGGCTGTGAACAGCTCGTCTTCGGAAGGCTCGAGCAGCACTAGAGGCACATCGGATGCGGAGTCCTCCACCGAGAATCTTTCCGATACCGTGACGACAGGCAGAGGCCGCACGCTCCAATTGCAAATGGAGAACAAGGCGCTGGGAGGCTTGCTGGAGAAGATCGATCAGCAGTTGGAGCGAATGAAAAGTTCGGAAGATTTCGGCATGTGGAACTGCGCTTGCTATTTCTTATCGGACAATATTCAGACGTCCAAAGTGGCGGCAAGCACGTATAAAGGCATTATGCGCGGCGAGCAGTCGGCTATCGAGAATTCCTACATAAATACATGGGATTACGCAGATACGCGTTCCGTAGAGGAATTAGCGGGATATTTGAAAAAATTGAGCCATCCATATTTCAATATTGAAGCTAATGTCGGACTTTCGTTGCCTCATGTAACGCCGGGTTCCATGCTTAGCGGGAAAGAATTGGCCATCCAGCTGGGACTGCCGCGCAAGTCCGTCAGCGGACTGCCGGTGTTGGAAACGGCTGAATTCGGCCGGGATGTCATCACCCACGACACCGGGGCTGGGGAGCGGGCGACCCTTCCACTGGGTCAAATCTTTCATATGGGCCGGATGGAAAGCACGCCTGTCCGCATTGACGTGAACAGCTTGACGATGCACACCTTCGTTACAGGCTCCACGGGATCGGGCAAATCCAACACAATTTACGCACTCTTGTCGGAGCTGTACCAGAAGAAAATTCCGTTCCTTGTCATTGAACCGGCCAAAGGGGAGTATAAAGAAGTCTTCGGCGGGCGGGACGATGTCCACGTATTCGGGACAAACCCTGCGGTGACGCCAATCTTTAAACTGAATCCGTTCCGCTTCCCCGAGCAGATTCACGTATTGGAGCATATTGACCGATTAGTCGATATTTTCAATGCCTGTTGGCCTCTGTACGCGGCAATGCCCGCGATATTGAAAGATGCGATTGAGCAGACATACGAGGATATCGGTTGGGATTTGGAACTGTCCGAAAATATGCTGCATCCGGACAGATATCCGTCAGTTCAAGATCTGCTGCGCGTGCTGCCCAAAGTAATCGAGGACTCCGCCTATGCCGCCGAGCTGAAAAGCAATTATACCGGCGCCTTGGTCACAAGGGTGAAATCGCTCAGCAACGGGCTGATCGGCAAGCTGTTCTCGGATCAGGAGACCGATAACGGGCAGTTGTTCACCGGCAACTGCATCATTGATTTGAGCCGCATCGGTTCGGCCGAGACGAAGTCTCTGCTCATGGGCATCCTGTTCATGCGTCTGCAAGAGGACCGCATGTCGAAGCCGCTGGCGATGAATAGCGAGCTGAGGCACGTCACCGTGCTGGAGGAGGCGCACCATCTGCTGCGCCGCACCTCGATGGAGCAGTCATCCGAAGGGTCTAACGTGAGAGGCAAATCGATCGAAATGATCACGAACGCGATCGCTGAGATGAGAACGTTCGGAGAGGGCTTCATTATCGCCGACCAAGCGCCGAATATGCTAGACAATTCCGTCATTCGAAATACGAATACAAAAATCATTTTGCGCTTGCCTGACGGTTCGGACCGCGAGGAAGTTGGCAGAGCTGCGGCGCTGAATGAGGATCAGATGAACGAGATTCCGAAGCTGAAAACCGGCGTCGCGGTGGTCTACCAGAACAATTGGCTGCAGCCGGTGCTGTGCCAAATCCAGGAGTTCGACCGTTCTTTGGCGAAAAGCTATCACTATAGCGCCGATCCGCATGCGGAGCTGGCGAAGGAACGGCAAATGAAAGGGAATCTCCTTATGCTGCTGCTCAGCCAGCGGGTAAGCGAGGGTCGCAGAGTCGATCTGCAGCAGATCGATCCGGAGCCGCTGCTGGGTTGGCTTCACCAAAGCGGTATGGATGAGAAAGCCAGATGGCAGCTGGAGAACAATATCCGGCATTATCGGGACGCAGGAGAAATGGAGCTTTGGCGAGAAGAAAGGTTCGATGACCTGTCCAAGATCGTGTATCACTTATCAGGTGGGGCTAAAGCGATCAAAGCGATTCGCGAGGCGAAAGATCTCAGACACTGCAGCGAGCTGATGTGCCATTTCTTGCGCCGCTACGCGAATTTGCAGCAAATCGTGGAATATGAGCAGGCGGTGGTGCAGTGCTTGTTCTATGAAAAGTCCAGGCAGGACGAAGGCTTCAAAGATTTTTACTTTGCGTGGGTTGAACACGAGAGGAAGGAAAGCGGTGCTTGGCTATGATCAATGCTTTTATCGATGCCGTGCAGGAGGCTGCAAAGGAAACAAAGGATAAGGGCGGCTCCGATGTCCCTTATTTCGCAGAAGGTGTGAAGCCGGAAACCGTGAAGGATTATGAAACGGCGAACAAGCCCTTTCATCAGGTTTCTGAGCAAGGTTCAATTGAGAAAATCAAGACGATACTGGAAGATATGGAAGGCAAGCGCAACGATGTCGGCGTGTTGTATGAAAGAAGCACCGTAGAACTGCCGGACCGCACCATTGAAGGGGTATTCCCGGTATTCGAGCCTGTTGCGGAGGCGACGCTGCCCGTAGACCAGTACTTGTCCTCCAACGTCCGCCAGTTCCGGACATGCAATCTAGAAGTAGCGGCGCAAATCGAGCGGAATCCCGAGTTGGCGAAGAAATTTACCCCCGAGCAATTAGAGCAATTGAAAATGGGCGAGACCCCGGACGGGTACACCTGGCATCATCATGAACAGCCGGGCAAAATGCAGCTCGTAGATACGCAAGTCCATTTGGCTTCGAAGCATACAGGCGGCCGTTCCCTGTGGGGCGGCGGATATTAGGAAAGGGAGTGCACCGACGGATGGAATGGTTATTTTGTAAAGCATTAAAGGACCCTGAAGCGATTGAACAAGCTGAGAAGGCGTTTAACGTCGTATTTCCAAGCGATTTCAAGGCGCATGTGTTAACCTATAATGGGGGGAGACCCCGGCCTAATTGCTTTGATCTGGGACATGCGAAGGAGCTTGCGGTCAAGACACTGCTCTCCTTTAACAAAGACGATGTAGAAACGATCTATGGTGCCTATCAGGGGCTCTTGAGGGAAACCTCACAGCCTGTCGTCCCTTTCATGAGCGATCCGGCGGGGAACTATATTTGTTTCGCTTTTCAAGGCGAATCCGATCCCGCCGTTGTGTTCTGGGATCATGAACAAGCAGGTTCGGAGCGTGACCTCACTTTCATTTGCGAGTCGTTTACCGCGTTTGTGAACCGCCTGTATGCGATCGACTGAAGAGGCTGAAAAATCAATCTGAAAGTTTCAAGCGAGAATGACATCTGATCCGCGTATTTACAGACAAATACGCGGACACACCTGCGATTGTGCTTTGGCGATGCTTAAGAAGATTCCTAATAGGATTGGAGGTAATTATGGGAGTAGCGAAAGCACTAGAGAAAGTAAAGAATAAGGCGAGAGAGATAAAACGAAATGTTTTCGTTCTATTCTTGGCCTATAAGGATCCAAGAGTCCCGTGGTATGCCAAGTTGGTTACGGCTTTAGTGGTCGCCTATGCTTTCAGTCCGATTGATTTAATACCGGATTTTATCCCCGTTTTGGGTTATCTCGACGATTTAATCATCATTCCATTAGGAATTACGCTCGCTCTCAGATTGATTCCACAGCCTATCATTGAAGAGTGTAGGCATAAAGCGGAGGAAATCAGGAAGAATGGAAAGCCGAAAAACTGGGTGACGGGTGCATTCTTCATTTTAATCTGGATCGTACTAGCAATTTGGCTTGGAAGTATCTGCTATAAACTTTTCACATAGGGTTACTGCTTTGCGGGTGGTTTAGTATTAACTGTTAATGATCACGCCACCGTTAACATGAAGGAATTGACCTGAGACATAAGAGGAATCTTCCGATGCTAAATAGACATAGGACGGAGCGACTTCGTATGGCTGACCTGCGCGCTTCAATGGTGTTTTAGCTCCCCAATTCGCAACTTGGTCTGCCGGGAAAGATGCAGGGATTAGCGGCGTCCAAATCGTTCCAGGCACGACGCCATTGACGCGGATTCCTTTGCTGTGCAGCGATTTGGAAAGAGAACGTGTGAATGCGACGATGGCGCCTTTAGTGGCGGAATAATCCATCAACTGTTCGTTGCCTTCATACGCTGTCAAAGAAGCTGCATTTATGATCGTGCTACCGGACTTCATATGTGGCAATGCTGCCTTACTTAAATAAAAAATAGAGAAAAAGTTTGTTCGAAACGTTCGCTCCATCTGTTCAGATGAAATATTCGCCAGATCCTCTTGCACATGCTGCTCCGCGGCATTATTGACTAATATATCCAGCTTACCAAAATGCTCAACGGTCTGAGCGACCACCTGATTACAAAACGATTCGTCCCCGATATCACCCGCCATCGTTAAACAGTTTCGACCTTTCTGCTCAACGATCATCTTCGTTTCCTTCGCGTCCTCATGCTCATCCAAATACACGATAGTGACATGCGCACCTTCTTTAGCGAAAGCAATCGCAATTGCTCTGCCTTGTCCGCTGTCACCTCCAGTGATAATCGCCACTTTGTCCTTAAGTTTGCCGCTGCCAATATAGTTAGGGTTATCGAAGACAGGTCTTGGATTCATCTCTGATTCGATGCCAGGCTGCCGATTCTGATGTTGTGCCGGATAGGGGGGAGAAGGGGTACGAGTTAATGTCATCTGTATGAGCTCCTTTATTTAATTTGAAAATCTGGGTATGGGACGCGCGCAGTTGTCACTTCAAGCAATAGCGGATGGCTGATGCTTCGGATTTGCGACAAAGCATCTTCCAACTGCTCGGGAGTCGTAATTCGTCTTGCATGCCAGCCGCAAGCTTCAGCGATCTCCGCGAAATTAGGATTCGTGATCTCTGTTCCTTTCAAGCGGAGCCCTTGTTCAACCATTTTATCCTTCTCCATCTGCAAGCTGTCGTTACGGAAAACGATGATGCAAATGGCTAATCCATATCGTGCCGCGGTCAACAAGTCGGCCATGACCATGCCAAGTCCACCGTCGCCAGTGATGCACACAACCTGCTTGTCAGGCCAGCAAAGCTTTGCTGCCATAGCTGCGGGTAAACCGAAACCCATGGTCCGAAAATGATTGGAGAGTAAGACTTGTTGAAGGCGTGCACGAAAATTACGTAGAAACCATAAGGTAGAATCCCCTTCGTCGAGTGCAATAACAGCATCATCATCAATGGCATGCTCGATTGCTCTTATGATGCGAGATGGATGGAGAGGCACCTCATTAGTGCTTGTTTCTCTTTCAACCTGCCTGAGCCAGGTTTCCTTGTTAATCTGAATCTGTTGTTTCCATGAAGGGCTGGCGTTATAACCTTTCAAGCGATCAATGAACTGCGAGATAACGATGGAGCGCGATCCCACAATCGCAACATCCGCTGGACGTGTGATACCAAGAAGCTCTGGGTGTGAGGCTACTCGGATCACCCGGGCAGCTAGCGGGACACTCGATTCGGGCCACCAATCGGATTCCAGGACGAGTACTGTATCGGCTTGCATGAACAACTCATCAAGGTACGGATTGCCGCCTTCCCCAAGGCCGTTCAACAGCAGGGGATAATCATCTTGCATAATGCCGATCACGCCATAGCTCAGTGCAATGCCGCAACCCCACAATTCCGCCAGTCTTGCAAGCAATTCCCTTTCATGTCGAAACCCGCCACCTAGGAGAATCATAGGTCTTGCGGCAGAACGCATCAACTCGACCGCTTGCTCCAACGAGGCTGTGTCAGGATGTATTTCAGTCTTTCCTGGTGGTCGTTTGGGTATAATTGTCGTGTTCAGCTGGAACACATCGGAAGGGATGGACAAGTGGGATACTGTGTGATTCGTGAGTGATTGATGCATGGCTTCTGTCAATCCTTCCATAGCTGCATCGGGATGCGTGACCAATTGGCTGTATCCGGAAATCGCCTGCATCAATTGCTGCTGATTGATAAGTTGTTTGTAGGGTGTCCCTATCTTGGAAAGGGGCGCTTGTCCGGTAATCGCGAGAACCTTGACTTTGTCCATATAGGCATCACCAAGACCGACCATCAAATTCGCCAATCCTGGTCCTGTCTGCGCGATGCATACAGCGAGACCGCCTGTCAACTTGGCTTCAGCGGAAGCCATTAGCGCCGCAACCGATTCATGCTTGACTTGGATGAAGGTGATTTGCTCTTGCTTCGCAATTGTGTCCATGAATCCAAAAATGGCATCCCCCGTAACGCCATAGATCCGTTTCACACCCCAGAGTCGCAGCTGTTCAAGGACGGCTTCAGCGACGGTAAAGCCAGACATATCATCCGCTCCTTCAATTTACTTGGATACTTATTCATAACTGCTTCCGTCCCACAGATAATAGGAGAGCAGTTCTTGATCAATTTCTAATCCGATTCCAGCTCCGTAGGGTAGCGTGATTTCGCTGTTTGATGGTTGAATAGGGATCAGCTGAGTAAACGGATTATCCATCACATCCCATTCAACAGGCTCAATGGTCTCCGGTTTCATTTTGCTGAAAGGTTCCAAACATGCTTGTGCGAACAGGGCATAGAGGCGAGTCAATGCCCCATCGTATGTGTGTGGTGTTGCACGAATACCGAAAGCACGGGCCATGCTTAAAGTCTCCCTGTACTCATCGATTCCAGCTACATGCAGCGGATCTGGCGTAATGTAATCGACTGAGCGCTGTGTAAGCAAAGGGATATAATCCGCAAAAGATTCAATATTCTCTCCGCCAGCGAGTGGAACTGGCAAGCGCTGCCTAAGCATCCCATATTCGGCGGCATACTTGATCTGCAACGGTTCTTCTAGCCATAAAAAACCTGACTGCTTCTCCATAATTGACCGCCATAGAGATGCTGCAGCCAGGTCATAGCTCTGATTCGCATCGAGCGCCAAAAACATATGATCAGATAAAGCATCCTGAATAGCGTTGATATGACGGATATCCTCTTGGAATGATTTCCCGCCGATTTTGACTTTGAATGCATTGAACCCTGAAGCGGCAGCTTTCTTCACAGCTAGAACGGATTGTTTCTGCCAATCATGCTCCTCGGAATAGGACTGAAATGAAGCGTATATCGGTACATTATCGCGGTATCGTCCACCCCATAAATCGGTTATATGTACACCCGCATAAGAAGCTGTTATTTCGGCAAGCGCCATACTCACTGCAGAAGCGGACCGGGAATGAATCTTTTTTACGGTCTGGGCTAGCTTACGTCTATCCGCGACAGGCTTCCCGATCAGAAAAGGGATAATCCTCTCGCGAAAGGTAATTTGCAGTGTACCCAGGGAATCAACACACTCGCCCCATCCGCATTCGCCAGAGTCCGCTTCGATTTTGATCAAATAACTGGCTCGAAATCTTTTCATACCGTTAGCATCGCCATAGGGCTTTGGGAGACGATACAAGAGCGGAAACGTATCTACTTTTCGAATCTTCAATCTAAACGGCGCCTCCCACAACGTAATGCCATTAGTATGTCAGTGATCTTGCCAATTATGTAGGATACTGGATAATTTTCATCATCAAAGGGGACGATAGCAGCATGTAAAATTTTATTGAAATGAGGATGGAGCATGAATTGGGATCATTGGTCGCTGGATAGAGTGTTAATATTGTTCGTCAGCCTGGCCTTTCTCTTAATCGGCATTCAGGTGACGCTGTTCCACTACCGCCAAAACTTCCATAATAAGGCGATGTGGATGCCTGTTATCGGTTCCCCGATATTTTTTATCGTGGGGGTTATTTTCGTCTGGTATAACGTTTCTTGGCTGCATACGACGTTTATTGTGTTGATGTGGATTGGCGCCGTCGCAGGTCTCATCGGCTTATATTTCCACATTCGCGGGGTAGGGATTCGGGTTGGCGGCTTTGCGCTGCGTAATTTCATGATTGGACCACCTGTTGTACTACCACTCGTGTTTACATCAATCGCCGTTCTCGGCCTCATCTCTGCCTATTGGGAGGGGATGTAACCCATGGCGCTGAAAACTCACTATCCTTCATTTAATGTCATGGATGAAGAAGACGAATGGGACGATCATACGCAGTTCATCGTAAATAACCGAATATCGGCATCCCCGCTCCATCAGACACTAAGCGATCATGAAGCGGATATGCTCTCTGTCATTTGTGCTATTCTCATGAATGATAATAAGCCTGCTGTGATTAGGTACGTGCTCCATCATATCGACCATACCCTTCAATCCTCTCCAGGTGAAGGGCAGCGCAAGGTTGGCGTTCCAGAAGAGAAGACCCTGATTCGCCAAGGCTTAAATTCCATGGATCAGTGTGCAAGAGATTTGAATGCGACATCCTTCCTGAAGCTTAGTCCCGAAGACCAACGTAAGCTTATTGAGGCTATAAGCATGGGAACCGCAACGCCTCATACTGCCTGGGAAAACGTTCCACAGCAGCCGTTCTTTCAGAAACTGATGAATATGACGATCGAATCCTATTGTTCGCATCCAGAAGTGTGGTCAGAAATTGGATATGCCGGTCCCGCGTATCCGCGGGGATACGTACGAACGCAGATAGGGATACTCGATCCGTGGGAGGCGAAGACGGAGGAATGAACAGAAAATACGCGAATGAAGAAGTCGATGCGGTAATCGTCGGTGCTGGAGCGGCGGGAGGTGTATTGGCCAAAGAACTCAGCGAAGCCGGCATGCGCGTAGTCGTTTTAGATGCAGGCCCTTTTCGGGATCCGCAGAAGGATTTCGCGAGTGACGAGCTCAAAATGCAGTCTCTCGGCTGGCAGGATACACGAATTGTAGACGGCCATGATCCGCTTACGATGGGACATAATAACTCGGGCCGTGGAATTGGAGGAGGGACGGTGCATTTTACCGGTGTCTTCCTCCGGTTTCACGATGTCGACTTCAAAGGAAAGACGATAGAGGGTACAGGGGAAGATTGGCCCATAGCCTATGACGATCTAGAGCCTTACTATAATCGGATTGAGAAAGAAATTGCCGTTTCCGGACCGAAGCACTTTCCCTGGGGTAACTATCACGGGCCATATCCGTATCCTGAGAGAGAGCCGCTAAGCCCAAACGCATATTTGTTCATGAACGGCTGCGATAAGCTCGGTATTCAGTCCTCCGTGGCCCCGCTTGCCATTTTGTCAGCCCCATTCGAAGGTCGGCCGCCTTGCATCAATCGGGGATTTTGCAATCAAGGCTGTATGCCGAATGCCAAATTCAGCACCTTGATCGTTCATATTCCAAAAGCAATCCAAGCCGGTGCGGAAGTATTGCCCGACTGCATGGTTACACAAGTCATTATGGGCAGCGATGGAAGGGCAAAAGGTGTGAATTTCGTTCATGATGGCATCGAGTACAAGCAGATGGCAAAGCTTGTTATACTCAGTGCATACGTTGTGGAAACACCAAGACTTTTATTGAATTCCGCAACATCCGCATATCCTGACGGACTCGCGAACAGCAGCGGAATGGTCGGAAGATCCATCATGGTCCACAGCAGCAACGACGTTTATGCCCGGTTTGATAAGGAAGTCCGGTTGTATAAGGGAACGCCAGTGCTCGCAACAACGCAGGACTTTTATCGGACCGATCCGAAACGTCCCTTCGTCAGAGGCTACACGCTACATGCACACGGAGCAAGACCGGTTGAATTTGCGAAAGGCATTTCGAAAACGCAGAGCGGTCCCATATGGGGAGAGCAGTTCCGTCAAGCTCTTCTGAATTATAATTATTATGGTCGTGTGACTTTAGTCGGTGAGGTGTTACCGAATGCAGATAATCGTGTATCTCTAGACAATGAGAGGGACGAATACGGTCTTCCGCGAGCGAAGGTGACCTTTAGTTATGGGGATAATGATAAGAAACTGATCGACCACGCCGTCCAGACGATGCGCTCCATTCTGGAGGCTGAGGGCGGTAAGCCGGAATTCGTCGTTCCGGATACAGCACATATGATGGGAGGCTGCCGGATGGGGAATGATCCCTCAACTTCAGTGGTCAACTCCTACGGACAGACCCATGATATCGAAAATTTATTCATCTGTGACGCAAGCACATTCGTGACTTCTGGCGGAGGGAATCCCACCAACACAGTGATGTCGCTCGCGCTGCGAACAGCGGATTATATCATCGAGAAAGCAAGAAAAAGAGAACTGCAGGCAAGCCGGGCTTAACCGGTCGGCCTGCAGTTTTTTGTTAGCATTTCGTATGCGTACCGGTCAGCCTTCTCTTCGAAAGTAAGGTCTCTATACGAGGATGAAGCTTTTGAGGCTAAATCTCTATTCTCTGCAATCGCCCATTTCAGTCCTTCAAGATCTCGTTTTTCAATATATGGCATCATTTCAAGCAGATGAGCGGCTTCGTGATAGAAAATAAAATACGGAAGGAGCGTTTCTTTGATCGAATACTGGTTAAGAACCTGCTTCTCATTAGCACTTAAATATCCATCGTATGGAATTTGTATCATGATTTTCGCGGAGCGAAGACGGCGATCGACAATGATGCTCCCTCCGTAAAACTGTCCCCAGTACACGACACTGGAACAATCCATTAGAGGATTCAATTCAGAACGAATATAGTGTAAATGTTTCTCAATACGCCGGTTCCATACACGAAGCTTAAGACGTCTTAATTTCCATTTGGAAAAGAACTGTTGCAACTCTATCACCTCTATTTCACTTTACTAGTTCAATAGACAGCATTCAACAGGTGAAAGTTGGAGGTGGTGTGCTAAGAATAATGTTAAATTGTATGGGTAATATTAACATAAGTTCTATCATTCCTAATTGCACGGGAGATTTGGTGAAATCTAAAGGGAGGCCGATTATTCATGGATTTATCCTGGCATTTAGTCTGGAAGTGTATATTTGTTGTGTTAACAGGTATCATTTTACTGCGCTTATCTGGCAGAAAATCAATCGCGCAAATGAATGTAGCTTCGACTGTCATTATGATCTCCATTGGTGAGCTGCTTGCTCAAGGAGTTATCGAGAAGACGATATGGCGGGCCATTGTCGCTGTCGCTTTGTTTCTGGTGGTTTTGGTCATACTCGAACTTTTAGAAATTAAATTTGGCAAGCTGCAAAAGTTGATCACGGGAGAGGCAGTCGTCGTCATTAGTGAGGGCCAACTGGATATGCAAATGTTAAGGAAGCTTCGCATTACCGTTACTCAACTTGAGATGAGGCTTCGCCAACTTGGTATCACCAACATAGCAGATATTAAGAGAGGAGTTATTGAAATGAACGGTGAGCTAGGCTATGAACTTCAAGAATCTGCAAAGCCAATAACCAAGTCTGATCTGGATGCATTTCTAAGTCGGATCGTTGAAGAGAACACCAAGCATTAAAAGATGTAAAAACAACAGAGGGCTGTAGAGTTATCTAGTAAATCTTCCGTGATTTCGTGCTAATCGCAATGCTCTTCGATACATTTTCTTATTTTTAAGCTGATTGAAGATAAAGGGATCAGGCGCTGTATTGACTTCGATAATCCACGGCTTAAACTTCGTATCAATACCAATATCGACGCCAATTTCTTTGAAACCGGGATGTTGTCTTTGGAATTGCTTAGCGATTCGCAGTCCGAGTAGTTTTAATTTATTTATATAAGATTGGGTATTCGTTGGACTTAAGTAGGCACCGATCAGTAGTTCAAGTGCTTTGGGTTTACCGCTATTGTGGTAGTTAGTCACAATTTTCTTCGGATGTGCGACTCGACCGATATAGCCCGTAACTTCCCACTCATCTTTCATATTTTTTTGGACCATAACTCGAACATCGAAAATCCGATTCTGATTCGTCAATAGCTGAATACCTTTCTGAATTAAGTAGGCTCGATTTAGTTTCGAGTTGCTCAAAGATTGAAACATAGTGTTGTATGTTCCAAATCTCCGCTTCACTTTATCTACTTTGTAAATAAAGGCACCACTTCCGGTCCGCTCCACACGGATCACGCCTTGCCCAGAGGTTCCTCGAACAGGCTTGACATAAACCATCCTGTGCTTCTTCAGCATCATGAACAGATTGGCTGAATTCAATAATTTTGTCTCTGGGACATAGGCGCTAACTTCCTTGCTGCGAAGTAAGATTTTTGTCTTGAGCCACTTACTGCTCACCGTGCGTGAACTTCGTATTTTTATCATCAGTTGCACCTCATCTTCCGTAGTGGGAGGCATAAATGCTTGTTAAGTGTAGCACTGTTTTTTTAGCTAAATTTCCGCAGCACATCATGCCGCGCTTGTTAAGCGAGCCGCTTAGCTTGGTTTTATTATGGGTAATCTGATAGATGCTGTGCTCCACAGATCCACCAACAGCAGGTGGGACCGGAATTTGTTCGGGAGCGATAATTAAAATACGCAAAATATATAACCTGCCTTTCTTATTTTCGAGCATTCAACTGCATCGTATTCGGAAAGAACAAAGTATTCTTGGAGATTAGTCTAAATAGGGAAAAAAAGCTGTCCCAAACGTCATCAAATGACGACTTGGGGACAGCTATCTTCATGCTACATCGCGATTTCTTCTTGCGGTTTCGCCATCGCCAGTCAGCTCAACTCGCTCCAGCGTGCGATATCCGGAATGATGGTAGCGATTGCTGCTAAATTTTTTTGAATATTAAATCAAACCTTGTGGCTTGTTCATTTATGCTCGCCTTCGTTTGGATGCTAACCATTCCACGCAAACACCAAGTGAAGTTAGTAAAGTCATCAGCAGGACAACCCATCCTAAGAAAGGAACGTTGATAGCTGCTACAATCAGCATAGCCCCAATCATTACTTTAAACCAATCTGGCTTATAGGATGTGGAGCGGAATTGCTCACCAATACGATGACTCATTACTGTCAGTCCTACAAAAAAGGTCACGATAAGTAACAGAATGATTAAAATCAAAATCGGAATACCGATAATCGTAATGAGCAATAGTGAACTAATTGCTATAAGAACCATGCCGCACAAAAAACCCATATACAGCAACCGGCCCCATGAAATTTGAGAAAAGCGGTCAATGAAAGCTTGTGCTTTTTTCTTTCCTATCAAGCTAATTAGCGCAGGGAGGAGGACAAGCAGTAAGGCCGCCCCCAGCTGTACAACCCATAATCCGATAATAAGCCCTCCGCTGAGCAGCAAGCTATTCTGTGTTTGGCCATCTAAAGAAAGATTGTACACATCGTCGCGAAAAACAGCTCCTGGAGCCTGATCTACTTTCCCACCAACAACGACAATCATACCATCTATTTTCGCGGTATTTTCCGCATGTAGATCACCATTAATTACAACAATGATGCCTTTAACATGCCCTTGAATTTCAGCATCTCCGCCAATAACATATACATCATCAACGGCTTGGCCAGCAGGTACCACCGTACGTTGATGTTCGAAAATACTAGCCGCAGAAGCTTGAGTCGGAATTATGAGCAGACATAGCAGAAGGATGCAGCTTAATACATAGGCACCTCTCTTCATCAAGTGGTCACCCCCTCTCCAGTGACGTGATCTGCAGCGCCCTTTGAAGTGAATAAATGGATGCAATTAAAACCAATACAGATAAAGCGATAACTGTAAAATAGACAAGGGGAACACTCGACATAAAGTGTGTTGCCATATATAAGATGGCTACGAATAATCTCGCGAAGCCATGGATGAACTTCAAAAACATGGCAACTGTCGTTATTCCGATTACACATACAAGCATAATCGCGATTAACGGAAATGCTAGCCAACGCTCACCGCTGGTGCGCTGTTGATTTTTCTCAATTGTCTGCATGATGATTTCCTCAAATGCAGGAGGGGCTTGTTTAGATTGAAAGATGTTGTGCACGTTAACTTGAAGAGCCAACCATTCGTCTAAAAGCGCTTGGCAAGACTCGCAACTTTCGAGATGCGTTTCGACGGCCTGCTTCTCTTCTGCACTTAACTCATCATCCAAATAGGCTGACAACTGATCTTCAGGGTGATGAATCATGAAAGTTCCTCCTTTCTCAATTCTTTACGCAATGCCGTTCGCGCCGCGAATAGACGTGATTTGACAGTTCCAAGAGGTATGTTGGTTATCTGTGCAATCTCTTCATAACGGTACCCCTGTACATCATGCAGTAGAATGACCTCGCGATGCTCCAGAGAAAGTTGAGCAAGTGCTTCTTCGATTGAAAGCCTCTCTGATGGATCTAATGGACCTCTATCTATCATTGAATCATTCGCATCCTCACGGTAGTCATGCTCCCTAATCCGTTTTTTCAATCGATTCTTAGCAAGGTTTGACACAATTTGAAACAACCAAGCGGAAAAGGCAAATTCACTTTCAAGACCTGACAAAGAATAATATGCCTTAACAAAGGCTTCTTGTGCAACATCTTCTGCATCCTGTCGATCGTTTAGCATACCTAGGGCATAACGGTAGACAGGATCTTTGAAATCCCTGACGAGTTGGGCATACGCTTCCTTTTCTCCGTGTTTAGCGCGGCGAATTATTTGATGTAACTCCTCGTCCACTCGTCTTCAACCCCTACAATAAAGATAAGTTCATAGGATCTCCTTGGCCGAAGCTCTAAGCTTTATGCGCAGTTTGATTCTTTTTACCTTGCATCCATTCGTAAATAATTGGGATAACAATAAAGCTGTTTAATGTCGAAGTAATCATCCCGCCGATCACAACAATACCAAGCACCTGAGAAATGACAGTGTCCGTATTGTGCGTCAAAGCCAGCGGAATGATCGTTAACACTGTTGTACCAGCAGTCATGAAGATCGGTCTTACCCGCGACAAGCTACCAGAGAGAACTGCGTCGCGTAAAGGCATTCCCTCTTTACGGTTTCGTTCAATTTTATCAATGAGTACAATCCCATTGGTTACGACAATGCCGGTAAGCATTAGAACACCGATTAATGCGGCAAGATTCCACTGCCCTTGGATAGCGTAAAGGGCAATCACAACACCAGATAATGCGAGTGGAATACTAATCAACACAGCGAGAGGCGCTTTCCAGCCTTTAAACACGAAGCTTGTAATCATCAGGACGAGCAGAATGGATACAACAACTGCGATTGTCATTTCGATAATCATTTGTTTAATTTGCGTCGTGATACCGCCCGTAGAGTAGGATACACCACTTGGAAACTGAGTCCCAGCTAAAGCCACATCCACCGCTTTTGAAACTTGACTCATATTTGACGACGTAATCTGCGCTGTTACAATCGAGACAGGTTTGCCATCCTGCTCCACGATGGAAGAAGGTGCACTACTTGCTTTGATGGAGGCAACTTGATCCAGACGAACTGTCTGATTATCCTTACCCGTCAATGTTTCCGCCGATAGAGCATCAAGTACCTGCTGAGTCGAGTACACAGGCATTCCTGTATCAGCATTGACTCCTTGAGCAATTGGATCCAGGTACACATCCACAGGAATACTGCCGTTACCAGTAGAAACTGGAAGATCAAAGTCTTTTCCTTTAGAAAGATAACGAGCCAGTATTTTATTAATGTCCGAAGGTTGAATGCCTGCAGCCTTCACTTTCGCTTGATCGATCTGAACATCGAATTTAGGAATCCCATTCGTCAAATCCGTTTTACCGGCAACCGCAAGACCCGAAATATCGGCAAGCTTCGTGCGAAGAAGTTGGGCGGATTGATCCAATGTTTGTTGATCAGATCCGGATAGCATGATAGTAATCAGGGAGTCATCGCCTGCAAGGCTCTGATTTGTAACCGTAATAGTCGATTGTTTAGCGAGTGTTGAGAGTTCAGATTGTAAATCTGTAATCGCCGTATCCACCGATTTCTTGTCTTTAAGCACCACCGAGAGATTGGCAACATTCGGTTGCTGAATGTAACCGCCACCCTGGTCAAATACATCATCTGCAGTTGGTGTGAAAGAGGATCCGAAAGTTGCCGAATAGGAACTGACTTTAGGATCCTGATGAAGGACTGCTTCGACCTCTTTTACTTTACTATCGACGACAGAGAGTGCTGCACCTTTGGGCAGTTCAACCTGTATGGCAACTTGCCCACTAGCAGAGCTAGGTAACAAGCTAAAGGGCAGGCGTGTTGCAAAAATAGCTGCAATTATAAACAGAATTAGCGATACACTAATAACCGTCTTCTTACGGGCAAGCGCCGCGGTCAGCATTGGTTTCATTAAAGGCTCAAGTGTAACTGCTTTGCCTTTAGGCATTTTCCAGCCCATGAATGCAAACGTTGGGATAACCACCATGGCAACAAGAAACGATACGATAAGCGCAATGACAACGGACCATGCAAAACCAGCATACGATGCGCCAATAATGCCGCCGACTAAGGCAATCGGTACGTAAACGGCAACTGTTGTTGCCGTCGAAGCAAAAATTGCAGGCAGCATCTCAATTACTGCAGAAGCAAGCACAGGAAGAATTGCTTTTCCTTTGTTCTCCTGTACCCTATTATACATGTTGTCTAGAATTACGATTGCGTCATCTACAATACGTCCCATTGCGACAATTAGACCCGATACAGTCAAAATGTTTAGTGTAACTCCCATGGATTTCAGAACTGCTGTTGTAGCCAACAATGAGATTGGCAACGAAATAGCAATTAACAGTGTAGAGCGAACATTACGGAAGAAAAACAAGACGCACAGCATCGAGAAAAGACAGCCAAGTAAACCCTCACGAACAAGCCCCATCAGTGAATCATTGAGATCTTGTGCCCGATCGGTGAGTAACTGCATATCTACCTCATGGTTTTGAATAGCAGGAATCGCATCTACGCGTGCTTTCACCTGTTTCGCCACATCTGTAATCGTAGCTGAAGGCGTTTTTAAAACATTAATTTGTACACTTGCTTTGCCGTTCGTACGAGAGACGGTCTTTACATCCGTCAGCGATGGGGACACGGTTGCTACATCGTGAAGCGAAACCGTAAGATTATCTTTATTTTTGATATGAATAAGATTCAGATCTTGCTCGCTTAGTTCCCAACCATCAATTTTAATTGGGAAAGAAGACTTCACATTGGCTACATTTCCTTGCAATGTTGGAATAGCTACTGCGATCGACTTGTTAAAATCGTCAAGCGTAACGCCTTTGGCCGTTAGATCCTTCATCCGCACAAGGACAACATAACCTTTATTCGCGCCTCCGACTGTCTGCACATCTGATACACCTGGCACAGATTTAATTTGATTGACAATTTCAGATTGTGTCGTGGATTGCAAAGTTAGATCGTCAATGTTTTTACTTGCTGAGCTCAAACTGTAGCTCAGAACCGGGAAGGTGCTTGATGTCAGTCGAGTCACAGCCGGCTTGCTGATGCCATCAGGAAGCGCAGCTTCGTTAAGCGCCTGCTTAATAGCGTTCTCGGCTTGATCCATGTTGTAATCCATTGGATAGGCCAGATTCAATAGCACGCCGCCGTCATAGGAGGTTTCTTGTATACTCGTCAAACCGTTCGTTTTGCGTATAGCTTCCTCCAACGGTGTTGTAATATCTCGCTTTATCTGATCAGCTTGATAGGATGATGCTCGCAGTGAAACCATCAAAGTCGTGTTATTAATGCCCGGCAGATAGTCGCGTTGCATTTGAAACGCTGAAACTCCGCCCCATGCCAGAATTAGCACGACACAGATCATTATGATAGCAGAGCGCTGCATGATTGCTTCGATTATTCTTTTCATTTTTTAATCTCCTCTCGTTTTATAATTGAAAGGACAACAGAGAAGTTCAAAATGTTCATTTAGCAATCAAAAAAAATTTGATGACAAAGTTCACTTAAAATGGCTGTGTTTTATATAGGGACACATTAATCATTCCTATCCTTGTGTAATAGTTCTGCCAAGACTTCGAAATTTTCGAAGAATCTCTAACAGCATTACATTCAAGCTAACCCAAACTCCGCCAAATACATAACCGGCGACGACGTCACTTGGATATTGGGCCGAAAAATAAATTCGACTAATACCAATCATCAGGCAAACGGAAACAACACCAATAATAATTGAAGTCTTAACGTAAGAGGATTTGTAGTAGCGTAATAAGTAAAATGCCATAAATCCACATATCGTAAACGAAATAAGGGTCTCTTCGCTTGGAAAAGTATTCACTAGCTGTACGTCTGCCGCAACGGGCCCAGGTCGATGGAAAAGCAAACGCATCGTTTCATCGATGAATTCTCCGCCTACAACTACCCATACAAGAAAAGTGAGATCAAGCAAACGCTCTTTGCTATGAATCACAATCCAAACGGCTGTGAAGGCAATTACCGGACCATATAGGTAAATCGTCCCCAGCTTTGTAAAGGCATGCATCCATGCATTCCATTCTGGATAGAAAATTGCCCCAACCAAAAAAGCAGCGATCTCGTCGAATTGCCCAAATTCATGGGCTAGAAAATCCTGAATCATGCCGATCATCAATGAGAAAAATAAAACGAAGCCACCGAAAGCTGCCAAAAGCAGAAATCTTACTTTACCAAATGAATTAAAGTGACGTACCCCTTGTGTCAGTAGGGTCATAATAGTTGTAACAACTTGTTGTTTGTGCTTGCGGTATATATAAATAATAGCGGTTAACAAGACCGATGCGATACCAAAGATGATCATGTACCTATTAACGGACGCATGATACTGCTCCCATTTGGGACCAAGGACCTTACCCAAAGATATGAATAAGCTGGCCCAGAAAATAGCGCCAGTATAGGCAAATCGTGCATATCTTCGGAATGGCATGCGTGTAACGCCGCAAAAATACCCGGTGATATGCCGGACTCCTGGTATGAAGTAAGCCACGAAGAGCAGCTTATCGCCATATTTTTCAAACCAATGGGTCAATTTATTCAATCGTTCTTCCGTAAAATGAATCACTTTTCCGTGACGCACAATAAATGGCCTTCCAAGCCGAAATCCAATCCAATACGAGAGTGTCACTCCAATTAAAACGCCTACGCTGGCAGATGCTATGCTGAAAAACCAGTTTAATTTTTGTTCATATACAAAGAGGCCAATGTAGCCCATCATCATCTCACCGGGAAGAGGTAATGCTAACATTTCAAGGAGTAGGAAAAGAAGGATTAACCAATACCCATAGTGTTCTAATAAATTTGTCAAAAGTTCCATAAGTTCTATCTCCCCTGTACTTCATAAATGACATTGAAACGGCATTCCCGAATTTTGGAAATCAATTTATTATTTCCTACAACCGGATTGATAATACGACACAGTTTGAAACAAGTGTTTCTATTCTCATAACTAAAAAGACAATAGGTATAATAAATTTGTTCATCTACATAAAAATATTTAATATTTCCAAACCAATGACTATGGGGATGAGGAAAGGAAGGATTCTACGTGGCACGAAGCAAAGAATTCGACATGAACCTGGTTCTGCATAAAGCGATGGAAGTGTTCGGTCATTATGGGTCATTGCTCAAATTATTCGCTATTGCCGACAGATAAATAACTCGCAGTTTCAACTAATGGGTAGACACCGTGATCAATTCATTAAGATTGAATATGTTGTTTTGTAAGAATCCATTTGGAACGAGGATGAGTCAGCATGAAACAAAGGATCGGCATTCTTTTAGATCGCGCTACTTTCAACGGAATTCCTTGGCAAAAGACTGGTTATGAAAGTCTACACATGTACAACAAAGCGGCGAATGAACTTATGTTAAAGCCCTTTTATATGACATTGAACAATATTAGGAGAAAGACAGCAATTGGATACACTTATAATGGACATCGGTATAGACTTGAAAGACTAAGAATACCTAGCGTAACGCATAACCGAGATATTACGCTTTCAAAGCTGTATAAATCTAAGCTTTACCAATTATCTAAATCCACGGTTTTATTTAACCGGGTCAATAGGTTTAGTAAGCATCGCATCCATCGTATTCTACTAACAAATCCTGAGCTTAAAAAGCTTCTACCACATACAGTTAAATATTCAAAATTGAATTTAGAAAGTTTCATGATTAAATTCTCTTCATTATTCATCAAGCCAACAAACGGTAGTGTCGGTAATGGAATTATACAGATATCTAAGAGTAGTAATGGATCGTGGAGAATAAATCTAAAGAAAGGAAAACCACTCTACAAATCAAAGACGCGAACGCAGGCATTCCTCAGCAATTTTATTGGAAATAAGAAATACATTATCCAAGAAGCCATACCACTCGCCTTATATAAAACGAGACCATACGACTTGCGTGTTTCAGTTCAAAGAGGAGCGGATGGGAACTGGAAGTTGACAGGTATTGTAGGGAAGGTCGCAGCAAAAGGTCGTCATGTAACGAATGTTGCAAAAGGAGGAAAAGTGAGGCGCTGCGAAGAGCTTTTCCAGGAAAGTGGATTTTCAGTCGTAGAGGTAAAAGAAACTATTCGGAAAACAGCCTTACAAATAGCTCAATTTTTAGGTGAGAAGATTCCTCATTTGGCGGACATTGGACTTGATATGGGGATAGATAAGGATGGGGAATTGAAGTTTATTGAAATGAATGCCAGGGATCAACGAATTACCTTTAAAAAGGCAAAATTAAATCACATATTTTATAAAACGTATCTAACGCCACTTCAATATGGAAAGTATCTCATTGAAAGAAGGAATAAAATATTCTCATGAATTTCTAATTACTAAAAAAGACTTTGTCTATTACGACGACAAAGTCTTTTTCTTGTTGAAAATCTATCTTCAGTAAATCCTAAGGAAACTCTCATGATCAATTCAGACAGTGGGTGCATACTGAATCTATTCAATTAGAATATACGGGTACCATGAAAAACGGCGCTCAGTAGGAGGAATTTACATGAAACAATCCAAATGGTTTAAATGGCAGGTTGGTCTTATTGCTTCGGCAGCTGCTGCTTTTCTTTTCCATGAAGTTAAAGCTAGTCCATCGTTTGACCAAGCGACGTTAGCTGTTAATAGCAGTACCGCAGATAAAAAGATCTCAACTGTGGACACATCTCAAGATTATATGGATCGTTGGGCTAATCAAATATCGTCTGGCAATGATGATGCAACAGGAACCTCCAGTTCTACCAGTTCAAGCTCAAGAAATAGCCAAAGTCAAGCAACAAACAGCAAGAGTAGTAGTTCAGAAACGTTCTCCCACTCAAAGACAGGAAGATCATAATGGTTGATCTAATAGCCTTGTAGAAACGAGTGATACATGATGAAAACCATACTAGACAAACAAAGACATATACCGAGCCCCTATGAAATTCGTTTCCGTGCTATGAATACGTGGATCGAATTTAAGTTTTATGCTGCGGAAAGCCAGGCAGAGGAATACATTGTTCTCGTGAAAAACTGGTTTGAAACCATCGAACATCGGTTCACCAGATTTCAGGCGGATAGCGAGTTGAGCTACTTAAACCGACTGAGCGGTGAGACTTGCATCGTATCAGATCCCATGTTAGAGGTGTTGCAACTCGCAGAGCTGTACCGTATTAAGACGAACGACACGTTTAATCCCTTTGTATTGAAGGCATTAATAAGGGCGGGCTACAGTAAATCGTACGAAGCTCTACCGAGAAACAGTCTTGAAACGAATTTGATCGGTGAGAGCTGCCAGAACCCTTTTTTTCCATTAGCACTTAATGTCAGGATGAAATCTGTACAACTGCCGTCAGATACACATTTAGACTTGGGTGGTATTGTCAAGAGCTGGGCAGTCAAACGCATCGCTACTTTCCTCCACGACAAGCACTGTGTAGAAAGAGGGCTTATCAATGCGGGAGGCGATCTTCTTGCATGGAGTACGGAAGCAGAGAAGCAGTGGATGATAGGTGTTGAAGATCCGTGGAACCCTGAAAAAGAGCTTGGTTATATAGCTTGTAACGAGTTAGCAGTCGCTACATCCAGTACATTAGGCAGACGGTGGGAGAACCAACATGGCGTTCAGCATCATCTCATTGATCCGCGCACAATGCGTCCAAGTGAGAGCGATATTGTGCAATGTACGATCATCGGCAAAGATCCAATTGAATGTGAAATTTGGTCAAAGACCCTATGCATTCTAGGCCTAGAGGAAGGAACTAAATTGTTTTTAGAACGCGCTCCGGGAAATGAAGCACTTGTATTCACAAAGGACCGGAAAAGTCATTTCTACGGGAAACAAGCGTCTATGGGAACTATTTGGAAGTCAATTGATA
Organism: Paenibacillus oryzisoli; assembly: GCF_050467285.1. Taxonomy (GTDB): domain Bacteria; phylum Bacillota; class Bacilli; order Paenibacillales; family NBRC-103111; genus Paenibacillus_E; species Paenibacillus_E oryzisoli_A. Next base: position 210,294 of record NZ_JBCMUN010000009.1, on the reverse strand, counting down.
TTGATGAATATCATTATTTAATCTGATGAACTGGACAGGGGGAGCCGCGATGTTACAAACAATCATTAACTTGCCAATGTGGCAATTCATTCGCTCATTTGGTATCGTATCCTATTTATTTCTCACAATTGGAATTTGTCTCGGAATCTCTTACAGTATGCCAATCCTGCCTGGTACTTGGAAAAAGCATATGTATAAGCTTCATAACTTTTTTACTCTCGCAGGCACAGGAATCGGCTTATTACACGGGATTATCACAGTGATCGATACCTATATGCCCTATACATGGAGTGAAGTTTTGATTCCTTTTACATCAAAATCCCATCCGGTATTGAATGGGTTTGGAACCTTATCGGGATACCTCATGCTTCTCGTAATTTTCACTACAGACCTTCGTAATAAGCTGAAAAAGTCCGTATGGTTTGTTCTTCATCTTATGGCTTATCCAGCATTTTTCATGGCCTTTATTCACGGTTATTACTTGGGAACGGACACCAACCATCCAGCGGTTCATACCATGTATCTAGTTACAATCGCTGCAGTACTTAGTGTTTCTGTGCTTCGCGGATTCGTCCGCGGTAAAGTAAGTTCTCCTAAATCATCCATGATTCAGAATCAAAGATAAAACAACTCGGTGCGCGTGATTATGATCGACGCACTGTTTTTTTGCGATTTGATAACTACTCTCATATAGATTATTCTTTTTCTGTTAAAATAATTCTATAAACTAAATTGGCATGAGGTGTTGGGCTTGAAGTTATTGATCGTAGAAGATGATCTCGACTTACTAAAAGCGATCCTAGAGATATTTGAAAACGAGTCATTTGAAACTACAGGAGTTTCAACGGGAGATGAAGGTTACTTCCTTGCGGAGCAAGGAGGTTATGATCTCATTATCTTGGATGTTATGTTGCCCGTTCTAAACGGACTTGAAATTGTCAAGCGGTTAAGAAAGCAGCAAGTGTTAACGCCAGTGATCATGCTAACTGCAAAAGACAGTGTAGAAGATTGTGTTAGCGGATTGGATGCAGGTGCTGATGATTATGTAACCAAACCATTTTCGACTTCTATTCTACTAGCACGAGCTAGAGCGGCATTAAGACGACGAGGTAGCGGTGATTTGGATGGCAACTTGACGTGTGGGTCAATTGTCCTCGTAGTTAGTCTCAGAGATGCTTTCGTAGACGAGCAATCTTTGAAATTAACACCAAAGGAATATGAACTCTTTGAATTTTTTCTTCGAAATAAGGATCAAATTTTGTCAAGGGATCAGATTTTTGAGCGGATATGGGGATTCGATTCAGATTCTGCTTCATCCGCCGTTGATGTTTATGTTCATCATTTGCGCAAGAAGCTTGCTCCGTATGGAGGAGACCTCTTTTTAAAGACCATTCGCGGCGTAGGTTATTTGCTAAAAGGAGAGCCTCATGTTCAGTAAAACGCGGCGCCAATTAGTTTTATTAAATTCGGTAGTGTTGATGCTTTTCTTAGTTATTTTCGGCATTATCCTATATGTGCATATGGAGTATCGATTGTTGCATCAAGCGGATGAAGCAATCTCGAATACGGTAAAAGCCATGCAACTAAGCTCCATTGATCAAATGCTCCAGACGGATCATCCTGAGCCTGATGCTGATCGAAATACATCTTATTTGTTCTGGGATGAAAATGGCCATCTCCTCAATGCATATCCAAAGCATATGTTCTCTGAAAAGGAAGCGGTGGATCTCAAGAACAGAAGTCAGGATGGTTCTTTGCATGGTGTGACCGTGGGGAAAAGAACTTATCGTATGCTAGGATTTAACAATGTTAGGTCTGATGAGCTATCTGGATCAATCCCACACGTCTCGTATGTTGTAGTCCTTAGAAGCTTAGAAGATGCCAACAGAATGCTTCAAACCCTTCGAACTGACCTTTTAATCGGTTGTTCTATTGGGATTCTTTTCTCGATTCTCATGGGGTTTTATTTGGCAGGTCGCTCACTCATTCCGATTCGCAGGTCATGGGATAAGCAACAGCAATTTGTCGCGGATGCATCTCACGAGCTGCGTACGCCAATTGCCGTGATTCAGACTCGGTCTGAGCTTATGTTCAAACATCCACAGCATACGGTTGAAGAAGAAAGTAAGAATATAGCCCTTATTCTGAAGGAGAGCAAACGGTTGGGGCATCTTGTGGAAGATTTGTTGACGTTGGCTAGAACCGACTCGAATCAAATGCAAATTCATAAAACGGAGGTGCCTGTGCATCAACTTCTTCAGGAGATCACAGAACAATTCACGCTATTGGCAGAAACGAAGTTTGTTCATATTCATTCTAGCATTGAACCATGTATAATATGGGGGGACGAGCAACGTCTTCGACAACTATTTATTATTTTATTGGATAATGCGTTAAAATTCACACCACCTGAAGGATTAATTGAAATCAGTTGCCATAACGTATCCAATTCCATTCGGATTGTAATTAAGGATAGTGGAAGCGGAATCAGTGAAGAGGACCTGCCGAGAATTTTTGAACGTTTTTATCGAGGAGATAAGAGTCGCAGTCGTTCTGAAGGTGGAACTGGTCTAGGACTTTCAATTGCTGAATGGATTGTAGCGGCTCACAAAGGAACAATTGGTGTTCACTCTCAAATAGCTATGGGAACTGAATTTCTTATTGTATTACCCAAAAAACAATAAACTACTCCCGTACGCCATACATTTTAAGAAAATTTAAATGTTAACCTCCTATAATCATCATACAGATGATCTCTGTGATAGGAGGTTTTTTCATGGCAAAAATGGATACAAAATGGGTCTTGTTATGTACAACAGCGATAGGAGCAATATACGCAGCTGGATATTATTCCACCGAAACGCAAGGGAATTTACAAGCTCCTTCAACTGTAAATCAAAATCATGTGGAGAGTACAAGCGACATTCAAATCAAAAGTAAATATAAAAATGGGACTTTCTATGGAACGGGATCCAATCGTCGAGGGGAGATTCAAGTTGCAGTAACCTTGAAGAACGATAAGATCATCGATGTGGAGATAAGCAACTTTGGCATGCATTATTCGGAAAGAGATGTCGTTGATTTACCGCAAGAGGTCGTCCATCTCCAAAGTGCACAAGTTACAAATGTATCAGGAGCAACCTACAGTACACAAGCATTTAAAGATGCCGTGCAAAATGCACTTGCGCAGGCGCTTAACAGTTAGTGGTGGAAATATGGTGAAGAAAACGAAGTTATTTATGGATACCGTCGTTGATATACAGGTCGTTAGTGATAAGTCTCAAAATGAAATAGCTGAAACCGCTATTGATCGAGCGTTTGATGCATTTCGAAAAATGGAGCAAGCCTGCAGCCGCTTTAGCCGAGACAGTGAAGTTATGCAGGCGACGAAAGAGATTCAGACGGCTGTAAAGATTAGTCCCTATTTATTTGAGCCACTAAAATTTGCATTAGAGCTAGCCAAAGTTACGAATGGCTTGTTCGATCCAACGATAGGTAAAGCGATGGAGGATTACGGTTTCAATCAACATTATTTATCAGCGGAGATTGTGGATAGCGTTGCAACAAGTTCTGTCACTTATCAAGACATCACACTCGACGATGAACAGCGCACAGTATACGTCAATAAACCTCTGGTTATCGATTTAGGAGCCGTTGCCAAGGGATTTGCAATTGATTTAGCAGCAAATGAATTGAAAGAGTTCGCAGGATTTATTGTGAACGCAGGCGGAGACCTTTTTGCCGGGGGATTAGATGAAAGAGGGGAAAAGTGGAAGATCGGGATTCAACATCCAATATATAAAGATCAATTTATAGAAGTGGTTGAAGTATCAAATGAGGCTGTATGTACGACGGGTAGTTATGAGCGTAGAAGTCCTCTATATCCTGATATCCATCACATCATTACCCCGAATAGCAAACGTTCCCCTGCTGAATGGGTTAGCAGCAGTGTTATCGCTAGATACGCATTGATGGCCGATGCATTTTCTACAGCAGTATTTTTAATGGATAAGATACAAGGAAAAGCATTATTAGAACAAGTGAATCTAAAAGGGATTCTAATAGATCAAAAATTGCAATTGAATCGAATAGGGGGAGACTAAGTGTCCAGTAATCCATGGCTCCGAACTCCGAAAAGATACGTCATGATCATCTTGATAGCCTTTCTTTGTATAGCCGCTGTTTATTCATTGAATTTCAGAGGAATTTTAAATATTGTCATTGCAGTTGGTTTTTCCTTCACCGCTGACTACTTATATTCTATTGTAGATAAAAAGAAAAAGAAAAGGGTTTTTCCTGATGGTGCAATCATAACCGGATTGATTATCGCATTGATTTTGAGCACAAGCACTTCGTGGTATATTGTATCAGCGACAGCCCTTATCGCAATTACATCCAAATACTTGCTTACGTATAAGATGAAACCCATATTTAATCCAGCTGCTTTTGGATTACTAGCCTCAATTCTTTTATTTCAAACAGGACAAAGCTGGTGGGGCGCTTTTGGGGATCTTCCTGCTTGGACAACCATCTTGCTATTAATCGGTGGATATATAACTGTGAACCGTGTGAATAAATTCCCTATGGTCTTTTCTTATCTTGGCACCACTTTTTTGCTTCTTTTGGTAATGGGATTCCTTCATATTGGAGATGCTAGTGATGCTTTACGCTCGCCATTTATAAATGCAACCCTATTCTTTGCGCTCTTCATGCTCACGGATCCGCCAACAACACCTGCGAAAGACAAAGATCAATACATTTTTGGCCTCATATGCTCAGTAATCGGAGTAGTCATATATGGCATTTTCGGCGGCTTGATGTATTTATTTATCGGATTGCTTGTTGGAAATCTATTTTATGTGTTAAGACGAAAAGCAGCTCCTCTTAAAGCAACCAGTAAAAGTAGTTAGGACAAAAGTTTTGAAACAATGAAGTTTAGACATCTATGGAAATATTCGTATTCTGATGGAGGCAAACATATTGAATAGAATGGAAAAAGAAGTTCGAAGGTCTAGACGGGAATGGATACCTAAAAAAGAGCAAATCGGGGTAATCATAGCGCTTGTAGTCGCCGTTTTATTCTTATTTTGGCAGCTAAAAGGGTTAGTACAAACTCCTACTGCAACAATTCATAGTAAACATTTTGAGCATACATTTAAAGATTTCGGTTCTTATGCAAGAGTTGCTTTATTTGTTGTATTAGCTTATTACGTTCTTCTATTTGTTATAAGACAGCGTATATGGGGCAATTTAAGTAATGTGAAAAAATGGCTTTCCGCTTTACTGCGACTTGCTCGGAGGCTACACACACCTCTAGCGATCATCGCAATAGCATTTATCGTTCTGCATGCAGTTGCTGTTTTTATGTATGGTTTTAAGTTAGATTTTAATAATATTAGCGGGTTACTTGCCTTGCTCGTACTTCTTCCGGTTCCAGTCTCAGGTTTGCTCAGGTATCAAAGACTTGATCGGAAGTGGCATTTAAGATCAGGACTTGCGTTTGCTGTTCTCTTTTTAATACATGCCTTTTTATAAAATCAAAGAGAAGAACAGAACCCGGTGCATTACATGCACCGGGTTGACTTTGTTCATGCTACATTGCTATTTCTTCTTGCGGTTTCTCGTTAGACGGCGAGGACCAGCTTTTGCTGCGACTGCCGTCCAGCATCATCCCGGTGCCCATCGCTGTGCACTCTAGCGGATGATCGGCAATATGTACCGCAACACCAGTTTCCATACGGATGCGCTCGTCGATTCCTTCAATTAAGGCACCGCCGCCGCAGAGCAAGATACCTTGCTCAATGACATCGCCCGCCAGCTCAGGGGGAACTCGCTCCAGCGTCGCTCGAATCGCTTCAATCAGGGTTTCCAAGAAATCATTGATAACTGTGAAAATCTCACTCGACTTGAGGCGGATGGATCGCGGCAAGCCGTCAACCAAATCCCGTCCGCGAATGTCCAGCGTTCGCACTACGCTTGAATCGGTTGCTGTTCCGATTTCCATCTTAATGTGCTCCGCGGTGCGTTCCCCGATTTCCAGATTATAGGTTCGTTTCACGTAATCGCGAATATCCCGATCAATTGACAAACCGGCACGATTAATCGTGTGGCTGGCAACAACGCCTCCCAATGATAGAATCGCAACTTGCGAAGTGCCTCCACCGATATCAAGCACCAAGTGTCCGATCGGCTCGTCCAGGCGAAGACCCGCGCCAAGGGCAGCAGCGATCGGTTCCTCAACCGCAATCGCTTTTCGAGCTCCTTTATGGACAATGGTTTCTTCAATTGCCCGTTTTTGAACATTGGTGATGCCGCACGGCACCGATATGTAAATCTGAGAGCTTCGTAAAAAAGAGGGTCTGCCTTGAATTTTTTTAATAAAATATTGCAGCATGACACTCGTCCTATCAAAATTGGCGATAACACCATTTTGCAGTGGGTACGTAATATCTACATATTCCGGAGAACGGCCGATCATGGCTTGCGCCTCAAAGCCTGCAGCGAGCAATTCTGACGTCCCTTGGTGGAAGGCGATTACGGAAGGCTCATTAAGCACAATTCCTTTGCCTCGTTCGTAAATGACGGTGTTTGATGTGCCCAAATCGATGCCAAAAAACTTATCAAACTGTTTAAACATAGTTCATTTCCTCCTTTATTGTAAGAAAGGGTCCGGCATGGAGGCGGAAGACGGGTCCCCATAGTATTCTTCGGGTACACCTGTTTTCAGGGGGCTGTAGAAATAAAGAAGCATACATTAGTGTCGCAGCTAAGCGTCACCAACGTATGCTTCTACGCCATTTTAAGACTAGACTACCAGTGCATTACAAAACGAGTGGTATCTTTTTTTGCAAGTTCTTCTCCCATTTGCACTTCCATTAACTGAAGAGGAGTAACTGCCTTAATCCCATGTTTGATTCCAATTGGAATCTGTAAAGCTTCGCCGGCTTGAAGCTTGTGAAGCCTATCCTCTATGAGGATTTCCGCACTTCCTGACAAAATGGTCACGATTTCTTGGCATTTGTGATGTTGATGATAGCTTGTATTGTTTCCTTGTGTAAGCGTCACTTTCTTAATCATAATCTCCATGCCATCTTCATTTTTCCAATAATCGATGACTCGAATGGAACCCCATCTTTTCTCTTCATACATGGGCATCTGAGTTGTTGAGCCAAGTATTTCCTTGATTCGATCAGCTTTATCCTTATTGGAGATTAGAATTCCGTCAGAGTTAGCAGCTACAATAAGATCTGGAACGCCTATTATTTCAATAGGATAAGGAAGTTCGTTGATTAGATGGGAATTACCAGCATCGTCAGCTATTCGTCCTGAGCCGATCACTTGATCCTCGAAACGACTGCTGAGCGATGCCCAACTCCCCAGATCACTCCAGAAACCTTCAAAGTCCATGACAACAATTGGCTGTGTATGCTCGACGACTTCTCGATCGAAGCTTAGAACTGCAAGTTCTTCGTATTTAGCGAGCCATGGTTCAACTTGGGTAGGATATCCATTGTTTTTCAAATAAGTAAGCATGAACTTTAAGGGAAATGCAAAAATACCGCAATTCCACAAAGCGTGTTGCTCAAGTAAACGACTGGCTGTTTGAACATTAGGTTTTTCAATAAACTGACTGACGAAAGCATACTCAGGATGCGCCTTCGGTAGAATTGGAACAATATAACCAAACTGATCAGAGGGGGTATTAGGTTTCGTTCCCAGGAGGGCGAGGTCTGCATGAGATCGAGATAGAACTTCGGGAAATTGGTGGAGGAGACGAAAAAAAGCGGTATCTACGTAGGTGTCTACGGGAAGAATGCAAACCGTTTCTTCTGGATCCATCTGTATGTTTTCATTAAGATAACTGACAGCTAATGCGACAGCAGTGAATGTTCCTCGTTTATAAGGTTCCGCAATAATTGGAATGTGTTCTCCTACATAGGTACGTGTTATTTCCACTTGAGTGTGATGAGTGACTATATAGGTGGATTGCAACAGTCCGACCTCTTCCAGTTGTCTGCATATCCGCTCCATCATGGATTCGATGACCCCATCTTCGGATTTCAAAAGCTTAAGAAATACCTTGGAGCGTATCTCATTGGATAATGGCCATAGCCTTTTTCCAGAGCCCCCGCACAATAGTACAATACGCAAGTTACATACTCCTCCTCGGGGAACCTCACCCTATTTCTTAGATCTAATTACGGTGAATCTTCTTGATGGTTTTAACGTAACCTTTCCGTTTGTGAAAAGAAATAGACCTATATTGTTTTTTCAAGGCAGACATTTTGAGCGGAGATACATAGGGACCGCTCATATTCAAGCTCTTATTCAATGCAGGTCTTAAGATCATCTTCTCAGGCCTTGTTGAATAAAGAAAATTGCCATATGTCTCAAATTCCGAGAAGGCAAATTGCTTGGAAGTATTCATGCTTTTGATAATTGCTGAATACCAGCTTCTGTTATGTCTAAGCTCAATTTCTTGCTTCAACTGTTTAATTTTCGATTTTTCAAATAACATGTAGTGAGTCACGAAAGACAAGCGAGACGAGCGGCTTTTTCCCATTAATTTTTTATACGTATGGAAGTATTCGCCTTGACTCCAGTTTCTACAGTAAAACACCGTCTTGTTCCCTATTTTAAAGACGTGCGGTCGGATGAGTATCGTGTCAGCATCAATGACCAAATAGTACTTTGAACTGCCTAATGTATCGCCGTTCATTTTTAGCAGCTGTTGATAAAGCCATCCAGACCGATTCCATGTTTTTCCTTGATAATGAATATTTTTCTTCGTTATAGGCAGCACGGTATCTTCGTGAACGAATCTACACTTCTTTCGTGAACAAAGATCAAGCATACGCCCGGTCCGCGGAGCCACGATAATGATTTCTCGGATTGGGTGCTTCACAAATTTTCTAACGGCATCAATAACATGGGGAAGGGTACCTAAATCTTTCTCAATCGCGGGGATTATCACGTCAATGGGGGTTGTCATTCTCTCATCTCTCCATAATCAAATTGTCTGATTTATGATATGTAGCGATAAAGAAATGGGGTGGGTAAATTGACGTGGAATCCATGTATTTAACAATATTAATAATTTTCTTATAGCAGAAATGAGGGCGCTCATCTTATTAATTCTCATGTGCTTCTCATCTTCACCTTGTAAAGTACATGTGAATGCTCGTTTAGGAGCATTCACATTAACGAAAAGGATGATGAGGATGAGCTTCACTGAGGTAGACTATCGTGTGTTTCAACTGATTAACGATTTAGGAAATAACATTTCCATATTAAATCCACTCATGAAGATCCTGGCTTCAAAAGCAGAGTATGTATTTTATGTCGGTGTTGTTGTGTACTGGTTTACAAGACAAGAAAAGCATCGTCGTATGGTTGCACAATCATTATTATCCGCATCCATCGCGTTAGCAGTCAGCGGTGTATTGGGTGTTTTTTTCTATAGAGATCGCCCCTTTGTTACACATTCTGTTTTGCAATTGATTCCACATCCAGCGAATGCTTCATTCCCAAGTGATCATGCAACCGCAGCCTTTGTTATCGCCGCATCAATATGGATCTTCCGAAGGAAAGCTGGTTATGTATGGCTCATTCTAGCTGCGTGTATTGCTTTCTCGAGAATTTGGACTGGCGTACACTATCCATCTGATGTCATCGGTGGTGCAGGGATTGGCATCATAACCGCTATACTTGTAAATCAGTTATTCTTACGTTCTACAAAGGCGCTGAAATATTTGAACTTGTTTATTCACGGATATGAAGTCGTCGAATCGAAAGTCTGGCGCAGGAAAACAAGTCCATGAAAGCATCTGCTTCAAACAGAGATCGTCACTCCAAAGCAGTCTCCCGCGTCGAGTTCGGAAGTAGCACGGTAATGCGGGCTTACCAAGAGATGGAACGGGAGGGGTTGACGGAGGCATTGGACGAAAACGAGAAGGTGTGGAATCTCTCGAAGGGGATGCGAGCTAGCAAGACGGTCCGGTCAAAAAAGGAAAAGTAGCAGTATCTGACTTAGCACAATTATTCAAGAAGATGGGCTTGAATCTAAAGTATTAGCTACTCTAATAAGGAGATTTGCTACCTGTTCCATTTCGCTTACCTGAAACTCTTATTGCTGGTGCCATCATAAAGTTTATCCAAAATATAGATTTGCAACCATGTTCCCAAAATCCATGTAGTAGAAAACACACCAAACCCCCACCAATACTTAAAGACGTTTAAATTAAATATATATAACAGATAATGTTGCAAGAAGAGAAAACCTGATACAATAATATACCACCACCACTTAGGCTTTAAAAAATATGTGGTCATTGCAGTAATTCCCTGTAAAAATGTTAAACCGGCATACATCGAAGCTGCATTGGCGGAAGGGGTCGAAAACCAATTGGCTGTTAACGTCTGAACTCCAAACAAATACATGAACCAGCCAGGTGATGTGAACCAATTTATACCCAATAATCCAAACAAAATATAAATAAAATTCAAAACTCGGCCGTTTCCTTTTAGGCTTTTCATATATATTAATTTTGTTAAACCAAAAAGAATGATAAGACCAACAAATGTCATCCATGTCCGGTACCAATTATGACTATAAATACCTAAAAATAAAAACAACTCTTCTACTAGGCAGTATAGAATGGTACTAATTACATACCAATAAAACTTTAGATTACGAGCTGCTAGCAAAATAGCTGTTGCTGATACAGACACCTGTGAAAAATAATTACCAATAATCGATTCATTGTGCCAATAATATTCAGCATGAGGAAGCTTAAAATGTTGCCATGATTCTGGTAAAATCTTTGGGTAGTATGAATAAGACTTAAAGTCAGCCATGATAATGATTTCACACATAACAGTTGCTCCCACAATACTAATAAACAAACCCAATAAAATCTTTTTTCTTTTGTTGTTAATTATCCCAAAAGTTAGTTCAATAATAGAGACAATTCCTAAAATTATATACCAAATTGTATTGGTCCAGAAATATTTCATTCTATGCTCCTTCTTTTGATCACAATATCAACTTAATAGTATAGTATTCAACAAAAAAATACATTTCATACTGAAATGAGCATTTTTCATAAACCTGAGCCCCTGTTTCGCCCTTCCACATCATCGGAAGTGGTATTCCATAAGGATGATATTTATGACGCTTCAGCAAATGTTATCCAAGAACATAGTCCTAGGAATAAATTACTTTCATTAATGCCGCGTAAATCGCGGTTTTTTTTATTTTATAGGATCAAGTTCTTGTCAAAACCTAATGACAAGAACTTGATCCCATTCCCGACAGAATCATATTCAAGCGTTATTTGTGAAATTCAGGATTGACAATCTGAGAAAATAGAAATATTCTAACAGTACACTAGTTCACTAGTGTACTGTTTTGCGGTGCAGAGGAGGGTAGGACCGTGCAGCTTAATTTTAACAGCCCGAAACCGATTTACTTGCAGATGGTCGATGAGGTCAAGAAAGCGCTAGCCAGAGGCGAGCTAAAGCCTGGGGACAAAATTCCATCTCACAAGGAACAAGCGCAACTTTTACAAGTGAATCCGAACACGGTAATGCGGGCTTACCAAGAGATGGAACGAGAAGGATTGACGGAGACATTGCGAGGACAGGGTACTTTTATCAAGAATGATCCTGCAATCTTGCAATCAATTCGTTCCGAAATGGCGCAAGCCGCGGTTCAGCAATTTATTGAAGACATGCGCGGTCTGGGCATTGAGCCGGAAGAAATGGCGCATATGCTCCGTGATACGTTAAACAAGGAGGGATAAATCGTGTCCAATTCAGAGAATCCGTATATGATCGAATTGAAGGCTATACATAAGAAATATTTATTAAAACAAGCCGTAAGAGGGATTGATCTTCAGATCCGAAAGGGCACGATTGTTGGCTTGCTGGGGCCAAATGGCAGCGGCAAATCAACCTTGCTCAAGATGCTGGCCGGTTTAATTTATCCGACTTCAGGCAGCATTCTCATAGGCGGCAGAAAGCCTGATGTGCACAATAAGCAGCATGTGGCATACTTACCTGAAATTGACCATCTCTACGGGTGGATGACGGTGAAGGAAACATTGCGTTTTATCGCTGGATTTTATACCGATTGGGAGGAAGAGAAGGCAGTAGCATTGCTTCTTAAGATGGAGTTGGACGAAAACCAGAAGGTTCGAAATCTCTCGAAGGGGATGCGAGCTAGGTTAAAGCTGATCGCTGCTTTGTCTCGTAAGGTTCCGCTTGTGCTGCTAGACGAGCCGTTCTCCGGCATTGATCCTTCGTCACGGGCAAAAATCATTCGTTCCATTATTAGCGAGTTCCAGTCCGAGGAGCAGACGATCGTACTGTCTACCCATTCGGTGAATGAATCGGAACCGATGTTTGACGATGTCATTTTTCTACAGAATGGCCAGATTACGATATTTGACTCCACTGAAAATTTGCGCGCGACATACGGTTGTTCGTTAGAAAACATATGGGAGAAGGTGTACGGGTAGATGGCCGCTTGGAATCTATTTAGAAAAGAAGTAAAGAGTATACTCCCCCTATATGGCATTTTTGCGGTGGCAGTTCTACTTATGCATCTGATTGTTCTCTTTAAAAGTGCCGTCATCGACATGGATGTCACCATGGTGCTAGCACTCATGATGCCCTATCTATTTCTAGCTGCGATAGCTTTGGGTACGGGCTACTATCAACTCTATACGGAGTGGAAATCGAACTCCATTTATCTTCTCCTTTCGTTGCCGATTCGAGGGTGGAAGGTGCTGACAGTAAAGCTGGCGGCGGTTATGACGCTGCTTATTCTATCCTGTGTATGGATCGCGGCTAGCTATGCCATTCTGCTGCTCCGGACCCAGTGGGGAGAGTTAACCGTAAGCGAGGATTGGTCTTCGATTATGCCTAACCTGCTTACTATTGCGGGGAACTTCTTTTGGATGGGACTTCTAACCCTCCTGTTGCTGCTAATCTTGGTGCAGTTTACCTATCTATGCGGCCAGCTTGTCGCTAAATTTAAATGGATTGTGATGCTAATCGCATTTCTCGGTATCCTATGGCTAGTTCTGCGGATTAGCCCTTTGCTAGCTGCTCTTCTGGCTTGGATGCCAGAAATGGGGATTGGCGGACAGGCATCATCTGATGTGGTTTTCTTACACTCGGGTGCAATTATAGGAATTTCTCTGCTTTGCGTTGGTTTAACGGCGCTAAATGGGTTTATTTTTGAGAAAGAAGTGGAGGTGTGAGGATGTTTGTCAGCCAAAAAAGGAGTGTTCTTCTCGCCTCGGTTGCGTTTCTATTCTTGCTCTCCGTCTTTGATATTACGTTCTTCGAGGAAGACATCTTTGAACGCTTTGGTAAGCAATTTGTGAATGAACAAAAGATGAAAGAGATTAGCGGGGCTAATCGCGCCTTTACCGTAACCGCTCAGCTTCAATCGGAGATCGCGAAGAAAGACATCCAAGAAGTGCTGCTTGCGAGTCGTAGAGGCAAAGTAACGCTGATGCGTTCAGATTCCTCCAACATCCGGTTGGACTATACGATAACCGCAACAGGGGCGAATTCAGAGGCAGCTAATCGCCGACGAGAAGCGGTCAAAGTAGAAGAGAACATTCAGAATGGACAACTTTCCCTTATGACGAAGGCGAATGGCAAGTCTATCGATCCAGATTATGTATCCGTTGATTATGTGCTCTCTCTGCCTGATGGTATGAAAGCGGTGATTCAGAATGAAGATGGGACTGTACGAATCAGCGGCGTGAGTGGGAATGTGTCGGCTTCCTCCGTAAGCGGCCTTATGGAAATCGTGGATGTAAAGGGAGAGCTATCGGTGAAATCCACATACGGCACCCTTTATATCGCCGATATCACGGGCAATGTGGATCTAGTTAGCCGCTCTAGTAAAGTGAATATGGACCATACCCAAGGGAATTTGGTGTTGGATAACCAATCGAGTACTACGTATTTAACGGACATTACGGGTAAAGTTACTGGGAAAACGCAATATGGATCGGTTTATTTCCGGGAAATAAAGGGCTTCGTGGATGTGAATGGTCGCGGTACCGATATGCAATTCGATCATATGCAGGGAGATACCCAAATTGTGTCGAAAGCAGGCGGCAATATGACCTTCATTTTACCGAAGGATGAGGGGTATACGCTGGATGCTGCGGTAAGTGGGGGACGCATTCAGACACTGCTTCCGCTGCCCATTCAAAATGTGAAGGACAGCGAATATGAAACCCACATGAGCGGCATCGTGGGCAAAGGAACAAGAAAAGTAGACATCAGGATGAAGTCAGGCGACTTGATCGTTCAAGGCAAATAATGAACAAATGGGAAAAGGAGAAGACGTATGAGTAATGAGCCTATCGTAAGTCTGCGCGGTGTTACGAAGCGAATTGGCCGTACCAAAGTCATTGATAATTTGACTTTCGACGTGCCGAAAGGCGAAATATTCGGATTCCTGGGGCCTAACGGCGCTGGAAAGACGACAACCATCCGCATAATGGTTGGCTTAATGTCTATTACACAGGGTGAAATTGTAATTAAAGGAAAGAACATTTCAAATGAATTCGAGCAGGCTATTCGCCATGTTGGTGCCATTGTCGAGAACCCTGAGATGTACAAGTACTTGAGCGGTTATCACAACTTAGTTCATTATGCACGCATGGTGCCAGGGGTGACGAAGGAGCGGATCGACGAAGTCGTCAAGTTGGTAAGGCTGGAGAAGCGGATTCATGACAAAGTGAAGAAGTACTCGCTGGGTATGCGTCAGCGATTGGGTGTGGCGCAAGCGTTGCTCCACAGGCCGTCACTGCTCATTTTGGATGAGCCTACGAATGGTTTGGACCCTGCGGGGATTCGTGAACTCCGCGATTACTTGCGGTATTTGACGCGAACTGAAGGCATCACGGTGATCGTGTCCAGCCATTTGCTGAGCGAAATGGAGCTAATGTGTGACCGCGTGGCGATCCTTCAGCAGGGGAAACTTGTCGATGTGAAGACGATCCAAGATTTCATGCAAGAATCGAAGGATGGAACGCAAACGTATCTGATCGAAGCTTCGCCGTCTGAACGGGCTCATGCAGCTATCGCGGGGATGACTGGCATAAAAGAGGTGAAAGTCGTTCCGGAGGGTGTGGAACTCGTGACCGAGCGGGATTATATACCTGACATTCTAGCTCATCTCATGCGTCAGGATGTGCGCATCTTTGGGGTTCAAGTGGTTCGACAATCGCTGGAAGATCGGTTCTTGGAAATGACGGGAGGTGAACAAGTTGGTTAATTTAATTCTGAACGAAAATATGAAGCTATATCGGCGAGTACGTACATGGCTCATGGTCGCCATTATGATTGCAATTGTATTCCTTGGCAGTTTCATGGATTGGTATTACGATGATAAATCGGGAGAAACGGATGCATGGCGGAATCACGTGGTTGAGCAGAAACAGGAGCTCACCGAAAGGCTAAATGAGCCGAAACTGAGTGAGGAGAATCGAGCGTACATTCAAGAGAGATTAGCCATATTCGATTACCACCTGGAACATAATATTCACCCGGAAGGCGGGACGATGTGGAACGGTATTGATACTTCGGCGGAGTTAATTATCTTAATCACGTTGTTCACCGTCATCGTAGCGGGGGATAGCTTGGCTGGGGAATTCACGACGGGGACGATCAAGCTGCTGCTGATAAGGCCTGCGAACCGTACTAAAATTTTAGTATCGAAATATTTATCGATGATTATATTTGGTTTGCTCCTGCTCGTCATCCTATTTATCGTTTCCGTTCTATTGAACGGGCTGCTCTATCAGTTTGAGCACTGGAACATGCCGCTGGTAAGCATGAATGATGCTGGCATCATCGTTGAGAGTAATATGTTTGGGAACCTATGGAAGACATATCTGCTGAACTGCGTATCGACCGTCATTTTTGTCACGATGGCCTTCATGATCTCCACAGCTTTCCGCAGCAGCATTATGGCGATTGGCTTCTCGATCTTCGCTCTCTTCGCGGGCATGATCTTTATGGAGCTTCTGCAGCCTTACGCGTGGAGTAAATACGTGCTGTTCGCCAATATTGACTTATCGCAATATCTTAATGGACGTCCGTTTCAGCAGGGGATGACGATGAATTTTTCAATTCTCATGTTGAGCATTTATTTCATTCTATTCAATCTAACCGCGTGGCTTGTGTTTACGAAGAGAGACGTAGCTGCGTAACATTCTAGCATGCAATACGGGAAGGGCATAAGAATTAATGTTAATACTTCTTCAGATATAGTGGATGGAAAGTTGAGCTATAAAATTTGGATAACACCATACAGCGAGTAATTTAGAAATCAGTTGTTATAATTTGAATGTAAAAGCGGAGATCAAAAATCTCCGCTTTAAATTTGGCGACGATAGCATAACAAAAAAGGAGCAGACATCACTGTGCTGCTCCCTGTCTTAATACGAACTGAATTGGTTGCCTGTTGATTCGTGTCACAAAATTGAATTGGGTGAACTGTTCGGGATAAATCTGTTTTTGGTAGTTGTACCTGATACGGTATGAGTGTGCCCGTTTGCTTCTGTAAATACTATCGTGAAGCGGTGAAAGTGATTCGGACCGCCACCATGTGGACCAACACCGTTGATGGACAGGCCTGTTCGACCAGAGTACGTATGCCGATGTCCATTTTGCGTTGTAGTCACCCCGTGAAACGTGTGAAAGTGCGAACCGGGAACTAGCACGACGACGTCTGAAGAGTTCAGGAACAGATGTCGATGTCCCCGATTGGCAGACGTAACACCGGACATAATGTGGCGAACACGATTGACAGTTGGACTACTGCTACTCTTCAATCTGCTACACTTCAATGATCATCAACCACCTTCATATAAAGTAATACAGTAGCATATTTTGCGTTTGTAGAACTTGACACAGGCATTTGAAACAGTTTAATAGACCAAATCTAGTGAAAACGCATCCAAGTAAGTAGTGCGGCGGCGAAGGAAACTAACTTTACCACAAAACTATGAGAAGCGAATAATTTTTTGGTACAATAATACTAATCTAATAGCGTACACAAAGGAGATTAGTAAGTATGCCGCCGATTCTGAAAAGCTTTCTTAAACTGGCTCTCGTCATTATTGTAATTGTCATTGGATTTAAGGTGAATTGGCTCGTGGGGGTTGCTGCGATTGTGGCGATTCTAGGTTATTTTATTTATGCAAATCGATCTGGCTTCTATGCGCAGAGGGGCAATTTGGCCTATATGAAGGGTGATCGTGAGAAGGCGCTCATATGGATGGAAAAGGCATATGTCTCGAAAGCTTTTTTGCCGAAGCATCAGATTGGATATGGCTATTTGCTAATGAAGACAGGCGATCTTTCCAAGGCTGAGCAAATGTTCGATGAGGTTCTGCAATCCGCCAAAACAACGGAGATCCGTATGCAGGCGAAGCTCAATCTGGCAACGGTATATTGGCTGCAAGGTAAAAGAGACGAAGCTCTGCAAATTTTGCAAGAACAAGCGAACGAGGTTAACAATACGCTGGTATTTGGGAATTATGGGTATTTTCAAATTTTGCATGGAGACTTAGAAGCAGCGCTTGCCTACAATTTAGAGGCGTATAGTTATAACGATAGTGATCTAACTATTATGGATAATTTGGCGCAGAATTACTACATGCTTGGACGTCTTGAGGAAGCAGCGGAGATGTATGCCAAAGTGGTTGCAAAAACGCCTAAACACGCGGAGTCCTATTATTTCTACGCACAAACGCTTCAAAAGTTGGGTCGGACACAAGAGGCTCGTGAGCAGCTAGAAACAGCGAAGGAGAAGGAACTTGCGCTCGTGACTCCTTTAAGTAAGGAGGATATTCGTGCACTCGAGAGTCAATTGAGTAAAGCTGAGCCCATCACCCTATTGCCACTAAGATAAGCATGACATGATGAATAGGATGTAGCCTGCTCCCGCCATCTTGGTGGTAAGCAGGCTGTTGTTGTTGAGATCAGGATTATTCTTACTGTTGATGGACATTAATTCCCCGGAAACAAAAGAAGCAGTCGAAATTATGATGCGGAGTTATGCGTAACTTCCAGGGAATGTAAACGTCTAAATAAAGTAAGGAACGAGGAGGCAGACTTTTCATGGGAGGAACGAATGTATGGGATGCGGAGTGGGAGGTTAACGAAGAGCAGGCGCGGACGCTGATCGGCAGACAATTCCCTCAGCTGTCATCGAAGCAAGTGAAGCGACTGGGCTGGGGCTGGGACAATACGGTTTTTCTCATCGGTGACGAGTACGTGTTCCGGTTTCCAAGAAGAACGATTGCAGTTGGCTCGATTCGTATGGAAGGGAAGCTGCTACCGAAGCTGGAGGCATATATGACCATTCCCTATCCGAAACCGTTGTTCTATGGCGAAGCAAGTGACGAATACCCGGCACCATTTCTTGGCTATGCCTACTTGCCAGGAGATTTCCCCATCGGTTTGACGGAAGAACGCCGGGCTTTATCGGCAGAGACGCTGGCGAAATTTTTGCGGAGATTGCATGAGTTTCCGGTGCAGGCGGCGCTGAAGTGCGGAGTTCAGCAAGATCATCGAAGCTTGACGGACATAGCATCGCGCAAAGTGAAACTGGAGGGCTTTCTATCGAAGGTGGTTGAACACCTGTCGCCGGAGGAGTCCGGTGTGATCGAAGCGTATATTAGCAGGCTGCAAACGGACCGTGTCGAAGCGGTGAATGCACTGCTACATGGCGATCTTCATTTCAAAAATATGCTTGTGAATGAGAACGGGATCGTTTCCGGCATCATTGATTGGGGCGATCTGAGCGTAGGCCATCCGGCTTGCGATTTGAGCGTTGCTTACAGCTTTTTACCACCTTACGCTCGTGGCGAGTTTTTTGAAACTTACGGAGGAGCGGACGAAGAAACGAAGCTGCTGGCGCGGTTGATCGCGGTTTACATCCCCGTACTGATCTTGATGCAAGCGGTCGATGACGGGAATGAAGCGATTGCGGCAGAGGCGAAATCCAACATCATGCGAGCACTGTCGGATTAGGCTCATTATTTCGTTGCAGCTATGGGGCTATGGCTATCGGCACCATTTTGTCGTTTAAAGGCCGCGATAAGGTACGATTCGCCTTCTCTGATGCCGCTTTATGTTGAGGAACACGAAATTCAACAGAGTAAGTCGTTGCGCTAACGAGGAACGATAGTTCAACAATCAGGGAGTAGATCGCCGCGGCCGGCAGCTGCTCCCTTTTTCATTCAAGTAACGGGAGTGCGATACCAAGATATGGTAATAATATTAAAACTCACCCATTTGAGAGAAATTATGGGTGAGGTGAGTAAATGAAAAGAATATTGATGTTCATTCTAATTCTTTCCATTGGGATAATAGTATCCATTCAATCAGCAAATGCTTCTAAACCAAATATAACCATTGATGATGTAAAAGGGAAAATGCCTTTTGAAGTATTAGTTCCACAAATTTCGGATAAAGATTGGAAGCTAATTGTAAATCCGTATTCGAAGAATAGTGAAAATGACCCTCAGGTTCTCGGAATCCACTATGTAAAAAATGAGGATATAATGTTATCGATTCTTGAATCAAATTCACTCGTCGATGGAATTGGTGGTATAGAATCTGATGAGGCAATGATCGTCGACATTAATGGGAATAAAGGTTACTTCGCAAAATGGGCTTCTCCTGCGAAAGATCAAGAAGGTGGCAGTCTTGTGTGGATACAAGGTAACACCATTTGTAGAATGGTAGCGTTTAAATTAGATGAAGTTGAGATGATAAAATACGCCAAAAGTATGAGATCAATCAACCGATGATAATTCGGAAAAACTTCCAGTACATAGTTCTTTTAGTGAGCAAAGACAGCGGTAGCCGGCCAAAAGATAGGCTGCTTTTTCATTTAGCGGAATATTGAAATAATCGTGAAGGAAGAAAAAATCTGCGAAATTACACAACTTAGTATTTGATCAAGAAAAGATATTGCGATAAAATCAATTTTTTTTGATCAATATATTGACACCACTTTTTATTAGTGGTAAATTTAGGTTGCAAATTAAATCAAAAAAACTTGATTAAATGGACGGGAGGAATTACAATGAATTTGAACATTTACTCGATGGAAAGCGAGATGCTTCAGCGTAAAGAAGAAATCGAAAAAGCTGCAGCTGTTGCATGGCAAGAAAATTGTGGAAGGGATCAGATTCAATTATTCAAGACTATGATTTCAAAGTTTAAAGCTGTAGTTAATACTACTTCAACACATATACAAACTCAAGCAGTTTGCTGCGACTGCTGCTAAAGTATGAAGAAGGGTGGAGACCCAATGATTAAAGAAATACCACTTAAGCAAGTCAATGAGCCAAACGTATCCTTAAAAGAGTATGAGTCCAAATTTAAAGCACTTGCTGATGAAAAGCGATTGCAGATCATGTATGAGCTTACGCAACGTGGAAACACCTGCGTCTGCGACCTTACAGAGATCGTCGATATGCCACAGTCTAAACTCTCATATCATTTGAAAATTCTGTTGGATGCAGGAATGATTACGAAGGAAACGCGCGGCACCTGGAGCTATTACGAGATTAATCAAACAGAAGTAAGTAGAATCCTATCTGAGCAGTTGTGCTGCATTTTTAAACCTGCCCGGAATGATAGTAGCGATTGCTGCTAAATTTTTTTGAACTATAAATCAAAATTATTTGATTTATACTAGGAGTGAAAATGAAGAAGAGGTTACTTGCAGAATTTATTGGTACTTATTTTTTGGTCTTTGCCGGCCCAGGTGCAATCATTATTGACGACATCACTAAGAGCATTACGCATGTTGGGGTTGCCATGACCTTTGGATTGGTCGTTATGGCTCTCATATATACGTTTGGGCATATTTCAGGTGCTCATTTTAATCCCGCGGTAACAATCGGTTTTATGGTGCGTGGTGATATGACGGCACGAAATAGCCTATATTATATCGCCATACAGTTTACCGCAGCGACTGCCGCGAGTTACACACTTCGTTTGCTATTTGGCAATATTGCGAATCTAGGTGCAACGTTGCCAAATTCAACAGAAGGACAATCGTTTATTCTTGAGTTCATTCTAACGTATGTTCTAATGATGGTCATTTTAGGATCGGCCGTACACGGTAAAGCAGTCAAAAGCTTTGCTGGTATTGCAATTGGAGGTACAGTTGGACTCATGGCAATGTTTGCTGGTCCCATAAGCGGAGCCTCCATGAATCCAGCACGGTCGTTGGGACCGGCTATCATTTCAGGCGTAACGCAACATTTATGGGTGTATTTAGTGGCAACTGTTTTTGGTGCTATTGCTGCTTCACTGACATATAAACAATTACATGAATAGGAGAATTGATAGCAAATGGAAAAGAAACTGGTGTATTTTCTTTGTACAGGAAACTCCTGCAGAAGCCAAATGGCAGACGGGTTTCTGAAAGCGTTGGGTAGTGACAAATATGAAGTAAAAAGTGCAGGACTGGAAGCACATGGACTTAACCCTCGAGCAGTGCAAGTTATGGATGAGGCTGACGTTGATATTACAAATCACACATCAGATGTAATCGACCCTGAAATCCTTCAAGAAGCCGATTACATCATTACGCTTTGCGGCCATGCAAACGATAATTGCCCGGTCGTACGTAATGATAAAGCAGAGCGGTGGCACTGGGGATTTGAAGATCCGGCAAAAGCAACGGGTACAGAATTAGAAGTAATGGCTAAATTTCGTGAAGTTAGAGATTCCATTAAAAACCGTATAGCGCGGTTTGTGAAAGAGGGAAACTGACCATGATAAAAAGAATGCATGTAGCAGTAAACTGTAGTGATCTCCAGAAATCCCTGGATTTTTATAAAGCTTTTTTCGGAACAGAGCCGACTAAAATTAAAGAGAATTATGCCAAGTTTGAACTTGAAGATCCAGCGTTACACTTTTCTTTAAATGTTCGTTCATTTGAAAAAAATGGGGTTCTTAACCATTTGGGGTTTCAAGTGAATGATACTAAAGATGTACTAGCGATTGGAGAGAGGCTCCGCCAATCAGGTTTGCTTCTAATTGATGAAATGAACACAACATGTTGTTATGCCGTGCAAGACAAAGTTTGGGTTTATGATCCTGATGGGAATGCATGGGAAATCTTTTATACAAAAGAAGATTCGGAATTTGAAAGCGCAGGACCACGTGACGATATTTCACTTTGTTGTGTTCCAACTGAAACTACATCAGCAGCAACAGCTGAATCTTCATGCTGCACAACAGGTCCAACAGGTCCGACCACCATTAAATTAGAATCATTCAAGAATGAGAAAACTTGTTGCAATTAAAGAAGAGGTATATGGTGTATTGTCGGGAGACAAGAACATAGTAACATTAAATGCCGCATAAATTGCGGCTTTTTTGTTTTTTGTTTTAGGCTACATCAAGATGATGGATTGCTAATTAAATAAAGGATGGGTGACGGTTTAGATAAAAGTAAAGTTGATGAGATTTGTGCAGTATTATTCAAGTTAGCCATCGAGTGGGAAAATGATGATAAGATATCGAAAGAGGCAGTAGATTACTTTATTCATATAGATCCCGTTATAAATGCAACCTTGAGTCGATATCCGAGAAACAAGCAAGCAGAAATTTTAATAGTGCTTGATACAATAATGGACAAAGTGAGACATTGTTTATAATAACTACGTTACGCTAACGATGAACCATAGCTAAATAGACGAAAAAAACATGGCTGCCGGTGAATCCGTGGCTTTTTTAAGGGTGGAACTATGGAAAAAGATGTTACAATCAGAGCTATAAACAAAAATGAATTACCCAAGTTATTGGAGCTATATAAACATTTAAACAAAGATGACCGATTTAAATATGCACTATATGCTTGACACAAAATTGTTTTCATTAAAGAATTCGAAAAAGCTTGAGCAAACAAGCTTTTTTTATTTTATGTGGCAAGCCTTATTAAGCTAACGGACACGATAGCTGAATAAAGACACCGCGGCAGCCGTCCATGATGATCGGCTGCCTTTTCCACGATAACGGGAGGTTTGTTGAATTTGAAAGCGTATATATTTGTGTCGCCGAACACGACGACAGCAATAAAATAATAAAATAATGTCGGAGGACAAGAACATGTGCGCTTAGCCGAAATGGACAAGAACATATAGCCATACTCGAATTAAAAGCGGTTTTACGGATGGATGATGATGATGGATGGCCACCGATCATGCATCTCGGGTAAGTAGCTATAGCCGTATGTATAAAATACAAGAGAAAGCCACCCCGTGTGGTAGCGGCGGCTCTCGAACGATTATTGGAAGAGGCCTTTGCGTTTTAGCGTTAGAGAGAGAATATTTCAAAGAGACTTCTTTAATCCGTATCATAAGGGCAATACGGAGTTCCAATATAATGAGCAACTTAACTACTTTATTGTCTCAGTGCTTTGGAGAATTGCTATTAGCGGAATAAATCATAGTGTTCCTCAAGGCAGTAACGCTTATGAAAAACTTCAACAACTGAAGGAAGAGTGGCGTAACTTGCTCTATAGTAACGGTACAACTACGATTACTAGTTCGCAACATGTATACTTGGCTGACGATCTAGAGAAAGTATTTGTTAAAGCGAAAAAGGAGAAAAGGCGTTTGTATTCATATTTTATGCGCATTCTTGACATATGTGTACTTTCTGATGGTGATAACTTAATAATATACGCAAAGTTACCAGGCATTTTACTATTGTCTTACGTAGTTCTCTCGTGCATGACGGGTAGCAAAGCTGTGACGCAGATTATGTACAGAGAGTGATGGTCGACCGACTGGAAGCAAGAGATGAAATAATTTTGGGATTACTTGGCTTGCAAAAAGGCTCATCCGGGAGGCGCTCTTGTCAATATTGCCTGTCCAAAGAGATTACATATACAAAGCAAACGAGATTAGAATATACCCAGATCTTAAGAATGGAATATCGCCTGAAGAATTAAATATTGCCAGATGAAGGATTGTAGATCCCCTGAACAATTATAAATTTACAAGAACCCCCTAGGTTTGTAGACTTTAAATTAAATTCCACATAGAGAGGTGAGATCTTGAAAAGTGCAGTTTCAGTGCTTGTTAAACACAAGTACGTATATTTAATGCTGCTTCCGGTACTTGCATACTACTTTCTATTTCATTATGTTCCCATGGCTGGCGCAGTAATAGCTTTCAAGAATTATACTCCCGGTCGGGGGATTCTGGATAGTCCGTGGATAGGCTTAGCTAACTTTAGGGACTTTTTCCAAAGTGTGTATTTATGGCGGCTCGTAAGGAACACCTTAACCATTAATTTATATGAGCTGCTGATCGGGTTTCCCGCCCCCATTATCCTTGCGCTTATGCTCAATGAAGTCCGAGGTCGGATCTTCAAGCGGTCTGTACAGACGATCACCTATTTGCCACATTTCATTTCTGTGGTCGTTACAGTAGGCATTGTGCTGGACTTTTTTTCCTCGGATGGCATTATTAACGCACTGGTTACGGTTTTCGGTGGAAAGCCGGTCTCCTTCATGACAGAGCCTAATTTATTTTATTCCATCTTTGTCGGCTCTAACGTATGGCAGCAGTTGGGGTGGAGAAGCATCATCTATCTGGCTGCACTAAGTGCCATCAATCCAACTTTGTACGAAGCGGCGAACGTGGATGGGGCAGGCAGGTGGGCTAAATTAAAGCACATCACCTTGCCGGGTATTATGCCGATCATCGTCATCATGCTGATCCTGCAAATTGGCAATATGATGAGTGTGGGATTTGAGAAAGTCATGCTTATGTACAATCCGTCTATTTACGAAAAAGCAGATGTCATTTCCACTTTTGTATACCGCAAAGGATTGCAAGATATGAACTACAGCTACAGCACAGCGGTCGGTTTGTTCAATTCGGCAATCAACTTTATGTTGCTGATTCTGGCAAACACGATCAGCCGCAAAGTAAGTGAAAATAGCTTATGGTAGGAGGTGGCAGTTAAACGATGATTCCACGGCATGAATCTATTCCCAGTCGGATCTTTGACATGATCAATATGATACTGCTTCTATTGCTGGTGGTCGTGACGGCGTACCCATGCATGTACGTGTTATTTGCTTCCTTCTCTGACGGTGTACTGCTGAATGCCGGAAATAAACTTCTGTTCTGGCCCAGAGGCTTCCAGTTGGAATCGTATACCAGGGTATTTGTTAACCCCATGCTGTGGGTTGGCTATCGCAACACCCTTATTTACGTGGTGCTTGGCACCGCATTGAATTTGTTGCTTACTTGTTTTGCAGCCTACGGGTTGTCCCGTCCGTACTTGCCTGGCAGAAAAATTATGATGAAGCTCATCATCTTTACGATGTTTTTTTCGGGGGGAATGATTCCGTCCTATCTTCTCGTAATGAAATTAGGTCTGATCAACACGATTTTTGCAATGATCGTTCCCGGGGCAATCAGCACCTGGAATTTGATCATCCTGCGAACCGCATTTATGGCATTGCCTCCGAGCTTAGAGGAGTCCGCTAAGATGGATGGAGCTAATGATTTTCTGATATTGTTCCGCATTATCATTCCATTGACCTTGCCAGCTTTATCGGTAATTCTGTTGTATTATGCCGTTGGGCATTGGAATGCCTTCTTTGACGCTCTCATTTATCTTAGAAAACGGGAGATGTTCCCTATCCAACTGGTTTTGCGCGAAATTCTGATCCTGAACGACTCCTCTATGCTAGTAGGTGTAACAGATAGTGTGGACCGTATGCAGGAAACAATACCGCTTAAATACGCAACCATCATTATGTCATCGTTGCCGGTCCTGTTTCTATATCCGTTCATGCAGAAGTACTTTGTGCAAGGCATGATGATCGGCGCGATAAAGGAATAAAGGCGAACGTCCCCATGGGATGCCAAAAATACTTTCTTTCAGGAGGTCCGAATGAAAAAACTATTCCGTAAAAAATTGATTAAACGCTCCTTGCCCGTGCTGATGAGCTTGAGTGTTTTATCCGCTTGCACATCTCCTGCCCTAGAGAAATCTGCTGAAGACGCTCAGGGTGAATCGGCTAAAAACATGAAAACAATGAAGGTGTTTGCAGAGATGGGCCCATGGGCAGCACAATCCACCAAAAATTTCGGAGAAAATCTCGTGTTTCAGGAAATGGAGAAAAAAACCGGGGTAAAGGTTGACTGGGTTCATCCTCCGGCAGGCCAAGCCAAAGAGCAGTTTAACTTGATGATCGCCTCCAACGATTTGCCGGATGTTATCGTATACGATTGGTTTAGTGTACCTGGCGGGATGAAGAAATATGTGGATGATGGGGTAATCGTTGACTTAACACCTTATGTGAGCAAAAATGCACCGAATTTTACAAAATTAATGAACGAAAATCCGGAAGCCAAGAAGCAGAGCATGGACGATGCAAGCAAGTTTTATTGTATGCCTATGCTGCGCCTCAAGGATTCTCTTCGGGTAGTTAATGGACCTCAAGTCCGAATGGATTGGCTGGAGAAGCTGAATTTAAAGAAGCCAACGACAATTGACGACTGGTACAACATGCTTAAGGCCTTTAAGGCTCAAAACCCGAGCGGGTGGCCGATGACGGGACAGAAATTTGTAGGAAGCAACGGGATTGGCAATCTAGTCGAGGCCTGGGGAACATCCTATGATTTCTATGTGGACGGTGGCACGATCAAGTACGGACCGCTGAATCCCCAATTTAAAGACGCTCTGTCGTTTATCAATAAGCTGTTCAGCGAGGGACTCATCGATCCGGATTATATGCTTAACAACCGTGAGAAACAGGATGCAAAGGTGATCAGTGGGGCATCCGGGGCGCTATTTGGGGTGCAACCGAGCAATTTTATGAGAACCATGGTGGAATCCGGGCGTGACCTGAAGTTTCGGATAGATGGCGTTTCCTGGCCGATTGGCCCAGCGGGCAAACCTTACTCCCTTGACAGCTCGTACACCTATGAAGTGGTGTCGCCGTGCGCAGCCGTAACTAAGAATGCTAAATATCCGGAGGAAATTGTAGCTTGGCTGGATTATGCATACGGACAAGAAGGTAACTTATTGTTCAATCTGGGCTTAGAGAACATGACCTACACGATGAAAGACGGCAATGCAGAAAATACTGAGCTTATCACGAAAAATAAAGACGGGTTGTCCTCGTCGGCTGCCATGGGAAAATATACGATGGCCCTGAATGGGTGGGCGATGTCGCAGGATGTCCAATACCATCGGCAGCTCATGATGCCTTATGGTTATCCTGCAGCCGATAATTGGCGCACCGCTGACGTAAGCCTAGTTGTTCCTCGCCTGACCTTTACGGCAGAGGAAACCCAACAGGTGGCTCGCATTAAAACCGAAATTGATACGTATGCCCAGGAGATGTTCGATAAGTTTACGACGGGCAAAGAGCCTCTCGCCAACTATGATAAATTTACCCAACGTCTAGAGGATATGGGGATTGGTCAATTAACAAAGACCTACCAAGCTGCCTATGACCGTTATCAGCAACGGGGAAAATAGTCGAATAAGGGCAGTTGCCTTTCGAATAATGGAAGAGAAAGCGAGGTAAAGCAATGAATAAACGTTTATCCGAAAATCCATTATTGCCAAATCCGCTTATTGGGGACGCGGGAGATATGATTCTGACAGCGGAGCAGTGGCAAAAAAAGCGACATCCAGAAATTCTTGAGCAGTTCCGGCAGCATGTATATGGAAGAGCACCGCTAGGTAGCCCGCATAGCCTGCGCTTTGAATTGGTGGATCAGAGCAGCGGATGGATGGATGGAAAAGCATTAAGGAAAAAAGTAGATATTACATTTGATGGTCCTCGGGGAACGGGAATCATTCATCTTTATCTATTTACTCCTGTCAACGGGGGAGAAAAGGTTCCGGCTTTCCTGCTGATCTGCAATCGGGATAAGGAGAATATGGATCCAGAGCGCAAGGTGAAGAGCCCCTTTTGGCCAGCGGAAAACATCGTCTCGCGTGGGTATGCGGCGGCGGTGTTCCATGTAGAAGATGCGGATCCGGATTTCGATGACGGGTTTCACAACGGCGTGCACGGCATATTCGACCCACTAGGGATTCCTAGGCCCGTCGATGCTTGGGGAACGATAGCCGCATGGGCTTGGGGCGCAAGCAGGGTCATGGACTATTTCGAAACGGACCCGGATATCGATGAAGCACGGGTTGCTGTCGTTGGCCATTCCCGTGGTGGGAAAACGTCTCTTTGGTGCGGCGCGCAGGATGATCGTTTTGCGCTCGTCGTAAGCAACGACTCTGGTTGCACAGGGGCCGCCATTACCCGGGGGAAGAAGGGGGAAACCATTAAAGATATCAATCAGCGATTTCCTCACTGGTTTTGTGAAAATTACAAAGGCTACAACGGCAGAGACGAAGCATTGCCGATCGATCAACATATGCTGCTTGCCCTAATGGCTCCCCGGCTGCTCTATGTTTCAAGTGCGACAGAAGACACATGGGCTGATCCTGAATCGGAATTCCTTGCGTGTATTCATGCCGACCCGGTCTACAGGCTCTTCGGAGTACCAGGGCTCGAAGCAGATAGTTACCCGTCGCCGGAGTTTCCGCTGCATCAAGGTCGCATAGGGTATCATTTAAGGACGGGAAAGCATGATTTGACCCCGTACGACTGGAATTGTTTTATAGACTTTGCAGACCTCCATATGAAAGGGTAAACAGATAACATAGGTTATGATATAGTAAAAAGTAGAAAAGCATTGCTCCATAATATAATATAAGAAAGGGTGATCAGGGTGAGGGTTTGGAATTCCATCATCAGTTGGAAGAAAGGAAAGCTGTTCTTATGGTTTTTTATGTCCTATACCCTTATCCTCATCATCCCTATCGGCATCATTTCCTACATTGTTTTTGGAAAGCTTCTGGGCACCTTAGAAGAGGAGACAATTAAATCCAATATAACGATTATTAATCAAGCCCGCGACACCATCGATATGAATTTGAAGCAATTGGATCAGATTGCTTTTGAACTATCCAATAATACGAGTATCTACGAATTTACATCCAGTCGTGAGACGGACGTGGTGGAAGCGAATATCAAGTTGAAGAGTATTATTCGGGATATTAATATATCTAGCGCCAATGTGACCAAAAGCTTATCCGAAACGATTGTGATCTACTCCTTAAAAAATGACATTTTTGTATCCAACGCTACCAAGTATGAACCGGAATTTTTTTACGATACCTACATGAGAAACGTGAGCCTTCCTTATCCCGACTGGATTTCGCAGGTGAAGAGTGTCTCCGGGCGTCAGTTCTGGCCGTCTGTTAATACCGTGGGCGCAAGCAAGATGGGGCAAAAGATTATTACGTATTTGCAACCGCTTACTCAATACGGGATAAGCAATCATGCGATACTCATTTCTTTACTGCCGGAAGATAAGATATGGAATTTCTTCGGTAGGGGAGAGATGGATGCCAAGAGCTATCGGGCCATTCTTGATAAGGACAATAAGCTAATTTCTTCAGCTCCCGATTCTACTGAACCGGTTAAAGTCAACTACGCCGAAATTTTCCAAAGCGGACGAGATCACATGTTTTTCAAGTACAATGGAAAAAAATACATTGCGATCTCCACGGTTTCTCAGGTTTTTGGATGGAAATATGTAACCATCCTGCCTGTTATTGTGTTGATGGAAAAAATCTCCTATCTCAATATATTATTTTCCATAGCTCTATTGATCTGCATTTTACTGGGGCTCTCCTTGTCTTATGTGTTTTCCGTGCAAAACTACAAACCGATCAGCAGTACCCTTCAATGGATTATGATAAATCGGAAAGATCGGACCGTAAAACAAAGAGGCGAATATGAAACCATTCTCAGTAATATTCAAGGGATGCATACGGAAAATCATAGGCTGGAAGACCAGCTACACAAGCAACTTCCCGTATTAAAGGTACATTTCTTGCTTAGACTGATGAAGAATAACACGATAGATACGGGTGAATTGAACGAGCTCCTAGCGTTTTACACCATCAGCTTCCCTTACGCGTCTTATATGGTGGCGGTTGTAAGTATCGATGATTTCAGCGGGTTTGTTGGCAAGGAAACGGTGGCGGGTAAAAGCAGGGCGCGCTTTGTGGTTTGTAATGTCGGCGAGGACATGGTCAACTGGGCCGGACGCGGATTTGCCTTGGAGATCGAGGAAGATAAAGTGGCACTGCTAATCAATAGAGATGCCGATTCGGAAATTCCAGAGGACCATACCTTGGACGGTATGCTGCGAAAGCTGCGAGATTTCTTGAGCACTAAATTCAATATTGAGATCAGCATCGGCGTTGGGAACCGCTACTCCAACTTGGAAATGATTCATCAATCCTACAATGAAGCCATGATCGCTTTAAATGACGGGCTGATCCGAGGGAGAAGTGTAATTAATCATTTTGAACAAACCCGAAGGAATTCCAACCAATTCAATTATCCTCCGGAAAAGGAGAATCAATTGATCGTTTGCGTGAAGACAGGAGATTCTGCCGCGGTGGAAAGCCTGCTCACCCAGATTTATGTTATAAACTTCGTCGAGCGGAAACTTTCTACCGAGATGGTTAACTGTCTTCTTTACAGCATAGTGAGTACTTCCTTCCGAATATTGGAAGAGATTCAACTGGACTACCGGGATATTTTCGACGAAGAAACGGATGTTTTCCAGGAAATCAACCATAGTAAGGATGTTGAAGCTATTTTTACCAAGATCCAGTTGGTGTTCGGTAGGCTCTGCGGTCTAATCAATGCGAAAAAGGCCAAAGGCAACGTTCAAATGCGGGAAAGTCTCATCCAATACATGCTCGGCTACTACTCCGATAAAGAGCTATCTCTGGCGAAAACGGCCGATTACTTTAGTATGTCTCCTCCGTACCTCAGCACCTTCTTTAAACAGCAAACCGGTTATAATTTCACCGATTATTTGAACCGTCTGCGCATTCAACAGGCAAAAGAGCTGCTAGCGGACGAGAAGCATACCATTCAGGAGATCGCACACCGGATCGGCTATAATAGCGCCAATACATTTATAAGGATATTTAAAAAATATGAATCCGTCACTCCCGGACAATACAAGGAGAGTTGTCGCGTGGGTGTCGCCTCGGAAACCTCGGAAACTTTCAGTGCGGGTTAGGTTCAACCAATTGGGTCGAATAATTTAGATATTTTCAGGATGAATTGAATTAGCCCTTTGCGAATCCGCGAGGGGCTTTTTCTTCCGTTTTGTTTAAGGAGCGGGTTCTTTATTATTTATCCGCGTCCAATAAGCCGGCTTTCTTCTCAGCATCCCCGACCGGCTATCCCGGGGGGCTGGCGCCGACGATGAGAAAGGCCAGGGATGCAATGTTCGGCGGCGGCAGCGCGCTCTTTATGTAAATGGGCAGCAGTCATGCTGCAGGCGTTGAAACCGCCGCCGCTGACGCAGCGCGGCGTGTGTGATGGCGCCGGAGCTGGTTGAATAGGGAAAATACACTTTGAAGAGAGGCCGACCGATCACCCCGCGGATCTGGCACCGGATTGGGAATGACGGCCAAGAATTCAACTTTCAACGGCGGAGAGACGACCAGGGATCCAGGGATGCCCTGTAAGGCGATGGGAGTAGTAGCGGCGAAGCGTCGCCGGCTTGGAATAGGGACGACAGCAGGCGAGTTGCAACTGGTGTGCGTTGAACTACCGCAGACTTAGGCAGTGCGGCATTTCGGCGGGTGCCGGAAGCAGGATGGAGCTGGAAGTTCTGGCAACATTTAATAAATGAGAGATGACGGCCCGGTCGTGAGTAGGGTTACGGCAGCCCGCTTGGGTTAGCGGGCTCCGGCGCGACGGACGTTCCGGTAAAAACACTTTGATAGAGAGCGCTAACCGGACAGCCCGTGACAACCTTACGTTGTGGTCATTTTATTCATACCTGGTGAGATGTTTTATTCTTCTGCTCGCATATCTTCAAACTCCACACAGGTTTGCAAAGTCCCATCTTTTGAAAGAGTGATATGCAATGTAACTAATTGCGAATTGTCATATGTCATAATGGAAAGTGAGGTAGGTGTCGCCGATACACTAACAACTTCACGTCCTTCTGCGATCAACTCCGAAGCATTCAACTCGTTGTTAGTTACGGGAGTAAAACCTGTAGGGGGCATCGAGTACTATTTGGATAAATCTGAATGCAGCAAGTAGAAAAAAACAGATTCAACGAATGCAATGATAAACCAAGTGAGGAAAACAAAGAATTAAAGCGATATGTAGACCGGTACATTCAGAATTTTAGTTTTTAAACGATCGGTCGCTATATAGGCACTCCCAATGATCACCTTCGCCGGTCTCATTGGAGTGCTTTTTATTTTGAATGATGGCTGCATAATGGTTGCCGCGGCCAAACTTAACAGGACTTAACAGGAGGGAAGATCACAGTAATCACAAGTAAGGATATATGTTCTTGTCTTTTAAGGATATATGTTCTTGTCCTGTCGGATGACAAGAACATTGTCCGAATGAAGTCCGCGTTAACCGTGGACTTTTTTTAGTTATCGGATCAAGTTCTTGTCATTTTGCGATGACAAGAACTTGATCCGATTCCCGATTAGTGACAAGAACATTGTCCGATTGCCGACAACCAGTAGACTGAGTGAAGGTGGCACAAGAACTGCCAGCTTCTCAACTAACGGGCAGGAGAACGTGGTAGTACTTTCAGAAATAAAAAGGAAATTAATAGTATTCCACGAATAATTGTTTGATTGGTATTCAATAAACGCATTAAGCCTCTGCTACTTTTGCTCAATCGAACTATGGTTTACTTTAGGGGTGATACAATGGAAAAAGACTTAGTAAAAAATCTTGGAGATTTACTTTTACATGAAGATGACGGGTTACTTATTAAATTAAGAATGGGTGACGGTCTTGATAGAAGTAGAGTTGATGAGATTTGTGCAGTATTAGGTCAATTAGCTATCGAGTGGAAAAACGATGATAAGATATCGAGAGAGGCAGTTGATTACTTTATCCATATAGATCCTGTTATGAATGCAACCTTGAGTCTATATTCCGAGAAGCAGCAAGAAGAAATCTTATATGCGCTTGATACTATAATGAATAGTGTTAGACATTGTTTATAATAATTTCTATGTAACGGAGAACGATACTTCACTAATACGTCAGTTGAAACCACCATGCACTATCAGTCTTGAACTGGATGGTTTAAATGTAATTGATTCTAATCAATATGAGGATCTCTTGGGGGAGAACAATGGACTTTGACTTAATGAGTTTCCTGGGCAAACAGATTGATGAATTGATGGAGCCCGTTCTTGAACAGAACGCTGATTGGTATAAGCTCATGTATGAACTAAATCAATTTGCAAATAATCTTCGATTCCGTATGGCAATCAACCAAGATAACGTGGCAGAAGTAGTTTCTGCCGCTTTACTTATTAAAGCAACAAACACCTTCCAATCTGTAATATTATTGAGCAGAAAAGGGCTGGCGGCGGATTGCGGGACATTAACACGCTCATTAATGGAAACAGTAATTCCACTCAAGTTAATTTCCCAAAAACAGGGTTTTGCTTGGGACTTTGTTAGGTATGAGAAGCGTAAACGACAAAAATTAATAAACGTAATTCTCAAAGATAGCGATACATTTGGAGAAATAGCGAATCAAGTGAGTGAGGGAATAAGGGATAGTCTTAAAAAGGAGATTGAAGAAGAGGATATTCCTGAATTAAAGATCGAGGACCTAGCTAAAAAAGCGGGTATGACAACTTTTTATCAACTCGCCTATAGGCAACTCAGTGAGGATGCACACACGACTATATGGTCATTAAATAGATACTTAAATACTGACCAAGAAGGTAATGTAACTGAGTTAGATAATGGACCACAGATTTTTGGTGCGGCCGACTTCAGGACCGCAGCTTATTGTATTTTAATCGCGTTGGACAGTGTAAATGAGATTTTTAAACTTGAATCGGATTCAGAACTTAAGGGTTTTGAGACAAGGTTGCTTGCAATACAGTTGTGACCTAGCTCAATTGGGTAATCTAAACTCAATTACACGAGAATGACGGCAAAGTAAGTGTTTAAATAATAAGTCACTAAGCTATAGAGGAACGATAGTTCAACCGTAACAGGGAGCAGACCGCGCGGTGCTACTCCCTGTCTTATTCATAAGTATGGGGCAGGATAGTTATAGGTAAAAGGTGAATATTTCTAACTGTTTGGATACTATTTAAAGGGGGAAGCATTATGCTAAGTAAATTAGAGCAAGACATTATTACTACGGCAGAGAGCTTCGTAAATAATTTTTCTGATAAAGGAAATTTTGATTATAGTGTGCAAAGTCTACGAAAACTTGACGACATTCTAGAAGAATTAAGTGAGTATCAAATAGATGATGATGCATTAGATTCTGTTTCTTCTATGGCTGGAAGCTACATTTTTGAAGTGGCAAGAAGGAATTATGGTGGACAGTACATTTGGGTACAAGAACGAGATCAACCTGTGTTAGTTACTGGAGAGCCTGAATATTCAATTTCTATAGTTGCATTTGATAAAGTTAGAGGCAGAATTCGGAATGGTAAAGAAGATGATATACCATATTATTTCGATGGCTATATCGAGGCAGTTGAAAAAGGAAGGAATACAGGGTACATAGCCACAATTGTTTAAAGTAGCTTAGGGGATTCAACTAACGGGAAACGATAGCGTATTAAGCAGGGAGCAACTCGCCACGCGGCAGTTGCTCCCTAGTTTCGTTTAAAGCAACAGGAGGATTATACAACGTATTATCGAATCCTAACATTTACCGAATAGAGAAATTAAGTGGGTGAATGTGGTTGTCAGTTGAAAGAGATAAAATGCTAAACTCACTAAAAAACATCGTTATTCCCAGCTTGCTCGAGCGTGGATTCAAGGGTACATTTCCGCATTTTCGAAGAGTAACCGAAAAGAAGATAGACCACCTAACTTTTCAATTCGATAAGTATGGTGGTGGTTTTATCATCGAAGTAGCCGTTTGTCCTCCAGCGGGTCATATTCATCATCTGGGAGAAAAAATCCCGCCGAACAAAGTAACCCCTTATGATTTGAATCTTAAAAATAGAAAAAGGATTGGGGATAAAGACAATTGGTTTAGGTATGACAAATTAAACTTGTTCGGTAATATCTACGATAAAGTTGCATTCAAAGTGTTAAAAAATCTAAGTGAAGCTGATGAATATTGGGCCGTAACTGATTACCAACCGTAATTGGAGAACTATAGATTAGAGCTGCATAGACCACTGAATGGAGACGATACCATGCCAGACCACGTATATATAATAACTGGAGCTTCAAGTGGGCTCGGTGCCGAACTCTCAAAGCAACTATTACATGAAGATAACTATGTGCTGTGCTTATCTCGAACTGAAAATGACGATGTCAGAAGACAAGCCGCAGGACACAATTATAGTTTTCACTCCATTGATCTTAGTCATATGGAGGGCTTAAATGATATTATGCAGGACATTTTTGCAAAAATTGAGCTGAGTGATATTGAATCTATAACTCTCATCAATAATGCCGCTTCGGTATCCCCCATCAAGGATATACAGGATTGCACACAAGAAGAAATCATGGCAAATATACAACTGAACTTAACGACACCTATTATGCTTACATCAAACTTTATAAGGAGAACATCCGAATGGAATGTGAATCGAAGGATTGTAAGCATTTCTTCTGGATCGGCTCATTATCCAGCGCAGGGTATGAGTCTCTACTGTTCCACTAAATCAGCACTGAATATGTTTTCCCAATGTGTTGGACTTGAGCAAGAAAGAAGTACAAACGAAGTTCAAGTATTTGTAATTGATCCTGGAATGATGGATACAGCCATGCAAAAAATAGCACGGAATTCCGATTTCGAACTATCAGCATTCTTTTCAAAACAGAAATCAGAGGGCAACCTTTCCGACCCCGCAAATGTAGCAACAAAGATAATATCCATAATAAATTCCCCTTTAATAAAGAATGGCGATATTCATCGTGTGTAATAAACTAAACAGCGCTTAACTATTGTAGGAACGATAGTTCAGGAATTAAAAATGAGGCTGCCGCGAAATTGATCGGGTAGCCTCATTAAGCTATTGGGCTCTAACGGAGAACGTTAGTTCAACATTCAGGGAGCAGATCGCCGCGGCAGGAAACTGCTCCCTTTTTTCGTTGAACTAATGGGTAGGATAATGGGAATTTCTGGAGAGGAGATTATGGTATGTAGATGTGATAAATAGACGTATTTAGCCGGCAGATCAATGTGACTCGAGAGGGTATTCATGTATCAGTCCACACATAGGGAATTTTTCATAAATGGGAGAGAATTCGATGAGCGAACGTGTGCCGTGCCAAAACTCCGGTTGTTCAGCAACCATCCTTCCTACAACTGCTTTAAAGACAGGCGGGACTTGTATGCCATGCCATCAGAAAAAGCTTGCATTGGAGAAGGAGGCATATATCTTACAAAATCGGAAAGATGTTGATCGGTATAAAAGTATAATTGATCCAGTTGAGATTCTAAAAATCATGCATACACCTCGGAAATACAACCCGCTTGAGAGAGACCTTCCATACCATAAAAGCGCGCAGGAACTATATCATCAACTGACTAAAGGCGATCGCGAGCGATTGGAAACATACGCGATTTCGTTGATTGATCAAGGAGACTTTGACCAAGCCGAAACCATTCTGCTGTCACTGGTGTGTTTTACAGATGCCCAAATCGAAAGAGGATTAAATGCCCTCTATCACAAAGGCAAGTATTATCCTGGCATCCTCTATAAGAAAGCGTGGCCAGCTATTCGCGATGAATTAATAAATCTGGTGGAACGAGATCCAGCAAACCGTAATCATCTGTTGCTGGCCCTGGCTTGGATTGGTGATGAAGTGGTTGTACGATTGTTCGCGGAATGGAAGGAAAATCCCCCCGTATGGGCATCAAATCTTTATGTCCCTCCAGAGAATTATGCTCATGAAGCTGGTTGGGAATTGGATCAAGATAGTCAGAAACGGCTACTATTCCACCACGAGAGCTTTACTTTTGAAGTGTATGGGGAAAAGATTACTGGATCAGAGTCTGTAAAGGCAGCGGTAGTGGGCCTGCAACCGGATGACCAATGTTGTCCATGGTGTCATGGTAAACTAATGGTGTTGATTGATTTTAATTTACAGGATCCATTAGTTCGATTTTTAAAGCTTTTCGGCCAGCGTCTAAGGATTGCGGCCTGTATGCATTGTAACTGCTATGGTACAGTGTTTACGAATGTGGAGTTGGATGGTAGCTATTCGTGGAGTAAATTTAATACCATTCCTGAATTTTTGCCAGAAACAGAGCCGGATGAAGAACTGACATGTAGTACCATGCGACTATCGGATAGACCGATGGGAACCTACGAAGGGGCCTATTGGACTCTTGAGGCACCCACATCTCAGATCGGAGGTCATCCAGCCTGGATTCAGGATGCGGAGTATCCCACATGTCCCTGCTGCTTAGAGACTATGGTATTTATTGGACAAATGGATATGGAACAAGCAGCTGATAATGAGGGGATTTTCTATACTTTTCTATGTAGGGCTTGTCTGATTGCGGCCGTAAATTATCAGCAGACATGATTGTTTTTGCGTGTTTAATAGTCGGACATGTTAGGACTTGTAGGCAGGTATCTTTGTCAAGAAAGCTTATTAAGATACCAGGAAGGGCCGTCCCGCAAAGGATCACCTTAAAGCTTGCCGTTACAGATTGCGAGGTAAATCGTACCTTAGATGACAGGTCATTACGCTCCCTGTAGCGGTTTTGAATTTGGATTTGATGATATCCACGATGGTCACACTTTTGAGAGTTACAGAAACAAATGGGTGAGCGCTGGAGCGACGTGGTTTTATGAACAATCAAAACCTGAGGTTTGGGATTTAAATAAACAGTTGAAAAAATCGAAAAAATACAACCGATTTATATCCCATTTTGGAAGAAGAGAGCTACCTCGAAGTGATTGGAGCTGGAAAAATACTCGCATCAAATTCAACCGAAAATGTGCCTTGTCCAGAGTGTGGTA
This sequence comes from Paenibacillus oryzisoli, assembly GCF_050467285.1. Taxonomy (GTDB): domain Bacteria; phylum Bacillota; class Bacilli; order Paenibacillales; family NBRC-103111; genus Paenibacillus_E; species Paenibacillus_E oryzisoli_A. The sequence continues at coordinate 172,131 of NZ_JBCMUN010000009.1, read as the reverse complement.
ATCATTTTCTTATGATTAAGGATGTTCCCCTTATGTATGCAAACAAGATTGAAAGAATTATTTCATGTCCTGCTTGCTTCCCGAAGAACATGATTTTAATGCCATATAACAGTTAAACGTTCAACTCCCTCGGGAGAACAAGAGCTCAACCTACGTACCAACTTTTAGTGTATTATTATCCGTAGAGTGGTAAAAACCAGTGGATTTGATAAGAGGATGATAAATATAAAAATTTTGTTTATATGTAGCAGAAACAAATGGCGAAGCCCAACTGCCGAAAAAATATTTCATAAATATAATGGTTATGATGTGAGGTCTGCTGGGACAGAAGATGGTGCTAGGATTAAGGTAACAAATGGACACATTGGTTGGGCAGATCTCATATTTGTAATGGAAAAAAAGCATTTAAGCCGACTTAAACATAAATTTGGATCAACGCTTAATGAAAAGCCCATCTGGAACCTAGAAATACCCGACGATTATGGTTATATGGATGAAGAACTAATTGAAATACTTAAAGCTAGAGTATCGGAATATATTGAAGTCCCAGAGTAATGAGTATCGAATGTTATTGAAGTAACGGTGAACTATAGCTCAAAAAAGAAGTACAATGCGGCTGTCGGCTTGGATCGGCAGCCGCGTTGTGCTAACGAGCGTTAGTTCAGTCTTTACTCTATTTGGGAATACCTGTTATTCTGGAGTTACCATTTGACGGAGGGTATTAACATATGATTTTGAATCGAAACGAACTTAGAGTAGGCTCACTCGATTTAAAAGTTATTCATCTATACCAACAAGAAATTGGGATAATTATGACAGAAGAGATGGGGCGTATTCTACTTCTTGACGCTAAAGATTCCCCCGAGATGTTTTTGTTATCATCTCTCCTTAAGCATTGTCATGACACTGATGATGTGCTTTTTCTTCAACGGGAAACACCCGAAAATGCTGACCTATTTATCTTCAATGGTGCTGTCACCCCTTTAAATCGAAAGCTTATCAAGGAAATAAAATTAGCACTTAAGAGCTCTAAGTTGAAATCGAAAATGGACTTAACTATTGAAAATAACGAGGATGAGGCGTTTTGGGACAAATGGACAAGCTGGAAATATGAGAAGCAGTTAAGGATTGATGCTGATAAAGACCTTGTTCTATTCAATACCTCAAGATTAGGACTTGAATTGTTGACCCATTCCTGCGCACATTTGGCTTCGTCGTTTGCAGGTCATTCACATTTTGATTGGTATTCGACTTCAAGCTCACCTGAACTGATTATTCGAAATATTGCTCGAAATGATTAATCTAACGACGAACGATAGTTCAATCACAATAACGGCAGCCAGCACACGTTTGGCTGCCGTTGTCCGTTGAAGTAACGGGCAGGTTAACGTGGTGATTTCCTAGAATTTAGTAAGTAATACAAGTGAACAGGAGATTTTATGCATATAGAAAACGTAGTCCAAATGTTAGTTGAAAATCGATTGCTGCGTAATGAACAAGAGATTGTTCATTTTGAAGAAGCAATAGCAACAATTTCGAAAGAAAACAAAGTTGAAAACATTAAATATCTATGCTTAGGATTCGACGATAAAACTGAAAAAGACGAGGTCATGTTTGGATTGGTTCATGCGATTGAAGCATATGATAATGTTTTTGGTTCCAAGACGACATTAACAGTACTTGCGAGCTCGTTACCTAACATGTTACCCATGCTAGCGAATGGATGAAAATAATACATAAAAGAATCATAAATCACTTGCCATCGCGAGAACACTATTCAATTGTGATTTCGCATGCAAATCAAGCTATTAAAGACATTGTTTTTAAGCAGTTAAATGAAATAAAAGCAAAGAACCCCGTTAAATTTGAAGCAGGTGTTTTGGACACTCTAAAGGCTTTAAAACAGGCTGATTAAGTGAATTGTTGTTCATTATGCTGAGGAGAACTATAGTTGCACAATCATGGAGCAGTTTGCACGCGGCTGGCAGCAGTTCCTTTTTCATTAAGCTAAAGGGCAGTTTAGCGTGAAAAGATGAAGAGGCTCCTGGTCATTGGGAGCCTCTTTTTGTAGCGGTATCTCTGAAAAACAATTTAAGCATCGGCGGAGCAATCAATGTGGTTAAGATGACCGTAATTACAACAGAAGTAAAGTATTCATTGGGAAGTAGTTTAGCTTGTAAACCCGCTGAAGCAATGATTAGTGCGACTTCTCCACGCGATATCATTCCTGATCCAACTGCGAGGGCAGAACGATTATTCATTCCAGTTATTCTTGCTCCTAAAGCCCCGCCAATTAGCTTAGTAAGAACTGCTACGACGGTTAATACAATTATGAAACCTATTTGATTGCCAATACCTTTAAACGACACATTTAATCCAATACTGACGAAGAATACAGGGACAAATATGGAGTAAGCTATTGGTTCGATTTTTGATTCGACAGTATTCTTAAATGACGTTTGGGAAATAGAAATACCAGCTGCAAAAGCACCTATAATTGCGGCCATCCCCATTAAGTCAGCAAAATAAGCGAATGCAAAGCAAACCACAAGAGCCATTGTGATAACTGGTTCAGTAACCGTTATCCTTTCAAGTATTTTCATGAATCTTGGAACAACAAACCATCCAACGATTACCGTAATGATAAAGAAAATGATTTTTTTGCTAATTAACATTCCCAGCGAAACAGCTGTTCCGGCACCTAAAAAACTCATCATTACTGCTAGAAGGATGACAACTAACACATCATCAACAACGGCAGCCCCGAGGATCGTTGTACCCTCACGTGAGTTAAGCCTATTTAAGTCTTTTAGTACCTGTACTGAAATGCTGACTGACGTTGCACTAAAAACGACTCCCATAAAGAGCGAATAATTATGATTAAGTCCAAACGCATCGGCTGCAGCGTAGCCGCCTAGAAATGGCAATATGATTCCACCAATTGCGACAGCGAAAGCGGATTTCCAAGTTTGCTTTAATTGTTCTAAATCTGTTTCTAGACCTGCAATAAACATCAGTAGTATAACTCCAATTTCTGCAAAGTAATGAATGAAGTCATTACTTTCTATCCAGCCAAAGAAAGCTGGTCCGATGATAATACCAATGAGGAGTTTTCCAAGCACAGAGGGTTGCCCCAACAACGTTGTAATATGCCCAAAAATCTTTGTAAGTAATAAGATTAACAATAAATAATAGATGAAATCCAATTTAAACTGCACCTCATAACCGTACATCTTCCGGATAGATGCCCGACAGAATATCGAATTCGTATTAATAATATAACCCACTTTAATCGATAACAAAACAGCGATTTTAACGCCCATAAAGCCTGCAATTTTCGATTCAAAGATAGTGGTTAACCCCTAGGGATTCAATTCGAGTATATTTCCCTTAGAATCCAAAATGGAGGGTGGTTGAACTAACGGTGAACGCTAGTTGAACCGATCAGTTTAAAACCTTCTATTAGAAGCAAACTAGAATTAATTGCTCTAATAGGAGGTTTTATTATGATTTTAAGCGAACTTTGGCATCATTATGAAGCGGATAAGCGAATTCAAGGGTTTAGTCCAAATACGTTGAAAGCATATGGTTTGCAGCTCAAGATGCTGGTTTCAAATCTCGGTGATATAGATATTTCCGAGATAAATCTGAATATGTTGAAGGAGTACCTGGCTAAGCAATCCGATCGATTAAAGCCAAGCAGCCTAGGGCACCGCATCCGGTTTGTACGTTCCCTATTTCGATTTGCATATGAAGAGACCTATTTACCAACAAACCCTTCGCTCAAACTTCGCGAGCCTAAAATGGATAAGCGAATTCCAAAGTTTTTGATGGAGGAAGATGTCATTCATCTGAAGATCTCTTGTCAGACACTAAGGGAAAGAGCCCTGCTTGAATTTCTCTAGAGTACCGGCTGCCGTATTGGAGAGGTTGAGAAGATAAACATTGAGGATCTGAACTGGGAGAACTGCTCTGCCATTGTAAATGGGAAGGGTTCAAAGCAAAGAGAGGTTTACTTCACCACCGAGTGTAAAGTATGGTTAAAGAAGTATTTAGCCAGAACAACAGATGGAAGCTGCGAAAGAAGTCGAGAAATTGCGGATCAACTTGTAAGGCCGCCGTTATGAAATGAAGCGGACTTCTTAAAGTTCTATCGGTCAACCGAAGTGAAATCCGATTCACGAATATGTCAAGCATTTTAAGTGTTTGCGAAGCTCGCAAATATGACGTTCTTTGCAACTACTGCAACTACAATTTTGGAAGGAACTAAACAGTGAAGATAACTTATAAATACTCTGAAAGAGAATTTACTACTGCAATGAATCAAATTCATAATTTTAAGCGAGTTATTTTTGATATCGTAGTGGCAGTTGCACTACTCGTTTATGGTCTTTATTCGCTAAAGACAGATACTAATCAACTGTTTGCTGCTTTTATCGTCGTAATCTCTATACTGTTCTTTTTTATTATCTTTACAAGAATGGTCGTTGTACCGAGAGTAGTTTTTAGAAGAGAGCCTAAATATAAGGAAGAATACATCCTAACATTTAATGAGGATGAAATTTTGTTTAGTGCAGGAAGTCTTAAGTCCACAATTCAATGGGATTACTATAAGAGAATCAAGGAAACTAAAGATTTCATTTACCTAATATACGGAACGAGAAGTTACTCTATAATTCCAAAAAGAGCTTTTCAAAACAATGAAGAAAAGAATGAATTCATAAAATTAATAACAGCAAAAATTAATAAATAAATTTGGATGTGTTTGAGGATGGCAATAGCAGCATATATCAGCATATTCACGCTTCGGGCCATTCGGCCCTCGAGAATCGAACATCATTACACTAACGGAGAACAGTTTGTTTAATATACAATACAATGGGAGGCTGCCGGCACGATAGGCGGCCTTCACTCACCCTAACGGGCAGGTTTGTTCCAATATGTGGTACTATTCTGGTGAGAATAAATATGAAGTCAGGCGGTGTAACAAGTATGGATGACTTTATTGAATTTGTTGAGCATCAGGCTATTATACAGAGTAAAAGATTCTTTCCGAACAAATATGAAGGAAGAACATTTTTTGATATAAATACAGGATGGAACCTAGAGGATATGAGCGGCTGGTTATTTGATAATAGTGAAAAAGACTTGATAAACCATTTTTTTGGAATTCAAGGAAGCCAAGAAGAGGAAAAATTCTCTGAGTTTTATTATAGAGCTATTTGGAAAATGAACGAAGATGGGCTGATACTTATTGATTTCATAAAGTAGATTGCGGCTTAAGGTGGTGAACCTAATAGAAAAACTGTATATTATTCGTCATTGTAAAGCTGTGGGGCAAGTCGCTGAAGCAGAATTAACAACAGAAGGACTTGCGCAAGCCCAAGAACTTGCAGACTTTCTCATTGATAAGGGAATTAAAAATATTATTTGCAGCCCTGGATCATACACCTAAGATTCAAAGGATTTGGACTACAAAAAAGAACTAAAATAAAGAGAGCCGATCCATCGCTTGTTTTAGTTTATCAGCACTATGGGTTTGTCGACGGGGTTAATACCCAACACCATCAAGGAGGCGCTCTTATTATGGTAAATAGAGTCGAATTGTTTGATGGGGTTCTTCTGGGGAAAGAAAAATAGTAGCAGATCGGACAGTAATTCAAAACTGGCTTAACCAAGGTGAAAAAATAATCATCGAAAAAGCAAAAGGCCGATTGTGACACAAGCCATATAAGCGCAAGCTTATCAACGTTAAAACTATGAATATAGACATATGTATAAAATACGGATTTTGTGAAGTAGTCATCATTCCGATAGATCTCTAGTGTGTGTGTCAGTCCTAATTTAATAATCTGCGTCGGTTCTGTATTTAACGCAGCATTAATATTTTCACCACCATTGCCTAAACACCCATTTTCTAAATGATAAGAAAATGGGTGTTTAGTTACGTCAACAAGTTATGGCGCACTTACAAGCTGCCATTGCTGTGCTAAGGATCCCGAATTGCCGTGAATATCGAACGTTTTACCACTGTTACGGTGCCGACGTCAAAATTACCCTAACACTCCGTTCAATGGTTGAGTCCTCTTCAGAAGTGCCCCTATCGTGGTTAAAGGAATCTATCTAGGACATACGGCCCCCTACAAGTGGGGATCCACTCTGTAATTCCTTCAGGTTGCCTCATGAAGTGAATCAATACTTTTTTAACCCATTACGATTATGCTCTTATGCTTAGCTGCTCGATCAACCGCAGAATGGCGTCGGTCCCGTTGATACTTCTGGCTGACGACATTCTCTGCTTCAGCTTTTCACCGCTTTTCATCGTCTCCAGCACTTCACGCACAAGTGACTCAGGCGTCAACTCTTCCTCGAACAAAACCCGTGCAAACCCTTGCTTGCGGAACGACTCCGCATTCAATAGCTGGTCGCCCCGGCTCACCTGGCGCGTCAGAGGAATGAGCAGCATCGGCTTGCAAAGCGCCAGTAGTTCGAAGATCGATGTTGAGCCTGCACGGGAAACGACCACATTGCTGGCAGCGAGCAAGTCGGGAAGCTGCTCCTGCACATACTCAAACTGCTTATAACCTCGACGCCCTTCGTGCTCCGCGTTGGTGTTCCCTTTTCCGCAAATATGAATAATCTGGAATTTCTCCAGCAGCATGCCGAGAGATGCCCATAGAGCTTCGTTGATCTTCTTCGCGCCGAGACTGCCTCCGATAACGAGCAGGACCGGCTTTTGCTGATGAAAATCGCACAGCGACAACCCGTTCAATGCCTTCCCCTGCACGATTTGCTCGCGGATCGGCAAGCCGGTGCAAACCGTCTTGTCCCCTCTTACGTGCCGCATCGTTTCCGGAAATGTCACACACACGCGCGTTGCTAACGGTATCGATATTTTGTTGGCCAGTCCGGGCGTGTAATCGGACTCATGAATGATGATGGGGATGCGATTCAGCCAACTCCCGATAATGACAGGGACGGAAACGAAGCCGCCCTTGGAGAACACGATGTCGGGCTTCAGACACCGCAGCAGTCGATACGCTTGGCCGACGCCTTTCAGGACGTTCAGCGGGTCCGTAAAATTTTTGACGTCAACATAACGGCGAAGCTTGCCGGAACTGATCGGATGAAACGGTACTCCCTCATGCTCCACGATTTCTTTCTCAATGCCGTCTTTGGAGCCTATATAGGCGATATCCCAGCCGGCAGCTTTGAGCCTGGCCATGAGTGCCAGATTCGGCGTCACATGGCCGGCCGAGCCCCCGCCGGTAAAGACGATTTTTTTCATAAGATAAAAGTCACCTCTGCAAGGCACTCTCGGCTTGGGCGAGATGCCTGGTCATGGTCGCTGCCGCCGCTTGTGGATCGCGGTCACGAATCGCTTCGAACAACCTTCTATGTTCTTCGAAAAGCTTGCCGGCTGTATCTTTACCGCTATAGAGCCATAGCCTGCGGCTGTCTTGAATCGTTCGGTGTATCGCAGAAGAAATGTGCGTCATCATGGACTCGAGCATCTTGTTGCCAGACGCTTTGGCGATGGCGAGATGAAAATTCGTTTCGTAAATTTGGCTTATGTCCTCGTTACCTACGGCATTCCTCATCTGCTCGATGATTTTGCCAAGCTCTTTGACGTCATCTTCGGTACGATAGTTGGCGGCCAGTTCGGCCGCCCCGACTTCGATAATCTTGCGCACCTGCAGCACTTCGATCAGCTCGGCGTTCGACGTCTGCAGCGAATCAAGCACTGCCTGCGGCCTAGGACCGGGCTTCTTGACATAGGTGCCTCCCCCTTGCCGTGATTCAACAAGACCGAGCGCTTTCAAATGGCTGAGCGCCTCGCGGACTGTGGATCGGCCGACCCGATACTGCGCAGCCAATTGGTCGATCGAATCGAGCTTCTCTCCCGGCTTGATGAGTCCCGCCTCGAGAATACGGCGCAGCTCGTCCGCAATGATCTCGTAGTTTTTCTTATACAAATTCATCATAAGCGCCCCCAAGTTTTCCCTATAAAACAGGAAAATCAAAATAGCTGTTGGGGTAGGGTTCATTTCTTAATACATAGTGCCACCATTCGAAGCTATAGGCTTCAAACCCGCTGTTTTCCATGATGGAACGCAAAAGCCTCCGATTGTGCGCTTCATTGCTTGTAATCCCGTTGGCCGCATGGTGTGAACGCTCATCCATCAAATCGAAGCTTCCTCCCATGGAAACGAGATGATCTGTATCCAAGTGGTAAAGCGTAAGATCAATAGCACTTCCGCGGCTATGACTTGATTGTAACGCGATATATCCCTTGGCAAACATTTCGGTGCGCTCGATGTTCGGATAGAATCGTTCTTTGGTGAGGTTGTCTTCCGGTTGATCGGACCAACGCACGAAGCAATCTACCGCACGTTTGGGCCGATACCCGTCCCATAACAGCAATCCATATCCAAGAGCCGCCGCTTGCTTCTGCACTTCCAACAGCGCAGAGGCTAAGGCATAGGTCCCGATGATACGATTGACCTCATAACCGTCTACGGGTTTCCCTGTGAAGTTGTCCCATGTGGCATATTTAGCATCCCAGCGAACACCGTGCAAGACTTCATCTAAAAAAACAAATCCCTTTTCCATCATGTTCACCCCTTTAACGCTAGTACGATCAGACGGTCAATCAGTTCGGGAAGCGTTATTCCTGCAGCGGCCATCATACGGGGATAACGGCTGTAGGACGTGAACCCAGGCAAGGTATTGACTTCGTTAAGCACAATGTGACCGTTATCTTGTAAAAACATATCAACCCGGGCAAGACCTCTGCAGCCGAGTGCTTTATATATTTTCTTAGCCGTGTCCCGTACCCGTCCTCGCTCCTCTGCCGGCAGGTCTGCGGGAACGGTGATCACTGCGTTTTCAGAGCCTTTTTCCGGCTCGGCTTCCTGATGAATGCGAAAAATCCCGTGCTTCAGCCTGATTTGATCCACCTCGCCAGCAATCAACTCAGCACCGTTTCCCAATACGGCACAACCGACCTCACTGCCCACAACAGCCTGCTCAATTAAGATTTTGCTGTCATATTGTCTGGCTAATTCAATTGCGGCATCCAATTCGTCTGCGCTGCCTACTTTTGTCACACCAAAGGATGAGCCTGAACGCGCCGGCTTAACAAAAACAGGATAGGTAAAGGCATCTGTCGCCGTCTTATCATCTGTATCAATAACCCAAAATTCGGGAGTAGCAATACCAGCATTCTTCGAAACGATGTATGCCAACGATTTGTCCATACAAATTGCTGAGCTTTGAATATCGCAGCCCACATAGGGGATACCGGACAATTCAAACAGTCCTTGTATGGCGCCATCCTCACCCGACTTGCCGTGCAAAACTGGAAAGACTACATCAATTTGGCGGATTTCATATTCATGGTTCTTACGAACAAGCAATCCGTGCATTTGTTTATCCGGTGAGAGCACGGCTGTATAGCAACTGCCATTTTCCCATTCCACGCTAGGTTTTTCGCACAATTTCCAAACACCGGATTTCGTAATGCCAATGTATATCGGCTCGTATTTGTCGTTATCAATATGAGCGGCGATCTCAATTGCGGATTTAACCGATACATCATGTTCCTCCGAGCTACCACCAAACAGGATTGCAACTTTTACTCTATTCATGCGTCGTCAGGCTCCTTTCAAAATCCACACAGTTTTTAATCGTTTTTAAAACGGTATCACGCAGCGACTGTTCGGTATAATAAGCCGTATGCGGCGTGAGAATCACATTTGGCATCCTTTGGAGTTTTCGTAAAAATGGATTGTCAATGGATTTGCGTGTGCAATCAAAGTAAAAAATCCCTTCCTCTCCCTCCAATACATCCAAGGCGGCACCGCCCAGATTTCCGTGTTCCAAGGCTTGAACCAGCACGTCGGTATCTACAAGCGAACCCCGCCCTGTATTGATCATAAACGCGCCTTGCTTCATTCCCCTGATTTGTTCGTGGCCGATGATATGGTGCGTATCCGCACTCAGCGGCACATGAAGCGTAACGATATCGCTATTATGCAGCAGCGTATCCAACGGAACGTAATTGGCCTCTATTTTTTGGCTGCGATCGTAAGCCAGCACATGACAGCCAAACCCATGTAGCCGCTCAATAACCGCTTGGCCGATTTGCCCGGTTCCCAGCACGCCGACTGTCATGTCACGCAGCACCTTGCCACGGACGCTGTCCAGCCTGAAATCATCTTGTTCCACTGAGCGCACAATAGATGTCACATTGCGTACGGCCATCAGCATCAGCATGATTGTAAAATCGGCAACGCTATCCGGCGAATACGCTACATTGCCGACAGCGATGCCCAGCTCCTTAGCGGCGATTGTATCTATATGATTGCAGCCGACGCTTCGGGTGGAAATGTATTTCACGCCGGCTTTCTTCAGCGCAAGAAGCAAAGACGCGGAAACCTCGGATTTGTGTCCCACGCTGATACATGGATTACCAAGGGCCGATATGGCGTTGTCTTCCGACAAGACGGCATGAATGATCGTGGGCGTAACGCTAAAGCGCGGCGAAAGGGCACGGAATGCATCCCCCTCATCCTGCTCGCATCCATAAACGGTAATGCCGATGTTTTTCATACTGAAGACCATTCCTTTCTATGGCGAAACGAAAAAGCTCGTTCTTACGGTTTAAGTTTACCGCCTAAGAACGAGCCATTTTTTAATTTTAAATGGTGAATTTCCTAAGAAAAAGTAAAGATAGCCTTGAGATTTTCCTAAGAAACGGGCAAGGCTGGAAGCTCTACCGTGAATGTCGTGTAGTTATCTTTGCTTTCCGCATAAATCTGCCCGCCATGCTGTACAATGATTTCTTTGGCAATCGCGAGTCCAAGTCCCGCGCCGCCCGTATCGGAAGAACGCGCATCGTCCAGCCGGTAAAACTTTTCAAATATGGCCGCGAGCTTATCGTTGGGAATGCTTCCTGCGTTTTTGAAAACGATGGACACCTTATCCCCGGAGAGGCCCGCCGTAATGTCAATGACGCTGTTGTCCTCACTGTAGGCAGCGGCGTTTTTTAAAATGTTGTTAAAGACCCTCGCCAGCTTATCGGGGTCACCGGATACGGCTAGATCCTCGGGCGCATGGATAACCGCCTGTTTTCCATGCGAGGCAAGCTGGGGATAAAATTCATCGATCATCTGCACGAGCATGTAGTAGAGGTCGATGCGCTTTTTCGTGAGCGTGATCGTTTGGAGGTTATACCGCGCAATTTCAAAAAACTCGTCAATAAGCTGTTCCAGTCGATACGCTTTATCCAATGTGATATGGACATACTTTGCCTTTTGTTCTGCCGGCATGTCCGGCGCCTCGTCAAACAGGCTCAAATAACCGATAACGGATGTAAGGGGCGTTTTAATATCGTGCGCCAAGTACATAACAACGTCATTTTTTCTTTGTTCGGCCAGCTTCGCGTCCTGCTCTCGCTTTTCAAGCGTCCGTTTTAATGCCCCCAGCTTCTGCTCCATGAAATCCATTTCCGCAGAAAACTCAATGGGTTTATCTTCGTTCTGAATAAGAATATCAATGCCGGTATTGATCTCATCAAAGTATTTTGAAAATTTCGACAGCATGACGCGGCATAGAATCAGAATACTAATGGCAATCGCTACAGAAATAAAGATTTCCATATTGTTCCGTATTGTATAATGGTAGATGCTCAGCGCAATCCGATGGTCTAAGTGAAAACTGTTTTCCAAAAAACCTACGATCCAATCCCCAACCGCTGCTTGCCGCTGGGCAAATAAGCGCAAAAACAACACGAATATAACGGCTGCCGTAACCGTTAAAAAGATATACAAATAGAGTTTTCGTATGAGTTTGGAGTAATCGGTTTTTCTATTCTTATTTCTCAATTTTATAGCCAACCCCCCATACCGTTTTTATATACTTCGGATTATCAAGGGTATCATTCATTTTGATACGCAGATGCCGGATATGTACGGTGATGGTGTTGTTGCTCTTGCTGAAATATTCGTCGCCCCAGATCTCATGGAATAACTGCTCGGAGCTGACCACATTCCCCTTGTTTTCACAGAGGATGCGTAGAATTGAAAATTCAGTAGGTGTGAGAGATAGCGGTTTTTCGTTCAAAAAGCACTCGTGCGTATTAATATCGATCACAAGACCGGAGTGGACAATCACATTGTCACTTTTGACCACTGTTCCACTGTATTTCTTGTAGCGGCGCAGCTGCGCCTTAACCCGCGCAACTAACTCCAACGGGCGAAAGGGCTTCGTGATATAATCGTCCGCGCCGATGGTCAGCCCTGTAATTTTATCTACCTCCGAATCTTTCGCTGTTAGCATGATAATGGGATAGGTGTGCTTATCCCGTATCTTTTGGCAGATGGTGAGGCCGCTTGAACCGGGAAGCATGATATCCAGTATGGCAAGGTCGAGCTCGGTCTTGTCGATACAGGCCAATGCTTCTTCGGCTGTATAGTACTTGAAAACTGTATAATTCTCGTTTTTCAGATACAGCTCAACCAAATCGGCAATTTCGCGTTCATCGTCCACAACGAGTATTTTTTCGCTCATCATTATCACCCCTCTTTTAACAAATCTTTACGATCGCCTACTACGAAGAACCTAATTATAGGATATTTACCGCTGCACTTACAACTAGGCATATTATTTATCTGTTATTCATCTCATTAAAAACATAACATATATTATGTAAACAATTGCCCTCCTTTCTTCAATCATTCATCATGAAAAGTTACAAAACGACAACGATATTCGAGCAACATTTTAAGCGAAATCGGCTATTCTATGAAAATAGATTCCTATCGAAGTTAAAAAGGAGGCATTCATAATGGCTCAAAATTCGAACGATCTTCAATCTGAGCGAGCACACGTGACACCGAAATTATCTATGAAACTACTGTATACGCTCATACACGAGCTTAAAGATGAAAATATTCAATTAAACCAACGATTAACGGAATATGAAATGTCCATGGCTGCACTGCTTCAAAGTAATCGGGAAGCCGCAGCTGCCTCGATTTCTGTACGGTTACCTGTCGAAGACGCCCAACAACCCCTAAACGAAAACGGACCATCCCATTCACTCCCAGCTTTGATCGATTTGCCTCGCTCCGCGCGTCATCGTACAGAGAAGAAAAACTCGATATGGATAGTATTCCTACATACATTGAAAAAAGTGCTCTTACCACGGGGGAAACGCAGAGGACATTTCGTCCGATAATACGGCGCCCCCTCCCCTTTTCCCTCATGACGCAGTCGAACCCCCTCCTTTTCCGACGATTTATGCGATATAATAAAGGCTAACATCATTGCAGGGGGCCCTCTTACATTGCAAAAGATTTTCGACAAATTCCCTTTTAAAACATTAATCATTTTTTTAATTGCCATCGTTACGATGAACATTACTTACTACAGTCACTCCAAAACCCTTCTCATGAATCAGCAAAAAGAGAAAATCGATATTCTAACCTCGACGATCTCAACCCAGCTCGACTCCCAAAGCGAGGGTGAAGCCTCCTATGAGGAAATGATCGCTCAGAACCTGCGGTCATCTGCGCTGGCGATTCAAGAAGCTTTGGATCCCGACTTTCATCATGTAGATAATGCCCAACTCGTTGCTTTGACCAAATCGCTTGATCTAGACGGCATCAGCTTGTTTGAACGCAGGGGTGATGACTTCGTGGTTGTTCGCTCCTCTGATCCTAAAGAGTTGGATGCCAGCTCCAAAACGTGGGGAATCGTCTACGATGCGCAGTTGCAGCTCTCTAATAACATGAAGGTGAATATCGGCACGGGCTTAGCGCTCGAGCATTTTTGGAGCGGCCCGATCGATACCGCATCAACAGATGAAAGTGTCGTCCGGAAATGGGGAGAGTATTTCGATGGAACAACGAATTACATTATCAACCCTTATGTAAATGTGGCGAACAGCCTCTCCCATTATCGCAACAAAATTGGCGTTGACGTCAACATTACGAAGCTGCTGGCGAGCAATCAAGACAATTTACTGGAAATCGCCGTTTTAAATTCGGAGAAAATTTTCAAAAATGGCCCTACTCCCTATCAAAGGGATAACTGGTACTCTGAGCGTCTGATTGAATATGGCTCCTACGATTTTCGCGATGCCCTGGAAGGTGACAAAATGCAGGAAGCGATTCGACTCAATCAACCGGTGTATTACGTGACACAAATCAATGGTAAAAAAGTTTTGAAAAGCTTCACTCCTTTTATCACGTCGAATTTGAAATACAAAAAAGAATCAATACCCAAAGTGGTTATGGTTGCCGCCGACTACAGCCAGGTGCAGAAAGCATTAAATCAACAGCTGTCCGATGTCATTATTTTTATGACGATCGTGACGACGGTAGGCTTGGCCGCAATCTCGGCCTTTCTGATTCTCACAAGAAAGCGAAATGAAGGTCTCGTGAAAAATGTGCAGGATGTGTACGTGGATAATATCAATTCCATCGTCCAATCCATCAAGGAACAGCGGCATGACATTTTCAACCATTTAACGGCCCTTTCCTGGATGCTGAAATCCAAAATGTACGAGAGTGCGGAAGATTACATTCGCCCCTTGGTCCACGATGCTAAAATGCTGGAGAATCAAATCAAAGCAATTGAAATTAACGTACCTGCCATCAGCGCAATCATTCAAGCCAAGTTAGCTCAATCGGAGCTGCACAATATTGCCATGCACGTCGAGTTCAGTCGTATGGACAGCCTTCGACTAACAACAATGAAAGCGACGGACTTGGTCAGAGTCATTAGCAACTTAATGGATAATGCGTTCGATGCGACGTTGGAGCTGCCAGTTCAGGAACGAAGAGTCAGTATCGAGGGAAGTGTCTCGGAAAATCAACTGCACATTCGAATTCAAAATTCCTGCCAACCCGTGTCCGCTGACACACAGGCGCGTTTGTTTGAATCTGGATTTTCAACGAAAACGAATAAAAGGAACAAAGGGTTAGGTCTTCATATTATAAGACAATCTCTCCAGAAACATCGTGGTACAATTGAATGTTATGCAAGTGAGAACGGTATGACGTTTTCTTTGGCGCTACCTTTAAAAAGTGATGTCGAAAACATGTCTGGCAATATGGCTAGTTTTCACCTAGAGGAGTGAGCTTATGATTCGGCGCGGACGATTTGCCCCCACCCCATCCGGTCAACTTCATATCGGAAATGCTTTCACTGCGCTTTGCGCCTGGTTGCAAATTCGGCAAGCCGGAGGTCAATTTGTTCTTCGGATCGAGGATATTGACAAAGGGCGATCCCGACCCGACTTGAAGACGCAGCAAGTGGACGATTTGCGTTGGCTTGGCCTCGATTGGGATGAGGGGCCGCAGATTGGCGGACCTTTCGCCCCCTACGAACAACGTCATCGCGAGGCGCTCTACGAAGAAGCGCTCCAGCAGCTTCATGCGAAAGGTTGCATCTATCCTTGCTACTGCAGCCGGTCGGAGCTTGCCGCTATTGCCAGCGCACCGCACGGGCTTTCTTCGGAAGGCCCCGTGTATCCGGGATATTGCCGCCAGCTTTCGCAAGATGAACGTTTGGCTAAAGGTGCACAAAAATCACCGGCCCTTCGTTTTGCCATGCCGGAGTCCATTAGCCGCTTTGACGATGCCATCGCGGGGGAGCAAGCTTTCAGCGCTTCCGAGATCGGCGACTTTGTCGTCAAGCGTGCGGACGGTATGTTCAGCTACCAGCTAGCAGTAACCGTAGACGATGCCGCCATGGGGATCACCGACGTGCTGCGCGGCAGCGACTTGCTGGACTCTACGCCAAGGCAGTTGGCGCTATACGCTGCGCTTGGCTTGACCCCTCCCCGGTTTGCGCATGCCGCCTTACTTGGCGATGCCGAGGGCAGCCGATTGTCCAAGCGGGATAAAAGCTTATCGATCGCAGCCCTTCGCGCTCAAGGCGCCATTCCCGAGCGGCTGCTCGGTCTGCTTGCTCATCTCGCGGGCTGGCTGGCACATCCAGAGCCGGTGACAGCTGCCGCTCTGATTCCCTACTTCCACACGCAGCAGCTCGGCAACTCCATGATCCGGGTGACGAATGATCAACTACAATGGCTTTATTAAGGTACATTCAAAACCCGAAAGACAGACACTTCATGAAGTGTCGTTTCTCGGGTTTTCAATTTAAGCATGAATGTTTACATAATATATATTATGTCATTAATTAATGCACGGGCATGATCCCCGTCGATAACCGCAAGCGCCAAAGCGCCCAACAAAAAAAGACCGGATCGAAAGCCATAAGCTTCGTCCGGTCTTTTTCATGTTTATTCTGTTTCTTCAACGTTATGATAAACCTGCTGCACATCCTCCAGGTCTTCGAGCGTGTTGATGATTTTGTCAAACTGTACTTGCGCTTCGGGAGGAAGCGTTATGTAGTTCTGCGCCAGCATCGTGATCTCGGCAATCGCAAACTCGGTGATTCCCGCTTGTTTCAGCGCGTCCTGCACCACTTGGAACTGATCCGGTTCGGCATACACCATCACCAGCTCGTCTTCTTCAGCCAGATCGCGCACATTCGCGTCGGCTTCCAGCAAAATTTCCATCACGTCATCCAGCGATTTGCCTTCTACGCCAAAAACAGCCGTTTGATCGAACATGTAGGTTACGGAGCCGCTGACGCCCATGTTGCCGCCATTTTTGCTGAATGCTGCGCGCACTGCGGACGCCGTACGGTTCACGTTATTCGTCAGCGTTTCGACAATAATCATCGAGCCGGCAGGGCCGTAGCCTTCGTAGCGAAGCTCTTCGTAGCTTTCTTCGCCGCCGCCTTTCGCCTTCTCGATCGCACGATCGATAATCGCCCGCGGCACGTTGTACGTCTTCGCCCTTTCCAACACGAAACGAAGCGCTTGGTTCGATTCCGGATTCGGCTCGCCTTTGCGGGCTGCTACGTAAATTTCCAAACCGAATTTCGCGTAAATTCGACTTGTATTGGCATCTTTCGAGGCTTTCTTTTCTTTGATGTTATTCCACTTGCGTCCCATAGATCTACCACTTTCTGTTCAATTTAACCCTATTATACCTTGTTAGGGCCCCGAAATAAAACTAGAATCACAAAAAAGTCACAGATTTGAAATATTTTCAATTATAAATTTCGTGTCAAAAGGTGTAGAATATGAGAATACGGATTGTATTTCATATATGTATTTAATATTTCATCTTAACGTATGTGAAAAATGTTACGACCTCCAGGGGATCGACGCTGCTCCCCAATCGAGTGTGACATGACCCGATTTATTCATCGCAGAGGAGGATTATAAGTATGTCACAGACAACCGCTGTTCAAGAAGTTGCAGCAACGATCGCTGCAGAACCAAAATCGTTAGATGTACTGGATCAATTGTTAAAGCCTGAGGTGCAACAATCCCTAACCGTGCTTGTTGACAATCTTCCAAAGCTGGCTGAAATGGTCACAGTACTGACGAAAGCCTATGATTTCGCCCAAAACATTGCAACGGACAAAGTGCTGATCAATGATTTTGCACAAGGGATTGGCGAATTCGTGAAGCCTGTTCAGGAAAAAGCGAAAGACATCGCATCGGCTGCGATTGAAGCTGGCGAGCGTTCACAGGCTGAAGTTGGAACGACAATCGGTCTTTTTGGCATGTTGAAAATGTTGAAAGATCCGGAAGTGCAAAAAACACTTCGTTTCGCGCAAGCTTTCTTGAACGTACTTGCAGAACGCAAAAACTAACAGGACAAGGATGATAACCCATGGCTAAACAGATACTAATTCTTGGCGGCGGTTATGGCGGTCTGCTTACGGCGCTTACTGCACGCAAACATTTGTCGTCTTCCGAAGCAACAATTACGATCATCAACCGTTATTCTACCCATCAAATCATTACCGAATTGCACCGTCTTGCCGGCGGCACAATCAAAGAAAAAGCTGTAGCTCTTCCGCTGCAAAAGCTGCTCGGCGATAAAGACGTTAACATTATTGTTGACACGGTAAAAGAAATTAAACCGGACGACAAAAAAGTGGTCACCGCAAGCGGCGCTGTACATACTTACGATGCGCTCGTTGTTGCGATGGGCAGTGAAACCAACTACTTCGGCATCCCAGGACTTGAAGAAAACAGCATGATCCTTAAATCCGCTGACGATGCGAACCAAATCCGCGAGCACGTATACGCTCGTCTTGATGCATATAAAGCTTCCGGCAACAAAGCGGACGCAACGATCGTGGTTGGCGGCGGCGGTCTGACTGGCGTTGAGCTTGTCGGCGAATTTGCCGACAAACTGCCTGAAGTTTGCCGCAGCAAAGGCATTGATTTTGGCGACATCAGCATCTACTGCGTTGAAGCGGGCCCTGCGATCCTGCCAGTATTCCCTAAAGTCCTGATCGAGCGCGCGGTAGCGAGCCTTGAGAAACGCGGTGTGACGTTCTTGACTGGCGTTGCGATTACCGAAGCTACGAAAAACACCGTTTCCCTGAAAAGCGGCCAAACGATCGAAACGAACACGATCATCTGGACTGGCGGCGTAAAAGGCAATGCTGTCGTGGGCAGCTGCGGCATCGCAGAAGACCGCGGCCGCGCAACTGTTACGTCTACCCTGCAATCGACTTCCCATCCGGACGTATTCCTGGCTGGCGACTGCGCCGTTGTATTCCCTGAAGGCGGCGAGCGTCCTTACCCGCCAACGGCGCAACTGGCTTGGCAAATGGGCGAAACCGTTGGTTTCAACCTGTCCGTTCAACTAAAAGGCGGCGCGATGGAGAAATTCACGCCTGTGTTCTCCGGAACACTTGGTAGCCTTGGCCGTAAAGACGGCATCGGCACCATCGGCGGCAACAACACGCAGCTGAAAGGCCTGCCTGCATCCATGATGAAAGAAGCGAGCAACGTGCGTTATCTTTCCCATATTCACGGTCTCTTCGCTCTTGCTTACTAAAATCACACAAGGATGTCTCTCCTTCTTATTGAAGGAAAGGCATCCTTTTTCTTTAGCGTCTGGCGGTGAGATGAGCGCGATAATCTTGCAGATAGTTCCGGTAGCTCTTCCCGACCGTTTCAGGCAAAGCATCAAGCGCGAAAAATTCCAACGCATGCGTCTCCTCATAATCCACCTGCAGCTCGCCCCTGAACTCTTCCGTGATGTACACAGCGGTCACCGCGTAGAACTCATCCCCATTTCCCATCTTGATATGATACTCGGCGCCGGAATAAACATTTAATAGCATTAACTTTCCGATCGTTAACCCTGTCTCTTCCACCACTTCGCGGCGCACGGTCTCTTCTAGCGACTCCCCCAGTTCCATCAATCCGCCCGGCAGCCCCCACGTGGTTTGGTTTCGTTTTTGGAGCAGGATTTCGCCATCCCGGTTGACGATAATCGCTACAGCGCCGGGTAAAATCAATGGCTGATGCCCGACATAAGCGCGAAGCTGTTTGTAGTATTCCATTAGGACGCCTCCGTGCCAGGCAGTTGTAACCGTTTCGGAATGTTGGGATCGACATTCGTGATAAGGAGCTGATAGGTGACTTTGTCTTTTTGAAAAACTAGCTCCCTGTCGGTCTGTTGTAGGATCTCGGCCTCGCTCAAATGAGAAGCGATTCGTTCAAGAAAGCTCGAATCCGAAACGCCATAAGTGACTTGCATCCGCGGCGGCAGCGCGATCATCCCGATGGGAATCCATCGCCGCTGCACGGAGGTGACGACATGATGCGCAGTGCCATTCACTGCAAAAGTAAAGTTATCATACACTTTGGCAAGTCTAGAGCCGAAAAGTTCCAACAACCAGGCCCGATGCTCCGCAACCGATTCCACGGGAAAACCGATTTCTCTCATATAGAGGATCGACAGCTTGCCGAAAGGCGCGATAACCCCTTCCTGCACATAGTCATGCATGATGATTTCCAGTAAGTTGCCGTCGCAGTCGCGGAAATACACATTCCGTCCGGTTTCGAATGTATCGATGATTCTGCCGTCCGGCCAGGCAAGCAGCGGAATGTGCGCGATCTCGAGAAAAGCAACAACCTGGTCAAATGCCGAAGGCGGCACCTCAAACGCAAAATGGACCGGCGCCAAGGGTTCAAATCTCTCCTCGAACGTTAAACTGCAATCCGGGGTGACGCGGAAAGTGATGCTTGTTTTCCTTTCCTCGGCAATCGGCATCTGGAGAGGCTGATGGTAAAACTGCTTGCAGTTTGCAAGCGATACTGTCGGCAGTGTAAGCCCAGCAAAGTGTGTGATCATGGTCTTCCCTCCCCCTCCATTCGGGATGCTTGTCTGTAGACTGTACTATTTCGCTGTTATCCAGCATTTACCTTTGTACAGCAAAAAAACCTTCATCCGCTTAATGGGATGAAGGTTGGGAGGGTTACGCCCCCGCAGCCTGATGACGGCTTTTCTGGATGCGCAACGCGAATACGGATGCGAGCAAACAGACGAAGCCGGCCGTCACGAACGGCACGGTGTAGCTGCCGAGCAGGTCACGCACGTAGCCTGCGCCGTACGCCGCCAGGGATGCGCCAAGCTGGTGCATGACGACAATCCAGCCGAACACCATGCCGGCTTTCTCTGGCCCGAACGCCGAGGACGCGAGCTTCGCCGTCGGCGGCACAGTCGCGATCCAGTCCAGTCCGTAGAACACGGCGAAGACGGTCAACTGCGCGTAGCCTGCGCCCAGCGCATACGGCAGAAAAATGAGCGACAGGCCGCGCAGCCCATAGTACCAGAACAGCAGTTTGCGGCTGTCGAACCGGTCGGAAAGCCAGCCGGACAACGTCGTGCCGACGAGGTCGAACATGCCCATCATCGCCAGCAGGCCGGCGGCGGTCACGACCGGAATGTTGTAATCGCCGCAAGCCGGGATCAGATGCGTGCCGATCAGCCCGTTTGTGGAAAATCCGCAAAAGAAAAACGTGCCCGCGAGCAACCAGAACGTCGCGCTGCGCGTTGCCATACGCAGCGTTCTCAGCGGGGTTAACAATATGCTGCCGGTAAAAGGCGCCGGCTTCACAACCTCTTCCGTGCCCAGCGCTGCGGCACCAACGTCGGATGGATGATTCCGCATCCAGATCGCAATAATCGGCAGCAAGACAACGAGCGCGCCCATAATCACGAACACCGCATAGCGCCAGCCGGCGTCTTCGGTGATTTGGGCCAGCAGCGGCAAGAACAGCAGCTGCCCGGTCGCGGCGCTCGCCGTGAGCAGCCCAATAACAAAACCTTTATGCTTCACGAACCAACGATTCGCCACCGTCACACCGAGCACGTTGGCCAGCATCCCGGTGCTGAGTCCGCCAAGCACGCCCCACAGCAGCATGAGCTGCCAGACGGAGTGAATCAGCGGCGTCAACCCTAGGCTGAACAGCATGACGATGATCGCGCAAATCATCATGCGGCGAACACCGAATTTGGCCAGCATCGCCGCTGAGAAAGGCCCCATGAGACCATACAAAAGAATTCGCACCGAGATGACCCCGGAAATGGCCTCACGCTGCCAGCCGAATTCACGTTCGAGCGATTGCATCAGCACGCTGGGAAACGAACTGATGGCGGCAGACACAATTAAAGTAAGAAAAACAATGAGTACAATCTTCCAGCCGTAATACAAGCGGGAAACACGCGGGGACGTAGACGTCATCTCGCCAACTCCTATCTTTTCTTTCTAATGGATGGATATAACCGTCATCCTCTGTCATTTGCTCATATTAACTTACCAGTAGGTAAGTGTCAAGATGTCAATTTCAATCAAAGGCAGCGAAATTCCATCAGTGTCACCGCGTCCATGCAGATTTGATCACCATTCAAGCAGTCCCTCTCCCCAATTCGCGCCGCATTGACACTTACCTACTGGTCAGTATAAAATAGACGTATGGAAAAAGAAAACCGTAAAGCCCAAATTGTCGAACTGACGCTCCAGTTGATGAGGAGCAAAGGCTATGTCGCCATCTCCTACGACGACCTGGCCAAGCAGCTAGGTGTCACGAAAGCCAGCATTCACTACCATTTTGAGAAAAAGGAGGACTTAGGCGCCGCGGTCATTGCGCGCATTATAAGCAGCCTGCAGCGTACATCGCAATCCACAGAGCCAGCGGACTTCAAACTCAAGGAATTTATCGCCTATCGCACGAGCCGTCTCGGCTGCCATGCGATTTGCCCGATTTCGTCGCTGCAGGCCGACTACACCTCCTTGCCGGAAGGCCTGCAGATGAAGCTGCAGGAAGTATGTCAGCTCGAACTCCAGACGCTGACCGATATTTTGGAAGCCGGCAAGCTTGAGCAGCTGATCCTGCCGTCCGAGAATGCCCCCGCCCTCGCGGCGCTCATCCTCTCATCGATCAAGGGCGCCATGCAATACGGCCGCGTCTTCGGCATCGACATGTACCCGCAGGTTATTCAGCAGTTCAACCGTCTGCTGCTCAAGAGCATCGAGCCTGAAGTTGGCGCGTGAGATCGTAATAGCCTGGCCGCTTATCGGCCAGGCTATTTGTCGATGAATCGCGGTGTGACGATGCTCATTATCTGGAAAGGCGGCAGCAATGCTGGGCGACAGCTTCATCGGCGTGCTCACATTACGCTGCTGCCACGTATCCCGGCTAACTTCCGCCAGCCCTCCTAGTGCGATGCTGCCCCGGCTAACGGTTACCCCGAGACTGTCGATAAATGTGGACAGCTTTATCCGTGAACGGACACACGCAGAGAATGTATATGATTTTTCGAATACATATTCAAAATNNTTGATTTTATGTGAATGCAGCACATTATATATGATTTTTCGTATACATTTTGTGTTCTCTCGCAGATTCCCAAAGTATAAACAATTAATCGACAGTCTCACCACAGCGCCTTATTTAGCTCCAAACGCTTGATTTTCCGCTCGAACGGTTGCCACAGGGCTTATTCGCCGAAATTGCACGGATTTTCGAGCAGTTTAGTCTGAATAGCCTCATCTGTAACCGTTACAAGTTAGGATGGCGCGTTTTTCTCGTAATAGGCGCTATCGCAACCGTTACACATATGCAAGGGGTATTCACGTAGGATCGGCCGTTTGCAGGATGGCAACTTTGTGGAGTTCCTGACCGTAACGCTCCACTCTCGAGATCATCTTTCCGCTGCCAAGCTCAGCGCGCCTTCGCCGAGCCCAAAAAAATCCGCCCCGGCCCATCGGCCAAAGCGGATTTGCGATCATTCTTTAATCAGGATGCCCGGAGGCCCCTCCCATTTCGGGAATTCCAGCTCATCTTCGAACACGCCCTGCTTGATCAGTTCCTTGCACTGCGGATCGGTCATCGTCAGCGTATAGTCCTCGCCGCTGGGCCCGATCAGGCCGAGCTGGCTTTTGGCGCGGAGCGAGACCGCCTCGGGATCGACGATCTCACGCAGCTGCGCTTCGAACTTGGCAAGCAGCTCGCCGTACTGCACATCCTGCGCCAAATCGTGCATCTCCTGCGGATCCTCACGCAGGTTAAACAGCGACGGTCGGTCGTTGACGTAGTACGTGTACTTGAAGCCGTCCTCCACAAGCATATACCAGTCCTGCTTGAAAAAATTGCCGTGATACTCGGAGAACGCGTACGCCCCGCGCCCTTCCTGCTGCTCGCCGCGAATCAGCGGCAGCCAGCTGTTGCCCGGGCGATCTGCCTCTTTCTCCAGCCCGGCAATATCCATCAGCGTCGGATACAGATCGACGAGGCTCACCGGCAGTTCAATCCGCTGACCGGCCGGCAACCCCGGCCCCTTCACGATCAGCGGCACGCCGACGGACGCCTCGTAGCTGCACTGCTTGTAAAACAGCCCATGCTCGCCGAGGTTCTCACCGTGGTCTGACATGTAGACGATATACGTGTTATCGTACAGATTTTGCGCTTTGAGCTCGGCGATAATGCGGCCGATGTTGTCGTCCAGCGCCGTGATCATGCCGTAGTACGTCGCGATCACGTTCCTTAACTGGTCCTCGGTAATTTCGCCGAGGCCGAGCGCATTTTGCATATTCCGCACCTGCGGATGCAGCCCGTCGTTCGGGAACTTCGCATCATGCGGCAGAACGACGCGATCCGGGAAATACTTATCATAGTAAGCCTGCGGCACCTTATACGGCCAATGCGGGAACATCAGCCCGACGTACATCGCCCAAGGCTGACCATCGCCATCGCCATCGCCATCGCCGTCACCATCGCCCGCTCCCTCTGCTTCCGCGCCCCGCCGCTTCAAATAATCGATCGCCCAATCCGTAACGACGCGATCATGGTCGTAAAACCCGAGATCCCGGTTATACCCGGTATCCCCATCGGTTACAACGTCTTCGCGAACGCCGGCGTTAATAATATGATTCCGCTTATCCACGCGGACATGTCCTTCCAGCCGCGAATACAGCGGCGTCGTGCGCGGATACGGCTTGAATGCCGGGCGTTTTTTGATGATTTTATACTCCGTAAAGCCGCCATCCTGATAATCCCCGCAAAAGTCCATCTTCCCGAACATCGCGGTCGGAATGCCCGCCTGATCGAGCTTGCGCGCCCACGTCATTTCCTCGCGGTCTAGCGGGCAGCCGAGAAACCAGCTGTCGATCTGGTGCGGATACTTGCCGGTGACGAAGCTCATGCGGCTCGGCGTGCATACCGGACAATTGCTGTACGCACTGCTAAAATGGGTGCCCTCAGCCGCCAATTGATCGAGATTCGGCGTCTCGATGTACGGATGCCCGCGGTAGCCGGTAATGGCGAGATGATGCTGATCACTGCAAATGACAACGATATTCGGTTTGCTCATGTTGCCCAGCTCCTTCCCAGCTTAAATTTACAGCGATGTTAATGAAAACCGCCGATAATGCGTATGGCTGCCCTCACTGTTCGAGAAGCCGATCATGCCGGTCAAGTAAGGGCGATCGTCGTCCACCACATCGAGCAGCGCCTCTCCATCCACAGCCACCTCAAAACGATTGCCCACAGCCTTAACCACCACCACCGCCGGCGCATCCAATTCCCAAGCGGAATCGGCCTCGGCCAGCTTCGTATAGCCATTATCATTCTTATACAGCGCAAGCTTGCCTCCCGGTGCAAAGCCGACCGCATATGAGCGGATGCCACCCTGCACGCGGAAATTCACGCGATGGTGCTCGCCGAGCTTCGGCACGACGACGGTTTCAAACTGATAGTCGCGCCAGTCCAGCGCACCGGTGTACGCCTCCGCAGGCTCTCCATAGTAGCTGCCGCTCAGCTCGCCGTCCTCCAGCGTCCAGATGCCGCGCAAGTAGGTCAGCTGGCTGACTTCGACGTGGAGACCGTTCCATTTTTCCAATCGTTCCTTGGCAAAATCCACCTCATACGCCGGCTTCCCGCTGAACGCGACGTGATCAACATAGCAGACGAGGCTTGGGCCTTTGGCGTTTTTGCCGTCCATCGGGATCAGCTCGATGCCTGCATGCTCGATGCATGCCCCGGAAAGCGACGGAATCCCATAAACCAGCTTCGTCCACTCACCTGCAACAAGCTGAACCGAGTCACCGTAATGAAATGCCTCCGCGTTGCTGTCCCACACATACAGCCGCGCCGACACGCGCTGCTCGGTCGGACCCGGATGCTGAATCGTCGCTTCAACCCGCTGACCCGGATACACAATCGGCGAGAAGCTCGGATCGTACCTACTATCATTAAAATCCGCTGGCCGATAATACGTCTGCTGATAAATGCGATACGCACAACCGCCCTGCACATTGTTGAAATGCACCTTCAACGAACGGCTGCCCGTCGCGGAAACACCCGCTTCATTGTCGATATAACCCGTCACTGGCAAGTTATCCGTATGCGCCAACCGGAACGCATGCGTCGAGCCCGGATACTCGAAATGATACGACAGCCGCTCATCTGCGAAAATCCCCGCCCAGCGCACCGGCACTTCCTCGCCCGCCAGCTGGTAGCCCAGCTTCGCGATATACGTCGCGCACCACGGGATGTCGAGGATATTCAGCGACCCGATAACACTGGAACAGCACAGAAAATCGTTGATCGGCTTGCGCCATTTCGTATCCATGCAATCTATGCCTCCGCGAACGCCCATAATCGTCGCCACATTCGCTACGTTGCAATCCGTATCCCAGCCGCACATGTTGCAAATGTTAATTGTCCGTGAGAAATCACCTTCACCGTACAGCAACGAAAGAATCATCACCGCCGAGTTCGGGATAATATGGCAGTGCCCCGGATACTTGTCGTAGCCATAATGCTCCTTCACATAGTGGAACGCGTCGCGCCAGTTCGACGGATGCTCATGATAAAAGCGGATCACTTCGCGCGTCACCTGAGCATATTCGCAGTCCTTCGGAATGTAGCTCAGCCCGATATCAATAATGCGCTCGATGTCCTGCTCCTCGAAAGCCGCTGCAATGCACGCGGCGATGAACATGCCGCCGTACTTGCCGTTGCCGTCGTGCGAGACGGACGCGATTTTCTCCGCGAGATGGGCTGCCAGCTCGGGATTGCCCGGTGCGACGAGTCCCCACACATCGATGAAGATTTGCCCCCCGATCTGCTCGGCCACGGCGACGCCATTTTGCGCGATGGAACCCGATCTTGGCGCCATGATCCCATTTTTCAAATTCATGTAGGCCGTATGCTCCGTGGATTTGCCGTAGCCGCCCCACCAGTAGAAGCCGTGCCCGTCCGGCGCATAGTTCAGCCAGGTGAGCCCCATTTGCTCATCTGTAATTTCGCGTGAACATACGTAGTCCTCGAGCGCCCGCAGAAAGAAAATCGGCCCGTTCGTATCGTCATCCGCCGCAAAGTTGATAAATTCATGCAAGTACTCCGTGATCTCTCCAAACGTACGTTCGATTCGCTCATATGTCCAATTCTCGATCAGGCCGCCATGACGGACGCCGATCACTTTCGCCAGCCAACCCGCGTATACTTTCTCCACATAATCATGTCCAATTGCCATCCGGTACGCCACCTTTTCACCTGTTTTAACCCTTGACAGAGCCCATCAGCATGCCTTTATTAAAATATTTCTGCAAAAACGGATACACCGCCAGCAGCGGCAGCGCCGTCAGCACGATCGCCGCCATCTTGACCGCCGGGCTGTACTGGAATTCCGTCGTCATGCTCTCCAAACTGTTGTTCGTTTCGTTCATCATCTGACGCAAGAACACTTGCAAGGGCCATTTGGCCGAGTCGTTCAAATAAAGCACGGCATTGAAATAGGAGTTCCAGTTTTGCACCGCATAAAACAGCGTGAACGTCGCGATCGCCGGCAGCGATAGCGGCAGAATGATCCGCCAGAACAAGCGCAGCTCGCCGCAGCCGTCGATGCGCGCCGATTCCTCCAGCTCCTGCGGGATGTTCTGAAAAAAGCTGCGCAGCACGATCAGATGAAACGGCGCGATCGCGCCAGTCAGGAACAGCGACCAGAAGCTGTTAATAAGATGCAGGCTTTTGACCACGAGATACGTCGGAATGATACCCCCGCTGAACAGCATCGTGAACAGCACCATGAAATTCAGCACCCGGCGGCCTTTCAGCCACGTCTTGGACAGCCCGTACGCCATCAGGGAAGTCAAAATCATGTTGACGATCGTCCCAAACACCGTAATGGTCACGGCATTTTTGAATGCGGTTACAAATTGCACGCTGCTCATCAAGAAACCGTAAGCATTCAGCGTAAAATCATGTGGGATGATGAAGAAGCCGCGCGTCAAAATCTCTTCCCTTGGGGCGAAAGACGTCATCACTACATACAGAAACGGGAACAGCACCACGATCAAGCTCAGCACCAGCAAACCGTTCGTCACCACTTTGAATACCGGGTCACGACCGCGCGCGTCATAGGCTCTCATGCTAGTACACCCCTTCCTGTCCGAAAGCTTTGGCCATCCGGTTGGCAAGCAGAATCAAGACCAAACCAATCGCCGATTTGAAAATGCCCACAGCCGTCGAATAGCTGAAATTGCCCTGCAGCACCCCGTTGCGGTACACGTATGTGTCGAACACATCGGCCACCTCGAGGTTTACCGGATTTTGCAGCAGCAGCACATGCTCGAAACCGAGCTCCATCACTTGACCGAGCCGCAAAATAAACAGAATGACAATCGTCGATTTCAAAGCCGGCAGCGTGATGTGCCATACCTGCTTCCAACGGTTGGCGCCGTCCACGACAGCAGCTTCATACAGGGTCGGATCGACCGCTGCAAGCGCCGCCAGGAAAATGATCGCGTTCCATCCGGTCTCTTTCCAAATATTTTGACTGACATAGAGGAAGCGGAAGTAATCGGCGTTGGTCAGCAGCTCAATCCGGGCGAATCCCCAGCTGTCGAGCAATTTGTTAATCCCGCCTTCCTGCGTCGCGAACAGGACGACGGTAATGCTGACCACAATCACCCACGATAGAAAGTGCGGCAAATAAATAATCGTCTGCACCGTCCTGCGGAACCAGGCTCTGCTGACCTCATTCAGCAGAATGGCAAACAAGATCGGTGCCGGGAAAAACAGGAACAGGTTCAGTCCGCTTAACATGAGCGTATTGCGCAGCAGCGTCCAGAAATCCGGATCGGTGAACAGCCGCTGAAAATTATCGAATCCGATCCAGGCGCTGTGCAGGAAGCCTTCGAACGGATCGTATTCCTGAAAGGCGATCACGAGTCCACCCATCGGAATGTATTTGAAGATGACGAAAAATAAAAATCCCGGCAAAATCATCAGATACATCGGAATTCCGCGTTTCCACTGCAGCGGGCGGCGGCTTCTCGCACCCTCGGGAAGCATCTTTGGCGCAGGCGATGTCGCTTCTTTGCTGATTCTCATCTTGCTTTCCCCCTCCCATAAGCTCCGAGCCAATAACGAAGAGGCCTTGACGCTGCAAGGCCTCCGCATTCCTTGCTATTATTTGGACTGCAGGTACGCGTCATTGTATTCCTTTGTAATCTGATCGCCGCCGTCCTTCTTCCACTGCTCAACCGCAGCGTCAATGGCATCGAGCGGCTGTTCGCCCATAATCACTTTGATCAAGGTTGTCATAAACTTCTGATCGATCGTGACGCCGTTCTTCGTATCTGTCGCTGATTCAAGTCCTGCCGCCAGATTTGGCCATTTGAACGGTTCGCTGTTTTTGAACCATAGGTTGACGTTGTCGACCATCGTCTTGTCATCCCAGAGACGTATTTGCGTATTGAGATCGAATCTGCGCAAATACCAGGCGGAGATCAGCATCGGACGGTCCTGATCGAACGCCGGGAGCTTCTCGTACGCATCGCCGTTCTTCTTGTAATGCGTGCCTTCGATGCCGTTCTTGGAAAGCGTATTGCCCTCGTCCGACATCAGGTAATCGAACAGCTTCAGCAGACGATCCTGCTTCTTCGCATCAATTTTCGCGTTAATGACGATCCGCTGCGTGATCGCGTTTGTCGCCGTGCCTTGCAGACCTGTCGGGCCTTTCGGCGGCAGCAGCTGCACCGTTTCCGCTTTCGGATCGATCTTCTTCAGATTCGGAACGAGCGTCTGGTAGAAGACGTTCGGGACGACATCGTCGATACCGACTTTGCCGGCTTCGTATTTATCCTGCGGATCTTTGACCTTGTTGATGGCAAAATCTTTGTCCAGCACGCCTTCGGTATATGCTTTATTCATGTAGGCGGCAAAGTCCTTCAATTCCTTGTTTTGCGTATGCCAGGAGATCAGTTTGCCGTCCTTAAGGCCCCAGTTGCCCACCAGGCCGAACGCCGCTTTGATCGGATCGACGTGCTTGAAGTCGGTCTTATTTGCGACGAGCGACGCCGAGAAACCGTACGTATCGTTTTTGCCGTTGCCATCCGGATCTTGCGTGGCGAATGCTTTCGATACCTGATAGAATTCGTCCAGGTTCGTCGGCATTTTCAGGCTCAGCTTATCCAGCCAATCTTTCCGGATGCCGAAGGACGTCTGCGTTTCGATCTGGTAATACGGGAAGCTGTAATATTTGCCTTTTGGACTCATGAACTGCAGCTGCTCTTCCCCGCCCAGATTTTTCGCCAGGTTCGGATATTTGCCCAGCAGCGGCTTCACATCCAGGAAAATGCCCTTGTCCCGCCATTTCAGGAAGTCCTCTTTGAGCAGCAGGAACGAATCCGGAAATTCGCCGGAAGCGGCGAGCACGTTTAATTTTTCTTTGTAATTGTCTTGGGAAATCCACTGGAACTTGAGATCGATATTGAACTTCTTGTTCAAGTAATCGATCATCGAATTGTTCGCCGGCCAGCCGCCGCCCTCATAGGAGATGGTCATGATGTTAAGTTCAAGCTTTTCCTTCATATCATCTTGGGCTGCCGCTGTCGGTTGTGCCGTTGCCGAAGCGGTGCCGGACGGAGAGCTCGCTGGATTGTCCTTGGAATTGTCCGAAGAACAGCCGGCGAGAACGCCTGACGAGATAAGGACGCTTAACGAGATGGAAAGCCACTTTTTCAATTCTGTTTCCCCCTTCGTATTCTGCATGTCTGTGCTATACCCTAATTATAGGGGGATGGACGGCACGATTTCCTTACCCAGAATTACAATTTATGAATCGATCTTACGAAGTTCGGCATCGCCAAGCCGAACAGATTTTACGCTGGGATCGGGGCGAAACGGTACACGAATCGAGACAACCGTACCTCGGCCCTCGAACGAATTGAGCCGGATGCCATACCCTGGCCCGTATCTGAGCACGAGCCGCGTATGCACGTTCGTGATCCCGAGCGACTCGCTGTGGTCAATGCTGTCCACGTAATTGGCCGAAATCAGCTGCAGCCGTTCTTCGATGTCTTGCAGCTTCTCGCTGTCGATCCCCGGCCCCGTATCGGTAATTTCCAGAATCAGATCGTCCTTCTCATCGTAGGCGCTGACGATAATCGTCCCTTTGCCTTCCATCGGCTCGATCGCGTATTTGACGGCATTTTCCAGGATCGGTTGTAAAATCAGTTTGACCACGGAGCACGTCATGAATTTGTCGTTCACATAAATCCGGCTGTTAAAATCGCTCGGAAAACGAATATGAATAATCTCCAAATACTTGCGCAGATGCGTAATCTCTTCCTTGAGCGTCGTCTCGAGACCGCTGTACCGCGCGGTGTACCGATAGACGTCGGCGAGGTTGCCGGCCATCTGCTCAATCATCGGCATTTGCTCAAAATAGGCCATGCTCTTGATAATGCCGAGCGAGTTGTACAGCAGATGCGGATTGATCTGATTTTGCAGCGCTTTGATCAGCGCCTCTTTCTGGTGCAGCTGCGACTGCACATCCCTCACACTCAGAGTAATGTTCGATTCGAACAGATCTTCCAGCCGGCTCACCATGATGTTGAAGCTGTGATTGAGCTGCTGGAACTCGTCCTGCCCCGGCACCAGCTCCGCACGGATGCTTAAATCGCCGCCGGCGACGCGGCGCATCACATTTTTGAGCGTCACGATCGGCTTCACGAATCTGGCGGACAGCAAAGGCACAGCAATCAGGATGAAAATCGCGATAAAGCCGAGAATGGCCAGCAAAGAGTTGGTCGCGAGCCGTAGTTCTCCGGCCATCTCCTCGTAAGGCACCATCGCTACAATTTTCCAATGCGTGCTTGCGGACACCACGGGGGCGATCAAATAGTCTTTGCCTTGAAAACGTTGAATCGTCGCGCCTTCATTCTCGGGCAGGCTCAGCTCCTTCAAATCCGTCTGCGAGCGGGACAGACCGTTCCACCTATGATTCGCGTGGTACACGATCGTGTCGTAATCAGACAAAATGAAGAAATCGCCCGTCTCTCCGAGCTTGGAACGGCTGAACGCTTGATGAATCTCCGTCAGGTTGATGTCGATCACCAGATTGCCGATCAGCCCCGTCGACTCCACACTGAAAATCGGCAGTACAATCGACAGGACACCTTCCCCCACGCTGCCGGGATAGTCCGCCAGATGCGTCGGAATCATCGACCGCTTGCCCATCAGCGGCTGGCCGAACCACGGCTCGGACGAGTAATCGTTATTGGCGACGTACGATTGCCGGATGGAGACGACGTCTTTGGTACGAGAGACGAGAAACATATTCTGAATCTCGGGAAAGTTGAGCGCGACATAGCGGCGAAGCTCCCGCTCGATGTCTTCCACGTCGGCGCGTTCCCCCTCCCGATCGTCAAGCCAGTCCTGCACTTTGTCGCTCTCGATCAGCGAGGAAGAGGAACGTTGAAACTCCTTAAAGTAATAATCCAGGAAATAATTGAGCCGGTTCGTGGCTTCATTTGAAATATTGAAAAAGTCCTTTTTAATCGCGCGGCTGTAATAATAATGCGAAAAAAACGCCAGTAGCAGCACGGAGGCGATACTGACGCTCAGAAACGTTAACACCATTTTGGAGCGGATGGAGAGCCGTTTGACATAAGGCGGAAGTTTGATGGAATTCATATGCCCAGCCTCTTTCTGTATTCTTGCGGGGTCACGCCTGTCAGTTGCTTGAAGATGCGGTTAAAATACGGCAAGGAGGCGAAGCCGACGGCAGCAGCTACTTCGTAAATTTTAACTTCCGACGCCAGCAGCTCCTCCTTGGCTTTCTCTATTCTTAACTGATTCACATAATTCAAATACGTAAGCCCTGTCGATTTCTTGAAAAGCGATGAAAAATGCGACACGCTGAGATGCGCCATCTCCGCCGCTTCCGGCAGCGAATACGTCTCGGCGTAATGTGCGTCGAGATGCTCGCACACCTTGCGGATCGCCATTCGGACATGCTGATTGGCGTATTGAGGATAGAGGTCGATCCAGGTTGTAATCAACCCCTGAAAATGCCGCCGCACCTCGGCTTCCGTTCCCGCTTCCAGCGGACGCGGAGAATAACCGCTGTCAATGCCGTGCAGGAATGCATTGATTTGATTGGATAAGGCGTCCAGCAGCTTGCTTCGGACATGTCCGGGCACTTTGAGTCGGTACGTCTCGTTGACGACATGGTCAATTGCCTGCTGCACCTCAGTCTGCGCGAGGTCGGGCAGCGTCTCCGCGAACTTCTGGATGCGTGCAATCGTCTGCCGGGTGTCCGATAGGCCAGCGAGCCGCTGCACGGAGCGCCGAAGCGCGTCGTGCAGCTCTTCCTCGTTCACCGGCTTGAGCACGTATTCCGAGATGCCAAAGCGCATGGCTTGCTTCGCATACTGAAAATTGTCGTACCCGCTGACGATGATTGTAATGATCGGCAGCTCCTGCATCGCGATCTGCTCCGCCAGCCACAGCCCATTTTTGCGCGGCATCATAATGTCTGTAATGACGATGGAGGGCCAGCTCTCCACGATGTAGCTCCAGGCGTCCTCGCCGTTCCCCACTTCGCAGACAACATGGAATTCCGGCCCGAGCTTCTCCACCATTTCACCGATCATGCTGCGAATCCACAGTTCATCTTCCGCGATGACAACTTCAATCCTGCTCATGCACTTCGCATCCTTTCTGTTTGCAGATTACCCTTGCGGCCGCTTCAATCCGACCCGCTCGTACTGCTCGGGCGGCGCGTCATGCGCCTGCATCAGGCCAAGCATCAGCTCGGTCATCCGCGCTTCGAGCTGCTCGTCCTGCAGCGGATGCTGCTGGCTCGGATCCTCCTGCCCATCAAACAGCAGGTTGCCGAACTGATGCAAGTCGTTATGCGGGTTCGCGTTAATCTTCATCGTCTGCAGCCCTTTCGTGAACGAAAACGGCTCCGCGAGTGTGAAGCTCTGAAGCTCTTTCACACTGAACAAACACCGCATGTGTGACGGCATCAGCGTGTAGTTATAGATCGGGCCGTTCGCTTTAGAAACCGGCGCCTTCATGTACACGTACCGGCCGTCCGTACAGTTAATATGCCCGCCGTGGATGCCGAACAGGGCCGCTTGCCGCACCGGCGCATCTTCGGCGATC
The DNA here is from genome assembly GCF_050467285.1 of Paenibacillus oryzisoli. Classification (GTDB taxonomy): domain Bacteria; phylum Bacillota; class Bacilli; order Paenibacillales; family NBRC-103111; genus Paenibacillus_E; species Paenibacillus_E oryzisoli_A. The sequence goes on along the minus strand of NZ_JBCMUN010000009.1, from coordinate 138,266 downwards.
GTTTCGCGGAGCGGCTGCCCCTGCATGTCGGGCGGAATCCGTACGCCAAAATAATCGAGCAGCGTCGGCGCCATATCGATCATTTGCACGAGGCTGTCCCGGCGTTCACCGACTTTGCCGCTGCGCGGGTCCCAGATGAAAAGCGGCGGCCTGGCAATTTCATTGTAGAAAGGCTGAATGTTCTTCGCCCACCAGTCATGCTCGCCGAGCAGAAACCCGTGATCCGAGTTGACGATGAGCATCGTATCTTTCCACAGATCCAGCTCATCCATCAGATCGAGGATTTTGCCCAAATGGTAATCGCACATACTGACAAGCGCGGCGTACTCGAACCGGCAGTGCTCCACTTGCTCAGGCGTTTCCTGAATGCGGCGGTAAGGCGGCCAGTCAAAATGCTTGCCCTCGTACGCATGCGGGTACATATTGCGGAACGCTTCGTGCGCAAAAAACGGTTCATGCGGGTCGAACGTCTCCACTTGCAGGAACCAGTTGTCCTCCTGGGCGTTGGTTCGGATGAACGCTTCGCCCAGCTCGAATGTCACCGCTTGCGGGAATTCAGGCAAATCCTTGATATACTTGCGGTTAATCCAGTCCTGCGTCACCATGCGACCTGCGCTATGGCCGCCGAGCCCCGTCGTATGCCCGCCCATATAGTCTGGCTTCTCGGGATCGCGGATCTCACCTTTCCAAGGATCGCCTTCTTGCCCGCGGACAAATTCATACGTACTGTACCGGTTATGATAGGTTGCGCCACCATCCTCCCAGTAATGCTGATGGTCGGTGACGAGATGCGTATAGATGCCGTTCTGCTTTAAAAGTTCAGGCATGGAATCGTCGAACGGTTCCAGCGGGCCCCAGCTGCGGTGCAGGAAATTGTATCTGCCCGTGTGCAGCTCCCGTCTAGCCGGCATGCATGGCATGCTGCCGACAAAGCACGTGTCGAACACGACGCTGCGCTCGGCGAGTCGTTGAAAATTCGGCGTGTGAATCCAGCCGCCGTACGGCGGCAGCATGTGGCGATTGAGCGAGTCGAACATCAGCATAATAGCTTTCATGGCAATTTGCGCAGGCTGCCGATGCCAGGCAAAGCAAAGGAAATGGCCGCATGCCTGCGCCCCTCCCTTCAAATTGTGGTGATTCCAATGAGAAAGCGTTTGCATGGTAAATCTGCAATCATAGCACATGATCACGCTGAACACGAACGAGTTCTCACGCCGGATAGCAAGGGCACACTTGCCGTTCACGTAAGATTAAGAATTAAATTAACATAGAGGCTAAACGCGGGTCAATTGAATTTTATTTCCGCCTATTCTGGATATCGTGCTCCCCTCCCTCGCTTTTTCCTCTTCTTCACCACCCCGTCCCCTACCTTTCACCTTTGTACAGTTGATTTCGATTTTTGTAGGAAATTGGCGATAATGGCTAATTTCCTTCCAATTACCTGCACTTTCTACAGGTACGTCTCCCCGCTCCCAGCCTAAATCCGCCAACACTCACCGCAAAAAAATCCCGCCGAACCTTTTCAGGTCCAACGGGATTCTGCTCACTTTTATTTAGTCCCAGAAGCGCGCGTACCGCTCCCTGAACTGCTGCAGCGTCTGGACGGCATCCGCTTTCGGCATGTACTCCAGCCCGACAAAGCCGGTGTACCCCGTCTCATGAATCGCCTTCAACACATTATCGTAGTTGATCTCGCCTGTGCCGATCTCATGGCGTCCCGGGTTGTCTGCGATATGAAAATACCCGATGTCGGCGATGTTCGCAGTGAAGTTCCGAATCACATCGCCTTCGGTAATCTGCTGGTGATAGACGTCGAACAGCACCTTCACCTGTGGACTCCCCACCTGCCGGATGATCTCAAACGCTTCATCCGAGCGTGCCAGAAAATAGCCTTTGTGGTCCACGCGGGTATTCAGCGGCTCAATCACGAGCGTGATGTCCGTTCCTTCCAAAATCGCGGCCGCAGCCTGCAGTCCTTCGATTAGCGAAGCAGCCTGCTCCGCTCTGGATACGCCGGCGAGCTCGCTCCCCGTCTGCGAAATCAAATACTTGCAATTCAGCCGGTTCGCCACATTAATGCTTTCGCGAAGCCCCGCCAAATAGTTCTCACGCTGCGAACGATCGGTCAGGGATACCATTTTCGTACAGGTAGAACCAAGCGTCATGCCGCTTTCCTTCATCACCTGCTCAACCTCGTCCAAATCCTCGTTCCACCAACTCCAGAACTCAAAGCTGGTATAACCCGCTTCCCTCACCAACCGGATATTTTCCCGCGTGGTCCGTCCTGCTCCACGAAACACGGCGGCAAGCGACGGTGAAAACTTCATAGCTGCCCCTCCTTCAACGATTCCAATTTCGGTTATTTCTGGTCATATTGCGCCAGCTTCTTCATCAGGACATCGCCTGACACGTAAGGCATTCCTGCGCTCACGCGGCTCACTTCCATACTGCTACCATTGTTTATACCTTCTTTTGTCGTAAAAAACAACGAAAATCCAAGCGGCTTTGCCTCCTCGACCACTGTCTGGTTATATTCGCCCATCGGAAAGCATAGCAACGACAGCTTGTTGTCGAGCTTCGTTTTCAGATACGCTTCGCCTCGAAGCAAGTCATTTCTGACGCGCTGCTTGCGCTCGACGTCTATTTCCATCCGCTGTTCCTTTGGCAGGAACACGCGGTTCGGCAGCGGTGGAATCCCATTGCCCGTTTCATCTTTTCTTTTTTGATGGAGATTGTACGTATGCGAGTAGAAGCTGTACCCGTCGCGCTTCATTTCCCGAATTTGATTCCAGGTGAGAAAAGGCAGAGACGGATAGTCCGAATCGACGTCGCTGACAATGACGAAATTTGTCGCCGGATAACCCATCTGCTTCAGAAGCGGGTACGCTTTTTCATAGAAGGAGCGGTAGCCGTCATCAAATGTGATGACAACCGCGTTAGGCGGCAGCATCTTGCGTTTCGCTCGAAAGCAGGCGTAGTCTTCAACCGACACGACGTTGTAATGATTTTCTTTTAACGCTTGAAGATGCTGTTTGAACTTAACCGGCGTGATGGTGATGAAAGACTCTTGTTCGTCCAGATGGTGATACGTCAGAACCAGTGCTTTGTTCTTGTAGTGAATCGTTGTGGTGTCAATCGGAGGCTTTGTGGATGCGCTTACATTTTTGGTGGAACAAACCGTATCAAGTGGATTTCCCTGCTGCGCACCTTGCTCATTTGCGTGTGTCCAGCCCCCCATCAGGAGCATCATAGTCATAAAAATCGATTTCATCGGACGATCATCCCCCACGCCAGTAGTCCTTCATGCTACAAAAGTTCTCTACGGCCTCGAGAATTCCTCTTTTCTAGAACAAAGGCAGTGCACCCGCGCTGGATGCCCTGCCTTCCGTGGCTGATTGGGCTATTTGGAAACCGATAGCTTCCCGCGATACGCCCGCTCATGGTAGTTCGTGATGTACTTGAACAGCTTCTTGCCATCGTCCTTCAGCAGCTCGTCTTCGTCCAAATTCAGGTACATCGCGCGGTATGTTTCCGGTACCCAGATGTAGGGATGCACATAAGCCGTCAGATGAAACCCGATGCGCTGCCAGAACTGGATCCGTTCCTGATTCACTGGTGTTTCCTCGGCTTCGACTTCGATCACGATCGCTTTGCAGCCCGCTTCCAACGATGCCCACGCCCGAATGTCTGCGATGCATCGACGCCCCAGCCCCTGTCCCCGGTGATCCTGTCGAACGGCGATATAGTCAAGGACGAGGACTTTCGCCTGCATATTGACGGAGGACAATGCCATCGCGACAACGTCTTCATCCTCATGCCACGTATGCAGCATCGCGATGCCTCGCTCAAACATGCGCTGCACGATGGCGCGGCTTTTGCGTCCCGCTTCCGGGAACGCTTCGTTATACACGGCCTCCGCTTGATTCCAGCGCGCCTCTTGCCATTCATGGGTCGTTTGAAACGTTATGGACAATGGGATCACTCCTTCCTAGGGATGTTGCTCGGCACTGTTCTTAGCTTGTGACGCCCCGGCAAAAATAAACCGATGAATGCCGAAATCCGGGATGCCCGACTGCAGAATCGCGTCTCTCAGCGGATGCAAGTCCGGGGTAAAGCGAACATCGATACCGAGCTCCATCAACTCGCCGAGCAGATTGGGGATCGCCGTGACCTCCAGCGGCTCGACCGTTTCTTCCGAAATGTAATACCCCGCATCCCTATCAAATAAGCGAAATGACGCAGGCGGCAGCTCGTACCGGTACATCGTCATGCGCTGAATCGCTTCGTACCAACGCGTCTCCACCGTGATTACTGTATTCGACGAGGTGCCGCCGAAAAAAGTCTGTACCTGTGCCTCGGTCATGTCCAGTGTGCGATGATAAACAATTCTCGGGCAATTCCGCGGAAAATAAAACGTAAACGCATGCGTCTCGTCAATCGCCCACACGACCGGCGGCATGTCCTGCCTGTTGGCTTTAACGCGGGGATGAAAAATCGCAATATCCGGTTCCTCGCTAAAATGGTACAGCTTCATCGCTCAGTGCTCCTTTCGCATCGACGACAAAAACCACGCTTGCGCGCGGTTCGTTGTCGATTTATACCAACTGTAAAGCCATCAAATCCTCGTCCCACAATACGCCGTCCACAAATAACGCGTTCTTCTCGACGCCATATGTCACGAACCCAAGCGTTTCGTACATGCGCTTCGCCGGCAAATTGCTCGACGTCACACTGAGACAGATTTGCATGAGCTCCGGCAGCTCTTTCGCCTGACGAATGATTTCCTCCATCAGCCTGCGGCCGATCCCTTGTTTGCGAGCATTCTGCGTGACATAGACGCCCCAGATGAACCCTTTATGCTTCAGCTTAAGACTCGTTTCCCGCATAAAGCCCGCCATGCCGACAAGCTCTCCAGCTTCGTCAAAACAACCGAGAATATAGTTGTCATCAGCCTCATTAATCCGTTTCAGCACTTGCTCATGCGAGAGCAGCATCGCCTCCTCGTGCGAAGACGAGAACGAGATCGGACTCTGCTGCAGCCCCTCCAGACGCAACTGCCAGAACGGAGCGGCATCCTGTTTCGTAATCTTGCGAATCTCCATCTCTCGAAACGACCTCCTGTCTCCTTCCTTTTTCGCTTCGAACAGCCATTTTCCTTTTTCTTCATACAAAATAGCGGACGCTACCAATGCCCGCCGTACCGGATAGGGCCTCGCCAGGCAAAAGGGTTCGACACCGTCAACTGCTCCGCAGGCACTTCCGCCTCTACCCGTATGAACGCAGCCGCTTCCCCGCAGCCTGAGGCAAGCAGATTCGGAAAACGTTCAGCGAGCAGCCTTCGCATTAGAGGAAGCTGCAGTCTGCCCTCCGGCGTTTCCAGCATGCTTCGGCACTCCGCCGGATCATCCGGCAGATAGAACAATTGTTCGTTTCCGCCGAGAACGTAATACACGTATTTCCATTCGCCGTTGGTTATCATGTATAACCCGTCCCATTCATTCATAAAGCCATAGAGCCATGGACGTTCCCGCTCCAGATTATGAAGATCCAACAAACTCCGCCCGTCCCGTGCGCCATCGGATGGATCAAGCAGATCCGCATAATGAAGCGCAGTCGGATAAATATCGGCCAGCGCGATCGGCGTGCTGATCACCGTAGAAGGCGTTAAGCTCCCTTCCGCACCCAGTGGCGGCTTGAGTAGAAACGGTACATTCGCGGACGACTCATAGAAACATGTTTTATGGAACAAACCGTGATCCCCAAGCATCTCCCCATGATCGGATGTAAAAATCACAAGCGTATCGTTCCAGATGCCCTGGCTTTTCATCTCGCCGAATAAACGTCCCAGCTCATAGTCGATATGCGTGATCTGCGCGTAATAATGCTTTCTGGCCAGCGCAATAACATGCTGCGGGAGATGGTCCAATTTATGGCTTCTACGCCGGTAGCGAACCCAGGTTGGAAGCTGCTCCTCCTCCGCCCACTCCGCCATTGCCGGCTGCGGGATGTCTACGCCATCGTAGAGCCGGACATAGGATTCGGGCGGGTCGTACGGCGGGTGCGGCGCTTCAAAGCTCGTCCACATGAAGAAGGGCGTCTCTGTGTCCCGCTGCCGGAGAAACTCTATGGACTCATTCACCGTCCAATGCGTTGCGCTGTACCTGGTCGGCACCGCACTGAAAGTGGGGTACACCTCGTTTCCGCCGAGTCCGTGCCCCCGGTACAGGCCGCGATAATCCGTCGTTTCGAGGAAATTGACGTAATCCTCGGGCACAAGCCGCATCCGCTCGAAGCCGTTCCGATTGCGGGGCGGGATGAAATGCATTTTTCCGGCGGCATGCGTCTGATAACCTGCATGCCTCAGCCTGCCTGGCAAGGTGAGCTCCGGCGCTTCGGGAATGAGGTACTCGCCGTTAGTCGCGACGCCGTGTGTATAAGCGGCCTTGCCGGTCATGATCGTCGTGCGCGATGGGATACACAACGGGCAGTCCGAATATGCGCGAGTAAAGCGAACGCCTTCGCTCGCTAATTGATCCAGATGCGGCGTCATCACCGGATGCCGAGAATCGGAAATCCCTAAACAATCCGCGCGCTGCTGGTCCGTCGTCACCAATAAAATGTTAGGTCGTTTTGACATCGGAATGTCCCCTTTCTCTCGCCTATAAAGCGCTTTCTTACCAGTATAGCCGAGCGATGCTCTTCCGCGTAATGCCACAAATTCCAGATTTCGTTCAATTTTGGCACAAAAACAACCCACTTACGTGGGTTGCTCTCCATATCATGACCTACTCGGCCGACGCGGCCCCTACTCCCCGCTTCCGCTGCCAGATCAGCAGCAGACCGAACAGAGCGACGCTGCCCATCGACACCCAGGAGCTGTAGAGGAACACTTGACGCATGCCGTACGCCGCGCTCAGAATCCCTCCGAGGAAGCTGCCGATAATGCGCGCCGCGCCCAGGCTCAGCAGCCCATTCAGCGTCTGGCCGCTGGCTTTCCAGGACGACGGCACTTCGCGGTTGATGAACGTCGCCATCGTCACCGCCAGAACGATAAAGATAACACCGTGCAGTGCCTGCACCGGCAGCATCCAGTACGGATTTTCAAATTGTGAAAATAGAAACCAACGAACGGCCGAAGCGAATGCCGCGACGAGCAGAATCATGGACATCGATACCCGCTTGAAAATCCAGCCGGAGAATAATAAGAACGGCAGTTCGCTAAGCGATGAAATAACCATCGACCAACCGAGCAGCGAGCTGTCGCCCCCGACCTCTTTGAAGTAAATGGGGAAAAATGCATAATAATAGCCTAACGTAATCTGAACGATAAAATTTAGACTCATGTAAAACATAAATTTCTTGTTCGTGAACAGCTCACGGAACTTGCCGCCCAGCGCATTGGCCTGGCGTCCGGCCGCCGACGGAAACTGCCACAACAGCAGCAAAGCAACCACCATCGTCCCCGCATATACCGGAAACATCGAGCCGATATAATCTTTGGCGATATGACCGAACACGAGCGACATAATGGCGAAGCCAATCGTCCCTCCGAGCCGAATCCAGCCGAAGCTGACTTTCGGATGCCGATCCAGTTCTTCCAGCGTAATCGCATCGCTAAGCGCAAAGATCGAGGTCTGGAAAAACGTGAACACGCAAATCATCAGCAATAAAAACAGAAAAGTGTTCGACAATGGGAAAAAAAGGATCGATGCCCCGCTCCCGATCAGCAGAACCATTAGGACAATGTTTTTGGTGCGGGCCTTATCCCCGAACGCACCCCAGATCGGTTGGCCGATCATGGCAACCAAAGGGCCTAAACTGAGCATGACACCGATTTGTTCCTGCGAGAACTGCTCATGACTCAGATACACAGGCAGAAAGGTGCCGTAAACGGCATTACCCATATAAATGACCGCGTAAAACAGAAAAAATGCTGCGAGCCTTGTCGACATTCCTTTGTAATCCTTTCTACGCTAGACCCTTAAGACGGATTTGCTCTAAGCATGACACTGTCCAGCGCTTTCGTCGGATGCTCGAAGAAGTGCTCCCTCCCAATTGCCGCATGCAAACCGGTACTTTGTATGATCGCCAGCGGCTGCGGCTGCATGCCTGTGATGAGCACCTTGCCTCCGCTTGTCTTAATATGCTTCACCACAGCGGACAAATGGGATTCCCCGGTAAGATCCATGAAGGGAACTTTGTCCATCTGAAGTAAAACCACGTTAGGGCGATGCGCAATCATGTCCATGATTGATTTCTCCACCGAACGCGCCGAACCGAAAAAGAACGGCCCCTCAATGGCAACCATGCCGAGTTGCGACAAACTCTGCCCTTCCTGCACGACATGCGTTTTGACACTGTCGCGCATGCGTTTGGCGAACAGAACGACCGTCAGCAAAAGGCCGATCTCGACCGCCGTCGTCACCGTCGTAAACACCGTCAACAGGAACGTGATGAGCAGAATGACAACGTCCGACGATTTGGTCTTCAGCATATGCACGAACGCTTTGCGCTCGCTCATATTCCAGGCAACCAACATCAGCACCGGCGCCATACTGGCCAGCGGAATTCGCGAGGCGAAAGGAGCAAACAACAGGAGCACCAGAAATACAACAACTCCATGCATTATACCAGACATTGGCGAAACCGCGCCATTTTTAATATTCGTTGCCGTTCGCGCGATGGCCCCTGTAGCTGGAATGCCGCCAAAGAGCGGCGTGATCATATTGGCGATTCCTTGGCCGATTAATTCGCGGTTGCTGTTGTGGCGGGTGCGCGTCATGCCGTCGGCGACCACCGCGGACAGCAAAGATTCGATCGAGCCCAGCATCGCGATGACCAAGGCCGGATGCATCAAGGTTGTGATCCGATCCCAGGTGATGGCGGGCACGTGCAGCTGCGGCAGCATACTCGGTATATCGCCAAAGGACGAACCGATCGTCGCCACCTTCCCATCAAAAAAGAAAGCGGCAATCGCGCTGGACACCACCAGCCCGATGAGCGAGGCCGGCACTTTCGGCAGCACTCTGGGGACAATCAGCATAACCGCTAAGCAGATCATGGCCGTCGCCACGCTATACCCGTTCGTCGTCGTGAGATGCAGCGCAATTTCCTTCATATTGGGCACGAAATCCTCGTGCTTTTCAAGCCCGCTCAAGCCAAGAAAATTGGCAATTTGCCCGCTGAAAATAATGACGGCAATGCCGGCGGTAAACCCGATCGTAACAGGGCGGGGAATATAGGTTATCAAGGTGCCCAGCTTGCAGAGGCCCATGAGAACGAGAATAACGCCGGCCATAAAGCCGGCAATCAATAGATTTTCGTAGCCATATTGCAAGACAATCGCGAACAAAATCGGAATAAAGGCGCCGGTCGGCCCCCCGATCTGATACTTGGAGCCGCCGAATAACGAAATACAAATGCCCGCGATAATCGTCGTATAGAGGCCATACTCGGGCTTAACCCCCGTCGCAATAGCAAAAGCCATCCCCAGCGGAATGGCAATGATCCCGACAATCAAACCGGAAACGGCGTCCTTTCGAAAAGCGGCGGCATTGTACCCTGCAAATCTACCTTTCCCTTTCATCTGCTAACCTTCTTTTCTTCATATATTTGATTATTTGAATATATATGAGATGTTACTCCCGTGTATGTGTGTTGTCAAATGGTTAAAAACGCATATAACGAAAAAAACAAGGTACCCCTGCTTAACTTGTACAGGACCTTGTTTTGATTTAAGACTCATTCCGAATCACTTCAAGCAGCGAAATCGCATCCACCAAATGATTGTCAAAAATTTGCTTCGCCACCGCCAGCAACTCTTTAATCAGCGGATCGCGCAGCGAGTAGATGACCGAAGTGCCATCTTTGACGCCGGTGACGACATTTTTGCTGCGCAGCACCGCCAACTGCTGCGATACCGCCGAACCTTCCGAGCCCAGAATGCTCTGAATTTCATTCACGTTCTTATCGCCTTCGCATAGCAGTTCAAGAATTCGGATCCGCATGGGATGGGCGAGCGCTTTGAAAAAATCAGCCTTAAACTGCTGAATACTGTTATTCATTTCCTTACTCCCCTTAACAGCAACATTCGTTAAAGACTATCATACCACATCTGCGCCCATCCACGTGCAGTTTTGCGTTTACATGACGCCGAGCCGCATGCGGTACCCGAACAGCACTGGCTTCTCCCCGCCTTCGAATTTCCGGGCGACCAGCTCGCGGAATGCGTCCACTTCCGGCTGCAGCTCCGAAGCGCCTTGCTTTAGTGCAGTTTGAAAACCGCCTTGACTAAGCGCAAAGCCTGCAAAACGTTCCGCGCTGCACATTTCCCACTGGTGGAACACGAGCTCGCGCGAATAGCGGAACAAGCCCGAATTCCGAATCTGCTGCAGGTGCTCGAATTTATTCCAGCGGTGAGCGTGCTGCTCTTCCGGGGCTAGTTTTTTGCCGATTGCGTCGGCCTTGGCGGTCAAGAGGTCGTACTGCAGCTCGATTTCGCCGTCCGCGACCGGCGGCCAGTCGTAGTCATACGCAGCAAACACGCCGCCGGGGTGCAGCACCCGCGCAAACTCCGCCAGCGTGCTTTGCGGTTCCATCCAGTGGAACGACTGGGAACACGTGATAATGTCCGCAGAAGCGTCCGGCAGCTCAAGCTGATGCGACAGCCGTTTGACGAATTGCAGCTTGTCCGGTCGGCCTAGGGCCTCCCACTTCGCGAGCGAGACCGCCCGCATGTCATCGCTCGGCTCAACGCCGACGATACGTTCCGCCTCGTCCAGCCACAGAAACGTCGACAGTCCTGTACCGCAGCCGACATCGACGACCGTTTCCGGGCGCCGGCCTAGATACGCAGTCAGCAGAGCGACCACTTCCTTCGGCGCATGCGGCCGATTCTCGTCATACAGCGAGCCGAAGCCCATAAAGCGCTCCACATTATTTTCGCGAATATGCTCCAGCATGCTAGTACGCACCTCGAATATGTGACTTCACGTTCGCCTCATAGAACTCACTTAAACGCGACAGCTCTGTGTCCGAGAAGCTAGGAACCTCCAGTGTCCGTAGATTCGCTTCCACTTGCTGAACGCTTTTGAAGCCGGGGATGACGCACGTAATGTTCGGGTTGTCCAAAATCCACCGCATGGACGCGCTCGCCATGCTATCTCGACCTTCGGCGATCCAGCGCAGCTGGTCCGCCAGCTCCACGCCCTTCGCAAACGGCAAGCCGGCAAACGTCTCGCCGACGTTGAACTGCTCGCCATTCGCGTTAAAATGGCGATGATCGTCAGACGCAAAGGTGCTCTCTTTCGTGAATTTGCCCGTGAGCAGCCCGCTCGCCAGCGGCAGCCGCACAAGAATGCCCGTTCCGTTCGCTTTCGCGCGCGGGAACAGTTCTTCCGCAGGCTTTTGCCGGAACAGGTTGAAGATCACTTGCAGCGCTTTCACGCCAGGCACGCCAAGGCAGAACAGCCCCTCTTCCACCGTTTCGACGCTGACGCCGTAATGGCGGATCTTGCCTTCCGCTTTCAGCTTGTCCAGCACTTCGAATACGGCGCCATCCTGCAAAATTGCCAACGGCGGACAATGAATCTGATACAGATCGATGCGTTCGCGGTTCAGCCGTTTCAGACTGTTCTCGCAATAAGCGCGCACTGTACGCTCCGAGTATGTCTCGGGATCGTGAATATCTCCCGCCCGGCAAAATTTCGTCGCAATATAAATATCGTCTTCCCGGCCCCGTGTCGCCTGAGCCAGCAATTCCTCCGCATGTCCGCTTCCATACACGTCCGCCGTATCGAAAAAATTCACGCCGGCTTCCATCGCCGCCGCTAATCCTCGCAACGCTTCCTCATCGCTCGAAACGCCCCAGCTGCCGCCAATTGCCCACGTGCCGAAGCTAACCTCACTCACCTTCAGACCTGTATCTCCCAGCTCACGATATTTCACATTGACTCCTCCTTCGGGTTCGCTACTCATTCAGTGTAAACACACTGGCCTCCGGTTTCAAGTTCTGACGTCTTGCGGTACGATAAACGGGAATGTGCTACACTGGATAAAAAGGAGTGGATAGGCTCAATGGAATTTATACACAGCCTCGCAGAGGATAAAATTGCAGAAGCGATACACCGCGGCGAATTTAAAAATCTGCCCGGCGCCGGCAAGCCGCTTCCTCCCGACGAGCTGGCGAACGTGCCGGAAGAGCTTCGCATCGGCTTCAAATTATTGAAAAATGCCGGGCTCATTCCCGAAGAAATGCAGCTTCGCAAAGACATCCTCAAGCTCAGCGATCTGATTGCGATCTGCCGCGACTCAAGCGAGAGCCGCAAGCTGCACATGGAGCTGTCGACCAAACGGCTGCGCTATCAGTCGCTGATGGAGGGCCGCGGATGGCATGCTTCGGAGACGTTTACCGCGTATGAGGATTTGGTGCGTGAGCGGTTGACGACGAGCCTGGATGCGCAGGGAGCGCACGAACGATGAGAAAATGGCTCGCCCTTCTCGCAATTGCCCTGCTTCTGAGCGGTGTGAGTTTCCCTACCAGCTTGATCCCCTTGGAAATGTCACCATCCCTGAAAATAAAGTGAATCATGCAGTAAGCTGCTGCTCATAAGAAAGACCATAACCGCTCGCCGTTATCGGCCGAAGCAGTTATGGTCTTTCGATTGTTGTGGGCTTTTAGCGATAGTTCACAAAAATATAAATTATGCAGCTGGATTCAGGAGTAAAGTACGGATATTTGACTTTTTATTATTGGCCCAATTGGTAAGTTAGAAGTATGGATCATTTCCATAATAACTTTCCAAAGGAGGATTGTGTAATGCGAAGAAAACCAAAACTTGGTTTGGGCTTGGCGTTAACGATGGCGCTTGGCTGCATCGGCGGACTGATGCCCGCACCAAGTGCGCTTGCAGCCGCAACGACCTACTACGTGGCTCCGAATGGCAATGACACCGCAACGGGAACTTCAGAGGCGGCCCCCTTCCTAACGATCAATCAATGCGCCCAAATCATGAAGGCAGGGGATACTTGCATCATCGCATCGGGGACGTATCGAGAGACGGTTACGCCGGCTGCATCCGGTCAAAGTGGTCTGCCCATCACCTTTCAGCCAGCCCCCGGCGCAACTGTTATTGTAAGCGGTACCGAACCGATCAGCGGCTGGACGCAGCATGCGGGACATATTTATAAAGCCGATCTCACTTGGAGCCTTGGAAAAGAAAACCAGCTTTTTGTTAATCAGGATGGTGCCCCCTCCCCGCTTTGGGAAGCGCGCTGGCCCAATATCAGCGAATACACGCTGCCCGGCTTAAAAGCCGGTGTCGCGACAGCGGACGCAGGGGGTGCGACGTCGATCGTTGACTCCGATCTCACGCAGCCTGCCAACTTTTGGAAGGATGCATTAGTCTGGGAAAGAGGCGGTAACGCCTATCAAGGCATGACCAGCAAGGTGACAGGCTATGACAACGTGACCCACACCCTCACGTACGAACCGATTACTGGCGATTATCCGGAGCTATATCCCCGACAGGGCAGCACTTATTTCCTTAGCGGGGTTCTAGGCGCCTTGGACGCTCCGAACGAGTGGTATGTGGATGAAGCGGCCCAGAAAGTGTATCTGTGGGCGCCGGACGGCGGCGTCCCGTCCAATGTCGAGGTCAAAAAGCGCAAAACCGCCTTTAATTTAAACGGAAAATCTTTTATTCACATGAACGGCATTCATACGTTTGCTGCCAACATTACGATGAACGGTTCCAGCAACAATGTGTTGGAAGGCATTCAGGCGGATTATGTGTATTTCTCGAACTTTTCCCAGAATACGACGAATCCCGATCAGCTGAATGGCGGCATCAGCATCATCGGAGACAACAACGAGATCAAGAACAGCAGGATCGCCTACGCCTCGGGAACGTTGATCAATATCGAGGGGAACAGCAATCGCATCGTGAACAACGTCATTCATGACGGCAGCTACATGGCCTCCTACGATCCCCTGATCAAGCTTTCAAGCGGGACCGGCAACCTGATCAGCCACAACGAAATTCGGGATTCAGGCAGATTCAATATATACTGGAGATCGGGCAGCGGAGAAATTTCCTACAATGACATTTCGAATGGCATGTGGCTTTCCCGAGACGGCGCACTGCTCTATAGCTGGGGCCTCGATATGGGCAACAGCAACATTCACCACAACCTGATTCATGACAGCAAAGGTACGGATATGAGCGTCGGCCTCTATTTCGATAATTATGCGAACAATGTTGTGGCGCATCATAACGTAATTTACAACAATGACGTCGGCATCCAGCTCAATACACCGGGCAATTATCGGCTCATTTATAACAACACGGTTGTGAACAATGCAACCAGCAGCATCGGCTATTGGGGATCTGCGCCTTATGACCAAGAACTTTATGGCTCCAGGGTATTTAACAACATTTTTACGAACAGTGTTTCCTTAACGGCGGATACGTCAAACGGTTATAATACCACGTCGAGCGCCGGCTTGAATTTTGTGAATCCCGCTTTGAACGACTACCGGTTAACTCCCGGTTCAACGGCCATCAACACGGGGGCGGTCATTCCAGGAATCACGGAAGGCTACATCGGTCCTGCCCCGGATGCGGGCGCTTTTGAGTTTGGCGGCACCGATTGGCAGGCGGGTCCGGATCTGACCAATCCTCCGAGCGTGAACTACGTTCCGATCGATACGCCCTATATGAACCTGATCGCGAACAGCGGCTTTTCCGGAAATACGGATAAATGGCTGAAATGGACCACGAATGGCACCACCGACGTCCAGCAGGTGCCCGCATCCCCCGACTGGCAGGTGCGCGGAAGACAATTCCGTCTGAAGCTTGGGCCGGGCGGCGCCGGCGTGGAACAGAAAATCACGGAGCTTAAACCGGACACCGAGTATAAATTTGTAGCCTGGGTGTATAACGAGCCCGGAGAAGCCGTAAATCTCGGCGTGTTTAACTATGGCGGAAACGCCATCGATATTACGTCGAAAGATACCCAATATGTTCGCAAAGAGATTCCGTTCCGTACCGGTCCTACGAATACAGAGGCACGCGTGCGCATCTATAAATCCGGATCAGCCACAGGCCTTTCTTATGCGGACGATACCGGTCTGATCGAAAACACGCCCTTCAATTCCGGTGTAAGTCAAGAACTCCTGAAAGAGATCCAGATTACGGCGCCGGTTAATCTTTTCACGGTCGGCGAGCAAGGCGTATTGCAGTTGACCGGAACGCTGCAAAACGGCATGCCGGCAGATCTCTCCACAGCCAATGTCGAGGTCGTCTCCAGCGATCCGCAGGTGCTGCACATTCATAGCGCAAGCGATGGCAACGTCGCCGTTACTGCCCTTTCGGAAGGCCAAGTCAACGTAACGGCAACCGTGAACAAGGATGGCATTACCAAAGCCGCAACACAGCTCTTGACCGTTTTCCCCGCTGGAGGAACAGATACAGGAGCGACAGGCTGGACAGTGAGATCGTATGGTTCTCACAGCAAAGGGTTTGTTACGGTCGATCCAGAGGGGACCTACTCCCTCGTAGGTGTCGGGGACAATGTATGGGATACAACGGATGATTTCGTCTACCTCAGCAAACCAGTTCACCTGTCCGACCCTAACATTAAAGTAACGCTTACAGCAATGATAGACGCCTTCGACTTCCCGGATCCCGCATCGGTCGGCTTAATGTTCCGCGCCAAAGACACGGCGGATTCGAAACACGTGCAGTTCCGAACAGATGGAACCGGCAAGGTGCTCAGGTATGTTTTCCGCAATAACGAAAGCCTACTGGACGCGCAAAAGCCGCCCGCCCAGCAGCAATATTGGGGATCGTCGACAGGACTGCTGCTCGACTATGCGGGTAAGAGCATTACCTCCCCGTTCCAGATGAAGCTGGTTAAGGAAGGCAACAAGGTCACCGGCTACTACTTAAAAGATGGGCCGTGGCAATCCATCGGTTCCACGACTGTGGAGTTCGAAGGAAACGACTTTCTCGCCGGTATCGGCATGTTCTCGGGCAGCGGGAAACCGCCGGTGAAAGCCGTCATCTCGCAGTTGGACGTGCAAGTGGAAGAAGTGCTTGCCTCTGTATCGATGACAGCAGATACCCCGTATCTCGGGGCCGGAAGCTCGGCCGCTTTGACGGTCACTGGCTATATATCCGACGGGACTCAGGCAGATTTGGGCCAGGCAACGATCGTCTACACAAGCGACAATAGCGCAGTGGCGAATGTCGACAGCAGCGGAATCGTAACGGCTGCGGGAGAAGGCATTACGTCGATTCATGCAGCGGTTACCCTTGGCGGCGTAACGAAGGAAGTCAACACAGGCTTCCTGACGGATCTTCACGCTCCAATCACCACGGCTGAGGCTGTATACGGTACACAAGCAACGATCGTAGCCCTATCGGCAACCGACAATCTGTCCGGCATTGCGAGAACCGAGTATAGGATCGGTGACAGCGGAACATGGAATACGTATACGGGACTTATTTCAATCGAGCAGAGCGACATACCTACCATCCAGTATCGTTCTGTCGATAAAGCGGGCAATACTGAGGCGACTAAATCCCTGGTCGTCGGCCTGATGGACTTTACGCCTCCGATACTGACGGTATCTCTGGATAAAACTTCCATATGGCCGCCCAACCATAAGATGGTCGCCGTCCATGCTGACGTGAACGCAAGCGATGCGGATTCAGGGATTGCCTCTGTGATCTTGACCTCCATTACCTGCAATGATCCTACCAGCAGCGCCAGTGACATCCAGGCGGCCATCGGTACGCCCACGATATCGTTCAGTCTGCGAGCCGAGAAGGAGCGCACCTACACCATCACCTACACGGCCACTGATAACGCAGGCAATACAACTGTTGTTTCAAGCGTTGTCACGGTTCCTCATGATCAGTCCGGGAAATAAAAGTGATTTTAGAACGAACAACCCCCTCGTATCGGATACGAGGGGGTTATTTGTCATGTTATAACGGACTCATTTGTCAGCCCCAGCCTCCGGCCTCACACTTCCCACCATCCGATTGGCCTTCACTTTGGCAGTACACTGTCCCAATCGATTTGCGAAGAAGTCCCGGACGCCATGGATGCATCCGCCCGAAAGCCAACGATGTGCCCGACGAGGGCATGCTCCAAGGACGTTGAGAAACGTGCGGAAGCATCTCCGCGCACGACCCGTATAAAATCCTCGACGAGTCGGTGATCACCGCCGCCATGCATATCGCGGCTGACCGGGATGTCCACGCGTCGCTCGCTGTACACGCCGCCTTCCCTCAAATCGGGGTGGCGTACGACGAAGAAGCCTTCCTCGAGCTCCCCATAGATCTCGCCCTTCGTTCCTGTAATATGCACGGTGCGGCAAGCCTTCGCCGCCCCACCCACTAAATTGTGAACGGCGGTGCTTCCATCCTCGAATTCCATCATCACCGCTTGATGATCGGCGATATCGTTATCGCACCGCCAGACGCAGCGGCCGAAAGGATTGTCGGTGCGCAGGCTCTCCAGTTTCTCCTCCTCGCTGAGCCGCACGCCGTCCAGGTAGCGCGGCCACACGTAAACTGGCCACAGCGGATGGTCCACG
The DNA here is from genome assembly GCF_050467285.1 of Paenibacillus oryzisoli. Classification (GTDB taxonomy): domain Bacteria; phylum Bacillota; class Bacilli; order Paenibacillales; family NBRC-103111; genus Paenibacillus_E; species Paenibacillus_E oryzisoli_A. The sequence continues at coordinate 120,658 of NZ_JBCMUN010000009.1, read as the reverse complement.
TACAGCTTCTTCGCCGAGTACGGACAGCTGGCTTCGATCCCGCAGTCAGTCAGGCAGCGGCTGCCCGAGCCCTGCGGAGCGCGCGACTCGTGAAAATACGCCCGGCCGCCGTAGCTGCTCACCTTGACCGGCCGCACCTTCGATTGGAACCACGTGATAAGGTCGAGGTCGTGGCAGCATTTTTGCATGAGAAAGGTCGAGCCGCCACGCGCCTGATTCGCAAATTTGCCACGAACGAATGCTGTGGCCATGTGGTGATAATCCACATTTTCCTCCGTCTGCAGGTGGAGGATGTCTCCGATTGTCCCTGCTTCCAGCTCCCTCTTCAGCTCCACATAAAACGGGGCATACCGCAGTACATGGCAGATCATGACCTTACTGTCGTACGCTTGCGCCGTGCGATACAGTTCCAGCACCTCATCCTCCGCAATCCCGATCGGCTTCTCCAGCAGCAGGTCGTAGCCTTTCTGCAGCAGCGGCAAGCTCGTCGCCACGTGCTGGGCATCCAGCGTTCCGTTAATCGCCGCGTCCGCCAGCTTCGGCCTCGCGACGAGCTCCTCTACGCTCACGAACACCCTATCTTCCGCCAATCCATAACGCTCAGCCGTGTGTGCACGCCGAAGCGGATTCGGGTCCACCAGCCCAACCACCCGCATCTGTTCCGGATGCCGCAGCGCGTAGCTCGCGTAATTCATGCTGCGGCTCCCAGCCCCTACGATGATGACCTCTACCGGTTTATGTTCAGCGTTCATCGCGTTTCCTCCCTCTGATTCGACTCTGTTGCTGCATCGCTTATCGCCTGATTGACCCGCTCTCGCAGCCCGAGCAGCCACTCCGCATCGCGCGGATATCGGCTAAAGCTCAGGGGCTCCGAGAGTCCCTCTTCGATCAACGCCAGCACGCAGTCGCGCCCGACTAAGCTTTCCAGCAGCTGCAGGGCTCTAAGATCCTGCAAACCTTCATAGAGCACGTCCATGCGGATCGATTCTACAGGTCCTGCATCCCCCGGATACACAAGGAAGGCATCGCCCGAAGGGAAGCTGCGGCCAGCATCCGTCACGCGATATGGATCAATGGCTTGCAGCGAATACTGCGTATTCCAAAAGTTGTAGCCCCAATGCAAGAAGCCGGCAATCCGAAACTTATACAGCTGAACGCCGATCACCCGATTGCGGGCGGACGGCATATTGAAGAACCGATTGGACACTTGCCGATACTGCACGCAGCAGTAATACGTCCACAGATCCGGCACCTGTCGATCGAGGAACGGTTCGATATGGTCATTGGCCGGAATCGGCCGCTTCACAAGTCCCTGCTCAACGTATTCGTAGTTCGTTAACGCATCAATGATCGGTAAATCTCCCAAATGCGCCTGCATCAGCTCACTTGCGCTGCGGTACCAAGGCATATGCTCCAGCATAGGCTCATCCGAAATATGAAAATAGCACCGCTTCTCCAGCCCTTGCGCTCGAAGGAACGTCGTCAAGGCGGGCAGGTACTGGCTGAGGAACGAAGTATACGCCTCTCCAGTCGCATCCGTCTCCCAGCCGAAAATACGGCGCAGCTCCCCCCGCTCCTCCGCCACGATCTTCGGAGCGTGCTTCGCCCCCCATTGGGTGAACAGGTGCGAGAATTCGAAAAAACGAATACCAACCTGATCGCATAGCGCTATCCAGCGCAGCAGCCGATCAAAGCCGAATGCGTACGTGCCGCCCTCCTCTTTCCGGACATCGACCAGCTGAACCGTTGGCCGCTCGCCGCCGACTTGGGTATCCAGCGGAGGGGTGAAGTGCGGCGTAAGCACCATGTTCATGCCGTGCTGCACAGCAGTTTGCAAATACTTCTCGATCAGCCTCCAGTGCGCATCGCTAAATACGTCAACTCCGTAGTAATTCGCCAAACAATCGGCATGAAACCACTCCGTGTGAATCAGCGTCTGGAGCGGCAGCACAGCGGGGATAACCTGCAAGCGAAAGATCTCCTCGCCGAGCGTCTCCCCTGTCATCGATGCAAACTGCACGGTGACGGCATACTCGCCCGCGGGCGTCTCCTCGTCCAGCTCCACGGTGATCCATACGGAGCGCCATTGGTAATGAATCCCTATAACGCCTCGCTCTTCCTCGATCGGGTACAGCGGGTCGGGATACAGGCCGGGTGTGACCCGCAGCACATGGTCGTCATGGCGTCGCTGGCAGGGGAGCTCCGACGGCGCTAAGCCAACCTCCTGCAGCGTAATCGCCGCTTGCAAGGGCGACTTGACGCTCACCCGAATCGGCTTGGTCAAGGAAGGCGCCCGGTAGGCGACCTGGAAATGGAACGTCTCCCCGCGCAACGCCGTGCCCCGCTCATAAGACTCGGCCCCAAGCTCCTCGTCCGGAAACACTTTGACTAAGGAGTGGAGACAGCGCGTTTCAAATACAATTACATCCTGCATGTGAAATTCCCCTTTGTTCGGTTGACTTAGGATCAGCGTAACCCCCGGAAAAAGCAAAAGAAAGTGCAAGATTCGCACTTTCTTTCACTGAAACAATGAACAATTTGAACTTTTATGCACGATGAAGCAACTGCCTAACGTTCTGCCTACAAGGACAACGATTTTTTAATGCGATAATCCTTCGGTGTCGTGCCGAAGCGCTTCTTGAACAGCTTGAAGAAGTAGCTCGGCGAGCTGAAACCGACGCGTTCAGAGATTTCGTTCACCGGCAGGTTATTGTTCTCCAGCAGCATGACCGATTTCAGCAGCCGGATTTCGTTGATGTAGTCCGCAACGGAGATCGTCTCCTGCTTCTTGAAGATGCGGCCGACATACGCCGAGGACATCCGCAGCATATCGGCGATTTCCTGCAAGCTCAGATTCGGATCGGAGTAATTCGCCTGAATCACGTCTTTAATCGTATCGATGATAAAATGATCCTTCGTCTCCGTCCCCCGCTTCTGATCCTCGAAAATCGCGCTGAGGATGGCGCCGAACTCCGCGAAAATGTCGTCCAGCGTCTCCTTCTCGAAGACGAGGCGATCGATGGTGCGAAGATCGATGAGCAGCGGAGACAGCTTATTCTGGTTGATTTCGCGCACCGTCTGTTTGATCAGGATGCCGAGTTGGATCACCGATTGCATGACGGCGTCGGAGCTCATCCCGGCGATCAGCCCGCGCAGGTGCTCCAGCTCTTGAAAGACGCTGTCCGGGCGGCCTGCCTTGATCGACTCCGCGAATTTGCGCTCGAGCTCGAGCGGGATGTGCGCTTCAACATTTGCCAGGTTGCCCTGAACCATCTCCGGCGTGATGACAGAGCCGTGGCCGAAATTCATTTTGTACAGATGGTAATCCAGTGCTTTCTCGTAACGGGCTGTCAGCTCGCGATAATGGGATGCGACGTCGCCCAGCGCTGCCGTGAAAGTCACGTGGTAGTACTCGCCGATGATCCGCTGCGCCTCCCGCAGCAGCTTGGTGATGGCCGCGTAGCTTTCATCCGGACGCGTGCCGGCCTCGAAGACCAACACCAGGTGATCGCCGCGAATGTCAACGACGTCCCCGCGCAGCTCCTCCGATACAATTTCCCGAATAATATTAGACACGGCAAAATTCAACAGATTCACATCGACGCCGAGCATTTTATCTTTTAGCTCTCCGTAGCGATCAAGCTTCACAACCCCGACGATGCTTTCCTTTTCCAAATCGACGTTCACATACCCGCCTCGTACGCATTCGGCCCATTCCTCGGAAGAGAAGGCGCGGCTGTCGGTGATGAGCTTGCGCAGATAGTAAGAACGTACGATCGCTTCATTGCTCCCGTGCTTCGTCTGCTCGGTCATGAGCTTCTCGATCAGATGGTTGTAGATATGCGAGATGTAGCTGATTTCGTCCTGCTCGTTCGCGCGATCCGGCTCGCCGCCAGGCAAGCGCTTCGTTTGCTTGAGCAGTCCGTTGATCGGCGAATACAGACGGTTCGAGACGATGAAGGAGGCCGCAATGGCGAGAACGAGACAGATGGCGGCGACGGTGAGGAACACGATTTTCAGTCGATCGACTGCAGCAAGCACGCCTTCATAAGGCTCGACATCGACAATAACCCAATTCACCGAGTTGTTCACCAGGTAATTGACAATTTGCTTCTCTCCGTTTGCCGTATACGTAAACTGGGAAACTTGGCGATGCGAGGAAGCGATCTGCCGATACACTTCGCCTTTCAGGTCTCCCAGATCTTGGTCGTTTTGAAAGTCCGGACTGTACATCTCTTGATGCTGGTCCAGGACGAAAATCCGATTGGATCGGTTCGCAGACTGCCGATTCATCAGTTCCAGCTTTTCGAACAGCCATTCCGGTTTGACATTGATAATGAGTGCGCTGTCTTTCTTCGTGTAAGCATCCAGCGAGTCGTACATAAACAAGGAAAATACTTGCTGCGGGCGCTCGGGATGCTTGAGATCCGGGATGTATCGAAGCGGCATCATCTGCATTTTGGAAATCGGCTTGCTCCCGCTCAGAAATTCACTGATCAGATTCATCAGGTTGCTCGTTGAGCTCGTGATTGCATCGTCCCCGCTTGTAAAAAACATGTTGCGCTTGCTGTTGTAGAACACGATGGAATGAATAAAAGAGTTATAAGCGATCGTCTTGCTGAGCTTATTGACGCGGTCGGTATCTTCGAAGGTATCCCGTTCGCCGCTGAATAACAAATGGGCCATATCGGTGTCGTAGAACATGGAGATGGCAAAATTTTTCACCGTATCATTCATGTAAGTGATGTTGTAGTTGATCTGAGAAAGCACCTTCTCATTGGCTTCTTGCTGCGAATCCAAGCTGATTTTCTTGGAATACAGGAAAGCGGACAGCAAAGAGGCCAGCATCACGGATATAATAAGCAGATTGATCGATAAAATGATACGTATCAAGTATTTCCGTTCCCTGTACTTGCGCAAGTAGTTATTCATCGGTGCATCCCCCTCATTCCGGCTGCCTTTACAGTCCCCTTCGTCCGCGGCATCCCGTCCATGGCATGGCTGTATCTATACCTATTTCAACAGAGAACGCAAACTTCCTTTTTGCAGATAGACACCCTTCGGAGGACCGAAGGGTGTCCGCTGATGCTGCGGGACTAACGCCTTAGTAATTGCGGGTCAGCTGAAAAACCTGCAAAGGAGCTGTATCAAGCGAGCAGATGCATCTGCTCCGCCCTGACTTCCCCACGCAGGGGGCGGTCATCGAGATAAGCCCGCAGATCGTTCACCACCGCCTTCGCGATGCGGCCCAGGCCGTTATTGACGGCGCCTGCGATATGCGGAGTTAGAATCACGTTTGGCAGCGTGCGGAATGGGTGGTCAGCTTGCGGCGGTTCCGGATCGGTGACGTCGAGACAAGCGAACAATCTTCCTTTGCGCAATTCGGCTGCAAGCGCCTCCTCGTCGATGACCGAGCCGCGGGCCGTATTGATCAGCACGCCGTCGTCCTTCATCATCGCCAGACGTTCCGCATTAAACATGTGATACGTCTCAGGCAGCGACGGCAAGTGAATGGAAACGACATCGCTCTCGCGCAGCAGGTCCTCCAGCTCCAGCTTCTGCGCGCCCATCTCCTTGGCGCGCTCTTCGCTGACGAACGGGTCGTAGAGCGCGATCCTGACATCAAACTGCTGCAGCAGCTTGATGTAGTGGGAACCCGCTCGACCTGCTCCTACGACCCCGATCGTCAGTCCGTACACTTCGCGCACCCGCGAACCGTCGCCCCAACCGCCCGCAGCGGTCTCCCGGCTAAGCCGCCACATGTCCTTGAGCGACACGATGGTATAGCCAAGCGCCGTCTCCGCCACGCCTTGACCGAGCGCTTCGGTCGCGTTGGCGACGCGCACCCCGCGCTGCCACAGCGCCTCCGTCACGATCGGCTTCACCGTGCCGGCCGCATGCAGAACGAGCCGCAAATTCGGTGCAGTCTCAAGCACCTGCTCTGTCAGCGCACCGCAGCCCCACGACGTGATGGCTACATCCGCGCCGGCAATCAGGGCGCGCATCTGCTCCTCAGAGGGGTTGCCCTTTTCCTCATTGAGCGTAACATCACCCAATTCGCGGAGCTGAGCGAGATGCTCAGAGCCAAAGATTCGTTCCCGTTTGTCTTTTCCTAGCAACATTGCAATCTTCAACTTCACATCCTCCTTCATTCTCTTGTTCTGATTGATACACAGCAGACGCGTCTCGGACGCCTATCTTCCTCTTGAGCAAAACCCATGAAAGTCTGAGCTATTCCGAAGAAACATCGCTGTTTGGGGGAGATAGCCCAGCTTTGCATGGGTTCGTTCACAACCTTATTTTTTACCGTTCGCTTTCAGCCACGCGTCAAGCTGCTTCTGACGCTCAGCGACGATGACATCGGCACCAGCCTTCTTCAGCTTCTCCTCATACACCGGCAAGTACTTCTCCGGATCGAGCGTACCGGTTCCGAGCGCAGCGAAATATTCGTCGTTGACCGCTTTGACGTTCGCGGTTTCCGTCTTGACCGGATCCGTGTTGAAGACAAATCCGGTGAGCGGCGACACTTCGCCCTCGGCGTTGACTTTCGCGGTCTGCTCCAGCTTGTCGGCTGGTGAGCCTTCCGGCAAATATTCGTTGATAATGCTGCCGAAAATCCAGTCCGTGTTGGTAAAGTAACCGGCATCTTGATTGATTTTAATAAAATTGCCTGTCGTCTTTGTATAATGCTTGCCTTCGATTCCGTAAACAAGCGTGTTATACAGCTCTTTATCCGTGTTCACCAGCTCCAGGAACATCATGGCTCTCTCTGGATTTTTGGACGTACGGGAGATCGCGTTCATGGTGCTGGCCGCTCCGCTGAATACCGCCTTCGCCAGCGGCACGAGCACAACGTCGTTGCCACCGTCCGCCGCCTTGAATTCCACTTCCGAACCCGGCTTGCCGGTAAAATCGAACCAGACGGCTGTGGTGCCTTTGTTGTAGGCGTCGGCCGCATTTTTTAACGTAGCAGCGTCCTGATTGATGTAGCCCTTCGTGTACCACGAGTGCACGAGCTTGAAGTTGTCTCTCATTTCATTCGTCACATCCGGAAGGACTTTGAACGCTGTGTCGTTCTTATAAACCGGCCCTTTCGGATCGATGTTGTACAGGTAACCGGTATAAAAGCCGCGCGTGGTTCCGAATGGAACGATCCCTGGCTCGTTATCCTTGATCTGCTTGAGAAACGGTTCGATATCTTCGATCTTCTTGATGGACGTCGTGTCCAGTTTGTACTTATCGGCAAAACGTTTTTGAATAACCAGACCCACACGGGTAGCGGAGATTTGGTAGTTCGGGACCGCATAGATTTTGCCGTCCATCTTCGCATCGTTCCAAAATTTTTCTTCCATGGATTGGTAAAGCTTTTGTCCTTGGTTCTTCAGCAGATCGTCGAGCGGCTGGAACACGCCTTTCTTCTGATTCAGATCAAATTTAAACAGCCAGTTCGAGGTCCAGATAATATCCGTCACTTCGCTCGACGCCACGATGGTGTTTAACTTCTGCTCGTAAGTGCCGAAGTCGATCGGCATCAGCTTGATCGTTGCGTTGATTTTCTCTTGTGTAATCTTGTTGACGGCATCGTTCACCAACTGCAGATCCGGATTCGCCTTGTTTTGCGGGTAGTACCAGGTGAGCTCGACCGGATCGAGCTTCTTAGTTCCTGTCGATGCAGACGGTGCCGTGCTGCCGGACGGAGAAGCACTGCTTCCCGGGTCCGAAGCATTGTCTGTACTGCTGCCGCAGCCGGTGATAGCCATGGCGAGTGCAGAACTAAGCGCAAGAACGGACATCCACTGAAAACGCGTTTTTTTTCTGGTCATCTTTTCCAATGTAGAAACCTCCCTTAAAATGGTCATTAAGCTACATATGAACACAGTGTTGAGAAGCCGAATCCTGATTCCCCTTCGATCCCCCTCCTTCCCGGCTCGGCCCTCCGCCGCTTGCGGCTTATCCTTTAATGGCGCCGATGGTCAGTCCCTTGACGAAAAACCGTTGGAAGAACGGGAACACCAGCAGCATCGGACCAGCTGACAGAACGGCAACCGCAAATTTAGCCGACGTCTTCGGAAAATCCCCCATATTGACACCGAGCGAAACCATGGCTGTGGCAAACTCGGGACGGGATGTGATGAAATCAAGCGTATTCATGGTTCGCACGAGCAGCAATTGCAGCGGCACCAGTTTCTCCGTGTTGATAAATAGAAGCGCGTTGAACCATTCGTTCCAGTAGTTAAAAAGGATGAACAAGCCCAGCGTCGCAAGCGCTGGCTTCGAGAGCGGAAGGATCAGTTCCGCGTAAATCCGCCACTCGCGTGCTCCCTCCACCTTCGCCGACTCAATGACTTCTGTCGGAATTTTGGCCATAAACCCCTTCATAATCAGCACGTAAAAAGGACTGAGCAATCCAGGCACGATCAAGGCCCAGATCGAATCTTTCAGATGCAGCAGCTGGGTCATCAAAATGTAGAACGGCACGAGACCCCCGTTGAACAGCATCGTGAAGAACACGTAGAACGAGGTTATCCGCTGCAGCCCGTAATCTCTGCGGGACAGCACGTACCCCATCGTGGAGGTCAGAATCAGCGAGATGCAGGTGCCTATGCTGGCGACAATGATCGTTACCCCGTAAGCGCGAAGGATGGTGTCCGGCGTTTTCAGGAAGTAGTGGTACGCCGCAGCGCTGAATTGCTCTGGAATAAGGCGAAAGCCGTTATGCAGAATCGATTGTTCGTCAGAGAACGAGATGACAATGACGAGGGCGAACGGAACGAGCATAGCGATCGTAATCAGGATGAAAATGGCATGAATGATCAGCTGGCTCCATGCCGCTTTGGACTGTTGGACTACCACGGGTTGCTCCCTCCTTAGAACAGCGAATTGTCCTCGTTAATTCGTCTTACGGTGAAATTGGCGGTGACAACCAGCACGAAGCCGACAAACGACTGGTACAGACCGACGGCGGAAGCCATAGAGACGTCGGCGATTTCACTGAGCGCCCGGTAGATGTACGTGTCGATAATATCCGTCGTCGCGTACGTCATGCCGTTGTTGTTCGGGATAAAATAGTGCAGGCCGAAGTCGCCCCGGAACATGTTGCCGATACTAAGAATCAGCAGAATAATAATCAACGGCGTCAATTGGGGGATCGTGATGTTCGTCACCATCTGCATCCGCTTGGCCCCGTCGATACGGGCCGCCTCGTAAAGCTCGCCGTCAATTCCGAGAATGCCGGCGTAGTACACCATCGCCGAGAAGCCGATCGCTTTCCATACATGCACGATGTTCAAAATGTAGGGCCAGTACTTCGGTTCGAAATACCACTGGATTTTGTCCATGCCGGCTGACACCAGCCAGCTGTTGATAAAGCCGTTGTCATGGTCCAGGAACGCCAGGGTGATGTAGCTCATGACCACCCATGAAAGGAAAAAGGGCAGGATCAACGCGGTTTGATAAATCTTCAGCCACTTTTTCGCGATTTCATTGAGGAGAATGGCTACAGCGAGCGCCGCGAGCGTGGTTAGCACCATGTAGCCCAGGTTATACAGCACGGTGTTGCGGGTGATGCGGAATGCGGTTTCGCTTTTGAACAGAAACTCGAAATTTTTGAAGCCGATCCACTCACTGCCCAGGATGCCCTTGTCATACCGATAGTTTTTAAAAGCAATGACGACCCCGAACATCGGAATGTACGACATGATGAAAATATAGATGACTGCGGGGAGCGAGAGCGTAAACAGCTCGATGTTCCTGCCGAAGAAACGGAATGCCTTCTTGCGCCTCATGGGATGCCTTCCTCCTTGCTTGTAGCGTTTGCTTGGCTTGCTGCCTGAGAACAAGATAGCCCGAATTTCATCTATAAAACAGTGCAAAAACTGTACTTTTGTCTCCATTTCAAGTGAACGATGTGCATTTTACTAACCGAAGTCCGCGCGTGCCGCGGCATGCCGCAAGGGCTTGGCACGGCAACGCCAAAAAGGCTGAAATCTCACACAACATCAACAAAACCGAGAACCTCACAGCAACGCCAAAAAGGCTGAGAATCTCACGGTGCGGTTGGCACCGTCGTTCTCAGCCTGTCCCTATATAGGCTTAGGGGTCACTTCTGCCCCTTCAGCCATTCATCGAGCTGCCGCTGCTTCTCCGCTCGAATCCGTTCACTGCCGGCCTTCACCAGCTTATCCTCGTAGACCGGCAAATATTTCGCCGGATCGACCGTCCCCGTGGCGAGCGCCGCATAATACTCGTCGTTGACTGCTTTTACATTGGCGAGCTCTGCCTTCAAATCGTCCGTTTGAAACACAAAATCGTAATAAGGGGATACCTCCGCCTCTTCGTTAATACGTACGGTCTGCTCAATTTTGTCCGAAGGCGCTCCCTCCGGCAAATATTCATTGCGGATGTTACCGAAGACCCAATCCGTGTTCGTAAAATACCCGGAATCCGGATTCAGCTTGACGTAGTTACCGTCCGTTCGCGTATAGTGCTTGCCCTCGATCCCGTAGACGAGCGTGTTGTACAGCTGCTTGTCCGTATTCACCAGCTGGAGCAGTTGCATCGCTTTCTCCGGATGCTTCGACGTCCGGGAGATCGCGTTCATTGAGCTGGCCGCACCGGTGAACGCCGGCTTCGAAAGCGGAACGAGCACAACATCGAATCCTCCGTCGCCGGCTTTAAACTCCGCCTCGGAGCCCGGCTTTCCCGTAAAGTCGAACCAAACGGCCGTGTTGCCTTTCCTGTAGACATCCGCCGCGGTCTTTAGCGTAGCGGCGTCCTGATTGATATAGCCTTTGTCATACCAGGCATGAACCAAAGCGAAGTTTTGCTTCATTTCCAAGGGGACATCGGGCAGAACCCGGTGGCTCGCATCGCCCTGATACACCGACACGCGCCAGTCGATTCCATAAATGTGATTCGTGAAAAAGCCTCGCGTTGTGCCGAACGGGACGATGCCCGGTTCCCCTTCCTTGAGCTGCTTCAAGAACGGTTCTATATCGTCGATCTGGCGAATCTTAGTTAGATCGAGCTTATATTTATCGACAAACCGCTTCTGTAACACCAAGCTTGGGCGCATTGCGGCAATTTGGTAGTTCGGCACCGCAAACTGCTTCCCGTCCAGCTTGCCGTCGTTCCAGAAGCGTGGAGACAACGACGCCCGCAGCTGCGGGCCGTACTGCTCGAGCAGCTCATCCAAAGGCTGGAACACGCCTTTCCGGGCATTGGAATCCCACGGGAACAGCCAGTTCGAAGTCCAGACGATATCCATCGGGTCGCTCGCCGCCACGAGCGTATTCAACTTTTGCTCGTAACTGGCAAAATCAACGGGCTGCAGCTTGACGCTTGCGTGAATTTTATCCTTGATCAGCCTGTTGACTTCAGCATTCACTAACGGCAAGTCGGCATTCGCTTTGTTCTGGGGGTAATACCAGATCAGTTCGTCCAGCTCGTTTCCGCCATCTTCAGCCGTCAACTGCGGCTTTGTACAGCCGCTCGTGACAACCATCATGAGCGAAACGACGCTTAGAAACATGATTAGCCTGATACGATGTCTTGGAACCGTACCTCTGATTATTCGGAAGCTTATTTTGCTCAAGCCCCTTCTCCCCTCTCCCAGTCCGATTTCCATAGTACCCATTTCTTCTCTTATAACCGGATTTCCTTCTAGTCAATCTAACATGAATACGATGAGAGGCGGACATGAAAAGACCATACCCCTTCGCCGGTTCTCGGCGGAAGGTATGGTCTTTTCTAGGGGTGGGGCTTTCCTTACCGCTTGCGCCGATTGTAGCCCTTCTCCTCATACGGCTGCAGCTTCTCCAGCCACAGCTCCAGCAAGGCGTCGACCTCATCGCGGTAATGCTTTTGCGAGGTGGCGTCAACGGGTGCATCGTCGTCCGGCGCCAGCCGGTCCAGTTCTTCGAACACAAAGCTGTTCGGACCGAAGGCCTGCCAGTCTTTTTGCAGCTCATGAAAAATGTTCATGTTCATTTGCTGGCCAAAATCGAACCGGTTCCGCGCCCCCTCAAGGTCCATGGAGGAGACGACGTAAATTTTGCCGTTCGATGTGTTGCGGATCTGGTACACGCCCATCGCGCGAAACGTTTGGGCATATGCCGAGGAAAGCTCTTTCTTCTTATTTTTGTCCAACACGGCCGTTTAATACCCCATTTCCTTCAAAATCGCAGACAGCGTACGGAGCCGTTCACCGATCAGCTCATCATCGTCACTCAGCGCCTGGCTGAAAAGACGGATGTCTTCGTTAATTTTCTCGTTATCCGTACATACCGCGACGGTCATCGCATCACCCTGGAGTCCGACCCGGTCAATCACGGGATTCTCAGGGTCGTAAAAGTTCTCATAGCGGTACGCATCCAAAAAATGCTGCTTCGCCCTGCATACCAGAATCGTCAAGTCCAGGACCCGATGCAGCGGAAGCTCCTCGGATTGACGGGACCATTTCTCCCCCGTATAACGCCAAACTTTGGCGGAAATGTCGACCTTGCCGCGGTCGTTCCACTGGGCTAGGCCAAGCGAGAGGCCCTTTGCGTCGGAGTTGTTCGTATATCTGCCATCGATATTGGCATAATTTTCAGATACGATGACAGGTTTATGTTTTAACGTTGTTGGGATTTTCATAGCGTTAGCCTCCTAATGCGTATTCAGTTATTTAGTAATTTACTAAATGATAAACTGATTATACGCCAGACTCTCTGCGCAAGTCAATGCAAGGCAGACTACCAACGCTGCCCAAACTTTGGATAAGCGCTCGCGTGTTCCGTTACTTTGGCGATCCACTGCCGATCTTCATCCGTCTAAAAAGCATGCTTGACTTGGTGTTCACACCAAGTTGTATGGTCAATGTATGGGGCGGGCTCCCCCCGCCAGACATGAAGATGATGGAGGAACTTACACATGACAAACGTAATGAATCCGCGCACCGCGCTTATAACCGGAGCTAGCAGCGGGATCGGCCTGGCGTTAACGAAGCAATTGCTGCAGCAAGGTTGGCATGTCGCGGCGCTGAACCGTTCCGATTTCCCGGAAGACGATATGCAGATTAAACAGGCCATTCGTGACCGCTCCCTGCGCGTGTACCGAGCTGATTTGGCCGACTTCTCGCACCTGCGCGCAGCCTTGCAGCAGATTAAGGCCGACGAGACGGCCATCGATGTCCTTTTTAATAACGCGGGAGGGAGCTTTCCGGAACTCCTCTATTCGAAGCAAGGACGTGAGCTTCATGTGGAATTGCACACGATCGTTCCTTATATTTTGACCATGGAGTTGAAGGAGCTCTTGCTGCAGGGTTCGTTGCGAACCGTCGTGGGCACATCGACCAATGCATTTGCCACGCTAAAAAGCTTCGATCCGGACTCGCTGCTGAAGCCCGAAGCGCCGTTCCGGAAGCTTTTCGGTCCTTATGCGACCTCGAAGCTGGCGCTTTCCCTCTGGGTGCACGAAGCGGCGCCGGAGTTCACCCGCCAAGGTATTCGGCTACTTAGCGCAGATCCCGGCGGCAACAATACCTTGCGGCCGAGTAACAATGCCGGCCTCCCTTTTTACCTCAGACCGATCATGAAGCTGTTCTTCCCGCCTCCGAGCACAGGCGCCGGTCTGCTTCTGGACGCTGCGACAGATCCGCACCCCGCGGGCAGCTATCTGGTCAAAAACAAGTCTGCCACTTTAAAGTTTACGCAGTACGGCAAGGATGTACTCGCTTTGGTGGATGGCATTTATAAGGGTGAATTCTGAGAAATGGCTTCACGTCCTCCAATGAAGTTGCGGGTCGCTGAGGGGTAACTTGAGGCGTATGGAGGTAAGGAACACTCACCGCGGCGTTTCGAGGGAAATTCGAAGCCAATAAATGCGCAAAGCCAACAAATGCAAAATCAACGCTACTGTTTCTCGCCGTGATCCTGCATTTTGTACATTAAATTTCGAAAAATAGACGGATTTCGCGAAAAAACGTGCATTTCTTACAGTTAAATCGCCGCCTGCCTCCCCATTTTCGAGGATAATGCCCTTATCGACGCTATTTACTGTAAGTTTTACATGAATTAAGCCATTTTGAGCCTTCATGGGTAGATTACCTGTACTTTTTGCAGGAAGTGATTGGTCCGGGAACTTTCTAAAGAAAGTAAAAGACAGCCTTCTTGAGTGAAGACTGTCTTTTGCTACAATTCTGCGGGTTCAAACTCGATGACTTCCTCCAAAACGGCGATGATCTGCGCCGCCACCTCGCGGGCTTGTCCATCTTGTGCATTTAGATCTTGAAACGATTTGCTGAGAACCCGATCTATCGCGGATGCTAGATCTTGAGCTTCTAACGCACCAAGATGCTTCGTGATGTAGATCGTAATGCTGCGAGACTCCCCGTCGTACTCATCCTCCATTCCATCTGTCGCAAGTAATTGCGCCGGGTCCCATCTGTCGATATGGGCTTTGACGATAAGCAGAATCGGTGTCGGATCGTAGGGCAGAGAAGCGAGGTATTGGTTCTCTTTGCGAATCTCTTTTTGAATGCTCCAGACCATATAATTCATTCGCGTCTCAGGCGAGACAGCACGAAATTTCACGAACGGTTTCCTCCTCAAGCGTTTTGCACATGCAGACAGCGATTATCATATGCGTTAAGTGTACCACGGATTGCAGCGAAATGTCGAAGATAAAGCTTGTTCTGTCAGGCTTGCATAGAGGGTTACGAAAAGTTTAATGTAGTTAATTATTCGCTATATTAATTAATGTGATTAACTAATTTCATTTTAGTCTCCACCAGCCGCTTTGCAGCCTCATTAGCGGCATTCGCCTCCACCCAACCGAACCCATCGCCTCGATACCGCGGGAAAACATGCAGATGGTAATGCCCCAGATCGTTGAACACGCCGCCATTCTGCATCATGGATATACCGTCCGGGGCAAAACATGCTTTCAGCCCTCGGCTGATCTGCTTAGCCGCAAGCATGACAGCCCGCATCGTCTCCTCGTCCATCTCCTCAGCCTCAACGATATGCCGCTTCGGCATAATTAGCACATGCCCTTCGTTAATCGGCGCGATGTCCAGCAGACAGGTAATCCTTTCGTTCTCGTAGACAACATGGGCTTGTACCTCTCCATTCGCCAACTGACAGCCTAAACATGCAGATGACATGGCCTCCCCCTCTTCCTCTCCAATTATGGATAGAGTAGAAACGAGTTCTCATTACGTCTCTACTCCACCCGCTCTCCCATCATTCCGAATACCGGTAAAAACCTTGCCCCGATTTGCGCCCCAATCGCCCAGCCTTTACATATTTGCGCAGCAGCGGGCACGGGCGGTATTTGCTGTCTTTGAACCCTTCATGCAAAATCTCCATGATCGCGAGGCACGTATCCAGGCCGATCAGATCGGCAAGCTCCAGCGGACCCATAGGGTGCCGCATACCGAGCTTCATCACCGTATCGACCGCCTCTGGGGAAGCCACACCTTCATACACCGTGAAAATCGCTTCGTTAATCATCGGCATCAGTACCCGATTCGATACAAAACCTGGAAAATCCTGCACCTCCACAGGTGTTTTCCCGAATTCCCGGCTCACCTGCTCCACGGCCTCAAACACGGCTTGCGAAGTATCGAGCCCGCGAATGATTTCCACTAACGGCATGACCGGCACCGGATTCATAAAATGCATCCCGATCACCTGTCCGCTCCGCGCCGTCACCGCGGCAATCTCTGTGATCGGCAGCGAGGATGTATTCGTCGCGAGGATCGTCTCCGGCGGACACACCGCATCCAACTCGCGAAAAATCGCCTGCTTCACCGCCATTTGTTCCGTGGCGGCTTCGATAACGAGCTGTGCTCGATCCGCCTGATCCAGTGATCCGATCACCTCAATCCGAGCCAAAACCGCTGTCTTATCGGAGCTTCTCAGATTTCCTTTGGCGATGCTCCGGTCCAAATTTTGAGCAATTTGCTGAAGCCCCTTCGCCAGTGCGGCAGCGGACACATCATACCAGAGTACGGACTTGCCGCCACTTGCGGCAACCTGCACAATGCCGCTCCCCATTTGGCCTGCGCCAACAACCATCACGGTTGTTATGCTCACGAATGCTCACCTCCTAGCCGTCTACCCGCAGCAAAACGGCATCCCCTTGCGCCGTGCCGCTGCAAATCGCGGCAATGCCGTACCCCCCGCCGCGCCGCCGCAGCTCGTGGATCAGCGTCAATATAATCCGCGTGCCGCTGGCGCCGATCGGATGGCCGAGCGCAATCGCGCCGCCGTTCACGTTCACGCGGTCGCGCTGCCAGCCGAGCATCCGCTCACACGTGAGCGGCACGGCGGCAAACGCCTCATTGACCTCAATCCGGTCAATCTGAGCCAAAGCCAAGCCGGTCTGTCGCAGCAGCTTGGCAATCGCCAGCGCGGGCGCCGTCGCGATATACGGCGCCCGCTCTCCGACCGCGGCGTGCCCGACCAGCGTCGCCAGCGGCTGCACGCCGCCCGCCACAGCGCGAGTCCGCTCCATCAGCACGAGCGCGGCGGCGCCGTCGTTCACGCCGGGCGCATTGCCGGCGGTGATCGTGCCGCGCTTGTCGAACACGGGCGGCAGCGCCGCGAGCTTCGCGAGGCTCGTATCCGGACGAGGGCACTCGTCCTGCCCTACGAGCCGCTCGCCTTGCTTGCCGGGCACCGCAACCGGGACGATCTCCTCGTCCCAGCAGCCGCGGGCCGCGGCCTGCACCGCCAGCTCGTGGCTGCGCAAAGCCCACGCGTCCTGCTCCTCGCGCGAGATCCCGAGCTCGGCGGCGACCTGACTGCCGTGCATCACCATATGCACGCCATGGAACGGGCAGGTCAGCCCGTCGAGCAGCATGCCGTCGACCAGCGTCTGATCGCCCATGCGGCTGCCCCATCTGGCCTTCTGGAGCAAATACGGCGCCCGGCTCATGCTTTCCATGCCGCCAGCGACGATCACCGACGCATCGCCGGCCCGAATGATTTGGTCCGCCATGGTGACGCTCCGCATACCAGAGGCGCACACCTTGTTCACGGTCTCCGTCGGGACGGACCAATCCAGCCCAGCACTGCGCGCCGCCTGGCGCGATGGCACTTGCCCGGCACCACCCTGCAGCACCATCCCCATAATGACTTCGTCGACGGCTGAAGGGGCGACCCCCGAGCGCCGAATCGCTTCCCTAATGGCGATTCCGCCCAAATCCACTGCGGCGACGTCCTGCAAAGCGCCGCCAAACCTGCCGAAAGGAGTTCTCGCACCGCCGACAATGACCGTTTCTCTCATCGTTCACGTCTCCTTCCTCCACTTACACACCCCCACCGACCTTGCCGAGCAGCGGCTCGATCGACGCCAAGAGCGATTCCTGTGCTGACTGGCACACTTGCAGCATTTTGACATCCCGCAGGAAGCGTTCAGCGGGATAGTCCTTGGTGTACCCGTAACCGCCAAAAATTTGCAGCGCCTCAATCGCAACCGCCACGGCCGCGTCGCCGGCAAATGTATGCACGATGGGCTGTACCGGCTCTGGCGGCGCCTCGGACTGGCCGCTCTGCCAGGCGGCCTCCAGCGTCAGAAGCCGTGCGGCTTCAAGCTGCGTCGCCATGTTCGCCAGCTTGAAGGCAATCGCTTGCTGCGCAGCGAGCGACTTGCCGAACTGCCACCGCTCCTGCGCGTAAGCGAGCGCCGCTGCCAGGGCGCCTTGCGCGGCGCCCACCGCTTGCGCCGCCAGCAAGCTGCGGGCGGCCTCATGCACCCTGGCGGCGATCTGCAAGCCGCCGCCTTCCTCGCCCAGCCGCTGCGCGTCAGGCACGCGGCAGCCGCTGAATCGCAGCGCAGCCGAAGGCGCAGCGCGCAGCCCCAATCGAGCCGGCTCGGGCTCGATCGTCAGGCCTTCGGCCGCTTTTTCAACGATAAAAGCGGTATATCCCTTCCCGTCTCCCGGCGTTCCCGTACAGGCATACACGACGAAAATATCCGCATCAGCAGCAAGCAGCACGCTATAATTAATGCCATTAAATATATAGTCATCCCCGCTACGCACCGCCTGCAATTGATCGAAATCCTGCAGCGCCTGCAAGTCTGCGGTCGCCCCCAGCTTCATGCCCTCTGCGAGCGGTGTCAAGTACGTCATCTTCTGCTGCTCCGTTCCGAACATGGCGATCGGCGCGCTTGCCAGCGCCGCATGCCCATATAGCGCATAAGCTGTCGAGGCGCAGGAGCGCGCCAGTTCCTCCAGGACGCAGCTGAAGGTCAGAGGATCAGCGTCCAAGCCGCCATAGTGCTCCGGCCATAGAATGCCGGCGAGCCCCAGCTCCGCCATTTTTGCAAACAACTGAGCATTGAACGTGGCCTTCTCATCTCTGACCGCTGCGGACGGCATCAGCTCACGCGTACCAAAATCCCGCACCATTTCACGAATCATGCCCAATTCTTCTGGAACGCTGAAATCCATGTTGAGATCGCCCTTTCCTCTGTCATTCCTCTCAGCTGCCTGCTCCTTACCGCACCTACACCTCCTCGTCCAGCACTGTCCGGGCAATCCGGGCATCCAGCGCTTCATAATCGTCGTAGCGAATGGCCGCATACAGCTCACGCCGGGTCTGCATCTGGTCGAGCGAGCCTTGTTGAGTGCCGTTATGCAAAATGTCCGCATACACCCGCTCGACCGCCTTGGCCGCCACACGCAAGGAGGAAACCGGGTAGAGCACCATGGCGTATCCCCACTGTGCAAATTGCTCAGCGGTGTAATACGGCGTCCGCCCAAATTCCGTCATGTTCGCCAACAGCGGCACGTCAATTGCGGCTCGGAACGCCTGAAACTCCTCCTCCCGCTCGAGCGCCTCCGGAAAAATCGCATCCGCCCCGGCTTC
Organism: Paenibacillus oryzisoli; assembly: GCF_050467285.1. Classification (GTDB taxonomy): domain Bacteria; phylum Bacillota; class Bacilli; order Paenibacillales; family NBRC-103111; genus Paenibacillus_E; species Paenibacillus_E oryzisoli_A. The sequence goes on along the minus strand of NZ_JBCMUN010000009.1, from coordinate 101,798 downwards.
TACGTAAGCGCGCGCGCGTTCTATGGCGTCTGCGATCCCGCTTACCCCTTTCGCATCCGTGCGGGCAATCACATAAAGGGTAGGCGCCACTTCCTTAATTGTTCTGATCTTTTGAGCCATCTCCTCCGTCCCGATCAGTTTTTTGCCGTTCAGGTGGCCGCATTTTTTGGGCAGCTCCTGGTCCTCGATCTGCACCGCGGCCACTCTCGCCTCGACCATCTCCTTCGCTGTACGCGCCACGTTCAAAATCCCGCCGTAGCCCGTATCAATATCGACGAGTAGCGGCAAACCGGACGCTCTGACCAGCTCGCGCGCGCGTTCCGCCACTTCACCCGAATACAGCAGACCTAGGTCCGGCAGCGCCCGGGAAGCGGTAAACGCCGCGCCCGATAAATAAATGGCCCGGACCTGCGCCAATTTGGCGAGCCTCGCCGCCATGCCGTCGTGCGCGCCGAGAATTTGCAGAACAGGGCCTTCGTCGACAAGCTGTCGAAAACGGCCCGCCAAGGTGCGTTGATCCTCCTCCTCTTCGATGAGCCAGGACATGGCAATCTCCTCCAAACGCTTCGTGACAGGTTTTCATCCAAACGCTGTCCTACATGCTTATCACCTCATGCATAGCCAAAGCCTGCAAATGTGCAGGAAATCCCACCTTAATCGCCGAGCACAAACAGCGCCATTAAATCCGGCACAGCCATCGCGAACAACCGGTCAGCATCTAAGGTCGCCCCAAGGATACGCTCCGCTTGCTCGCCATTAAAACGGCTCTCTACATTAGCTTTATACTTGTCAATGACCTTGGGCAGCCCCTCCTCGCGCCGCCGTCTATGGCCGATCGGATACTCGCACACAACTTGGCGCGAACGCGAGCCATCCTTGTACGTAATTTGCAGCGCGTTCGCGATCGATCGTTTGTCCGGATCCAGGTAGTCCCGGCTGTAGCGCGCCTCTTCCTTGACTTTCATCAAGCTGCGCAGCTTGTCGATGGCCGGGTCCCCAGCCGCTTCATCCTCGTAATGCTCCGCCGTCAGCGTACCGTACAGGAGGCCAACGGCGACCATGTACTGCAGACAATGATCCCGGTCCGCCGGATTATACAGCGGTCCGCGCTTGTCGATTATCCGCATCGCCGACTCGTGCGTCGTAATTGTAATTTCTTGAATGTCGTCCAGTCGATCCGCGACTTCCGGATGCAGCTCGAACGCGCATTCCACCGCCGTTTGGGCGTGAAATTCGGCGGGGAACGAGATTTTAAACAAAATGTTCTCCATCACATAAGAGCCCAGCGGTCTTGCCAGCGTGAGCGACTTTCCGCGAAAAAGCACATCCTGAAAGCCCCACGTCGGCGCCGATAACGCCGTTCCGTAGCCCATCTCGCCGCGGACTGCCATAAGCGCCAGCCGCACCGCCCGGCTCGTCGCGTCCCCGGCCGCCCACGATTTGCGGGAGCCTGTGTTCGGCGCGTGCCGATACGTCCGCAAGCTGGCCCCGTCGATCCAGGCGTTGGAGATGGCGCTGCACACCTGCGCCTTCGTACCGCCGAGCATCGCTGTCGCAACGGCTGTCGAAGCGACCTTGACGAGATGAACGTGATCCAGACCGACGCGGTTCAAGCTGTTGTTCAGCGCGAGAACGCCTTGAATCTCATGCGCTTTAATCGCATACGTAAGCAGGTCATGCACCGTGAAGGCCCTGCCTCCCGCACGCTCGCACACACGACTGAGATAATCCGAAAGCGCCAGAATCGCGCCGAGATTATCCGACGGATGTCCCCATTCCGCGGCCAACCACGTATCGTTGTAATCGAGCCAGCGGATCATAGCGCCGATGTTGAACGCCGCCTGCACCGGTTCCAATTCGTACGAGGTGCCAGGCACTCGCGCGCCGCCCGGCAGTTCCGCGCCCTGCACAACCGGGCCGAGCAGCTTCGTGCAGGCCGGAAACCGGAGCGCCAGCAGCGCCGTCCCCAAGGAATCCAGCAGCACATGATAGGCAATCCGATACGCCTCTTCGCTGACGATCGACGTATCCAACACATAATCGGCCAGTTCGCCGATTAACGGATCGTAGTTGAGTTCTTTTTCAGCCCGATCCAGCGCATCATCATGACCACTCACGCCTCCTCATCCTCCTCTCTTTCCGGCAGCAGCTGATCGGTGATCGGCGGGTGCAGCCCCCTCGGGCCGGTATAGCGGACTCTCGGACGGAACAATCGGTTATGCGCATGCTGCTCCATGACGTGCGCCGAAATGCCGAGCGTCCGCGCCGCCAGAAAAACCGGCGTAAAAAGCGCCGTCGGAATGCCGAGCAGATGATACACAGGCGCAGCGTAGTAGTCCAGATTCGGATGCAGCTCTTTTTCACGCCGCATCACCTCTTCTCCCCGCACGCACATGTGGTAGAGATCCGGCTGCCCGAAATGCGCCGCCAGGAGCGCCAAAGCATCCTTCATCAGCAGCGCGCGAGGATCGGGCTTTCGCATATATACTCGATGGCCGAAGCCCATAATGCGCTCTCGCTTTGCAAGCCGCTCCTTAATCAGAGCCTCCATGCCGTCCTCGGAGCCTGCTTCGAGCAGCATCTCCATCACGGCTTCGTTCGCGCCTCCATGCAGCGTGCCTTTCAGCGAAGCCACGGCTCCCACAAGTGCGCCATACAGATCCGACTGCGTCGAAGCGATGACACGCGCTGTGAATGTCGAGTTCGGCATTTCATGCTCGCTGTACACAATTAACGATTGGTCAAAAATACCCGCCTCCAGCGCCGACGGCACCTTCCCCGTGATCATATACAGGAAATTCGCCGAGTACGATAACGAATTGTCCGGCTCAATGAGCGGCTGCTTCGTCAGGGCGCGATGGCCATAGGCGACAATCTGCGGAACACGTGCCAGCAGACGGATCGCCTTGCGCCGGTTCGCCTCCGGCGAGCGATCATCAAGATCCTCGTCATAGCTGGACAACGCCGAAATGCCCGTGCGCAGCACATCCATCGCAGGCGTATGCGCAGGCAGCAGATGAAGAATCGCGCGTACGTTTTGCGGCAGCCCGTAGGAAGCCACGATGCTCGCCTGCAGGGCGGCACGCCCCGCATCATCGGGCAATTCTCCGTCCAGCAGCAATCCCGCAACGTCCAGATACACAGCCTGCTGTGCAAGTTCGATCAAATCGTAACCGCGGATGACAATCTCTTCCTTTTCCACGTCCAGATAAGAAATGCCGGTTTCGCTCGCCACAACATTTTCAAGTCCAGGCAAATAGAGATCACTCATAGTATCGCTCTCCCTTCTACACGCCTTCCGATAGCAGCCATCGGGAAATAACAATGCGTTGAATCTCATTCGTCCCTTCGTAGATTTGCGTTACCTTCGCATCGCGCCAGCAGCGTTCGAGGGTACTGCCAGGTGCAACGCCTTCCTTGCCCGCTAGCCGCACAACGTCGTTGGTCACCTTCACGGCCGTATCGCTGGCCCACAGCTTCGCCATGGCCGCCTGCTTCCCGTAGGGGAGACCGCGGTCTTTGCGCCACGCGGCGTGGTACATGAGCAGTCTTGCCCCCTGCACCCCCGCTGCCAAATCGCGCATCGCAGCTGGCCCGTTACCGAGCATGTCGCGCCCCGCGTCCAATGCCGCTTGCGCAATCCCGAGCGCCTGAGCGGCGATGCCGATTCTTCCGCCATCCAGACAGCGCAGCGCGATGTGAAACCCTTCTCCCTCCTGTCCCAGCAGATTGTGAGCGGGAATCCGGCAGTCGTCGAACAACATTTCCAGCGTCGGCGAAGCGCGAATGCCCAGTTTCTTTTCCTTTTTTCCGAATGACAGTCCACGGGTCCCTTTCTCGACAACAAAGGCGCTGATCCCCTTCTGCTTAAGCGCAGGCTCGGTCAACGCAAATACGATATAAACTTCGGCTTCGCCTCCGCTTGTAATAAATAGTTTGGAACCGTTCAGCACGTAGCTGTCTCCGTCCCTTCTCGCTGTCGTGCGCATCGCGCCGGCATCCGAGCCCGACTCGCTTTCCGTGAGGCAGTACGCACCGAGAGACTTGCCCACCGCCAGCGGCCGCAAAAACGCTTCCTGCTGCGCAGCTGTACCGAACGTATGAATCGCCCAGCTCGTCAGCGACGTATGCACCGAGAGCATTACGCCGGTCGAGGCGCAAACTTGGGACAACTCTTCAATGACCATCGCATAGTGGAGAAAAGGCTCTCCCCTGCCGCCAAGCGCGGCCGGCCACGGCAGTCCCGTCAGCCCAAGCTCAGCCAGCCTGTCAAAAATGCGGCGCTCAAACCGCTCCTCCGCATCCCTTTCCCGGACAGTCGGCGCAATCTCGGCCTGAGCAAAATCTCGAACAAGCGTACGAAGCTGAAGCTGATGCGGCGTAAACGTTAGGTGCATGCAAACGACCTCCTTGGATGCCATGTCATGCGAAGCTGAGGATGTTTGGCGCTGAGCTCCTATCAGCGGACAAGTTGTAAACGCTTACAGTTAGTAATTTATTTATACACCCATTTGTCAGGCATTAGACTGGACTCCGGCAAAAAAAGAGCAGCCCCCTTGTCCCTCCAAGGAAGCTGCCTATCGATGTCACGCTAAAAATGATAATGAAAAGACGCCTTGCTTAACACGTCAAAATGAAAACCTAGCTTGAGCAAGCCTTCTATAATCTCAGGCAAAGCTTCAACAGTCGTTGTTTTTACATTGACATCGTGCATTAAAATAACCGCTTCTTTTTTCGTTCTACTGGCACTCAGCACGGCATCAATAATCTCACGTTTGGGCTGTACATTTCTGGCTGCATCTGTCGAACTCACATTCCAATCAATGTAATCGTAGCCTTTCCTCGTCATTTCATGAATAATACGAGGCATGATCTGTCTTCCTCCGTAATGGAGACTAACGCGATTATTGGATCCGCCCGGATAACGAAGCAAGGCAGACCTCATACCGATCGTTTGTTCTAATAGTGTTTCTAATCGCTCCGTATCTTTGGCGAACGCCTGAACCGATGAATAGACAACCCGATAATTATGAGAATAGGTGTGGTTGCCAATGACATGTCCATCTGCATGAATCCGTCGATATAACCGTTTTCCTTCATCTGACGAATTCCCAATTACAAAGAACGTAGCCCGAATGCCGTATTTATGCAAAATCGTTAGAATCCGCTCCGTATTCTCCGAGGGACCGTCGTCAAAGGTTAAATAAGCTTTTTTCGTCTTATTCAATTCTGGGTTGACAGGGTGTGAAACAGCCATAGCAGAATAAGCAGGAGGCAGACAACTCGTGAGGGCCGTTAACGCCAGACATGCCGCGACCCCCTTGATGAACTGATTGAGAGCTCTATGCATGAATCCATCCCCCATTTTTAAAGTTGATCTTAGTATGAAGGATCTCAGAATTGTCTAATCTTCCTTTATCTGGGCATTCCGGAACGTAATCCCATGCAAAGAAAAAAGCCGCGGAATACGCGACTTTTTCTCCTTCCTATACACAAGCAGCATGCGTTGCACGGGCAATGTGCGTCGCTTCCACCATGTTGCGCAGCGATGCAACGGTCTCTTCGAGTCCACGCGTTTTCAGACCGCAATCCGGATTAATCCAGAATAGCTTCGGATCCAGCACACGCAAAGCGCGTTCGATCATGCTCGTCATTTCCTCGACGCCTGGAACCCGCGGACTGTGAATATCATACACGCCTAGCCCGATCCCCAGCTTGTAGGTGTTGAGTTCAAAACTGTGGATTAGCTCGCCATGGCTGCGGGAAGTTTCAATGGAAATGACATCGGCATCCATCGCCTCGATCGAATCAATCATGTCATGGAATTCGCAATAGCACATATGCGTATGAATTTGTGTCGTCTCCTGCACCGTGCAGGTCGCGATGCGGAAAGCCTTGACCGCCCATTCGAGGTAACCGGCTTGTTCTTCTTCTTTTAGCGGCAATCCTTCGCGAACGGCTGGCTCGTCAACCTGAATCATGCCAATGCCCGCTTGTTCAAGTGCCTCAACTTCTTGTCTTAGCGCATAGGCCAGCTGGTAGGCGATCTGCTCGCGAGCGACGTCATCGCGGACAAACGACCAGTTCATAATCGTGATCGGTCCGGTCAGCATGCCTTTGACAGGGCGGCTTGTGAGGGTCTGGGCATATTTCGTTTCTTCGACCGTCATTTCCCCCGTGAACGCGACATCTCCGTAAATGACCGGCGGTTTCACGCAGCGGGATCCGTACGACTGCACCCACCCGTTTTGTGTAAAAGCAAACCCGGCCAGCTTTTCGCCAAAAAACTCCACCATGTCCGTCCGCTCAAACTCCCCGTGAACGAGAACGTCCAGTCCAATCTCTTCCTGGAGCTTGATCCAGAGATCGATCTGCTCCCGGATGAATGCCGCATAGTGGTCGTGGCTCCACTCCCCTTTACGCCATAACTGACGCGCCTTGCGAACTTCTGCAGACTGCGGAAAGCTTCCGATCGTCGTTGTTGGAAAAAGCGGCAACTGCCATTTGGCCTGCTGCGCGGCATGACGCTCGGCAAAAGGACGGGATCGTTCCGGCTGCTGAACACGGAGTTCAGCGACTGCTGCTTGCACATCGCTGCGGTTGCGCGCTGCCGATTGCTGCAGATCTTGAAGAGCACGGTCGCATTCGTCCAAGTCCGCTGCGATCCCGGCAGTGCCCGAGGACACGGCTTTTGTAATCAGAGCGAGCTCATCCAATTTTTCATCGGCATAGGCGAGCGCACCTTGCAGTTCAGGAGCGAGCTTCGTCTCCCGTGCTGTCGTCACAGGGACATGAAGTAAGCTGCATGACGTTTGTATGAGCAGCTGTTCCGCCGATACGTGCTGCGTAAGCTCTTCCAACAGCGCCAATTTCTCACGAAGGGAAGCCTTCCAGATTCCGCGACCATCGATCACTCCCGCGCCTAATACTTTGTCGGCAGGAAATCCGAACGCCTTCAACGACTGTAAGTTGCCGTTAAGACCATGAACGAAATCCAGCCCAATCCCTTTGACAGGCAGCGAAATAATGTCAGCATAGCGATCTACCGCTTCAAAATACGTTTGCAGCACAATGTTCAAGTTCGGCACGGAATTGGCAAACGTTGCATAGATCGTTTTCAGTCTCTCGATGTCAGTATCGCTCAACGCCGTGACGAGAATCGGCTCATCGATCTGAACCCACTCCACTCCTTCTGCCGCAAGTTCCTGAAGGATTTGTACATACAGCGGCAGCAGCTTGTGAAGCCAAGTGTCGAATTCGGAGGCGCTGTAGCCTTTGGACAATTTCAAGAAAGTGAATGGCCCCACGATGACCGGCTTTCCTTGAATGCCGAGCTTTTCCTTCGCTTCCCGGTAGGCGGCCAGCGGCTTATTCTCCGTAATGACAGGAGAGGCTCCGGACAGTTCAGGCACGATATAGTGATAATTGGTGTTGAACCATTTCGTCATTTCACTGGCTGCCGCATCTTTCGTTCCCCGCGCAACACCGTAGTAGACAGACAAGGGAACCGCGCCTCCCTCGAAAGCAAAACGCTGCGGAATAATACCGAACATCGCAGCCGTATCAAGAATATGATCGTAATAACTGAAATCATTGACCGGAATCAGATCGATGCCCTTTTCTTGCTGTTTTCGCAAATGATTCAAGCGAATCTCCTGCAGCTGTAATTGAAACTCCGATTCTTCCAACTTGCCGGCCCAGAACGCTTCGAGCGCTTTTTTCCATTCTCTGTCAGCCCCAATACGCGGATAGCCCAACACACTGCTTCTTACCATCTCATAAAACTCCTCTACGATTTGTTAAAGAAAGCGTATCATAGAGAATTCGTTATAGTGTAACTGGAAATAACTATAGCTAGATATAGTTATTGGCTATAACAATACGTTACCGAGATAGTTGGCGTTGGAGTGCCTCGACGTAAGCGGCTCCGAGCTTGGACAGCGAGATATTGCTGTGGGAAATCCAACCGACATTGATGGTTTCTTCGCAATCCAAAGGCACGGGAATAATTTCATTGCCATTCAAATCTGAGCTCAAAACACCGGTTGAAATGGTATATCCGTTCAAACCGATCAACAAATTGAACAGCGTCGCACGATCATTCACCCGTATGCTCTTCTTATGCGACATCGTACTGAGAATTTCTTCGGCAAAATGAAAAGAATTATACTCTCCTTGATCAAATGACAAATACGGATAGTTTTGGAGTTGGTCGATCGTCACGACGGATTGCTTCGCTAACGGATTTTTAATGGAGATAAAAATATGCGGCTTGGCGATAAATAAGCTGTTGTATTGCAGATTCGCGTTTTTAAGCAGTTTATTGATCACCTTTTGGTTAAAATCATTCAAATATAAAACGCCGATTTCGCTTCGCAGGTTTTTGACATCTTCGATGATTTCATACGTTTTGGTCTCGCGCAAAGCTAATTCATATTCCTCCTGGCCATGCTCCGAAACCAGATTGACAAACGCATTTACCGCAAACGCATAATGCTGTGTCGACACAGAAAAATGCTGCGGAGACGGCTTGCTATTCAGGTAGCGGCCTTCCAATAATTCTGCCTGCTCAACAACTTGCCGCGCATAGCTTAGAAATTCAACACCTTCTTTGGAAAGCGAAATCCCTTTATTGGACCGATCAAAGATCGAAATTTGAAATTCCTCTTCCAGCTCGCGAATCGCATTGGAAAGACTTGGCTGCGAAATGAACAGCCGTTTGGCCGCTTCATTAATCGACCCGCGGTTCGCGACCTCAATCACATATTTGAGTTGTTGCAAAGTCATGAAGATCTCCTCCCGATCACGCTCACAGCTGCCGCAGCATGTGCACCTGCTCCACAAAAGGCGCGAAGCCCAAGGAATCCAGCAGCTCATGCAGCTCGCGATTCGCATGCCTGATGTTCATCGTCAACTGCTTACTGGGCGCCTCCCCGTGAGCAAAAATTTCACTCAGCGCAGCCGTCAAAATTTCCCGCTTATCCCTGCGTTCTGGTGCGGCTTCGCATTGATACAGCACGACCGTCGTCAAACTCCCGTCCTCCGCGTACACCCGTTTGAAAAGCGCATAACCGACCACCGACGCATCATCGGTGATCATAACGCTTTCTCCGTCTTTCAAGCTGTTCCACTGCGTCTGCCAGGCTGACATCGCATGATAAAAAGGCAGCTTGCTCACCTCAACAGGTCGGCCGCGCTGTACGGTATACGAATGATTCGCGTGTAACTCGTCTGCGTTCAAGGTGCCATCATGTTGAAGTCCTACGAGCCGCTCTGTGATCTCGTAGCCGACTTTTTGATACAGCCGGATGGCAGCGTTGTTCTGAATAAGCGCCTCGAGCATTGCTGCGTCGACGCCATGCTCCCGATATAGCTCGAGATTTCGTTCCATCAGCTGCTGCCCGAATCCTTTTCCCCTGAAAGCCGGCGCGATGCCTGTCCCGCCATTCCAAGCGATTTTCCGGCCGGCTAGGGTCCGAAATCCATTCATGACCAGCCCAACCGGCTCTCCCTGCTCGTCGTACATGGCCAGCGAATGCTCTAAGGAGAGTCCCTCACCGACTGCTCGTGCCAGGAATCTATCTACCGTCAGCGTGCTATTGATGAAATAGCCTTCGAACCCCAGATTCCAAAGCGCCACCGCGCTTTCCACAGACAGCTCGCTCATCTTTTTGACTATCATCGCTCTCGCCCTCCGTCGTTATCCCGCAATATAACGGAATACCATGCTTTCCATATCGTCAATGCGCTGCCGGTAGTCCGCTTCCTCCCCGCTTAACATGTACTGGAGCGCCAACCCGTCCCGGATCGACCAGAACAGCCGGGAAGCGGCTGCGCAATCCAGATCCGCGCGAAACTCCCCCGCTGCCTTGCCGGCTTCCATAATGTCCTGCATGAACACCAACGCTTTGTCCGCGTACTGCTCCCAACGCGCGATCAAATGCGGTTGACGAGCCGCATACAGCATAAATTCCAAGTGAAACGCCATCCATTTGCGCAGCTCAGCCAGCGGCTGTTTGCGGAAGCGGTCATACATATACCGAATTTGATCCGCTGCAACGGGCAAGCTTTTGAAATGTTCCAGGGAATTTGCCAGCATCGCATTCATTTTATCGTCAGCCAGCTGGATGTACATCTCTTCTTTGGAAGCAAAATAGTTGTAAATCGCGCCCTTGCTGATCCCCACATACTTCACGATGTCATCGATGGTCGTTGCCTGAAACCCTTTTTCCGTAAAGCAGTGGAGCGCCCCTTCGAGAATGATCGCCTTCTTCTCTTCCTTATACGCTTTCGAGACTTTTGGTGACATGCGATTTTCCTTTCCGCGTTCGCTTAGCCGTACTCAAAATGCCCAACCGCCGTGCCGGAATACAGCCACGGTTTCGCCATTTTCCAAGATGCCGTCAATGCTCAAGTCCGCCCCGCCCATCATGAAATCGACATGCGTCAGACTCGTGTTCAAACCGCGCTGCTGCCATTCTTCCCCACTCATCGTAACACCATCCTTCAGGCAAAACGGAAAAGCCCGGCCGATCGCCAAATGACAAGAAGCGTTCTCGTCGTACAGCGTATTGTAAAAGACAAGTCCGGTATCCGAGATCGGCGAGCGATGCGGAACCAGCGCGACTTCCCCCAGATAATGGGAGCCTTCGTCCAGTTCAATGAGCGTTTTGAGCATATCCTGGCCCTTCTCAGCGTGATAGGAAACGACTCTTCCCGCTTCAAACGTTAAGGAGAAGTTCTCGATCAGCACCCCGTTGTAGACCAGTGGCTTCGTGCTTCTGACCGTACCGTTAACACCGGTTTTGAGCGGCGATGTAAACACTTCCTCCGTCGGTATATTCGCAATATACGCCGTGCCCTGCTGGTTCCTGTTCCCCGCTGAAACCCAGAGGTGATCCTTCGGCAGCTCGACAATCAGGTCCGTCCCTTCCGCACGATAATGAAGCGACTTGAACTGCTTCTCATTGAGGTAGGCCGATTTGGTCTCCAGCGAACTTGCATGCTCCTTCCAGGCGCCGATCGGATCGTCAAGGTCCACGCGGGCAGCCTTGAAAATCGCCTCCCACAACGCGTTCACCCGCTCTTCTGGCGGTATAGCGGGAAATACTTTATCCGCCCATTCCTGTGAGGGAGCGGCAACAATCGCCCAACTAACTTTATTCGTCAGCCTGGCGTTCGTTAACCCCGTCAAAGCGGCATTCGCCGTTTTGCTGGCAGTTTGCAGGCGCTGTGGGTCGATCCCCTTCATCAGATCCGGCTTGCTGACTTCCACGTACAGGAAGGCGGCGTTCTGCTTGGCAAGCTCCTCGTAGCCGGCCGCCTGCCACATCGGGTATTCAAGCAGCGCGTCAAACGGCGCCAGCTCATATTTAATTCGAGTCGTGTGGCTATCGGACCATTCGACATAAACCTGCCTGGCTCCGTTCTCATAGGCCCGAGTGACCAAACTTCGTACGAACTCAACAGCACCGATCGGCGCAAAAATAACAAGCATTTGTCCCCGCTGCAAATTCACGCCTAGCTCGATGGCTAGAGCCGCGTATGTATGTAATTTTTCTTGAAAAGTTGGCATGGAATTCCTCCTTCTTCGTCCGGTTGGCATTAAAATGACTGACCGGTCGTTTTATTATTATCGTAATAAATCGCGGCCATTGTCAAGCCAAATCTTATCTCATCTTAAACAAGAGGCAGCAAGAATGGCGCTGCTCTCTACGAAATATGCGAAGAAGAAAGAACTATGGTTTAATAGAGAGGCAACCTGGAATCGGAAACATCTACCAGCAAAGGAGCGAGATTCATGAACGTGGTAACCCCGTTACCTTCCATAGCGGCGGGTCGTCGTCATACGGTCAGCCTTACATCGGACGGCACCGTGATGGCTGTGGGCGATAATAAATACGGACAATGTGATGTAGGCGATTGGCGCGATATTGTGGCAGTTGCGGCGGGGAATGTTCATATGGCGACAAACACGGGGAACGCGCATACGATCGGGCTTAAATCGGACGGTACGGTAGTGGCTGTCGGTTGGAATATGCATGGCCAATGCGAGGTAAGCAGCTGGCGCGATATTGTGACGGTGGCGGCGGGTTGGCGGCGTTCCGTCGGGCTTACGTCCGATGGCACCGTGGTTGCGGCGGGGCGAAATAACGAAGGTCAATGCGAGGTAAGCGGTTGGCGTGACATCGTGGCGGTGGCGGCGGGCGATTGGCATACCGTCGGTCTTAAATCGGACGGCACCGTGGTTGCTGTGGGTAATAATCAGTACGGCCAATGTGATGTAGGCGGCTGGCGTGACATCGTGGCAGTTGCGACGGGTTATCTTCACACCGTCGGCCTCAAATCGGACGGCGCGGTGATAGCTGTGGGTCGAAATCATATCGGCCAATGCGATGTAAGCGATTGGCACGATATCGTAGCGATTGCGGCAGGCAGTAATCATACCATCGGCCTTAAATTGGACGGTATGGCAGTGGCTGTGGGTTGGAACAAGTATGGCCAATGCCAGATAAGTGGTTGGCGCGATATTGTGGCGGTTGCGGCGGGCTGCGCTCATACCGTCGGGCTTAAATCGGACGGCACTGCGGTTGCTGTGGGTGATAATGCATACGGCCAATGTGAGGTAGACGACTGGCATGGTTATCAGCTGCCCGGCACGAAGAACCAAGTATAAGGAGCCAGATACCTGTCTAGGTGGACAGGAGGATTCCTGCGAATAAGCAGGAATTTGCCACAAAAAAGCCATTTGCAGCAAAATGCCTGCGATAAAGCAGTTTTTGTGGCCGAGTCTGCCCCAATAGCGGGTTTACAACAAAAATGCCTGCAAAATCGCAGGCATTTCTCGTAAACAGGTGGTGGCAAATGACAATTCCTGCTCTTTTGCAGGTTTTGCTGCCTTCCCCCACTCCGACTCCCTCTCGGTAACACTCAGAAATTCGCAGCAGCGGCTGGCTCAAATCATTTTATGATAAGGTATGATAGCTGACAAACTCCCCTACTGGCTTGCGGTAGCCTCGCGGTCTTTGGCTGGATGTATCTTCTTTACCGATTGTGACGAGAAGTGCCGGGACATACACATCCGGGATCTGCAGGGCGCTTCTTAGCGCTTCCTCATCAAATCCGATCATCGGGCACGTATCCCAGCCCCTGTCTTTCGCAGCTAGCATAAACGTCATTGCGGACAGATTCGCATTGCGAATCGCTTCTTCCCTCATGAACGTCTCGCCTCTGCCCTCGTAGAAACTCGTGACGGATTCCACCGTCATGTCAAACTCCTGCTTGCTGATCGCGCCTAAATGCAAAAACCCCTCATTCAGCCGGGCGACGTCTTTGTAGGCGTCCATTTTTCCCAAAACCACAATCGCAGCCGACGCCGACTGCACCTTATACTGCTTACCGGCGGCTTCATATACACGCTGCTTCAGAGCCGGGTCCTTCACGACCAAATAATGCGCATGCTGCAAATTAAAAGCGGACGGTGCATACTTCACCAATTGAAAAATCTCATCGAGCACTTCATTCGGAATGTCGACCCCGAGCTGAAATTTATTTGCGGATCTGCGCTCTTTAAGTAAGGCAGCAAAATCAGTTTGTTGTTGAATCATAATGTTCTCCCCCTATTCATGAACACGCTGTAAAATGAAAATTCGCAATATAGTTACTTTTTGTAAGTAATTATATTTTATATATTAAATACCGTCAAGTAATCTTTACCAAATTTAAAAGAATACGACCTCTTGACTATGACACTAATGGCAGGGGTTATACTGCAAATAATCACATTCAGATGAGGTGAATTCTTATGAACCAACGACGTCCCGTCGTACTCGGCATTTCCGGAAGTCTGCGCAAACCATCCACCAACACACGCCTGCTCTCGTTCATCGGGGGAATGATGCCCGAGACTGTGGCGTTTCACATGCATGATGACCTTGCAGCTCTACCGCATTTCAACCCCGACTTGGATCTTGATCATGTTCAGGAAGATGAAGCCGTACACACATGGCGAGCGCAGCTAAAGGCAGCCGACGCAATCATCATCTGTACCCCGGAGTATGCGCGAGGCGTGCCAGGTTCGCTCAAAAACGCGCTCGACTGGGTCGTCTCCTCAGGCGAATTCGTGGGCATGCCGACGGCGATCATCAGCGCGTCCCCGCATCCGGATGGCGGCGCCATCGCGCTGCACTCACTTACACTAACACTCAAAATGATGAGCGCTGTAATTCCGGATGAAGCCTCGCTTTCCATACCGTTCGCCAGCAAAATCGTTGGAGCGGACGGTCTTGTGACGGATCCGGGGACATTGTCATTGCTAAATAACCTGGTTTGTGCATTGAACCAGGCGATTTGACATCATCAGGTGCGTCATTTGCGGAACCGAGACTCATCCTTCCACTCACTTTTCTGAATTTTTCATTTATTTGTATTCGAATTGATGATATTATGGACGAATCTCGACAGATTGGAGCTAATTACCATGCACATTGGGATCGATCTAGATAATACGATACTTGATGCAACTGCTGCGCATTTAAAATATTACAACCTAGCATCCGGTCGTTCTTTCACTGCCGCTGATGTAAATGATTTTTATATCTATCGTTTGTATGGTTGGAACAAGCAAGAGCGTGATGCCATTTATACAAAGTACGGTTACGACATCCATTGGAACTCCCTCCCATTCCCAGGAGCAGTTGAGACATTACAGAAACTATATGATGAACATCAACTTTCATTCATTACGGCGCGACCAGAACTGTTTCGTGAAGTAACTGTAACATGGCTAAGAGATCATAAAGTGCCCTATCACAACATCCTGCTCACAGAAAACAAACTTCAAGCTTGCTCTGAGCTCAAGGTCGATGTGTTAATTGACGATGGCCCTCATTACGCAGAACAATTTGCTCTTGTAAATAAACCCGTTATTTTATACGCTCAGCCTTATAATGGGCATGTTCAACATGAATTGGTTTATCCAGCAGCCGACTGGAGCGATGTCAAATTTCATCTTGATCGTTTAAAGACTCGTGGAGCCCTGTAATACAAGCTAACGACCTTGAAAATATGAAATCACTCGCTCCATCATCTTCCTACCTTTCCAGATCCTGCTCTTTCTTCACCCAGGCCTTCCCGTCTTTGGTCTCTAACAGGTACCAGATCGTCCCCTGCGGGTCCTCCCAATAAGCGGTTGGCTCCACGACGGCATCTTTTAGGTTCAAGCCCCCTAAGGCCAACCATTCCGACGGAAAACGATATATGGTGTGCCGCCCACGGAGTTCAACCTTAGTATCGACTTCTCATAAGTAGATAGGGATTGTTTCGGTAAAATCAACGCAATGCCTTGACTCCCATCCGCAGCAGCAAAAAGAGGCGTATCCGCCTTCAAAGTTATCATTTCGTTACCGCGAACGATGGGGGTTCCTTTTTCGTGGACATAGTTCACCCCTGTCTCAGTTTCTAGCCGGTAATTGGTATCATAGACACTCACAAATTCGCCGGTAACGTGTGCCGTTTCATTGCCCAGCCATTTGAACATTGGACCCGCCATCGAGCCATAAGGGCCGTTATACGTCGGATCGTCCAATAAGTACTGACTTTGCGAAGAACTATAGTACGAATAATAGTCTACCGGCTTGATATAACCAATTTTGGCCACAGGAAGGTGTACCCACTGGTCCCCAAGCCACGACGTGTGGATGCGAACCCAGTGTTTCTCGTCAGGGCCGTTTGCATAAAACCATTGCTTTTCAGCTCCGGTGACCTGCACCTCCTGTGGAGATAAAATCGCTGAGGGCTCTTGCGTATCGTCCATCGTCGCATAGATAGGGGTATCGTTGAAAAGAACAATCTTCTCCGGAGGAGGCACATCGACATTCCAAGGCTCGGGAGAGATCCATTTGGGTCCGAGGTCCGTCGATATTTTCCACCAGCTTTGTCCGCGTGCCCAGGCATATTCACCGCCTAGCACTTTAATGCCCTTTTGTGGAGCAAGAAAGCCTGCGGAGTCTCCATTCAATCGATCATCAGGGTCGGTGTAAAACGGTGTTTCTTTGAGCAGTGTAATACTGGTAGGAATCCGCAGCGAATCCGGTGAAACCACGTTAGGCGCAACTTTGACGGTCCTGCTTGCAGTTTCAGCAGCGGCATAGGGATACGTAGAGATGAAAATAACTGCGAAACTAGCAACTAATATTTTCTTCATGATGCGCTGGCCCCCCTTGCGATTTCATATACTTAACTTCCGAATTGTTTCGGATCATCAATTCCTCTTTCACAGAAGCGGGATCTTGCTTCGCCGTGGCAATCCGCCAAATTTCGTTTTTACGGTACCATTTATTCGCTTTCTCATAAAACTGGTGATGTCTTTCCTCAATTTTATAATGAACGTCTAAGTCCCTGTTGCTCCGAATCGCTCCTTCCAAAAACTCCTCTGTCACCCGAATATGAAATTGAAAGCTGTCGTTCGTCGCATTATAAAACTGCAAATCGACATAGTTATAAAACACACTCGTACCGGTCCCGAAAGGAATCACCCTGCGATCATCGGGAAAAATATCGAAACTGTGATGATGACGCTCTTTAATCTCAAGCGGTGAGTGAAGCGCCAGCCAGAACAGCATGTTGGCCAACTGGCAAAGGCCTCCCCCCGTTCCCGTTCGAACCTCCCCATGTGAAAGCATCAGGCCTTCGATATAACCTTTCGCCTGCGTGGGTTTACCGATCAACTGCCAGAAGGAAAAAGTCTCCCCAGGGCGAATCACGATCCCATCGACATGTGCAAGCGCGATTTTTAGGTTCTGAATCTTGTTCTCTTGTAAAATCGGATCTGAATTGGCCAAAACTCTCCTTAAAATGGACTTATGCTTCTTGCAGACAAACGGAAACGCAGCAGGTTCTTTGCGGTAGGCATACCGAATTTTCGGATTCAGATTGCGCAAACGCCTCTTCCAGATGAGCTGCTGGACCCTTACTTTATATAAAAAAGGAAAGTAGCTTATTATGATTTTTTTCATTGCGGGAGCCTCCTTAACCATATGGTAAAATCTCAAATATACTAGTTCAACCACATATTGGAATTCTCCTGCCTGGCTTGTAAGGAATATACAACAATGAATTTCCCCGACTCTAGTTCATATTCAGGTATCCGACGAGGTGGACAAGCTAGTTCCTGCGATTAAGCAGGCATTTTCTACAAGAATGTGGTTTTCAGCACAATGCCTGCGATTAAGCAGGTTTTTCGGCTAATTCCGCGCAAAAAATGGGCTCTCGCTCAAAATGCCTGCTTAATCGCAGGCATCTCATTAAATCCAGCAGGGAGCGATGGAAATTCCTGCTCATTTGCAGGCTTTGGTAAGCGTCTCTTGTGAAGTCCAAATCCTTTGAAACTTTGGTTCAGCATCGAATTGTGATAAACAGTAAATATCTGGGTTTGAAAGGTTCTGCCATTGTTCGAATCCAAAACGATTATCAACATGTTTTAACAGCAAAGACATCAGGTTTCCATGGGTTACAACAGCGATGCACACGTGATCCGCAGTACGCAATTCATCAACAACAGATTGTATGCGCTGCATAGCTGTGCGACTGGATTCTCCACCAGGGAGACATTTATCTAAATCGTGAAAACTACTACGTAAATGGTCCAGCCAATCCGGGAGGTCCCTACTACTCAAAACCCGCTCAGCCAAGCGGTTTTCAATTTCGATCTCTACATGTAAACGTTGGGCTAGCGGTTGAATTGAAAATCATTCCTCTACATTTCCATGTCACGAAGTCAGATTCCTGTCCCAATGGTTGAACCACTACAAAAAAGACCACCGACCTTTCACAGTCGGCAGTCTTCCCTCTTACTTACTCCGCACGCTGCGCGGCAGGAGCACCTGATTCAATTTTGCGGCCGCGGATAAAGAACGCCGTAACCAGCGCCGCAAGTGTGCAAATGAATCCGAACAGGAATAACTGCTGAAATCCTGTAATCCCTGGCGTGCGCGTCAGAATCGCGCCCATGATCGTAACGCCGACCGCCGTTCCAATGTTGCGGCAGAACATGAGGAACGACGTGGAGATTCCCCGTTGATGCGGCTCCGCCAACTGCTGAACCGCGATGATCGCAACGGTCGAGTTCAGGCCGAATGCCAGGCCGACAACGGTGATGCAGAGTGTCGCATAAGCAACGCCTGATCCAGCATCGATCAGCGTCAACAATATTCCTGATAGGACAAGCAGAATATTGCCCGCAATCAGCAGTGAACGGAATCCGTAGCGCAGCACCCATTTGCCGGCGGGTACCGCGACGACCATCCACCCGGCGGCCAGGCCGAGCAGCGGCAAGCCGCTCATGAACAAATTCGCACCGGCAAAGTTTTGCAGAAACAGCGGAATGAAGCTGCCGATGCCAAAGAGCGCGAGGCAAGCGGCGAAGGAGTTGATGTTGACCCAACGAATGGATCGGTCACCCAGCATGCTGAGCGGAACGAGCGGCGATGCTTGTTTCTTTTCAAAGAAATAGAACAGAATGAGAAAGATAACTCCGATAACGCCGTAAACCACGCGATTCTCTTCAATGACGGTGACAAGCAGCAACAGGCTGACGCCAATGGTAAACAGAACAGCGCCAATGTAGTCGACCTTGGCTGGCTTCGGCTCGTAAACCTCTTTGTAGGGCATCAACATGAGGAACGCCAGCAAACAGATCGGCAGGTTGACATAGAACATCCAACGCCAGTTCAAGTATTCAACGAAAAAAGCGCCAAGGATTGGAGCAAGCACCGCAGATAAGCCCCACATCGAGGTGAACAGTGCCTGGATTTTTCCACGGTTCTCAACCGAGAACAAGTCTCCCGCAATAATCATCGGGAACGGCATCATGACACCGGCACCGATCCCTTGCACCGCCCGGAAAATAACAAGCTGCACCATGGACTGCGACAGCCCGCAAAGCAGCGAACCGACAAGAAAGAGCAGAATCCCGCAGGCGAAAACCTTTTTACGCCCGAATAAATCTGAAATCCGTCCGGCCACAGGTGCCAATACGGTGTTAAAAATCATGTAAGCCGCAAACGACCACGCATACAAATCGAAGCGCCCCAATTCCTTCGCAACGATCGGCATCGTCGTATTCATGATGGTAGAATCCATCGACGCGACGAGCATCGCCAGTACGATGCTGATTAGGACGGACGTTCGGCTGTTTAGGAAAGATGCGCGCCGCTCGACCTTTTTAGAGTGAAGTTGATCAATATTATCGATCATTGTGAATGTTCCTCGTTTCGTTATTTTCAAAATGCCGCGTACATTCAGCTTATGTTTGCAAGAGCGAGCCTATAACTGAGAAGGGATTCACCCACGCGATTTACTCCCCCGCGAGCACTTCCAATTTCATCTCCACGCCTGAAGGCAAAATCTGTGCAACACGCTGACGCAATCCGCTGTCCGTATGGATGCGCTCCGAGAAAATCGCAATAACGCCGCGATCCTCCCGCGTCCGGATCAGACGCCCCATCCCCTGGCGCAGCCGCAGCAGCATGTAGGGGATGTCGACCTCTTCATAAGGCGCGTTCGCCGCCTCGCGCTTGCTATTAAACACCGGGTCGTTCGGCGGAAACGGCAACGACCACACGATGACATTCGAGAGCGAAGGACCTGGAATGTCGAGCCCTTCCCAGAGCGACACCGCGGCCAGCACGCTGTGCTCGTCTTCTTGGAAGCTCGCGATCAGATGCGAGATTTCGCTATCGCCTTCGTACAGGAAGCGAAGATTAGCAACCCCGGCTTCCTTGCCAACCTCCCACTTGAATTGCTGCAGCTCCTGCTGCGACGGGAACAGCAGCAACGCCCTTCCCTCGGTCCGCTGCAGCAAAGGCACCGCCGCGGCCATCTTCTCGGCGAACGTTCCGCCTTCCGTCCATGTCGGCACGACGACCTCCATCCGCTCCTCATAATCGTACGGAGAGTCCACCGCAAAGGACAAATAATCATCCAGTCCGAGACTGCTCGCCATGTAGTCAAAGCTGCCGTCCACGGAAAGCGTGGCGGAAGAGAATACAATGGGCATGCCCAGCGAGAAGACGTGCTCCCTCAGCACTTCCTTGACCGTCCTTGGCATCACGACCAGGGACAAGCCCGTAATGCTTTCTGTTGCCCAGCAGATAAAAGAATGCTTTTGCCGGAACAGACCGAGCGCCTTCTGCATCATTTCGAGATGCTCTTCGACGATTTTGAGCTGATAGTCGTTTAGCGTGAACATTTCGCTTTCAAAAACAAGCTCTTCCTCGATCTCGGACAGCACATCGCAGAGCCGGTGAATTTCCACGAGCAGTTCGTCGCTCATCGCGACCTGCTTGCGATCCGAACCTGCAATCGGCCGGCAGCTCCGCTCCAGCACATCGAACATGCGCTCGCTTTGGTCGATCGCCCGGTCGATGCACACCGCCAGGGACTCGCGGACCTCGCCTTTCAGCAGGCGAACGAGCAGCTCCTCGAACACGATGTGCTTGAGCTTATACGTCAGCGCCTTCTGCGCCGCCGACTCCATCAAATGGCCTTCGTCGAACACGACGGCGCAGTGCTCCGGCAGCAATGGGAGCTGCCCCTCCCTTTTGCGGCTGTCATACGTCCAGAGATGCTCCATGTAAAAATCGTGCGAGCAGATAATCAGATCCGCCGCTTTCCGGTAAGCCTCGCGGGAGAGTGTCTGCCCGCAGCGATGTCTTTTTTCACAGACAAAACAATCCTGATACGCGTCCCAATTCATCCGCTGCCACTGCCCATCGTTCAGATGCGGGTACATCTTCCGGTCACCGTAGGCATAGAAGCGCTGCAGCG
This sequence comes from Paenibacillus oryzisoli, assembly GCF_050467285.1. Taxonomy (GTDB): domain Bacteria; phylum Bacillota; class Bacilli; order Paenibacillales; family NBRC-103111; genus Paenibacillus_E; species Paenibacillus_E oryzisoli_A. The sequence goes on along the minus strand of NZ_JBCMUN010000009.1, from coordinate 80,972 downwards.
CTTCCCGCGAATGCACAAAATCAGGCAGCTCCTCGTACAACTCGCGATACAGCTCCGACTCCTCGTGCCCAAATCTCGCTTCGTCCAGCTTTTGCAAGCAGATGTATTGATCTGGCGACTTGGCCAGCCTCGCATCAATTTCGAGCCCCAAGTGGCGCGACAGCTTGTCGATGTCCCCGCCCGGCTTCACCAACTGCTCAATGAGCGACTCATCCGCGCAGGCAATAATGGCCGGTTTGTTTTTGTAGCGTGCGTAGCACAGCGCATAGAGTAAATAAACGAGCGTTTTCCCTGTGCCGACACCGGCCTCCGCGAAAATCACTTGCTTCTCCGCAAAGGCGCGCTCCAGTTGAAACGCCATATAAATTTGCTCATCCCGCACTTCAAAGCCGGCTTCCGGCAAAATATCATAAAAAATATCCGCAATCCAGTCGGAAACCTGCTTCATATAAGGCTGACTGCGATCATACGCAAACGGGTAACGTGCCACCTTCTGTGCCTCCAAACTCTCTCTAAGGAATCAAACTTTAATTATCCCACGGTTACACCGAAAATGCAAAAAAAACTCATCCTCCCTGCCGAAGCAGCAAGCATGAGCCCTGCCTTTATGCCAAGCTGAAGCGCTCGCGGTAGCCGCATTTACGACACAATTCTTCGACGACTTCTCGGCGGGAAAAACCCTCAAACAACCGATTCGCTCGCTCGCCCTCGATAATATCCGAGAACGGCGTCTGGTTGATATTGCCCAGATTGATAACGCCCTCTCCATCCAGACAGCATGGAATGACGGTGCCATCCACCAGAATGCCCGCCTGATTCCTAAGCGCGTGACAGAAGCCCGGACCCTCGATCTCCTGCGCTTTTAAATCCGGCCATTGAAACTCGTGATCCTGATTTAAATACACGCGATCTCTCAGCTTCAAGCCCTCGCCGCGGACGAATTTTTCCTCAATCTGGTAGTCCAGCTCGAATGTGCGCTCCAGCATCTCCAGAATCTCACGGTTGCGCTGCCGCTCCGAATTCGTTTGGTTGTCCTGCGTGAGGTTCCACAAACGGAACGAGATAATCACGTTCGAGCGTTCGATGATCTCCTTCACGAAGTTCAGGATGCTCATCACGTAGCTTTCCTTGTCCTCCGACCCTTCGTGCCCATCGAAGCTATGCAGCGAAAAATTCATCTGCCGCAGCGCCGGCTTATCAAGAAGCTTGTGCCGATTTTTGTTAATCAACGTGCCGTTCGTCGTGATATTGACTTTAAAACCTTTTTCATGCGCGATGTCGAGCAGCTCGTCAATCTTCGGATGCAAGAGCGGCTCACCCTTCACATGCAAATAAATATGGCTCGTATGCGGCTTAATCTGATCCAGAATGTCCGTGAACGTCTCTTTCTTGATAAAATTCGCCTTTCGCTGCGTTTGCGGACAGAACGTGCAGGCCAGATTGCATACGCTCGTAATTTCAATGTAAAACTTTTTGAACTTCTTCATGTCAAGACTCCGATCTGGCTGTATCTCAAAACTACTAGCTATTATACCAACTGCGCGAGAGGATGGAAAGGCAAACTCCGTCGCTTAGAAAAACAGCTTGATCATCCAGCCGATAAAATATGCCGACGGGACAAGGAACACTTGCGCGAGCAGGGTCCCCAGAAAGCGGGTTGTCATCAGCAGCGCGTAAATTTTGCCAAGCTGATCCCGACGCTTTTCGTCGTGCAGCGCTTTATCGGTAATGAGTCCCAGCTGCGGATCGATGAATATGGTGAGCAGGATCGTTGCAATCCCGTTAATGAGGCCCGAAGCCTGCGACGCGGTCGTTGCGTGCTCTGGAAGCAAATGCGCCGCGTAAAGCGAAGCAAGCACCCCGACGGAATAAAAGGCCGTCACGACAATGTTAATGAACAAGAACCGCTTAGATACCCCCAAATACCGAAATTGGCTAAGTCGAAACGTCGGTTTGCGGATATATTTGGCCGTGTTCTTCAATTGCTGGACCGTTACACTGGAAATGAGTTTCGGAATGGAGCCGGTCACCTCCAGACGGGCGATGACGCGCGCGCTGAGATGGATGCACGACGGGAACAGCGCGATTCCGATGATCGTGCCGATCGAGGACGCAAGTAAAGAAATGCGGAGAAACTCCAGTAAGTCGAACTCCGCATGTTTCTTCGCATAGTCCACAAAATGAGCTGTCATCGGCCCCTGAATCATATTCGCCGTCCGCGAGACGAGTACGACAATGCCGACCAGCGACAAGGCAACTGCGAGCTTGTTAACCTTGACGCCGGCGTAGCGGATCGAATACGAGAGCGTCTCTGCGGTGTGAATGATCATGGTTAAAAGAAATACGGTAATTAACGTGGTTAACATAATTCACCTTCAGCAGGTTGGATTGTCACTAAGCACATGCGTGACTCTCCTTCTCAATTCGAGCAAAAGGGAGCATTTCCTGCTGTTTCCAGTCAGGGGATGCTCCCTCTTTTTCAAGCTTTCCGCTCGTCGCCGTGCCACAGCTCGCGGAACGTCGGCGAGCTGTGCAGCAGCTCCGCGGAGGTGCCCTCCGCTTCGATGCGGCCTTCTTTCAGCACGACGATGTGATCCGCTCTGGCGAGCGCTGTCTTGCGGTGCGAGACGACGAGACACGTCGCTTCGCGACGCCGCTCGAACATGCGCTCCCACAGCTTCTGCTCCGTCTCGACGTCCAGCGCGCTGGACAGGTCGTCGAAGACGTACAGCTCGGCGTCGCGCACGAGCATCCGCGCCGCCGCGGTGCGCTGCGCCTGGCCGCCGGACAGCTTCACGCCGCGCGGCCCGACGACCGTGTCCAGCCCTTTCGCGAGGTGCTGGACGTCCTGCTCCATCACCGCAGCGTGCAGCGCCTGCGGCAGACTCTCAGGCCCCGCCTCGGGCTGCCCGAGCAAAATATTGTTCCGCAGCGTGTCCGAATACAGCCGCGGGACCTGCGCCGTGTACGCACTGTGCGGCGGCGCGAAGAAGGTGCCCGGATCTTCGACGGGCACGCCGTTCCACCTGACCGTTCCCTCCCCTGTGGGCAGCAGCCCCAGGAGGGAACGGATCAGGGTCGTTTTGCCCGAGCCGATCGTTCCCGTGATGACGGTGAACGATCCCCGGGGCAGGCTCAGGTGAATGTCATGGATGCCTCGCCCCGTATCGGGGTAGGCGTAGCTGAGGCCATTCACCTCGAGCTTCTCCAGCGGCGCCGGAGCGCCCACTGCTCTTACAACGGCAGCGGGCTCCGCCCCCTCGCCCTTCAAATGCAAGGACTTCGCCATCGTCAGCACCTTGGCCGAAGCCCCTTGCAGCAGGAATGTGAGCCGCTGCAGCGACACGCTCATTTGCTTGAAATACGTAATGAACTTGCCAACATTCGTAATAAACTGCGTCACGAACGTGAGGTAATACACGAACAGCGAGAGATCGCCGACGGTAAAAGTGCCGGCACGCATTTTAGCCCCGGCCAGCAGCAGAAGCAGACCTGTTCCCAGGTTCACCGAGTTGGAGAATACGGAATCCAGCAGTTCGCCCATCAGCTTGTCCTTCAACATCGCTTTCCGGCGGTTATCACCGGACCGCGCAAAACGCTCAATCACTCTGCGCTCCGCCCCGGCGACCTGAATCGCCTGCACGTTGCCGAACATTTCGCTGATCTCGCCCGTCACCTTCGACGTCGCTTCGCGGCTGGCAGCGCGGTACTTCTGCAATCTCACCGTCGCGAGCTGCGCGGCAGTAATTACAAGCACGATCGGCATAAAGACGAGCAGTGTCATTTGAGCATCGATGCGAATGAGGATATAGCCTGACACCAGTGCAAAACACGTCAGTCCGAACACGTCAACCGACCAGCTCACGGCTTCCTCGGATTGATCGACATCGTCCCGGAAATGGGAAATTGCTTCGCCCGGCGCCACCGGAATCGCCTGCGCGCCTGGCTGCTTGAGCACATGCTCCAGCAGATTGCGGCGCAGCAGCATGCTCATGCGGAATCGGAAGTTGACGTCGGTGATAAACCCGATGATGATCAGCATCATCCGTCCGATTGCCGCCGCCATGAGCAGCGCAATCAGCCCCCAGACGCCATAGCCCAGTTTCGCATGCCCTGTGAGCGTATCAAAAAATTCCTTTGTCACAAGTCCCGGCGCAATCGGCGCCAAATAAATCAGCGTCCACATCACCGCATTCATCGTATACCGCATCGGTCTGTAAGCGATCAGTTTCCATAAATATTGAAATGTGGTCATGCCAGCACCTCCTCAAGCCCGGTCGAGAGCAGATGCGAGAAGCGGGAACCCGGATTGGCGGCGAGCTCCTCTCTCCGTCCCGATTCGATCACCTTACCATGCTCCAAAATAAGGATATGATCCGCGCGCTGCACCGTCGCAAGCCGGTGGGCAATCATGATGCAGGAGCGCTCATCCAGCAGCTTCGAAACCGCCTTCTCCATGCGCTGCTCGGTAAGCGGATCCAGCCTCGAGGAAGCTTCGTCCATAATCACAAGGCCCGGCTTCGTCAAAAACACCCGCGCAAACGCAAGCAATTGCGCTTCCCCAGCCGATAAGCTGCCCCCGCCGGAGGCGAGCATCGTATCCAGCCCCTCCGGCAGCGCATCAAACCAAGCGCCGAGGCCGAGCTCGCCCAGCACCTCGATAATCGTCTCATCCGCGATTCCGTTATCGAAGAACGTTAAATTATCGCGAATCGTGCCCTGCATGATTTCGATGTTTTGCGTCACGAGAGCGACATGCTTGCGCAGCTCAGTGAGCTTGCAATCGCGGATATTCGTTCCGCTCAGGGAAATCACGCCCTGCTGCGGATCGTAAAAGCGCAGCAGCAACCGCGCCAGCGTAGACTTCCCGCTGCCGGTTCTACCTAGCAGGCCGAGCACTTCGCCCGGCTTCAGAGCAAAGCTGAGCTTCTCCAGCGTCGCCTGGTCACCGTCATAGCTGAACGTGACGTCGTTGAACTCGACGCCAAGCGGCCCTTGCGGCAGCTGCGCGCCTTTGCCGTCCCGGATGTTCGATTCGATCGCGAACAGCTCCCGAATCCGCGAAATGCTGGCGTCCGCTTTTTGCAAATCCTCCATTTGCGTACGGATTTTTTCAATCGGCTTGGCCAGCAGCTCGGTGTAGAAGAAGATCAAGTACACGGTGCCGATTGAGATTTCCCCTGCATGCCAGAGATAGGCGCTGATCGCGAACGCCATCGCATTCCCTAGTGCAAACACGAAAATCGACGTGTTCCACATCGCGCAAAAGCCGAGGAACGCTTTGATGCGAAGCGGCAGCATTTTTCGCAGCATGGTGTAGAAACGCTCCATCACATAGCCGACAGCCCCGTTCGCGCGAATGTCCTCTGTTCCCTCCAGATGCTCGCCGATAAAGCCGTAAAACTCGGCATTCGCCTGCCGCCACTTCGACCAGACAGGTACAGCAAACTTCCGAATCCACTGGATGAGATACACGGCAAAAACGACGAACAGCGCCATCCCTACCCCGATCAACCAATTTTCGCGGAACAGCAGCACGATGATGCCGGTCATGAGCAGCAGATTGCCGACCAGATGAATAATCATAGAGGAGAAAAAATTCGCAAGCGCATTCACATCGCCGTCCACGCGTTCAATCAGCGAGCCCGAAGTATGATTTTTGTGAAACGACATGTCCAGCGACAAGCAGTGCGCCGCCAAATCGACGCGGAGCTTGTTGGTCGTGGTCCAGCCGAGATTTTCGCTGAAATATGTAGCAGCGACCGAAACGAGCTGCTGCACCAAGGCAAATCCGATAAACAGCAGCGCCGCGTTGATCAGCGGCTGCATCGCCCCCTGCTGCCCAGCCTGATCAATAAAATAGCGGATGATTTGCGGATTGACGAGCTGCAGTCCGATCGAAGCAAACAACAGAATCGTTAAAATCAGAAGTGTTCCTTTTTGCGGGAACAAATAACGACCCAGCAACTCCTTGTATTGACCGGCGTTATTTTTATTGCGTACAGACTTACTCATGCCAAAGAGGTCCTCCGTAGAATTAAGTGACGTATAGTCCATCATACTTCATTGGATCGTGATCGACAACGGAGAGTTTGATTTCATCCAAACTCTGCCACACAAGTGCTCTTTGCCATTTTATTTTAAAACGCCTTTCCTATCGTGTCATCTTTTTGCACCTAGCGCGACGCCTCCTCGGACTACCCTCTGCTACCCGCTACGATATAATGAAGAGAGCATCTTATTTAAGAACTGGAGGCATCACGAATGAAATCAAATATTCGAATTGGCATTATCGGCAGCGGCGGCATTGCCGGTGCGCATGCGAAAGCTTATAAGCAAATACCAGACGTCGAAATTGTCGCCATTGCTGACATTCTTCCCGGTAAGGCGGAGCAATTTATCGCCAATCATGAGCTGCAGGGCGCAGCAGCGTTCGAGGATCTTAACCGAATGCTAGAGCTGAATCTGGATGGCGTCAGCGTATGTACGCCGAACGTGGCCCATCACCGGGCAAGCATCGATGCGCTGCAGGCAGGCAAGCACGTGCTAGTCGAAAAGCCGCTTTCCGTTACACTGCAGCAAGGTGTTGAGATGGTTCAAGCCTCCAAGCAGACAGGCAAAATGCTAAGCGTCGGCTTCCAGCCCCGCTATGATCCCAATATGGTTGCCATCAAAGATCTGGTCCAGTCTGGAAAGCTCGGCAAAGTTTATTATGTAGAAACCGGAGGCGGGCGTCGCAGAGGCATGCCGGGCGGCACCTTCATTAAAAAGGAACTCGCCGGCGCTGGCGCTATGGCTGATATCGGCTGTTATTCACTGGATATGGCGCTCAATGCGCTCGGGTATCCGAAGCCGCTCACCGTCTCAGCCGTTACCTCCAATTACTTCGGGACCAATCCGAAGTATCACAAAGAAGCGTCCGCCTTTGAGGTCGAAGATTTCGGCGCCGCCTTTATCCGCCTCGAAGGAGACATTACCTTGCAGTTCAAAATCTCTTGGGCGATGCACATGGACACGCTCGGCGCTTCGTATTTTCTAGGCACTGACGCCGGGCTGAAAGTCACCACACCTTATAACGGCAGCCCGTGGAACGGCGTTTGGGACGGCGGCGTAGGCTCGATCACGATGTATCATGACGAAATCGGGAGACACGTCGAGACCAATATCCCTGTACTCCAGCATCAGGTAGATCGGTTTTTTGAAAAAGTGAACGATTTCGTCCTAGCAATTCGCGAAGAAAGACCAGCGCCAATTCCTGCCGAACAGATCCTGTTCAATCAGGCTATTATCGACGGCATTCTACGTTCCTCCGAAACCCGCAAAGAAGTGGACATTATGATCCCTGAATTCTAAATGCAAAAATAAACAAACGCCGTGCATGAGGCTGCCAACTTGGCGGCCTTGCGCACGGCGCATTTGTGACTGATAGCTCCCAACTCTTATGTTATCATTGTAGAACTTGATTGTTACGGAGTATAGCTGACCTTGACATCATCAACATGCATTGAGCTGGCATTGCCACCTATCGATGAACTCACCTTGTCAACCTTCGTCACTCCGGAATAACGATAATTCCATTGTGAAGCCTTCAGTTCACCATTTACGTATACATCAAACTTTTTAGTAGCCGTATTGATGACCACCTTTAGACGATAAGGCACACCGTTCGTAATTGAGGTCAATACGTTCGTTTGAGTACCGCCGTTATACCCCCAGATTCTGCCGTTCTGCATGATGAGATGGGCGGCGCTGCCATTCGAGGTAAGTGAGCTGTCTGCAACGATCAAGGCATTTTTCCAATTGTTATCATCCGCGGTTACTGTCGCTTCTGCCATAATTATACTCCCTGCTGGCGCGTTGAACACCTTATAGGCTTCAGCTTTCCCGCTCGTTGAGGTTGTTGTCAATTGAACCGCTTTGTCGTTCGGCGATCCGCTCTTGGTCTGAACGATACCTGTATTACCTGCTATACCTCCATTATCGAACACCCAACCGTTTTGTCCATTCAAATTGCCAGCTGTCATGCCATTAAAGTCTTCATTAATCAGTTTGACTAACGTAAGGGGTTCATAGGATACTTTCACATTGTCAACACGCATCGAGCTGGCATTCCCGGCGATCGAGGCAGAGAACTTATCGAGCGTATTCACCGCGTAGCGGTAATCCCAGTTCGTCGCCAGCAGCGCATCGTTGACATAGACATCGTATTTTTTCGTAGATGTATTGATCACGACTTTTAGGCGGTACGGTTGGCCGTTCGTGATCCCCGTTAACACATCGGTTTTCGTGCTGCCGTTATAGCCCCAAATTTTGCCCGCTTGCATCACAAGATGAGCAGCATTATTGTTGGACGTTAAGCTGCTGTCTGCCACAATGAGCGCATTCTTCCAGTTAGCATCATCCACCGTGACAGTGGCTTCCGCTGTAATATATCCTCCTTGTGGGGCGTTAAAAAGGCGGTATGCTTCCGCGCTGCCGGATGTCGAGCCTGTTGTGACTTTCAGCGATTTGGCCGTGTTGTCAGCATTGTCAGGCTGTACAACAACGGTATTCGCTGCCACGCCGGCGTTATTGAAAATCCAGCCATCTTGACCTGTCAATGTACCAAGCGTCATCTCGTCAAAATTTTCGTTCACCGTGTAACCGGTAATTTGACCAGCCAATGGAGTCGCAAAATAAGCCTCGATGCTTTTGCCACCGGCACCATTCACATTGACCGTAAGCGTGGTTGTACCGCCGCTTGTACTGGCCGTAATCCGCGAATCCTTATAAACCACAGGTCCAAGATTCTGCGTAAGCGTAAGTTGAATTGTGCCCGTATTCGCCATCGTAGGGTCGGCTACGGAAACTTCGGTTCCGTTCTCCGTCGTGCGAACCATCACGGACGCTTTTTTGTTGCTCGTGACGCCGCTCACCGTTTTTACTGCATCATTCCAGAAGTTAACTGCTAGGATGCCCAGGGCATTTTCCTGCACAGCTTGTGCCGCACCTGAGTTCTCAATGACCGTGATGTCCGGGTTAGCGGCATACGTATCCACTTCATTGCTGGTCTTGCCAGGCAGCAGCACATAGGCGTATTGACCGTTTGTCGGATTTGTACCGTGATCGAACCATAAATTCATATAGTTGCGTGTAACATTCGTGGTGTAATCGGTGCCAAGATTGTAGAGATTGATGCTTGACCATTGGTCTGTTCGCGCTTCACGCAATCCTTTCAGCGTTGTTGTCGTTGGGAAGTAGTAACCAACATCCGAGCCGGCTACACTTCCGGCCAAATGAATGCGATTTACCCCCGTCATCGTTTCGCTCAACCGAGAGCAGATGATTTCGCTGCACCGTTGACCGTGAGCGTATTGTTTCCGCTGCTGTTCAGCTTGCGGTTATCGACAATCGTTTCGACAACTTTATTGTCTGTAGACGTAATGCCGGAACCTAAATTCACGATTTCATCATCAAACATAAACCAGGATTTTTTCGCTGTGAGCGTGTAGCCATTGGCCGTGTATTGCATGCCAGTCGCTCCGTACAAGCCTGAGATTTCTGTGCCTCCGACCCAGCTATTCGGATTTTTGGCGTTAGCCGTTGCCGTCGTATTCTGATTGACGGTCGTACCTGGCATGCGATAACTATTGACAGTAGGCCAGAAGGAATCTTTATATTGTTTCAAATCCGAATTATACAGATAGGTCATCCCGTCTCCGGTATGCCAACCCCTTAGATTAACATCATTAATCATTTCATAATTGCCGATTCTATTGGAAGACATGCTGATGCCAAAGGCAAATCCCGGTCTATGGTGTACAGCTCTCGCCATACTCGGGTATTGTTTGTTCATGATTAGCGGTGCTCTCGGGGTAACGGATGGATCAGCCTCGATTTGCTTCGCTTGTACGATATCGCTCATCATAACCAAATCCGCATACTTCGTAGGCGAAGTGGCCTCCAGCAACCATTTTTTAACCATCGATTTATAGGCTGCCCGATCGCTGGCATTGGGTGCGGAGAGTGCCATCCGAACCACGGAAGGCCCAATTGCTTTTATAGAAGTTAATCCTTTATCATCGTCTCTAAACCCAGCTATACCTCTTCCTCTGACATCATCAAACATGGAGTTATTATAATAAAGCGGTTCAAAAGCCGTATAAATCCATTGATAAATGTTATTCACATCGGGATCTACGATATCCCACGAGGACCCAGCTACGACATACATCAATTTAGTCAAATTATCGAGCAAAGCTGTGCCATATCCCCCGTTGTAGGGAATGAGCGCGGTATGTTGAATAAAGGAACCATCGCTGTACACCCCTTCACCCGAAGTTACATAATCAAATACCGAGCTTAGCTGGTCTCTGCCCTCTATAATCTTGGCGCTGTTCTTAACGATAATGCCGCTCGTAATTTTAATGTAGCAAGCCCATACGCGATTGGCTCCGGTTAGACCCGCTCCCCAAGCAAGCGCTTGATAGTCGATGACGGCATGCCAATTGCTAATCTGTGTTGGTGATAAATAGTTATACAACCAAATCGTGATGTTATTGATCACCAGCGGTGAAGTCACCTGCCAGTCAAACCAATTGTCGTAACCCCTTTTCGGTACGCTGGTATTATAGCGATTCGTATACATCCAATCCATGGCGCTGATAATGTCCGCTCGCAAAGTTGCGTTATTCTCAAGCGTTGAACCTCTTGTTACATAAGCGAGTGTCATCGCCTCTAACCGCTGATAGCTTTGGGACACGTGCTCTGACTCCGTTGTCGAGGCCAAATCACTCCACAGATAGGTTCTTCCTGCAGCCTTATTCATCGAAGTCCAGTTTGTCTGCGCCAGCGACGTAATATTGGCGATTTTGGTACTGATGTCCGAGTCATTCGTATCGTACGTAGACCCTCCTGTTGTAAAATCGTAAATTCTAGCTCGTAAAGCGTCATACTCATCTGCCGCATAGGCAGGTTGACTGGGGAGCGCCGCCACATGGACAACCAGAACCAACACCAATACAAGCGCTTTCAAAAATACGTTTTTACGCAATAACATAAATAACCCCTTTCGTTAGGTAATCGAATATTCCACTAGAATATTCCTCTTGGATCGTACTCGGTTATTGCGTATTTAAACAATATACAAGTTTTTGTTCGGTTAACATGTTGTTCGTTTAGGGTTATTCATCTTAGCAAAGCTTGAATCTGATCAGATGATCGGTCAAATGTTCCCTTTTTAAAATTTCAATCTGCTTGTTCCCTATCAGATCAAAGTGTGGATATTTATCACGAAGATGTATGTAACTTGGATTTAATCGATTTGCCAAGCACCATTCCTTCAATCGTTCCAGATCACAGCAGCCCACCTTAGTGATCGTCTTCACGCCCGGGAAGCGAGGTTCTACCCAATAATGCGTCAAAAAGGCAATCTCCCCCTGCAAGCATTTGCTCTTCCATTCATTTAGTTCGTCTCTCGAAATTCCGAAAGCCATGTCATTGATCTCCTATTCGGTACAAACTTAGCTTGTTAAGCCAGGATCGTTCCTTAGCGCAAAGACCCTTCAGCCTCTAAAAGGGCAATAAATTCTGCTGTGTTTGAGAAAATAGCATCAGGATTTCTGTCATAGACCGTACTTTGATAGGTAGATAACCATTGAACCGCGTAGGTTCGAACCCCTGCCGATTTCCCCGCAACAATATCTGCATTACTATCGCCTAGGAATACCACGTTCTCGACTTTCACTCCAAAAAAATGCATAGCTTTATATACGCCCTCGGGATCAGGCTTAGCCTTGGCAACATCATTCCCAGTTACGACATAATCAAAATAATGCGAGATTTTCAATGCTTCTGAAGAGATATCAAACCCTCTCCGACTTTTTCCAGTAATAACTGCAATTTGTTTATTATTTTCTTTGAGCAGCTCAAGTAACGCTATAATTGAATCGATTTCATTCATGTTTGAGTGGCCTTGACCATATAAATCATAGTATTCCTGTATGGCTTGATGAACGAACGCTTTATTTTGAAAATTCATCGCAATAATGTCATCTTCTGTAGGACCAAACATGGAAATCAGCGCATCATTGCTAACATCTTTTCCATCATATTTTTTGAAAACTGCTTTAAATGCAGCAAAAGAAAAAGGTAATGTGTCGGCAAGCGTACCATCAAAGTCAAATAAGATTAGATCAGTGGCCATGGAAAAACACTCCTTTGCAAATATATTCATGACTTCTAACTTCCGTATCCTTAGAGAAAGACCCACAGCAACACGGCTGCGGGTCTGCGTTTATATGTTAAACGTTATTTCTCCCAAAGCTCGATCAGTCGACCTTCCGGATCTTCAATCCAAATAAACTTTCCAAAATCCCCCGCCTCCTTTTTCTTTGCAAGAGGTACGCCAATCTGTTTAAGATGCTGAATCGTCTCCTCTATACTATGCACTTGGAAATTTAACATCACTTGTTGTTCTGATGGAAAATAGCTGTCGTCCTCGGTAAAAAATGAAAAGATCGTCTCATTCCCTGATTCGGCTTTGATCATAGCCCCATTCCAATCTCCGATTTCAATCCTCAACACTTCGCTGTACCATTGCTTCACAACTTCAAGATTCTTAGTTCTCCAAAATATTCCGCCAAAACCTTTTATCATTGTATCTGGCTCCCCACACGCTCATTTAAAAATCCATTACCCCTCACGATTTTCCTTACCTTCTTCATCGTATCCGGTCCTTTAGGCACTCCAGCGGTTCGGTCGAGCAGCAGCCACCTCAAGCAGGCAAGCGCTTCAAAAATCTCCAACTCCTCGGTTGCCACAGGTATTTCCTCTTGATATTTATACAAAAAGGTAAGACTTTTACTCTCGCTCAAATAGATTTGCAGAAGCAGACAAGCCCACGCTAAATCATACCTGGAGTCCCCTAATTGTCCGTTCGTCCAGTCTATCACTGTATATTGTCCATTCTCTTCTAAAATATTGCCGAGATTGAAATCACCGTGAATTAATCGGTCCATTCTCATATCCGCGGAAGCGACAAGACGAATTAGTTCCTCTTTCATCGCCGGAAATGCCTCAATCCCAGGGAAGAAATACCCAACAAAATCATTCCTGACCAGCACGTCGCTCTCCAGTCCATCCAGAGGCAACCGGTGAATATCGGCGAACACCGCGGTAATTTTCTTAAAAATGCTCGGATTCACCTTCATCACTGGGGTGCCGTGATAGCAGGTCAACAACACACTGTCCCCCGTTTTCGTTCGCCCATAGCCGATTGGCTCGGATACGCGAATTCCCTGGCGATGAAGAGCTTCCAAAAGGCGAAATTGGCGCAATACGTCGGGTTTCGAATGTTTGTTCCACACCTTCAATACAAAATGGTTCTCCCCCTGCGTAATCTTAACCACATCCGCCTCAAAACCAGGAGAAAGTTGACTAAACGTCAATTCAGCCCCGGCAGCAATCAGGTTGTTTATCATTGAGTTGGGTTCATGCCACTCAATACCTGCCAATAGGTCATTCATCGTTTTTCCCGCTTCCTTACCTTCAAGTTGTATCATATCCACCGTTTAACGCGATAACAACGATTTATAAAGTTTAATCACGCTCAAATGCATGCCCTCATGGTATAAATTAAAGCTGAGAAACTGTTCCGGCGTTTCCAATGTCATGCCAGCAGACGTCGTATAAGGCGGGATAATCTTTTCCTGCAAACGATGCTCCAAACTTGCACGTATCCGCTCCAGTTGCTCTTTTAGGAGAAGTTCCAGCTCTTGCAGGGTCGGAACGGGTGTGGAATCTGTCTTGTTTCCAGGTGAAGTACCGTATTCAAACTGTTCTTTAAACCCTCTGGGCAAGTGCTGCGGGAGCCCTATGTATTGAAAGGCGAAGCGTTCTAAGACAACATAAATGTGCCCTAAATTCCAGCGAATCGAATTTCGGAAGCCTTCGGGGATCACGTCTGCGTTTTCCTCTGTGACTCCCTCCATCAATTTCAAAGTTTGGCTTCTTACAAATGCCAACTGTTTAAATAAATAGTGCTCCATCGTCATCACTCCTCGTCTGTTTACACTTATAGTACTGGATAATTCTGGGCAAGTAAACATACAAACAGCCTCTGCACGAAGTTGCGCAGAGGCTCGCGGTTTTTCAGATGTTACAAAATCTCAACATACCCTTCCGTTCCATGCACGCGGATCCGCTGCCCATCTTGAATCCGTGTGGTCGCATGTTCCACGCCGACAACAGCCGGCAGGCCATATTCACGCGCGATAACCGCTCCGTGCGTCATCAAGCCTCCAACTTCGGTGACCAGCCCTTTGATTGAAACAAACAATGGCGTCCAGCTTGGATCCGTAAAGGTGGTAACCAAAATATCACCATCTTCTATATCCGCCTCCTCCATGTTGAGGATAACACGCGCTCGTCCCTCGATCACACCGGAGGAAACGGGCAGGCCTACAAGAGCTCCGGCCGGGAGATTTTCCCGATTATACTTGCCAGTAACGATTTCGCCATCCGACGTAATCACACGCGGCGGCGTTAATTTGTCAAATAACTTGTAATCGTCTTTTCGCTGTGAGATGGTCCGATAGTCTGCTTGATGGGTCCGCACGACTTCGCGAAGTTCTTCGAAAAAGAGATAGTATATGTCTTCTTTTTCATGAATAAGGCCAGCTTGTACGAGTCGCTCCGCTTCCTTCAGCAAAGCCTGCTTATAGACGAAATAACGGTTCACCATGCCATACTTGGGATACTCCCGATAACCGCTGAAATTCCGGAGGATGTCGATGATGCGTTTGGTTTCTGCAGCTTTTTGCTCCCCCTCCGGCAATTGCCGCAATTTCGTTAATAACACCTGTTCTTTCTCCAAAGCCTCCTGTAGGCCCTGCTCGAATTTTCTTTTGCCGGCATTCGGCTCGAAGTTTTTGATATTCGTCAAAATCATGGGAACAAGCGCAGTCGGTTTTTCGCTCCACCGCGTTCTAGTCATATCGATCTCACCGGCGCAGCGCATGCCATATTTGCTGAGATAACCGGAGATGGCGTCTCGTGCCTCCTGCCCTCCATCCAATCGACTCAGATCTTCCCAGAAGGTTGTCTCTTGGACATGTTGTAAATACTCAATAACCTCTGGATAAGGACGAATCCGATCAGCAACTTCCATTAGCGCAAGCCCCATCTGTGAAGTAATATTGCCCTCGACAGATTGAGCAAGCGTATCTGCAGCTGCATCTTCATCTAACCACGCCTTCATGTTTTGGTTGAGCCAGGCCGCGGCATTCATACCCGCCATAATGATACGTATACTTCGCGGTTCAAACAAAACCTTCTTAGACTGCTCCAAATCTTCCGCAATAAAATCGAACAAGGCTACGCCTGATTTCGTTTGGATGTTTTCTTTCAACGCTTCAATCGAAGCTTGGTTGAGGTTGATCAAGTCAGCAACAAGGGACGGCTCTTCGTCAAATTGCGCGAGCATATCCGTATTGTTTCTGTTCGGCATTGGCGCTGTTTGCGCATCCGGCAACTCTTTGATAAACCCCTTACGTTCTACGATCGTCATCAAGGCATCTTTGGTAAGGGGATCGGATTGTCCTGACATATTTAAAAGAGTTTCCCTATTGGCAGGCGAAGCCAGCATGGGCGTCACGTCAACAAACAACCGTCCGCCGGCGTTTTTCATCGGAGCAGACGTTGTTAACAGGTACATCGACAATCCCAATGGCTTGATAGAATCAGTCATCATTTGTTGGTGTCCAACGGAAATATAGACATGATTCTCGGCATCCTTCGCTTCAGGGATCGGAAATAACGTCGTGATTGGCCGGCTCTGGACAATATAAAATAGATCATCAGCCAGGCACCATTCTATATCCTGCGGGCTGCCAAAATGCGCTTCGATCTGCCTGCTTATCTGCGCCAACTGTACAATTTGCGAGTCGGTAAGAGTTTGCGCCACTTGTTGTTCAGCATCAAGCTCCCGTGTCTCAGTTCCTCCTTCTTTCCGTCCGTAGATCGCCAATTTCTTGGTTGCGATTCGTTTATTGACGATCCTCCCTTCCCTTACTTGATAAGAATCGGCGGAGACCAAGCCCGAAACCAGCGCTTCGCCGAGGCCATAACTGGCATCGATGGACAGCAGCTTTCGGTTCGAGGTCATGGGATCCGCGGTGAAGACAATCCCCGAAGCCTGTGGGAATACCATCTTTTGAACGATGACGGATACATACACTTGGCTGTGATCGAATCCATTTTGCATGCGGTAAATAACCGCACGATCTGTAAATAGCGAAGCCCAGCATAGGCTGATATGCTGCAGAATGGCGTCGCGGCCGATTATATTTAAAAAAGTATCTTGCTGCCCTGCAAAAGAAGCGTGCGGCAAATCCTCAGCAGTTGCACTGGAACGTACCGCGTAAGCATGTTCCTCGCCAAACTGGGAGATATAGTAACTCACGGCTTCCACAACATCGGAAGGAATTGCGGCTTCGGTAATGATTTGGCGAATCTTCCCGCTGATTTCCGCGATCCGATCTCGATCGTCCGCTTTCAACTCAGCTAGCTGCTTCAACAAAGCATGATACGTTTCGTTGTGGGCGATGGCTTCACGATAGCCGACTGTTGTCACGCAGAATCCTTTGGGGACTTGAATGCCTGGAAATTTAGATAGTTCCCCTAAATTCAACCCTTTTCCACCGACGAGCGCTAGCTGCGATTTATCCATTTCCTGAAAGCCGAGAACCAAAGATCGCATTCCTATCTCCCCTAACCATGAAATTTGAAAAACCATTTGACAAAGAGCTTACCGTCATGATAAGATTAATTTGTAAGATGAATTAATTATGTCCATTTATCATTTGACGGTCGTGAATTGATTATAGCATCGTGCCTATTGATATGCAATACGAAGAACCCGACAATTTCTGTCGAGGTTCTTTTTTTGGCGAAACTCAAGTTACACAACTACTATTTTAGCAAACTTCCTTTTACCTGATTGAATGATATCGCCATTATGAATTACTTACCCGTTCTTTTGGCATAGTCTGAACCTGCTGGATAGCGATCCCCAACAACCTTGATCTTCGAAAGCGCCGTGTTTAAATCGCTCAACTCTTCCGGGCTCAGTGTAATGTTAACAGCGCCTAGGTTTTCCTCCAGCCGATCTAATTTGCGTGTTCCAGGGATCGGCACAATCCATGCGTGTTGCGCAAGCACCCAGGCAAGCGCAATTTGAGCAGGTGTCGCGTTCTTCGCTAAGGCCACATTTCTTATCAGATCCACTAAAACTTGGTTCGCTTCGAGATTCTCCAAGTGGAATCGAGGCTGTTTGCTTCGGAAGTCGTCACTGCCGAAAGTTGTATGCTTATCGATCGTCCCGGTAAGAAATCCCTTGCCTAATGGTGCAAAAGGTACAAAACCAATGCCCAATTCTTCAAGAGCAGGCAGCAATTCCGCTTCCGGACTTCTCCACATCATGGAGTATTCACTTTCAACAGCCGCAAGAGGATGTACCGCGTGTGCGCGACGGATCGTTTCAACCCCTGCTTCAGAAAGTCCCCAATATTTGATTTTTCCTTCGGCAATAAGGTCCTTGATAACTCCTGCTACCTCTTCGATCGGCACGTCGGGATCAACGCGATGTTGATAATAAAGATCAATCGTTTCAACTTTTAGACGCTGAAGTGAACCCTCAACGGATTGTCTGATAATTTCCGGCTTGCTGCTAAGCACTTGTTTGCCATCCACGACTTTAATGCCAAACTTCGTAGCAATATGGACTTTTCCTTTATAAGGAGCGAGGGCTTCCCCGACTAACTCTTCATTATGATGCGATTGACCATACACTTCAGCCGTATCAAAAAAATTGACTCCGCGGTCAACCGCGGCCTGAATGAGTGAAATTGCATCTTTCTTTTCCGGCAACGGTCCGAAGCTCTGACTCATCCCCATGCAGCCTAATCCAATCGTTGAAACCTCTAATCCGCTATGACCGAGTTTACGCAATTGCATGTGTGATCTCCCTTTCTTTCATCATTTTGACACTATGCCCTTCCTATTATGCAACGAATTGGTGCAAACGCGTTTTCACAATCGTGCCATATGATTGCCTATTTCTCTCACTTCCACTGCAATTCATCGGAAAATGCTCTATAATAAATGCAAATACATGTCATGTCAAAGTGGAGGTTCTATGCTGGAGAAAACAACAAAAAAACAAGATGAACTAGCCGAGCTGATTGGGCGTCATGCAAAAGCCAAAGGCATGAATCAAACCGCTATGCCATCTTTATTTATGATTTACCATACAAAACCGACGGAGCCCGTCTACAGAGTGTATAAACCTTCCTTATGCGTCATAGCGCAAGGTTTAAAAGAAATTTTTCTCGCGCAAGAACGCTTTGAATATGGGCCTGCTGACTTCCTAATTTCATCCATGCATTTACCGGTCATCGGCCAAGTCATTCAAGCATCTGCAGAAATTCCTTACTTGAGCCTGAAGCTTGAATTTACGCAGCATGAAATTTTAGAAGTCTTACAGAGCGCAGATATCCATATTTCTTCAAAAGAAAATGCCAAGCGGGCTCTATTTGTCGGTCAGATGCAAGATTCCTTGCTTGATGCGATTCTTAGATTTGCTCGTCTATTGGACGATCCCAAAGAAATTCCGTTTCTTGCTCCACTCTATAAAAAAGAAATCTTGTTCAGACTTCTCCACGGCCAATATGGAAGTACACTGGCACAGATCGCCATGGAGGGCAGCAGCACGTATCGGATTAGAGAAACGATTGAGCAAATCACCCATCATTTTGATCAACCATTACGGATCGAGGAGCTTGCCGAACTCGCAAATATGAGTATTTCTTCTTTGCACAGAATTTTCAAGGAAGTAACCGCGATGAGCCCTATTCAGTTCCAAAAACAATTGCGCTTGCAAGAAGCTCGCAGGCTGTTAATGTCAGAATCGGCGGATGCCGCAGAAATCGCGTTCCGTGTAGGCTATGAAAGTGCCTCCCAATTTAATCGTGAGTATTCACGTATGTTTGGGTTACCGCCCAGAGCTGATATCAAGCGATTAAGGGAAAGATACGATGTTGCCCCGACTTTTACGGGGAATACCCCAAGATGCTGAGTGTCTGATCAAATGATCGTACCCATTCGCGCTCGGGAAAAAGCTTATATCCACGTTTGAAACGATTTTTCATTCGTCATTTATTATGAAATGTGTTAAATATTCCAATTGCTTTTATTTCAATTTTTTCCCGATTCTTGTCCTCATAATAATCGCTATAAATCGAAAAGATTCCATAGTCCGTTATAGACCTCGATTTCCATATAGCCGCTACCGATGACAAATGCTTTTTCTTCATGATCCCTCCAAATTAAAATTTATGCAATTCAAAAAACCTACCTTGAACTTCATGTCCTCTGAGAGAGTGCAAGTTCTCATCCTCCGTCGTTATACTTAATACCATTCCAATACTTGGAAGTTGCGCAATCCTGCCCAACAGCTTAACGACAAA
The DNA here is from genome assembly GCF_050467285.1 of Paenibacillus oryzisoli. GTDB lineage: Bacteria > Bacillota > Bacilli > Paenibacillales > NBRC-103111 > Paenibacillus_E > Paenibacillus_E oryzisoli_A. The sequence continues at coordinate 61,467 of NZ_JBCMUN010000009.1, read as the reverse complement.
AAGAGCAGCTACAAAGTGGCCTGCCCTCAACTCCACCCGACGGTGGAAAAATCATGCCGATCTCATTTTTTTGCAGTAAGGCGTTATGTTCCAATGACCTTTCAGTGGCAGGTGCAGATTTTGCTTTAAATTGAGTCCAAACCGTCACCCCGCAAACCACCAGGTAGCCCTTCTTCTCCAAACGGCAGATTGCCTGCTTGACAATCCCATGTAAGGGCTCATTCACTCCCGATGAAGGCGCGGTAACACCAATAGTTACCCCATCCTGTAGTAATGGATAGCGAATCATCTGCAACTCCCCTTTTACCTCATTACGTTTCTTTCTGACTATAAACGTAATCTGATCATAAATAACAAATATAAGATAACAGGTAATCCTATTGCAGAAAGTAATGTGATGACGGTACGTATTTTTTTCTCATCACGTAATAGAAACGCTAAAAACTTATACCCCAGAATACCAATCAAGCCACCCGAACAATTTAAAATGATGTCATCAATGTCTGATGCTCCGATACCAAAAAGCCCCTGAATAATTTCAACAGATAAACTCACAATGCATATGATCAATAGATTGGTTATTACTTTTTTGTTCTTTTTGAATACTGACAAATAAGTACCGAGAGGAATAAGAATAACGATATTGCCAACAACATTACTAAAAGCGAATTTTTTTATCGTCATAGAACCGCTAAATATATATTCCCTTATACTATAAAAAGGAATAAGATTGATTGATCTGTGGAAAGTCCTTTGACTACTAAATATCTCCAAAAGTGAAACCCTCGATAAGATCAATAATTTAATTAAAAAAACGATGTAGCAAATGAAGACACTATATAAGAAAATGGTTTTAATTCGTTCTCGTATATTCATAATAAACTCCGGTTTCTTTTTCTTCTCCTACGGAACATCAAATCTAATCCTTCAATTCTATCCGATTTCCTTCGGGATCAATACTTCCCCAATAGAGGATTCAATCAAGCAGTTCCAATCGATTTGCGCGGACCCAACTCATTTCTTCAATTCCGAGAATGGTTTTGAAGTTATCCACCATCGTATGCCTGCGTTCGAGTTGCCTCAGCATCGCCTTTACCCAGTCGCCCCCGCTTATTCATGAGGTCGATTTCCTCTTGCTCGTTCGAAAAGTCGAACGCAGAACCGGCTTCGCCCTGATGAAGAAGAGCGAAGCCACAGATATCGTCTTCCGTTAGCTCAATGCCCTTACCATCCAAATGATGCTGATATTTAAACCCTGTTAAAGCCTCGCAAACGTGATGTAATCGACTTGGGCAGGCTCTGCCGATTCGATCCGAAGTGCCCGGTTGATTTGCCCCCGGTGATATTGCCCATGTAAGAGGACCTGGAGCAAGATGTCCCGGACGGACGTTCGGAACGGAACCCCGCTCTGGTTCGCATAGTCGATCATCTCATCCAACTCGGATTCCTGAAGCTCCTCGATATAGACGCGATATTGCTCGATATTTTCTTCAAACATCTTCCGGATCGCCGTCAGGTCTTCTGCTTCCTCCCACAACGAATATTGCGCGCTGCCCTTGCCCTGCAATCGGGACAGCCAGACTCGTTCCGCAACCGCGACATGCCGAATCAACTTCAAAAGGTCCTTATTCTTCGTTTTACTCTCCTCGAGCGCGTCCATGATGCGTCCGTCCGCCCAGTATAGGTGATCCATCATACACTTAATCGTCTTCATTCTGCTTCCCCTTTTCGTCTCATGGATTACTTGAAAATATGGCAGTGTTTTAGTATTAGTTATTCTCACATCATTCGAACTATCCTGCCTGTTCGTTTAACAATAAGGAAGCAACTACCTCCCCCGTGATTCAAGCGAAATCACATAGCGTGATGTTCCAATAAATGGTATCATGAATGTTACTTTAGATTTGTATGCAGTTTCTTGAAATCAGAATCATTTATACTGAAGGGAGATTCGTCAAAGATGAATGAACAAAGTGCGAAAAACAAGATAGCTTGGGAACATCGAGCCTATGAATTTTGGAACAGACGAGACGGTTCCCCTGAGGATAAGGCCAAACAGATTTTGGCTAATCCCAAAGCTCAGCTAAAAAAACATAAGCAGTATTTTGAACAGATTACAGGAAAAAAGATTGCTAATCTTTGCGGTTCAAATGGAAGAAAAGCAGTGCCATTAGCACTGTTGGGCGCGGACGTAACTGTATTTGATATATCGGAAGAAAATAAAAAGTATGCCCTAGAACTGGCGGACTCCGCCAATGTATCGATACATTATGTGGTTACTGATATCTATGAGATAGACTTAGAAACATATAGTGGCCATTTTGACATGCTATATTTAGAAGGTGGCATCCTGCACTATTTCAATGACCTTGATAAATTCATGTCTATTCTCTTTTCACTACTTAAAAATGATGGGGTAATGGTGCTAAGTGACTTTCATCCTTTAAGAAGGTGCATCGTTTCTAACGCTAAAATCCAACATCAAATCCAACAAAGCTACTTTGACGAAGAATTACATAATGGAGATGTAGCTTATAAACATGATTTCACTGAACAAGAGCAACAAGACTTCCCTGATGTGTCGCTTAGGCATTATACCCTCAGCGAAATCATAAATTCCGTGATCACTTCTGGCTTTAAGTTAATGAAATTTGATGAGCATCGTGGTTGGAAAAACGAAAACATCCCCTGGGAATTTACCATTTTGGCTAATAAATAAAAGAGAAGTCCAGCTAAAGACTCTTTGTTAACAGAATCTCCAACGGTTCACCCTCAAGTAATAAGCAGCCCGAGTCCCTATAACCTAATTTTCTATAAAAGTGTTGCCCTTCTTCACTTGCCAAAGTGGATGTCATCACTAATTTAAATCCTTTTTTCTTCATCTCCTCTTCCCAAAAGAGAACTGCCTTTTTTCCAACTCCTTTATTTCGAAATGAAGTGTCGACCCAGAGCATATTCATAACGGGGTATGATCCCAAAAATAACTGTAACGTATCCATCCAATACTCGGCAATCACAAATTCCTCTCCCGGATTGCGTCCCGCGCAACCTCGCGATCGTCAAAGTGGATCATTCCGTTCTTCGTGATCTGGTACGTTTCGTGCCCTTTGCCTGCAATGACGACGATATCACCTGGATTCGCCATCGAGACAGACCGTGCGATGGCCTCCGCGCGATCCACAAGCAATTCATAGTTGCCCGCCGAATCGTGCTTATCCCCCATACCGGCTTCGATGTCGGTTAGAATCTGTTCTGGATCCTCAGAACGCGGATTGTCGGATGTTACGATCACATAATCGCTGTATTCAGCCGCAATGCAACCCATGATAGGGCGCTTCGTCCGATCACGGTCGCCGCCGCAACCGAATACTGTGATGACCCGTTTCTCCGCAAACGCCCGGACGGCACGAAGCACATTGTCCAGTCCGTCTGGCGTATGAGCGTAATCGACCAGGACAAGAAAAGGCTGGCCTTCATCAACGATCTCCAGCCGTCCCGATACGCCTGATAGCGCTGCAAGTCCGTCCCGAATTGTTTCCAGCGTCAGACCCTCGGCGAGCGCAGCCGTTATTGCCGCTAGTGCATTATAGATGTTGAAGGTACCTACCATATTGATCTGCATTTCAGCTGTCCCCTTATATGTGACGACCCGGAAGAACACGCCTCGTGCAGTTAATCGAATCCCCTCTGCCCTTACGTCTGCCTCCTTTTGGATACCGTAAGTCAGCACATTAGCCGCAGTCAGTTTCTGAAAAACGGCGGATGCCTTGTCGTCTGCGTTCAGAACCGCGAACTTGCACGCCTTAGGATCCTCAGTGAATCCGTTTCCGAGGCGAGAGAAAAGTAGCCCTTTCGCGGCAATATAATTATCCATCGTACCGTGATAATCAAGATGATCCTGCGTAATGTTCGTTAATACTGCTGTCCGAAAATTGCAGCCTAACACCCGACCGGCATCGAGCCCCTGCGATGTCACTTCCATCACGGCATAGGCGCAGTCAGCTTCAACCATTCTTCGAAGATTTTCCTGTAATATCGGCGGCTCCTGCGTGTTGATGTCCGTTTTGTACAGCGTGTCGCAGATCTTCGTGCCTATGTTTCCCATCAGTCCGGTCTTGTTGCCTGCATGCCGAAGAATCGCCTCGATCATATGAGCCGTCGTCGTTTTGCCGTTCGTACCCGTGACACCGATCAGCCTCAGTTCATTACTTGGATATTCATGGAAATGCGCTGAGAGTACTGCAAGTGCATGCCGCGAATCCTTCACGAGAATCAACGGCACGTCGACCTCAACACTTCGTTCTGCAATAACAGCTACCGCTCCTGCCCGAACCGCGTCATGGGCATAGGGATGCCGATCTTCCTGATAGCCCGGAATTCCAGAGATGCACACAAACAGGTCGCCCGCTGTAACACGCCGTGAATGGTTGGCGATCCCCGTAATTTCAACCTCCACGTCTCCTTGAACAACCGCATTCGGAACTAGTGCTGCCAATTCTCTTAATTTCATTTGCGTCAAACCTCCTCGACTATTATTCGGATAACGCCATCCGCGTGTAGTAAGCTTCCTACTTCAAAAATTATTTAGATGAGATTTTTCAAAATCCATTCCACCGCATCGTGAATATTCTCAGCTATATATTCTGGTTCAGCTTCTATCCATTTGTAACGATAGTCCTTAAAAGACGCTTCTCCCCAGCCGGTTTTAACTAATATTTTCTTTGCTCCAACAGCATGTGCCGCTAGCATATCCGTATCCCCGACGTCGCCTATTACTGCACAATGCTTCAAATCAAGCCCATATTGTTCTGCTGCCTCAAGTAACATTCCAGGACGCGGCTTTTTGCATTCGCAAAGTTCGTCACTCCCATGAGGGCAAATGAACGAGTCATCAAAACCATAATCTTTAAATTGTTTCCGAAAATCCTCAATACTTGCCTGCCCTCGGGAGATTCGGTGCTGATTTGTAAATGCAAACACCTTGAGACCCGAGGCTTTAAGCGCATTGATTGCTTCTTGAGCGCCTTCGTACAAAGAGAACTCACTGGGATGAATAAAATGCCCTGTACCGCCGATCGTCCCGTCACGATCTAAAAACACAGCTTGTATTTTTGACATCAAGTTTCATTCCTTTCTAGCGAGCACCTCGTTGTTAAATTTATACAACAGAGTATTTCTTCATGAATGCGTTAAGATCCTTTTTTTATTAACTCCGTTAGCAGGTACATTCAGACCAAGACAGCCAAACCTGCAATTAAGCAGGAATCTCCATCCTGCCCCTCCCCATTCGATAAGATACCTGCAATTCTGCAGGAATTTTGGGGGAGAAGCCTCCTTTTGAGCGGAATCGGTCCAAAAAAACTGCCTTATCGCAGGTATTTCCCTGGAAACGCCATTTTTGCAAAAAATTCCTGCTGAATCGCAGGCATCTGCCTCACCACCTCGACAGATGCCTGGGCAGATCCCCCGTCAAGCAAACACAAAAAGACTGCCCCAAAGCCTCAGCTTCCGGGCAGCCGCCTTGCCAACCGCGCTCAATAATAACGCGATGTTATCATTTTCTTCTTCGTGTAAAACTCCACCCCATCCTTACCGTTGGCGTGCAAGTCGCCGTAGAATGAGTCTTTCCATCCTGAAAAAGGGAAAAACGCCATCGGCGCCGGCACCCCGACGTTCACGCCGAGCATGCCCGCCTCCACCTCCTCGCGGAATTGGCGGACCGCCTTCGCATTCTCCGTATAGATAACGGCGGAGTTGCCGAAACGCGATTGATTCACGATCGCAATCGCTTCATCCAGACTCGCGGCCCGGAAAATCGACAGCACCGGCCCAAAAATCTCCTCGCGCGCAATCGACATGTCCGGCCGGACATGATCGAACAGCGTCGCGCCGAGGAAGTAGCCCGGCCCGGCGCAGGCGGCCGCCGTGCGCCCGTCGAGCAGCAGCGTCGCGCCTTCGGCGACGCCCTGCGCGATGCAGCCGCTGATACGCGCGCGCTGCTCCTCGCGGATGACCGGCGTCAGGGACACGCCGTCATCCAGGCCGCTGCCGAGCACGAGCCCCTCGGCTGCTCGCACCAGCGGCTCCAGGACGGCGTCCCCGGCGCCGACCAACACCACGGCCGAGCACGCCATGCAGCGCTCGCCGGCACTGCCGAAGGAGGACATGATAATGTTCTCCACGGTTTTGTCCGGCACAGCGTCAGGCATTACGATGTGGTGGTTTTTGGCGCCGGCGAGCGCCTGCACGCGCTTGCCGGCGGCGCTCGCGCGCTCGTACACGTACTTGGCGACGGGCTGCGACCCGACAAAAGAGATCGCTTTGACGGCAGGATGCGCGGTCAAACCGTTCACGACGTCATGCGCGCCGTGCACGACGTTCAGCACGCCGTCCGGCAGCCCGGCTTCCCCCATCAAGGAAGCCAGCTTGTTCGCCGTCAGCGGCGTCCGCTCGGACGGCTTCAGAACGAACGTGTTTCCGCAGGAGATTGCCAGCGGGAACATCCAGCACGGCACCATCATGGGGAAATTGAATGGTGTAATGCCACCCACGACGCCGAGCGGGACGCGGAACAGCTCCGAGTCCATCTCCGCCGAGATATTCGCGAGCGTCGCGCCCATCATGTGCGATGGCGCACCGGCGGCGAATTCCACACATTCGATGCCGCGCAAGACTTCGCCGAGCGCCTCTTTGTAGCTTTTGCCATTCTCGAGCGTAATCAACTCGGCCAGCTCACGCTCATGCGCCTGCAGAAGCTGCCAATAACTGAACAGCACCCGTGCCCGTTTCGGCACTGGCGTCCGCCGCCAGCCATCCCAAGCGGCTTCCGCTGCCGCGACCGCCCGATCCACGTCCGATGTGGAGGAAAGCGGCACCTCCGCAATCGTCTCCCCCGTCGCCGGATTAAAAACGGCCTGAAGCTCCCCCGCCTCCGCATCCACCCAGGCGCCGCCAATGAGATTTTTCACCTCTGTCATATCAGCCCTCCTCACCGCTGCACAAACCTCACAGGAATGGTTACTTTTGGGCGCAGCTCGCGTTAGCCGCCACCCCAAACTTCCTCCTCACGGCTTCGTGCGCCCCTGCATCAGCAGGACATTCACATAATATTTGCGGGCATTCGCTGTTTTCAAATGCAGCTTTGCCGTTTCGCCGCCGGGATGCTCGAGATCCAGCCAAGCGCCCTCCAGATCTTCTTTGACGCCGACGATCCGAAACTTTTGCGCGACATAGCCGTCCAGCTTCTCCTTCTCCGCTTGAAATTGCTCAAACTCAGACATCGTCGACACCTCCGTTCGCCTTGGCAGGACTGCCGGCGTAGGCCGCGCCTTGGTACCGCCTCCGCTTGAGGTACTGCCCCGCTCCCGCTTTGCCGACGAATTGCTTATCGCGGATGACGAATTCCCCTCGTGACAGCACGCTGACCGGCTCGCCGGTAATCGCGATGCCTTCAAACGGGTTATAGTCCACATTCATGTGATGCGTTTGCACCGACAACGTGCGCGCCGCTTCCGGATCGAACAGCACAAGATCCGCATCGCTGCCGACCGCGATTGTGCCTTTTTGCGGGAATAAGCCGAACAGCTTCGCACTCCGCGTCGACACCACGTCCACGAACTGATTGAGCGTCAACCGCCCTTTGCGCACGCCCTCGGAAAATAAAATCGAAAACCGATCCTCGATACAAGGCCCGCCGTTCGGGATTAGGCTGAAATCACCACGTCCGAGCTCCTTTTGCCCCTTAAAATTAAACGAACACTGATCCGAGCCCACCGTCTGCAGCTGCCCACTGCTAAGTGCTGTCCACAGCGCCTCCTGATGCGCTTTCGGCCGAAGCGGCGGCGACCATACATATTTGGCCCCTTCAAAATCCGGCTTTTCCAAATATGTCTGATCCAGCATCAAATACTGCGGGCACGTCTCGCCCCAAATGTCGATACCCTGATTGCGCGCCTCCGTAATCTGCTTCACCGCTTCCTCACACGTCACGTGCACCACATAGAGCTGCGAGTTCGCCATCGCCGTCAGCTTCGCTGCGCGCCCCGTCGCTTCCCCCTCGATAATCGATGGTCGGGTGAGCGCATGGTAGATCGGATCCGTGTTGCCCGCTTCCAGCGCCTCGCGAATCAAATAATCGATCACATCGCCGTTCTCCGCATGCACCATGACGAGTGCGCCGTGCTTTTTGGCCTCGAGCAGCGTACGGTAGAGTGTGCCGTCGTCGGCTTGAAACACATTTTTGTACGCCATGAACACTTTGAGCGACGTAATGCCCTCATCCTGAATGATCGCCGGCAGCTCTGCCAGCACCTCATCCGTGATCTCCGCAATCATCAAATGGAAGCTGTAGTCGATGGTCGCCTTGCCCTCGGCTTTGGCATGCCACGTTTGCACGGATTCCCGCAAGGGTTTCCCTTTATTTGTCAGGCAAAAATCAATAATCGTTGTCGTCCCGCCGAACGCAGCCGCTCTCGTGCCAGTCTCGAAATTGTCGGCCGTCACCGTGCCACCGAACGGCATATCGAGATGGGTGTGCGGATCGACACCGCCTGGAAACACATACAGCCCTGTGGCGTCAACAATCTCCGCACCTTCCACGCTCAATCCTTTACCAAGCTGGGTAATCACCCCATTTTCGATCCTAATATCCCCCTGATACGTATCCGACGCTGTCACAATGGTGCCGCCCCGAATGATTTTCGCCATGCTACACCGCCTCCTTCTTGCTTCCGTCTTCGCCTTCACCGAGTTTGGCAACCGCCGTCTGGCGCTCGTTCCAGGTCAACGGAGGCTCCGTGCCCGCGACTTCCACCATGGAGATCGCCCCCTCCACCGGGCAAACGATCGCACACAAATTGCAGCCGACACAATCCTCTTCCCTCACTTGTAAAATCGGCTTGCCACTACTATCGACCGTGCGCTCGATGCATTGATGGGATGTGTCCTCGCAGGCGATATGACATTTGTTGCACGATATGCAGGTCTCGGTATCGATCCGTGCGACGACCGCATAATTGAGATCGAGATTGCCCCAATCCGAATATTTGGGAACGGACTTGCCGACCAGCTCGGACACACTGGCAATCCCTTTGCTGTCGAGGTAATTATTCAGGCCGTCGATCATATCCTCGACAATGCGAAAGCCGTGATGCATCGCCGCCGTGCACACCTGCACGCCTGTGGCGCCCATCAGCATAAACTCCACCGCATCGCGCCACGAGGAAACGCCGCCGATGCCGGAAATCGGCACCGTAATCGCCGGATTACGCGCGCAGTCCGCGACCATGTGCAGGGCAATCGGTTTCACGGCAGGGCCGCAGTAGCCGCCATGAGATCCTTTCCCGCCAACATGTGGGATCGTGTTCCACGTATCAAGATCGACGCCGGCGAGCGAGTTGATCGTGTTGATGAGGGAAATCGCGTCAGCGCCTCCGCGCACCGCTGCTTTTGCCGTTGCCGTGATATCCGTGATGTTAGGCGTAAGCTTTACGATGACAGGTGTCTGCGCCGCTTCCTTCGCCCACATCGTCTGGGCTTCCACGAGATCCGGCTGCTGCCCGGAGGCTGCCCCCATCCCTCGTTCCGCCATGCCGTGTGGACAGCCGAAGTTCAGCTCCAGCCCGTCGACGCCGACGGCTTCCACCTTTTTTACAATTTCATGCCATTTCTCCCGCTTCGGCTCCACCATCAGGGACACGACGAGCGCATGATCGGGGAACTGCTTCTTGGTCTCATAGATTTCTTTCAGATTCACCTCAAGCGGCCGATCCGTGATCAGCTCAATGTTGTTAAACCCCGCCACCCGCTGCCCGTTAAAATGAACCGCCGCAAAACGTGACGACGTATTAATAATCGGATCGCCGAGCGTCTTCCAGACCGCGCCTCCCCACCCCGCTTCAAACGCGCGCTGCACTTGATACCCGGTATTCGTCGGCGGCGCCGAAGCGAGCCAGAACGGGTTCGGTGAAGAAATACCAGCCAGATTGATGCGCAAATCCGCCATGCCGGATCCCTCCTTTGTGTTCATGATCGAGTCAAAAGCTTGTCACTCGTGCAGCTCTCAGCGTGGCGTGGCTAAGCCGACGCCTCCCGCCCCTCTCTTCCAGCCCAGTCGGCCAGTAGAGCCTGCAAAAAACCTGCAAAAAGGCAGGAATTTCACTGCAAAAGCCCCAATTTTACGGAATGCCTGCGAATAGGCACCTTTTTACAATTTTTCATCACTTTCTCGAGAGATGAGCCGGAATGCCTGCCTTTTCGCAGGAATTTTCATTTTTACCGCAGTTTTCTGGAAAAAGCCTGCCTTTTTGCAGGCTTCGAGGCCGTTACAGCCATTACACTGACTTCGGCACGCGATCCGCCTTTAAACCCGGCATCTGCTCGCGAGCGGCCTCTGTCTCCGCCGCCCCAAGAGGCTCTCAATGCCGCTTCCCGGGCTTTCCTAGCGCCCGGCACGCGTCCGGCTTTACAACCTACTCTCACGGCTTGGGGTTTGACCGACCGCCATGCGCCGGCGAAGCAACGAGCGCGTTGGGAAGCGCAACTAAGCCGACGCCTCCCGCCCCTTCACGAGCTGCTCATGAATCGCGTAGGCTGCGTCCTTCCCCTGCTGCGCAGCGGAGACGACCATCGCTTCCCCTTGTCCCGCGCCGAAACGAATGTCTCCCGCCGCATACACCTTGGGATGCGAGGTCGCGCCGGTTACCGGCTGCACGACCACGGTTCCGTTCACATGCTGCAGGCCAAACGCCTCGATCAGCGCAAGATGCCGCGTCTGTCCGATCGCTTTCACTACCGCGTCCACGGGAATTTCAAACGCCGTGCCCGCGATCGGCTTCGGCTCCTTGCGTCCGCTACCCGCATCCACAAGCTCCATGCGGATGCACGCCAGCGCCACGACGCGCCCCGCCTCATCGCCAACGATTCGCGTAGGCGCAGTCAGCCAGCGAAAGCGTACCCCGTCCTGCTTTGCAAACTCGTACTCAAAATCATACGCCGTCATCTCCGCTGCCGAGCGCCGGTACACGATCTCCACCTCCGCTGCGCCGAGGCGGACCGAGCACGTCGCCGCATCGATGGCGGTGTTGCCGGCGCCGATCACCGCCACGCGCTTGCCCACCAGCGATGTATCAAGCGATCTTTCAACGCCAAGTCCCGCTTTCGTCCGCTCCACAAAATCAATCGCATCGTGGACGCCGTCGAGCCCCTCGCCCGGAATGCCAAGCATCGGCACTTGCGCCATGCCGGCGGCAAGCAGCACGGCGTCGTACCGCTCCAGCAGCGCCTCGCTGCTGACATCCACGCCGACGCGCGTGTTCACATGAAACGTCACGCCCAGCCGTTCCACCTGCTGCACTTCCCACAGCGAGATTTCCTCCGGCAAGCGGAAGGAAACGATGCCGAACGTATCCAAGCCGCCGGCTTGCGGCTTCGCTTCATAGACGGCGACCTCGAAGCCGAGCCTCGCCAGCTCGCGAGCGGCCGACAGCCCGGCCGGGCCGCCGCCGACCACGGCAACAGATCGACCGTTGCTCGGTCCAGCCTCAAACAACTCCGGATCGTGGGCGATCGCCCAATCCGTCGCGTACCGCTGGAGCTGTCCGATCGCAATAGGCTTGGACGACTGATTAAGGACGCAAGCGCCTTCGCACAGTTCCTCGGTCGGACAGACGCGTGCGCACGAAGCACCCACAGGATTCGCTTCCAGAATGGTGCGCGCCGAGCCTTTGAGATTGCCGGTGGCAATCTTTTTAATGAACGACGGCACGTCAATGCCGCTGGGGCAAGCGCGCGTACAAGGCGCATCATAGCAAAACAAACAGCGATTCGACTCCTCCAGCGCCTCTTTCGGCTTCATCCCGGCCTTGACTTCCTCAAAGTTACGCTTCAAATCCGTGAGAGAAATCCATGAAGATCCCATCCTATGCGCTCCTTCCCTACCCTCTACCTCATGCTACTGAGTCACTAGCTTTATTCCTGCAGCGCAATCCGACGTGTCGTCCTGTACAGCAGCTCCGTCCCAAGCGCGATATCTTCCGGAGCCGCAAACTCCTTCGGATTGTGAGAGATGCCTGCCAGACAGCGGACAAAAATCATGCCATAATCGCACACGTACGACATCGCCAGCGAATCGTGAAACGGCCCGCTCATCAGCTCCGGCGGCGGCGCCATCCCCATGCCTTCCGCCTCTTCGCGCATCGTCCGCTTCATCCAATCCGCGCAATAGCGCGGTTCGCTGTTCGTGTCCTCGCGAACGGTATAGGCCAGCCCGTGCTCATCAGCAACGCGCTCCAAAGCAGCAAATAACTCCTGCTCCAGCGCTTGGCGGCGGGACAAATCAATATCGCGCAAATCGACTGTGAACGCCACCTTCTCCGGAATAATATTGCGCGAATCCGGAAATACCTGAAGCGAGCCGACCGTTCCCACCGTTGGCGCCCCCGGCTCCCGGCTGGCAAGCTCATTCAGCGCCACGATAATCTTGGCCGCTCCGACCAGCGCATCGCGCCGCATCCCCATCGGCACCGAGCCGGCATGTCCTGCGAAGCCCGTCATTTCGACCGTCAACCATAGCGGCCCCGAAATCCCGCTGACTATGCCGATCGGGTGATCCATCGCCTCCAGCACGGGCCCTTGCTCAATATGCAGCTCGAGAAACGCGCCGACCCGCCCGGCTTGGAATACATAATCGGCCTGCTCTGCCGGATCGACGCCGAAATCGAGCAGGGCCTGATGGCGTGTAACGCCATTTTTATCCATACGTTCCAACTCATCCGGCTCCAGCTTGCCCGTCATCCCGCGAACTCCGAACAACCCTTTGTTAAATCGGCAGCCCTCCTCATCGCAAAAAGCAACAACCTCCACATCGCGCTCCGGCACGATCCCTCGCTCGGCCATCGTCTGCACGGCTTCGATCGCGCCAAGCACCCCAATTGCGCCATCGAACCTCCCGCCGTAGGGCTGGGAATCGACATGCGATCCAAGCATTAGCACCGGCAATTCCGGATTTCGCCCTTTCCAGACGCCGATCAGATTCGCAAACGCATCGATGCGCGTCGTCATCCCCGCTTCCTCCATCCAGGATCGCACGAGATCGACGCCTTCTCGGTCTTCCTTGCTGAGCGCCAACCGGCACACGCCGGTCTCGCCGAGCTTCCCAATTTGAGCAAGTGCCTGAATATGTTGATGCAAACGAGGAGCATTAATGGATAACGGCTTGTTCTTTGGCAACTTGCATCATCCTTTCGACGAAATAGATCCGACTCCAAATACATCCAGCAGCGTCTCCACGATAAAATCGATATCATCATCGGTTGAACTGAGCGGTGGACTCAATGTCAAAATATTTGCAAAACCGGGCACGGTATCACCGTTTTTGCCAACCAGCAGCCCTTTGCTCTTGCAGGCGGCAACGATAGCTGCCACGCGCTCGGGAGTCGCAGGCTCCTTCGTACTCCGATCCTCCACCAGCTCAATGCCCATCGCCGAGCCGAAAATCCGAATATCACCGACGTGCAGGTGTTCCCGCAGCGGGACCAGTCTGGCCTCGAACGCTTCCCCGATCGCCGCCGATCTGGCGATAAGCCCTTCGTCCTCCAGGATGCGAAGGTTGGCAAGCGCAACGGCGCATGACACCGGATTGCCGCCGAACGTATTCACATGCCGGAAATGGCTCGTCACATCTCCGCCTTTGAACACATCATACAGCTCCGCTGAGACCGCTGTTGCCGACAAAGGCGAATAGGCGCTGGTGAGGCCTTTCGCCATCGTCACAATATCCGGCTTGACGCCGTAGTTGTGATGGCCGAACTTGCGGCCGGAGCGCCCGAAGCCGCAGATCACTTCATCGACGATGAGCAGCACGTCGTACTTCTCGCAGATGCGCCTTACCGCCGGCAAATAGCCCTCATGCGGGACAAGCATGCCGCCGCCGGTGATGACCGGCTCGAGGATGACGCCGGCGACGGAGTCCGGCCCTTCCCAGACGATGGCCTGCTCAATCGCTTTGGCGCATTGCAGAGAGCAATTGTCCTTCGTCTGGCCGAACGGACAGCGGTAGCAATACGGCGGCGGTACGTGCGAGAAGCCGACGCCGAGCGGCTCGTATTTCAGCTTCCGCTGCGCTTGCCCCGTCGCGCCGAGCGCGCCCATCGAATTCCCATGATACGCGCGATGCCGCGAAATGAATTTATGCTTCGCCGGCTTCCCTTTTTGATGGAAGTACTGCCGGGCGATTTTAAAAGCAACTTCATTCGCATCGGAACCGGAATTGGAAAAAAAGATCCGATACTCGCCTTCCAACCATGCATTCAACTTTGCTGCAAGGTCAATGGAGGGAATGTGCGCCTGCACCATCGTGGCGTAGGCAAGCGTCATCATTTGCTGAGCGGCGGCTTCCGCGATCTCCTTCCTGCCATGGCCGACATTCACGCACCACAGCCCTGACATGCCATCAAGGTAGCGATTGCCGTCCACATCCGTCACCCAGCTTCCGTCTCCGGAAGCGATAATCATCGGATTGTCATTATGCTGCGTCATATGATGCCAGACGTATTTGCGGTCTTTTTCCAATAATGCTTCTTTGTCAACCGGATCGTTGATAGCCATCACCGCCACCCTTTCCCTCATTCCTGCTTCACTTAATCTATGAATATGCTTGTATGAGCGAGGCTATCCCAATTGATCCTGAATGAGATCGGGCGCTGCCGGAAAACAGTTGCGAATCGCTGCCGTGAGTTCGTGGAATAGCTTGGTTTCACGGATATTTGGCACCCGTTCAGAGCCGAGGTTAATCTCGTGCTGGGAGTGAAGGCGTCCGGGATTCGGCACCATGACAACAATACGATGAGATAAAAAAACAGCCTCCGACACACTGTTCGAGACGAAAACGATCGTTAGGTTCGTTTTTTCCTTCAGGTGCAGAAGCTGGTCTTGTAGTTTTTCACGGGTAAAAGTATCCAAAGCGGAGAACGGTTCGTCGAGAAAAAGAATAGGCGGATCGAGGGAAAGCGCACGTGCGATCGCGACGCGCTGCTGCATGCCGGGGCTAAGCTGCCACGGAAAGTAGTCGCTGAATTTCGTCAAGCCGACGATGTCAAGAAGGTGGTCAATCTTGTCTTTGAAGAGGGAACGGTTGTGCAAAGCAATTTCCAGCGGCAGTTCAATATTTTCCCGGACGGTGCGCCATTCGAACAGACCGGGCTGCGCACCGACAATGCCGAACTTTCGCCGTAATCGGACCTCGCGCGGATGTGCTTTATGCAGCGAGATTTGCCCTTTGGACGGCTGCTGGAGATCCGCCATGAGACGCAGAAGCGTCGACTTACCGCTGCCTATCGGCCCCAACAGCGTAACAAATTCATGCCGGCCAACATCAAACGTAATGTCCTGAAGCACGGTGCTCGTCTTGCCTTTTTTGCCAGCGGTTACCCATACGCCATCGAGTGAAATGTCCACATGCTGCCCAGCACGATCTGAATTCATCCATCGGCCCTCCCATTCCTGCGAACACAGAAGCATTGAGGTAAGTTGAAACACTGATTGTATACCATTATATAACCTTGAGGATCAATTTTAAATATACATCGGTCAATTTTACCTTTTTTTGTCATCATCCATAAAAGGCAGCGCTGAAAATAGGAATTACAACAAAAGTTTACATAACTTTTATTATGTCACCTAAATAGCAAGATAACGTGCACACCTTTGCGTTGTAGCAATGTATGCGTAAAACAGCGAATTGAGAACGCTTTTATAAGTCGACCTCCCTCTCTTTTTGTCGATAATGTGACTGCCCTGCTCCCACCGCAAGCCGTTTTTAGCGAATTGCTCTTGAAATAAAATATTTTCCATATATAATAATGACTGTGGTCATTATTTGACTTAAGTCATTTCACTGGAGGTGCACATTCGTCATGCTGCGCGAAACTCGTAAACAGGAGCTTAAAGATCACATTTTTTTGACGGCGATGCAGTTATTTACCGAACACGGCTTTCCGCACGTCACCGTCGACCAGATTACGCAGGCATGCGGTATTGCTAAAGGAACCTTTTATTTGTATTTCCCTAAGAAAGAAGCCGTTCTTCTTCACTTCGGCAATTCGCAAATGGCTGCGGTGCATACAGCCGTCCAGCAGCACGCCGAGGTTGTCGACATCAAGAAAAAGCTGCAGTTGTTATTTCACGATCTGTTTGTGCCCTATGCCCGTCATTCCGAGCTGATTCGGCATACGATTTCCGAAATGATGCGTTCCAGCCTGTTCATGGAAGAGGAGCTGCCGCTCAGCGAACAATTTCAGCAAGTACTGACCGAATTGCTGCTGCAAGCGCAAAAAGAACACCAACTCTCCGCTGAATTGTCGTGTGCGGATGCCGCCGGTGTTCTAGTTGCGATCTACTTTCATTGTCTGCTGCAGTGGGCTGCTTCCCCACAGCGCCATCCTCAGATTGAAGCGTTATTCTTACCGCGATTTGAACTTGTTTGGCAAGGTATGAATCCAAGGAAGGATGTGGAACAACGATGATTCTTATCTCATTCGTCTTGCTGCTTGCAGTCGGGACCCTGCATATCTATTGGGCATTTGGCGGAAAATGGGGCAGTACGGTCGCGATTCCAACTATCGCCAATTCCAGCAGTCCGACCTTTCGGCCAGATAGGATCGCTACTCTGCTTGTGGCCGTTGTCGTTATCCTCGATGCCTGCCTGCTCGGCATGCAAGGAGATCTGCTCCCGCTTGCCCTGCCGGCAAAGCTCGTGAGATGGGGCTGCATCTTGTCGGCCATCGTATTTGCTCTCCGATGCATCGGCGATTTTAAATACGTCGGACTTTTCAAAACGAACCGCGCCTCCCGATTTGCCAGGTACGATTACTTTTTATTTACACCGCTCTGCCTCTGGCTGTGCTGGACATTCTTTTATGCCCTGTAGGCCGCAGAATGAAGCATCTAGCCGTGCGTTGGTCCCCCCTGCGCATCGGCAGAAAGTATTTCCTTCACCCGTCCCACCTGGCCGTCAGTTAATCTCACTTTAATACCATGCGGATGTGTGGGAGAGTTCGTCAACAGCTCTTTCACAACGCCTTTTGTCAGCTTTCCACTTCGCTGATCCTGCTTCAATACTATGTTTACCTGGAGTCCGGGAACGATATTTTTCCGCAGTTGTCCATTCATGGTGCTCGCCTGCCTCTGCCTTTAATGTGACCCTCATTATAGCATAATGAACAGAACGGACTCCAATCTCTACCACCGTTTTCGATCCCGAATATCCGCCGCCAGCTGCGCCGCGATCTCTTCCACGTTCCACACAGCGCCCTGAGCGGCTCCTCTTGCTCTGACGGACGCTTCGCCCGCCTGCATCTCACGATCACCGACGACAAACACATACGGCGCTTTGTGCAGCTGCGCTTCCCGTAAGCGATAACCGAGCTTTTCCTGACGCGCATCCACTTCCGCGCGAACGCCTGCATGCGACAGCAGTTGCTTCACTTGATAAGCATACGCAGCCTGATGCTCGGAGACCGGCAAAATCAGGACCTGTGTCGGCGCCAGCCACAGCGGAAACGCGCCGGCAAAATGCTCGGTCAGCATGCCGATGAACCGTTCCATCGAACCGTACAGTGCGCGGTGAATCACAACCGGCCGGTGTTTACGGCCATCCTCCCCCACATAGGCGAGATCGAACTTATCCGGCATCTGAAAATCGAGCTGAATGGTGCCACACTGCCAGCTCCGTTTCAGGCTGTCCAAGATATGAAAGTCGATTTTGGGCCCATAGAATGCGCCGTCGCCTTCATTGATCTGATAAGGAATGCCGCGCTGATCCAGCACATTCTGGAGCGCCAGCTCCGCTTGATCCCACAGCTCGTCGGACCCCAGCTTCTCGTCTGGGCGAGTCGACAGCTCTACGGTGTACGCAAATCCTAGCACGTCGTACACATGATTAATTAAATCGATAACCTGACCGATCTCTTCACCGATTTGCTCCGGCAGCACGAACAAGTGCGCGTCGTCCTGGCAAAATGTCCGCACCCGCATCATGCCATTCAATGCGCCCGACATCTCGTGGCGATGCACCTGGCCGAACTCGGAGATGCGAATCGGCAGCTCGCGGTACGAATGCAAGCTGTTCTTGAAGATCAGCAAATGACCGGGACAGTTCATCGGCTTCAGTGCAAACTTCACATCGTCCACCTGCGTGAAATACATGTTGTCTTTGTAGTGATCCCAATGACCGGATTGCTCCCAGACGCGATTATTCATCATCAAAGGCGTTCTTACTTCCTCATAGCCCCGCTTCCGCTGAAGCTCGCGCGCAAAGCCTTCCAGCTCATTACGAATGATCATCCCCTGCGGCAGGAAGAACGGCATGCCTGGGGCTTCTTCCGAGAACATGAACAGATCCAGCTCTTTGCCCAGCTTGCGATGATCCCGCTTCTTGGCTTCTTCGATTCTAGCCAAATGCGCTTCAAGCTCCTCAACGCTGCCAAATGCTGTACCGTAGATGCGCTGCAGCATCACATTCGCCGCATCCCCGCGCCAATACGCGCCTGAGGTATGCAGCAGCTTGAACGCACCCACTTCGCCGGTTGAGGCGACGTGCGGCCCGCGGCACAGATCCGCAAACTCGCCCTGCTCATAGACGGTCAACTCAGCATCCTCGGGTAAATCTCGTATAATTTCCAGCTTAAATGTCTCGCCCTGCTCCTCAAACCAGGCCAGCGCCTCTTCGCGGGAGACGACCTTACGTACGATCGGCAGATTCTCCCGTATGATGGCCGCCATTTCCTGCTCAATCGCAGCAAGGTCTTCCGGCGAGAGCGGCTTCTCCAGCGCCATGTCGTAGTAAAAGCCGTCGGCAATTACAGGGCCGATGCCGAGCTTGACCGCGCCTGCGCCATACAAGCGCTTCACGGCCTGTGCCAATACATGCGCCGTCGTATGGCGCATCACCTCTAATTGCGATTGATTGCCAAGTTCCATCTTACTTCCTCCTTTTCTCACGATTTCATTTCTATGTGAACGCAAAAAAAACGCCTCCATCCACCAAGGGACGAGTGCGTTCAGCTCGTGGTTCCACCCAATTTCAACGACAGGTACCCTGTCGTCCTTATTGCCATCCGGTATCGAGGATGAATCGTTGCCATCTACTGCCGCAAGCAAGGCGGGTTGGACGGCACAGCTGCAAAGGGGTAACGTCGCAATCGAATCCGGAGAAGCTTGCAGCCGAGGCTTCTCTCTCTGTGCGGTTCGGGGCTGGACATCGTGTCTTTGGTCAACGCTTTGAGATATGATTAGGCTTTATGTTACAAGACGTATACGCGCTTTTTCAAGGGAAAGAATCGTTATAACAGATTCACTCCTTCTCTCCGGAAAAGAAAATACGCATGGTCGTCTTTCGCCATCGCAAGCGGTCCTTTATAATGGACTCAAAGAAAGTTAATGCGATTAATTTCCCTCAGTGTAGCATTACGGCCATTTTTGGAAGGAATGTACAATATGCCCAGATTCATGGATAATACGATTAGCCCTTATCCGCTTCGCCTTATTACAATCCCGATCGATGCCAGCAAATTAAAGCTGCAATCGCTCATTATTTATAGCGTCGGTCACTTGCCCGGACGCATCCATTACCGGACACACGCTTCTTTCGAGAAGTGGGCCGCGGTGTACATCGCCGGGGGCAGTGGCGTTTTCCGCATCAACCAGGGCCCTGTGCAGCAAGTGGAAAGCGGCTCGCTGTTTTTTTTCAGACCTGGGGCCGAATACGAGTACGGACCTAACCCCGGCGGCTACTGGGATGAGTACTATTTCTCGTTCGAGGGCACACGGATCAACGAGTGGCTCCAGAGCTGGATCACCGACGCAGACCGCGTCACCTTTGTCGGCAAAGAGGACGGTTCGCAAATCGGGCGGATCGAGCTGATTTTTCAGCTGATGGAAAGCGGCAGCCCCGCCAATATTGACCGTGCCTCCCTGCTGGTGGAGTCGCTGATCTTCGAATTCATGCTGCGCGCAGAAGCCACCACGGAATCGCCGACCAAAGCCCAGCAGGTCATCAAGCTCATCGAGGAGCTGAACCATGCCATCTATCAGTCGTTTGATCCGCGTGAGTTTGCCAAGCGGCACCACATCTCGGTTTCGACTTTGCGCCGCATCGTGAACGATTACTCCGGCTACCCGCTCGGTACCTATATCCATCGTATGAAAATGGCCGAAGCCAAAAACATTTTGCTCAATACGGACAAAGCTGTCAAAGAAATCGCCCTTGAGCTCGGCTACCAGGACGTGTTCTACTTCTCACGTATTTTCAAGAAATATGTCGGCGTTGCGCCACAAATATTCCGTAATACGGTTCACACCTGATCCGCAAAGCCTGTACGGCAGTTCCACACGCGCCCAGTACAACTTGTCACCTCCCTGCATAAGATACAGTGGAAGCAAATCTTCCTTGCGTGGAGGTGAATCACAATGACATTTGCCCTTTCCGGATTAATGCTTTACGCAATGTGGCTTGTCTTGGCGGTAATGGGTATTAGCTTCGTCGTTGATTTGTTCAAATCGATGTCGGCCGGCACATTCTCTTCCGCTATGATTCTGTCTTACTTGCAAGACTTGCTCTACTACGTGTTCCCGCTCTTCTTGCTCGTCAACCTGATGCCGCTGGACCACACCGATTACATCGTGAAAATTGCGTACTATATCGGTGCTCTAGGTGTCGTACTCAAGTATGCGATGGGATTCGTTAAAAAGTAAGCTGCAAACGCCTTCAGCACCTGCCCTTGGCTGCCGGGATTTCCCGGCAGCTTTTTCACTATTTTGGCGTCCCGAAACACAAGAAACCGCCTGCCTCGCGGCAAACGGCTCCTGATCCACTCATTGTTGCTGCTGCTTCGAATCTTGCAGCTCCTGTTTCAAATCCTCGGTTTTCTGCCGCGCCTGCTTGATTTGCCCCTGCAGCTCCTCGAGCTGCTGCTCCGCGGCGCTTAGCGCAGCCTCCGTCGCTTGCGAATAGATCTGCTGCGCCATTTGCAGCGTTTGTTCCGCCGCTTGCTCTGCCTTGTGGGCGGCTTCTTTTACGCGTTCAAAGCCTTGCGAATCTTGCCCATTGCCTTGTTGATCCTGCTGCTGCATATCGGGTCCCTCCGGATGAAAATGTAACTTCCTGCTTAATGTGAGTCTCCGATTGGCATTTTATGCAAGATTTTATGCAAGAGGCAGGCTAGCTACTCAGAAGTCAAGTAAGCATGCGTGCTAAGGTCATCCTGAATCACCGTCGTCGGAATGACGAATTCCGGAACGCCCATGACGCCGGGGCCGACTTCATACTTCTGGAATACGATCACAAGCTTGCCCTGAGCATTGATGTAGAACGTTTGGTCTTTTTTGATGGACTTGAACAGCTCCATGTTGGGAACTTGCTGCGATCCGCCTTCCACCCAATACATTTTGCCCGGCTCGGTTTTCATTTGCTGAAGCATCTGTTCCTTGATGTTGGTGGTGATCAAATCAATGTAACGATCGTCCTTAAAGAGGCTCGGAAGCGTAATTAGCAGTTGATTTTTCTTATCAATAGTGTCGTACTGGAACGTCGTTGACGAGGACCCCGCGATATTGACTACATAACGTCCGACCGATAAAATCTGCTCGTTATCCGTCTTCACAACATAGCCGCTGTCTACCCCCATATGAGCATCGGGATGTTCCGCTTTGATCTTCTCCATATCAGCCATGAACGACGTATACAGCTGTTTGCTCTCCTCCAGATACTTGCTGTTGAGCGTTTCCTGCAGCTCCTTGTTATCCAAATTCGTGATCGCCGGCACCTCGACATTCGCTTGAAAGCCCTTATCCTCATAATGATACGTCCGGAACGTCAGCACTTTCACAAGTTCGCCAAGCACAGGCACTTCCGAGAGTGTGTCGGCAAACGCCTGACTCGTATTCAAGCCTGCCACGAAAACCACCGCTGCTGCGGCCGCACCCGCCGCCCATTTGCGCCCGCTGCGCTTTGGTCTATGCTTACGAATCGCCTGCTGGACGACAAAGTTCAGTTCTTGCGGAATCGGAATGTCCATATACTGTTGTCTCATCTTCTCCATTTTCTCTTCCATCGGTTATACCTCCACCAGCGCATCATCGTTCATGCGGATCTTCAGCAGCTTCAGAGCCTGATACAGCCTCGTCTTGATCGTATTCGTATTCTCTTTCAACACTTCGGCGATCTCTTCGATCTTCAAATCCTCAAAGTACCGCAAAGTGATGACGCTCCGGTACATATCCGGCAAGTCATCCAACGCCCGCTCCAGATCGATGTCCGCATAAGCGTCCTCGCTGCCTGAGGCGATCAACTCCATGGCCTTGTCGTCGACAATCTGTACTTTCTTCTTCTTCCGCAAGCAATCCAACGCGGTATTGACGACAATGCGATAAAACCAACTCTTGAGCGAAGTTGTGTTTTTCAGCGAGCCGGCCGCGGCAAAAGCTTTCTGAATCGCCTCCTGGACGACATCCAGGGCGTCTTCTTGATTTTTTACATAGCTGTACGCGAGCCGGTACACATTCTCTTGATGCTCCGTAATGCAAGCGACGAGCTGACTCTCCAATTTCGGATTCATTGCCATATCGGGATAACGCTCCTTTAACCGTCCAACGTTCATTATGATCTGTGATTCTGCACGTAAGACGCACGAAGGCGCAGAATAGTTTGGCGCTTTTCTACCAATTTTGACCATGCACTGCTATACTGAAATCTAGGAGGTGAGACGATCATGAATATCATTAAAATCAAAGACCGCCAGGAATTAGACAAACGAATTCCGACCATGCCTTGGTTTATCGAGCAATTTATTAACTATAAACTTCCGGATCTTTCCCCTTCATCCCTGCTCGAATATGTACGCGATTATGAGATTTTCCTAGGCTGGCTGATCGCCGAAGGGCTGTCGACCGCCGCCTCCGTCAAAGAAGTGACGCTGCTCGATCTCGAGACGCTCCATATGGAGAGCATAAGCAATTTTCGCATGTTCCTCACCACCCGTAAAGGACAAGGTAATGGTAAAACGACGATCAACCGCAAGCTGTCCGCCCTTCGCTCCTTGTTCCATTACTTGAGTCAAATCGCTGAGGACGAGAACTTCTATCCGCTGCTGAAGCGCAACGTCATGGCGAAGGTGGAAATCAAGCGCGCCTCCAAGCCGAAAGATATCGCGGCCAAGCTGGAAGGCAAGCTGCTGCAAGAGGAGGAAATTACGGAGTTTATTTACTACGTTCGGGAAGCGTACGAACACGATATTGCGACGAACAAGCAGGCGCTGTACGCCTACGAGCTTAATAAAATTCGGGACGCCTGCCTCGTGACGCTGATTCTTAATTCCGGGCTGCGCGTGTCCGAAGTGTACAACATGAACGCGGATGACATAGATTTGAAAAAGAAGCTCGTCTACGTCTACCGAAAAGGGAACAACGACGAGAGCTTCAAGACGCCCGTCTATTTCCGGAACGAAGCTGTCGAAATGCTGACGGAGTACTTGGCCATTCGCTCCACCCGCTACAAACCGGCGAAAAAAGAAAAAGCCCTCTTTCTGGCCATCGCAAATGGCAAGAAAGAAGGCGAGCGGATCACAAAGCGCGCGATCCAGGAGTTGGTCATCAAGTACGCGAAGCGCTTCGGCAAGCCGTACTTGTCCGTACATAAATTGCGACACTCGTTCGCAACCGATTATTATTTGCAGAACGATCTGTACAAAACGCAAGAGCAGCTCGGCCACGCCTCGCCGGAGACGACGCAGATCTACGCGCATCTCACCGATAAGACGATGTCCGAAGCGATTGATAAAAGAGCGGAATCCTGAGGATTATTTCTTCAGGATTTTTTCAATGGTGTCGAGCTCTTCCGAGGAGAACTCGAGATTTTTCAGCGCCGCCACGTTCTCTTCGATCTGCGACACGCGGCTTGCACCGATCAAGGCCGACGTCACACGTCCGCCGCGCAGCACCCAAGCGAGCGCCATCTGCGCGAGGCTTTGGCCGCGGGAAACCGCGATCTCGTTCAGTTGGCGGATCTGGTTCAGCTTCTCTTCCGTGATGTCCTTCGAGTTCAGGAAGGCGCTCTTGCCCGCTGCGCGCGAATCCGTCGGGATGCCGCTTACGTATTTGTTCGTCAGCAGGCCTTGCGCCAGCGGACAGAATGCGATGCTGCCGGCGCCGAAGTCGTCCAGCACATCCTGCAAACCGTCTTCAATCCAACGGTTGAACATGCTGTAGGACGGCTGGTGAATGAGCAGCGGCGTGCCGAGGCTTTTCAAAATCGAAGCCGCTTCCTTCGTTTGCTCCGCCGTGTAGTTGGAGAGCCCGACGTACAACGCCTTGCCCGAACGCACAATGCTGTCCAGCGCCTGCATCGTTTCTTCAAATGGCGTGTTTGGATCCGGTCTATGCGAGTAGAAAATATCCACATACTCCAGCCCCATCCGCTTCAAGCTTTGATCCAGGGAGGAAATGAGATATTTGCGGGAGCCCCACTCGCCGTACGGCCCTTCCCACATGTAATAGCCGGCTTTGGTCGAGATGATCAACTCGTCGCGGTAGGCAGCCAGATCGCTCTTCAGCACGCGGCCCATCAGCTCTTCCGCCGAACCCGGAGGCGGCCCATAGTTATTCGCCAAGTCAAAATGCGTAATCCCCAAATCGAACGAACGCAGCAGCATCGCTCTGCCGTTCTCGTGCAAATCGAGGCCTCCGAAATTGTGCCACATCCCCAAAGAAATCGCCGGCAGCTTCAGTCCTGTTCGGCCTGAGCGATTATATTTCATTTCTGCATAACGCGTTGCGCTTGCTTGATAAACCATGTCTACTTCTTCCTCCTCGGAACGATTCAATTCGAAAACTTTTCTAGTATACCCGGATGCCTGTCTCTGTTTCCTATGTACAGTATACGTGAACCCTTCGAGCAGCGGAAGAACTGAAAAAAACGTGTCTTACTTACGTCAAGGTGAGTAACCCCGCCTTATTGGTGCGCGAACAATAGCCGAGCGCCGTGAAGCTGCAGCCATTTCGTCTTCTCGTGCGTGCTCTGAATAATATCGATGAGGACCGCTTGCGAATCAATCTGGTCCAAATACCGGCCGAGGAAATGGATGAACACGTCGAGGCGGCGCAGCTCAATCAGCAGCGGCAGCACGCGCATCTCCGCGTCCGACAGCTGAATATGCTGGCGGTAACCGGCACAGAACGCATCGCATTGATGGCGTAGCTCGGATTCGCTGCGGCTCGGATCGATGAGATCGGACAAGCAGACGGCCAGTTCCATCACCCTCACATCGCGCGTCACAAATTCAAAATCCAGGATCGCCGCCAACTGCCCGTCATCGTCGATCAGCATGTTCGAACCGTTAATATCGCCGTGCACAAGCTGATGCGGCAAGCTGCGGATGAATGGAATCGCTTCGTAAATCGCCATATATCGGGCAAAAATATACGCCAGCTCCCCCTTTTGCTTCGCAAACGGCCCAGGCGGCTGCTCACAGAACGTCCGGATGGCGTCCGGCGTACAGCGTGGGTGAATCTGCTCGATTTCGTAATACGGCGCATATTCCGGCTTCAAATCCAGTTCGATCCGGCTAAGCGCAGCGGATAACTGTCCAACCGCCTTGCCGATGTGCGGCAGTTGGGATAACGCGAAGGCACCCGGGTTCTCGCCTTCGGTATAGGTGAATAGCGCCGCCAGCTTGCCGCCGGGCAGCGTCACCATCGTTTCGCCATTCGGCCGCTTCAGCGGCTGTGGAATGGCAAAATCCAGCTCGTGCTGCCGCCTTCCCAACTCCAGCAGCACGCGGTGCTCGAACGCGATTTTACTGCTATCGCGGTGCGTCTCATACAGCCGGAGCACATAGGTCGCTCCGGCCACTTCCACAAAGCGCGTCGTATTGTTCATCCCGCCGACGCCTTCGCGCAGCGTCCACGTCCGCTTCGGAAACCAATATGCGGGCAGTTCATTCAATTGCATGTCCACGTTATGCTCCGTCGCCATGGGCATCTCCACTCCTTTTTACACTTGAAGATCGTCGTCCAGAATAAAGTCGAAATCCTCGACGTCCACCGTCTCTACCGGCACACCGCCGTTAATGACACGGTCGATAAAATCCAGTTGGTCGGTGAGCAGCACCGCCTTCTCCCGAATCCCCGCCATAATCAGCTCGGTTTCAATCGGATCGAACAGCTCGCCATACGCCTCGTTGTCAATACTGTTGACGATACATAGCGTAACTTTATCGTTGATCGGCAGCGGCGGACTTTTGCCCCAAGGCATGGTGAGCGCTTTCTCGATTTTTTTCTTGTTGAACGGTTCCTCAAAGAACTGAATGAGCTCGGTGATCAACGTTTTGACAAAGCCGTCATCTTCTTCATCCAACATAATCGGCACCGTACTCGTTTGCAATTCATATAATTCTTGTATCGTCGTATACGGAATTACATACGTGACCGGCTTCGCGGGCAACATCAGCTGTCCGTGCACCGCCAGCATCACGGCTTCGATAATAAACGTCTTGCTCATGTCATTCCCCCCATGTACCAACTTACTTAGCATTATTTCGCTGCTAAGGAAGAGAAACCCTTCTTTCAGGATCTTCTGAAAAAGAAACAAAACCGTCAGCCTGCAGGTTCGCTTCCACCTGCTGGGCCGACGGTCCTCCCAAGGCTGCTATAAGCTTCCATCCATCCGATCTCGCTCCTCATAATGCAATCGTACCGGTTTCTTGGAAAACCGGTTGGCATAAGCCGACGCCACGTAGCAATCCGGTTTGATCACCGGCACCATCCCGACGGATTCGACACGTCTGACCATTTCCTGGACGAATTTGGCCGTCCGGTTCTTGTCCGCATCATCGCCGGCATCGATGTGAATGAACATATCGAAGGTCGCGCCTTGATAGAGATGAGGAAGTATAACATTTTCCATATCCTTCCGTTTTGACTCATCAAAAAACATCGCAATCTCTTCGCTCAGCGCGGTTTCCATCGAAAGCTTTTCCTTGATGGAATACATCGCGCGGGGCACGACATATTGACGGTAGCACGCCCACGCTCCTCTCCCCATCCGCTGGATAACAACACCCGTGATAAACTTCGTATGCCCTGGATGTACCTGACAATCCGTTCCGATAATGAATTTATACGTCGCTGCCGGGTCAAGTCGCATAAAATGCAAAATGCGCTCATGCACCGTGTCCAGGTTAAGCCCACTTTCCGTCGTGTTCCTGAATTCCAGAGGTTGGTTCATCGTCGCTGGTTTCAAAGATAGGCGCTCCCTTTCTCTATAGAGTCAATGGATGAGCAAAAGGCGGATGCAAAGGCTGCACCCGCCTCTTTCTATAGTATATGGCAAACCTGCGCTGATCGAACCATCAAGTTAGCGTAAAACCGATCCGCCGTATAAAAAACGATTCTCCCACTGCTTCCCATCAATCGTATCGATGCGCACGCCGCCGGATTCCACCGAGTACGTATGCAGCATTTCCCCGTTCCCCAGGTAGATGCCGACATGCGTGATCGGCTCCTGAAGGATGTTCACTCCGTCATAGTCAGACGATTTTGCGCCTTTGTAAGCCGAGAAGAACAGCAGGTCGCCGCGCTTCAGCTTCGTCCAATCCGTGACGATCGGCCCAAGCGATTGCACATACGTGCCTTGCGCCGCCGAATCGCCTGGTAGTACATCACGAAGCCCTTGCCAGAACATCGTTTGAATCAAATCAGAGCAATCAAACGTCGTCGGATCGTTGCGCTGGGAACCGTACTCATACGGTGTACCAAGATATTGCTGACCTACGGCAATTACTGCTTCTATCGCTTCTGCGACCGGTAAGTTCGGCATCGCGATAGAGAAGTCCACCGCCGTATACTTCGAACCTGCGCTGATGTAGCCCACGGTGCCGTTCGCATCCTGAATTTTGAACCAGCTATCGTTCAGTTTATCCGTGATCAGGATGTCTTCCCCTTTGGCCAGCATCCGAATGACTTTGGAAGCACTGTCTGTAGACGGCTGCGTCCGAAAGTTAACGCCATAAATGATTTGGGCATTGCTGATCACTTTTATGTATTTCGCGTTCGTAGATACATACCCTTGCACGCCTTGCGCGTCCTGTACGCCATACCAATTGGCAGACACATAGTCAGTTATCGTGACGATTTCATTCGTTTTCAAAAGCCGCATCACATTGCTCGACGTATTCGGCTCATCCCGAAAACTGACGCCCGCCACAATCTGCCCTTTCGTTGTTACCGCCTCCTCCGCATAGCCGCCTTGCGGCAGCAAGCCGACAACCGTGAACAGCGCCATTACGAAAACCATTAGCCATTTCTTCATGTTTTGCCTCCTGGTCGTCTGTCGTCGGACAGACTCATTGATGATGGTTTTTTCGCAATCAGTGAATAGTAATTTTTTCTTTCGTAACCTAATTATAGATTGCGGGGGTCGGAGGCGAATAT
This sequence comes from Paenibacillus oryzisoli, assembly GCF_050467285.1. Lineage (GTDB taxonomy): Bacteria > Bacillota > Bacilli > Paenibacillales > NBRC-103111 > Paenibacillus_E > Paenibacillus_E oryzisoli_A. The sequence goes on along the minus strand of NZ_JBCMUN010000009.1, from coordinate 32,988 downwards.
AGGTGAAAGGAACGGATTCTTGGACAAGCGTACACGGCGTTCAGCCTATTGACGAGGCGGTACTATTTTCCAGTCAGCGCACCTCCGGTTTGCGGTCTGTCTGCCAATAGAGGCTTAGCCTCGGATCATTTCTCAACTTCACATTGCACAGCTTCATTTCGCGTTCATCCAGGTGAAGCAGCGTCCAAGATGACGCGTCCACAACCCCTTTGGCCTGCAAAAAAGCTGCCGCATCCCGCTCCGCCTCCTCTGCTTCGAGCCAAAACTTCACGCCATAATAAGGGAGGTCATAGTGGTTGACCAGCATAGCCGTATAGATTTGCTTCGTTTCTTTATGCTGCAGTACGTAAGGCATCGAGGCACTCTCCCTTCAAGTGAAAGGCACATCCACCCGAGGGTGAATGTGCCGCTGATGTTATAGATACGGATTCTCGTGCTTCGCTTTCAATCGATTCCAGCGACGCTCCACTTCCGTCTCGAACGATTGCAACGAACCGGCATACTCCGGCTTCGTCAGATGCTTCGTCTTGCCCATCGTCTTGAGCCAATCGGAGAGCGGAATCTTCTTGCCTTTGTCCTCCGGATTGTACGTCAACGTCGTTACGCCGTGCTCGACTTCGTAGAGCGGGAAGAAACAGGAATCGACCGCTGCGCCGACGATGTTGGAGCCTTCCTGGTCGTCAGACAGCCAGTTGAGCGGACAAGCGATCAAGATCTTGCCGTAGACGAGCCCTTCGTTTTGAGCGTACCACTGCGCCTTCGCAGCCTTCTTCACGAGATCTTGCGGGTACGCTTCCGAGCCTGTGAACACATACGGGATGTGCGTCGCCGCCATAATTTGCGCGGTGTCTTTGTGATGGAACACCTTGCCGCCCTGGTGCTTCCCGACGTTGGACGTCGACGTGCGGTGGCCCATCGGCGTTGAGTAGGACAGCTGCGCACCGGTGTTCATGTAACCTTCATTATCGTACTCGAGGATAATCATTTTGTGGTTCCGCAGCGCAGCCCCGATCGCCGGGCCCATGCCGATGTCCATGCCGCCGTCACCGGTAATCATGACGAACGTGAAATCGTCCTTGAGGCCGAGATGATCGAGCTCGCCTCTGCGCTTGCGCTCCCAGAACATCTCCACGACGCCGGAGAGCGTCGCTGCGCCGTTCTGGAACAGGTTATGAATGTACGTCGCTTTATGCGCCGAGTACGGATATCCTGTCGTGACAACCATCGCGCAGCCGGTGTGGAAGATCGAGACGATGTCGCCCTCGATGCCCTTGAAGAACAGCTCCAGCCCGGAGAAAATGCCGCAGCCCGGACATGCGCCATGTCCCGGCGCAATGCGCTTCGGTTTCTTCGTCAAGGAACGAAGCGGCGGGATCCGCACATTGAGCTTGCCGGTGTTCTCATCCGGCGTCACTGTAATAAGGCCTGTTTTCAAGTCCTCATATTTCATCGGTTCGAGCACCCGCTTCGGTGCCTTCGATGGATCGCCCGGCGAGTGCCCGTAGTAATCGAACGGCACCTCAACCTTGCCCGCGTTCATCGCATCGATCGCGAACTGGAACAGGTTATGCCCGTCCTCGGCATAAAAGTCTTTGCCGCCGAGGCCGTAGATGCGGCTGATGACGAGCGTGTCTTTGTTCCCATAGGTGAACAAAGCCGCTTTGATCTCGTTGACCATATTGCCGCCATGGCCGCCATACGAATCGGCGCGGTCGCCGACCGTGACCGCCTTCACATTCGCGAGCGCAGCCGCAATCTGCTTCGCCGGGAACGGGCGGATCATGTTCGGTGCGATCGATCCGGCTTTAATGCCTTTCGCGCGGAGCTGGTCGACGACGTCCTTGATGATTTCGGAAGCCGAATTCATCAAGAACACCGCGACTTCCGCGTCCTCCATACGGTACAGCTCGAGGATCGGGTACTCGCGCCCGGTCAGTTCCGCGTATTCCTTCTGAATACGATCGTAAACCTCATCTGCGTTGTACATCGCCATCGACTGCTGATAACAGTTATTAATGTAGTCCGGTTCATTCATATAAGGGCCAACCGTAATCGGATGGTTGCGATCGAGCGTATCCGGGAACCCTTGCGGCTGCTCGCCGATGAACGCGTGCACATCCTCGCGGTGTGCAAACGTTTGCACGCGCCGCTTCTGGTGGGACGTGAAATAGCCGTCCGACGCGACTAGCACCGGCAATCGAACGGCGGGATCCTCCGCCAACTTAATTGCCATAATATTCATATCATAAACAGCTTGCGGATCGCGGCACATGATGATAGGCCATCCTGTATTGAGTGCGTAATAGAGATCAGAATGGTCGCCATGAATGTTGAGCGGGCCGGACACTGACCGGCAAACCAGATTCATCACCATCGGGAAACGTGTACCGGATTGCACCGGCATTTGTTCAAGCATGTACAAATAACCATTGGCGCTCGTCGCGTTGAACACGCGGCCGCCTGCCGTCGATGCGCCGTAGCAGATCCCGGCCGAGCCGTGCTCGCCGTCTGCGGGAATGAGGACGATATCGTGTTGCCCATTCGTTTTCATCAAATCCAGGAATTGCGCCACCTCGGTGGACGGCGAAATCGGAAAGTAGCCCATCACATGATAATTAATTTGATGAGCGGCATAGGCAGCCATCTCGTTGCCTGACTCATAGACGATACGCTGCTCGATTTTGGCTTGTCCTAATTCCTTCTTAATATCAATAGACATGCGGCAGTTCCACCCTTCTCCCTTAATTACTCTCTAAGCTTACAAAGCCAGATTGAATCGGTGAGGCATGCGATTGGCGTCCGCGTAACCGTCTTCTTCCCGTTCTTGGGAAAGCGCTTCGGTCGGACAAGCCTGAACGCACTTGAGGCAACCCTTACAATATTGATAGTCAATGCCTTGAAGGAACATTTGCGGGCGGCCCTTCTTATCCGGAAGCTCATCCCACACAAAACAAAAATCCGGGCACACATTGTCACAGGACGCGCAGTGTATGCATTTATCTTCATGGAAATGCGGCATCATCCCCGCACGGGAAATACTCAAATCTTTTAAAATACTGTTGCCGGGATTGACCACCATGCCTCCGATCGGCTGTGTTTCATAGCCGAGCACCGGCGTATCGAGTCGGACGAAGTCCGGCATCTTCTCGCCTTCCGGCAGCGCGTACGTCTGGAACTGCACTTCATTGTAACCGCGGTCGAACGTGCGAATCGCCGGAGCAACCGCCAGCGGATACTTCTTCTCCAGCGACTTGCGGATGACGCCGCGCATCACTTCCGGATCGAGAAAATCGCAAAGCCGGAATAGTGCGCCAAGCATGGCCATATTCACGCGATTTTTCTCCTCGAGCGCAATCGCGATCGCATCGACAACCGCGATAGTGCCGCCCCGCAGCTTCATTTTCTCCTTAAGCTCGTCCGGTGTCTTGTCAGAATTTACTAGTACGGTACTATCCTCGTAGATGCCGCTGATAACATTTACAGTCTTGGAGAGCGATTCATGAAAAACTCCAACGACATGAGGCCTTTCCACTGGCGAGGTGTCCCGGATTTGCGTATCCATATCGCAAAACCGGATGTGTGCTTTGACAGGCGATCCTTTCTTCTCCGACCCGTAGGACGAGAAACTGACACCATTCAAACCAACGCCAACGACACCGGCTTCCGCCAGCATCTTCCCGGCCAGATTCGCACCCAAACCGCCGATGGACTCCAGTCTTATCTCGAAAAATCCGAGATCGTTCAATTTCGGCAAAGTTACCATGCATGGTCTCCTTTCAGAAGTGAACTGCATATAGAGTGAAAAGTAGGAATAGTAAATCTATTTTCATTGTAACAAGAAATAGCGGGTAAGCAACCTTTTTTTAAAACGATTCAAAGTAAATAGTCCATGATTAATCCACACTGTCCCAAATAGAAACTGGCTGTTTCTCGCTCCTCCTGCGCTTCCTCCTCGGTCCCCTCACACTCCTCGCATACGTCTACATAATCGTTTTCAATCGGGTTAAATACAATTCCGCACACATGTGAGTAGCTCCGCATCGCACATCTCTCCCTGGTTTCGGATAGCCATATTGTAAACGTTTGCACAACGTGTTTTTTTCTATTATACGCGGTGGCTCTCTGATTGACCAGAAGACTTTATCAAATCTTTAGCATATTAAATCGTCGTTTTCTCTTGATTCGATGAAATTCCATGAGATAATGTAGAAATCATAGGCTTTTTGTCGAATTGTGGAAAGGATGGTACTGCTTGCTTTACTCCATCATTGGCAGCGAACTGCAAGGTTTGCTGTATTTCATGAGCGCAGCGCTCCTGCATCTTGTGCTTGCTCCTCATTTCATCAATCGAACGCTTCGCTTAAAGCTGTTCTTTGGCATTATTTTACTCCTTTTCAGCTTGCTTTATTGGAACTTTGCCGGTGTAGATCCATTCGTCTATTCGCTGCAAATGCTCCCCGTTTCCATCATTATGGTTTCGCTGACGCTGGGACCTTTGCGTACGTTTATGACTTGGATCGCCTTAAATGCAGGTTGCTTGTTCGTACTGGGCGATCAATTCGTTCCGGCGCTGCTAAGCTCGAGTTTCTTACTCCTTTGCGCGGTATTATTGCATAAGCGACTGACCAAGCTCTCTTTTCCTCGTAAAATCAGCTATGCCACTTGCATCATGCTAGTCTATCAGCTCTTGTATGCGCCATTTTCGGCCTACCTGACATCTTATGCATCCCTGTACGTGCAATATACCATCATCTTTGCCCTGCTCTCGCTATGGATCATGGTCGCTTTGCTCGAAAGTGTTCACAGATACAAGGTGCAACGGCAGCATCTTCTCGATCTTGAAAAAAACCGTATGCTGGCTGAATCTTCCGCCGCAATCTCGCATGAAATCCGCAACTCCCTAACGACAACGCGCGGGTTTTTGCAGCTGCTGGCTCAACCCGAACTTACCTTTGAACAGAAGAGATATGCAGAACAAGCGATCTCTGGTGTCGAGCAAGCAACTTCCCTATTGGAAGAGTTTCTGAACTACGCCAAGCCGGCCGCCTCGCTCCGGGAGCAGCTGGATATTCGCGAAGAGCTTGAATCCACCGTCCGGTTCATGATGCCTTACGCGAACGACGCCAATGTGAGCATCGCTATTTCACATGAGTACGACGCCCCGCTTTATATTCTTGGCGAATCCCAGAAGCTGCGGCAATGCTTAATTAACCTCATTAAGAATGCGATCGAATCCATGCCTACCGGCGGCACGTTATCCCTGCGAACGCTCAAGTATGCGAATACCGTGCAAATCTCCATTATGGACACCGGCATCGGCATGTCGAGTAAACAATTGAAATCATTAGGCAAACCTTTTTATACCACCAAAGAAAACGGGACTGGTCTCGGCCTCGTCGTCGTCATGAGTCTCATTCGCAAGATGAACGGCAAAATTTCCTTCTCCAGCTCCCTCAACCAGGGTACCAATTGTTCCATTTTGTTTCAACTTAAGTAAGAAAAAAGGACAAGCCGTTAGGGCCTGTCCTTCTTTATTTCTACGCCAATCGGTGCTCACGCACAATATGATCGAGGAGCCGTATACAGCTATCCTCCACCATCTCATACACTTCTTGAAAATTCCCCGTATAATACGGGTCAGGCACGTCCTTTACGCTGCGATTCGGTGCAAAATCCAGCAGCTTGTGAATAGACGCCGTTCCTTGCCCTTTCGGAGCAAACGCCGATAAATTCCGCACGTTGCTCTCATCCATCGCAATGATATATGTGAACGAGGTGAAGTCATCGCTGCGCACCTGCCTGGCTTTCATTCCCGCGTAGCTGATCGCATACTGGTCCAAAATGGCGCACGTCCCCTGGTGAGGGGGGTGACCGATATGCCAATCGCCCGTCCCTGCCGAGTCGATCTCAATCTGCTGCTCCAGCCCGGCGGCCTGAACCTGATGGCGAAACACGGCTTCCGCCATCGGCGAGCGGCAAATATTACCCAAGCACACGAATAAGACCTTGATCATATTGCTCCGAACACGAGCATTTTTTCTTTCAAAGAAAGCGGTCTTGCCGGAATATCCAGCACAATTTTCCCTTCGGAAACGCCCCAAATCCGTGTAGCGTAGCGTTCCGCGAGCTCAACATTATGCAGCGTGGCAATGACGCTCATACTGCGATCCTTACACAACGCTTTCAAATCCTGCAAAATGTATTCCGTCGACTTGGGGTCCAGTCCGGAAACCGGTTCATCGGCGACCAGCACCTTGGGCCCAAGAATCAGCGCTTTCGCAATCGCCACGCGCTGCCGCTCCCCACCGCTAAGCTCCCCGACTTTACGCTCGCCTTTATCCAAAAGCCCAACTTTTTGGAGGTAGTCCATGCTGTCGACATGCTCGTCGCGCGAGGTAAGCCCGGCTAGAATCCGCAGTGGTGCTTTATAGATTTTGCCGCTCAGCACGTTCTTGACAGCGCTTTTATTTCGGTTGAGTACCGGCTTCTCTTCCAGGTACGCGAAGTCTTTGCCCAGTTTGAAGCGTTCCCAAAGATTCGGTTTTGTAATATCCTTCGATTGGTAAATCAATTGACCCGTTGTCCATTTTTCCTGATGGCTAATGCAGCGCAGCAAGGTCGTTTTCCCACTTCCGCTGCTGCCGATGACGGCGATGAACTCCCCTGGATCGACTTGAAAGCTGATTTGTGACAGTACCCCAATATCCGGCGGGAAAATTTTACTTAAATTACGAACGGTCAGCATCTCAACTCTCCTCCGTGTAAGCTACTCTAGGGAGCTTTCCGAAATTAGCGGTACTTTATTTGGGAAAGTCTCCTTAGCTTGCAAAAAATCGCCGCTCAGATCAAGTGCTATGGCCTGCGCTGAGGGCGATTTGGCTGTCTCCTGCTTGATTCTAGTCGCAAGAACTCGGAGCTTCCGTCGCTCCGGCTTCTACATTAATTTTCTCGGAAATCGTATCACGCACAACTGACATGACGAGTTGAAGCAAGTAATTAATGTCCTCTTGCGTCTGCTTAAACTCGCTGACAATCGGAATTTCATCCAATTGATCTTGCAGCTGCTCGATTTCACCTTCAATTTTTTTAACCATTTTCTCGTTTTGGAACGTTTCGAAAGCCACAATCTCTTTTTGCTTCTTCTTAATCGAAGAGATCAGCGTTTGAATCTCAGTGTTGATAGCAATCTGCTTCTCCGCCTTTTGATAGAACTGCACCTCGTTTGACGTCGTCAGCAGATTCGCCAATTCTTTCGCTTTCACCAGAATGTCCTCGCGTACGATCATTTCCGTATTTGTAAACTCGGGAATATCGTATTTATGAGGTTGGCTATCGTTATGGTCATGATCACAGTGGGACATGAAGGGACACACTCCTGTTCAATTAAATAGACATCTGTATAGGCTGCGCAACGATTTCGCCTTTTAAGATCCACGTTTGCGCGTGAGTAACTTGCACATTGACCATCTTCCCGACGAGGGATTTATCGCCTGTAAAATGAATCAGCTTATTCGACCGCGTACGACCGGCCAACACATCCGCGTTCGTACGGCTCTCGCCTTCGACCAACACTTCAACTACCGTATCCAGCAAGCGCTCATTACTCAGCTTACTGTGCTTGTTCACCAGCTCATTGAGGCGGTACAGCCGATGCTTCTTCTCTTCCATGGAGACGTTGTCTTCCATGCCTGCCGCAGGCGTTCCTTCGCGTGGAGAATAGATGAATGTGAAGGCAAAATCAAAGCCAACTTCATCGTACAGCGAAAGCGTATCTTCGAACTGTTCCGCTGTTTCCCCCGGAAACCCAACGATAATATCGGTTGTCAATACCGCGTTCGGAACTGTAGCTTTGATCTTGCGAACAAGCTCCAAATATTGCTCGCGCGAGTACTTTCTGCTCATCCGCTTCAGCACCTCGGTATTACCGGCCTGCACAGGGAGGTGTATATGCTCGACGAGATTGCCACCTTTGCCCAACACTTCAACCAGGTGATCGTCAAAATCGCGCGGATGCGAAGTCGTGAAGCGAATGCGCGGCACATCGATCTTTCGGATATCATCCATCAAATCGCCGAACGTGTAGGCTATATCTTCAAAGTCTTTGCCGTAAGCATTGACGTTTTGTCCAAGCAGCGTAATCTCTTGAAAACCTTGTCGCGCCAGTTCCCGCACTTCCGCCAGAACGTCCTGCGGTCTGCGGCTGCGCTCTTTCCCGCGGGTATACGGAACGATACAGTACGTGCAGAACTTATCGCAGCCGTACATAATATTGACCCAAGCGCGGATGCCTTCGCGTTTCTTCGGCAGATTTTCAATAATGTCGCCTTCCTTCGACCACACCTCAACGACCATTTCCTTGTTGAAGTATGCGTCCTTGAGGAGCACAGGGAGGCGATGAATATTGTGAGTCCCGAAAATCATATCGACGAACGGGTGCTTCTGCATAATTCGATTGACGACCGCTTCCTCCTGGGACATGCAGCCGCATACCCCAAGAACCAGATCCGGCTTCTCCGCTTTCAACGCCTTGAGGTGCCCAAGCTCGCCGAACACCTTGTCCTCCGCATTTTCACGAATCGCACATGTATTTAAAAGAATCACATCGGCCACATGCTTATCTTCCGTCGATTGGTAGCCCATCTGCTCGAATAGGCCGCGCATGACTTCCGTATCGTGCTCGTTCATTTGGCAGCCATACGTAGCAATGAGATAATACTTGCCTTGGCCAAATTCCTGCATATCGTCCGGAATTGCAAAATCGTAATGGACCTGAACGTCCTCTTTCCCCCGCTGCTTCTCATCGCGATAACTTGGGGCCGCATTGATCTGAATATTGCGCCCTTTAATGCGATAAGTCGTCTTGCCTTCTTCTTGACTAATCAATTTCGCATCCGAGAAGTCAAAGTATTTGGAGTAGTCCTTCACCTTGTCGGATTTTAAGTCCGATGTATTCCGGTTCTCCTGTGACATGTTGAATTCACTTCCCTTTATTTCAATCTAGTTCATCCTATCGTTGATAATCCAATACAACATTATAACATAGATGAGTGAGATATATCCATCATGCCATGTCATCGGGAAAACGATAATCGATCTCTTAAGAGTGCCGAAATGTGCTCGGCATTCTGCGGCCTGCTGAATAAATAGCCCTGCGCTTCATTGCACTGCTTTTCCACCAGAAACGCCAGTTGATCCTGTGTTTCAACGCCTTCTGCAATCACTTTGAGATCCAGATTATGCGCCATTGAAATGATCGTATGAACAAGTGCGGCATCCTTAACATTTTCAAACATGTTGCGTGTAAACGATTGGTCGATTTTCAAGCTGTCAATGGGAAACAATTTTAAATAGCTCAGCGAAGAATAGCCAGTTCCAAAATCGTCGATGGACAAAAAGATTCCCATATCCTTCAGCTTTTGCATCGTGGAAATGGCAAATTTGGAATCTTGGATGATGCTTTCCGTCAACTCAAGCTCCAGATATTTCGGATCGAGTCCTGTCTCGCTCAACGTCTGGCTTACGACTTCAATCAAGTTGCTCTGCTGGAACTGACGCGACGAGATGTTGACAGCCATACGGATCGGCAGAAAGCCTTGTTCCTGCCACTTTTTATTTTGGCGGCACGCCTCTTTCAACACCCACTCCCCGATAGGGATAATCAATCCGGTTTCTTCAGCCATCGGGATAAACTCAACTGGCGATATTTGTCCAAGCTCCGGGTGCTGCCAACGAATGAGCGCCTCGACGCCAATAATGCCGCCGGTTGCCACATCGATCTGCGGCTGATAATACACTTGGAATTCTCCCCGTTCCAGCGCCTTGCGAAGCCCGATTTCCAGCTGCATCTTCTTGGAGACAGCATCGTTCATATCCGGCGTATAGAATTGAAAACTATTTTTGCCCAGCTCTTTGACCCGATACATCGCGGTATCCGCGTTTTTAATCAGCGTATCCAGATCGCTGCCATCCCCCGGGTACATGCTGATGCCGACAGACGGTGTAACAAACAGTTCGTTATCGTCAATGGAAAATGATTGCGCAAAGGCGCGAATAATGGTACGCGCTTTTTTGGTAATCTCGTCTGTCGTTGTGTTGGGGAACAAAATAATAAATTCATCCCCGCCTTGGCGTGAGACCGTTTCAAATTTACTAACACAATCTTGAAAACGTTTTGCCGCTTCGATCAGTAATTTATCCCCTGTTGCATGCCCCAACGAGTCGTTAATATATTTGAACCGATCCAAATCGATAAACATGATGCCGATCATCTGCTTATTTTCTTGCGCCTGATCCAAGGCATGAATTAAACGATCATTGAGCAAATGACGATTCGGGAGTCCTGTCAAAGGGTCAAGATAGACCATTTGATTAATTTTCTCTTCCGCCTGCTTGCGTTCCGAGATGTCACGCATGATGCAGCTAAAATACGTTTTTCCTTCATCCATCCAGAGGCCGATTGAGAGCTCGATCGGGATTAAAGCTTTATCTTTGCGAATCCCTTGTACTTCACAGGTTTTCCCCATCAGCTGGGCCGACTTCAATCGCATGGAAATTAGCTGCTCCTGTTCCCCTTGGTCGCCAAAGGAAATAATCGTCAGGAGACTCTTTCCCATAATGTTAGACTCCTCATAGCCGAAAATGGCATGCGCACCTTTATTCCACGAAATGATAGTACCTTGATTGTCCGTCAAAATAATCGCATCGTTTGCGGATTCCACAACGGCGTGGAACTTACGTTCCGACATAAGCGATTGGGATTCAAACCGGCGATCGATAAAGGTGCTGATGAAGGCCACACCTAATATAAATAATACACCGAAGCCAACTAAATAGGCCAAGAGGGTATTGTCGATTGTGCTCCCCGCCATGACCTCATGAGCATGCTGACGAAATGTTGCCGCGGACATGCCTGTATAATGCATGCCGACGACAGCAAGGCCCATTACAACGGCGCTGCCGAGTTTTTTCAAAAAAATGCCTGGCAAATCCGATTGCTGCTTCACTTTATACAGTAAATAAAGTGCCGCCAGGGATACGACATATGCGACAATCGCGGAAAGCACCCACAGAAACGGATTATAGGTAATCGTCGCGCCCATCACCATAGCGTCCATGCCGACATAATGCATAGAGACAATGCCAGTTGCAATCAACGTTGCACCAACGAACACTTGCGATACGCGCATCGTCGGCTTGCTTATTAAATGCAGGGCCAGCCACGAAGCCAAGATAGCCGGGATAATAGATTTGATCACAATAGCTATGTTATACGAGACAGGGATCGACAAATGAAAGGCGAGCATGGCAATAAAATGCATCGACCAGATGCCCATCCCCATGGCAAAAGAGCCTCCTGACACCCACAGGTATCGTGCGTAACCCTTGGCTCGATGGATCCGAATTCCCAAGTCTAACGCTGCGAACGATGCGACAATCGCGATCAGGATCGAAAAAAGTACCAAAGGTAAATAATATGTACTTGCTAGTATGTCCATCAGGCAATCTCCTTTAATGACGCGAGTATTGTCGTAATTTGGGTGGTTTTGGCGTTCTTATTTGCCTTATTCTATCATGAATGCCTCAAAATTGCTAAAGAACTATTTTCATAGAACCCCCTGCTCGCGCGCAAAAAAAGCACCTCATCATCGCATGCGAATTTGAGATGCTTCCTGTTTCCTGATAATTAATGTTGTTAACTATCTATCTCAGCAATTCCGCTTGATCTCCGGTTTTAACTCCTGCCGCATTGCCTTCATCCGTATCGATATGAAAATCAAGCGCAAATTGATCGGATACGCGTGCAATGACGTCTTCAAACACCAACGGTCTTTCGCCGCCCACTCTCACCCGAAGCAATTGCTTGTCCTGAATATCCCAGCGTTCAGCATCGGACGTATGAAAGTGAATATGTCTTGCCGCGACAATCACCCCTTTGTCCAGTTCGATTTCACCTTTAGGCCCAATGACTCGAAGGCCCGGCGTATCGACGATGTTGCCGGATTCTCTTACGGGAGGCTGAATACCCAAAGCAAAGGCATCCGTGCGCGAAACTTCGATTTGCGTGCTAGGCCGCACTGGACCGAGAATTCTCACTTTATCGAAGCGGCCTTTCGGTCCTACGATGGCTACTGTTTCATTGGCCGCATACTGTCCAGGCTGTGACAACGGCTTGAATACGGTCAACTCGGCGCCTTGTCCGAATAATTGTTCCACATGCTCATCTGTAAGATGAATATGTCTTGCCGAAACCCCGATTGGAATCAACTTCATGGCGATCATCCTTCCTTTATATCTTCATCAACCGTATAGCGGTTAAAGAAAGAGGCATACGGAATTCTCCATATGCCTCTTGTGGTATGTGTGCAATTAGATAAATTCTTTCAGCATTTTACTGAAATCCGCTTCGGAAATTTTCAGATCTTGGTTGGCAAGACCCACTTCAGAGAAGTTCGGAACGGAAGCTTCATAGCTCTTCTTATCTTTGTTTTCGTAGATGATGCCTGTCAGCATGGAGTTCGTTTCCATGATTTTCGTCATCGCCATGACGCGGTTCGTAGGATCGTAGTCAGGGATTTCATCCAAATCAACGATGTTCTCTTTGAACCAGTCGTATGTGTTTACTTTGTTGAACGTTACGCAAGGCGAGAATACGTTGATCAAGGAGAAGCCTTTGTGGTTCAGACCTGCTTCAATAACCGCAGTCAGTTGTTTCAGGTTGCTCGAGAACGATTGCGCTACGAATGTCGCGCCTGCCGCCATCGCAACTTCCAACGGGGAAATCGCAGATTCGATCGTTCCTTGCGGTGTACTTTTCGTTTTGAAGCCTTCCGCACTACGTGGGGATGCTTGGCCTTTTGTCAAACCGTAGATTTGGTTATCCATTACGATGTAAGTGATGTCAATGTTACGACGAATGGCGTGAACCGTGTGACCCATACCGATCGCGAAGCCGTCACCGTCACCGCCGGATGCGATAACTGTCAATTCGCGATTCGCCATTTTCACGCCTTGTGCGATTGGCAGAGATCTTCCGTGAATACCGTGGAAACCGTACGCATTGATGTAACCGGAAATACGACCGGAGCAACCGATACCGGAAACGATTGCCAAGCCCTCAGGCTCCAGACCAACATTTGCTGCTGCTCTTTGAATCGCCGCTTGTACGGAGAAGTCTCCGCATCCTGGACACCAGTTCGGCTTCACATTGTTGCGAAAATCTTTTAACGTTGCCATGCTAGGGTCAACTCCTTAATTTTTTGTTCAATTTCTGCTGGCAAGAACGGATTGCCGTTGTATTTCAGCATGTTCTTGATTTTATCTGCATGACCGACATGCAGTTTAATTTGATCAGCGAGTTGACCTGTTGCATTGTTTTCGACAACGATAACTGTCTTCGCTTTCTCAACATATGGTCGCAATTGTTCAGCTGGGAACGGGTGAATCAAACGAACGGTCGCATGGTTGGTTGTAATGCCTTCTGCTGCAACGCGGCTTCTAGCTTCATCAATTGTACCGCCGGTGGAACCCATACCAATGATCAAAATGTCTGGGTTTTCGTTCGGAGCATCCACTTTAACGGCATCCGTCACTTGGATGTGTTTCAGCTTCTCAAGACGTTTATCCATCATTTTTTGACGGTTATCCGTGCTCTCGGACGGACGGCCTGTTTGGTCGTGCTCAACGCCTGTTACATGGTGCAGACCATGTTTCACGCCTGGAATTACACGCGGCGAAACGCCGTTAGCTGTAAATTCGTAACGTTTGAAAAGTTGATTCGCTTCTAGCTCAGGCGCTTCTGTCACCAGGGCGCCGCGATCGATCACGATACGGTTGTAGTCCAGCATTTCTGCGGATTGTTTACCCAAGGAAAGTTGAAGGTCCGTCATCAAAATAACCGGGCATTGGTATTGCTCAGCCAAGTTGAACGCTTCGATCGTATCATAGAAGCACTCTTCGATCGTGCTTGGGGAAAGAACGATTTTTGGAATTTCACCGTGTGTTCCGTATACCATTGCGTTCAAGTCGGATTGTTCTTGTTTCGTAGGAAGACCTGTACTTGGACCACCGCGCTGCGTATCCACGATAACAACCGGCGTTTCTGTCATACCGGCAAGGCCGATCGCTTCCATCATCAAGGAAAGACCAGGACCCGCGGAAGCTGTCAGTGCACGAGCGCCAGCGTAGTTTGCGCCGATTGCCATGGTGCAAGCTGCGATTTCGTCTTCGGTTTGAATAACTGTACCGCCGAATTTAGGAAGAGCTTTGATCAAGTATTCCATAACCTCGGAAGCAGGTGTAATCGGATAAGCAGGCATGAAACGGCAACCTGCAGCTACAGCTCCAAGCGCGATCGCATCGTTACCGATCATGAACAGCTTTTGTTTGCCGTCAGCCGGTTCCAATTGGAAGTCAGCGATAGGTCCGCCAGCAAGTTCCAATACGGATTCAGCACCTTTACGGACAGCCTCGATGTTTTTCTCAACAACTGCTGCGCCTTTACGGCCGAACTCTTCTTCTACTGCTTTATTAAACACGTCAAGCGGCAAACCAAGCAAAGCCCAAGAAGCGCCTGACGCAGCCATGTTCTTAAATAGGGAAGTACCTAATTCCTCCGCAATTGCCGTAATCGGCACAGGAAATAGTCTAGCTTTAATACCTTCCGGCAATACCGGGTTAAATTTAGCATCCGCAACGATGACACCATTGTCACGAAGCTCATGTGCATTGAAATCGATACTTTCTTGGTCGAAAGCTACCAGAATGTCCAAATCATCTGAAATTGCGCGAATCGGTTTGGTGCTGATGCGAATCTTGTTATTTGTATGCCCCCCCTTAATCCGCGAAGAGAAATGACGGTACCCATACAAATAATAACCGAGACGGTTCAATGCAGTAGAGAAAATACGGTCTGTTGATTCGACCCCTTCCCCCTGCTGACCTCCGATTTTCCAAGATAACTGACTAATCACCGTACGTCCACTCCTTTTGATTGTAGCTGCATGAAGACACTTGAACTACACCATTCCTATAGTAAGTAAAGAAGATCAATAAAAATTTCCTTTCACCATCACACAAATTCTATGCCTTCGCTAACTAAAATGCAAGTGTTTTCAACCATTTCAAAGATAGCTTTTTTAGATTGTATCCATATCAAAGTTAGATTGATCGGCTTTTTTGCATCTCGGAAGGTTAGCGACCATAAAACGGCGCCAATTTCCGTACAAAAACGATTCAACCTGGGTCTCCGTATAGCTTTTACTTAACGCTTCCCGAATATTTGCGTAATTGCCGGTGTGCCGAAGATTTACCATCCACTGCTCAATCCCGTCAAAGTCGGAGCCAAAGCCTACATGCTGCTCTCCTCCAAGTGCACACACATGATCGATGTGATTCAGCAGCGCAGAAATCGGGACACGCTCTTTCCCGCTCTCCACAAAGTAAGGCACGAACGTGAGACCCATCATTCCCTTACATGCGATGATAGCTTTGATCTGGTCATCCGATAAATTTCTTGGATGAGCGCAATGGGCCTGCGTATTGGAATGTGAAGCTATGAAAGGCTTTGGATATACGTTCGTCAGCTCCCAAAAAGCGGCGACAGAGAGATGAGATACATCGACTATTATGCCCAAAGTTTCTAATTCTTTTAACATCCCTCTTCCTTTTCTTGTGAATCCGCCGTTTCGCGGCTCCATGACGCCGTCAGCCGCCCAATTTGCATAGTTCCACGTCAGTCCGATCGCTCTTACGCCCATCTCGTGAAGCAGCCGGATATAAGTCAAATTGCCCCCTAGCGCATCCAACCCTTCCAAGGTAAGCATAGCCCCTATCTTGGATGACGTCTCTACTTCCAGCCAATCCTCAGACGTACGAATGACCTGCATATGCGGGTGACGCGCGATTTTTCGATAAAAGACATCTATCATACGTAAAATATGATCAAAGCCCGGGTTTCGAATCGACTCCGACAAATACATGGCAAACAGCTGGACTTTCACGCCGGCTTGGCGAAGTCTTGGATAGCAGACGTCCAGTTCCTCTTGTTCTCTATCAAAATCCAACCTCTCGTTAAGTGCCAGCTTGGTCAGGGCATCACAGTGAGCATCCACGACTCTCATCTTACCCGCCTCCTTATCGATGTCCAAACAACACAAAAACCTCTATAACAGAGGTTTCATTTGCGTGTGTATACGATTCAATCCCTTGCAGGTCATCAGGCTATCTACTGCGCATCTCTTATATGTAGAAGAAGAGTCATCGCGGCTCGACAATCAATTTAATCGCGGTACGGTCCTCGCCATCAATCACAATATCCGTAAAGGCCGGTACACAAATTAAGTCGACTCCGCTAGGTGCGACAAACCCTCTTGCGATCGCTACTGCTTTGATAGCTTGGTTTAACGCGCCTGCGCCAATCGCTTGAAGCTCAGCTGCTCCACGCTCGCGCAAAACGCCCGCCAACGCACCTGCTACGGAGTTTGGATTAGATTTTGCTGAAACTTTTAATACATCCATGAATAGTACCTCCTCGGGAATGATGGTTAGATTCCATTACCCATCATATTCTCGAGCTTGACTAAACATGCTACTTTATCCATATCTTATCTATCCATCACTTATTCGAAAAAAACATGATCTTCATCATAACGGATGAGCTGAATATCCTTCGCCATACCGGTATCGTCGTTCAGTTCAATCGCTACCGCATGGAAATGCCATTTCCCCTCATCCGTCACAAAACGAACGGGGAGCTGCGTCTTAAACTTCTGCAGCACGGCATTACGCTCAACGCCAAGAATGCCGTCACGCGGCCCTACCATGCCCACATCGGTCACGTAAGCCGTACCGCCAGGCAGAACACGGTTGTCGTTCGTCTGGACGTGCGTATGCGTCCCCACCACGGCAGACACGCGGCCGTCCAGGTGCCAGCCCATGGCGATCTTCTCTGAGGTCGCTTCCGCATGAAAATCAACGAATACGAATTTGTGTTTCTTTTTATCTTGATCCAGAATCTCATCGACTTTCCGGAACGGGCAATCGATCGGCGGCAAGAAGGTTCTACCCTGTAGATTAATGATCAAAATCTCCTGATCCTTCACCTTAATAACTGTGTGGCCTCTCCCAGGCGTCCCCGGCGGAAAGTTCGCAGGACGCACCATTTTATCGTCGCGATCGATGAAATCAAAAATCTCTTTCTGATCCCATGTGTGATTCCCCATCGTCATCGCCTGAATCCCCATCTCATAGATCTCTTTGGCAATCGCAGAGGTGATGCCTTTGCCCGCCGCCGCGTTCTCTCCATTGGCAATAAAGACCGCATTAGGGTACTTCTGTTTTAGCCGCGGCATCATATTCTTGAGCGCTTTTCTTCCTACTGATCCAACAATGTCTCCGATAAATACAATTCTCATAACGTCTTGGTTAACTCCTTTAGTGAGAAAAAATAAGGAAAAGTGGCCTTGTCAGCCACTTTTCCCATCCGTTACTTATTTCGCATATTCGACTGCTCTTGTTTCGCGAATGACCGTAACCTTAATATGTCCCGGATAATCGAGTTCACCCTCGATTTTCTTCGTAATATCTCGAGCTAGACGGAATGCTTCCGTATCGTCCACTTTCTCCGGCTGAACCATAACGCGAACCTCGCGGCCTGCTTGAATCGCGTAGGACTTCTCGACACCGTCGAAGGACTCTGAGATCTCTTCCAGCTTCTCCAGACGCTTAATGTACGTCTCCAGCGTCTCGCGGCGTGCGCCAGGTCTTGCAGCAGATAAAGCGTCTGCAGCGCCAACCAGCATCGCGATAACCGACGTTGCTTCCACATCGCCGTGGTGGGAGGCGATACTATTAATAACGACCGGATGCTCTTTGTATTTCTTGCCGATTTCCACACCGATTTCTACGTGTGAACCTTCTACTTCGTGGTCTAACGCCTTACCGATGTCATGAAGCAGCCCGGCACGTTTCGCCAAAGTTACGTCTACCCCGAGCTCTCCAGCCATTAATCCGGCCAGGTAAGCCACTTCCATAGAATGCTTCAATACGTTTTGACCGTAACTTGTTCTGAACTTTAGACGTCCAAGAATCTTAATCAAGTCGGGGTGTAGACCGTGAACACCAACTTCAAAGGTCGCTTGTTCACCGTATTCGCGGATCCGCTCGTCCACTTCTTTGCGGGATTTCTCCACCATCTCTTCAATGCGCGCCGGATGAATACGACCATCAGCGACGAGTTTCTCGAGGGATGTGCGGGCAATCTCGCGGCGAATCGGATCAAAGCCCGATAGAATAACGGCTTCCGGTGTATCGTCGATAATGAGATCGATGCCCGTCAATGTTTCCAATGCACGGATATTTCTTCCTTCACGACCGATAATCCGGCCTTTCATTTCTTCGTTAGGCAACGAGACGACGGAAACGGTCGTTTCAGCTACGTGATCTGCCGCACAACGCTGAATAGCGAGTGTGATAATTTCGCGTGCCTTCTTCTCTCCGTCTTCTTTCGCCTGGTGCTCAATCTCTTTAATAAGCTGAGCCGTTTCGTGACGTACTTCCTGTTCTACATTGGTAAGAATGATCGATTTCGCTTCTTCCATCGTCAAACCGGAAATGCGTTCAAGCTCTGTGACTTGTGTTTTATAAAGCTGATCAATTTGTGATTGTGTTTCTTCGATCCGCTTCTCCTTGTTGGCAACCAACTCTTCTTTGCGCTCAAGGGATTCTAATTTTTTATCCAGGGATTCCTCTTTTTGCAACAGTCGCCGTTCTTGTCGTTGAATTTCGTTACGACGCTCACGAATGTCTTTTTCAGCTTCGGTCCGCAGTTTGTGCACTTCGTCCTTGGCTTCCAGAACCGTTTCCTTTTTCAGCGCATCGGCTTCCTTCTTTGCAGCTTCAATGATCTGCTCAGCGGCTGTCTCAGCACTGGAAATTTTCGCTTCTGCAAGAGATTTTCGGATAAAATAACCAATCCCTAAGCATGCAGCCCCAACAATGAGAATGATCGCGATCCAGACGATCGTCATCTTGTTCACCTCCTCGTTGGTTTCTCCAAGGTGTGAGCTTGGGATACCCTTCGGTTCTTTACTCCGATTTTCAATTGTTTGGCTAGTCGTACATACCCCAAATGCTGCGGAGTATGGCTTTTAAAGGAATGCGCACGATCGTCCCAATAGACGTAAGCGTGCTAATTGTCCATAATTAACAGTGCAAAAATTGGCGATTTTTACAGCTGTCAGCTCAAAATCAATGAAAATAGTATGATTTTGATTACATTATGAAAATATACATTGTTATTTTAGCTTTTGTCGAAGAAGCTTGTCAAGCGAATGTCCAAGTGAGAGCCATTTTGCTGTCCTTTAATTTTCATTAATGGCATTAATTAAATGCCAATTATTTAATTCCATTAATAAAAATCGCCAGAATCATGTTCATCGGCGAAATCTATCTCGTCGTCCTCCGTGCCTTGACTGAGCTCATTTAACACTTTCTGCACGAGAGTGCCCATATACCCTCTTCGCATGAGAAACGCAGCGGTTTTTCGTTTGCGATCCAACGTTTTGCCGGAAGTCTGTTTCCATTTCGTCTGCGCAATCTTGAAGGCAGCGGCGTATTCATCCTCCGGATTGATCGATCCGATGGTTTCTTTCACCACATCCTTGTGAATCCCCTTCTGCTGCAGTTCCTGCCGGATGAGATTCCTGCCCTTCTTCTGCGAGACGACGCGATGATCCGTAAGCATCTTCGCGTATTGTTCATCGTTAATGTAGTTTTGTTCGATCAGTTTATCCGCTACCCACGAAACGATGTCCGGCTCAAAGCCCTTCACCTTGAGCTTCCGCTTCACTTCGGCCAAGGAATGGGGTCTCCTCCCGACCATATGCAGCGCTTTCACATAGCCCAAATTCCGCTCTTCATCCTGCATAATCGCTTGCAGTTGTTCTTGGAACAATGTCTCGCCTTTATTCAAGCGATGCTTCACTAAAATATCTTCATGTACAGAAAATGCATATTCTTCGTTTAAAAATATATTGTAACGATGCTTGCCGCGCTGCTGCTTCTCTACCTTGGTAATGACAAGTACTCGTGGCTGTTCCTCACTCATTGTATATTCGCTCCATTCAAAAAAGAAGCACCTCCACACAAGGTGTCAGGTGCTTCTTGACTCAACTTCACTTATTCAAGTTCTAATTCCACTTCATCATCTTCCTCATCAACGTTCGGGCCGACGACTTTAATCAAATTGCTGTTTTCGCGAATTTTGCCTTCGATTGTATCGGAGATCGCTTTGTTCTCTTTCAAGAATTGCTTTGCATTCTCGCGTCCTTGACCTAAGCGTTCGCCTTCAAACGAATACCAAGCGCCGCTTTTATTAATAATATCCATTTCTGTCGCAATGTCGACAATACTGCCTTCGCGAGAAATCCCCTCGCCGTACATAATGTCGACTTCCGCTTGCTTGAACGGAGGTGCGACTTTATTCTTCACAACTTTAATGCGCGTGCGATTCCCTACCATATCGTTGCCTTGTTTGATCGTCTCGACGCGGCGAACATCCAAACGAACGGAAGAGTAGAATTTCAATGCGCGTCCGCCAGGCGTTGTCTCCGGATTGCCGAACATGACGCCGACTTTCTCACGCAGCTGGTTAATAAAGATGGCAATAACTTTGGATTTGTTAATGGCACCGGACAGCTTACGCAGTGCCTGAGACATCAGACGTGCTTGCAAACCAACGTGGGAATCCCCCATGTCGCCTTCAATTTCCGCTTTCGGAACGAGCGCTGCGACGGAGTCAATAACGATAATGTCCACCGCGCCGCTGCGCACGAGCGCTTCGGCGATTTCAAGCGCCTGCTCGCCAGTATCCGGTTGGGAAAGCAGCAGCTCGTCGATGTTAATGCCCAGCTTGCTGGCATATAAAGGATCAAGCGCGTGCTCAGCGTCGATAAACGCGGCTTGTCCGCCAACCTTTTGCACTTCTGCGATTGCATGCAAAGCGACAGTTGTTTTACCGGAAGACTCCGGTCCATAAACTTCAATAATTCTTCCGCGCGGGAATCCGCCGATTCCTAGCGCTATATCAAGTGCCAACGCTCCCGATGAAATGGTTTCAACCTGCATGTGCGTTGATTCCCCGAGCTTCATGATGGAGCCTTTACCGAATTGCTTCTCAATTTGACGTAATGCGTTATCTAATGCGGCACGACGATCTGACAAAACGACCACTTCCTTCTATCATTATAGGTATATGATAACTTGTTTTGGTCCGTTTGCCAAGCATTTTTTCGAACATACATTCGTTTTTCTGCGAACAAACGAAGAACCGCAACAAAGTTATCGCTTTGCCGCGGTTCTTCCGTCAACATATTTCCCATTATACTGGAAATCTAGTTTTCTTTCAACTGCTTCCATAATTGGTAGAGTGCGCTTTTAGCGGCCCGCAGCTTGATCATGCCCCGGCTGCCCGAGGGCTGCAGCGTGAACACCTGCGTCTCCTTGCCCTTCTGTGCCAAGCCGACATACACAAGCCCGACCGGCTTCCCCTCCGACGGATTCGGCCCGGCCACCCCCGTCACAGAGATGCCAAAGTCGCTTCCTAGCGTGCGCAGCAGCCCCTCAGCCAGGAGAGCCGCCGTCTCCCGACTGACAGCCCCAGGAGCTCCTTCTCCCTCTAGAACGTCCATGGGAACGCCGAGCAAGCCGTGCTTCACTTGATTCGTGTAACAAATAATGCCGCCGAGAAACGGCTGCGAACTGCCCGAGACTCCGGTAATAAGATCGCTGAGCAGACCTCCTGTGCAGCTCTCTGCGACGCTTAACGTTCGCTTGGTCTCCGTCAGCCTCTGCACGATTACAGCCTCCAGCGGCACATCCTGAACGGCGTAGAGGTACTCGCCAACACGGCCCTGAATCTCTTGCATCGTCGGCGCCATCAACGCCTCGCCTTCTTCCGCCGTATGCGCCCGGGTCGTTAGACGGATCGCCACTTCGCCTTCTTTGGCATAAGGGGCGATGGTCGGATTCGTTTGCGTCTGAATCAGGTCCAGCAGCTGATGCTCCAGCGTCGACTCCCCGATACCGGCAAACTTCAGCATTTTAGAGTAGAGAGGCACTTGCTCATTCATTAACGTACTTAACCATTTGGCCGCATAGTTCGTAAACATCGGCTTCATTTCTTTGGGAGGGCCGGGCAGCAGAACAAAATGTGTCCCCTCAATCGTTATCGCATTCCCAACGGCAAGGCCGGCGTCATTGGGCAGCGGCGTGCTGCCTTCCAGCATGAGCGCTTGCCGGCGATTGCTTTCCACCATATGGATGCCTCGGGAGGCGAACAAATCTTCAATCGCCCCCATGGAGGGCTCGTGTAAGATTAATTTACAGCCTGCATAAGCCGCCAGCACATCCTTCGTGAGGTCATCCTGGGTCGGTCCAAGACCGCCTGTGCAGATCACAACATCGGCCCTTGAAGCCGCCAGCTTCAAGCTGTCCGTCAGCCGCTGCTCGTTATCGCCGACAACCGTCTGAAAGTATACGTTGATGCCCAGCGCCGCGCATTCCTGCGCCAGAAATTGCGCATTCGTGTTCACAATCTGTCCCAGCAGCAGTTCCGTTCCTACAGCAATAATCTCCGCCTTCATACGTACCATCTCCCCCTCAAAGTGAGAAAACCTCCAATCAGGCCAGCATGGTGCGGCCGTGATTAGAGGCATCTATGGAAACTTTCCGAAACCAAGTAACGCTATGTTTCAGACAAATCTCCGTGAAGCCCGGAGGCTTTGTCTAAAACTGCGGGCAGTGTTTTCGATAAGCTCCCTATGTACTACTGCTTATCTGTAAAATCAATAACATGCTTATTCTTAACGAAATATTCAATACCGGAATAAACCGTAATAATGGCTGCCGCCCAGCTGGCAATCACATCAAAAGGAAAATCAAGGAACGTAAACGGAAAATTATTGATCAGCAGGGCGATAATCGCAGTAATTTGCGCTGCGGTCTTCGCTTTCCCCCACTTGCTGGCCGCCATAACGGTTCCTTCGAGCAGGGCGATTTGCCGCAGACCAGTAACGGCCCACTCCCTGCTGATGATGACAATGACAATCCAGGCATCCACTTTGTCCATTTCCACCAACGAGACGAGCACGGCCGTGACAAGCAGCTTGTCCGCCAAGGGATCAAGCAGCTTGCCCAAATTCGTAACGAGATTGCGTTTTCTGGCAATATAGCCGTCCAAACTGTCTGTGCTCGCCGCAATAATGAAAATTAAAGCGGCAATAATTTGATTATACGTGATGCTGAATTCCTCTATCCGTATATGTGGGAATTTCACCTTCACCAACAGAAAAAACATGATGATCGGCACTAATAAAATTCTCGCTACGGTGATGCGGTTGGCCAGATTCATGCAATGACCTCCCCGGACAAATCGAACTCATAGGAATGGGTAACGCGGACTCTCGCCAGCTCGCCAATGTTCAGTTTGGCATTCGAGACGAAGACTTCGCCGTCGATTTCCGGTGCATCGAATTGCGAACGACCAACATAAACGTCGCTTCTTCCGTCATAACGCTCGATCAAGACATCAATTTCTTGACCGATGCGGCGGCCGCCGCGGAGATTGGAAATCTCGCGCTGAATTTCCATGATAACATTCGCGCGATATTCTTTGACTTCGTCCGGCACCTGATTCGGCAGACGCGATGCAGGCGTGTCGTCCTCTTGGGAATACGCGAACACGCCAAGGCGATCAAATTGCATCTCGCGAACGAATTCTTTCAGATTCTCAAAATCTTCCTCTGTTTCGCCAGGGAAACCGACGATCAAGGACGTGCGAAGCGCAACGTCCGGAATAGCCTCACGGATTTTACGAACCAATTCGCGGGTATCCTTTTGACGCCCCGGTCTGCGCATCCTTTTCAAAATCGAATCTTCGCTGTGTTGCAGCGGCATATCGATATACTTGCAAACCTTTGGATTGTTCGCCATCACTTCGATCAGTTCATCGCTGAAGAAGCCTGGATACGCATAGTGCAGACGCACCCACTCGATGCCCTCCACTTCGCTCACTTTATTCAGCAAAGTAGGAAGCATGAAGCGGCCCTCAAACAAATCCGTTCCGTAATTCGTGGAGTCCTGCGCAATCAGGCTGACTTCTTTCACGCCCTGCGCCGCCAGATTTGCGACTTCCGCTACGATCGACTCGATGGTCCGGCTCTTGAAAGCTCCCCGCATAATCGGGATCGAGCAGAACGTACACGCATTGTCGCAGCCTTCCGCAATTTTCACATAAGCCGTATAACGCGGTGTCGTCACGAGGCGCGGCAGATCCGCGTCATAGTTAAATACCGGATTCCCAATCAGAACCGGTTTCTTGCCACGCAGCGCTTCATCCACGATATGATTGATTTTATCAAAATCACCGGTACCGACAATGCCATCGATCTCCGGCATTTCATCCATTAGTTGCTGTTTGTAACGCTGCGTCAAACAACCGGAAACGATCAACGCCTTCAAATTGGCGGTCTGTTTAAGTTCAGCCATATCCAAAATGGTATTGACCGACTCTTCCTTGGCCGCATCGATAAACCCGCAAGTGTTTACGATAATGACCGTAGCCTCTTCTTTATTATCAACCAGTTGGTAGCCGCGGCCATGAATCAGCCCTGACATAATCTCGGAGTCGACCAGGTTCTTCTCGCACCCGAGCGTAACAACTTTTACCTTCTCTGTCATGAATAAAACAACCTCCAATAGTCCTCGAACGCTACCTATCAGTATAATACATGCCCTATGGGGTGTCAAAAAGTAAAAGCCCCCTACTTCCATAGGGGGACTTTGGATTATTTCAAGTTGACAAACTGCAGGTCGAGCGGGATTTCCGCTTTCCGCAGCAAGGCGATAATGGCTTGAAGATCGTCTCTGCTTTTGCCAGTGACACGAATTTGGTCACCTTGAATTTGCGATTTGACTTTGAGCTTGGAATCACGGATCAAAATGTTGATCTTCTTGGCGTTCTCTTGATCGACGCCTTGCTTTAAGCTGATTTTTTGGCGGACGGTCTGTCCAGACGCAGGTTCCACTTTGGAATAATCGAGATTCTTGATAGAGATTCCGCGCTTGGTCATTTTGGCATGCAAAATGTCCAGTACGTTCTGGAGCTTGAATTCATCGTCAGAAACGACCACGAGCTGATCCTTCTCCAACTTGATGGAGCTCTTACTCCCTTTAAAATCAAAACGATTCAGCATTTCCTTCTCCGCTTGCTGGATCGCATTGTTCAGTTCCTGCATGTCCACCTTGGAAACAATATCAAAAGAGCTTTCTGAACTCATCTCTCACGAACACCCTTTCCTTCAAATTACTTCTTGCATTATAGCAAGAACGCATAAAAAAGGAAATATCCGGTGCATGCACGCGAATATTTCCCAGCCTCATTTTTATTTCCGGGGAAAGCGCAGGAAGCGTCAAAAAGCTAGCTTTTCTGCAGGTTCAGCTGCAGCCGCTTCGGATTCGGCGTATCGCCGACTGGAACAAGCGTTCCGTTGACATTCAACTGCAGCGCGCTTGCCGCTCCTACATTCAAGTAAGCCGAGTTATCCAGTTCGAACGTATCCGTATCTCCGGCGTTATACAGCTTCTGTCTCAGCATTTCTTTGCTACCGTCACCTTTAACCGCATCGATTCGAATCCAGCAGGGACCGGTAATTGTCATTTGAATGCTTAGCTTAGGCGCTCCTGTTACCGCATAGTTGTCAACGCCTTTATCCGCCGTAGTAAATTTTACTTGAACGGCCGGCGGGGTCGGCGTCGGAGCAGGCGTTGGCGTTGCGGAGACAATCGGAGACGGATTGTTCGCCCCAGTCGCGTTCACCGACGTGCCGGGGGAGGAATTCGGATTCGTTGAATCCGTAATGCGCGATGTCGAGGTTTGTGAAGGCGTTTCGTCAGCCGGAGTCCCCTTATAATTTTTATACGTGTAGTAATACACAATCCCGAAAATCAGCAAAATGAAGCACACAAACATTAGACTGGAGGCCCATCTGCTCAATTTCTCGGTATTATGAACGCTCGAACGGTTTGGCCGGATGGCTTCAACAGCAGGTTTCTCCACAACAGGCGTTGGATTCGTCGATTGATACATGCTCAAGACTTCTGTTGGATCCAGCCCAAGTGCTTCCGCGTAGCTTTTAATAAACGCCCGCACATAAAAGCTTCCCGGAAGAACCTTGTAGTTCCCCTCTTCAATCGCTTCCAAGTACCGTTTGCGAATCTTCGTCACTTCTTGCAGCTCGTCGAGCGACATCTTTTTTTCCAGCCTGGTCTTACGCAGTATGTACCCTAAGTCAGCAGACACATGGTCACCTCCTCATCAAGAAGAATATCCTCGTAAATGGACGATACATCCCCTAAAAAGGTTCAGATGTATACGTGAACGAATCGTAATTGATTTCTTCATCCGGATTGTTCCGCAGTTCAATAATATAATCGAAGTGACTATACGTATATTCGGATTCACGGATAAAAATATCGGGGTGCTCGATCACTTTCGTCGACGGCATCGACATAATGTCTTGCAGCAGCCCGTAGTGCTTCTCGTTGGAACGAATGGTGGAAACGATACCATCGATAATGTAAACGTTGTTAGGCGCCATTTCATCCTCGGAAAGCTGGCTGCGGACCGTTTGTCTGAGCAGCGTGGACGACACGAACGTCCAACGCTTATTGGCGCAGACACTGCCGGCGATGATGGATTCCGTCTTGCCGACACGCGGCATCCCGCGCAGACCAATAACCTGATTGCCTTCACGTTTAAAGACTTCACCCAGAAAATCGACGAGAAGCCCCAATTCATCGCGCGTAAAACGGAAAGTTTTGCGGTCGTCGGAGTCGCGCTCGATGTAGCGGCCATGGCGTACAGCCAAAATATCCACTAATTTGGGCGGTCTTAAAGCAGTAATAGTAATATTATCTACTTTTTTTAGCATTTTACCCATTAAGTCAATTTTTTCTTCATCGTTGGTCTGCAAAAGCATGCCGCGCGTGCGATCCTCAACCCCGTTAATCGTCACAATATTAATATCCAGCATCCCCATCAGGGAAGCAATGTCCCCCAGGAGACCCGGCCGGTTTTTGTGAATTTTGTATTCCATGTACCATTCTTTAACGTCCACGTATTCCACCTCATTCAGTTGTATGCCGCATGAACAGCGACTAATCTGCGTATCTTAAACATTTCTACAAAATTCATCAATATCCTTCTTAACCTGAAAGGACAAGCCGGATTATTTCATTTTTAGTTCTTTTAGCTCTTGCAAATTGTAATTTTGAACTCCTGTTTGCCAACTGTGATTGGTCATAACCCCTAACCGATTCGCTAAAATGTCATCCCAACTCAAATTCGCGGATAGGCCTGCCGTCAAATCCATTACGGAAATGCCGAGCGTCTTGGCTTTCTGAATCTGAGCTTCTTCAGCGGGCGTATAGAAAATGGCCCATTTCGCATGATGCTGATTCACTTGAAAAGCAAGCTGCTGAAACCATTGCGGGTTATTGTCCAGCAATACAATATGATCGCTCTCTTCGGAAGGCGCCCATGCGGAAGGAATTGGCCGCTCGGCCTTTGTGACCCATTCGATCGGCGTCTGTTGGTCCAGCAGGCTTTGAACCCAAGTCGTTTTCATCGTCTCAATTTGAGCCGTATCTACTTGCAGCAGTGCCGCTTTGTCGGCAATTGCGGCACCTTGATTGGCTGCATCAGGCTCGCTCTGCAGAAAGGTCCACTTCCCTGCGGTCGGGTTAGCCTGCATCCAAACCGCCGCGGATGAGAACAAGCTATTGCCTGCCACATATATATAATCGTACGAAGCCGTTTTCAATTTGGCCTCTGCCCCGGCATCCACCGTTTGCAAGTCCTTTACCCAATCATACGCGATCATGCTTTGATCCCGCCATTTTAGCAAACCTTGCTCAATCGATTGTTTCGCCGCGTCTGGGAGTTCAGCGCTTGAAAGCATCAGCACCGATATTTTTCGATCAAGCATGTCTTGCTGGATTGTTGGAATACCGCGGCTTGTACAGCCGGCAAGCAAGCAGATAAGTAAAATAATGACCATTCCGTTTCGAAGCGTACGCATACCTGTCGTTAATCCTTTCTTTGCTATGAAAGCATGCAAAAGCCTCCGAAAAGGAGGCTTTCCCATTATACCTGATTAAATTGTAAAACGGTAATTAACCTTTGTCTACTAATTTTACCATGAGGCGGGCGATTGTCTGCTTCTCTTGCTCATCGCCAGCATCCCACAACTCTTTAAGTAAACGTTCCTGTTCATTTTCCGGATCTACTTTGTTCGATAGAAACTCGCCGATCTGAAATGCGAGCTTAGAGATCGTTTCCTCATTCATTCCTGCATGCCCAGCCTGACTCACGCGTTCAGCCAAAAATTCTTTCCATTTGTCGAACACTTTAAGTACAGTTGCCATTGTAAGAAGCCTCCTTTGAGTTATGAGAAATGGTCATTACAAAAAGTAATATGCGCTTCTCAAGCCTCAATTATGCGATGCGTCCATGAATGCAGGAATGGCAAAATATAAGAATCAAGTCAGCCAGCCGCCATTGGGGCTAATGATTTGACCTGTGATATAGCCCGACTCCGGCAGGGCCAGGAAGTACACGAGCGAAGCGACTTCTTCCGGCATCCCAAAGCGGCCGACAGGAATCTCATTCTCAATCGCGACTTTCTCATCAGCGTGAAAACCGGCCATCATATCCGTCTCCACCGCGCCGGGGGCGACCGCGTTCACCGTGACGCCGGACGGGGCCAATTCCTTGGCAAGCGCCTTGGTAAATGCGTTAAGTCCGCCTTTGGCTGTAGAATAGGCAACTTCGCAGGACGCGCCGGATATGCCCCAGATGGAAGAGACGTTAATGATGCGCCCAAACTTCTGCGAAATCATCGCCGGGACAAACGCCTGAGAGCAGAGAAACACGCCTTTCAGGTTCACATTCATCACATAATCCCAATCATCTTCGGAAATGTCGGTCAACAATCCATAATGAGAAATGCCAGCATTATTCACGACGATGTCCGGCACCATCCCCATCTGCTCCAATTTGTCGCGCATCTTGAGAATCTGATCCCGAGACTGCATATCGGCGGAAACGGTCAGCACTTTGGCGCCTTTTTTCATGCAAGCCCGAGCCACTTCATTGGCCGCCTCATGCGATTCCCGATAATGAATAACGATCTGCATGCCCTCCGCGGCAAAACGCTGCGCGATTGCGGCGCCAATTCCCCTGCTGGCTCCCGTAATCAACACCGTTTGCTCGTGAAACGGTTTATTCGTCATACCTGCTATTCGCGGCTCCGAATGATGGAAACGGCAAGCTTCGACCAGTCAAAATGTTCGCGGAAACGCGCGTTCACATCTTCTAATGTTATTTGTTCATATGCCGGCAAAATATCGAATAAATCAATGCCTCTGAACCGATACTTCGTATACTCATTGGCAATGGATTCAGGGGAATTCATCATGCGGAGGAAATTGCCGATTTTCTTCTTGCGGCTCCGTTCGAAAGCGATCGGATCCACGCCCGCCGCTTTGCGCTGCTCCACTTCTTCG
This sequence comes from Paenibacillus oryzisoli, assembly GCF_050467285.1. Classification (GTDB taxonomy): domain Bacteria; phylum Bacillota; class Bacilli; order Paenibacillales; family NBRC-103111; genus Paenibacillus_E; species Paenibacillus_E oryzisoli_A. The sequence goes on along the minus strand of NZ_JBCMUN010000009.1, from coordinate 3,366 downwards.
CGGATTCGGGCAATCAGCCCTTCCGGATCTTTCGTATCGCCGCCAACAATCGAGAAGGCGTAGCCTTCGCTGCAGTTGTATTCATGACCGAAGTTATCCGTGATCAACTGGTCGTCATACAGGCTTTGATAAATATCCGAGCTGGAACTGAATAGAATATCGAGCATCAGCTTCGTCGTCAGTTCACGGACCAGAAGCGGTTTCCCCGTTTCGACAGGCGGCTGTTCTTTAAAGCCCATCAAGCACTTGGGCATGGAAACGGGCAAATGCATCAGCCTTTGCGCTTCTCTCACCTGAGCAGGCTCCTCTGGAAAGAAGCGCTGGATCGCGCCCTGTGGCGGGAATGTTTTCGCGGCTTGATTTTGTTTAATGAGGTTAATTACCTCTTCCGCATTCACACCGCCCACAACGAACAAACTCATATTGCTAGGATGGTAAAATGTGTGGTAGCACTCATAAAGCGTTTCCTTCGTAATTTCCGAAATAGAAGCGACTGTCCCCGCAATATCGATATGAATCGGATGCTTGGCGTACAAAGCCTCAATCAGGCCGTAATAGCTGCGCCAGTCTGCATTATCCTCATACATCTTGATTTCCTGGCCGATGATGCCTTTTTCTTTCTCCACATTCTCGTCGGTAAAATACGGATTCTGAACAAAATTAATTAATGTCGTTAAATTTTCGAGATAACGGTCCGTTGACGAGAACAGGTATACCGTCCGATCAAAGCTGGTGAAGGCATTTGCAGAGGCACCATTCGTAGCAAATGTGGCGAAAATATCGCCCTCCGGCTCTTCAAACATTTTATGCTCAAGAAAATGCGCAATGCCGTCCGGTACCTGCACTTCCGGCTTGCCTGCCACCTGAAAATGATTGTCAATCGAGCCGTACTTCGTGGAAAACGTGGCGTACGTTTTTTGAAAGCCTTCCTTCGGAAGAACAAACACATGCAAGCCATTATCGAGCACTTCATGATAAATGGTTTCACCCAGCTGCGCGTATGGAATTGTTTGCATGCCCTACTCCCCCTTCTGATCCCGTAAAAAGTATATCGTATCGAGCTGAACCCGCTTCGCCGCCTCGGCGATCGCCGGAATATCGACCTTCTCAATCGCTTCGATCAAGCCGGGAACGGTACGCTCTTTCCCCGATAAAATCGCGTTAAAATCAAACGAAATCATTTCAAACGCCGAGTCCTGAATTTCCCGCAGCTGATTGCTGATCATCGCCCTCGTCTGTCCCCACTCGATGTCCGTGATATCGCCATCTTCCATCGCTTTCAGCTGCTTCCGGATAATATCGACCGCCTTCTCATAATTGGCCATCTCAATGCCGGATTGGATCGTCAAGATGCCTTTATGTCCGTCAAAACGGGATGAAGCATAGTACGCCAGGCTGGCTTTCTCGCGTACGTTGGTGAACAGCTTCGAATGCGGATACCCACCTAGCACGCCGTTATACATGAGCGCTACTGGGTATAGATCATCCTTGTAGGAGACATTGGTCCGCAGCCCCATATTCAGCTTGCCTTGATTGACGTCGAGCCGCTCAACGATCGTTTTGACTTCGCCGGAGGCGCCGCGCGGTACCGAGGTCGCATAGGATGCAGCAGCGTCGCGGTCAATGTCGAACGCCTGTTTCACAATCCCTTCAACTTCGGCGAGCGTCGTGTTGCCGACTACATAAATATCCATCGGCGACGTGCGTAGCCAGTTCTGGTACTGCTCGAACAAGCTTGCCGCGCTGAGCTGAGCCAAATCTTCAATTTTGCCTAACGGATGGAGGCGATACGGCTCATTGATGCACATCTCCTCCATGCAGCGCTCGGCCGCATAACGGATTTTATCGTTAATGATGGATTCGATGCGCTTCTGAAGCGTTTGCTTTTCCGCATCGACGTATTTTTGACGGAAATGTCCGTTCTCTGTCGCAGGTCGTGTCAACGTTTCACCGACGAACCCAAGCCCCTGCTTGAGCAGGGAATCCGCCGATTTGACGAAACGGTCGTTAATAATATCCATTTTCAACTGCACGATCTGATAATCGCCGCGCTTATAAATATCGAATCCGAAGCCCGCCCCGTACAAATCGTCCAAATGTTCGCGGAACTGCTTCGTCTCCGGCAAGGATGCCGTACCTCTGCGAAGAATAAATGGCGTAAGCGCGGTGCCGGTCACAGTGTCTTCTTCAAGCTGCCGGCCTATGTATACAGAGATGGCAAACGTTTTGAATCGATCCGTGGGCAAAACGTGCAGGCGAATGTGCTTCAAAGTGCTGCGCTCAAATTTTGGCTCCAAAGGTCGGTCTCCCTTCTATTGTTAAGTTAGTTCCATTATATTCCTATACGAAGAGGAGAAGCAACCAATGCCGGTTCCTTCTCCATGTTCCTTCGTTTTTATATACAGAAAATATGTTTGCCGATGGTCTTCACTTGCGTCCGGCTCCAGATCCATTTGGACGTGGCGGTCGCCGGATTAAAATAATAGATGCAGCCGCCGGTCGGGTCCCAGCCGTTCAGCGCGTCTTTAACAGCCTTCTTCGACGACTCGTTCGGCGTCAGCCAGATCTGGCCGTCAGCTACCGCTGTGAAAGCACCCGGCTGAAAAATAACGCCCGAAATCGTGTTCGGGAAGCTGGCCGATTTGACCCGATTCAAAATAACTGCCGCCACCGCTACTTGTCCGATGTATGGCTCCCCGCGCGCCTCGCCGTGCACGGCATTGGCCATTAAGTTAATATCCTGCTCGGAGTAGCCTAGATTGTTGGATGGCGTCAGATTGGCGGGTTTATCGTTAGCCGTAGAAGCAGCTGCTCCGCCGCCACCTGCAGCCGCGCTTCCGGAGCTTCCGCTTTTCGCTTCGCCCATATTGGGGCCGGTCGGCTTCCAGTTTTTCGTCGCTTCCCACAGCTTCAACTTCGTTTTGGAACCGACAATTCCGTCCACTTTCATGCCGAATTCGCCTTGGAACCGTTTCACTGCCGTTAAAGTTTTATATCCGAAATCACCATCCACCGAGCCGCTGTAAAAACCGATGAATTTAAGCCTGCCTTGCAGCTCATTCACATCCGTCCCTGTAGCGCCATAGCGAATTTCATTGGAACTGAACGTTTCCTCGGCTGGCTGACGGAGTTTGTCCTTGAGTTGAAAGCCTAGTACAAGTACAACTGCAATGCTGCATGCAATCAGAAGGATCCGTTTCGTCATTCCCGTAATCAACCTCGCTTTTCATTTTGCCTAACCTTTTCTTGCTTATTATGAGAAAGCGTGGCGTCCATTATGCAGGAAATACGGAATCCCGATCAGTCATTGCACAACTGTAAAAGAAAAAAGACACACTCCACAGTCAATGTCATTAAGATAAGGCA